>NZ_JABJRA010000003.1 GCF_013155365.1 Nocardioides sp. zg-DK7169
GGTCGCCGCGAGCCTCAACGCACGACCACGTCCTACCCTCGACATGCGGACCCCAGCCCAAGCGCTGGACCAGCTGCTGGCCAACCGGCCAGCAGCCTGACCGTTGCTAACACCGGTTGACCTCGCCCTCGACTCGAGTGGTCAGAACTCTCGACTCGACCGTCAGAACCCTCGACTCAACGAAAGAACCCCCGACCCTCAGGGTCGGGGGTTCTTCGTCGAACGCGGGGTCAGCCGGAGTAGTCGGCGCTGGCGCGCCGGGCCATCTCCAGGAAGGACTGGCGCGAGACGAGGTTCTCCTCGAGCTCGCGGACCTTCTTCTCCTGCCCGGCGCTGCGGGCCTTGTCCAGCTCGGCCTCGACCTGGGCGATGGCGGCCTCGAGCTTGGCGACGAGGTCCTCGGCACGCGCGGACTTCTCCGGGTCGGAGCGACGCCACTGCTCGTCCTCGACCGCGCGCAGCGCCTGCTCGACCTTGCGGAAGCGACCCTCGAGGTCCTTCATCCGGTCGCGCGGCACCTTGCCGGCGGCGTCCCAGCGGTCGGCGAGGTCGCGGAAGGCACGCTTCGCGGCGTCCAGGTCCTCGATCGGCAGCAGCGCCTCGGCCTCGACCAGGATCTCCTCCTTGACCACGGCGTTGGCGGCGAACTCCTCGTCGAGCGCGGCGTTCGCGGCGTCCCGGGCCCCGAAGAAGTGGTCCTGCGCGGCACGGAACCGCTTCCACAGGGCGTCGTCGACGTCCTTCGGGGCGGGACCGGCGGCCTTCCAGTCGCGCATCAGGTCGCGGTAGCGGCCGGCGGTGAGACCCCAGTCGGTGGAGTCCTGCACCGCCTCGGCCTCCACGACGAGGCGCTCCTTGATGGCGCGTGCGCTCTCGCGCTTCTCGTTCTGCTCCGCGAAGTGCGCCTTGCGCCGGCGGGTGTACGCCGTGCGCGCGGTGGAGAACCGGCGCCACAGGGCGTCGTCGGAGCTGCGGTCGATGCGCGGCAGCGCCTTCCACTCGGCGAGCAGGTCGCGCAGCCGGTTCGCGCCGTTGCGCCAGTCGGTGCCCTCGGCGAGGCGCTCGGCCTCGGCGACGACGTTCTCCTTGGCCGCCCGGGTCTCGGCGGTGCGCTGGGCCTTCTCCTTGCGGCGGGCCTCGCGCTGAGCGGCGATGACCGGTCGGAGCGCGTCGAGACGCGCACCGAGGGCGGCGAGGTCGCCGACCGCGTTGGCGTCGCTGACCTGCGCTCGCACGGTCTTCACCGACTCGACGGCCTCCTCGGGGGACAGCACGCCGGACTGCACGCGCTTCTCCAGGAGCTCGACCTCGAAGGCGAGCGCTGCGTAGCGCTCGGTGAAGAACGCCAGGGCCTCCTCCGGGGTGCCCTCGGGGTACTGACCGACCGATCGCTCGCCGTCGGCGGTCCTGACGTAGACGGTGCCGTCGTCGTCGACCCGGCCCCACTCATGGCTCGTCACTGGTGTTCCTCTTCGCTGGTGTCGGACACGCAGGCGCCATGCTAGTCGTCACAGCCGTCCGGCGGGGGCCCTCGGTCCGCGGCGTGCAGCCGATGAGGCGCAGATGGGCCCGCCTCGATAGTGTGGCGGAGTGTTGATCGCCGGCTTCCCCGCGGGTCCGTGGGGCACGAACTGCTATGTCGCCGCCACCGGTCCCGGCACCGAGTGCGTGGTCATCGACCCGGGCAAGGACGCCGCCGCCGGCGTGGCGGAGGTGGTCCGCGAGCATCGGCTCAAGCCGGTCGCCGTGCTCGTCACCCACGGCCACGTCGACCACATGTGGTGCGTCGCGCCGGTCGCCGGCACCTACGACGCGACCGCGTGGATCCACCCGGCCGACCGGCACCTGCTGACCGACCCGATGGCCGGCATGTCGCGCGAGACCACCCAGATGCTGCTGGGCGCGAAGCACGAGTGGGCCGAGCCCGACGACGTACGCGAGCTCGGCGACGGCCAGGAGCTCGAGCTCGCCGGCCTGCGCTTCGTCGTCGACCACACCCCGGGGCACACCCAGGGCTCGGTCACCTTCCGTACGCCGTACGACGCGCAGCCGGAGATCTCCGAGGTGATGTTCTCGGGGGACCTGCTCTTCGCGGGCTCCATCGGTCGCACCGACCTGCCCGGCGGCGACCACCCCACCATCCTGCGCAGCCTCGCCGACAAGGTGCTGACCCTGCCCGACGACATCGTCGTGCTGCCCGGTCACGGCGAGCAGACGTCCATCGGTCGTGAGCGCGCGACCAACCCCTACCTGCGCGACCTCCTCGAGAGTGGCGACGCGGGCCGAGTCACCCGAGGTCTGTGAAGAAGATGTCCGACACCCTCGCGGCGCCCAAGGGCGTCCCGGAGTACCTCCCACCCGAGTCGGGCGCCTGGCTGGCCGTCCGCGAGGCGCTCGCGCGCCCCGCGGTGCTGGCCGGCTACGGCTACATCGAGCTCCCGATCTTCGAGGACACCGCGCTGTACGTGCGCGGGGTGGGGGAGTCCACCGACGTGGTCTCCAAGGAGATGTACACCTTCACCGACCGCGGCGACCGCTCCCTGACCCTGCGCCCCGAGGGCACCGCCGGCGTGATGCGCAGCGTGATCGAGCACCGCCTCGACCGCGGCCAGCTGCCGGTGAAGCTCTGGTACACCGGCCCGTTCTTCCGCGCCGAGCGCCCCCAGCACGGTCGCTACCGCCAGCTCCAGCAGTTCGGCGTCGAGGCGATCGGCTCCGACGACCCAGCGCTGGACGCCGAGGTGGTCACGATCGCCGACCAGGGCTACCGCTCCCTCGGGCTCACCGGCTACCGCCTCGAGCTCACCTCGCTGGGCTGCCGCGAGTGCCGCCCGCCGTACCGCGAGGCGCTGGTCGCCTTCCTCGACGGCCTCGACCTCGACGAGGCGACCCGCGAGCGCGCCCGCATCAACCCGCTGCGCGTCCTGGACGACAAGCGGCCCGAGGTGATCGCCCAGCTCGCGGACGCCCCGCTGATGCTGGACCACCTCTGCGAGGCCTGTGCCGAGCACTTCGCCGCCGTGCGCCGCCTGCTCGACGAGCACGGCACCGCCTATGTCGTGAACCCGCGGATGGTGCGCGGGCTCGACTACTACACCCGCACCACCTTCGAGTTCGTCCACGACGGCCTCGGCGCCCAGTCGGGCATCGGCGGTGGCGGGCGCTACGACGGCCTGATGGCCGACCTCGGCGGCCAGGAGCTGTCCGGCATCGGCTTCGGCCTCGGCCTGGACCGCACCTTCCTGGCCTGCCAGGCCGAGGGCGTCCAGGTCGGCCCCGCCTCCGCCCTCGACGTGTACGTCGTACCGCTCGGCGCCGCGGGGCGCACCGCCGCCCCCGCGCTGGTCGCCCAACTGCGCGCCGCGGGCCTGCGCACCGACCAGGTGTTCGGCGAGCGCGGCCTCAAGGGCGCGATGAAGTCCGCCGACCGCTCCGGCGCCCCCGCCGTGGTGGTCCTCGGCGAGCGCGACCTCGACGCCGGCGTCGCGCAGGTCAAGACCATGGCGAGCGGGGAGCAGGTCGCCGTACCGCTCGCCGAGCTCGTCACCCACCTCACCCAGCAGCACCAGACCAAGGAGTCCCTCTCGTGATCCGCACCCATGACGCCGGCGCCCTGCGCGCCGAGCACGTCGGCCAGACCGTCACCCTCGCCGGGTGGGTGGCGCGCCGGCGCGATCACGGCGGCGTGGCGTTCCTCGACCTGCGCGAGGCCAGTGGCGTCGTCCAGGTCGTCGTCCGCGACGAGGAGATCGCCCACAGCCTGCGCAACGAGTACTGCCTCAAGATCACCGGTGAGGTCACCGCCCGCCTGGCCGGCAACGAGAACCCCAACCTGGCCACCGGCGAGATCGAGGTCGTCGCCACCGACGTGGAGGTGCTCAGCACCGCCGCGCCCCTGCCGTTCCCGATCGACGACGCCGCGACGTCGAAGGGCGGCGAGGTGGGGGAGGAGACCCGCCTGAAGTACCGCTACCTCGACCTGCGCCGCAGCGAGCCCAACCGGATCCTGCGCCTGCGCAGCAAGATCAACAAGGCCGCGCGCGACGTGCTCGACCGCCACGAGTTCGTCGAGATCGAGACGCCGACCCTCACGCGCTCCACCCCCGAGGGCGCGCGCGACTTCCTGGTGCCGGCCCGCCTGCACCCGGGCAGCTGGTACGCCCTGCCGCAGAGCCCCCAGCTGTTCAAGCAGCTGCTGATGGTCGGCGGCATGGAGCGCTACTACCAGATCGCGCGCTGCTACCGAGACGAGGACTTCCGCGCCGACCGCCAGCCGGAGTTCACCCAGCTCGACATCGAGATGAGCTTCGTGGACCAGGACGACGTGATCGCGCTGATGGAGGAGGTCCTGGCCGCCATCTGGGCGCTCGAGGGCCACGAGATCCCTCGTCCGATCCCGCGGATCACCTACGCCGACGCGATGGCGCGCTTCGGCTCCGACAAGCCCGACCTGCGGATGGGCCAGGAGCTCGTCGACTGCACCGAGTACTTCGCCGAGACGACCTTCCGGGTCTTCCAGGCGCCGTACGTCGGCGCGGTCGTCATGCCCGGCGGCGCCAGCCAGCCGCGTCGCCAGTTCGACGCCTGGCAGGAGTGGGCCAAGCAGCGCGGCGCCAAGGGCCTGGCCTACGTCACGATCTCCGCCGAGGGCGAGCTCGGCGGCCCGGTCGCCAAGAACCTCTCCGAGACCGAGAAGGCCGGCCTCGCCGCGCACACCGGCGCCCAGCCCGGCGACTGCATCTTCTTCGCCGCCGGCACGCCGAAGAGCAGCCGCGCGCTGCTCGGTGCCGCGCGCCTGGAGATCGGCCAGCGCTGCGGGCTGATCGACGAGGACGCCTTCGCCTTCACCTGGGTCGTCGACGCGCCGCTCTTCGAGCCGGCCGACGACGCGGTCGCCAGCGGCGACGTCGCCGTGGGCGCCGGTGCCTGGACGGCGGTGCACCACGCGTTCACCAGCCCGAAGCCGGAGTTCCTCGACACCTTCGAGTCCGACCCGGGCTCGGCGCTGGCCTACGCCTACGACATCGTCTGCAACGGCTCCGAGCTGGGCGGCGGGTCGATCCGTATCCACCGTGAGGACGTGCAGAAGCGCGTCTTCGAGGTCATGGGCATCGGCCCGGACGAGGCCCAGGAGAAGTTCGGCTTCCTGCTCGACGCCTTCAAGTTCGGCGCGCCCCCGCACGGCGGCATCGCGGTCGGCATGGACCGGATCGTCGCGATCCTGTCCGGCGCGGACTCGATCCGCGACGTGATCGCCTTCCCGAAGTCCGGTGCCGGCTTCGACCCCCTCACCGCAGCACCGGCCCCGATCACCGCGCAGCAGCGCAAGGAGGCCGGGGTGGACGCCCCGCCGGCGAAGGACGTCCCGGCAGAAGGCTGATCCACAGGACAGCAGCCCGGTGGTCGAGACCAGATCGTTACTCACGGGTGACCGCCGTGGCAGAGCAAGTCACATAGAGTCACGGGCGGCGCGTCGACAGGCGCGTCGCCCGTGTTGATTTCATTTCCAGTACCCAGATTGGAAGAGAATGTCGCTGCCTCCGGTTTCCACCGAGACGCTGGGTCACCTCAGCGACGAGCCGGTGGACGGTGGGCCCGCGGGCGGCGGTAAGGGCAAGGGCTCGATCGTCGGCAAGTCGCCGATCCAGATCGCCCTCAGCCGGCTGCTGCACGACAAGGTCGCCGTCCTGTGCCTGATCGTGGTCGTGCTCTTCGCGCTGATCGCGGTCTTCGCCGACGCCCTGATGAAGCTCTTCGGCGTCACGACCGACACGGTCCGCCCGATCGGCCTGATCGACCAGCTCGGCGGCGGCCTGCCGCTGATCGGCCCGCCGAACAACGGCTTCGACCCCGAGCACCCCTTCGGCATCGCGCCGGGCACCGCCTCGGACAACCTGGCCTACTGGCTCGCGGGCGCCCAGACCTCGATGATGATCGCGGCGCTGGCCACCCTGGTCGCCTCGGTCGTCGGCGTCACCCTCGGCCTGCTGGCCGGGTACGCCGGCGGCATGGTCGACCGGATCATCTCCTTCTTCATCGACTTCTTCCTGACCGTCCCGTTCCTGCTCGCGGCGCTGACCATCGCCCCGATCATCAGCGAGCGGTTCGGCGCGGAGCCGAACTACCCGACGATCCAGCGCTGGACGCTGATCACGGTGCTCGCGATGTTCGGCTGGATGTCGATCGCGCGCCTGATCCGCGGCGAGGTGCTGTCGCTGCGCGAGCGCGACTTCATCCAGGCCGCCCGGGTGCTCGGCATGCCGACGCGCCGGATCCTGGTCCGCGAGCTGCTCCCCAACCTGGTCGCGCCGATCGTCGTGTCGGTCTCGCTGATGCTGCCGACGTTCGTCGCCGCGGAGGCCGGTCTGTCGTTCCTCGGCCTGGGCGTCACCGACGGCAAGTCGTGGGGGCAGATCATCTCCAACGCCACCGACTACTTCCAGACCTACCCCCTCTACCTCTACGAGCCGCTGCTGGGCATCGTCCTGCTCGTCGTCGCGCTGAACCTGCTCGGCGATGCGATCCGCGACGCGCTCGATCCCAAGACCCGGCGCTGACCGGGCTCCGCTACGTCGTCGACCGTGAACCGCGGTGACGCGATCAAGGAAGAAAGGCTGATTCAATGAGGCGAAGCAAGCCCCTTGCGCTGCTCGTCGGGGCCTCGATGCTCACCCTCGCTGCCTGTGGTGGCGGCGACGGTGGGGACAACAACGGTGGTGCCGCCAACGACGACCGCGAGTACGCGGCCGCGGACGAGATCGTCAAGAACCCGGACCGTGCCGAGGGCCCGGCGTACGAGATCGAGGACGCCACCGAGGGCGGGGACATCACCGTCTACCTCCCTGGCGACCCCGGTCCGAGCACGCTCGAGCCGGCCGAGGGCTGGTCGGTGACCGGCAACTCGATCCAGCAGGCGCTGACCAACCGGTCCCTGACGCAGTACGCGCGGAACCCGGAGACCGGTGGGATGGAGCTCATCCCCGACCTCGCCACCGACCTCGGTACGCCGAACGAGGACTTCACCGAGTGGACCTTCACCCTGCGTGAGGGCGTGAAGTGGGAGAACGGCAAGGACATCACCCCCGAGGAGCTTGCCTTCGGCATCTCCCGGACGCTCGACGCCGAGGCGTTCCCGAGCGGCCCCGGCACCGAGTACTCCCGCCACTACTTCCTCGACGGCACGACCTACGAGGGGCCCTACACCTCCGGTCAGCCCTACAAGGGCGTCGAGGTCAACGGCCGCGACGTGACCATCAAGATGGCCGAGCCGTTCCCGGACATGGACTGGTGGGGCGCCTTCATGGCGATCGGTCCCGCCCCGCTCGGTGAGGCTGCCGCGCCGCCGAAGTACGGCCGCGACCCGCTCGCGACCGGTCCCTACAAGATCGAGTCCTTCACCCCGACCGACGAGCTGGTCCTGGTGAAGAACGAGCAGTGGGACCCCGCGACCGACCCGGGCCGCCACCAGTACCCGGACAGCTACACCTTCAAGTTCAACGCTGACCCGGCGCAGACCGACCAGATCCTGCTGAGCGGCAACACCGCCTCGGAGACCGTCATCTCGACGGACCTGGACTCGGTGAACTACCAGAAGGCCGCCAGCGAGCTCGGTGACCGCATGGTCCAGCAGTCCTCGCAGTGCACGAGCTTCCAGTACCCGGTCTACGACAAGACCACGAAGGGCGTGCGCCAGGCGATGGCGCTGGCCATCGACTACGAAGCCAGCTGGCTCGCCGGTGGCCAGGTGCCCGGCGTGACCCGCGTGCCCGCGAACTCGATCATGCCCCCCGGCATGGCCGGCAAGCCCGACTACAACCCGCTGGGCGAGCCCACCGAGTTCAACCCGGAGAAGGCCAAGGAGCTCCTCGCCGAAGAGGGCTACGACGAGTCGAACCCGTTCAAGATCGTGATGATCTACTACGAACCCGACCCGCTGGCGGTCAAGACCAACGACCAGCTGGTTCGCGGTTTCGAGGAGGCCGGCTTCGACGTCCAGGCCATCCCGGTGCAGGTCGACCCGTACGACATCTGGCTCGACCCGAACAACGCCACCAACAAGAAGCTCACCCTGCGTGGCGTCAACTGGTGCTCCGACTGGCCGTCTGGCCTGACCATGCTCCCGTCGCTGCTGCGTACCGGTGCGGTCTACAACACCGGTGGCTACTCGAACCCGGCCATCGACAAGAAGATGGACGAGATCTCGCTGCTTCCGGCTGAGGAGCAGGCCGACGCCTGGGGTGCCCTCGACGAGGAGATCCAGACCACGGACTTCCCGATCATCCCCACGGCGTACCGCAACGACCTGTTCACCCACGGAACCCGGATCGGGAACTTCTTCGGTGACGGTGCCATCGGTGCCCCGAACTACAAGGACCTGTACGTCATCTCCAAGTGAGGCCCTGCCTCATGAGGTGTTGAGTACAGCAGCGTCACCTCGCGTGACGTCCTGAGCTCCATCGGGAAATCCCGAGCAGCATTGCAAGACCCCGTCGGGTGGGGGACTCTGGCCGCAGGGCCGGGGCCCCCACCCGACACCCGTGCCCGACCCATATCCGTCGTGCTCCTCCGGGAGGCCCGAGACCCGGACCTCCGCGTGCGACGAACCACCAGAATCAGGAGATGTTGCTGCGATGTTCGCCTATGTGGTGAAGCGTCTGATCGCAGGGTTCTTCGTCGTCATCCTCGTCTCGATGTCGATCTTCGCCCTGTTCTGGTACGGACCCCAGGAACCCGCACGACCGCTGTGCAACCTCGAGACCAGCCAGCGCTGCACGCCCGAGCGGCTGGAGGTCTACACCGAGTCGATGGGCTACAACAACCCCATCCACTCCGAGTACCTCAAGTTCATGAAGGGGATCGTGGCGGGTCGTGACATCACGATCGCCGGGCGCACCCAGGAGTGCCCCGCCCCCTGTTTCGGCTTCTCCTACGCCACCGACCGACCGGTCTGGGGCGAGCTGAAGGACCGGCTGCCCGCGACCATCTCGGTCGCCTTCGGCGGCGCCGCCCTCTACGTCATCCTCGGTGTGCCCATCGGCATCGCCGCCGCGCGACGGCGAGGCACCCTCACCGACAAGGCGCTCGTCTCGACCTTCCTGGTGCTCAGCTCGGTCCCGTACTACCTGTTCGCGCTGATGCTGTGGCTCTACGTCACGATCGTCTGGCAGGTTCCGGGGTTGAGCGACACTGGTTATGTGCCACTCTCCGAGAACCCGGCCAAGTGGGCGGCGGGCCTGTTGCTCCCGTGGCTGGCGCTGGGCATCTTCGGATCGACCCAGTACACCCGTTTCGCACGCGGCTCGATGATCGAGGCGCTCAGCGAGGACTACATCCGCACCGCGCGGGCGAAGGGCCTGCCGACCCGCACCGTGGTCTACCGCCACGGCCTGCGCGCCGCGATGGTGCCGATCGTGACCATCTTCGGCATCGACCTCGGCACCCTGCTCGTCGGCACGATCTTCACCGAGCGGATCTTCGACATCCAGGGCATCGGGCTGTGGGCGCTGCTCGCCGTCGGTGACAAGGACCTGCCGGTGGTCCAGGCGACCGCGCTGTTCGGCGCGGTGGTGATGATCGTGTGCAACCTGCTCGTCGACCTCGTCTACAGCGCCCTCGACCCGCGGGTGAGGCTGTCGTGAGCCACATCCCCACCCCCGGCCAGTCCACCCCCCAGACGGAGTCCCGCGTGAGCACGTCCGATCCGTTCCTCGTCGTCGACGACCTGACGGTGAAGTTCCCGACCGAGGAAGGACAGATCACCGCGGTCAGCGGGCTGAGCTACAGCGTCGCGCGCGGTCAGACCCTCGGCATCGTCGGCGAGTCCGGCTCCGGCAAGTCCGTGTCCAGCCTCGCCGTGCTGGGCCTGCACGACCCGAAGCGCTCGCAGATCACCGGGTCGATCAAGATCGGCGACCAGGAGATCGTCGGCGCGTCCGAGTCGACCATGCGCGCGCTGCGCGGCAACAAGGTCTCGATGATCTTCCAGGACGCGCTCGCCGCGCTGCATCCCTTCTACAAGGTCGGCGGCCAGCTGGCGGAGGCGTACCGCGCCCACCACCACTCGGCGTCCAAGCGCGACGCGCGCCGCAAGGCGATCGAGATGCTGGACCGGGTCGGCATCCCGCAGCCCGACAAGCGGGTCGACGACTATCCGCACCAGTTCTCCGGCGGCATGCGCCAGCGCGCCATGATCGCGATGGGCCTGATCAACGACCCCTCGCTGCTGATCGCCGACGAGCCCACCACCGCGCTCGACGTGACGGTGCAGGCCCAGATCCTGGACCTGCTGCAGGACCTGCAGGCGGAGTTCGACTCCGCGGTCATCATCATCACCCACGACCTCGGCGTGATCGCCGAGATGGCCGACGAGGTGCTGGTGATGTATGCCGGCCGCGCCGTGGAGCACGGCACGACCAAGCAGCTGCTGACCCACCCGGAGATGCCGTACACGTGGGGGCTGCTCTCCAGCGTCCCGGACGTCACGGCCGACACCGACGCGCGGCTGATCCCGATCCCGGGCAACCCGCCGAGCCTGGTGAACCCGCCGAGCGGCTGTGCGTTCCACCCGCGGTGCACCCACCGCGACAAGGTGCCGGGTGACCTGTGCCGCACCGAGATGCCTGCCCTGCTGCCCGCGACCATCGGCCAAGGCCACCTCAAGCGCTGTCACCTGGCCGACCCCGTAGCGATCTACCAGCAGGAGGTCCTGCCGGAGATCGCCCCTGAACTGGTCGAGGAGAACTGATGTCCGACGACAAGACCCCCGAGGTCTCCGACCCGATCCTCGAGGCCCAGCGCCCGCAGGCGGAGACCTTCGCCGAGGCGGTGGCCCACGGCCACACCGCCACCCGCCTGGACACCTCCAAGCGTCCCGTGCTCGAGGTCGACAACCTGCGCATGTGGTTCCCGGTGAAGGCCTCCGGGCTGGTGCGCCGCACGGTCGGCCACGTGCAGGCCGTCGACGGCATCTCCTTCCAGGTCCCCGAGGGCGGCGCCCTCGGCCTGGTGGGGGAGTCCGGCTGCGGCAAGTCCACGACCGGTCGCCTGATCACCCGGCTCTACAAGCCGACCGGTGGTGCGATCAACTTCGAGGGCCGGGACATCGCCCAGCTCTCGAACCGCTCGCTGAAGCCGCTGCGCCGCAACGTGCAGATGATCTTCCAGGACCCCTACACCTCGTTGAACCCGCGCCACACGGTCGGCGCGATCGTGGGTGCGCCGCTCGCGGTGCACAACATCGTGCCGAAGAACCAGATCAAGGACCGGGTCAAGGAGCTCCTCGAGGTCGTCGGCCTGAACCCCGAGCACTACAACCGCTACCCGAACGAGTTCTCCGGCGGCCAGCGCCAGCGCATCGGCATCGCCCGCGCGCTGACGCTGAACCCGAAGGTGCTCGTCGCGGACGAGCCGGTCTCGGCCCTCGACGTGTCGATCCAGGCCCAGGTGGTGAACCTGCTGCAGGACCTGCAGCGCGAGTTCAACATCGCGTTCCTGTTCATCGCCCACGACCTCGCCGTGGTCCGGCACTTCTGCCCCGAGGTCGCGGTGATGTACCTCGGCAAGATCGTCGAGATCGCCGACCGCGAGACGCTGTACTCGCGTCCGCACCACCCGTACACGCAGGCGCTGCTCTCGGCGGTGCCGGACGTGAAGCAGGCGGCCATCGGCGGTCGCCGCGAGCGGATCCGTCTCGAGGGCGACGTGCCCTCGCCGATCAACCCGCCCTCGGGCTGCCGCTTCCGCACCCGCTGCCACCTGGCGCAGGAGATCTGCGCCAAGGTCGAGCCGCCGCTGCTGCAGATCGGCCCGCGCCACAAGGTCGCCTGCCACTTCCCGGCCCCGCTGGGCCAGGCGCCGGCGACCCCCTCGACCGCCGGCCTGCTCGGCGTGGACGACCGCGGCAACCCCCAGCCCGGCGCCGGCCCGGCCGCCGACCTGGGCGAGGGCCCCGGCTTCAACGACCGCTGGTTCGACGTCGAGCGCCGCTCGATGGTGGGCGCCTGATCCACCGCGTCGCGGGGGCGTACGACGTACGCCCCCGCCGCGGTGCGTAGGCTCGTTGCGTGGACGGTCTCTTCGACGTGCCCCGCTCCGGCGGGGCCAGTGGCGGGGGATCGCTGACGGCGAACACCCACGCCTCGGCGCCGCTCGCGGTGCGGATGCGGCCCCGCACCCTGGACGAGCTCGTCGGCCAGGAGCAGCTGCGTGCCCCCGGGGCGCCGCTGCGCCAGCTGATCGAGAACGAGCAGTCGATGTCGCTGCTGCTGTGGGGTCCTCCCGGCACCGGCAAGACCACGATCGCCTCGATCGTCAGCCAGCAGACCGACCGCCGCTTCGTGGAGGTCTCCGCGGTCTCCGCGGGCGTCAAGGAGGTCCGGGCGGCGATCGACTCCGCCCGCGCCGAGCTGGTCGCGACCGGGCGCGAGACGGTGCTCTTCGTCGACGAGGTGCACCGCTTCAGCAAGGCCCAGCAGGACGCGCTGCTCCCCGGCGTGGAGAACCGCTGGGTGACGCTGGTGGCCGCCACGACGGAGAACCCGTTCTTCTCGGTGATCTCCCCGCTGCTCTCGCGCAGCCTGCTGCTGCGCCTGGAGTCGCTCACCGACGACGACGTGCGCGCCGTGATGCGCCAGGCCCTCGTCGACGAGCGCGGCCTGGCGGGCCGCTTTGTCGTGGAGGACGACGCGCTGGAGCACCTGGTGCGTCTCGCCGGCGGCGACGCGCGCCGTTCGCTGACCTACCTGGAGGCCGCGACGGGCGCGGCGGTCTCGACGAGCTCGACCAGCCCCGGCGACGAGCCGATCGTGGTGGACCTGGCGACCGCGGAGCTGGCGGTCGACCAGGCGGCGGTGCGCTACGACCGTCAGGGCGACCAGCACTACGACGTGACCAGCGCGTTCATCAAGTCGGTGCGCGGCTCCGACGCGGACGCCGCCCTGCACTACCTGGCGCGGATGATCGTCGCCGGCGAGGACCCCCGGTTCATCGCCCGCCGGCTGCTGATCCTGGCCTCCGAGGACATCGGGCTGGCCGACCCGCAGGCGTTGCAGACCGCGGTGGCGGCGGCCCAGACCGTGCAGCTCATCGGCATGCCCGAGGCACAGCTGACCCTGGCCCACGCGACCATCGCGCTCGCGGTCGCGCCGAAGTCCAACGCGGTGACCACGGCGATCTTCTCCGCCATCGGGGACGTCAAGGCCGGCAAGGTCGGACCGGTCCCACCGCACCTGCGCGACGCGCACTACGGCGGCGCCAAGGACCTCGGCCACGGCAAGGGCTACAAGTACAGCCACGACGAGCCGTTCGGCATCGCCGAGCAGCAGTACGCCCCGGACGTCGTCGCTGACGCGGCGTACTACCGCCCGACCTCGCTCGGTGCCGAGGGCCCGATCAAGGAGCGCTGGGAGCGGGTGCGCCGGATGATCCGCGGCAGGCACCGTGGCTGAGGGACGCGGCACGTTGCGCGATAGGGTCAACGCTTGTGACTGAGCAGTGGAACGTGCCGGCCTGGGCCGTCGTGGCGCTCGTCGCCGTGCTCGTCGCGCTGGTCCTCGCCCTGGTCCTCACCATCGTGCGCGGACGCCGCCGCACGGTCGCCGGGCTGGACGCCGCGCGCGCCGAGACCGAGGCGCTGCGCGCCCAGGTGGAGGCGCTCGCCCGCGCCGCCGCACCGCAGCAGGTCACCCGCGAGGACCGGGAGTTCGTGATCACCGGGCTGGGCCACGAGGCCGAGGCCGGCGAGGAGCCGGACACCCGCGCCGTGGAGCGCGCCGACGCGGTGCCGACGGTGCCCGCGCGGCTCTTCGCCGACATGGTGCTGCGCGAGAGCGTCGTGCGCGGCGCCACGCTGGCCGCCGGCGTACGCCGTGCGCTGGCACCGGAGACCCGCAACCGGATCCGCTTCGAGTACAAGCGCGAGGTCAAGCGCTCGCGCAAGCACCGCCGCGCGGAGACCCGTGAGGCGATCGCCTTCTACCGCGCCCACCAGCGTGCCGCGCTGGACGACACCACGGAGGTCGCGTCGTGAGCCGCGGGCTGTGGTTCGTCGCCGGCGCCGGTGCCGGTCTGTATGCCGCCGTGCGCGGGCGCCGCGCCGCGGAGGCGCTGAGCGCCGACGGGATGCGGGACCGGGTCAACGGCCTGGTCGCCGGGGCCCGGTTGCTGCGCCAGGAGGTCGCTCAGGGCGCCGCCGAGGCCGAGCCCGTCGTCCGTGAGCGGCTCGGCCTGGTGACCGGGCCCCCGGCGCTCGCCCCACCCCGCACCGGCGGCACACCGGCCGCACCCACGCTTCCCACCGATTCCCGACCCGAGACTGCACGGCTAGAGAGAGGCACCACCTGATGGAGACCGCGGAGATCCGACGGCGGTTCGTCGCCCACTTCGAGCGGCACGCCCACACCGTGGTCCCGTCCGCCTCGCTGCTGCTGGACGACCCCAACCTGCTGTTCGTCAACGCCGGCATGGTGCCGTTCAAGCCGTACTTCCTGGGCCAGGAGACCGCGCCGTACGACCGCGCGGTGAGCGTGCAGAAGTGCGTGCGGACCCTCGACATCGAGGAGGTCGGCAAGACCACCCGGCACGGCACGTTCTTCCAGATGTGCGGCAACTTCTCCTTCGGCGACTACTTCAAGGAGGGCGCCATCCGCTTCGCCTGGGAGCTGATCACCGGCTCCGTCGAGGACGGCGGACTGGGCTTCGACCCGGAGAAGATCTGGGTGACGGTGCTGCCCAGCGACACCGAGGCCAAGCAGCTGTGGCGCGAGGTCGCCGGCCTGCCCGAGGAGCGGATCCAGGAGCGCGGGCTCAAGGACAACTACTGGAACATGGGCGTGCCCGGACCGGGTGGCCCCTGCTCGGAGATCTACGTCGACCGCGGCCCGGAGTACGGCCCCGACGGCGGCCCGAACGCCGACGAGGACCGGTTCCTGGAGATCTGGAACCTGGTCTTCATGCAGGAGTCGCTGAGCGCCGTGCGCGCCAAGGACGACTTCGACGTCGAGGGCCCGCTGCCCGCGCAGAACATCGACACCGGCATGGGCCTGGAGCGCGTCGCCTACCTGCTCCAGGGCAAGCAGAACATGTACGAGATCGACGAGGTCTTCCCCGTCATCGAGCGCGCCAGCGAGCTGACCGGGCGCGCGTACGGCGCGAACGAGCAGGACGACGTCCGCTTCCGCGTGGTCGCCGACCACGTGCGCAGCGCCCTGATGCTGATCGGCGACGGCGTCACCCCCGGCAACGAGGGCCGTGGCTACGTGCTGCGCCGTCTGCTGCGCCGTGCCGTGCGCTCGATGCGCCTGCTCGGTTTCGAGGACCGCGCGCTGCCGGAGCTGCTCCCGGTGTCGATGAGCAGGATGAAGGTGTCCTACCCCGAGCTGGAGAGCGGCTTCGAGCGCATCTCCCGGGTGGCGTACGCCGAGGAGGACGCGTTCCGCAAGACCCTCGCGGCCGGCACCCAGATCTTCGACCAGGCCGCGCAGGAGGTCCGCAGCAGCGGGTCGACGACGCTGGCCGGCGCGAAGGCGTTCGCCCTGCACGACACCTATGGCTTCCCGATCGACCTGACCCTGGAGATGGCCTCCGAGGCCGGGCTGAGCGTCGACGAGCAGGGCTTCCGCTCGCTGATGGCCGAGCAGCGTGAGCGGGCCAAGGCCGACGCGCGCGCCAAGAAGGGCCAGCACGCCGACACCGGCGTCTACCGCGGCATCCTCGACGCCAACGGCCCCACCGAGTGGCTCGCCTACGAGACCCTCGAGACCGAGTCCCGCGCGCTCGCGGTCCTGCGCGGCGGCGAGCGGGCCTCCTCGCTGAGCGAGGGCGAGGTCGGCGAGCTGGTCCTGGACCGCACGCCGTTCTACGCCGAGTCCGGTGGTCAGGCCGCCGACGCCGGCGTCATCGAGTTCGACGGTGGCAAGCTGGAGGTGCTCGACGTGCAGCGCCCGGTGCGCGGCCTGGTCGTGCACCAGGTGCGCGTGCTGGAGGGCGAGCTCGACCCCGACCGCCCCCTGCACGCCAAGGTCGACGCCGAGTGGCGCACCGGCGCCCGCCAGGCGCACTCGGGCACCCACGTGGTGCACGCCGCGCTGCGCCAGGTGCTCGGCCCCAGTGCCCTGCAGTCCGGCTCCTACAACCGTCCCGGCTACCTGCGCCTCGACTTCGGCTGGACCCAGGGGCTGACCCCGGGCCAGGTGCGCGACATCGAGCAGGTCTCCAACGAGGCGCTGCGCGCGGACCTCCCGGTCGGCTGGCAGTACATGACGCTCGCCGAGGCCAAGGAGTGGGGCGCGATCGCCCTGTTCGGCGAGACCTACGACGACACCAAGGTGCGCGTCGTCGAGATCGGCGGCCCCTGGTCGCGCGAGCTCTGCGGCGGCACGCACGTGGACCACTCCTCGCAGATCGGCACCCTCGTGGTGACCGGCGAGTCCTCGGTCGGGTCGGGCAACCGGCGCATCGAGGCGTTCACCGGCCTGGAGGGCTTCGCCTACCTCGCCCGCGAGCGCGACGTGGTCGGCCAGCTCACCGGCCTGCTGAAGGCCCAGCCCGACGACCTCGTCGGCCGCGTCTCGGAGCTGGTGGACCGGCTCAAGGCCGCGGAGAAGGAGGTCGAGAAGGCCCGCCTGGCCCAGATCCTGGCCGCCGCGGGCGAGCTCGCCGCCGGCGCGCAGGACGTCGCCGGCGTGGCGCTCGTCGCCCACCGCGTCGACGGTGCCGGGGGCGGCGACGTCCGCACCCTGGCCATGGACATCCGCAGCCGCCTCGGGGCCGGTCGCCCGGCCGTGGTCGTGGTGATGGGCATCGCGGACGGCAAGGTCTCCGTGGTCGCGACCACCAACGAGGCCGCCCGCGAGCGTGGCCTGAGCGCCAACGCGCTGGTCCGCGCGGTCGGCCCGCTGGTCGGCGGCAAGGGCGGCGGCAAGGACGACGTCGCCCAGGGCGGCGGCACCGACACCAGCCGGGTCGACGAGGCCCTCGGGGTGGTCGGCGCGGAGGTTGCGCGGACGGTGAGCGGGGCCTGAGGCGTGCGGCACGGCGTACGCCTCGGCATCGACCCCGGTGACGCGCGCATCGGGGTCGCCCGCAGCGACCCGTCGGGCTTCCTGGCGACCCCCGTCGAGACGGTACGGCGCGGCAAGGGCGACCTCGCCCGGATCCGCCGGCTGCTCGCGGAGATCGCGGAGGAATCCGAGGTCGTGGAGGTGGTCGTCGGGCTGCCCCGCTCGCTCGGCGGCGGGGAGGGCCCCGCGGCGGTGAAGACCCGCGAGTTCGCCCGCGCGCTCGCGGCCCGGATCGCGCCGACACCGGTGCGACTCGTCGACGAGCGGCTGACCACGGTGTCCGCGGAGGCTATGCTGCGCGACCGAGGGCGAAGCGGGAGCAAGCGCCGTGCGGTGGTCGACCAGGCCGCCGCGGTCCTGATCTTGCAACATGCACTGGACACCGAGCGCGCGACGGGGACCGCGCCCGGCGAGATCGTCGAGGAGACGACATGACCGACCCGTACGACTCGCGAGACGCTGCGCCCGAGGACAGGCAGGGCCTGGGCTCCCTCGAGGCGGCGCTCGACGAGCCCCACGAGACCCCCGTGGTCCCCGGCACCTCCGCCTCGCAGCCCGGCGGTCGCCGGCGCCGCGAGCGCAGCCGCCTGCCCGGCTGCCTGGCCGCCCTCGTGGCGCTGGTCGTCGTGGTCGGCGGGCTCTACTGGGGCGTCTCGACCGGTGTCTCCAAGATCCAGGACATGTTCGGCGACCCGGAGGACTACCCGGGTCCCGGCAGCGGCCAGGTGCTCTTCGAGGTCTCCCCGGGCGACACGCTGTCGCAGATGGGGCGCAACCTGAAGGACGCCGACGTGGTCGCCTCCGTCGACGCCTTCACGGCCGCGGCCAGCGCGAACCCCGACTCCACCGGCATCCAGGTCGGCTACTTCGAGCTGAAGGAGCAGATGCGCGCCAGCGACGTCGTCGACGTGCTGGTCGACCCCTCCAACATCGTCTCGGCGACCGTCACGATCCCCGAGGGCCTGCGCGTCGTCGACATCGTGGAGATCCTCGCCGACAAGACCGACTTCTCCGCCGCCGCCTTCGAGAAGGTCCTCGACCAGCCCGGCAAGATCGGCCTACCCGACTACGCCGACGGCAACCCGGAGGGCTACCTGTTCCCGGCGACCTACGCGTTCGGCCCCAAGGACAAGCCGCTCGACATGGTCCGCGCGATGGTGCGCCGCTGGGAGCAGGCCGCCGAGGACGCCGGGCTCGTCGAGGCCGCCGACCGGCTCGGCTACACCCCGCACGAGCTGATGACCATCGCCTCCCTGGTGGAGGCCGAGGGCCGCGGTGACGACATGCCCAAGATCGCGCGGGTCATCTACAACCGTCTCGAGACCGAGGGCTACCCGACCAACGGCAAGCTCGAGATCGACGCCACGGTCAACTACGCGCTGGGGCGCAACCTCGGCGTCGCGATCTCCTCCGAGGACCTCGCGGTCGACTCGCCGTACAACACCCGGCGCTACCCTGGGCTGCCCCCGGGCCCGATCGAGGCACCCGGTGACGACGCGATCGCCGCCGCGGCGGCACCGGCCGAGGGTCCGTGGTTCTTCTACGTCACCGTCGACCTGCGCACCGGCGAGACCAAGTTCACCGAGGACTACGACGAGTTCCTGACCTTCAAGAACGAGTTCCTGGAGTACTGCAAGACCTCCGACGCATGCTGACGGGCGAGCGGTGATGGGTGCCTCGAGGCGGTGCGCGGTGCTCGGCGATCCCGTCGCGCACTCGCTGTCGCCGACGCTGCACCGGGCGGGGTACGCCGCCGTGGGCCTGGACTGGTCCTACGACGCGGTCCGGGTGCCGGCCGGCGGGCTCGCGGGCTTCCTCGCCGGGCTCGACGAGACCTGGCGCGGGCTGTCGCTGACGATGCCGCTCAAGCGGGAGGTCCTGGCGCTGGCCGACGAGGTCACCGACCGGGCGCTGCTCGCGGGCGCGGGCAACACCTGGGTGCGCGGGGAGCGGACGCTGGTGGACAACACCGACCTGCCCGGCGCGGTCGCCGCGGTGCGCGAGCGCTACGACGGCCCGGTCACGGCCGCCACGGTGCTCGGCGCGGGCGCGACCGCCGCCTCGACCGGGCTGGCGCTGTGTGAGCTCGGCGCGTCCCGGATCACCCTGCTGGCCCGTTCGCCCGAGCGCGCCGCGGAGACCGCGGACGCGGTCCGGCGCCACCCCTCGGCGCCCGAGGTCGTGGTCGGCTCGCTCGCCGACGACGTCGCGACCGGCGAGGTGCTGGTCTCGACGGTGCCGGCCGAGGCGCAGACCCCCGACCTGCTGGCCCGCTGCACCGCGCCGGACGCCGTCTTCGAGGCGCTCTACGAGCCCTGGCCGACCCCGCTCGCCGCGGCCGCGCGCGACAGCGGGCGCGCCCTGGTCGGCGGCCTGGACCTGCTGGTGCACCAGGCGGTCCTGCAGTTCGAGATGTTCACCGGCGTGCCGGCCCCGCTGGCGCAGATGCGCGCCGCGGGGGAGCAGGCGCTGGCCGCGCGCGCCGGGGCGTGAGCGCGGATGACGGGGCTGGAGCTGGTGGCGACGCTCGTCGGCGCCGTCCTCGCCGGCCTCGGCGGGCTGCTCGTGCCGCGGCTGATCGCGTGGGTCCCCGAGCCCGCTCCTGACCCGGACCTCGACGCCGACCTCGACGCCGGCCCCGGCCCGGGGCCCGGTGGGGAGCAGGCGGAGCCGCCGAAGGAGACCTACGCCGCCATCGCGGCGACCCCGGGCCTCGCCGTCCGCGCCGCGGTGGTGTCGGCGCTCGCCGGCGCGCTGATCGGCGCCTCCGTGGGCTGGGAGCCCGCGCTCGTCGGGTTGGCGGCGATGGTGTCGGTGTGCGTGGCGTTGGCGGTGATCGACTGGCGCACCCGGCTGCTGCCGCGCCTGCTCGTGCTGCCCGCGACCGCGGTGCTGCTGGTGCTGGTGGCGCTGGACGCGCTGGTGCTGGGCGAGCCCTCCGACCTGGTCCGTCCGGTCGCGGGGATGCTCGTCGCCCGCACGTTCTTCTGGCTGCTGTGGCGCCTGCACTCGGCCGGGATGGGCTTCGGCGACGTGCGCCTGGCCGCGCTGCTCGGGCTCGGCCTGGGCTGGCTGGGCTGGGCCGAGCTCGTCGTGGGGATGTACGCCGGGTTCGTGCTGTTCGCCGTGCCGGGGCTGGTGCTGGCCCTGGTGCGCCGTGACCGGGAGGTGCTGCGCCGCGCCTCGCCGTACGGCCCGTTCCTGGTGGCGGGTGCGCTCGCCGGTGTGCTCGTGGGTCCGCTGCTGCTGCCGGGTCTCGCCAGCGGGTGAGGGTGCTCGGGCCGTGAGCGGGGCATGAAAGACTGCGCCCATGCTGCGTTGGCTCACCGCGGGCGAGTCCCACGGCCCCTCCCTGGTCGCTGTCCTCGAAGGCCTCCCGGCCCATGTCGAGATCACCAGCGAGGACGTGCGCGACTCCCTTGCCCGGCGTCGTCTCGGCTACGGCCGCGGCGCCCGGATGAAGTTCGAACAGGACGAGGTCACCTTCATCGGCGGCGTGCGTCACGGCCGGACCCAGGGCGGTCCGGTCGCGATCAACGTCGGCAACACCGAGTGGCCCAAGTGGGAGACGGTGATGTCGGCCGACCCGGTCGACCCGGCCCTGCTGGAGGGCTCGGCGCGCAACGCGCCGCTGACCCGGCCGCGGCCCGGCCACGCCGACCTGGCCGGCATGCAGAAGTACGACTTCGACGACGCCCGCCCGGTGCTCGAGCGTGCCTCGGCGCGCGAGACCGCCGCGCGCGTGGCGCTCGGCAGGGTCGCCACCAACTTCCTGGAGCAGGCCCTCGGGGTCCGCGTGGTCTCCCACGTCATCGAGCTCGGCGGCGTGCGCGCCCCGGCCGGCGTGCTGCCCGAGCCCGGTGACGTCGAGCGCCTCGACGCCGACCCGGTGCGCTGCCTGGACCCCGAGACCAGCGCGGCGATGGTCGCGCGCATCGACCAGGCCCACAAGGACGGCGACACCCTCGGCGGCGTCGTCGAGGTGGTCGTCCACGACCTCCCGCCGGGCCTCGGCTCGCACGTGCACTGGGACCGCCGCCTCGACTCGCGCCTCGCCGGCGCGCTGATGGGCATCCAGGCGATCAAGGGCGTCGAGGTCGGTGACGGCTTCGAGCTGGCCGCGACCCCGGGCTCCCTCGCTCACGACGAGATCGTCGCGACCGACGAGGGCCTGCGCCGCGTCAGCGGTCGCTCCGGCGGCATCGAGGGCGGCATGACCACCGGCGAGGTGATGCGAGTCCGGGCGGCGATGAAGCCGATCGCGACCGTCCCGCGCGCGCTGCGCACCGTCGACGTCGCCACCGGCGAGGGCACCGTCGCCCACCACCAGCGCTCCGACGTCTGCGCGGTCCCGGCCGCCGGCATCGTCGCGGAGGCGATGGTCGCGCTGGTGCTGGCCGACGCCGTCCTGGAGAAGTTCGGCGGCGACTCGGTGGGGGAGACCCGTCGCAACGCGCAGTCCTACCTCGACAACCTGCGCTACCGATGAGCCCCGCCCGATGAGCCCCCGCGTCGTCCTGGTCGGCCCGATGGGGGCCGGCAAGAGCACCGTGGCCGAGCTGCTCGCCCGCGAGTGGGGCGTGCCGGCGCGCGACACCGACGCCGACGTGGAGGCGGGCGAGGGGCGCTCGGTGAGCGACATCTTCGTCGACTCCGGCGAGGCGCACTTCCGCGCGCTGGAGCGCGAGGCCGTCGCCACCGCGCTGCGCTCCCACGACGGCGTGCTGTCGCTCGGTGGTGGCGCGGTCCTGGACCCCGCGACACGTGAGCTGCTCGCCGGGCACCGCGTCGTCTTCCTGCGCGTCGGGCTCGCCGACGCGGTCAAGCGCGTCGGGCTCGGGACCGGGCGCCCGCTGCTGCTCGGCAACGTGCGGGCTCGCGTCAAGGCGCTGCTCGACGAGCGCACGCCGATCTACGAATCGGTCGCCACCATCACCGTCGACACCGACGGCCGCACTCCCGAGGACGTCGCGGCCGAGATCCGAGAGGCCCTCGCATGAGCACCCCCGCACCCGACACCGTCCTGCACGTCGGCGGCGCCTCGCCGTACGACGTGGTGGTCGGCCACGACCTGGCCGGCCGGCTGCCCGCGATCCTGGGCGAGGGCGTCCAGCGGGTCGCGCTGCTCTACGCCGGCCAGCTCGGCCACCTCGCCGAGCCCATCGCCGACGCGCTCGTGGAGCACTACGACGTCCTCGCCCTCGGACTGCCCGACGGCGAGGACGCCAAGAGCGCCGCGGTGGCCAACGACTGCTGGGAGGCGTTGGGGGAGAAGGGCTTCACCCGCTCCGACGTGGTCGTCACCGTCGGCGGCGGCGCGACCACCGACCTCGGCGGCTTCGTCGCGGCCTGCTGGCTGCGCGGCGTGCGCGTCGTGCACGTGCCCACCACGCTGCTCGGCATGGTCGACGCCGCGGTGGGCGGCAAGACCGGCGTCAACACCGGCGCCGGCAAGAACCTCGTCGGCGCGTTCCACGAGCCTGCGGGCGTGCTGTGCGACCTCTCCACCCTGCGGAGCCTGCCGCGCGAGGAGCTCGTCGCCGGGCTGGGCGAGGTCGTCAAGTGCGGCTTCATCGCCGACCCGGTGATCCTCGACCTGGTCGAGGCCACCGACCCGGACGAGCTGACCGCCGACTCGCCGGTGCTGCGCGAGCTCGTCGAGCGTGCGATCCGGGTCAAGATCGACGTCGTCGTCGAGGACCTCAAGGAGACCGGCGGCCGCGACGGCCACCCGGGCCGCGAGGCGCTCAACTACGGCCACACCCTGGCGCACGCGATCGAGCGCGCCGAGGACTACCGCATCCGCCACGGCGAGGCCGTCGCGATCGGCTGCGTCTACGTCGCCGAGCTGGCCCGTGCCACCGGCCGCATCGACGACGCCCTGGCCGACCGCCACGCGGCGGTCTTCGGGCGCGTCGGGCTGCCCACGACGTACGACGGCGCGTCGTTCGAGGACCTGCACGCCACCATGAAGGTCGACAAGAAGTCGCGCGGCTCCCAGCTGCGCTTCGTCGTCCTCGACGAGCTCGCCCGCCCGAGCATCCTGGCCGGGCCCTCGGAGGCCGACCTGCGCACGGCGTACGCCGCGATCGGCGGCCCGGCGTGATCCCGCGCCCCGTCCTGGTCCTCAACGGCCCGAACCTGGGCCGGCTCGGCCGGCGCCAGCCGGAGATCTACGGCACCACCACCCACGACGAGCTCGCCGAGCGCTGCGTGGCGTGGGGCGCCGAGCTCGGCCTCGCGGTCGAGGTGCACCAGACCAACCACGAGGGCGTCCTGCTCGACTGGCTCAACGCCGCCGCCGACGAGGTCACGCCGGTGGTGCTCAACGCGGCGGCCTGGACGCACTACTCCTGGGCGGTCTACGACGCCTGTGCCCAGCTCACCGCCCCGCTCGTCGAGGTGCACATCTCCGACCCCCGGACGCGGCCGGAGGAGTTCCGCCACCACTCCGTGGTCACCCCGCACGCCGTCGAGGTGATCGCCGGCCACGGCATCGAGGGGTACCGGATGGCGCTCGAGGTGCTGGCGCGGGGCTGAGGGCTCCGTCGGGGACGGTGCGGGGGAGCGATGATCGCTCTCCACAGTTTTACCTTCATCTCTTTCTGTCGAATGCACGTTCGAGTAGAATGAGGCATGGCCGACTCCGAGCTCCCCGACTGCGACACTCCAGCCGCCGTGCTGGCGTTCGCACAGTCCCGCCGGGCCGCAGCCCAGCGGGCGGAGATCGACGTCCTGGAGGCCGCGCTGGCGTGGGCGGCGATGCACCCCGAGGAGTCGGTTGCCGACGCGGCACCGAGGACCGGGTTGGTCTTCGGGGAGCTGGCGGTCCCGCTCGCGGGTGAGGGGGCGCCGCTGGTGGCGGAGTTCGCCCCGATGGAGTTCGGTGCCGCGATCGGCATGTCCACTGACGCGGCCCGTTCGCTGGTCGGTGATGCTCTGGAGCTGGCGCACCGGCTCAAGCGGACGTGGAAGCTGGTCCGTGCCGGGCAGGTGCCGCTGTGGAAGGCCCGGCGGCTCGCGCAGTTGACGACCACGCTGCCGCTGGACGGTGCGGAGTTCGTGGACCGCCAGCTCGCCGGCTTCGTGGGGAAGATCAGCTGGGCCGGGATCGAGCGGTTCGTCGATCAGGCCCGGGTGATGTTCGACCCCGAGGGTGCGGAGAAGCAGCGCCGCGAAGCGGCCGACGGTCGTCGCTTCGATGTGCGCACCGACGGGGCCACCCACGACGGCACCGTCCACGTCGAAGGCGTCCTGGACCTCGCCGACGCGATCGACCTCAACACTGCGATCTCCCAGGGCGCTGAAGAGCTGGCGGCGCTCGGGTCCACCGAGTCGTTCGATGTGCGCCGCTCGATGGCCGCCGGCGAGCTGGCCCGGCGCCAGCTCGCCTTCGACCTGCGCGCCGAGGTCGGCGAGGGCGCCGCCTCGGTGGTGAAGCCGCGGCAGGTTGTGATCCACGTGCACCTCTCCCGCGCAGCGATCTCCCGTGATGAGGCAGGTATCGCGCACGTGGAGGAGACTCGGTCGATCGTGTCGACCGGTCAGGTCCGCGACTGGTGCGCCAACCCCGAGACCCAGGTGACGATCAAGCCGGTGATCGACCTCGAGGCCCACCACCACGCCGACGCCTATGCGGTCCCGGACCGGTTGGCCGAGCAGACCCGTCTGGCCCAGCCGGTGTGCGCGTTCCCGTCGTGCGAACGACCCGCCCGCCGCTGCGACACCGACCATGTCACCGCCCACGGCGATGGCGGCCCGACGTGCAGCTGCAATCTGGCCCCGTTGTGCCGCCGACATCACCGGGCGAAGACCCACACCGCGTGGACCTACGACAAGACCGATGCGGCGACGTACCTCTGGCGGTCCCCGCACGGGCTCCATCTTGTGAAGGCCGGTGGCACCACCCGCCTGATCACCGGCGACCCGCCCGCCGACCCTTAGGTCGCGCGCTCGTCCGTTATCGCGTACCCCAGTTGGTCGAACCGCGCAGTTGGTCGAGCCTGCGGTTAGTCGATCTTGTCGAGACTGTGAGTCTTCCTTTGCAGCCCGCAGTGGTGGTGGGCTGTGGCTGGTGGTCGGGGACGTGACCCTTGTCGAGACTGGCCCCGCGTAGTCAGCGGGTGTCCTGCTGAGGACTTGTCCGTTCCCGGCTGCCGGCCCGGCCCGGGTGGAGCGACTGGCCTGATCAGGAGCTTGACCGACCGGTGTTAGCGCACCGGTCGTGTCTCATCACAGTCCTGCCGTATCTCCGCCCCGGACCGGAAACCACGTCCCTGTTCCGGCAAAGGAGAGAACGCATGACCAGTCTGACCGACCATGCCGATCTGGTCGATCTACGCGAGGTCGTCGATGTCGTTATCGGCGTCGACACCCACGTCCACACCCACACCGCGGCGGTGATCGATGCCCGCACCGGTGGGGTGCTGGAGGAACTCACCGTCGCCGCCGATAGCGCCGGGTATGCCGAGCTGGTCGAGCTCGCTGATCGCCACACTCCGTTGCGGGCCTGGGCGATCGAGGGCACCGGCAGCCACGGCGCCGGACTGGCCCGGGTGCTGGGTGAGCGTCACGAGGTCGTCATCGAGCTCGACCGCCCGGTGCGTGCGAAGCGCCGCAACGGCGCGAAGTCCGACCCCCTCGACGCAGTCCGTGCCGCGCGTGAGGCCCTGTCCCGGCCCCGGCTCGGCACCCCGCGCGCGAGCGGGGACCGTCAGGCGTTGTCGGTGCTGATCACCACCCGCAGGTCCGCGGTCGAGGCCGCCGGGGATGCGCAACGCCAGTTGTTCGCGCTGGTCATCGCCGCCCCGCAACGCATCCGGGACCGGTTCGCCGCCCAGAAACTGCCCGCGATGGTGCGCACCGCGGCCACCCTGCGGGTCCATCCCGGCCAGGACGCCGAGACCACCGCCACGATCACCGTGCTGCGGTCCCTGGCCCGCCGGATCCAGGCACTCGCCGCCGAGGCCGCCATCCATGAGAAGGCCATCGCGGCGATCGTGCGGTCCTGGCGCCCCGACCTGCTCGAGGAGACCGGGATCGGCCCGATCAGCGCCGCGATCGTGCTGTGCGCCTGGTCCCACCCCGGCCGGATCCACTCCGAGGCCGCGTTCGCGATGCTCGCCGGCGCCGCCCCGATCCCGGCCAACAGCGGACAGACCACGAACCGCTACCGGCTCAACCGCCACGGCGACCGCCAACTCAACCGCGCCCTGCACACCATCGCCCTGACCCGTCAGCGCCACGACCAGCCCACCCGCGACTACACCGCGCGACGCATCAGCGAGGGCAAGAACCCCCGCGAGATCCGCCGCTGCCTCAAGCGCTACATCGCCCGCGACCTCTACCGACGCCTCGAAAACCCCCGCCCCACCCCCCTTGACCAGACATAGGAGCGTCCTCGTCCGTGGTGGGTGGGTTTCTGAGGTCTCGACGACGCTTGGTGGCGCTCGCTGCTCGACCAGCGGTGAGTGCTCGACCGGCGACGGGCCCCCAGACACCACAGGGCGCCGAACCTCGCGGTCCGGCGCCCTGCGCGTTGCTGCCTCAGAGGCGGGTCAGTGGAACTTCCCCAGCCCCTCGCGCTCCAGCAGCATGGTCAGGCCGCCGTTCCAGAACGAGAAGCCGGCGCCGGTGATCATCGCCAGGTCGAGGTCCTCGGCCGCGGCGACGACACCCTCGTCGAGCATGATCCGGGCCTCGTCGGCGAGACCCTTCAGCACCCGGGTACGGACCTCGGCGGCGTCGAGGACGACCGGCTCGGCCGGCTGCTCGAGCAGCGCCTCGACCTCGGGGTCGAGCGTCCCGTCGGGGGCGAAGTACGCCGCCTTGCGCGCCGCCACCACCCGCTCGAGGGCGGGGGAGACGTAGAAGCGGTCGGGGAACGCACCCGCCAGCGTCTCGGTGTTGTGCAGCGCGATCGCGGGACCGACGAGCGCGATGAGGGTGAACGGCGACATCGGCGTGACGCCGGCGAACGCGCCGTCCACGACCTGCACCGGGGTGCCCTCGTCGACGATCCGGCTGACGTCGCTCATGAACCGGCCGAGCAGGCGGTTCACGATGAACGACGGGCTGTCCTGCACCAGGATCGTGGTCTTCTTCAGCGCCTTGCCGGTCGCGAACGCGGTCGCCAGGGCGGTGTCGGAGGTCTGCTCGCCGCGCACGATCTCCAGCAGCGGCATCACGGCCACCGGGTTGAAGAAGTGGAAGCCGACGACCCGCTCGGGGTGGGTCAGCTCGGAGGCCATCTCGGTGATCGACAGCGAGGAGGTGTTGGTCGCCAGGATGCAGTCCGGCGACACGACCTTCTCGACCTCGGCGAAGACCGACTTCTTCACGCCCATGTCCTCGAACACGGCCTCGATGACGAAGTCGGCGTCGGCGAACTCGCTGGCCTTGTCGACGGTGCCGGACACCAGCGCCTTGTGGCGGTTGGCCTTGTCCTGGCCGATGCGGCCCTTCGCGAGCAGCTTGTCGATCTCGGCGTGCACGTAGGCCACGCCCTTGTCGACGCGCTCCTGGTCGAGGTCGTTGAGCACGACCGGGACCTCGAGGCGGCGTACGAAGAGCAGCGCGAGCTGGCTGGCCATCAGGCCGGCGCCGACGATGCCGACCTTGGTGACCGGGCGGGCGAGCGTGCGGTCCGGGGCACCGGCAGGGCGCTTGGCGCGCTTCTGCACCAGGTCGAAGGCGTAGAGCGAGGCGAGCAGCTCGGGGGTGCGCGACATCGCCTCGAGCGCGTCGTTCTCGGCGGCGAAGCCCTCGTCGCGGGTGCGGTCCTTGGCAGCGGCGATCAGGTCCACCGCGAGCGCGGCGGCGGGCGAGGCGCCGCCGGTGCGGGCCTCGGCGATCGCGCGGCCGCGGGCGACGGCCTCGTCCCAGGCGGCACCGCGGTCGACCTCGGCGCGCTCGACGGTGGTCTCACCGCTGAGCACGGGCGCCGCCCACAGCAGCGACTGCTCGAGGAAGTCCGCGCCGGAGAAGCAGGCGTCGGCCAGGCCGAGCTTGAAGGCGGCCTTGCCGGACACGGTGCGCCCGTTGTTGAGCGGGTTCTCGATGATGAGCTTCACGGCGTTCTCGGCGCCGACGAGGTTCGGCACCAGGTAGGCGCCGCCCCAGCCGGGGACCAGGCCGAGCATGACCTCGGGCAGGCCCAGCGCGGGCGCGCTGTCCATGACGGTGCGGTAGTCGCAGTGCAGCGCGACCTCGAGGCCGCCGCCGAGCGCGAGGCCGTTGATGAAGCCGAAGGACGGCTTGCCGCCGTCACCGAGCTTGCGGAAGACCGCGTGGCCGAGCTCCGCGACCACGCGTACGGCGTCCGGGCCGCCGCCGGCGATCGAGGTGAGGTCGGCGCCGGCAGCCAGGATGAACGGCTTGCCGGTGACGCCGAGCGCGGTGATCTCGTCGTCGGCGAGCGCCGCGTCGATGGCGGTGTTCAGCTCGAGCAGCGAGCGCGGGCCGAAGGTGTTGGGCTTGGTGTGGTCCTCGCCGTTGTCCAGCGTGATCAGGCCCAGCACCTGCGCCGGGGCGCCGGCGGCGACGGGCAGGGTGACCTTGCGCAGGTGGGCGCGGGTGACCCGCTCGGCGTCGGCGGAGATCTCCTGGGCGCGGGTCAGCAGGGACGAGATGTCAGTGGTCGACACGTCAGGCCGCCTCTCCGGTGTAGTGCGGGTTCTCCCAGATCACGGTGCCGCCCATGCCGATGCCGATGCACATCGTGGTGAGGCCGTAGCGGACCTCCGGGTGCTCCTCGAACTGGCGGGCCAGCTGGGTCATCAGGCGCACGCCCGAGGACGCCAGCGGGTGGCCCATCGCGATCGCGCCGCCGTAGGGGTTGACGCGCGCGTCGTCGTCGGCGATGCCGAAGTGCTCCAGGAACGCGATCACCTGCACGGCGAACGCCTCGTTGACCTCGAACGCGCCGATGTCGTCGATGGTGAGGCCGGCCTGCTTGAGGGCCTTCTCGGTGGAGGGAATCGGGCCGGCGCCCATGACCTCGGGCTCGACGCCCACGAAGGAGTAGGACACCAGGCGCATCCGGATCGGGAGGCCGAGCTCGCGCGCGGTCTCCTCCTCGGCGAGCAGGGCGGCGGTGGCGCCGTCGTTGATGCCGGCGGCGTTGCCCGCCGTCACCCGGCCGTGGGCACGGAACGGCGTCTTGAGCGCCGCGAGCGACTCCACGGTGGTGCCGGGGCGCATCGGCTCGTCGGTGGTGGCCAGGCCCCAGCCCTGCTCGGCGGAGCGGGTGGCGACGGGGACCAGGTCGGGCTGGATCTTGCCGGCCTCGTAGGCGGCGGCGGTCTTCTGCTGCGAGCGCACGGCGTAGGCGTCGACGCGCTCCTTGGTGATGGTCGGGAACCGGTCGTGCAGGTTCTCGGCGGTCTTGCCCATCACCAGGGCGTCGGGGTCGACCAGCTTCTCGGAGACGATGCGCGGGTTGGGGTCCACGCCCTCGCCCATCGGGTGGCGGCCCATGTGCTCGACGCCGCCGGCGATGGCCACGTCGTAGGAGCCGAAGGCGATGCCGGAGGCGGTGGTGGTGACGGCGGTCATCGCGCCCGCGCACATGCGGTCGATGGCGTAGCCGGGCACGCTCTGCGGCAGGCCCGCGAGCAGCGCGGCGGTGCGGCCGATGGTCAGGCCCTGGTCGCCGATCTGGGTGGTCGCGGCCACCGCGACCTCGTCGACCCGCTCCGGGGGCAGCGAGGGGTTGCGGCGCATGAGCTCGCGGATGCACTTGATGACGAGGTCGTCGGCGCGGGTCTCGGCGTACTGGCCCTTGGCCTTGCCGAAGGGAGTGCGCACGCCGTCGACGAAGACGACCTCTCGCAGCTGTCGGGGCACCTGTTCTCCTGGTCTGCTGGCGGCTGGGAAGATCAGATTACCCGCGGGTAACAACTCCGGGCACGCGGGGTCGGTGTGGGCGTCCTCACGTGTGTCCGACTGGTCGACGCTCCCCGCCGAGCGTGGCGCTGGGGCCTATCGTGGCCCGGTGACCGAATCAAGGCTCGTGCACATCGTGGACGACGTACCCGAGCTCGACGGGCGCGCTGACAGCGACCTCACGATGGTCGTCGTGCTCGACGGCTTCCTCGACGCCGGCAAGGCCTCGGGGCGTGCGGCCCAGCACCTCGCCGACCTCTGCGACGGCGGATCGGTGGTGGCGACGTTCGACGTGGACCAGCTCCACGACTACCGCGCCCGCCGTCCTCCCGTGACCTTCGCCCAGGACCACTACGAGGCGTACGACGCCCCGCGCCTGGTGGTGCGCCTGCTGCGCGACGCCGGCGGCACGCCGTACCTGCTGCTGCACGGCTCGGAGCCCGACACCCGCTGGGAGGCCTTCGCGCGCGGCGTACGCACCGTGATCGAGCGGTTCGGGGTGACCCGCACCGTGCAGATCGCGTCGGTGCCGATGGCCGTCCCGCACACCCGCCCGATCGCGCTGACGCCACACGCCAACGACCCCGCGCTGGTCACCGGGCGCAGCCCGTGGAGCGGCGAGCTGCGGGTCCCGAGCAGCGCCCAGGCGCTGCTGGAGATCCGGCTCGGCGAGTGGGGCCACCCCGCGATGGGCTTCGTCGCGCACATCCCGCACTACCTCGGCCAGCTGGAGTACCCCCAGGCCGCAGCCGTCCTGCTCGAGCAGGTCGAGCGCGCCGGACGGCTGACCATCGACCTGTCCGGCCTGCGCGCCGAGGCCGAGGACCGCGAGGCCGAGATCGAGAGCTACCTCGCCGCCAACGCCGAGGTCGCCGACGTGGTGGCCGCGCTGGAGCGGCAGTACGACTCCTTCGCGCGCGCCGAGGAGAGCGGCAGCAGCCTGCTCGCCGAGGACCAGCCGCTGCCGACCGGCGAGGAGATCGGGCGCCAGTTCGAGCAGTTCCTGGCCGGCCTGGACGGCGACGACGACACCCACGACGACAAGCAGGGCTGAGACAAGGCTGATGGCCAGGGACATCCACGAGCTGCTGCGGCTGCTCGACCTCGAGACGATCGACGACAACCTCTTCCGCGGGGCGGTCGCCGACATGACGCTGCCCCGGGTCTTCGGTGGGCAGGTGGCGGCGCAGGCGCTGGTCGCCGGCGCACGCACCGTCGACCCGGAGTTCGTCGTGCACTCGCTGCACTCCTACTTCCTCCAGCCCGGCGACCCCGGGGCGCCGATCCTCTATGACGTCGACACGCTGCGCGACGGGCGCTCCTTCCTCACCCGGCGGGTGCTCGCGCGTCAGCACGGACGGCCGATCTTCGCGCTCACCGCGAGCTTCCAGCGCACCGAGGAGGGCCTGACCCACCAGGACCGGATGCCGCAGGCGCCCGCGCCGGAGACGCTGGCGGCCCCGGCCCGCGGCGTCTCCTCCGACGACGAGTGGGCGGTCGCCGATATCCGGCTGGTCGGCACCTCCGCCGACGGCCTGGAGCCCGACCCGGCGCGCCCGGGGCGGCAGCGGACCTGGCTGCGGGTCTCCGAGGAGCTCCCCGAGGACCCGTTCCTCCACCTCGCCGCCTTCACCTACCTCACCGACATGACGGTGATGGGTGCCGCGCTCGCGCCGCACGGCCTGCGCCTGGGCGACCCGCGGGTGCAGCTGGCCTCGCTCGACCACGCGATCTGGTTCCACCGGGCCTTCCGCGCCGACCAGTGGTGGCTCTACGACCAGGTCTCGCCGTCGGCCTCCGCCGGTCGCGGCCTGGTGACGGCCAACGTGTTCACCCAGGACGGCCAGCTGGCCGCCACCGTCGCGCAGGAGTTCCTGATGCGCCCGGCGCGCAAGAAGGAGACGCCATGAGCAGCCCCGAGACGCCCGCCCCGGTGGTCGACCCGGCGCTGGACCCGGTCGCGGAGCTGGTGAGCCTGCTCGACCTCGAGCAGCTGGACCCCGACCTGTTCCGCGGGCGCCAGCCCGACTCCGGGCGCGCCCGGGTGTACGGCGGACAGGTCGCCGCGCAGGCGCTCATCGCGGCCACCCGCACCGTCGACCCGTCGTACGCCGTGCACTCGCTGCACTCCTACTTCCTGCGCGGCGGCGACTACTCGGTGCCGATCGTCTACGACGTGGAGCGGATCCGCGAGGGCCGCTCGTTCCAGACCCGGCGGGTGGTGGCGCGCCAGCACGGCCGTCCGATCTACTACCAGACCCTGGACTTCCAGGTCGTCGAGGACGGTTTCGACCACCACGACGCGATGCCCGAGGTGCCGGGCCCGGACGCCGGCTTCGACCTCGGCGCGGTGATGCGGCGCGGCGGCAACCCGGAGGCGAACGCGCTGGCGCGCGAGTGGGCCTCGATCGACGCGCGCTACCTCGGCAACTCCTCCGCCGGTCTCACCCCGGACCCGGACCACCCGTCGCAGGCGCGGATGTGGGCGCGCGTGCACGCCGGGCTGCCCGACGACCCGGTCGTGCACCTCGCGGCGTTCACCTATGCCAGCGACATCACGCTGCTCGGCGCGAGCCTGGCCGCGCACGCGGTGACCCCGGCCGAGGTGCAGATGGCGTCGCTGGACCACACCATCTGGTTCCACCGGCCGTTCCGCGCCGACGAGTGGTGGCTCTACGACCAGACCTCGCCGGCGGCGCAGGGCGCCCGCGGGCTCGCGCTCGGCCGGATCTTCACCGAGGACGGCCGCCTCGTCGCGACCTGCGCCCAGGAGGGCCTGATCCGCCCGGTGCGGCCCCGCGACTGACGAGTCCCGACACGTCGCAGACATGACAGCGCCCCGTGCTCCTCGAGCACGGGGCGCTGTTGCGTCTGGACGGGTGGTCAGCTGTTCTTCGGGCTCTGGCCGGACTCGCGCCACCAGGCGGCGAAGGACAGCTCCTCGTTGGGGTCCTTGCTGGCGGCCGCGGTCGGCAGTCGGCGGGGCGGGCCGTCGGCGGAGACGTCGACGACGTTCTTCTGGTAGTCGAGGAACAGGCGGCGGGGGTAACGGCGCAGGCGCAGGGAGTCGCGCGCCGCAGCAGGGGAGTTGCTCACCGAGACCGCCTACCCCCGGGGGGTGGCCGTCATGCGCCGGTGTTGTCCTTCTCACCCATCTGAGGGAGACCCCCGTCGGTCGAGCAGGGCCTCCGTCAGCCGAGTGTGCCGAGACCGGTTGACGCCGTGGGGCGAGCCTGTCGCGACCTCGTCCGGAAGGCTCGACTCAACCGGCCACAAGGCTCGACTCAACCGTCACGAAGGCTCGACTCGACCTCGCGCCGTCCCCAGCAGGTGGGTGGTGGTGCCGTCGGGGGAGGTGAGGGCGAAGGCATGGCCGTCGGGGAGGCGGGTGGTGCCGAGGGCGACCTCGCCGGGGAGCAGCACGGGGCGGCGGAAGGAGACGTCGACGCGGGCGGCGTCGGGGATCCGGTTCTCCAGGCTGGCCACGCAGCGCGCCATCGTCCACATCCCGTGGGCGATCTGGCGCGGGAACCCGAGCGCCTTCGCGCTGAGCGGGTGCAGGTGGATCGGGTTGCGGTCGCCGGAGACCGCGGCGTAGCGGCGGCCCAGGTCGGCCGGCAGCGGCCAGGTCAGCGTCCCCCGGGGCACCCGCGGGTACGACGAGGCGGGGGCCGGCTCGCCCGGCGCCGGGCGACCGCGGGAGAGGTAGGTCGACACCTCCTCCCACACCACCACGCCGTCCTCGTCGGCCACGGTGGTCGTGAACGCGAAGGCGGTGCCCTTTCGGTGCGGCAGCGGGCGACCGACGTCGACGGCGACGTCGAGCCGCTCGCCGATCCGGATCGCCCGCTGGGTGCGCACCGAGTTCTCGACGTGCACGGTCCCGATCGCGGGAGCCGGGAACGCCCGGTCGGCCATCATCGCGAGCTGGAGGTCGAAGCCGAGCAGGTGCGGGTAGGGCAGCGGGACCGTGTCCTTGCGCGGGAACCCGCACACCGCGGCGTACGCCTCGACGTGACCGCGCTCGACCACCACGCCGGTGCGCTCGCGGCGCAGGCCGGCGGACCCCGCCGCCGGTGCCTTGCGCACGCCCGGCAGCGCTCCGATGACCGGCACCGACGGGAGCGCCGCGCGCAGCAGCGTCCCCACTCCCGAGCCCGACCCGGCCATGCTCAGGCGCCCAGCATCATCTGGCCGCAGACGCGGACCACGTTGCCGTTGACCGCACGCGAGCCCGGGTGGGCGTACCAGGCGATCGTCTCCGCCACGTCGACCGGCAGTCCGCCCTGCGCCATGGCGTTGAGGCGCTGGCCGACCTCGCGGGTCGCGAACGGCACGGCGGCGGTCATCTGGGTGATGATGAAGCCGGGCGCGACCGCGTTGATGGTGATGGCGTCGCCGCGCTCGGCCACCTCGTCGGCGAGCGAGTCGACCAGGCCGATCACCCCGGCCTTGGAGGCGGCGTAGTTGGTCTGCCCGACGTTGCCGGCGATGCCCGCGATCGAGGCGACGCCAACGATCGACCCGCCCGCGTTGAGGACCCCTTGGTCGAGCAGCTCGCGGGTGATCCGCTCCGGCGCGGTGAGGTTGACCGCGATCACGGAGTCCCAGCGGTCCTCGGACATGTTGGCCAGCCGCTTGTCGCGGGTGATCCCGGCGTTGTGGACCACGACGTCGACCCCGCCGTGCCGCTCGCGCAGCTCGTGGGCGATGCGCTGCGGGGCGTCCGGCGCGGTGATGTCGAGGACCAGCCAGTCCCCGTCGAGCTCGTCCATCACGCTCTGCAGCTCGCTGGCCGCCTGCGGGACGTCGAGGCCGACCACCCGCGCCCCGTCGCGATGCAGGACCCGCGCGATCGCCTCGCCGATGCCGCGGCTGGCGCCGGTGACCAGGGCGACCTTGCCGGCCAGCGGGCGGTCCGGGTCGGCGACCTGGTCGACGGTGACCTCGGAGGTGCCGTGGGTGCCGATCCGCACGACCTGGCCGGAGACGTACGCCGACTTCGGGGAGAGCAGGAACGCCAGGGTCGAGGCGACCTTGTCCTCGGCGCCGGGGGCGACCTGCACCAGCTGGACGGTTCCGCCCTGGCCGATCTCCTTGCCCAGGCTGCGGGTGAAGCCCTCGAGGGCGCGCTGGGCGACCCGCTCCGGACCGCGGACCTGGTCCGGCGGCGTACCGAGGACCACGACGCGGGGGTTGGTCGTCAGGCCGCGCAGCCGCGGCGCGAAGAAGTCGCGCAGCGCTCCGAGCTGCGTGGAGGAGGTGAGGCCGGTGGCGTCGAAGACCAGTCCGCGCAGCCGCTCGTCCTCGGGCGGCTCGGTGACCGCGTGGACGTCCAGACCGGTGAGCAGCGCGGGCAGGGTGTCGGCCAGGCGCCCGGTGCCGCCGACGAGCACGGTTCCGGTGACCAGCGGCGCGCCCTCGACGTGACGGGTCAGCGGCGTGGGCCGCGGCAGGCCGAGGTTCTTGACGAGGATCCGGCCGACGGGGGAGGAGGCGAACTCCTGGTAGCGGTCGCTCATGGGACTCCATGCAACTAGTGGTGTAACTCGATGTCCAGATTTCGTGATCTGGCCCTCACTGGGTTTAGCCGTACCCACTCGGGCGGCAAGACTGTGTCCCATGACCGGCCTCGACCCCGCCACCCCCGTCCGCCGCGTCGCCATCGTCGGCGGCAACCGCATCCCGTTCGCGCGCTCCAACAGCGTGTACGCCGAGGTCTCCAACCAGGAGATGCTCACCGCCGCGATCGACGGCCTCGTGGAGCGCTTCGGGTTGGAGGGCGAGCGGGTCGGGGAGGTGGTGGCCGGGGCGGTGCTCAAGCACTCCCGCGACTTCAACCTGACCCGCGAGTCGGTGCTCGGCTCGCGGCTGGCGCCCGAGACGCCCGCGACCGACATCCAGCAGGCCTGCGGCACCGGCCTCCAGGCGGCGATCCAGGTCGCGAACAAGATCGCGCTTGGCCAGATCGACGTCGGCATCGCCGGCGGCACCGACACCACCTCCGACGCCCCGATCGCGGTCGGCGAGCGGCTGCGCAAGATCCTGCTCGAGCTCAACCGCGCCAAGGACCTCAAGGGCCGCCTCGCCGCGCTGGCCAAGGTCCGCCCCGGCGACATCGTCCCCTCGATCCCGCAGAACGGCGAGCCCCGCACCCGGCTCTCGATGGGCGAGCACGCCGCGCTGACCGCGCTGGAGTGGCAGATCGGCCGCGAGGAGCAGGACGAGCTGGCGGCCGCGTCGCACCAGCACCTCGCCGCGGCGTACGACCGGGGCTTCCTCGACGACCAGGTGACGCCGTTCCGCGGCCTGGAGCGCGACCAGAACCTGCGCCCCGACTCCACCGCGGAGAAGCTGGCCCGGCTCAAGCCGGTGTTCGGCAAGGGCGCGGCGGCGACCATGACGGCCGGCAACTCCACGCCGCTGACCGACGGCGCCTCGGTGGTGCTGCTGGCCTCCGAGGAGTGGGCCGCCGAGCGCGGGCTGCCGGTGCTGGCCTACCTCACCGACTACGAGACCGCGGCGGTCGACTACGTGCACGGGCACGAGGGGCTGCTGATGGCGCCGGCCTACGCGATGCCGCGGATGCTGGAGCGCCAGGGGCTGAAGCTCCAGGACTTCGACTTCTACGAGATCCACGAGGCGTTCGCCTCGCAGGTGCTGGCGACGCTCAAGGCGTGGGAGGACCCGGTGTTCTGCGCCGAGCGGCTCGGCCTGGACGCCCCGCTCGGGGCGATCGACCGGACCCGGCTCAACGTGACCGGCTCCTCGCTGGCCGCGGGGCACCCGTTCGCCGCGACCGGCGGGCGGATCCTCACCGTGCTGGCCAAGCTGCTCGCCGAGAACGGCTCCGGGCGCGGCGTGGTCTCCGTCTGTGCGGCCGGCGGCCAGGGCATCACTGCGATCCTCGAGCGCCCCTGACCAGGGGCGCTGGGCCCCGGTCCGCTCAGGAGCGGTGCGTGGCCAGCGCGAGCGCGGAGGTGACCAGGTAGTCCCGCACCTGCTCGGCGGAGATCTCGCCGAGGGTCGGGATGCCGGGCGCGGCCTCCTTGACCAGGATGCCGACGCGGGCGAGCTGGAGGGAGCCGAGGCCGCTGGCGTAGAGGGTGTTGGCGAGCAGGTGCGGGTCCTGCACGTGGAAGTCGCCGGCGGCCACGCCGTCCTCCAGCACGCCGGTGAGGAGGGCCAGGCACGAGGAGATCGCCCGGCCGAGGCGGAACAGCGCGCCCTCGGAGATCTCGTCGAGGAGCTCGGGCCCGGAGCGGCGCATCAGCGCCTGGGCGCAGTCCACGAACGCCGGGTGCGCCACGCCGTACTCCACGAAGGCGGAGACGATCGCCTCGAGGCGTACGGCGGGGGCCGCGTCGACGGCGCTCGCGGCCTCGAGGGCGTCGCGCAGCTCCTCGAGGTAGCCGACCAGGGTGAGGGCGAAGAGCTCCTCCTTGCCGGTGAAGTGTCGGTAGACGATCGCGCGGTTGATCCCGACTGCCTTGGCGATGTCGTCGATCTGGGCGTCGCGCACGCCGCGCTGGTCGAACAGGTTGCGCGTGGCGGCGATGATCTCGGCCTCGCGCTGGCGGCGCCGGACGGCTGCGGCGGAGCGACGACCGTCGGTGCCGGAGGCAGGGGTGGGCATGCGGCAGATGCTAGTTCCTGCCACCCGGCGACCAGCACGTTCGGGCCAGGCTCGCGCGCAGGAGGCGGCGGCGGTGCGGGGGCCGGCGACGACTAGGATCCGAGCGTGACTGCCACCCTCGTCGCGAAGGGCCTGGCCGGCGGCCACGGCCACCGCGTCCTCTTCGAGTCCCTCGATCTCACGGTCGCCCCCGGCGACGTGGTCGGGGTGGTCGGCGCCAACGGCGCCGGCAAGTCGACCCTGCTGCGGCTGCTCGCGGGCGCCGACGTGCCCCTCGAGGGCAGCGTCTCGCTGGCGCCGGCGGACGCCTTCGTCGGCTGGCTGCCCCAGGAGCACGACCGGGTGCCGGGCGAGACGGTGGCGGCGTACGTCGCCCGTCGTACCGGTGCCGCGGCCGCGACCGAGGCGATGGAGTCCACCGCGGCCGCGCTCGGCTCGGGCGAGCCCGGCGCCGACGACGCGTACGCCGTCGCATTCGACCGGTGGATGGCCAGCGGCGCCTCCGACCTGGAGGACCGGCTGCCGGCGGTGCTGGCCGAGCTGGGCCTCGACGTCGGCCCGGACGCGCTGATGACGTCGCTGTCCGGCGGACAGGCGGCGCGCGCGGCCCTCGCGGCGCTGCTGCTGAGCCGCTTCGACATCGTGCTGCTCGACGAGCCGACCAACGACCTGGACCTCGACGGCCTGGAGCGGCTGGAGGCGTTCGTGCGCGGGCTGCGCGGGGGAGTCGTGCTGGTCTCCCACGATCGCGAGTTCCTCGCCCGCTGCGTGACCCGGATCGTCGAGCTCGACCTTGCCCAGCACCAGGTGGCGGTCTACGACGGCGGGTACGACGCGTTCCTCGCCGACCGCGAGGTGGCTCGGCGCCACGCCCGCGAGGCCTACGAGGAGTTCGCGGACAAGAAGGCCGACCTGGTCTCCCGGGCCCGCGTGCAGCGCGAGTGGAGCTCGCAGGGTGTGCGGAACGCGATGAAGAAGTCGCCCGACAACGACAAGATCCGCCGTCGAGCGCAGAGCGAGTCCTCGGAGAAGCAGGCGCAGAAGGTGCGCCAGATGGAGTCGCGCATCGCTCGCCTCGACGAGGTGGAGGAGCCGCGCAAGGAGTGGGTGCTGCAGTTCAGCATCGCCGCCGCCCCGCGCTCCTCGGCGGTGGTCGCCACCCTCAACGAGGCGACGCTGACCCAGGGCGACTTCACCTTCGGCCCCGCCTCGCTCCAGGTCAACGCGGGCGACCGGATCGGGATCACCGGCCCCAACGGCGCCGGCAAGACCACGCTGCTGCGCCTGTTCCTCGGCGAGGTCGCCCCCGACTCCGGTTCCGCGTCGCTGGGCGCCTCGGTGGCGGTCGGCAAGATCGACCAGGCCCGCGCCGGGCTGCCCGAGGACCAGCCGCTCGGCACCGCCTTCGAGCTCGCCGTCCCCGAGTGGACCCCGGCCGAGGTCCGCACCCTGCTCGCGAAGTTCGGCCTCAAGGCCGACCAGGTCGCCAGCCTCGTCGGGCGCCTCTCGCCCGGGGAGCGCACCCGCGCCGCGATGGCGCTGCTCCAGGCCCGTGGCGTCAACCTGCTGGTCCTCGACGAGCCCACCAACCACCTCGACCTGCCCGCGATCGAGCAGCTCGAGGAGGCGCTCGCGTCGTACGACGGCGCGCTGCTGCTGGTCTCCCACGACCGCCGGCTGCTCGCGAACGTCGCGCTCGACCAGCGGTGGCGGGTCGAGGACGGACGGGTGCAGGTCGGCTGAGGTTGGCTGAGGCCGCGCCTCAGCCGAGCCAGCGGCGCAGCTCTCCGGCGAGCACCCGGCCGAACCGCAGCTCGGGGAAGTGCGCCCCCGCGCCGACGACGTTCTCGCCCTCGAGCTCGCGGAACAGCCGTTCGCGCACCTGCGCGGCGAGCGCGGGGTCGACGTCGCCGATGGACTGCCAGGTGGGCTCGTCCAGCTGGATCGGGCACACGATGGCGTCGCCGAGGAGCAGGGCGCGGTGGACACCGGAGGAGACGACGACGGAGAGGTGGCCGGGGGTGTGCCCGGGAGTCATGACGATGTCGACGCCGGGCGCGACCGCCGTGTCCTGGTCGACCAGGTGGAGTCGTGCGCCGTCAGCCTCGCGGAACCCGTGCCGGATGTGGTCGAGCATCCAGACGTCGGGGTCCGCGACGAAGTGGTGCCAGTCGTGCTCGCCGAACCAGATGTCGGCGCGGGGGAAGGTGGGCGCCCCGGTGAGGTCGAACAGCCAGCCGCAGTGGTCGGCGTGCAGGTGCGTGCAGATGACGGTGTCGATGTCGGCGGGGGACACGCCTTGGGCACGGAGCCCGATTGGGAGCTGCCCGCCGATGAGAAGCCGTCGGTCTCCGTCGTCGCGCATCGCGGGGCCCATGCCGGCGTCGACGAGGATCGTGCGCGACCCGGTGCGGATCAGGAAGCAGCCGATGGGCAGGAACGCCTTGCCGTCCGACGCGAAGTAGTCCTCGTGCCCGTGCGCGGTCACGTGGTCGCCGAAGTAGCCCGGCCCCGCACGGAACGTGCCGTCGGTCAGCGGGTGGAGGTCGATGTCGCCGATGCGCACGGGAGCGGTCCTTCCTGCCCCTCGCCGGCTCGGTGTTGCCGGCTGGCGGGCGGTGCGGTCGAATGTCCCGCACCTGCTCGGACGGCGCAACGGCTGGTTGTCCACAGGCCGTCTGACCTGCGAAGACGTTACGTCGGGACTGTCGGTGGTCGATGGTTGAGTTGGTCCATGGAAGCACCTCGCCCGCCCCGTTCCGGCCACCCGGTGGCTGTCGCGGTGGCGTGCGTGCGCGAGGCGTTGGACGGGGTTGCCGGCTCTTCGGTGCTGGCGTTGGGCGAGGTTGAGGCGGGTGCGGCGCTGCTGGATCTCGACGTCGAGATGGCGCGGTTGCAGGAGCTGCGGCTGCGGGTCGCGGCTCAGGCGCATGCGGTGGAGGTGGGCGACGCCGAGGGTGCGACCAGTACGGCGAGCTGGTGGGCGCACCACTCGAGGCTGACTCGGCCGGAGACCCATCGGCTGATGCGCTTGGCTCGCGCCCTGGACACCGGCGATCACGACCTCGTGCGCGAGGCGCTGGCTGCGGGGCGGATCCACGTGGATCAGGCCCAGGTGATCGTCGATGCGGTCGACGACCTGCCCGCGGACCTGGTCGATGAGACGACTCGCGCCCGGGCTGAGGAATTCTTGGTCGAGCAGGCGGGCGAGCACGACGCGATCACCCTGCGTCGCCTTGCCAAGCGGCTCGTGGAGGTCGCGGCGCCTGAGCAGGCTGACGCCGCGGAGGCGGCCCGGTTGGAGCGTGAGGAAGCCGCAGCGCGCGCCGCCGCGCGGCTGACGATGAGCGATGACGGGCACGGGAAGACCCATGGCCGGTTCACGATCCCGACCCATCATGCGGCGATGTTGCGGGCGGCGTTGTTGGCGATCGCGGCGCCGAAGCACCAGCAGGCGGTGAACGGCGCCGGGACGATGGCGGGTGAGCGGCGGCCGGGGCCGGAGCGGTTGGGGCACGCGTTCTGCGACTACCTCGAGCGCTACCCGACCGATCGGCTCCCCGAGGCCGGCGGCGTCGCCGCGACCATCGTGGTCACGATGCCGCTGGAGTCCCTGCTCGGCGGGCTGCGCGCCGCGCACCTGCACACCGGGGAGACCATCTCCGCCACCGAGGCGCGGCGGCTGGCCTGCGAGGCCGGCCTCGTCCCCGCCGTCCTCGACGGCCAGGGCCGCCCCCTCGACGTCGGCCGCAGGCGCCGCCTCCACACCAAGACCCACCGCATCGCCCTGGCGATCCGCGACGGCGGTTGCACCGCCGAAGGCTGCGACTGGCCACCCGGCCTGTGCCACGCCCACCACGACCTGCCCTGGTCCCAAGGAGGCGGGACCAGCGTCGACGGCGGTCGACTCCTCTGCCCCCGCCACCACGCCCGGGCCCACGATCCGGGCTACGAGACGAAACACCTCTCGGGAGGCAAGGTCGCCTTCCACCGGCGCTGTTAGGCCGAGCGCCCGTTCCGGACCGCCCTTGGGAAACCCGGTCGCGGCCAGACATCGCGACCTCGTACCGTCGAGCTCTCGCCTCACCCCTGGGGCGGACGGGCTACGGCAGGTATCGATCCTGTGTGGCGACCGTGATCCGTAATCAGTGGCACGACCACATCGGCAGGGGTTGACCGGCGGACCTCGTCGACCGACCGGGTCCGCCGGAATCCCCTTGGCCGCACCGACCGCGCGCCAGCGGCAACGGGCCGCTCAGCTCCCCGGTCCGTGCCGTGATGCACGTCGCTGAGCCGACCCCGCCGTTCGGCCACGCCGCCCGTCGCCGACCGATAGCGTCGGGCGACTCCGCTCCCTGCGGTGCTCGACCCCGCCGGAGGAGCCGCTCATGACGCCCAGGTCGTTCGTGCCTGCACTGTCCGCCATCACGGCGGTGCTCTGCGCGGGGCTCGTCGGGTTCACGATCCCGGCAGCGGTGGCCGCCGACGACCCGCTGGCGGCACCGGTGACCGGCGACATCGTGGTGACCGGGGTGGAGTGGGAGCAGGAGCGCTCTCCTGGCCGGTTCTGGCTCAACACCGCATGCAACGTGGTCGTCACGTTCACCGACGCGACGCCGGTCGAGGGGGAGGGCGCGTACGAGATCGTCGACACCGCCATCGCTCCCGCGAACGGCGCGATCCGCCATTCGTCCTTCTGGCCCGCGGCGGACGGGTACGACAGCCTGGACCGCGACGGGGACAGCTTCGTCGCGCGGAACCGTGGCGGCTGCGGTGCGAGCACGTACCCCCGCAGCAAGCACCGGTTCACGGTCGTCGAGACGTCGCGTGGAGGCGGCGACGCCGACGTCCAGCGGTCCGCGACCTCCCGTCCGTACCGGCTCCTCGACATGCGGCGTCCTGCGTCGGCCTCGCTCATCGGCGACCGCTTGATCGACGACGCGCGCACCGGTCTCCGAGCGGGAACGCGTTACCCGATCAGGTGGAACGGGCGCTGGGACCCCGCAGCGACCTTCGAGACGCTCGTGACCGCGCGCAGCCACGACCCGGGGGACTCGCGCACGCCCGTCGTGGTGTCGCGCAAGCGCACAGCAGCGCCACCGTCGAGCATCATCGTGCCGCGGCGTGTCATCGGCCTGGACGTGACCATCGAGGTGCTTGCCAGCGTCCCGGGCACGAGGAGCGTGGTGTTCGCGCCGCGCGCCTAGTCCGACCTCCAGGTCGGCTACCCGGTGACCTGGGTGACGAGCTTCGCCAGCACGGGCGCGCCGAAGGTGGGCAAGACGATCACGGTGGGCAAGCCTGTCCTCACGGACGCGGGCGAGCGGGTGGACCCGGTGGTCACCTACCAGTGGTACCGGACGGGACCCCACCAGCGATCGTCCACCAGGATCCCCGGGGCACGCGGCCGGTCCTTCACCCCGCGGGCGCCCATGGCCGGACGCTTCCTGCTGGTCGAGGTCAGTCTGGCGGCCCCCGGACGCCCCGTCCGGGTCGCGCGCGTCGCCCTCGGCAGCGTCCGGCGCTGACGCCCGCCGGCCGGCGGGCGTCGGGGCGGCTAGGTTCGTCGCCATGGTCGCGGGATCCCGGCAGCTGAAGATCGGGCTGAGGGTCGAGGACCTGGATCGGTCGCTGGCGCTGTACAGGCGGATCGGGTTCCGGGAGATCCCGAGCGACCCAGCATCGATGGTGCGATACCTGACCTTCAGGCACACCTGGCTGATCCTCGCCAGCCGGCACTCCCACGGCTACCACCACCCGGAGCGTGAGCTGCTGGCGCGGACAGGCCCGATGGGCAGCGGCGTGGTGGTCGTCGTACCGACGACCGACATCGCCGGCATGCGCGACCTCTGGCGTGCCGAGGGGCTGCCGGTCACCCTCGAGGTCGAGGACGTCGGGTCCGCAAGAGTGTTCTACGGGCTCGACCCGGACGGCTACGAGGTCATGTTCGAGCAGTTCCCGACCTGATCGCCGCGGACCCGAAACCCCGTTGCCGCGATGCCGGACGGACGGTCAGGCTGCGCCGGTGGATCCCACCTCGCTCCCGACGACGCCGGCCTGGGCGTCGGACCTGCTGGCCGCCGTGGACCGCGCCTTCGCCGCCACCGGTGCCGACACGCCCGGCTGGCCGGACCCGCACTGGGATCGGGAGCCGGACGAGGCGGAGTACTCCCGCTGCCTCGACCCGGGGAAGTACCGCATCCTGGTCCGGCGGCTGGAGGCGTGGATCGAGGTCCTGGCTGACCGCGACATCGCGACCGTGAGCGTCGGGCCGTGGACGGGCGCCGCCTGGCTCGGCGCCGACCGCTCGCCGGACCAGCTCCAGCGCGTCTACCGCATCGTGCCGAGGACGCCCCGCGGGCTCGAGCTGCTCTGCGGCGTCACGATCGTGGACGAGGAGCCGTTCGGTGTCGACGTCGGCATCCGTGCGGGCCAGGTGCCGGCGAGCGCCCCCGTCTTCCTCGACACCCTTCCGTCCTGCGGGTGCGACGCGTGTGACGACGGCTCCGCCCCTCTCCTCGAGGAGCTGGACGGCTGGTTCCTCAGCGTCGCGCGGGGCGGCGTGCTGCACGCCCGTCGTGGCGGCGACTCCATCACGCGCACGATCGACGGGTGGCAAGGCACCGGTGACCCCCGCGAGAGCTGGCTCGACGCGGACGCGCGGACGCGACCCGGCCTGGAGCGATGGGCGGGCGAGCCCTGGCTCTGAGTCAGGCCGGCGTCCGATCTGCTGCCGGCCCGAAACGCCGTTGCCGCCGAGCAGACCCGCGGGTCAGGCTGCGCGGATGGATCACTTGCTCCCGACGACTGCAGCGGCGGTCAGGGACCTGCTCGCCGCCGTCGACCGGGCCTTCGCCGTCATCGGCGCCGACACGCCCGGCTGGCCGGACCCGCACCCGGACGGGGAGGTGGACGACGAGGAGTACTCCCGCTACACCGACCCGGGCAAGTACCGCATCCTCGCGCGGCGGGTCGAGGCGTGGGCCGAGGTCCTGGCCGAGCGTGGCATCGCGACCACGACGGTGGCGCCTCTGGTCGCTGGAGAGGAGAAGCCGGGCTGGCTCCGCGGTCGCCGCAGGGCCGACCAGATCGAGCGCGTCTACCGGGTCGTGCCGCGCGCACCCGGGGGCCACGAGCTGCTCTGCGGGGTCGTGATCATCGACGGCGAGCCGCTCGGGCTCGACGTCGGCGTCCGTCCGGCCGGCTCGCCGGACGAGCCGGGCAGGTGCATCACCTCGATCCCGTACTGCGGGTGCGACGCCTGCGACGACGGTTCCGCGATGCTCGTCGACGAGCTCGACCGCTGCTTCCTCGCACTCGCCCAGAGCGATCCGGCCATGTCGCCCTGACCGCGAGCCGGGGTCGTCCTCAGCGGACTGCTCGTGGGGTGGGTCTCCGCTGCCGGCGCCCACATCGGACCCCGCTGGTCACGGTCGCCGTCCTCGTCGGCGCGCTCGGCGGTACGACCGGGACCGTCAGCTCGCCCCGGCGCCGCCGGCCAGCGCCCGCACCGTCTCGATCGTGTCGGCCTCGGCGGCGGTCTTGTCGTCGCGGTAGCGCAGCACCCGCGCGAAGCGGAGCGCGAGCCCGCCGGGGTAGCGGATCGAGCGCTGGAGGCCGTCGAACGCAATCTCGACGACCTGCTCGGGGCGGACGTGGACGGTGTGGCCCTCGCGGTGCGTCTCGAGGGCGAGGAACCGCTCGGTCTGCCAGGCCAGCATCTCGTCGGTCATCCCCTTGAAGGTCTTGCCCAGCATCACGAAGCCGTCGCCGTCGCGGGCGCCGAGGTGGATGTTGGACAGCCACCCGGATCGCCGTCCGGAGCCCCACTCGACGGCGAGGACGACCAGGTCGAGGGTGTGCACCGGCTTCACCTTCACCCACGACGCGCCCCGGCGCCCGGCGTCGTACGGCGCGGCGAGGTTCTTCACCACCACGCCCTCGTGACCGCCGGCGAGGGCCTCAGCGGCGAAGTCCTCGGCCGCGGCGACGTCGTCGGTGACCAGTCGCGGGACCCGCCACGGGTCGGGCACGAGCGTCTCCAGCGCGGCGAGGCGCTCGGCGCCGGGGGAGTCGAGCAGGTCCTCGTCGTCGAGGTGCAGCAGGTCGAAGAAGTACGGCGTGACCGCGACGTCGCTGGCCGAGCGCTGGGCGGTGCGTGAGGCGGTCTCCTGGAACGGGCGCGGCCGGCCGGTCGCGTCGAGGGCGATCGCCTCCCCGTCGAGCACGAAGCGGCGCCCGGGCAGCTCGCGGACCACCGCGACCACCTCCGGCAGGCGGGCGGTGATGTCCTCCAGCGTGCGGGTCGCGATCCGCACCTCGTCGCCGTCGCGGTGCACCTGGATGCGGATCCCGTCGAGCTTGGTGTCGACCGCGACGGTGCCGCCGCCGGCCCGCTCCATCGCCTCGGGCAGCGTCTTCGCCGACGAGGCGAGCATCGGCAGCACCGGGCGCCCGACCTCGAGGCCGATGCCGGCCAGCGCGTCCTCGCCACCGGAGAACGCCGCGGTCACGACCGCCCGGGTCGAGCCGGCCAGCATCGCCGCCCGTCGTACGACGGGGAGCGGGACGCCCGTGGCCTGCGCGACCGCCTCCTGCACCAGCGTGTCCAGCGCGCCCTGGCGGACCTCGCCGGTGACGGCACCGCGCAGCCAGCGCTGCTCCTCGGGCGTCGCCAGGCCGAAGAGCGCCTCCACCGCGGCCGCCCGCGCCGCCTGCGAGCCGGGCCCGGACAGCGCGGCGACCCGCTCGAAGGCCGCGTCCACGTCGGCCACCTCCAGCGTGGCCTCGCCCGCCGGGTCCGGCAGCTCGCCGAGTCCGCGCCAGCCGATCCCGGTGCGCCGCTGGCGCAGGGTCCCGCCGAGGTAGACGACGACCGTGGGCAGCTCGGCCTCCGGGGTGTCGGCGAGCAGCCGGGCGATCGCCGCGACCTTGGCCTTGCGCGAGCGGGTCGCGGCCACGCTCGCGGAGGTCGCGACCACGTCATTGAGCAGCATGGCGCCAGTGTGCCCGGACGTCCTCTGGTGGATGCGGGGCATCGAGGAGGGTCGACCCCGGTGCGACCGCGACGCCAAGGCCCTGTCCACTTCGGCGGCGACGTGTCAGGATCCAGCCCATCCATCGGCCGGGACCTCGGACGGAGCGCACATGACCCAGACGAACCCGGTGCTGCCCTCGCTCGACGGCCGGCTGCTGCGCGTGCTGCGCGACGAGGGGCCGCTGACCCGCTCGGAGCTGGCCCGTCTGCTCGGGGTCTCGCGCACGACCGTGACCGGGGAGGTAGCGCTCCTCGAGGGGGCCGGCCTGGTCGCGCCGGGTCCGGTGGCGCCGAGCTCGGGCGGGCGGCGTTCGAGCACCGTCGGCCTCGGTCCCGCGGTCCGGACGGGCGCGGTGTCCGTGGCCGAGTCCTGGGTGCGAGCGACGGTGGTGGACGGGACGTTCGCGGTCTCGCGCCGCGTGACCCGGGACCGCACCGCGGGGGAGTCGTCCGAGGAGCTGGGACGGCTGGTGGGGGAGACGCTCTCGCAGGCGCTGGCCGAGGCGCCCGACGACCGGCGCGGCGTGCTGGCCACCGGCGTGGCCCTCGCCCCCGGGATCGTGGTCGACCTCGAGGAGGTCCTCGGCCACGTCGCCGCGGTCACCGACGGTGCTCCCACGGCGGTCGAGCAGGCCACCCGGGCGATGGCGGTCGGGGAACGCCACGGCGGGCGGGCGCGTGCCCTCGACGACGTCGTCGTCGTCCGGCTCGGCGCGACGGTCAGCACGGCGACCTTCATGGACGGCCACCTGGGCCGGGGCAGTGCAGACCTGGCCGGCGCGATCGGCCACACCCGGGTCGACGAGTTCGGGCCGGCCTGTCTCGGGTGCGGGAGCAGCGGCTGCCTGGACTCCTTCGCCTCGCTCGGCATGGTGATCGAGCAGGCCTCCGCCGCAGCCCGCTCCGCGCGGTCGGCCACCCTGGCCGCAGCACTCGGCGAGCGCGACCACCTGGTCTGGGCGGACGTGGTGGCCGCGGTCGCCGGCGGGGACCCCGTGGCCGTGCAGATCGCCCGCGACGTGGGCCGCCGGGTGGGCGAGGCCGTCGCCGGCCTGGTGGCCTTCGCGAACCCCGCGATCGTGGTCGTGGGCGGCCCCGGCGCCGCCCTGGGACCACTGCTGCTCAACGAGATGCGCGGCGCGGTCTACCGGCGCGCGCCCGCCGACGTGGTCGCCGGCACCCAGGTCGAGCTGGGTGCCCCCGGCGACCGGTCCGTGCTCCTCGGCATGGCCCTGCTGGCCTCCGAGCGCGCCCTCGGCGTCCTCTAGCCGCTCGACACTAATTGCCGCGCCGAGACCCGCGAGAGGGCGATTTCGGCACCGAAATAGCCCTACTTATGTCGCGAACCGGACCACTTATCTCGGGAATCGGCATAAGCGAATCTCTGCTCGTGACAACGCCCTCGAAACAGTTGTGGACGCTGTTTCCTGTGACTTAGTTTGTGCGTCGCCTTAACAAATATGTGATGGCGGTCACAGGCGGGCCGTCCGTGGTCAGTCAGGAGCACGACATGGCGTCTCTCGGCGCTTCTCCGCAGTCGCACAGCGTCGATCATCTCGACCTGCGGCGCAGCAACCTGGGCCTGGTCCTGCGCTCCCTGCGCGACCACGGCCCGCGCTCCCGCGCGACCCTCTCCTCCGAGCTCGGGATGACCCGGTCGACGGTCTCCACGCTGGTCTCCGAGCTGGCCGAACGCGGCCTGGTCCGCGAGGGCAAGGTGCAGCGCTCGAGCGTGGGGCGCCCGGGCACGGCCGTCGAGCTCGACGGGTCCCGCGTCTACGGGTTGGGGGCGGAGGTCAACGTCAACCACGTCTCGGTCCTCGCGCTCGACTTCGCCGGCCGCACCGTCGGCGAGCGACGCCTGGCGCTCGACGCGCGGGCGATGGGCCCGGAGGTCGTGATCGACCACCTGATGCGCCTGGTGTGCGAGGTCGTCGACGAGCTCGCGCTCGGCGGCCGCCACGCGGCGGGCCTGACGGTGGGCGTCGCGGGGCTGGTCGACCGGCGCCGCGACCTGCTGACCCACGGTCCCAACCTCGGTTGGTTCGACGTCCCGGTCGGCGAGCTCATCCGGCGTCGCCTCGACGGGTCGTTCCCGGTGCGCATCGACAACGAGGGCAACCTCGCGGCGACGGCGGAGGCCACGCCGGGCGTGCCCGACCGCCAGGACATCCTGGTGCTCTTCGGCGAGATCGGTGTCGGCGGCGGGATCGTCGCCGACGGCCGGCTGCTCCGCGGCCGCCGTGGGTACGCCGGGGAGTTCGGGCACATCATCGTCCAGCCGCGGGGCCGCACCTGCGGCTGCGGTCGCACCGGCTGCTGGGAGACCGTGAGCGGCCTGCGCGCGCTGCTCGAGCTGGTCGCCGAGCCCCACGACACCATCCGCAACCCGGCGCTCGGCCTCGACGAGCGCCTCGCCGAGATCAACCGGCGCGCCGATCTCGGCGACGCCCGGACCCTCGACGCCCTCGACCAGGTCGGCACCTGGGTCGGGGTGGGCGCCGCCATCCTGGCCAACGCCCTGAACCCGGCCGCGATCGTGCTCAGCGGCTACTACTCCGCGGTCGGCCACCACATGCGCCCTGCCGTGGAGCGTGCCCTCGGCGCCGGCGTCCTCGCCGTCGACTCCGGCGGCACCCGGGTGGAGATCTCGACCATGGGCTTCGCGGCCGCGGTGCGCGGGGGAGCGATGGCCGCGCTCGAGCCGGTCTTCGCCGACCCCTCCGGGATCCCCCGACGTCCCCAGCCCGCAGGCCCCGCCGGAGAGGTGATGGCATGACCACCCCGACCCCCACCCCGCCGCCCGACGGCCCGGACCGCCCCGGGCGCGCGCCCGGCGCGGTGCTGCTCCGGATGACCGGGGTGGTCAAGCAGTTCTCCGCCGTCCGCGCCCTCGACGGCGTCGACCTCGACGTGCGCGCCGGCGAGGTGCACTGCCTGCTCGGGCAGAACGGCGCGGGCAAGTCCACGCTGATGAAGGTGCTCTCCGCGGCGTACCAGCCCGACGAGGGCACGATCTGGTGGGACGGCCAGGAGGTCCGGCTCAGCCACCCCCAGGCCGCCATCGACGCCGGCATCTCCACGATCTACCAGGAGCTCGACCTGGTCCCCGGCCTGTCGGTGGCCGAGAACATCTTCCTGGGCCACGAGGTCGCCACCGGCGGCTTCATCCGGCGCAACCGCGCCCACCGCCGCGCGCAGCAGCTGCTCGAGCGCCTCGGCCACGGCGAGATCCCGCCATCGCGCCTGGTCGCGGACCTGTCCCCGGCCGGCCAGCAGATCGTCAGCATGGCCCGGGCGCTCAGCCACGAGACCCGGCTGCTGATCCTCGACGAGCCGTCCGCGGTGCTGGACCACGGCGAGGTCGACAACCTGTTCCGGGTGATCCGCGGGCTCACCGCCGAGGGCGTCGCGGTCGTCTACATCTCCCACCGGCTCGAGGAGATCCGCCGCATCGGCGACCGGATCACGGTCCTCAAGGACGGCAGCACCGTCGCCACCGGCCTCCCTGCCCTCGACACCCCGACCTCCGAGCTGATCCGGCTGATGACCGGCCGCTCGATCGAGTACGTCTTCCCGCCGCGCGAGCGGCGGCCCGACGCGGAACGCCCCGTGGTGCTCCAGCTGCGCGGCCTCGGTCTGGCCGGGGTCTTCTCCGACGTCGACATGACCGTCCACGCCGGCGAGGTCGTCGGGCTGGCCGGGCTCGTCGGCTCGGGGCGCACCGAGATCCTCGAGACGCTGTACGGCGCGCGCCGCGCGAGCGCCGGCACCGTCCACGTCGACGGCAAGCAGCTGCGCCGCGGCTCGGTCACCCAGGCGGTGAAGGCCGGCGTCGGCCTGGCCCCGGAGGAGCGCAAGAGCCAGGGCCTGCTGCTCGACGACGCGGTCTACCGCAACATCACCGTCGCCTCGCTGCGCGACTTCTCCAGGCTCGGGTTCCTCGCGAGCCGCGACGAGCGACGCCGTGCGTCGGTCCTCACCCGGTCCCTCGACGTGCGGCCCCCCGACGTCGACCGGATGGTGCGCACCATGTCGGGCGGCAACCAGCAGAAGGTCGTCCTGGCCCGCTGGCTGCTGCGTGAGTGCCGGGTGCTGCTGCTCGACGAGCCGACCCGCGGCGTCGACGTCGGCGCGCGGTCCGAGATCTACCGGCTGATCGCCGGGCTGGCCGACTCCGGTGTCGCCGTGGTCGTGGTCTCCAGCGAGGTCGAGGAGGTGCTCGGGCTGGCCGACCGGGTGCTGGTGGTCCGCGAGGGGCGGGTGGTCCACGAGGCGGCCGCCGACGACATCGACGAGTCCCAGGTCCTCGACCTGGTCATGGAAGGAGCGCCCGCATGACCGATCGCTTGAAGGACTCCTCGTCCCAGGACCGGCCACCGGCCCCCGGACCCGACGGGACCGCGGCCGTGTCCGGCACCGCGTCGCACCAGACCATGGTCCAGGCGGAGGACCGGCCCACGACGCGTGGCCAGCGCGCGATCCAGTGGCTCTCGGCCGTCGGGTTCTTCCGCATCCTGGGCCTGGTCGTCGCGCTCGTGGTGATCTGCGCCGTCGGTGCCTTCACCGCCGGCGGCAACTTCGCCAACAGCGACAACGCGCTGACCATCCTGCGCGGCGCCGCCGTGGTCGGCGTGCTCAGCATCGGCATGACGTTCGTGATCACCGGCGGCGGCATCGACCTCTCCGTCGGCGCGATCCTCGCCCTGTCCTCGGTGTGGTGCACGACCCTGGCCACCCAGACGATGGCGCGCGACAACCACTGGCTGGTCATGGTGTTCGTCGCCCTGGCGGTCGGCGCGGGCTGCGGCCTGGTCAACGGGATCCTGGTGTCCTACGGACGGATCGTGCCGTTCGTGGCGACGCTCGCGATGCTCATCGCCGCGCGCGGTCTGGCCGAGATCCTGTCCGACAAGAAGACCCAGATCGTCGACGTCGACGGGTTCACCGACGTCTTCGCCTCCGACTACCTCGGCATCGACTTCTCCATCTACCTCTTCGGCCTCGTCGCGGTCGTCGGGTGGGTGCTGCTCAACCGCACCACCTTCGGGCGCCGCACCTTCGCCGTCGGCGGCAACCCCGAGGCCGCCCGGCTGGCCGGCATCAACGTGCGGCGTCACACCGTCCTGCTCTACGTGCTGGTCGGTGTGTGCTGCGGTATCGCGGCGCTGATGCTCGTGGCCCGCACCACCACCGGAACCTCCACCCACGGCACGCTCATCGAGCTCGACGTCATCGCTGCCGTCGTCATCGGCGGGACGCTGCTCGCCGGTGGGCGCGGCACCGTCACCGGCACCGTGCTGGGTGTGCTCATCTTCACGACCCTCACCAACGTGTTCATCCAGAACCAGCGCGACTCCTCGGAGCAGTCCGTGCTCAAGGGCGCCGTCATCGTGGCCGCCGTCCTGCTCCAGCAGTGGCTGGCCTCGCGCAAGAGCGCGACCTGATCGACACCGTTTCTCGGGCGGCTGTCCCGGCAGCACCCACCCCGTCACACCCACACCTGATCCAAGGAGCACCCGCCATGACCGTGAAGTCACTGAAGAAGAGGACCACCCCGGCCCGGATCGTCGGCAGCGGCGTCGCGGTCCTGGCCCTGCTCGCGGCGTCCGCGTGCACGAGCAACGAGGCCGAGGGCGAGGAGGAGGAGCGCGCCGGCGGTACGTCGCAGGCCGAGGCCGGCTCCAACGACGAGGCCGGCGAGAAGGTCGTCATCGGCTTCTCGGCCCCCGCGGCCGACCACGGCTGGATGGCCTCGATCACCGAGTCGACCGAGCAGGTCGCCGACCAGTACGACGACGTCGAGCTCAAGATCGCCACCGGCACCAACGACGTGAACGTCCAGATTCAGCAGGTCGAGACGTTCATCAACGAGGGCGTGGACGCGATCGTGCTGCTGCCCTTCGACGGCGCGGCGATGACCAAGGTCGCGCTCAAGGCCATGGAGGCCGGCATCCCGGTCATCAACGTCGACCGCGAGTTCAGCGACCCCAACGCCGCGCGCGTCACCGTCCTCGGCGACAACTACGGCATGGGCGTCTCGGCCGGCACCTACATCTGCGAGCAGGTCGGGGACAAGCCCGATGCGGTGGTCACCGAGATCGCCGGCATCGACTCGCTGCCGCTGACCCAGGACCGCAGCCGCGGCTTCAAGGACGCCCTGGCCGACTGCGGCCTCGACGTCGACAACCGCGTCGCCGCCGACTTCACCGTCCAGGGCGGCGAGGAGGCGGCCTCCGACCTGCTCCAGGCCGAGCCCCGCATCGACGCCATGTGGAACCACGACGACGACCAGGGCGTCGGGGTGCTCGCGGCCATCGAGAACGCCAACCGTGACGAGTTCATCATGGTCGGCGGCGCCGGCTCCGCCAACGCGATGCGCGCGATCCAGGAGGGCGACAGCGTGCTGAAGGCGACGGTGATCTACCCCTCCACCCAGGGCGCCGACGGCCTCAAGCTGGCCCGCCTGCTGGCCCAGCAGCGCTCCGTCGCCGACCTCGTCGAGGTCGAGGTGCCGCGCATGGTCCAACTCTACGCGCCGGTCGTGACGGCCGACAACGTCGAGCAGTACCTCGAGACCGCCTTCGAGTCCTGAGCGGCGACCCCCCGCGGTCGGCCCGCCTCCCCGGGCCGACCGCGCCCCCATCCACCTCCGGACGAATCGAGCAGGAAGCCGATGACCGAGTCACCCGCCGACGCCACCTCCGCGACGCGCTCGACCCCAGGGACCGCAGGGACCCCAGCGACCCCAGGAACACTGCGCGTCGGCATGGTCGGCCACGCCTTCATGGGGGCCGCACACTCCCAGGCGTGGCGCACCGCCCCGCACTTCTTCGACCTGCCCCTGACACCGGTGATGCAGGTGCTCTGCGGTCGCGACCCGGGCCGTTCCCGAACCGCCGCCGAGCGGCTCGGGTGGGCGGAGACCGAGACCGACTGGCGCCACGTGGTCCAGCGCCCCGACGTCGACCTGGTCGACATCTGCACCCCGGGCGACACCCACGCCGAGATCGCCATCGCGGCGCTCGAGGCGGGCAAGCACGTGCTGTGCGAGAAGCCGCTGGCCAACACGGTGGCGGAGGCCGAGGCGATGGCCGCCGCGGCCGAGCGCGCCGCCGCCGACGGGGTGATGGCCATGGTCGGCTTCACCTACCGGCGGGTGCCGGCCGTGGCGCTGGCCCGGCGGCTCGTCGCCGACGGCCGGCTGGGGGAGATCCGCCACGTGCGGGCGCAGTACCTCCAGGACTGGATCGCCGACCCGGAGGTCCCGCTGTCGTGGCGCCTGGACAAGGAGCAGGCGGGCTCGGGGGCGCTCGGCGACATCGGCGCCCACATCGTCGACCTCGCCCAGTTCATCACCGGGCTCTCGATCAGCTCGGTGTCCGGTCACCTCCAGACGTTCGTGCACAAGCGTCCGCTCGCCGCCGAGGCGACCGCCGGCACGCTCGGAGGGGGAGGCGCGAGCGGGGAGACGGGCACGGTGTCGGTCGACGACGCCGCCGTCTTCCTGGCCTCCTTCGCCGGCGGCGCCCTCGGCGTCTTCGAGGCGACCCGCTTCGCCTACGGACGCAAGAACGCGATCCGCCTCGAGATCAACGGCTCCCGCGGCTCGCTGGCCTTCGACTTCGAGGACATGAACGTCCTGGACCTCTTCGACGCCACGGAGCCCGCCGAGACGGCCGGCTTCCGGCGGATCCTCGTGACCGAGCCCGAGCACCCCTACGTGGCGGCCTGGTGGCCCGCGGGCCACGGCCTCGGCTACGAGCACGGCTTCACCCACCAGGTCGTCGACCTGGTCGCGGCGCTGGCCGCGGGCGAGCAGCCCACCCCGTCGTTCGCCGACGGCCTGCAGGTCCAGCGTGTGCTGGCTGCGGTCGAGACGAGCTCCCACACCCGACAGTGGCAGGAGATCACCGCATGAGCACCGACCACACCCCCCGGCCCGAGGACAAGTTCTCCTTCGGTCTTTGGACCGTGGGCTGGCAGGGCGTCGACGTCTTCGGACCCGCGAGCCGCCCGCCCCTCGACCCCGTCGAGTCCACCCACCGGCTCGCCGAGATGGGAGCGTCGGCCGTCACGTTCCACGACGACGACCTGCTGCCCGACGACGCCACCCGCGACCGCGACCTCGACCGCTTCCGCAAGGCCCTGGCCGACACCGGCCTGCGCGTGGAGATGGTCACCACCAACCTGTTCGGGCCGCCGGTCTTCAAGGAGGGGGCGCTCACCGCGAACAACCGCGACGTACGCCGCTACGCGACCCAGAAGGTGCTGCGCAACATCGACCTCGCGGCGAGCCTCGGGGCGGACACGTTCGTGCTCTGGGGCGGCCGCGAGGGCGCCGAGCACGGCGCCAGCAAGAACGTCCGGGCCTCCCTGGACCGGATGGTGGAGTCGCTCAACACGTTCTGCGCCTACGTCAAGGAGCGGGGCTACGACCTGCGCTTCGCCCTGGAGCCCAAGCCCAACGAGCCCCGCGGCGACATCCTGCTGCCGACGATCGGCCACGCGCTCGCCCTGATCGGCGAGCTCGACGACCCGGACATGGTCGGGCTGAACCCCGAGGTCGGGCACGAGGAGATGGCCGGGCTCAACTACGCGCACGGGATCGCCCAGGCGATGTGGCACGGCAAGCTCTTCCACATCGACCTCAACGGCCAGCACGGCCCGCGGTTCGACCAGGACCTGCGCTTCGGCGCCGGCAACCTGCGCGGCGCGTTCTGGACCGTCGACACCCTCCTGGGCAGCGGCAGCGGCAACGCCTACGACGGCTACGTCCACTTCGACTTCAAGACGCCGCGCGCCGAGGCCGTCGACGGGGTTTGGGACGCCGCCCGCGCCTGCATGCGCAACTACCTGATCCTGCGCGAGCGGGCCCTGGCCTTCCGGGCCGACCCCGCCGTCGCGGAGGCGCTCGCCGCCGCCGAGGTGGAGCAGCTGGAGCGGCCCACGCTGGACCCGGGCGAGCAGCTCTCCGACCTGCGCGACACGACGTACGACGTCGCTGCGCTCGCCGAGCGCAGCGTCGCGATGGAGGCCCTCGACCAGCTCGCCATGGAGCACCTCCTCGGCGCCCGCTGAGCCGCGCGCCCGTCCACCCGTCCACCACGACCCGCACGACCAGCACGACCAGCACGACCAGCCTGATCAGCACCGCCAGGGGCCGAACGCCCGGGGACCCGCCCCGGAACCGCACCAGCGCACACCGTCACCAACGAAGGAGATCGTGATGCATCAGCTCATCACGCGGCTACGGAAGGGCTCACGCACCGCGCTGGGCTCGACCCTGGCCACGGTCGTGGCGCTGCCTCTGGCAGCCACGGTCGGCCTCGGGCTCTCCGCCACGGCGGCCCAGGCCGCGCAACCGGAGAAGGCGCCGTCCGCGGCGACCAAGGCCCCTGACCGGAGCAATGGAAAGGCCAAGCCGGCCGAGAAGAAGGGCAAGAAGGGCAAGGGCGCCAAGAACCTGCGCGAGTCCGTCCCGCTGGGCGACGCGGTCCCGTGGACCGCGGATCTCACCGCGGCGGCCGACGAGCACGAGACGTTCGACGCCCTCGTGTTCTCCAAGACCGCGGCGTTCCGCCACAGCAACATCGACGAGGCGACGACCGCGATCCAGCAGCTCGGCGTCGAGAACGACTTCACCGTGACCGCCACCGAGGACGCCTCGGCCTTCACCGACGCCAACCTCGCGCAGTACGAGGTGGTCATCTTCCTGTCGACCACCGGCGACGTGCTCAACGAGACCCAGCAGGCGGCCTTCGAGCGCTACATCCAGGCCGGAGGCGGGTACGCCGGCATCCACGCGGCCTCCGACACCGAGTACTCCTGGCCCTGGTACGGCGAGCTGGTCGGCTCCTACTTCGCCAACCACCCGCCGGGCACGCCGACCGCGACCGTCAAGGTCGAGGACCCCGCGCACCCCTCCACCGCCGGCATCGAGCCGCGCTGGCAGCGCACCGACGAGTGGTACAACTTCCGCACCAACCCCCGCGGCGACGTGCACGTCCTGGCCTCCATGGACGAGAGCACCTACGCCCCGGGCGGCGGCGCCATGGGCGTCGAGCACCCGATCGCGTGGTGCCAGGACTACGACGGCGGCCGCAGCTGGTACACCGGCATGGGCCACACCGAGGCGTCCTTCACCGACGAGAAGTTCCTGGGCCACATCCTTGGCGGCATCAAGACCGCCGCCGGTGTCCTGCCCTCGGACTGCTCCGCCACGCTCGAGGACAGCTTCGAGAAGGTCGCGCTCGACGAGAACACCTCCAACCCGATGGAGCTCGACATCGCCGAGGACGGTCGCGTCTTCTACGTCGACCGCAACGGCGCCGTGCGCATCATCCAGCCCAACGGCACCGTGGTGACCGCGGGCACGATCCCGGTCTACACGGGCCAGGAGTTCGGTCTGCTCGGCATCGCGCTCGACCCGGACTTCGCCACCAACAACTGGGTCTACCTCTACTACTCACCGCAGGGGAACCAGGCGACCGACCGGATCGGGCGCTACACGATGTCGGGCAACACCCTCCAGCTCGACACCGCCACGACGATCCTCGACGTGCCCACCCAGCGTGAGCAGTGCTGCCACGCCGGCGGGTCGCTGGAGTTCGACAACGACGGCAACCTCTACCTCGCCACGGGCGACAACACGAACCCGTTCGACTCCGGCGGGTACACCCCGATCGACGAGCGGCCGAACCGCGCCGCCTGGGACGCCCAGCGGACCTCGGGCAACACCAACAGCCTCAACGGCAAGATCCTGCGCATCACGCCGCTGCCCGAGGGCGGCTACGCGATCCCCGACGGCAACCTCTTCGAAGAGGACGCCGACGCGGATGACAAGACCCGCCCCGAGATCTACGCGATGGGCTTCCGCAACCCGTTCCGCATCGGCCTGGACGAGCAGAACAACAACATCCTGGTCGCCGACTACGGCCCGGACGCCGGAGCCGTGAGTGCCACCCGCGGACCCAACGGCCGCGTGGAGTGGAACATCCTCGACGAGCCCGGCAACTACGGCTGGCCCTACTGCGTCGGCGACAACACGCCGTACAACGACTACAACTTCGCCAGCAGCACCGCGGGCCCGGCCTTCGACTGCGCGGCGCTCGTCAACGACTCCCCGCACAACACCGGGCTGACCAACCTGCCGCCCGCCAAGCCGGCGGTCATCTGGCAGAGCAACAACGCCGCGATCACCGGAACCCCGGAGATCGGCGCCAGCGGCGCCCCGATGACCTCGGGCACCTACTCCTACGACGCCGACCTGGTCTCGGACCGCAAGTGGCCCGCGTACTTCGACCGCAAGGCGATCTGGGCGGACTGGAACAACAGCCGGCTGTTCACCGTGCAGATGAACCTGGACGGGACGAACTACACCGACATCAACCGGTTCCTGCCGAACCTGCCGATGATCCGCCCGCACGCGCTGCAGTTCGGCCCGGACGGCGCGCTGTACATGATCGAGTGGGGCAGCGGCTTCAACGGCAACAACACCGACTCCGGCATCTACCGGATCGACTACGTCGAGGGCAACCGCGCCCCGGTCGCCCGGGCCACCGCGGACCGGACCTCCGGCCCGGCCCCGCTCACCGTCGCGTTCGACGGCAGCGGGTCCTTCGACGCCGACACCGGCGACGCCACGGGCCTGACCTACGCCTGGGACTTCGACGGTGACGGCACCACCGACGCCACCACCCCCACCGGCAGCTACACCTACACCGAGGCGGGCAACTACACCGCCCGGCTCACGGTGACAGACGAGGGCGGCCGGTCCGCCACGACCAACATCGACATCGTCGCCGGCAACACCGCTCCGACCGTGGAGCTGACGCTGCCGGTCGACGGCGGGTTCTTCGAGTTCGGCGACTACCTGCGCTACGAGGTCGAGGTCACCGATCCCGAGGACGGCACGATCGACTGCGACCGGGTGGTCGTCCAGCCCGGCCTGGGCCACGACGAGCACTCGCACGACTACGAGCAGTACACCGGCTGCAGCGGCACGCTCGCGCTGCCCGGCGACTCCGGCCACGTCGGTGCCAACATCTTCGGCACCATCAAGGCCACCTACACCGACGACGGGGCCGGCGACGCCGGCGCCCTGACCGGCGTCGACGGCATCATCGTGCACACCAAGCACAAGGAGGCCGAGTTCTTCGACGAGACCGGGCGCACCGGCAGCGAGACCAGCGGTACGCCGGGGGTCTCGGTCCAGGCGACCACGGACACCGGCGGCGGCCAGAACGTCACCGGCGTCGAGACCGGTGACTGGTTCCGCTGGGACGTCATGAACCTCACCGGCATCACCGGCGTCACGATGCGGGCCGCCTCGACGACCGCGGGCGCGACGTTCGCGGTCCGCCAGGGCTCGCCGACCGGCGACACGATCGGCACCCTGACGGTGCCGAACACCGGAGGGGCGCAGACCTACCAGGACGTCTCCACGACGTTCACCGGCGCCACGGACGCCAGCGGCGAGCTCTACTTCGTCGCCACGACCGGCGGGGCCAACGTCAACTGGCTGGAGTTCAACGGCCGCGGCATCACCGACAACCGGCCGCCGACCGTCGCGATCACCGCCAGCACCACCACCGGCGAGGCCCCGCTGCCGGTCGAGTTCACCAGCACGGTGAACGACGCCGACGGGGACACCCCGGTGACCTATGCGTGGGACTTCGGTGACGGGGCGACCTCCACCGAGGCCGAGCCCAGCCACACCTTCACCACGCCGGGCCGGTACGTCGTGGAGCTGACCGTCACCGACGCACGCGGGGCGAAGACCACCCGCACGCTCGAGGTCATCGTCACCCGAGCGGGCGACAGCTGCTTCACCGGGCGCTCCGACGACTTCGTCGGCAACACCCTCGACACCGAGCGCTGGAACCGCAGCGTCCGGGTCGACCAGTCCCTGACGGTCGCCGACGGGTCGCTCAACATCCCGATCACCGCGACCGACATCTACCAGGGCACCAACACGACGCCGAACGTCGTGCTGCAGGACCTGCCGTCGGGCGCCTTCGAGGTGACCACCAAGCTGACGCTGCCGGCCACCCGCGCCTACCAGCAGGCCGGGCTGATCCTCTACGGCGACGACGACAACTACGTCAAGCTCGTCTACTCCGGTCGGTCGAGCACCCCCGACAAGGCGACCAACGTCATCCAGATGGCCAAGGAGGTCGACGCCTCGGCGTCGGAGACCAACTCCGCCAACCTCGGCGCGGACTTCCCCGACACGGTCTGGCTGCGGCTGAGCAGCACCGACGGCAACGTCGTGACCGGCTCCTACAGCAGCGACGGGGCGACGTGGACCGACGTCACCTCCACACGGGACCTCACCGGGATCACCGCACCGAAGGTCGGCCTGTTCGCCCTGGGCAACCAGGCGGGCGCCACCGGCATCACCGCCAGCTTCGACCACTTCACCCTGACGCCCGACGACACGGCCGTGCCGTGTGAGCCGGGTTGCCTGGTCGAGCAGTTCGACGGCAGTGCCCTCGGGTCCGACTGGAGCGTGGTCCGCCCCAGCGGCAACCTCGAGGTCTCCGGCGGCACGGTGCAGATCCCGCTCGAGGCGACCGACCTCTACCAGGGCACGAACACCGCCCGGGACCTGGTCCTCACCGACCTGCCCGACGGCCCGTTCGTGGCCACCACCAAGGTCAGCGCCCCGATCAACCGGTCCTACCAGTCGGCGGGCCTGCTGCTCTACGGAGACGACGACAACTACATCAAGCACGTCTTCCAGGGCCGCAGCGACCAGCCGGACGTCGCCGCGAACATCATCCAGACCGCCAAGGAGGTCGATGGCACCGCCACCGAGACCAACTCCTCCGGCCTCGGGGCGGACTTCCCGAGCACGGTCTGGCTGCGACTGGCCAGCGAGGACGGGACCGAGGTCATCGGTTCCTACAGCACCGACGGCGAGACGTGGACGGAGATGTCGGCAGGCTTCGACCTGGCCGGCATCGACGACCCGCGGATCGGCCTGCTGGCGGCGGCCAACACCACGGCCGGCGCCGGCATCACGGCCTCGTTCGACTGGTTCACCCTCGGCGGGGCCGAGCCCTGCGAGCCCGGGCCGGGCGGTCCGGACGAGCCGGGCGAGGACGAGGACGCACCGCAGGTCGACGCCACGGTCCTGGGCTCGTACGCCGGCGAGGTCGAGGACCTCAGCGGCGGCACCATCGGCGGGGAGGCCACCCTGGTCTCCGCGGCCGACGGTGAGGGCCGGACGACCACCGCCACGCTGGAGCTGACGGGTCTCGACCCGAGCCAGCGCTACGAGTCGCACCTGCACGTCGGCACCTGCGGCGGCTTCGAGGGTCACTACCGCGACGACCCGGACGGTGCCGGCACCCCGCCGAACGAGCTCTGGCCGACCAACCCCGGCTGGGAGGCCGGATCGGGCGACCCGCGCATCAAGGCGGCCGCCGACGGCACGTCGTACGCGGAGGCCACGGTCCCGTGGGCGCCGCGCATCGACGGACGCTCGCTGGTCGTGCACCGTGACGGAGCGATCGTCGCATGCGCCGATCTCGACCTGACCGGTCCGGGCACCGTCGTGCTCGACGCCTCGGACAACGTCGGCGTCACCTCCTTCACCTACACGGTGGACGGCGGCGAGGAGACCGAGTACGACGGTCCGTTCGAGATCACCGAGCCCGGCACCCACGTGGTGGCCTACACCGCCACCGACGAGGCCGGGAACGAGACGACCGGCGAGTTCGAGGTCGTCGTCCCCGACGACGACACCGAGGCGCCGGCGCCCACGGTGAGCATGACCACGGCACCGCCAGCACCCGACGGCGCGGGTGGCTGGTTCACCTCGCCGGTCACCGTCACCCTCGAGGGCGACGGCGGCGACGGGGACCTGCGCCTGGAGTACCGCTTCGGCACCGGCGGGTGGACGCCGTACACGGCGCCCGTCCGGGTCACCAGGGACGGGATCACCAGGATCTCGGCCCGGGCGACCGACGCGGCCGGCACGGTCTCGGAGGTCGCGACCACCACGGTCCGGCTCGACACCACGGCCCCGGCGATCAAGGTCGCCGGGATCAAGGCCGGCGCCAAGCTGGGCGCCGCGGCGGTCCGCACCGTGCGGGTCAACGCCACCGACGCCACCTCGGGTGTCGGGTCCCGCGTGATCCGTCTCGACGGCAAGGTGGTCGGCTCCCCGGTCCGCCTCGACGCGATGCGGCTGCGCACCGGCACCCACCGGCTCGCGGTCACCGTCACCGACAAGGCCGGCAACCGGCAGACGCGCACGGTCACCTTCCGGGTGGTCGCGACGTACGCCGGCGCGAAGCAGCTGGTCAAGCGCCTGGACCGCGAGAACACCATCGGTGCCCGGCTCGCCACCTCGCTCACCACCGCGATGAACGACGCCAAGCGCGCCGATCGCCGCGGCCAGGAGCGGCAGGCGCGCCGGGCCCTGACGAGGTTCCAGTCGCTCGCCGCGGGCGTGCGCAAGGCCCCGGCCAAGGCCGCGCTCACGGGCGTCGCGCGCCAGCTGAAGAAGCAGCTCTAGGCGCACGACGAGAAGAAGGGAGAACGTCCGCAGATGGGGGTCCCGGCCAGGCGGTGCCGAGAGGTGCCGCACCCGATCCGCTCGCAGGTTCGGCCCTGCGAGCGGGTCGGGGGCCGGGCCCCCCGCCCGGGCGGGGGAGCGGCGTCCACGTGACGCCGGTTCCCGCGGCCGGTGCCGGGACCTCGCGCTGGGTCCCGGTACCGGTCCGCACCGGGCCCGCCCGATCCGCACCACCCGCCCGTTATCCGCACCCGTTCGACGCACCACTGCCTGAAGGAGCTCCCATGCCACGCCCCATCACCCTGTTCACCGGCCAGTGGGCCGACCTGCCGTTCGAGGAGGTCTGCCGCCTCGCCTCCGAGTGGGGGTACGACGGACTCGAGATCGCGTGCTGGGGCGACCACCTGGACCCCTGGCAGGCAGCCGAGGACGACGCCTACGTCCAGGGCAAGCTCGACCTGCTGGAGAAGTACGGGCTCAAGACCTGGGCCATCTCCAACCACCTGAAGGGCCAGGCCGTCTGCGACGACCCCATCGACGCCCGCCACCAGGCGATCCTGCCGCCGCAGGTCTGGGGCGACGGCGACCCCGAGGGCGTGCGCCAGCGGGCCGCGGAGGAGATGAAGCTGACCGCCCGGACGGCGCAGCGCCTCGGCGTCGACACCGTCATCGGCTTCACCGGCTCCTCGAGCTGGAAGTACGTCGCGATGTTCCCGCCGGCCACCGAGGAGATGGTCGCGGCCGGGTACCGCGACTTCGCCGACCGCTGGAACCCCATCCTGGACGTCTTCGACGAGTGCGGCGTCCGGTTCGCCCACGAGGTCCACCCCTCCGAGATCGCCTACGACTACTGGACGACGGTCGCGGCGCTCGACGCCATCGGTCACCGCGAGGCGTTCGGCCTCAACTGGGACCCCTCGCACTTCGTGTGGCAGGACCTCGACCCGGTCGGGTTCCTCTGGGACTTCAAGGACCGGATCTACCACGTCGACTGCAAGGACGCGAAGCGCCAGGTCGGCAACGGCCGCAACGGGCGGCTCGGCTCGCACCTGCCCTGGGCCGACCCGCGGCGCGGCTGGGACTTCGTGTCCACCGGGCACGGCGACGTGCCGTGGGAGGCGTCGTTCCGGATGCTCAACACGATCGGGTACGACGGACCGATCTCGGTGGAGTGGGAGGACGCCGGGATGGACCGGCTCGTCGGGGCGCCCGAGGCGCTGGAGTTCGTCCGGCGCCTGGCCTTCGACCCGCCCTCGGCAGCCTTCGACGCCGCGTTCTCGGCCTCCTGACGCGGACCTGAGGTGAACGTGATGCGGCCGGCCGGCGCCGCTCGGGAAGGCAGGACCGCATGACGCTCGTGCTGGGCATCGACACCTCGACGCAGTCCACCAAGGCGGTCCTCGTCGACGCCGACGACGGCACCGTGGTGGAGTCCCGGGCGGCCGCCCACCCGCCCGGGACCGAGGTCGACCCGCGGGCGTGGCTCGCGGCCTGCGACGACGCCGCCGGGCCGCTGCTCGACCGCGCGTCGGCGGTGTCGGTCGCCGGGCAGCAGCACGGCATGGTGGCGCTCGACGAGGGCGGCGCACCGGTGCGCGACGCGCTGCTGTGGAACGACGTGCGCTCCGCCGCGGCCGCCCGCGACCTGGTCGCGGAGATGGGCGGCGCGCAGGCGTGCGCCGACGCGGTCGGCAGCGTGCTGGTCGCCTCCTTCACCGCCACCAAGCTGCGGTGGCTGCGCGACCACGAGCCCGACGCGGCCGCGCGGGTCGCCGAGGTCCTGCTCCCGCACGACTACGTGTCCCGGCACCTCGCGGCGCCGGGGACGCGCGTGTTCACCGACCGCGGGGACGCCTCCGGTACCGGCTACTTCGACACCGCCCACGGGCGGTGGCGCCCCGACCTGCTGGCCGCGGCGCTCGGCCACGAGGCCGGCGTCCCGGAGGTCGTGGCGGGCGGCGTCGTCGCGGCCACGACCGGGTCCGGGGCCGCGCTCGCCGCCGGCACCGGCGACAACATGGGCGGGGCGCTCGGCATGTCGCTGCGCACCGGGGACGTGCTGGTCTCGATCGGCACCAGCGGCGTCGCCTCGGCGGTGAGCCGGGACCCGGTGGCCGACGGCACCGGCACGGTCACCGGCTTCGCGGACGCCGAGTCCGGGTTCCTGCCCATGGTCACCACGATGAACGCGGCCGGGATCTTGGACCTCCAGTCGCGGTGGCTCGGCGTCGACCACGCCGAGCTCGCCCGCCTGGCGCTCGAGGCGGACTGGGGCTCGCGCGGGCTCACCGTGCTGCCCTACTACGGCGGGGAGCGGACCCCCAACCGCCCCGACGCCGTCGGCGTCTGGCGCGGGCTCACCCCGGCGACCACCCGCGCCGACCTGGCCCGCGCCGCCTTCGAGGCCCTGCTGTGCGGGCTTGCGGACGCCGTCGACCGGCTGGTCGCCGCGTCCGGGGTCCAGCCCACCCGCGTGCTCCTCGTGGGCGGCGCCACCCGCAGCCCCGCGCTGCGCGCCCTCGCACCTGCCGTGCTGGGCCGGGCGGTCGCCTTCCCGCCGCCGGGGGAGTACGTCGCGCTCGGCGCGGCCCGCCAGGCGGCGTGGGCGCTCACGGGGTCCGAGGGCCCGCCTGCGTGGCCGCAGGGCGGGCTCGAGGAGCAGCCGGCGCCGGACGAGCACGCGCGTGCGTGCGGTGCCGCGGTGCGCGCGGCGTACGCCTCGCTGCGCGACGGGACCTGAGCCCCGCCCAGCACGGCGATCCCCCCACCCCCATGAACGCGAGGAGACCCTCGATGAGCAACGACGAGAGCGACACCCAGCCCCGCCCGGCACGCACCGGGGTGTGGTTCGTGGGCGCCCACGGCTCGGTGGCGACCACCGCGGTCGTCGGCGCGCTGGCGATCCGCCACGGCCTCGCGCCGGCCACCGGCCTGGTCACCGAGCTCCCCGAGCTCGACCCGGCCGGGCTGCCCGACCTGGCCGGCCTGGTCTTCGGGGGACACGACGTGGCCTCCTCCGCGCTGGCCAAGAAGGCCGAGGCCCTCGCCGACGGCGGCGTCCTGCCCGCGGCGCTCGTCGCGGCCACCCGCGCGGAGCTCGAGGCGATCGACACCGACGTGCGGCCCGGCCACGTGCCGGGCGAGGAGTCCCCGGCCGCGGCGATCGCCCGGCTCGCCGCCGACGTGGTCGCCTTCCGTGAGCGTCACGCCGTGGCCCAGGTGGTGGTCGTGGACGTCGCCAGCACCCGGCCCCCGGTCGAGGACCCGGATGCCGTGCGCACCCTCGAGGACGACCTTCCCAGCGCGGCGGTCTACGCCCTCGCGGCGTTCGAGGCGGGCGCGGCGTACGTCGCGTTCACCCCGAGCCCCTGCCTGCGGCTGCCGGTCGTGGTCGAGGCGGCGGAGCGCCACGGGCTGCCGTACGCCGGGTGCGACGGCAAGACGGGGGAGACGCTGGTGAAGTCGGCGCTGGCGCCGATGTTCGCCACCCGGGCGCTCCAGCTGCGCTCCTGGACCTCGGTCAACCTGCTGGGCGGTGGCGACGGCGCCACGCTGGCGGACCCCGAGGCCGCGCGCAGCAAGACATCGGCCAAGCGCAGCGGCCTGGACGCGATGGTCGGGCACCCGGTCCCGGGCCCGATGCACATCGACCACGTCGAGGACCTCGGGGAGTGGAAGACCGCGTGGGACCACGTCCGCTTCGACGGCTTCCTCGGGACCCGGATGACGCTGCAGTTCACCTGGCAGGGCTGCGACTCCGCCCTGGCCGCCCCGCTCGTGCTCGACCTGGTCCGGCTGGTGTCCGCGGCCCAGTCCGCCGGACGCTCGGGTCCGCTGCCTGCGCTCGGGTTCTTCTTCAAGGACCCGGTCGGCGGCAGCGAGCACCGGCTCGCCGAGCAGTGGCGCGACCTCGTCGCGTGGCGGCAGGGGCTGGCGCGATGACCGCCCTGCCCGGCGCCCGCGACCTCGCCGAGCTGGTGCGGCTCCCGGCGGTGCTGACGGTCCCCGGCGACGCCTGGTCCGGCGCCGCCTGGTCGGGCGTGGCGGCCGGGTCCGGCGGCGCGCTGATGCCGCTCGGGTCCGCGCTCCTCTACTGGTCCGGGATGGCGCTCAACGACTGGGCCGACCGGGAGGTGGACGCGGTGGAGAGGCCCGAGCGGGTGATCCCGTCCGGGCGGATCCCCGCGAGCACGGCGCTCGCGGTCGCCGGGGCGCTCGGCGCGGCCGGCCTGGCCGCAACGGCGGTGGTCGGCGGGCCCCGCGCGCTGCGGGTCAGCGTGCCGCTCGCGCTGCTCGTGGCGACCTACGACGTCGTGGTCAAGGACTCGCCCGTCGGGCCGCTGGCGATGGCCTCGACCCGGGGCCTGGACGTGCTCCTCGGGGCGGTGGCCGGACCCGGCCACGGACCGGGCGCCGCGGCCGCGCCGGCGGTCTCGGTGGCCGTGCACACGGTGGGCGTCACCCTGCTCAGCCGCGGGGAGGTCCACGGCACCCGTCCGGCAGCCGTGCTCGCGGCGCTCGCGAGCACCGCGAGCGCCGCCGCGCTGCTGGTGGGCGCAACCCTGCGCGACCCGGCCGCGGGCGGCAACGACCGGCGCGCGGCGCTCGTGCTCGCGGCGGCGTACGCCGCGGTCGTGGCCGGTGCCCAGGCGCGCGCCCTGACCGACCCGGGTGCCGCCCGGGTCCGCGCGGCCACGGGGGCGGGCATGGGCGGCCTCACCCTGCTGCAGTCGGCCTGGCTGGCGGCCCGCGGGCGCACCGTGGCCGCGGTGGCGGTGGCCGGTGCTGGTCCGCTGCTGCGCCGGGCCGCCCGGGCGGTGAGCCCGACATGAGCCTGCGCCTCGGCTACGGCCTCAACGGCTTCGCGGGCCACCGCCTCGCCGACGCGTGCGCGGTGGTCTCCGGCCTCGGCTACCGCGGCGTCGGGCTCACCCTCGACCAGCCGCACTTCGACCCGTTCGGCGACCTCCCGGGCCAGATCGCGCACGCGCGGCGCTGCCTGGAGACCAACGCGCTCGCCTCGGTGGTGGAGACCGGCTCGCGCTACGTGCTCGACCCGTGGCACAAGCACGAGCCGACGCTGGTGAGCACCGAGGGACGCGAACGCCGCGTCGAGCTGCTGTGCCGGGCGGTGCGCATCGCCGCCGACCTCGGGTCCGAGGCGGTCTCGTGCTGGTCGGGGACCGCGCCCGCCGGGGTGTCCAGGACCGCGCTGTGGCGCCGGGTGCTCGACGGTCTCGGCCCGGTGCTCGACGACGCGGCCGCCCTCGGCGTCACCGTCTGCGTGGAGCCGGAGCCCGGGATGTTCCTCGCCACCCTGGACGACGTGCTGGAGCTGCGCACCAGGCTCGGTCACCCCGAGCACCTGCGCGTCACCCTGGACCTGGGCCACCTCGCCTGCAACGAGCCCCGCACGCCCGCCGACACCGTGCGGCACGCGGGGTCGCTGATCGCCAACGTCCAGGTCGACGACATGGTCCGCGACGTGCACGAGCACCTCGAGCTCGGCACCGGCGAGCTCGACCTCGACGCCGTCCTCGCCGCGCTCCTCGAGACCGGCTACACCGGACTGGCCTGCGTCGAGCTGCCCCGCCACTCCCACGCCGCCCCCGTGGTGGCCGCGTCGACGATGGACGCCCTCCAGGCGTCCCTGGGTCGGCTCGGCGCCGTCGCACCCGTCCCCGGAGGTGCCCGATGACCCTCGTCCACCCGCTCGTCGACCCCTCGCTCCTGCGCGCCCGCCTCGGCCCGGACGCCGCGCGCGCCCTCGACGAGATGCTCGCGACCCTGGCCGAGGACCCGCCGGCCATCGGCAGGCTCTTCGCGGGCGCGGCCCGGCGTACCGCCCGGGGCGACCTGGAAGGCGCCGAGGGCGGTCACCGTGTGGAGGACGCGGTCCGGGTGGAGCTGGTCCGCGCGGCCGCCGCCGGCCTGGACCCGGGCGCGCTCGCCGCCGAGCTGGAGGCGCTCTACCGCCACGGCGACGCCGATGAGCGGCGCGCGGTCCTGCTCGCGCTCGCCGCGACCGGCGACGCCGACGTCGATGGGTCCGAGCTGCTGCTCGACGCCCTGCGCACCAATGACGTGCGTCTCGTCGCGGCCGCGATGGGTCCGCACGCAGACCGGCTCACGCCCCACGACTGGCGGCACGGGGTGCTGAAGTGCCTCTTCGTCGGGGTGCCGCTGCACGCCGTGGCCCACCTCGACGAGCGCACCGACGCCGACCTCGCGGCGATGGTCCGCCGCTACGCCGCCGAGCGCGAGGCGGCCGGGCGCCCGGTGCCCCCCGACGCGGCCCGCTTCCTCGGCCCGACCGCCCTGACCACCCCGTCCGCCGACCTGGAAGGCTGAGATGCGCATCTTCGACCCCCACATCCACATGAGCTCGCGCACGACCGACGACTACGAGCGCATGTACGCCGCCGGGGTGCGCGCCCTGGTCGAGCCGGCGTTCTGGCTCGGTCAGCCGCGCACCAGCGTCGGGTCCTTCACCGACTACTTCGACGCGCTGGTCGGCTGGGAGCGGTTCCGGGCCTCGCAGTTCGGGATCACCCACCACTGCACCATCGCGCTGAACCCGAAGGAGGCCAACGACCCCCGGTGCACCCCGGTGCTCGACGTCCTGCCGCGCTACCTCGACAAGGACGGCGTGGTCGCCGTCGGGGAGATCGGGTTCGACTCGATGACCCCCGCGGAGGAGGAGGCGTTCCGGCGCCAGCTCGCGCTGGCGCTCGAGCACGGGCTCCCGGCGATGGTGCACACCCCGCACCGGGACAAGGAGGGCGGCACCCGCCGCACCCTGGAGCTGGTCGAGGAGGCCGGGGTCGACCCCGGGATGGTCGTGGTCGACCACCTCAACGAGCGGACCGTCGCGGCGGTGGACGAGCGCGGCTGCTGGATGGGCTTCTCCATCTACCCCGACACCAAGATGGACCCGGACCGGATGGTCCGGATCCTCCAGGAGCGGGGGACCGAGAGGGTCCTGGTGAACTCCGCGGCCGACTGGGGACGCAGCGACCCGCTGCTCACCCACGCGACCGGGACGGCGATGCTCGCGGCCGGCTTCAGCGAGGACGACGTCGACCGGGTGCTGTGGCGCAACCCGGTGGAGTTCTTCGCCCAGAGCGGGCGGCTGCTGCTGCCCGACGGCGAGACGGACGGCAGGGTCGCCGGTGGCGGGGCCCCGGCGCCCGACCCCGGCTCGACGTTCGAGGGCAACTCGGTCCTGCGGGGCGAGCGGGTGTCCTGATGAGGCTGCGACACCCGGACGGCACGGTCGTCCACCTCGGCTACGGCACCAACGTGCTGCCGGCGGAGGACGTCGACGGGCTGGTCGCCCAGGCCGTCGGGATGGGCGGACGGATCCGCCGCGCGCTGGCCGAGGGGCCTGCGTCCGGCCCCGCGTCCGTGCCGGCGGGCGACCAGGTCGGGCTCGGGCTCTGGCTCCCGGCGGCGGCCGCGCACCGGCTGGCCGCCGACCCCGCCGGGGTGCGGCTGGTGCGGGAGCGGCTGGCGGACCAGGGCGTGGAGGTGGTCACCGTCAACGCCTTCCCGTACGCCGCCTTCCAGAGCGAGGTGGTCAAGCGCGCGGTCTACCTGCCCACGTGGGGCTCCCCGGAGCGCCGCGACTACACGCTGGCCGCCGCGCGGGTGCTGGCCGGGCTGCTGCCCGACGACGCGGACCACGGCTCCATCTCCTCGCTGCCGTTCGGGTGGCACGCCCCGTGGAGCCACGCGGACCAGCGTCGCGCCGAGCTCCACCTGGCCGAGGTCGCCCGCGGGCTGGCGCGGATCGAGGCCGAGTCCGGTCGTCGCGTCGTCGTCGGCCTGGAGCCCGAGCCGGGGTGCGTGGTCGAGACCGTCGAGCAGGCCGTGGAGCGGCTGGCCCGGGTCGACCGGGAGTGGATCGGCGTCTGCCTGGACCTGTGCCACCTCGCCGTCGGCTTCGACGACGCCGCCCGCGCGCTGGCGGTGCTCGACGCCGCGGGCCTGCGGGTGGTGAAGGCCCAGCCCGCGTCGGCACTCGTCGTCGAGGACCCCGCCGACGAGCGGGCGCGCGCCGCGCTCGCGTCGTACGCCGAGGACCGGTTCCTGCACCAGGTGCGCCAGGCCCGCCCCGAGGAGGGTCGTCTCGAGGAGGACCGGGCGGACCGGTGCCAGGTCGCGGCACGCGACGACCTGCCGGAGGCGCTCGCCGGCGCGGACCCGCTGGCCGTCGACGCGCCGTGGCGGGTGCACTTCCACGTGCCGGTGCACGCCGACCCCAGCCCGCCGCTGCGCACCGGCCGCGCCGAGCTGCGGGCCTCGCTGGCGGCGCTCCTCGGCGGACCCGTCGCCCGGGTCGCGCACCTCGAGGTGGAGACCTACACCTGGTCGGTCCTGCCCGGGGGCGCCCCGGCCGACGACGACGCGCTGGCCGCGGGACTCGCGGCCGAGCTCGCCTGGGTGCACGCCGAGCTCGTCGGCCTCGGCCTCACCCCGATCCCGTCCCGCACCCCCCAGCCGTGACCCGGAGGACCTGATGGAGAAGCTGCTCGTCGTCGATGTCGTCGGGCTCACGCCCGCCCTGCTCCAGCACATGCCCCGCCTGCGCCGCCTCGCCGACACCGGGTCCTCCGCGGTGCTCGACCCGGTGCTGCCCGCCGTCACCTGCAGCATGCAGTCGACCTTCCTCACCGGCCTGCCGCCGTCGGGGCACGGGATCGTCGGCAACGGCTGGTACTTCCGCGACCTCGGCGAGGTCTTCCTGTGGCGCCAGCACAACCGCCTCGTGCAGGGGGAGAAGGTCTGGGAGACCATCCGGCGCGTGCAGCCCGGCTACACCGTGGCCAACGTGTGCTGGTGGTACGCCATGGGTGCCTCGACCGACTGGACCGTGACGCCCCGCCCGATCTACTACGCCGACGGGAAGAAGGCGCCCGACTTCTACGCCCGGCCCCCGGCGCTGCACGACGAGCTCGTGGCGGAGCTCGGCGAGTTCCCGCTGTTCCAGTACTGGGGACCGACCGCGTCGATCCGGTCGACCGAGTGGATCGTCGGGGCGGCGCGGCGGCTGTTGCCGCGCGCGGACCTGACCCTGGCCTACCTCCCGCACCTCGACTACGACCTCCAGCGCTTCGGCCCCGACGCCCCCGAGGCCCCCCGCGCCGCGGCGGACGTGGACGCCGCGCTCGCGCCGCTGCTCGACGACGCGGAGCGCGCCGGCGCTCGGGTGCTGGTGCTCTCGGAGTACGGCATCACCCGGGCCGACACCCCCGTCGACGTCAACCGGGCGCTGCGGACGGCCGGCCTGCTGGAGGTCTACACCCAGGACGGGATGGAGTACCTCGACCCGTGGGCGTCGCGGGCCTTCGCCGTCGCCGACCACCAGGTCGCGCACGTGTACGTCGCCGACCCGACCGACCTCCCGCGGGTGCGGGCGCTCTGCGCGGAGCTCCCCGGTGTGGCCGAGGTGCTGGACCGCGCCGGGCAGGGCGCGGTGGGGCTCGACCACGAGCGCGCGGGCGAGCTGGTGCTGGTGGCCGACCCCACGGCCTGGTTCACCTACTACTACTGGGACGACGACGACCGGGCGCCGGACTTCGCCCGCGGCGTGGAGATCCACCGCAAGCCGGGCTACGACCCGGCCGAGCTGTTCTTCGACCCCGCGGACCGGCTGGTGAAGGCCAGGGCGGCGCTGACCCTGGCCCGCAAGGCCGCGGGCCTGCGCTACGCGATGTCGGTGGTGCCGCTCGACCCGGCACCGGTGCGGGGCACCCACGGGCGGCTGCCCGCACGCGACGAGGACGCCCCGATGGTGCTGTGCGACCGCCCCGGCGCCCTCACCGAGCGGCTGAGCGCCACCGACGTGCGCGACCTGGTGCTGGACCTGGTCGGTGCCGACTCGGCGTCCCCGGTGCCGTGATGGACGTCGACACGCTGCTCGGGCTGGTGCGGGACCGGCTCCGGTCCCCGCCGTCCTGCGGGGTGCCCGAGGTCGACCGGGTCGTCGTCGACGCGCTGCGCCCGGGCAAGCTGCTGCGACCCGACCTCCTGGTCCGCAGCGCGGCGGCGGCCGACGGGGAGCGGGCCGCGGACCCCGACGCCGAGGAGCGCGCGGTCACCCTCGCGCTCGCGGTCGAGCTGCTGCACGTGGCCACGCTCGTCCACGACGACATCATCGACGGCGCCGCGGTGCGCCGCGGCCGGCCCTCGGTCGTGGCGAGCGCCGGCGTCGGCACGGCGATCGTGGTGGGCGACCTGCTGCTCGCCCGGGGTGCGGCCGCGGCGGCGGGCGCGTCGGGGCCGGCCGCCGGCGTGTGGGCGCGCGCTCTCGAGCGGATGGCCCAGGGCCAGCTGCGCGAGGACGGCCTGGCCGCGGCGCCGTCGCTCGAGGCCTACGCGGAGTACGCCTCGCTCAAGACCGCCGAGCTCTTCCGTGCCAGCGCCGAGCTCGGCGCCCTGGCCGTCGGGGCGCCCGCCGGCGTCGTGGAGGCACACGGCCGGTTCGGGCTGCACTTCGGCCGGGCCTTCCAGCACCTCGACGACCTCCTCGACGCGGTCGGCAACCACGAGCAGATGGGCAAGCCGACCGGTTCCGACGCGGCGAACCACGTCCCGACCGCGGTCTCCCTGCTGGCCGGGGGCGGCTCCCCGTTGCAGGTGGCCGACCTCGTCGAGGCGGAGGTCGCCGCCGCCCGGTCGGCGCTCCCGCCGGGACGCGCGACCGTCCTGCTGGGGGACTGGGGCGAGGAGGCGCTGCGGCACGTCTGCGCGCCGGTCCTCGACCCCGACGGCCGGCTGCGTGCGGGCCGGCTGGCCGCCGCGCCCGACCCCTAGCCACGCCGCCACCAGCTCACCCGACCACCGACCGCGAAGGACCGCCCATGCCGCAGCCCCAGCCCCCGCACCCCGCCCCGGCGCGACCCGCCCAGCGAGGCGCCACCGGCGCGCTCGGGTGCCTGCTGCTGCTCGTGGCCTGGCTGGCGTGGCTGCCGGTGCCGCCCGCCGCCGCGCACGCCTCGCTGGTCTCCTCCGACCCGGCCGAGGCAGGCCTGCTGGAGACCCTGCCGTCGCGCGCGGTCCTCACCTTCGACAGCGCGATCACCGAGGTCCACGCGCTCGCGGTGACCGGGCCCGACGGCGACGTGGTCAACGGCGCCGCGACGTACGACGGGGCGGAGGTGCGGCAGAACCTGTGGGCGGGTCCGGACGGTGACTACGTGATGAGCTACGACGTGGTCGCGGCCGACGGCCACGAGATCAGCGGCGAGGTGCGCTTCGAGGTGGGCCCGCTCCCGGTGCCCGCAGGCGGCGCGGGCGCGGCGTCCGGGGCGGCCGCCACCGAGGAGAGCCGGACCTGGGAGCGTCCCGGATTCCTGCTCGTGCCCGCCGGGCTGACGCTGGCGGCGGTGGCGTCCGTGGCGGTGCTCGCGCGTCGGCGGCGCTCGGCCGGGACCCGCGGCTGACGGGCCGGGCCGGAGCGGGCGGAGGCTGGTCCAGGCCGGACGGGCGCGGGGAAGCAGGCCCTTGCGTCGGACAAGAACACGTTCTAGCTTGGACACGTGTCCAGTCAGGTGTCCAACATCACCCGGCGCGGGGTGAACCCGCGGCAGTCCGAGACCGTCGAGCGGCTCCTCGCGGCCGGCGCCGAGGAGCTGCGCGCCGTCGGCGCCGACGCGCTCACCATCCGCACCGTCGCCGCCCGCGCGGGGGTCTCGCCGGCCACGGCGTACACCTACCTGGCCTCCAAGCACCACCTGTTCGCCGAGCTGTTCTGGCGCTACCTCGCCGAGGACCCCGTGGACGCTGCGGTGGCCGGGGAGCCCGACGTCGTCGCGCGGCTCCGCGCGGTCACCCGGCGGCTCTCCGAGCGGCTGGCGGCCGCCCCCGAGCTGGCTGCCGCCGTCACACCGGCGCTGCTCGGCACCGACACCGACGTGGACCGGCTGCGGCTGCGCATCGGCGGCGAGCTCGTGCGTCGCTTCCGTGCCGCCCTGGCGCCGGCGGACGACGTACCGGTCGACGAGGCGGTGCTCGAGACCCTCACCCTGTCGTTCTCCGGAGCGCTCCTCCAGGCCGGGATGGGACTGATGACCTACGCCGAGCTGGCCGACCGCCTCGACGCGGTCGTCGCCGTGATCATGAAGGGGCACACCGGATGAGCACCCTCACCGAGGACGCCGCGACGGTCTCCGGGCCGATCGTCTTCGACCCCTACGACTACGCCTTCCAGGCCGACCCCTACCCGGTCTACCGGCGGTGTCGCGACGAGGACCCGCTGCACCACAACCCCGACCTCGACCTGTGGGTGCTGACCCGGCACGCCGACGTCCAGCACGCGGTGCGCACCGAGGGGGTCTACTCCAACGCGATGGGCGTCTCCATCGACAGGTCGGCGTGGGGCCCCGACGCGCATCGGGTGATGTCGTTCCTCGGCATGGACCCGCCGCGCCAGACCCGGCTGCGCTCGCTGGTCTCCAAGGGGTTCAGCCCGCGCCGGGTCACCGAGCTCACCCCGCAGATCGAGCGGCTCACCGCGCTCCACCTCGGCCGGTGCCTGGAGCGGGCCCGCGCCGGCGAGGGCATCGACTGGATCCACGACTTCGCCGGCCGCCTCCCGATGGACGTCATCTCCGAGATGATGGGGGTGCCGGAGGCCGACCGCGCCGAGCTGCGCCGCCTCGCCGACCTCGTCGTGCACCGCGAGCCCGGCACCTACGACGTGCCCCAGGAGGGCATGGAGGCGAGCCTGCACCTGGTCGCCTACTACGCCGAGATGGTCGAGCAGCGCCGCCGCCGACCGACCGACGACCTCACCAGCGCGCTGATCGCCGCACGGGTCGACGGCGACCGGCTGAACGACGAGGAGATCATCGCGTTCCTCTTCCTGATGGTCGTCGCGGGCAACGAGACCACCACCAAGCTGCTCGGCCACGCGCTCTTCCACCTCACCCGGCACCCCGAGCAGGAGGCGGCGGTCTTCACCGACGCCGCCCGCGGCGAGGAGCTGATCTCGCCGTGGATCGAGGAGACGCTGCGCTACGACACCTCGAGCCAGATGGTCGCGCGCCACCTGCTCGCCGACGTCACGCTGCACGGGCGCACCGCCCCCGCCGGCGCCAAGCTGCTGCTGGTGCTCGGCTCGGCCAACCGCGACGACCGGGTGTTCGCCGACCCGGACCGCTTCGACCTGTTCCGCGACAAGGCCGAGGTCGCCCAGCTGCTGAGCTTCGGCGGCGGACGGCACTTCTGCCTCGGCGCCAACCTCGCCCGGCTGGAGGCCCAGATCGCGCTGCGCGAGCTGGTGCGCGCCGTACGCCGCGTCGAGGTCGACCACGAGGCCAGCCGCAGGGTCCACTCGGTCAACGTCCGCGGCTTCGCCTCGGTCCCGGTGCGGCTGGAGCCCCGATGAGCGGGCGAGAGAGGTACCACCGCCCGGCGCGACGGCCCGTGGTCGTCACCGGCGCGTCCTCCGGCATCGGTGCCGCGACCGCCCTGACGCTGGCCGCGGCCGGCCACCCGGTCGCGCTCGGCGCGCGGCGCAGCGAGCGCTGCGAGGACCTCGCGGAGCAGATCCGCGCCGGCGGCGGCGAGGCGTTCGTGCACCCCCTCGACGTCACCGACGACGACTCGGTCGAGGCGTTCGCGAAGGCCACGACGGCCGCGCTCGGCGACGTCGAGGTGCTCATCAGCAACGCCGGGTCGCTGGCACCCGGCACCATCCACGAGGTCAGCTCCGAGCGGATCGCCGGCGAGCTGGACGTCAACGTCGTCGGCGCGCACCGGATGATCCGCGCCTTCGTGCCCGGCATGGTCGAGCGCCGCCGCGGCGACGTCGTGGTCGTCTCCAGCGACGTCGCGGTCCGGCCCCGCCCGCACATGGCCGCCTACGCCGCCGGCAAGTGGGGCCTGGAGGGCCTTGCCCACGCCATGCAGATGGAGCTGGAGGGCACCGGCGTCCGCACCTCGATCGTGCGCCCCGGCCCGACCTGGAGCGAGATGGGCACCGACTGGGACCCCGACGAGGGCGCCAAGGTGCTCAACGCGTGGACCGCGTTCGGGCTGGCCCGCCACTCCCACTTCCTCAAGCCGGTCGCCATCGCCGAGGCCATCACCACCGTCGTCGCCGCGCCCCGCGGCGTCCACATCAACCTGGTCGAGGTGTCGCCCGAGGCGCCGCTGAGCGACCCGCCGTCCACGGGGGAGGCCCGATGAGCACGACCACCACGCCCGGGATCGAGGGCGTCCCGGAGGTGTCCCGCGTCCTGCCCGACGAGACCGGGGCCCCCGACTGGGGACACCTCGCCGAGCTCCGCGTCGACCCGATCGGGCTGCTCCAGCGGGTCCGCGACGAGTGCGGCGACATCGGCCGGTTCCGACTGGCCGACCGCGACGTGGTCCTGGTCAGCGGGGCGGAGGCCAACGAGCAGTTCTTCCGGGCCCCCGACCAGACCCTCGACCAGGCCGCGGCGTACCCCTTCATGACCCCGATCTTCGGCAAGGGCGTCGTCTTCGACGCCTCCCCGGAGGAGCGCCAGCAGATGCTGAAGAACCAGGCGCTGCGCGGGGACATGATGCGCGGGCACGCCGCCACCATCGAGGCCGAGATCACCCGGATGGTCGCCGAGTGGGGCGACGAGGGCGAGATCGACCTGCTGGACTGGTTCGCCGAGCTGACCATCTACACCACCTCGGCCTGCCTGATCGGCACGCCGTTCCGCGAGGAGCTCGACGCCCGCTTCGCCCACCACTACCACGACCTCGAGCGCGGTACCGACGCGCTGGCCTACGTCGACCCGTACGCCGACATCGAGTCCTTCCGGGTCCGCGACGCCGCCCGCGAGCAGCTGGTCGCGCTGGTGCAGGGCATCATCGACAAGCGCGTCGAGCGCGGCACCGTGCCTCGGGAGGAACGCGACCTCCTCGACGTGCTGATCGCGGTCGGGATGGACGCCGACTACATCACCGGGATCTTCATCTCGATGATGTTCGCCGGGCACCACACCAGCTCCGGCACCGCCGCCTGGGCGCTGATCGAGCTGCTGCGCCACCCCGAGGTGATGGCCGGCGTCGTCGCCGAGCTCGACGAGCTGTACGCCGACGGCTCCGAGGTCTCCTTCCAGGCGCTCCGCTCGATCCCGCGCCTGGAGGCGGCGCTGAAGGAGACGCTGCGGCTGCACCCACCGCTGATCATCCTGATGCGCGTGGTCCGCGAGGAGATCGAGCTCGCCGGGCACACCATCCCGGCCGGGGCCACCGTCGCGGCCTCACCGAAGGTGTCCAACCGGATCGGCACCGACTTCCCCGACCCCGAGCGCTTCGACCCCGAGCGCTACCTGGACCCGCGCCAGGAGGACCTGGTCAACCGCTGGACCTGGATCCCGTTCGGCGCCGGCAAGCACCGCTGCGTGGGCTCGGCCTTCGCGATGATGCAGCTGAAGGCGATCTTCTCGGTGGTCCTGCGCGACTACGAGTTCGAGATGGCGCAGCCGAGCGAGGACTACCGCGACGACGTCTCCAAGATGGTGATCCAGCTCGAGCAGCCGTGCCGGGTGCGCTACCGGCGCCGTGAGCGCGGGCGCGCCCGGTGAGTGTGCGGTGAGTGTGCGGTGAGTGTCCGGTGAGGGTCCGCGCCGACCTGGACCTGTGCCAGGCCCACCGGATGTGCCAGGGCGAGGCGCCGGCGGTCTTCGGCTTCGACGAGGCCGCCGACCTGGTCACGGTGCTCCAGGAGCATCCCGCGGAGTCCGAGCGCCCGCAGGTCGCGGCCGCCGTCAGGTACTGCCCAGCGATGGCGCTGGCGCTGGAGGAGGAGAACGATGAGTGAGCTGACCCGTGCCGAGATCGAGGAGTTCTGGGAGTCCTGGCTGGAGGTGAACCGGGAGGCCGAGCGGACCGCCGACTGGCGGGTGCTGGCCGACTCGTTCGCCCTGGACGCGAGCTACGGCTGGATGTACTCCGTCGACGAGCACTTCATGGCCGTCGGGCGCGAGCAGATCCGCGACTGGGCGATCGGCATCGAGATGGACGGCTTCGACGGCTGGCGCTACGACTACCAGTGCGCGGTGATGGACGAGCGCAAGGGGATGATCGTCGGCTTCTGGAAGCAGCGCTCCGGCATCGTCGACGACCGTACCGGCGAGGAGTTCGAGATCCGCGGCCTCGGCGGCAGCTGGTTCGGCGTCGAGCGCCAGCAGGGCGGCCCCGACGACGGGCTGGTCAAGATCGCCTGGCAGCGCGACTGGTTCGACATGCCCTCGACCGCGCACACCTTCATCGAGATCCTCAAGTCGGGCAAGGCGCCGGAGACGCTGACCGAGCGGATGAAGGTCACCGGCCTGGAGGTGCCCGGGCACTACCGCCACGCCGACCTGCCCTCCACCGTCTGGCCGCCGCCGGTCGAGGCGGGGCGCTACCTCGCCGAGAAGTCGGCACAGCCGCCGGCCGCGGGGCCGTCCGCGTGAGCACGCTCAGCACCCCGCCCGCCCAGCAGCTGGTCGACGGCAAGCTCTCCGGGGCCTCGGACGGCACGACGTACCCGATCCACAACCCGGCGACCGGCGAGGAGATCGGGCACGCGCCCGACTCCACCGCCGCCGACGTCGACGCCGCGATCGGTGCCGCCCGGCGGGCCTTCGACGAGGGGGTGTGGGCCAACGACGTCGCGCTGCGGGTGCGCTGCCTGCGCCAGCTGCACGCGGCCCTGCTCGACAACGCGGAGGCGTTCACGGCGCTCACCACCGCCGAGGTCGGCATGCCCGGCTTCATGATGGGCGCCGCCGGGTTCGACGTGCCGGTCGCCGGCCTGGCGTGGGTGACCGACCTGCTCGAGGGCTACGAGTTCGAGACCGACCTCGGGGTCGCACGGCCCATGGGGATCGCCTCGCGGCGCACGGTGCGGCGCGAGCCGGTGGGCGTGGTCGCCGCGATCACACCCTGGAACGTCCCGACCCAGATCAACCTCGCCAAGGTCGGACCCGCGCTGGCCGCCGGCTGCACGGTGGTGCTCAAGCCGGCGCCGGACACCCCGTGGCTGGCCGCGGAGCTGGGCCGGCTGGTCGCCGAGCACACCGACATGCCGCCGGGCGTCTTCAACGTCGTCACCCCGCGCTCCAACGAGGTGGCCTCGGTGCTGAGCACCGACCCGCGCGTCGACATGGTGTCCTTCACCGGCTCCACCGCGACCGGGCGGGCGATCATGGCCGCCGCCGCGCCGACGCTGAAGAAGGTCTTCCTCGAGCTCGGCGGCAAGTCCGCCGCGATCGCCCTGGACGACGCCGACATCGCGGCGGTCGCGGGGGCGACGGCGTTCACCGCCTGCATCCACGCGGGCCAGGGGTGCGCGATCACCACCCGCCTGGTCGTTCCGCGGGACCGGTACGAGGAGGCGGTGCAGGTCGCCGCGGCCACGATGGAGTCGATCGGCGTCAAGGACCCCGCGGACCCCGGCGCCATCTGCGGGCCGGTCATCTCGGCCGCCCAGCGCGACCGGGTCGAGGGCTACCTGCGCCTGGCCGAGCAGGAGGGCGGGCGTTTCGCGACCGGCGGGTCCGTGCTCGACCGGCCCGGCCACTGGGTCGAACCCACCGTCGTCGCCGGCCTCGACAACTCCTCGCGCCTCGCGCAGGAGGAGATCTTCGGCCCCGTGCTGGTCGTCCTCGCCCACGACGGCGACGACGACGCGGTGCGCATCGCCAACGACTCCGCCTACGGACTCTCCGGCTCCGTCGACTCCGCCTCGCTGGAGCGCGCGAGCGCCGTGGCGGCCCGGATCCGCACCGGCACCCTGGCCGTCAACGGCGGGGTCTGGTTCAGCCCGGACGCGCCGTTCGGCGGCTACAAGCAGTCCGGCATCGGCCGGGAGATGGGCGTCGCCGGCTTCGAGGAGTACCTCGAGACCAAGACCCTCGCCTTCCCGGCCTGAGCACCGCCCCGACCCCTCACCACCGCTCGAGAGGAACACCATGCGTCTGCAGGACAAGGTCGTCGTCGTCACCGGCGCCGCGCAGGGGATCGGCGAGGCCTATGCCCGCGCGATCGCCGCGGAGGGCGCCGCGGTCGTGGTCGCCGATCTCCACGAGGAGGCGGGGGAGAAGGTCGCCGCCGGGATCGAGGAGAACGGCGGACGCGCGATCTTCGTGCGCACCGACGTCTCCTCCCACGAGTCCGCGGCGGCGCTCGCGGAGCGCACCGTCGCCGAGCTCGGCGGCATCGACGGGCTGGTCAACAACGCCGCGATCTACGGCGACATGCAGTTCGACCTGCTGATCAGCGTGGACTGGGACTACTACAAGCGGTTCATGTCGGTGAACATGGACGGCGCGCTGGTGATGACCCGCGCGCTCTACCCGCACCTGCGTCGGGGCGGAGGCGGGTCGATCGTCAACCAGAGCTCGACGGCCGCCTACCTCTACTCCGGCTTCTACGGCCTGGCCAAGGTCGGGGTCAACGGCCTCACCCAGCAGCTCGCCCACGAGCTCGGCGGGATGGGCGTCCGGGTCAACGCGATCGCCCCCGGCCCCACCGACACCGCCGCCACCCGCGCCCAGGCCGGCGACGCGGCGAAGGACCTGGTCAAGGGGCTCGCGATCAAGCGGATGGGCCAGCCGGAGGACATGGTCGGCGCGTGCGTCTTCCTGCTCTCCGACGAGGCATCCTGGGTGACCGGCCAGATCCTGGCCGTCGACGGCGGGCAGACCTTCCGTGCCTGAGCAGGAGTCCGGGCAGATGCCTGCCGAGCGGGCGGGCGGGCGGGCGCCGGTGGTCGGGTTCGTCGGGCTGGGGAACATCGGGCGCCCGATGGCGCTGCGCCTCGCCGGCTCCGGGTGCGAGCTGGTGGTCTTCGACGTGGCCCCGGAGCCGGTCGCCGAGCTCGCCGCCGCGGGCGCGAAGGTGGCCGGCGGCGTGGGCGAGCTCGCGCGCAGCGTGGACGTGGTGTGCGTGATGGTGCGCGACGACGCGCAGGTGCGCGACGTGCTCGCGCAGGTGCTGGCGGCCGGGGCCGGACCGCGGACCGTGGTGGTGCACTCCACCGTGGCCCCGCAGACGCCCGCGGAGCTCGCGGCGACCGCCGCGCCCCACGGCGTACACGTGCTGGACGCGCCGGTCAGCGGCGGTCCCATGGGCGCGGCCGACGGCACGCTGGCGATCATGGTCGGCGGCGCCGAGGAGGCGTACGCCGCGGCGCGGCCGGCCCTGGAGGCGATGGGCTCGCGGGTGGTGCACGCGGGCCCGGTGGGGGCGGGGACGCGCTTCAAGCTCGCCCGCAACCTGATGCACTTCGTCTCCTTCGCGGCCGCCGCCGAGGCGATGCGGCTCGCGGAGGCCTCCGGGCTGTCGCTGAAGGACCTCGGCGACGTGGTGCGCCACACCGACGCGGTCACCGGCGGGCCCGGGGCGATCATGCTGCGCGGGACCACCGCGCCGATCGAGCCGGACGACTTCTGGCACGGCGTGATGAGCCACGTGGCGGCGCTGGGGGACAAGGACCTCGGCTTCGCCCTCGACCTCGCCGACGAGCTCGGCGTCGACGTACCGCTGGCGCGCCGGGCGCGCGCCGACCTCGCGAAGGGGCTGGGACTGTGACCACGGACAAGTTCGACGACCTCCCGGAGACCCGCCGACGCGGGCTGGAGCGGATGGAGCAGGTCTACGGCTTCGACATGAGCGACGGCGACGGCGACTTCTTCCGCTACACCGCCGACCACCTCTTCGCCGACATCTGGAACCGCCCCGGCCTCTCCGATCGCGACCGCCGGCTGGTGCTGATCGGTCTGCTGGCCGGCTCCGGCGGCCAGGACGTGCTGACCATCCAGATCCCCGCGGCGTACGCCGCCGGCGAGCTCGACGAGACCGAGCTGCGCGAGATCGTCATCCTGCTGTGCCACTACGCCGGCTGGCCGATGGGCTCGCGGGTCAACGCCATCGTCGAGGACACGATCGCCAAGGCCGAACGGAAGTGGCGGGCGGGCGAGGAGTAGCCCCTCTCGCCGGGGGTCGCGCGGGTCGCCCGGGGTCGGTGCCTTGCCCAGCAGTTGCTGACCTCCGCGAAACCACCCGCCGGCACCGAGACGGATGACGGCTCCCGGGTCTACGGTCGGGAAATGGCCGAGGAAGTGGACGAGGAGCAGCTGCGCGGGGTGACGATCCGCGACGTCGACCTGAGCGGCACGCGCTTCATCGGCGTGGAGGCCGAGGCGCTGGAGATCACCGGCGACTTCGGCCGCCTCGAGGTCAACGGCGTCGACGTGGTGCCGCTCGTCGAGGCCGAGCTGGACCGGCGCCACCCCGAGCGCACCCGGCTGCGGCCCACCACGGTGGCCGGCTACCACGAGGCGTTCACGGTGCTGGAGCAGCTGTGGGCCGACACCGTCACCCGCGCCCGCCGCCTCGATCCGGCGCAGCTGCACGAGCGGGTCGCCGGCGAGTGGTCCTTCACCGACACCCTGCGCCACCTCGTCTTCGCCACCGAGAGCTGGATCGGCCGAGTGCTGCAGGGCGTCCCCGACCCCTGGCACCCGCTCTCGCTGCCCTGGGAGCAGATGCCGCCGACGCCCGGCGTCCCCTCCGACCGCGACGCGCGACCCCGGCCTCGAGGAGGTGCTGGCGATGCGGCGCTCGGGTCAGGGACTGGTCCGCGAGGCCCTCGACGGGCTCAGCGACGACCGGCTCACCGAGGTCCGCACCGTCCCCGACGGCCCCGGGTGGCCGCCGGCGGGTCACCAGGTACCCGTCACCCACGCCCTCGACATCGTGATCAACGAGGAGTGGTGGCACCGCCAGTACGCCGAACGAGACCTCGCCGTCCTCCTCCACAGCCAGGAGCCGTCATGACCCCCACTGACCAGCCCCCGCCCTGGGAGCCGCCGTACGCCGGCAGCGAGGCCGAGCAGCTCCTCGCCGCGCTCGAGCGCCTGCGGACGACGTTCCGCTGGAAGGCCGACGGCCTCGACAGCGCCGGCCTCGCGACCGGCGTCGGCGCGTCCGCGCTCACCCTCGGCGGGCTGCTCAAGCACCTCGCTGCGGTCGAGTCGACCCACGTGCCGTGGAAGATGTTCGGTGACTCGCCCGGCGAGCCCTGGGACTCCCACGACTGGGACGCCGACCCCGACTGGGACTTCCGCAGCGCCGCGGACGACGCCCCGGCGGACCTCTACGCCCGCTACGACGCGGCGGTGGCGCGCTCGCGGCACCTGCTCGCAGCAGCGGTCGCCCAGGACGGCCTGGACCAGCCCGCCCACCTCGGCGAACAGGTCGGGCGGGTCGTGACGCTGCGTCGCCTGGTGTGCGACCTGATCGAGGAGTACGGCCGCCACACCGGGCACGCCGACCTGCTGCGCGAGGCCGTGGACGGCCGCACCGGGGAGGACCCGCCGCGCGAGTGGCGCCCGTGGGGCTGAGGGCACGGGGCCCGCGACGATCCCCGTGACGTGACGTGACGTGACGTGACGTCGCGAGAGGCGGGAACCCAGCGGTCGGCTCGGTCGTTGGGAGTCATGACAGATCCCCTCGACAGAATGAGCCATGGACGTTCAACATCCGGGCCGGTTCGGCCCCATGGTCCCCTCCCACCATCCGCAGCGTGAGGGGGCCGGCCGATGACACCGGTCCTCTCCCTCCTGCTCGGCATCCTCGTGATCCTCGTGATCACCGCCTTCACCGGGTACTTCGTCGCCCAGGAGTTCGCCTACATGGCGGTCGACCGCTCCCGGCTGAAGGCCCGTGCCAGCGCCGGCGACGCCCTCGCCCGGCGCGCCCTCCAGGTCACCGGACGCACGTCGTTCATGCTGTCCGGCGCCCAGCTGGGCATCACCGTCACCGCCCTGCTCGTGGGGTACGTCGCCGAGCCGCTGGTCGGCTCCGCGATCGGTGAGCTGCTCGGCGGCGTCGGCGTACCGACGGGCGTCGGTGTCGTGATCGGCACCGTGCTGGCGCTGCTGCTCTCGACCGGCGTGCAGATGGTCTTCGGCGAGCTCTTCCCGAAGAACCTCGCGATCGCCCGCCCCGAGCCCGTCGCCCGGGCCCTCGCCGCCTCCACGCTGATCTACCTCAAGCTGCTCGGCTGGCTGATCTGGGTCTTCGACCAGTCCTCGAACCTGCTGCTGCGCGCGCTGCGCATCGAGCCGGTCCACGACGTCGAGCACTCCGCGACGGCGCGCGACCTCGAGCACATCGTCGCCGAGTCCCGTGCCGCGGGCGACCTGCCCGAGGAGCTGTCCATGCTCCTGGACCGGGTGCTGGACTTCCCGGAGCAGAACGTCGCCCACGCCATGATCCCGCGCGTGCACGTCGACACCGTCGAGGGCGACATGAGCATCGCCGAGCTGCGCGCGACGATGGCAGGCGGCCACTCCCGCTACCCGGTGCTCGACGAGGACGACCGCGTCGTCGGCGTCGTGCACCTCATCGACGTCCTGGAGTTCACCGGCGACGCCGAGCAGAGCCGCGCCGGGGACCTGGCCCGCGACCCGCTGATGCTGCCGACCGCGATGCGGCTCCCCGACGCCGTGCGCGAGCTCGCGCGCACCCGCAACCAGCTCGCCTGCGTGCTCGACGAGCACGGCGGGTTCGACGGCGTGATCACCGTCGAGGACCTGGCCGAGGAGCTGGTCGGCGAGATCACCGACGAGCACGACCTCCAGGCCGAGCGGCTGCTGGCCGTGGACCTCGCCGCCGACGCCTCCTCGTCCTCCTGGACCCTGGCCGGCAGCCGGCACATCGACGAGGTCGAGCGGGCCATCGAGCACGACCTGCCCGAGGGCGACTACGAGACCGTCGCGGGCCTGCTCATCGACCACCTCGGCCGCTTCCCGGACGTGGGCGACGTGATCACCGTCGAGCTCCCGCTCGACCCCAGCACCTACGCCGACAGCGAGGACCCCCAGCCGGTCCTGGCCACCTTCGAGGTCCTCGAGGTCGAGGACCACATCCCTGCATCGGTCCGGCTGACGCTGGCCACCGACGCCGTCCTCGAGGAGGGCCGGTCCTGATGGAGAACCCCTGGGTGGTCGTCACCGCCACCGTCGCCATCATCGCGCTGAGCGCGTTCTTCGTCGCCGTGGAGTTCGCGCTGATCGCGGCTCGGCGCCACCGCATCGAGGAGTCCGCCACGACCAGCCGCTCCGCGCGCGCGGCGCTGCGCAGCTCCTCGGAGCTGACGCTGCTCCTGGCCGGGTCCCAGCTGGGCATCACGGTCTGCGCCCTCGCGCTGGGCGCGATCACCAAGCCGGCAGTGCACCACTGGCTCACGCCGCTCTTCGAGGACTGGGGCCTCGCGCTCTGGCTCGCCGACGTGGCCGGCTTCGTGCTGGCGCTGGTGATCGTCACCTTCCTGCACCTCGTCGTCGGCGAGATGGCGCCGAAGTCGTGGGCGATCGCGCACCCCGAGCGCTCGGCGATCATGCTGGCGCTCCCGATGCGCGCCTTCATGTGGCTCACCCGCCCGCTGCTGCACGCGCTCAACGAGTCCGCGAACTGGTGCCTGCGCCGGGTCGGCGTGGACGCCACCGACAGCGTGTCCAGCGGTCAGGACCCCGCCGCCCTGCGTGAGCTGGTCGAGCACTCGGCCAACGTCGGTGCGCTCGACGCGAGCTACACCGCGCAGCTCTTCGGGGCCCTCGAGCTCGAGACGATGACGCTGGCCGACATCGTGCGCCGCGCGCGGGTCGTCTCCGTGCCCCGCTCGGGGACGGCGGCCGACGTGGTGGCCGCGTCGCGGGCCTCGGGCCACCTGCGGATCCTGGTGGCCGACGCGGACGGCCGGGTGACCGGCGCGGTCCACGTGCGCGACACGCTCGCCCTCGAGGCGGACACCTCCGTCGAGGCGCTGGTCCACCCGGTCGCCCGGCTCGCCGGGACGACGACGGTGTACGACGCGCTCGCCCGGATGCGGCGCGACAGCAGCCACCTCGTCCTCGTCGAGGAGGAGGGCCACGTGGTCGGGGTCGTCACGATCACCGACCTGCTGCGCCAGCTGTTCCCGTACGTCGCGGCCGCCTGACGCCCGCAGCCGCGCCGCCTCCCGGCGGGGGCCCGCACCCGCGGGTCACCAGCCGGGAGGCAGCCCGGTGAAGTCGGGCTCGCGCCCCTCGGCGAACGCGCTCAGCGCCTCGAAGTTGGCCGGGCCGCCCATCAGCTCGGCGAACGCGGCGTTCTCGCGCACCCGCGCGGCGTCGATCTCGGCGCGCAGCGGGGCGCTCATCGTCCGCTTGACGGCCATCAGGCTCGAGATCGGACGCGCTGCGAGCACCGCGGCGTGCCGGGTCGCCTCCGCCAGCAGGTCCTCGGGCTCGCAGACCCGCCACACCAGGCCCATCTCGAGCGCCTGGGTGGCGTCGATCCACTCCGAGGACATCAGCATCCACGCGGCGTCCTGGCGCCCGACGAGGCGAGGGAGCAGGTAGGACGACGCTGCCTCCGGTGCCACCCCGAGCGAGGTGAACGGGCACTTCAGCCGCGCGGTGCTCGCCATGAACGCGAGGTCGGCGAACCCCAGGATCGTGGCCCCGATGCCCAGGCCGATCCCGTTGACCGCGCAGACGAGCGGCTTCGGGAAGTCGACCAGCGTGTCCAGGAGCCCGACGAACCCGTGCTTGCCCGGCACGAAGCCGGGGTCGGTGGTGCGCGCGTGCATCTCGCGCAGGTCGGTCCCTGCGCTGAACGCGCGCCCCGCACCGGTCAGCAGCACCACCGCCACCCCGGGGTCCTCGGCCGCGGCGAGCAGCGCCTCGGCCGTCGCGTCGTACAGCGCCTCGTCGAAGGCGTTGAGGGCCTCGGGACGGTCCAGCACGATCGTGCGCACCCGTCGGTCATCGGAGATCTGCAGCGTCATGGCCGCAGACTAGAACAGGTTCCAGATCGACTGGGCCCCGTCGGTCGCGTGGCCCTCTCGCTGGACGAGCCGGTCGAGACCGCGGCGGGTTCGGCGGCTGTCGGTGCGCGGGGTTAGCGTCGAGGGGTGAGCACCTCCTCCGCCCGCCTGCGGGTGTGGCGCCCGGCGTGGCCGGCGACGCCGCACACCATGCGTGCGCTGCGCCGCGGGCCGGGGGACCCGACCTACCAGGTCGACGAGGCCGGACGGCACTGGCGCGGCATCCGCACGCCGGAGGGGCCGGCGACGCTCGTCCTGCACGCCCGCAACGACCTCGGCGCGATCGAGGCGAGGGCGTGGGGCCCGGGCGCCGACTGGGCGCTCGCCTCCGTCCCCGACCTGCTCGGCGACAGCGACGACTGGCGCGGGTTCGAGCCGCGGCACCCGGTGCTGGCCGAGGCGTGGCGACGCCACCCGCACCTGCGCCTGGGGCGCACCGGCCTCGTGCTGGAGGCGGTGGTCCCCGCGGTGCTGGAGCAGAAGGTGACCGGGCAGGAGGCGTTCGCGGGCTTCCGGATGCTGGTGCAGCGCTACGGCGAGCCCGCCCCCGGCCCGGGCGCGGACCGGCGGCTGCGGCTCCAGCCCGACGCCGCGACGCTGCGTCTCGTGCCGTCGTGGGCCTGGCTGCAGATGCACGTCGACGGCGCCCGCTCCCGCGCGGTGGTGACCGCCGCTCGGGTCGCGGACTCCCTCGAACGCACCGTCGGGCTGCCCGGCGACGAGGTGGACCGGCGGCTGCGCTCGCTGCCGGGGTTCGGGGTCTGGACCAGCGCCGAGGTGCGCCAGCGCGCCCACGGCGACCCCGACGCGGTGTCGTTCGGCGACTACCACGTGCCCAAGGACGTCGGGTGGGCGCTGACCGGGAGGCCCTTCGACGACGCCGAGCTCGAGGCGTTCCTCGAACCTTGGCGACCGCACCGCGGCCGGGTGCCGCTGCTGCTCGCGGTCGCGGGCCTGCGGCGTCCCCGGCACGGCCCGCGGATGGCGCCGCGCACCCATCTGCCGGCCCGCGTGACCCGCCGCTGAGGGCACCGCGCCGCTAGGCTCTCCAGGATGGAGGCAGCCGAGGACGTCTCGCGCCGCCCCGGCACGACCACCCGCCGGCGGGTGCCGCGCTGGACGGCCAGGGTGCTGAGCGTCCTCGGTGTGCTGTGCCTGGTCCTCGGCATCCTCGCCGGGGTCCTGAACCGGGAGGTCGCCGACGGCGGCGCCTTCGCCGCGCACGCCGACGCGGTGCGAGCGGACCCCGAGGTCGCGCACCAGCTCGCGGTCCGGCTCACCGACCGGATCCTCGAGATCGACCCCGAGCTCGTGGCCCTGCGCCCCCTGGTGGAGAGCACCGCGTCCACCGTGATCGCCAGCGACGCCCTCGGGCCCGTCGTCCGCTCGGTGCTGGAGCCGCTCCACGACGCGATGGTCTCCAACGACCAGGACCAGGTCGTCCTGCGCATCGCCGACGTGGCCGCGGTGCTGGTCGCGGCGCTGCGCGAGATCGCCCCCGACGTCGGCGCCAGGATCCCCGACGACCTCGAGGTCACCCTCGCGGAGATCGGCGGGCAACAGCTGACCTCCGAGCTGATCGAGACCGCCCAGGTGGTCTCGCTGCTCTCGTGGCTGCTGCCGCTGGTCGGCGTGCTGCTGCTGGCCGGCGCCGGGTTGCTGCGCCGGCGCACCTGGGACTCCGCGCTGCGGGCGGTCGGGACGGGCGCCCTGGTGGTGGTCGCGGTGCTCGTCGTGGCCAACGTCGTGACCGGCGTGGTCCTGGCCGCCGTCGCCGGCGACGACCTCTCCGGGGCGCTGACCCTCGCGATCTGGGACGAGCTCGACGATCCGTTGTGGCGCACCACGGCGGTGGTGGGTGCGCTCGGGCTGCTGGCCTCGCTGGTGGCCGCACCGGAGGCCCGGCAGTCCCCGGCCTCCCTCGCCGCCCGCGGACGCGAGCTCGCGATCGGCACGGCGACGCCGCGGGTGACCGCCCTGCGTGGCGCGGCGCTCCTCACCGTCGGCGTGCTGCTCGCGGTGCGCCCGCTCCAGGTGTTCGCCGCGCTGCTGGTCGGGCTCGGGCTGGTGGTCGCGCTGGCCGGTCTCGTGGAGGTCGGGCGTGCGCTCGTCACCTACCTGGAGAGGGTCGCGCCGCGGCCCGGGCACGCCTACCGCACGCTGCTGCGCGGCACCGCGGCCGCGCTCGTGGTGGGCCTCGTGGCGGGCACCCTGCTCCTCGGTGGCTGGCCCACGCAGTCGCCGTACCCCGTCTCGCGCGTCGACGACCGCGGGTGCAACGGCCACGTCGATCTCTGCGACCGGCGCTTCAACGAGATCGCCCAGGTCGCCACGCACAACTCGATGTCGGCGGTCGACGAGAGCGGCTGGTTCCTCGGCGAGCAGCCCACCGGGGTGATGGGCCAGCTCGAGGACGGCGTCCGGGTGTTCCTCATCGACTCCTGGTACGGCCAGACGACCGACCGCGAGGGCGTGGTGGCCACCGCCGAGGAGAACCGTTCCAGCGCGCTGGAGGAGGCGGAGGAGACGTACGGCGAGGCCGTGGTCCAGTCCGCACTGCGGGTCCGCTCGGCGCTGTCGCTGGACCCGACCGGCCCGCCGGAGCCCTACCTGTGCCACGCGCTGTGCGAGCTCGGCTCGACGGCGTGGACGCCCCTGATGGGCGAGGTCGAGGAGTGGCTCGAGGCCAACCCGCGCGAGGTGGTCACGTTCTTCATCCAGGACGAGGTCAGCCCTGAGGACACCGCGGCGGTCTTCGAGGACGCCGGCCTGCTGCCCTTCGTCCACACCCCCGAGCGCGGGAAGCCGTGGCCGACGCTGGCGGAGATGATCGACTCCGGCAAACGGGTGCTCGTGCTGCACGAGAACACCAGCGGCGGGGACGAGTACCCCTGGATCCTCGACGGCACCGTCTGGTCCCAGGACACGCCGTACTCCTTCGAGAGCCCGAAGGACTTCAGCTGCGAGCTGTTCCGCGGGCGCGCGGTCGCACCGCTGTTCCTGGTCAACCACTGGCTCAGCAACTTCACGACGCGGGTCGCCAACGCGCAGCGGGTGAATGCGGAGGACGTGCTGCTGCCGCGGCTGGAGAAGTGCTGGCGCGAACGCGGCCAGATCCCCAACTTCGTCGCCGTCGACCACTACAACCTCGGCGACGTGCAGGGTGCCGTCGACGAGATCAACGGTGTCGCCTGACGGTCGTCCTCGCTGGTCGGCGGGACCCGTGACAGCGACCCTCAGAGCAGCGGGCGTAGCGGGGCGAGCACGTTCTCGGTGAACTTGCGGTGCAGGTCGCGCGCGGCCCACTCGCCGGCGGTCAGCTCGAGGGAGTGCGACTGGTCGACCTCGAAGATCTCCTCCAGCGTCCGGGCCAGGCCCTCGTCGAAGATCTCGACGTTGATCTCGTAGTTGCCCTGGAGGCTGAGCCGGTCGATGTTCGCGGTGCCGACCGTGCTCCAGCTGCCGTCGATGGTCATCGTCTTGGCGTGCACCATCGCGTCGCGGTAGCGGAAGATCCGCACGCCGGCGTCGAGGAGCTGGCTGTAGTAGCCGCGCGAGATCCAGTCGGCCACCACGTGGTTGGACTTCAGCGGCACCAGCACCCGCACGTCCGCCCCGCGCCGGGCCGCGGCCTTGAGGGTGTCGACGAAGTCCTGGTCGGGCAGGAAGTACGCCGTGGTCAGCCAGACCCGCCGGTAGGAGCGGTTGATCGCCTCGATGTAGAGGTTGCGGATCGGGAACATCCACAGCCGCGGCACGTTGCGGTGGATCCGGATCTGCGGCTCCCAGGTGGAGCCGGTGTCCAGCAGCAGCGGCTGCTCGCTGGAGCGCAGCCGCCGGCGGCGGTTGAGGTTCCAGAAGTCCGCGAAGGCCCGCTTGAGGTCCCACACGGCCGGCCCGGTGATCCGGATGTGGGTGTCGCGCCACTCGGTCTCGTACGCCGAGCCGATGTTGTAGCCGCCCACGAACGCCTCGGAGTCGTCGACGACGAGGATCTTGCGGTGGTCGCGGCCGTAGCGGGTGACGTCGAAGAAGCGCCAGCCCGCGGCGTACGACGGGAAGCGCAGGACCTTCATCCGGCGGGGGAAGTGCTTGAAGCGGGGGGAGACCACGAGGTTCCCGAAGCCGTCGTAGATGCAGTAGACCTCCACGCCGCGGGCCGCCGCGTCGGCCAGCGCCTGCTTGAACCGCTCGCCGACCTCGTCGCCCTTCCACAGGTAGGTCTCGAACAGCACCTGGCGCTGCGCGCCCTCGATGGCGGAGAGCATGTCGGCGTAGAGGTCCGCACCGTAGGTGTAGGTGGTGACGGTGCCGTCGCCGATGTCGACGGTGCGCGGCGGGGTGACCGGGAACGGCTTCGGCTTCTTGCCGCGGCGCCGGTAGGAGTCGACCAGCGACATCGCGATCGCGAGCATGAACGGGGTGGCGATGAGTCCGGCCAGCGTCCTGCGCAGGATCATCAGCAGGTGGTCGTTGCGCGGGGTGGGACTCGTCACGGGAGCCAACCTAGTCAACGCCGCCGCGAAGCGCGCGTCCCCGGTTGTCGGGGGCCGCGTCTAGGCTCGGTGTCATGCGACCGGTCACCGATCTCGAACGCCGCGTGGCGCCCTTCAAGGTCGTCTCGGACTACTCACCCTCCGGCGACCAGCCGTCGGCGATCGCGGAGATCACCAAGCGGGTCAATGCCGGCGTCCAGGACGTCGTGCTCCTCGGTGCCACCGGCACCGGCAAGACCGCGACGGTGGCCTGGGTGGCCGAGCAGGTCCAGCGCCCGGTGCTGGTGCTCCAGCCCAACAAGACCCTCGCCGCGCAGTTCGCCAACGAGCTGCGCCAGCTGTTCCCCGACAACGCGGTCGAGTACTTCGTCAGCTACTACGACTACTACCAGCCCGAGGCCTACGTCCCGCAGACCGACACCTACATCGAGAAGGACTCCTCCATCAACGAGGAGGTCGAGCGGCTGCGCCACAGCGCGACCAACTCGCTGCTGACCCGCCGCGACGTCATCGTGGTCTCCACGGTCTCCTGCATCTACGGCCTCGGCACCCCGCAGGAGTACGTCGACCGGATGCTGCGCCTGCGGGTCGGCGAGGAGCACGACCGCGACTCGATCCTGCGCCGCCTCGTCGAGATCCAGTACACCCGCAACGACATGTCCTTCACCCGCGGCACCTTCCGGGTCCGCGGCGACACCCTCGAGATCTTCCCGGTCTATGAGGAGCACGCCGTGCGCATCGAGTTCTTCGGCGACGAGGTCGAGCGGCTGATGACGCTGCACGCCGTCACCGGAGAGGTGCTCACCGAGGACGAGGAGCTCTACGTCTTCCCGGCCTCGCACTACATCGCCGGCCCCGAGCGCATGGAGCGCGCGATCGCCGGCATCGAGGCCGAGCTCGAGCAGCAGCTGGCCCGCTTCGAGCGCGAGGGCAAGCTGCTGGAGGCCCAGCGGCTGCGGATGCGCACCACCTACGACATCGAGATGATGCGTCAGGTCGGGTCGTGCTCGGGCATCGAGAACTACTCGATGCACATGGACGGCCGGGCGCCCGGCAGCGCCCCCAACACGCTGCTCGACTACTTCCCCGAGGACTTCCTGCTGGTCGTCGACGAGTCCCACGTCGCGGTCCCGCAGATCGGCGGCATGTACGAGGGCGACATGTCGCGCAAGCGCAACCTGGTCGATCACGGCTTCCGGTTGCCCAGCGCGATGGACAACCGGCCGCTGCGCTGGGAGGAGTTCCTCGAGCGGATCGGCCAGACGATCTACCTCTCCGCGACCCCGGGCGACTACGAGCTCGACAAGGTCGGCGGCGACACCGTCGAGCAGATCATCCGCCCCACCGGCCTGATCGACCCCGAGGTCGTGCTCAAGCCGACCAAGGGCCAGATCGACGACCTGATCCACGAGATCCGGCTGCGCACCGAGCGCAACGAGCGGGTCCTGGTCACCACGCTGACCAAGAAGATGTCCGAGGACCTCACCGACTACCTCCTCGACGCCGGCATCCGCACCCGCTACCTGCACTCCGAGGTCGACACCCTCAAGCGCATCGAGCTGCTCCGCGACCTGCGCCTGGGCCAGTACGACGTCCTGGTCGGCATCAACCTGCTGCGCGAGGGCCTCGACCTGCCCGAGGTCTCCCTGGTCGCGATCCTCGACGCCGACAAGGAGGGGTTCCTGCGCTCGGACAAGTCGCTGATCCAGACGATCGGGCGCGCGGCGCGCAACGTCTCCGGCCAGGTGCACATGTACGCCGACAAGATGACGCCGTCCATGGAGAAGGCCATCGAGGAGACCAACCGGCGTCGCGAGAAGCAGGTCGCCTACAACACCGCCCACGGCATCGACCCGACGCCGCTGCGCAAGAAGATCGCCGACATCACCGACATGCTCGCCCGCGAGGACGAGAACACCCAGGCGCTGCTGGAGACCTGGGCCGGCACCGAGGCCAAGGGCCGCGCCGGCGGCGTCAAGGCCAAGCAGCCGGTCCCGGCGCTGGGCGCGGACGCCGGCAAGCACGCCGCCGACCTGGCCGGCATGCCGAGCGCCGACCTCGCCCAGCTGGTCCAGGACCTGACCGACCAGATGAAGAACGCCGCGGCCGAGCTGCAGTTCGAGGTGGCGGCGCGGCTGCGCGACGAGATCTCCGAGCTCAAGAAGGAGCTGCGCCAGATGATCGAGGCCACCAAGTAGCACCGGCCTCGCGCGGGGCCTGGCTCAGAAGCCGGGCGGCAGGATCTTCCGCTGGCGCTTCAGGGCCTTGGCGCGCTGGCGCTCGATGCGGCGCACGTGCTCCTCGATCCGCTCACGGCTCCCGACGGCGGTGCGCAGCAGGTTGACCAGCGTCACCGCCATCACGATCAGCGGCCAGGGGAAGTAGGGGTCGAACCCGCCGCTGCCGAACGAGGTCGCGACCCAGATCGCCCAGCAGATCAGCGTGGGGCCGATGAAGCCGAGGACCGCGGAGCGCCGCTCCGCGGCGTAGCGGCGCTCGGCCTCACGGCGTACGTCGGCCTGGTTGAGCGGCACCGGCAGGCCGGACCCCGTGGTGGTGAGGGTGACCGGCACCAGGTCGACGACGAGCGCCGGGATCTCGCCGTAGGTCTTGAGCGCGTCCGCCGCGGCGCTGCGCTCGTCGAGCTCGTCGCGGTCCAGGCGGCCGTCGGCGTAGGCCTGGCCGAGCAGCTGCTGCACGACGCTGCGGTCGGTGTCCGAGGCACGCAGTACGGCGTGCTGCGGCAGTCGAGGATCCAGGCTGAACCCGGACCACGGGTCGTCGTTGCTCACCGCACAATCCTAGGTGGCCTGTCCGTGCCGGGGTCTAGGTTCGGGTCATGAGCGAAGGACGTGAGATCCAGGTGACCGTCGACTGCGCCGATCCGCGGGCGCTCTCCCTCTTCTGGAACGCCGTGCTCGGCGACCAGCTGCCCCCACCGCCACCCGGCTTCGGCTCGTGGGACGACTTCTCCGCGAGCCTGGCGCCCGAGCAGCGCAACAGCGCCTCGGCCAGTGAGGACCCCGCCGGTCGTGGGCCCCGGCTGTTCTTCCAGCGGGTCCCGGAGCCGAAGGCGGTGAAGAACCGGCTCCACCTCGACGTCCGGGCCGCGCCGGGCCTGACGGGAGACGAGCGGATGGCCGCGCTCGAGGCCGAGGCCGAGCGCCTCGTCGGCCTCGGGGCACGCCGCCTGGAACGGCACGAGCCCGCGCCTCCGATGGCGGCCGGCCACCTGGTGCTCGCGGACCCCGAGGGCAACGAGTTCTGCTTGGACTGAGGCTCCTACACTCCGTGGGGTGAGCGACCGTCCCGAGCCCTGGGTCGGGAAGGCCGTCGCCGTCTGGGTCACGGGACTTCTCGTCTACGTGCTCGCGGTCTTCCACCGCTCGTCGCTGGCCGTGGCCGGCCTGGCCGCCAGCGAGCGCTTCGACATCTCCGCCTCGCAGCTGGCGACGTTCACGATGCTCCAGCTGCTGGTCTACGCGCTGATGCAGATCCCGGTGGGCCTCGCGGTCGACCGGGTCGGCCCGCGCCGGGTGCTCCTCACCGGGCTGAGCCTGATGACGCTGGGCCAGCTGCTCTTCGCCGTGGCGGAGAGCTACCCGCTCGCCGTCCTGGCCCGGGTGCTGGTCGGCTCCGGCGACGCGATGGTCTTCATCTGCGTGCTGCGGCTGGTCGTCTCGTGGTTCCCGCCGCGCCGGGTCCCGCTGTTCACCCAGCTCACCGGCATGCTCGGCCAGCTCGGCGCGATCGTCGCCGCGGCGCCGATGACCTGGGCGCTCGGCACACTGGGCTGGACCCGCGCGTACGCCGTCGCCGCCGGCCTCGGACTCGTCGTCGGCCTCGCGGCGTTCCTGCTGGTCCGCGACTCCCCGCAGGGCCGGGCCGCGCCCGCGGGGCGCCTGGACGTGCGCGACCTCGGGCGCGGGCTGGCCGAGTCCTGGCGCCACCCCGGCACCCGGCTGGGCTTCTGGATCCACTTCAGCACGCCGTTCAGCGCCAACGTGCTGAGCATGCTGTGGGGCTACCCGTTCTTCGTGCGCGGCGAGGGCCGTACGTCCGCCGAGGCGGGGCTGCTCCTGACGATCATGGTGGTCGCTGTGATGGCAGCCGGGCCGGTGCTCGGCTGGCTCGTCGGTCGCCACCCGTGGCACCGCTCCACCATGGTGCTCACGATCCTGGCGGCCATCGTCACGGTCTGGACGGTCGTCCTGGCCTGGCCCGGGGAGGCGCCGTTCGGGGTGCTGGTGCTCCTCGTGGTGGTCACCGGCGTCGGCGGGCCCGCCTCGGTGATCGGCTTCGACATCGGACGGACCTCCAACCCGCCGCAGCGCCAGAGCAGCGCGACCGGCGTGATCAACCAGGCCGGCTTCTACGCCACGCTGCTGCTCGTGGTGGTGATCGGGCTGGTGCTGGACTGGCGCACGCCGGAGGGATCGGCCTACACCCAGGAGGCGTTCCGCTGGGCGATGGCCAGCCAGTACGTCTTGTGGACCGTGGGGATCGTGCAGATCCTGCGCTACCGGGTCCGCACCCGGCGGGTGGTCGACCGGGCCGCGCTCCAGGCTGGCGCCACCGCCTGACGGCCCACCCGGTGACAGGCCGGTGACAGGCCGGTGACAGGGCCGGCGGCGGCTGCCACGATGCCGGGATGGACGTGGAGACGATGACCGCGCGCGCCCTCGCGTTCCCCGGTGCCTGGGCGGACAACCCCTGGGACCACGAGCACCCGGTCGTGAAGGTGGGGCCGGGGGAGCGCGGCAAGATCTTCGCGTTCCTGCGCACCGGCGCGGTGGGGGTCAAGTCGGCGCGCACCCGCGAGGAGGCCGACGAGTGGCTGCACCGCTACCCGCGCGACGTCGCGGTGATGGCCCACATCGGTCGCTGGGGATGGAACGACCTGGGCTTCGGCGGCGCGATCCCGGACGACGAGCTGGTCGCGGCGCTCGAGGAGTCCTACCGCCTCGTCGTCGCCGGGCTGCCGGTGCGGCTGCGCCCGGACGGCTGGGAGGACCCCGGCCGGGCGTCGGCCGTCAGGACGCCCGGCGGTTGACGGTCAGGCCGACCAGGCGGGCGACCACCAGCGCCACGTAGAGCACGCCGGTCACCATCTCGACCATCACGATCGAGCGCGCGTGCGCGGCCACCGGGGCGACGTCGGAGAGCCCGACGCTGGTCAGCACCGAGAACGACAGGTAGAGCAGCTCGAACCAGTCCCGCGAGGCCCCGCCCTCGGCTCCGACGAACGAGCCCGGCCACACCACCTGCGCCGCGGCGTACAGGTAGGCGAAGCCCCAGGCCACGACCGTGAACGCCGCCCCGGTCGCGTAGAGCTCGTCGCGGGTGACGCGGTCGTCGTGGAAGAGGTAGCGGACCATCGCGTGGGAGACGTAGAAGTAGAACGGCGCGTGCAGCAACGCCGAGACCAGCACGACCCAGCCGGTGTCCGGCGTGATCGCCTCGACGACCGTGAACGCCATGGCGGGGGCGCCCAGGAAGATCGCCACCCAGCTCAGCGCAGGGGTACGGCGCACCGCCCACACCGCGATCGTCACCACGCCCATCTGCACGACCCCGAGCACCGCCCGCCCCGCCGCGGTCCCGTCGAGGAACGGGTAGGCGAGCACCGCGACGAGCTGGGCGCCCAGCAGTACCGCGGAGGGGTGGGTGCCGAGGACCTTGTGCACGCTCGGCGGCGGCACGCTCGGGGGTCGGGGGGCGCTCACCCGCAGATCGTAGGGGCTGGGTGCGTCCACACGCCGCACCTGCGTGACGAGGCCGGGACCGGTCTGCTAAAGTAGAACCTGTTATAGAAATGGGCCGTCTGGACCGCAGCGTGGGGTCTTGAGGCCGCGCCGGGGGAGGGGAAGGATCGCGGTTGTGACCGTGGACACAGACCTCCTGATCATCGGCGCCGGCCCGACCGGCCTCTTCGCCGCCTACTACGCGGGGTTCCGCGGACTGCGCACGGCGCTGGTCGACTCGCTGCCGGAGCTCGGCGGCCAGGTGACCGCGATGTACCCCGAGAAGCAGATCCTCGACATCGCCGGGTTCCCGACCGTCAAGGGGCGCGACCTGGTCGCGGGCCTCGTCGAGCAGGCCAACACCGCCAAGCCCGAGTACCTCCTCGAGCGCACCGCCCAGACCCTCGAGCACGACGACGACGGCGTCACGGTCGGCCTCGACGACGGCACCGTGGTGCGCGCCGGCGCGGTGCTGATCACCGCCGGCATCGGCCGGTTCTCCCCGCGTCCGCTCCCGGCCGGCGAGGGCTGGCTGGGCCGCGGCCTGGAGTTCTTCGTGCCGAGCTTCGCGCCGTACGCCGGGCGCGACGTCGTGATCGTCGGCGGGGGAGACAGCGCGTTCGACTGGGCGCTGCACCTCGAGCCGGTCGCGTCGTCGGTGACGCTGGTGCACCGCCGCGACGCCTTCCGCGCCCACGCCCGCACCGTCGAGCAGGTGCGCGCGTCCTCGGTGCGGATCGTGACCAACGCCGAGGTCAGTGCGCTGCGTGGCGAGGGCACCGTGGCCGAGGTCGACGTGGTCGTCGGCGGCGAGACCACCACCCACCCCGCGCAGGCCGTGGTCGCCGCGCTGGGCTTCGTCGCCGACCTCGGCCCGATCCAGGGCTGGGGGCTCGAGGTGTCCAAGCGTCACGTCATCGTCGACCCCTCGATGCGCACCAACCTCCCGCGGGTCTTCGCCGCCGGCGACGTCACCGACTACCCCGGCAAGGTGCGCCTGATCGCCGTCGGGTTCGGCGAGGCCGCCACCGCCGTCAACAACGCCGCGGTGGCGATCGACCCCAGCGCCAAGGTTTTCCCCGGTCACTCGAGTGAAGGAAGCTAGGAGACGCCACGATGAGGATCAAGGTCGACTTCGACCTGTGCGAGTCCAACGGGCTCTGCGAGGCGATGGCCCCCGAGGTGTTCGAGCTCGACGACGACGACTTCCTCCAGCTCAAGGTCGAGCAGACCACGCCGGAGAACGTCGACCACGTCAAGCGCGCCGCGGCGGCCTGCCCGCGCGCCGCCATCACCCTGGAGGACTGAGCACGTGCCCGCAACCGCCCCGCTCGACCCACGACTCTCCCTCGACGGCCGGGTCGCCGTCGTCACCGGCGCCGGAGCCGGCCTCGGCCGCGCCGAGGCCCTCGCCCTGGCCGGCGCCGGGGCCCGGGTCGTGCTCAACGACCTGCCCGGTGCCGCCGACGAGGCCGCGGAGGAGATCCGCGCCCTGGGCGGCCAGGTGCGCGTCGTGGAGGGCGACGTCGCCGAGCGCAGCACCGCCGACGCGATGCTCGCCGCGGCGGTGGACGACTTCGGGTCCCTCGACGTGGTCGTCAACAACGCCGGGATGACCCGCGACCGGATGCTGTTCAACATGAGCGACGAGGAGTGGGACGCGATCGTCCGCGTGCACCTGCGCGGGCACTTCCTGCTCTCGCGCAACGCCGCGTCGTACTGGCGCGGGCGGGCCAAGGAGACCGGGGCGCCGGTGTACGGGCGGGTCGTCAACACCGCCTCCGAGGCGTTCCTCGCCGGTCCGCCCGGCCAGGCCAACTACGCCGCGGCCAAGGCCGGCATCGTCGCCCTGACGATGTCCACCGCCCGCGGCCTGGACCGGATCGGCGTGCGGGCCAACGCGATCTGTCCGCGCGCCCGCACCGCGATGACCGCGGAGGTGTTCGGCGCCGACGAGTCCGGTGCCGAGATCGACCCGTACTCACCCGCCCACGTGGCCCCGGTCGTCGCCTACCTCGCCTCGCCGGCCGCCGCGTCGATCACCGGCCAGGTCTTCGTCGTGTACGGCGGGATGGTCGCCCTGGTCGCGGCCCCCGTCGTCGAGCAGCGCTTCGACAGCAGCGGCGCGGTCTGGGACCTCGCGGACCTCGACAAGCAGGTGGGGTCCCACTTCGAGGGACGCGACCTCTCGCGGGGCTTCTCCGCGGACTCGATCATGGCGCTGGAGGCCTGATGGGCCGGCTGGCCGGCAAGGTCGCGATCGTCACCGGCGCGGCGATGGGGCAGGGCGCGGGCATCGCGCGCGCCTACGTCGAGGAGGGTGCCCGGGTGGTGCTCGCCGACGTGGCCGAGGAGGCGGGGCGCGACCTCGCCGACGAGCTCGGCGAGGGCGCGCACTTCGTGCGCCACGACGTCGGCGACCCCGGCTCGTGGACCGCGCTCGTGCACGAGACCGAGCGTCGCTTCGGTGCCGTCTCGGTGCTCGCGAACAACGCCGGGATCCTGCGCTTCGGCCAGATCGACTCGATGCCGGTCTCCGAGGTCGAGACCCTGTTCCGGGTCAACCAGCTCGGCTGCTTCCTCGGCATGCAGGCCGTGGTGCCCAGCATGCGCGAGCACGGCGGCGGCGCGATCGTCAACGCCTCCTCGGTCGAGGGCCTGGCCGGGATGGCCGGCTGCACGGCGTACGCCGCGACCAAGTGGGCGATCCGCGGGATGACCAAGTGCGCGGCCATGGAGCTCGGCCCGCAGGGCATCCGGGTCAACTCGGTGCACCCCGGCATGATCGACACCCCGATGACCCGCGTGCACGGCGGCGACGCCGCGATGGAGTACGGCGCGTCGCGGGTCCCGCTGCGTCGTGTCGGGCACCCCGGCGACGTGGCACCGCTCTACGTCTTCCTCGGCAGCGACGAGAGCGCCTACATCAACGGCGCCGAGATCTCCGTCGACGGCGGCGTCACCGCGACGCACGCCTTCGGCGGCTGAACCCCCGGACGAGCACCCGCTCGCCGGTCCCCGCCCCGGCACCACGCCGGGCCCCCGCACGACCACGACAGGAGCCCCCTGCCCATGGCCAAGCAGCGAACCCAGATCGTCATGACCGAGGAGGAGATCGACGCCTTCCTCACCGAGCAGCGCAACGCCACGGTGGCCACCGTGGGCGCGCACGGCGGCGTCCACCTCGTCGCGATGTGGTACGCCTACCTCGACGGCAAGGTCTACCTGGAGACGAAGGGCAAGTCCCAGAAGGTCCTCAACATGCGCCGCGACGGGCGGATGAGCTTCCTCGTCGAGGCCGGGCAGACCTACGACCAGCTGCGCGGGGTCGCCCTCGAGGGCACCGGCGTGGTCGTCGAGGACGACCCGGAGCTGTTGTGGAACGTGTGCGTCAACGTCTTCGAGCGCTACAACGCTCCCTACACCGAGGAGCTGCGCCCGTTCGTGGAGACGATGATGCACAACCGCGTGGTCGTGCGGCTCGACGTCGACCGGTCCCGCAGCTGGGACCACCGCAAGCTCGGCCTGCCGGCCATGGAGCTCGGCGGCTCGACCGCCGCGTCCGTCGGCGTCTGAGGCGCGGGACCACGCCGGCGGTCTCGGCCGCCGGCGTCGGGTCCGGCTCAGCGCTCGCGCAGCAGCAGGTTGACGGCGACCTCGATGTGGCGCGCGGTCTGGGCGGCGCTGTTGCGGCCGGTCACCCAGGCCACCAGCGCGGAGAGCCACACGTCGCCGAGCACGCGGGCGATGGCCACGTCGTCCTCGGTGAGCTCCTCGCGGTCGGGGTTCATCGCCCGGGTCAGCATCCGGGTCAGGATCATCCCGACAGCGTGGATCTCCTGGGCGACGGAGGCGTCGGCGAACATGAACGCCCGGGTCAGCGCCTCGGTGAGGTGGGAGTCGCCCTGCATGCCGCGGCTGGTGCGCTTCAAGATGTTGATCACCCGCTCGGCGGGGGTGTCGCCGACGGCCGGACGGTCGCGCAGCACCGTCTCGGCGCGCTCGAGCTCACGGCTCAGCGCGCTGACCAGCAGGTGGATCTTGGAGGGGAAGTAGCGGTAGAGGGTGCCCAGCGCGACGTCGGCCCGCTCGGCGACGGCGCGCATCTGCACGGCGTCGAAGCCGCCTTGGGAGGCGAGCTCGATCGTCGCGTCCAGGATCCGCTTGCGCCGGTCGCGCTGTGCTGCGGATCCGAGCTCCTCGACGCTCAGCGAGTTGGCGCTGGTCACGGTTCTACCTCTTGCCGGTTGGGGTGATCGGATGTGTGGCGTGCCTCACGGACCTGCGCCGGAGCCCGGGGTCCGGGCCGACGCGGTGTCCCCTAGGCTACCAATGCGTAGACCATGATAGGAACACGTTCTACTTTGCTGGGCTCGGGGCGCGTCTGCGCTGCAGGTCGCGGCGAGTCCCGGTGATCACCTCGAGAAAGGCCACAGTGTGCGGATCGCGATGCTGTCCTACCGCAGCCATCCCCACACCGGTGGGCAGGGCATCTACCTGCGCCACCTGAGCAGGGAGCTGGCCAACCTGGGCCACCAGGTCGAGGTGATCTCCGGCCAGCCCTACCCCGAGCTCGACCACCCCGGCGTCACGCTGACCAAGGTCCCGAGCCTCGACCTGTACCGCCAGCCGGACCCGTTCCGCGTCCCGAAGCTGCGCGAGTTCCGCGACCGCATCGACGTGGAGGAGTTTGCCACGATGTGCATCGCGGGGTTCCCCGAGCCCAAGACGTTCAGCCTGCGCGCGGCGAGGCTGCTGAAGGACCGCGTCGACGACTTCGACATCGTCCACGACAACCAGGTGCTGGGCTACGGCATGCTCGAGATCGAGAAGCTCGGCCTGCCGCTGATCACCACGCTGCACCACCCGATCACCTTCGACCGGCGCATCGACATCGCCCAGACCCGCAACCCGTGGCGCAAGTTCACGCTGTGGCGCTGGTACGGCTTCCTGCGGATGCAGGCCAAGGTCGCCCGCGCGGCGCGCCGGATCATGACGCCCTCGGAGGCCTCCAAGCGCGACATCGCCACCGACTTCGGGGTGGACCCGGCGAGGATGCAGGTCATCCTGCTCGGCGTCGACGACGGCTTCGTGCCGCCGTCGAAGCCGCGGGTGCCCGGCCGGATCCTGGCGATGGCCAGCGCCGACGCCCCGATGAAGGGCATCGCCACCCTGCTGGAGGCCTTCGCCAAGCTGCGTACGGAGCGCGACCTCGAGCTGGTCCTCGTCACCAAGCCCCGCCCGGGCGGGCGCACGGAGAAGCTCATCGACAAGCTCGCGATCGCCGACTCGGTGCACTTCGTGTCCGGCGTCAGCGACGCCGAGCTCGTCGAGCTGATGGGCTCTGCGGAGATTGCTTGCGTCCCGTCGCTCTACGAGGGCTTCTCGCTGCCCACCGCGGAGCTGATGGCGTGCGCGACGCCGCTCATCGTCTCGCGCGCCGGCGCGATCCCCGAGGTCGTGGGCCCCGACGGCGAGTGCGCCGACCTGGTCACCCCCGGCGACGTCGGCGAGCTGGGCGCGGCGCTGGCCGCGCTGCTCGACGACCCGGAGCGGCGCGAGCGGATGGGGCGCGCCGGTCGCCGGCGCGTCGAGGAGCTGTTCAGCTGGCGAGCCGTGGCCACCAAGGTCGCGGCCGCCTACGAGGACGTCATCGCCGAGTACCGGCGCGAGCAGGAGGAGCACACCGATGCTGACCGTTGATTTCGACCGCCTCGGCCTGCGGCCCGGCGACCGGGTGCTCGACATGGGCTGCGGCGCCGGGCGCCACGCCTTCGAGATGTACCGGCGCGGCGGCGACGTGATCGCCTTCGACATGGACGCCGACGAGCTGGCCAAGGTGCGCGAGCTCTTCGTGGCGATGAAGGAGGCCGGCGAGGTGCCGGCCGGCGCCGAGGCCGACGTCAAGGAGGGCGACGCCCTCGCGCTGCCGTTCGCCGACGGCGAGTTCGACCGGATCGTGGCCGCCGAGGTGCTCGAGCACATCCCCGCCGACATCCAGGCGATCCAGGAGCTGGTGCGCGTGCTGCGTCCCGGAGGCACCCTCGCGGTCTCGGTGCCGCGCTGGTTCCCCGAGGTCGTGAACTGGAAGCTCTCCGACGACTACCACAACGTCGAGGGCGGCCACATCCGCATCTACACCGACAAGGAGCTGACCGACAAGGTCACCAAGGCCGGTCTGGTGTTCGAGGGGCGCGACTACGCCCACGGCCTGCACTCGCCGTACTGGTGGATCAAGTGCGCGGTGGGCGTCGAGAACGACGGCCACCCGCTCGCCCGGGCGTACCACAAGCTGCTGGTCTGGGAGATCATGAAGCAGCCCAAGGTGCTCCAGGTCGCCGGCCGGGTCCTCGACCCGCTGATCGGCAAGAGCATGGTGCTGTACTTCCGCAAGCCCGAGAGCGCCGATGTCTGACCCCGTCGGCGACGCGGTCGACCTGGCCCGGGTGCCCTGGGTCCAGGGCGTGCTGACGGCAGCCGACGTGGCGCAGACCGCCGCCTCCATCGCGGCGATGCAGGAGCCGTGCGGCTCGGTGCCGTGGACGACCGACGAGCACACCGACATGTGGAACCACGTCGAGGCCGCGATGGCGATGCTGGTCGGCGGGCAGGTCGAGGCCGCCGAGCGCGCCTACGACTGGGTGCCGACGATGCAGCGCTCCGACGGCTCGTGGCCGATGAAGATCGTCGGCGGCGAGGTCGAGGACCCGCGCGGCGAGGTCAACATGTCGGCGTACTTCGCCGTCGGGCTGTGGCACCACTGGCTGGTGCGCTCCGACCTGGCCTACGTGCGCCGCCACTGGACCTCCGTGCGCGCGGGGCTGGACTGGGTGGTCTCCCAGCAGCTCGCGTTCGGCGGGATCAACTGGACCCCCGAGGAGGAGGGCGCGCTGCTGGCCGGCTCCTCGAGCATCTACCAGTCGCTGCGCGCAGGCGTGGCCCTCGCCGACCTGCTCGGCGACCCGCAGCCGGAGTGGGAGCTCGCCGGTGGTCGCCTCGGCCACGCGCTGCGCGAGCACCGCGACCTGTTCCTGGACAAGGCCAAGCACTCGATGGACTGGTACTACCCGGCCCTCGGCGGGGCCGTGCGGGGCGCGGACGGCCTGGCGATGATCGACGCCAAGTGGGACCACTTCGTGCGTCCCGGGCTCGGCATCCTGTGCGTGGACACCAACCCCTGGGTCACCGGCGCGGAGACCTGCGAGCTGGTGATGGCGCTGGACAACCTGGGCGACCACCGCCGGGCGCTCCAGCTGTTCGCCGACATGCAGCACCTGCGCGCCGAGGACGGCAAGTACTGGACCGGCTGGGTCTACGGCGACGACGTCAACTGGCCGCCGGAGTGGACGACGTACACCGCCGCCGCGGTGGTCCTGGCCGCCGACGCGCTGGGGGAGACCTACGGCCACAGCACGCCCGGCTCGGGGATCATGCGCGGCTCCTCGCTGGCGCCGCACTTCCGCGAGCTCGCCCTGGAGTGCGGCTGCCCGTCCCCGGAGGTCTCAGCCGACGGGGTCCCCGGCCACGCCGGCTGAGCGGCGCAGCACCCGCATCGAGCCGACCGTCTCCACCTCGGTGAAGGCGCCGCTCTCGAGCGCGCGCAGGAAGACGTGGTACGGCGGCTGCCCGCCGTCCGCGGGGTCGGGGAAGACGTCGTGGATGACCAGCAGCCCGCCGGGCATCACCCACGGCGCCCAGCCGGAGTAGTCGTTCTGCGCGTGCTCCTCGGCGTGCCCACCGTCGATGAAGAGCAGCGACAGCGGTGTGCGCCAGTGGGCGCTCACCGTGGTGCTGCGCCCGACGACGGCGACCACCTGGTCCTCGAGCCCGGCCCGGGCGAGGGTGCGGCGGAAGACCGGGAGCGTGTCCATCAGGCCGGACTCCTCGTCGACCAGGGTGGGGTCGTGGTGCTCCCACCCGGCCTGGTTCTCCTCCGAGCCGCGGTGGTGGTCCACGGTGAACACGACCGCCTGCGGGCCGCCCACCTCGCGTGCCGCGGCGCCCAGGTAGATCGCCGACTTCCCGCAGTAGGTCCCGACCTCCAGGACCGGACCGTGCACGAGACGCTCGCACGCGGCACGGTGCAGCAACAGGCCCTCGTCCTCGGGCATGAAGCCCTTGGCCTCGCGGGCGTGGGCGAGCAGGTCGGCTGGCATCTCGGTCACGACCGCAGCCTATAGAGTCAGAACACGTTCTACTTTCGTCGGGCCAGGGGTCCGCGGCACGGGAAGGTCGAAGCATGTCGATCGGGATCTCCGAGGAGCACGTCGAGCTCGCAGCGACCCTGCGCAAGTGGGCGTCCTCGCTGGGCGGGACGGAGCTGACCCGCACCGCGGAGGAGGACGCCCACGCGACCTTCGCCGAGGCCTGGTCGGCGGCGCAGGAGATGGGGATCACCACCATCGCGCTGCCCGAGGCGGCCGGCGGCGGCGGTGGCACGGTGCTCGACGTGGCGGTCGCCCTCGAGGCCTGCGCGCACGAGCTGGTCCCGGGCGCGTTGCTCGGTCCTGCCGTGGCGAGCCTGCTGCTCGGCTCCTCCGAGCACGCCGCGACCCTCGCCGAGGGCGCGGTCGTCGGGCTCGCGCTGGGCGACGTCGTCTGGGACGCCCCCCAGGCCACCCACGTCCTGCTCGCGACGCCGGGCGACGCCTGGGTGCTCGCCCCGCGGGAGGCCGTCGAGCTTGACCTCGCCGCGCCCGGGCTCGACCTCACCCGCCGGTTCGGCACGGTCCGTCTGGTCGACGACGCGGCGGCCGTCGCGGTGCCCGGTCTCACCACCGCCCGGGTCCGGCGCGCCGCGGTCACGCTGGCGGCCGCGGAGGCCTCCGGCCTGGCCCGCTGGTGCCTGGCGACGGCGGTCGACTACGCCAAGGTTCGCGAGCAGTTCGGCCGCAAGATCGGCAGCTTCCAGGCGATCAAGCACCTGTGCGCCGAGATGCTCGAGCACGCCGAGACCGTCACCAGCCTCGCGTGGGACGTCGCCAACGCGGCCGACGCCGGCGACGACGCGCAGTGGACCTACGCCAGCGACGTGGCCGGTGCCCTCGCCTTCGACGCCGCCCTGGAGGTCGCGAAGTCCTGCATCCAGGTGCTCGGGGGGATCGGCTTCACCTTCGAGCACGACGCGCACTTCTACTACCGGCGCGCCAGCGCCCTGCGCGGCCTGCTCGGCAGCAGCGACGCCGCCGCGCTCCGGCTCGCGTCCCGCGCGGCCGCCGGCGAGCGTCGCCGGCTCGACGTCGACCTGGAGGGACGCGACGAGGCGCTGCGCCCCGAGGCACGCGACACCGCCGCCCGGATCGCCGCGCTCCCGGACGCCGAGCGCCGCGCCGCGCTGGTCGACAGCGGCTACCTGACCCCGCACTGGCCCACGCCGTACGGCCTGGGCGCGGACGCGGTGCGGCAGCTGGTCATCGACCAGGAGCTCACCCGCGCCGGCGTGGAGCGACCGGACCTGGTGATCGCCGGGTGGGCGCTCCCGACCATCCTCGAGCACGGCACCGAGGAGCAGCGCGAGCGCTTCGTGCGGCCCTCGCTGCTCGGCGAGCTGGTGTGGTGCCAGCTCTTCTCCGAGCCCGGCGCCGGATCGGACCTCGCCTCGCTGCGCACCCGCGCCGAGCGGGTCGAGGGCGGCTGGCGCCTCAGCGGGCAGAAGGTGTGGACCTCGGTGGCCCACCGCGCCGACTGGGGCATCTGCCTGGCCCGCACCGACCCCGAGGCGCCGCAGCACCGCGGGATCACCTACTTCCTCGTCGACATGCGGAACTCCGAGGGCATCGAGGTCCGCCCGCTGCGCGAGATGACCGGCGAGGCGCTGTTCAACGAGGTCTTCCTCGACGACGTCTTCGTGCCCGACGGCTGCGTGGTCGCCGAGCCCGGTGACGGCTGGCGGCTGGCCCGCACCACGCTCGCCAACGAACGCGTCGCGATGGCCTCCAGCCGCCTCGGCACCAGCACCGAGCGGGCCGTCGAGCTCGCCGCAGCGGGTCTTGGCGAGGCCGACCTGGTCAAGGTCGGCCGCGCCGTCGCGCTCTCGACCGTCTGCTCGCTGCTCGGCGTGCGGACCGTCATGCGCTCGCTGGCCGGACGCGGACCTGGCCCGGAGTCGTCGGTGGCCAAGCTGCTCGGCGTCCGCAGCCGCCAGGAGGGCTCCGAGCTGGTGGTCGCGCTCCAGCAGGACCGTCTCGTGGTGCCCGACGAGCAGCTGCGCGCCGACCTGTGGGAGATGCTCAGCACCCGCTGCCTGTCGATCGCGGGCGGTACGACGCAGGTCCTGCGCAACGTCGCCGGCGAGCGGATCCTCGGCCTGCCGCGCTGAGCCTCGGCGGTCTGTCGCGCCTGTCGCTGCTCTTGCTGGCCGCTCAGGCGGCGCTGCCCTGCCGGGCGCGCCGCCACCGGTTCCAGTGCCAGTGCAGGTGGCGGTCGATCGCGTGCACGACGTGGGTGCTGCGGATCGAGGTGAACATGTCGAAGGCGTGCTGGGCGCCCGGCAGCTCGGCGTACGCCACGGTCGCGTTGCCGACCTCGCGCAGCTTCTCGACGAAGCGGCGTGCTTGCTCGACCGGGACCAGCCCGTCGTGGGTGCCGTGGATGACGAAGAAGTCCGGCGCGTCCGGGGTCACCCGGAGGATGGGCGAGCCGGCCTCGAAGACCTCGGGCGCCTCGGCGTAGGTGCGCCCGACCACGCGCGGTGCGAGGAACCGGTCGCGCAGCAGCTCGGCGCTGCGCAGGCCCGTGGAGGCGGCGAAGTCGTAGACGCCGTAGTGGGGGACCGCCACCTGCACGCTGGTGTCGGCGTCCTCGAAGCCGGGCTGGTAGGCCGGGTCGTTGGGCGTGACCGCGGCGAGCGCGGCGAGGTGCCCGCCGGCGGAGCCACCGGTGATCGCGACGTAGTCGGGGTCCCCGCCGTACTCGGTGATGTGCTCCTTGACCCAGGCGAGGGCGCGCTTGACGTCGATGATCTGCGCGGGGAACGGGTCGCGCGGGGCGAGGCGGTAGTTGACCGCGACGCAGACCCACCCCTTCGCGGCGAGGTGGTGCATCAGCGGCAACCCCTGCTGGTCCTTGGTGCCGATCGTCCAGCCGCCGCCGTGGACCTGCACCAGCACCGGGGCGCCGGACACGTCGCCCTCGGCGGGGCGGTAGACGTCGAGCAGTCCGCGCCGACCGTGCTCGGGGGCGTAGGGGATGTCGCGGTCGACGTGGACGGCGAGGTCGCGCACCCGGAAGGGGTAGAGCAACCGACGCCACGGCACCGCGAGCTCCGCCGGCGTCGGGCGGCTCTCGAGCTCGTCGAGGTAGCCGGTGCCGAGCGCGGTCGTCAGCGCGGCCTCGGTGTCCGTGCGCGCGTGGCGCGACTGTTCCAGCACCACGCCCAGGCCGACCAGGCTTGCGCCGCCCAGGGCCAGGCCGAGCCGGCTGCGCCCACGCGACCCGCCCCACACGGCGTGCGCCGCGGTGTCGGCGGCGGTGAGCGCGAACAGGTGCGGCGCGAGCTCGGTCGTCATCCATCCGGGGATGAAGGAGGCGATGCCGCCGCGGAACCCCGGCACCGGTCGAAGGGCGTTGGCCACGAGGGCCGCCGTGATGATCCGCCGGCGCAGGAACGACATGGCGCACATCCTAGGAGCGGATGTGGTCAGCGCCACCCCAGGGCGGGCGCGAGGTCGTGCAGGACGCTCTCCAGCACGTGGGCGTTGTAGTCGACGCCGAGCTGGTTGGGGACTGCCTAGCGGACACTAGTAATCCGGGGAGGAAGCCATGTCTACGACCAAGCGCAGAGCCGCGATCTAGGCTCGCCTCGGTCGGGACAAGGACGGTGATCGCGTCGGCGTTGCTCGTCAGGAGGCGCTTTGTCGGAAGAAGGCCGACAGCCTCGGTCTTGAAGTTCTCGAGGTCAATCAGACAACGACATTGGGACGTCCAACCTCACGGGCAACAAGCCTCGCAAGGATTGCCAGCGCATGCTTGCGGATGTCCGCTCCGGTGCCATTGACACGAGCATCGCCTACTCCAACTCGCGGCTCACTCGTTGACCAGCGGAGTGGATTGAGCTGGGTCGCTCTGGCGGAATCTGGCGCTCTCCAGGTCGAGACGGAGTCCTCCGGAAAGTACGATCTCACCACCGCCGAAGGTCGTGCACTTGCCATTACGGTTGCGGCTTGGGCCGCTGCCGAGGTCAACCGAATCTCTGGACCTCAGAAGGTCACTTTCCTGACAATGCCCTGGCGGGTAAGCCCAAGCTCCAGCGGCAATGCCCTCGGGTGGAAGGGGGACGGCATCACAGTGGAACCTGCTGAGGCTGATCTGATCCGGCACGCCGTCACCAAGCTCAGGGCGGGAGGCGGTGTCACGACCATTGCTCGGGAATGGGAGTCGGCTGGTACTCCTACGCCAGCGGGGGGGGGGCGGGTGAAGCGGGAACACAGCGTGCTCAAGCGTGTACTGTCCGGGTGGCGAACTGCAGGCGTGCGATTTCTCGCTAGGCTCCAGGCATGCAGACTCTTCAGATCGAGCTTCGCAACTGCCACGGAGTCCGAGAGCTCGACGCTGAGCTTCCGTTCGACCGGAAGCGTGCGGTTGCCATCTACGCACCCAACGGCACCATGAAGTCGAGCTTCGCCCGCACCTTTCTGGACTTCTCGCGGGACGAAGAATCGGCGGACCATGTTTTCACCGATCGCGAAACCATTCGCAAGATCGCGGACGAAAACGGCGATCAGCCGGATCCCTCTAGCGTGTCGGTGTTCCTGGCGTACGACGAGCACTACGTGGCGGACGAGTTCGCGTCCACGCTGCTCGTCAATGCGCCACTTCGCGCAGAGTTCGAGTCCATCAACAAGGGGTTGATGAAGCTTGAGGCCGCGTTGACGAAGGAGCTGAAGAAGACGGCGCGGACCAAGCAAGATGTGGCAACACTCGTCTCCCAGATCTTCACAAAGCAGGATGACAACTTCTTCGGTGCCTTGGCGCGCGTGAGCTACGAGGTGGAGCAGCTGGAGGGCACCCCGCTCGCCGATCTCCCGTACGACACGATCTTCAACGCGAGCGTCGAAAGGGTCTTGCTAGACCCAGCACTTCGGGATTCGCTTAGCGACTATGTGACCCGACTCAACGAGTTGCTGGATAGCTCCGTCTTCTTCAGTCGATCATCGTTTACCTACTACAACGCCGAAACCCTGAGCAAGAGCCTCGTTAGTCAAGGCTTCTTCAAGGCCAAGCACTCGCTGCTCCTGACCGGCGACGACAGCCCGAGGGAGGTGGCGAGCGAGAAGGCCCTGACGGCCCTGATCGCCGAGGAGAAGCAGCGCATCTCGGACGATGAAGAACTGACGAAGAGACTGAATGCGCTGGAGAAGGCGCTGAACGCGAACCAGGCCACGCGCGATTTCTTCAAGCTCGTTTCCGATCGGCCCGAACTACTTGCCGAGTTCCAGAACATCGAACTGTTCAAGCAGAAACTCTGGGTCGCCTATCTCAAGGCGTCGGAGGAACTCGTCGCGGAAGCGGTCGCAAGTCACAAGTCATCCGAGGGACGGCGCAAGGCGATCCTCAAGCAGGCGGTGGCCGAGCGAACGAGGTGGGAGGAGGTCATCGATCTCTTCAACGCGCGGTTCTCCGTGCCATTCACGCTTGTCCCGCGGAATAGGGAGAAGGTAATGCTCGCCCAAGAGCCATTCCTCGAACTCGATTTCGACTTCAAGGATGGCGGCGGAGCCTCGCGGGTCGACAGGGAGCACCTGCTCCGAGTACTGAGCACCGGCGAGAAGAAGGCTCTCTACATCTTGAACATTCTGTTTGAGGTGGAGGCCCGGCGAGGGACGGGTGAGCTGGCGATCTTCGTCATCGATGACATCGCGGACTCCTTCGACTATAAGAACAAGTACGCCATCATCTACTACCTGCAAGAGATGGAGCAGGAGGAGAACTTCCGCCTGCTGATCCTGACGCACAACTTCGACTTCCTGCGTACCATCTACGGGCGCGGCGTCGTGGGTTGGGGCCATTGCTTCATGGCAGAGAAGAGTCCTGAACGAGTGAAGCTCAGCAAGATGGCGGGGAACACGATCAAGAACCCCTTCACGCTGGATTTCAAGAAGAAGATCTTCATCGATGGGATGAAGCGGATCGCCTGCATCCCCTTCGTGCGAAATCTTATAGAGTACAGCCGAGGAACCGAAGATGACGACTACTTGAAGCTCACCTCTCTGCTCCACCACAAGACCGACACCGCGTCCATCACGCAAGCTGAGCTCGACACGATATTCAAGAATGCGCTGGCGGGGTTGCCCGAACAGTCATGGGCAGATCCGAGCGAGCCGGTAATCGACATGATCTACCGCGAAGCAGATGCCTGTCTCGAAGCAGATGAAGGGGTGAACTTCGCCAACAAGATCGTCCTGTCGATGGCTATCAGGCTCCGTTCCGAGTCGTACATGCTCGGTCGGATCAACGACCCGGCGACCACCGACGCCATAGCCAAGAATCAGAACTGGGAACTCTTCAAACTGTTCGATCAGCGCGGAGTTGGTAACGCCGGAGAGCTTGCGCACCTACGCTCGGTGTTGCTCATGACTCCTGAGAATCTTCACATCAACTCGTTCATGTACGAGCCGATCATCGACATGTCGGACGGCTCGCTCCGTGATCTGTACACGACTATTTCTGGGCTCGACAAAGCGGCAGTTTGAACGAGGCCCCCCACGCCTATTAGTGCGCACAGGCTGCGATCTTGTGCCGCCCTGGGCAGCCCTCGGTGGAATGTGCAGTAGTGCATAGTGACGGGCTTAGATCGCGTATCCCTCGACGGGACCGTCGGTGTTCGGCTTCCATCCGAGGGCAGGAGCGACATGCGTTGTGAACGATTCCAGGAGGTGTACAACATAAGGAACACCCAACTGGTTGGGGACGGTGAGCAGCAGCGTGTCGGCCGCGGCGACCGCCTCGTCGGCAGCGAGCTCGGCGATCAGGCGCTCCGGTTCCCCGGCGTACGTCTTGCCGAAGCGGGCGCGGCCGCCCTCGAGCATGCCGACCTGGTCCTGGCTGCCCGCCTCGCCGCCGAAGTACGCGCGATCGGTGGCGTTCACGATCGGGAAGATGCTGCGGCTGACCGAGACGCGGGGCTCGCGGTCGTGGCCGGCCTCGCGCCACGCGGCACGGAACCGCTCGATCTGCTCGGCCTGGAGGCGGTGGAACGGGACGCCGGTGTCCTCGGTGAGCAGCGTCGAGCTCATCAGGTTCATCCCCTTGCGCGCCGCCCACTCGGCGGTCGCCCGCGACCCGGCGCCCCACCAGATCCGCTCGCGGAGGCCGGGGGAGTGCGGCTCGAGGCGCAGCAGGCCGGGCGGGTTGGGGAACATCGGGCGCGGGTTCGGCTCCGCGAAGCCGCGGCCCTGGAGCACCTCGAGGAGGACCTCGGTGTGCTCGCGCGCCATGTCCGCGTCGGTGCTGCCCTCCGCCGGGTTGAACCCGAAGTAGCGGTAGCCGTCGATCACCTGCTCCGGTGATCCCCGGCTGATGCCGAGCTGGAGCCGCCCGTCCGCGATCAGGTCGGCCGCGCCGGCGTCCTCGGCCATGTGCAGCGGGCCCTCGTAGCGCATGTCGATCACGCCGGTGCCGATCTCGATGCGGCTGGTCCGTGCTCCGATCGCGGCGAGCAGCGGGAACGGCGAGGCCAGCTGGCGGGCGAAGTGGTGAACCCGGAAGTACGCCCCGTCCGCCCCCAGCTCCTCGGCCGCCACGGCCAGGTCGATGGACTGGTGCAGGACGTCCGCGGCCGAGCGGGCCTGGGACTGCGGCGAGGGGGTCCAGTGGCCGAAGGACAGGAAGCCGATCTTCTTCACCTCGGGCCAACCCGCCGCGGCCCCGCGATCTTCCCGGGGCCGCGGGCGTGCCGGTAGCCCCGTCGGCCCTGGCAGCCCTGTCAGCCCAGGCCCTCCCCGGCCGGCTGCGCGGCGCCGGCGGCGTCCCGGGCGGCCGCGATGTCCTCGGCGGCGAGGTAGCCGAAGGTCAGCGCGGGGCCGATGGTGGCGCCCGGACCGGCGTAGGTGCGGCCCATCACCGCCGCGGAGGTGTTGCCGGCGGCGTACAGGCCGGGGATGGCGCTGCCGTCGGTGCGCAGCACCCGGGCCCGCTCGTCGGTGACCAGCCCGCCCTTGGTCCCGAGGTCGCCGGGGACGATCTTGACCGCGTAGAACGGGCCCTGGTCGATCGTGTGCAGCGAGGGGTTCGGCTTGACCGTCGGGTCGGAGTAGTAGCGGTCGTAGGCGCTCTCGCCGCGGTGGAAGTCGGCGTCGACACCGCTGCGCGCGAAGCCGTTGAACCGCTCGACGCTCGCGCGCAGCGCGTCGGCCGGTACGCCGATCTCCGCGGCGAGGCCCTCGACGGTGTCGGCGCGCTTCACCACGCCGGCCTTGTACCAGCGGCCGGGGAACGGCTGGCGGGGGCCGAGCCCGGCGAACAGGTAGCGGTTGCGGTAGCGCTGGTCGATGACCATCCAGCTCGGCACGTGGGTGACGCCGCTGGCCTCGCCGCGGTAGATCTCGTGGGTCGCCTCGACGTAGGGGAGCGCCTCGTTCATGAACCGCTTGCCCGCGCCGTTGACGATGATCGAGCCGGGCAGGTTGCGCTCGGCCAGGCAGAACCACGGCCGGTTCGGCAGCGGGATCGTCGGGCCCCACCAGGCGTCGTCCATCAGGTCGACGGCGGCGCCGGCCTCGAGGCCCGCGAGGATCCCGCCGCCGGTGTTGTTCTGCGAGCCGGTCGTCCACTCGACCGAGGTCGGGTGCGGCTGGTACTGCTCGCGCATCTCCAGGTTGCGCTCGAACCCGCCGCTGCCCAGCACCACGCCGCGCCGCGCCCGCACCTGGTGCTCGGCTCCGTCGCGCACCACACGCACGCCGACCACCCGGCCGTCCTCGACCAGCAGGCCGACGAGCTCGGTCTCGTAGTGCACCGGTACGCCGGCGTCCATCAACCCCTTGCGCAGGCCGATCGCGATCGCGTTGCCCATGGCGTACATCCGCTGACCGCGCAGGCCGCTGATGATCCGCTTGATCGCCACCTTGACCCCGGTGAGCGGCCCGCGGAGGGTGCGCATGCCGAGGCTGAGCTTCCGGAAGTCGGCCTGGGTGACGATCATGTTGGCCGGCGCCTTGGTGTACTGCGGGTGCAGCCGGTCCAGCTCGTCGCCGAGGAAGCGGGCGTCCAGCGGCACCGGCTCGCAGCTGCGGCCGGCCGGCCGGCCGCCGGGCGCCTCGGGCAGGTAGTCGGAGTACTGCGGGACCCAGCGGAAGCGCAGCGGCGTGTGCGCGCGCAGGAAGTCCATGACCTCGGGCCCGCGGTCGATGTAGGTGTCGCGGCGGACCTTCGGCACCACGTCGCCGACGATCGCGTCGAGGTACTGCTTGGCCAGGGCCGGGTCGTCGGCCTGGCCGGCGTCCGCGAGGGCGTAGCTCCCGGGGATCCAGACCCCGCCGCCGCTGCGGGCCGTGGACCCGCCGAACCAGGCGCTCTTCTCGATCACGACGGTGTCCAGGCCGCGGGCGGCGGCCGCGAGGGCGGCGCTCATGCCGGCGCCACCGGCACCGACCACGACGACGTCCACCTCGGGCGGCAGGAGGGTGCTCATGGGCGAAAACTGTAACAGGTTCTATCGGGTGCGCGTCCGGCCCGGCGTGGCAGTCTCTGCCCCATGAGCTCCCATGTCGCGAACCTGTGCATCGACGCCGCCGACCCCTACGCCCAGACCATGTGGTGGGCCCGGGTCCTCGAGGACTTCACGGTCCAGCCCGACGACGAGCAGCAGCCCGGGGACGACGAGTGCGGGCTGCGCGGACCTGACGGGCGGTGGCTGCTGTTCCTCCAGGTGCCGGAGGTCAAGCAGGTCAAGAACCGCATGCACATGTGCCTGCGCCCCACCGACCGCAGCCGCGACGAGGAGGTCGAGCGGGTCCTCGGCCTCGGCGCCACCCTGGTCGCGGACCGACGCAACGGCGACCGGGGCTGGGCGGTGCTGGCCGACCCCGAGGGCAACGAGTTCTGCGTGCTCAGTCGCGCTGCCGCCGACTGAGCGGAGCGCTCCTCGCGCAAAACGAGAACGTGTTCTAGTCTAGCGGCGTCCCACCACGACAGGAGAACGCCATGTCCCAGGCAGTGCTCGATGCGGTACGCGACCTGCTCCCGACCTTCCGGGAGCGCGCCGACGAGACCGAGCGGCTGCGCGTCGTCCCCGACGCCTCCATCAAGGAGCTGGAGGACACCGGCTTCTTCCGGCTGCTCCAGCCGCGGCGCTTCGACGGCTACGAGGCCGACCCGATGACCTTCTACACCGCGGTGCGCGACATCGCCTCGGCGTGCGGCTCGACCGGCTGGGTCTCCAGCGTGGTCGGCGTCCACCCCTGGCAGGTGGCGCTCTTCAGCGACGAGGCGCAGCAGGCGGTGTGGGGTGCCGACACCTCGACCCGGCTGAGCAGCTCCTACGCCCCGACCGGCAAGGCGACCCAGGTCGACGGCGGCTACCGGCTCTCCGGGCGCTGGAGCTTCTCCTCGGGCTGCGACCACTGCAGCTGGGTGCTGCTCGGCGCACTGGTGTTCACCGACGAGGGCCAGGTCGTGGACTTCAAGACCTTCATGGTCCCGCGCGCGAGCTACACCATCCACGACGTGTGGCACACCGTCGGCCTGCGCGGCACCGGCTCCAACGACGTCGTCGTGGACGACGTGTTCGTCCCCGAGGCGTTCACGCTGTCGATGGGGGAGACCGGGCGCTGCCACGGCCCGGGGCAGGAGCAGAACACCTCCGACCTCTACAAGCTGCCCTTCCACTCCGTCTTCACCTCCACGATCACGACGCCGATCGTCGGCATGGCGCGCGGCGCCTACGACGAGCACGTCGCGATGCAGAAGAAGCGGGTGCGCGCGTCGTACATCGGGGAGAAGGCGTCCCTCGACCCGTTCGCCGCGGTGCGCGTCGCCCGGGCCTCCTCCGACATCGACGCCGCCTGGGCGCTGCTGATGGGCAACCTGCGCGAGGAGATGGCGCTGGTCGCCAAGGGCGAGACCATCCCGCTCGGCCTGCGCCTGCGCGTGCGCCGCGACCAGGTGATCGGCACCCAGCGCTGCATCGACGCCATCGACACCCTCTTCGAGGCCTCCGGCGGCCGCGCGCTGGCCGAGGGCAGCTATCTCCAGCGGGCCTGGCGCGACGCCCACGCCGGCCGGGTGCACGCCGCGAACGACCCCGAGCGCGCGCTGCAGATGTACGGCGCGCACGAGTTCGGCCACCAGGTCGACCCGGGGATGTACTGATGGGCGCGCAGGCGACGTACGAGCAGGAGGCGGTGCGCCGCTCGGCGAAGGCCGGGGGCCTGACCCTGAACTACTACGAGGCGGGCCCCGAGGGCGGCAGCGTCCTCGGCGGCGGGCTGCCGCTGGTGATGCTGCACGGCGGCGGTCCCGGTGCCTCGGCGTGGTCGAACTTCGGGCGGGCCCTGCCGCACTTCTCGGCGTCGTTCCGCACCCTGCTGGTCGACCAGCCCGGCTTCGGCGGCTCCGACAAGCCGCCGGTGGAGGGCAACTACTACCGCTTCGCCGCCGACCACGTCGTCGCCCTGCTCGACGAGCTCGGCATCGAGCAGGTGCACCTGCTGGGCAACAGCCTCGGCGGTGGTACGGCGATGCGCCTGGCGCTCAGCCACCCCGACCGGGTGGGCCGGCTGGTGCTGATGGGCCCGGGCGGGCTGTCGCTCAACCTCTTCCACGCCGACCCCACCGAGGGCGTGCAGCGGCTGATGGAGTTCGGTGCCGAGCCGACCCGGGAGGCGCTGCGCGCTTTCATCTCCACGATGGTGGTCGACCAGACGCTGGTCACCGACGAGCTCGTCGAGGAGCGCTTCGCCGACGCCACCGCGCCCGGCGCCCGCGAGGCGATGCGGTCGATGGGCATGTCGTTCTTCGACCCCGCCTCCGCCGAGGACGGCCTGCTGTGGCGCGAGGCGCACCGGCTGCGCCACCACACGCTGCTCACCTGGGGCCGCGAGGACCGGGTCAACCCGCTCGACGGGGCGCTGGTCGCCCTCAAGCTGATCGCGCGTGCCCGCCTGCACGTGTTCCCGAACTGCGGGCACTGGGCGCAGATCGAGGCGGCCGAGGAGTTCGCCGAGGTCGCCACGGCCTTCCTCGCCCGCTACCACTGAGAACCCCCGACCGGAAGCAGAGACAGATGATCGACATCAAGTCCATGGGCTACGTGCGCGTCGCCTCCACCGACCCCGCCCAGTGGACCCAGTTCGCCGGCAAGGTGCTCGGCCTGGCCGAGGGTCGCGGCCCGAACCCGGAGCACCAGTACTGGCGCATGGACGAGGTCTCCGCCCGCCTCGTGGTCGTTCCCTCCGACGTCGACCAGCTCGCCGCCACCGGCTGGGAGCTGGCCGACCACGCGGCCCTGCAGTCCGCGCGCGAGCACCTCGCGAAGGCCGGCGTGGAGTTCGAGGAGGGGACCCGCGAGGAGCTCGACGAGCGCCGGGTCCAGGAGCTGATCCGGTTCGCCGACCCGTGGGACAACGTCTTCGAGCTGTTCCACGGCATCACCTACGAGGCGCACCCGCTCGTCACGCCGTACGCCGCGCGCTTCGTCACCGGCAGCCAGGGGATGGGCCATATCGTCGTGCCGGTCGGCGACGACGTGGAGGCGCTGCGCTTCTACCGCGACGTCCTGGGCTTTCGGCTGCGCGACTCGATGTCGATGCCCGGCGAGTTCGTCGGCAAGGAGCCCGGCTCGAAGGTCTGGCTGCGCTTCCTCGGGGTCAACCCGCGCCACCACTCCCTGGCGTTCCTGCCGATGCCGAACCCGGCCAAGTGCGTCCACATCATGCTCGAGGTGGACCGGCTCGACCACGTCGGCCGTGCCCTCGAGCGCGTCCGCAAGCACGGCGCCCCGCTGTCGGCGACCCTCGGGCGCCACATGAACGACGAGATGGTCTCCTTCTACGTCCGCTCGCCCGGCGGCTTCGACGTCGAGTTCGGCTGCGAGGGGCTCCAGGTCGACGACCAGGCGTGGGTCGCGCGCGAGTCCACGGCGGTGTCGTACTGGGGCCACGACTTCGGCGGCGGGCAGTAGTGGGCGAGCCGTCCGGTACGGCGGGGACGGCTAGGGTCGAGGAGGTGAGCTCCCGATCCGCCGACGGCGAGGACCCGCCGATCCTGGAGGGCATCAGCCCCGACGCGCGCCGGTCGTGGCCCAGCCAGGAGCTGATCAGCTCCTGGCTCGGCGACGCCGAGCCCGACTTCGAGCTCAAGCCCGGCGAGGCGGTCGCGGTGCCCGACGACGCCGAGGCGCTCGCCGAGGCGCGGCGCTTCCGCGACGTCCTGGGCACGTTCGCCTCCGGCATCACCGTCGTGACCACGCTGAGCGGCGGCGAGCCGGTCGGGATGACCTGTCAGTCGTTCTCCAGCGTCTCGCTCGACCCGCCGCTGGTGCTCTTCGTCCCGGCGAAGACGTCCCGGGCCTGGCCGCTGATCCAGCGGGCCGGCCGGTTCTGCGTCAACGTCCTGGCCGCGGACCAGTCGGACCTGTCCAACCAGATGGCCAGCCGGGGGGCCGACAAGTTCAGCGGGGTTGCCTGGACGCCCTCGGCGCACTCCGGTTCGCCGGTGCTGGACGGCTCGCTGGCCCACCTGGACTGCACGATCCACGCCGTGCACGAGGCGGGGGACCACTACGTCGTGATCGGGCGGGTGCAGGACCTGCAGGCCACCACCCGTCAGGACCCGCTGCTGTTCTTCCGGGGCGGCTACCGCACCACCGACTGAGCCTCAGCGCAGGACGAGCCAGACGCCGAGCACGCCGGGGAGCACGCCCAGCAGCATCCACGCGCTCGCCGGCGAGCGGCGGTGGATCGCGAACCCGGCGGCCATGCCGAGGACGCCGAAGACGCCGGCGATGACACACAGCCCGATCTGCGAGGCCCGCTTGTCGTCGTCGATGTAGGTCGCGAAGAGCACGAGCGCCGCGGCCATGTGCCAGATGGTGGTGACCGCGAGGGCCGAGAGCACCCACTTCTGGACGCCCTCGATCCCCATGCCCGGCTTGCTGACCTGCTGCGGGCGCGGTGCGGACAGGTCCATCAGGTGGCGCGCGCGGCGTGGCTGCGTCTGGTTCACGGTACCGAAAGTACTCCCGGCGGGTTCGCGAGAAACAACCGGGCGGGGGGTTCTCAGATCCGCTCGATGATCGTCGCGGTCGCCATCGCGCCACCGGCGCACATGGAGATGAGCGCGGTCGAGGCGTCGCGACGCTCGAGCTCGTGCAGGGCGGTCGTGATCAGGCGGGTGCCGGTCGAGCCGACCGGGTGGCCCAGCGCGATCGCGCCGCCGTTGACGTTCACCTTGTCCATGTCGACCTCGTGCACCTTGGCCCAGGACAGCACGACCGAGGCGAAGGCCTCGTTGACCTCGAAGAGGTCGAAGTCGCCGATCGACATGCCGGTGCGCTCCAGGATCGCGCGGGTGGCGTCGATGGGGCCGTCGAGGTGGAAGTAGGGGTTCGAGCCGACCAGCGTGTGCCGCACGATGCGTGCGCGCGGGGTGAGGCCGAGCCCGCGGGCGCGGTCCTCGTCCATGATCAGCACGGCGGAGGCGCCGTCGGAGATCTGCGAGGACGTGCCGGCGGTGTGCAGACCCTCGGGCAGCACGGTGCGCAGGCCGGCGAGGCCCTCGCTCGTGGTGTCGCGCAGGCCCTGGTCGGTGGAGACCAGTCGGGTCTCGCCGGTCGGCTTGCCGTCCTCGTCGAGCACCGGCGCCTCGTACGGCGCGATCTCGCGGGTGAAGCGGCCCTCGTCGACGGCGACGCGGGCCCGGCGCTGGGACTCCAGGCCGAACGCGTCGAGGTCCTCGCGGTTGATCTGGTGGTGGCGCGCGATCCGGTCGGCGCCCTCGAACTGGTTGGGCATGTCGATGGACCAGTCGTCCGGACGCGGGTCGCCCAGCCCGGGCGGGACGTTGCCGCCGAGCGGGATGCGCGACATCAGCTCGACGCCGCAGGCGATGCCGGCGTCGATGGACCCGGCGGCCACCATGTCGTTGACCAGGTGGGCGGCCTGCTGACCGGACCCGCACTGGGCGTCGAGCGCGGTGCCCGCGGTGCGCTGGGCGAGGCCTGCGTGCAGCCAGGCCCGGCGGACCATGTCGTTGGACTGCTCGCCGGCCTGGGTGACGCAGCCGCCGATCACCTGGTCGATGACCTCGGAGTCGACGCCGGCGCGTCGCAGGACCTCGGTCTGCGCGAAGCCCAGGAGCGTGGCCGGGTGGACGCCGGCGAGCCACCCCTTGCGCTTGCCGAGGGGGGTGCGGACGGCTTCGACGATGACGGGAGTGCCCATGCTCGGCAACGTAGAACACGTTCTGGCGCCGGGCAAGGCGTGGTCCCGGTGAGCGGAGCGCGCGCAAGGGCGCCCGTAACCCCTGTCGCTCCGTACCGTTGGTATGTAACCTGCACCACTAGAACGTGTTGCACCACCCCTGCGGAAAGGCCATGCCACGTGAGCACCTCGCTCGAGATCCCCGTCAACTTCGACCCCACGGACCCCGACGTGATGCGCGAGCGCGTCCCGCACGAGGAGCTGCTCGCCCTGCGGCGTACGGCGCCGGTCTCGTGGGTCGCGCAGTCCGAGGCCGGCCTGGGCGGCTTCCAGCACACCGAGGGCTTCTGGGCCCTGAGCAAGCACGCCGACGTGGCGGCGGTCTCCAAGGACCAGGCGAACTTCTCCACCCGTGAGAACGGCGTGATCATCCGGTTCAACCCCGAGATGACCCGCGAGGAGGTCGAGCAGACCGGCTTCCTGCTGATCAACCACGACGCGCCCGACCACACCAAGCTGCGCCAGATCGTCTCGCGCGCCTTCACGCCCCGCGCGATCAACGCGCTCGCCGACGACCTCAAGGTGCGCGCGGCGAAGATCGTCGAGGACGCCGTGGCCGGCGGGTCGGGCAACTTCGTCGAGGACGTGGCCGCGGAGCTGCCGCTCCAGGCCATCGCGGACCTGCTCGGGGTGCCGCAGGAGGATCGCGGCAAGCTCTTCGAGTGGTCCAACCAGATGATGGCCTACGACGACCCGGACGTGCCGGGCGACCAGATGACGGCCTTCATGGAGATCCTGGCCTACTCGATGGGCCTGGCCGACGAGCGGCGCCAGCGCCCGCAGGACGACATCATCACCAAGCTGGTGACCGCGGACGTCGACGGCCAGGGCCTCAGCGACGACGAGTTCGGGTTCTTCATGATCCTGCTCGCGGTGGCCGGCAACGAGACCACTCGCAACGCCACCACGTGGGGCATGCACGCCTTCCTCAACAACCCCGAGCAGTGGGAGCTGTACAAGCGCGAGCGGCCGCGCACCGCCGTCGACGAGATCATCCGCTGGGCGACCCCGGTGACGGTCTTCCAGCGCACCGCGATCAACGACATCCGCATCGGCGACGCCGACATCAAGAAGGGCGACCGGGTCGGGCTGCTCTACGCCAGCGCCAACTTCGACGAGGACGTGTTCACCGACCCGTTCCGCTTCGACATCACCCGCGAGCACAACCCGCACCAGGCCTTCGGCGGGCACGGCGCGCACTACTGCATCGGCGCCAACCTGGCGCGCCTCCAGGTGGACCTGATCTTCAACGCCCTCGCCGACCTCGCCCCCGACATCCGTCAGGTCGGCGAGCCGGACCGGCTGCGCAGCGGCTGGCTCAACGGGGTGAAGGACTACCAGGTCGCCTACCGGTGACCGCTCGGCACCCGCTCACCACCCGCACAGGAAGAGCCTGAGCCATGACCGCTGCCGTCCTGCCTGAGGGGTTCGACCCCACCGACCCGTCCGTGATGGAGCGGGGGGTGCCGCACGAGGCGTTCCGGCGCCTCAGGCAGGACGCACCGGTCTCCTGGATCGAGCAGGTGCCCGGCGCGTACGACGGGATGTCGGCGGAGTCCGGCACCGGCTACTGGGCGATCACCAGGCACGCCGACGTGTCGGCGATCTCGAAGAACTCCAAGGACTGGTCGAACGCCGAGAACGGCGCGATCGTGCGCAACACCGCCGGGATGCAGCGCGAGCAGGTCGAGCTCCAGCGGGTGATCATGATCAACCAGGACCCGCCCGAGCACACCACCACCCGACAGATCATCTCGCGGGCCTTCACGCCCCGCTCGATCGCCGAGCTCGAGGAGGTGATGACGCGTCGCGCGCACGACATCGTCGCGGCGGCACGCGCGTCGGGGAGCGGCAACTTCGTCGAGCAGGTGGCCGCCGAGCTGCCGCTGCAGGCGATCGCGGACCTGATCGGCGTACCGCAGGAGGACCGGCGCAAGCTCTTCGACTGGTCCAACCAGATGCTGGCCGGCGAGGACCCCGACTACGCGGGGAGCTCCGAGGTCGCGGCGGCCGAGATCCTCGGCTACGCGATGCTGCTGGCCGCCGACCGCACCGCGCACCCGCGCGAGGACCTGATCACCAAGATGATCAACGCCCACAAGGGCGAGCGCGGCCTCAACGACGACGAGTTCGGGTTCTTCGTGATCCTGCTCGCGGTGGCCGGCAACGAGACCACCCGCAACGCCATCGCGCACGGCATGGCGGCGTTCCTCGACCACCCCGACCAGTGGCGGCTGTGGTGCGAGGAGCGCCCGGCGACGATGGTCGACGAGGTCGTGCGGTGGGCGACGCCGGTGACGGTCTTCCAGCGCACCGCGCTGCGCGACGTCGAGGTCGACGGGGTCCGGATCGCCGAGGGCCAGCGGGCCGCGCTCTTCTACGCCAGCGCCAACTTCGACGAGGACGTGTTCACCGACCCGCACCGCTTCGACATCACCCGCGAGCACAACCCGCAGCTCGGGTTCGGCGGGCACGGCGCGCACTACTGCCTGGGCGCCAACCTGGCGCGCCAGGAGATCCGGCTGATCTTCGAGGCCCTCGCCGACCAGGTCCCCGACATCGCCCGCGCCGGGGCGGAGCGGCGGCTGCGCCACGCCTGGGTCAACGGCCTGAAGGACCTGCCGGTCCGCTACGCCTGAGCCCGGAACCGGCCCAGGCGGAGCGGTACGCCGGGCTCAGTCGCGAGCGGTGAGGACCAGCGGGCCGTCGTCGGTGATCGCGACGGTGTGCTCGGAGTGCGCGCCGCGCGACCCGTCCGCCGAGCGCAGCGTCCAGCCGTCGGGGTCGGTGTAGATCTCGTCGGTGGTGTGCAGGAACCACGGCTCGATCGCGATCACCAGGCCGGCCTGGAGCTTCAGCCCGCGCCCGGCGCGCCCGTCGTTGGGCACGTGCGGGTCGCCGTGCATGGTCCGGCCGACGCCGTGGCCGCCGAACTGGGTGTTGATCCGCAGCCCCTCGCCGCGGGCCACCTCCGCGATCGCGGCGGAGATGTCGCCGAGCCGGTTGCCGACCCGGGCCGCCTCGATGCCGGCGGCCAGGGCGCGCTGGCTGGTGTCGATCAGGCGCAGGTCCTCCTCGCGGGGGGTGCCGACGACCAGGCTGAGCGCCGAGTCGGAGACCCAGCCGTCCACGGAGGCCGCGAAGTCGACGGAGAGCAGGTCGCCGTCGCGCAGCGCGTAGTCGTGGGGGAGACCGTGCAGGACCGCGTCGTTGACCGAGGTGCACAGCACCTTGCCGAACGGCGAGGCGCCGAAGGACGGGTGGTAGTCGAGGTAGCAGGACTCCGCGCCGCGCTCCTTGATCATCTCGTGCGCGACCCGGTCGAGGTCGAGGAGGTTCACGCCGACGTCGGCGACCTCGGAGAGACGGGTGATGACGTCGGCGACGAAGCGGCCGGCGGGCTTCATCTGCTCGATCTGGGCGGGGGTGCGGAGCTCGATCACCCCTCGAGCCTAGGCCGCGCCGCACCGCGGCGCACACCGGCCGGGCCCCACGCAGCGGGCCCCGGGCGCCACCGCGGTACGGCGGCGGTGCCCGGGGCCCGGGTCGTGTGGCTCAGGAGGTCGGCTTCTCGCTGCCGACCACCCACATCGAGAAGAACTGCGAGCCGCCGCCGTACGCGTGCCCGAGCGCGCGGCGTACGCCGTCGACCTGGTGCTCGCCGGCGGCACCCCGGGCCTGGAGCGCGGCCTCGCCGAAGCGGAGCATCCCGGAGGCGCCGATCGGGTTCGAGGACAGCACGCCGCCCGAGCAGTTCACCGGCAGCTCACCGGTCATCGAGGTCGCGCCCGACTCGGTGAGCTTCCAGCCGCTGCCGACCTCCGCGAACCCGAGGCTCTCCATCCACATCGGCTCGAACCACGAGAACGGCACGTAGATCTCGGCCGCGTCGATCTCGGTGAACGGGTCGGTGATGCCCGACTGGCGCCACAGCTGGGCGGCGGCGTCGCGGGAGGCCTGCGGGTTGACCTGGTCGCGCTCCGCGGCGCTCGTGGCCTCCGAGCGCATCACGGTCCCGTGGATCCACGCCGGGTTGGGCGAGGCCTTCGCGGTGTCCTCGTCCACGATCACCAGCGCGCATGCGCCGTCGGAGGACGGGCAGGTCTCGTCGTAGCGGATCGGGTCCCACAGCATCTGCGAGGCCAGCACCGACTCCACCGTGGTGTCGGGGTTGCGCAGGTGGGCGTAGGGGTTCTTCAGCGCGTTCTGGCGGTCCTTGGCGGCCACGATCGCGCCGATGTGGGTGGGCGCCGAGGAGCGCCGGATGTAGGAGCGCACGTGCGGGGCGAAGTAGCCGCCCGCGCCGGCGTGCACCGGCATGTTGAACGGCACCGGCACCGAGAGCGCCCACATCGCGTTGGACTCCGACTGCTTCTCGAAGGAGACCGTCAGCACCCGCTTGTGCACGCCGGCCTGCACGAGCGAGGCGGCCACGATCGCCGTCGACCCGCCCACCGAGCCGGCCGTGTGCACCCGCAGCAGCGGCTTGCCGGCCGCGCCCAGGGACTCGGCGAGGAACAGCTCGGGCATCATCACGCCCTCGAACAGGTCCGGCGCCTTGCCGATCACGATCGCGTCGATGTCGTCGAGGCCCAGGTTCGCGTCGAGCAGGGCGCGGTCGATCGCCTCGCGGCACAGGCCGGCCATCGAGACGTCCTCGCGCTTGGAGCGGTGGTGGGTCTGGCCGACCCCGACCACGGCTGCTGGCAGCTTGCCCATCTCAGGCCCGTCCTTCCATCACGCACACGAGGTTCTGCTGGAGGGCCGGGCCGCTGGTGGCATGCCCGAGCACCTTGTCGGCGCTGCCGTCCCAGACCCGCCGGGCGGCCTCGCCGAGGCGGATCAGGCCGCCGGTGAACATCGGGTTGCCGGCGAGGGCACCGCCCGAGGGGTTGATCGCGACGTCGTCGCCCAGAGCCAGCTCGCTGCGCAGCACCAGCTCCTGGTGGCTGAACGGCGCGTGCAGCTCGGCCACCTCGACGCCGCCGAGGTCGCAGCGCGCGGCGGACGCCGCGGCCGAGGGGGACCGGGTCAGGTCACGGGTGCCGACGCTGATCGGGTCGACGTACGTCGAGATGCCGCTGATCCACGCGGGCCGGTCGGAGACCTCGCGGGCCCGGTCGCCGGCGGCGAGGACGATCGCGGCCGCGCCGTCGGTCACTGGCGCGCAGTCGTGCTTGCGCAGCGGGTCGGCGTACAGCGGGCGGGCCAGGAGGTCCTCCACCGAGGAGCCGCCGCTGCGGATCGCGTGCTCGTTCTTCTCCGCATCGGTCAGCGAGCGCTGGACGACCTCGGCCATCGCGCGCTCGTCCCAGAGCCCGGCGTCGATGCCGGCGCGGGCCTGGAGCCCGGCGAGGGACACGGTGTCGGGCCACAGCGGGGTCATCGTGTACGGGTCGAGCTGGAGCGACAGGGTGCGGCGCAGCAGGCCCGCGGAGCTCTTGCCGAACCCGTAGACCAGGGCCGTGTCGACCTCGCCGGTCTGGATCTTCAGCCAGGCCTCGTAGAGCGCCCAGGCGGCGTCCATCTCGACGTGGGACTCGTTGACCGGCGGGTTGACCCCGATCGCGTCCACTGCCGAGACGAACGAGAACGAGCGTCCGGCCAGGTAGTCGGAGGACCCGGAGCACCAGAACCCGATGTCGCGGCGGTCCCAGCCGGTCTGCTCGTAGCACTCCGCGAAGAGCGGGACCAGCAGCTCCACGCAGTTCGGCGACCCGTCGAACTCCTTCATCTGTCGCTGGGCGAACCCGACGACGGCGACGTCTCTCATCTGTTGCTCGCCTCTCAGAGGTGGTGGCGGTAGGTCTCGTACGCCGCGTCCGGTTCACCGGTCGGCGCGAAGTGGCTGATGTTCTCGATCGTGGTGCCCCACTCCTCGCGGGGCTTCCAGACGGCCTTGACCCGCATGCCCATCCGGACCTCCTCGGCCGGGATGTCGAGGATCAGGTGCAGGAAGGCGATGTCGGCGCCGTCGAGCAGCACGTAGGCCGAGACGTACGGCGGCTTGATCCGCTGGCCGAGGAACGGCACGTTCACGATGCAGAACGTGGTCACGGTGCCGGTCTGGGCCAGCTCGACCTCGTCGGTGGTGGGTGTCCCGTCGTCGGGGCAGGCCGGGCGCGGCGGCACGTAGACCTTGTCGCAGGTCGGGCAGCGCTGGGCCACGATCCGGCCCTCGGCGAGGCCGCGGTAGAAGGCCGACTCCTCGGGGGAGGCGGCGTAGACGTAGTCCAGCGCCACCGGCGTGATGACGCCCGTGACCGGGTCCTCCACGGCCCTCGGCTCCGGCTGCGTACGATCCGAGCCGCCCGCGGTGCCCGCGTCGGACTCGCCGGCGGGTTCGAAGCAGGCGATGTCGGTGATGGCGCCGGTGCGCTCGGCGGCCCAGCGCACCTGCACGCGCATGCCGGTGCTCACCTCGGCGGGGGAGGCGACGTCGAGGGCGTGCAGGAAGGGCGCGTCGGCGCCGTCGAGGCGCACCAGCGCGAAGGCGAAGGGACGGTCGAGGGGCTGCCCGGCGACCGGCTCGGGCACCCAGGTCCACGAGGTCACGGTGCCGGTCGGCGCCACCTCGACGAACTCGGTGACCGGGTCGTGGGTGACCGGGTCGTACTCCGGGGGCGGGACCACCACGCCGTTCGAGGTGCGGCCGCCGACCACCCGCGCGTCGCGCAGGCCGGTGAGGAACCGCCCGATGACGGGTCCGGTGGAGCGGGTGTAGTCGAAGGCGACGGTGACAGGGGCTGACAAGGTGCGAGCCATGTCCCAGAAACTAGAACAGGTTCTACGTTGCTGACAAGGCGTCTGCCATGGTGTGGCCATGAAACTGGGACTGCAGCTGGGTTACTGGGGCGCACAGCCACCGCAGGGCGTCGGCGAGCTCGTCGCGGCGGCCGAGGAGAGCGGCTTCGATGCGATCTTCACGGCGGAGGCATGGGGCTCCGACGCGTTCACGCCGCTGGCGTGGTGGGGACGCGAGACCTCGCGGGTGCGGCTCGGCACCTCGATCGTGCAGATGTCGGGCCGCAGTCCCGCCTCGATCGCCATGCACGCCCTGACCCTGGACCACCTCAGCGGTGGCCGGGTGGTGCTCGGCATGGGCGTGAGCGGCCCCCAGGTCGTCGAGGGCTGGTACGCCCAGCCCTTCGCCAAGCCGCTCGCGCGCACCCGCGCGGTCGTCGACATCATCCGCCAGGTCCTCGCCCGCGAGGCGCCGGTGACGAACCCCGGCCCGCACCACCCGATGCCGTACGACGGGCCGGGCTCGGTCGGGCTGGGCAAGCCGCTCAAGCCGATCGTGCACCCGCTGCGCGCCGACCTGCCGATCTGGCTGGGCGCCGAGGGCCCGAAGAACGTCGCCCAGACCGCGGAGATCGCGGACGGCTGGATCCCGATCTTCTACACGCCGAGGTCGGCCGGGATGTACCAACCCTGGCTCGACGAGGGTTTCGCCCGCCCGGGGGCGCGCCGCACGCGCGCGGACTTCGAGATCGCGGCGACCTGCCACCTCGAGGTGGTCTCCTCGGCTCAGGAGAAGGCGGCGGTGCTGGACTCGATGCGCCCGTTCGTCGCGCTCTACATGGGAGGGATGGGGGCGAAGGAGGCGAACTTCCACAAGGAGGTCTTCGTCCGCATGGGCTACGCCGAGCTCGCCGACGAGGTGCAGAAGCTCTACCTGGCGGGCGAGAAGGACCGGGCGACCGCCCTGGTGCCCGACGAGCTGGTCGACGACATGCACATCATCGGCGAGGCCGGCGAGGTGAAGGAGAAGGTCGCCCAGTGGGAGGAGACCGGGGTGAGGACCCTGCTGCTGAGCTGCCGATCCCCGCAGGAGGTCAGGTCGGTGGCCGAGCTGCTCGCCTGAGCCGAGCCGGGACGGCGCTGGCGCCGGGACTGGAACACGTTCTAGTCTCGGCGCCATGAGCGACGAGATCCGGACCGGCCCCCACAACGGTCACCTGATGGTGTCCGCCCTGCGCCGCCACCGCGAGCGCGCGGTGATGCACCTCGGTGACACCACGCTGACCGGGGGCGAGGTGGCGGCGCGGATCAGCCAGTACGGCCAGGCCTACGAGTCGCTCGGCGCCGGGCGCGGCACCGCGGGCGCGCTGCTCGCGCTCAACCGGCCCGAGGTGCTGTTCATCCTCGGCGCCGGCCAGACGCAGGGCTACCGGCGCACCTCGCTGCACCCGCTCGGCTCGCTCGAGGACCACGCGTACGTCATCAACGACGCGGAGATCACCACCCTCACCATCGATCCGGTGCCGATGTTCGTGGAGCGCGCGCTCGGGCTGCTCGAGCGCTGCCCCAAGCTGGAGAAGGTGCTCACCATCGGCCCGGTCCCCGAGGCGCTCGGCCACGTCGGGCACGACCTGACCGCCGTCGCCGCGTCGTACGACCCGGTGCCGCTGGAGGCGGCGACCCTGCCGTCCGACCACATCGTCTCGATCACCTACACGGGCGGGACGACGGGCAGGCCCAAGGGCGTCGTCGGCACGGCTCGGGGCATGCACGCGATGACCCAGGTGCAGATGGCGGAGTGGGAGTGGCCCGAGTCGCCGCGATTCTTGATGTGCACGCCGCTGTCGCACGCGGGCGCGGCGTTCTTCGTGCCGACCGTGCTCAAGGGCGGGTGCCTGCACGTGCTCGCGAAGTTCGACCCGGCCGAGGTGCTGCGCACCATCGAGGAGCAGCGGATCACCGCGACCATGCTGGTGCCCTCGATGCTCTACGCGCTGCTGGACCACCCCGACTCGCGCACCCGCGACCTGTCCTCCCTGGAGACCGTCTACTACGGCGCCTCGGCGATCAACCCGGTGCGGCTCAAGGAGGCGATCGACCGGTTCGGGCCGATCTTCGCCCAGTACTACGGCCAGTCCGAGGCGCCGATGGTGATCACCTACCTGGCCAAGGCCGACCACCTCGGCGACGACCGGCGGCTGGCCTCGTGCGGGCGCCCCGCGGCCTTCCTGCGCACCGCGCTACTCGGGGAGGACGGCCGGCAGGTGCCGGTGGGGGAGCCGGGGGAGATCTGCGTCGCCGGCCCACTGCTGGCCGACGGCTACTGGAACCTGCCCGAGGCCACCGCGGAGACCTTCCGCGACGGCTGGCTGCGCACCGGCGACGTGGCCCGCGAGGACGAGGACGGCTTCTGGTACATCGTCGACCGCACCAAGGACATGATCGTCACGGGCGGCTTCAACGTCTTCCCGCGCGAGGTCGAGGACGTGGTCGCCGAGCACCCCGCGGTCGCCCAGGTCGGGGTGATCGGGACGCCCCACGAGAAGTTCGGCGAGGCCGTCACCGCGATCGTGGTGTTGCGCGAGGGCCACGAGCTCACCGACGAGGTGGTCGCGGAGATCCAGCAGATGGTCAAGGACCGCAAGGGCTCGGTGCAGGCGCCCAAGCAGGTCGTCGCCACCGACGCGCTGCCGCTCACCGGTCTCGGCAAGCCGGACAAGAAGGCGCTGCGCGCGGCGTACTGGACCGGAGGGCGCGCCGTCGGCTGACCGCGGCCCGACCGGCGCCCGCCTCGCGCGGCGCCGTCAGGACGCGTCGAGGCGGGCCACCTCGTCGGCACTGAGGTCGAGGTCGGCCGCGGCCGCCGAGTCGCGGATCGACTCCGGGCGCTTGGCGCCGGGGATCGGGATCACGCGCGGCGACTGGGCGAGCTCCCAGGCGAGCGCCACCTGCTGCGCGCTGACGCCGCGCGCGGTGGCGACCTCGGCGAAGGCGGGGTGCTTCTCGGCCATCGACTTCGCGTCGCCCAGGCCGCCGAGCGGGCTCCACGGCAGGAAGGCCAGGCCCAGCTCGTCGCACACCTCGATCTCGGGGGCGCTGGTGCGGAAGGCCGGGGAGAACTGGTTCTGGACGCTGACCAGGCGGTCGCCCAGCACGGCGTGCGCCAGCCGGATCTGCGCGGGGTCGGCGTTGGAGAGCCCGACCATCGCGACCTTGCCGGACTCCGCGACCTCGCGCAGCGTGCCGACGACCTCCTCGTAGGGGACCTTCGGGTCCGGGCGGTGGTGCTGCCACAGCGCGATCTGCTCCACGCCGAGGCGCTCCAGGCTGGCGTCGACCGCGTGGTGCAGGTGCTCGGGCGAGGAGTCCAGCGCCCACGCGCCACCGCCGGCACGCACGTGGCCCGCCTTCGTGGCGAGCAACACCCGGTCGCGCACGCCGAGCTCGTCGAGCAGCGAGGCGATCAGCAGCTCGTTGGCCCCCTGCGCGTCGGCGCCGAGCTTCTCGCCCCAGCCGTAGGCGTCCGCGGTGTCGAAGAGCGTGACGCCAGCGTCCAGCGCGGCGCGCACGGTGGCGAGCAGCTGCTCGCGGGGCTGCGGGCCGGACTGGTCGAAGGTCATCAGGCCGAGGCCGATGGCGCCGACCTCGACGCGGCCGACGGTCTCGTTGCCCAGGGTGCGTGTCCTCATGGGTGCATCGCTACCACGCCGGTGGTCGCCCACCCCGTTGCTCGTGCCTGTCGGGACTGTGGGGCGGGTCGTCGCTACCCTCGCGGCGTGAGCCGGACGACCCGCGACGTGATCGCCCTCGAGGCCCGGCGCCAGTTCATGGCGCAGGGGTACGCCGCCACGTCGGTGCGCGCGGTCGCCTCCGCTGCCGGGATCGACCCCGCACTGGTGATCCGCCACTTCGGGTCCAAGGAGCAGCTGTTCCTGGAGACCGTCGACGTGGGCGGGCCGTTCGCGCCCGCGCTCGACGGTCCGCTCGAGGGCCTCGGCGAGCGGCTCGTCGCGATGGTGCTCGACGATCGGCTGGCGGGGGTCCTGCGCACGCCGTACCGCGCGATGATCCGGGCCACCGACAGCGCCGCGGTGCGCGAGCGGCTGGTCTCCGCGATGGAGGCCACGCTGGCCCGCCCGCTGGCCGCGCGACTCGAGGGCCCCGACGCCGACCTGCGGGCGCACCTGGTCGCGGCCCAGGTCGGCGGGCTGCTCGAGGCGCTGGTGATCCTGGAGGACCAGACCGTGCTGGGCGCGGATCCCGTGGACGTCGCGCGGCTCTACGGCGCCGCGGTGTCAACACTGTTGACACCGCCGGCCGGCTGACCCACGATCACCCCATGCCCAGCCGGTACGCCGCCCTGTCCCGCGACGAGCTCGCCGCCCTCGTCCCCGAGCTGCTGCTGATCGGACAGCTGATCGACCGCTCCGGGATGGCCTGGTGCATCGGCGCGTTCGGCCGCGAGCAGATGGCGCAGATCGCGATCGAGGAGTGGGCCGCCTCCTCGCCGATCTACACCCGGCGCATGCAGGACGCGCTCGGCTACGCCCCCGCCCCCGGGGAGGGCGACGTGGTGACGATCTTCAAGGGCCTCCAGCTCGACATCGGTGCGCCGCCGCAGTTCATGGACTTCCGCTACACCGTCCACGACCGCTGGAACGGCGAGTTCCACCTCGACCACTGCGGCGCGCTGCTCGACGTCGAGCCAATGGGGCCCGACTACGTCCGCTCGATGTGCCACGACATCGAGGACCCCACCTTCGACGCCACGGCGGTGGCCACCAACCCGCACGCCCAGGTGCGCCCGCTGCACCGCCCGCCCCGGGTCCCCGCCGACCGCCGGCCGCACTGCGCGTGGACGGTGCGCATCGACCCCTCCCACCCGCCGGTCGCGGCGATCGAGCAGTGCGCGGTGATCGCGGAGAGCCGCGCCGCCCGGCTCGTGCTCGACCCGATCGACCCCGCCGACGAGGGGCAGGCGGACTACACCGGCCCGCTGGTCTCCGACCTCGACTTCGCCGAGTTCTCCCACTGCGCGCTGGTGCGGATCGCCGACGAGGTGTGCGTGCAGATGCACCTGCTCAACCTCGCCTTCGTCCTGGCCGTGCGAGCGCGCGCCGGCGCGGACGAGGGGCTGCTGCGCACGATCACCACCCGCCAGCTGACCGGCATCGCCGGCGTGGCCGCCGCGCGGATCCACCGGGCGCTCGCGCTGCCGAGCGACGCGGCAGGTGCGCTGCGGGTCCTCGAGCTCCACCCGCTGCTCAACCCCGCGTCGTACGTCGACGCGACGCTCGAGCCCGGCACGCCGGGGGGCCCGGTGCTCGGGGGGGACCCGGTGCTCGGGGAGCTCAGCGTGCGCGAGTCTGCCGCGACCCACGATGGCGCCTGGATCTCGCGCTGCGGGCCGGGCTCGATCGCGCCGCTCCAGGCGATCGTGCGCGCGGTGGACCCGCACCTCGACGTCGAGGTGGTCGGCACCGACGAGGACTGGGTCGCCCGGCTGATCGAGCGCGCGCAGCCCGCACCGGTCGCCGACGAGGTGGCGGTGACGCGGATCAGCGGCGGCGCGGGGTTCGAGTTCGAGCCGCGCCGCTCGCTGCCGATCACGCCGGTCGGGTGAGCGGTCCGCTCAGCGGCCGGTGAACCGCGGGGCGCGCTTCTCCGCGAACGCGCGCGGCCCCTCCTTGGCGTCGTCGGAGGCGAACACCGCGGCGCCGACGCGAGCGTCGTCGGCCCAGCACTCGTCCTCGTGGCGGCCCTCGGAGTCGCGCATCGTGCGCAGGATCGCCTGCACCGCGAGCGGGCCGTTGGCGCAGATCTGGTCGGCCAGCTCGTGGGCCTTGGCCAGCGCCTGGCCGTCAGGGACGACGTGCCCGATCAGCCCCAGCTCCTTGGCCTCCGGGGCCAGGACGTGCCGACCGGTGAGCAGCAGGTCGGCAGCGACCGTGTACGGGATCTGGCGCACCAGCCGCACCGCCGAGCCGCCCATCGGGTAGAGGCTCCAGCGGGCCTCGGAGATTCCGAACTTCGCGGACTCGCCGGCGACCCGGATGTCGGTGCCCTGGAGGATCTCGGTGCCGCCGGCGATCGCGGGGCCCTCGACCGCGGCGATCAGCGGCTTGGTGAGCCGGAAGCCCTTGAGCAGCCCCTTGATCACCGACGGGTCGTACTCCCCGGACTCGAAGCTCTCCGAGGGCGGCTTGGCCGACATGGACTTCAGGTCCGCGCCCGCGCAGAAGTAGCCACCGGCGCCGGTGAGGATGCAGACCCGGATCTCCTCCTCGGAGTTCACCCGGTCCCAGGCCGCCTCCATGATCGCGAGCATCTCGCCCGACAGCGCGTTGCGCCGCTCGGGGCGGTTCATGGTCACGATCAGCTTGTGGCCGTCCTGCTCGACGAGGCAGTGCGGTGCGGCGTCGGTGGTGGACTGGCTCTGGGTGGCGGTCATGGCGCGGAATGCTAGCCAAGAATGAGAACGTGTTCTAGTCTCCGGGCGTGGCCCTGAACATCGCTGACCTCTTCGAACACGCCGTCGACGCCGCCCCGGACAACCGCGCCCTCCTGGTGGGGGACCGCGGGGTCTCCTTCGCCGAGCTGGAGGTCGAGGCCAACCGGCTCGCCCACCACCTCCGCGCGCAGGGGATCGGTGCGGGCGACCACGTCGGGATCTACGCCAAGAACAGCATCGAGCACGTGGTGGCGGTGCTGGCGGTGGTGAAGATCCGTGGCGTGTGCATCAACGTCAACTACCGCTACGTGGAGTCCGAGCTGGACTACCTCTTCGAGAACGCCGACATCGTCGCGCTGATCGTCGAGCGCACCTACGCCCCGCTCGTCGCGGCGACCTTCCCGCGCCACGACAAGCTGCGCCACGTCGTGGTGATGCCCGACGTGATCGAGCCCGACGACGACAGCGACGTCTCCGCGTTCGGCGGGGTGCTGTGGGACGACGCGCTGGCCGGGCAGAGCGCCGAGCGCGACTTCGAGGAGCGCAGCGCCGACGACCTGCACATCATCTACACCGGCGGCACCACCGGCTTCCCCAAGGGCGTCATGTGGCGCCACGAGGACTTCTGGCGGGTGCTCGGCGGCGGCATCGACTTCTACACCGGCCAGGTCCTCGGCGAGTTCGACCAGTCCGAGCAGGCCACGTCGCCGGGACGCATGATCACCTTCCCGCTCAGCCCGCTGATGCACGGCGGCGCCCAGGCCGGCCTGCTGATGCACCTGTTCGCCGGGCACCTGACGATCCTGGAGCCGAAGTTCGACCCCGCCCGCACCTGGCAGATCATCGACCGCGAGAAGGTCCAGCTGATCTTCATGACCGGCGACGCGATGGCGCGCCCGCTCATCGAGGAGTACGAGCGCCAGGCCGCGACCGGTACGCCGTACGACGCCTCCGGGCTGTTCGCGATCAGCAGCAGCGCCGCGATCTTCAGCCCGCCGGTGAAGGAGCGCTGGATCGCCGCGCTCCCCGACGCCATCTACACCGACTCCGTCGGTGCCTCGGAGACCGGCTTCCAGGGCATGGGGATGCAGGACAAGGACAACATCAGTCCCGACGGGCCGGTCGTGGCGCTCGGGCCGTACAGCGTCGTGCTCGACGAGGACAACCGGGTGCTCGACCTCGCCACCAACGTCGGCAAGATCGGCCGCCTCGGACGCGGCGGCTCGGTGCCGGTGGGCTACTACAAGGACCCGGTGAAGTCGGCCGCGACGTTCATCGAGGTCGACGGCGCCCGCTACTCGGTGCCCGGCGACTTCGCGCGGATCGAGACCGACAACCGGGTCACCATGCTCGGGCGCGGCTCGAACTGCGTGAACACCGGTGGGGAGAAGGTCTACCCCGAGGAGGTCGAGATGGCGATCAAGCGCCACCCGGCCGTCTACGACGTGCTGGTCGTCGGCGTACCCGACGAGAAGTTCGGCCAGGCGGTCGCCGCCGTCGTCGAGCTCCGTGACGGCACGAGCGTCGAGCTCGACGAGTTGCGCGACTTCCTGCGCGAGCACCTCTCGGGCTACAAGCTGCCCCGGGTGATGGTGGAGGTCCCCGAGATCCCGCGCAACGCGACCGGCAAGGCCCAGTACCCCCGCGCCAAGGAGATGGCGCTCGCCGCCGGCACCGAGCAGGTGCGTGCCTGATGCGGACGTCCCTGTGCGAGCGGTTCGGGATCGACTACCCGATCTTCGCCTTCACCCCCTCCGAGCACGTCGCGGCCGCGGTCTCCCGCGCCGGCGGCCTCGGGGTCCTCGGCTGCGTGCGGTTCAACGACACCGAGGAGCTCGAGAAGACCCTGTCGTGGCTCGACGACAACACCGACGGCAAGCCGTACGGCGTGGACATCGTGATGCCGATGAAGGTCCCCACCGAGGGGACCTCGCTCGACCTCGGCCAGATGATCCCGCAGGCCCACCGCGACTTCGTCGACGAGACACTGCGCAAGCTCGGCGTCCCTCCGCTCGCGGAGGGCGAGGGCCGTGAGGGCGTGCTGGGCTGGCTGCACTCCGTGGCCCGCTCCCACCTCGACGCCGCGCTCAACCACCGACCGGTGCTGATCGCCAACGCCCTGGGCTCGCCGCCGAAGGACGTCATCGACAAGTGCCACGAGCACGGCGTCCAGGTCGCGGCGCTCGCCGGCGCGGCCAAGCACGCGCTGAGCCACGTCGCCAACGGCGTCGACATCATCGTCGCCCAGGGCCACGAGGCCGGCGGGCACACCGGCGAGATCGCCTCGATGGTCCTCACCCCCGACATCGTGGACGCGGTCGGCCCCGACGTGCCGGTGCTCGGCGCCGGCGGGATCGGGTCGGGGCGCCAGGTCGCGGCCTCCCTCGCGCTCGGCTCCCAGGGCGTGTGGACCGGCTCCATCTGGCTCGGCACCGCCGAGTACCAGAACCTCCAGGGCAGCCCCGGCTGGACCGAGGCGTTCACGCGCGCCACGTCGGCCGACACCGTGCGCACCCGGATCTACACCGGCAAGCCCGCGCGCCTGCTCAAGACGAAGTGGACCGAGGCGTGGGCCGAGGAGGACGCCCCCGAGCCGCTGCCGATGCCGCTGCAGAACCTGCTCGTCGCGGAGGCGCACAACCGGATCACCGCCTCCGGCGACCCCGACGTCATCTCGATGCCGATCGGACAGATCGTCGGACGGATGAACGAGGTCCGCCCGGTCGCCGACGTGATGGCCGACCTGGTCGCGGAGTACGACGCGACGGTCGCGCGGCTCGCCAGCCTCTGAGCCCCGCACCGGACGGCCCCCTCCCGCACGGGGCTGTTCGGCTCCTGCAGTGGGTACTTGGGGCAACCGCGGTACGTCAGCGGGATGACGACCTGATGGACGCGCCCCGGCTTCGGTCGGGGCGCGTCTTCGCGTACCGGCCGTACCCAGCTTGGAAGGCTCGTGCGCGAGGACTGGGCATCCCCACAACGACGCACAGCGCACGGTAGATCCCCGGCAGCGAGCGGCTCGCGAGCGAAGGTCTAGCGCAGTTGGCCGATGAGCCGACACCTGGCAACTCGCGCTGCGGTGCTCGTGTCCCATGAGCGACAGGAGGACCTACGGAGGGATGACCATGACAGGGAACACGCGGCTTGCCGCTCGGGGCTGGGCGGTCGCTGTGGGAGGTGCTGCCATCGCCTTCGCTCTTGCTGGGTGCTCGACGGGCTCGGCCGACGCACCGCTCGATGCGTCCCCGTCGCCTACGGCTGTCCAGACGCAGCCGAGCGTGCAGGCGGCGACCGCGGCGAACTTTCTTCATGTCTGCGATCACGTCCAGGACGCCTTCCGATCGGGGGGACTGAACGACGCTGACCAGGCCCGTGGACTGGCCGCAGAGCTCCAGGGCATGGCGGATGTCGCCGACCCGGAGGCTGCGCGAGCGCTGGGACCGCTGCTGAAAGCCACCGATGCGATCGCCGCGGATGGGAAGGCGCTGGCGAGGCCGACGCTCCAGCAGGCCCAGTGGGACGCCAGCGAGCGCCTTCGACGCGTGTGTGTGACGGCGGGCTCGCAGGCCTGGGGCTAACGACCCCAGATCTCGGGTTCAGCCGACACCGAGGCCAACATGCCACGGCCGGCGACGATTGTGGGCTCGGTGGCGGACAGCTGATCGTGCGCCGGGGCCCCTCCGACGGTGGGGTCGGCCGCGCGGGTCGTGAAGATGAAGTGGCCCTTGCCGCCGCCAGGGCAGCTTCAGCGCTGCTTGGGGCCGGCCTTGGTGTGCCGCACACCCCGCCGGCGAAGGGACGCGTCGGGGTGCTTGTGGCACACGGCCCGCTTGCTCTCGTCGTCCTCGCTGAGCCCCGCACCGACACGAACGGCCCCCTCCCGCACGGGGAGGGGGCCGTTCGCCTGTGGGCTGTGCCCTGGCGGTGTCAGCCCGCGGCGGGGACCGAGCGTCCCGCGCTCCGGGGGACCTCGGCGCCCTCGGCGACCTCGTATCGTCGGCCGCGCTCCTCGCGCACCCACAGCACGCCGTCCCCGGCCGTGGCGCCCTGGGCTGCGAGCTCGCGCTTGAGCACCTTGTTGGTGGCCGTCGAGGGGAGGTCCGGCGCGATCCGCACGTAGCGCGGCCACGCCTTCACCGACAGGTCCGCCTGCGCGGCGAGGAACGCCTCGAGGTCGGCCGGGGTGAGCGTGGCGTCGTCGCGCAGCACGACGGCGGCCATCACCTGGTCCCCGACGTGCGGGTCCGGCACGGCGTACACCGCGACCCGGCTGAGGCCGTCCAGGCGCATCAGGATCCGCTCGATCGGGGCCGCGGCGAGGTTCTCCCCGTCCACGCGCATCCAGTCGCCGGTGCGGCCGGCGTGGTAGATCCAGCCGTCGGCGTCGCGGTAGCCCAGGTCGCCGGACCAGTACATCCCGCCGCGCAGCCGGTCGGCGTTCGCCGCGGGGTCGTTGTAGTAGCCCTGGAAGTATCCGCCGCCGGTGGTGTTGACGATCTCGCCGATCGCCTCCTCCGCGTTGAGCAGGGCGCCGTGCTCGTCGAAGACGGCGCGGGGGCACTCCTGCCCGGTGGCGGAGCTGTAGATCGCCACGCCCTCCGCCGGCATGCCGATCGAGCCCGGTGGCGTCCCGGGCTCGCGGGTGATGGTCACGGCGAGCTCGGTGGAGCCGAACCCGTCCCACACGATGCAGTCGAAACGGCGCGCGAACTCGGCGATGTCGCGGTCGCTGCCCTCGTTGCCGAACGCGACCCGCAGCGGGTTGTCGGCGTCGTCCGGGCGCTCGGGGGTGGCCAGCACGTAGGCGAGCGGCTTGCCGACGTAGTTCATGTACGTCGCGCCGTACCGGCGGATGTCGGCGAGGAACTGCGTCGCGCTGAACCGCGCGGGCGCCATCGCGGCGCCGCCGCACAGTGCCACCGACCAGCCGGCGAGCACCGCGTTGGAGTGGAACAGCGGCATGGAGAGGTAGCAGGTGTCGGCGTCGGTGATCTCGTACTTCTGCGCGAGCATCAGCCCGGCGAACAGGACGGTGATGTGCCCGACCTGGACCGCCTTGGGGTCCCCGGAGGTGCCGGAGGTGAAGATCAGCATGAAGGTGTCGCCGGCGCCGACCTCGCGCAGCGGGGTCAGCGCGGAGGCGCCCGGCTCGGCGAGCAGTCCGAGGTACCCCTCGTCGTCGACGTCGAGGACCTGCACGTCGCCCAGGTCGAGGCCGTCCAGCAGTGGCAGGTGCTCGCGGTCGGTGAGCAGGACCTGGCAGTCGGCACGGCGTACGTCGGCGGCGAGGCCCGCCCCGCGGCGGGTGTCGTTGATCCCGGCGAGCACGTAGCCGCCCAGGCCGGCCGCCGCCATCGCGCGCAGCATCGCGGGCCCGTTGCCGAGCAGCGTGCCGACGTGCGGCGGCCGCTCGGGGTCGAGCATCCGGATCATCGTCGCCGCCTCGGCGCTCGCCTCCGCGAGGTGCTCGCGCCAGGTCCAGGTGCGGTCCTCGTGGCGCACCGCGACGGTATCGACCTCGACGAGCTCTCGCAGCCGTTGTTGGACGGTCTCGGCCATGGGGGTCCTCCCGCAGTGAAGTTGACGTGCGTCCCATTGTGGTGTGCCTCACACCAGGAGGAGGGAGTTTGCGAAGATCGCCGCGAATCGGGCGCCGGGCGTGAGGGGTCGCGGACGGCTCGGCGGTCGACAGGCTCGACCCATGGCGTCCGTCAGGCGGGCTCGGCCGCGAGGGCGCGGCCGATGCGGAGCGCCTGCTCGGTGGCGCCGCCGTGGAGCAGCTCCAGCCGCTTGGCGTGGGTGAAGTAGCGGTGCGTCTCGCCGTCGAGGTCGATGCCGACACCTCCGTGCACGTGGACCGCGGTGTGCGCGAGGCGGTGCCCGGCGTCGGCGCCCCAGAGCTTCGCGGCGGCCACCTCCGTGGTGACGGGCAGCCCCTCGGCGAGACGCCAGGCGGCCTGCCACAGCATCAGCCGCTGGCCGAGGACGTCGATGTAGCCGTCGGCGAGGCGCTGGCTGACCGCCTGGAAGGTGCCGATCGGACGCCCGAACTGCTCGCGCGTCTTCGCGTACGACGCGGTGAGGCGGAGCGCGCCCTCGGTCACGCCGAGCTGCTCGGCACAGGTCGCGACGGTCAGCAGGTCGTGCAGCCGCTCGACCGCGCTGGCGTCGTCCGCCCCGAGCAGCCGGTCCGGGCCCAGCTCGACGTCGGCGAGGTCCAGGCGCGCGACCGGGTCCCCGTCGGAGACCACCTGGGGCACCAGCGTGACTCCCGGGTCGTCGCGACGCAGGAGGAACACCGCCGGGCCCGTGGGGCTCGAGGCGGTGACGAGCAGCGCGTCGGCGATGGTCCCGGCGCCCACGACCGTCTTGGTGCCGGTGATCCGGTGTCCCGTCCCGCCGTCGGCGGCGCGGGCGGTGGTGACCGGGTGCACCGGGAGGCTGCTGCGGTCCTCGGCGGTGGCGATGCCCAGCACCCGCTCGCCGGTGGCCGCGCCGGCCAGCCAGGTCTCGCGCTGCGCGGGGGTGCCGAGCTCGGCGACCAGCAGGCTCGCCGCACCGTGGGTGGCCAGCGGGACCGGTGCGACCACTCGGCCCACCTCCACGAGCACCCGGCACAGCTCGACCAGGCCCAGCCCGGCGCCGTCGTGCTCCTCGGGAAGCGCGAGGCCGATCAGGCCGGCCTCGCCGAGCGCGCGCCACAGCTCGGGGTCGAAGCGCTCGCCGGCGCGCTCCACGGCCTGGAGGCGCTCGGGGGTGGCGTGGTCGCCGAGGATCCGCGCGGCCAGCTCGCCGGCGTCGTCCTGCTCGGGGGTGAAGGAGTAGTCCATGTCGTCGTCCGTTCGGTGGAGGGCTCGTCGGCGGTCAGCGCTTGGCGGCCGGCAGGCCCAGGCCCACGTAGCCGATGATGTCGCGCTGGATCTCGTTGGTGCCGCCCCCGAAGGTCATCACCAGCGAGGAGCGGTGGAACCGCTCGAGGCGCCCGGCCAGCACCGCGCCCTCCGAGCCCGCGCGGACGGCGGCGTTCGGCCCGACGATCTCCATCAGGGCCCGGTAGACCTCGGTGGCGAGCTCGGAACCGTAGATCTTCGTGGCCGACGCCTCGGCGGGGGAGAGCGCCACCCCGCGGTCGGCGTCAGAGGCCAGCTTGAAGTTCAGCTGGGTCAACATGTCGACCCGGGCGTGCGCGCGACCCAGCGCGATCTGCACCCACTCGGTGTCGATGACCCGCTGCCCGTCGGGGTTCTTGGTCTCCTGCGCCCACTGGTGCACCAGCCGCAGCGACTGCACCAGGGGCGCCGAGGAGGTCAGCGCCACCCGCTCGTGGTTGAGCTGGTTGGTCATCAGCGACCAGCCGCCGTTGAGCTCGCCGACCAGGTTGCCGACCGGCACCCGGACGTCCTCGTAGTACGTCGCACTGGTGCTGACCCCGGCCACGGTGTGCACGGGCGTGTAGGAGAAGCCCGGGGCGTCTGCGGGGACCAGGATCATCGACAGGCCGCGGTGCCGCGCCTGCTCGGGGTCGGTGCGACAGGCCAGCCAGATCCAGTCGGCGTACTGGATCAGCGAGGTCCACATCTTCTGGCCGTTGATCACCCACTCGTCGCCCTCACGGGTGGCGCGGGTGCGCAGCGAGGCCAGGTCGGTGCCGGACTCCGGCTCGGAGTAGCCGATGGAGAAGTGCAGCTCGCCGGCGAGGATCCGCGGCAGGAAGTACTCCTTCTGCTCGGGGGTGCCGTAGCGCATGATCGTCGGCCCGACGGTGTTGAGCGTCAGGTAGGGGATCGGGACGCCGTGGTCGGCCGCGACGTCGGTGAAGATCAGCTGCTCCACCATCGAGCGGTCCTGCCCGCCGTACTCCTCGGGCCAGCCGATGCCCAGCCAGCCGTCGGTGCCGAGCTGGCGGATCACGGACTTGTAGACCTCCGTGTCGCCGAACTCGCCGGCGGCCGCGCTCAGGCCGGCACGCACCTCCGGGGTGACGAGGGCGGAGAAGTAGTCCGCGAGCTCCGCGCGCAGCGCGACGTGCTCGGGGTCCAGGGCGAGGTGCATCGGGGGCTCCCAGGGGCAGAAGGCGACGGGGGCCGGCCGGACGTGTGTCACGGGTGTGGCCTCCCCACCGGAAAAACTATAACCTGTTCTCGTTCTGGTCCAGATCCCACGGAGGACGTCATGAGCGACACCGTCACCACTGCACGGACCCTCGACCACGGCGCGCCCCCGGAGCGGTTCGCGCGCGGCTGGCACTGCCTCGGCCTCGCCTCGACGTTCGCGGACGGCAAGCCGCACGGCATCGACGCCTTCGGCACCAAGCTCGTCGTCTGGCAGGACAGCGCCGGCGACATCAAGGTCCTGGACGGCTACTGCCGCCACATGGGCGGCGACCTGACCCAGGGCAGCGTCAAGGGCGACGAGGTGGCCTGCCCCTTCCACGACTGGCGCTGGGGCGGTGACGGGCGGTGCAAGTCGATCCCGTACGCGCGACGGGTGCCGCTGCGGGCGCGCACCCAGCACTACCCGGTGGTCGTGCGCAACGGCCAGGTGCTCGTCTGGCACGACGTCGAGGGCTCCGAGCCGGACCACGACATCCTGCCGCCGGTGCTGCCCGGGGTCGGGACCGACGCCTACACCGACTGGTTCTGGAAGGTGGTCCCGATCGAGGGCTCGCACTGCCGCGAGCTCATCGACAACGTCGTGGACATGGCGCACTTCTACTACGTGCACCTGTCCTTCCCGACCAGCTTCCGCAACGTCTTCGAGGGCACCGTCGCGACCCAGTACATGGGGTCCAAGGGCCGCCCGGACGTCAGCGGCGGCTACGGCGCGCCCGAGCTGTTCCTCAAGTCCGAGGCCACCTACTTCGGGCCGTCGTACATGATCAACTGGCTCGAGGTCGACTACAAGGGGTTCATCACCGAGGTGGTCCTCGTCAACTGCCACATCCCGACCGGCCCGGACTCCTTCACCCTGCAGTACGGCATCACGGTCAAGAAGCCGGAGGGCCTCGACGAGGACTCCGTGCAGTACATCAGCCGCAAGTACGCCGAGATGTTCGGCGACGGGTTCCTCCAGGACGTCCACATCTGGAAGAACAAGGTCCCGGTGCAGAACCCGCTGCTGTGCGAGGAGGACGGCCCGGTGTACCAGCTGCGCCGCTGGTACGAGCAGTTCTACGTCGACCGCGCCGACATCGCCCCGGAGATGGTGGAGCGCTTCGAGTTCGAGGTCGACACCACCAAGGCCAACGAGTACTGGCAGGTCGAGGTGGCCCAGAACCTCGCGCGCCAGGCCGAGGCGCCGACCGCGGCGGGGTCCTGAGACGGTGCCGTCGTTCGTCCCGAGCGACCCAGAGACCCTCGAGGACCAGGTCCGCTACACCCGCGCCCGGCTGGTCGAGGTGGCGTGCCTGGACTGCCTGACCACCGTCGCGGTGAAGAAGAACAGCGAGCACCACACCTCCATCCAGTGGCACGGCGACGCCCGCGGCCAGTGCCCCGAGCTCCAGCGGGTGCCCGAGGCCGAGCGCGCCCGGACCCTGCACCGCGGGTGCCCGCGCCTGCTCGCTGCCATCGAGGCGGCCGCTCTCGATGGGCGGGTTCCGATCGGGGCCGAGGACGGCTACTGAGGCATCCTTTCCCCGACGCCGCACCGCACGCCCGCGGGCGGCGCCACGCCGTACGCCCCATCATGAGAAAGAGATCCGTGGACACCGACTCCTTCGAGCTCAAGGTCATCGACGTCGTCGAGGAGACCCCCGACGCCCGCTCGATCACCGTGGAGGTGCCCGAGGGCGCCGAGGAGCAGTTCGCCTACCGGCCCGGTCAGTTCCTCACCGTCGCCGTGCCGAGCGACCGCACCGGGGTGGCCGCGCGCTGCTACTCGCTGTCGAGCAGCCCGGTGGGCGACGGCCCGCTGACCATCACGGTCAAGCGCACCGCCGAGGGGTACGCCTCGAACTGGCTGTGCGACAACGTCCGGGTCGGTGACACGCTGCGCGTGCTCGCCCCCAGCGGCATCTTCACCCCGGCCTCGCTGGACGCCGACCTGCTGCTCTTCGCGGCCGGCTCCGGCATCACGCCGGTGATGTCGATCATCCGCGCGGCCCTGGCTGGCGGCACCGGGCGGATCACGGTGCTCTACGCGAACCGCGACGAGCGCTCGGTGATCTTCGCCGCCGAGCTGCGCCGCCTCGCCGCGGAGCACCCCGACCGGCTCCGCGTCGTGCACTGGCTGGAGTCCGTGCAGGGCCTGCCCACCCAGGAGCAGGTCCGCGCATTCGCCGCCGACCACCTCGAGGACGACGCGTTCGTCTGCGGCCCGGCGCCGTTCATGGCGATGACCGTGGCCGCGCTCAAGGAGCTCGGCTTCCCGCGCGCCCGGCGCCACCAGGAGAAGTTCATCTCGCTGGGCGGCAACCCGTTCGGCGACCTGCACGACGTCGAGGTGGCCGAGCAGGAGATCGAGTCCGCGGAGGCCGACCCCGAGGACGCCGCCGCCGCGCCGGTCCCGGGCGCAGAGGCGGCCGCCCCCGCCGCCGCGGTCCGCCTCGAGGTCGAGCTCGACGACGAGACGCACGCCTTCGACGACTGGGCCCCGGGCACCACGATGCTCGACCACCTCGAGGCCAAGGGCGTGAAGGCCCCGTTCTCCTGCCGCGAGGGGGAGTGCTCGGCCTGCGCCGTACGCCTGCTCGAGGGCGAGGTGTCGATGCGCCACAACGACGTGCTCGACGCCGAGGACCTCGCCGACGGCATCCGCCTCGCCTGCCAGGCCGAGCCGGTCACGGACGTCGTGCGGGCGTCGTACTCCTGAACCTGGGGGACCTGGACCCCCACGTTTGGTCCCCAACGACATCGCAGACCCCCGTCTGGTTGTCGTTGGGGACCAAACGTGACCCCGGACGACGCCGTCGAATCCAACCCGGGAACCACCCCGCAGGGCCGGAAAAGACCTCGAGAAGCCCCCGGACCGGGCCCCGCTGGCTCAGGCCAGAGCGTGTCGCAGGGCGCGCAAACGCGGTCAGACGGCCCGACACGGGTACGTTTCCCAGCGAAGAGGTCCGCCAGGGCCTCACGACCGAAAGGTGAACATCACCCATGAACAAGACTGAGCTGCGCGACGCGGTCGCCGCTGCCGCCGACCTCAACGGTGCCCAGGCGGACAAGGCGCTCAACGCCGTCCTCGACACCATCACCTCGGCGCTGGCCTCCGGCGACAAGGTCACCCTCCCGGGCTTCGGCACCTTCGAGACCCGCGACCGCGCCGCCCGTCAGGGCCGCAACCCCCAGACCGGCGAGTCCATGGAGATCGCGGCCAGCACCAGCCCCGCGTTCAAGGCCGGCGCCCAGCTGAAGGCCGCCGTCTCCAAGAAGGCCTGACCCGAGTCGCTCTCGGCGCGCGCGGCGAACGCCGCGCCCGCCAGGAGACGACGATGCCGGCGCCTTCCTCGGAGGGCGCCGGCATCGGGTCGTTTCGGCCGCCTGCGATGTGGCGCCCGGGCGCCTCAGTCCCCGGCGGCGACGACCGGGTCGGCGGTGACCGGCCACGTCGGTACGGCAGGGGACGGCGTCGCGGTCGTGCCGACATCGGTCGGGGCGAGCGCGGAGGTGGCGGCGAGCAGCGCCGCAGAGAGGGTCAGCTGGGTCAGGGCCTTCACGGGGGGATCCTTCGGGGTGCCGCGGGGGAGGGGGAGGTCCCGGTCGGGCTTCCCCGGCCGCCGGCCCCGCTCGGGCCCGCAGCCCGGACCAGACCAGGCCCGCACAGCATGGTGCATCGACGCGCCAGGGGGCGGGGTTTTCCCCGAACCCGCGACGTCGTCACACGCCCGCCGCGGCCCGCCCGTGCGAGCAGGACCAGCGGCGTCGGGGCTACCAGCCCCGCGTCCGCCACTCGGCGAGATGCGGCCGCTCGGCGCCGAGCGTCGAGTCGTTGCCGTGCCCGGGGTAGAACCAGGTGTCGTCCGGGAGCCGGTCGAAGATCCGCTCCTCGACCTGGTCGACCAGCTGGACGAAGGCGTCGGCGTCCCCGAACGTGTTGCCGACCCCGCCCGGGAAGAGCGAGTCCCCGGTGAACAGGTGCGGGTGCCCGCCGGAGGCGGTGTCGTCGAGGAGCAGCGCGATCGAGCCGGGGGTGTGGCCGGCGATGGCGATCACCTCCAGCGAGCTCGCACCGACCGGGATCGTGTCGCCCTGGTCGACGCGACGGTCCACGGCGACGCCGGTCTGCTCGGTGATCGCGTCGGCGTCGGGGGTGCCGGCGACCACCTCGGCGCCGGTCGCGTCGACGACCGCGCGCAGCGCCCGGTGGTGGTCCCAGTGCCGGTGGGTCGTGACGACCGCGCGCAGCCCGTCGTCGCCGATCAGCGGGAGCAGGACCTCCGGCTCGGCGGCAGCGTCGATGAGCACCTGCTCCCCGGTGCGCAGGCAGCGCAGCAGGTAGCAGTTGTTCGACATCTTCTCGTCGACCGCGACCTTGGTGATCCGTACGCCGTCCAGCTCGCGCACGTCCGCGGGACCTCCGGGTCGGACCTCTCCGGTGTAGCTCACCATGCTCCTGTCCGCGGCAGCTCGCCGCTGTCGGTGTCGAGCCCGGCACCGCCTCCGCGGCCCGAGAGCCACCACGCGAGGTCGGCGGCCGTGCCGCGGACCGTGGGGCCGGGGGAGACGCTATCGGCACCGCCCGCCGGCCAGGTCCGGCCGATGTCGTGGGCGTGCAGCGTGCAGGGCGCGGCGGCGCGCGGCGCCAGCGACTCGGCCAGCACCTCGGCGACGCCGGGCGTCCAGTCGGCGCGGGTGAACGCCGTACCGAGGTCGGCGTGGTGGAGCGCGACCTCGCGCAGCCGCATCAGCGGCACGTCGCCCGCCGCGAACGTCGCCCGGCTTCCGGGCGTGCGCTGCGCGCGGGCGGCCCAGGCGCCGGCCGGCATCGCGGCGATGGCCTCGGAGAGCCCGGTGGTGGCGGCGAGCAGCCGGTCGCGCAGTGCTGCGGCGTCTCGCCCCGAGAGCTCCTCGATGTCGGTGTCGCGCGCCTCGGGGGAGCGGTACATCGGCACCCCGGCCCCGAGCGAGACCCCGCGAAGGACGCTGGCCAGGCCCTCGGAGTTCAGGGTGAGGTGGGCGACGAGGTGGGCCCGGGTCCAGCGCGGCAGCAGGCTGGGAGCGCGGAGGTCGTCCTCCTCCAGGGCGTCGACGGTGCGCACCAGGCTCCGCGTCGCGGTGGCGAGGTGCTCGATCACGGCGGGGGACGGGGCACCGACCCCGAGGTCTGGGATGCTCACCACACCATCGTGCCGTCTCCGGCTCGCGAACGCGAGGGAGGGCGTCCCCGGGACTCGGCACTGTCGGTCCCCTGTGACAGGCTCGACATGTTTCGTTCGCACCTGCCGGTTACACTCGCGAACGTTTGTTCGAACTCTCCGCGGCCGCAGGTCGCGGGGTCACCCACACCGTCCGACACTCTCATTTCCGAGGATCGCATTCGTGGCCGACCAGCTCATCATCCGGGGCGCCCGGGAGCACAACCTGAAGGACGTCTCGATCGATCTCCCTCGGGACTCGCTCGTCGTCTTCACGGGCCTCTCCGGCTCCGGCAAGTCGTCGCTGGCGTTCGACACGATCTTCGCCGAGGGCCAGCGCCGCTACGTGGAGTCCCTCTCCGCCTACGCGCGCCAGTTCCTCGGCCAGATGGACAAGCCCGACGTCGACCTGATCGAGGGTCTCTCGCCCGCGGTCTCGATCGACCAGAAGTCGACCTCGAAGAACCCGCGCTCGACGGTCGGCACCATCACCGAGGTCTACGACTACCTCCGCCTGCTCTTCGCCCGGGTCGGCCGCCCGCACTGCCCGACCTGCGGCGCGCCGATCGAGCGCCAGACCCCGCAGCAGATCGTGGACCGCGTCCTCGCGCTCGAGGAGGGCCGGCGCTTCCAGGTGCTCGCCCCGGTGATCCGTGGCCGCAAGGGCGAGTACGTCGACCTGTTCGCCCAGCTGCAGAGCCAGGGCTTCTCCCGCGCCCGCGTCGACGGCGAGACCTACACCCTCGACGCGCCGCCCACGCTGGAGAAGCAGAAGAAGCACACGATCGAGGTCGTGGTCGACCGGCTCGCGGTCAAGGAGTCCTCGAAGCGACGCCTCACCGACTCGGTCGAGACCGCGCTCAACCTCGCCGGCGGCCTGGTGGTCTTCGACTTCGTCGACCTGGACGCGAAGGACCCGGGGCGCGAGCTGAAGTTCAGCGAGAAGATGTCGTGCCCCAACGACCACCCGATCGACACCGACGAGCTCGAGCCCCGCTCGTTCTCGTTCAACTCCCCGTTCGGCGCCTGCCCGGCCTGCCACGGCATCGGCACCCGCATGGAGGTCGACCCCGACCTGGTGGTCCCGGACCCGCGCGCGACGCTTGGCGAGGGCGCGATCCAGCCGTGGAGCGGCGCCCACGTCGCCGACTACTTCCTGCGCCTGATGGGCGCCCTCGGCGACGAGCTGGGCTTCGACCTCAACACCCCATGGGAGGAGCTCACCCCGAAGGCCCGCAAGGCGATCCTCGAGGGCCACTCCACCAAGGTCCACGTGGTCACCCGCAACCGCTACGGCCGCCAGCGCGCCTACTACGCCGAGTTCGAGGGCGTGCGCCCCTACGTCGAGCGCCGGCACCGTGAGGCCGAGTCCGACACCAGCCGTGACCGCTACGAGGGCTTCATGCGCGAGGTCCCGTGCCCGGCGTGCGGCGGCAGCCGGCTCAAGCCGGTGACGATGGCGGTCACCGTCGGCGGGCGCAGCATCGCCGAGATCTGCGCGATGTCGCTCGACAAGACCGCGGAGTTCCTCGCCAGCGTCGAGCTGAGCGACCGGGAGCGCCAGATCGCCGACGTCGTGCTGAAGGAGATCGAGCAGCGGCTGCGGTTCCTGCTCGACGTCGGGCTGGAGTACCTCTCCCTGGACCGCGCCTCCGGCTCGCTGTCCGGTGGCGAGGCCCAGCGGATCCGGCTCGCCACCCAGATCGGCGCCGGCCTGGTCGGCGTCCTCTACGTCCTCGACGAGCCCTCGATCGGCCTGCACCAGCGCGACAACGCCAAGCTGATCGAGACCCTGGTGCGGCTCAAGGAGCTCGGCAACACCCTGATCGTCGTCGAGCACGACGAGGACACGATCAAGGTCGCCGACTGGGTCGTCGACATCGGCCCCGGGGCCGGCGAGCACGGCGGCCAGGTCATCCACAGCGGGTCGGTCGCCGACCTCTACACCCACCCCGACTCGATCACCGGCCAGTACCTCTCCGGTCGCCGCGAGATCCCGGTGCCGGCCGCCCGTCGTCCGCGCACGACCGGTCGCGAGCTCACCGTCGTGGGTGCTCGCGAGAACAACCTGCACACCATCGACGTCTCGTTCCCGCTCGGCGTCTTCGTCGCGGTCACCGGCGTCTCCGGCTCCGGCAAGTCGACGCTGGTCAACGACATCCTCTACACCGCGCTGGCCAAGCAGCTCTACAACGCCCGCGCGATCCCCGGACGGCACACCCGGATCACCGGTCTCGAGCACGTCGACAAGGTCATCCACGTCGACCAGTCGCCCATCGGGCGCACGCCGCGCTCCAACCCCGCGACGTACACCGGCGTCTTCGACCGGGTCCGCAAGCTGTTCGCGGAGACCCCCGAGGCCAAGATGCGCGGCTACCTCCAGGGCCGCTTCTCCTTCAACGTCAAGGGCGGGCGCTGCGAGGCCTGCATGGGCGACGGCACCATCAAGATCGAGATGAACTTCCTGCCCGACGTCTACGTGCCGTGCGAGGTCTGCCACGGCGCGCGCTACAACCGCGAGACGCTCGAGGTGCACTACAAGGGCAAGACCATCGCCGAGGTCCTCGACATGCCGATCGAGGAGGCCGTCGACTTCTTCGCCGCCGTCCCCGCGATCTCGCGCTACCTGCAGACCCTCGTCGAGGTCGGTCTCGGCTACGTCCGCCTCGGCCAGCCGGCCACCACCCTGTCCGGCGGGGAGGCGCAGCGCGTCAAGCTCGCCACCGAGCTCCAGCGACGCTCGACCGGACGGACCCTCTACGTCCTCGACGAGCCGACCACCGGCCTGCACTTCGAGGACATCCGCAAGCTCCTCGGGGTGCTCAACCGCCTCGTGGACGCCGGCAACACGGTGCTGGTCATCGAGCACAACCTCGACGTGGTCAAGACCGCCGACTGGATCATCGACATGGGCCCGGAGGGCGGCTCCGGCGGCGGCATGATCGTCGCAGAGGGCACCCCCGAGCACGTCGTGACCGTCGCGGAGAGCCACACCGGCCGCTACCTCGCGCCGATCCTCGAGGGCAAGGAGGCCGCCCAGCCGAAGCGCCGGCTCCCCGCCAGCTCCGCCCCCGAGCCCCGCGGCCGCACCGCCGCCTCGTCGAAGAAGCGCGGCGAGCGCGTCCAGCGGGCCCGCGACTCCGCGAAGTCCTGACCCGGCGCTTCCGCGGCTCCACCGTCACCCCCACCCTCGAAAGGACACCTGGATGACCCACTCGTGCTCCGGCCCCTGCTTCGACCGGCGGGGCGCCCTGACGGCGGCCGCCGTGGCCGGGGTCGGGATCCCCTTCCTGGCTGCCTGCGGGAACGACTCGTCGGGCGACGTCGCCGTGGACACCGGCCCGGCCGGCACCTCGCTGACCACCACCGGCTCCGTCCCGGTCGGCGGCGGCACCATCATCGACGAGGAGAAGGTCGTCGTGGTGCAACCGCGGGAGGGCGAGTTCAAGGCGTGGTCCTCGATCTGCACCCACCAGGGCTGCTCGGTCACCGCGGTCGAGGACGGCGAGATCATCTGCCGCTGCCACTCCAGCCACTTCTCGATCGACGACGGGGCGCCCGTGTCGGGGCCGGCGTCGACCCCGCTGCCCGAGGTCGCGATCAAGGTCTCCGGTGAGGACGTCCAGCTCGCCTGAGCCGCCTGCTGTCGGCGGCGGAACGTAGGGTTGGCCCGTGCCTCCCGCTCGTCCCGCCCGCTCCTCCCGGGGGCCGCAGTCCTACCGTCCCGCCCCGGGCTCCATCCCGACCCAGCCCGGCGTCTACCGCTTCCGCGACCCCAGCGGGCGCGTGATCTACGTCGGCAAGGCGAAGAACCTGCGCGCCCGGCTCTCGTCGTACTTCCAAGACGTCGGGCAGCTGCACCCGCGCACCGCCACCATGGTCACCACGGCCGCCAGCGTCGAGTGGACCGTGGTCAACACCGAGGTCGAGGCGCTCCAGCTGGAGTACTCCTGGATCAAGGAGTACGACCCGCGGTTCAACGTGAAGTACCGCGACGACAAGTCCTACCCCTGGCTCGCGGTCACGGTCGGCGAGAAGTTCCCGCGGGTCATGGTCGGGCGCGGCGCGAAGAAGAAGGGCACCCGCTACTTCGGCCCCTACAGCCATGCCTGGGCGATCCGCGAGACCGTCGACGTGCTGCTGCGCGTCTTCCCGATGCGCTCGTGCAGCAACGGCGTGTTCAAGCGCTCCCAGCAGATCGGGCGTCCGTGCCTGCTGGGCTACATCGACAAGTGCGCGGCCCCCTGCGTGGGCAACGTGAGCGCCGAGGAGCACCGCCGCATCGTCGAGGACTTCTGCGACTTCATGGGCGGGCAGACCCGGACCTTCCTGCGCCGCATCGAGAAGGAGATGTACGCCGCCTCCGACGCCCTCGACTTCGAGAAGGCCGCCCGGCTGCGCGACGACCTCGGCGCGATGGAGCGGGCACTGGAGAAGCAGGCCGTGGTGCTCGGCGACGGCGCCGACGTGGACGTGATCGCGGTCGCCGAGGACCCCCTCGAGGTCGCGGTGCAGATCTTCTACGTCCGCGGCGGGCGGATCCGCGGCCAGCGCGGCTGGGTCGCGGACCGCGTGGAGGAGGGCGGGGTACCAGAGCTGGTCGAGCTGTTCCTCCTCCAGCAGTACGCCGGCATCGACCGCGACCAGGCCGCCGACTCGATCCCGCGCGAGATCCTGGTCCCGGCCCTGCCCCCGGACCCGCACACCCTCGAGGAGCTGCTCGGTGAGGTGCGTGGCGCGAAGGTCGCGATCCGGGTGCCGCAGCGCGGCGACAAGAAGACCCTCCAGGAGACCGTCGCCCGCAACGCCGCCCAGGCGCTGGTGCTCCACAAGACCAAGCGCGCCAGCGACCTCACCACCCGCAACCGGGCGCTGGAGGAGATCCAGGAGGCGCTCGAGCTCGACGAGGTGCCGCTGCGCATCGAGTGCTACGACGTGTCGAACCTCCAGGGCACCGAGGTGGTGGCCTCGATGGTGGTCTTCGAGGACGGGCTGTCACGCAAGAGCGAGTACCGCCGCTTCGTGATCAAGGGCGTCGACGGCCAGAACGACGTGGCCTCCATGCACGAGGTGATCACCCGCCGGTTCCGGCGGCTGCTCGACGAGCAGGCGCGCAGTGAGGTGCGGCCCGGCGACGAGGAGAGCGGCCCGATGCTGGTCGACCCCGAGACCGGGCGGCCGCGCAAGTTCGCCTACGCGCCGGGCCTGGTCGTCGTCGACGGCGGGCCGCCGCAGGTCGCGGCCGCCAAGCGCGCCCTGGACGAGCTGGGCATCGACGACATCCCGGTGTGCGGGCTGGCCAAGCGCCTCGAGGAGGTCTGGGTGGTCGGCGAGGAGGACCCGGTGATCCTGCCGCGGTCCTCGGAGGGGCTCTACCTGCTCCAGCGCATCCGCGACGAGGCGCACCGCTTCGCCATCACCCACCACCGCAACCGGCGCTCGCGCTCGATGGTCGAGAGCGCCCTCGACGACGTCCCCGGGCTGGGTGAGGTGCGGCGCAAGACGCTGATGAAGTACTTCGGCTCGCTGAAGAAGCTGCGTGCCGCCTCGCTCGAGGAGATCGCCCAGGTGCCCGGCATCGGCCCGCGCACCGCGGAGGCGATCAAGACCGCGGTGTCCTCCCCGGGCCAGGCGGGCGACGCGACACCCACCATGATGAGCGTGAACACCGCGACCGGAGAGATCATCGAGGAGACCCCGTGACCGAGCGAGACGAGACCGTCGTGCCCGCGGCGACCGGCCCCGGGACCCCCGCGCCCGGACCCCTCGTGGTCATCACCGGCATGACCGGCGCCGGCCGCAGCACCGCGGCGAAGGAGCTGGAGGACCTCGGCTACTACGTCGTGGACAACCTGCCGCCCAGCCTGCTGCGCGACGTCGTCCGCCTGGTCGACGAGAGCCGGGGGACCGGCCAGCCGATCGCGGTCGTGGTGGACGTGCGCTCCGGGTCGTTCTTCGGCTCGCTGCAGGCCAATCTCGCCCAGGGTGCCACCGGGCGCCGCGCGACCCTGGTCTTCCTCGATGCCACCGACGAGGTCCTCGTCCGCCGTCAGGAGGCGGCCCGCCGCCCGCACCCGCTCCAGGGGGCCGGCCGGCTGCTCGACGGCCTCCAGCGCGAGCGCGCGGTCCTGGCCGACCTGCGCGGCTCCGCCGACCTGGTCATCGACACCACCGGGCTCAACGTCCACCAGCTCACCGACCGGATCTCCGAGGCGTTCGGGACCGCGGACACCACCACGTTGCGGGTCACCCTGCTGAGCTTCGGGTTCAAGTACGGCATCCCCGTCGACGCCGACTTCATCGCCGACATGCGCTTCCTGCCCAACCCGCACTGGATCCCCGAGCTGCGCCCCGGCACCGGCCGCGACGCCGACGTCGCGCGCTACGTCCGCTCCCAGCCCGGTGCCGAGGAGTTCCTCGACGGCTACGTCCCGGTCCTCGAGGGCGTGGCGGAGGGCTACGTGCGCGAGGGCAAGCGGTTCATGCGGGTGGCGATCGGCTGCACCGGCGGAAAGCACCGCAGCGTCGCGATGACCGAGGAGATCGCGCGGCGCTTCGCGCACTCCGGCTACCTCGTGCGCACGGTCCACCGTGACCTGGGGCGCGAGTAGATGAGCGTGCGTGCCCAGGCGGTCGTGGCCTTCGGCGGCGGCCACGGCCTGCACGCGTCGCTGCGCGCGCTGCGCCGCCTCGTCGACGACCTGACCGTCGACGAGCTGACCGCCGTGGTCACCGTCGCCGACAACGGCGGCTCCTCCGGGCGGCTGCGCGGAGAGTTCGGCGTGCTCCCGCCCGGCGACCTGCGGATGGCGCTGGCCGCGCTGTGCGGCGACGACGAGTGGGGCACCACCTGGGCCGACGTCCTCCAGCACCGGTTCACCGGCGACGGCGACATGCGCGGCCACGTCGTCGGCAACCTGCTGATCGTCGGCCTGTGGGAGCTGCTGGGCGACCACGTCGACGCCCTGGACCACGTCGGCCGGCTGCTCGGGGCCAAGGGGCGGGTGCTGCCCATGGCGCTCACCCCGATGGACATCACCGCCGAGGTGCGCGGCCTCGTCCCGGACGACCCCGACGCGCTGGTCACGGTCCGCGGGCAGGTCGAGGTGGCGACCACCGAGGGCGTGATCACCTCGATCGCCCTGGACCCGCCCGACCCCGCGGCCTGCCCCGAGGCGGTCGCCGCCGTCGACGCCGCCGACTGGGTCGTCCTCGGCCCCGGGTCGTGGTTCACCTCCGTCATCCCGCACCTGATGGTGCCGGCGATGCACGAGGCCCTCATCGCCACCGACGCCCGCGTCGTCGTGGTGCTCAACCTCGCCGAGCAGGCGGGGGAGACCGGCGGATTCGGTCCGGCCGACCACCTGGCCGTGCTCGCCGAGCACGCACCGGACCTCGGCATCCACACCGTGCTCGCCGACCGCACCAGCGTGGGCGACGGGCTGGAGGAGCTCCAGGAGTGTGCGGACGCCTTCGGCGCCCACCTGGTGCTCGCCGACGTGGCCGCGGACGACGGCACCCCGCGCCACGACCCGGTCAAGCTCGCCGCGGCGTACGCGCGGATCATCGAGGCCGGCTGACGCCCCGTCGTGGGGCTGGTCACGGGGCCGGCCGTGGGGCCGCTCACGTCCCCCGCCGTACGAGCGCCGGCAGGGCTGGACATCACCCATGTCAGTGTCCCGGTTCGTTGACGCGCGTGGGAGGATCGGGCCCATGGCGATGACGGGACAGGTCAAGGCAGAACTGGCCAACACCCAGATCACGAAGACCTGTTGTCGCAAGGCCGAGGTCGCCTCGCTGCTGCGCTTCGCAGGCGGGCTGCACATCGTGAGCGGGCGGGTCGTGCTCGAGGCCGAGCTCGACACCGGTGCCGCCGCGCGCCGGCTGCGCACCGACGTCCTGGAGGTCTACGGCCACCAGGCCGACGTGGTGATGGTGCAGGGCAACGGCCTGCGCAAGGGCAGCCGCTACCTGGTGCGCATCGTCAAGGACGGCGAGGCCCTGGCCCGCCAGACCGGCCTGCTCGACCAGCGCGGGCGCCCGGTGCGCGGACTGCCGCCGGCCGTCGTGTCCGGTGGCGCCTGCGACGCCGTCGCCGCGTGGCGCGGCGCCTTCCTCGCGCACGGCTCGCTGACCGAGCCCGGCCGCTCCTCCTCCCTCGAGGTCACGTGCCCGGGGCCCGAGGCCGCGCTGGCCCTCGTCGGCGTCGCACGCCGGGTCGGCATCCAGGCCAAGGCCCGCGAGGTCCGCGGCGTGGACCGCGTCGTCATCCGCGACGGGGACGCGATCGGCCAGCTCCTGACCCGTGTGGGCGCGCACGAGTCGCTCATGGCCTGGGAGGAGCGCCGGATGCGCCGCGAGGTCCGCGCGACCGCGAACCGGCTCGCGAACTTCGACGACGCCAACCTGCGTCGTTCCGCCCGGGCCGCGGTGGCCGCCGGTGCTCGCGTGGAGCGTGCCATGGAGATCCTCGGCGAGGACATCCCCGACCACCTCAAGCTCGCCGGCGCCCTGCGCCTGGAGCACAAGCAGGCCTCCTTGGAGGAGCTCGGCCAGCTGCACGACCCCGTCCTCACCAAGGACGCCATCGCGGGGCGGATCCGCCGCCTGCTGGCGATGGCCGACAAGCGTGCGGAGGAGCTCGGCATCCCCGACACCGAGGCGTCACTCACGGCCGACATGCTGGTCGACGAGGGGTGAGCACCCCCACTCGCGACTCTCGCGGGTAGCGATAGGCTCGGGGGCGACCGTGACGGTGAACACCGAAGCGGCACGACCACCGCGCCCAGCGCGACACCAGCGTTCCGAGGAGTCTTCGCAGTGACCGTTCGAGTAGGCATCAACGGATTCGGCCGCATCGGCCGCAACTTCTTCCGCGCCGTGCGTGCGTCCGGGCTCGACATCGAGATCGTCGGCGTCAACGACCTCACCGACACCGCCAGCCTGGCCCACCTGCTGAAGTACGACTCGATCCTGGGTCGTCTCGACGCTGACGTCTCGGCGACCGACGACGCGATCAAGGTCGGCGACCAGGAGATCAAGGTCTCCGCCGAGCGCGACCCCGCCAACCTGAAGTGGGGCGAGCTGGGCGTCGACGTCGTCGTCGAGTCGACCGGCTTCTTCACCGACGCCACCAAGGCCAAGGCGCACCTCGACGCCGGCGCCAAGAAGGTCATCATCTCGGCGCCCGCCTCCAACGAGGACATCACCGTCGTGATGGGCGTGAACCACGAGGACTACGACCCGGCGAAGCACAACATCATCTCCAACGCCTCCTGCACGACGAACTGCCTCGGCCCGATGGCCAAGGCGCTCCACGAGGAGTTCGGGATCGTCAAGGGCCTGATGACGACGATCCACGCCTACACCGCGGACCAGAACCTGCAGGACAACATCCACAAGGACCTGCGTCGCGCCCGCGCCGCCGCGCTCAACATCGTCCCGACCTCCACCGGTGCCGCCAAGGCCATCGGCCTGGTCATGCCCGAGCTCAAGGGCAAGCTCGACGGCTACGCGCTGCGCGTCCCGACCCCGACCGGCTCCGCCACCGACCTGACCTTCGAGGCCGGCCGCGAGACCACCGTCGAGGAGGTCAACGCGGTCATCAAGAAGGCTGCCGACGGCCGTTTCCTGCGCTACTCCGAGGCGCCGATCGTCTCCTCCGACATCGTCACCGACCCGGCGTCCTGCATCTTCGACGCCCCCCTGACCAAGGTCATCGGCAACCAGGTCAAGGTCGTCGGCTGGTACGACAACGAGTGGGGCTACTCCAACCGCCTCGCCGACCTGATCGACTACGTCGGCAAGACCCTCTGAGGCATGACCGACATCGCCACGCTCGCCACGTTGGTCGAGAGGGGGGTCCGGGGCAAGCGCGTCCTGGTCCGCTCCGACCTCAACGTCCCGCTGGACGGCACCACCATCACCGACGACGGCCGGATCCGCGCCAGCGTCCCGACCATCCGCACGCTGGCCGAGGCCGGCGCGCGGGTGGTCGTCACCGCGCACCTCGGCCGCCCGAAGGGTGCGCCGGAGGAGCGGTACTCCCTGCGTCCGGTCGCAGCACGCCTCGGCGAGCTGCTCGGCCGCGAGGTCGCCTTCGCCACCGACACCGTCGGTGAGTCCGCGCAGGCCACCGTCGCCGGTCTGGCCGACGGCGAGGTCGCCGTGCTGGAGAACGTCCGGTTCAACCCGGGCGAGACCAGCAAGGACGAGGCCGAGCGCGGCGCCTTCGCCGAACAGCTGGCCGCCCTCGCCGACGCGTACGTCTCCGACGGCTTCGGCGTCGTCCACCGCAAGCAGGCCTCGGTGTACGACGTCGCCCAGCGCCTCCCGCACGCCATGGGCGGGCTGGTGCAGGCGGAGGTCGACGTCCTGCGTCGCCTGACCGAGACCCCGGAGCGGCCCTACGTGGTCGTCCTCGGCGGCTCGAAGGTCTCCGACAAGCTGGGCGTCATCGACAACCTGCTCGGCAAGGCCGACAAGCTGCTCATCGGCGGCGGCATGGTCTTCACCTTCCTCAAGGCCCAGGGCCACGAGGTCGGCAAGAGCCTCCTCGAGCAGGACCAGCTCGACGTGTGCCGCTCCTACCTGCAGCGTGCTGCGGAGAGCGGTGTCGAGCTCGTGCTGCCGACCGACATCGTGGTGGACACGACCTTCCCGACGGGTGCGGCCACGCCGCAGCCCTCGGTCGTCGCGGCCACCGAGATCCCGGCCGACGCCCTCGGCCTGGACATCGGCCCGGAGTCGGGTGCTGCGTTCGCCGCGGCCCTCGCCGACGCGCGCACGGTGTTCTGGAACGGGCCGATGGGCGTCTTCGAGGTCGAGGAGTTCGCCGCCGGCACCCGTGCCGTGGCGGAGGCGCTGACCAAGGTCCAGGGCCTGTCGGTCGTCGGGGGCGGTGACTCCGCCGCGGCGGTGCGCACCCTCGGCTTCGAGGAGTCCGCGTTCGGCCACATCTCCACCGGCGGCGGTGCCAGCCTCGAGTACCTCGAGGGCAAGGAGCTCCCCGGCATCAAGGTCCTGGAGGACTGACACCATGGCGAAGTCTGCTGCCCGTGTCCCGCTGATGGCGGGCAACTGGAAGATGAACCTCAACCACCAGGAGGCGGTGGTCCTGGTCCAGAAGCTGGCCTGGACCCTCACCGACAAGCGTCACGACTTCGACAAGGCCGAGGTCGTCGTGGTGCCGCCGTTCACGGACCTGCGCTCGGTGCAGACCCTGGTCGACGGCGACCGCCTCAAGGTGAAGTACGGCGCCCAGGACGTCTCGGAGCACGAGTCCGGCGCCTACACCGGCGAGATCTCCGCCGGCATGCTGGCCAAGCTCGGCTGCTCCTACGTCGTGGTCGGTCACTCGGAGCGGCGTGAGTACCACGCCGAGTCCGACGCGACCGTCGCGGCGAAGGCGCACGCCGCGCACGCGGCCGGCATGACGCCGATCGTGTGCGTCGGCGAGGGCCTCGAGGTGCGGCGCGCCGGCGAGCACGTCGCCCACACCCTCGCGCAGGTCGACGGCTCCCTGGCCGGCTTCACCGCCGAGCAGGTCGCCGGCCTGGTCGTCGCCTACGAGCCCGTCTGGGCGATCGGCACCGGCGAGGTGGCGACCCCGGAGGACGCCCAGGAGGTGTGCGGCGCGATCCGCGCCCGCATCCGCGAGGTCCACGGCGACGCCGCGGCCGACGGCGTACGCGTGCTGTACGGCGGTTCGGTGAAGGCGTCGAACGTCGCGGGGATCATGGTCAAGGAGGACGTCGACGGCGCTCTCGTCGGTGGCGCGAGCCTCCAGGCGGAGGAGTTCGGCGGAATCTGTCGCTTCTACGACATGCCGGTCCTGTGACCGGCGGTCGGTGACGTAGGATTTCACACTGTGACTACCGTCCTCTCCGTCCTGCTCGTTCTCGCGAGCGCGCTGATGATCCTCCTGGTGCTCCTGCACAAGGGGCGCGGCGGCGGCCTTTCCGACATGTTCGGTGGCGGCGTCTCGAGCTCCCTGGGTGGTTCGTCGGTGGCTGAGCGCAACCTCGACCGCTTCACGGTCGGGGTCGGCGTGATCTGGTTCGCGTGCGTGATCGCACTCGGCCTGCTGCTCGCCTATCCCTGAGTTCCGAAGACACTCGGCACCATCGCTGACTAGAGCTTGAGGAGACGTCGCCCGTGGCAGGTGGAGGAAGCGCAATCCGTGGCAGCCGGGTGGGTGCCGGCCCGATGGGCGAGGCCGAGCGTGGTGAGGCAGCCGCTCGTCAGACGGTGACCTACCACTGCTCGAACAGCCACCGTTCGGTGGTGGCCTTCGCGATCGAGGCGGTCGTGCCCGAGGCCTGGGACTGCCCCAAGTGCGGGCTGCCCGCCAGCCAGGACGCGGAGAACCCGCCCCCGGCGCCGAAGAACGAGCCGTACAAGACACACCTGGCGTATGTGAAGGAGCGGCGCTCCGACAAGGAGGCGGCCGACATCCTCGACGAGGCGCTCAAGCTCCTCCGCACCCGCCGCAAGTCCGGCGACCTGATCTTCTAGGCCCAGCCGGACCCCAGCACCACCCACTCGAACGCCGAGTCGGCGCCAATGGCGCGCCGATTCGGCGTTCGTGGTTGCGCGAGTCGGCGTCAACGGTTGCGCGAGTCGGGGCTTGTGGTTGTCCGAGTCCGGGCTTGTGGCGGGTCACTCGGTGCGGGTGCGGGTGCGGCGCGTGCGGACCTCGGCCGCCCGCACGAGCTCCTGCATCCGCCGCTCGCAGTCAGCCGTCCGGCCGAAGACATCCTCGGCGCGGAACACCTCCAGCAGCCAGCCGGCGTCGGCGGCGCGCTTGCGTCTGCGTGCGTCGCGCTTCTGCGCCTCGGGTCCGGAGTGCCACTGCGCCCCGTCGTACTCGAAAGCGAAGCGGCGCCGTCGTTCGGCGAGGTCGAGGCGCGCGATGAAGCGACCCTCGTCCCACACCTCGACCTGCGGCTCCACCCCGGTGAGTCCCAGCTCCACGCAGCGCAGCCGCAGCACCGACTCCGGCGGCGACTCGGCGCGCGCGTCCGCCAGCGGGCCGATCGCCCGCAGGGTGCGGACCCACCGCATGCCGCGGAACCTGCGGATCCCCGCGAGGAACTCCTCGCGACCGAACACGCCCAGGCGGAACATCGCGTCCAGCCCCGTGATCGCCTCGTCGGTCCAGCGCACCCGGCCCAGGTCCCAGGCGGTCCGCAGCGGGGTGGTCACGCGGAGCCCGTTCACCTCGCAGATGTCGACCGGCCGCAGGTTGCGTTCTCCGCCCCGCGAGAGCCCGTTGCTGCACCTGCCCCGACCCGAGGGCCGGAAGACCGACAGCGGTCGCAGGTCGAGGTGCTCGCCGGGCGCGAGCACCATCTCTGCTCCCAGCAGCCATCCGGCGTGCCGGTCGACCACGACGGCGTCGGGCGGTACGACGAGCGCGAGACAGGCGGCCCGGAGGGAGAGGGAGTCCGGAAGCTCCGCCGCGACGTACACGCCTTTGATCGGGCGCCGCAGCACCCGCCCCTCGAGGAGGAGCCGCAGGGCATGGCGGCTCACGCCGGCGTCAAGCGCACTGGCATAGGTGAACGGCACGTCGCGGGGAAGCGGGACGCTCCGGTCGAGCGTGCCGTGGGCAAGGGTGGTCTCGAGGTCCATGGCCCCACACTGCGACGAGACCCGGGCCGGTGGGAGTCGCCCGCCGCCGACCTGTGGACGACCGCGCCCGTCACGTCGACTGGGCACGCCAGGCGGGCCGGCTCGCGCAACCATTGACCCCGACTCGGCGAGCAGGGGTGGGGTCAGGGGAGGCGGGAGGCGGCGGGGCGGTCGAGGTGGAGGACGGTCTCCTCGGTGCCACCCACCCACGCCGCCGGTACGTCGTGGCGCTGCGGGCGCGGGGTGGCCAGGGTCCGCGCGACGGCGTCGGCCTTGCCCTCGCCGCTGACCAGCAGCCACACGGCGCGGGCGCGGGCGAGCGCGTCGAACGTGAGACTGATCCGGTCCGGGGGCGGCTTGGGGGAGTCGTGGACCGCGACGGTCGGGCGACCGGCGACGTCGAGCGCGCGGTGGCCGGGGAACAGCGAGGCGACGTGGGCGTCGGGCCCCAGCCCCAGCATCACCACGTCGAAGGCGTCCGTCCCGTGCGTCTCGAGCAGGGCCGCGTAGGCGTCCGCGCCCTCCTCGGCGCTCGCCGCGTCGGCGGACGAGGCCATCGCGAACACCTTGGCCGGGTCGACCGGCACTCGGTCGAGCAGGTCGGCGCGGGCCTGACCCGCGTTGCGCTCGGGGTCGTCGGGACCGACGAACCGCTCGTCGCCCCACCACACCACGACGCGTGACCAGTCGACGCCGGAGCCGGGCGTCAACCGCGCGACCTCGCGGTGCACCTCGCGGGCGATGGTGCCGCCGGTCAGCACGACCTGCGGCTCACGCCCGTCGGCCTGGACCGCGACCAGTCGCTCCAGCAGCGCCCGGGCGACCGCGGTGGCCAGCGCTGCGGCGTCCTCGTGGCGCACCACCTGGGCGCTCATGCGCGCTCCTTCTGGGCGTGCAGCACGTGCTCGGCGACCTCGGCGTACACCTCGTCCTCGTCGAGGCGTCGCAGCTCCTCGGCGAGCAGCGCGGGCAGGTCACGGCGACGCAGCGCGGTCGGGCGGTCCGGGCGCCCCGGTGAGCTGAACGTCGCCAGCCGCCCGTCGGGACGGTCCAGCCGGATCGGTCCCTGACGGGTCTCGAGCTCGACCTCGGTGATCCCGGGCCCGTCGGTGGCACGCCGCTCGACCTGCACCTTCAGCCGGCTGCCCAGCCAGCCCGCGAGCAGGTCGGCACTCGGGTTGTGCCGCTCGGCTCCGACCAGGGCGCCGGTGACGGTGAGGTGCTGCTGGTCCAGGGCCCCGGCGAGCAAGGCCCGCCACGGCGTGAGCCGGGTCCAGGCGAGGTCGGTGTTCCCCCGCGTGTACGACGCGCACTGGCGCTGCAGGGCGAGCGTGCGCGCCTTCGTGGCGCTCGCGCTGTCGGTGATCCGGCGCGTCGCGAGCGCCCCCAGGGGATCGGCCGCGGGGTCCTCGGGGGCATCGGTCGGCCACCAGGCGACGACGGGGGAGTCCGGGAGCAGCAGCGGCAGCACCACGGACTCCGGGTGCCGGGTGACCTCGCCGCTGAGCCGGATGAGTGCGGTCTCGCCGCTCCAGCCGGCGCCGATGCCGACCTCGGCGTCCACGCTGCCGTGGCCGCGGCCGTCGCCGATGATCACGCCGAGCACCCGGGCGGGATGCTCGTGGGCGGCCTGGCGGGCGACCCGCATGGCGGCCTCGGCGTCGTCCTCGTCGACCACGACCACCAGCGTCATCACCATGCCCATCGCCGGGCTGCCGGCCCGGGTGCGAGCGCGCACGAACTCGGCGGCGATCGCCGAGGAGGTGGTGTCGATCAGCTCGATCATGCTCGTCCTCCGCTCACGGCCGGCGCCAGGCGCGGCCGTCGCGCTCCAGCATCGCGTCGGCGGACTCCGGTCCCCAGGTGCCCGCGGGATAGGGATCCGGCGTGCCCTTGCGTGCCCAGGCCTCGAGCACGGGGTCGAGGATCTGCCAGGACAGCTCGACCTCCCGGTGACGCGGGAACAGCGGCGGGTCGCCGAGCAGGACGTCGAGGATCAGCCGCTCGTAGGCCTCCGGCGAGGCCTCGGTGAAGGAGCCGCCGTAGGCGAAGTCCATCGACACGTCGCGGATCTCGAGGGCGGTGCCGGGCACCTTGGAGCCGAACCGCAGGGTCATCCCCTCGTCGGGCTGGACCCGGATCACGATCGCGTTCTGGGTGAGCTCCTCGGTCGAGCCCGCGCTGAACGGCAGGTGCGGGGCCCGCTTGAAGACCACCGCCACCTCGGTGACGCGGCGGCCCAGACGCTTGCCGGTGCGCAGGTAGAACGGGACGCCGGCCCAGCGGCGGTTCTCGACATGGAGGGTGACCGCGGCGTAGGACTCGGTGGTGGACCCGGCCGGCATCCCCTCCTCCTCGAGGAAGCCCGGCACCTTGGCCCCGCCCGCCCAGCCGCCGACGTACTGCCCGCGGGCGGTGGTGAGGTCGAGTCGCCGGGGCAGCACGATCGAGGAGAGCAGCTTCTCCTTCTCCAGGCGCAGGCTGTCGGCGTCGAAGGCGGGCGGCTCCTCCATCGCGACCAGCGCCATCAGCTGGAGCAGGTGGTTCTGGATCACGTCGCGCGCCGCACCGATGCCGTCGTAGTAGCCGGCGCGGCCGCCGATCCCGCCGTCCTCGGCCATGGTGATCTGCACGTGGTCGACGTAGTTGGCGTTCCAGACCGGGTCGAAGATGCTGTTCGCGAAGCGGATCGCGAGGATGTTCTGCACCGTCTCCTTGCCGAGGTAGTGGTCGATGCGGAAGATCGAGTCCTCGGGGAAGACCTCGCCCAGGGCGCGGTCCAGCTCCCGCGCGGACTCCAGGTCGTGGCCGAAGGGCTTCTCCACCACCACGCGGCGCCAGGAGCCGTCCGGCGCGTCGGCGAGCCCGTGCTGCTTGAGGCGCTGCGCGACAGTGCCGAAGGAGCCCGGCGGGATCGCGAGGTAGAAGGCGTGGTTGCCGTCGGTGCCCCGGGCCGCGTCGAGCTCGTCGACGGTGGCACGCAGCCGCTCGAAGGCATCGGCGTCGTCGAAGGAGCCGGACACGAACCGGACGCCCTCGGAGAGCTGCTCCCAGACCTCCTCGCGGAACTCGGTGCGGGCGTGCTCCTTGACCGAGTCGTGCACGATCTGCGCGAAGTCCTGGTCGGCCCAGTCACGGCGGGCGAACCCGACCAGGCTGAAGCCCGGCGGCAGCAGCCCCCGGTTGGCGAGGTCGTAGATCGCCGGCATCAGCTTCTTGCGCGACAGGTCGCCTGTGACGCCGAACAGCACCAGGCCGCACGGGCCCGCGATGCGGGGCAGGCGCCGGTCGCGAGGGTCCCGCAGCGGGTTCCGCCAGGTCATCGGGGCCGCCCGCCCGTCAGCCGAGCGCCGTGCGTACGGCGTCGAGGCCGGCGGGTGACTCCACGTGCAGGCGCAGCACCGGGCGTCCGTTGCCGGCCAGCACCTGGCCGTCACCGACCGCCTGGGCGGTGATGAACTCCTGGAAGGTGAAGGAGCGACCCGGCACGGCGAGGTCGGCGGCGGGGGCGGAGGTGACCTGGAGGAACACCCCGGTCGCCGGTCCGCCCTTGTGGTACTGCCCCGTCGAGTGCAGGAAACGCGGGCCCCAGCCGAACGTCACCGGACGACCGGTGCGCACCGCCAGCCGGTCGCGGGTCTCGGCCAGCGCGGCGTCGAGGTGCCGGTCGAGGTAGGCCTGGACGGCGAGATAGCCGTGGGTGGGGTCGAGGGTGGCCAGCAGGGCGGCCACCGCGTCGGCGACGGTCTCGGTGCCGTCGGGCAGCCAGCCGTCGGAGGCGTAGACGGTGACCGGCCCGTCGGTGAAGACCGGGGCGGGGGAGGACGCGGCACCGTCGAGCATGCTGCGTGCGGCGGCCTTCGCGCTCTCCACGTCGGGCTGGTCGAAGGGGTTGATGCCCATCACCCGGCCGGCGACCGCGGTGGCGTACTCCCAGACCAGCATCTGCGCGCCGAGCGGCAGGTCGAGGTGGGCGCTCCAGCCGGAGACCACCTCCACCGCAGCAGCGGCGTCGCTGTCCGCGCCGTACGTCGCGAGCAGGACGTCGGGGTGCCGGGTGGTCTCGGCGGCGGCCGCGAGCGAGCCGACGACGACCGGGAGGATGCCGTGGCCGTCCTTGCCGGTGGACTCGGCCACCAGCTGCTCGACCCAGTCGCCGAGGCCGGGGTAGCTGCCCCCGGCACCGGCCAGCGCGAGCTTGTCGACCCCGGACAGGTTGGCCGCCCCCAGCAGGGAGCCGAGCACGAGTCCGGGGTTGTCGGCGCTGTCCTTCTCGAGGGCGGGGCGCACCGACTCGGCCTGGTCGAGCAGACCGGCGATGTCCGCGCCGGCGAGACCGCTGGGCACCAGCCCGAAGGCGGTGAGCGCGGAGTAGCGCCCGCCCACCTCCGGATCGGCGAGGAAGACCCGGTAGCCGGCCTCGCGGGCCGACTGCTCCAGCGGCGAGCCGGGGTCGGTGACGACGACGATCCGCTCAGCGGGGTCGATGCCCGCGTCGCGGAAGGCCTGCTCGTAGGCGCGGCGCTGGCTGTCGGTCTCCACCGTGCCGCCGGACTTGGAGGAGACGACCACGACGGTCTCGCCGAGGCGGTCCTCGATCGCGCGTCGTACGACGTCGGGCGCGGAGGAGTCGAGCACGTCGATCTCCACGCCGGCGGCCGCGCAGATCACCTCGGGGGCGAGGGAGGAGCCGCCCATGCCGCACAGCACCAGGCGGGCGAGCCCGCGTTGGCGCAGCTCGACCCCGAGCAGCGAGATCTCGGTGACCAGGTCACGCGAGGTCTGGCTCAGGCCGACCCAGTGCAGCCGCTTGGCGGCCTCGTCGACGGCCGCCTCGCCCCACAGGGTGGGGTCGCGGTCGGCCATCCGGCTGGCGACCCGGTCGGTGACGAGGCGGTCGAGGACCTCCCCGTGCGGCGACCCGGCGGGCGTGCCGACGGCGATCGCCCCTGTCTCGTCCCACGCCATCGCCCGGGTCACGCGTTCGCCTGCTCCATCTGGCCGCGGACGGTCGCGACGAGCTCATCCCAGGACTTCACGAACTTCTCGACGCCCTCGGTCTCGAGGGCCACGAGCACGTCGGCGAAGTCGACACCGACCTCCTCGAGGCGGGCGAGGACCGCGCGGCCCTCGTCCTCGCGGCCGGTGACGAGGTCGCCGCGGACCTCGCCGTGGTCGGCGAAGGCCTCGAGGGTCTTCTCCGGCATCGTGTTGACCGTGCCGCCCACCACCAGGTCGGTGACGTAGAGGGTGTCGGGGTAGTCGGGGTTCTTCACCCCGGTGGAGGCCCACAGCGGGCGCTGCACGTTGGCGCCGGCCTCGGCCAGCGCGCGCCAGCGCTCGGAGCCGACGACCTCGGCGTACGCGCCGTACGCGATCTGGGCGTTGGCGATCGCCGCCTTGCCGCGGAGCTCGAGCGCCTCGGGGGTGCCGATCTTCTCCAGCCGGGCGTCGACCTCGGTGTCGACGCGGGAGACGAAGAACGACGCGACGGACTGGATGCTCGACAGGTCGAGGCCCGCCTCCTTCGCCCGCTCCAGGCCGGCGAGGTAGGCGTCCATGACGGCGCGGTAGCGCTCCTCGGAGAAGATCAGCGTCACGTTCACGCTGATCCCCTCGCCGATCACCGTGGTGATCGCGCTGAGCCCGGCCTGCGTGGCCGGGATCTTGATGAGGACGTTCGAGCGGTCGACGGCCTTGAAGAGGGCACGTGCCGAGGCGATGGTGCCCTCGGTGTCCTGGGCGAGGTCGGGTTCGACCTCGATCGAGACCCGGCCGTCGCCGGCGGAGGTGCCGGCGAGGGGCTCGAGCACGTCGCAGGCGTTGCGGACGTCCTCGGTGGTGAGCTCGAAGATCACCTCGTCGACGCTGCGGCCCTCGGCCACCAGGCGCCGCACCTGCTCGTCGTAGCGCTCGCCGTTGGCGATCGCGCTCGCGAAGATGGTGGGGTTCGTGGTGACGCCGACGACCGAGCGCTCGCGGGTGAGGTCGGCGAGGTTGCCGGTCTCGATCCGCTCGCGGGAGAGGTCGTCGAGCCAGATCGAGACGCCGGCGTCGGCCAGTGCCTGCAGACGGTCACTCATGTACTGCCTCCTGAAGTCGTGGTGGTGAAGTACCCGAGCGGGGCGTGCTCAGACCGACGAGACCCGGACGCTGTCGCGGGCGGCGTCGGCCACGGCCTCACCGGTGATGCCGTACTCGGCGTACATGCGCTGGTAGTCGGCCGAGGCGCCGAAGGTGTCGATCGACACGATCCGGCCGTGGTCGCCGACGATCTCGCGCCAGCCCATGGCGACGCCGGCCTCGACCGAGACCCGGGCCTTGACGGTGGGCGGGATCACGGTCTCGCGGTAGGCCTCCTCCTGGGCGTCGAACCACTCGCGGCACGGCATCGAGACCACGCGGGCGCGGATGCCGTCGGCGGCGAGGAGCTCGCGGGCCGCGACCGCGACCTGGACCTCCGAGCCGGTGCCGATCAGGACGACGTCGGGCAGCCCGCCGTCGGCGTCGAGCAGCACGTAGCCGCCGCGGTGGACGTTGGAGGTGTCGCTGAAGCCGTCGGTGCCGCGGGGGAAGACCGGGACGTTCTGGCGGGTGAGCGCCAGGCCGGCCGGGCGGTCGGTGTGAGACAGGATCGCGGCCCAGGCAGCCGCGGTCTCGTTGGCGTCGGCCGGGCGGACGACGTCGAGGCCCGGGATCGCGCGCAGCGCGGCGAGGTGCTCGATCGGCTGGTGCGTGGGGCCGTCCTCGCCGAGGCCGATGGAGTCGTGGGTCCACACGTAGGTGACCGGCAGGCCCATCAGCGCGGCCAGGCGCACCGAGCCACGCATGTAGTCGGAGAACGTGAGGAAGGTGCCGCCGAACACGCGGGTGCCGCCGTGCAGGGTGATGCCGTTCATGATCGCGCCCATGCCGTGCTCGCGGATGCCGAAGTGCAGCACCCGGCCGGCGGCGGGGTCGCCCTGCCACTGGTCGGTGGTGCGGTCCGCCGGGATGAACGAGGGGACACCCTTGATCGTGGTGTTGTTGGACTCGGCCAGGTCGGCCGAGCCGCCCCAGAGCTCGGGCATCAGCGGGGCGACGGCGTTGATGACGGCGCCGGAGGCCTTGCGCGTGGCCATCCCCTTGGGGTCGGCCTCGAACGTGGGCAGCGCGGCGGCGAGGCCCTCGGGCAGCGCGCGGGTCTGCATGCGCTCCCAGGCGGCCAGCGCCTCCTTCGAGGCCCGCTCGCGCCAGGCGGCGAAGCCGGCCTGCCAGTCGGCCTGGGCCTGCTTGCCACGGGCGACCAGGGTGCGGGTGTGCTCGATGACGTCGGTGGGGACCTCGAAGTCCTGCTCGGGGTCGAAGCCGAGGATCTTCTTGGTGGCCGCGACCTCGTCGGCGCCGAGGGCGGAGCCGTGCGAGGCGCCGGTGCCCTGGGCGTTCGGCGCGGGCCAGGCGATCACCGTGCGCAGCACGATGAAGCTGGGCCGGTCGGTCACCGCGTGGGCGGCCTGCACGGCCTCCCACAGCTGCGGGATGTCCTCGACGTACGTCGTGCCGTCCTGGGTCCAGTCGACGGTCTGCACGTGCCAGCCGTAGGCCTCGTAGCGCTTCGCGACGTCCTCTGTGAACGCGACGTCGGTGTCGCCCTCGATCGAGATCCGGTTCGCGTCGTAGATCACGGTGAGGTTGCCGAGCTGCTGGGTGCCGGCGAGCGAGGACGCCTCGGCGCTCACGCCCTCCTGCACGTCGCCGTCGCTGCAGATCGCGTAGATCTGGTGGTCGAACGGCGACTCGCCGGGGGCGGCGTCGGGGTCGAGCAGGCCGCGCTCGCGGCGGGCGGCCATGGCCATGCCGATGGCGTTGCCGATGCCCTGGCCCAGCGGTCCGGTGGTGGTCTCGACGCCGGCGGTGTGGCCGAACTCGGGGTGGCCCGGGGTCTTGCTGCCCCACGTGCGCAGCGACTTGATGTCCTCGATCTCCAGGCCCCAGCCACCGAGGAAGAGCTGGTTGTAGAGCGTGATCGAGGAGTGGCCGGCGGAGAGGACGAAGCGGTCGCGGCCGGCCCAGTTCGGGTCCGCCGGGTTGTGACGCATCGCCTTCTGGAACAGCAGGTACGCCGCGGGAGCGAGGCTCATCGCGGTGCCCGGGTGACCGTTGCCGACCCGCTGCACCGCGTCCATCGCGAGGGTGCGGGCCGTGTTCACGGCCTTGTCGTCGATGTCGTTCCAGTCCAGGGCAGAAGCAGTGCTCACAGGGTTCCTCTCGCGGGGCTTCGGGCGATACCGAGCCTACTCACCCCGCGCGATAGACTCAGCATCGCTCCACGCTTCCGAAGATCATCGAGGACACCAGTGACGTACGTCGGCCAGCCGGCCCCTGCTGCACCGCCGCAGTCGACCGGCGACGAGTCCGGTCGGGCCACCTTCAAGGACGTCGTCGCGGCGTACGTCGGGCTCACCAAGCCCCGGGTCATCGAACTGCTGCTCCTGACCACCGTGCCGGTGATGTTCTTCGCGCAGCGCGGGGTCCCTCCGCTCGGCCTGGTCGTCGCGACCGTCGTGGGCGGCGCATTCTCGGCCGGGTCCGCCTCGGTCTTCAACTGCGTCTACGACCGCGACATCGACGAGCAGATGCGCCGCACCCGGCGGCGCGCGCTGCCGCGCCACATCGTCTCGGCGCGCTCCGCGCTGATCTTCGGCTTCGTGCTGGCGATCTTGTCGACGCTGGTGCTGGCCACGTGGGTGAACTGGCTGTCCGCCGGTCTCTCGCTCGGCGCGAACGCCTTCTACGTCTTCGTCTATACGATGCTGCTCAAGCGCCGCACCACCCAGAACATCGTCTGGGGCGGTCTCGCCGGCTGCTTCCCGGCCCTGATCGGCTGGACCGCCGTCACCGGTGAGCTGTCCTGGGTGCCGGTGGTGCTGTTCATGGTGGTCTTCTTCTGGACCCCGCCGCACACCTGGGCGCTGGCGCTGCGCTACCGCGAGGACTACGCCAACGTCGACGTCCCGATGCTGCCCGTGGTGGCCCCGGCCCGCGCGGTCGGGCGCCAGATCGTGATCTACAGCTGGGTGATGGTCGCGACCTCGCTGCTGCTATGGCCGGTCGCCGACACCAGCCTGGTCTACCCGGTCATCGCCGCGGTCCTGGGCGCGGTCTTCCTCGTGCAGGCCCACCGCATGTGGGGGCGCACGAAGACCAGCGACGATCTCGCGGTGATCCAGCCGATGCAGCTCTTCCACTCCTCGAACCTCTACCTGACGCTGCTCTTCGTGGCGGTCGCGCTCGACCCGATCCTGGGTCTCTGAGCGCAGGTCCCCGCCCGGACGCGGTGGGGACGCTAGCGTCGCGGCATGGGTGGTGCTGCCGGCGTCCGGTTGATGCAGGAGCCCGACTGGGCCTGGCGCCGTCGCGGTCCCACCGCGTCTGCGGTCGACGCCTTCGGCGTACGAGGTGGGTCGTTGCGGCGATTGCCCGGGGGAGCCGGGCACGTCTGGACCGACGGCCGGCTGGTGCTCAAGCCCGTCGGCTGCGTGCCGGAGCACACCTGGGTTTGCGAGGTGTACGCCGCCTGGACGAGCGACGAGGTGCGGGTCCCGCGGCCGGTGGCCCCGGCAGCCGGCCCGGGCGCCGGGTGTTCGGTGGACGGCTGGGGCGCCCACGTCTTCGTGCCCGGCCGTGACGCCGACCCGTCCCGGGAGCTGGCGGCGATCAAGGAGGCGAGCGATGCCTTCCACCGCGCGGTCGCGGACCTGCCTCGGCCGGCGTTCATGGACTGCCGCGATGACCCGTGGGCCTTCGGCGACCGGCTGGCCTGGGAGGGTGCCGAGCCGGAGGGGGATCCGGCGACCCTCGCGATGATCGCGCGGCTGCGCGCGGCGCTCGCACCGGTGCGGGGACCCGACCAGCCGATCCACGGCGACGTGCTGCCCAACGTGCTGCTGGCGGACCGGCTCGCCCCGGCCGTGATCGACTGGCCGCCGTACTTCCGGCCGGCGGGCACGGCGAACGCGGTGGCCGTTACCGACGCGGTCACCTTCCGCGGCGCCCCGATGTCGCTGCTCGAGGAGTGGGAGTCCGGACCGGACTGGGACCAGCTGCTGATCCGCGCCCTGCTCTACCGCCTCGGTCCGACCGGCATCTTCGCGGCCCGCAACCGGCTGATGGGCAGCCTGGTGACCCACGTGGAGCGGGTGCGGCCGGTCGTCGATGCGGTGCTCGCCCGGGTGCGGGCCGGATGAGCCGTGCGACAACCATCCACCGCCTTCGCTCGTCCCACTGCCATGAAATCCCAGATGACGGTGTCCGGCGTCGTGCTTGGGCTAGTGCTCGCGCTGTCGACGTCGTGCGGTGGCTCCGCCGGCGACCGGCCGCAGGATGCGACTGCAGGCGACTCGGCGAGGAGCAAGTCGTCCGTCTCGTCCCGCCCGCCGTCGGTGACCGGGCCCGATCCGCGGGTGCACAGGCACTCGGGCGCCTACGACCTGGTGCTCCAGGATGTCTCGGTGGTCCAGCGCAAGGCCCAGGACCGGGTCGTGCTGAGGTTCGCCGGCACCAGCAGGCCCGGTTGGGCCGCGCGGTTCGTCGAGGAGGCGGTGCTGGAGGGAAGCGGCAGGATCGTCGACCTCGACGGTGACACGATCCTCCGGCTCGACATCACCGGGACCCCGACCCGTGCGTCGGTCGACGATGCTCCCGTTCGCTCCCGGCTCGGTGGTGACGTCGTCGATCTGCGGGCGAGCGGTGCGTGGGAGGGCATGACGCACGTCTTCATCGGGCTCCGCGGCGGTCGCGGCGCGTACCGGATCGAGGTGCGCGCCACGCCTGCACGTCTGGTCGTCGATCTCGGGTGACCCGCGCCGCCGTGCTGGGGCGTTCACCGCTCGCTGTGTGTCGTACGACGCCGAACAGTCCCACCGGGTTGTCGACGGTTCCCCCGCCGTACACCACGTGTACAGCGTCAATAACCCCGCGTTACAAGCGGCTGGGCGCCACCGGAGCCTCGGCGGCCTCGACCGGCACCGTGAGCCCACCGGCCGCCACGGGCTCAGCCGCGTCGAGCTCGCGCGGGTGGCGTACGGCGACGAGCACCCACGCGATCGCGGCGGACGTGAGGGAGGCGCCGAGCATGTGGAAGCCGACCAGGACGATCGGCAGGTCGGTGAAGTACTGCACGAAGCCGATCGCACCCTGCCCGATCTGCACGGCGAACAGCACCCACAGGGCGCGGCGGGCGGAGGCGCCGTGGCGCCAGGCGTAGACGGCGAAGATCAGGCCCACCGTGGCGCCGATGAAGAAGAAGACCGCGTCGGCGTGCAGCTGGCTCATCTGTGCCGGGTCCAGGCCGTTGCGGGGCGAGTCGGCGTCGCCCGCGTGCGGGCCCGCACCGGTGACCATCGTGCCGATGTAGAGCACCACCCACCCGGCGGCGAAGACCACCCAGGCCAGCCCCACCACCGGTCCGCGAGCGCGGGGGAGGTCATCGCCGCGCAGCACCAGCTGGATGAAGCGCACCGCCAGGCAGATGATCAGGAACGAGCAGATCAGGTGCAGCGACACGATCCAGGGGTTCAGGTCGGTCAGCACCGTGACGCCGCCGATCACCGCCTGCGCGGGGATGCCGAGGCCCATCCAGAGGGCGAGCCAGATCAGCGAGCGACGACCGGTGCGGACCGCGGCGACGAACGTCGCGATCGCGATTGCCGCGAGCACGAAGGTGAGCAGTCGGTTGCCGAACTCGATCACGCCGTGGATGCCGTACTCGGCGTGGGGCGTGTAGGACTCGTCGGTGCAGCGCGGCCAGGTCGGGCAGCCCAGGCCGGAGCCCGTCAGCCGGACGACGGCGCCGGTCACGACCAGCACCATGTTGGCGACCAGGCTGCTCCAGCCGAGACCGAGCACCCACCGGTGGCCGGCGGGACGCGTGCCCCGTTCCACGTCGGTCGGGTCGGTCGAGGTGGCGGTCACGAGCAGATCACTCCCACTTGAAGGTGCGCGCGCTGAGGGCGGCGCCGAGAACTGTCCAGATCAGGAGGACGGCGATCGCGGGCCACGCGATCGTGCCGTCGATCAGGGCATCGCGCATGCCCTCTCCGAGCGCTCCCGATGGTAGCCACTGCACGAGGCCCTCGAAGCCGCCGTACGCCGTGGCAGGGAGCACAACGGCGCCGCAGGCCATCAGCAGCAGGTAGATCAGGTTGGCCGCGGCCAGGGTCGCCTCGGCGCGCAGCGCGCCGGCGACCAGCAGCCCGAGCGAGGCGAAGGCCGCGGTGCCGGCGGCGATGATCAGCAGCACCCCCACGACGCCGGCCACGCCGGGCTCCGGGGACCAGCCGAGGCCGAGGGCCACGGCAGAGATCACGACCAGCTGCAGCAGCTGCACGAGCAGCAGCGCCAACACCTTGCCGGCCAGCAGCCCGGAGCGCGGCAGCGGCGAGGTGCCGAGGCGCTTGATCACGCCGTAGCGCCGCTCGAAGCCCGTGGCGATCGCCAGCGCCGTGAACGAGGTGGACATCACCGCCAGGGCCAGGACACCGGGGGTGAAGACGTCCACCGCGGGGTGGTCGAGGTCGAGGTCGACGCGGTCCGAGCCGGTCACCGCGGCGACCAGCACCACGACCGGTACGACGACGGCGAGCAGCAGCTGCTCGCCGTTGCGCAGCATCAGCCGGGCCTCCATGCCGGCCTGCGCCAGCACCATGCGCCCGAACGGCGCGGCGCCGGGCCGGGGCGAGAACGTCCCGGCGGGCCGGGTCTGGGAAGAGGTCACGGGGCGAGCTCCCGTCCGGTGAGCTGGAGGAAGACGTCCTCGAGGTTGCGGGCCCCGAGGTTGAGCGACTCGGGCAGCACGTCGTGCTCGGCGCACCACGCGGAGATCTTCGCCAGCGTGGTGCCGTCGGCCGGGCCGCTCACCAGCATGCTGAGGTCGTCGACCTGGCTCACCGAGGTGCCGTCGCCGAGCACCCGCCGCAACGAGTCGGGGGCACCGGGCGGGAACGGCCGGGTCACCACGAGCCGGATGGTCGCGACCGAGCCGCCGCGCGTCAGCTCCAGCGGGGTGCCGGAGGCCACCAGCCGGCCGTGGTCGACGATGTGGACGTGGTCGGCGAGGCGCTCGGCCTCCTCCATGTAGTGCGTGGTGAGCACCACGGTGACGCCGTCGCGGCGCAGCTCGGCGAGCAGCTCCCAGATGGTGCGGCGCATCTGCGGGTCGACGCCCGCGGTGGGCTCGTCGACGAAGACCACCTCGGGGCGCCCGACCAGGGCCATCGCCAGGCCGAGGCGCTGCTGCTGGCCGCCGGAGAGGCGGCGGTACGGCGTACGCCCGCACTCCTCCAGGCCGAGCCGCTCGGAGAGCAGGTCCAGGTCGAGGGGGTGCGCGTGCAGCCGCGCGACGTGTCGCAGCATCTCGCTGGCGCGCACGCCGCTCCAGGCGCCGCCGGACTGCAGCATCACGCCGATCCGGGGGAGCAGCTCGCGGCGCTGGCGCACCGGGTCCAGCCCGAGCACGCGGACCGTGCCGGCCTGGGGCTTGCGGTAGCCCTCGCAGGTCTCGAGGGTCGTGGTCTTCCCGGCCCCGTTGGGGCCGAGGACAGCGGTGATGGTGTGGCGTTCGACGGTCAGGGACAGGTCGTCGACTGCGACCTTGTCGCCGTACCTCATCACCAGCCCGTCGACAGCCACTGCAGGGGCGTCGGGCACGAGCCCAGTCTAGGGATCGCCCGCAGCGGGCCTGGCGAGGGGCCTGCGGCGGACGCCGCCTAGGGTCTATGGCGTGAACGTGTGGCTCTTCGGCATCACCCTCGCCCTGACCGCGCTCGGCGTGATCGCCACGATCGTCCTGCTGGTCAAGGACGAGACGGCCGGCGACCCCACCTTCGCGCTGCTCGCCGTGCTCGAGGTGGTGCTCCTCGTCCAGGTCGTGTGGGGTCTCTCGTCCATGTCCGGGGACTCGATGGACAAGGCGACGTTCGTGGGCTACCTGATCGCGGTGCCGCTGATCGTGCCGCTCGGGGCGTTCTGGTCCCTCGCCGAACGCACCCGGGCCGGGACCGCCGTCCTGCTCGTGGCCCTGGTGACCGTGGCCGCGCTCCAGCTGCGCGTGGACAGCCTGTGGGGCGTCGGTGCGTGAGCTCGGCGCCGGTCCGGGGCGGATCCTGGTCGCGGTCTACTCGGTCTTCGCGATCGCCGCGACCGGCCGTTCGCTGACCCAGCTCCTGATCGACGCCGACCGAGCGCCGCTGGCGTACACGCTCTCCCTGGTCGCCGCGATCATCTACATCGTCGCGACCGCCTGCCTGGTCATCGGCGGCCCCACCGCCTGGCGCGTCGCCGTCGGCGCCTGCCTGGTCGAGGCCGTCGGCGTGCTGGGGATCGGCACGCTGTCCTTCGTCGCGCCGGACCTGTTCCCCGACCGCACCGTGTGGTCGCACTTCGGCCAGGGCTACGCCTTCCTGCCGCTGGTGCTGCCCTTCGCCGGCCTGTGGTGGCTGCGCCGGACCGCGCCCGGCCGCTGATCCCGGCGCCGGAGCCGCTCCGGCGCGGGTAAGGGTTGCCTTCCTTGAAGGTGCCGAACCAATAACGGCACACTGGTGTTGTGGAATTGATCGAGGGACGCCTGCGAGGGGACGACCTGCCGACCCGGCAGCGCGTCGCCCGCTCGATCCTCGACAACGGCCCCTCGACCGCCGCCGACCTCGCCGAGCGCCTCGACCTCACGCCGGCCGCCGTACGCCGCCACCTCGACCTGCTGGTCGACGACGGGCAGGTCGAGGCGCGCGAGCCGCGTGCCCACGGCCAGCGCGGCCGCGGCCGCCCGGCGAAGGTGTTCGCACTGACCGAGGTCGGTCGCGACCACTTCGACCAGGCCTACGACGACCTGGCCGTGCAGGCGCTGCGCTACCTGGCCGAGACCGGGGGCGAGGAGGCGGTCCGGGAATTCTCGCGACGTCGCGTGGCGTTCATCGAGGACAGGTTCCACCGGGTCAGCGCCGCCGACCCGTCCCTGGGCCCCGCCGAGGTGCTCGCCCGCGTCTTCACCGACGAGGGCTACGCCGCGGCGGTGCGCGACCTGGGCCCGATCAACGGCAAGCCGATGGGGGAGCAGCTGTGCCAGCAGCACTGCCCGGTCTCCCACGTGGCCCACGAGTTCCCGCAGCTGTGCGAGGCAGAGACCGAGGCGATCAGCCGGGTCCTCGGACGCCACGTCCAGCGACTGGCGACGATCGCCCACGGCGACGGCGTCTGCACCACGAGCATCCCGAACGTTTCGAGCACCACCAATGAGAAGGAGCAGGTCACTCCATGACCTCCATCGAGGAGCTGAACCCCGAGCTCAAGGGCATCGGTCGGTACGACTTCGGCTGGGCCGACCCCGACGTCGCGGGCGCCGAGGCGCAGCGCGGCCTCAACGAGCACGTCGTTCGCGACATCTCCGCCAAGAAGGACGAGCCCCAGTGGATGCTCGACCTTCGGCTCAAGGGGCTGAAGCTCTTCGGGCGCAAGCCGATGCCGACCTGGGGCTCCGACCTCGGCGGCATCGACTTCGACAACATCAAGTACTTCGTGCGCTCCTCGGAGAAGCAGGCCACCTCCTGGGAGGAGCTGCCCGAGGACATCAAGAACACCTACGACAAGCTCGGCATCCCCGAGGCGGAGAAGCAGCGCCTCGTCGCCGGCGTCGCGGCCCAGTACGAGTCCGAGGTCGTCTACCACTCGATCCGCGAGGACCTCGAGGAGCAGGGCGTCCTGTTCCTCGACACCGACACCGCGCTGAAGGAGCACCCGGAGCTCTTCCAGGAGTACTTCGGCACCGTCATCCCCGTCGGTGACAACAAGTTCGCCGCGCTCAACACCTCGGTGTGGTCCGGTGGCTCGTTCATCTACGTGCCCAAGGGCGTCCGCGTGGACATCCCGCTCCAGGCCTACTTCCGGATCAACACCGAGAACATGGGCCAGTTCGAGCGCACGCTGATCATCGTCGACGAGGACGCCTACGTGCACTACGTCGAGGGCTGCACCGCACCGATCTACTCCTCGGACTCGCTGCACTCCGCCGTGGTCGAGATCATCGTGAAGAAGGGCGGCCGCTGCCGCTACACGACGATCCAGAACTGGTCGAACAACGTCTACAACCTCGTCACCAAGCGCGCGGTCTGCGAGGCCGGCGCGACGATGGAGTGGGTCGACGGCAACATCGGCTCCAAGGTGACGATGAAGTACCCGGCCGTCTACCTGATGGGCGAGCACGCCAAGGGCGAGACCCTGTCGATCGCGTTCGCCGGCGAGGGCCAGCACCAGGACGCCGGCGCCAAGATGGTCCACGCGGCCCCGCACACCTCCAGCTCGATCCTGAGCAAGTCGGTGGCGCGCGGCGGCGGCCGGACCTCCTACCGCGGCCTGATCCAGGTCAACGAGGGCGCCTACGGCTCGAAGTCCAACGTGCTGTGCGACGCGCTGCTGGTCGACCAGATCAGCCGCTCCGACACCTACCCCTACGTCGACATCCGCGAGGACGACGTGTCGATGGGCCACGAGGCGAGCGTCTCGAAGGTCTCCGACGACCAGCTCTTCTACCTGATGAGCCGGGGCATGGAGGAGGACGAGGCGATGGCGATGATCGTGCGCGGCTTCGTCGAGCCGATCGCCAAGGAGCTCCCCATGGAGTACGCCCTCGAGCTGAACCGCCTCATCGAGCTGCAGATGGAGGGCGCGGTCGGCTGATGCCGGCCCGTCCTTCGTCCACCCCGTTCGTAGAAAGAAGATCCGTGACTGCAATCGACACTGCGCGCGACAGCGTGGAGTCCGCCCTCGAGCTGACGCCGGTGGACTCCCACCTGCACCCCGAGGGCTCCTTCGACGTCTCCGACCACCCGGTCCCGACCGGTCGTGAGGAGATCTGGCGCTTCACCCCGCTCAAGCGACTGCGCGACCTGCACGGCGAGGCCGTCTACGGCACCGGCACCACCCAGGTCACCTGGACCACCCCCGAGGGCGTCCGGGTCGCGTCGGTCGAGGGCGAGGAGGCCCGCGCCCTGCGCGGCGTCAGCGGCTGGGTCCCCAACGACCGCTTCAGCGCCCGCGTGCTCGCCGAGACCCCCGCGACCCTGCTGGTCGACGTCCCGGCCGAGGCCGAGGTCGCCGAGCCGGTGGTGGTGACCCTCGACGGCACCGACGTGGAGGCCACCGAGGCCGGGCACGTCGTGCTGCGCTTCGGTCGTTTCTCCAAGGCGGTCGTGGTGCTCCAGCACCAGGGCCACGCCTCGCTCGCGCAGGTGGTCGAGGTGGTCGTCGGCGACGGTGCCCAGGTCTCGGTCATCTCGGTGCAGGACTGGGCCGACGACGCCGTCCACCTCGCCCACCACGAGGCGAGCGTCGGGCGCGACGCGTCGTACAAGCACGTGGCGATCTCCTTCGGCGGCGACCTGGTCCGCATGGACGCCAACGTCACCTACGCCGGCCCCGGCGGCTCCGCGGAGATGTACGGCCTGTACTTCGCCGACGAGGGCCAGCACCTCGAGCACCGCCTCTTCGCCGATCACACCGCGCCGCGCACCAAGAGCAACGTCGTCTACAAGGGCGCGCTGCAGGGCGAGGGCGCCCACACCGTGTGGGTGGGCAACGTGCTGATCCGCAAGATCGCCGAGGGCATCGAGACCTACGAGGAGAACCGCAACCTCGTGCTCACCGACGGCTGCCAGGCCGACTCGGTGCCGAACCTGGAGATCGAGACCGGCGAGATCGAGGGCGCCGGTCACGCCTCCGCCGTCGGTCGCTTCGACGACGAGCAGCTGTTCTACCTGCGCTCGCGCGGCATCTCCGAGCCCGAGGCCCGCCGCCTGGTCGTGCACGGCTTCTTCAACGACCTGATCCGCAAGATCGGCATCCCCTCCCTGGAGGAGAAGCTGATGAGCACGGTCGAGGACGAGCTGGCCAAGAACGTCCTGCGGGGCGCCTGACCATGGGCTTCGAACGCGTCTGCACCCTGGCCGAGGTGCCGGCCGACGAGGGCCTCGCGGTCACCGTCGACGGCATCGCGGTCGCGGTGGCCCGCGACGGCGACGAGGTGTACGCCGTGCAGGACCTGTGCAGCCACGCCGCCGTCGCGCTGAGCGAGGGCGAGGTCGCCGACTGCCAGATCGAGTGCTGGCTGCACGGCTCGCGCTTCGACCTGCGCACCGGCAAGCCGGTCGGCCCGCCGGCCATCGACCCGGTCGCGACCTTCCCGGTGGAGGTCCGCGACGGCGCGGTCTACGTCGACGCCAGCACCACCCTGAACGGCGTACGGCCCGGCTGAGCAGCCGCCACCACGCCACCACGACTTTCGAACACAAGGAAGAGACAACAATGAGCACGCTGGAGATCAAGGACCTGCACGTCACGGTCGCGACCGAGGACGGCCCCAAGGAGATCCTCAAGGGCGTCACGCTGACCATCGGCGACGGCGAGACCCACGCGATCATGGGCCCCAACGGGTCCGGCAAGTCCACGCTGGCCTACTCGATCGCGGGTCACCCGAAGTACACCGTCACCGGCGGCACGGTGCTCCTCGACGGCGAGGACGTGCTGGCCATGTCGGTCGACGAGCGCGCCCGCGCCGGCCTGTTCCTGGCCATGCAGTACCCCGTCGAGGTGCCCGGCGTCTCGGTGTCGAACTTCCTGCGCACCGCCAAGACCGCGGTCGACGGCGAGGCCCCCAAGCTGCGCACCTGGGTCAAGGACGTCAACGGCGCCCTGGAGCGGATGAACCTCGACACGACGTTCTCCCAGCGCTCGGTCAACGAGGGCTTCTCCGGCGGTGAGAAGAAGCGCCACGAGATCGCCCAGCTCGAGCTGCTCGACCCGAAGGTCGCGATCCTCGACGAGACCGACTCCGGTCTCGACATCGACGCGCTCAAGGTCGTCTCGGACGGCGTCAACCGCTTCCGTGAGCAGGAGGGCAAGGGCGTCCTGCTGATCACCCACTACACCCGCATCCTGCGCTACATCCAGCCCGACAAGGTCCACGTCTTCGTCAACGGCCGCGTCGCCGAGCAGGGTGGCCCCGAGCTCGCCGAGCAGCTCGAGGCCGAGGGCTACGACAAGTACGTCAAGGCATCGGTCTGAGCATGCCTGAGCTCACCGGTCTCCTCCCCGAGCTGGAGGTCATCCGCAAGGACTTCCCGATCCTCGAGCGCGAGCTCGCGGACGGGAAGCGCCTGGTGTACCTCGACAGCGCGAACACCTCGCAGAAGCCGCAGTGCGTCATCGACGCGATGGTCGACCACCTCGAGCGGCACAACGCGAACGTCGCCCGCGCGATGCACCAGCTCGGGGCCGAGTCCTCCGAGGCGTTCGAGGCGGCGCGCGACACGGTCGCGGCGTTCCTCAACGCCCCGAGCCGCGACGAGGTGATCTTCACCAAGAACGCCTCCGAGGCGCTCAACCTGGTGGCGAACACCCTGATGTGGGCGACCGGTGAGCTCGCGATCGGTGCCGGCGACGAGATCGTCATCACCGAGATGGAGCACCACTCCAACATCGTGCCGTGGCAGCTGCTCGCGGAGCGCAAGGGCGCGACGCTGCGCTGGTTCGGGCTCACCGACGAGGGCGAGCTCGACCTGTCGAACATCGACGAGCTGATCACCGAGCGCACCAAGGTGGTCTCGCTGACCTGGGTGTCGAACATGCTGGGCACCATCAACCCGGTCGCCGACATCGCCCGGCGCGCCCACGAGGTCGGCGCGATCGTGGTCGTCGACGCCTCCCAGGCCGCACCCCAGCTGCCCGTGGACGTCGTCGCCTCCGGCGCGGACCTGCTGGCCTTCACCGGCCACAAGGTCGTCGGCCCGACCGGCATCGGCGTGCTGTGGGGCCGCCGCGAGATCCTCGAGAAGCTGCCGCCGTTCCTCGGCGGCGGCGAGATGATCGAGACCGTCCGCATGGAGGGCTCGACCTACGCCGGCATCCCGCACAAGTTCGAGGCCGGTACGCCGCCGATCGTCGAGGCCGTCGGCCTCGGCGCCGCGCTGCAGTACCTCTCCTCGATCGGCCTGGAGGCGATCCACGCCCACGAGCAGGCCATCACCGGCTATGCGCTCGAGGGCCTGCGGAGCGTGCCGGGGATGCGTGTCCTGGGCCCGCTGGACCCGACCCGCCGCGGCGGTGCGATCTCCTTCGAGCTCGACGGCGTGCACCCCCACGACATCGCCCAGGTCCTCGACTCACGCGGCATCGCCGTGCGGGCGGGCCACCACTGCGCGCGCCCCGCGCACGCCCGGTTCGGGGTGCAGAGCTCGACGCGGATGTCGTCGTACCTCTACACCACGCCGGCGGAGATCGACACGCTGATCGAGGGCCTCGAATACACCCGCTCCTACTTCAAGGTGGGCTGATCCGTCGATGACTGCTGACCCGAACCTCGACTCGCTGTACCAGGAGATCATCCTGGACCACTACAAGAACCCCCACCACAAGGGGCTCCGCGAGCCGTTCGGCGCCGAGGTGCACCACGTGAACCCCACCTGCGGCGACGAGATCACGCTGCGCGTCCACCTCGCCGACGGCGCCGACGGTGCCGGCCCGGTCGTGGAGGACGTCTCCTACGACTCGGTGGGCTGCTCGATCTCCCAGGCGTCGGCCTCGGTGCTGACCGACCTGGTGATCGGGCGACCGGTCTCCGACGCGATGGCCGTGCACGAGAGCTTCCTGACCCTGATGCAGGGCAAGGGCACGGTCGAGCCCGACGAGGACGTCCTCGAGGACGGCATCGCGTTCGCCGGTGTCGCCAAGTTCCCGGCGCGCGTGAAGTGCGCGCTGCTTTCCTGGATGGCGTTCAAGGACGCCACCGCCCGAGTCACGGAGGAGAACCATGCCTGAGACCGAGACCACCGCCGGCGAGACCGGCGCCGTGGACCACGGCGACCTGCCCGAGGTGCCCGCGGCCAACGGCCCGGTCAGCACCTCGGCCAGCAGCTCCGTGGCCATCGACGACGTCACCGAGGCGATGAAGGACGTCGTCGACCCCGAGCTCGGCATCAACGTGGTCGACCTCGGCCTCGTCTACGGCGTGCACATCGACGAGAGCGCCAACGTCGTGCTGGACATGACGCTGACCTCCGCGGCCTGCCCGCTGACCGACGTCATCGAGGACCAGACCCACGGCGCGCTCGAGGGCATCGCCAACGACGTGGCGATCAACTGGGTCTGGATGCCGCCGTGGGGCCCGGACAAGATCACCGACGACGGTCGCGAGCAGCTGCGCGCCCTCGGCTTCAACGTCTGAGCCGCGACCTCGTGGACGCGGTGGAGAACTTCTGGCAGGTGGCGCGCTCCCACGCCCGGCTCCAGCCGCTGCCGGGGTACTTCCCCGCGACCCCGGTGGGGGCGGTCCCGCCCCCGACCTGGTCCTTCGGTGAGGACCCCGCGCAGGCCGACGCCGGCCTGCGCGCCCTGATCGACGGCACCCTGACCACGCTCGAGGTGTCCCTGGCCGACCTCGAGGCCGCCGGCGTGCCGGTGCCCGAGGTCGGCACCCTGGGGATCGTGCTGGACGGCAGCGGGCACCCGCGCGCCCTCGTGGTCACCGAGCGGGTCGAGGTCGGCCCGGTCGAGGCCGTCGAGCACCTGCGCGTGCTGCACTCGCAGTGAGCGACGCGCCGACCCGGGTGCTGGTCGCCCCGCAGCGCTGGGAGCGCTGGGTGCTGAACTTCCGCGGCCGGCACGGCGCCACCGCGCTGACCGTCGTGGACGCGTCCCTGCAGGGCGTGGCCGAGGACGGCTCCAGCTTCGCCGCCCGGCTGCCCTTCGCCGCGTCGTACGCCGGCCTGCCGGACGCGGCCGCCTTCGCCGCGCAGGCGGCGCCCCCGGACGACTGGGGCGTGCTGCTGGTGCGCAAGGGCGGCTTCGCGGTCGCGCGCCTGGCCGGTGGGCGCACGCTGGCCTCCAAGGTCGGCCAGCGCCACGTGCAGGGCCGCACCAAGGCCGGCGGGCAGAGCCAGCAGCGCTTCGCCCGGCGCCGCGACAACCAGGCGCGCCAGGCCTTCGAGGCCGCCGCCGACCACGCCGCGCGCCTCCTCGGCGACCTCGCCGGCCCCGTGGTCACCGGCGGCGACCACACCGCGGTCGCCGAGGTGCTCGCCGACCCGCGCCTGAGCCGGCTCGAGCAGGTCGGCCCGTGGCTGCCGGTCCCGGACCCGCGCCGTGGCGTGCTCGAGGGCGCCGTCGCCGACGCCGGCAAGCTGGTGGTCGAGGTCCGCAACGCGGACGTCCCCGACGCCTGACCGCGCTGCCGCGCGTCGCCTCCCACGCCGCGGTCGCCCGCTCTGTCAAGATGACCGGCATGTGGCAGCCGGAGCCCGGCTGGGAGCCCCTCCCCGGGGGCACCGGCACCTCGACGCTCGGCGTCTGGCGCGCCCGGCTGGGCGGGCAGACGGTCGTGGTCAAGCGGCTCGTGGCCCCGGGGCCGGACGACCCCGCGGTCCTGCGCGACCCGCGGCACGCGGCGTACTGGCGCCGCGCAGCGGACGCCGCGGGCAGCGGCACGGTCGAGCGCACCCCGGGCCTGCGGATGCCGGCCACCGCGGTCGAGGAGGACCCCGACGGGATCACCCTGGTGCAGGAGAGCGTCGCGGACGCGGGCAACAGCGGGCTCTTCCTCGCCCACGCGCTGGGCCGCTTCGCCGGGGCCCGGCTCCACGCCCCGTGGCTGGCCCGCGACCAGCTGCGCGACCGGGTGGCCCGCGTCGAGCGGCACGGTGGCTGGCGCACGCTGGGGCGCACCCCGGTGGCCGACGTCGCGGCGTACCTGTGGGAGCGCCGTGCGGGGCTGCTGGACTCCCTCGACGCCCTGCCCCAGGTCGCCCAGCACGGCGACCCGGTGCCCGGCAACCTCCTCGGGCGCCGCGGCACGGACGTCGTGGCGCTCGACTGGGGCACGCTCGGGACCGGCCCGCTCGGCGGCGACCTGGGCTACCACCTGCTCTCCGCCCGCGAGAGCGTCGAACCGCTCCTCGAGGCCTACGTCACGGGCCTGCCGCCGGAGCTGGGCGGCAGCGCGGACGAGGCCGCGCACGGTGCCCGGGTGACGGCGGTGCTGACGGCGCTGAACCGCGCGGAGTGGGCGCTGGCACGCGTCACCGGGGGAGAGGGCGCGCTCGCCGGGAAGTACCGGCACCCGGCGGTGGCGCCGCACCTGCGGGCGCTGCAGCGCCAGTTCCCGCTGATCGAGCAGCTCCTCGGCCAGGCGTAGGCGCGCGCCTCAGCGTCCGGGCAGCCCGTCGACGACGTCGGCGATCTGCTGGAGGCGGAACGGCTTGGGCAGCACCCGGGTCACGCCGAGCTCGGCGAGGGCGGGCCGCTCGTCCAGGGCAGACGCGCTGATCACCACGATCGTGAGCCGGTCGCGGATCTCCGGGCGGGCGTTGACCCACCGCACCACGTCGTGCCCGGACATGCGCGGCATCGACAGGTCGAGCAGCAGCAGGTCGTGGGGCTCGCGCTCCAGGGCCTCCACGGCCTCCTGGCCGTCGGCGGCCTCGCCGACCACGTGGTTGCCCAGCTTCTCGAGCATGCGGACGGCGAGGGTCCGCACCGGCTCGAAGTCGTCCGCCACGAGCACGCGCAGCGGCGCCCCGGTGTCCGGCGGCGTCCGACCCGCCCCGCTGGCCTCGTTCACGCCCGCAGGCTAGCGCCCCCGTGCCGCTGCGCGGCAGCCCGGTCACGGGGTCGCGACCTGCCAGGTGTCGCACGCCTCGAGGGTGCCCTCGCGCAGACCGGTGCGGAACCACCGCACCCGGGACTCCGCGGACCCGTGCGTCCAGGTCTCCTCGGTGACCTGGCCCTGGGTCGCTGCCTGGATCCGGTCGTCGCCGACCGCGGACGCCGCCGCGATCGCCTCGCTGACGTCCTGCTCGGTGAGGTCCTCGACGAGCGCCTGCCCGGTCGCGTCGTCGGTGGTGGTCGCGGCGCGCGCCCACAGCCCGGCGTAGCAGTCGGCCTGCAGCTCCAGGCGTACGGCGTCGCTGCGCGGGCCCTGCTGGGTGCGGACCCGGCCCATGGTGCCCAGGACGTTCTGCACGTGGTGGCCGTACTCGTGGGCGAGCACGTAGGGCTCCACGAAGCCGCCGTCCGGTCCGCCGAGGCGGCGCTCGAGGACGTCGTCGAAGAAGGTGGTGTCGAGGTAGATCGTGGCGTCCGCCGGGCAGTAGAAGGGCCCGACGTCCGAACCGGCACCGCCGCAGCCGGTCGCGACCTGCCCGGAGAAGGTCGTCATCGCGGCGAGCGGCCGGTAGCGGTCCCCGAGCTCGCCGGACCAGAAGTCGTGCAGGGAGTTCTCCACCGCGACCCGCCGGCAGTCGGCGCTGGCGTTGGCGTCCTCGCCGGTCTCACAGGAGGCGTAGCGGTCGGTGTCGCCGCCGACTCGGGACGTGGACAGGTCGGTGCTGCCGGCGCCGCCCCCGCCGTCCAGCAGGCCGGGGGAGAGCACCACGACCAGCACCACGACGACCGCCATCACCAGCCCGCCGACGCCGCCGCCCACCGCCAGCCCGCCGGGTCCGCGACGGCCCGTCCCGACGCCGCCGCGGCCCAGGCGCAGGCCGGTGCCGGCGCCGCGTCCGGTGTCGCGGACCCGGCCCCGGTCCAGCCGGGCTCGGGGGTTGAAGCGCATGGGTCTCTCCTCGGGTCGGTCAGGAAATGGGGATGCTCCGGGACGCCTCTAGACTCGTGCCCCTCATGATCACTGCCTCCCAGCTGGAAGTCCGGGTGGGCGCACGCCTGCTCATGGAGAACGTCTCGTTCCGTGTCGCCGCCGGCGACAAGGTGGGTCTGGTCGGTCGCAACGGCGCCGGCAAGACCACGCTGACGAAGATCCTGGCCGGCGACGCGCTGCCCGCCTCCGGCACCGTTACCCGTTCCGGTGAGCTCGGCTACCTGCCGCAGGACCCGCGTACCGGCGACCCCGAGGTCCTCGCCCGCGACCGGATCCTCTCGGCCCGCGGCCTCGACGACGTCGTACGCCGACTGCGCCAGGCCGAGGTCCAGATGGCCAGCGAGGACCCGGCCGTCCGCGAGAAGGCGATGCGGCGCTACACCCGCGCCGACGACGAGATGCACGCCGGCGGCGGGTACGCCGCGGAGTCCGAGGCCGCCACCATCGCCTCCAGCCTCGGCATCGAGACCCGGATCCTCGACCAGCCGTTGAAGACCCTCTCCGGTGGTCAGCGCCGGCGCGTGGAGCTCGCACGGATCCTGTTCTCCGACGCGGAGATCCTGATCCTCGACGAGCCCACCAACCACCTCGACGCCGACTCGATCGTGTGGCTGCGCGACTTCCTGAAGTCCTACAAGGGCGGGTTCATCGTGATCAGCCACGACAACGCGCTGCTCGAGGAGACCGTCAACAAGGTCATGCACCTCGACGCCAACCGCGCGGCGATGGACGTCTACAACATGGGCTGGCGCCACTACCTGACCCAGCGGGAGACCGACGAGAAGCGCCGCAAGCGCGAGCGGATCAACGCCGAGAGCAAGGCCAAGACGCTCACCGACCAGGCCAACAAGATGCGCGCCAAGGCCTCCAAGGCCCAGGCCGCGCAGTCGATGCTCAAGCGCGCCGAGAAGATGCTCGCCGGCGTCGAGGGCGAGCGCGCCGCCGACAAGGTCGCCCGGATCGCCTTCCCCAAGCCGGCACCCTGCGGCAAGACGCCGATCACCGCCGAGGGCCTGTCGCGGACCTACGGGTCGCTGGAGGTCTTCACCGACGTCAGCCTCGCCATCGACCGCGGCTCGCGGGTGGTCATCCTGGGGCTCAACGGCGCGGGCAAGACCACCCTGCTGCGGATGCTCGCCGGCGTCGACGAGCCGGACTCCGGCCGGGTGATCGCCGGGCACGGCCTCAAGGCCGGCTACTACGCCCAGGAGCACGAGACCCTGGACACCGAGCGCACCGTGCTGGAGAACATGCAGAGCGCCGCACCCCAGCTCACCGACACCGAGGCACGCTCGGTGCTCGGCTCGTTCCTCTTCTCCGGCGACGACGCCCACAAGCCCGCCAAGGTGCTCTCGGGCGGTGAGAAGACCCGTCTGGCCCTGGCCAGCCTGGTGGTCTCCAGCGCCAACGTGCTGCTGCTCGACGAGCCCACCAACAACCTCGACCCCGCCTCGCGCGAGGAGGTGCTCAACGCGATCCGCAGCTACGAGGGCGCGATCGTGCTGGTCACCCACGACGAGGGCGCGGTGCGGGCCCTGGAGCCGGACCGGGTGCTGCTGCTGCCCGACGGCGACGAGGACCTGTGGAGCGAGGACTACGCCGACCTGGTGTCGCTGGCCTGACCCCCGGCCCGAGCACGGCCCGACCGGCCGCTCTGGTCGGGCGGGGCACGGATGCGGGCCGCGGCGCGGGGGCTTCCTAGACTGCCGCCATGACGTCCCTCGTGAGCCCCGAAGCCCTCGCCGACAGCGGCCTGCAGCTGGCCCAGGACGGCGCCGTCCTGACCATCACCCTGGACCGTCCGGCGGTGCGCAACGCGCAGACCCCGCGGATGTGGCGCACCCTCGCCGAGATCGGCGCGGGCATCGGCGACGACGTGCGGGTGGTCGTCGTGCGCGGCGCCGGGCAGAGCTTCTCCGCCGGCCTGGACCGCTCGATGCTCGACCCGACCGCGAGCGCCCCGGGCGTGGAGACCGTGGCGGACCTGCTCCGCCTCGACGACGCCGGGCTGTCCGCGACGATCGACGAGTACCAGCAGGGCTTCACGTTCCTGCGCGACCCCCGCTTCGTCTCGATCGCGGCCGTGCAGGGCTACGCCGTCGGTGCCGGCTTCCAGCTGGCGCTCTCGTGCGACCTGCGGATCCTCACCGAGGACGCCCAGCTGTGCATGAAGGAGCCGGCGCTCGGCCTGGTCCCCGACCTGACGGGAACAAAGCCCCTCGTCGAGGCCGTTGGATATGCACGAGCACTCGAGATCTGCGCCACCGCGCGGATGGTCGGCGCCCAGGAGGCCGCAGCCATCGGTCTGGCCCAGCGCGTCGTACCGGCCGCCGAGCTCGACGCCGCGGTGGCCGACCTCGCAGCCGCTCTCACCACGCCGATGGTCGGCGCGGTGCGCGAGACCAAGGCGCTCCTGCAGGGCGCGGCGGACCGGAGCCTGGAGGACCAGCGTCGCCTCGAGCGCGAGGCGCAGGGACGCCGGTTCCGCGAGGTCGCCGGGCTCGTCGGACGCTGAACGTCCCCGGCCGCAGGGCCGGGGGAGCAGTCGACAGCAACGGGGGAGCTACAGCAACGAGGAGGACACGTGTCCGGGATGCATGGCATGGGACCGGCGATGCGCCACCTGCGCACCGACCGCACCGCGGTCGAGAACCGGTTGGAGCCGGGCACGCTGCGTCGCATCCTGTCCTTCGCGCGCCCGCACCGCCGCCTGATCTCGGTCTTCCTCGTGCTGACCGTCATCGACTCGGCCACCGTCGTCGTCACCCCGCTGCTGGTGAAGATGGTCGTGGACGACGGGATCCTCGCCGGCGACGGCGGCCTGGTGACCACGCTGGCGCTGGCGATGGCCGGGTTCGCGGTGCTCAGCGCCGTCCTGACCGTCCTCAACGGGTGGCTGTCCTCGCGGATCGGTGAGGGCCTGATCTTCGACCTGCGCACCAGCGTCTTCGGCCACGTCCAGCGCCAGAGCCTCGCCTTCTTCACCCGCACCCAGACCGGCGCCCTGGTCTCCCGGCTCAACAACGACGTGATCGGGGCCCAGCGCGCCTTCACCACGACACTGTCGAGCACGGTGTCGAACTCGATCGCGGTCGTGGTGGTCGGCATCGCGATGCTGGCGCTGAGCTGGCAGGTCACGGTGCTGTGCCTGGCGCTGTTCCCGCTGCTCTTCCTCGCCAGCAGGTTCGTCGGCGCCCGGCTCGCCGGGCTGACCCGCCAGCAGATGGACGGCAACGCCGACCTCGGCAACGTGATGACCGAGCGCTTCAACGTCGGCGGGGCGATGCTGCTCAAGCTGTTCGGGCGCCGCGCCGACGAGGACGCCCTCTACGCCACCAAGGCCGCCCGCGTGCGCGACCTCGGGGTCCGGATCACCCTGCTCACCCGGGTCTTCGCCGCCGCGATGGCGCTGGTCCCGGCTCTCGCCGTCGCCCTGGTGTACGGCGTGGGCGGCCACCTGGTCCTCGACGACACCCTCACCATCGGCACCCTGCTGGCGCTGGCGACGCTCCTGCTGCGCCTGCTCGGCCCGCTGCAGGGGCTCTCCAACGTCCGCATCGACGTGATGACCGCACTGGTCAGCTTCGAGCGGGTCTTCGAGGTCCTCGACCTGCCCTCGCTGGTGCAGGAGCGGCCGGGCGCGACGGAGCTCTCCCCGCACGCCTCGCGACTGGAGTTCGACCACGTCGGGTTCACCTACCCGCACGCCGACGACATCTCGCTGGCCTCCCTGGAGGTGGTCGCGCGCACCGAGTCGCGCGCCGCGGCGCAGGTCCTGCACGACGTCACCTTCACCGCCGAGCCGGGCCAGATGGTGGCCCTGGTCGGGCCCTCGGGCGCCGGCAAGACGACCGTCACCCACCTGGTCGCGCGTCTCTACGACGTCGACACCGGTGCGGTGCGCCTGGACGGCCACGACGTCCGCGACGTCACCCTGCAGTCCCTGGAGGACGCGGTCGGCTACGTCACCCAGGACGCCCACATGTTCCACGACACGATCCGCAACAACCTCGTCTACGCCCGCCCGGACGCCGACGACGACGCGATCTGGCACGCGCTGGAGTCCGCGCAGGTCGCCGGCCTGGTGCGCGCGCTGCCCGACGGGCTGGACACCGTGGTCGGCGACCGCGGCTACCGGCTCTCCGGCGGCGAGCGCCAGCGCCTCGCCATCGCCCGGCTGCTGCTCAAGGCACCCGCGGTGGTCGTGCTCGACGAGGCGACCGCGCACCTGGACAGCGAGTCCGAGGCTGCGGTGCAGCGCGCGCTCGACGCCGCGCTCGAGGGCCGCACCTCGCTGGTAATCGCGCACCGACTCTCCACCGTGCGCCAGGCCGACCAGATCCTGGTGCTCGAGGACGGGCGGATCGTGCAGTCCGGCACCCACGCCGACCTGCTCGCGCAGGGCGGGCTGTACGCCGACCTCTACCGCACCCAGTTCCTCGACGACGTCGCGGTGCCGGGGGCCTGATCCCGGCCGCTCCCACTCGCGGGACGGAGGCCGGCGCAGGGCCGGGGGCCCCGGCTCGGGCGGGGGATCAGCGCCGGGAGCTCGCGGACTCGCGGTCGCGGGGCGCGCCGGACTCCCGTGCCTCGCGCTCGGCCTGCTTCGCCGCCGCGCGCCGGGCCCGGCGGATCTCCGCCTTGGTCGGGGGCTTGTCGCCCTGGCGCTGCTGGCGCCGCTCCGGGCCGCCGCGCCACTCGTCGTACGCGAGGTAGAGGAAGCCGCCGAAGCCCAGGATGCCGAAGAACCACCACTGCAGGCCGTAGAAGAAGTGCGGGCCGTCGTCGAGGGTGGGCAGCCGCGCCCCCTCGAGCGGCTCCGCGGTGCGGCCGTCCTCGTCGCGCAGCTCGATCCAGCCGCCGTACGTCGTGCCGAGGCCCTCCGCCTCGCCGATCGCCTCGGAGCTGATCGCCCGGGTCGAGCCGTCGACGACCTCGGTGCTGCCGCCGTCCCCGTCGGGCCGCACCCAGCCGGTCACGGTGACCTCGCCGCTCGGGGGCTCGGGGAGCTGGCCGATGGTGCCGCTGATGTCGGCGCGGGTCTGGAAGCCGCGGTTGACCAGCAGCACCGTGCCGTCGGTCGTCTCGAGCGGCACGACCACGTCGACGCCGCTGCCGCCGTCACCGGACGGGCTGCTGGCGTAGCGCACCACCACGGTCTCCTCCGGCAGGTAGCGCCCGGTCGCCTCGACCAGTCGCCACTCGTCGTCGGAGCCGACCTCGGCACCGGGGGAGAGCACCTCGGCGACCGGCGTGGCGGTCAGCATCTCGTTGGTCCGCACGACCTCGTTCGCGGCCCGCCGCTTCTCGAGCTGGTCGAACTGCCACTCGCCGAGCCACCACGTTCCGGCGCCGACGATGAGGATCGAGAGGAGGAAGAGAACCCAGCGGCGGCTGAGCAGGAACGACAGGGACCGCACGTCGCAAGGGTACCGAGCGTGGCCCACGTGCCTAGACTGCGGGTGTGATGAGAGCGCTGGAGGACCGATACGGCCGGGTGGCCACGGATCTACGCGTGTCGCTGACCGACCGGTGCAACCTGCGCTGCTCCTACTGCATGCCCGAGGAGGGCCTGGACTGGCTCGCCAACGAGCGGCTGCTCACCGATGACGAGGTCGTTCGGCTCATCGACATCGCGGTGCGCCTGCTCGGGGTCCGCGAGGTGCGCTTCACCGGCGGCGAGCCGCTCGTACGCCGTGGCGTCGTCGACATCGTGCGCCGCTCGCGGGCCCTGGAACCCACGCCCGAGCTCTCGCTGACCACCAACGCGCTGGGCCTGGCCCGCACCGCGCCGGCGCTCGCGGAGGCGGGCCTGGACCGGGTCAACGTCAGCCTCGACACCGTGGACCGCGAGACCTTCCACGAGATCACCCGCCGCGACCGCCTCGACGACGTGGTCGCCGGGCTCGCGGCCGCGCACGCGGCCGGTCTGGGGCCGGTGAAGATCAACGCCGTGCTGCTGCGCGGCGTCAACGACCACCAGGCACCCGACCTCCTCGCCTGGGCCCTCGAGCACGACTACCACCTGCGCTTCATCGAGCAGATGCCGCTGGACGCCCAGCACGGCTGGGACCGCGCCGCGATGGTCACCGCCGAGGAGATCCTCGCGCTGCTGGAGCCCCGGTTCGCGCTGTCGCCGGCGATCGAGCCGCGGGGGAGCGCCCCGGCGGAGCTGTTCCGCGTCGACGGCGGCCCGGGGACCGTGGGCGTCATCGCCTCGGTGACCCGCCCGTTCTGCGGCGACTGCGACCGGGTGCGGATCACCGCCGACGGCCAGGTCCGCAACTGCCTGTTCGCGCGCGAGGAGTCCGACCTGCGCGGCGCGCTGCGGGCCGGGGCGAGCGACGAGAAGCTCGCCGAGCGGTGGCTGACCGCGATGCGCGGCAAGCGCGCCGGTCACGGGATCGACGACCCGACGTTCCTGCAGCCCGACCGCCCGATGTCCGCGATCGGCGGCTAGGTCTCAGCCGACCGGCTCGTGCGGGACGACGTCCTTGAGGAAGCTGCGCGAGCCGAGGAACGACGACAGCGACTCGCGGTGCTGCTCACACGCCAGCCAGGTCTTGCGGCGCTCGGGGGTGTGCACCTTCGGGTTGTTCCACAGCAGCTGCCACACCGCGGGCTCCTGGCAGCCCTTCGCCGAGCACAGGTCGGGGTCCATCAGGCGTCGTCCTTCGTCTGGCCCCGCGTGTCCCGGCCGGCGCCGGGCTGCTGGGGGTCGTGGTGGGGGTCGGGGGTGCCCGTGCCGGGGCCGAGCTCGCGGCGGTAGGTGCTGTCCGGGAGCTCGAAGGCGTCCGAGCGGGTCTGCGCGGTGTTGGAGTCCACGACCGCGACGTACGGCAGGAACACGCCCGCCGCGATCAGCACCGGCCACAGCCAGTTGATGCCGGCCGCGCCCGAGATCGCCGCACCGATCACGCACAGCGTGCGGATCGTCATCGCCACGATGTAGCGCCGCTGACGAGCAGCGAGGTCGCTGCCGCGGGTCGTGGCGGCGGTGGTGATGCGGACCGCCTCGGACGGGCGGGACCGGTCCTTGGCCATGCTCTCATCCTACGTCGGCCGGCGTGACCTACGATCGCTAGCCCGACCCACGCAGACCGAGAGGCTCCTCCCATGACCAACCGCACCTACCGTGTCTCCGAGATCGTCGGCACCTCGCCCGAGGGCATCGACGCCGCCATCCGCAACGGCGTCTCCCGGGCCGGCAAGACCCTGCGCCACCTCGACTGGTTCGAGGTCACCCAGATCCGCGGCCAGGTCAAGGACGGCGAGGTCGAGCACTTCCAGGTGGGCATGAAGGTCGGCTTCCGCCTCGAGGACGACTGAGGCCCGAGCAGCGCCGGTCCCGGCGCGGCCTCCACGCCGCGCCGGGCACGTGTTTTCGTCTACCCCGCGGTAATCACTAGCGTCAGGCGACGTGAGCGACGCAACGCCCGACACCGGTCCTGACAGCCCCGCCCCGCGATCGGTCCTCGTGACCGGCGGCAACCGCGGCATCGGTCGCGCCATCGCCGAGGCGTTCCTCGCCCAGGGCGACAAGGTCGCGGTGACCACCCGCTCCGGCGGCGCCCCGATGGGCGCCCTCGACGTGCGCTGCGACATCACCGACCCGGCCGCCGTGGACGCGGCGTTCGCCGTCGTCGAGGCGGCCCACGGCCCCGTCGAGGTGCTGGTGGCCAACGCCGGCATCACCTCCGACACGTTGCTGCTGCGGATGTCGGAGGAGGACTGGTCCTCGGTGATCGACACCAACCTCACCGGCACCTTCCGACTGGCCAAGCGCGCCAGCAAGGGCATGCTGCGCCTGCGCCGCGGCCGGATCATCCTGATCTCCTCGGTGGTGGGCATGCTCGGCTCGGCCGGTCAGGTCAACTACGCCGCCTCCAAGGCGGGCCTGGTCGGCATGGCCCGCTCCATCGCCCGCGAGCTCGGCTCGCGCTCGATCACCGCCAACGTGGTCGCCCCCGGCTTCGTCGAGACCGACATGACCGGCGTGCTCACCGACGAGCAGAGGGCCGCGATCAAGGCCCAGGTGCCGCTGGGCCGCTACGCCCAGCCCGAGGAGGTGGCCAGCGCCGTCACCTGGCTGGCCGGTCCCGGCGCGGCCTATGTCACCGGCGCGGTCATCCCGGTCGACGGCGGCCTCGGCATGGGTCACTGACCCGCCGCTTCGCACCACCTCCGGGCCCGCGGGGCCCGTCCTTCGAACCACACCGAGCACGAGCGCGAGAGCAGAGGACGACCATGGGAATTCTCGACGGCAAGCGGATCCTGGTGGCAGGCGTGACGATGGACTCCTCCATCGGCTTCGCCACCGCGAAGGTCGCCCAGGAGCAGGGCGCCACGGTCCTCATCTCCAACTTCGGCCGCGCCCTCGGCATCACCCGGCGCATCGCCAAGCGGCTGCCCGTGGAGCCGCCGGTCCTCGAGCTCGACGTGACCGACCCCGAGCACCTCGAGCGGCTGCCCGAGCTGGTCCGCGAGCACGTCGACGGCCTCGACGGGGTCGTGCACTCCATCGCCTACGGCAACCCCGAGACCCTCCTCGGCGGCAAGTTCATGACCGGCCCCTGGGAGGACGTCGCCCAGGCCGTGCACGTCTCGGCATACTCCCTGGCGTCGCTGTCGCGCGCGGTCCGCCCGCTGATGGGCCCGGGGTCCTCGGTCGTGGGCCTCACCTTCGACGCGACCGTCGCCTGGCCGGCGTACGACTGGATGGGCGTGGCCAAGGCCGGGCTCGAGTCGACCTCGCGCTACCTGGCCCGCGAGCTCGGCGCCGACGGCATCCGTTGCAACCTGGTCTCCGCCGGGCCGCTCAAGACGCTGGCCGCCAAGGCGATCCCCGGCTTCTCCGACCTCGAGGCGATGTGGGAGACCCGCGCACCGCTCGGGTGGGACAACGCCGACCAGACCCCGACCGCCAAGGCCGTGTGCGCGCTGCTCTCGGACTTCTTCCCCGCCACCACCGGCGAGATCGTGCACGTCGACGGCGGCTTCCACGCGATGGGCGCCTGAGCCGGCGCGGACGGATGTGCCACGCTTGAGGGGTGAGCGAGCAGCCGCGCGTCCTGGTCCTGATGCGTCACGCCCAGGCGGAGTCCCACGGTCCGAGCGACCACGAGCGCGAGCTCGCCCCGCGGGGCAGGCGCGACGCCCGCGCGGGCGGTGAGTGGCTCGCCGCCCGCGGCATCACCCCGGACGCCGCCCTGGTCTCCGCCGCGCTGCGCACCCGCGAGACCTGGGAGTCGCTCGCGACCGGCGCCGGCTGGGACCTCGACGCGGCGGCGTTCGACGAGGGGCTGTACTCCGCGGGCGCCGAGGCCGCCCTGGACCTGGTGCGTGGGACCGACGACGACGTCCGCACCCTGGTGCTGATCGGGCACAACCCCACGGTGGGCGTGCTGGCCCAGCAGCTCGACGACGGGCAGGGCGACCCCGAGGCCTCCGTGGCGATGCTCGGCGGGTACCCGACCGCGGCGACGACCGTCTTCGAGGTCGGCTCCGGCTGGTCGGACCTGGGCGCCGAGGGCGCCCGGGTGGTCGCCTTCCACGTGCCCCGCGACTGACCTCCGGGCCAGCTCCGGTCGGACCGTCGGCTCAGACCGGCGGGGCAGGCGTCACGATGCCGGCCGCGGCGTCGGCCGCCTCGACCTCCTCGCGGGAGATGCCGAGGAGGTACATGATCGTGTCGAGGTAGGGCACGTTGACCGCGGTGTCGGCGGCGTCGCGGACCATCGGCTTGGCGTTGTAGGCGATCCCGAGCCCGGCCGAGCCGAGCATGTCGAGGTCGTTGGCGCCGTCGCCGATCGCGATCACGGCGTCCTGCGACACCCCGACCTCGGCGGCGAACTCGCGCAGCGCGCGGGCCTTGCCGGCCCGGTCCACGACCTCGCCCACGACGCGTCCGGTCAGCCTGCCGTCCACGATCTCGAGCTCGTTGGCGCGCGCGAAGTGGATGCCGAGGTCCGCGGCGAGGCGGTCGGTGATCTGGCTGAAGCCGCCGGACACGATCGCGAAGCGGTAGCCCAGCCGGCTCAGCGTCCGCACCAGGGTGCGGGCGCCCGGGGCGAGGACGATGGAGTCGTAGACCTCGTCGAGCGCGCTCGCGGGGACGCCCTCGAGCAGGCGGACCCGCTCGCGCAGCGACTGCTCGAAGTCGAGCTCGCCGCGCATCGCGGCCTCGGTGACCTCGGCGACCTTCTCCTCGCAGCCCGCGTGGGCGGCGATCATCTCGATCACCTCGCCCTGGATCAGGGTGGAGTCGACGTCCATGACGATCAGGCGCTGCCCGCGACGGACCAGGCTGGCCGGCTGGACGGCGACGTCGATGCCCTGGGCGGCCGCCTCCGTGGCGAGGAGGGCGCGCAGCCGGGCCGGGTCGGCGCCGGAGACGTGCATCTCGATGGCCGTGACGGGGTAGCGCGCCATCCGCTCGATGCGGTCGATGTTGGCGCCGGCGTCGGCGATCCGCCCGGCGATGGCGGCCATCGCACCGGGGCGCAGCGGGCTGCCCAGCAGCGTGACGTGCGAGCGGCCCTGGGGGCGCGGGCGGTTGTCACCGGTGCCGGGCTCGATCTCGACGTTCATGCCGAGCTCCTCCCCGGTGCGGTGGATCGCCTCGCTGAGGCGACGCCAGTCGCGCGGCGCCGTGACCAGCACGCCGAGCACCAGGCGGCGACGCAGCACGATCTGCTCGACGTCGAGCACCTGCACATGGGTCTGCGCGAGGGTCGTGAAGACGGCGGAGGTCACGCCGGGCCGGTCCTTGCCGGTGAGCGTGATCAGGAGGGTCTCGGGCCGGGCGCCTGGGGTCTGGGTCATCGCGGGACGAGGTTACCGCTGACGGCCCGGTCCGCACCGATCGGCTCAGCCGCTCCGAGACGACCCGATCAGCCCGGTGGCCAGACCTCGGGGGAGCAGGCCGCGACCAGTGCGCGGCGTCCGGCGCGCTCGAGCCCGACGAGCGCCTCACGCCGGGCGCGTGCCTCGTGGGCGGTGATCGCGGCACCGTCGTCCTCCAGCGCGGCGTCGACGATGCCGAGCGCCTGGATCGCGCGCTCCGCCAGGTCGACGCAGCGCTGCGGCACGCCGGGCGGCGCGGTGAGGGGAGCACGGTGGCGCAGGTTCATCAGCAGGTCCGCCACCTCGGGGCGCCAGCGGGCCACGTCCAGCTCCGCGAGCGACGACGCCGTCTCGAGCAGCTCGCGGCGCAGCGCCCGGTCGGCCTCGCCGACGTCGGGGAGCTGGCGGCGCCGGGCCGGGTGGGCCACCCAGGTCGTGGCCGGCCCGACCGCGACGGGGACCAGCCCCACGCCGACGTCGGTGACCACCGCCTCGCCCGCCTCCAGGGCCGCGGCGTTGAAGTCGGCGGGCCCGCCGAGCCCGACCGGGTCGCCCTCCGCGGGGTACGCCGCGCCGATGGTCTGCGCCCCCTCGGCGCGCAGCCGGGCCAGGCCTCCGACCAGGGTGTCGGTCCCCTCCGGGCCGCCGAGCCCGAGGGCGTGCAGGCCGGCCACGGCGTGGGTCACGTCCTCGCCCAGGACCGCGTCCACGACGAGGTCGGTGACCACGTGTCCGCGCAGCCAGGCGGTGCCCCACCAGGCGAGGCGGGCCGACGCGGGCAGGTGCAGGGACACGGCCCGAGACTGTACGCCGGGGCCCCGAGGGGTGCCGATAGGGTTGCCGCCATGACTGCCGTCCTCGACTTCGCAGACGTCACCATCCGTCGAGGCGAGGCCACCTTGCTGGACACGGTCAACTGGACGGTGCAGGACGACGAGCGCTGGGTGGTGCTGGGCCCCAACGGCGCCGGCAAGACCACGCTGCTGCAGCTCGCCTCCGCCCAGATCCACCCGACCACCGGCGTCGCGGCCGTGCTGGAGGAGGTCCTCGGGCTGGTCGACGTCTTCGAGCTGCGCCCCCGCATCGGCGTCACCAGCGCCGCCGTCGCCGAGCGGATCCCGCGCTCGGAGCGGGTGCACGACGTCGTCGTGTCCGCGTCGTACGGCGTGGTCGGGCGCTGGATCGAGGAGTACGACGCCCTCGACCACGACCGGGCCGAGAGCCTGCTCGTCGAGCTCGGTGTCAGCGAGCTGTCCGAGCGCACCTTCGGCACCCTCAGCGAGGGCGAGCGCAAGCGCGTGCAGATCGCCCGGGCCCTGATGGTCGACCCGGAGCTGATGCTCCTCGACGAGCCGGCCGCCGGGCTCGACCTCGGCGGCCGCGAGGACCTGGTCGCCACGCTCGCCGCGCTCGCCGCGGACCCAGACTCGCCCGCGATGGTCCTGGTCTCCCACCACGTCGAGGAGATCCCGCCGGGCTTCACCCATGCGCTGCTGCTGCGCAAGGGCGCCGTGGTGGCCGCCGGGCCGATCGAGGAGACCCTCACCGAGGCCAACCTGTCCTCGACGTTCGGGATGCCGCTCTCCCTCGCGCACGAGGACGGCCGCTGGGCCGCCCGACGTGCGGTACGCCACCTCTAGGTCCGACGTGCTGTGGGTCACCGGTAGGGTCTGCCCATGGAGTGGCTGAGCGATCACCAGTGGGCGGCATGGCTCGCGCTCGCGATGACGCTCGGCGTGGTCGAGATCTTCAGCCTCGAGCTGATCTTCGCGATGCTCGCGGTCGGCGCCCTGGCCGGCATGGGCTCGGCGCTGCTCGGCGCGCCCGTCGTCGTCTCGGCGCTGATCGCCGCCGGCGTCTCGGCCGCCACCCTGGTGGTGCTCCGCCCCACCCTGGTGCGCCGCATGCACGGCGGCCCCGAGCTCACCCTGGGCCACGGCAAGCTGGTCGGCCAGCAGGGCACGGTGACCCAGCGCCTCAGCGGCCTCGAGGTCGGCCGGGTCCGCCTCGGCGGGGAGATCTGGTCGGCGGCGCCGTACGACTCGACGCTGACCATCGAGCCCGGCGAGACCGTCGAGGTCTTCGAGATCCGCGGCGCGACCGCCTACGTCCACCCGGTGCCGCGGCTCGAGTGAGCCCGCACGGCGCCGTACCGCACCACACCGCAACACCCTGAACCATCTCAACCGGAGGAGAAGCCATGGGGGGCACGATCGTCCTGATCCTGCTGGGCCTGCTGTTCGTGCTCGTCGTCACGATCCTGGCCAAGACCGTGCGGATCGTGCCCCAGGCGCGCGCCGGCGTGGTCGAGCGGTTCGGGAAGTACAAGCAGACGCTGCCGGCGGGTCTGAACATCGTCGTGCCGTTCATCGACAAGGTCCGCTACGTGATCGACCTGCGCGAGCAGGTCGTCAGCTTCCCGCCGCAGCCGGTGATCACCGAGGACAACCTCGTGGTCTCCATCGACACCGTCATCTACTTCCAGGTCACCGACCCGGTCGCGGCGACCTACGAGATCGCCAACTACATCCAGGCCGTCGAGCAGCTGACGATGACCACGCTGCGCAACATCGTCGGCGGCATGGACCTCGAGCAGACGCTGACCAGCCGTGAGGAGATCAACTCCGGGCTGCGCGGCGTGCTCGACGAGGCCACCGGCAAATGGGGCATCCGCGTCAACCGCGTCGAGATCAAGGGCATCGACCCGCCGCCCTCGATCAAGGACGCGATGGAGAAGCAGATGCGCGCCGACCGCGACAAGCGCGCCCTGATCCTCACCGCCGAGGGCCAGCGCCAGTCCGCGATCCTGACCGCGGAGGGCAACAAGCAGTCCGCGATCCTCAACGCGGAGGGCGAGCGCGAGTCGCAGATCCTGCGCGCCCAGGCCGAGCGGGAGTCGCAGATCCTGCGCGCCCAGGGCGAGGGCCAGGCCATCCAGACGGTCTTCCAGGCGATCCACGACGGGCGCCCGGACCAGTCGCTGCTGGCCTACCAGTACCTGCAGATGATGCCGAAGATCGCCGAGGGCGACGCCAACAAGGTCTGGATCGTGCCGAGCGAGATCGGCAAGGCCCTCGAGGGCCTCGGCTCCACGATGAACGACCTGCGCGGCATCCCCCAGGAGGTCGACGGCCCGCGCACCCGCGTCGACATGGGCCCGACCGAGGTCCAGACCCGTGAGCCCAGCGACGTCGCGGGCTCGGCCAGCGCCGCGGTGCAGGCCGCGATCGCGGAGGCCGCCTCGGCCGCGCCGCCGAGCGGACGCCCGGCGGGTACGCCCGAGCAGCCGGCAGACCCGGCCGCACCGGCGGACACCGAGCCGCCGTCCGGCGCGACGCCGGCCGGCTGAGGTTGGGGCTCTTCGAGGCCCTCGCGATCACCGCGGCCGGCGTCGCCGCAGGCACGATCAACACGATCGTCGGCTCCGGCACGCTCATCACGTTCCCGACGCTCCTCGCGTTCGGCGTGCCACCGGTGACCGCGAACGCCTCCAACACCATCGGACTGGTCCCGGGCTCCATCTCCGGGGCCTGGGGCTACCGCCGCGAGCTGCGCGGACAGCGCGCCCGGGTGCTGCGCCTGGGCCTGGCCTCCCTCGTCGGCGGCACCGTCGGCGCGATCCTGCTGCTGGTGCTGCCCGCCGACGCCTTCGAGCGGGTGGTACCGGTGCTGATCGGGCTCGGCGTGCTGCTCGTGCTGATCGGCCCGCGCCTGTCGCGGTGGGTCGCCGCGCGCCACGGCGAGACCGTCGGCACCCGGCCGGACGCCCGCTGGGTCACCCCCGCAGCCGCCGCCAGCGGCGTCTACGGCGGCTACTTCGGCGCCGCCCAGGGCGTGATCCTCATGGGCATCATGGGGATCGGCGTCGACGACTCGCTGCAACGCCTCAACGCCGTCAAGAACGTCGCAGCGGGGCTGGTCAACGCCGTGGCCGGCGTGATCTTCGCGGTGGTCGCGGACGTCGACTGGACCGTCGTCGTGCTGATCGCCGTCGGCGCGGTCATCGGCGGCCAGCTCGGCGCGTCGTACGGTCGCCGGCTCCCGCCCAACGCGCTGCGAGCGGTGATCGTCACCGTCGGTGTCGTCGCGCTGGTGTCGTTCGCGGTCTGAAGCCTTCTGCCCCGCACGTCTGGTCCCCCACGACATCCGGGAGCCCCGGAAATCTGTCGTGGGGGACCACACGTGAGGGTGCGGCACCTCTGCCGGCGGTCAGTCGGGGAGCAACCGGGCGCGAACCGGCTGGGTCGCTGGCGCCTCCACGAATGGTCACGAACGACACCCGAAACCCCCGCGGAGTTGTCGTGGGGACCAAACGTGAGGGTTCGGCGGGGCGCTCAGCCCCGGGGACGACGCAGCGCGAGCAGGCCGATGAGCACGGCGCCCGCCGCCGGCCCGGCCAGCCCGAAGGCGCCCTGGCGAGCGACGTGGCCCTCGCGCGCGCCCTGCACCGCGGTGGCCACGTCGGCAACGTCGACCGCGACACCGGTGGCCAGCAGAGCGCGACGCGCGGGTGCCGGGGCGAGCAGCGTGACCGCGCCCAGGGCCACCTCGCGCGCACCGAACAGGCGCAGCACGTAGGACAGCTGCGGGTTGGCGGCCAGGTCGAGACGGAAGGCGTTCGCCGCCACGTCGGGGCGCAGGAGGGAGGCGGCACCGAGCACGATGCGGCCGCATGAGAGGCCGGTCACAGGATCCATGCGCCGGACCCTAGCGGCCCCCGGGCTGCGCGGCGGCGCGACCTGCCGGCGATCAGGACCCGACGTACGCCGTGTGCCAGCGCTCGAGCTCGGCGTAGACCCGCTCGCGCGGCTCGGGCCGGGAGAGCACCACGTCGTGGCGCGCGCCCGGGACCGCGACGTAGGTGACGTGGGTGCCGATCGCGGTCGCCCAGCGCCGGATGTGGGCGACGTCGAGGACGATGTCGTTGCCGTGCACGTCCTCGCCCATCACGGTGGGCCATCGGCTGGCGCCCGAGGACAGCACCAGCACCGGGCAGGCGACGTCGAGGCCGGCCTGGAGCCGGGCGTGGCCGTTGCGGACCGCGCGCAGCCAGCCGGCGTACACGGTGAAGGACTCCAGCGGCTTCCAGGTGAGGTCGAAGTCCCACTCGCCGCCGTGGTCGCGGTGCAGGCTGCTTCCGTAGAGCCCGTTGACGGTGCGCGGGATGGCCCGGCGCGGCTGGCGCTGGCCGAGCTGCTTGAGCGCGACGGTGCCGATGGTGCGCAGGAACGCGCTGCCCTGGAGGTCGAGCCACGGGGAGTTCAGCACCATCCCGACCAGCTCGGCAGGCTGCCGGTCGTGGGCCCACAGCGGCAGCGTGAGGCCGCCGGTGGAGTGCGCGGAGGCCACCACCTGTCGGTGCCCGTCGCGCTCGGTGATCCGGCGCCAGGCCTCGTCGATCTCGGCGTGGTGCTCGGCGAGGTCCACGACGTAGTTGGGCGTCTGGTGGGGGAGCAGCGAACGGCCGTACTTGCGCAGGTCGAGGGCGTAGAAGTCGTAGCCCCGATCGCACCACCACGCGGCGTACTCGGCCTGGAAGAAGTAGTCGGCGAAGCCGTGGACGTGCAGGACCGCGCGACCGTTCGGCCGCTCCGCGCGCCGGGTGACCAGCGTCGCGACGACCGGTCCCTCGTCGTCGTCGGGCAGCTCGATGGTCTCGGCGAGGAACGGCTCCCCGAGGACGTCCACCACGGCCGCGGTCTCCTGGTCGTGCGTCATGCCCGCATGCTCCCAGACCCCGGCACGCCGGACCCCGGTGCCCCGGGTCCGCGGCGGCGTCCGGATCGGGCCCGCGCGCCCCGCAGCGCGCGGGTGCGTCGCTCGCGCACGGCGAGGGCGAGCTCGGGACGGTTCGTCGTGACCATCCAGGCGCGCCCGGGCCGCAGCCAGTACGCCAGGGACCGCTCGGTGTCGACCGTCCACACCAGCAGCGGCAGGCCCCACCGGCGCGCCAGCGCGGCCACCCCGAGCCGGGCGAGGGCGTGGTTGGCGACCACCACGTTGGCGCGCGAGGCCCGGTAGCGCAGCCGTGGCCGCAGCTCGGAGATGCGGACCCGCGCCTGCACGCGCCAGGGCAGCCCGCGCACGCCGCGGCCCAGGGAGAGCCCGACCAGGAGCGCCAGGCCCTCCTGGTCGGCCCAGGTCCGCACCGCGCGCACCGACCGGTCGTCGAGGGTGGTGACCACGAGGTTCTCCGCACCGAGCACCTCGACCGCGCGGCGGACCGCCGCGACCTCCGCGGTGCCGCCGGGCGAGGTGAACTTGAGGTCCAGGTGCGCCCGCGCGCGGCCGGCGAGGATGCCCAGCGCCTCCTCGTAGCGCAGGTAGTGCTCGGACTGGGCGGTCAGGGCCTCGACGGGGACCTCGCGCAGCCAGTGCCGGGTCCCGTCGACCCACAGCCAGTCGTCGTGGAACAGCACCAGCGCGCCGTCGGCGCAGCGGTGCACGTCGAACTCGACGTACTCCACGCCGAGCGTGACCGCACGCTCCAGCGCGGGCCGGGTGTTCTCCAGGTTCGGGTCGCCACCGGCACCGCCGCGGTGGGCGCTCACCAGCACCCGCGGCGCGCCGCCGGCTGCGGGCGAGGGCTCCATGCACTCACTGTGCCAGTCGGGACCGGTCCAGGGGAGGCGGTGCTCCAACGCGCCCCCGCGCGGCCGCGGACCGCTACGCTGCGCGCGTGATCGTCGGCACCCGGGCGGCGCTGCGGCGCACCCTGCACCGGACCTACGGCTCCGGACGCGCCCCGGTGCTGGGCTGGAGCACGGGCTCACGACGCAGCCAGCGCCTCGCCCTGTGCGTGCTGATGGCCGGCCTCACGGCGTCCTTCGTGGTCTCCCTGGTGGAGTACACGTGGATGCCGCTCACGGCGTACTTCGTCTGGCTGCTGCTGGGCATGGTGCTGCTGCGCTTCCGCCCGCTGGCCGCGCTGTGCGTGGCCGCCCTGGTCTTCGGCCTGATCGCGGTGGCGCTCGACGGCCCGCCCGGGCCGCTGCGGGTCAGCGCGATGCTGGGGATGCTCGCGGGGGTCGTGGTGATCCTGGTGCAGTCGCGCCGGCAGCGCTCCGGCCTCCCGGCGGCGCTGGGGGAGGCGGTGCTCGCCGAGCTGCGTGACCGACTCCAGGCGCAGGCGACCGTTCCCCCTCTGCCAGCGGGGTGGCACTCGCAGTCGGCGATGCGCGCCGCGCACGAGGCGGGGTACGCCGGCGACTTCCTGGTCGCCGACCTGCGCGGCCGGGGCCCCGGTGGCGCCGAGCTGGAGATGGTGCTCGTCGACGTCTGCGGCAAGGGCGTCGACGCCGGCCCGGACGCGCTGCAGTTCGCCGGCGCGCTCGGGGGACTGATCGGGGCACTGCCGCCGGAGCCGCTGATGCGCGCGGCCAACGCGTTCCTGCTGCGCCAGCCCTCCGACGAGGCGCTCGCCACCGCGGTCCACGTGCTCGTCGACCTCGAGAGCGGCGACTACGGCATCCACAGCGCTGGTCACCCGCCGGCGCTGCGCTGGGACGGGGAGTCCTGGTCCCTGGACTCCGCCCGCGGCACCTCCCTCGGGATCGTCGACGACCCGGACCTGGAGGCCACCCGCGGCCGTCTCGAGCCGGGCGAGGCGCTGATGTTCTACACCGACGGTGTCGTGGAGTCCCGCTCCGCCTCCCTCGACGACGGCATCGCCTGGCTGCGCTCGGTGGGCGCCGAGGCCATGCGGGCCGGGCTGGCCGGCGCGGCGGGGCGGATCATCGCCCAGGTGCCGCGCGGGGACGACGACCGGGCGGTGCTGATCCTCGCCCGCACGGGTCCCCGCGGCGGGTGCGGCGAGGGGGAGGGCACCGCCTCCCACGGAACGGACACCAAACTTGAACCGTTCCAGATAACTGTGCGATGATCCTCGCGTGCCGACCACCGATCACGAAGACCTGCTGCGCGAGGCCCGCCTGCGGGTCACGAAGCCTCGGGTCGCCGTGCTCGACGCGGTCCACGACCTCCCGCACGCGGACACCGAGACCATCTACGGCGCCGTGCGCGACCGATTGGGCGAAGTCTCCCAGCAGGCGGTGTACGACGTACTGCGGGTCCTGACCGAGTCCGGCCTGGTCCGACGGATCCAGCCCCAGGGCACGGTCGCCCGCTACGAGTCACGCGTCGCCGACAACCACCACCACCTGGTGTGCCGCACCTGCGGCGTGATCGTCGACGTCGACTGCGCGGTCGGGGCGGCCCCCTGCCTCACCGCGTCCGACGACCACGGCTTCAGCATCGACGAGGCCGAGGTCGTCTACTGGGGCCAGTGCCCCTCCTGCTCCACGACCCGTTCGTGAACCCCACTCCCGAAGAACCGGAAGGAAACACTGTGGCTGACAGCCCCGACGCAGTCGTTGGCGAGATGAACGATGAGAGCGACGCCCGTGGTGGTTGCCCCGTGATGCACGGCTCCCAACAGCCGCTGCCCGCCCAGGGTGACGCCAACAAGACCTGGTGGCCGAACCAGCTCAACCTCAAGATCCTCGCCAAGAACCCCGCGGTGGCCAACCCGCTGGGTGAGGACTTCGACTACGCCGAGGCCTTCGGCTCCCTCGACCTCGCCGAGGTCAAGAAGGACATCGCTGCGGCTCTCACCGACTCGCAGGACTGGTGGCCGGCCGACTTCGGGCACTACGGCCCCTTCCTCATCCGGATGGCCTGGCACAGCGCCGGCACCTACCGGATCACCGACGGTCGCGGCGGCGCCGGTGCCGGTCAGCAGCGCTTCGCGCCGCTGAACAGCTGGCCCGACAACGCCAACCTCGACAAGGCCCGCCGCCTGCTGTGGCCGGTCAAGAAGAAGTACGGCCAGAAGATCTCCTGGGCCGACCTGATGATCCTCGCCGGCAACGTCGCGCTCGAGGACATGGGCTTCAAGACCTTCGGTTTCGCCGGCGGCCGCGAGGACGTCTGGGAGGCCGACGCCGACGTCTACTGGGGTCCCGAGACCGAGTGGCTGGGCGACGAGCGCTACACCGGTGAGCGCGACCTCGAGGACCCGCTCGCCGCGGTCCAGATGGGTCTGATCTACGTCAACCCCGAGGGCCCCAACGGCAACGGCGACCCGCTCGCCTCCGCCAAGGACATCCGCGAGACCTTCGCGCGCATGGCGATGAACGACGAGGAGACCGTCGCGCTGATCGCCGGCGGCCACACCTTCGGCAAGACCCACGGTGCCGGCGACGCCGGTCTGGTGGGCCCCGAGCCCGAGGCCGCTCCGATCGAGGAGCAGGGCCTGGGCTGGAAGTCGTCGTACAAGTCCGGCAAGGGCGAGGACGCGATCACCTCGGGCCTGGAGGTCACCTGGACCTACCACCCGACCCGCTGGGACAACGAGTTCTTCCACATCCTGTACAGCTACGAGTGGGAGCAGTTCAAGTCGCCCGCCGGCGCGCTGCAGTGGCGTCCGGTCAACAACGGCGGCGACGGCCTGGTGCCCGAGGCGTTCGGCGACGGCAAGCGCGAGCCGCGCATGCTGACCTCCGACCTCGCGCTGCGCGTCGACCCCGAGTACGACAAGATCTCGCGCCGCTTCAAGGAGGACCCGGAGGCCTTCGCCGACGCGTTCGCCCGTGCGTGGTTCAAGCTGACCCACCGCGACATGGGTCCCCGTGACCGCTACCTCGGCCCGGAGGTCCCCTCCGAGGTCCTCATCTGGCAGGACCCGCTGCCGGCGCACGAGGGCGAGCTCGTCAACGACGCCGACATCGCGGTGCTCAAGGAGAAGATCGTCGCCACCGGCCTCAGCGTCTCCGAGCTCGTCTCGGTCGCCTGGGCCTCGGCCGCGACCTTCCGCGGTGGCGACAAGCGCGGCGGCGCCAACGGTGCCCGCATCCGCCTGGAGCCGCAGAAGGACTGGACCGTCAACAACCCGGTGCGCCTCGCGAAGGTCCTCGCGGCCCTCGAGGGCGTCAAGGCCGGCTTCGACACCGACGCCAAGAAGGTCTCCCTGGCCGACCTGATCGTCCTCGCCGGTGGCGTGGGCATCGAGCAGGCCGCCAAGGCCGCCGGCACCGAGGTCGTCGTCCCGTTCACCCCGGGTCGCACCGACGCCTCGATCGAGCAGACCGACGTCGAGTCCTTCAAGGCCCTCGAGCCGCGCCACGACGGGTTCCGCAACTACCTGTCGCGCACCTCGAAGGTCCCGACCGAGTACCTGCTGCTCGACCGCGCCAACCTGCTCACCCTGAGCGCCCCCGAGACCACCGTGCTCGTGGGTGGCCTGCGCGTCCTGGACACCAACTGGGACGGCTCGAAGACCGGCGTGTTCACCACCAACCCGGGCCAGCTGACGAACGACTTCTTCGTCAACCTGCTCGACCTGGGCCAGGAGTGGACCCCCGTCGACGAGGCCGGGGAGCTGTTCTCCTCGACCGCCGGCTGGACCGGTTCGCGGGTGGACCTGGTCTTCGGCTCGAACTCCGAGCTGCGCGCGCTCGCCGAGGTCTACGCCTCGGACGACGCCAGGACCAAGTTCGTCGAGGACTTCGTCGCCGCCTGGGTCAAGGTCATGGAGCTGGACCGCTTCGACCTGCGCTGATCCACCGCACCTTCGGGGCCCGGCCGCACCTGCGGCCGGGCCCCGTCGGCGTACCGGGCAACCACATGCGCCGACTCGGCACGCCATTGGCGCCGACTCGCGGAATCCTGGGGGGCTACCAGGCGGTGGCGGGGACGCCCCAGCTCGCGCACGCCGCCAGCAGCAGCGGGGTGAGGCGCTCGGCCGGCAGCTCGGGGTCCAGGCACACGACCGACAGGGTCGCCCGGTCGCCGTGGGAGGACCACCAGGCGCTCACGCCGCCCCGGGCGCGTCGCATCTGTCCGCGTGTCGCGCCCGGGGTCACCGAGCGCATCATCACCGACGTCGCCTCCACGCCGAGCGGCGCGCGATAGTCGTCGTCGAGCTCGCCGAGGTTGGAGCACAGGCACAGCGGGGCGCTCTGGTCGCGGGCGAGGCGAGCCAGGGCCCGGTCCGGGACCATCTGGAGCAGTGGCTGCCACGGCTCGAGCGGGTCGTGGCGGGTGCCGGCGCTGCGTGCCGCGAGCTCGCGCCGGGTGGCCCCGCGGACCTGCTCCAGCCCGGTGACCCGGCCGACCCCGTCCACGCGGCGGGTCGGGACCGCGATCGAGACGCCGGAGGTCGCGTTGGCGCGCAGGTCGGCGCTGCCGGTGCGCAGGTTGACCGGTACCGCCACGCGCACCGCGCGTCCCGCCTCGGCGCGGCCCAGCCCGAGCAGCACCTCGACCCCGACGGCGACCAGCAGGGAGTTGCTCGTGCCCCCGCCTGCGGCCGCGGCCCGCGCCCAGTCCTGCGCCGAGCAGTCGACGACCGCGGTCGGCACGACGTACGCCGTGTCGTCGCCGGGCGCCGGCGAGCGTGGCGGGGTGTCGGAGGAGCGCTGCCCCTCCAGCGGCGGGCGCGGCGTGCGCGAGCGGCGCCATGCGGTCGCGCCCCCGGCCGCGGCCCGGCGCAGCTGGTGGGCGGCGTCGCGGACGTCGTCGCGCCGGCGCCCGGTGTGCGGGGCGGGGTCCTCGACCGGCAGCCGGGGCTCCTGGTCCCCACGGGCGGCGGCGACCACCGCCGCGAGGTGGGCGCCGCCGTCGGCGACGACGTGGGAGGTCAGGTAGGACAGCACGTAGCCGCCGTCGCTGGTGGGCGCGGCACGCAGCGCCCAGGTGGGTCCGGCCTCCGGGTCCAGCGGGAGGTGCGCGGCCCGGTCCGCCCAGCCGAGCACGTCGTCCGCCGCCACCGCGTCGGTGTCCACCACCAGCGGTGCGGTGGTCGCGCCCGGGACCCAGCGCGGCCGGGCCCCGGGCACCCGCGGCGCGCGCGCCACCCGGGCCAGGCGCCCCGAGGCCAGGCCCCGGTGGAGCCGCTCCAGCCGCGCGGTGTCGACGGGGTCGGAGAAGCGCCACACGGTCTGGTTGACCAGCGGCACGCCGAGCACCCGGCGCGAGCGCAGGAACAGGTCGTCGTCGTAGGTGAGCCGGTTCGCGCGGGTCGCGGGAGGGGGGAGCAGGGGCACGGTTTCCTCCTGGTTGGGGCGGGGTCAGGCGGCGCGCACGTAGGCGCGCACGGTCAGCGGGGCGACGACGAGCAGGACCACCAGCGCGCCGCCCAGGGCGAGCGCCACGGGCTGGCCCGACGGGTCGCCGGCGGCGAGCGCCCGCAGGGCGGAGACCAGGTGGGTGATCGGGTTGACCTCCGCGATCGCCCGCATCCAGCCCGGCATCGTCTCCACGGGCACCAGCGCGTTGGACATGAACGACAGGGGCATCAGCACCAGCATCGAGGCGCCCTGGACGGCGGACGCGCTGCGCATCACCACGCCCATCAGGGCGAAGATCCAGCTGATCGCGAAGGCGCAGCCGACGACCAGCAGCGCCCCGGCGGCCAGGCCGAGCCAGGTCTCGGGCCGGTAGCCCATGGCGACCCCGACCCCGACGGTGATGGTCACGGCGAGGACGTAGCGGACCACGTCGGCCAGCAGCGAGCCGGCCAGCGGGGCGGTGCGTGCGATCGGCAGGGAGCGGAACCGGTCGAAGACGCCGCGCTCCATGTCGTCGCGCAGCTGCACGCCGGTGACCACCGACGCGGTCACGGCGATCTGCACCATCACCCCGGGCACCAGGCGGGGCAGGTAGGCGTCGATGCCGCCGGCGACGGCGCCGCCGAAGACGTTGGCGAACATCACCGTGGCCACCACGGGCAGCGCCACGACGTCGAAGAGGCGCTGCGGGTCGTGGCGGATCCGCAGCAGGCCGCGCCGGGCCATGGTGAGCGACTGCGACACCGTCTCCAGCAGCGACGGCGAGGCCGCGAGCCGCACGTGGGTGCCGCTCATGCCGCCTCCGTCCCGGCCACGCCGGTGAGGGCGAAGAAGACCTCGTCGAGCGACGGGCGGCGCACGCCGAGCTCGGCGACGTCGATGCCGCGGGCCTGGAGCGCGAGGACCAGCTCCGCGGTGAGGGCGCCGGAGTCGACCGGGACCCCGAGGCTGCCGTCGCGGTGCGCGGTCGGCTCCCGGCCCGTGACGCTGGCGAGGACCTCGGCCGCCTCGCCGCGCCGCGCGTCGGCGACCGTCAGGTGCAGCCGGGTGGCGCCGACCGAGGCCTTGAGCGCCGCCGGGGTGTCGTCGGCGACCAGGCGGCCCCGGTCGATGACCGCGACCCGGTCGGCGAGCCGGTCGGCCTCCTCGAGGTACTGCGTGGTCAGCAGCACCGTGGTGCCGCGCTCGACCAGGCGGCGCACGGTCTCCCACATCTGCACCCGGGTGCGCGGGTCCAGGCCGGTGGTCGGCTCGTCGAGGAACAGCACCGGCGGCTCGCCGACCAGGCTCGCGGCGATGTCGAGGCGCCGGCGCATCCCGCCCGAGAACGTCGAGACCGGGCGGTGCGCGGCCTCCGCCAGGGCGAACTCCTCCAGCAGCTCGTCCGCCCGCCGGGCCGGTCGGCCCCGGCCCAGCAGCCGGGCCAGCACCACGAGGTTCTCGGTGGCGGTGAGGCTCTCGTCGAGCGCGGCGTACTGCCCGGTCAGCCCGATCAGCGAGCGGACCCGGTGGGCGTCGCGGACCACGTCGTGGCCCAGCACGCTCGCCGTACCGCCGTCGGGGCGCAGCAGGGTCGCCAGGATCCGCACGGTGGTGGTCTTGCCGGCGCCGTTCGGGCCGAGCAGCGCCAGCACGCTGCCGGCCGGCACCGCGAGGTCGACCCCGGCGAGGGCGCGGTGGCCGCCCAGGGTCTTGAGCAGTCCGGTGGTCCGGACGGCGTACGGCTCAGCCACGTGCGTCTCCTACGGTGGGGGCGTGCGATTCGCGTTCGCCCTGCTGGGCAGTCGGGGGGACGTGCAGCCCGCGGTCGCGGTGGCGCTGGCGCTGCGCGGTCGCGGCCACGACGTCGAGGTCGCGGTCGCGCCGAACCTGGTCGGCTTCGTCGCCCGGCTCGGCGTGCCGGCGGTGCCGGTGGGCGCCGACTCCCGCGACCTGCTCGGCTCGACGCTGGTGCGCGAGGACATGCGCTCGGCGCACCCGGTGCGGAGGCTGCGCGCGCTCCAGGCGGTCGCCAGCGTCGGGTGGGACGAGCTGCGCACCGGCCTGGCGCCGCTGGCGCGCCGCGCCGACGTGGTGGTGACCGGGCTGCTCGGGCAGGAGGTGGGCTCGGCGGTCGCCGAGGCGCACGGCGCGGGCTTCGCGGCGCTGCACTACTGCCCGGTCCGCGCCAACGAGGTGGTGCCGCTCCTGGGCCTCCCGCGACGGCTCTCGCCCGCCGTGGCCCGCCGGGTGCAGGCGCGGGCCTGGCGCGCGGGGGAGTCGGTGCGCTGGCGGCTGACCCGGACGGCCGAGAACGAGCAGCGGGCGCTGCTCGGGCTGGCGCCGGCGAAGGTCGGGCTGCCGGAGCGGCTGCGCGAGCGCGGGGCGCTGGAGGTGCAGGCCTACGACCCGGTGCTGGTCCCCGGGCTGGCGGCGCAGTGGCCGGCGCGGCGCCCGGTGGTCGGCTTCCTGGACCTGGACCCCGGGTCGCGCGCCCGGCTGGGCGACGCCAGCCTCGCCGAGGACCCCGCCCTCGAGGAGTGGCTCGGCGCCGGCAGCGCGCCGGTGTACGTCGGGTTCGGCAGCATGGCGGTCGGCGACCCACGGGCGCTGGTCGCCACGGTGGGTCGCGCCTCCGCCGCACTGGGGGTGCGGGTCGTGCTGAGCACCGGGTGGAACGACTTCCCCGACGACCTGGGCGCCGACCACCCGCACCTGCGCATCGTCGGCCCCGCGGACCACGCCACGCTGCTCCCGCGCTGCCGCGCCGCGGTGCACCACGGCGGCGCGGGGACGACCGCGGCCGCCCTGCGCGCCGGGCTCCCCGCCGTCGTCGGGCACTTCAGCGCCGACCAGCCGATCTGGGGACGACTGCTGGCCGACCTCGGGGTCGGCGTGGGCGTGCCGTTCCGCGACCTGGACGCCGCCACGCTGACCTCCGCCCTGGCCCGGGTGCTCGACCCCGCCTGCACCGCACGCGCGCGGCGCGTCGCGGGGCGGCTGGTGGCCCCGGAGGCGGCGGTGGGCGCGGCCGCGGACCTGCTCGAGCGGGCCGGCTGAGCCCGGGCCGGTCTCCTCGCGGGTCATCGGGTGCCCCAGCGCCGCCCAGCCAGGTCCCAGCGGGCGAGCTCGGCCGCGACCGGTCCGGCCAGCGCGTCGTCGTCGAGCAGCAGGTGCGGGGCCATGCCGGCCAGGCTCACGGTCAGGCGGTCCCCGACCGTGCACGACCAGGCCGCGATGCCGCCGCCGATGGCGCGGACCTCCTCGACCGGGGCGCCCACGTGGTGCGCGATCGCGGCCACCGAGCGCGCCGGCACCCCCGCCGCGGCGACGAACGCCTCGGGCAGCTCGCCGACCCGCGAGGCCAGCGCGCGGGCACCCGGCGGCGCCGGGAGACGGCGTACGACGGCGTCGGGGAGCATCTGCACGAGCGCGAGGGGCAGCGGCTCGCGGGCGTGGCTGTCGAGGGCGGCGTAGGCCGCGCGGGAGCGGGCCCGCACCGCGGCGAGGTCGCGCCGCGCCAGGTCGGTCGGGTGGACCTCGACCCGGGCGATCCGGGTGGCGTTGGCGCGCGGGTCGTCGGGCGTGCGGGTGCTGACCGGGAGCGCCACCGGGACGGGCGCCTCGCCGAGGACCCGCATGGCGACGCCCGCGGTGAGCGCGGCGAACCAGGCGTTGACGGTGCCGCCGTGCGCCGCGGCGACCCGGTCGACGTCGGACGCGGCGAGCTCGAGGACCACCAGGGGAGTGGTCCAGTCGGGAGGGGTCTCGACGGGCTCGACCAACGGCTGGGGCTCGACGGACGGGGTCGCGACAGGCTCCGCCGACGGACGGGGCGCCCCCGACGGCCGGGGTCCGACGTGGGGGCGCAGGCGCCCGGCGAGCCAGGCGCCGACCTCCGCAAGCTGCCCGACTGCGTCGCGGCCGTCGAGCAGGAGCGCACGCAGGCCGACCGGGCGCGGGGGCGGCACCAGCGGGGCGGCCGCGGCCCCCGCCCGGGCCACGGCGTCGACCATCGCGCCGCCGTCGGCCACCGCGTGCGAGACGACCAGGGAGAGCACTGCGCCACCGCTGGCGAGGTCGGCCGTCGCCAGCTCCCAGCCGTGCCCCGCCGCCGGGTCCAGGCGTACGCCGGCCCGGGCGCGCAGCCACGCCAGCACGTCGTGCTCGGCGACCTCCCCGTCGTACCCGACCGCGGGCCGGTGGGCGGCGCGCGACCAGCGGCCGCGGGCGCCGGGAACCAGCGCCCGGTCCGCTCGCCGGGCGAGCGCGCCCTCGGCGAGGCGGTCGGCGAGCGCCTCGACGCCGGCGGCGGGGAGCGGGCCCTCGAAGAGCCACGCGAGCTGGTTGGCGATCGGGCTGCCCACGCCGCGGTGCCGGCGCAGGAAGAGGTCGTCGCCGAAGGAGGAGCGGAGCGGGGCCGGGGGCCCGCCGGTCAGGAGCATGGGGCCTTTCCTCGTGCCGGGCGCCGGGGCGCCGAGGTGGGGGAGGGCCGTGGCGGTGGGTCCGGGCGCGCCGGCCCGGGACCGCCGCCACGGGCGGCACGAACGCCCCATGAAACCGGACGAATATGACAACCGGAAGTGCCACACATTGCGAAACTGTGAGTGACACTGTGATTCATGTCACCCTCGCCAGCAACCGTCGGCTGCGTCATCGTTGTCGAGGTGGAGTACAGCGAACTTGACCAGTACCCCCTCTCGGGCGGACGGCTGACGACCTGGGAACCGGTGGTTCCCGACCATGCGTGGCGCGCGGACGACCGCGGCCTGTCGTGGGACCACGAGCACCACCTCGACGGCGGCGAGGACGGCTCCTGGATCGGGTCGGTGATGCACGTGCCGGCGCCGTACGACCCAGCGCACGTGGCGGCAGCGGCCACCGCGTGGATGCTTCGCCACGAGGGGCTGCGCACCACCGTCGTCCGCACCGAGGACGGCACGTGGCGGCGCTCGAGCACGGACGGGACGGGCCTCGCGATCCGCTCGATCGAGGCCGGCACGGTCTCCCCGCAGGACGCCGCCGACCGGATCTCGCGGTCCTTCGCCTCCCTCACCCGCGCCGCCTGGCCGCACGTGCGCCTCGCAACGGTGCACCGCGAGGGAGCGCCGGGCTTCGACCTCGTCTTCGGCGCGGACCACAGCGTGATGGACGCCTACTCCCAGCTGGTCTGGTTCGAGGAGTTCACCACCCTCTACGACCGGGTCCGCGCCGGTGCGACGCCCTCCTCGCTGGTCGACCCGGCCATCGCCAGCCACGTCGACCACGCCGCCGCCGACCGCGCGCTCGGCGCCGCGGTCACGGCCGAGCACCCCGCGGTGCGCGGCTGGCGCTCCTTCCTCGCCCACGGCTCCGGCCTGCGCTTCCCCGACCACCCCGACCCGGCGCTGCGCATCGGCCCGGTCACCGACGGCAGGCAGCCCCAGCACAGCTCCTCGACCTGGGTCGCTGCTCCCGACGAGCTGGACCGCCTGGGCGCGCTGTGCCGCAGCGCCGGGACGTCCGCGCAGTCCGGGGCGCTGGCGGTGCTGCTGCTCGCGCTGCGCGCCGCGCGCCCGACCGACCGGTTCCGCTTCGTGATGCCGATGCACACCCGCCACGACCCCGCACACCTCCCGGCGGTCGGCTGGTACGTCGGCTGCGCCCCGGTGCAGGTCGACCTCGCCGGCGCCCACGACACCGCGGAGGTGCTCGCCCGCATCCATGCCGGCGTCGACGCGGGCAAGCCCCTCGTCGGCGTCCCGCTGCCCCGCATCGCCCAGCTCCTGGAGATCCACGACCACCCCCACTTCGTGGTCTCCTACGTCGACACCCGCCACATCCCCGGCGCCGCGCACTGGGACCGGCTGCGGGCGCGCACGCTGCGCAGCCCGGCGTACGCCGACGACGAGGTCTACCTGTGGCTGGTGCGCAGCCACCACGGCCTCAGCGTGTCCGCGCGCTACCCGCGCACCGAGGAGGCAGACGCCGCGCTGCGCACCCTGCACACCGACATGCGCCGCGTGCTCCGCGAGCTGCTGGCCGACGGGGCGCAGGAGGCGAGCGCATGATCCTGGCGGGCATGGAGGAGTGGCGCCCGGCACCGGGCCGCGTGCTGGCCTGGCGCCCCACCCCGGCCGCCGCGACCGCGGCCGCGACCGCACCCGTGAGCCCCGGACCACCGTCGTTCCTGCAGGTCGACCACCTCGCGGCGTACGCCGGCCTGGTCGCGCGCGGCGGGGTGCACCGGGCCTGGACCGGCGTCGCGACGGTGCTGGACGGGCCGCTGGACCGCGCGGCCCTGGGCCGGGCGGTGGTGCGGTTCGTGGGCCGCCACGAGGGGCTGCGCACCTGGTTCGACCTCGCCGGCGACGAGCCGGTGCGCCACCTGCTCGCGCCCGAGGACGTCGCGCTCGAGATCGAGGAGCTCGCCCCGGCGCCCGCCGACGGGCCGGCGGACGGGCCTGTCGACGGCGACTGGCACGCGGCGCTCCACGCGCTGCTGACCGACCTGTTCACCGAGCGGTGCCGCCCCGACGCCTGGCCGGGCTGGTGCCTGGTCGCCGTCGAGGGACCGGACTCGGTGGGGGTCGCCTGGGGCTGTGACCACGCCTTAACCGACGGCGTCTCCCAGGTGCTGCTGGCCGGCGAGCTCGGCTGGCTGTACGACGACGAGCGCGGCATCGCCGACCGCGGTCCGGACCCCGCGGGTCCGGACGCGGTGCGCACGGTCCCGGGGGGCTTCGTGGCGCACGCGCGCGCGGAGCGGGCCGCCGCGGCGGAGTTCGGCCCGGAGTCCCCGGAGGTCGGGGAGTGGGTCGGCTCGGTCGCACGCCACGGCGGGCGACTGCCGAGCTTCCCGCTGGACCTGGGACTCGCGCCGGGGGAGACCGCGCCGGTGCGGATCCGCAGCACCGACCTGCTGGAGGTCTCCGAGCTCGACGCCCTCGACGCCCTGTGCCGCGAGGCGGGCGCGCGGATGACCGGCGCCGTGTTCGGCGCGCTCGCGGAGACCGAGCGGCTGCTGACCGGGCGCCGCGACCACCTCGCGATCACGGTGCTCAGCACCCGCCGGGGGCCGTGGACGACCTCGCAGGGCTGGTTCTGCACCTTCGCCCCGGTCGAGATCCGCACCGGGGGCCAGCCGGACTTCGCCAGCCTGGCCGCGACGGCACAGACCGCGTTCGAGCGCGCCAAGCGCCTGGGCGCCGCGCCGGTGCCGCTGGTGCTCGAGACGCTGGTGCGCTCGGGGACGGTGGCCCCCGACCACCTCGGCAGCCCGCAGCTGGTGTCCTACATCGACCTGCGGTGGTTCTCGGGGGTCGGCGCTCCCGCCCACGACCGCGGGGTGCACTTCACCGGACTGGGGCGCACCTCCAACGCCTCGATGTGGGTCAACCGCGACGCGGGGCGCCTCTACGTGGTCGCGCAGACCCCGGACACCCCCGAGGCGCAGGCGGCGGTGACGACCTACCACGGGCTGCTGCGCGCGGTGCTGCGCGCCGCGGCCCGCGGCGAGCGGATCGACCCCCCGGCGCAGGAACGGGCGCATGCGGGTCACGACCGCTGACGCCTGGCAGCCCGCGCCCGGGGCGGTCCACGCCTGGCACGTCGCACCCCCGGGCACGGGTGGGACCCGCGTCGCGCTCTCCGCGGACCAGCGCAACCACCTCTCCGCGGCCGCCGCCGGTGCGCCGTCGGTGTGGCTGACCGCCGCCTTCGACGTGGCCGGGCCGATCGACCTCGTGGCGCTCGAGGGCGCCTTCCGCGACCTGGTCGCGCGGCACGGCACGCTGCAGTGCGTCGCGGGAGTGGAAGCGGAGCGCGACGGGAGCGGTGGCGAGGCCCCGGTGGCGCGCCGCCACGACCCGGCGACGCTCACCTGGCGGCGCCGGGTCGCGGGGACGCCGACGTCCGCCGCGGCGACCGGCACGCTGCTGCGCGGGCTGCTGGACGCGGGCTGCGCCCCGCTGGCCGGCTCCGGGCTGCTTCCGGCCGCGGTCTCGCGCCCCGGTCGCTCCACGGTGCTGCTCGGCCTGGACCACCTGCACGCCGACGCCACCTCGGTGGCCGTGGTCGTCGAGGACCTGGCGACCCTGTACTCCGCCCGCCGCGGCCGCCCAGGGACCGGACCGCTGCCGCCCACGGGCTGCTTCGTCGAGGCGTGCGCCGCGCCGGCGCCCGTCGTACCGCCCGAGGACGCGCGGCTGGCCGCGTGGCACGCCTTCCTCGGCGGGCTCGACCACCGACTGCCGACGTTCCCGCTGCCGCTGGGCGTCGCGCCGGGGGAGCGGGTGCCGCAGGCGAGCGTGCTGGTCGAGCTGCTCGACGCCGGTGACGCGGCCGCGCTCGACCTGCGGGCGGCGAGCGCCGGCGCCACCACCTGCGCGGCGGTGCTGGCCGGGTTCGCGGGCGCCGTGGCCGACTGCGGAGGGCCCGGCGAGCTGCCGGTGCTGCTCCCGGTGAGCACCCGGCGTACCGCCGCCGAACGGCGCGCCGTGGGCTGGTTCACCGCGACGGTGCCCCTGGTGCTGGGGGCCGGCGACGACCCCGGCGCCGCCGCGCGCGACCTGCGCGCGGCGCGGGGGCTGGCCGACGTGCCGCTGGAGCAGGTGCTGGCCACGCTGCCCGCCCCTCTGGTGCGCACCCGTGGCGACGTCTTCATGGTGTCCTGGCTGGACTACCGGCGGCTGCCGGGCCACGACCGGGCGCGGGAGCGCGCGGCGCACCACGTGTCGGCGGCGACACTGGCCGACGACCTCCAGCTGTGGCTCTCGCGCACCGACGACGGGATCGCGCTGCGGGCCCGGGTGCCGGGGACGGCCACGGCGCGCGCGACGCTGGACGCCGTGGTCGCGGCGTGGCGGCGACGGCTGCGGGCGGACGGCGACGCGGTCCGGGAGGCGGAATACCTGTACACGGGCGGGGATTGTGGGATGTAATCGCACTTTCAACTACCGAGCGAGGGCAGCATGCAGATCGGGATCTTCACCGTCGGCGACGTGACCACCGACCCCACGACCGGGCGGACCCCCACCGAGCAGGAGCGGATCAAGGCCACCGTCGCGATCGCGCGCAAGGCCGAGGAGATCGGTCTGGACGTCTTCGCCACCGGCGAGCACCACAACCCGCCGTTCATCGCCTCCAACCCGACCGCCACGCTGGCCTACATCGGTGCGCTGACCGAGCGGATCATCCTCTCCACCGCGACCACCCTGATCACCACCACCGACCCGGTGCTGATCGCGGAGGACTACGCCAAGATCCAGCACCTCACCGACGGCCGCGTCGACCTGATGATGGGCCGCGGCAACACCGGGCCCGTGTATCCCTGGTTCGGCAAGGACATCCGCCAGGGCATCAACCTCGCCGTCGAGAACTACGCCCTGCTGCGCCGGCTGTGGAGCGAGGACGTGGTGAGCTGGGAGGGGCGCTTCCGCACCCCGCTGCAGGGCTACACCTCCACCCCGCGCCCGCTGGACGGCGTCGCGCCGTTCGTGTGGCACGGCTCGATCCGCAGCCCCGAGATCGCCGAGCAGGCGGCCTACTACGGCGACGGGTTCTTCCACAACCACATCTTCTGGCCCGCCGGGCACACCCAGCAGATGGTCGACCTGTACCGCCGCCGCTTCGAGCACTACGGCCACGGCCCCGCGGACACCGCGATCGTCGGGCTGGGCGGGCAGTTCTTCATGCGGCGCAACAGCCAGGACGCGGTCGCTGAGTTCCGCCCCTACTTCGACAACGCGCCGGTCTACGGCCACGGCCCGTCGCTGGAGGACTTCACCGAGGCGACCCCGCTGACCGTCGGCTCGCCGCAGCAGGTGCTGGAGCGGACCCTGTCGTTCCGGGAGTACGCCGGGCACTACCAGCGCCAGCTGTTCCTGCTCGACCACGCCGGCCTGCCCCTGAAGACGGTGCTGGAGCAGCTCGACCTGCTCGGCGAGATCCTGCCCGACATGCGCCGCGGCTTCGCCGAGGGCCGGCCCGCGCACGTCCCGGACGCCCCCACCCACGCCTCGCTGGTCGCGAAGGCCGGGGGAGCGAGCGACGCCACCGTCTACGCGCCCGCCGACGCGGCCACGGGGCACCGGGCCGAGGACGCTGAGGGTGCTGTCGGGGCCGAGGGAGGGGCGGAGGTGCGGGCATGACCCGGGTCGTCGTCGTCTCAGGCGGGCTGTCCACGCCGTCCTCGACCCGCCTGCTGGCCGACCGGCTCACGGACGCGACCCGCGAGGCGCTCGAGGAGGCCGAGGTCGTCCACGTCGAGCTGCGCGACCTCGCCCACCAGCTCACCGACCACCTGCTCACCGGCTTCCCAGGCCCCGACCTCGCCGCGGCGATCGAGGCCGTGCGGGACGCGGACGGGGTGATCGCGGTGACGCCGGTCTTCTCGGCGAGCTACTCGGGCCTGTTCAAGACGTTCTTCGACGTCCTCGAGCCGGGACTGCTGGACGGCACCCCGGTGCTGGTCGCGGCCACGGCCGGCACGGCCCGGCACTCGCTGGTCCTCGACCACGCGCTGCGCCCGCTGTTCGCCTACCTGCGCGCGGTCGTCGTCCCCACCGGCGTCTTCGCCGCCACCGACGACTTCGCCGGCTCGGACCTGGACGCGCGGGTACGCCGCGCGGCCGGGGAGCTGGCGCTGCTCGCGGGGAAGGTGAGCGGCGCAGACGCCGCCCCCGCCCCGCGTCGTACGGTCGAGGAGGAGCTGGGCGAGCCCACGCCGTTCGAGGAGCTGCTCCGCCGCTCCAGCGAGGGCTGACATCCCGCGGGCCCCCGGGGGCCGGGCCCGGCCATCCCCGGGCCCGGCGCAGCGGGTCAGTGCTGGTAGGTCCCGTGCAGGATCGCGCGTCCGGCGGTCTTGAACGCCAGGTTGAACGACACGACCGCGGGGGAGGCGTCGGCGTCGACGCCGAGCGACTCCTCGGTGACCGCGTGGACCACGAAGAAGTAGCGGTGCACCTGGTCGCCCTGCGGCGGAGCGGCGCCGTTGAAGCCGGGGGTGCCGAGGTCGTTGCGACACATGAACGCCTTGCCGGGAAGCTCCGCGCCCGGAGCGCCGGCACCGGCCGGCAGCGAGGTCACGTCGGCGGGGAGATCGACGAGCACCCAGTGCCAGAACCCGCTCGGCGTGGGAGCGTCGGGGTCGAAGCAGGTGACCGTGAAGCTCTTGGTGCCCTCGGGCGCCTCGGACCACGACAGCTGCGGCGAGGAGTCGCCGCCCGACTTCACCTGGTCGTCCTTCAGCGGCTGGCCGTCGACGACGTCCGTGCTCGTCACCTCGAAGGAGGGGACGCGCGGCAGCAGGTCGTAGGGGTTGGGGGTGACGGGTCGGTCGAGGTTCATGTCGCTCCTGATCGATCGGCGGGGCCGCCGGGCATTCTCGTGCCGGCGGGCTCGGGTGGCCGACCGTAGTCCGCTCCCTGAACCCGGGCCACCGGTGTGGTCCCGCGCCCGGCGAGAATGACGACGTGGACGACTACACGCCGTACCCCTCGGGGCTCATCCTCACCGCCCGCCGGGTCCTGGTCGTCGGCGGCGGCCACGTCGCCCAGCGACGCATCCCCGCCCTGATCGCCGCCGGCGCCGACGTGCACGTGGTCTCACCCGAGGTCACCCCCGCCATCGAGGGCCTCGTCGGGTCCGGCGAGGTGACCTGGCACCGGCGCCGCTTCGCGCCGCTCGACCTCGACGGGGCGTGGTACGCCCTGGCCACCACCGACGACCCGGAGGTCAACGCCCAGGTCTGCGCCGCGGCCGAGGCCGACCGGATCTTCTGCGTGCGCGCCGACGACGCCCGCGGCGGTACGGCGTGGACGCCGGCGGTCGGCCGGCACGCCGGCGTCACCGTGGCCGTGCTCGGCAACCGCGACCCGCGCCGCTCGGCCGGCGTGCGCGACGAGGTGCTCGAGGGCCTGCGCGAGGGCACCATCGCGGCGCGCCACCAGCGCGACCACACGCCCGGCGTGGTGCTGGTCGGCGGCGGACCCGGCGACCCGGAACTGATGTCGGTCGCCGGTCGCAAGGCGCTGATGGAGGCCGACGTCGTGGTGGCCGACCGGCTCGCGCCGCGCGAGCTGCTCGGCGAGCTGCCCGCCGACGTCGAGCTCATCGACGTCGCCAAGCTGCCCCGCGGCCGCTCGGCGCAGCAGGAGGAGATCAACCGCGTCATCGTCGAGCGGGCGCTGGCGGGCAAGCGGGTGGTGCGGTTCAAGGGCGGCGACAACTTCGTCTTCGGCCGCGGCTACGAGGAGGTCCTCGCCTGCCGCGCGGCCGGCGTCCCCGTCACGGTCGTTCCCGGCCTGACCAGCCCGGTCGCCGTACCGGCCGTGGCCGGGATCCCGGTCACCCACCGCGGCGTCGCGCACGAGTTCACCGTGATCTCCGGGCACCTGCCGCCCGGGCACCCCGAGTCGCTGACCAACTGGGCGGCGGTCGGCGGGCTGAGCGGCACGCTGGTGCTGATGATGGCGGTGCAGAACGCCCCCGCGATCGCCGCCGCCCTCGTGGCCGGCGGCCGGGACGCGGACACCCCGGTCGCGGTCGTCTGCGACGGCACGATGCCCGGGCAGCGCACCGTCCTGGCGACGCTGGCCACCCTCGGCGACGAGCTCGCCGCCCAGGACGTGAAGCCCCCGGCGATCATCGTCGTCGGCGGCGTCGTCGCGGTCGCGCACCCCGAGCGCTTCGAGCGGGTCTGATGGCCACGATCGTCGAGATCACCGACCCCGCGGACCCCCGGCTGGGCGACTACCGCGACCTGCGCGACGTACAGCTGCGCAAGAGCCTGGAGACGGAGAACGGGCTCTTCCTCGCTGAGGGGGAGAAGGTCGTGCGCCGCGCGGTCGAGGGCGGCTTCGCGCCGCGGTCGTTCCTGATGGCGCCGCGCTGGCTCGACGGCCTGGCCGACGTGCTGGCGACGACCGACGCTCCCTGCTACGTGATGTCGGAGGCGCTCGCCGAGGAGGTCACCGGCTTCCACGTGCACCGCGGTGCGCTGGCCTCCCTGGAGCGCCGCCCGCTGCCCTCGGTCGACGAGGTGCTCGACGGCGCCCGCTCGGTGCTGGTGCTCGAGGAGATCGTCGACCACACCAACGTCGGCGCGATCTTCCGCAGCGGCGCCGCGCTCGGCTTCGACGCCGTGCTGCTGGCCCCGCGCTGCGCGGACCCGCTGTATCGCCGCGCGATCAAGGTCGGCATGGGCGCCGTCTTCACGATGCCGTGGACCCGCCTGCCCGACTGGTACGACGCGCTGCCGTCGCTCAGCGCCCGCGGCTTCACCACGGTGGCGTTGACCCTCACCCCGGACGCGACCGCCATCGAGGAGGCGGTCGCCGGGCTGGACCGGGTCGCGCTGGTGCTCGGCTCCGAGGGCCACGGGCTCTCGCCACGCTGGGAGCAGAGCGCCGACCGCCGCGCGATCATCCCGATGCGCGCCGGCATCGACTCCCTCAACGTCGCCGCCGCCAGCGCCGTCGCCTGCTACGTCACCGCCCGCCGCTGACCCCACTCGTCGAGTCGAGACTTGTGACGAGCGAGTCGAGACTCGCTGCGCGTCGAGTCGAGACTTGCGGCGCGCCTCCGGCACCGGCTCGCGGACTAGGGTGCGGCGGGTGACCGACGACCACGCCGCCCAGGGCCAAGAGCCCGCCGACTCGCCGTACCACCGCACGCTGCCGGTGGGGGAGCGACTCTCGGGCCAGCCGCTCGTCGACGACGCGCTGTCCTCCTTCGAGGAGGTCCGGCTTCGTCCGCTGGGCCCGATGATGGTGCCCGAGGCACCCCGCTCCGGGACGCTCGACCGCGCCGAGTGCGGGCACTGCCGTCCCAGCGAGCACACGATCTGGACCGACGGCACCTGGCAGGTCCGCTCCGGGTTCACCCGCACGGGCCTGCCGTTCGTCGGCGGCATCGCGCCCGTCGATCACGTCCTGCTGGACAACGCGCCGGTCGAGCTGCTCGCCGGCCTGGGCCCGCTGATGCAGCGCCTCAGCGCCGCGGTCAAGGCGGTCCCGGGCGTCGCGCGCTGCCACTTCTCGCGCTGGGGCGACGGCTCGGAGCACTTCCACCTGTGGGCGCTGGCCCGTCCGGCCGGCATGATGCAGGGCCGCGGCGCGATGCTCGCGTTCTGGGACGACGTGCTGCCCGCCGTGCCCGACGAGCTGACCGCCGAGCACCGGCGCATCGTCGCCGAGCACCTGGCCGGGGGCGGCGGAGAGTCGCGGGTGTCCTGACTCACGCGCCGTCAGGAGCGCGAGCTCACCACAAGGGCCGACTCGCCGCGCCACAAGGGCCGACTCGCCGCGCCACACGGGCCGACTCGCCGCGCCACACGGGCCGACTCGGGCAACCACACGAGCCGCCTCGCGGAGGGGGCAGGGGTCAGGAGGTCGCGGGCCAGCCGTCGGGGTAGTCGGCGACGGCCTTGTCGTGGGCCTTCTGGAGCTTCTTGCGGGCCTTGGTCGGGAGGCGGTCGCCGAAGACGGTGCCGAGGGTGTGGTCGGTCTCGTGCTGCAGGCAGCGGGCCAGCAGGCCGTCACCGGAGAAGGTGACCGGCTCGCCGTCCAGGCCGACACCGTGGACCGTGGCGAAGTCGGGGCGCGCGCAGTCCACGAACGCCCCGGGGAAGGACAGGCAGCCCTCGTCGTCGACGTCGAGGTGGCGGTCCTTGCCCTCGGGCAGGTCGACGTCGGGGTTGCACACCACGCCCACCGTCCGCTCGCCGCTGGCGTCGGGGCAGTCGAAGACGAAGACCGCGAGGTCGACGCCGATCTGGCAGGCCGCGAGGCCGACGCCGTCCGCGGCGTACATCGTCGCCACCATGTCCGCGACGAGCTGGCGCAGCTCCTCGTCGAAGTGCTCGACCCGGGCCTGGGGGCGATGCATGACCGGGGTCCCCCAACGCGTCATCGGCCGGACCCGACCGCCCTCGGGAAGGGGGCCGTACGGCGCGTGCTCGGGCGGTGCGGGAGGAGCGGACATGACCACGAATGCTAGCGGGGACCACGCGTCGGACCGGGACCGGGACGGAGGTAACGTCATGACGTGGCCAGGGCCGAAGGCGTTCCGACGTTCACGATCAACCAGCTGGCGGCGTTCGTCGCCGTGGCCGATGTGGGCACCATCAGTGGTGCCGCGCAGCAGCTGCACATCTCCGCATCGGCGCTCTCGGCCAACCTCACCGAGCTGGAGCGGGCGCTCAACGCCCAGCTGCTCACCCGGCACCGCGCCAAGGGTGTGCAGCTGACCCCGACCGGCGAGCTGCTCGTGCCCCGGGCCCGGCTGCTGCTGCACCAGGGCCTGGAGCTGGAGGCCGACGCGCGCGGCGAGCGGGGCGCGGCCGGCGTGGTACGCCTGGGCTGCTACCCCTCGCTCGCCCCGACGCTGCTGCCGCCGCTGATCACCGGGTTCGCCGCGACCCAGCCAGAGACCCAGCTCGAGGTCACCGAGGCCAACCAGGACCAGCTCACCGCCAGCCTGGAGGGCGGGCTGCTCGACGCGGCGATCATGTACGACCTCGACCTCGGGCCGTCGTGGCGCCGCGCCGGCCTGGCGCTGCTCAAGCCGCTGGTCGTGCTGCCCGGCGACCACCGGCTCGCCGCGAGCGAGGATCCGGTCGACCTCAACGACCTGCGCGGGGATCCGCTGGTGCTCCTGGACGCGCCGCCCAGCTCGGCCCACGCGCTGGGCTGCTGCGCGATCGCCGGGTTCGCCCCGCGGATCGGCTACCGGGCCCGCACCTACGAGACCGCCCGCTCCTTCGTGGGCCGCGGGCTGGGCTGGACGATCCTGCTGCAGCGTCCCAGCGCCGACGTGACCTACGAGGGGCTCCCGGTCGCGGTGCGCGAGATCGCGACCCCCGGCATCGAGCCGGTCTCGGTCGACGTGGTGTGGCACCCGGACTCGCTGCTCAACCGCGCCACGCGTGCGTTCCTCACCGAAGCGGTGCGGCTGGCGGCCCGACAGCTCAAGAGCGGGACGATCCGCAACGCGGCTTCCACGGAAATCCCGAGGTAATACTGCGTTAACCGGGGCTTTCCATCCACATGGCTTGACCTTCACCGTGGGGAGCGCCACCTCCCTCGGTGGAATGAAACGAGCGAAAGGCCCACCCTCATGGGAGCACCTGCCTCGGGGACCACGCCCGCACCGACCAGTGCGCGCCGTGCCGTCGCCAGCAGCTTCGTCGGCACCGCCATCGAGTGGTACGACTTCTTCATCTACGGCACCGCCGCCGCCCTGGTCCTCGGTCCTCAGTTCTTCCCGACCGACTCCGACCTGGCCAGCACCCTGTCGGCCTTCGCCACGCTCGCCGTGGGATTCATCGCACGTCCCTTCGGCAGCGTGATCATGGGCCACTTCGGTGACCGCACCGGTCGCAAGTCGATGCTCGTCATCTCGCTGTTCGTGATGGGTGGCGCGACCGTCGGCATCGGCCTGCTGCCGAACTACGACTCGATCGGCGCCTGGGCGCCGGTGCTGCTCGTCGTCCTGCGCTTCGTCCAGGGCATCGGCGTCGGCGGCGAGTGGGGTGGCGCGGTGCTGATGGCCACCGAGCACGCCCCGCCCGGCAAGGCCGGCCTCTACGGCTCCGCCCCGCAGATGGGTGTCCCGGCCGGCGTCCTGCTGGCCAACCTGGTCTACCTGGCCTGCACCCAGTCGATGAGCGAGGACGCGTTCCTCGAGTGGGGCTGGCGCATGCCGTTCCTGCTGAGCATCGTGCTCATCGGCGTCGCCATGTGGATCCGCCTCGGCGTCATGGAGAGCCCCGAGTTCGAGGCCGTCAAGGCCGACGAGCAGGTGGCCCGGATCCCGATCGTGGAGGTCCTCACCAAGAGCTGGCGCACCGTGCTGCTCGCCGGCGGCACGTTCATCGCCACCAACGGCATCGCCTACGTCTTCATGGCCTACCTGCTGACCTACGGCACCAAGGAGCTCGACTTCGGCCGCGGCACCATGCTCGGCCTGCTGATCGCCGCCTGCCCGGTGTGGATGCTCGGCATGGGCGTCTCGGCGTACTGGTCCGACATCGTCGGTCGCCGCAAGATCTACGTCGCCTCGACGATCGCGCTGCTCGTGACCTCGGCGTTCTTCTTCACCCTCATCGACACCGCGTCGATCCCGGTGATGCTGCTCGCGATGATCCTGCTCGCCTTCGTCCTCGGCTGCACCGTCGGCCCGCAGTCGGCGCTCTTCGCCGAGCTGTTCCCGGCCCACGTGCGCTACAGCGGCGCCTCGCTCGGCTACCAGGTCGGCGCGATCCTCGGTGGCGGCATCGCCCCGTTCATGGCGACCTGGCTCTACGCCGAGTTCGGCACCAGCAACGCGATCTCCGCCTACTTCGTGCTGATCGCGCTGATCAGCCTCACCTGCACCCTCATCCTCCTGCGCCGTCCCCCGAGCGAGCTGACCGGCGCACCGGCCGGCGACGCCGCGCAGCCCGCCGAGCGCGCCGACGAGAGCGCCGTCCCGACAGGAGCCGCCCGATGACCTCGCCGTACTTCCAGCCCCCGACGTACGAGCGCAGCCGCGTCGCCGAGCCGGCGCCGGACGCCGCCCCGCTGCCCGTGGTCGTCGTCGGTGCCGGCCCGGTCGGGATGAGCGTCGCCCTGGGCCTGGCCCAGCGCGGCATCCCCGTCACGGTCCTCGAGGCCGCCGACCAGGTGTCCTTCGGCAGTCGCGCGATCTGCATCTCGCGCCACAGCCTCGAGGTCGCCGACCGGCTCGGCTTCGGCGAGCGGCTCGCCGCCCTCGCCCTGGAGTGGCAGGGCGGGCGCAGCTACCACCGCGACCGCGAGGTCCTGCACTTCACGATGCCCCACGAGGCCGGCGACGTGCGGGCCCCGATGGTCAACGTCTCGCAGTCCGAGCTCGAGCAGATGATGGTCGAGACCCTCGAGAAGAACCCGCTCATCACCCTGCACTGGGGCACCCCGGTGGTCGGCGTCCAGCAGGACGCCGACGGCGCGCGGGTCACCGTCGACACCGTCGAGGGGGAGCGGACCCTGCGCGCGCAGTGGGTCGTCGCCGCCGACGGCGGACGCAGCGCGGTGCGCCAGCAGCTGGGGCTGCGCCTCGAGGGCACCAGCTACGAGGGCCGCTACGTCATCGCAGACATCCACTGGGTGTGCGACCTCCCTGCCGAGCGTCTGGTCTGGTTCGACCCGCCGAGCAACCCCGGCTCGACGGTGATCATGCACCGCCAGCCCAACGACATCTGGCGCATCGACTACCAGCTCGCCCCCGGCGACGACGCCGAGGTCGAGACCCAGGAGGAGCGGATCCGCGAGCGGATCGCCAAGCACCTCACCTGGCTGCGCCACGAGCAGCCGTGGACCCTGGAGTGGCACGGCTTCTACCAGGCCCGCGCGCTCGCGCTCCCGGACTTCGTGCACGGCCGGGTCGTCTTCACCGGCGACGCCGCCCACCTGGTGCCGATCTTCGGCGTGCGCGGGCTGAACTCCGGCATGGAGGACGCCGACACCCTGGTGTGGACCCTCGCCGCCGTGCTGCACGGCGACGCGGACCCGGCACTGCTCGCGGCGTACTCCGCCGAGCGTCACGACGCCTGGCAGCAGAACGTCGCCAACGCCGGCAAGTCCACCCTGGTGATGACGCCGGGCACCGACGGCTACCGCGCCACCCGCGACGCGCTCCTGGACCTCAGCGAGGTGCGCCCGGAGTTCAGCCACCTGCTGGATCCGCGTCAGAGCAGCGCCACCCACGCCCGCCGCTCGGCGCTCACCCTGGCCGACCCGGACGCCGCGACCGCCGACATCGAGGCCGCCGGCCTGGTCGCGGGCGACCCGGTGCCGGACCGCCGGGTGCGCACCGCGCCCGGCAAGGAGTCCAGCGTGCACGAGGTGCGCGGGACCGGCTTCGGCATCTACGCCTTCGGCCCGCTCGACGAGTCGGCGCTGGAGTCCGTCTTCCAGCTCCGCGGGGACCTGGCCGCCGCCCTGCCGCACGAGGACGCCACCGTCGTCATGGTCGGGCTCGGCGAGACCGAGCACTCGCTGGTGGACACCGACGGCGAGCTGGCCGCGGCCTGGGGCGCGGCTCCCGGCGAGGTCTTCGTGGTGCGTCCCGACGGGCTGCTCCTGGGCCGCGGGCGGGCCGGCGACCTGGGCGGCGTCCCGGCGCACCTGCGCGCCGGCGGCACCGCGAAGGCGCAGCGCGCCGAGGCCGCCGACCCCCGCGTCGGCCTCCCGCCGGAGCAGGCCGCGCGCGAGCAGGTCTGGCTCGCGGTCTCCGCCGCCCTCGACTCCGTCGCGGCCGACGACCGTCCCGCCCTGCTCACCCGCCTCGCCCTGGTCCTCGGCGACCAGGTCGGTCCCGCCGCGCTGCGGGATGCGGTCGAGGCCGCCCGCGCGGCACGCTGAGAGCACCAGCCCACCACCACCCCCGTCCCCACCGACACGAGACAAGGCAGGCAACCATGCCGTACTACCGCTCCGCCGGCTCGGTCCCCCCGAAGCGTCACACCCAGCACCGCACCCCCGAGGGCGGCCTGTACTACGAGGAGCTGATGGGCGAGGAGGGCTTCTCCTCGGACTCCTCGCTGCTGTACCACGTCAACATCCCCTCCGCGGTCCTCGACGTGCGCGTGTGGGAGCTCGGCGACTCCTCGCTGACCCCGAACCACCCGCTGCGCCCGATCCACCTCGACACCCACGCCCTCTTCCCCGACGAGGAGTCGACCCGCGGCGTCGACGCGGTCACCGGCCGGCGCCTGCTGCTCGGCAACGCCGACGTGCGTCTCGCGTACGTCGTCGCCACCGAGCCGAGCCCGTACTACCGCAACGCCATCGGCGACGAGTGCCTCTACGTCGAGGACGGCCGCGCACGTGTGGAGACCGTCTTCGGCGACATCGAGGCCGCCACCGGCGACTACGTGATCGTGCCCCGCGCCACGACGTACCGCGTGGTGCCCGAGGGTCCGGTGCGCATCTACGCGATCGAGGCGAACTCCCACATCGGCCCGCCGAAGCGGTTCCTCTCGAAGTTCGGCCAGCTGCTCGAGCACGCGCCGTACTGCGAGCGCGACCTGCGCGGCCCGAGCGAGCCCCGCGTGGTCGAGGGCAGCGAGGTCGAGGTCTACGTCAAGCACCGCACGTCTGCCGGGATCGTGGGCAGCGTGCACGTGCTGCCCGAGCACCCCTTCGACGTGGTGGGCTGGGACGGCTGCCTGTACCCCTACGCCTTCAACATCTCCGACTACGAGCCGATCACCGGCCGGGTGCACCAGCCGCCGCCGGCGCACCAGGTCTTCGAGGGGCAGAACTTCGTGATCTGCAACTTCGTGCCGCGCAAGGTCGACTACCACCCGCTCGCCATCCCGGTGCCCTACTACCACTCGAACGTCGACTCCGACGAGGTGATGTTCTACTGCGGCGGCGACTACGAGGCCCGCAAGGGCTCGGGGATCGGGCAGGGCTCGATCAGCCTGCACCCCGGCGGCCACGCCCACGGCCCGCAGCCGGGCGCCTACGAGCGCTCGATCGGTGCGGAGTTCTTCGACGAGCTCGCGGTCATGGTGGACACCTTCCGTCCCCTGGAGCTCGGCGAGGCCGGCCTGGCCACCGACGACGGGCGCTACGCCTACTCCTGGAGCGGCGGACGCCGCCTGGGCGACGACGGCGGCACCGCATGACGGCAGCCGAGCGCCTCCCCGCCGTCCTGCTGCAGGGCCTGTGCGACGACGCCGCGATCTTCCCGCCCGGCAACCTCGCGCTGGACCTCGCCGTGCCCGCGCACCTCGAGCACCTGCGCGCGCCGCACGCGTCGCTGGTGGGTCCCTTCATCGTCGCCGCCGCCCGCCTGGACGAGCTCGCGACGCTGGTCGCCGACCAGCCCGCCGGCTCCTTCGCGGTCGCGCTGACGGTGCCCGCCCTCGAGGCGCTCGCCCCGGCCCTCGCGGCCGCCGATGCGATCCCCGCCGTACGCGTCGAGGGCGTGGAGGTGGCCCTGGCCACCGAGACCGCCCCCGACGCGGTGGTGCCCGCCCTGGACGCCGCCCTGGCGGGTCGTCCCGGCACCACGGTGTTCGTGGAGGTGCCGCGCGACCGGCGCCGCCCGGACGTGATCGCGGCGCTGGCCGGTACGGCGTACCTCGCCAAGCTGCGCACCGGCGGGGTCCGTGCGGACCTGTACCCGGACGAGGCCGAGCTGGCCGAGGCGGTCGTCGCGACCGCGCGTGCCGGCGTGCCGTTCAAGGCCACCGCCGGGTTGCACCACGCGGTGCGCAACACCGACCCGGCCACCGGCTTCGAGCAGCACGGCTTCGTCAACCTGATCGCCGCCGTCGACGCGGCGCTGGACGGTGCCGACGTCGAGGAGGTCCAGCGGCTGCTCGCCGAGCGCGACGGCCGTGTCCTGGCCGGGTTCCTGCTCGACGCGCTGGACGACGAGGCGGCGGCCCGGCTGCGCGCCCAGTTCCGCTCCTTCGGCACCTGCAGCATCGCCGAGCCGGTGGAGGAGCTCGCCGACCTCGGCCTGCTCGACCCCGCGCTCGTCCCCACCACCACCCCGGAAGGACCCACCCGATGACCACCGTCACCGCCCCCGAGGGGTCGGAGTTCGGCCTGCAGAACCTGCCCTACGGCGTCTACTCCGTGGGATCCGGTCCGCGCCGGGTCGCCACCCGGCTCGGCGACACCGTGGTCGACCTCGGCATCCTGCTCGCCGACCTCCCGGAGGCCGCGGCGCTGGCCGGCCCGACGCTGAACCCGTTCATGGCCGCCGGCCACGAGCGCTGGGTCGCCGTCCGCGCCGCGATCGCCGAGCGGCTGCGCGGCGACGTCGCGCCCGAGGCGCTGCACGACGTGTCCGCGGTGACGCTGCACCTGCCGTTCGAGGTCGCCGACTACGTCGACTTCTACGCCTCCGAGCACCACGCGTCGAACCTGGGCCGGCTCTTCCGCCCCCAGAACCCCGACCCGCTGATGCCGAACTGGAAGCACCTGCCGGTCGGCTACCACGGCCGCTCCGCCTCCGTCGTGGTCTCCGGCACCGACATCGTGCGCCCCTGCGGCCAGCGCAAGGGCCCGCAGGACCCCGAGCCGGTCTTCGGCCCGTCGGTGCGCCTGGACATCGAGGCCGAGCTCGGCTTCGTGGTCGGCACCGGGAACGCGATGGGGGAGCGCATCGACGTCGAGGACGCGGAGCGCCACATCTTCGGCGTGGTGCTGTTCAACGACTGGTCCGCGCGCGACATCCAGGCCTGGGAGTACGTCCCGCTCGGCCCGAACCTGGGCAAGTCGTTCGCCTCGACCGTCTCGCCGTGGGTGGTCCCGATGCTCGCCCTGGCCGACGCCAAGGTCGCCACCCCGGCCCAGGACCCGACGCCGCTGCCGTACCTGGCGATGGAGCAGCCCTGGGGCCTCGACGTCGACCTCGCGGTCGAGTGGAACGGCGACGTGGTCACCCGCCCGCCGTACAAGGAGATGTACTGGTCGCCCGCGCAGATGCTCGCGCACCTGACCGTCAACGGGGCGCCGACGCGCACCGGCGACCTGTTCGCCTCCGGCACCATCTCCGGGCCGGAGAAGGACCAGCGCGGCGCGTTCATCGAGCTCACCTGGGGCGGCGCCGAGCCGGTCCAGGTCGCGGGGGAGGAGCGCACCTTCCTGCTCGACGGCGACGAGGTGGTCCTCACCGCCACGGCCCCCGGGCCCGCCGGGACCCGCCTCGGGTTCGGCGAGGCGCGCGCCCGCATCCTCCCCGCCCGACAGGCCTGACCTGTCCGACGAACGGGCGGCGGCCCGGACACCCTCCCCCCTCCCGTCCGGGCCGCCGCCTCCCGTCCGTGTCGACGACCGACACGCACCCCGTCTCGGGCGGAGCCTGTAGCGCGCCGTGTAACTAGCAGTTACATTGGCGCCATGTCCCTCATCCAGAGCCTGCGCCCGGGCGGTCGGCACGGCCTGTCCAGCCAGGAGTCCCGCGACCCCCTCGGCTACGCGGTCGCGGCGCTCGGGCGCCTCGCCCAGAGCGACCTCCTCGACCGCGTCGGCCTGCGGCGCCCCACCGAGCGGGCCGTCTTCACCGCGGCCCGTGGCGGCTTCCGCGCCGCCACGGCCGCCGGCCGCGCCTTCCAGCGCGCCGGCTCGGCGCGCACGCCCGGTCGGCGCGCCCCGGCCGCGCAGGCCGGGGACGTCTTCGACCTCACCCCCACGCCGGACGAGCAGGCACTGCTCGACGTCGTCCGCGAGTACGCCGCGGAGCGGGTGCGTCCCGCCGCCGCCCAGGCCGACGCGGAGTGCGCGGCCCCGCCGGAGCTGCTCCTCGCCGGCGAGGAGCTCGGGCTGCCCCTGCTCGGGGTGCCCGAGGAGCTCGGCGGCATCTTCGAGACCCGGTCCGCCGTCGCCGGCACCCTGGTCGCGGAGGCGCTGGCCCACGGCGACCTGGGGCTGGCCGTCTCCCACCTCGCACCCGGAGCGGTGGCCACGGCGCTGGCGTTGTGGGGCAACCAGGAGCAGCAGCAGACCTACCTGCCCGCCTTCACCGACCGCGGCGCACCGGCGGCCGCGCTGGCACTCACCGAGCCCCGGGTGCTCCTCGACGTGCTCGAGCCCGCGACCCGCGCCGTACGACGCGGGGACCGGCTGGTGCTCGACGGCGTGAAGTCCGCGGTGCCGCGCGGCGCGGAGGCCGAGCTCTTCGTGGTGGGCGCGATGCTCGACGACAGCCCCGTGCTGGTGCTGGTCGAGTCCTCCGCCGCCGGCCTGAGCGTCGAGGCCGACCCGTCGATGGGTGTGCGGGCGGCCGGGCTGACCACGCTGAGGCTCGACGGTGTCTCCGTGCCGGCCGGCGCGGTGCTCGGGGACGCCGGAGGCGCGGCGTACCGCGAGTGCGTGCGCCTCTCGCGGCTGGCCTGGTGCGCGCTCACGGTGGGCGTCGGGCAGGCGGTGCTCGACCACGTCACGCCGTACGTCAAGGAGCGCGAGGCGTTCGGCGAGCCGGTCGCGCACCGCCAGTCGGTCGCGTTCGCGGTGGCCGACATGGCCATCGAGCTCCAGGCGATGCGGCTGCTGACCTGGAAGGCGGCCTCCCTGGCCGCCGCCGGGCGGGAGCACTCCCGCGAGGTCGCCCTCGCGCGGCGCCTGTGCACCGACAAGGGGATGCGGATCGGCCTCGACGGCGTCCAGCTGCTCGGTGGCCACGGGTTCGTCAAGGAGCACCCGGTGGAGCGGTGGTACCGCGACCTGCGGGCGATCGGCGTGATGGAAGGTGCGGTGCTGGTCTGATGGCGATCAACCTGGAGACCCCGAGGAAGTTCCGGCCGCTGGTGGGACAGGCCCACCAGGTCGCGATGAACATGCTGCGCCCGATCTCGCGGCGCTACGACCGCGCCGAGCACGCCTACCCCCACGAGCTCGACATGCTCGCCGCGATGATCGACGGCCTCGCCGAGTCCGGCGCCAGCGAGGGCGCGGGGGCCGCGGGCGTGCGCGGCGACGGCGGGGGAGACCGCGGCGGGTCCGGGGTGCGCAACGGGTCCAACCTCGCCTCGGTGCTCTCCATCACCGAGATGTGCTGGGGCGACGTCGGCCTGCTGCTCTCGATGCCGCGCCAGGGGCTGGGCAACTCCGCGATCGCCTCGGTCGCCGACGACGAGCAGCTCGCCCGCTTCGCGGGGGTGTGGGCGGCGATGGCGATCACCGAGCCCGCGACCGGGTCCGACTCCGCGGCGATCCGGACCACCGCCACCCGCGACGGCGACCACTACGTGCTCAACGGGGAGAAGATCTTCGTCACCTCCGGCAGCCGCGCCGACCACGTGGTCGTGTGGGCCACCCTGGACCCGGCTCTGGGGCGCGCGGCGATCCGCTCCTTCGTCGTCCCGCACGGTACGCCGGGGATGCGGGTCGAGCGTCTCGAGCACAAGCTCGGGATCCGGGCCTCCGACACCGCGACGATCCTGCTCACCGACTGCCGGGTGCCGGCCGAGAACCTGCTCGGCTCGCCCGAGATCGACACGTCCCAGGGCTTCGCCGGGGCGATGGCGACCTTCGACAACACCCGGCCGCTGGTCGCGGCCATGGCGGTGGGGTGCGCCCGCGCGGCGCTGGACCTCACCCGCGACCTGCTCGCCGGGGCGGGGGTGGCGGTCGACCACGACCGCCCGGCGCACCTGCAGAGCGCGGCCGCGGCGAGGCTGCTGGAGATGGAGGCCGACTGGGAGGGCGCGCGCCTGCTGATGCTCCAGGCCGCGTGGCTGGCCGACAACCGCCGGCCGAACTCCCTGGAGGCGTCGATGGCGAAGGCGAAGGCCGGGCGCGCCGGCTCCGCGATCACCCTCGGCTGCGTGGAGCTGTGCGGGACGGTCGGCTACAGCGAGTCCGAGCTGCTGGAGAAGTGGGCCCGCGACTCCAAGATCCTCGACATCTTCGAGGGCACCCAGCAGATCCAGCAGCTGATCGTGGCCCGCCGGGTGCTCGGGCTCTCGAGCGCCGAGCTGCGCTGAGGCAAGCCGTCTGGAAATGCACGAAGGCCCCGACCGCAGTGCGGTCGGGGCCTTCGAAGGGGAATCAGGCGACGCGAACGTTCTCAGCCTGCGGGCCCTTGGGGCCGGCGGCGAGGTCGAACTCGACCTTCTGGTTCTCGTCGAGGGACTTGTAGCCGCTGGACTGGATCGCGGAGAAGTGGACGAACACGTCCTCGCCGCCACCATCCTGAGCGATGAAGCCGAAGCCCTTGTCAGCGTTGAACCACTTGACGGTGCCCTGAGCCATGATGTTGTTCCTTTTGTTCGGTGCCGGGGCGGAGTGCCCACGAGCCGCTGAAGCCATCAACCGTGCTGATGTTCAGCGAACCGAAAACCAGGAGTACGAGACACGAGCCGCGACTAGGTGCGCGGCCAGGATCACCTTGCGGCGATCCCTTCAACACGCATGACACTAGCCCATGCCGCCCGAAACCCCCGCATCGGCGAGCACCGCGGCTCACCGGTGCGGGGTACGGCGGGCCTCAGCCCTCGGCGGGACCGGACTCCGGGGCCTTCTGCGGCGGCAGCCGGTCTCCGGGCACCGAGGACGCCGAGGGCGCCTTCTTCTCGGGCGTGCTCGTGGTGTCCGTGGTGTCCGCAGGGGCGCTCGGGGCCGCGGGCGCCGCCTTCTTCGCCACGTCGGCGGGGGTCGCGTCGAGCTTGGAGGCGTCGGCGCCGGCGTCGATCGAGGTCTGCGGCGGCGTGGTGGTGCCCGCTGCCGGCGCGCCCGTGGTCGTGCTCGGGGTCTCCTTCGCGGCCGTCCGCTTCGCGCTGGGGGCGCCGGTCGCGGAGGCGCCCTTGCCGGCAGTCTTCGCGGGGGCGGTCTTCGCGGTGGCCGACTTCTTGGCGGCCCCCTTCTTGGCGGCCCCCTTCCTGGTCGCCGTCTTCTTCGCGGTCGGCGTGGCGGCCTTCTTGGCCAGGTCGGCCGGGGTGGCCTCAACCACGAGGTCGTCGGCGGCGGCGTCGATGGACGTCTGCGGCGCGGGGACCGGCTCGATGGTCTCGGCGGGCTCAGGAGCGGGAGGCGTCGTGGCCGTGGCCGTGCCGGACGTCGCGGCCCCGGCCTTCTGCACGGCGGGGGCCTTCTTCGCCGCGGGCGCCTTCTTCGCGGGCGCCTTCTTCGCCGGCGCGGCCGCACCGGACTCCACGGCCTTCTCCACCACCGGCGCCCTCTTGGCGGCGGGCGCCTTCTTGGCCGGCGCCTTCTTGGCGGGGGGCGTCGCGGCAGGCGTCGCCGCGCCGGACTCGACGGCCTTCTCGACGACAGGGGCCGCCTTCTTGGCCGTGGGCGCCTTCTTGGCCGGCGCCTTCTTGGCGGGCGGCGCCTTCTTCACGGGCGCGGGCGGCTCGGTCCGCGCGCTCGGCCCGCCGTCGGGCGAGGCCGGTGCCGGCGGGCGGCCCGGGACGGAGGGAGCCGTCGTCGGGGTCACCGGGCCGGCGTCGGCACGGCCACCCATGGTCGCCACGGTGCTCAGCACGTCACCGGCGCGGGACAACAGGGTGCTCGCGACCTGGTCGGCCACCGCGCGGCCGAGCCCGACCGTCGCCCTCGCCTGGTCGATCGCCTTGTGGCCGGCTGCGAGCGGGTCCTTCAGGGTGTCGAGCGCGGTGTCCTTGATCATGCTGATCGGGCTCTTGCGGGCCATGGGCAGATCCTTCCGGGGTCCGACAGGTCACGGGCGCGGCGGGGCCGCAGCCCTTCCGTACCCCGAGTATGCCGACCCACACCGCACGTCCGGCTCGCGATACGCCAGGCGATACCGATCACACCCGGCGGCGGCCCACCGCGCCGCCCGCTCGGGACGGGGCGGGGAGGCCGCTCAGGCCCGGCTCAGGCCGTCGGTCTCCAGGGAGGCGCCGGCGGCGGGCTCGACGACGAGGTGATCCGGCGCGGGGTAGCTGCGCAGCGCGAACGCCGCGTCGATCGCGCGCACCACCGCGGCCAGCCGCTCCTCCGGCACGATCGCGACACTCGAGCCGCCGAACCCGCCGCCGGTCATCCGGGCGGCCAGGGCACCGGCCTCAACCGCGACGCCCACCGCGGTGTCCAGCTCCTCGGTGCTGATCTCGAAGTCCTCGCGCATCGAGGTGTGGGAGTCCAGGAAGCAGCGGGCGACCTCCGCGAAGTCCCGGGCCTCCAGGGCGGCCACGGTGCGCTCCACCCGGGCGACCTCGGTGACGATGTGCCGCGCGCGGCGGCGTACCCGCTCGTCGGTGAGGCCCTCGACCGCGTCCAGGCTCGCGTGGCGCAGCGAGTCGACGCCCAGCGCCTGCGCGGCGGCCTCGCAGTCGGCACGGCGCGAGGCGTAGCCGCCGTCGGTGAGCTCGTGGCTGACCCGGGTGTCGGTGACCAGGAGCACCCGGCCCTCGAGGTCCAGGTCCAGGGGCCGCCGGCTGTCGTCGTCGAAGTCGATGAGGAGCGCACTGCCGGCCTGCGCGTGGACGGCGATCGTCTGGTCCATGCCGCCCGTCGGGGCGCCGGCGACCTCGGTCTCCGCCCGGATCCCGGCGCGCACCAGCAGGTCGCGCAGCGGCTCCTCGCCGTGGCGGCCGTCCAGGTCCAGCCCGAGCAGACCGACCACCGCGGCTCCGACGGCGCACTCGAGGGCGGCAGAGCTCGACAGCCCGGCGCCGAGCGGGACGGTGCTGTGCACGTGGAGGTCGAGGCCGGGGACGTCGAGGCCCGCCTCGCGCAGCGCCCAGAGCACGCCGGCGGCGTAGGCCGCCCACCCGGAGATCGAGCCCGGCTCGAGGGTGTCCAGGGTGCCCGTCCACGGGGCGTCCTGCTGGGTGCTGGAGAGGTTCAGGGCGCCGTCCTCGCGCGGCGCCACGGCCACCCAGGTCGCGTGCGGCAGCGCGACCGGCAGCACCAGCCCGCGGTTGTAATCGGTGTGCTCACCGATCAGGTTCACCCGGCCCGGGGCACGCCCGAGCACGGTCGGCGGGCGGCCGAACCGCTCGGTGAAGGCCGCGGCGGTGGCGCGGACGAGGTCGGACGGGCTGCCGGGCTCGAGCAGGGGCATGGCGCCACCCTAGGACGCGCGCTTCCGAGTGCTCGGTGCCCCCGGTCGGCGTATCGTCACCGAGCGTGCGATTCCTCAACGACGCGGTCCCGCCCCACGACCTGACCTACGACGACGTCTTCATGGTCCCCGAGCACTCGACGGTGGGCAGCCGGTACGACGTGGACCTGTCCGTCGCCGACGGCACCGGGGCGACGGTCCCGATCGTGGTCGCCAACATGACCGCGATCGCCGGGCGCCGGATGGCGGAGACGGTGGCACGGCGCGGCGGCCTGACGGTGCTGCCCCAGGACATCCCGATCCCGGTCGTCGCCGAGGTGGTCGCCTGGGTCAAGCGTCGCCACCTCGTCTTCGACACCCCCATCGTGCTCCGCCCGGACCAGACGGTCGCGGAGGCGCTGGCGCTGATCCCCAAGCGGGCCCACCACGCCGCCGTGGTGGTGCGGGACGGTCGCGCGATCGGCGTGGTCGCGGAGGCCGACTGCATGGACGTGGACCGCTTCGCCCAGGTGCAGGAGGTGATGTCGCCGCCGGCCGTGACGATCGCGGAGGACACCGACCCGCGCACCGCCTTCGAGGCGCTGGACGGCACCCGCGCGGCGCTCGCGGTGGCGGTGGACGAGGAGGGCCGCCTGGTCGGGGTGCTGACCCGCACCGGGGCGCTGCGCGCGACGCTCTACACCCCAGCGACCGACCTGGACGGCGGCCTGCGCGTCGCCGCCGCGGTCGGGGTCAACGGGGACGTCGGCGACAAGGCCGCCCGGCTGCTCGACGCCGGGGTCGACTGCCTCGTGGTGGACACCGCGCACGGCGACCAGGAGCGGATGCTGGACGCGCTCACCGCCGTGCGCTCCCTCGAGCCCGCCGTGCCCGTCGCGGCCGGCAACGTGGTCTCCGCCGCCGGCACCCGGCGGCTGATCGAGGCGGGCGCCGACATCGTCAAGGTCGGCGTCGGACCGGGCGCGATGTGCACGACCCGGATGATGACCGGCGTCGGTCGCCCGCAGTTCTCCGCCGTCCTGGAGTGCGCGGCCGCGGCCGCCGATCTCGGCCGCCACGTGTGGGCCGACGGTGGCGTACGCCATCCGCGCGACGTCGCGCTGGCCCTGGCCGCCGGCGCCGCGAGCGTCATGGTCGGGTCGTGGTTCGCGGGCACCCACGAGTCCCCAGGGGACCTCATGCAGGACGCCGACGGGCGCGCCTACAAGACGTCCTTCGGCATGGCGTCGGCCCGCGCCGTCGCCAGCCGTACGGCGGGGGAGTCGGCGTACGACCGGGCCCGCAAGGGGCTCTACGAGGAGGGCATCTCCTCCTCCCGGATGTACCTGGACCCGGTGCGGCCGGGCGTGGAGGACCTGATCGACGAGATCTGCTCGGGGGTGCGCTCCGCGTGCACCTACGCCGGGGCCCGCAGCCTGGCCGAGCTGCACGCCCGCGCGGTCGTGGGCGTGCAGTCGGCGGCCGGGTTCAGCGAGGGGCGCCCGCTGTCGACGTCGTGGTGACGCCGGGCTGCCCCGGGTCCTCGGGGCCGTCCGTCGTGGGCTGCTCCGGGCCATGGTCGTCCGTGGTCGGCTCGATGGAGAGCACGAAGTCGTCGCCGTGCTCGGTGACGCCGCTGATCACGGCCTGCTCGACCGCCTCGCGGGCGTAGGCGCGGCGCAGCACCACCGGGTCGGAGCGCAGGTCCTTCACCAGCGCCACCGCGAGGCCGATCATCACCACCACGAACGGCAACGCCGCCACGATGGTGACCGACTGGAGCCCGTTGAGGGCGTCCGCGCCGCCGACCAGCAGCATCACCGCCGCGACGGCGCCGGTCGCCACGCCCCAGAACACGACGGTGGCGCGGCGCGGGGTGGTGGTCCCGCGCTCGGAGAGGGTGCCCATCACGATCGACGCGGCGTCGGCGCCGGAGATGAAGAAGATGCCGACCAGCACCATCACCAGGATGCTGGTCGCGGTCGCAGCCGGGTAGGCCTGCAGCATCGTGAACAGCTGGGACTCGGTGGAGAGCGCGCCGGCGATGTCGGCCTCGCCGGAGGTCTGCAGGTCGAGGGCGGCGCCGCCGAAGATGCAGAACCACACCAGGCTGACCAGGCTCGGCACCAGCAGGACGCCCGAGACGAACTGACGGATCGTGCGGCCACGGGAGATGCGGGCGATGAACATGCCGACGAAGGGCGTCCACGACAGCCACCAGGCCCAGTAGAAGACCGTCCAGCCCTGGAGCCAGTCGTTGGTCGCGCTGCCCTCGGCGCCGGTGCGCGCCGCCATGGTCGGCAGGTCGGCGATGTAGCCGCCGATGGCGGTGGGCAGCAGGTTCAGCACGAAGATCGTCGGGCCGACGAGGAACACGAACAGCGCCAGCACGACGGCGAGCACCATGTTGATGTTCGAGAGCCACTGGATGCCTCGTGCGACGCCGGAGACGGCGGAGACCACGAAGCCGACCGTCAGCACGGCGATGACCATCACCAGCAGCCCGTTCCCGACCTCGTCGAGGCCAGCCACGATCTCCAGTCCGCTGCCGATCTGCAGCGCGCCGAGGCCGAGGGAGGCGGCGGAGCCGAAGAGCGTCGCGAAGATCGCGAGCATGTCGATGAGCTTCCCCGCCGGGCCACGGGCGTGGCGGCCGAGCAGCGGCTCGAAGGCGGCGGAGATCAGCTGGACGCGGCCCTTGCGGTACACGCCGTACGCGATCGCCAGGCCGACGACGGCATAGATCGCCCAGGGGTGCAGCGTCCAGTGGAAGAGCGTCGTGGACAGCGCGGTCTTCATCGCCTGGGCCTCGGTCCCGCCCTCGGTGCCGGGCGGCGGGGTCGTGAGGTGGGCGATCGGCTCGCTGACGGCGAAGAACATCAGGCCGATGCCCATGCCCGCGCTGAACATCATCGCGATCCACGAGGTGGTCCGGAACTCCGGCGTCTCATCGTCGCGACCCAGGGTGATCGAGCCGAACTGGCTCAACGCGAGCCAGAGCACGAAGACCACGAAGCCGCTGGCGGTCATGACGAAGAGCCAGCCGGCGTTGTCCATCGTCCAGCCCAGGGAGTCATCCGAGACCGAGGCCAGCGAGTCGGTGCTCACGAAGCCCCAGACCAGGAAGGCCACGGCCAGGGCGGCGGTGACGCCGAAGACGGCTCGGTCCAGGCCGGGGCGGACCCGGTCGGCCTCGGTCGGCGCCACGTCGAGCACCGGGTGGGGGACCACGTCGTCGACGGGCTGGGCGGCCACGCGGCGCAAGCGGTCCGCGGTGCTCGGGGTGCGGGGGGTCTCGCCATGTCTGCTCACAAAGGGCGTTGATACCCCCGTGGGCCACCCGACACACGGCATCGTGAGGGGATTCACCTGCCCGACCGGGTGAGGCCACGCGCCGCTCGATGTCGGCGCGGCCGGCCGCTCAGCCCCGCGAGCTGCGTGCGGTGCGTCCCCGGACGATGCCGATGAACGTCTGCACGCGCGGGTCCTCGTTGTCGATCAGCCAGGCCAGGCCGACGGTCGTCGGGGGGAGGTCGGTGACCGGGCGGCGGATCACGTCCTTGCGGTGGTGCAGCCGCGCGATCGACATCGGCACCAGCACGATCCCGGTCCCCGAGGCGACCACCTCGACGGCATCGCGCAGGCCCATCGCCGGCCACTCCAGCTGCGCGGCGCTCGGCGTCCAGCCGGAGCGGTGGGGGAGCACCAGCTGCTCCTCCTCGAGGTCGGCCAGCGACACCTCGTCGGCTGCGGCCACGAAGTGCTCGTGTCCGGCCACCACGACCGGGACCTCCTCATAGAGCGGGATGCAGTGCAGGCCCTCGCGGTCGATCGGCAGGCGCACCAGGCACATGTCGAGCGACCCGTCACGCAGCCCGGCCTCCTGCTCGTCCTCCTCGACGGGCACCAGCTCCAGCGGGACCCGGCTGCGCTCGCGCCAGGCGCGCGCCCACTTGTCCGGGGTCGCACCGGTCACGAACCCCACACGGAAAGCGCTCACGCCCCCGAGCCTAGGGCGCGGGGGCGTGAGCGCTGACGCGGGCCTCAGCCGGCGAGCCGGCCGAGCAGCTCGCGGTTGAAGGCGGGCAGGTCGTCGGGCTTGCGGCTGGTGATGAGGTTGTCGTCGACGACGACCTCCGCGTCGGTCCAGCGCCCGCCGGCGTTGCGCACGTCGGTCTGCAGGCTCGGCCACGAGGTCAGCTCGCGGTCGCGGACCACGTCGGCCTCGACCAGCATCCAGATGGCGTGGCAGATCGCGGCGACCGGACGCCCGGAGGCGACGAAGTCGCGCACGAACCCGACCGCGGTCGCGTCGGTGCGCAGCGCGTCGGGGTTCGCGACCCCGCCCGGCAGCACCAGCGCGGCGTAGTCGTCCACGCTGGCGTCGCCGACCACGACGTCGACGCCGAAGGTGTCGGCCGCGTCGAGGTGGTGGAACGCCTGGACCTTCCCCGGCTCGGTGCTGATCAGCACCGGGGTGGCGCCCGCGGCGCGGACGGCCTCCCAGGGGTCGGTGAGCTCGATCTGCTCGATGCCCTCGGTGGCCACCAGGAAGGCGACCTTCGTGTCGGGCGTGAACTGCTGCTCGCTCATGTGGTGGTTCCTCTCCTCGGGTACGTCGTGGCGGTAGCCGCTCCACGCGCCGTCCAAACGGCCTCGTCGCTCACGTCGGTCGCGACCCCGCCCCGTCGGGCGAGCCCCTCGGACCCTCGTCACGCACGGTCGGCGGCCCTCGCACCGGCGCATAGGATCGTGCGATGCCCGCGACCTACCGAGCCCCGCTGCGCAGCCGCCGCGACGACGTCGACCCGGACCTGGCCCAGGTCCGTGCGGTCGCCCTGGGGCTGGTCGGGATCGGCGGGCGCCTGGACCCCGCGCCGGGACCGGACACCCCGAGGGAGCAGGTCCTCGCCCGCACGGTGCTCGAGCACGGGGAGCGCGTCGCGCGCCGGGTCGAGCGGTTCGCCGCCGTCGAGGAGGGCTCCGTCGTGTGGACCCGGGACACCGACGGTCGCTACCGGCGCGGCGTGCTCACCGGACCGTGGCGCTACGACTCGACGCGGGAGGCGTGCGCGGCCGACCTCGTGCACGTGCGTCCCTGCGACTGGGACGAGCCGGTCGACGAGCCCCAGGCACCTGTCGCCGTGGTCGCCTCCTTCGAGCGCGGCGGGCGCAACTTCCAGCGGGTCCGCGCGCTCGACGGCTGAGCCCGGTTGCTGCCCTCAGCGTGGGGCGGCGACGCCCCGACCTCGGGCCTCGGTGGCCCAGGTCGTCCGGAACCGCGCGCAGCACCCCGGCGCACGCCCGCGCCACCTGGGTCGCCGGCGAGAGGCGCTGGCCCGCCTCGGCCGTGACGCGGGGTCGTTGACGCTCCACACTGGAAGCGTCAACAGCTCGGGGGAGGATCCCCGGCCGGCAGACCGCCCGGCCTCAGTCCAGCAGCGAGGACATCCGGCGGGCCAGGAACTGGTTGGCCCGGCGCGGCATGGCCCTGCTGAGCACGTCGAGGAGCCGGGCGTCCTTGCCGATGACCACGCGGTAGCTCCCCTTCTCGGTGCCCGCCACGATCTGGCGCGCGGCCTCGGCCGGGGTGGTCAGGTCGACCGGGCTGTCCGAGGCGTCCTGGCCGGGCCGCTCGGCGCCGGAGTGGGTCGCGATCCCGGTGCTGACCCCGCCGGGCATCACCACCGTGACCTCCACGGGGGTGTCGCGCAGCTCGGCCCACAGCCCGGCGGTGAACTGGGTGACCGCGGCCTTGCTCGCGCCGTACGCCGTCTGCCCCGGGACGGCCGCGAACGAGCCCATGCTGGAGATGTTGGTGATCGACGCGGCCGGCCGGGTGAGCAGGACCGGCAGGGCCGCGGTCGTCACGTTGACCACGCCCCAGAAGTTCACCGCCATGACCTTCTCGAAGACCGCGCGCTCGAGGTCCTTGACCGGCACGAACGGCTGGATGATCCCGGCGACGTTGAGCACGCCGTCGAGCTGGCCGTGCGCGGCCACGACGTCGGCCACCACCCGTTCGACCGCGTCCCAGTCGGTGACGTCGGGGACGTGGGTGGTGAGACGGACGTCCTCACCGACCAGCCGCGCGGTCTCGGAGAGCCCGTCGAGGCTCAGGTCCACGGCGGCGACGCGGGCGCCGCGGGCCCGCAGCGCGAGGACCACCTCGCGCCCGATCCCGTTGCCACCGCCGGTCACGAGGAAGACGTTGCCTGAGATGCGCATGTCCCACGGTAGGGACGAGGGGTCCCACCTGACCAGTGCCACCGGACCCGGGACGCCCGCCCGCACGACTGTCGGTGCCGCAGGCGAGGATCGGGGCGTGAGCGCGCCCCTCCCACCGTCCGCCGTCCCCACTCCCACCCGCCGCTCCCGGCTGCGGCGCCTCGCGCCCGGCGTCGGTGCCGCCCTGCTGCTCCTGGCCGTGGCCGGCTGCGACGCCGCGACGTCCGACGTCGCCGAACAGACGCCCCCGCGCGCCGAGACGTCCCCGCGCACCGAGCCGAGCCCCGGCGGCGGCACCCGTACGCCCCGTCCTGCTCCGGCCCCGGACGCCCCCGCCCGGATCACCGGCAATCCGGGCACGCAGGTGCGGACCACGCTGGCGGCCGCCGTCACCGCACTGCCGGTGGCACCGGAACGGCGTACCGGCTACGACCGCGACCTGTTCGTGCACTGGTCCGACGCCGACCGCAACGGCTGCGACACCCGCGACGAGGTTCTGATCACCCAGAACCGCGCTCCCGGGGCACGCCTCGCGCCCGGCTGCGCCGTCGTCGGTGGGCGCTGGCACTCCTACTACGACCAGGAGACGACCACGAACCCCTCCGACTTCGACATCGACCACCTGGTCCCGCTCGCCGAGGCGTGGGACTCCGGAGCCCACGGCTGGTCGCCGCAGCGGCGCGAGGCGTTCGCCAACGACCTCGGCGACCGGCGCGCCCTGATCGCGGTCAGCGCCTCCTCGAACCGCACCAAGTCCGACGCCGACCCCGCCCAGTGGATGCCGGCGTACAAGTCCTGCGTCTACGTCTCCTCCTGGGTCGCGATCAAGGTGCGGTGGGGGCTGAGCGTGGACCCCGTCGAGCAGCGCACGCTCACCCGCTACGCCGACGGCTGCGGCACGCGCCGGCTCACCGTCCGCCTCGCCCGGCTGCGCGGGGACGCCGTGGCCGACGCCCGGCCGTCCGACGCCGGGGCGATGCCGGCCGCGCCGGCGACCCCGACCCGCACCCCGGCACCGTCCCCGCCGGCCGGCAGCGGCGCCGGCGCGGGGGCCGGTGGCCTGGACCCGCGCTTCGACTACTGCACCTCCGCGATCGCCGCGGGCTACGGCCCGTACGTGCGCGGCCGGGACCCCGAGTACGACTGGTACCGCGACGGCGACGGGGACGGCACGGTCTGCGAGTCCTGAGGTCGCGACCGGCCGGCGTCGTACGGCGCCGGCCGGAGCGGCTCGACCAGGGCCTGCGGAATGCAGGCGAGAAGGTGGCGAAATGCGAACCGGCCAGGCTCCCTTTCAGGAGCCTGGCCGGTTTGTTGCTGGTGTCCGAGGGGGGACTTGAACCCCCACGCCCGATAAAGGGCACTAGCACCTCAAGCTAGCGCGTCTGCCAATTCCGCCACCCGGACCCGAGTGCTGGAAAAACTTAACACTGGCCTCCCGGAAACACGGAATCGGGGGGTGCACATCGAGGTGTCATGCTGGCGCCATGGCTGCTGATCCCGAGGACCTGACCGCCGACCAGGCACCGGCCTACGCCCCGGCGTACGACCCCGCGAGCGAGGTCGTCGAGCTGTGCCGCGACCTGATCCGCATCGACACCTCCAACTACGGCGACGACTCGGGCCCGGGGGAGCGCAAGGCGGCCGAGATGGTCGCCACGCTGCTCGCCGACGTGGGGATCGAGCCGCGCATCTACGAGTCCAGCCCGGGGCGGACCTCGGTGATGGCGCGCTGGGGCGGGAACCGGGGCGACGGGCTGCTGCTGCACGGCCACCTCGACGTGGTGCCGGCGGCCGCGGAGGACTGGCAGATGGACCCGTTCTCCGGGGAGATCCACGAGGATTACCTGTGGGGGCGCGGCGCGGTCGACATGAAGGACTTCGACGCGATGCTGCTCTCGGTGGTCCGCGCCCGGCAGCGCGCCGGCGCCGTGCCCGAGCGCCCCGTGGTGCTGTGCTTCACCGCCGACGAGGAGGCCGGGGGACACCGCGGCGCCGAGGTGCTGGTCCGCGACCACGCCGAGGAGTTCGAGGGGGTCACCGACGCGGTGGGCGAGGTGGGCGGTTTCAGCACGACCGTCCGCGGGCGACGGCTCTACCTGATCGAGTCCGCCGAGCGCGGCATGGCGTGGATGCGCCTGACCGCCCGCGGTCGCGCCGGGCACGGCTCGATGATCAACCCCGACAACGCCGTCACCCGGCTCGCGCAGGCGGTGGCGCGTCTCGGCACCCACGAGTGGCCGGTGCGGCTCACCCCCGCGATGGAGGTGCTGCTCGCCACCGTCGCCGACCTCGCCGGCACCGAGGTCACCCCCGACAACGCCCAGGACCTCGTCGAGGAGTTCGGCCCGGCGACCCGGATGCTCGGCGGGGTGCTGCGCAACTCCACCAACCCGACGATGCTCCAGGCCGGCTACAAGGTGAACGTCATCCCCACCGAGGCGACCGCCCACGTCGACGGCCGCTTCCTGCCCGGCTACGAGGACGAGTTCTTCGCGACCCTGCGCGAGCTCGTCGGCGACGGCGTGGACATCGACATGGTCAGCCACCAGCAGCCCTGGGAGTCGCCGTACGAGGGCGACCTGGTCCGCGCCATGACCCGCTCGATCCTCGCCGAGGACGACGACGCCCTCGTCGCGCCGTACCTGATGGGGGCAGGCACCGACGCCAAGCACTTCCGCAAGCTCGGCATGCGCTCCTACGGCTTCGCCCCGCTCCGCCTGCCCGCCGACCTCGACTTCACCGCGCTGTTCCACGGCGTCGACGAGCGCGTCCCCGTGGATGCGCTGGAGTTCGGGGCGCGGGTGTTCGACAGGTTCCTCGACCAGGTCTGAGTGGGGGAGAACCCCCACGTTTGGTCCCCAACGACAACGATTCGGCCCCGAAGACTGTCGTTGGGGACCAAACGTCGCACCGTCAGGCCGTGCGGACCACCTTGATCACCCGCCGGCGCAGGACCACCCGCCGCACGCCGTCGGCGCCGATGCGGACCCGGTCCAGCTCCCAGCCGCCCTGCTCGGCGCGCTCGGTCAGCAGCTTGGCGACCACACCGCGGGGGAACTCGCGGGCGAACGTGACGCTGTCGAGCTCCCACTCCACCCCGGGACGCAGCGGCTGACGCAGCACACGTGACATCGGCTCACTCCTCGCTGACGTCGTCCAGGGCCAGGACGATCTCGGGGGGCAGGGTCAGCTCCTCGACCGCGAGCGCCGCGCGCAGCTGGGCGGCGGTGCGCGCGCCCAGGATCGGGGCGGTCACGCCGGGACGGTCGCGCAGCCAGGCGAGGGAGACCTCCAGCGGCGTCCAGCCCAGGCCGTCGGCGGCGCGGGCCACGGCCTCCACGACGCCGCGGCCGAAGCTGTCGAGGTAGTTCTCGACCCGCGAGGCGAACCAGGGGTCGGCGGCGCGGGAGTCGGCCGGGGTGCCGCCGCGGTACTTGCCGGTCAGCACGCCGCCTGCCAGCGGCGACCAGGCGAGGACGCCGAGCCCGAGCGCGGCGGCCGCCGGCAGCACCTCGTGCTCCACGCCGCGGTTGAGCAGGTTGTACTGCACCTGCGTCGAGGCCAGGCGCACCCGGCCGGGCACCGCGCTCTGCCAGGTCGCGGCGTGCGCGGTCTGCCAGCCGGTGTAGTTCGAGATACCGACGTACGACGCGCGTCCCGACGTCACCGCCAGGTCGAGGGCCTGCAGCGTCTCCTCCAGCGGGGTCCGGTCGCTCCACACGTGCACCTGCCACAGGTCCACGTGGTCCACGCCGAGGCGCTTGAGCGAGCGGTCCAGCGCGGGGAGCAGGTGCCCACGCGAGGTGTCGATGCGCCGGGAGTCCCCGCGGCGCACCAGTCCGGCCTTGGTGGCCAGCACGACCTCGTCGCGCGCCACCACGTCACCGATCAGCGAGCCGATCAGCTCCTCGGCGGCGCCGTCGCCGTAGCTGGCCGCGGTGTCGACGAGCGTGCCGCCGGCCTCGGCGAAGGCGATCAGCTGGTCGCGCGCCTCGTGCTCGTCGGTGTCTCGTCCCCATGTCATCGTGCCGAGGCCGAGACGGGACACGCGGAGACCGGTCTGGCCGAGGGACCTGAGCTGCATGGCAGAAAGGTAGTGGTCCCACCCACGTAAGCCGTCGGCGGCACGCGGTTCGGTGCCGCGTAGGCTGCCCGCCCGTGTGGGAACTCTTCCAAGCTGTCGTGCTCGGCACCATCCAGGGACTCACGGAGTTCCTCCCCATCTCCAGCAGTGCGCACCTGCGCATCTACCCGGAGATGTTCGGGTGGGGCGATCCGGGGGCGGCCTTCACCGCGGTGGTCCAGATCGGCACCGAGCTGGCGGTGCTCATCTACTTCCGCAAGGACATCTGGCGCATCGCCACGGCGTGGCTGAAGTCGCTGGTGAAGCCGGAGTACCGCGGCAGCCTCGACGCCCGGATGGGCTGGTTCATCATCATCGGCTCGGTGCCGATCGTGCTGCTCGGCGTCGCGCTCAAGGACGTCATCGAGAACGAGTTCCGCAGCCTGTGGATCATCGGCGTCACCCTGATCGCGCTCGGCATCGTGCTCGGCCTGGCCGACAAGTTCAGCAGCAACTCCAAGAAGATCAACCAGATCAACATCCGCGACGCCGTCCTGATGGGCGTCGCGCAGGCCTGCGCGCTGATCCCGGGCGTCTCCCGCTCCGGCGCCACGATCTCGATGGGCCGCATCCTGGGTTACGAGCGTGAGGCCGCCACCCGCTACGCGTTCCTGCTCGCCATCCCGGCGGTCGTCGGCGCCGGGATCTTCCAGCTCAAGGAGATCCCCGGCGGGGACAACCCGTACGGCTGGACCCCCACGATCGTGGCGACGGTCGTGTCCTTCGTCGTCGGCTACGCCGCCATCGCCTGGCTGCTGCGCTACGTCTCCACGCGCTCCTACACCCCGTTCGTGCTCTACCGGGTCGCGCTGGGTGCGCTGGTGCTGATCCTGCTCTCGGCCAACGTGCTCACCCCCTGAGCCGGGTCACAGCCACCCGGAGCGCTTGAACCACACCCACAGCCCGGCCGCGACGCCGACCATCATCACCAGCGCGAACGGGTAGCCGTAGCGCCAGTCGAGCTCCGGCATGTGCTTGAAGTTCATGCCGTAGATCCCGGCGATCAGCGTCGGCACCACCACCAGCGCCGCCCCCGCGGAGATGGTGCGCATGTCGTCGTTCTGCTGCACCGAGATCTGCGCGACGTGCGCGTCGAAGGCCGAGGACAGCAGCTGGTCGAGGTTGTCCACGACTTCCGCGACCCGGCTGAGGTGGTCGGCGACGTCGCGGAAGTACGGCGCGACGTCGCCGTTGATGCCCGGCACCCGGCCCTCCGCGCAGTCCATCATCGGCTGACGCAGCGGCAGCACGGCCCGCCGGACCTCCGCGATCTCCCGCTTGAGGGTGTAGATCCGCTCGGAGTCGCGGGTGCGCTCGCCGGAGAAGACCGACTGCTCCACCTCGTCGACGTCCTCCTCCAGGGAGCGCCCGACCAGGGTGTAGTCGTCGACGACCTTGTCGCACACCGCGTAGACCACCGCCGCGGGCCCGCGTCCCAGCACGTCGGAGACCTCCTCGAGGTGGGCACGGGTCGAGCTCAGGTCGCCGCCCGCGCCGTGCCGCACCGTCACGACGTACCCCTCACCGACGAAGAGGCTGATCTCGCCGGTCTCGACGGCGTCGTCGGCATCGATGTAGGTCAGCGTCTTGAGCACCAGGAACAGCGACTGGTCGTAGCGCTCCAGCTTGGGCCGCTGGTGGGCCTTGAGCGCGTCCTCGGTGGCGAGCGGGTGGAAGCCCAGCTGGTCGGCGATCTGCTGGAGCTCCTCGGGGGTCGGCTCGTGCAGGCCCACCCAGATGAAGTCGCCGGGGGCCCGCTCGGCCCGGACCCGCGCGAGGTCGGACGTCGCGAGGGGCGCGGGCGCCCGGACACCATGACGGTAGAGGCCGCTGTCGACGATCATCCGGACACGCTAACCGCGCGGCCGGTCCGGTACACCCGGCTAGAGTCCGCGCCATGGCCACCCTCATCCTCGTGCGGCACGGGCGCACCACCGCCAACGCCTCCGGCACGCTCGCCGGACGTACGCCGGGGGTCCGGCTGGACAGCACCGGTCAGCAGCAGGTCGCCCGCGCCGGCGCCCGGCTGGCGCAGGTGCCGCTCGCCCTGGTGGTGACCAGCCCGTTGGAGCGCTGCCGCCAGACCACCCGCGCGCTGCTCGCCGGGCGCGAGGACGAGCCGCCGGTGGTCACCGACCGCGGGATCACCGAGTGCGACTACGGGGAGTGGCAGGGCCGCGCGATCAAGGACCTCGCCGGCGAGAAGCTGTGGAAGGTCGTCCAGACCCAGCCCTCCGCCGCGGCGTTCCCGGGCGGGGAGACGATGACCGCGATGCAGGCCCGCTCGGTCGCGACCGTACGACGCCGCGACGCCGAGGTCGAGCGTGAGCACGGGCCGCACGCGGTGTGGGTCGCGGTCAGCCACGGCGACATCATCAAGTCGGTGCTGGCCGACGCGCTGGGCATGCACCTGGACCTGTTCCAGCGCCTCCACGTCGACCCGGCCTCGATCTCGATCGTGCGCTACACCGAGTCGCGCCCCTACGTGCTCGCGACCAACTCCCACGAGGGCGACCTGTCCTGGCTGCGCCCGCCGGCCGACACGGGCACCGAGACCCCGGCCGCGGACACCGACGCGGTCGTCGGCGGCGGCGCGGGCCCCGCGCCTGCCGGTGCGGCAGGGTCCTAGGCTGGGCGCATGGCCCTCGTCCACTCCTTCGATCCGCCGGAGCGCTTCGTGACCGGCACCGTCGGCGCGCCCGGCTCCCGCACCTTCTACCTCCAGGCCCGCAGCGGCACCCGGATCGTCTCCGTCGCCGTCGAGAAGCAGCAGGTCGCCGCGCTCGCGGAGCGGGTCGACGAGCTGCTCGACGAGGTCATGGCCACCGAGCCCAGCAGCGCCGTCGTACCCGCCGTGGCACCGTTCGACCTGGTCGACAGCGACCCCCTCGACCAGCCAGTCGAGGAGGAGTTCCGCGCCGGCACCATGACCCTGTCGTGGGACCCGGGCGACGAGCGCGTGGTCATCGAGGTGTTCCCGTTCAGCGAGGCCGCCATCGTCGCCCCCGACCAGGTCGACGAGAACATCGTGGAGCCGGAGCCGGAGGAGGTGCTGCTGGTGCGCCTGGCGCCCGGCTACGCACGCGCCTTCGTGCAGCGCAGCGCCCAGGTGCTCGACGCCGGCCGGCCGGCCTGCCCGTTCTGCGGCAACCCGATCGACGTCGACGGCCACCTGTGCGTGCGCGCCAACGGCTTCAAGCGCCGCGACCCGTGACCGGCTGCCACGGCTGATGGAGGCGCTCCCGGACCTGCTCGGCGACGAGCTGGTGCTGCACGGCCGGATCATGCCGGCCTCCAACGCGACGTTCCTGGGCGCCGTCGGCGAGCACCGCGTCGTCTACAAGCCGATCTCGGGGGAGCGCCCGTTGTGGGACTTCCCCGGCGCCGTGCTGGCGCACCGCGAGCTCGCGGCGTACCTCGTCTCCGAGGAGCTGGGCTGGAACATCGTGCCGCGCACCTGGCTGCGCGACGGCCCGCACGGCCCCGGGATGGTGCAGTCGTGGGAGGAGCCCGACGACGACCAGGAGCCGGTGACCCTGGTCCGCGCCGGCGCGATCCCGCCGGGCTTCCTGCGCGTCTTCGACGGCATCGACGGCCTCGACCAGCCGGTCTCCCTGGTCCACGAGGACTCCGCCCCGCTGCGCCGGATGGCGGTCTTCGACGTGGTGATCAACAACGCCGACCGCAAGGGCGGGCACGTGCTGGCGATGCCGTCGGGCCACCGCTACGGCGTCGACCACGGCATCGCGTTCCACCACGAGCCCAAGCTCCGCACGGTGCTGTGGGGCTGGACCGGCGAGCCGCTCACCGACGAGGAGCTCGACGCCGTACGCCGTCTGGAGGACGCCGTCCGCGGGACGCTGGGCGAAGCGCTCGCCCCGCTGCTCGACGACGACGAGATCGAGATCCTCGCCCGGCGCTGCCGCCGGCTGGTGTCCGCGGGGGTGATGCCGGCGCCCCGCGGGGAGTCCCCGGCCATCCCGTGGCCGCCCTTCTGAGCCCGCCCACTACAGTTCACCGCATGCGCGCCTGGTCCTCCCCGGAGATCCCGACCCTGCCCATCCAGGGCCCGCCGGTCACCCTCCACAACACCGCCACGGGCGGTCCGGTGACCACGCGGCCCGACGGCGCCGCCCGGCTCTACGTCTGCGGGATCACGCCGTACGACGCCACGCACCTCGGGCACGCCGCGACGTACCTCGGCTTCGACCTGCTCAACCGGGCCTGGCGCAACGCCGGGCACGAGGTCAGCTACGTGCAGAACGTCACCGACGTCGACGACCCGCTGCTGGAGCGCGCCGAGAAGGTGAAGGTCGACTGGGTCGAGCTCGCCGAGCGCGAGACCGAGCTGTTCCGCCAGGACATGACCGCGCTGCGCGTCATCGCCCCGGCCCACTACATCGGGGCCGTCGAGTCGATCCCGCTGGTGATCCGCCTCATCGAGCGCCTCCAGGCCGCCGGCGCGGTCTACCGCGTCGAGGACGACCTGTACATGTCGGTGACCGCCGACCCCGCCTTCGGCGAGGAGTCCGGGCTGTCGCGCGAGGAGATGCTGCGCATCTTCCCCGAGCGCGGCGGCGACCCCGACCGTCCCGGCAAGAAGGACCCCCTCGACTGCGTCGTGTGGCGCGGCGAGCGTCCCGGCGAGCCGGCCTGGCCCAGCCCCTTCGGCCCCGGTCGCCCCGGCTGGCACATCGAGTGCACCGCGATCGCGCTGGAGCACCTCGGTGCCGCCTTCGACGTCCAGGGCGGCGGCAGCGACCTGGTCTTCCCGCACCACGAGATGTGCGCGGGCCACGCGCAGGTCGCGGACCCCGCGCACCGCTTCGCGCAGGTCTACGCCCACGCCGGCATGGTCGCCTACGACGGCGAGAAGATGTCGAAGTCGCGCGGCAACCTGGTCTTCGTCTCCGCGCTGCGCAACAGCGACGTCGACCCGATGGCGATCCGCCTGGCGCTGCTGCGCCACCACTACCGCAGCGACTGGGAGTGGACCGACGCCGAGCTCTGGAACGCCGTCGACACCCTCGCCGACTGGCGCCGTGCCCTGGCACTCGGTGCCGGCGCCCCCGCCGAGCCGGTCGTGCGCGAGGTCCTCGCGGCCTGCGCCGACGACCTGGACGCCCCCCGCGCCCTCGCCGCCGTGGACGCCTGGGTGCGCGCCACCCTCGGCACCGACGGCCTCGCCGACACCAGCGACCCCGACGCCGCCCACACGGTCTACACCGCCCTCGACGCCGCCCTCGGCCTGGCGCTCTGACGCCGGGCGGGCGCCCGCGTCGGGGCGCCTGGGTGCAACGTTTGGTCCCCAACGACAACGAAACCGCCCCGGAAGCTGTCGTTTGGGACCAAACGACGACCTCCGGGGGCAGCGCCGCCGGCAGCGTCAGTCGTCCCCGCCCTGGCGGCGCTTGAGGTACCGCTCGAACTCCCGCGCGATCGCCTCACCGGTCGCCTCGGGCAGGTCGGTGGTGTCGCGGGTCTCCTCCAGGGAGCGGACGTAGTCGGCGATGTCCTCGTCCTCCTCGGCGAGCTCGTCGACCCCGCGCTCCCAGGCGCGGGCGTCCTCGGGGAGGTCGCCGAGCGGGATGCTGACCTCGAGCAGGTCCTCCAGCTGGCGCACCAGCGCGAGCGTCGCCTTGGGGCACGGCGGCTGCGCGACGTAGTGGGGGACCGCCGCCCAGTACGACACGGCCGGGACGTCGAGGAGCACGCAGGCGTCCTGGAAGACCCCGACGATGCCGGTCGGTCCCTCGTACGTCGACTGCTCGAGGCGCAGCCGGTCGACCAGCTCGGGCTCGGTCGCCGTACCGGTGACGGGGATGGAGCGGGTGTGCGGGGCGTCGGCGAGCAGCGCGCCGAGGGTGATCACCAGCTCGCCGCCGAGCTCGTCGCAGGCGGCGAGCAGCTCGGCGCAGAACTGGCGCCAGCGCATGTTGGGCTCGATGCCGCGGATCAGGATGACGTCGCGGTCCAGGTCCGGGGGAGAGGCGACCGCGATCCGGGTGGTGGGCCAGCTGACCCGGCGGTGCCCGTTGGCGTCGGTGCCGATCACGGGGCGGTTGACCTGGAAGTCGTAGAACTCCTCGGGGTCGATCGCCCCCACCACCCGCGCGCCCCACACGTCGATCAGGTGGTCGACGACGGAGGATGCCGCGTCGGCAGCGTCGTTCCACCCCTCGAAGGCGGCGATCACCACCGGGGCGACGAGGTCGGGCAGCTCATCGATCTCGATCACCCACCCAGCCTAGTCAGGAGCGGCGATTTCGCCGCCGCGCCGGCCCGGTGTCACGATCTGGTCTGTTCGTCCAGCACGTGGACATACCTTCTTACGCTGGAGGACCGGCCGGGACCCACCGGCCTCTCGAGAGGAGTCACGTTGAGCGATCCGGCCTTCGAGCCGTTCCTGCGCCCCGATGCCACGGAGGCGCTGACCGTGATGCTGCGCGAGCGGATCATGGTGCTGGACGGTGCGATGGGAACCGCGATCCAGCGTGACCGTCCCGACGAGTCCGGCTACCGCGGCGAGCGGTTCGCCGACTGGCCCAGCGACCTGCAGGGCAACAACGACCTGCTGACGCTCACCCAGCCGGAGATCATCCGCGACATCCACGAGGAGTACCTCGCGGCGGGCGCGGACATCATCGAGACCAACACCTTCAACGCCAACGCGATCTCGCTGGCCGACTACGGCATGGAGGAGCTCGCCTACGAGCTCAACTACTGCGCCGCCCGACTGGCCCGCGAGGCCGCGGACGCGCACGCCACCGAGGACCGGCCCCGCTACGTCGCCGGCGCCCTGGGCCCGACCACCCGGACCGCCTCCATCTCCCCGGACGTCAACGACCCCGGCGCGCGCAATGTCAGCTTCGACCGGCTCGTCGAGGCCTACCTCGTCGCCGGCCGCGGCCTGCTCGACGGCGGCTCCGACCTGGTCTTCGTCGAGACGATCTTCGACACCCTCAACGCCAAGGCCGCGATCTTCGCCCTGGAGACCCTCTTCGAGGAGTACGGCCGCCGCTGGCCCGTCGTCATCTCCGGCACCATCACCGACGCCTCCGGGCGCACCCTGACCGGCCAGACCACCGAGGCCTTCTGGGCCTCGATCCGGCACGCCCGGCCGCTCGCCGTCGGCCTGAACTGCGCCCTCGGCGCGACCGAGATGCGCCCCTACATCGCCGAGCTGGCGCGGATCACCGACTCGTTCGTGTCCTGCTACCCCAACGCCGGCCTGCCGAACGCGTTCGGCGAGTACGACGAGGCCGCGGCCGAGACCGCCGCGGTCGTGGCGGAGTTCGCCGGGGCCGGGTTCGTCAACCTGGTGGGCGGCTGCTGCGGCACCACCCCCGCCCACGTCGCCGCGATCGCCGAGGCCGTGGCCGACAAGGCGCCCCGGGTGCCGGCCCCCGTCGAGCCCGCGCTGCGCCTCTCCGGCCTGGAGCCGTTCACCGTCCGCGACGACAGCCTGTTCGTCAACGTCGGCGAGCGCACCAACATCACCGGCTCGGCCCGCTTCCGCAACCTGATCAAGGCCGGCGACTACGACGCCGCGCTGTCGGTGGCCGCCCAGCAGGTCGAGAACGGCGCGCAGGTCATCGACATCAACATGGACGAGGGGATGATCGACGGCGTCGCGGCCATGGACCGCTTCACCCGCCTCATCGCCAGCGAGCCCGACATCAGCCGCGTGCCGGTGATGGTCGACTCCTCCAAGTGGGAGGTGATCGAGGCCGGACTGAAGAACATCCAGGGCAAGGCCGTGGTCAACTCCATCTCCCTGAAGGAGGGCGAGGAGGCGTTCGTCGCCCACGCCCGCCTGTGCCGCAAGTACGGTGCCGCCGCGGTCGTCATGGCCTTCGACGAGGACGGCCAGGCCGACAGCCTGGAGCGCCGTACCGCGATCTGCGAGCGCGCCTACCGGATCCTGGTCGACGAGGTCGGCTTCCCGGCCGAGGACATCATCTTCGACCCGAACGTCTTCGCGGTGGCCACCGGCATCGAGGAGCACGCGTCGTACGGCCTGGACTTCATCGAGGGCACCCGCTGGATCAAGGAGAACCTGCCGCACGCGAAGGTCTCCGGCGGCATCTCCAACGTCAGCTTCAGCTTCCGGGGCAACAACCCGGTCCGCGAGGCGATCCACGCGGTCTTCCTGTTCCACGCGATCGCCGCCGGGCTCGACATGGGCATCGTGAACGCCGGTGCGCTGGTGGTCTACGACCAGGTCGACCCCGAGCTGCGCGAGCGCATCGAGGACGTCGTGCTCAACCGCCGCCCCGACGCCGCCGAGCGGCTCCTGGAGGTCGCGGAGGGCCACAACAGGGCGGCCGCGCAGGACGAGGCGACCGCCGAGGAGTGGCGCAGCCTGCCGGTCGGCGAGCGGATCACCCACGCGCTGGTCAAGGGCATCGACGCCCACGTCGAGGCCGACACCGAGGAGCTGCGCGCCCTCATCGCCGCCCGTGGGGGCCGGCCGATCGAGGTCATCGAGGGCCCCCTGATGCAGGGCATGGACGTGGTCGGCGACCTGTTCGGCGCCGGCAAGATGTTCCTGCCGCAGGTGGTGAAGTCGGCGCGGGTGATGAAGAAGGCCGTCGCCTACCTGATCCCGTTCATCGAGCAGGAGAAGATCGACAACCCCGCGCTCGCCACCGCCAAGGAGACCAACGGCACCATCGTCATGGCGACGGTGAAGGGCGACGTCCACGACATCGGCAAGAACATCGTCGGTGTGGTGCTGCAGTGCAACAACTTCGAGGTCATCGACCTCGGCGTGATGGTCCCCGCGCAGAAGATCCTCGACACCGCCCGCGAGGTCGGCGCCGACATCATCGGCCTGTCCGGCCTGATCACCCCGTCGCTGGACGAGATGGTCACCGTGGCCGGGGAGATGCAGCGCCTCGGGATGGAGATCCCGCTGATGATCGGCGGCGCGACCACCTCGCGCGCCCACACCGCGGTCAAGATCGACCACAAGTACGACGGCCCCGTCGTGTGGGTCAAGGACGCCTCGCGGTCGGTGCCCACCGCCGCGTCGCTGCTGCACCCGGAGCGTCGCACGACGCTGATGGCCGACGTGCAGGCCGACTACGACTCGCTGCGCACCCGGCACGCCGCGAAGAGCGACCGCCCGCAGCTGAGCTACGCCGACGCGGTCGCCAACGCCACCCCGATCGACTGGACCGGGTACGAGCCGCCGGCGCCGCGCACCCCGGGCGTCCACGTGCTGCGCGACTACCCGATCGCCGAGCTGCGCGAGTACATCGACTGGCAGCCGTTCTTCAACGCCTGGGAGATGAAGGGCCGCTTCCCCGACATCCTCAACAACCCCACCACCGGGGAGACCGCGCGCAGGCTGTACGCCGACGCCAACGAGATGCTGGACCGCATCATCGCCGAGGGTTGGCTCACCGCCCAGGGCGTGTACGGCCTGTTCCCCGCGGCCTCGCGCGGCGACGACGTCGTCGTGTACGCCGACGAGGAGCGCTCCGAGGTCCGCGCGGTGCTGCACCAGCTGCGCCAGCAGGGCAAGCACCGCGACGGCGTGCCGAACCGGTCCCTGGCCGACTACGTCGCGCCCGCCGAGACCGGCCTGCCCGACCACGTCGGCGGCTTCGCCGTGACCGCCGGCATCGGGCTGCCCGAGAAGGTCCAGCAGTTCAAGGACGACCTCGACGACTACAACGCGATCCTGGTCGAGGCCCTGGCCGACCGCCTCGCCGAGGCCTTCGCCGAGCGGCTGCACCAGCGGGTGCGCACCGAGTTCTGGGGCCACGTCGACAGCGAGCAGCTGTCCAACGAGGACCTGATCGCGGAGAAGTACACCGGCATCCGCCCCGCGCCCGGCTACCCCGCCTGCCCCGACCACACCGAGAAGACCACCCTGTGGGACCTCCTCGACGTCGAGGCGAACACCGGCATCCAGCTCACCGAGTCGATGGCCATGTGGCCGGGTGCCTCGGTCTCCGGCGTCTACTACAGCCACCCCGACGCGCAGTACTTCGTCGTCGGCCGGCTCGGCCGCGACCAGGTCGAGGCCTACGCCGAGCGCAAGGGCTGGTCCCTCGCGGAGGCCGAGAAGTGGCTTTCGCCCAACCTCGGCTACGACCCCGATGACTGAGCCGGACGACGAGCGCCGACGGGCCGAGGACGCACGTTTGGTCCCCAACGACAACGAAACCGGCCGAAACGATGTCGTTGGGGACCAAACGTCGCTGCCCGCGGCGGTCCTGTGGGACATGGACGGCACCCTCGTCGACACCGAGCCGGCCTGGGTGGCGGCGGAGACGGCGCTGGCGCACCGGCACGGGGCGGAGTGGACCGAGGCCGACGGGCTCAGCCTGGTCGGCAACAGCCTGCTGACCTCGGCCGGCTACATCCGCGAGCGGATGGGCCTGGACCTCACCCCGGAGGAGATCGTCGAGGAGCTGCTCGACGGTGTCGTCGCCAGCGTGCGCGAGTCGGTGCCGTGGCGCCCGGGGGCGCGCGAGCTTCTCGAGGAGCTGCACGCGCGCGGCGTCCCGTGCGCGCTGGTCACGATGTCCTACGAGCGGCTGGTGGCGCCGATCCTGGGGCACCTGCCCGCGGACACCTTCGACGTGGTGATCACCGGCGACAAGGTGAGCTACGGCAAGCCGCACCCGGAGCCGTACCTCTCCGCGGCCGCGGCGCTCGGGCTCGACCCGGCGGACTGCGTCGCGATCGAGGACTCCTCGACCGGGGCGACCTCGGCGGAGGCCGCGGGGTGCACCGTGCTCGTCGTGCAGAACCACGTCGCCGTGCCGCCCGGTCCGCGCCGGGTGTTCCGCGACTCGCTCACCGAGCTCGACGGCCCCGCCCTCGCCCGCCTTCAGTCCGAGCTGGGCTGAACCGGCTCGACGAGCACCCGCTCCTCGGCGACGACCGGCAGCGGCGGGGGAGTGCCGCCGTACGCCGGGCAGATGGCCTGGTGCGCGCACCAGGCACACAGCCGGCTGCGGTTCGGGCGCCAGTCGCCGGTCTCGCCGGCCTCCCGGATCGCGCGCCAGACCGCCTCGACCTTGCGCTCGGTGGCGCGCAGGTCCTGCTCGTCGGGGACGTAGCGCAGGATCTCGCCGCTGCCGAGGTAGATCAGCTGCAGCATCGCCGGCATCACGCCGCGGGCGCGCCACACGACCAAGGCGTAGAACTTCATCTGGAACAGGGCCTTGGCCTCGTAGTCCGGCCCCGGCGCCTTCCCGGTCTTGTAGTCCACCAGCCGGATCGCCCCGTCCGGCGCGACGTCCACGCGGTCGATGAAGCCGCGCAGCAGCAGCCGGGAGTCCAGCAGCGTCTCGACGTAGAGCTCGCGCTCGGCGGGCTCGAGGCGGCGGGGGTCCTCGAGGGTGAAGTACCGCTCCAGGACGCTGCGGCACGAGGCCAGCCAGGGCGCCAGCGCGGGCCCCTCGGCGCCGAAGAGCGCACGCAGCTCCGGCTCGGTCGCGCAGATCTGCTCCCACGACGGCTCCAGGAGCTCCTGCGCGCGCTCCGGCGTCCGCTCGGGTGCGGGAAGCTCGAAGATGTCCTCGAGCACCTTGTGCACCAGCGTGCCGCGCACCGCATCGGGCGACGGCGGCTCCGGCAGCCGGTCCACCGTGCGGAAGCGGTAGAGCAGCGGACAGGTCAGGAAGTCGCCCGCACGGCTGGGGGAGAGCGCGCCGAGGACGTCGACCCCGTCGACCGGGGTCGAGTGCCTGTCGGCCGGCGACGCGGGCAGCTCCTCCACGCCCAGGACACTAGGCGACCGCGCCGACAGTCCCGTCCGCCGCCCGACTGGCAGCCGTCGGATAGCGTCAAGGCGTGGCCGATCATCCCGACCCTCCTCCGAGCAACGCCCCGACCCGCTCCCCGGCCCGCCCAACTGGGACGTTCAAGGTCGGCACCGTCGCCGGGAGCGACGTCCTCGTCTCCTCGACCTGGTTCATCGTCGCCGCGCTGATCGCGCTCGTGCTGGCGCCCGCCGTCGACGAGGTGCAGCCCGGGCTGGGCGCGCTGAAGTACGTCGCCGGCGTGGCCTTCGCCGTCGTCCTGTACGGCTCGGTGCTGCTGCACGAGGCCTCGCACGCGGTGATGGCCAAGCACTACGGCTTCCGGGTCACCTCGATCACCCTGCACTTCCTCGGCGGCATGACCGCGATCGAGGGTGAGGCCCGCACCCCGCGCCAGGAGTTCTGGATCGCCGTGGTCGGGCCGCTCACCTCGATCGCCGTCGGCCTGGCCGCCGGCGCGCTGTGGTTCGTGGTCCCCGGCGGGCTGATCGGGATGGCCGTCGGCGGCCTGGCCAGTGCCAACCTGCTCGTCGGCGTGCTCAACCTGATCCCCGGCCTGCCGCTGGACGGCGGCCGGGTGCTGAAGGCCGCGGTCTGGCAGCTGACCGGCAACCGCCACAAGGGCGGCATCGCCGCCGGCTGGGGCGGCCGGGTCACCGCCGCGCTGATCCTGCTGTGGCCGGTCGCCCTGGAGGTCCTCTTCGGCATCGAGCCGCAGATCGTGGACTTCATCCTGGCCTTCATCATCGGCCTGTTCCTGTGGACCGGCGCCTCCGCCTCGATCGCGACCAGCCGCGTCCGCGCGCGCCTGCCGCGGCTGCGGCCCCGCCCGCTCGCGCGGCGCAGCGTGATGGTGCCCGAGGACCTGCCGCTCGCCGAGGCGGTACGCCGCGCGCAGGCCGCGCAGGCCGGGGGCGTGGTCACGGTGGCCCCCAACGGCGAGCCCGTCGGGCTGGTCAACGAGGCCGCGCTCCTCGCCGTACCGGAGGAGCGGCGCCCCTGGGTGCCGGTCTCCTCGGTCGCGCGCACCCTCGAGCCGGGCCTGCGCCTGGACGCCGACATCGACGGCGAGCAGCTGCTCGCCGCCATCAACCGGACCCCGGCCACGGAGTACCTGCTCGTCGAGCCCGACGGCTCGGTGTACGGCGTACTGGTCACTGCCGACGTCGAGGCGGCGTTCCAGCGGGCCGCACACTAAAGTGGCTGCCCGTGCCTGACGCCGAGCTCGACGCCGCCGTGCCCCCTTCCGACGCCACCCCGGACTCCGGGTCCGAGACGGCCCCCGACGTCACCCCCGAGGCCTGGTCCGGCGTCCACCGCGGTCCGCTGCGCGCCGGGGAGTGGGTGCGCCTGCTGGACCAGAAGGGCCGGCGCCACAACTTCGAGCTGGTCCCGGGCAAGCGGTTCTTCTCCAACCGCGGCCACCTCGAGCACGACGAGCTGATCGGGCGCGAGGAGGGCTTCACCGTCACCTCCTCCGCCGGCGGGGAGTACCTCGTCTTCCGCCCGCTGCTCTCGGAGTTCGTGGTCTCGATGCCACGCGGCGCCGCGGTCGTCTACCCCAAGGACGCCGCCCAGATCGTGGCGATGGCCGACATCTTCCCGGGGGCCCACGTGGTCGAGGCCGGGGTCGGCTCGGGCGCGCTGACCTGCTCGCTGCTGCGCGCCGTCGGCCCGCACGGCAAGGTCACCTCCTACGAGCGCCGCGAGGAGTTCGCCGACGTCGCGCGCCGCAACGTCACCCAGTTCTTCGGCGGCGAGCACCCCGCCTGGGACCTGCGGCTCGGCGACCTGGCCGAGGCGCTGCCCGCCTCCGGCGAGCGCTGCGACCGGATCATCCTCGACATGCTCGCGCCCTGGGAGTGCCTGGACGCCGCCGCCGACGCGCTGCTGCCCGGCGGCATCGTGTGCGCCTACGTCGCCACCACCACCCAGCTGTCCCGGTTCGTCGAGACCGTCCGCATCCACGGCGGCTTCACCGAGCCCCAGCCCTGGGAGTCGCTGGTGCGCGACTGGCACGTCGAGGGCCTCGCCGTGCGCCCCGGGCACAAGATGATCGGCCACACGGCGTTCCTCGTCACCGCGCGGCGCATGGCCCCCGGCCAGCGCCCGCCGCTGAAGAAGCGCCGTCCCGCCCCCGGCGCGTACGGCCCGGACTACACCGGTCCGCGGCCCGCGGGGGTCCCGATCGAGGCCGCCGAGGGCGAGTGACGCTCGCCTGAGGGCGACGTTTGGTCCCCAACGACAACGATCCGGACCTTCGGGCTGTCGTTGGGGACCAAACGTCCACTCGAGGCCTCCCGGAAGGCCCCCCTCCACCGGGACCGAATCGTGACCTTCGCGGCCATTCGGCCCCTTCCGCGGCACCTCCGCGCGGGTATGGTCGCCAGCACACAGGAGGTGGCGCTGATGACATCGGACAACCCGTTCGGGATGGACCAGGCCAGCACGGGCGGACCCGCCCGCGACGATCTTGCACGCCAGGTGCGTTACCTGGAGTCGGAGGTGGCCGACCTCCGCCGACGGTTGAGCGAGGCACCCGACGGCTCGCGGGGCCTCGAGCTCCGGCTGGCCGACGCGGAGCGCTCGCTCGCGGCGATGAGCAGCCAGAACGAGCGGCTCGCCCAGACGCTGCGCGAGGCGCGCGACCAGATCCTCAAGCTCAAGGAGGAGGTCGACCGGCTGGCGCTGCCGCCGGCGACGTTCGGCACCTTCTTGGAGCGCAACGACGACGACACCGTCGACATCCTCACCGGCGGCCGCAAGCTGCGCGTCACGGTGAGCCCGAGCCTGGCTGCGGAGGAGTTCGTGCCCGGCCAGGAGCTGCTGCTCAACGAGGCGCTCAACGTCGTCGACGCGCTGGCCTACGAGAAGGTCGGCGAGGTGGTGATGTTCAAGGAGCTGCTCGCCGACGGCGAGCGGGTCCTGGTCATCGCCAACGCCGACGAGGAGCGCGTCGTCCGCCTCGCCGAGCCGCTGCTGCGCGAGACCATCCGCGCCGGCGACAGCCTGCTGCTCGACGCCCGCGCCGGCTACGCCTACGAGAAGGTGCCGAAGTCCGAGGTCGAGGAGCTCGTCCTCGAGGAGGTCCCGGACATCGACTACGCCGCGATCGGCGGTCTGGGCAACCAGATCGAGATGATCCAGGACGCCGTCGAGCTGCCGTACCTCTACCCCGAGCTGTTCGCCGAGCACCGCCTCAAGCCGCCCAAGGGCGTGCTGCTCTACGGCCCGCCCGGCTGCGGCAAGACGCTGATCGCCAAGGCGGTCGCGAACTCGCTGGCCAAGAAGGTCGCGGCGCGCACCGGGCAGGAGGGGAAGTCCTACTTCCTCAACATCAAGGGCCCCGAGCTGCTCAACAAGTACGTCGGGGAGACCGAGCGCCACATCCGCCTGGTCTTCCAGCGGGCGCGGGAGAAGGCGAGCACCGGCACCCCGGTGATCGTGTTCTTCGACGAGATGGACTCGCTGTTCCGCACCCGCGGCACCGGGGTGTCCTCCGACGTCGAGAACACCATCGTCCCGCAGTTGCTCAGCGAGATCGACGGCGTCGAGCTGCTCGAGAACGTGCTGGTCATCGGTGCCTCCAACCGCGAGGACATGATCGACCCCGCGATCCTGCGGCCCGGTCGCCTGGACGTGAAGATCAAGATCGAGCGCCCCGACGCCGAGGCGGCCCGCGACATCTTCAGCAAGTACCTCGTGCCCGACCTGCCGCTGCACGCCGAGGACCTCACCGAGTTCGGCGGGGACCGGCAGGCGTGCGTGGACGCGATGATCCAGGCCACGGTGGAGCGGATGTACACCGAGACCGAGGAGAACCGCTTCCTCGAGGTCACCTACGCCAACGGCGACAAGGAGGTCCTGTACTTCAAGGACTTCAACTCCGGCGCGATGCTGCAGAACATCGTGGACCGGGCCAAGAAGATGGCGATCAAGGACTACATCGACCACGGCCAGCACGGGCTGCGCGTCTCGCAGCTGCTCCAGGCATGCGTCGACGAGTTCAAGGAGAACGAGGACCTTCCCAACACCACCAACCCCGACGACTGGGCGCGGATCTCGGGCAAGAAGGGCGAGCGGATCGTCTTCATCCGCACGCTGGTCACCGGCAAGCAGGGCACCGAGCCGGGACGGTCCATCGACACCGTCTCCAACACCGGCCAGTACCTCTGAGCCACGCCGTCGGGCACCCGGCCTGCGCGCCGGGTGCCCGACGCGCGTGTTCAGCCGGCGGCCGGGCCGCTCGCCGTACCGGTGCGCGCCCGGCCGTGGTGGAGGTAGCCCCACGGGCGCCCGAGCGCGGGTCCGGGGAGGTATCCGCCGCGCAGGGTCACGTCGCTCAGCCCGGCCTCCTCGAGCAGGGCCGCCGGGTCCCGGGTCAGGTGACATCCCCCGCACACGCACCGCTGGAGCGGCTCGCAGCGCCGCTGCCAGCGCGCCACCGACCCGTCGGGGGCGGACCCGTGCTCGAGCAGGTGCAGCGACGCGCCCGGGCGCAACACCCGGGCCACCTCCCGCAGCGCTCGGACCGGGTCGGGGATGGTGCACAGCGAGAACGTCGACAGCGCCGCGTCGTACGACGCCGTCTCCGCGGGGATCCCCTGGGCGTCGAGGCCGAGGCGGCGTACCGGCACCGGGGAGGCCGCGCGCCGTGCCGCGCTGAGCCGCCAGGCGGCGTCGACCGGCTCCACGGCGTCCACGCCGCTGACGCCGGCCGGCAGGTGGGCCAGGTTGAGCCCGCTGCCGAACCCGATCTCCAGGACCCGCCCGTGCAGCCCCCGGCAGGTCCGCTCGCGCAGCGGGTCCAGACCGGGCGCGCGCAGGGAGCGGTCGGTCAGCCGCGGGAGCACGTGCCCCGTCCAGAGCCCCATGTCGTGACTCTAGGCCCGGGAATCGAGGCGCCGGGTCCCGTAGGCTCGAAGGATGAGCGTGCGCCGGGTGATGGGAACCGAGATCGAGTACGGCATCTCCGTGCTCGGCCAGCCGTTGGCCAACCCGATGGTGGCCTCCACCCAGGTGGTCAACGCCTATGCGTCCTCGACGCTGCGCGCCCGGCGGGCGCGGTGGGACTTCGAGGAGGAGTCGCCGCTGCGCGACGCGCGGGGCTTCGACATGTCACGCCAGGTCGCCGACGCCAGCCAGCTCACCGACGAGGACCTCGGCTTGGCCAACGTCATCCTCACCAACGGCGCGCGGCTCTACGTCGACCACGCCCACCCGGAGTACTCCTCCCCGGAGGTGACCACCCCGCTGGACGCGGTGCGCTGGGAGAAGGCGGGAGAGCAGATCATGCTCGACGCCCAGCGCCGGGCCGGGCAGATCCCCGGCAGCGCGCCGATCGCGCTGTACAAGAACAACACCGACAACAAGGGCGCGTCGTACGGCGCCCACGAGAACTTCCTGATGCGCCGCGCCACGCCGTTCGGCGACATCGTGCGCCACCTGACGCCGTTCTTCGTGAGCCGCCAGGTGGTCTGCGGCGCGGGGCGGGTCGGGATCGGCCAGGACGGACGCGAGCACGGCTTCCAGGTCAGCCAGCGCGCCGACTTCTTCGAGGTCGAGGTCGGCCTCGAGACCACCTTGAAGCGCCCGATCATCAACACCCGCGACGAGCCGCACGCCGACCCCGAGAAGTACCGGCGCCTGCACGTGATCATCGGCGACGCCAACCTCTCGGAGATCTCGACGTACCTCAAGGTCGGCACCACCTCGCTGGTGCTGGCGATGATCGAGGACGGCTTCATCACCCGCGACCTGTCCGTCGACGGGCCGGTGCGGGCGCTGCGCGCGATCTCCCACGACCCGACGCTGCGCCAGACCCTGCGCCTGAAGGACGGGCGCACCCTGACCGGCGTCCAGCTGCAGATGGAGTACCTCGACCTGGCCAAGAAGTACGTCGAGGACCGCTTCGGCGCCGACGCGGACGCCCAGACCGTCGACGTGCTGGCCCGCTGGGAGTCGGTGCTGGACCGCCTCGAGCGGGACCCGATGCTGTGCGCCACCGAGCTGGACTGGGTGGCGAAGCTGAAGCTGCTCGAGCAGTACCGCCAACGCGATGGCCTGGACTGGGACTCCGCGAAGCTGCAGCTCATCGACGTGCAGTACTCCGACATCCGCCCCGAGAAGGGGCTCTACCACCGCCTCGTCGCCGGCGGTCGGATCCAGCGGCTCCTCGACGACACCCAGATCGAGGCGGCCATGCACGAGCCGCCCGCCGACACCCGCGCCTACTTCCGTGGCCGCTGCCTGGAGAAGTACGCCGAGCACGTCGCCGCCGCCTCGTGGGACTCGGTGATCTTCGACCTCCCCGGCCGCGACTCCCTCCAGCGCGTCCCCACCGCCGACCCGCTGCGCGGCAGCCGCGCGCACGTGGGGGAGCTGCTCGACCGCTGTAAGACCGCCACGGACCTGTTCGCCGTGCTCACGCGGTCCTGAGGGTTGACGGACCCGGCGGCGCACGTTTGGTCCCCAACGACATCGATCCGGGGGTTTTCGTTGTCGTTTGGGACCAAACGACAACCAGATGGCGCCGCTCGGCGATTCCTGCCGCTCGAGGCACCTCACGACACCCACGGAGTGGATAGGGTCGATCCATGGCACAGGAGCAGAAGCAGCCGCGGAAGTCCTCGGAGACTGACGAAGCGGTCGAGGTCACCCCGGAGAGCGACGTCGCCGAGCGCAAGGAGACCCTCGACGGCGAGGTCGACGACATCCTGGACGAGATCGACGACGTGCTGGAGTCCAACGCCGAGGACTTCGTGAAGTCCTTCATCCAGAAGGGCGGGGAGTGAGCGCGTGAACGACCCTCGTCTCCCTCCCGCCTACCTGCGCCCCGGGGTGTCCTCGTTCAGCGAGTTCCTCGCCGGGCAGTCCCCGGACCTGCTGCCGGGTGGCCGCGCGCTGCCCGCCGGCCAGGCCGGTGACCTCGCGCCGCACGGCACCACCATCGTCGCGCTGACCTTCCCCGGGGGCGTCGTGCTCGCCGGCGACCGGCGCGCCACGATGGGCAACATCATCGCCCAGCGCGACATCGAGAAGGTCTTCGCCACCGACGAGTTCACCGCCGTCGGCATCGCCGGCACCGCGGGGATCGCGGTCGAGCTGGTCCGTCTCTTCGGCGTCGAGCTCGAGCACTACGAGAAGATCGAGGGCACCACCCTCTCGATGGACGGCAAGGCCAACCGGCTCTCCGCCCTGATCCGTGGCAACCTCGCGCTGGCCATGCAGGGCCTCGCCGTCGTACCGCTGCTGGTCGGCTACGACGTACCGGCCGGCGCCGGGCGGATCTTCAGCTACGACGTCACCGGCGGGCGCTACGAGGAGACCGGGTTCCACTCGGTCGGCTCCGGCTCGCTGTTCGCGCGCGGCGCGCTGAAGAAGCTCTACCGCAGCGACATGCGCGAGGACGAGGCGGTCATGACCGCCATCCAGGCGCTCTACGACGCGGCCGACGACGACTCCGCCACCGGCGGGCCGGACGTCACCCGGCGGATCTTCCCGATCGTGCACGTCATCACCAACGAGGGCGGGCGCAGCCTGCCCGAGGCCACCGTCGCCGAGGTCGCCGACCGGATGATCGCGGCCCGCATGTCCCGTCCCGACGGCCCGCTGGCGGGCCTTCCCGGAGGTCCCGTCGCATGAGCATGCCTTTCTACGTCTCGCCCGAACAGCAGATGAAGGACCGGGCGGACTTCGCGCGCAAGGGCATCGCGCGCGGCCGCTCGGTGGTGGCGGTGCAGTACGCCGGCGGCATCCTCTTCGTCTCCGAGAACCCCTCCCAGGCGCTGCACAAGGTCTCCGAGATCTACGACCGGATCGCCTTCGCGGCGGTGGGGCGCTACAACGAGTTCGAGAACCTTCGCATCGCCGGGGTCCGCCTCGCCGACATGCGGGGATACGCCTACGACCGCCGTGACGTCACCGGGCGCGGCCTGGCCAACGCCTATGCCCAGACCCTCGGCACGATCTTCTCCAGCGGCGGCGAGAAGCCCTACGAGGTCGAGCTCTTCGTCGCGGAGATCGGCGACACCCCCGAGGAGGACCAGATCTTCCGCCTCACCTACGACGGCCAGGTCGCCGACGAGCACGGGTACGCCGTGATGGGCGGCGCCGCGGAGTCGGTGGCGAGCTACCTCAAGGAGCGCTACTCCACGGGCGCCTCGCTGGATGACGCCCTGCACCTCGCCGTCTCCGCCCTCGGCCACAACGACACCGAGGACCGGGTGATCCCGGTGGACGACCTCGAGGTCGCGGTGCTCGACCGCACCCGCACGCAGACGCGCAAGTTCCGTCGCCTCAGCCCCTCGCGCCTCGACACGATGCTCGGCGACCGGGTGCCCTCCGCCGGCGCGGTCACCACACCCGCCGCACCGGAGGCGCCGGGTGCCACCGGTCCGCAGCCGGGCGAGCCGGATCCGCCGGTGGCGCCGCCAGTCAGCTAGTCGACCTCCGGGCGACGTTTGGTCCCCAACGACAGCATTCCGTGCCGTTTCGTTGTCGTTGGGGACCAAACGTCGTTCCTTTCGTCCCCGCGGCCCGCTGCCTCCACAGCCCGGCAGTCGCCCGGTTTCGCGCCACCTCGCTGGCCGCACGATCTGGGGGTGGCAGCGCACCGGACCGACGAGGCTCCCCGACACGACGAGGTCGTGCGTGGGCAGGTGCGGCTGACCGCGTTCCGCCGGGTCAGCCACGGCCTCTACCTCCGCAGGTCCCACGGCCTGGGGAACGAGGAGGAGTTCCTCCGCGAGCTCCGTGCCTGGGTGCAGGTGCTCCCGCCAGGAGCGGTGTTCACCCACCTCACCGCCGCGCGCCTGCGCGGGTGGCGGCTGCCCGCCGTACCGGAGCAGGTCCCCGTGTTCGCGGCAGTGCGCGGCACCGAGCGCCGTCCCCGCCGCCCAGGTCTCATCTGCTCGCGTCTCGTCGCCCGCGGGCTCGGCCCACCCGATCCGATAGAGCTCCGGCGCGGACTGCCGGTCGACTCCGCCGAGGAGATCGTCCTGCGCGCCGCCCGCGACCTCGGCGTGCTCGACCTGGTGATCATGATCGACTCCGCCCTCGAGGCTGGCGACCTCGACCACGAGCGCATGCAGGCGGTGCTGGCCAGCGGGCGCCCCGGCGTACGCGTCGCCCGCACCGCGTACGAGCTCGCCACCCCGCGCTGCGAGTCGGCGGGGGAGACCGTGCTGCGGCTGTTCCACCAGCAGATGGAGGTCGACGTCGAGCCGCAGGTCGAGCTGTACGACGCCGCGGGCACCTTCATCGGCCGCGTGGACCTGTTGGTGCCGGCGATCGGCGCGGTCCACGAGTACGACGGGGCGGGGCACCGCGGGCAGGTCCAGCACCGCAACGACCTGCGGCGCGAGCGCGGCTGGAGCGGGACCGGCTACCACCGGCGCGGCTTCGTCCTGGACGACCTGCTCAACCACGCAGCCGTCGTGATGCACGAGCTGGACCGCGCGCTGGCGAGGCCGCACGACGCGCGCCGGATCGCGCGGTGGCGCCGCCTGGTGGCCAACTCCCTCTACGACGAACGCGGTCGCGAGCGGATCCTGAACCGCTGGCAGCGGGCCATGGGGTTCGACGATTGGTCACGTACGACATGAAATCGGGGGCTGAGGCTGCCGTTGGGGACCAAACCACGACCCGCCACCCCTCCGTGTCGCACATCACACCCACCACCCACCAGCGCACTACTGTGGGCCCATGGAGCGGCGGATCTTCGGGATCGAGAACGAGTACGGCGTGACGTGCACGTTCCGGGGGCAGCGGCGGCTGAGCCCGGACGAGGTGGCGCGGTACCTGTTCCGCAAGGTGGTGAGCTGGGGGCGCAGCAGCAACGTGTTCCTGCGCAACGGCGCGCGGCTCTACCTCGACGTCGGGAGCCACCCGGAGTACGCCACGCCGGAGTGCGACGACGTCACGGAGCTGGTGGCGCACGACAAGGCCGGGGAGCGGGTGCTGGAGGGGCTGCTGCTGGACGCCGAGCAGCGCCTGCACGACGAGGGGATCGCCGGGGAGATCTACCTGTTCAAGAACAACACCGACTCCGCGGGCAACTCCTACGGCTGCCACGAGAACTACCTGGTCAGCCGGGCGGGGGAGTTCAGCCGGCTGGCCGACGTGCTGATCCCGTTCCTGGTGACCCGCCAGATCGTGGTGGGCGCCGGCAAGATCACCCAGACCCCGCGCGGGGCGTCGTACAGCGTCAGCCAGCGCGCGGAGCACATCTGGGAGGGCGTGAGCAGCGCGACCACCCGCAGCCGCCCGATCATCAACACCCGCGACGAGCCGCACGCGGACGCCGAGAAGTACCGCCGCCTGCACGTCATCGTCGGGGACTCCAACATGAGCGAGACCACCACGATGCTCAAGGTCGCCTCCTGCGACCTGGTGCTGCGGATGATCGAGGAGGGCGTGGTGATGCGCGACCTCACGATGGAGAACCCGATCCGCGCGATCCGCGAGATCTCCCAGGACGTCACCGGGCGCCGCAAGATCCGCCTGGCCAACGGCCGCGAGGCCAGCGCGCTGGACATCCAGGGCGAGTACCTCGCCAAGGCCCGCGAGTTCGTGGACCGCCGCCAGCTCAGCACCCCGGTCATCGAGCGCACCTTGGACCTGTGGGAGCGCGGGCTCAAGGCGGTGGAGGCCGACGACCTGGGCCTGGTCGACACCGAGATCGACTGGGTGATCAAGCTCAAGCTGATCGAGGCCTACCGCGCCAAGCACGGCCTGTCGCTGGGCCACCCGCGCATCGCCCAGCTGGACCTGACCTACCACGACATCCGCCGCAACCGAGGCCTGTACTACCTGCTCGAGAAGCGCGGCCAGGTAGCCCGGGTCACCAGCGACCTGCGCATCTTCGAGGCCAAGACGGTTCCGCCGCAGACCACCCGGGCCCGGCTGCGCGGGGAGTTCATCCGCCGCGCCCAGGAGCGACGCCGCGACTTCACCGTCGACTGGGTGCACCTCAAGCTCAACGACCAGGCCCAGCGCACCGTGCTGTGCAAGGACCCCTTCCGCGCGTACGACGACCGGGTGCAGCGCCTCATCGACGGCATGTGAGCCCGCCGCCCGGCGCACCGGTGCAGGTTCCTCTCAGCATCGGCGTCTAGTGTTCGCCTCGCCCGATTCCCGAGCACCGACTCCCGAGCCGATTGGTGATCCACGTGTCGCGACGCCTGCGCCGCCTGCCCGCACTCCTCGCCCCGCTCCTCCTGCTTCCCGCGCTCGCCGCGTGCGGTGAGGACGACGCAGCGACCTCCGCCTCCGCCGACGACCTGATCGCGTCGCTCAGCATCAAGGGCGAGCCCGGCAAGGCCATCCGGGTCGGCTGGGACGGTCGCGTCGAGATGGACAAGGGCAGCGACACCACCGTGCTCTCCGAGGGCGACGGCGAGGAGGTGGCCGCCGGCAACGAGGTCACCGCCCACATCTGGATCGGCAACGGCTACACCGAGACGAAGTCGTTCAGCACCTACGACTCCAAGGCGCCCCAGGCGCTGACCCTCGACGACACCCTCGCCGATGGCTTCCGCGACAGCCTGGAGGGCCAGCAGGTCGGCTCCCGCATCGCCACCGTCGCGGTCGCGGACGAGTTCTTCGGCGCCGGCGGCAACCCGTCGCTGCAGATCGCCAACAAGGACACCATCGTGGTGGTCATGGACATCCTGTCCACCGCGGAGGTCCTCGACGAGCCGCAGGGCAAGGAGCAGGCCGCACCGGCCTGGGCCCCCGAGCTGGTCACCAACGACAGCGGCGACGTCACCGGGCTCGACTTCACCGACGCCCCGAAGCCGAACGGCAAGCTGCGCGCCGCCGACCTGGTCGTCGGCGACGGCGCGAAGGTCGAGAGCGGCCAGACCATCAAGGTCAACTACCTGGGCCAGGTGTACGGCGGCAAGGCGCCGTTCGACGAGTCGTTCTCCAAGAGCCCGGCGTCCTTCGCGATCGGCGCGGGCCAGGTCATCAAGGGCTGGGACAAGGCCCTGGTGGGCCGCACCATCGGCAGCCGCGTGCTGGTCGCGATCCCGCCGGCCTGGGGATACGGCGAGAAGGGCCAGCCGGCCGCGGGCATCAAGGGCACCGACACCCTCTACTTCGTCGTGGACGTCCTCGCCGCGTCCTGACCCGTTCGGTGGGGTCGTGGGCGAGAATGAGGGTGTGCGGATCGACGAAGGAGGAGCAGCGTGACGGTGGCCAAGAGTGAGCGGCTGCTCAACCTGCTGATCATGCTGCTCGTCCAGCGCCGCCCGGTGCCCAAGCAGCGGATCCGCTCGATCCTCTACCCCGACTCCACCCTCGAGGCGTTCGAGAAGATGTTCGAGCGCGACAAGGAGGAGCTGCGCAGCCTCGGCGTACCCGTCGAGGTCGACCAGATCGACCCGCTCTTCGACGACGAGCCGGGCTACCGGATCTCGCCCGATGACTTCGCACTTCCGGAGATCGACCTGCGCCCCGACGAGGCGGCGGTGATCGGGCTGGCGACCCGGGTGTGGCAGCACGCCCGGCTCGCCTCCGCCACCAGCGACGCCGTCCGCAAGCTCAGCGCGGCCGGCATCGACGTCGACACCACCGCCCTCGACATCGTCGAGCCGCGGCTCAGCGCCGACGAGCCGTCCTTCGACGTCTTCTGGGAGGCCACCCAGGAGCGCAGCGCGGTCTCCTTCGACTACGCCCGCCCCGGCCAGGACGAGGTCACTCGGCGCCACCTCCAGCCGTGGGGCGTGGTGCGCTACTCCGGGCGCTGGTACGTCGTGGGCCTCGACACCGACCGCGGCGCGGAGCGCGTCTTCCGGCTCTCCCGGGTCCGCGGTCAGGCGAAGCGCCAGGGCCGGCCCGGGGCGTACGACGTGCCGGCCGGCACCGACGTGCGCGAGGTGGCGCGGCGTCTCGCCCCGGCGCCCACGATCGAGCACGCCGTCCTGCTGGTCCGCGAGGGCGCCGGCCACGCGCTGCGGCGCGGCGTGGACTCCGTGGAGACCGACGTGCCCGGGCCCGACACCCGCACCCGATGGGACCGGGTCTCCCTGACCCGCAGCCTCGGCCTGGTCGACGAGGTGCTGGGCCACGGCGCGGACGTCGTCGTGGAGTCCCCGGACACCGTGCGCCAAGCCGTCATCCACCGTCTCCGGGCGGCCCTCGAGCAGCCGCAGGAGCACGCCGCGGCGGAGGAGAGCGCATGAGCCAGGCCCCGCTGGGCGCCAAGGAGCAGGTGGCCCGCCTGCTGACCCTGGTGCCCTACCTGCACGCCCGCGACGGCGTCCGCCTCGAGGACGCCGCGCGTGCCCTCGGCGTGGCGCCCAAGCAGCTGCTCAAGGACCTCAAGGTCCTGCTGATGTGCGGCCTGCCGGGCGGCTACCCCGACGACCTGATCGACGTCGACCTCGACGCCCTCGAGGACCCCGACGGCGACGGCGTCATCCGGGTCTCCAACGCCGACTACCTCGCCCGGCCGCTGCGCCTGACCCCGACCGAGGCCACCGCGGTGATCGTCGCGCTGCGTGCGCTGCGCAACGGCGCGGGCGCCGAGACCCGCGAGGTGGTCGACCGCGCGCTGGCCAAGCTGGAGGCCGCGGCCGCGGAGGGCACCGCCGCACCCCGGATCGACCCGGGCACCGACGCCGTGGACGCCGACCAGGCGCTGCTGGCCCGCCGCCTGCAGGATGCCGCCGACCGCGGCCGCCAGGTCCGGCTGACCTACTTCGTGCCCTCACGCGACGAGGAGTCCGACCGGGTCGTCGACCCGCGCGGCGTCGTGACCTCCCGTGGCGTGGACTACCTCGACGCCTGGTGCCACTCCGCCGAGGCGCCGCGGCTGTTCCGCCTGGACCGGATCAGCTCCGCGGACGTCCTCGACGAGCCGGTCGTCTCCGAGCCGGCTGCGCCGCGCGACCTGTCGGCGGGCATGTTCAGCCCCTCCAGCGACACCCTGCCCGTCACGCTGCACCTGGACCCGGCCGCGCGCTGGGTGGTCGAGTACTACCCGGTCGAGGCGGTCCGCCCCCGCGAGGACGGCGGCGCCGAGGTCGACCTCCTCGTCGCTGACCACCAGTGGCTGACCCGGCTGCTGCTGCGGGTCGCCCCGCACGCCCGGGTGGTGCGCCCCGAAGGGATCGCCGAGGAGTTCCGCGCCGTGGCGCAAGACGCGCTCGGGCTCTACCGATGACGCCGCGTAGACTGGCGAGGCCGACAACACGCGCAACCAGGACCGTGAGGACACCATGATCACCCCGCTCATCGCAGGCCTCGGCACCACCGAGCTGCTCATCATCCTCGCCGTCCTGGTGCTGCTCTTCGGCGCCAGCAAGCTCCCGGAGCTGGCCCGCGGCAGCGGCCGCGCGCTGCGGATCTTCAAGGCCGAGACCAAGGGCCTGATGGACGACGACGACGAGGTCAAGACCCCCGAGCAGCGCGAGATCGAGGCCCGCCAGGCGCTGCTCGACCAGGACCGCCTCGCCGCGGAGCGCGAGGCCGAGCGCCGTCGCCGCGGCGACACGGCCTGAGCCGCTTGTCCGCGCTCTCCGGGTTCGTACGCCTCTACTCCGCCCGACCCCAGCACCCGGTCGGTCCGGACGGCCGGATGCCGCTGTCGGACCACCTGCGTGAGGTCCGGGCCCGGCTGCTCCGCTCCGCGACCGTGCTGGTCGTGGCGTTCGTCGCCGCGCTGTTCGTCTACGAGCAGCTGCTCGACCTGGTGCTCGACCCGTACAACGACGCGCGCGCCGCGCTGCCGGAGTCGGTCGAGACCAAGGCCTACATCGCCAGCGCCGGGGGCCCGCTGCTGCTGCAGCTGAAGCTGTGCGGCGTGGCCGCCATCGTGGTCTCCAGCCCGTACTGGCTCTACCAGATCTGGGCGTTCATCCTCCCGGGCCTGCACCCGGGGGAGAAGCGCTGGACGCGGCTGTTCGCCGCCGTCGCGGGGCCGCTGTTCATCGCCGGCGTCGCGCTCGGCTACTACGTGCTCCCCAAGGGCCTCGAGGTCCTGATCGGGTTCACCCCCGACGGCCTGGAGAACCTCGTCGAGTTCGGCGAGTACTTCAGCTTCTTCACCCGGATGATGCTGGTGTTCGGCATCGCGATGGAGATCCCGCTCTTCGTCATCATGCTCAACCTGGCCGGCGTGCTCAGCGGCAAGGTGCTGGCGCGGTACCGCAACTGGATCATCATCGGCACCTTCGTCTTCGCCGCCGTCGCGACGCCGTCGACCGACCCGTTCTCGATGCTGATGCTCGCGGTGCCGATGCTGGTGCTGTTCCTGGTCGCCGAGGCCGTCTCGCGCCTGATCGACCGCCGCCGCGGCCGGGGGGCGCACGGCACCGACCAGTGGTCCGACGACGAGGTCTCCACCCTGTGAGCGGCCCGACCAGCTCCCCGGTCGTGCTCCTCGGCGAGCTCGACCCGTTCGACCTGCCCGACTGGCTGGGCACCTCGGACGTCACCTGGACCCCCGGGTCCGGGCTCCGCGCCGGGCACCTGGTCGCCGGCGTCCTGCAGCACGCCGCGGGGGAGGACAGCGTGGGCTGCGACCTGCTCGCCGTCGACGCGGCGTACCCCGTCCCGGTGGCCGGCGACGCCGACCGCACCCGCACCCACCAGGCCTGGCACCGCGGCGAGGTCCACCTGGTCCGCCGCGAGGACCGGCTCACCCTCGCCGTGCCCGGCACCGGCTTCACCGCTGACCTGGTGCTGGACGCCCTGAGCCGGCTCGCCCGCGCGGTCGGCGCGACCCCGGAGCGCTACAGCGCCTGCCTGCGGATCGGCGAGAGTGCGGGGCGCAGGCCCTGAGGTCCGTCCGGCGACGGCGGCGATGGCCTAGGGTGCGGCGGTGACCGGCCGGCGCGACATCGCAGTCCTCAGCAACCCCAGCGCGGGCAAGGGACGCGGCGCGCGCACCCGCGCGCTCACCGTCGCCCGGCTGCGGGAGGCCGGCATCCACGTGCGCGACCTCGCCGGCGCGGACGCCGACGAGAGCACCGACCTGGTCCGCGGCGCGGTCGCCGACGGCGTGGACGCGGTGGTCGCGGTCGGCGGCGACGGGCTGGTCCACCTCGCGGTGCAGGCCGTGGCCGGCACCGCGGTGCCGCTCGGCATCGTCCCGGCCGGCACCGGCAACGACGCCGCGCGTGCCCTCGCCATCTCCCCCGGGGACCCCGCCGCCGCGGTGCAGCGGGTGGTGGCCGGACGCACCCGGACGGTCGACCTGGCCCGCAGCGGCGCGACGTACTACACCACCGTGCTGTGCGCCGGATTCGACGCGGTGGTCAACGAGCGTGCCAACTCGATGACCTGGCCGCGCGGCCAGATGCGCTACAACCTGGCCACCGTCGCCGAGCTGCGCACCTTCCGCCCGCTGTCCTACGTCCTGGACCTGGACGGGGAGGTGGTGCGCACCGACGCGATGCTCGTGGCCGTCGGCAACGGGCCCTCCTTCGGCGGCGGGCTGCGGATCACCGAGGGCGCCTCGCTCGAGGACGGCCTGCTCGACGTCGTGGTGATCAAGCCGATCAGCAAGGCCTCGCTGGTGCGGACCTACCCCAAGCTGTTCCGCGGCACCCACGTCACCCACCCGCAGTACGAGCGTCACCTCGTGCGCCGGGTGACCATCGCCGCGCCGGGCATCGTGACCTACGCCGACGGGGAGCGCTTCGGGCCGCTGCCGCTCACCGTGGAGTGCGCACCGGGCGCCCTCACCGTGCTGTCGTGAGCCTCGCGTAGGTTGGGCGCATGAGCGCCGACGAGCTGTCCCCGTCGGAGCGGTACGCGTCGTACCGACAGCACAAGAACCACCCCGTCCTGCGGGAGTTCCAGTCGCTGCACGACTTCCCGCTCGACGACTTCCAGCTGCGGGCCTGCCGCGAGATCGAGGAGGGCCGCGGGGTCCTGGTGGCCGCGCCGACCGGGTCGGGCAAGACGATCGTCGGCGAGTTCGCCATCCACCTCGCCCTGGAGACCGGGCGCAAGGCCTTCTACACCACCCCGATCAAGGCGCTGTCGAACCAGAAGTACCACGACCTGGTGGACCGCTACGGCCCGGACCAGGTCGGCCTGCTCACCGGCGACAACACCATCAACGGCGAGGCGCCGGTGGTCGTGATGACCACCGAGGTCCTGCGCAACATGCTCTACGCCGGCTCCCGGACCCTGCTCGGCCTCGGCTTCGTGGTCATGGACGAGGTGCACTACCTCGCCGACCGCTCCCGCGGCGCGGTCTGGGAGGAGGTGATCATCCACCTGCCGGAGTCGGTGGCGCTGGTGTCGCTGTCGGCGACCGTGTCCAACGCCGAGGAGTTCGGCGAGTGGCTGGCCACGGTGCGCGGCGAGACCGCCACCGTCCTGGAGGAGCGCCGCCCGGTCCCGCTGTACCAGCACGTCATGGTCGGGCGCCGGATGCTCGACCTGTTCGCCGGCTCCGACGTCGACGCCGCCGCCGGCTTCGTCAAGGAGGGCGCCGCGGTCAACGGCGAGCTGATGAAGGTCGCCCGCGACGACTGGGCCGCCACCCACGTGCGTGACCGCCGCTCCCCGCGCGGGCAGAAGCCCGGCCGGGGCGGCAAGCCCAGCGGTGCTGCGGGCGGGCGCCAGGTCGGCAACGGTCGCCGGGTCTGGGTGCCGAGCCGCGCCGAGGTCATCGAGCGCCTCGACCGCGACGGCCTGCTGCCCGCGATCGTGTTCATCTTCAGCCGGGTCGGCTGCGACGCGGCGGTGCAGCAGTGCCTGGCCAGCGGCGTACGCCTGACCTCCCCGGAGGAGCGCGACGCGATCTACGAATACGTCGAGGAGAGCTGCCGGCACCTGCCCGACGAGGACCGCCACGTCCTGGGCTACCACGACTTCCTCGACGGCCTGACCCGCGGCGTCGCGGCGCACCACGCCGGCATGCTGCCGGCGTTCAAGCAGTGCGTGGAGGAGCTGTTCACCCAGGGTCTGTGCAAGGTCGTCTTCGCGACCGAGACCCTCGCGCTCGGCATCAACATGCCCGCACGCACCGTGGTGATCGAGAAGCTGACGAAGTGGAACGGCGAGACCCACGCCGCGATCACGCCGGGGGAGTACACCCAGCTGACCGGGCGCGCCGGTCGCCGCGGCCTCGACACCGAGGGCCACGGCGTCGTGCTGTGGCAGCAGGGGATGAACCCCAAGGAGCTCGCCGGCCTGGCCTCGACCCGCACCTATCCGCTGCGCTCCTCCTTCCGCCCGTCGTACAACATGGCGGTCAACCTGGTCCACCAGTTCGGCCGCGCGCGCTCGCGCGAGCTGCTCGAGCAGTCCTTCGCGCAGTTCCAGGCCGACAAGGCCGTCGTCGGGCTGGCCCGCCAGCTGCGCAAGGCCGAGGACGCGCTGGACGGCTACCGAGAGGCGGCGACCTGCCACCTCGGCGACTTCATGGAGTACGCCGCGCTGCGCCGGCGGATCTCCGAGGTGGAGAAGGACGCCAGCCGGGCCCGCAAGGCCGACCGCCGCGTGGAGGCCATCGAGTCGCTGCGCGTGCTGCGTCCCGGCGACGTGATCCGGGTCCCGACCGGCAAGTTCGCCGGGTACGCCGTGGTGATCGACCCGGGCTGGTCGCCCGACGGCCCGCGCCCCTACGTCGTGACCGCCGACCGGCAGGCGCGGCGCCTGGCGATGATCGACTTCCCGACGCCGGTCGAGGCGCTGGGCAAGGTGCGGGTGCCGAAGAACTTCAACGGCCGCAACCCGCAGATGCGCCGCGACCTGGCCTCCGCGCTGCGCTCGCGCACCCACGACCTCGCCCCGCCGCCGCCCGGGCGCGGGGGCGGGGCCCGGACCGCGATGGCACAGTCGGGGGCCGACGAGGAGGTGGCCAGGCTGCGCGAGCAGCTGCGCGAGCACCCCTGCCACGCCTGCCCCGAGCGCGAGGACCACGCGCGCTGGGCCGAGCGCTGGCACAAGCTGCGCCGCGACGCCGACACCCTCAAGCGCCGTGTCGAGCAGCGCACGAACACGGTCGCGCGCCAGTTCGACCGGGTCTGCGACGTGCTCACCGCGCTGGACTACCTCGACGGCGACGAGGTGACGCCGCGCGGGCGGCACCTGATGCGGCTGTACTCCGAGCTCGACCTGGTCGCGGCCGAGTGCCTGCGCCACGGGCTGTGGGACGACCTGTCGCCCTCCGAGCTGGCCGCCGCGCTGTCGGTGCTGGTCTTCGAGGCGCGTCGTCCCGACGACGCCTCCGCGCCCCGGCTGCCGGGCGGTCGCGCCCGCGAGGTGATCGGCGAGATGGTGCGGGTCTGGGGCGAGCTCGACCGCCTCGAGAAGGACCACCGCCTCGACTTCCTGCGCCAGCCCGACCTCGGGCTGGCCTGGACGGCGTACCGCTGGAGCGAGGGCGACGACCTCGACGACGTGCTGCGCGCCAGCGAGCTGGCCGCCGGCGACTTCGTGCGCTGGATGAAGCAGCTGCTCGACCTCGCCGGCCAGGTCGCCAACGCCGCCGGCGACTCCCCGGTGCGGCACACCGCGCGCGAGGTCATGGACCGGGTACGCCGCGGCGTGGTCGCCTCCGGCGGGCTCGCCGAGGACTGAGCGACCCCCGCGTCCCGACCTGGTGGGTCGGGCCGCGGGGGCCTGCTGCGTGTGTGCGGGGCGGTCCTGTTGGGCGCGCCTCGGGCTTGCCTCAGGCGGAGGCGGCGGCGACCGCGTCGGCGACCGGGGTGGAGCCGTTGACCAGGCTCCACTGGTGACCGATGCTGCCGGGGGCGTCGAGCACCGCGGCCGCGACCGCGGCCACGTCGGCGCGGGTGACCGGGCCGGGCTCCACCCGGTCGGCCAGCTCGACCTCGCCGGTGGCGGGGTCGTCGGTGAGCATCCCGGGGCGCAGGATCGTCCAGTCCAGGCCGCTGTCGCGCAGCGCCTTGTCGGCGTCGCGCTTGGCCTCGACGTAGGCCTTCCACACCGGCGCGGTGTCCTCCGGCAGCGGGTCGTCGACCCCGATCGCGGAGATCTGCACGAAGCGACGGATCCCCGCGCGCTGCGCCCCCTCGATCGACTTCAGCGAGCCCTCGAGGTCGACGGTGCGCTTGCGCTCGATGTTGCCGTCCGGGCCGCCACCGGCGGCGAAGACCACCGCAGCGCACCCCTCGAACGCCTCCGCGAACGCCGCGGAGTCCTGGCGCTCGATGTCGAGCAGGCGCACCTCGGCGCCCTGTGACTCCAGCTCCGCGCGGTACTCCTCGCGGCGCACCAGCGCCACCGGGGTGTGCTCGCTGCGGCGCAGCACGTGGATGAGCTGTTGGGCCACCTGTCCGTGGCCCCCGACGATCGCGATGCGGTCCATGGGGTCACGCTACGAGGGGGCTGGTGAGGGTGGCGGGTGCGTGCCGAGGTCGACGTTTGGTCCCCAACGACAACAAAACCGGGGTCAGAGCTGTCGTTGGGGACCAAACGTGACGGTTTCCAAGACCCCGTGGGCCCAGCCCCGGGCCCACGGCGGCGCCGTTGCCTCAGCCCGCGAGCGCCTTGAGCAGTCGCTCGGTGGGGGACTCCAGGCCCCATCGGGCCGCCAGCTCGCGCACCCGGTCGGGGTCGGCGGGGGTGCTCGGCAGGGCGTAGCCCTCGCGGGGCAGGTCCAGGTCCCGCGCGACCGCAACCACCTGGGGTGCGACGGCGAGGTAGTCGGCGGCGGCCTTGATCTTGGCCCGCGGCGCGGGGCCCATGCCGGAGCCGGGGTCCGCCGCGGCCGCCAGGATGCCGGGCATGTCGCCGTACCGCTCGAGGAGGGTGGCCGCGGTCTTCTCGCCCACGCCCTTCACCCCGGGCAGGCCGTCGGAGGCGTCGCCGCGCATGGTGGCGAAGTCGGCGTACTGGGCGGCGTCGACGGCGTACTTGGTCCGCACCCAGTCGTTGTCGACGCGCTCGTGCTTGCTGATGCCGCGGGCGATGTAGAGGACCCGGACCTCCGCCTCGTCGTCGACGACCTGGAACAGGTCGCGGTCCCCGGTCACCACGTCGACCGGGCGCCCCGCGCCGGTGGCGAGGGTGCCGATGACGTCGTCGGCCTCGTAGCCGTCCGCGCCGACGACCGCGATGCCGAACGCCGCGAGCACGTCGCGGATGATCGGCACCTGCACCTGCAGCGGGTCCGGGACGACCTCGACGTCGGGTGCCTGGTCGACCTCCTCCTCGACGCGGTGGGTCTTGTACGTCGGGACCAGGTCGACGCGCCATTGCGGGCGCCAGTCGTTGTCCCAGCAGCACACCAGCTCGGTCGGGCGGTACTCCTCGACCAGTCGGGAGATGAAGTCCATCAGGCCACGTACGGCGTTCACGGGGGTGCTGCCGTCGGGCGCGAGGATTTCCGGTACGCCGAAGAAGGCGCGGAAGTACATCGACGCGGTGTCGAGGAGCATCAGGCGGCCGGCTGTCTGCGGTTCGGTCACGATCGGATCCTCCCACGCCCCTGTGGCACCCTGAGGGACGTGATCGCCGCCGAGGTCGAGACCACCGACCGCAAGATCCTCCAGCTGCTGGCCGCAGACGGCCGGATGTCCTACACCGACCTCGGCCGCGCGACCGGGTTGTCCACCTCGGCGGTGCACCAGCGGGTCAAGCGGCTCGAGCAGCGCGGCCTGATCCTCGGCTACGGCGCCACCCTCAACCACGAGGCGCTCGGCCTGCCGCTCACGGCGTTCATCTCGATCCGCCCGATCGACCCCTCGCAGCCCGACGACTGCCCCCAGCGGCTGCGCGACGTCCCCGAGATCGAGTCGTGCTGGTCGGTGGCGGGGGAGGAGTCCTACATGTTGAAGGTCCGCTCCGCGACCCCGGCCGCGCTCGAGGACCTGCTGGCCCGGATCCGCACCGCCGCCAACGTCTCCACGCGCACCACGATCGTGCTGTCGACGTACTACGAGAACCGGCCGGTCACCGGCTGACCGGTGCGCCGGCTCGGCGTCTCCCTGCGGGGTCCTGGACCCCACGTTTGGTCCCCAACGACAACAAAACCGGGGTCGAAACTGCCGTTGGGGACCAAACGACGCACTTTTCGGCGCCCTCAGCCGTGCCGCGCCCACCAGGCCTGTCCGTCGGGCGGGAGGGTGTGGATCGGGTCGTAGTACTCGAAGCGGCGTCCCAGGGCGTCGGGGTCGGCGGCCTCGATCGAGGTGCGGTAGTTCTTCGTCCAGTAGGAGATGCCGCGCTCGGTGTCGTAGTCGGCAAGCTGGTGGACCCAGCGCTTGCCGACGAAGGGGACGTCGCAGACGATCCGCGGGGTGGCGAAGCCGGGGAGGTAGCCCATGATCTGGTGCTGCAGGCGCTGGGAGTGGGCCACCGAGACCCGCCAGTGCTCGCTGAACGGGATCATGTCGCACATGTAGAAGTAGTAGGGCATCACCCGGGCGTCGTCGAGGAGCCGGAAGCACAGGTCGAGCAGGGCGTGCGGGTCGTCGTTGACGCCGGCCAGCAGGACGCCCTGGTTGCGCACGTCGCGCAGCCCGGCGTCGAGCATCGCGCCGCTCGCGCGGGCGACGAGCGGGGTGATCGACTGGGCGTGGTTGGCGTGGGTGTGGATCGCCAGCGACACCCCGCGGCCGCGGGCGAGCTCGGCGGCCCGGGCCACGCCGGCGACGACCTCGGGCTGGAGCCAGTGCTGGGGCAGCCCGACGAGGGCCTTGGTGGCCAGCCGGACGTCGCGGATGGTGTCGATCTCCAGCAGCCGGGTCAGGAAGTCCTCCAGGCGCGGCCACGGCATGTTCGCGACGTCGCCGCCGGAGACCACGACGTCGCGCACCTGCGGCGTACGGCGCAGGTAGTCCAGCATCGCGTCCAGCCGGCTGACCGGCTTGAGCTCGAAGCGCAGCTTGTCGACCACCGGGGTGGAGGTGCCGACCAGGTCCATGCGCGTGCAGTGTCCGCAGTACTGCGGGCAGGTGGGCAGCAGCTCGGCGAGCACCTTGGTCGGGTAGCGGTGGGTGAGCCCCTCCACCGCCCACATGTCGTGCTCGTGCAGCGAGTCGCGGCTCGCGTGCGGGTGTGAGGGCCAGTCGGTGCGTCGGTCGGAGAAGACCGGGATCATGTAGCGGCGAACCGGGTCGGCGTAGAACGCCGCGGTCAGCGACCCCGGCCCGCCCGGCTCGGTGTACGGCGCCATCGTGTTGAGCATCTGCGGCGGCACCAGCATCGACATGGTGGCGCGCTCGGCCTGGTCGCGCGCCAGGTCGTCGTAGAAGACGTCGTCGACCAGGTCGCCGAGCAGCTCGCGCAGCTGGCGCAGGTTCTTCACGCAGTGCGCGCGCTGCCACTGCACCGACTCCCACTGCTCCACCCCCACGTCGCGCCACCCCGGGAAGCGGGTCCAGTCGGGCTCCACGAGCTCGGTGCGCAGGTAGGCGTAGGGCTGCTCGCTGCGCGGGCCTTCCGGGCGTGGAGTGGTGACGTGGACGGTCATGGGCGGCCTTCCGGCTGGCGCGGACACGGAGGGCGCGGTCGTTGTGTGACCTGCGCCATATCTGCCACAGTAGGAGCGAATCGTCCTGCACGTCCACCCGCACGCCGAAGGATTTCCCGTTGACTCGCACAGAAGGCGGAGATGCCCATGCCCACGCTGCTCACCAGTGACCCCACCGGGCGGCACCGTGTGCGCGACGAGCGGGCGGTCCTGCCGCAGGCCGCCGAGCGCCTCGACGCCCGCCGCGAGCTGTGGCCCGACGAGGTCCGGGTGCGCGTGGAGCGGCTCAACCTCGACGCGGCCTCCTACCGCCAGCTGGCCGAGGCCCACGACGGGGACGGCGCCGCCGTACGCCGTGCGGTGCTGGCGATCATCGCCGAGCGCGGCAAGATGCAGAACCCGGTGACCGGCTCCGGCGGGATGCTCGTCGGCACCGTGGAGGAGGTCGGCCCGGAGTCCCCGCTCGGCCTGCGGGTCGGGCAGCGGGTCGCGACGCTGGTCTCGCTGAGCCTCACCCCGCTGGTGGTGGAGGACGACCTGGCCCGCTGGGACGGCCTCGGCGAGCAGGTGCCGTGCGACGGCTACGCCGTGCTGTTCGGCCGCTCGGTGGCCGCGGTGCTGCCCGAGGACCTGCCCACCGCGCTCAGCCTCGCGGTGATGGACGTGTGCGGCGCCCCGGCGCTGACCCGGCGCGTCGTCGCGCAGTACGCCGCCCCGACGGTCGCCGTGCTCGGTGGCGGCGGCAAGTCGGGCTCCCTCAGCCTGGCCGCCGCCCGCGAGGCCGGGGCGGCCCGCACGATCGCGGTCGTCCCGGACACCGCGGAGACCCGACGCCTCGCGGCCACCGGCCTGGCCGACGAGGTGGTGGTCGCCGACGCCCGGGACCCGCTCGCGCTGCGCGACGCGGTCACCGGGGCCGGCGGGCCCGCGGACGTGACGGTGGTGTGCGTGGACGTCCCCGGCTGCGAGGGCGGCGCCGTGCTGTCCACCGCGGAGCGGGGCACGGTCGTGTTCTTCTCGATGGCCACCTCGTTCTCGGCCGCCGCGCTCGGCGCCGAGGGTCTGGCCGCCGACGTCACCATGCTGGTCGGCAACGGCTACGTGCCGGGGCACGCGGCGTACGCCCTGGACCTGGTGCGGCGCCACCCCGGCGTCGGCGAGCTGCTGAGCGAGCGGGTGGGCCGGTGAGCGCGCTGGACCTCGACCCCACCACGATCCGCCAGGCCCGTGAGCTGGCCCGGCGCGCCGGCGAGCCGATCGTGCGGATGGCGCGCGAGCACACCACGGTCGCGGTGGAGCGCGCCACGCTCCGGCTGGCCGGTCTCGCCGGCGCCGACGCCGAGGGGACGCCCTGGGTCAACCGGCTCGCTGACGCGGTGCGCGACGAGGTCGGCCTCGAGCACGGCGTCGCACTGCCGGTGTGGGACGCGCTGCTGCGCGGCGAGGCCGACGACCTCGGCGCGCTGGCGCAGAAGGCCGCGGTCGGCTCGGTGTCCTTCCGGCTGCCCACGGGCGCCGACGCGGACCGGGCCCGGACCGCCTCGAGCGCCGTTGTCGCGGAGGGGCTGGCCCGCATCGACCGTCGCCGTGACGAGCGCGAGCAGCTGATCCGGACCCACGGCGACGCGCCCAGCAAGCCGTGGATCTACCTGATCGTGGCCACCGGCGACATCCGCGAGGACATCCCGCAGGCCCAGCAGGCCGCACGCGAGGGCGCGGACGTGATCGCGGTGATCCGCTCCACCGGGCAGAGCCTCCTGGACTACGTGCCCGAGGGGGAGACCCACGAGGGCTTCGCCGGCACCTACGCCACCCAGGAGAACTTCCGACTGATGCGCGCCGCGCTCGACGAGTCCAGCCGCGAGCTGGGCCGCTACGTGCGCCTGACCAACTACGCCAGCGGGCTGTGCATGCCCGAGATCGCCGTCCTGGCCGGGCTGGAGCGCCTCGACATGATGCTCAACGACTCGATGTACGGGATCCTGTTCCGCGACATCAACCCGGTGCGCACCTTCGTGGACCAGCGCTTCAGCCGCCAGGTGCACGCCCGCGCCGGGATCATCATCAACACCGGCGAGGACAACTACCTCACCACCGCGGACGCGGTCGAGGCGGCGCACACGGTCACCACCAGCCAGCTGCTCAACGAGTACTTCGCCAAGGAGGCCGGGCTCGAGGACTGGCAGCTCGGCCTGGGCCACGCCTTCGAGATCGACCCCGACCTGCCGGACTCGTTCTGCCTCGAGCTCGCCCACGCGATGCTGGCCCGCGAGCTGTTCCCGGACGCACCGCTGAAGTGGATGCCGCCGACGCGGCACATGACCGGCGACGTGTTCCGCGGCTACCTCCTCGACGGGTTCTTCAACCTCGCCGGGGCGCTTACCGGCCAGGGCATCCTGCTCGTGGGGATGATGACCGAGGCGGTGGTGACGCCGTGGCTCTCCGACCGCGACCTGGCGCTGCGCAACGTCCGCTACGTCCTCGAGGCCGCCGGCGGGCTGCGCGAGGACTTCCGCCCGGCACCCGACGGCCTGATCGTCACCCGCGCCCGGCAGGTGCTCGGGGAGTCGGTCGACCTGCTCACCCGGATCACCGCCCACGAGCACGGCCTGCTCGACGCCATCGCCGACGGCACCTTCGGGCTGATGCGCCGCCCCGCCGACGGCGGACGCGGCCTGGACGGCGTCGCCGAGAAGGCCGACGGCTACCACAACCCCGCCACCGACCTGCTGGAGGAGTCATGATCGTGCGCCCGTACGGCGACACCACGGGGGACGGGATGGTGCAGGTCAGCTTCACCCTGCCGATCCCGCACTCCAAGGTCGCGGAGGGAGCGGCCGCACAGCTCGCGGCCAAGATGGGCATGGACCCCGCGATGGTGGTCCACGCCCGCCCGATGGGCCCGGGGTTCACCTTCTTCGTGGTCTACGGCCGGGTCTCCCACCTCGTCGACACCGACGCCGTCGAGGTGGTCGAGCGCGACTACCCGCTGCTCACGCCCGCGGAGGTGAACACCGCGATCCGGCGCTCCCTGCGCCGGCGGATGGTGGTCGTCGGCGCCTGCGTCGGCACCGACGCCCACACCGTGGGCATCGACGCGATTTTGAACGTCAAGGGGTTCGCGGGGGAGAAGGGGTTGGAGTACTACCGCGAGATCAAGGTCGTGAACCTCGGCGCGCAGGTCGACGTCGAGCAGCTGCTGGCCCGGGCGGTCGAGGAGGGCGCGGACGCCGTCCTGGTCTCCCAGGTCGTCACCCAGCGCGACGCCCACCTGCTGCACGCCCGTCAGGTCGCCGCGGCGTTCGCCGCGGCGTACCCCGACGGCGGGCGCCCGCTGCTGGTCGTCGGCGGGCCGCGGTTCGAGGAGTCGGCCGCCGCCGGGCTGGGCGTGGACCGCGTCTTCGGCAGGGGTACGACGCCCGGCGAGGTCGCCTCCTTCCTGGCCGACCGCGTCGCCGCGCGCGCGGAGCTCGCCCGGTGAACGGGGCGCCGGAGCCGGGCATCCGGGTGGTGCACCGGCGCTACGTCCCGCACAGCCACGCGCACTACGCCGGCAGCCTGGTCGACGGCGCCTACGGTCTCGGGCTGTTCGGCGACGTGGCGACCGAGATGTGCATCCGCACCGACGGCGACGAGGGCCTGTTCGCCGGGTACGCCGAGGTCTGGTTCCTGGCGCCGGTCCGTGCCGGCGACGTGGTCGAGGCGAGCGCCGAGCTGGTCGCGGTGGGCTCCCGGTCACGGACCCTGGAGCTGGCCCTGCACGTGGTCGCGCGCGGGTGCGGCAGCACCGAGCAGCCGGGGGCCGCGCAGCTGCTGGCCGAGCCGATCCTGGCCACCACCGCCCGCGGCACGGTCGTCGTCCCGGGCACCCGCCGCGAGGGGTGACCCCATCTCACCCCTGCGCATTAGCACAGCCGGGTGGGTGTCGTGCGCCACTTCGCGGCGCCCCGTCGCAGTGGTCTGGAATCGGTGCAAATTGTGGGTAGCCACCAGCACGCCGCTGACCTGCGAGGACACCCGTTCGTGCAGGTCAGCGTGGTGTTGACAGCCGCGCGGCGCAGCCGCCACTGTGAGGCGTCCGCCCGTGCAGATCGTGGCCGGTGGACCGACGTCCGAGTGGCTGTGTCGGAGGGTGTGGGTGCCAGGCACCTGTTCGACATTGTTCGCGGAGGTCGGTTCGCCCCATGGGGCGGGCACGGGAGGAACCCGGACCCCCTAGACAACAACCTCGTGGTCGGCAGCCAGCCGGGCGCGGGTTGGACCGAAGGGTTTCGGGCTCCTCCCGTCGCTCTGCGACGCCCCGGTACCGTGGTGTCGTGCTGAAGCGGACCGCCCTGGCCCTCGTCGCCGGTCTGGCCCTCGCCCTGGCCTTCGAGCCCGTCGCCCTGCCGGTGCTGCTGCCCGTCGGCGTCGCCGGGTTCGCCCTCGCCACCCGCGGCCTGCGCGCGCGCAGCGGCTGGGTGCCCGGGCTGGTCTTCGGCGTGGCGTTCTACTACACCCACATCTGGTGGATGCGCTCGGTCGGCACCGACGCCTGGCTGGCGCTGGCCGGCATCGAGGCGCTCTTCTACGCCCTGCTCGGCTCGGTGGCCGCGGTGCTGCACCGGCGCGCCTGGTGGCCGCTGTGGCTGGCCACCGCGTGGGTCTCGATGGAGGTGTGGCGCAGCGGCTGGCCGTTCAGCGGCATGCCCTGGGGCCGGCTCTCCTTCGGGGTCGTGGACACCCCGGTCGCCGACGCGCTGCCCTACGTCGGTGCGGTCGGCGTCTCCTTCGTCCTCGCGCTCGGCGGCACCCTGCTCGCGGCGCTGGTCCTCGAGCGGGACCGCGCGCGCCGGGTGGTGGCCGGCGTCCTGGTCGCGGGCGTCGCGCTGCTCGCCGTACCGGTGGTGGTGCCGTGGTCGGCGACGCCGACCGGCGAGGTCACCGTGGCCGCGGTCCAGGGCGACGTGCCCGGTCCCGGCAACGACATCCTCTACGACGCCCCCGGGGTGACCCGCAACCACGTGGACGCCACGATCGAGCTGGCGCGCGAGGTCGCCGCGGGCGAGGCGCCGCGTCCGGACTTCGTGGTCTGGCCGGAGAACTCCACCGCCTCGGACCCGTTCCGCGAGGGCGAGATTCGCGACGGCATCGAGACGGCCGTGGCGGCCATCGGGGTGCCGGTGCTGGTGGGCGGCCTGGTCGACGGCGGGCCCGGCAACGTGCTCAACCAGGGCATCGTGTGGGACCCCGGGACCGGTCCAGGGGAGCGCTACACCAAGTGGCACCCGGTGCCGTACGGCGAGTGGATCCCGTTCCGCGACTTCTTCACCGCCCAGTTCGGCCGCCTCGCCATGGTCCCGCGCGACATGCTCTCCGGCACCCGCACCTCCCCGCTCGACATCGCCGGTGTCCCGGTCGCGGACGCGATCTGCTTCGACATCGCCTACGACGACGGCATCTACGCCCAGGTCGAGGAGGGTGCGGAGATGCTGGTCGTGCAGACCAGCAACGCGACCTTCATCCACACCGACCAGATCGACCAGCAGTTCGCGATCACCCGGATGCGCGCCCTGGAGACCGGCAAGTACGCCGTCGTCGCGGCGACCAACGGTGTCTCGGGCGTCATCGCCCCCGACGGCACCGTGGTGGCCAGCGCCGCCCCGCGCACCCAGGAGGTCCTCCTGGAAAGCATCGAGCTGAACGACGCCGTCACCCCGGGCGTCCGCCTGGCGCCCTGGATCAGCGCCTTCTGCCTCGTCGCCACGGGCCTCGCGCTGCTCGCCGGACTGGTCCCGTATCGTCGACGGGTCCGGCCGGCTCCGGCCGACGGCGACTCCCGCGAGCTCGTCACCGCCGGCAGTCCCCGAGGAGAGTCCCGATCGTGAGCAGTGGCACCACCCCCGACAGCGGGACCGCCGCCGGCACCGGTCCGTCGGGACGCACGGTCATGGTGCTGCCGACCTACAACGAGGCCGACAACCTGGCCTGGATCGTGGGCCGCCTGCACGCTGCCGAGCCCGAGGTCGACGTGCTGGTCGTCGACGACGCCTCGCCCGACGGCACCGGCGACGTCGCCGACGAGCTGGCCGGCACCGACCCGCGGGTGCACGTGGTGCACCGCACCGGCAAGGCCGGCCTGGGCGCGGCGTACCTGGAGGGCTTCGCGCACGCCCTCGAGGCCGGCTACGACGTCATCGGCGAGATGGACGCCGACGGCTCCCACCAGCCCGAGCAGCTGCACCTGCTGCGCGCGGCGCTCGCGGACGCCGACCTGGTGATCGGCTCGCGCTGGGTGCCGGGCGGCACGGTCGTGAACTGGCCGCTGCGCCGCCAGCTGCTCTCGCGCGGCGGCAACCTGTACGTGCGCCTGCTGCTGGGGATCCCGGTGCGCGACGCGACCGCCGGCTACCGGCTCTACCGCCGTACCACCCTGGAGCGCCTCGACCTGGACACCGTGCAGTCCACCGGCTACGTCTTCCAGACCGAGCTGGCCGCCCGCACGCTGCAGGCCGGGCTGCGGGTGCGCGAGGTGCCGATCGAGTTCGTGGAGCGCGAGCGCGGGGACTCCAAGATGAGCGGCGCGGTCGCCGCGGAGTCGCTGCGCCGGATCACCACCTGGGGCCTGCGGGAGCGGGCCGCGCAGGTCAGGAGGGCACTGGCACGATGGACCCCATGAGCACGCGCCGACCCCGCACCCGCTGGGTGCTCCTGTTCCTCTTCGTGCTGCTGCCGGTGGCCGAGCTGTTCGTGATCGTGCAGGTCGCCCAGGAGATCGGTGCGTGGTGGACCATCGCGCTGCTGATCCTGGGCAGCGTCGTCGGGTCGGCGATCATCCGGCACGCCGGCACACGCGCCTGGACGGCGCTGGGCACGTCGCTGTCGAACGGGCGGATGCCGGCCCGCGAGATCGCCGACGACGCCCTGGTGCTGGTCGGCGGCACCCTGATCGTGTTCCCCGGGTTCATCACCGACGTGCTCGGCGTGCTCCTGGTGCTGCCGTTCACCCGGCCGTTGTTCCGCCGCCTGCTCGTCGGGCTGGTCACCTCCCGCGTGGTCGTCATCGGCACCCCCACACAGCGACGCCCCGGACCCGGATCCGAGGGATCCGTGGTCCGGGGCGAGGTCGTGGACGACTGACGCCGTCCGCGCCGGCTCGGCTCAGGCCGTGGCCTTGCGCTTCTTGGCGTTCGCGCGGTGCAGGTGCGCGGGGCCGATCTCGCCGCCGCGCAGCAGCTCCAGGCGCTCCTTGAGGATGTCCTCGAGCTCCTTCTCGGAGCGGCGCTCGAGCAGCATGTCCCAGTGCGTGCGGGCCGGCTTCTCGACCTTCTCCTCGCGCTCGATGCCAGCGGTGCTCAGCGCCTCGGCGCCACAGCGCGGGCACTCCCACACGGCGGGGATGTCGGCCTCGACCGACATGGTGATCTCGAACTCGTGGTTCTGCGGGCAGCGGTACCCGACCTGCTGGCGCGCCGCGAACTCGATGCCGCGCTCGTCCTCGAAGCTCTGGCCGCCGAGTCGGGCTCCACGCAATGTGCGCTCTGCCATAGAGACGCCTCCGTTCTGTTCCCCGTGTAGCGGTGACTGGAGTCGGGACCCGGCTCCAGAAGTCTTCAACGTTACTGAGCGGTCGAGGATTCCGACAATCGACGGTAACCCGGTGTGGTCCGACGTAACCCCTGACACGTCGCGACCCGGCTCGGCGGTGACGCCGGGCCGGGGTCGGTGCGGGGTCGGTGCGGGGTCGGGACCCGCTCAGGACCGGGGAGGGGTGGTCACCAGCGCCGAGTCGCTGCGGACGCCGCTGCGCACCGGCAGCAGCAGGAGCAGGCCGAGCAGGAGCACCGAGACGATGCCGAGGATCCCCCAGTGCTGGGCGTCGTCGACGTCCGCGACGCCGGTCAGCTTCGCCCCGATCCAGATCGAGCCGGCGAACGCCGCGGGCGCCAGGAAGCTCACCGCGCGGCCGGTGGTGGCGTAGAGCCCGAAGACCTGGCCCTCCCGGCCGGCCGGGATCAGCCGGGCGAGGAAGGTGCGCGAGGCGGACTGCGCGGGGCCCACGAAGATGCAGAGCGTCAGTCCGCACACCCAGAACGTCGTCGTCCCGCCGTCGTGGAGGAAGAAGATCAGGACGCCGGCGAGGAGCATCACGCTCAGCGACAGCACGATGACCCGCTTCGGCCCGATCCGGTCGTCGAGGTGGCCGAAGGCGATGGTGGCGACACCGGCGACCACGTTGGCGGCGATGCCGAACACGATCACCCCGCTGTCGCTGAAGCCGAAGACCTTGGCCGCGATCACCGCGCCGAAGGTGAAGACGCCCGCGAGGCCGTCACGGAAGACCGCCGAGGCGCCCAGGAAGTAGACGGTGTTGCGGTCGGTGCGCCACAGGTCGGCCACGGTCGCGAAGAGGGCGCGGTAGGAGGCGATCACGCCGGTCCGCGGGCCGCGGGGACCGCGCTGGGAGCGGTCGTCGCGCAGGGTGAGGATCAGCGGCAGCGAGAAGACCAGCGTCCAGGCCGCGCAGAACAGCATCGTCACCCGGACGTCGAGGCCCTCCTCGGAGGTCACCCCGAACAGGCCCACGTCCGGGCTGATCAGCCCGAAGTAGACGATCAGCAGCAGCACGATGCCGCCGAGGTAGCCCAGGCCCCAGCCGAGCCCCGAGATCCGGCCGACCGTGGCCGGCGTCGAGATCTGGTTGAGCATCGCGTTGTAGTTCACCGAGGCGAACTCGAAGAACACGTTGCCCGCGGCGAGCAGCAGCAGGCCCAGCCACAGGTAGTCCGGGGACGGCTTGACGAAGAACAGCCCGAGCGTCGCCAGGATCACCAGGCCGGTGTTGACGGCCAGCCAGAACGTACGCCGTCCCGAGCGGTCCGCGCGCTGGCCGCTGATCGGCGCGAACAGCGCGATCAGCAGGCCGGCGCCGGCCAGCGCCCAGCCGAGCTTGGAGGACGCGCCGGGGCCGAAGTCGTCGGAGGTGATGTAGACGCTGAACACGAAGGTCGTGATGACGGCGTTGAACGCCGCCGAGCCCCAGTCCCACAGCCCCCAGGCGTACACGGGCCAGCCGTAGCGGTCGCGCCCTCCGCGGGGCGGGCCGGCGGGGGTGGTGCTGCCGGCGTCGGTCCCGCCGGGCGGCTGGGTGGTCGTCATGCGTGGTCCCTCCGCTGGTCCATCCACTGGCCGCGCTCGACGAGCACGTCCCTCAAGGTGTCGGTGCGGTCGGTGAACAGCCCGTCGACGCCGAGGTCGAGCAGCTCGCGCATCTCGTCGGCGTCGTCGATCGTCCACACGTGCACGTGCTTGCCGGCCGCGTGCGCGCGGCGTACCAGCCCGGCGTTGGTGAGCGGCCAGGGCCCGCGGCGGTGGGGGACCTGCAGGGCCGCCACCCGTCCGCGCGTCACCAGGTCGGCCAGCCTCCCGCTGGGCAGGAACCGGAAGGCCAGGACCTCCAGCGGGTGCGCGGAGGTCGGCACCCGGTGCGCGGTCAGCTCGCGGAAGCGGGTGAGCCGGCGCGGGGAGAAGGACCCGACGAGCACCCGGTCCCAGGCGTCGTGGGTGTCGATGAGCTCGGCCAGCGCCGCGACGGCGCCGTCGGCCTTGAGGTCGATGTTGAACAGCGCGTCCGGGAACTCCTCGAAGAGCCGCGCCAGCGTCGGCACCTCCTCGCGACCGCCCACGAGGGCCTGGCGGACCTCCGCGTAGGTCAGCGAGGCGATCTCCCCGCGCTGGTCGGTGACCCGGTCCAGGACCCGGTCGTGGAAGGCGAGCACCATCCCGTCCCGCGTCACGTGCACGTCGGTCTCGAGGTAGCGGTACCCGAGCGCCACGGCGTGCTTGAACGCGGCCAGGGTGTTCTCGAGCCCGTCGATCTCCGGGTGGTAGGCCCCGCCCCGGTGCGCGAACGCCAGGACCTCGCGCCGTCCCGCGACCGTGTCGAGGTAGGCGTGCCCGGTGTGCGGCCGTGTGCTCACCGGAGCAGTAAACACCCCTGCGGGCCGCCCGGTGCCGCACGGGCCCGGTGGGCCGGAAATGTCGTCGTTTGGTCCCCAACGGCAACGCAAAGGGCCGTTTTGTTGTCGTTGGGGACCAAACGTGGGGGTCTTCGGGGCCGCAGCGGCCCGTCAGGCGACCCTCAGATGTCGCGGAAGGACTCGATCTGCGCACCCAGCAGGTTCAGCCGCTGGGCCAGGTCCTCGTAGCCGCGGTGGATCACGTAGGTGCTGCGCAGCACCGAGGTGCCCTTGGAGGCCAGCATCGCCAGCAGGATCACCACGGCCGGGCGCAGGGCAGGGGGGCAGACCAGCTCGGTGCCGGTGAAGGAGGTCGGGCCCTCGATCATCACCCGGTGCGGGTCGAGCAGCTTGACGTTGCCGCCGAGCTTGTTGAGGTCGGTGAGGTAGATCGCGCGGTTCTCATAGACCCAGTCGTGCAGCAGGGTCTGGCCCTCGGCGACGGCGGCGATCACCGCGAAGAACGGCAGGTTGTCGATGTTGAGGCCCGGGAACGGCATCGGGTGGATCTTGTCCAGCGGCGCGTGCAGCGTGGAGGGCTTGGTGGTGATGTCGATGAGCCGGGTGTGGCCGTTGCGCGCGACGTACTCGGGGGTGGCGTCGTAGCGGAAGCCCATCTCCTCCAGCAGCGCCAGCTCGATCTCGAGGAACTCGATCGGCACCCGCTGGATGGTGATCTCCGACTGGGTCACGATCGCGGCGGCCAGCAGCGACATCGCCTCGATCGGGTCCTCCGACGGCGCGTAGTCCACGTCGACGTCGATGACCTCGCGGCCGGTGACGGTCAGCGTGGTGGTGCCGATGCCCTCGACCGTGACGCCGAGGCGCTGGAGGTAGAAGCAGAGGTCCTGGACCATGTAGTTCGACGAGGCGTTGCGGATGACCGTGGTGCCGGGGTGCAGGGCCGCGGCCATCAGCGCGTTCTCGGTGACGGTGTCGCCGCGCTCGGTGAGCACGATCGGGCGCGTCGGGGCGACGTTGCGGTTGACCTGGGCGTGGTAGAGCCCGTCGGTGGCCTTGACCTCCAGGCCGAAGGGGCGCAGCGCCGACATGTGCGGCTCGACGGTGCGGGTGCCGAGGTTGCAGCCGCCGGCGTACGGCAGCTCGAAGTCGTCGGCGCGGTGCAGCAGCGGGCCGAGGAACATGATCACCGAGCGGGTACGACGGGCCGCGGCCTCGTCGATCTGGCTCAGGTCGAGGTCGCGCGGCGGGATGATCTCGAGGTCGTTGTCGTCGTTGAGCCAGCGGGTGGTCACGCCCAGGCTGCTGAGCACCTCGAGCAGCCGGTTGACCTCCTCGATGCGCGCGACCTTGCGCAGCACGGTGCGACCCCGGTTGAGCAGCGAGGCGCACAGCAGCGCGACGCCGGCGTTCTTGGAGGTCTTCACGTCGATGGTGCCGGAGAGCGTGGTGGGACCGGTCACGCGCAGGTGCACGGGGCCGGCGCCGACGGCGACGATCTCGGAGTCCAGTGCGGCGCCGATGCGCGCGAGCATCTCCAGGGAGAGGTTCTGGTGACCCTTCTCGATCCGGTTGATCGCGCTCTGGCTGGTGGCCAGCAGGTCGGCGAGCTGGGTCTGGGTAAGACCACGGTGCTTGCGGGCGTCACGGATGAGATTGCCGATGCGGCCCTTGTAGTCCTCACTCATGTCGACCACGGTAACTCACATGTGAGATATGGCAATTCGCGCCGCGCCCGGCCGTGCCGAGCCGCTCACGGGCGGGTGCAAGGATGCTCGCATGCGTGCCACGACGATCCACGGACCCCGCGACATCCGCGTCAGCGAGGTCCCGGACCCCACCCTCGAGCTGCCCACCGACGCCATCGTCCGAGTCACGGCAGGCTGCATCTGCGGCTCCGACCTGTGGCCCTACCGCGGCGAGAACCCGATCACCGAGGGGGCCACGATCGGCCACGAGTGCATCGGCGTGGTCGAGGCGGTCGGCGCCGACGTACGCGAGATCCGCGTCGGCGACCACGTGGTGGTGCCGTTCTGCCACTGCGACAACACCTGCGCCCACTGCCGCGCCGGCGCTCAGTCGGTCTGCACGAACCTCGGCATGACCGTCTCCGGGCAGGCCGAGCTCGCCCGGGTCACCCAGGCCGACGGCAGCCTGGTCAAGATCGGCGACGACGCCCCGGACCCGGCGCTCGTGCCCTCGCTGCTCGCGCTCAGCGACGTGATGCCCACCGGCTGGCACGCCGCCGTCAGCGCCAACGTCACGCCCGGGTCGACCGTGGTCGTCGTCGGCGACGGCGCGGTCGGGCTGTGCGGCGTGCTGGCCGCCTCCACGATGGGCGCCGAGCGGGTGATCGCGATGTCGCGCCACGCGCGGCGCCAGGAGCTGGCCCGCGCGTTCGGGGCCACCGACATCGTCGCCGAGCGCGGCCGCGAGGGCGGGGCGATCGTCAAGGAGCTCACCGGCGGCATCGGCGCCGACGCGGTCCTGGAGTGCGTCGGCACGGACGACGCGATGCGGACGGCGTTCGGCGTGGCCCGCCCCGGCTCGATGGTCGGGTTCGTCGGCGTGCCGCACGGCGTCGAGCTGCCGGTGCGCACGATGTTCTCCAAGAACGTCGGCCTGCGCGGCGGGATGGCGCCGGTGCGCCGCTACCTGCCCGAGCTGCTCGAGCTGGTCCTGGCGGGCCGCATCGAACCCGGTCGGGTCTTCGACGCGCGGGTCGGCCTGGACCAGGTCGCCGAGGGCTATCGGGCGATGGACGAGCGCCGCGCGATCAAGGTGCTCGTCGAGCCCTGAGCCGGATCGGCCTCGCGGCCGCTCCCCGGACGCGCAAGACCCCGCCCCTCTGCTGCGAGGGGCGGGGTCTTGTCGATGCGTCAGTCGCGGGTCAGCGGATGTCCTTCGGGGAGGACGCCATCATCGCGACGCCGAGCAGCAGGGTGATGCCGCCGGCGATCTCGCTGACCATCGTGCCGGTGGTCGCGTCGTCGAAGATGCCGGCGAGGAGCGAGGCCAGGCCGCACAGGCCGGTGATCACGAGCAGCGGGATCCGGGCGATGTCGACCTTGAGCGCCAGGATCGCCATCAGCGCGACGGTGGCCAGGATGCTGGAGCGGTAGCCGTCGTACATCCCGTCGTGGTCGTTGGGGAAGATCAGCCAGGCGCAGAGCATCAGGGCGATCGAGCCCGAGAGCGCGATCACCCAGCCGAGCGGGGCCACGACGGGCGGCAGCGGCTCGACCGGGACGTAGGTCGTCGTCTCGGCCTTGGCCGGTGTCGTCGGGGCGTCGGTGCGGCGGACGGGCGTGCTCACAAGGATCTCCTCGGCAGATGTCGGAACGCGGCTGAGTCTAGTGACCGGCCGCTCCCGCGCTCGGGCGGGTCGGCCCCGGGCGGGGCGGGTGCTCAGACCAGGGCGCCGGGGGCGGGCTCGGCGGCGTCGACCTGGAGGAAGGTCTTGCTCGCCAGGACCGGCCCGATGACGGTCTTGACGACCTCGACGTGCGCCGGGTGGGTGCTGTAGGCCTCCCAGTCGGCGCGCGAGTCGAAGGTCATCACGAACAGGACGTCGGAGTTGCCCTCCTTGATGCCGGCGTCGAAGACGACGCGGGCCGAGCGCAGCCCGTCGATGCGGCCGAGCAGCGAGCCGAGGCCCTCGGAGATGGCGGTGCGGTCGGCCTCGGTGGCCTCGTCGGTGAGCGTCAGGACGCCGATGTGCTGGAACACGGGGTTGTCTCCTGGGGTCGGGGCGGGATGGGGGAGCAGCGGGTGCTCAGTGCAGCTCGAGCAGCGAGCCGTGGCCGACGACCTTGTCGTCGATGCCGTTGGCGCGCAGCGCGTGCCAGATGGTGGCGACGTTGATCGCGATGACCGGCTTGCCGAGCTCCTTCTCGAGCTCCGCGGCGACCGCGACCGCCTCGAGGTTGGTGCCGCACTGGATCAGGGCGTCGACGTCGGGACCGTCGACGGCCAGGAACGCCTCGCGGATGGTCTCCGGCGTCTCGTCGGCGATCGAGGTCGCCGAGGCCGAGCACAGCCCGGTGATCGCGGCGACCTCGAATCCGAGCTCGGTGAAGTAGGCGACGACCTGCTCGTCGCCGACCGGCTGGTACGGCGTGACCACGCCGATCCGCCGGGCGCCGAACGCCTTGAGCGCCTCACCGGCGGCGGTCGCGCCGGTGCTGACCTCGAGGCCGGTGAGGTCGCGGACGTTCTGCTCGAAGGCCGCGTTGCCCGCGACGCCGCCCCAGAAGGTCTCGGCCGACATGCCCATCACGATGTAGTCCGGCTGCGCGGTCATCACGATCTCCAGGGCGTCCGGCAGCGCCTCGTTGAGGCACTCGCGGAACTTCCCGAACGCGTCGGCGGAGTCCAGCGCCGGCGCCTTGATCATGATCCGGCCGGTGTGCCAGGACAGGTCACGCGGACGGATGTGGTGGTACTCGCGCTCCACCGAGGTGTTGGTGGAGGGGATGACCAGCGCGAGCTTCGGGCCCTTGACGACGGCGGCAGCACTCATGGCAAAGAAGATATCGGATATACGATCCGCTGTCTCGGGACCTTCGGCCCGGCTTCGGTCCCGTGCACCCGTGCGGCTGCTTCGATGGCGCGATGAGCACAGCGGCGGGGGAGCGCGGCGGGAACGCCGAGGACAGGACCGGGCACTGGTCGGGGATCGCACAGGCATACGCCGCGTCGTTCGCGTCCCTGTGCCACGGCGGTGTGCCGGGACTGCTGGACGCGGCGGAGGCGGCCGCCGGGGCGGGCGGGCTGATGGGTCGGCGGCTGCTCGACGTCGGCACGGGCACCGGCGCCGTCGCGGCCGAGGCGGTACGCCGCGGCGCGGCGGTGACCGCGGTCGACCCGGACCCCGAGCTGCTCACGCTCGGCGCCGCGGCGTTCGAGGGCCCCACGCTGCTCGCGGCCCTGCCGGACCTGCCGTTCGGCGACGCGTCGTACGACGTGGTCGTGGCGGGGTTCGTGGTCAACCAGCTCGGCGACCCGCGCGCCGGCGTGCGCGAGCTGGTGCGGGTCGCCTCGACCGCGGTGGCGGTGACGATCTGGCCGTCCGGGCCGCGACCGAGCGCGACGCTGCTCGAGGAGACGCTGCGGCGCGCGGGCGCGCAGCCGCCGCCGGGCACCCGGCTGCCGGCGGAGCTCGACTTCGAGCGCAGCGTCCCCGGGCTCGGTGCCCTGCTGCAGGAGGCCGGGCTCGCCGACGTGGTCACCGCCGAGCTGCGCTTCCCGTGGCGGATCGCGCCGCAGACCTGGTGGACCGGCATCGCCGGGGGAGTCGGCGTGGTCGGGCGCACCTACCTCGCCCAGGACGACGCGGGGCGGGCCCGGCTGCGCGCGGCGTACGACGACGTCGTGGGCGAGCGGCTCGCCGACCAGGCGCGGCAGGGCCGCTCCGGGACCGAGCTGGACCTCGACGAGGTGGCCGTCGTGGCCGCCGGTCGCCACCCCTAGGCTGGGCGCGTGACCAGCGCCGCGACGTCCACCAGCTCGACCAGCCCGACCGAGACCGCGATCCACAGCACCGAGGTCGGCGACAGCGGCGCCCGGGTGGTCTTCCTGCACGGGCTGTTCGGGCAGGGACGCAACTTCACGCAGGTCGCGAAGGCGCTGCGCCCGGAGTTCCGCTCGCTGCTGGTCGACCTGCCCAACCACGGCCGCTCGGAGTGGACCGAGCGTTTCGGGTACGCCGAGACCGCCGACCTGGTCGCCGAGCACCTGCGCGCGGGCTTCGCGGCCGACGGCCCGGTGCACGTGGTCGGGCACTCGATGGGCGGCAAGACCGCGATGCAGCTGGCGCTGCGCCACCCCGACCTGGTCGACCGGCTGGTCGTCGTGGACATCTCGCCGGTGCCGAGCGGCGGCACGGGGGAGTTCGAGCACCTCCTCGACAGCCTCGCCGGGCTCGACCTGGACGCGATCGAGCGGCGCAGCGACGCCGACGAGCGGCTCGCCGACCCGATCCCGGACGAGCGGGTGCGCGGCTTCCTCCTGCAGAACCTGCGCTCCGCCGACGGCGGCTTCCACTGGCAGCCCAACCTCGCGCTGCTGCGCCGCGACCTGCCCGACATCGGCGGCTGGCCCGAGATCGACGCCCGCTTCGACCACCCGGTGCTGTGGCTGGCCGGCGAGCGCTCGCCGTACGTGCGCCCCGAGCACGAGGACGCGATGCGCGCGCTCTTCCCGCGCACCCGGCTGGCCACCATCAAGGGGGCCGGTCACTGGGTGCACTCCGAGCAGCCCGAGGCGTTCATCTCCGCGTTGCGGGTCTTCCTCGGGGCTGCGGCGAGCTGAGGTGGTCACCCGCCTCGACGTCGTCACCTTCCACGACCCGCCGGTGCCGGCAGGGGAGTCGCCCTGGGTGCCCGGCGCGGGCCCGTCGCCCGCCGTCGCCGTCGTCGCGCCCGACCCCGCCTGGCCGGGTCGGTACGACGAGCTCGCCACCCGGGTGCGGGAGGCGCTCGGCGCGCGGGTGCTCTCGCTGACCCACGTCGGCTCCACCGCGGTGCCCGACCTGCCCGCCAAGCCGATCATCGACATCGACCTGGTGCTCGCCGACCCCGCCGAGGAGGCGGCGTACGTCCCGGCCCTGGCGGCGGTCGGCTTCGAGCTGCGGGTGCGCGAACCGTGGTGGTTCGAGCACCGGTTGCTGCGCGCCTCCGATCCGGCCTGCCACCTGCACGTCTTCGGCCCGGACAGTCCCGAACCGATGAAGCACCGGATCTTCCGCGACCGGCTGCGCACCCACCCCGTCGACCGCGACCTCTACGCCCGCACCAAGCGCGCCGCCGCCGACGCCGCGCACGCCGCCGGTGAGCACAGCATGGAGTACAACGCCCGCAAGGAGGCCGTCGTGCGGGAGATCTGTCAGCGCGCGTTCGTCGCCGCCGGGCTGCTCGAGGGCTGAGTAACCCCCCACGTTTGGTCCCCAACGACAACATTTCGGGGCCAGATGTTGTCGTTGGGGACCAAACGTCGGTGTCAGCGGACCCCGTCGGGTCCCAGCAAGACCCCGGCGAGCCGCGTGTCGAAGGACCACCGCGCGTCCGGTCTGTCCCAGAATGACCCGCGGATCTGCTCCCGGCTCGACGGGGTTCGACCATCCTGAGCGAGCCGAGGGGGCCGCATGCGGGTCATCGTGCTGAGCGGTGCGCTGGCCGTGGTCTGCGCGTTGCTGGGGACCCGGCTGGCCATCGGCTGGTTCACCCGGCACGGCTTCGGCCAGCCGATCCGGGACGACGGCCCGCTGACCCACCACGTCAAGCGCGGCACGCCCACGATGGGCGGCGTGGTCATCGTGGTCGGCGCGACCGCGGCGTACCTCGCGGCGACGTTCCTGACCGGGAACCGTCCGAGCGCCAGCGCGTGGCTGCTGCTCCTGCTGTTCGCCGGCTGCGGCGCGGTGGGGTTCCTCGACGACTTCATCAAGGTCTACCGCCAGCACAACCAGGGGCTGCGCGGCCGGGCCAAGATCGCCGGCCAGACCGCCGTCGCGCTGGGGTTCGGGGTCCTGGCGACGCTGTTCTTCGCCGACGACAGGGGAATGCACCCGGCGTCGCAGCACCTCTCCACGACGCACGACTGGGGCATCAAGCTCCCGGTCGTCGTGGTCCTGCTGCTGATCTGGTTCATCGTGACCGCGACCTCCAACGCCGCGAACCTCACCGACGGCGCCGACGGGCTGCTCGCCGGGATCTCCGCGATGGTCTTCGGCGCCTACGTCCTGGTCAACGTCTGGCAGAACAACCAGCGCTGCGGGTCCACGCGGGCCGCGGTCGTCGAGGCGCAGTGCTACGAGGTGCGCGACCCGCTGGACCTCGCGGTGTTCTCCGCGGCCATCGCCGGTGCCTGCATCGGTTTCCTGTGGTGGAACGCCAAACCGGCACGGATCATGATGGGCGATGTCGGCTCGCTGGCCCTTGGCGGTGCCCTGGCCGGCCTGGCGATCATGTCGCGCACCGAGCTGCTGATGGCCGTCATCGCCGGGGTGTTCGTCCTCGAGGCGATGTCGGTGCTGATCCAGGTCGGCTATTTCAAGCTCACCAAGCGGTTCACCGGCGTCGGCCGCCGCGTCTTCCGGATCACCCCGATCCACCACCACTTCGAGCACCTGGGCTGGGACGAGGTCAACGTCGTGATCCGCTTCTGGGTGATCGCCGGGACGTGCGTCGCCGCAGGCCTCGGGATCTTCTACACCGCCTGGCTGGCGTGAGCGATCCAGCCCCTCTCGACCGCCATCCGAATATCGCCGATAACTGACATTATGTCAGGTTATGAAGATCGAAGGTCCCTCCCGCCCTCCTCCGTCGCCTCGGGTGAGAACGCCAGGCGCCCCAACGACAGGTCCGACGCACGCAACCCCTGGGCCGCGGACGCACCGGTGCGCACCCAGGTCTGGGCGGCCGCGGCGTGGGTCCGGTTCAGGCTGCGCGCACTGAGCGGCAGCCCGCGCGCATAGACGCTGCCGTTGCGGGTCCCGGGCCGCAGCGTCACGAACATCGCCCGGACCCGGTCCGAGACCACGACCTGTTCGCGTACGGCGAGCCAGGCGCGCACGGCCTCGAGGGCATGGCCCGGCAGGGCGAGCGGGAGCAGGTACGGCGCGCCGGGGCCGGGCGGGTTGCGCCACAGCTCGGCGACGACACCGTCGGCGGAGACGCTCCGGTCGCTCAGGCTGGCGATCTCGCCGACCCACAGGCCCGCGGACGCCAGCGCGGCGGCCGCCCACGTGCGGGTGCCGGCCTCACTGGTGTCGTGGCGCAGCCAGGTGAGGAAGGCGCGTCGCGACGCGCCCTCGGTCCAGCCGCGCTCGGGCGCCGTACCGACCCCGGGCACCGGCCCGTCGAGGCCCACGATCGCGCCGAGCTCTCGCAGCACCGAGCTGCGGACCCGCATGGACGCCTCCGTGGACGGCCGGGCATGGCCACCTCGGCTGCGCAGCGTGCCGGCGGCCGCCATCGTCAGGTAGGTGCGGGCGCGTTCGCCACCCAGCCAGGCGACGCACTCGGGCGCGTCGTCGCCGCCCAGGGCCCGGGCGCGGTGGATCTCCCCCACCACCCAGGTCACCTGGCGCGCGCGGCCCGCACCGGCGCGCTGCGTCGCCGTGCTCGCGGCCGCCCACAGCCCGCACCCGCCGTCCCTGCACTCCACCCGCCGAACCGTAGCCGTGGCCACCCCCAGGGCCTCCCCTGCTGGTGCCCGCGCAGCGAAGCTGCGGCCGACCGATTTCCCTGGAGGCTCGCCGGTTGCGTCTGTTATCTCAGCACGGTGCTCCCAGCACTCGGTCAGTCCGGCGGCGGCTCGCCCCGGTCGTCCCTGCCCGAGTCGTTCTTGTCGGGGTCGTCCTCACGCAGCCGCCCCGCGCGCACCAACGCGTCGTGGAGGATCTTCTCGATCTGGGCATTGACCGAGCGCAGCTCGTCGTCGGCCCAGCGGCGTACCGCGTCGGCCACGGGCCGGCTCAGCCGGAGCGGGATCTGCTTGCGCTCCGGCCGGCCGGGCACTCCGCGGGGCACGTCGCGTCCTCGGCCGTCGCGCTCAGGAGTACAGCGAGCCGACGTTGAGGACCGGCGTCGCCGAGCCCCCGCCGACCAGCACGGTCATGAGGTTGGAGGTCATCGAGGCCCGGCGCTCGGGGTCCAGCTCGATGTCACCGCTCTTCTCCAGCGCCGCCAGCGCCTCGGTCACCAGGCCCACGGCACCGGTGACCATGACCTGACGGGCGTCCAGGACCGCCTGGGCCTGCTGGCGCTGGAGCATCGCGCCGGCGATCTCCGCGGCGTAGGAGAGGTTGGACAGCCGGACCTCGAGCACCTCGAGCCCGGCGATGTGGATGCGCTCGTTGAGCTCGACGACCAGCTCGTCGGCGACCTCGGCGCCGTTCTCGCGCAGGGTGAGGATCCTGGGCGAGCGCTCGACCTCCTCCTCGGTCTGGTCGCTCGCGGCCGCCTGGGCCTGCGCGTCGTAGGGGTGCGTCGCGACCACGTGCCGCAGCGCGGCCTCGGACTGGGTGGTGATGAACTCGTCGTACTGGTCGACGGCGAACGCCGCCTTCGCGGTGTCGGCGACCTGCCAGACCACGATCGCGGAGACCTCGACGGGCGAGCCGGTCTTCTCGTTGACCTTGAGGGTCTGGGTCTCGAAGTTCTGCACCCGCACCGGGACCAGGCGGCGCCCGGTCAGCGGCACCGTGAAGGACAGGCCGGTGCGTCGCACGGTGCCGACGTAGGCGCCGAAGAAGGTGACCACGCGCGTCGCGCCGGGCTGGATGACGCTGAAGCCGGTGAGCGCCACGAGCGCGGCCAGGCCGAGGACCGCCCCGGGCACGGTGAGCGCGACCGCGCGCCCGATGTCGTCGGACTCCCCCGCCACGACGCCCATCACGACGAGGACCGCCGAGGCTGCGGCCCCGAGGACGACGAGCGCCAGCACCGGCCAGCCGCCCACCGCGAAACCGGGCTTCTCCTGGATGTCGACACGGACCGGAGGGGTCGTGACGGCGGTGGACGTCGCATCGCTCATGGGCGGGGCTCCTCGTGGTGGTGGGCGGTGACGCCCGAAAGTGATATCACCACGATATCAGGCGGACGCGCTGCCGGCGACCGTCCGCCATGCTGGGCACGCGCGTACGACGAGCGGAGGAACGCCGTGACCCGGATCCTGCACCTCTCCGACACCCACGCCAGCGCGGCGCGCACCGGCGCCGACATGGACGGCGTGGACGCGCTCGGCGCGCTTGAGCGCCTGCTGCACGACGTGCGCCACGTGCCCGGGATCGAGCTCGTCGTGGTCAGCGGCGACGTGGCCGACGACGGTTCCGAGGCCGGCTGCCGCGCGGTGCGCGACCGCGTGGGCGCCTTCGCCCGGGCGCGCGGGGTCCCGCAGGTCTACTGCACCGGCAACCACGACGCCCGACCCGGCTTCGCCGCGGCTCTCGGCAGCGGCCACCTCGGCGCCGACGGCGAGGACCGCGGCACGCTGATCGTGCCGGGCGCGGACCTGCGCGCGGCGTACAGCCAGGTCGGCGGGCTGCGGGTCGTCACGCTCGACACGCTGGTCCCGGGAAGCACCCACGGCGAGGTGGACCGTGCGCAGCTCGACGCCCTCGCCGCGCTGCTCGCGACCCCGTCGCCGGACGGCACCCTCCTGGTGCTGCACCACCCGCCGCTGCACATCGCCTCCATGCCGCAGGTGGCCGAGGTGGTGCTGCGCGACATCGACCGCCTGCGTGCGGTCGTGCGCGGATCGGACGTTCGCGGCGTGCTCGCCGGGCACCTGCACCACCCGGTCAGCGGGTTCCTGGCCGGTACGCCGGTCTGGGTGGCGCCCGGGGTCGTCACCCGCATCGACACCACGGCCCCGGCGCGCCTGGTGCGCGGGGTGCTCGGCGCCGGCGCGGGCCTGCTCGACCTCGGCCCGGTGGACGCGACGACCTACCACCTGCTGCACGCCCGGGATCCCCGTGCCGGCGAGCCTGTCTACCTGTACGACGCGGCGAGCGGCGAGGACGTCCCCGAGGAGCGGTGAGCGCGCACTCCCCCGGCGGCGTGTCGTTGTTGCGGCTGGCGTGGAACCGGTGGGCTTCGCGGCTCCTGGTGTCCGGGTGGGCAACCTCGGATGCGTCTGTTATCCGAGCCTTTCCGCCTCGGCCAGCACCTCCGCGAGCATCCGGTGGCCCTGGGCCTCGAAGGGCTCGTCGCCGACCTGGTGGGCCCAGACGGCGGTGCCGATGGCCTCGCGGACGCGGGTGCGGAACCAGGCGTCGGCGTCGCGGGGGTCGGCGCCGTAGCCCGCCAGGAACGCCGCCTCGGCCCCCGGTACGACGCGGAACTGCTGGGCGGCCAACCGGGTCAGGTCGCTCAGCGCCGGGCGCAGGTCGGCGCGGCCGAGGTCGATCGCGTACACGACCCCGTCCTCGACCAGCCAGTTGCGCGGTTGCCAGTCGCCGTGGGTCGGCACCAGCGTGGTCGGCGGGGTCGGCCACCCGCCGACCAGCCGCTCCAGCTCCGCCGCCGCGGCTGGCTCGATGCGGTGCGGGCGGGCCAGCCAGGCGAGCGCCCTGTCGCGCTCGCGGGCCTCGAAGCCGTCGTCCACGACGCTCAGCTGGGCGTGCAGCAGCCGCAGCAGCCGGCCGGCCTGCTCGTAGGTGTCCGGGTCGGTCTCCGCGGCGCTGCCCTGCACCAGCTCGCCAGGCAGGTAGCGGGTCACCAGCAGCTTGGCCGCCTCGTCGCCGTGCACGAGCACCGGCGCACGAGCGCCGGAGGTCCATGGCGTCAGCCACTCGCGGTGCGCTCGCAGCTCTCGGGCCAGGTGGTGGTCGTCCGCGTCGCCGGCCTTCACGACGTACTGCCCGCCGTCCTGCTCGACCCGCAGGACGGTGGTGCCGACCAGCCCCCAGCCGAGGTCGTCGACGAGCCGCCAGCCGGGCAGCCACCGCGCGAGGAGATCGGCCTGTCGCTCGCTCAGGCGGCCGGCTGCGACCTCGGCGTTCTCCACCGCGGCAGGCTACTAGGGTCGCGTGCGTGGCATTCGCAGACGTTCCCAAGGCCAGGCCGGGCGACAAGGTCGCCGTCCTCTCCCCCTCGTTCGCAGCGCCCGCGGTGGCACCCGCGGTGCACGAGCAGGCGATGGCGCGGCTGCGTGCCGTGACCGGGCTGGTGCCGGTCGAGTACCCGACGACCCGCCAGCTCGGGGCATCGGCCGAGGCGCGCGCCGCCGACCTGAACGCCGCGTTCGCCGACCCCGAGATCCGCGCGGTGCTGGCCACGGTGGGCGGGGAGGACCAGATCACGGTGGTCCCCCACCTCGACGCCAACCTCGTGACGCGCGATCCCAAGCCGTTCCTCGGCTACAGCGACAACACCAACGTCCTGAACTGGCTGTGGGGCCACGGCGTCCCCGGGTTCTACGGCGGCTCGACGCAGGTCCACCTCGGGGCCGGCCCCAGCCTCGACGCCGTCCACGAGCAGTCCCTGCGCGCCGCCCTCCTGAGCGGCGGGCGCCTCGAGATCACCGAGCCCGGCGAGTCCGAGGACTTCGGCCGGGACTGGGCAGACCCCCGTGCGCTGCACGAGTACGGCGACCGGGAGCCGACCGAGTCGTGGACCTGGGCCGGTCCCGCCCGCTCGGTCACCGGCCGCACCTGGGGCGGCTGCCTCGACGTCCTCCAGTGGATCCTGACCGCCGGCCGGTTCGCGACCGACCCCGCGGGGGTCGCGGGCGGCGTACTGCTGCTGGAGACCTCCGAGGAGCTGATGTCCGCCACCGAGTTCGGCTGGATCCTGCGCAGCCTCGGCGAGCGCGGGATCCTGGAGGCCGTGGACGCGGTGGTCGTGGCCCGGCCGCCGACCTCCGACTTCACCCGGCGCCCGTCGTCCGCGGAGCGGCTGGCCAAGCGCGAGGAGCAGCGCGACACCGCGATCGAGCTGGTCGGGCGCTACCACCCCGACGCGGTCGTCGTAGTCGGTCCGCCCTTCGGCCACACCCGGCCGCAGTGGATCGTGCCGTACGGCGGGGTGATGAGCGTCGACGGCGAGACCCAGCGGCTGTTCGCGGACTACTCCTGAGGGACCGACTTCCCCACCCCCACCAGCACTGCGACCTTGTCGATGCGGTGCTCGGGGTTGCCGTGCGCGTCGGACCAGAAGTTGCCGGCGGCGTGGTCCTCGGGGGTTGCGCAGGTCGACAGGGTCAGCATCGCCTGCCGCGGGCGCGCGACGGGCCGGCCCGGCACCGCGGCGCGCTGCTCGCGCAGCGACTGCGCCGAGCGGAAGGAGGTACGACGGGTCGCACGCACCTCGTAGACGTAGCGGGTCCGCCCGACGTCGACGAGCACCCGCGCCCCGTGGGCGAGTGTCGGCAGGTGCTCGAAGGCCCGCGTCGAGGACACCCGGTGCGCGGTGACCTGGTAGTTGCCCACGCCACCCGGGCCGGTGCCGCCGCCGGGACCGTGCGGGCTGGCGGCCACGCCACCGTCCTGGATCGCGGTGCCCGGCGCATCGTCGGTGACGCCGCGGTAGGGCACCACGGCGAGGTCGACGATGCCGAGGGCGGGCACCGAGAGCAGCGCCCGCGCCGGGCGCCCGTCGCTGACCGCCAGCTCGAGCACCGGTGCCGCCGGGGCGGGCCAGGCGGCCGGGACAGCCGCCGGGGCCCGCTCGCCCACGGCGCCCCTCGGGGGCTCACCGGGACCGTCCGGGGCCGAGCACGCGGCCGTCACCAGCAGCAGGCCGAGCGCGGCGGCCGACCACCGCCGCCCCCATGTGTCGGAGGGGTCGGCGCGCTCAGAGCGCGCGGAGCCGCGGCACCACATCGTCCACCAGCGCGGTGGTCCAGGCGACGGGGTCCTCGGCGGTCGGCATCGTGGTGACCAGGCCGATCCCGAGCGCGGCGTACTGCTCCATCTGCCGCAGGAACGCGTCGCGCTCCCCCACCGGGTCCAGCGAGGTCAGCGCGGTCTTCTCGATCTCGTCGTAGTCGCGGCCCAGGTCGTCGCAGTGGCGGCGCAGCACGTCGAGCTTGTGCGCCATCAGGTCCGGCTCGAAGCCGAACAGGTTGCACGCGTCGGCGTACGCCGCGACCAGGCGCAGCGTCTTGCGCTCCCCGCTGCCGCCGATCAGCACCGGTACCCGACCGCGCACCGGCGGCGGCACGCACACGGTCTCGTCGAGGTGGTAGTGCGTGCCGCGGTAGCCACCGTCGTCGGGGCTCCACATCTGCCGACAGATCTGCAGGGCCTCCTCGAGCCGCTCGAAGCGCTCCGCGGTGGGCGGGAAGTCGACGCCGAGGCCACGGTGCTCGCGCTCGTACCAGGCCGCGCCGATCCCCAGCACCGCACGGCCACCGGAGAGCACGTCGAGGGTGGTGACGGTCTTGGCGAGCAGCCCCGGGGCCCGGTAGGTCACGCCGGTCACCAGCAGCCCGAGACGCAGCCGCTCGGTCACCGCGGCGAGGTAGCCCAGCGTGGTGTAGCCCTCCAGCATCGGCTCCGCAGGCCCGCCGAGGTCCTCCATCTGGAACCAGTGGTCCATCACCGTCATCAGGCTCACGCCGCCCTCGTCGGCGACCCGCGCGGTCTCGGTGAGGCGCTCCGCCAGCCGCGCGTCCCAGCCGGGGTGGTCGAAGCGGGCGTAGTGGATGCCGAGGTCCATCCGGCGAGCGTACGCCGGGTCGCGGTGGGTACTCCCCGTCCATGACCGAGCAGCGAAGCGCAGAAGAGTTCGAGGCCGTCCAGGCCGTCGTCGACCGGGTGACCTCCTGGCAGGACGGCGCCACCGAGGGCACCGTGCACGAGGAGCTGCAGCGCGGCTTCCTCGCGGCCGGCGTCACCGTCGGCGAGGACGAGATCACCCGTCTCGCCGACGCCATCGAGTCGCGTCACGGGGCGGTCGACGCCCAGGCCGTGCTCGGCTGACATGAGCGGCCCGGACGCCGCGCACCGGCGACCGCCCGGCGTCGACGACGACACCGTCGAGGCCCTCGGCAAGCTGTCGGAGGCGATGGAGTGCGTGGAGGTGGCGCGCGGCCACCTCTACGCCTTCCACCGGCTCAGCGGGACCGCCGACCTGACCCTCGGCGAGGCCGTCGCGCTGCTGCGCGACGCCGGGCACGACGCCCTCGCCGACCGGGTCGAGCGCGAGCTGGTGGGGCGCAACGTCCTGGAGGGCCGCTGGACCTTCCAGGTCGTCGAGGACTACGACGACCACTACTACTCCGCGGTCAAGGAGATCGAGCGGGAGACCCGCGACGCGCTGGCCGAGGGCCGGCGGCACCTCCACGAGGCGCAGATGAAGGAGGACCGGCGCACCCACGGCCACCCGCACCACACCGCGACGCCCGACGCCGGTCACGACGCCGGTCACGATGCCGGCCCCGGCGCCGGCCCCGAGCGGGTCGGCTAGCTCAGTGCGCGCCGGCGGGGTGGGGCGGGAGCCAGTGCGCCGGACGTTCCAGGCCGGCGGGCAGCCGGGTCCGCTCGTCGCCGCGCGCGGCGTCGACCTGCGGCTGGGTCAGCAGCAGCGCCCCGGAGAGATCGGCGCCGTCCAGGCGCGCGTCGCGCAGGTCCGCGCCGAGCAGGTCGGCACGGGTGAGGTCGCTCCCGCTCAGCCGGGCCGCGACGAGCAGCGCGCCGCGCAGGTCAGCGGCCCGCAGGTCGGTCCGGCGCAGGTCGCGACCCACGAGGTCGGCACCGGCCAGCGCGGCACCAGCGGCGCCCCGCGCCTCGGCGCTGAGGCTGCGCAGGAACTCACCCACCGACGCCCGGAACCGGTCCACCTCGACTCCGAGCACCTCCGTGGGGGTCCCTCCGCTCGCCGCGCGCAGCCGCTCGGTCAGCGCGTCCAGCTCGCCGCGGCGCGGGCCGACCGCCCAGCGGCCGGCGTCGGCGAGCAGCACGAGCATCTCGTGCAGGCCCTGCACCACCGCGAAGACGGCGAACATCTCCCCGGCCATCGCCGCGCCGTCGCGCCACGAGCGCCCGGCGTACACCACCTGGCTGACCTGCTGCCCGGCCCCGTGGCAGCCGTAGACGGTGCAGCCGACCATCCCGCGCCCGCGCAGCTCGGAGTGGATCCCGCAGCCGTCGGCCGGGGTCAGGTGACGGCACGGCTCGCCGGCCGCCTTGTCGAAGGCGAAGTCACGGGAGCGCCCGAACGGCAGCGCCACGCAGCACAGGCCCACGCAGGCCCCGCAGTCCGGGCGCAGGGTCTCCTCGAGGGTCATGGCGCCATTCTCTCCGAGGTTCCCTCGCCCGCGCGCCGCCGCGGCACTAGCGTCGAGCACATGCCTCTCCCCGAGCACGTCCTGCACGACGGCCGCACCCTGCCCGCCATCGGGTTCGGGACCTACACCCTGACCGGCGAGGACGGCATCCGCGCCATCACCGGCGCGCTCGAGAACGGCTACCGGCTGCTCGACACGGCCGTCAACTACGGCAACGAGCGCGAGGTCGGCGAGGCGGTGCGCCGCTCCGGAATCCCGCGCGAGGAGCTACGGATCACCAGCAAGCTCCCCGGACGCCACCACGCGTACGACGCCGCGATCCGCAGCACCCACGAGTCGCTGGAGCGCCTCGGCCTCGACCGTCTCGACCTGCACCTGATCCACTGGCCCAACCCCAGCCAGGACCAGTACGTCGAGGCGTGGCGCGCCCTCGTCGACCTGCAGGCCCAGGGGCTGGTCACCTCGATCGGCGTCTCCAACTTCACCGAGGCGCACCTGGCGCGGATCATCGCCGAGACCGGGGTGACCCCGGTGGTCAACCAGGTCGAGCTGCACCCGCGGTTCCCGCAGGTCGAGCTGCGGGCGGTCCACCAGCGGCTCGGGATCCTGACCGAGTCCTGGAGCCCGCTGGGCAAGCGCAACGCACCGTTCGGCGAGCCGGCGGTCACCGACGCGGCCCAGGCCCACGGCGTCACGCCGGCCCAGATCGTGCTGCGCTGGCAGGTGCAGCTGGGCAACCTGCCGATCCCCAAGTCGGCCACGCCGGAGCGCCAGCGAGCCAACCTCGACCTCGACGGCTTCGCGCTCAGCGAGGCCGAGATGGCCGCCATCACCGCCCTCGGCCGGCCCGACGGGCGTCTCTTCGGGGGCGACCCCGACGTCCACGAGGAGCAGTGACGCCATGTTCGACACGGTGCCCGAGGAGCCGCGGACGCCCTTCCTGCGCGCCGACCCGGCCAAGGTGCACCGCAACCTCCAGCGCGCCGCCGACCTGGCCGCCGCCGCGGGGGTGACCCTGCGCCCGCACGCGAAGACCCACAAGTCCCGGCAGGTCGCCGAGCTCCAGCTCGGCGCCGGCGCGGTCGGCCTGACCGTGGCGACGATCGGCGAGGCCGAGGCGTTCGCGGCGTACGGCTGCTCGGACCTGTTCATCGCCTACCCGCTGTGGCTCGATGACGCCTCCGCCCGGCGCCTGGGCGACCTCGCCGAGACCACCCGTCTCGCGATCGGCGTCGACTCCGTCGCCGGGGCCGCCAACGCCGGTCGCCACCTTGGCGGCCGCGGCATCGAGGCCCTGGTCGAGATCGACAGCGGCCAGCACCGCAGCGGCGCCGAGCCCGACGAGGCGGGGGACGTGGCGGTGGCGGCCCTCCACGCCGGGCTCCCGGTGCGCGGCGTCTTCACCTTCCCCGGCCACGGGTACGGCGAGGACCCCGTCGGGGTCGCCCTCGAGGAGGCGACCGCGCTGCGTGCCGCGGTCGCCTCGATGGGCGCCGCCGGGGTCGAGGCGCGGGTGGTCTCCGGCGGATCGACGCCGACGCTGGCCCACACCGACCTCGACGTGGTCACCGAGCTGCGCCCCGGCGTCTACGCCTTCAACGACGCCCAGCAGTGGGAGCTCGGCGTGGTCGGCCCCGAGGACATCGCCCTCACCTGCGTGGCGACGGTCGTCAGCCACGCCGGCGGGCGCCTGGTCCTCGACGCCGGGAGCAAGGCGCTGGGCGCCGACCGGGCGCCGTACGCCTCGGGATGGGGGCGGCTGCCGGGCGCGCCCGACGCCCGCGTGGTGCTGCTCTCCGAGCACCACGCGGTCGTGGACCTCGCCGGCGCGCCGCTCCCACCGCTGGGCAGCCGCGTCGAGATCGCACCCAACCACGTGTGCGCCGCGGTCAACCTGCACGACCTGATCTGGTCCGCGGACCAGGCCGGGCCGCAGCAGTGGTCGGTGACCGCCCGGGGCCGCAACGGCTGAGCCCCTCTATACGATCGGCGTCATGCCCGTCGCCTCGCTCAAGCGCCCGCTCGCCGCCCTCGCCGCCCTCGCCGTGGTCGGCACCCTCTCCGCGTGCAGCGACGACGAGCCCGACCGGGCCGTCGACGCCTCGCCGGCCGACTCCGCCGAGTCCACGCCCCCGTCCTCCCCGTCCGCCGGGACGGGTGTGTCGTGCGACTACCTCCCGGACGGCACCCAGGACGGTCCGGAGCTGCCGCCCACCGAGGCGACCGTGAGCGGCACGGTCAAGGCCACCCTCGCGACCTCCGCCGGCGACCTCGCCGCCACCCTGGACGCCGACGCGGCGCCATGCACGGTGGGCTCCTTCGTGTCCCTCGCCGAGCAGGGCTTCTTCGACGACACCCCGTGCCACCGCCTCACCACCGCCGGCATCTACGTGCTCCAGTGCGGGGACCCCACGGGGACCGGCATGGGCGGCCCCGGCTACACCATCCCCGACGAGGTGACCGGCGAGGAGACCTACCCGGCCGGCACCCTGGCGATGGCCAACACCGGCAGCCCGAACACCGGTGGCTCGCAGTTCTTCATCGTCTACGAGGACGTCGACGGCGCGCTGCCGCCGACCTACACGGCGTTCGGCACCATCTCGGCGAAGTCGCTGAGGGACGTGCGCGCGGTCGCGGAGGACGGCGTCGAGGGCGGCGGCCAGGACGGCCCGCCCGCGACCCCGGTGGAGATCTCCTCCGTCACCGTGCGGTGAGGTCCTCGGGCTGCCGCCCGAGGTCGCCGAGCCGGTAGCGCACCGGGTCGCCGACGTGCACGGTGCGGCCCACCGTGCACAACCGCTCCTCGACCTGGCGCACCGTGCGCTCGAGCACCGCACGCGCGCGGTCGCCGTCCTCGCCCTCGGGGAAGGCCACGTCGAGGGTGACCGCGAGGTCGACCATCCGGTTGCCCTGCTCGTCGCGGATCTTGTGGCCATCCGCGCGGGCGGCGAAGGAGGAGAACGGCGCGCGCTTCGCAGTCACCGACTCCAGGTCGATCGCCCCGCAGGCGGCCAGCGCGGCGAGCAGGAGCTCGACCGGCGTGAAGTCGGCGTCCTCGCCCGAGCCGATCGCGAGGGTGCCCCCGCGCCGGTTGGTCGCCACGAAGTGCAGGTCGCCGTCGCGGGCGAGCTCGATGCTGCGGTGGGTCTCTTGCTCGGCCATCCCGCCAGCCTCCCACGACACGCCCGGGCCACCTGCGGCGACTTGAACCGTCGCGCCCGGTCGGACACGGTGGAGAGGTCCTGCACGCCCATCGGAAGGCGAGTCAATGCTCACCCTCACCGAGAACGCCAGCACGATCGTCCGCGAGATCTCCAGCCAGCAGGGCCTGCCCGAGACGGCGGGTCTGCGCATCACCTCCGAGGGCACCGAGGAGCCCTCGTTCGCCGTCAGTGCCGCCGAACAGGCACAGGAGGGCGACCTGGTCGTCGAGCAGGGTGGTGCGTTCATCTTCCTCGACGCCGCCGCCGCCCTGATGCTCGACGACAAGGTGCTCGACGCCGCCGTCGACGCCGCCGGCAAGGTCGAGTTCGCGCTCGGTCTCCAGGCCTGACCCCTGCGTCCCGGGGGTGATCCCGGGGCGGCCTGTCCGGGTGCGTCCCCGGACCCGAGGTAGTCCGTGACGTTCGGGACCGTGGAGGAGACTCTCCACAGGCCCGAACGTCACGGACTACTCGTCATCTCACCCCTCCTTGGCGCACCGCGCGGCCTGTGGACGCCGGGTGGCTCACCGCCGCCCTGTCAGGATCGCGGCATGCCGACTGCCACCCGAGAGATCCACCTGGCCGCCCGCCCCGAGGGGTGGCCCACCCCCGACGACTTCCGCCTGGTCGAGACCGAGCTGCCCGACCCCGGGCCCGGCGAGGTGCTGGTGCGCAACACCGTGATGTCGGTGGACCCCTACATGCGCGGCCGGATGAACGACGTGAAGTCCTACGTGCCGCCGTACCGCCTCGGCGAGGTGCTCGACGGAGGCGCGGTCGGCACGGTCATCGCCTCGAACGACGACTCCCTCGCGGTCGGCGACACGGTGCTGCACCAGCTGGGCTGGCGTGAGCACGCGCTGGCGCCCGCCGCGGCCTTCCGGCACGTCGACGCGACCGGTGTCGACGAGTCCGCGTACCTCGGCGTGCTGGGCATGCCCGGCCTCACGGCGTACGTCGGGCTGGTGGCGATCGCCGGCCTGCGCGAGGGTGACCGGGTGCTGATCTCCGGCGCCGCCGGCGCGGTCGGGTCGCTCGCCGGCCAGATCGCCCGGCTGCTCGGCGCCAGCGCGGTGGTCGGCTCCGCCGGGTCCCCCGAGAAGGTCGCCTGGCTGACCGACGACCTCGGCTTCGACGCGGCCGTGAACTACCACGACGGCGCGCCGCTGAGACTGCTGGAGCCGCACGGCCCCTTTGACGTCTACTTCGACAACGTCGGCGGCGAGCACCTCGAGGCCGCCATCGCGCTGCTCTCCGACCACGGCCGGATCGCGGCGTGCGGCTCGATCGCGAGCTACAACGAGGAGTTGCCGACTCCCGGCCCGCGCAACATGTTCCAGGTCGTCACCAAGCGGCTGCGGATGCAGGGCTTCATCGTCACCGACCACGCCGACCTGGCCCGGGAGTACCAGCGCCTCGCGCGCCAGTGGGTCGCCGACGGCGAGCTGGTCCACCGCGAGACGGTGGTCGAGGGCCTCGACCACGCCGTCGACGCCTTCCTCGGCCTGCACCGCGGCGACAACATCGGGAAGATGCTCGTGCGGCTCTGAGGGCCCGGGCTTCGGAGAGCCGAGGTCGACGTTTGGTCCCCAACGACAACATTCCGCCCCGGACACCTGTCGTTGGTGACCAAACGTCGACGACCCGGTCGCCCGACTGCTCGGCCGCCCACCGCACATCGACGCCGCGCGGCCCGGTGTCGGACTACGCCTCGAGGCACTCCGCGGGCAGGTCGAACCAGCGCAGATGCTCGAAGTCGGCGCTCACGTTGCCGGGGTGCGTGGTGAGGTCCGGGCCGGGACGCTCGCCGAGGATCCGGGCGGCGTCGCGCAGGTGCTCCTCGAGCAGCTCCACTCCCCCGGTGGCGGTGTGCTCGGGCATCGTGACCCGGCCGCCGGCGTACGACACGTCGTGGAGCGACAGCGGCGGGTCGACGACCCCGGCACGGTGGCGCCACAGCCCGGTGTCCGGCTCGAAGGCGTAGTCGCCGAGCAGGCGCCAGCCGTCGCGGGCCACCATCCGCACCGCGTCCACGACGTACTGCGCGACGGCGTCGGGGACGAAGTAGTTGAAGTTCACCCGCACCCAGCCGGGCTTGATGCCCTCGCAGCCGCCGGTGATCTCGCGCTCGAACTCGTGGGAACGCTCGATGTCGATGCCGAGCAGCCGGTGGCCGTAGGGACCCGCGCACGAGCAGCCGCCGCGGGCCTGGATCCCGAACAGGTCGTTGAGCAGCGCCACCACGTAGTTGTGGTGCAGGTAGCGCCCGGTGGGCGAGCGCACCACGAAGGAGACGATCGAGAGCCGCTCGGCCTCCAGGTTGCCGAGCAGCTCCAGCCCCGGCTCGGCGCGCCACGCCTCGACGGCACGGGCCAGGTGGCGCTCCTCCTGCTCGCGGATGGTCTCGACCCCCACGGCCTGCTTGAGCTGGAAGACCAGCCCGGCGCGGATCGCCTCGACGATCGCCGGCGTCCCGCCCTCCTCGCGGTGGGTCGGGTCGTCGAGGAAGCGGTGGTCGTCGGTGTTGACGTAGGCGACCGTGCCGCCGCCCGGCACGTCCGGCACCCGGTTGGCGAACAGCTCGCGCCGCGCGACCAGCACGCCCGGCGTCTGCGGCCCGCCGACGAACTTGTGCGGGGAGATGAAGACCGCGTCCTTGTAGGACAGCGGCCGCCCGGGGTCGCTGGGACCCATCTCGATCTCGACGTACGGCGCGGCCGCGGCGAAGTCCCACAGGCTCAGCGCACCGTGCTCGTGCAGCACGGTGGCGATCCCGGCGACGTCGGACATGATCCCGGTGACGTTGGAGGCGGCCGAGAAGGAGCCGATGCGCAGCGGGCGGTCGGCGTGCTCGACGAGGCGCGCGCGCAGGTCGTCGAGGTCGACCTGGCCGTCGGCGTCCTCGCGGATCACCACGACGTCGGCGACCGACTCGCGCCACGGCAGCTCGTTGGAGTGGTGCTCGTAGGGCCCGACGAAGACGACCGGCCGCTCCTCGCGCGGGATGTGGCGCAGCAGGTGGTGGCGGTCCTCCAGCACCGAGGGCAGCCGCAGCCCCAGCACCCCGACCAGCTTGGCGATGGCGCCCGTGGCGCCGGAGCCGGTGAACAGCACGACGGTGTCCTCGTCGCCGCCGACGGCGTCGCGGATGATCGCCCGGGCCTCCTCGCGCAGCCGCGAGGTCTGCAGCCCGGTGCCGCTGGACTCGGTGTGGGTGTTGGCGTAGCCGGGCAGCACCTCGCGGCGCACGAAGTCCTCGATGAACGACAGCGCCCGGCCCGAGGCGGTGTAGTCGGCGTAGGTCACCCGGCGGCGCCCGTACGGCGTGGCCATCAACAGGTCCTCACCGATCACGGAGTCGCGCACCAGCGCGAGCAGCCGGTCCTTCTCGGCGCGTGCGGCGACCTCGCCCGGCTCTGTCACGTCCTGCGCACCCATGCCTAGCAGCGTACGGCGGACGGGAGCCTCGCTCCCGTCCGCCGTCGTCGTGCGCTGCTACTTGCGGATCTTGACCTTGATGTTGGCCGCGCCCGTGACCACGTGGGAGTACGGCGCGGAGGTGCGGGTGCGCAGGAACGACTTGGGCCGCTTGCGGTCCGCGCGGAAGTACATCTCCTCGCCGTAGTAGTCCCCGGCGTACTGCACCTTGTCGTTGGTGCCGTACTGCACGCGGACCTGGTCGTTGCGCAGCGTCGAGGCGACCAGCTTCTTGGCCCCCGTGAGGTTCTTGAACGAGGTGCTGTTCCACTGGTTGCTGCCCGAGGTCACGGAGACGCGGGTCGCGGTGCGGTACTTCGCGGCCGGGGCGGCGAAGCTGACCTTGCGGTAGGTCTTGCCGCCCGGGCCGGTCATCACCAGGCGCAGCCGGATGGTGCGCCCGGCCCGCACCTGGATCGGGGTCTTGTTGTTGACCGTCGTCCACGACCCGTTGCGGTGCTGCTCGACGCGGGCGATGTCGAGCGTGCGCGCTTCACGGCTGAGACCGGCCCGCAGGTCGATGCTGGTCATCTCGACGCCCTCGAGGCGGCTCAGGCCCCAGGCGAAGTCGGCGACGCCGTACGCCGCCTCCCACAGGGCGTCGGCGCCGGCGAAGCGGTCGGTGAGGCGCAGGGTGAACGGCGCGCCCGCCGGATCGGTGCCGGTGATCGTCCAGGTCAGCAGCTCCGAGCCCATCGGGTCGTTGTCGAGCAGCCGCTCGTGGGCGGCGGAGAACTGGTAGTAGACCGCGTCCGCGGCCGCGTCCTCGACGTAGACGTCGGTGCGCCCGGTCAGCGTCTCGCCGTCCAGGGACAGCGCGCTGGTGAGGGCGATCGCCTCCGGCAGCGCGCCGAGGCGACCGGCGATCGCGGCCCGGCGGTCGTCGTCGATGGTGCCGACCGGCGCGGAGATGTTGGCGAGCTTGAACGGCGCGCCCGCCGGGTCGGGCTGCACGTACACCGCGTCCGCGGGGTGCAGGCCGAGCGACGTGGCGCCCAGGGAGTACGCCGGGTGCCCGAAGCCGACCACCCGGTCACCGCACACCGAGGTCACGGTGCCGACGCCGCCCATGGTCACGTCGCCGTACGACGCGGTGGTGGCCAGGTTGCCGCCGGGCACGATCGCGCTGGCGTCGGCAGCGGCTGCCGAGCGGGTGAGCCGGTAGCTCGCGGACTTCAGGTAGGGGCGCTTGACCCCGCGCTTGGCCAGCTGCTCGGCCTTCGCGGCCAGCATGTCGAGCGTGCGCTGGGAGACACCCGAGACGCCCAGCGGCACGGTGAGCTCACGCATGCCGCGGCCGGCCTGAGCGGCGCTGACGTCGGTGCGGGCGGCGATCTTGCGCGCCATCGCCGGCGGCACGGGGAGCCGCGGGGCGGGGTCGGCCTCGAGGAACTCCTCCATGTCGCCGAACGGGGTCACGCCGGCGATCGGGCTCGGACCCCAGGCCAGGCCGTAGGAGATGGCTCCGACGACGCGTCCGTCCGCGGCGTACAGCGGGGAGCCCGACATGCCCTGCCAGATGCCGCCCGCCTGGCCGCCGCCGGGGAGCTCGATGTCGGGCAGCTCGACGTCGACCATGATCATGTCGAGACCGGAGGCGATGCCGTCGTCGAGCACCCCGATCACGGTGCCCTCGAAGGCGACCGGCTCGGTGCCCTTGACGACGGTCAGGCCCGAGAGGACCTGGCCGGACTCGAGCTCCGCGGTCGGGAACGGCTGGTCACACCCGGGGGGTGCCGCGCCGGCCGGCGAGGGCGCGGTGGCAACGGCCGCAGCGCCGAGCAGCAGCCCGGACGCGGCAAGGCCTGCCGCAAGCCGCCGGGGAGGGCGGGACGTCGAACGTGTCATGAGGTTTCCTCCGAGTGATGGGACGCGTGTTCGTCCATGCCTCCTCAGACGCGCACGAGCGCGAAGAGGTTGCCGAGGCGGATGCTAGGTCTCCCGACGCGGCCCGGGTGCCTAGTCTGGCGAAGTGACGTCCCCGCTCCCCGATCTTCAGCACGCCGCGCCGCGCAGCCTCCAGCGCACCGAGGCCGAGGCCCGCGCCGCCCTGCTCCGCGTCGAGTCCTGCGAGGTGGAGCTCGACCTCGCCTCCGACGTGGAGACCTTCTCCTCGCGCACCACGCTGCGCTTCACCAGCGCCGGCGGCGCGACGTTCGTCGACCTCAAGCCGCGCCGGGTCCGCTCGCTGGTGCTCAACGGCAGGCCGCTGGACGCCGACGCCCTGGTCGGGGGACGCCTCGGCATCGACACGGTGCCGGGCGCCAACGAGCTGGTCGTCGACGCGGTGATGGCCTTCCGCACCGACGGCGAGGGCCTGCACCGCAGCGTCGACCCCGCCGACGGCCGCCACTACGTCTACGGCATGTCCTTCATGGACGCCGCGCCCAGCATCTTCGCCTGCTTCGACCAGCCCGACCTCAAGGCGCCGTACACGTTCACGGTGCGCGCGCCGCGCGACTGGGTGGTGCTCGGCAACGCCCCGGCCAGCAACCCCGAGCCCGGGCTGTGGCGGATCGGGCCCACGCCGCCGCTCTCGACGTACTTCGTGACCGTCGTCGCCGGTCCCTACTACCTGATCCGCGACGAGCACGACGGGATCCCGCTCGGGCTGAGCGCCCGGTCGAGCCTGGCGGGGGCGCTCGAGGCGGACGCCGAGGACCTGCTCGGCGTCACCCGGGCCAGCCTCGACGAGCTGCACCGCCTGTTCGGGATCCGCTACGCCTTCGGCGACTACCACCAGGCCTTTGTCCCGGAGTTCAACGCCGGCGCGATGGAGAACCCGGGCTGCGTGACGCTGCGCGACCAGATGCTGTCCTCGACCCGGCTCAGCCGCGGCGCGCGGATCGTGCGCGCCACCACCATCGCCCACGAGCTGGCCCACCAGTGGTTCGGCAACCTGGTCACCCCGCGGTGGTGGGACGACCTGTGGCTCAACGAGTCCTTCGCGGAGTACACCGGCACCCGCGTGGTGGCCGACGCGACCGAGTACGCCGACGCGTGGGTGGACAACTCCTACCTGCGCCGCTGCTGGGGCCTGGGCGCCGACCTCGGGCCGAACACCCACCCGGTCGCCGGGAACGGCGCGGTCGACGCGCTCGCCGCTCTCCAGGACTTCGACGGCATCTCCTACGCCAAGGGCGCGAGCATCCTGCGCCAGCTCAACACCCGCCTCGGCGACGAGGTCTACCTCGGCGGCGTGGTGGACCACCTGCGCCGCCACGCCTTCGGCAACGCCACCATGCACGACCTGTTCGGCGCCTGGGAGCGCGCCGGCGCCGGCGACCTGTCCGCCTTCACCGACGCCTGGCTGCGCACCTCCGGGCCCGACACGATCAGCCTGGACCGCGCCTCCGGGGTCGTGCGCCGCACTCCCCCGGCCGGCCAGGACGTCGCGCGCACCCACACGCTGGGCCTCGCCGTCCGCGAGGCCGCGGGCTGGACCCGCCGCCCGCTGGAGATCAGCGCCGTGGAGACGCCGGTCGACGTCGGCACCGGCGCGGTGCTGCTCGACCCGCACGAGCAGACGTGGGCGCTGGTGCTCCCGGACGAGGCCACCGTCGAGGCGCTGGTCACCGAGCTGCCGGTCCTGGCGGACGAGCTCCAGCGGGCCGCGACCTGGAACCAGCTGCGGATGGCCCACGACCACGGCGCGATCGACCCGGCCCGGGTCGTGGACGTCGCGGTGGCCGCCCCGCCGGTGGAGGACCTCGAGGACACCCCGGTGCGCGCGGTCCCCCGTCGTACCGTCCCGTGGCTGGTGCAGACCCTGCTCCCGCTGGCCCCCGCCGGGTCCCGCGAGCGGGTGCACGCGGCGGCGGTGGCCCGCACCGCCGCCGAGCCCGCGGGCAGCGAGCACCAGCACTCCGCCCTGCGCCTGGCGATCGCCACCGCCACCGACCCCGCGACGCTGCGCGGCTGGCTGGCCGCCCCGCCGCCGGGGATCGACGCCGACCTCGATCTGCGCTGGCGGGTGCTGGTCCGGCTCGCGGTCCTCGGCGCGTGCGACGCCGCCGAGCTCGACGCCGCGCTGGCCGCCGACCCCACCGCGCAGGCTCGCGTGGAGCACTCCCGCGCCCGCGCCTCGCTGCCGGACGCGGAGGCGAAGGCCTGGGCGTGGGCCCGGTTCACCGGCGAGACGCCGGTGCCCAACTACGACCTCGAGGCGGCCGGCACCGGGCTGTGGCAGCCCGGGCAGGAGGAGCTCACCGCGCCGTACGTCGAGCGCTACTTCGCCGCCCTCGACACCGTCGCGGAGGTGCACCGGGGCTGGGTGCGCGGCACCGCCGTGGAGGCGTTCTTCCCGGCCACCGCGCTGAGCCAGGAGACCCTGGAGCGGGCCCGCGAGCGACTGGCCGACGAGTCCCTCGACCCGACGGTGCGGCGCCGGCTCGCCGACACCACCGACCTGTTGGCCCGCCGCCTCGCGGTCCGCACGAGGTACGGCGCATGAGCGGGCGCGCCCGCCGGCCCGGCCCCTCGGTCCGCACCCGGGTCCACGAGCTCGCCGAGGACGGCGAGCGGCGCCGCGAGGACCGGCTGGCCACCGAGGAGCCGCTGGAGATCCGCCTCGCCTGGCCGGGCTCGGACGCGCGCCGGGTCTGGGTCACCATGCGCACCCCGGGCCACGACTTCGAGCTCGCCGCCGGCTGGCTGCTCCACGAGGGGCTGAGCACCGCCGACGGCATCGCGACGGTCGCCTACTGCACCGACGTGACCCTGGAGCCCGAGCAGGAGTTCAATGTCGTGACCGTGACGCTGGCCGGCCCGCCGCTGCGCGACGTCGGGCACCGCCACGACGCCGCGTCGTCGGGCTCGTCGGCCTGCGGGGTCTGCGGCAAGGACAGCATCGGCGACGTGCTCGGGCAGCCGCTCGCCGGTGCGCGCTGGGGCGGGCCGCTGCCGGAGCCCGAGGTGGTCCGCTCGCTGCCGGACCGGCTGCGCGAGCACCAGGCGCTCTTCGGGCGCACCGGCGGCGTGCACGCGGCCGGGCTCGTCGATGCCGACGGCACGGTGCTGGTGGTCCGCGAGGACGTCGGGCGCCACAACGCCGTGGACAAGGTCACCGGGGCACGGGTGCTGGCCGGGGAGTCCCCCACGCAGGCCTGCCTCGTGGTGAGCGGGCGGGCGGGGTTCGAGCTCGTGCAGAAGGCGGTGGCCGCGGGCGTCGGGTCGCTCGTCGCGGTCGGGGCGCCCACGAGCCTCGCCGTACAGCTGGCGGCGGACGCCGGTCTGGCCCTCTACGGGTTCACCGGCGCCCGCCGTACGGTGCGCTACTGCTGAACGATCAGCGCTGGACCAGCACGATCGGGGCGGCCTCGACGTTGTCGTCGTCGGCGACCTTGTGGGGCGAGGACCAGAACACCGCGACGGCGACGTTGACCACGGTCAGCACGAGCAGGGTGGCCCACAGGCCGGTGCTGATGCTCGCCTTGCGCATGTTGATCAGGGCGATCACGAGGATCACCAGGCCGAGGCCGAGCTTGACCGCGACCTTGGTGTGGTTGACGTCGGCGTCGAGGCCCTCGAGCACGCCGACGAGCAGCAGACCCGCGACGAACGCCGTGCCCGCACCGTCGCGCACCCACGAGGTGATCCGCTTGGTGGGCTCCTTGGCCTGCACGATCAGGCCGCCGAGCAGCACCGCGATGCCGAGCAGGTGGATGAACAGCAGCACGAGACGGACGATGTCCATGTCTTCTCCGATGGTGGTGGGGATGGGTGGATCAGGCCGGTCCGGGTCTCACCGGCGGCCGGTCTGGGGCTGCGGCGCGGCGGGAGCTCCCGCGTCCGCGGACAGCCCGAGATAGGGGCCCAGCAGGCGGCGCAGCCGGGCGAGGGCGGAGCTGCCGGGGGCGGCAGCGCCGTCGGGACTGTCGGGGCCGTCGGGAGCACGCTCCTCCGACGCGCGCGAGGCCTGCACGATCAGGGAGTCCAGGTGCTCGGCCATCGCCTCGGGCTCGGGCTCGCCGAAGTCGGCGAGTGCCTCGCGCAGCGGCACCTGGAGGCGGGCGTGGAACTCCCTCATCGGCCCGGCGAGCACGTGCGGCTCGACCACGCGCGTCAGCGCACGCGCGACCGCCTGCTCCGCGCTGGCGAAGAGCTCGACGTTGGCCTCGATGTAGGCCCAGACCCGCTCGGCGGGGCTCCCCGCCGCGGCCACCCGGTCGGCGACCCGGGCGCCCCACTCGGGGAAGACGTCCGCGACGACGGCGGCGAGGAGCTCCTCGGCCGAGCCGAAGTACTGGTAGACGCTGGAGCGCGCGAGCCCGGCGCGCCGGCCCACCGCCGCCATCGAGGGCACCTCGGGCGCTTCCGCGAGCAGGCCCCGCGCCGCGTCGAGCAGCGCACGCTCCATGCGGGCGTGGTGCTCGGCCACGGTGGGGGCCTGGATGCGGGGCACTCGGGTCCTCGGGTCGGTCGGGCGGGGGCCGGTCGGCCGGGTCTCGCGGGGTCTGTCAGGAGGCGGTGACCCGCACCGGGGACAGCCGCCCGTCGATCATCTCAAGCACACGATCGCAGTGGTGCAGCACGTCGTGGTCGTGGGTCACCATGATCGTCGCCACGCCCTGCTCGTGGGTCTCGTGGGCCAGGAGCCCGACCACGTCCTGGCTGCGCTGGCGGTCCAGCGCCGCGGTCGGCTCGTCGACCAGCAGCACCTGCGGGCGGGTGACGAGCGCGCGGGCGATGCCGATGCGCTGCCGCTCGCCGCCGGAGAGCTGGTGGGGACGGCGCTTGGCCTTGTGGCCCATGCCGACCGCCTCGAGGAGCTCCTGCGGGTCCCGGGCGTCCGCCACCTTGCCGAAGGTGAGCGGCAGGCGCAGCTGGTCGAGGCTGGTGAGGGCAGGCACCAGGTTGCCGCTCTGGAAGACGAAGCCGATCCGCTCGCGGCGCAGCCGGGTGAGGTCGCGGTCCTTCGCCGTCACCAGGTCGACGTCGCCGAGCCGGACCGCGCCCGAGGTGGGCCGCGTCAGCGCGCCCGCGACAGCGAGCAGGCTGGACTTGCCCGCACCGGACGGACCCACGACGGCGACCAGCTCGCCGGCGGCGACCTCGAGGTCGACGTGGTCGAGGGCGGTGACCGTCTCCTCGCCGTCCCCGTGCAGGAGGGTGACGTCGGACATCGAGAGAATGGTGGTCATCGGCTGCCTCCCAGGGCGCTCAGCGGGTCGACTCGGGTGATGCGCAGGACCGCGACGGCCGCACCGGCGACGCCGAGGCCGATGAGGAGCGCGCTGGCCCCGGCGATCGGGGCGGCCTCGAGGGCGAACGGCATCGGCGTGGAGGCCAGTGCGGCACCGGCGGCGACCCCGATCCCGACCCCGACGGCGACGGAGACGACGAGCAGGATCAGGGACTGCGCGAGGCTGTCGCGCAGGAGGTACGACGTGCTGGCGCCCATGGCCCGCAGGACCGAGATCTCCTGCTTGCGCTGGACGGTGAGCACGGTGAAGAAGGCGCCGATCACCAGCGCGGAGATCGCGTAGAGGAAGCCCTGCACCAGCTGCAGCGTGGAGGTCTCCGCGGTGTAGCCCGGCGAGGCGCCGTAGCTGTCCTTGATGGTCATCGACTCCGTGCCGGCGGCCTCGTCACCGGCAGCCAGGTCGACCTCGGCCCCGTCCTCGGCGCGGACCGCGACCGCGGTGATCTCGTCGTACACGCGGTCCGGGACGACGTCGCCGTCGCGCACGCCGGCCTTGACCTCCTGCCACGTGCGCAGCGGCAGGTAGCCGATGTCGACGTGGCCGAAGGTGTGCTGGTCGGCGAGGATGCCGACAACCTCGAGCTGGTAGCCGGAGGGGTCGATGGTGATCGTGTCGCCGATCTCGACGCCCTCCTCGGCCGCGGTGGCGCTGACGACGACCTCGCCCTCGCCTGCCAGGGCCTTGCCCTCGGCGACCTCGGGGTCGAGGTAGGAGCCGGTCTCGACGCCCCACAGCGCCAGGTCGATCTCGACGTCCTGGTCCGTGCGGGCGTTGACCAGCGCGTTGCCGAACGGCGCCGCGTCCTCGACACCGGGCTGCTCGCGCCAGGTCTCCACCGCGTCGGTGGACACGACGCTGCGCGAGAAGGCGGAGTCCTTCGAGACCCCGTCCTGCACGGCCAGCGAGGTGGCGGGAAGGCGCTGCAGGCCGGACACGCCGTCGTTGACGAGCCCGACGGTGAGACCGCTGAGCAGCACCATCAAGATGGCGATCAGGGCCACGACGACGCCCATGAGGGCGAACCGTCCGCGAGCGAAGATGAGTTCACGTAGCGCGAGGAACACGGCGCTACACCTCCTGGGCAGGAATCGACGTCATGTCGGGAAACGTACCGACGCGGCGTCGGTTACCCAAGGCCACGAGCCCCTTTGTGAATCAATTCACGACCCGTTTCTAGGTTACGACGCCGGGACGCTGCCTCAAGCGGCGTGGGTGCGGGCACTGTCGGAGGCGCCGACTACCGTGCCGCACATGCGGATCCTGCACACCTCCGACTGGCACCTGGGCCGGTCCTTCCACCGTGAGGGGATGCTGGAGCACCAGGCCGGCTTCGTCGACCACCTGCTCGAGGTCGTCGCCTCCGAGCGCGTGGACCTGGTCGTCGTCGCCGGTGACGTCTACGACCGGGCGCTGCCCGCCGTGGACGCCGTGCGCCTCGCCGACGAGACCCTGGCCCGGCTGGCCGCCTCCGGCGCCCGGGTGGTCCTGACCAGCGGCAACCACGACTCCGCACAGCGCCTCGGCTTCAGCTCGCGCCTCATCGACGCCGCCGGGGTCTTCATCCGCACCGACCCCGCGACCGTCGGCACCCCGGTCCTGTTGGAGGACGAGCACGGGCCGGTGGCGGTGCACGGCATCCCCTACCTCGACCCCGACGCGGTGCGCGAGCCCTGGGGGCTGCCCGCCCGTTCCCACCAGGCCGCCCTGACCGAGTCGATGCGCCGGGTCCGCACCGACCTCGCCGGGCGGCCGGGGACCCGCTCGGTGGTCCTCGCCCACGCCTTCGTCGCCGGCGCCGAGCCCAGCGACTCCGAGCGCGACATCAGCGTCGGCGGCGTCTCGCTCGTCCCGACCTCGGTGTTCGACGGCATCGACTACGTCGCCCTCGGCCACCTCCACGGCCGGCACACCCTGCACGATCGGGTCCGCTACAGCGGGTCGCCGCTCGCCTACTCCTTCTCCGAGGCCACCCACCGCAAGGGCAGCTGGCTGGTCGACCTGGGCGCCGACGGCGCGGTGCGTGCGGAGTTCGTCGACGCCCCTGTCCCGCGCCCGCTCGCCCGGGTCCGCGGCGAGATCGAGCACCTGCTCACCGACCCCGACCTCGCCCGCCACGAGGGGTCCTGGCTCCAGGTCACGCTGAGCGACGCGGTCCGCCCGGTCCGGGCGATGGAACGGTTGCGCCAGCGCTTCCCCCACACCCTGGTCCTCGGGTTCGAGGCGACCCCCACCGGGATCGGCATGCTCCCGACCCAGCGCCCGAGCAGCCGCTCCGACCACGACATCGCGCGCGAGTTCGTCACCCAGCTGCGCGGCACCCCGCCCACCGAGGCCGAGGCCGCGCTGCTGCGCGAGGCCGTCGACTCCTGCTGCGAGGACACCGACCTCGACCCCGTGGCGGCCGGCTGATGCGCCTGCACTCCCTCGAGGTGACGGCCTTCGGTCCGTTCGCCGACACCGTCACCGTCGACTTCGACGAGCTCTCCGAGGCCGGGCTGTTCCTGCTCTCCGGCCCGACCGGCGCCGGCAAGACCAGCGTGCTCGACGCCGTCTGCTTCGCGCTCTACGGCGACGTGCCCGGCGACCGCGGCTCCGCGCGGCGGCTCCGCTCCGACCACGCCGCGCCCGGGGTCGCCCCCCGCGTCGTGCTCGAGACCAGCCTGTCCGGGCGCCGCTTCCGGCTCAGCCGCTCCCCTGCCTGGGAGCGGCCCAAGAAGCGCGGCACCGGCACCACCACCGAACAGGCCTCCGTGGTGATCGCCGAACGCGTCGACGGCGAGTGGGTGACGCTGTCCACCCGTCTCGACGAGACCGGCCACCTGGTCTCCGGGCTGCTCGGCATGAACCTCACCCAGTTCACCCAGGTCGCGATGCTGCCGCAGGGCCGCTTCCAGTCCTTCCTGCGGGCCCGCTCCGAGGAGCGCCACCAGCTGCTCCAGCGGCTCTTCCGCACCGGCCGCTTCGAGCAGGTCGAGGGCTGGCTGCGCGAGCGCCGGCGCACCCTGTCGCGCGCCTGTGACGCCGCCCACCAGGACGTCGCCGACCTGGTCAGCCGGGTCAGCGAGGCCACCGACGCGCACCCGCCGGCCGACTGGGACCCGCGCGACCTCACCGTGCCCGCCGGCGACGGCTCGGTGCGTGCCTGGGCCACCGGCCTGGCCGCCGACGCCGCCGTGGCCAGCGCAGCGGCCCACGACACCGCCACTGCCGCCGCCGAGGCCGAGCAGGCCGCGCGCGCCGCGCTCGACGAGGCGCGCGCGCTGGCCGACCGGCGCCGTCGCCTCGACGCGGCGGCGGCGGAGCTGCGCGCCCTGGACCAGGCCGCGGAGGCCCACGCCGCCGATGTCGCCAGGCTCGACCGTGGGCGACGGGCGGCCACCGTGGCCCCGGTCCACCGCGTCGCGCTCGGCGCCGCCCGGGCCAAGGACCGCACGGCGCTCGCCGCGGACGCCGCCCTCGACGACGCCGCCGCCGCGCTCGGGCTGCTCGTGGCCGGTCGCGAGGACATCGCCGAGGCCCACGCGAGCGCGCTCGACGCCGCGGCGCGGGTGCGCGCCGCGCTGCCCGACGAGCGCCGCCTGGAGACCCTCGCGGCCCGCATCGAGGAGCTGTCCGCCCGCGAGCACGCCCTCACCGCCCGCGCGACGGCGCTGCGCGAGGAGGCCGACGTCCTGCCGTTCACCGTCACCACGCTGCGCGCCGACCTCGACGCCGCGCGCGAGACCGCCGCCGGGACCGGCGCCCTGAGCGCCGAGGCGGCGAGCCTCGAGCAGCGCCTGGCCGCCCACCGCCAGCTCGCCGGGCTCGCTCCGCAGCTCGCGAGCGCCCAGGCCGAGCTGGAGACCGCGCGCGCCACGCTGACCACCCGCCGCGAGGCGTGGCTCGACCTGCGCGAGGCCCGCCTGGAGGGGATGGCCGGCGAGATCGCCGCCGCCCTCGCCGTGGGCGAGTGCTGCCCGGTCTGCGGCTCCGAGGACCACCCGCGCAAGGCCGCCCGCGGCGCCGACGCCATCGACGCGGCCGTCGAGCGCGAGGCCCAGCGCGCGGTGGACGACGCCAAGGCCGAGGAGCACCTGCGCACCGAGAAGGTCCGCGAGCTGACCACCCTGCTCGACCTGTCCCGCGAGCGCGCGGGCGAAGACGAGGAGCCCGCGCTGGCGGCGCGGCTCGAGGACACCCGCGCCCGTCTCGCCGGCGCCCGGCGCGCCGCCGAGCAGGCCACGACGCTCGCCGAGAAGCTGGAGGGTGCCGAGCGGCGCCTGCGCGAGCTGATCGACCACCAGGCCCGGGTCGGTGCGGACCAGAGCGCACTCGCGACCGAGCTCACCGGGTGCCGCGAGGAGACCGCCCGGGTGCGCCAGTGCGTCGAGCAGCTCCTGGTGGGCTCCGGGCACGACGACCTCGCCGCGCTGGCCGCCGAGCACGACCGCCGCGCGCGGGTCCTCGCCGCCGCCCTGCGCGCTGCGGAGGAGCACGACGCCGCCGCGGCCGCCCACCTCGAGGCCGACGCCGCCCTGCGCGCCGCGGTCGCCGACGCCGGCTTCGACGATGTCGAGGACGCCCTCGCCGCGGTGCTCGCCCCGGAGGAGGTCGAGCGCCTGGCGCGCCGCGTCGCCCACCACGAGCACCGGCGCCGCGCCGTGCGCGAGGTCCTCGAGGAGCCCGGCAGCGAGGCGGCCGCCGCGGCCCCCGAGCCCGACGTACCGGCCCGGCAGTCCGACCACGCCGTGGCGCTCGCCGCCCTCGGGTCCGCCCGGTCCGGCGCGGCGCTGTGGAGCGGGCGCGCCCGCCGGCTCGCCGAGCTCGGGGAGGCGCTCGGCCGTGCGCTGGACGCGTGGGCGCCGCTGCGCGCCGACCTCGACCTGACCACCCGCCTGTGCTCGTTCGTCGACGGCCGCTCCCCCGACAACCACCTGCAGATGCGGCTCTCCGCCTACGTCCTGGCCTACCGGCTCAGCCAGGTCGTGGCCGCCGCCAACGAGCGGCTGGCCCACATGAGCGACCAGCGCTACACCCTCGAGCACACCGCCCGCCGGGGCGCCGGGGAGACCCGCGGCGGCCTGAGCCTGCTGGTGCGCGACGACTGGTCCGGTGAGTCCCGCGACCCGGTGACGCTGTCGGGCGGCGAGACCTTCGTGGTCTCCTTGGCCCTCGCGCTCGGCCTGGCCGACGTGATCACCCAGGAGGCGGGCGGCGCCGACCTCGACACCCTCTTCGTCGACGAGGGCTTCGGGTCCCTCGACGCCGACACCCTCGACGACGTCCTCGACGTGCTCGACTCGCTGCGCGACGGCGGCCGGGTGGTGGGGGTGGTCAGCCACGTCTCGGAGATGCGCGACCGGATCCCCGCCCAGCTGGTGGTGAGCAAGACCCGCAAGGGCTCCTCCCTCTCGCTCAGCCGCTCTGCCCCCGCGAGCTGATGTTGACCATCCAGCTGGTCCCGTAGCGGTCGGTGCACATGCCGAACGCGTCGCCCCACGGGGCCGTGGTCAGCGGCAGCACGACCGTGCCGCCGTCGCTCAGCCGTTCCCACCAGCCGCGCAGCCGCGCGTCGTCCTCGCCACTCAGCGACACGCTGTGGGCGTTGCCGACGACCCGGTCCGTCCCGGCCGGGTGGTCGGCGCCCATCAGCACGAAGCCGTCGGGGGTCTCCAGCACCGCGTGCATGATCTTGTCGCGCTCGCCGGGCTCGTCGCTCTGACCGACCTCGGCGAACGTCGTGGCCTGGAGCTCGCCGCCGAGGACGTCGCGGTAGAGCTCCATCGCCTCCCGCGCGGTCCCCGGGAACCCCAGGTAGCTGGTGAGTCGCAGGCTCATCGTTCTCTCCTCGCACGGTGGTCGGGGGTGGGTCGCTCGCTCCTACCGACCGGGCGCGACGGGCGGACTCATCGCGCACGCCGCGAGGGGGTGCGCTCGGGTAGGTTCGCGCCATGACCGGCCCGACCCCGCTGGACCCGACCTTCACCGCGCTGCCCTACCGCGGCCTGGGCGAGACCGCCCTGCAACGGGCCCGCGACCTGGGCGCGACGCACGCCGACTTCCGCTTCGAGCGGGTGCGCTCCCAGGTGCTCTCGGCGCGCGACGGCGTGCTCCAGGGCGCCCACGACCGCGAGGACCTCGGCTTCGCGGTCCGCGTCGTGCACCGCGGCGCGTGGGGCTTCGCGTCCGGCGTCGTGCTGACCCCGGAGGAGGCCGTGCGGGTCGCCAGCGAGGCGATCGCCGTCGCTGAGCTGTCCGCCGCGATGACCCCGGCGCCGGTCGAGCTCGCCCCCGAGCCGACGCACCGCGACGTCACCTGGGTCGGTCCCTGCGAGACCGACCCGTTCGCGACCCCGCTCGCCGAGAAGGCCGAGGTGCTCATCGACTGGACCCAGCGGCTGCGACGCGGCGCGGACGTCGACCATGCCTCGGCGTACCTCCTGCAGGTCCACGAGAACAAGTACTACGCCGACACCGCCGGCACCCGCACCACCCAGCAGCGGGTCCGGGTGCAGCCCGGGTTCGAGGCGATGGGCACCGTCGGCGACACCTACGACTCGATGGCGAGCATCGCCCCGCCCGTCGCCCGCGGCTGGGAGTACGTCGCGGGCAGCACCGACGCCGGAGCCTGGGACTGGGACGCCGAGCTCGACGAGGTGCCCGAGCTGCTCTCCGAGAAGCTGCGCGCGCCCGGGGTCGTCGCCGGCGAGCACGACCTGGTGATCCACCCCTCCAACCTCTGGCTCACCATCCACGAGTCGATCGGCCACGCCACCGAGCTCGACCGCGCGCTGGGCTACGAGGCCAGCTACGCCGGCACCTCGTTCGCGACCCCGGACCTGCTCGGCACCCTGCAGTACGGCTCCCCGGTCATGAACGTCACCGGCGACCGCACCGTCGAGCACGGCCTGGCCACCATCGGCTACGACGACGAGGGCGTGGAGGCGCAGTCGTGGGACATCGTCCGGGACGGCGTGCTGGTCGGCTACCAGCTGGACCGGGCGATGGCCGCCGCGATGCCCGAGCTCAACGACCTCCGCTCCAACGGCTGCGCCTATGCCGACTCCCCCGGCCACGTGCCGATCCAGCGGATGGCGAACGTGTCCCTCCAGCCGGCTCCCGACGGCCCGAGCACCGAGGAGCTGATCGGGCGCGTCGAGCGCGGGCTCTACGTCGTGGGCGACAAGAGCTGGTCGATCGACATGCAGCGCTTCAACTTCCAGTTCACCGGGCAGCGCTTCTTCGAGATCCGCGACGGCGAGCTGCGCGGCCAGGTGCGCGACGTGGCCTACCAAGCCACCACCACGGACTTCTGGGGGTCCATGGAGGCGGTCGGCGGCCCCCAGACCTGGGTCCTGGGCGGCGCCTTCAACTGCGGCAAGGCCCAGCCCGGCCAGGTCGCCTCGGTGAGCCACGGCTGCCCGAGCGCCCTGTTCCGCGGCGTCCGCATCCTCAACACCACCGACGAGGCAGGCACCCGATGAGCAGCTCCCTCTCGCCCCAGTCCTTCGTCGAGCACGCCCTCGCCACGTCCGGCGCCGACGACTGCGTGGTCCTGGTGCGCACCACCGCCTCGGCCAACCTGCGCTGGGCCAACAACACCCTGACCACCAACGGCGTGACCCGCGGCGTCGAGGTCACGGTCATCTCCTTCGTGCGCACCCCGGACGGCACCGCCACCGGCTCGGTCACCGGCACCGCGACGCTGGCGGCGCAGGTCGCCGAGCTGGCGCGGGCCGCGGACGCCGTCGCCCGCGCCGCCTCCCCGGCCGAGGACGCCGCGCCGTTGGCCGGCGACGCCGTCTCCGCGGACTGGGACGAGGCCCCCGCCGCCACCGACATCGGTGTCTTCGGGTCCTTCGCGCCCGCCCTGGGCACCGCGTTCGGCCACGCGGCCGCGGCCCGGCGGGGGCTCTACGGCTTCGTGAGCCACGAGGTCACCACGACCTACCTCGGCTCGAGCACCGGGCTGCGCCTGCGCCACGTGCAGCCCACCGGGCACTACGGCGTCACCGGCAAGAGCGCGGACCTGACCCGCAGCGCCTGGGTGGGCGGCGCCACCCGCGACTTCGCCGGTGTCGACGCCCTCGCCCTCGACGACGAGCTGGCCCGGCGCCTGTCCTGGGCCGAGCGGCGCGTCGAGCTGCCCGCGGGGCGCTACGACACGATCCTGCCGCCCAGTGCCGTGGCCGACCTGATGATCGACGCCTACTGGTCCGCCGGGGCCCGCGTGGCCCACGAGGGCCAGTCGGTCTACAGCAGGCGCGGGGGCGGGACGCGCATCGGCGAGCGGATCGCCCGGCCCGGCGTGCACCTGCTCTCCGACCCGGCGTACGACGGGCTGCAGGCGGCGCCGTTCGTGATCGCCACCAGCTCGGGCAACGAGTCCTCGGTCTTCGACAACGGCCTCCCACTGCACCGCACCGAGTGGATCCGCGACGGCGACCTGGCCGCGCTGCTCCAGACGCGGCACTCCGCGGCGATGACCGACCAGCCGCTCACCCCGGCCATCGACAACCTGGTGCTCTCCGTCGACGGCGCCACCGGGTCGCTGGACGACCTCGTCGCCGGGACGGAGCGCGGCCTGTTGCTGACCTGCCTGTGGTACATCCGCGAGGTGGACCCGCAGTCGCTCCTGCTCACCGGCCTGACCCGCGACGGCGTCTACCTGGTCGAGGACGGCGAGGTCACCGGTGCGGTGAACAACTTCCGGTTCAACGAGAGCCCGATCAGCATCCTGGACCGGTTCACCCACGCCTCGGCCACGGTGCCGAGCTTCAGCCGGGAGTGGGGCGAGGACTACTTCTCGCGCACCGCCACCCCGGCGCTGCGGGTCCCGGACTTCAACATGTCGAGCGTGTCGCAGGCTCTCTGAGGACGCCGGTCGGCTGAGGTCGCCGGCCGGGTGTCGCCGGCCGGCCGAGGTCGCCGGCTGGCCGTCGGGTGTCCTGGCGCGGCGCATCGATTGGTCACGAACGGCATCGGAAAGCCCCGGAACATTGTCGTTGGGGACCAAACGTGGGGTGCCGGGCTGCTGAATGCCGGCGGCCGGCGTACGAACGCTGAGGTGCCGCATCCTCGGGCCACCAGCTCCACGATTGGTCACGAACGACACCGAAAACCCCCGAAACACTGTCGTTGGGGACCAAACGTGAGGTGTCAGCCCGCCGGCGCGACCGAGCCTGTGACGCGGCGCACCCGAGGAGCTCGAACGATCCCCGGACGCCGACAGCAGCCCGCCGTAGCGTGGCCTGGTTCACAGCGGCAACACCACACCCAGGAGTCCCATGCGCCACCAGTCCGTCCGCAGCGTCAGCCGAGCGGCGGTCGGCGTTCTCGCCGCCGCCACGATGCTGCCCTTCATGAGCTCGCCTGCACACGCGGAGCCCAACAACGCGCCCGTCGCCGGCGACGACGCCGTCACCGTCTACGCGACCGGCATGAAGTACCTCGACCTGCTCGCCAACGACACCGACCCCGACGGCGACGAGCTCGCCGTGTGCCGCATCGACCGCTCGCCGGCCCGCCAGGTCCTGTTCGCCGCCCAGGGTTCGCTCAGCTCGCTCAGCGTGGCCGACCTCCTCGGCCTCGACGAGGACGAGCTCGACGAGCTCGGCCCGCTCGCCGAGCCGGGCTTCGCCCTGGTGGCCACCGGCCCGAAGGCCCGCGGCACCCACCGGTTCACCTACTACGCCTGCGACCGCACGGTCCTCACCCCGGCGACCGTCACCGTCACGGTCCTGCCTGCCCCGAAGGTCACCGTCCGCAAGGTCGCCGGCAAGCCCGGACGCCTGCGGGTCACCAACCCCAGCACCCTGCCGATGCGCTTCAGCTGGCAGCGGGCGGGCGCGAACCACCACACCCTCCCTGCGCTCCCGCTGCGGGGGTCCTCCGCCAAGGGATCCGGCGTGGTGCGCGTGCCCGCCGGTGCGACCCGGACCGTGCACGTCAAGGGCCCCGTCGTGCGCTGGGAGGCGTACGGCCGCAACGCCGGCTTCATGGTCGAGGGACGGGTCCGGGGCATCCACACCCGCTGACTACCGCCGCTCCGCACGCGGCTCAGTCGGAATCAGCCAAGGGAGAGCACAGTCTTCGCCCGGGCGTGACCGCTGCCGACGTGCGCGACGGCCGCCGCAGCGTCCTCGAGCCGGAACGTGCGGTCCACCACGGGTCGGACCTCGCCCGCGTCGATCAGTCGCGCGAGGCTGACGAGGTCCGCCCTGCTCTGCCGGGCCGTCAGCGGCACCAGGCGCTGGCGGAGCATTGGCGACCAGAGCAGCGCCCGCAGCTGGCGGTCGAAGCCCTGGAGCAGCCTGCCGCTGCTCGCCTCGCCCCCGACCAGCACGAGCACGCCGCTCGGGGACAGGGCGCGGCGGAGACGAGTGAGCGTGCGGTTGCCGGCGGTGTCGATGATGGCGTCGTACGCCGCGCCCGGCGGCGTCGGGTCGGTCCGGGTGTAGTCGACGACCTCGTCCGCGCCGAGGGAGCGCACGAAGTCGGCCTTGCCGGTGCTGCAGACCGCGGTGACGTGCGCCCCCTGGGCCTTGGCGATCTGCACCGCGAAGGCGCCCACGCCGCCTCCGGCGCCGAGCACCATCACCCGCCGGCCGTCGACGTCGCCGGCACTGCGCACCGCGGCGAGGGCGGTCTGTCCCGAGATCGGCACCGCCGCCGCCTCCTCGAAGGTCAGCGCCGTCGGGAGGGGAGCCAGCCGGCTGGCATTGGCGACGGCGTAGTCGGCGAAGCTGCCCCGGCCGGTGCCGTGGACCGCGTCGCCGACGGCCAGGCCGGTCACCCGCCGGCCCACAGCGGCGACGACACCGGCCAGGTCCATGCCGACGACGGGGTGACGCGGCCGGCGGAGGCCGAAGCCGAGCCGGACGGCGTACGGCAGGCCGGTCACCACGTGCCAGACACCGGGGTCGACACCGGCGGCCCGCACCCGGACCAGGACCTCGTCGTCGCGCGGCTCCGGGACCGGCGCGGACCCGACCCTCAGCACCTCGGGCGGCCCGTACCGGTCGTGGAGGATCGCCCTCATCACTCCTCCTCTGCTGCGGGGTAGTCGAAGACCTCGGTCACGGGGACGCCGAACACGGCCGCGATCTGGAAGGCCACCTCCAGGGACGGTGAGTAGCGCCCCTGCTCGATGGCGATGACGGTCTGGCGGGTCATGCCGATGCGGCGGGCGAGCTCGCCCTGGGACATCTCCCCGTGCTCGGCCCGGAGGGCACGCATCGAGTTGGTGACGCGGGTCGGCTTCACCATCCCAGGAATCCCCGGCGGTAGGCGACGATCTTGGCCGCCGAGGCCACCACGGCGGAGAGCGTGAACCCGAGGTAGAGCACGTTCGCGATCCAGAAGGTGTCCCAGCGAGCCAGGGCCATCGCGAGCGCGGCGACGCCGCCGAGGACCAGGAACGACTGGCCGATGTACTGGCCGGCGCGGTGGATCTCGATGTCTCGCCGGTCCGTGCGGCTTCCGGCGCCGACCCCGATGCCCGCCACCACGTTCAGCACGATCCCCGCGAGGATCGAGCCGGCGACGCTCCAGATCAGCGCTGCGGCGTACGGGACCGTCGCCGCCGACGCCTCGGCCAGCCCTGGTCCGACCCGGCCCAGGTAGACGGCGTAGGCGCCGAGTGCCACCACCGCCATGATCCAGGCCCGCTTCTCCTCGTACGCCATCTCTTCCTCCGGTCAGCGAGCAATGTCAAGAATTCTTGACATCGACACCGTAGGGGTGGCGTCCGGGAGGTGTCAAAGATCTTCTACTTCCGGCTCGCCTAGAATGACATGGAGCGGTAGTCCGAGCACCCTCAGTCCGCGAACGCCTCCGGCGGCGGGCAGGAGCAGACCAGGTTGCGGTCGCCGTACGCCTGGTCGATGCGGGCCACGGGGGGCCAGTACTTGTCCGGGTCCGGGCCGGTCGGGAAGGCGCCGACCTCACGGGGGTAGGCACGGTCCCAGTCGCCCAGGACCGCGGCGGAGGTGTGCGGGGCGTGGCGCAGCGGGGAGTCCTCGACGCTCCACTCCCCCGCGGCCACCCGCTCGATCTCGGCGCGGATGGCGATCATCGCCTCGCAGAACCGGTCGATCTCGCCGAGGTCCTCGGACTCGGTGGGCTCGACCATCAGCGTGCCCGCGACGGGGAACGACATGGTCGGGGCGTGGAAGCCGTAGTCGACCAGGCGCTTGGCCACGTCGTCGACGGTGACGCCCGTGGCCTTGGTGAGCGGGCGCAGGTCGAGGATGCACTCGTGCGCGACCAGGCCGTTGTGGCCGCGGTAGAGCACCGGGAAGTGCTGGTCGAGGCGGGCGGCGACGTAGTTGGCCGCCAGCACCGCGGACGCCGTCGCACGGGTCAGCCCGGCCGCGCCCATCAGCCGCACGTAGGCCCACGAGATCGGCAGGATCCCCGCCGAGCCGTACGGCGCCGCGCTGATCGCGCCGATGCCGTCGCGGCGCGCGGGGTCGGGGTGCATGCCGTGCGAGGGCAGGTACGGCGCGAGGTGCGCGCGCAGCGCGACCGGCCCGACGCCCGGGCCGCCGCCGCCGTGCGGGATGCAGAAGGTCTTGTGCAGGTTCAGGTGCGACACGTCGCCGCCGAACTCGCCGGGCTTGGCATAGCCGAGCAGCGCGTTGAAGTTGGCCCCGTCGATGTAGACCTGCCCGCCGTGGGCGTGCACGATCTCGCACAGCTCGGTGACGGTGTCCTCGTAGGCCCCGTGCGTCGAGGGGTAGGTGACCATGATCGCCGCGAGGTCATCGGCGTGCGCCGCACACTGGGTGCGCAGGTCGTCGAGGTCCACCGCGCCGTCCTCGCCGGCCTTGACCACGACCACCCGCATCCCGGCCATCACCGCCGAGGCGGCGTTGGTGCCGTGGGCCGAGGACGGGATGAGGCACACGTCGCGCCCCTCCTGGCCCTGCGCCCGGTGGTAGCCGCGGATCGCCAGCAGGCCTGCGAGCTCGCCCTGGGAGCCGGCGTTGGGCTGCACCGAGACCCGGTCGTAGCCGGTCGCCTCGGCCAGCCAGCCCTCCAGCTCCGCAACCAGGCGGTGGTAGCCCTCGGCGTCCTCGACCGGCACGAACGGGTGCAGGTCGGCGAAGCCCGGCAGCGAGACCGGCTCCATCTCGGTGGTCGCGTTGAGCTTCATCGTGCACGAGCCGAGCGGGATCATCCCGCGGTCCAGCGCGTAGTCGCGCGCCGAGAGCCGGCGCAGGTAGCGCAGCATCTGGGTCTCGCTGCGGTGCGCGGAGAACACCGGGTGGGTGAGGTACGCCGTGGTGCGCGCCAGGCCCGTGGGGAGGGCGGCCAGCGGCTCGACCTCCTGCGCCGGGACGCCGAACGCCGCGTGCACCGCGCGCAGCGTCTGCGGCCCGCTGACCTCCGAGAACGACAGCCCCACCGTGTCGGCGTCGACCAGGCGCAGCTGCAGGCCGTCCGCCCGTGCGGCCGCGACCACGTCGGCGGCGCGGCCCGGGACCACGACGCTGAAGGTGTCGAAGAAGGTGTCGGTGGTGATCTTCAGGCCCGCGGCGGCCAGCGACCCCGCGGCCCGCGCGGCGAGCTCGTGGGTGTGCCGCGCGATCCCGCGCAGCCCCTCGGGGCCGTGGTAGACGGCGTACATCGACGCGACGACCGCCAGCAGCACCTGCGCGGTGCAGATGTTGGAGGTCGCCTTGTCGCGGCGGATGTGCTGCTCGCGCGTCTGCAGCGCCAAGCGGTACGCCGGGCGCCCGTCGGCGTCCACGGAGACCCCGACCAGGCGGCCGGGCAGGTGCCGCTCGAGCCCCGCCCGCACCGCCATGTACCCGGCGTGCGGCCCGCCGTGGAACAGCGGCACCCCGAAACGCTGGGTGGTCCCGACCGCGACGTCGGCGCCCAGGGTTCCCGGCGCCTCCAGCAGCGTGAGCGCCAGGAGGTCAGCGGCCACCACGGCCAGGCCACCGCGCGCGTGCGCGGCCTCGATCGCCGTGCGAGGGTCGGTGACCCGCCCGGACGCGCCGGGGTACTGCACGAGGACCCCGCAGACCTCCTCGATCCCGTCGGGCAGTCCGTGGGCGACGTCGGCCACGACGACCTCGACGCCCATCGCCTCCGCACGGGTGCGCACCACCTCGATGGTCTGCGGCAGCGCGTCGGCGTCGACGACGAACGGCCCGCTCGCCGTGCGGTTCGCGCGGCGTACCAGCGTCATCGCCTCGGCCGCCGCCGTGCCCTCGTCGAGCAGCGAGGCGTTGGCGGTCGGCAGCCCGGTGAGGTCGCCGACCATGGTCTGGAAGTTCAGCAGCGCCTCGAGGCGGCCCTGGGAGATCTCCGGCTGGTACGGCGTGTAGGCGGTGTACCAGCTGGGGTCCTCCAGCACGTTGCGCCGGATCACCGGCGGGGTGATCGTGGCGTGGTAGCCCAGCCCGATCATCGCCTCCCCCGGCCGGTTGGCAGCGGCAAGGGCGCGCAGCTCGTGGGCCACCTCGTGCTCGCTGAGCGCCGGCGGCAGGTCCAGGGCCGCGGCGCTGCGGATCGCGCCGGGCACGGCGGCGTCCATCAGCTCCTCGAGCGAGGCGTGCCCCACGCGGGCCAGCATCGTCGCGACCGCGTCGGCGGACAGCCCGATGTGGCGGTCCTCGAACGGCAGCGCGCCGTGCAGGTCGGGAAGCCCAGCGAGCCCGGTCGGCTCTGCGGGGGCGGGACGGGACGGCTCGGCGCTCACGGGGGCTCCTCGGATCGACAGATCGGGTCGCCTCCCCCTCTGTCACCCCGCCCGCCGGCCACCTCGCCGGGGTCGTTCGCTCCAGAGTCGCCTGGTTCGCACGGTCCGGGTGCCTGAGAGGTTCCGGGGAGGAATTGCCCCTTCGGCGCTTCGGCGTCACGCCGTGGTGGCCGCGACCTGAAGACTCTCCCGTGCGGGTTCGTCAGCCCGATCAATCTAGCAGCCCGACCGGCGCCGGCCGGGGTGTCCGGACGGCGGAACGCCCCCGCAGCCGGTGGCTGCGGGGGCGTCTCGGAGGATGCGTGTGGCTCGGCGTCAGCCGATCCTGCGCGCCCGACGGGCGGCGAGCTCGTCGCCGGCCGACGAGGAGGGGTCCTCGGAGGTCCGTTCGCTCGGCAGCTCGGCGAGGGTGCCCTCGATCTCGCGCCAGACACCGCCGATCGCGATGCCGAACACACCCTGACCGCCCTGGAGCAGGTCGATGACCTCGTCGTTGCTCGTGCACTCATAGACCGACGCGCCGTCGCTCATCAGCGTCACACGGGTCAGGTCGTCGGTGCCCCGCTCACGCAGGTGGTGCACCGCGGTGCGGATCTGCTGCAGCGAGATGCCCGCGTCGAGAAGGCGCTTGATGACCTTCAGCAGCAGGATGTCGCGAAAGGAGTAGAGCCGCTGCGTGCCGGAGCCGCTGGCGCCTCGGACGGTCGGCTCGACCAGGCCGGTGCGGGCCCAGTAGTCCAGCTGCCGGTAGGTGATCCCGGCCGCGCTGCACGCCGTCGGGCCGCGGTAGCCGGTGTCACTGGGCAGGGTCGAGACGTCGTCGTTGAAGAGGAGCCCCTGCTCGCCGGCGGCTTCGGCCGCCCGCGCGACATCGGGACTCATCTCCTGTTCATGCTCATTCACACGGTCCTCCGTGGGTCTACTCCGTTGTGCGTAACTGCCAGGGGAAGGCGCTGTCGTCGTGCGGGCACGGCGACAACGGTGGAGTTACAACAGAGACAGTTCAAGGTACGGCCACGGGCTGGACCGGTCAACGAGCGAGGCGGCGTGTCGCCGACCCTCACCTTGCGCATGAGGGTGAGGGATCTCATCCCTCACGGCTCACCCCTCGTGGGCGTCGAAGTCCTCGGGAGTCACGTGGTCGAGGAACTCGCGGAACTTCTCGACCTCGTCCTCCTGCTCGGCCGGGACGGCCAGTCCGGCCTCGTCCAGCACGGCCTCGGAGCACAGGATCCGGGTGCCGGTGCGCAGCGCCAGCGCGATCGAGTCGGACGGGCGCGCGCTCACCTCGACCCCCGAGGCGAAGACGAGGGTCGCGAAGAAGACGCCGTAGCGGACGTCGGTGATGCGGACCTCGCTCAGCTCGTTGCCGGTGGCCTCGAGGACGTCCTTGAGCAGGTCGTGGGTCAGCGGCCGCGGAGGGACCACGCCCTGCTGGGCGAAGGCGATCGCCGTCGCCTCCACCGCGCCGATCCAGATGGGCAGGTACCGCTCACCCGACACCTCGCGCAGCAGCACGATCGGCTGGTTCGACGGCATCTCGACCCGGACACCCATGACATCGACTTCGCGCACGGCTTCAGCCTACTCCGCGGGTGATGGGTCCCGGCCCGGCACGGCCCTCGCGGACCACCGGGCCACACATGGACTAGCTCGAGCGCAGGGCGCGCTTGACGAGCGTGGCGTGCAGGCGCACCGAGAGTGCCGCGATCTCGGCGACCGCCTCGTCCGCGCGCTCCCGGGCCGCGGCGTCGTGGGCGCGCCGGTGCGGGGCCACGAGCTGCTCGACCAGGCCCACCTCGCGGTCCGCGGCGTTCTTGAACGCGCGCAGGTGGCGCGGCTCGAGGCCGAAGTCGGCCAGCTCCCGGGCGGTGCGGGCGACCACCAGGCAGTCGGTGTCGTAGTGGCGCGAGCCGGCGCGGCGCCCTACCAGGCCGTACTGCTCGAGCTCCTCGAGCAGCTCCTCGCTGATCCCGGCGATCTTGATCAGCTCCAGGCGCGAGAGGCGTACGTCGTCGCGCCGGGTGAACGACTCCGGGCTCGGCAGCCCGTCGGGCGACAGGGCCACGCTCGGCACGGTCGGGACGACCGGCTCGATCGGCGGCGGCTCCAGGCCGCGGTCGAGGGCGTCGAGGTGCTCGCCGATGACCTTGAGCGGCAGGTAGTGGTCGCGCTGCATGCGCAGCACGTAGCGCAGCCGCTCCACGTCGGCGTGGGAGAACTTGCGGTAGCCCGCCGGCGTCCGCTCCGGCTTGATCAGCCCCTTGTCCTCGAGGAAGCGGATCTTCGGGATCGTGACGCCGGGGAAGTCCGGGCGCAGCAGGTCCAGCACCTGCCCGATGTTCATCCGGGCGGGGGCTGCGCCCGCGGCACCTCCGGGAGCCGTGGCCGCCAAGGCGTCAGGCGCTCTCGTGCCCGGAGAAGAAGACCAGCCGGTACTTGCCGATCTGGACCTCGTCGCCGTCGCTGAGCCGCACGTGGTCGATGCGGTCGCGGTTGACGTAGGTGCCGTTGAGGCTGCCGACGTCGGCAACGGTGAAGCTGTCGCCGTCCCGGGTGAACTCGGCGTGGCGGCGCGACACGGTCACGTCGTCGAGGAAGATCTCGCTGTCGGGGTGACGGCCCGCGCTCACCACGTCGGTGTCGAGCAGGAACCGGCTGCCGGAGCCGGGGCCCCGCTGCACGACGAGCAGGGCGTGACCGGCGGGCAGCGCGTCGACGGCGGCGGCGTCCACCGGGTCGAGCTGGCGGTCGGATGTCTCGGACTTCTCTGCCGGGACACCGATCTGGATGGTCGCCGTGGACTCGCCGGCGGACTCGCCGCCAGGCGCCTCGACACTCACCAGGCGGGTGCCGCACTGGGCGCAGAAGCGGGCGTCGTCGGGATTCTGCCTGCCACACGCGGTGCAGAACGGCATTCGGTCATCCTCCGGGGTCGTGGTCCCCCAACCCTCAAGGACGGGTCGAGGTTGACGGTTGTCAGAACCTACCAGCCCGGCCGGGTCGATCAAGCCGGAACGTCCGGCCCCGGGCACCCGGCCGGCTGGGTCAGCCTTCGAGCGAGTCGGCGTACGTCGTGGCGTCGAGCAGGTCGTCGAGCTGGGCGGGGTCCGAGGGCACGACCTCGAAGAGCCAGCCGCCGGCGTAGGGGTCGCTGTTGACCAGCTCGGGGGTGGCGTCGAGGGCCTCGTTGCGGGCGACCACCTCGCCGCTCACCGGGGCGTAGATGTCGCTGACCGACTTCGTCGACTCCAGCTCGCCGCACGGCGTGCCCGCGGTGATGATCTCGCCGACGACAGGGAGGGAGGCGTAGACGATGTCGCCGAGCGCGTCCTGGGCGAAGTGGGTGATCCCGACCCGCACCGACCCCTCGTGCTCGCCGGGACGGCGCACCCACTCGTGCTCGCTGGTGTAGGTCAGGTCGTCGGGGTACACGGGTGCTCCTCGCGTCGGGTGCGGGTGGGGTGTCGCGCGTGCCACAGGCCGTGGCCGCACGTTACTGCTCCGGCGCAGGCTGCGCGTACTCCGGATCCGTCGGGCGGCGTACCGCCTCGATGTCGATCGAGGTGCGTTCCTCGAACGTCAGCGTGCCGCCGGCGCGCTCGACGTTGTCGCGCGGGCCGTCGTAGAAGGTGAGCGCGTTGGCGAGGTTGTCCGGCTCGCCGATGACGTCGAAGACGTACGGCGCGGTCACGACCTGGCCGTCGATGCTCATCCCGCCAGGGGCGTCGGCGAAGTAGCTCTGCGCGACCAGGCGCACCTGGCCGTTGACCTGCATCGCCTCGGCGCCGGCGGTCCGCAGCTCCTGGACCATGTCGACCAGGTCGCTGGCCCCGACGGTGCCGTCCTCCTCGGTGATCGTGATCCGCAGCCCCGGGCCGGTGACCGGCACCAGCCCGGCGAGGATCGAGAGGACCTCGGCCTCCTGCTGGGCCTGCTCCAGCGCGGTGGCGCGGCTGGTGGTGTCGGAGCGCAGCTCCGCGCGGGTCTCCTCGAGGCGCTCGATCTCGGCCTGGGCGCGCTGGCTGGTGCTGGACAGGCCGTTGAGGACGTCGATCAGGTCCTGCTCGCGGTAGCCGGCGAAGGAGTCCTCCACCTCGTTCTGGCGCACCTGGGTGACGGTGGCGAAGGCGAGCAGCGCGAGCAGGATCGCCACGACCGTCTGGCCCCGCGAGGGCCGCACCAGGGCGTTGCGCAGCCGTTGGCGACCGCTCGGCGGCGCCGGCGGCTCCGGCCTGCTCGTCGGCCTCGGCCGGTCCGGCTGCTCCGGCGGCACGGGCCCGGACCCGCCGGGCGTGGACCGCTCAGGCATGGAACAGGTGCCGGCGGATCGCGGCGACGTTGGAGAAGATCCGGATGCCGAGCACGACGATGACGCCCGTCGAGAGCTGGCCGCCGACCCCGAGCTTGTCGCCGAGGTAGACGATGCCGGCCGCGATCACGACGTTGCTCAGGAACGACACGACGAAGACCTTGTCGTCGAAGATCCCGTCGAGGTACGCGCGCAGGCCGCCGAAGACGGCGTCCAGGGCGGCGACGACCGCGATCGGCAGGTAGGGCTCCAGCGCCAGCGGGACGTCCGGTTCCAGGACCAGGCCCAGGACGATGCCGATGAAGAGCCCGAGAGCGGCAATCACGATGAGTTCTCCTCGTCCTTGCGGTTCGGACGTTCGTTGGCCGCGCCCTCGGTGGCGGCGACCAGGCGTTTGACGGGGGCAGAGGGAAGCGTCATCTCCTCGACGTCCTCCATCTCGAGGGTGAAGCCGTACTGCGACATGAGGGCGGTGTACTGGTCGAACGTCGAGGTCTCGACCAGGTTCGCCTGGAGCGTACGCGGGTCCCCGATGGCCTGGAGCGTGTACGGCGCCCGGATCGGGGTGAGGTCCACGTTGATCGCGCCGCCGGAGTTGTTGATCGAGGTGAGCACGCTCAGGCGGCGCCCGTTCAGGCTGACCGCCTCGGCGCCGGCGGCCCACAGTCCGTTGATGAGCAGGAACAGGTCGTCCTTGCGGAGCCGCTCGACGGCGCTCTCCGCGTCGTTCGCGACCAGCCGCACGCCGGGGCCGACGACGGGCACGAACCCGGTGCGCGACTGAAGCCGGCGCAGGTTCGACGTGCTCGACTGCAGGGCGGCGCTGGTCCGGGCCAGCTCGTCCTCCAGCTCGGCGTTCTCGACGCGCACGGCGGCGGCCTGCTCCTGCAGCGAGGAGAGCTCGGCGCGCTGGTTCTCGATGCGCGCGACCAGGGTGTTGTGGCTGGCGTCGTCGATGTCGGCGTTGCGCGAGGTCTGCACCGCGGCGGTGGTCACCAGGATGCCGAAGACGGTGATCACGACGACCGCGATCACCTGGGGGCGCCGCTTCGAGGGGGCGGCCTTGTCACCCGAGAGGACGCGCCTCTCGGCGGCCAGCACGTAGTCCTCGTCGAGGGACTGCTGGGTGATCAGGGTGAGGAGGGGCAGCGTGACCCGCGCCGGCGGCCGAGGGGCCGGCGCCGGCCGCCGGGGGGCCGGCGTCGGCGCGTGGTCTCGCCGGGGCTCCTCAGCCATCGCGGACCGCCGTACGACGTTCGGTGGTGCGCAGCAGGGTCCGCACCTGCCACGCGTAGAGCAGCCCGGCCCACCAGTACAGCCCGATGCCCCAGAACGCGAACGCCCAGCCGAAGACCTGCGCCAGCGTCGCGACCACGCCGTCGCCGTCGCCCAGGAGCAGCAGCGGGAAGGCGTAGAGCAGGTTGAAGGTGGCGGCCTTGCCCAGGAAGTGCACCGGCAGCGCGTGGTAGCCGCGGGTGCGCAGCAGCGGCACCAGCCCCCACAGCAGCAGGTCGCGCAGCGGCAGCAGCACCGCCACCCACCACGGGATGATGTCGCGCATCGCGAGGCCGACCACGACGGCCAGGATGTAGAGCCGGTCCGCGATCGGGTCGAGCAGCTGGCCCAGCACGGTGGTCTGGTCCAGCCGCCGCGCCAGCCACCCGTCGGCGAAGTCGGTGGCCCCGGAGACCATGAGCAGGACGAGGGCCCAGCCGTCGGCCTCGGGCCCGAGCACGAGCCACAGGAAGACGGGGACGCCGGCCAGGCGGAGCATGCTGAGCACGTTCGGCAGGGTCCACACCCGGTGGACCCGCATCGTCTCTTCCGCCACGTAGACCTGCATCCTCGTCGCTGCTGCTGGGAACGTCCTCACCCTATCGGCAGCGCCGCGCGCTGCCGCCGACCCCTGCGCCGAGAGGCGGCCCGCCACATGGCGGGCCGCCCCGCGCTCAGACGGTCTCGTCGGAGTGCACGGCGTCGCGGATCTCGCCGATCAGCTCCTCGATGACGTCCTCGAGCGTCGCCAGGCCGACGGTGCTGCCGGTGGTGTCGACGACCCGCGCCATGTGCGCCCCGCGCCGCTGGAGCTGCTCGAGCGCGTCGTGCAGCAGGTCGTCGGCGGTCACCGGCGCGAACGGCCGGATCCACTTGTCCTCGACCGGGCGCAGCCGGCGCTCCTCGTCGGGCTCCAGCACGTCCTTGATGTGCAGGTAGCCCATCAGCTCGCCGGTGTCGGACTCCACGGGGAACCGGCTGAAGCCGGTCGCCGCGCACAGCGCCTCCACGTCGGCGGCGGTCGAGCCGCGTCGTACGGTGCTGAGCGACTCGGCGGGCATCAGGACGGCCGCGACGGTCTTCTCGGTGAAGCCGAGCGCACCGGCGAGCCGGTCGTACTCGTCGGCCTCGATCAGGCCCTCCCCGCGCGACTCCTCGACCAGCGCAGCGACCTCCTCGCGGGTGAAGCTGGAGCTGATCTCGTCGCGAGGCTCCACGCGCATCGTGCGCAGCACGCCGTTGGCGACCGCGTTGAGCACGACGATCACCGGCTTGAGGACGGTGACGATGCCCAGCAGCGGCGGGCCGAGCACCAGCGCGGCCCGGTCGGGACCGGCGATGGCGATGTTCTTCGGCACCATCTCGCCCAGCACGACGTGCAGGAACACCACGATGCCCAGCGCGATCACGAAGGCGATCGGGTGCACCAGCTCGTGCGGCACGCCCAGGGCGTCGAAGCCGGGCTCGAGCAGGTGCGCCACGGCGGGCTCGCCCACAGCACCGAGCAGCACCGAGCAGACGGTGATGCCGAGCTGCGCGCCCGCCATCATCAGCGAGACGTTCTCCATGGCGCGCAGGGTGGTCCGCGCGACCCGCGAGCCCTCCCGGGCGCGGGGCTCGATCTGGCTGCGGCGCGCGGAGACGAGCGCGAACTCCGCGCCCACGAAGAAGGCGTTGAGGCCCAGCAGGACCACGGTCAGCAGGACGGCTGCCCAGTCGCTCATCGCTGCTCCTCCCCCGCCGGCGTGCCCTCGAGCAGCCGCATGCTGAGCCGGTCGATCCGCAGCCCGTCCATGTGCTCGACGCTGAGCAGCGCGAGCTGCTCGCGGGTCTCCTCCTCGTCGGTGCGGACCGGGACGGGGACCTCGGCCACGTCACCGCGCGACGGCACCCGGCCGAGCACCTTCAGCACCAGTCCGGCCACGGTGTCGTAGTCCTCCGCCTCCGGGAGCTCGATCCCGGTGAGGTCCTCGACCTCGTCGGGGCGCAGCAGGCCGGAGACGATCCAGCTGCCGTCGTGGCGCTGCCGCGCCCGGGCTCCGAGCCGGTCGTGCTCGTCGGCGATGTCGCCGACGATCTCCTCGATGACGTCCTCGAGGGTGACGATGCCGGCGTGCCCGCCGTACTCGTCGAGGACGACGGCCATCTGGAACCCGTCCTTGCGCAGCAGCGCGAGCAGCGGGTCGAGGCGGATCGAGTCCGGCACCACGACCGGGCGCACCATCAGGTGCTTGATCCGGGTGGTGGCCCGCTCGTGGAGCGGGACGGCGACCGCGTGCTTGACATGGACGGTGCCGACCACGACGTCCTCGGCGTCGAGCACCGGAAAGCGGGAGTGACCGGTCTGGCGGGCCAGGTCGATGACGGCGCTCGCGCGGTCGTTGACCTCGAGGGTGTGGGTGCGCACGCGCGGGGTCATGATCTCGCCGGCGGTGCGGGTGCCGAACTCCACGGAACGCTCCATCAGCTCCGCGGTGTCGGCGTCGAGGGTGCCCTCGTCGGCCGAGCGCTGGATCAGCGAGGCCAGCTCCGAGGAGCTCCGCGCCGAGCGCAGCTCCTCCTGCGGCTCGACGCCGAGACGGCGTACGAGCGCGTTGGCGGAGTTGTTGAGCAGCCGGATCGGCAGCTTGTTGATCGCGGTGAACATCCGCATCGGGCCCTGGGTGGCGCGCGCGGTCTCCAGCGGCCGCGCGATCGCCAGGTTCTTGGGCACCAGCTCGCCGAAGATCATCGTCATGATCGTGCTGAGCACGAGGCCGATGGTCAGCGCGAGCGGGGACACGGCGCCGGACGGCGTACCGAGGTCCTCGAGCGGATCGCGGATCAGGTCCGCGATGGCCGGCTCGGCGAGGAATCCGATGCCGAGGTTGGTGACCGTGATGCCGACCTGGGCCCCGGAGAGCTGGGTCGAGAGCTGGCGCAGCGCCGTCTGGACGCCGCGGGCGGACACGTCGCCGTCGGCCACGGCCTGCTCGACCTTGTTGCGGTCGACCGCGACGAGGGAGAACTCGGCGGCCACGAAGATGCCGCAGGCCGCGACGAGCAGCAGCGCGCCCACCAGCAGGATGAGTGAGGTCGTCATGTGGGCTCTCCGCAGGGGGAGAGCCGACTACTTTGAGAGCCGTCCATGGGTGGTGCTTGGGGTCCTTTGCAGATCCGGGGCGCGACGCGCGCGAACAGGCGAGGGATCAGTGTACGGCGCCGCGGCCGGCCGCGCCGCCCGAGCGGCCCGACCGACGTCCCGGCTACGCGTCGGGGTCGTTGAGGTCGATGTCGCAGCTCTCCTTGGCGTGCTCGGTGATGGCGTCGCCGGACTCGTTGATCCCGTCACCGACGCTCTGGAGCTCCTCGCCGAGCGCCATGAGGTCCTCCTGGCTGACGCCCTCGGGCAGCTCGCCGGACTCCGACATCTGGTCGAGGTCCTCCATGTTCACGCCGGCGTCGTCCATCGCGGACTCGAGGTCGTTGAAGGCCTTCTCGATCGTCTCCCAGTCGTCGGCGACCTCGTCGGGGGCCGAGTCGGCCAGGTCGCTGGTGACGTCGCGGAAGTCATCGAAGGAGTCGATGTCGCCCGACCCGACCGCCGAGAACTCCCCGCGGGCGTCGCTCAGGGTGTCGCAGTAGTCGTCGCCGCCCCCGCACCCGCTCAGCAGGCTCGTGCCCAGGACCGCGGTCGCCGCCAGGATGCCGATTCGCTTCACGTTCACTCCTCCTCGTCGTCGCTCCCCCGGCGGCCGCGGTTGCGGTCCGGCGCGACGGACGTCACCATCCCACTGCCGGACCGGCGCGAAACGTCGCCGCCGATGGGTACTGCTCCCCCATGGGACTGTGGAAGAAGGCAGCCAGCCTCGCGCTGGCCAAGAAGGTCTACGACGAGGCGCGCAAGCCCCAGAACCAGGCACGCCTGCGCAGCGCGACCTCCCGGGTCCAGGACGAGGTGGCCAAGCGGAGGCGCCCGGCACGCTGAGGCCCACCGGTCTAGTCGGCCGTCGGCAGAGCGGGGCGCCGTTGGCCGGATAGCTCGCCGCGAGGCGAGCCGTGCGCCGTGGGTCGAGCCTGTCGAGACCCGCGAGGCGTGGGGTGTGATGTCTCAGACATACGTGCGACGTCGGGCTCGTGGGTCGGCTTCCCGGGGTCGGCCGTCGCCGAGGTGGCGGACGCCGTGAGGTGGGCGGGTGCCTTGGGGAAAGACCATTGAGCTCGAACATGTGTTCGAGTAGACTGAGGCATGGCCTCCCCGGATCTCCCCGACTGCGACACCCCGGCCGCCGTGCTGGCGTTCGCGCGGCGCCGCCGGGCCGCAGCCCAGGCCGCGGAGGTCGACGTGCTGGGGGCCGCCCTGGTGTGGGCGGCGATGCACCCCGGCGGTCGGTGTCTCCGACCCCGACCGCCGGGCTGATGTTCGGGGAGCTGGCCGTCCCGCTCGCGGGCGAGGGCACCCCGCTGGTCGCGGAGTTCGCGCCGATGGAGCTCGGCGCCGCACTCGGTCTCTCGACCGACTCCGCGAAGTCGCTGATCGGGGACGCCCTCGAGCTGGCCCACCGCCTCAAGCGGACGTGGGCCCTCGTGCAGGCCGGCGAGGTGCCCGCCTGGAAGGCCCGCCGAGTCGCCCAGCTGACCACCACGCTTCCCCTGGCCGGAGCCGACCACGTCGACCGCCACCTCTCCCCCGTCGTGGGCAAGATCGGCTTCGCGGCCATCGGACGCCTCGTGGATCACGCGAAGGCGCTCTTCGACCCCGAGGGCGCCGAGAAGCAGCGCCGTCAGGCAACTGACGGGCGCCGGTTCGACGTCCACACCGAGGCCGCCGACTTCGACGGGACGGTCCAGGTCGAGGGCACCCTCGACCTCGCGGACGCACTCGACCTCGACGCCGCGATCCGCCAGGGCGCCCAGGAGCTCGCCGCACTGGGCTCGACCGAGTCGCTGGACGTCCGCCGCTCCCGGGCCGCCGGCGAGCTCGCCCGCCGCCAGCTCACCCTCGACCTGATGGGCGACGCGGGCGACGGGACCACTGCGATGGTGAAGCCCCGCCAGGTCGTCATCCACGTCCATCTCTCCCACGCCGCCATCAGCCGCGACGAGGCGGGCATCGCGCGAGTCGAGGAGACCCGCTCCATCGTGTCCACCGACCAGGTCCGCGACTGGTGCACCGGCGACGCCCAGGTCGTCATCAAGCCCGTCATCGACCTCGACGCCCACCACCACACCGACGCCTACGCCGTCCCCGACCGGCTGGTCGAGCAGACCCGTCTGGCCCAGCCGACGTGCGCCTTCCCGTGGTGCGAACGCCCGGCCCGCCGCTGCGACACCGACCACGTCGTCGCCCACGGCGACGGAGGCCCGACATGCAGCTGCAACCTGGCGCCGCTCTGCCGGCGACATCACCGGGCCAAGACGCATACGGGTTGGACGTACGACCGGACCGATGCGGCGACCTATCTCTGGCGATCCCCACACGGCCTCCACCTGGTCAAGGACGGCGGCGCCACCCGCCTCCTCAGCGCGCACCCGCCCGACGCGTAGACCCCCGACCCCCAGGATCGACACGGGAGGCAGGGCGAAAGTGCGACGGGACTCACGACGCAGGAGGCCCGGTCGTGGGGCGGGAGCCTCTAGCCTCGGAGATGTGGATCGAGTCGACTGGACCTCTTGGCGTGCCGTGCTGTTCGACCTCGACGGGGTGGTGACGCCGACCGCCGAGGTTCACATGCGTGCCTGGAGCGAGATGTTCAACGCCTTCCTGACCAACGACGCCCCGGCGCTGCCGGACGCCGCGTCCGCGGACCTGTCGGCGTACACCGAGGCCGACTACTTCGCGCACGTGGACGGCAAGCCCCGCTACGACGGCGTCCGCGACTTCCTGACCTCCCGTGGGATCACCCTGCCCGAGGGCACCAGCGAGGACCCGGGAACCGAGCTGACCGTGCGCGGTCTGGGCAACCGCAAGAACGACGCGCTCAACGCCGTCCTGCAGCGCGACGGCGTGACCGCCTTCCCCGGCTCGGTGGCGCTGCTGGACCAGCTCCGCGACCTGGACGTGCCTCTCGCGGTGGTCTCCTCCTCCGCCAACGCCCCGGCGGTGCTCGCCGCGGCAGGGCTCACCGACCGCTTCCGCACCGTCGTCGACGGCTCGGTCGCGGCCGAGCTCGGGCTGCCCGGCAAGCCGGCCCCCGACACCTTCGTCCACGCCGCCGAGGTCCTTGGCGCCCCCGTGGACGCCTGCGTCGTGCTCGAGGACGCCGTCTCCGGCGTCCGCGCCGGCGCGGCCGGCGGGTTCGGCCTGGTGATCGGCGTCGACCGGGGCGCCGGCTCCGAGACGCTCACCGCTGCGGGCGCCGACCTGGTCGTGCCCGACCTCGCCGACCTCGTCACGCGGGAGGACGCCCGATGAACCCGCGCGAGCAGTCCAAGAACCCGATGGACCGCGGCCGCTTCCCCGCGGACCCGTGGCGCCTGGTCGAGACCCAGCACCGCGCCGACGACCTCGGCACCACCGAGACCCTCTTCAGCGTCGGCAACGGCTACCTCGGCATGCGCGGCAACCCCGAGGAGGGCCGCGACGCCTACGCCCACGGCACCTTCATCAACGGCTTCCACGAGACCTGGCCGATCCGGCACGCCGAGTCCGCCTTCGGCTTCGCGCGCACCGGCCAGACGATCGTCAACGCCCCTGACGCCAAGCTGATGAAGCTCTACGTCGACGACGAGCCGCTGATCCTCGGCACCGCCGACCTCGAGCACTACGAGCGCAGCCTCGACTTCCGCGACGGCGTCCTGCGCCGCAGCCTGATCTGGCGCACCCCCTCGGGCAAGCGCGTGCAGGTGGAGTCCACCCGCATGGTGTCCATGAGCCAGCGCCACCTCGCCGTGCTCACCTTCGAGGTCACCATGCTCGACGGCGACGCCCCGCTGGTGATCTCCTCGCAGCTGCAGAACCGCCAGGACGGCGAGGACGAGTACCACGTCCCGGCCGCCTCGATGGGCGAGGCCACCGACCCGCGCAAGGCCGGCGGCTTCGACCAGCGGGTGCTGCTGCCGCGCGCCGCGCACGCCGACGAGCGGCGGATGCTGCTGGGCTACCAGTGCGCCCGCTCCGGCATGACCATCGCCGTCGCCGCCGACCACCGCCTGGAGACCCCGGACGAGCACGAGGTGATCGTGCGCGCCGACGACGACCTCGCCAAGATGGTGATCCGGATCGAGGCGCGCCAGGGCAGCACGGTGCGCCTGGAGAAGCTGGTGACCTACCACACCTCCCGCGGCGTGCCGGTCCGCGAGCTCAGCGAGCGCTGCGAGCGCACCCTCGACCGCGCCGGCGGGCACACCGTGGCCGAGCACCTCGCCGAGCAGCAGCGCTGGTACGACCAGTTCTGGGAGGCCGCCGACGTCGAGGTCGCCACCGACGACGCCACCCAGCAGGCGATCCGCTTCAACCTGCTCACCCTGGCCCAGGCCTCGGCGCGCGCCGACCGCCAGGGCGTCCCGGCCAAGGGGGTGACCGGATCGGGCTACGAGGGCCACTACTTCTGGGACTCCGAGATCTACGTCGCCCCGTTCCTCACCTACACCCAGCCGCACCTCGCGCGGAACCTCATGCACTTCCGCACCCGGATGCTCCCCGCGGCGCGCGCCCGGGCCCGGGAGATGGCGCAGAGCGGCGCGCTCTTCCCCTGGCGCACCATCAACGGCGAGGAGGCCTCGGCGTACTACGCGGCCGGCAGCGCCCAGATGCACATCAACGCCGACATCGCCTACGCCCTGCTCCAGTACGTCACCGCGACCGACGACATCGGGTTCCTCGTCCGTGACGGCATGGACCTGCTCGTCGAGACCGCCCGGATGTGGACCGAGCTGGGCTTCTGGCGCACCAACGGCGGCGACCCGACGTTCCACATCCACGGCGTCACCGGCCCCGACGAGTACACGACGGTGGTCAACAACAACCTGTTCACCAACGTGATGGCGCGCTTCAACCTCGACGCCGCCGCCCGCGTGGTGGAGGCGATCCGCGAGCGCCGCCCCGAGGACTACGAGCGCCTCGTGCACCGCCTCGGCGTCAAGGACGACGAGGTCGCGGAGTGGCGTCGCTGCGCGGACGGCATGTCGATCCCCTTCGACGAGGGCCTCGGCATCCACCCGCAGGACGACTTCTTCCTCGACCGCGAGGTGTGGGACCTCTCCCGCACCCCCGACGAGCTGCGTCCGCTGCTGCTGCACTACCACCCGCTGGTGATCTACCGCTTCCAGGTGCTCAAGCAGGCCGACGTGGTGCTGGCGATGTTCCTCCAGGGCGACCGGTTCACCCCGGAGCAGAAACGCGCCAACTTCGAGTACTACGACCCGATCACCACCGGCGACTCCACCCTGTCGGCCGTGGTCCAGGCGATCATCGCGGCCGAGGTGGGCTACGAGGACGTCGCGATGGACTACTTCCGCCAGGCGCTGTACGTCGACCTGGGCAACCTGCACCACAACACCGTCGACGGCATGCACATCGCCTCGGCCGGCGGCGTGTGGAGCGCGCTCGTGTTCGGCTTCGCCGGGATGGGCGACCGCCGCCGGCGGCTGCGCTTCGACCCGCGCCTGCCCCGCGACTGGCCCGCGATGCGGTTCCGGATCCGCTGGCACGGCACCCGGCTGCTCGTCGAGCTCACCCAGGACGCCATCACCTTCACGATGCTGGAGCCCGGGGACAAGCCCGAGGTGTCGGTCAACGTGCGCGGGGACTACTACACGGTGAGCGCCAAGGAGCCCGTGCGCGTCCCGCTCGATCACCAGGGCCCGCGGGTCCCCGGCCTGCTCGGTAACCGCCCGCAGACCGGCGGCATCCGCGCCGACGGCACGCGCATCACCGCCGGCGTCCCGGAGCCGATGGTCTTCGACGAGGAGCCCTAGCCTCTCGCTCCCGACGAACCGTCCCGGTCGGTCAGCGCTGGCCGGCCGGGCGGGGGTCGGCCGGCGGCTCCGGCTCCGGCTGCGAGGGCGGAACCTCCTCGTCCAGCACCGCGGGGTACGTCGGGGGGCAGTACAGGACGTACTCGGGGCTGATCGGGTCCTCCTCCAACCACTCCTGGCAGCGCTCGGCCTCCTCGGCGTAGCGCTCCCGCGCGCGCGTCTGCGCCTCGACGAGGTCGGTGCGCGCCTGCTCGGCGGCCCGCCACTCCTCCATCGCTCGCTCGTAGTCGGCCCAGTCCGCGGCGATCTCGTCCCAGGCCAGCGACACCCGGGCCACCTCGTCGGCGTAGGAGCGGTACGCCGCGACCGCGTCGACGTACGCCGCGTAGTCGACCCAGTAGTCGAGGACCTCGCGCTGCCAGCGCGCGCCGTCCTCGACCAGGGCGGCGCGGGTACGCCGCAGCGCGTCGGTGTTCACCGCCCGGACCTCCTGCTCGACGTACTCCGGCTCCATCGTGGCGGCGAAGTCCCACCCGCACCCGGGGCCGGTGGGGTCGGGGATCCGCTGCCGGGCCATCGCCTCGGTGCGCTGCGGCTCGACGTCCGGCGGCAGCTCGGGGAACGCCACCGGCTCGGGCAGCGGCGGCCAGACCGGGTGGCCCGGCTGAGCGGGCAGCACGACCGGCAGCACGGAGGAGGCGGGCCCGGGCACCTGGATCGCCTCGACGCCGCTGGCGCGCAGGTCGGCGGGCAGCTCGGGCCAGTCGACGGGCGTGGTGCGGACCGGCTCACCGCGGGTGCGACCGGTGAAGTCGGCGCCGGCGTGGACCTGGTTGCGCAACGCGCCGGCCGGCTCGGAGCCCTGCTCGGCGCAGCGCCCGGCCAGCTCGCGGGCCAGCACCTCGTCGAGGGCCGAGGCGGACGCGTCGAGCGCCTCCCTCTCGGTGCCGGCCACGAAGGCGACCACGTCGCCGCGTCGCCAGGCCAGCACGTCGTACGCCGCGTCGGTGCCGGAGACCGCGAAGGCGTGGCCCTCCACCCCCAGCGGCACCTGCGAGACAACCTGCACCGAGAGCGCCGAGGGCGCGCAACCGGGGCCGTCCTCGACCATCCGGGCCAGCGCCGCGGCGCCGACGCCCGCGGGCCAGGCCGCCACGGTGGCCTGCACGTTGCTCTCCTCGACCAGGAACGTCTGCGACATCGCCACCGCCGGGGCGAGCTCGACGCACGAGAGGGGGTGCGGCACGCTGGCGGCGGTGAGCAGCTCGCCCTGCCGGTCCCAGTCCTCCGGCAGGCCCGCGAAGGTGCGGGTGAGCGCGCGCCACGCGGGCAGCGGGCTCTCCTCGACCACGCGGGCGTAGGCGACCGGGACCTCCCGAGCGACCTCCTCGCCGTCGTCGTCCCCGCCGCCGAGGCCGAGCACCGGCAGCCCGAGCAGCAGCAGGCCGAGCGTGCACAGCACCGCGACCGCCGCGGCGGCGGCCGGTAGCACGTGGAAGGGGTTGCCCCGGTCGAAGCTCATCGACCACCGCCCGGGCCGCGCCGGCGCTCGCTTCCGCCCGCGGGCAAGGAGCGGAGGTCCAGGGAGGTCTCGGACCCGGCGGTCAGGGTGAGGCGCACCGAGGCGCCGCGCCCCACGGCTGTCCCGGCCGCGGGCTCCTGCTCCGCGACGTGGTCGGGGTCCCCGTCGGCGGAGTCGCTGGGCCGCTCGCGCACCCGGACCTCGAAGCCGGACGCGGCCAGCAGGGTGACCGCCTGGTCCACGCCCATGCCGACCACCGAGGGCACGGCGGTGTTGACCAGCACCGCCCCGGCGCCCTGGATCGGCGGGAAGTCCTCGACCGGCAGCCCCTCGTGGACCGCGTCCATGGTGCGCCGCCAGACCGGTCCCGCGCCGGTGCCGCCGTAGAGCACCGAGTGGTAGTAGCCGTGGGCGTAGACGCCGGTCAGCGGGTGCGCCTGGCCCCCGCGCGGGTCGCCCACCCAGACCGCGGCGGCGTACTGCGGGGTGTAGCCGGCGAACCAGACGGCCGCCGCGTCGTCGGTGGTGCCGGTCTTGCCGCCCGCGGGCCGCCCACCGGCCAGGCGCACCGACTGCGCGGTGCCTCCGGAGTCGAAGGGGGCGCGGAGCACGTCGGAGACCTGCACCGCCACCGCCGGGCTGATCGCCTGGTGGCAGTCGCCGTCGGGCACCGCCACGGACTCGTCCGTGGTGACATCACGCGCGGAGAGGATCAGCACCGGGTCGCAGCGCATCCCCCGGGCCGCCAGGGTCGCGTACGCCGTGGCGAGCTGGAGCGGGGAGCTCTCGAACGCCCCGAGGGTGATCGACCCCTCGCGCCCGCTGAGGTCGTCGGGGATCGAGGTCAGGCCGAGACGCCGGGCCACCGCGGCGGTCTCGCGCACGCCCGCGTCGGCGACCATCTGCACGAAGTAGGTGTTCACCGAGCCGCGCATCGCGCCGTAGGCGTCCAGCACGCCGTGCCCGCGACGGTCGTCGTTCTTGTAGCCGCCCTCGGGGGCGTCGAGCCCGTCGACCTGCAGGCCGTTGGGGGTGTCGTAGGGGGTGCGCACGCTCATCCCCGCCTCGAGCGCCGCGGCCAGGGTGATCGGCTTGAAGGTGGACCCGGTCTGGAACTCGCTGGTGGCGTAGACGACCTGGGTGCGCGAGAGGTCCTCGTCGTCCTCGGGGCTGCCGAAGGTGCGGTTCTGCGCGATCGCCACCACCCGCCCGGTGCCCGGCTCCATCACCGCGACCGCGGAGCCGACCCGGTTGCTGCGCCCGAAGCCGTCGTCGACCGCGGCCTGCGCCGCCCGCATCGCCTCGGGGTCCAGCGCCGTGCGGATCACCAGGCCGCCCGCGTTGAGGCGGTTCTGGCGCTCCTCGCGGGTCGCGCCGAACTCCGGGGAACGCAGCACGTGCTCGATCAGCATCGCGCAGTAGAAGGGGAACTCCGAGGCCGCGCACCCCGAACGGGGTCGCGACTCGCGCAGCGGGGTGGGGTGGCGGCGCAGCTGCTCGAAGCGGTCACGCTCGAGGAACCCCTCGGCGACCATCCGGGCCATCACCACGTCGCGGCGCTCCCGCGAGCGCCGCGGGTGGGCGAGCGGGTCGTACGCCGAGGGCGACTTCAGCATCGCGACCAGGGTGGCGGCCTGCTTCACGCTCAGGTCGGCGGCCGGGACGGAGAAGTAGCGCCGGGCCGCCGCCTCCACGCCGTACGCGCCGTTGCCGAGGTAGACGACGTTGAGGTAGGCCTCGAGGATCTCATCCTTGGAGTAGCGGCGCTCCAGCTCGCCGGCGAGCTTGAGCTCGGCGATCTTGCCGCCGAGGGTCGAGGCCTTGGCGACGCGGCGCTCGTCGTCGGTGGTGGCGTTGAGGATCCGCAGGTTCTCCACCAGCTGCTGCGACAGTGTCGAGGCGCCCTGCAGGTCCGAGCCGACCACGTTGTTGACCAGGGCGCGGGCGATGCCGCGCAGGTCGACCGCGCCGTGCTCGTAGAACCGGCTGTCCTCGGTGGCGAGCAGCGCCGCGACCATGTGCGGGCTGATGTCGGCCAGCCGGGTGGCGACCCGGTTCTCGGTGAACAGCTGGCCCCACTGGCGCCCCTCACCGTCCAGCAGCACCGTGCGCTGCTTGGCCTGGATCGGCGGCAGCTCGGCGCCGATGCCGTCCCAGGCCCGGATCGCGGTCTGGGCCGTGCCGCCCAGCACCAGCGTGAAGGGCAGCAGCGCCAGGCAGGTGACCAGGGTGAGGCAGGCGACCACGACGCCGGCGGAGCGGGCCAGCGGCCCGGCCGCGGGTCGCGGCGGGTGCCGGTCCACCTCGACCAGGAGGTCGTCGAGCCCCGTCGGGGCGTCGGGTCGCTCGGGGGACCCCTGCGCGGGGGGCTCCTCGGGTCCGGGTCTGTTCACGATGGCCCTATCCTGCGGCCCGGGGACGCGGAGCGGGGACGGGTTCCGCCATCCGGGTCATCTCCCCTCGCCCCAGTTCGCGATCAGGGCGGCGACCGGTGGGATCACGGCGGCCACCGCGGACATGACGACGGCCGCGGGCACCGAGACGAAGCGGACCAGGTTCCAGGCCACGACGATCAGCAGCACGCAGGTCCCCATCAGCGCGAAGTACCACCGCTGGCGGCGCCGTTGGCGCGCGCTCTGCGGCTCCTGCGCGTCGGTGACGCGCGAGACGGGACGTCGGCTCATCCTCCCAGCGTGACGCACCGGACGCGATCGCGCACGGGGGCGCGCGGGGTCAGCCGGACGGCGGGAGCGTCGGCTCGGTCGGGAACGTCCCGCCGTGGGGGGTGTCCGCGGACGGCGTCGTCTCGGAGGGGACGGTGCCCGAGGTGTCGTCGGAGGAGCCGTGCGGGTCGGCGGACCCGGTGGGCGACGGCGGGATCTGGTCCCCGGGGTGGTCCGAGGGCGGAGGGGTGCTCGGCGGGTCGCTCGGGGTCGGGACGGAGGTCGCGGTCGGGTCCGGCGCCTGGGTCGGCGGCGTCGTGGCGCCGGTGCTGCCGGCGTCGTCCCCGGGACCGGTGGTGTCGCTGCCGCCGTCCGGGCCGTCCGCGGGACCGCCGCCCGTGTCCACGACGTCCGTCGTGTCCACCGCGTCGACCGCGTCCTGCAGCGCCGTGGCGAGCCGGGCGGCGACGGCGAGGGCGGCGTCCGGGACACCGCCGAAGAGCAGCCCGAGGCTCGAGCCGGAGCCGATCGGCAGACCGTCCGGGCCGAGCCCGGGTGCAGCCGCGGCGTCGCTCCCGGAGCCGGGACGCGAGGTGCCGCCGTCGACGGCCTGCCCGGCACGTGCCTGCGCGGAGGCCGAGGCCTCCCGCGCCGACGTCGCCGCGAGGGTGTCCGAGTGCTGCTCCGCGTGTCGGGGTACCGCGAGCACGACGGCGGTGGCGACCGTGACGGCCGCGAACGCCGCCAAGGGACGCGCGTGCTCCGACTTCACCCGAGTGCTCCTGCCGCCGGCCCCCCGAGGACGCGCGGGAGACTTGTCTGGACCTCCACGGTACGCCGAACCCGGCGCCCGCGGCACATTTGCGTCCTCAGGCCCGTCGCCGGCCCGTCCGCCGCCCCCACGCCGGGGCCGGCGGACAGCTCGGACGGACGTCTCAGGCGGACGTCTCCTGGGCGTCGCTCACCCGGAACACCGAGGACAGCTGGGTCTCGGTGTGCTTGGTGATGACCAGCAGCGCGTCCATGTGCGGCTCGAGGCCGGTGACCTTGTCCAGCGGCACCGCGATGACGAGCTGGAAGCCCAGTCCCTTCCACGCGCGCACCGCACGGCCGGCGAACTCCGAGTCGGCCTTGACGAAGCCCTCGTCGAGGAAGACCGGCGCGAACCGCGGCCGCGACCGCATCTCGTCGCCGAGGCGGAAGCGCAGCGCGGAGCCGACGATGAAGGCGACCAGCTCCTGGCTCTCGCCGCCGGACTTCTCCCCCAGCGTGCGGTACGTCGACTTCAGCTCGCCGCTGAGCCGGTCGTAGCGCTCGGCGCTGACCTCCACGTGGCGGCGTACGTCGAGCAGCCGCTCGCGCTCCGCCGCGCGCTCGGGGTCGGCGCCCTGGGCGGGGCCGCGCAGCTGGCCCATGAAGCGGCGCAGCCGGGTGAAGCGCTCCTCGAGCGCGGCCTCGTCGAGGTCGCGCACCGTGCCGCGCGAGAGCTCGCGCAGCTCGCGCAGGAACACCTGCACGTGGGCCGGTGCCAGGCGCCGCAGCCGGATCCGCAGGCGGTCCTTCTCGGCGCCGAACTCCAGGCGGCGCAGGATCGCGTTGATCGGCTCGAGACGGTCCTCGATCTCCTCGACCGAGGACGACATCGCGCCGGCGAGCGGGACCAGGTCCTGCCCGCTCCACTCGGTGAGGCGACGGCGCCACTCCGCGCGGCGCTGCGGCAGCCCGGTGGCCTCGATGTCGGCGAGGATCCGCGCGAAGTCGGGGTAGGACTCCGCCGTCGTGCCGAGGTTGGGGTCGGCCCAGTGCAGCTGGTAGGCGCGGAAGATCGCGGCGAGCTCGCGGTCGACGTGCTCGACCTCGACCTGGGCCTCCTGGACCGCGGCGGAGAGCCGGGCCTGGAGGCGCCCGGAGCTCTCGTGGAAGCGGTCCAGGTCCTCGGGGTCGTCGGGGTCGGCCGCGGCGCGGAACTCCTCGTCCAGGCGCCTCGACTGCTCCTCGGTGCACACGACGCGGCCGGCCTGGGTGATCCGCTCCAGCTCGTCGTTGACGAGGTCCTCGCTGTCGACGAGCTCGGCGTGCTCGAGCTCGAGGCGGTGGCGGCGCTCGTCGAGGCGGAACCGCGCCAGGCGGGCCTCCTCGAGCTGCTCGGCCAGCTCGCCCATCTGCTGCTCGGTGGTGCCGAGCCGGTCGTCGGCGGTGAGGATCTGCTCGCGGCGGCGCTCGAGGTCGGCGATCCGGGCGTCGCACGCGGCGACGTCCAGGTCGTCGTAGGACTGGCTGGCCAGGGCGTCGTACGCCGCGCGGCGACGGTCCTGCACCCGCGTCGCGGCCTCGACCCGGGCGATCCGCTCGTCGACGGCGGCGAGCTCGGCCTCGAGGGCGGCGATGTCGGCGTCGATCTCGGCGAGCGCCTCGGCGTTGCTGAAGCCGATGATGCTGCGCTGGTCGCCGCGACCGTGCGAGCCGCGGCGCCCGGAGCGGGTCTGGCCGGCGAGGGTGACGCGGTAACCGCCGCCACCGAGCTCGTCGGCGCTCTCCACGCAGCGGGCGTTGCGCGCGGGCTCCGCGACGTGGCGCTGCACCCAGCCGCTGAACGGCGAGTCGGCGAAGACCAGCTTGCCGGCGACGTGGTCGGGGTCGAGCAGGTCCGGACCCTCGAGGTCGAGCTGCGCGCCCTCGAAGGTGAGCCGGCCGCGCAGGCGCAGCGAGTCGATGGCCGCGGAGAAGGCCTCCAGGCGCGGCAGCGGCACCAGCATCGTGCGGGCGGTGGCCCCGAGGACGGTCTCGATCGCCAGGCGCCAGCGCGACTCCTCCGGCGCGACGTCGAGGAGCTCGGCCACGAACGGCAGCTCACTGACCGACAGCCCGCTGGCGCGGGCCACCTCGCGGCGCATCGCGTGCAGGTGCTCCGGCACCCGGCCCGAGCGCCCCTCCAGCGAGGCGCGCTCGCCCTGGAGGTCGGTGCGCCGGGCCAGCAGCGGGTAGCGCTCGGCGAGCAGCCCGTCGCGCTGGGCGACCAGCCGGTCGCCGGCGTCGGACTGCCCGGCCAGCCACTGCTCGGCGTGGTCGGCCAGCGCGGCGAACGCCTCGCGGCTGGCCAGGGCGGCGGTCGGGTCGACCCGCTCGCCGCCGTCGTCGTCCAGCACGGCCAGCGGCGCGAGCCGCTCGAGCAGCGTCTGACGGCGCACGTGGCGCTCCTCGCGCAGCAGCCGCTCGCGCTCGATCTCGCCGTCCAGGCGCGCAACGCTGGCGCCGCCGGCGTCGCGGTGCTCGTCACGGGCGGCGTCCAGGTCGGCGCCGAGCGCGGCCACCCGGCGATCGGCGGCGCGCAGCTCGTCGCGCACCGCGAGGCGGCCCAGGCGGTTGGCCTCGACGCCGGCGGCGAGCAGCCGCGCGTGGGTGCGCAGCAGCCAGAACCGCACCGGGGTGTCGCCGGTCGCGGTCACGCCGTACGCGTCGAGCTCGGCGGCGCGGTCGCGGGCCGCGACCTTGCGGGCGTGCAGCTCGGTGATCGGGGCGAGGAGGTCCTGCTTCTCCTCCTCGGTGCGCATCGCCGAGTACGCCGACTCCAGGGCGTCGAAGTGCTCCACGGCACGGTCGGCGGCCCCGAACGTCGCGGGGCGCTCGAGGACCATCTCCTTGTAGAGCTCATCGACGCTGCGGACCTGGTTGCCGGCCTGGATGCGGGCCAGCAGGCCGAGCGCCTTGGCGCCGTCGCCGTTCGCGCCGATGCCGAGGCGTGCGTGCAGCACGGCGGAGAACTCCGCGTAGGTGCGGTGCACCCGCAGCCCCGGGCTGAGCTTCTTGAGCGTGTTGGCGTGGAAACGGTCCGGGACCGCCGCCTCGAGCGTGGCGAGGTCGATCGCGGCGTCGAGGGTGACCAGCTGCATCTGGACCTCCCCGGAGCGGGTCGCGCGGCGCGGCACGTAGTAGGTGCGCAGCGCGGTGAAGCGGCGCTCCTCGTCGTTGACGAACGTCATCGCGACCGCGCCCCACGAGTCGCCGTCGCGCCCGCGCAGCAGCCGCTCGACCGGGCGCCCGGTGCGCGGGTCGTCGACCACGTCGACCGCACCGCGCAGGTAGGACAGCAGGTTGCGCTGCCCGGCGCCGCGCGCCCGCCCGGTGACGGCGTCGTTCGAGGCGCCGTTGAAGCGGGTGTCGGAGGGCATCATCAGCGCGGTGTAGGCGTCGAGCAGCGTGCTCTTGCCGACACCGGAGGCGCCCGAGATCATCGTGGCGTCGGCGTGCAGGTCGATCGCGACCCGGCCGGAGAAGCCGCCCCAGTTGACCATCTGCAGGACCTCGGCACGCCACTGCAGCGTGTCGTCGGAGGGCAGGAGGACGGCGTCCTCGTCGAAGAGCCCGACGCTGCCGACCTCGGTCTCGACCTTGGCCGGGTCGTCCTGGAGTCGGTCGGGGAGCACCGCGGCGGGGACGGTGGGCTCGGGCTCGCCCGAGGACTGGGTCCCGGGCCCGGGCTGCTGGGTGGTGCTCATGCCTGAGCCTCCTCACGGTCGGAGCGGTCGTCGCCGAACAGCACGTCGTCGGCAGGCTCGGGCGGCTCCTCGTTGGCGCGGCGCAGCGTCTCCAGCAGCTCCTGGAGCACCTCGAGGGGCAGCAGCGACTCGACGGCCTCGCTGATCTCGAAGCGGTCGTCGGTCGGCGAGCCCATCAGCAGGCCCGCCTTCTGCACGCTGGCGACCGCGTTGCGCGCCCGCTTCTCATCGCCCGACAGGTCGGTGCTGTGGACCGGGCGGAACCCGGAGACGTGCTCGACGAGGTCCTCGCGGTCGACGAAGACCCGGTCCTCCCCCGCCGCCGTCGCGGCCCGGAACCGGTCGCGCAGGTGGACCAGCACGATCGTCTCCTCGCGGCTCCACGCGGTGTCGTGCAGCAGGGTCGGGAAGCGCTGGCCGGTCTCGGAGAACGCCTGGCGCTTCCAGGCGACCTCGCGGAGCCGGTCCACCTGGAGCTCGAGGAACAGGTCGTTGAGGCGCGAGCGCAGCAGCTGCTCGTTCTCCACCAGCACCCGCCAGTCGCGGGGATGCGTGCGGGCGCTGATGAAGCGCTGCTTGAGCAGCGCGACCAGCGCCTGCCGCTCGGGCTGGGCCAGGGTGCCCTCGTCGCCCTCGAACAGCGACACGGAGGCCAGCAGCTCGGGCGGGTCGATCTCGTCGGCGGGCCGAGCAGGCTCAGCGGACCCGATCGGCTCCCCGTCGTACTCCTCCGGCGCGGCCGGGTCGGCGGTGGTGCTCATCGGGGGTCCTCCGTGCGGGATCGGTCGGGGTCGGGGTCGGGGTCGGGGTCGCTCAGCTCGACGCGGGGCACCGCGAAGGCACGCTCGGTGCCGTCGGGGCGCACCGCCCGGTAGGTCTCGGGCTCGCCGGCGACGGCCAGCTCGCGCTCGGCGGCGAGGTGGAGCAGGCCGAAGATCTCGACGGGGCGGCGCAGCTCGGGCTCCAGGGCGTCGAAGAACGCGCCCAGCGACGCGGCCCGCCGGCCGTCGGCGCCGACCGGCGCGGACAGCGCGGTCACGAACCGCGTCCGCAGCTCGGAGACCGACGGGCCGCCCTGCGCGCGCAGCTCCTCGTACGTCGGGGGCGTCGACGGCTCCTGCGGCGCGGCGGGCAGCCGGGCGGGGCGGACGTGGTCGGCGGGGTCGTAGAAGCGCTCTCGCAGGTGCTCGACGCCGACCCGGTCGGGCAGCAGCGCCATCTCCAGCACCGTGCGCGGGCCGGTGTTGTCCATCCAGGTCATCAGCTCGGACTCGACCTGGCGCAGCGTCTGCTCCAGCTCGCGGTCGCGAGCCGCGTCGTGGGCGACGATGTACTCCTTGAGCGTCGCGGTGACCCGGGCCCGCTGGGCCAGCACCCGGTCCAGGCCCTCGCGGATCAGCCGCACCGTGCCGCGCAGCTCGGCGCGGTCCACGTCGGCCAGGATCGCGCCGGACAGCGGGTGTTCCAGGAGCGCCGACAGGTCGTCGCGCAGCTGGGCCACGAGCTCGTCGTCGCGCAGCAGCGCGAACGCGCCCTCGAACGCGCGGCCCTCGGGGGTGGCGGTCATCAGCGTGTCGGCGCGGGCGAGGTACTCGTCGACCACCTCGCCGGCCGGGCGCTGCTCGGCCCGGAACGCCGCGAGGATCTCGGCGCGGATCTCGGCGAAGCGCTCCTCGACGCGCGCGAAGTCGCTGGGCAGGGCCGAGACGAGCAGCTGGAGCTCGGTGAAGCCCTGGGCCATGTAGTCCTCGTCGGCGGCCTCGACGGCGCCGCCCTCGAGGAGCCGGTCGCGCTCGGACTGCAGGCGCGCGATCTCGGCGTTGAGGATGCCGACCCGGGCACCGGGGTCGGGGTTCGCCTCGCTGTTGAAGCGGCGCACGGTCGAGAGCAGGGTCCCGATCCGGTGCTCGCTGAGCGTGGCGCGGTCGCGTGACAGCGCCTTGACCTGCTCCAGCGCCTGCTGCGCGTGCGAGGTGAGCGTGTAGACCTCGTTGCCGAGCTCGTCGAGGGAGCGGACCAGCCACTGCCCCTTCATCCAGCGCTGGCACAGGTCGCGCCCGGTGCCCTGGGGCAGGTCGCGCTCGCCGGCCAGGCGCAGCTCGGTGAGGTGCTCCTCGACCTGGGCGTGCAGCCGCCCGGTCGACACCGGGCGGTTGTCGCGCCCGAAGGCGGCGCGGAACACCGTGATCACCACCGGCGCCTGCCGCTGGTGGAGAAGGGTCAGCGTGGGCTGCTCGAACGCGCTGCGCACGCGCGCCAGCTCGCCGGCCACCTCGCTCATCGCCACTCCATCGGGGTCCATCGGGTTCTGTCAGGGTCTGTCGGGGTCTGTCAGGGGCACGTCTGGCCCGTCACGCTCGCCGCTGCCGTGGGCGCGAGGCGACGCGACAGCATCCCATCCGACCCCCGGTCGCCCACGAATCGGCCCCCAACTCACGGCGAGGGGCGTTGGCCCCGGCCCGGATCGGGTACCGCCACGTCCATGACCTCGGCGACCTCGGCGATGGCGACGCGCCCGGACCCCGACCCGGTCCAGCTCGCCATCGCGAACGACTACGAAGTGATCGTGCGCGGGCTCCAGGCGATGCTGGAGCCGTACGCCGAGGTCGAGGTGATGGAGCTGACCACGAGCGCGCAGCTGGACCGCTCCCCCGGCGTGATCCTCTACGACACCTTCGGGCGGATGCCCGGCCACGACCCGACCCTCGCCACGCTCGTGCACGAGCACCGGGCGCCGGTGCTGGTCTTCAGCTGGCGCACCTACCCGGCCGAGATCGCGATGGCGCAGGGCGCGGCCGGCTACCTGCACAAGAGCTGCTCGGCCGCGGAGCTGGTGCACGCGGTCGTCGCGGTCCACGAGGGCCGCACCGTCCTCGAGCCCACGACCACCCACCACCGGGTGCCGGCCGCCGAGCGCAGCACCTGGCCCGGTCACCCGGAGGGTCTCTCGCCGCGGGAGGCCGAGATCATCGCGTGCATCTCGCGCGGGATGAGCAACCAGGAGATCGCCGACCAGTCGTTCCTCAGCGTCAACACCGTCAAGACCCACATCCGCTCGGCGTACCGCAAGATCGGCGTCGAGCGCCGCTCCCAGGCGGTGCTCTGGGGCGTGGCGCACGGCCTGGTCGAGCACTGAGGGTCCGGGGAGGTCCCCGGACGACGTCACCCCAGGGTGACCTGCACCTCCTCCGCACGCCGGCGGCGCCGCACCGGTTGGCCCGGCGACCGCGCGGTTGCCACACTGGAGCCACCATGGAGACCAGGGACGACGCCGGGGTCGCCGAGGCGCGCGCGCCCGGGATCTCGCCCGCGCGCGCGGAGCGCTCCCTGCGCGGCACCGGCGTCACCCTCGCGGTCCTGGCCGCGGTCGGTCTGCTCGCCTCGCTGGCGCTCACCGTCGACCGCATCCGGCTGCTGGAGGACCCCGCGTACGTCCCCTCCTGCGACCTCAACCCGGTGCTGTCGTGCGGCTCGGTGATGACCAGCGAGCAGGCCTCCGTGCTCGGCTTCCCCAACCCGCTGCTGGGCCTGATCGGGTTCAGCGTCGTGATCACCCTCGGGGTCGTCCTGGCCGCCGGTGCGCGCGTGCCCGCCTGGGTGCTCGGCGGCCTGGTCGCCGGCTCGGCGGCGGGGGCGCTCTTCGTGCACTGGCTCGCCTTCCAGAGCCTCTACCGCATCGACGCGCTGTGCCCGTGGTGCCTGGTGGTCTGGGCGGTGACCGTGCCGATCGCGCTGTGGTCGGTGCTCGCCGCCGCCCGCGGCAGCCGCAGCCGCCTGGTCCGCACCACCTGGGAGGCGCGCCTCCTGCTGGTCGCCCTGTGGTACCTCGTCGTACTCGTCCTCATCCTGATCCGTTTCTGGGACTACTGGAGCACCCTGCTGTGAACGCCCGCGCCACCTCGCCGCGCCCCCGCGCCCGCCTCGCCGCCCTCGCGGCGCTGCTGGTCGCGCTGGTCCCCGGCACCCTGCTCGCCCCGACCGCCCCCGCGTGGGCGCACGCGGCGCTCGTCTCCTCCGACCCCGGCGACGGCGACCGGGTCGAGACGCTGCCCGACGAGGTCGCCCTGGAGTTCAACGAGCCGATCGCGGACCCGGCGTACGTCGTGGTCACCGCGCCGGACGGCGTCCGGGTCAACAGCGGCGACGCCGTGGTGGACGGCACCCGCGTCACCCAGGACCTCGACGCCCAGGGCCTGGCGCTGCCGGCCGGCAGCTACACGCTGGCCTACCGGGTGGTCTCCGCCGACGGGCACCCGGTCAGCGGCGAGCAGACCTTCGAGGTCGCCACCGCCACGGAGGCGAGCGGCCAGCCCGCGACGGGCTCGGCGGGCTCGACCGAAGCGGACGCCTCCGACGCGCAGTCCGAGGCCGCCGCGGACGACGACGGCTGGGACGCGACCACGGTCGCCCTTCTCGTCGCCGGGATCGTCGCGGTGCTGGCGCTCGCCGGCGCGCTGGTGCTGCGCGGGCGCCGCGAGGGCTCGGCATGAGCCCGCGGGTGCGGATGGCGCTGCTCGCCGTCGGCGGCGGGCTCCTCGCGCTCGTCGCGTTCCTGCTCCTGGGCGGCGGTGCCCCCGAGGCCCCGCCCGCCGGCCTGCCGGACCCCGGCGCGCTCAGCGGCTGGGGGGTGCCGGTCCTCGGCTACGTCTCGATCGGCCTCGGCGTCGCCGTCGTCGGCGCGCTGCTGGTCCCGGTGCTCACCGCGGCCGGGCCACGCAGCGAGCTGAGCGGCCGCGCGTTCCGCGCCGTCGCCTCGGTGCGCTGGCTGGCGGCCGCATGGCTGGTGGTCTGCCTGACCGAGATCGTGCTCACCTACTCCGACCTGTTCGCGGTGCCGCTGCGCAACGTCCGCCCGGGCACGGTGTGGGACTTCGCCCTCCAGTCCGACCAGGGCCGGGTGCTGCTCGTGCAGGCCGCGGCGGCGCTGGTGCTCGCCGTCGCCTGCCGCTGGGTGCTCGCGGTCCGCGAGTCGGCGTTCCTGCTGGTGCTCGCCGTCCTCGCCAACCTGCCGGGCGTCCTGACCGGGCACTCCGCCTCCTCCGGCAGCCACGACACCGCCGTGATCGCGCTGGCCCTGCACGTCGGGCCGGTCACCGTCTGGGCCGGCGGCCTGGTCGCCCTCGCCTGGTTCCTGCGCGAGCCCTCCGAGGCGCGCTCGCGCGCCGCGCGCCGCTTCTCCGGGCTCGCCGCCTGCTGCCTGGGGCTCACGCTGGCCTCCGGCGTCGTGAGCGCCCTGGTGCGCCTGGACTCCCCCGTGGACCTCTTCACCACGGCGTACGGCGCGGGCGTGCTGGCCAAGACCGCCGCCCTCGCGCTGCTGTGCGTGGTGGCGCTGCGGGCCCGGCGCACGCTCGTGGAGCGCGAGCCGTCGGCGAGCGGGGTCCGCGACCTCGCCCCGCTGGTCGGCCTCGAGCTCGTGCTGATGTCCGTGGCCGCCGGCCTCGGCGTCGCCCTGGGCCGCACCCCTCCCCCGGTCGGCGAGCCGTTCCGCACCGGCGCCGAGAGCCTGCTCGGCGGCCCGCTGCCGGACCCGCCGAGCGTGGGCAACCTGCTGCTGTCCTTCACGCCCTCGGGCATCGGGCTCGCGGTCGTGCTGCTCGGCACCGCCGGGTACATCGCCGGCATCGTCGCCGTGCGCCGCCGGGGCGGGCGCTGGCACGCCGGCCGGACCGTGTCGTGGTTCGTGGGCCTGCTGCTCGTCGCGTACACGACCCTCGGCGGCCTGGCGGTCTACTCCGAGGTCATGTTCAGCGCCCACATGGCCGCCCACATGGTGCTCTCGATGGTCGCCCCGATCTTCCTGGTCGTCGGCGCTCCGGTCACCCTGGCGCTGCGCGCCCTGCCCGGCGCCGACGTCCCCGGGGGCCACGGCCCGCGCCAGTGGCTCTCCTCGGTCCTCCGCTCGCGCCCGGCCCGCTTCCTGACCCACCCGCTGGTCGCCGCGGTGATCTTCGTGGGCAGCCTCTACGCCGTCTACATGACCGGCGTCTTCGAGGCGCTGATGCAGAACCACCTCGGCCACGCCTTCATGGAGCTGCACTTCCTGATCGCGGGCTACCTCTACTTCGAGGTGCTCGTCGGCGACGCCCCGGTGCCGCACCGGCCCTCCTACCTGGCCCGGCTCGGCCTGATGCTGCTGGTCACCCCGTTCCACGCGTTCTTCGCGATCGCGCTGATGAGCGCGGACACCGTCGTGGCCGGCGACTACTACGCGATGCTCGACCGCGGCTTCGCCACCGATCTGGCCCACGACCAGTACGTCGGCGGCTCGCTCACCTGGGCGCTCGGCGAGATCCCGCTGCTGATCGTGATGGTGGTGCTGCTGTTCCAGTGGTTCCGCAGCGACACCCGCGACGCCGACCGGCACGACCGGCAGTCCTCGCGCGACGCCGACGCGGACCTGGAGGCCTACAACCGGATGCTCGCCGGGCTCGCCGAGCACGACCGGACCTCCCGATGAGCGCCCGCGGGCCGCGGTGCGGCAGGCTTGAACCATGACTTCGGCGCCGTCCCCCGCACCCGACGCAGCAGCACCCGCCGACACCGGTGAGCGGCTGGCCGCCTGGCTCGAGGAGCTCGGGCTGGTCGAGGCGCTCCGCGGCGCCGGGCTGCCCACGATGACCCGCGACTGCCACGGCCGCGCGGTGTGGACCGACCCGCGCACCGGCGCGCAGCTCAGCGCCGAGCAGCTCGCCGACCTGGACCGCCAGCTGCACAGCGAGGGCAGCGAGCCCGAGCACGCCGTACCGGTGCCGCTGCTGCAGCTCGCCCAGCGCGCGCGGGTGCGCGGCCAGCTGCTGGCCAGCCGGTGGTTCACCTACGAGTCGCTGGCCGAGCAGCGCGGCTCCTCGGTCGACGCCGCCCGCTTCAGCATCCACAAGGCCGCCTCCCAGCACCGGCTGCTCATCCTCACCGAGGCCGAGCGGGTGCTGGTGCCGGCGTTCCAGCTCGACGCCGAGGGCCAGGTGCGCCCCGAGCTGCTGCCCGTCCTCGAGCCGCTGCTCGCCGCGCGCATGGACCCCTGGACCGCCTGGGGCTGGCTGACCCGCCCCGCGGCACTCCTGGGCGGGCTGGTCCCCGAGCAGGCGGCCGCCGACCCCGACGAGGCGCCGCTGGTGCTGCACGCCGCGGTGCGACTGGCCGAGAAGGTCACCGCCGGGTCCTGACCGGTCCTCTGCCCAGCGGGTCGGCCGGTCAGCGCGCCGACCAGGCCGACCAGAGCCGGGCGTAGCGCCCGCCGGCGGCCACGAGCTCCTCGTGGGTGCCCAGCTCGACCGCGACGCCGTCCTCGAGGACGAGCACCCGGTCGGCGTCGCGGGCCTGCACGAGCCGGTGCGCGATGGTGATCGTGGTGCGTCCCTCGGTCACGGCCCGGGCGGCCGACTCGAGGGCCCGCGCGCCCGCGGAGCCCGCCTCGGCGGTGGCCTCGTCGAGGACCACCACCCACGGGTCGGCGAGCAGCACCCGGGCGAGGGCGACCTGCTGGGCCTGCGCGGGCGTGAGCGGTACGGCGCCGCCGCCCGCCTCGCTGTCCGCGCCGTCGGGCAGCGCCGCGACCCAGCCCCAGGCGCCGACGGCCACCAGCACCGCGTCGACCTCCTCGGGGGTCGCGTCGGGGCGGGCGAGCAGCAGGTTGTCGCGCACGCTGCCGGCGAAGACGTGGACCTCCTGGGTCACCGTCGCCACCACGGGGCGTCCGGGGAGCGCGGCGTCCGCGACGGCGACGCCGCCGACCCGCACGCTCCCGGCGCTGGGCACCACGCGGCCGGCGACGACCGAGCCGAGGGTGCTCTTGCCGGCCCCGCTGCTGCCGACGACCGCCAGCCGCTCGCCCGGCGCGATCTCCAGGTCGACGCCGCGCAGGGCGGCGTGCCCGCCGTCGTACACGTGCCCGACGCCGCTGAGCGAGACCCCGCCGTCCGCGGGCGCGAGCGCGGCCCCGGGGGCGCGCGGCGGCAGGAGCGCCACCCCGGCGAGGCGGGTGAGCGAGGCGCCGGCCGACTGCACCTCGTCGAAGAGGAACAGCACCGCGCCGATCGGGTTGAACAGCCGGTGGAAGTACAGCGCCGCCGTGGTCACCGCTCCGACCGTCGCCACGTCGGCGCGCACCACGAGGAACCCGGTGGTGAGCACCAGCAGCAGCCCGATCGCCTCGGCGCGGTTGGTCCGCCCGCCGAAGCGCATCAGCAGGTCGAAGACGTCGATGGAGATCCGCGCCGAGCGCCACGAGGCCTGCGCGATCCGCTCCTGCTGCTGGGGGGCGACGCCGAGCGCGCGCAGCGGCCGGCTGCCGTGGACGCCGGCGAGGAGCGCCTCGGCCCGGTCGCCGTTCGCCTCGCGCTCGCGGCGGTAGTAGGGCCCGGAGCGGGGCAGGTACCAGCGCAGCGCGACCACGAAGGCCGGCGCCGCGGCGAGACCGGCGAGGCCCAGGCGCCAGTCGAGGGCGAGCAGGCCGCCGAGGGTGAACAGGATCGCCATCGCGGAGTTGACCACGAGCGGCACGGCCTCGGTCAGCGACGCGGCCACCACCCGGACGTCGTCGCTCACCCGGGCGAGCAGGTCGCCGCTGCCGGTGGCCTCGAGCTCCTCGGTGTCGAGGTGCAGGGCTCGGTCGAGCACGTCCTCGCGCAGCTCGGCCAGCGCCGGCTCCGCGGCCCGGGCGAGCGCGGCCACCGAGAGGGCGGTGGCCGCCGCGGTGACCAGCGCCGCGACGCCGATCCAGGCGGCCGCGGTGAGGACCTGGCCGGTGGTGCCGCCGGTCCCGACCAGGTCGGCGATGCGTCCCAGCTGCCAGGGGGCGACCAGGCCGGCGGCGCCGGCCAGCGCGAACATGCTCGCGCTGAGCGCGAAGGTCCAGCGTCGCCGGGCGAGCAGTCGGCGCGCCAGCGCGTAGGCCTCGCGGGCGCTGGAGACGGGCAGGCGGGTCATCGCAGCACCGCCGCGCGGTAGCGCTCGTCCGCGCCGAGGTCGTGGTGGCGGCCCTTCCCGAGGACCTTGCCCTCGCGCAGGTGGACCACGAGGTCGGCGCGCGCCAGGAGCGCGGGGCTGCTGGTGAGCACGACGGTGGTGCGCGCGGCACCGCCGCCGTGGCGCAGCTCGTGCAGGCCGTCGGCGATGCGCGCCTCGGTGACCGCGTCGACGGCGGTGGTGGGGTCGTGCAGCACCAGGATCCCGGGGTCCACGGCGAGCGCCCGAGCCAGGCCGAGGCGCTGGCGCTGGCCTCCGGAGAGCGTCGTGCCCCCGACCCGGACGTGCTCCTCGAGCCCGGCGGGACCCTGGGCCACCACCTCGTCGGCGGCCGAGGCGCGCAGCACCCGGGCGAGCCGGTCGGCGTCCAGGACGCCGTGGGGGTCGACGTTGCTGCGCATGGTCCCGTCGAAGAGCTCGACGTGGTGGTCCACGACCAGCAGCTCGGCGTGCAGCTCGGCGACGTCGAGGTCGGCCACCGGGCGGCCGCCGACGAGCACGACTCCCTCGTCGGGCACCGCCTCGCCGCGCAGCAGCGCGAGCAGTGCGGCCGCGTCGGCCGGGTCCTCGGCCACCACCGCGACCCAGGCGCCCGGCTCGGCGACGAGCGTGAGGTCGCGCAGCGGGCCGTGGGAGACCGCGCGCAGCGCGAGCGAGGGGGTCGCGACGACCGGCACGGCGCCGCTGGCGGGTGCCTCGCCCTGCTCGTCGCGGGTGGCGAGCACCAGCGGCGGCGTGGCGAGGAAGTCCACGATCCGCGCGGCCGAGGCACGTGACTGGGCCAGCTGGGCGACCAGGAAGGTCAGCATCCGCAGCGGCTCGCCGAGGAACTGGCTGATGCCGACCACGGCGACGAACTCGCCGACGCCGATGTCGCCGTTCACGGCGCGGACGCCCGCGACGAGCGCCACCACGGCGAGGAACACCCCGCTCAGGCCCTCGGTCATCCCCTGCATCACGCCCTCCCAGCGGGCGGCGCCGACGCTGGCGGTGGCAGCCTGCTGGCTGTGGCGCCGGTAGCGGGCCTGGGCGGCGTCCTCGCCGGCGACGCCCTTGAGCGGCCGGATGCCGCGCACCAGGTCGCTGGCGATGCCGGCCGCCTCGCCGAGCGCCTCCTGGCGCACCGCGCTGCGCTTGGCCAACCGCGGGGAGAGCAGCTGGGTGGCGACCAGCACGCAGGGCACGCCCACGAGCACGACGACGGCGAGCACCAGGTCGATCGCCGCGAGCACGACGGCGCTCACCAGGAGGCCCACCGCGCCGGCGACGGTGAACATCAGCTGACGTACGACGAAGGCGACCATCTCGGCGTCCGCGGTCGCGATGCTCACGACGTCGCCGGGCAGCCGGTCGGAGCGGGCCCCGCGTCCGGACAGGACGTGGGCGGAGACCTCGGTGCGCAGCGCGTGGGACTCGGTGTGCAGGGCGCGGTTGCCCATCCGCGCGCCGAAGCGGTAGGAGAGGCTGAGCACCACGAAGTGCAGCGCGAAGACGCCCGCCCACAGCAGCATCTGCGCCACGTCGCCGGTGACGACCGCACGGTCGATGACCACGCCGATCAGCACCGGGACCATCAGCTCGGCGACCTGCCAGACGGTGACCAGCGCGGAGGCGCCGGCCAGGGAGCGGGCGTGGCGGCGCACCGTGCGGCGCAGCAGCGCGCCCGCAGTCGCCGGCGGCGCCGCGGTCAGGTCCGGGGCGGGGGGCGGCTCGGGGAGTCGGCCCTCGACGTCGGGCGCGGTCCGGGCGCCGGTGCGGGTGCTCAAGGACGATCGGCGGTGCTGTCGGCGCCGGTGGCGGCGTCCAGGTCGGCGTCCATCGAGGCGACGAAGTCCGCCTTCACCGCGCGCCAGGCCTCGTCGGTCATCGTGCGGCGCCAGTACGGCGAGCAGGACATCGCGGAGCGGTCCATCCCGCGCTCGGCGAGCAGGTGGCGGCGCAGGCCGCGGATCTCGTCGGCCTCTCCGTGCACGAAGACGTCCGCGCGGCCCGCGGGCAGCTCCAGCGCGGCCACCGCGTCCAGCAGCAGCCGCGCGGGCTCCTCGGCGCCGCGGCGGTGCAGCCAGCGCAGGTCGAGGCGGCCCGGGGTCTCCAGCGCCAGCTCGTGCTCGGCGTCGTCGCACACCAGACGCACCACGACGGTGCGCCCGGCCGGGACGGCGCCCAGCGAGGCGGCGATCGCCGGGAGGGCGGACTCGTCCCCGGCGAACAGGTACCAGTCGGCGCCCGGGTCGGGCGTGTAGCCGCTGCCGGGGCCCTCGAAGACCAGGACGTCGCCGGGGCGGGCGTGCCTGGCCCAGGGGCCGGCGACGCCCTCGTCGCCGTGGACCACGAAGTCGATGGTGAGCAGCCGGCGGGTGCCGTCCCAGGCCCGCACGGTGTAGCGGCGCCGGGCCGGCCACCACTCGCGGGCGTGCTCGGCGCGCACCGCCTTGGGGTCGAACACCGCGTCGTACGGCGCGCCGGACGGCGCGATCGCGAGGTTGAGGTAGGCGTCGGTCGCGGCCGGCATCTCGAAGCCGTCCAGACCCTCCCCGCCGAGCACGACCCGCACGATCGAGGGCGTGATCTGCTCGGTGGACTCCACTCGTCCGTACATGGCACCGCTTTCCTGAGACGTGAGGCACTTAGGTTAGCCTCACCAATCGCAGGCGTCGCCGCGGGGCGGCCCGGGTCCGCCCGGACGAGCCTCGCCCGCGCCTCTCCCCGCAGCTGCGTCATCCCCCGCGACCACCCCCGATCCACCCCCCGTGATCCCCGAGCCCCGAAGGACACCCACGTGCGTCCCCTCCGACTTCTCGCCGGCACCGTCGGCGTCACCGCACTCCTGCTCACCGGCTGCTCCTCCGCCGAGAGCGACGACGACACCGGCAGCGACAAGGCCACGGGCAGCGACGCGTCGTACCCGATCACCATCGAGCACGCCCTCGGCACCACCGAGATCCCGGAGGCGCCCGAGCGGGTCGCCACGGTGAACTGGGCCAACCACGAGGTTCCGCTGGCGCTCGGCGTGGTGCCGGTCGGCATGGCCGCGGCCAACTTCGGCGACGACGACGGCGACGGCGTGCTTCCCTGGGTGGCCGACCGGCTCGAGGAGCTCGACGCGGAGACCCCGGTGCTCTTCGACGAGACCGACGGCATCGACTTCGAGGCCGTCGCGGACACCGCCCCCGACGTGATCCTCGCGGCGTACTCCGGGCTGACCCAGGAGGACTACGACACCCTCAGCGAGATCGCCCCGGTCGTCGCCTACCCCGAGGCCCCCTGGTCCACCGACTGGCGCGAGATGATCACGCTCAGCAGCCAGGCGATGGGCCTGGCCGAGGAGGGCGAGGAGCTCGTCGACGACCTCGAGGGCGAGATCGCCGACACCGTCGCCAAGCACGAGGGCCTGGCCGGCAAGGGCGCGATGTTCCTGACCCACGTCGACACCACCGACCTCAGCGAGGTCAGCTTCTACACCACCCACGACACCCGGGCGCGCTTCTTCGAGGACCTCGGCCTGGCGACGCCGAAGAGCATCGCCACCGCGTCGGCGAAGACCGACCAGTTCAGCCTGACCCGCAGCGCCGAGCAGGTCGACGCCCTCGACGACGTCGAGCTGATCGTCACCTACGGCGACGAGTCCCTCGTCAAGGCCCTCGAGAGCGACCCGCTGCTGTCGAAGATGCCGGCCGTCGAGAACGGCGCGATCGTGCTGCTGCCCAACAACCCGCTGGGCACCGCCGCCAACCCGACGCCGCTGTCGATCTCCTACGTGCTCGACGACTACGTCACCATGCTCGCCGAGGCCAGCGCCGACACCCAGTGACCACCTCCGGCACGAGCACGACCCCGGCCCCCGCGCCGGCACCCGCCTCGGGCGTCGTACGACGTCCGAGGCGGGTGCGCGCCGCCTGGCTGGCCGCCGGCGTGGTGCTCCTGGTGCTGCTCGCGGCCTGCTCGGTCGCGGTCGGCTCGCGCGAGGTCAGCCTGGCCGAGATCCTCGGCGCCCTGGGCGGCTCGACGGACACGATGGGCGAGGCGGCGGTCTCCAAGCGGGTGCCGCGCACGCTGCTCGCCGTGCTCGTCGGCGCCGCCCTCGCGGTCGCTGGCGCCGTGATGCAGGGCGTCACCCGCAACCCGCTCGCCGATCCCGGCATCCTCGGGGTGAACATGGGCGCCTCGCTCGCCGTGATCACCGGCATCGCCTGGTTCGGCCTCACCGCCGCGTCGAGCTACATCTGGGTCGGGATCGTCGGCGCGGGCGTCTCCGCGGTGTTCGTCTACGTCATCGGCTCGCTGGGCCGCGGCGGCGCGACGCCGCTCAAGCTGGCCCTCGCCGGCACCGCCACCTCCGCGGCGTTCGCCTCGGTGATCACCGCGGTGGTGCTCCCCCGCAACGACATCGCCGGCGGCGTGCGCTCCTGGCAGATCGGCGGCGTCGGCGGGGCGTCGTTCGACACGATCGGGCTGGTCACGCCGTTCCTGGTCGTCGGCCTGGTGGTCTGCGTGGCCACCTCCCGCGGCCTCAACTCCCTGGCCCTCGGCGACGACGTCGCCGCCGGGCTGGGCGAGCGGGTCGCCCTCACCCGCGGCGCCGCCGCGCTGGGCGCGGTGCTGCTGTGCGGTGCCGCGACCGCCGTCGCCGGGCCGATCGGGTTCGTCGGGCTGGTCGTGCCGCACCTGTGCCGGCTGCTCGTCGGCGTCGACCACCGCTGGCTGCTGCCGTTCTCCGCCGTTGTCGGCGCGGCGCTGCTGACCGCCGCCGACGTGGTCGGCCGGATCGTCGCGCGCCCCAGCGAGATCGACGTCGGCATCATCACCGCCCTGGTGGGCGCCCCCGTCTTCATCCACGTCGTACGCCGCCAGAAGGTGCGTGCCCTGTGAACACCCTCCTCAGCGGGGCCGCGCGCCCCTCCACCGTCGACCGGGTCACCCGCACCCGGCGCCAGCGCACCGCGCGGCGCCGCGTCGTGGTCGTCGTGCTGGCCGTGCTGGTGCTCGCGATGGTCGCGCTCAGCCTGATGGTCGGGCGCACCTTCTACGGTCCCGGCGACGTGCTGGGCGTCATCGCCGGGCAGGACGTCCCCGGCGCGTCCTTCACCGTCGGCCGGCTCCGGCTGCCGCGCACCGTGCTCGCACTGCTGACCGGCCTCTGCTTCGGCCTGGCCGGCGTGGCCTTCCAGACCATGCTGCGCAACCCGCTGGCCAGCCCCGACATCATCGGCATCAGCGCGGGCGCGAGCGCCGCCGCCGCCTTCGCGATCGTCATGCTCTCGCTGAGCGGCGCCGCGGTCTCGGTGTTCGCGATCGTCGTCGGCCTCGGGGTTGCGCTGCTGATCTACCTGCTCTCCTTCCGCGACGGCGTCGCCGGCACCCGGCTGATCCTGATCGGCATCGGCATCGCCGCGATGCTGGAGAGCGTCACCGCCTACGTGCTCAGCCAGGCGCCCGAGTGGGACCTCCAGGAGGCCACCCGCTGGCTGACCGGAAGCCTCAACGGCGCGGCCTGGGGCGACGTCGTGCCCACGCTGGTCGCGCTCGCGGTGCTCGGCCCGGTGCTGCTGAGCCGGGCCGGCGACCTGGACATGCTCCAGCTCGGCGACGACGCCGCCTCCGCCCTCGGCGTCCGTGTGGAGACCACCCGCATCGTGGTGATCCTCGCGGCCGTCGGCCTGGTCGCCTTCGCGACCGCCGCCACCGGGCCGATCGCGTTCGTGGCCTTCCTGGCCGGCCCGATCGCGGCCCGCCTGGTCGGCCCCGGCGCCTCGCTGCTGGTCCCCTCCGCGCTGGTGGGCGCGCTGCTGGTGCTGCTCGCCGACTTCTGCGGGCAGTTCGCCTTCGACCACCGCTACCCGGTGGGCGTGGTGACCGGCGTGCTCGGCGCGCCGTACCTCGTCTACCTCATCGTCCGCACCCACCGCGTCGGAGGCTCCCTGTGACCGCACGCCACACCCTCACCGTCGAAGAGCTGGCCCTCGGCTACCGCGAGCGGACCGTCATCGAGTCCTTGGACCTGGTCGTGGAGACCGGGCGGGTGAGCGCCATCGTCGGCGCCAACGCCTGCGGCAAGTCCACGCTGCTGCGCTCGATGTCGCGGCTGCTGGCCCCGCGGGCGGGCCGGGTGCTGCTGGACGGCAAGCAGGTGCACCGGATGCCCGCCAAGGAGCTGGCCCGCACCCTCGGTCTGCTCCCCCAGGCCCCGACCGCACCCGAGGGGATCACCGTCAGCGACCTGGTCGGTCGCGGCCGCAACCCGCACCACGGGTTCCTGCCCCGGTGGACCCACGCCGACGACGCCGCCGTGGCCGCAGCGCTCGAGGCCACCCAGACCGTCGAGCTGGCCGAACGGCCCGTCGACGAGCTCTCCGGCGGGCAGCGCCAGCGGGTCTGGATCGCGATGGCGCTGGCCCAGGAGACCGACGTGCTGCTGCTCGACGAGCCCACGACGTACCTCGACGTCAGCCACCAGATCGAGGTCCTGGACCTGCTCACCGACCTCAACCGCGAGCGCGGCACCACGATCGTGATGGTGCTGCACGACCTCAACCTCGCCGCCCGGTACGCCGACCAGCTCATCGCCCTCGCCGGCGGCCGGCTGCACGCGGCCGGGACGCCGCAGGAGGTGCTGACCGAGGACACCGTGCGGGCGGTGTTCGGGCTGGACAGCACCGTGGTCACCGACCCGGTCTCCGGGCGGCCGCTGATGCTGCCGATCGGGCGCCACCACGTGCTCGCCGACGCCGAGCGCCGATGACTGGTTGAATCGGGCACCACGCCGGCCCCCCGGACCCGAGGAGACCCATGAGCGCGACCCACGCCGCCGACCGCCACGACCTGATCCGGGTGCACGGGGCACGGGTCAACAACCTGCGCGACGTCGACGTCGAGCTGCCCAAGCGCCGCCTCACCGTCTTCACCGGCGTGTCCGGGTCCGGCAAGAGCTCGCTGGTCTTCGGCACCATCGCCGCGGAGTCCCAGCGGCTGATCAACGAGACCTACAGCGCCTTCGTGCAGGGCTTCATGCCGACGCTGGGCCGACCCGACGTCGACGTCCTGGAGGGCCTGACCACCGCGATCATCGTCGACCAGGAGCGGATGGGGTCCAACCCGCGCTCCACGGTCGGCACCGTGACCGACGCCAACGCGATGCTGCGCATCCTGTTCAGCCGCCTGGCCACGCCGCACATCGGCCCGCCCACGGCGTACTCCTTCAACGTCCCGACCGCCCGCGGCAGCGGCGCCGTCACCGTCGAGCGCGGCGGGAGGCCCCGGGCCGAGAAGGCCACCTTCGAGCGGCTCGGCGGCATGTGCCCGGCGTGCGAGGGGCGCGGGACGGTCACCGACTTCGACCTGGCCGCGCTCTACGACGAGGACCTGTCGCTCAACCAGGGCGCGGTGACCGTGCCGGGCTACAGCATGGCGGGCTGGCAGGGCCGGATCTACCGCGGCTGCGGCTACTTCGACCCCGACAAGCCGATCCGCGACTTCACCCCGCGCGAGCTCGAGGACCTGCTGCACCGCGAGCCGACCAAGATCAAGGTCGACGGCATCAACCTCACCTACGCCGGGCTGATCCCGCAGATCCGAAAGTCGTTCCTCGCCAAGGACGTCGACGCCATGCAGCCGCACGTGCGTGCCTTCGTGGAGCGGGCGGTCACGTTCGCCACCTGCCCCGACTGCGGGGGCACCCGGCTCAGCGCCCAGGCGCGGTCCTCCTGCATCGACGGGGTCAGCATCGCCGACGCCTGCGCCATGCAGATCAGCGACCTCGCCACGTGGGTCGACGGCCTCGAGGAGCCCACGGTGGCCCCGCTGCTCGCCTCGCTGTCGGCGACGCTGCGCTCCTTCACCGAGATCGGGCTGGGCTACCTGTCCCTGGACCGGCCGTCCGGCACCCTCTCGGGCGGCGAGGCGCAGCGCACCAAGATGATCCGGCACCTCGGGTCCTCGCTCACCGACGTCACCTACGTCTTCGACGAGCCGACGATCGGGCTGCACCCGCACGACATCGCCCGGATGAACGACCTGCTGCTCCAGCTGCGCGACAAGGGCAACACCGTGCTCGTGGTCGAGCACAAGCCGGAGACCATCGCGATCGCCGACCACGTCGTCGACCTCGGCCCGCTCGCCGGCAGCGGGGGCGGCGAGGTGGTGTTCGAGGGCAGCGTGGCCGACCTGCGCCGCAGCGACACCCTGACCGGTCGCCACCTCGACGACCGGGCCGCCCTCAAGGACACCGTGCGCGAACCGACCGGTGTCCTGGAGGTCCGCGGTGCCGACACCCACAACCTGCGCGACGTCGACGTGGACCTGCCGCTGGGCGTGTTGGTCGTCGTCACCGGGGTCGCAGGGTCGGGCAAGAGCTCGCTCGTCCACGGCTCGGTCGCCGGGCGCGAGGGCGTGGTGACGATCGACCAGGGCGCCATCAAGGGCTCGCGGCGCAGCAACCCCGCGACGTACACCGGCCTGCTCGAGCCGATCCGCAAGGCGTTCGCGAAGGCGAACGGCGTGAAGCCGGCGCTGTTCAGCCCCAACTCCGCCGGCGCCTGCCCCACCTGCAACGGCGCGGGCGTCACCTACACCGACCTGGCCACGATGGCCGGTGTGGCGACGCCGTGCGAGGAGTGCGAGGGCCGCCGCTTCCAGGCCGAGGTGCTCGAGCACCACCTGGCCGGGCGCGACATCAGCGAGGTGCTCGCGATGTCGGTGACCGAGGCCGAGGAGTTCTTCGGCACCGGCGAGGCCCGGATCCCGGCCGCGCACCGCATCCTGGCGCGCCTGGAGGACGTCGGCCTCGGCTACCTCACCCTGGGCCAGCCGCTCACCACGCTGTCCGGCGGTGAGCGCCAGCGCCTCAAGCTGGCGATCCACATGGGCACCGAGGGCGACGTCTACGTCCTCGACGAGCCGACGACCGGCCTCCACCTCGCCGACGTCGAGCAGCTGCTCGCGCTGCTCGACCGCCTCGTCGACTCCGGGCGCTCGGTCATCGTGATCGAGCACCACCAGGCGGTGATGGCGCACGCCGACTGGATCGTCGACCTCGGCCCCGGCGCCGGCCACGACGGCGGCCGGGTGGTCTTCGAGGGCACCCCCGCCGCCCTCGTCGCCGACGCCTCCACCCTCACCGGCCAGCACCTCGCGGCCTACGTCGCCGGTTGAGTCGAGCCCTCCGACGGTTGAGTCGAGACCTCTGACCGTCGAGTCGAGACCTCTGGCGCGTCGAGTCGAGGCCTCAGGCCGGCCGGGGCCGGGCGTGTCCGCACGACCGCGCCGAGGAGGACGGCCGCTCCGAGCCCCAGGAGCCCGGCGTCGAGCGCGGTGAACCGGCCGTCCGCACCCACGTCGGCGGCCGCCGAGGCGGGGAGCACCCGCCCCTGTGGCGTGCCGATCGCACCCAGCTCGCGTCCCACAGGCGGACCGCGCACCCCCTGGCGGCTGTGAAGCCCTATGGTTGCTCTTGCAACGGATTCGCAATAAGGGGGGCAATGTGGCGGTCACACTCGACGACGTGACCCTCGCCGACCCGCTCGGCCGGGCGCGACGCCGTCGCCGCAACACCCTCGCCGTCGTCGCGCTGTCCCTCGTGCTCCTGCTCAGCGCCGTGCTCGGCGTTGCCGTCGGGCCGGTGTGGATCCACCCCGTCGACGTCCTGCGCATCGTCGCCGCCCACCTCGGCGCCGGCGACGTGACCGCCCTGGACCCGGTCTCCGACGCGATCGTGTGGGACGTACGCCTGCCGCGGGTGCTGCTCGGTCTCGCGGTCGGCGCCGGTCTCGCGGTCTGCGGCGTCGCCCTCCAGGCGATGGTCCGCAACATGCTGGCCGATCCCTACCTGCTGGGCATCAACTCCGGCGCCTCCAGCGGCGCGGCCGCGACGATCCTCTTCGGCGTCGGTCTCGGCATCGGCGAGCACGCCCTCGCCGCGAGCGCCTTCCTCGGCGCGCTCGGCGCCTCGCTGCTCGTCTTCGTGGTCGCACGAGCCGCCGGCCGGGTCACCTCCGTACGCCTGCTGCTCGCGGGCGTCGCCGTGGGCTACGCGCTCTCCGCGGTCACCAGCTTCCTGATCTTCGCCTCCGGCTCGGCCGAGGGCGCCCGCTCGGTGATGTTCTGGCTGCTGGGCTCCCTCGCCCTCGCCCAGTGGGGCGGCCCGCTCGCGGTGCTGCTCGTGGTCGTCGTGCTCACCTGCCTGGTGCTCGGCGCCTGGGCGCGGCGCCTGGACGCCCTGGCGATCGGTGACGAGACCGCCCACGTCCTGGGCATCTCCCCCACCCGCTTCCGCACCCAGCTGCTGGTGCTCGTCTCGCTGTGCATCGGCGCCGTGGTCGCCGCCGCCGGCAGCGTCGGGTTCGTCGGCCTCGTCGTACCCCACCTCGCCCGGCGCCTGGTCGGGTCCGCGCACGCGTGGGCCGTCCCGGCCGCCGCCCTGCTCGGCGCGACCTTCCTGCTCTGGGCCGACCTGCTGTGCCGGATGCTCCTGCAGCCCCGCGAGCTCCCGGTCGGCATCGTCACCGCCCTGGTGGGCGCGCCGTTCCTGCTCTACCTGATCCGCCGCCTGCGCCCCGCCGGCTGACACCCCGCACCGCCGCCGCACGAACCGACCCCCGAGCCCGAGGAGCCCCCATGGACATCCGTACGACGCGCCGCCGCGGCGCCGTGGCCGCGGCCTCTGCCGGCCTGCTGGCGCTCACCCTGACCGCGTGCGGCGCCGACACCGAGGGCTCCGCGTCCGGGGCGAGCGCCGAGGTGGACGGCTTCCCGCTGACCATCACCAACTGCGGCGAGGAGGTCACCTTCGACGCCCCTCCGCAGCGGGTGGTGATGCTCAAGAGCGGGGCCGCGACCTACCTGCACGAGCTGGACGTGCTCGACCGGGTCGTGGCACGCGCGGGCACCTACCCCCGCGACTACTACGACGCCGAGACCTGGGAGGCGATCGAGGCGGTGCCGGTGCTGACCGACGAGGTCGACTCCGCGGGCCACCTGCAGATCTCCCAGGAGGTCGTGCTGTCCCAGCGGCCCGACCTGGTCCTCGGCGCCTCCGACAACCTCACCCGCGAGACCCTCGCGGCCTCGGGCATCCCGCTGCTCGAGGAGCCCGCCCTGTGCCCGGAGCCCGCGGCGGACCCGAGCCTGGACGACATCGCCGAGCAGCTGCGGACCTACGGGCGCGTCTTCGGCGTCCCCGAGCGCGGCGAGGCCGCCGCGGCGGACGCCACCGCACGGGTCGAGGCCGCGACCGGCACCGGCACCGGGCAGCCGCGTACCGCCGCCGTCCTCTACCCGACCGTCGGCGGCGGCACCACCTACGCCTACGGCACCCGCTCCATGGCGCATCCCCAGCTCGAGGCGGCGGGGCTGCGCAACGTCTTCGCCGACGTGGACGAGCGGGTCTTCGAGATCAGCCGCGAGGAGCTGCTCGGGCGCGACCCCGACGTCCTGGTGCTGCTGCACTCCGACGGCGACCCGGCGGCGGTCGAGGAGGTCATCACCTCGATGCGCGGCGCCGAGGCGCTGACCGCGGTGCGCAACGGCGACATCGTCGTGCAGCTGCTCAACTTCAGCGAGCCTGCCTCCCCGCTCGTGATCGACGGGCTGGACCGGATCTCCGAGGCGTTCGCGCGATGATCACCGCCAACGGCATCGGCTTCGCCTACGGCGACCGCGTCGTCCTCGACGACGTCGACCTGGCCGCGCCGCACGGCCAGGTGCTCGGGCTGGTCGGCCCGAACGGCAGCGGCAAGACCACGCTGCTGCGCACCCTCTACGCCTCGCTGCGCGCTCGGACCGGCGCGGTCCTCATCGACGGCGACGAGCTGGGCGCCCTGCCGGCCCGCGAGATCGCCCGCCGGGTCGCGGTGGTGGTGCAGGAGTCCTCGGGAGACCTGCCCCTGCTGGTCTCCGACATGGTGCTGCTGGGGCGCACCCCGCACCGCTCCGGGTTCTCCCGCGCCGGTCGCGAGGACGACCGGATCGCGGCCGATGCCCTCGCGCAGGTCGGCGCCCTGCACCTCGCGACCCAGCCCTTCGACGGCCTCTCCGGCGGCGAGCGGCAGCGGGTGCTGATCGCCCGCGCGCTCGCCCAGGAGGCCTCGCACCTGCTGCTCGACGAGCCGACCAACCACCTCGACGTGCGCTACCAGCACGAGGTGCTCGACCTGGCCCGCCAGCTCGCGCTCACCAGCCACCGCACCGTGATCGTGGTGCTCCACGACCTCAACCTCGCGGCCACCTACTGCGACCGGGTGCTGCTGCTCGACCGCGGCACCGTCGTCGCCGACGGCACCCCGGACGTGGTGCTCGACCCCGCCCTGCTGGAGCCGGTCTATGAGGTGGCGGTGCAGCGCATCGACCTCGCCGACGGCTTCCAGCTGGCCTTCCGTCCGCTCCGCCACCGTCTCCTCACCGTTCCGACCCACGAAGGAAGTCACGCATGAGCAACGTCCAGGCAGCCATGAACGAGTACTGGACCGGCCGGTCCGGGCCGTACGACGACTACCAGGAGCGCCCCGACCGCCGCGACGCCGACCGTGCCGCCTGGCGCGAGGTGTGGACCGAGGCGCTCGGCACCGAGGCCCTGGACGTCCTCGACGTCGGCACCGGCAGCGGGTACGTCGCGCGGATCCTGGCCGACCTGGGCCACCGCGTCACCGGCATCGACCTGGCCACCGGCATGATCGAGCGGGCCCGCGAGCACGCCGCCAAGATGGACAACCCGCCGCGCTTCGAGCTCGGCGACGCCGTCGCCCCTGAGTACCCCGCCGCCAGCTTCGACGCCGTGGTCAACCGCTACGTGATGTGGACGCTGCGCGAGCCGCACGTGGCGCTGGCCAACTGGGCCGCGCTGCTGCGCCCCGGCGGCACCCTCGCGGTCGTCGACAGCACCTGGTTCGCCAAGGGGCTCTACGTCGACGCGAGCGAGCAGTTCCGCACGTCGTACGGCGACGAGGTCCGCGAGGCCCTCCCCCTCGCAGAGGCGACCAGCATCGAGGACACCCTCCGCGTGGTCGAGCAGGCCGGCTTCGTCGACGTGACCGCCACCCCGCTCACGAGCATCCTCGAGCTCGACCAGCGCTACGGCGTCGCGCCGAACCACGAGGTGCTCACCCAGTACCTCGTGCGCGGCACCCGCGCCTGAGCCTGCTCCCGCGCTGATCCGGACGGCGCCGTGATCGGACGGCCGGGCTCAGCGGACCGCGAGGGCCGCGAGCTCGGTCGCCCCGACCAGGGCAGTCGCGATCGCGAGCGCCAGCGGCGCCCGGCCGCCGCGCGACCGGGGCCGCTGGCGGGTGCCGGCGTCGTGGGCGTAGCGCCCGCGGCTCTCCACGAACACCCAGGCGCTGAGCACCAGCGCCACCGACAGCACCACCAGGGCCGCCACCCCGAGGCTCGACCAGGTGAGCCGGGCGAGCAGCGCGGCGCCGGCGATCAGCGCGAGCGCCGAGCGCTGCCAGGCCAGCGCCGTGCGCTCGTTGGCGGCGCCGGGGTCGCCGTGCGCGGCGCCGGGGCCCCGGCCGTCCACGCCGTCGGTGCCCGCCGCCGGGCGATCCGCGTCGCTCACAGCGCGAGGACGAGCACGGCGACGGCGACCACCATCAGCACCGTGACCAGGATGCCGAGCCCGAAGGACGGCAGCGGCTCGCGGCGGCGCATCGCGCGCTCGGCGAGCGCCCAGCGCACCCAGGCCGCCACGGAGCAGACCAGCCCCAGCGCGACCAGCAGCACCGCGAGCGCGTGCTGGGCCGCGCCCGACATCGACAGGTCGACCACGTCGATCGCCACACCCGCCGCGAGCAGCGCCAGCGAGGTGCGGATCCACGCCAGGTAGGTGCGCTCGTTGGCGAAGCTGAAGCGGTAGTCGGGCTCCTCGCCCGCGCCGTACACGAACGACGGCCAGCGGTGCTCACGCGCCATCGGACCCTCCCTGACTGAGCTCTCGACCCCGTTCGGACCGGGTGTGGAGCGGCAACGGCTCCCGTCCGCGGGCGGGCACGCACCACGGACGAGGGCAACTGTAGGCCGCACCGGGGACCGGTCCCCGACCGCCTCGGCGGTACCCGACCGGGTACGACGAGGGTCGACGTTTGGTCCCCAACGACAACGATCCGGGGCAGTTCCGTGTCGTTCGTGACCAATCGTCGACCCGCCGGCCCAGCCGCGACGACATCCCCAGGGCGTCGCCCGCTGCTCGCGCTGCCACCCCACCGATTGGTCACGAACGACAGCGATCCGCCCGAAAACATTGTCGTCTGGTCCCCAACGGCAACGAGGCGTCCACTCAGCGACCACCGTTGCGCGCCAGGAACTTGCCGAAACAACGCCCGCCCCAACTCCGCGACCCGCGATCCTGCACCCTGTCTGGTCCGACGAGCGCACGCCCTCCGCGGTCGTTCCGCCGGCTCCGGTCTCCACGACGCCAGGCCTCCTGGCGCCCACGACACCGCGAAAGGCACAGCGTCATGACCTTCTCGGGATGGCTGCGACGTGCGGGTGAGCGCCCTGCCCACGAACCACCACCAGGACCTGCCCGGGTCCGCGCGAGCGCCGGGGCGGTGGGGCTGCTGACGGCGCTGTTGAGCTGCGGCACCTGCCACACCCCGGTGCGGGTCGACGCGGCGTCGAAGATCGTGCGCCACGGCCCGGACCGTACGACGCACCCGCTGCGGGTCGCCGAGGACACCCGCGCCTGGGTCCTGGAGTGGGACTGCCCCGGGTGCGACAGCCCGAGCACCTTCACGCTCCCGAAGGTCCTGCCCGGCTAGCGTGCGGCCCCGTCTCACCCCTGCGGCGCGAAGCGGTAGCCCATCCCCGGCTCGGTGACGAACAGGACCGGGCGTGAGGGGTCGACCTCGACCTTGCGCCGGATGCTGGCCAGGTGGACGCGCAGGTAGTTGGTCTGGCGCTCATAGCTCGGCCCCCACACCGACTGCAGCAGCTCGGCGTGGCGCACCAGCCGGCCGCGCCGGCGCACCAGGTGCTCGACGATGCGCCACTCGATCGGGGTCAGGTGGATCTCGCACTCGCCGCGGCGCGCCCGGGAGTCGCCCAGGTCGAGCACCAGGTCGCCCACCCGCACGCAGGGCGCCGGCTCGACCGCCCCCGCCCGACGGGTCGCCGCACGCACCCGGGCGAGCAGCTCCTCGATCGAGAACGGCTTGGTGATGAAGTCGTCGGCGCCCAGGTCGAGCGCCTCCACCTTGTCGTCGGAGCCGGTCCGCGCCGACACCACGATCACCGGCACCTGGCTGAACCCGCGCAGCCGGGTCAGCACGGTGATCCCGTCCAGGTCGGGCAGCCCGAGGTCGAGCAGCACCACGTCGGGCATCCGCTCGTCGACGATCTGCAGCGCCGAGCGGCCGTCGCCGGCGGTCTCGACGTCGTAGTCGCGGGCGCGCAGGTTGATCGCGAGGGTGCGGCAGATGGCGGGGTCGTCGTCGACGACGAGGACGAAGGTCATGGCTGTTCCTTGGCGCAGGTGCGGAGCTCCACGACGAAGGTGAGTCCCCCGCCCGGCGTCTCCTCGGTGCTGATCGTGCCACCCATCGCCTCGGTGAACCCGCGCGCCACCGCGAGTCCCAGCCCCACGCCGTCGCCCTGCGGGACGTCGCCGAGGCGCTGGAACGGCGCGAAGAGCCGCCGCTGGTCCCGGTCGCGTACGCCGGGTCCGCTGTCGGCGACCCGAAGCACGACGTGCCCGTTCGTCCGGGCGGCGTCGATGCGGATGCGCGCCTGCGCGGGCGTGTACTTCAGGGCGTTGTCGCACAGGTTGGCCACCACCCGGTCCAGCAGGCCGGCGTCGGCCCGCACGAGCAGGTCGGGGTCGATCGCCACCTCGATCCGCTCGCCGCGCTCCAGGGGCCCGATCGCGTGGTGCACGGTGCTGGCCAGGGACACCTCCGCGAGCGCGACCTGCACCGAGCCGGTGCTGATGCGGCTCATGTCCAGCAGGTTCGCCACCAGCGCGGCGAGCCGGTCGGTCGACTCCTCGATCGTCTCCAGCAGGGCGGCCTCGTCCTCCGCGGACCAGGCGATGTCGGGGGCGCGCAGGCTGGAGACCGCGACCTTCACCGCGGCCAGGGGCGAGCGCAGGTCGTGGGAGACCGCGGCCAGCAGCGCGGTGCGGGTGCGGTCGGTCTCCGCGAGCCGGAGTCGCTCCACCTCGGCCGCGGTCGCGCGCCGCCGCTCCGCCATCACCTTGGCGTACGCCGCGTAGGCGTTGAGCAGCCCGCGCTGTGACGCGGGCAGCCGGGCGCCGTCGAGGGCCAGCGTGGTCCGCTCGTCGATGGCGGTGGCGACGTCCGCGGCGTCGGAGGAGGCCGGCGCGGCCCCGTGGGCGGCCACCACCTCCTCGACGTCGTGCTCCCCGCGGCGCAGGACCGACGCCCCGCGCGCGTTGAACAGCTCGCACGCCGAGGCCAGCAGCCCGCCCAGGTCGTCGCCGGCGTTGAGCAGGCTGTGGGAGAGCACCACGAGCGCGTCCGCCTCCGCGCGCGCCTTCGCCGCCTGCGCCGTACGACGGGCCGCGGTGTCGACCACGCTGGCCACGGCGATCCCGACGATCATGAAGATCACGATCGCGGCGGCGTTCTCGGGCTCGGCGACGGTGAGGGTCCGCACCGGCGCGGTGAACAGCACGTTGAGCAGCAGGCCGCTGGACAGCGCGGCCACGACCGCCGGGACCAGGCCGCCGATCAGGGCCGTGGCGACCACCACGGCCATCAGCGTCATCGCCTCGATGGGCAGGCTGTGGGCCTCCCCCGTCGCCAGCAGCGCCAGGCTGACCAGCACCGGCGCGAGGACCGCGAAGGCGAACCCGAGCAGGCGTCGGCGCGCGCCCAGGCTCTCCGGCGGACGCCACCGGCTGCCCGTCCGTGCGTAGTCGTGGGTGACGATGTGGATGTCGATGTCGCCCGCGCCGGCGATCACCCGCTCGCCGATGCCCGGTCGCAGCAGCGTCGGCACTCGGCCGCGGCGGCTGGCGCCGACGATCAGCTGGGTGGCGTTCTCGGCGCGCGCGAAGTCGAGGATCGCCTCGGCCGGGTCGTCCCCGACCACGGTGTGCAGGGTGCCGCCGAGCTCCTCGGCCTTCGCGCGCAGCGCGTCCAGCTGGTCCGGGGAGATCGCGGTCAGGCCGTCGGGGCGGGTGACGTAGAGCGCGAGCCACTCGCTGCCGGAGCCGCGCGAGACGATCCGGGCGGCGCGGCGCATCAGCGTGGCCGACTCCGGGCCGGCGCTGACCGGCACCACGATCCGCTCGCGCGTGGGCCAGCTGGCGTCGATGCGGTGCTCGTCGCGGTAGCGCTCGAGCCCCTCCTCCACCCGGTCGGCCAGCCAGAGCAGTGCGAGCTCGCGCAGCGCGGTCAGGTTGCCCTCACGGAAGTACTGCGAGAGCGCCGCGTCGACCCGGTCGGGCGCGTAGACGTTGCCGTGCGCCATCCGGCGCCGCAGCGCCTGCGGGCTCATGTCGACCAGCTCGATCTGGTCCGCGGCGCGCACCACCTCGTCGGGGACCGTCTCGCGCTGGCGCACCCCGGTGATCGCCTCGGTGACATCGTTGAGGGACTCCAGGTGCTGGATGTTGACGGTGGTGATCACCTCGATGCCCGCGTCGAGGAGCACCTGCACGTCCTGCCAGCGCTTGTCGCACGTGCTGCCGGGGACGTTGGTGTGGGCCAGTTCGTCGACCAGCACGACCTCGGGGCGGCGCTCGATCACCGCGGCGAGGTCCATCTCCTCCTGCGCGGTCCCGCGGTAGTCGACCCGTCGCCGGGCCACCACCTCGAGGCCCTCGAGCAGCTCGGCGGTCCGCGCCCGCCCGTGGGTCTCGACGTACCCGACCACCACGTCGGTCCCGCGGGCGGCCCGGCGGTGCCCCTCGTCCAGCATCGAGAAGGTCTTCCCGACGCCGGGCGCCGCTCCCAGGTAGACCCTGAGCGTCCCGCGTTCCATGGGAGCAGTCTCCACGCTCAGTGGCCGCTCACCGCGGCGCCGCACGGTCCAGCGCGAGGTTGAGCTCGAGCACGTTGACGCCCGGCTCCCCGAGGAACCCGAGCCCGCGCCCGACCGTGGCGTCGGCGACCAGCGCGCGCACCACGCTCTCGTCGAGGTCGCGGGCGGCGGCGACCCGCGGCACCTGGAGGGCGGCGTACGCCGGGGAGATGTGCGGGTCCAGCCCCGAGCCGGACGCGGTGAGCGCGTCCGCGGGCACGTCCGCGGCGTCGACGCCCTCCACGGCGGCCACCTCGGTACGCCGCTGGGCGATCAGCGCGAGCAGGTCGGTGTTGGAGGGCCCCAGGTTGCTGGGGGCCGAGGCGAGCGAGTCGTGGTCGTTGGCCGAGGGACGGGAGCGGAACCACTCCTCGCCCTCGAAGTGCTGGCCCAACAGCCGCGAGCCGACGACCTCGCCGTCGAGACGGACCGGCTGGCCCTGGGCCCGGTCGCCGAGGAGCTGGCCGACGCCCCACACGAGGACGGGGTAGCCCACCCCGAGCACGACGGTGAGGACGAGGAGGGCGCGCAGCCCGGTCAGGGCCTGGCGCGAGAGGTCAGTGAGCATGTGATCAGCCGATCCCGGGGATGGTGGAGACGATGAGGTCGAGGAGCTTGATGCCGGCGAACGGCACCAGGACGCCGCCGAGGCCGAATACGAGCATGTTGCGGCGCAGGACGGCGGTGGCCGAGGCGGCACGGAACCGCACCCCGCGCAGCGCCAGCGGGATCAGCCCGACGATGACCAGCGCGTTGAAGATGACCGCCGAGAGGATCGCGGACTGCGGCGTCGCGAGCCCCATCACGTTGAGCGCGTCCAGGGAGGGGTAGGCCGCGACGAACATCGCCGGGATGATCGCGAAGTACTTCGCGACGTCGTTGGCGATCGAGAACGTCGTGAGCGCCCCGCGGGTGATCAGCAGCTGCTTGCCGATCTCCACGATGTCGATGAGCTTCGTGGGGTCGGAGTCGAGGTCGACCATGTTGCCGGCCTCCTTCGCCGCGGCGGTGCCGCTGTTCATCGCGACCCCGACGTCGGCGGCCGCGAGGGCCGGGGCGTCGTTGGTGCCGTCGCCGGTCATCGCGACCAGCCGACCGCCGGCCTGCTCCTGGCGGATGTAGTCCAGCTTGTCCTCCGGAGTGGCCTCGGCGAGGAAGTCGTCCACGCCCGCCTCGTCGGCGATCGCGCGGGCGGTGAGGGCGTTGTCGCCGGTGACCATCACGGTGCGGATCCCCATCGCGCGCAGCTGGGCGAAGCGCTCGGTCATGCCCTCCTTGACCACGTCCTTGAGCTCGACGACGCCCAGCACCCGGGCCCCGCCGCTCTCGTCGCGGCAGGCGATCACCAGCGGGGTGCCGCCGCGGCGCGAGATCTCCTCGATCGCGTCGCACACCTCCACCGGCGGGTTCTGCCCGACCCAGGCGGCCACCGCCGAGGCAGCGCCCTTGCGCAGGCAGCTGCCGTCGGCGAGGTCGACCCCGGACATCCGGGTCTGGGCGGTGAACTCGACGAACTCCGCGTCGGCGGGCAGGCCCCCGTCGTCACCGCCCCCGGCCGCACCTCCCTCGACCCGGGCGAGCTCGACGATCGAGCGCCCCTCCGGCGTCTGGTCGGCGAGGCTGGCGTTGCGGGCCGCGTCGCGCAGCTGCTCGGGGGCGACCCCGGCGGCGGGCACGAACCGCACCGCGCGCCGGTTGCCGTAGGTGATGGTGCCGGTCTTGTCGAGCAGCAGCGTGCTCACGTCGCCGGCGGCCTCCACCGCGCGGCCGGACATCGCCAGCACGTTGACGCGCACCAGGCGGTCCATGCCGGCGATGCCGATCGCGGAGAGCAGCGCGCCGATGGTCGTCGGGATCAGGCAGACCAGCAGCGCGACCAGCACGACCAGGTCCTGCGGTGCCCCGGCGTACGCCGCCATCGGCGCGAGGGTGGCCACGGAGACGAGGAAGACCAGGGTCAGGCTGGTCAGCAGGATCGACAGCGCGATCTCGTTCGGCGTACGACGCCGCGAGGTGCCCTCGACCAGCGCGATCATCTTGTCCAGGAAGGTCTGCCCGGCCGCGGCGGTGACCCGTACGACGATCCGGTCGGACAGCACGCGGGTGCCGCCGGTGACGGCGCTCCGGTCGCCGCCGGCCTCGCGGATCACCGGGGCGGACTCCCCGGTGATCGCGGACTCGTCGACCGAGGCGATCCCCTCCACCACGTCGCCGTCGCCGGGGATCACCTCGCCGGCCTCGACCACGACCAGGTCGCCGACCTCGAGCTGGGTGCCGGGCACCTCGGTCTCGGTCCCGTCACCGGCCAGCCGGCGGGCGACGGTGTCGCTGCGCGCGGCGCGCAGCGAGGCGGCCTGGGCCTTGCCGCGGCCCTCGGCCACCGCCTCGGCGAGGTTGCCGAAGACCACGGTGAGCCACAGCCAGAGCGCCAGTGAGATCGCGAAGACGCTCGGGTCGACGACGGCGACCACGGTGGTGAGGACCGAGCCCAGCCAGACGAGGAACATCACCGGCGCGCGCCACAGGTGGCGCGGGTGCAGCTTGCGCAGCGCCTCCGGGAGCTGCTCGACGCCCTGGGCGGCGAGGGTGCGCAGGCTGAGGCCGGTGCGGGCCTGGGACGTGGTGGTGGTGCTCATGCGAGTGCCTCTGCGATCGGGCCCAGTGAAAGGGCGGGGAAGTAGGTGAGGCCTGTGAGGATCACGATCACGCCGACCAGCAGGCCCACGAAGATCGGCCGATGGGTCGGGAGGGTCCCGGCGGTGGCGGGGACCTTGCCCTGCTCGGCGAGGGAGCCGGCGAGCAGCAGGACCAGCACGATCGGGACCAGACGGCCCAGGAGCATCGCCAGGGCCAGGGTGATCTGGAAGAAGTCGGAGGTCACGGTGATGCCGCCGAAGGCGCTGCCATTGTTGTTGGCGGCCGAGGTGTAGGCGTAGAGCACCTCGCTGAAGCCGTGCCCGCCCGGGTTGCCCATCGCCTCGGGCGTGGCGTCGCGGGCGATGGCCGCCCCGGTGCCCACCAGCACCAGGACCGGGGTGGTCAGGGTGTAGAGGGCGACGTAGGTCATCTGCCGTGCGCCGATCTTCTTGCCCAGGAGCTCGGGGGTGCGGCCCACCATCAGCCCGGCCACGAAGACCGCCACGACGGCCATCACGAGGATCCCGTAGATCCCTGAGCCGACCCCGCCGGGGCTGATCTCGCCAAGCATCATGTTCACCAGCGATCCCCCGCCGCCGACCGGCGTGAAGGAGTCGTGGGCGGCGTTGACCGCGCCGGTCGACGTACCGGTGGAGACCATGCCGAACAAGGCGCTGGCCCACTCTCCGAACCGGGTCTCCTTGCCCTCCATCGCGGCACCGGCCGCCTGTGCCGCCTGGGAGCGGGCGCCCGCCTCGCCGGCGGTCATCACCGCCAGCGAGACCGCCATCAGCACGCCCATCGCCCCGAGCACCGCCAGGCCCTGGCGCCGGTTGCCCAACATCGTGCCGAGGGTGCGGGTCAGCGAGACCGGGATGAGCAGCATCAGGAGGACCTGGAGCAGGTTGGTGTGGCCCGAGGGGTTCTCGAAGGGGTGCGCGGAGTTGGCGTTGAAGAAGCCGCCGCCGTTGGTCCCCAGCTCCTTGATCGCCTCCTGGCTGGCCACCGGGCCGCCAGTGAGTACCTGGCCGTGCCCGGCGAGGGTGGTCATCGGGGTGTCGGAGAAGGTCTGGACGACGCCGCCGGCCATCAGCAGGACCGCGCCGAGGAGGGCGATCGGGAGCAGGATCCGCACGGTGCCCCGGGTCAGGTCGACCCAGAAGTTGCCGAGGGTGCCGGTGCGCACCCGCACGAACCCGCGCACCAGCGCCACCGCGACGGCCATCCCGACGGCGGCGGAGAGGAAGTTCTGCACCGCGAGGCCGCCCATCTGGGCCGCGAAGCCGAGCGTGGACTCCCCGCCGTAGGACTGCCAGTTGGTGTTCGCCACGAACGACGCCGCGGTGTTGAACGCCATCGCCCAGCCCATGCCGTCAAGCTCGCGGCTCAGCGGCAGGTGGGCCTGGCCCATCAGGATCGCCATCAGCACCACGACGCCGACCAGGGAGAAGCCGACGACGCTCAGCGCGTAGGCCTTCGGGCTCTGCTCGGCGCGGGGGTCGACGCCGCTGAGGCGGTAGAGCGCGCGCTCGGCGCGCAGGTGCGTCGTACTGGTGTAGACGCGCGCCATGTGGTCACCGAGCGGCACATGGACCAGCGCGAGCAGCAGGACCAGGGCCGCGATCTGCAGCAGCCCTGCGACGTGGTCGCCCATCAGAACCGCTCCGGGCGGATCAGCGCGGCGAGGAGGTACGCCGCCACGGCGACGACGGCAAGGACCAGGAGGCCGTTCTCAACACTCATGGCACCAGCGAAGACCGCACCGAGGGCATGGCCGCCGATCTTGTCGCCGTCTTGACGCCCGTTGACGCCGTCTTGGCACCGTCCCGGCACCGGGGAGGCGCCGCCGGTCGCGCCACCGCGGCCCGATTCCGGCCTCGGGCTCGAGGTGGGGTAAGGTTCACGCGGTTCGTGACGCGGGTTTCACCGGGTCCCGGACGTTCGGGCTGTAGCGCAGCTTGGTAGCGCACCTGACTGGGGGTCAGGGGGTCGCAGGTTCAAATCCTGTCAGCCCGACAGAGGTTCCACACGAGGCCGCCTCGCAGAGATGCGAGGCGGCCTCGTGCCATTTCTGCAGACGGGATCAGCGATGACGCAGCCGCCGGACGTGCGGGCCCTCGACCTCGAGGACCCTGCGACCCTGAGCGCCGTGTACGCCGTCGAGTGCTCGGCGACCGCGCACGCCCGCCCGGGCTGGGTGCCGCTCGACGAGGCGGCCAGGGCCGCGGCGTGGCAGGCCGACAATGGCTGGTCCCACCACCTCGTCGGCACCTTCGAGGGCGACGACCTGATCGGATTCGCCAGCTCCTCGACCGCCGACGACACCCCGGACACCTCCTGGCTCGACGTCTGCGTGCTGCCCACGCACCAGCGCCGCGGCATCGGCACGCGGCTCGCCCGGGCCGCGGAGCAGGCCGGCCCCGCGGGGGCGGAGCGGTACGTCGCCAGCGCCTACCTCCCCACGGCCACGGAGATCGACGCGCTCGTGGAGAGGTTCGCCGGTCCCCTCGGCTATGCGCGCGCCACCACGGAGACGGTGGTCGAGCTCGACCTGGCCACCGCCGAGCTGGCGCCCGCCGAGCCGGGGGCCGCCGACGTCACGGTCTCCACCCATCTCGACGGCGTCCCGGCCGACCTGCGCGCCCAGGTCGGCGTGATCAAGGGCCTGGTCGACGCCGAGGCGCCCCACGGCGAGCTCGGCTGGGAGCCCACCCCGGTCTCGGTCGAGGACTACGAGCGCGAGCTGGCCCTGTGGCACCAGCAGGGCCGCACCCCCGTCGAGTCCATCGCCGTCACCGCGGACGGTGTGGTCGCGGCCTGGACGTGCGTGGTGGTCGGGCCCACCCCGCAGCGGCCGGCGCACGTCGAGGGGACTCTGGTCCTCACCGCCCACCGCGGCGCGGGACTCGGCCGGGCGGTCAAGGTCGCCTCGCTGCTCGCCGTACGCGAGCACGCCGGGGCGGTACGCGTGCGGACCAGCAGCGACGACGCGAACGTCTGGATGCGCGCGATCAACGCCGACCTGGGCTTCTCCCCCGTCGAGTCGGAGGTCCTGCTGCAGAAGGTGCGCCGCCCCGTCGCACGCTGAGCCGCCCGCACGAGAGCGGTCCAGCCCGCGGAGGTCGAGTGTCCGTACTCATCCCCCCGGGCGGTCCGCGGCCCTAGCGTCCCCGTCATGACAAGTGGCCCGATCGAGATCCCGCGTCGTCTGTGGGGCGCGCTCAACGCCGTGATGGCCCTCCTGGTGGTCGGCTACGGCGCGGCGTTCACCGTCCTGGTCGTCGGTCTCGGCACCGACCACGGCGAGACGGTTGCGCAGGACTGGCTGTGGCCGTGGGGGCTCGGGGCGCTGGGCGGCCTGGCCACCGCGCTGCTGGCCGGACGCCACGACCGGCGCTACCTTCCCTGGACGGCACCGCTGGCGCTCGCGGGCGCGTGCGCGTTCACCGGCGTCAACCTCGACCTCGGCCCGCTCCCCGCGCTGCTCGCGGTGCTCGTGGCGGTCTCGGTCGTGTGGCACGCCAGCACCGGGCGGCACGCCGAGCGGCGCGCCCCGCGACATGCGCTGCTGACGGGGGTGCTCGCCACCGTGGTGGCGCTGAGCGTCGTCGGAGCCGCCGCGGGTCATGTGGTCGTCGGCTCCCGCACCACGCCCGAGTACGACGCCATGCGCACCGACCCGCTGGCCTCGGACCGACTGCCCGGCCTGACGGTGCGCTTCGACTGGAGCAAGGACAACACCACCCCGTTCGGGATGGCCTCGCCCGCGCAGGTCTCGAGGTCGTGGATCATCACCGACGGGGCGACGACGACGGAGAAGATCGTCGAGCTCGCCGCCCTCGCCGCGCACCACGGATGGGCCCGGGGCCCCGACCCGACGTACTGCGGGTGGCGCAAGCAGGTCGAGGGCCACCCGCTCTGCCTGGTGATCCGCCCCGGGACGGACGCCGGCGAGGTGCTGGTCGAGATCCGGGGCGACTAGGTCCGCCGGTGGAACCGGAGGTCACCGTTGGCGAGCCGGTCGCACGCGTAGCGCTGGTCGTGGGCGCGGTGATGGTGGTGCGAGCACAGCAGCACCCCGTCGGCCAGGTCCGTGCGCCCGCCCGCCGACCACGGCGTGCGGTGGTGCGCCTCGCACCACGCCGCCGGGATCGAGCACCCTTCCGCCCGGCACCGCGGGTGCACCACCGCGAGCGCGCGACGCTGGGCCCGGCTGAACAGCCGGCTCCCCCGCCCCAGGTCCAGGACCTCGCCGCGCCGTCCCAGCACCGCCGGCACGATCTGCGCCGTGCACGCCAGCCGCCGTGCCTCCTGGGCGCTGATCCGGTCGTGGGAGTCCCCCGGCGCCGCGCTGCCCAGCGTCGCGGTGCCCAACCCCGCGCGCAGCGCCTCCAACGAGACCGTCACCACCAACGTCGTCGCGTCCCCGCCGTGGATCGGCAACCTACCCGGGTCCAGGACCTCCAGCAGCTGGCAGAACGCCTGCGCCGCCCGCCGCCCGTACGCCACCCGCCCCTCCGCCGCCTCCCCCTGCGCAGCAGCGGCCTCGGGCGCCTCCTCGCGGCGCGGGTTGGTGAACGCGTGCAGGTACGCCGCCAACCGCGCCGCCGAGGCGTCCGGGATCCGCCCGCTGATCCGCGTCGTACCGTCGCCCAGCGCCCGCAGCCCCAGCCGCATCCGCCGGCGCGCCGAGGCCTCCAGCTCCGCCAGCCGGCGCGCCTCGGCCGCCTCCGCGACCTCCGGGGCGACCACGTCCAGGATCCGCCGCCCCAGCCGGCGCAGCTCGACCGGATCGAACTGCGCCGCCAGCTCCACCAGCCGCGACTCGGCCTGCTCGACCACCGACGCCTCGACCTCGTCCGGGAGCTCGGCCAACGCCGCCGCGATCAGCCCCGCCTGGTCCACGTTCACCTCGCCGGCACGCAGCCCCGCCGCCAGCACCGGCCGCTGGGTCAACGCCACCGCCACCCGCAGCTCGGCCGCACAGTCCGAGCGGCGTCGCCGGGTGGCCACCGCGGCCCACGCCCCGACGTCACGCGCCCCCGCGGCCTCGGCCACGTCCCCGGCCTCGGCGGTCACCCGCAGCCGCAGCTCCGCCACCCGCGACTCGATCGCCGCCAGCTCCACCAGCGCGGCCGCCTTGTCCGCGGTCGCCATGAACACCGGGTCCACCCCCGCGACCGACTCCAGCACGGCGCCCAGCTCACGGGCGGCGCCCCGGATCGGGTGGTCCATGCGAGCCTCCGAGAGCTCAACGGTGGGTCTTGACCCGATCCTACTCGAACATCTGTTCGGGCGCAATGCGCTGTCCCCACTTCCCTGACGGGCCGCCGGACCCGTGCGGCCGCCAATCCCCCGACGACTCAGCGCCCCTCGCCCACCGCAGCGAGCGCGGAGTAGACCTCGGCGTCGAACCCGGCGCGCGCGAGGGCGTCGCTGAGCGAGATGCCTGCGAGTTCGGCGACGACCGCGTCGGCCACCCGCCGGTCGAGGTCGACCAGCACGTCCTGCATGCTGCCGCCCACGGCGCACGCAGGGTTCGGACCGTGGATGCCGAGAACCGGGTCGTCGCCCTGGAGCAGCCGCCACACCTGCGCGAGGGTCACGGCGTCCGGATCGACGGCCAGCTCCCAGCCGCCATGCGCACCCGCCCGAGAGCGCACCAGGCCGGCCGCGCGCAGCGGACCCAGCACCTTGCGCACGTGGACCGGGTTGACCGCCGTGCTGCCGGCCAGCTCCTCGGACCCGACCGGCGTCGGGCGACCGGCGGCGGCCACGGCCGCGAGGTAGGTCAGCACGTGCACGGCGACCGCGAACCGGGTGTTGGTCGGCTTGGGCATGCCCCCATCGTGACGCACCGCAATCACGGTGGCTACATTTGGGAGAACCGTCATCACCGCGACTACAGATCGGGACACCCCCCATGACCGTTGCCGTCACCGGCGCCTCGGGACAGCTCGGCCGGCTCGTCGCCGACCAGCTCCTCGCCACCCTCGACCCCGCCGAGGTCGTGCTCCTCACCCGCGACCCGGCGAAGCTCGCCGTCCACACCGAGCGAGGCGCCACCGTCCGGGCCGCCGACTTCGACCGGCCCGAGGCCCTCGTCGACTGCCTCGCGGGCGTGGAGCGGATGCTCCTCATCTCCACGGACGCCGTCGGCACCCGGGTCGAGGGCCACCGCGCGGCGATCCAGGCCGCCGCGAAGGCCGGCGTACGCCACGTCGTCTACACCTCGATCCCGGAGCCGAGCGCCGACAACCCCTCCGTCGTCGTGCCCGACCACGCGGCCACCGAGGAGCTGCTGCGCGACAGCGGGCTCGCCTGGACGATCCTGCGCAACAACCTCTACGCCGACATGCAGCTCCCCACGATCGAGCAGGCGGCGGCCAGCGGACGGCTGTTCACCAACACCGGCGACGGCGCTGCCGCCTACGTCACGCGTGCGGACTGCGCCGCCGTGGCCGCCGGGGTGCTGACCGGCGAGGGCCACGAGGGACAGACGTACGACGTGACCGGCCCCGCCGCGGTGAGTGCGAGCGACCTCGCCGCCCTCGCCGCGACCCAGGCCGGCCGCCCCGTCGAGGTGGTCCGGCTCGACGACGAGGCCTACGCCGCCGGTCTCGTCGCGGGCGGCCTCCCGGAGGCGTGGGCCCCGATGCTGGTGTCCTTCGGTGCGTCCATCCGGCTGGGCAAGCTCGCGCGCGTCACCGACGTCGTCGAGACCATCGGCGGACGTACGCCGACTCCCCTCAGCGCCCTGCTGCGACAGGACGGCTGACCAGGTCGGCGAGCGCTGCGTCAAGGTCCGGGTGCCGGAACTCGAACCCGGCCTCGAGCAGCCTCGCCGGCACCGCCCGCCGTCCCGTGAGCGCCAGCGCGGGATCGGTGCGCAGGAGGACCGCGCCGACGCGGACCAGCGGCGAGGGGGTGGGCGGCGAGGCGGGACGGCGCACGCTCCTGCGCAGCGCGGCCATCAGCTCGGCGTTGCGGACCGGCTGCGGCCCGGTGACGTGGACGATCCCGGACAGCCCCGCGCCCTCGGGCCCGAGCAGCAGGCGGACGACGCGCAGCCAGTCCTCGATGTGCAGCCAGCTGATCCACTGGGTGCCGGGACCGACGCGCCCGCCCAGCCCCCAGCGCGCCAGCCCGAGGAGCCGGTCGAGCGCCGGGGTGTCGGTGTCCAGGACGATGCCGGTGCGCAGCGTGGAGAGGCGTACGGCGTTCGCGCCCTCCACGGCCGCCTCCCACGCCGTGGCCACGCCCGCCATCTGGGGCGGCCCGTCGGCCGGTGGCGCGGACTCGTCGAGGACCTGCTCGCCGGCGTCGCCGTAGATCGCCAGCGTGCTGGCCTGCAGCCACACCGGCACCGGCTCGGACAGGGACGCGCTCGCCTGGACCAGCGCGCGGGTGGGCTCGACGCGTGAGCGGGTGAGCAGGTCGACGTTCGCGGCGGTGGGCCGCCGGTCGACGAGCTCGCCGGCGAGGTTGATCACCGCGCTGCCCTCGAGCTCGGACGCCCACGGACCCACGGTCCGCCCGTCCCACTCCACCTGCCGGAACCTCGCGCCGGGACGCGCGCGGCGGGTCAGGACGACCACCTCGTGCCCGTTCGCCTCGAGGTCCTCGCACAGCCGCCGCCCGAGCGCACCGGATCCCCCGGCGATCACGATCTTCACCTGCGCGAACATAGGGCATCGCAGGCGTACGCCGCGGCGTACGGGCGGCGCCCCGGGACGACCACACGACCGCCGGGGCGTCCGGGGCACCGCTGGTGCCCTGGGGTTGGTGAGAAGTCCCCCACTACGAGGCGCCACCTGGACGGTAGGAGCCCTTCGGCGCCTGCGCCTCACCCCTCGGTGGGTGTGCGCGGTCGGGGCTCGGTCTGTGAGCCCGGGTTCCGCTAGATCGCCTCGACCTGCCGCGACCGGTCGTCCTCGGGCGCGGGAACGGCCGTGGTGTGGGGCAGCCCGTTCATCTCCAGGACCATCTGCGCGATGGAACCCTGGCACGCCCGGAGCGTCACGGGGCTGTCCCTCGGCGCGCGTCGCAGCGCGGCGACGAGCTCGTTGACCCCGACGCTCGCGAGGTGCTCGACCGAGGAGAGGTCGACGACCAGTGGACCCTTGCCGACCTTGTGCTCCAGCACCGTGCGCAGCTCGTGGATCGAGAGCTCGTCGATCACTCCCGCGAGAGCCACGGTCTCGCCGTGCTGCACCGCTGTGAGCTGGTGGAACTTCATGTGTCTCCAGTTGCGCTCATTGATCGCGAGATTCGAATCTAACGACGACGCCCGCTCTCCGGCTCCCCTCGCGGGGTGTAGTGGCCGGCACTGCCCTCCTCGCCACGTCACAGGCAGGCTCCTCCTTCTCCCGACAGGAAAGACCGGTCCCGCACGCCCGGACACGCGGCGGCTCGGGCGAGCTACCCCTGCGGGGATTCCTAGCTGCGTTGCCGGCCTCGGCAGGGCCGCGAGTTGCCCACGGGGCGCCGGCCGCCGGCGACGTCGCGCCAGCCACGACCACCCACGGCAGCAGGCTCGCAGGCGAGAGCCGTCCCGCAGTCATGCCCCGGCCGTGGATCAACCGGAGCCGAGCGCCCAGAGTTGCTACTGGGTCTGACTCCTTCCGGCTCCCCTCTGTTGTCAACCGGTGCTGGCGAGGGTTCCGACCGGTTGGCTCTTCCGCGTGCCGGGTAGTGCGGCGTAGCGTCGGGTCTGCGGGTCCGGGAGTGGCTGATCCGAAGTGTCGATGTGCGGGGGTAGGTCGACCGCGCTGGATTCTTGAGACGCCCCGCAGTGCCCTCCCGGGTCCGCGCCTTCGGCTCGGACAGCGTCGGTGACGAGCTGCTTGTAGATGGCATCTGAGATGCGTCGCTTGAGGCAGCGGAGTGCTTCTTGGGGCTTCTTGCCGTCGGCGCGTTTGCGCCGGTAGTAGGCGCGGCCTTCGGTGTCGAGCCGGAGTTGGGTGACCGCGGCGATGTGGATCATGTGGTTGACCCGGCGGTTCCCGGCGCGGGAGAGACGGTGCCGGTTCTGCTCACCAGACGAGGCGTCCAGCGGCGCGGTACCGGTCCAGGACGCGAACCGATTGCGGTCGGCGAACCTGGCGACGTCGCCGACATCGGCGAGGATCCTGGCGGCCACCACAGCACCGACACCGTGGATGTCCATCAGCCGTGATTCCCGCGCCAGGACCATCGCCTTCAACTCGGCAGTGGCCTTCTTGATCTTCGCCTCGACCGCGATCAACTCGGCCAGCTCTTCGGCAGCGATGCGGCGACGGGTCTTCCCGGCGATGTCGCGCGGGCGAACGGTGGCCAGCATCGCCTTGGCCTGACCAGTGGTGATGTCGCGTTTGGCCTGGCCAGGCAGGAGTTCTGCGAGTAGCGCCTGGAGTCGGCACACGGTCTGAACACGACGCCGGGTGAGGGCTTCGCGGCGATCGGCCAGCATCCGCATCGCCTCGAGCTCGCCGTCGACCTTGAGCACCCGCAGGTTCGTCGTGCGCACGGCTACGACCGCGACCGCGTGTGCGTCGTGGGCGTCGGTCTTGCGGTTGTGGCCGGTGTCGAAGAGCCGGACACGGGCAGCAAGCTTCGCGGGCACGTCGACGACATGTTCGCCGGCTTCGAGGAGACGCTGGGCAAGTGGACGACCCGCGCCGTTGGCGCCTTCGACCGCCCACAGGCGCTTCGGCCACGTCTTGGCGTAGGCACGCATGGCGGCGTAGCCAGCCTGGTCGGTGCTGAAGCGACCGGATCCGAGGAGATGCTCGTGCTGGTCGACGACCTCGATCGTCGCGGACAGCTTGTGGGGATCGACCCCGATAACGACATGGTCCATGCGTTGCTCCCGCCTGTGCTCGTACCGATGTGGACGGCGAGGTGGGCATTGCTACTACGAGCTGGGCAGTCCCCTCTTGAGCCACGCCTCGTCAGCGGTGCCCGGTGGGCTGCAAACCGGAATCGAGCCACACCCGCGGACGGGTGGGCAGCCCAAAAGAGAGCAAGCCCGCCGGGCACCTGGACCGAGTCTGGCCGGACGCCGGTCCTACGGGAATCCTCTAGTAGCCCAGATAGACGCACTACTGCGCGCGACTGTTGGGACTCGGAAGGGAATGGGCAATGACACATGAACTCATCTCGAACTTGCAAAGGATCGAGGCCTGCGGGACGCGCGCGCCCCGGGGCACCGCGGGCTGCTAGAGCGCTGCCGTGTCGATCTGGAAGATCGCTTCCTCCGGCTGCTCGATTGCCGAGCGCACGCTGTTCGCAATCGTTGATGAGCTGCCAACCCAGAAGGGGTCGCTCTGTTCGTCACTGATCACGCGTACGTGGCGAAGGCCGAAGCACGTCCTCCTTGTTTAGGGAGATCAAGACGACAGGCTTGCTCAGCGCACGCGCCCTACGACGTCTACCCTCAGCGCCGTGAGAGAGAAGCCAAGCCGCCGATCTGCACTGATCGTCGCAGCATTGCTTTCGACGGGATCCGTGTTGGTCATTCTCTCGCTGTTGCCCAGCCCCGGGTACGACGACGCGTGGCTGCGTGACGTGCTGATGACCCTTGGCTCTTCTGTCCTGCTCTTCGCCCCGTTCTATCTGCTCACGCGGTCGCTTGATTCTCATATCGAGCAAGTTCGCGAAGACGCTGCTGACCAAGTGCAGCAGGTGCGGGCGTCGACGGCGGCGACGGTTGAGGACCTTTCCAAACAGGTGGAGGAAGTCCGCGAAGACGTCGCTCGGCAGCTCACCGACGTCGCCGAACGTGTCGATGCGCGGCTGCGAGCGGAGGCCGCGGCCGACAGAGACACGTTCGAGGGGCTAAGAAGTGCCGCGCCGGAGCGCGAAGTCGTCGCCGACGCGCTCAAGCGCGCCGTCGAGCAGGGGCTCGTAGACATGGACCACCCTCCGCGAGTAGCAGTTGGCGATCACTACCTCTACGTCAGTTTCCTTCTCGTCACTCGCAGCAACCTCTTCAGCGGTGCTGCTCACGTGATCGAGCTACGGCTCGAAAGGATCGACGGGGAGAGCGTTGCGCCCGTGGTCTGGGATGGGGAACGGACAGCGGAAGACATCTTATTTCAACTCGGCCGCGAACTCCGCAAGGAGACCAACGAGGCCTTTGACACTGTCTCGCTCTTCACCGGGTTAGCGGACCTTCTCGAAGTCGCGCTCACCAGCCCGGGACGACGTCCGGCAATCGAACTCTGTCCTCCGCAATGGGTAGTGACAACAGGAGGTGTGCATGCCTACGGGAACCACTTCTATGGGGTCGGGCTTGCTCAGCTTCAGTCATCGAGCACGATCGGACCGCACGTCATGGCTAAGGGGTGGGTGGACGCCGACTCCTTCGACGCGGCTCAGTACGCCGCTTTGTCGTTATTTCCCCCTAACGCGGATGCCAACGACTAGGTGCATGAATGGAGCTAGTTGGACCAAGCTCGCCGAACAACTCGTTGCCGCTGCACGCGGGCCTTATGAGTGGACGCAGGTGAGGCTGCGGGGCGACCGCGTCTGGCGAAGCACTCGGGAGGGCTGGTCGCCTTCGCCAGCGACCGGCGTCGGTGCCGGCTCGCTCCTATTGGAGCCGCCGAGTGGAATGCCGCATGCCGGTGCTCGGGCCGTGTGTCGGTGCTCGCTGATACAAGTCGTGCATGTCCAAGAGTCGTCGACAGCCTTTCCAGTTGGCCCCTGGGTCGAGCTCGCTCATCGGCAACTTCGATTGGACGGGCTTGGGAGACGACGCGCTGGGTGACATGAAGGTGTTTGCCGGCGCCACGAACCCGGCCGAACTTCAGCAGCGCCAGCAGGCGCAGGTCACGATCGAGGTCTCCGCGATGCTGGAGGCCATCCAAGAACTCGACGCGTTCGACGTCATCGAACTGGTTCGTCTTCGAGAGCTACCCATCGTGCCGGTCGCGGCACTCGTGCACGAGCACGATGGCAACGGCGCAGCGATCGAACTTGTGGCGCTCGTTTGCTTGGCGCGATCCGCTCGCATGGTTGGCCGGCGGCCTCGCAGCGAGACCGAGCCGCACATGGTCATCAGCGAGCTTCACTCGCGATCCACGAGGCTACTTCGTCTCGCCACTTTCATGCATACGGCCGCCGCTGGCGGCGGCACCGACGCGCTCGCACGCCTCGCCTCCGAGTACCAGTCCTATCTCGTCGCTGTACGAAAGCTCCAGTACGAGTCCGTTCAGGAGAAGGCGGACGCCGAACTCTTCGACCAACCGCAGATCGACGCACTGTTGATGAGATGTCTTGGTTTCACCTATGGCGACTTCAAAGCAGTCCGAAGCGGCATCCAGGAGCGCTACAGCAGGATCCTCACCGCGCTTCGGGACGACACCGGAAACCTAGTCATCCGGTGCCAAGCCGAGGGACGGGAGCCGACGGCCGAGGAACTCGTTGGCTTTCGCGAGTCGATGTCGGCCTTCATGTTCCTTCCTGGCGACCGAGCTGCATTCACCGCGACCGACATCGCACAAGAGTCCGGGATTGACATGTCTCGCGTGGAAGCTGTGCTCGACGCCTTCAGTATCGAGTTCCGTGGAGCCACCGATGCAGCCTCGGTCGTGGCTGACTTCCTACGCGGCGTGAATCCCCTTCAAAAGACGTGCCTCGTCAAAGACGCGAACGGCAACTATCTGATGACCGGAGGCCAGATCGGCACAGACTCCTTTCGAACGATCGCCGAAGCCGCGCTGAAGCCTGACAGCAAGGCGTGGAGACGCTACGACCGCATCCGCGCTGAGGTCACCGAACGGATGGCATTGGAAGCCGTCGGTCGCGTACTGAAGACCCCGGCCGCTCATGCGAACCTGAAGTACCTTGCACCGAAGGAGGGCGCTGCGCCGGGGGTGCTCAACGGTGCGTGTGAGACCCCGAAGGCGACAGGGAATCAGACTGAATGCGACGGACTCTTCCTCATTGACGACGTCGCGATCTGTGTCGAAGTGAAGGGCAGAACGATCGCCGAGCCGGCTCGTCGTGGCGACCGGGCACGTCTCTCGACGGAGATCAAGGCCATCTTCGGTGATGGTGCCCGGCAGGCCCGGCGCCTCGAGGACCTCATCTTGTCGAACCATGGGCTGTGGCGCGAGGACGGGACCTGGCTCGACCTCGCCGTAGTGCGGGAAGTCCGATCGATCGTAGTCGGCCTCGACTTCTTCGGTCCGCTGGCCGTTGCGCTCGGCGACCTCAAGCGAGCCGGACATCTCGGTGACGGCTCCCTTCCGTGGATCGCCTCTTTGCATGACCTTGAGGTGATCGCCCTGGTGATCGATCGACCGGCGGAATTCCTGCTCTACCTGCGCAGGCGCACGGACTCCGGCGTGGCAACCCACTTCCGCGGATCCGACGAACTGGACCTTTTCATGCTCTTTCTAGATGGAGGGCTCTACGTCGAGGAAGACCCGGACGAGGTTCGCCGCCTCCATCCAAACGCCGGACCGGCCCGGGACCGCGATCGCAAGCGTTACCTCCAGGACGCGCGTCCTACCGTCGTTGGTACGCATACCGATCCACTGGACGCATGGATGTACCGCCGTGAAGGTAGTAGTCCGTACGAGATCGACAAGCCCGCGTTCAACACCCATCCCGCCGCACAGGAGATCGTGGACTTCCTCCAAGACGGTCGGAAGCCGGGTTGGTTCCGTTTTGGTGCCGATCTGCTGGGGCTAGCGGGAACAGCACAGACGAAGATCGGCGATCACCTTCGCCATCTCGTGGCGCAGACCAGGTCTGACAATCGATGGCACAGCATGGTCCAGGGATACGCAGGCATGTGGGGCTATCCGATGTTGTTCGCGGGGTCTGTGCCCGAGAGCCACACGCGTCGGGAGTCGGCACAAAAGTTGCGCTCCTACATGGCTGCGAAGAAGCACCAGATGGGTTCGGACCGCAGCCTCGGGCTCCTCATCGACAACAGTAGCGAGATCGTCGAGGTCGTCTACATGAACGCACCCGCCGCCAACGACCCAGAGCTGGACGCATTGGGCGAGCTCATCGGCCTACGATCCGTGAGCGACTCAAATCGTCCGATCCCGCCGTCCGCGCGACGACCTACCCGTCGTCTTCGTGGCAAGCGTTCGAGACGTGGCAAGCGGTAGGCAGAACTGATCGAGGTCCGCATCATCGACGAATAGTTGCTGGCCGCACCCGCGCGAACCTGCCGCGATGAGCGCTTCCACGGTGCGTCACTTCACCGCAAAAAAGCGCGGAGGGCGGGCCGAACATGGAAAGAGACGCGGGGTCTTCGACCGCGCCGCGCCTCTCCAAAACCGTACGGGACTCGAACCCGCGACCTCCCCAGTATCAATGGGGCGCTCTACCAACTGTCGCGTGCCGGGTTCAGTGGAGGCTCTGAACTGACGCGCTGAGGGTAGTCGGCGCGGGGTTGTGCCGGTAGTGCTCGTCCTCGAACTCAACGGGTGGGACGAGGCCGATCTCGCCGTGCAGGCGT
>NZ_JABJRA010000004.1 GCF_013155365.1 Nocardioides sp. zg-DK7169
GATAGAGTTACGGCGGCCATAGCGAAAGGGAAACACCCGGTCCCATCCCGAACCCGGAAGTTAAGCCTTTCAGCGCCGATGGTACTGCAACCGAGAGGTTGTGGGAGAGTAGGACGCCGCCGGACAAAAATTCCGTAGGGGCCACCATCTGGTGGCCCCTACGTGCATTTCGTCATAGAATTCGGCGTCCCGCGCCAGACCCAGGAGCACAGATCATCATGGCTGACCAGCGACGAAACCAGCGCCCCGAGGGCGACGGACCCGGACGCGGCGGTCGCCCCTCGGGTGGCAAGCCCTCCAGCGGCCGGCCGCAGAGCGGCGGGCGCGGCGGTTCGAAGCCCCAGAGCGGCGGCTCGAAGCCCCAGGGCAGCGGATCCAGCCGCTACGAGCGCAGCGACCGTCCCGAGCGTGGTGGCGACCGCCCGCGCAGCGGTGACCGTCCCGAGCGTGGTGGCGACCGCCCCCGCAGCGGTGACCGTCCCGAGCGTGGTGGCGACCGCCCCCGCAGCGGTGGTCGTCCCGAGCGTGGTGGCGACCGGCCCCGTGGTGGCGGGCGCCCCGAGCGTGGGGGTCGTCCCGACCGCGGCGGGCGCTCGGAGGGTCGCGGCGCCGAGCGCGGTCCGCGCACCGGTGACCAGGCCCGCTACGACGGCCCCGAGCTGCCGCCGGAGATCACGGGCCAGGAGCTCGACCGTGCCGTCGGCGCCCAGCTGAAGGGCCTTCCGGAGAAGCTCGCGGCCCGGATCGCGCGCCACCTGGTCGCGGCCGGCCACTTCATCGACACCGATCCCGAGCTGGCCTACCAGCACGCGATGGCCGCGCGCGCCCGCGCCGCCCGGCTCGCCGTCGTGCGTGAGGCCGTGGGCGAGGCCGCCTACGCCGCCGGGCACTACGCGGAGGCGCTCGCCGAGCTGCGCGCCGCCAAGCGGATGAACGGCGCCACGGCGTACCTGCCGATCATGGCCGACTGCCACCGCGCCCTCGGCCAGCCCGAGCAGGCGCTCAAGCTCGCCAAGAGCCCGTCGGTGGTGAACTTCGTCCCCGAGGCGAAGGCCGAGATGACGATCGTCGAGGCCGGGGCGCGCCGCGACCTCGGACAGTTCGACGCCGCGCTGCGCACGCTCGAGCTGGCGCCGCTCAACAACAAGACCCGCGCCTCCTGGGTCGTCCGGCTGCGCTACGCGTACGCCGACACCCTCGAGGCCGCCGGCCGCTACTCCGACGCGCTCGCGTGGTTCCACCGCACGAACGCGATCGACAGCGAGGAGATCACCGACGCCGCCGACCGCGCCGAGGCGCTCGAGAAGCGGCTCGCCGACTGATCAGCGGGCCAGCAGGGTGACCTGGCTGGAGGCTCCGGCGGTGCGCACGCCCCGCTGGAGCCCCTCGGCAAAGGCCAGGCGCACCGGCTCGATGCGGACGGTCCCGGGCTCGGTGCCGCTGACCCGCAGGGCGACCGTGTCGCCCGCCCCGAACTCGACGTCCTCGCTGTCGAGCACCTCCTCGCAGAACGCGAGCGGATCGGTGGTCACCCGGAACGAGCCATGACGGCACAGCAGCGGCTCGACCTCCACGGGCACGTCCGAGACGACCCGGACCCGCACGCCGCTCATCGTCAGCGAGCGGTCGAAGTCCGCGCCCGCGCCGAACACGCCCACGTGCACGGGAGTGCCGGCGGGCGTGGAGGCGACCACGGCCTCCTTGGAGGTCGGCAGGGCCGCCGGGCTGTTCACGTACCACGCGACGGCGCCCAGGAGGGCGGCGACGCCGACGACCGACAGTGCGAGCCGCACGCGGGGACTGCTGCTCAGGGCCAGGGGCGCGGGGGAGTCCACGGCCCGGAGCGTAGGGCACGCACGGAACCGGCGGGGGTTGACCGCGCCGATCAGGCAACGCTGTACTCACGATCGGCAGGAGGAGGGTCCATGCTCCGCTTCGCGGGCTCAGGCGCGAGTGAGGTCGGCCTGGTGCGGGTGCACAACGAGGACGCCGGCTACGTCGGTCGCACGTTGGCCGTGGTTGCCGACGGGGTCGGGGGAGCCGCGGCCGGTGAGGTCGCCTCCGCGACCGCGGTGCATGCCCTCGTCGCGTCCTGGCGCGCATCCCTGACGGCTGCTCCGGCTGGCGGTGGCGGCGTCGGGTGCCTGGAGGATCGGGTGGTCGCCGCGGCCGACGCGGCTCGCGCCGCCGTACGGCTCGCCGTCCAGCGCGACCTCAACCGGCTCGGCATGGCGACGACGGTGACCCTCCTGGCGTGTGACGGCGAGCGCGTCGTCCTGGGGCACATGGGTGACTCCCGCGCGTACCGATGGCGTGGCGGGACCCTCGAGCAGGTCTCCACCGACCACACCTACCTCGAGCAGCTGCGCCGTACGCCGCGCGTCTCGGCGGCGGTGCTGGCCACCCACCCGTGGCGCAAGGTCGTGCTGCGGGCGCTCGACGGCGACCCCGCCGACTCCGGGCTCGACGTCCTCGCGGTGGAGGTGCGGGCCGGGGACCGGCTGGTGCTGTGCACCGACGGCGTGAGCGACCTCCTCGACGACGCCACGTTGGCCGGCCTCCTCGACGGGGAGGCGGCCGACGTGGTCTCCGCCGTGGTGGAGGCGGCCCTGGCCGCCGGCGGGCGCGACAACATCACCTGCGCGGTGCTGGACGTCGTGGAGGTCCCCGACGAGCTCCGGCCGCCGGCGGGGCCGGGCCTGCTGCTCGGTGCGGTGCGCGACGGCACCAACGTGGTGTCCGCGGGCGCCGCCTCCTGACGGCGATCGCGACACGCACGCGCGTCACACTGGTGCGCAGCGGCCTCATGCGCCACAATGGTGCGACAACCGAACATCTGTCACACACGACTGATCTCTCCTCCATGACGAGACCGCTGGGGAAGGCGTAGCTCGCGCCGGAGAAGAAGGAGGTCACCGTGACCGCACGCACTGCCACCCGTTCGACGACGAGGGGCGTACTTTACGTCCACTCCGCGCCGTCCGCGTTGTGCCCGCACATCGAGTGGGCCGTCGGTGGTGTCCTTGGCGTGCCCGTGAGCCTGGACTGGACTCCCCAGCCGGCGCAGACGGGTACCTATCGCGCCGAGCTCTCGTGGACCGGTGCGACGGGATCCGCCGCCGCCATCGCCTCGGCGCTGCGCGGCTGGAACCAGCTGCGCTTCGAGATCACCGAGGAGCCGACCTCCGCCACGGAGGGCGCGCGTTACTCCTACACCCCCGAGCTCGGGGTGTTCCACGCCGTCACCGGCATCCACGGGGACATCATGATCCCCGAGGACCGGCTCAAGGCGGCCGTGGTCAAGGCCGCGCTCGGTGAGACGACGGTGCTCGTGGAGATCGACAAGCTGCTCGGCAAGCCGTGGGACGACGAGCTCGAGACGTTCCGCCACGCCGGCGACGGCGCGCCGGTGCGCTGGCTGCACCAGGTCGTCTAGGACCCCCGGCCGGCGTCGTTCCTGAGGTCAGGGGCGACGCAGCCGGAAGCGTGCCGGGAGCACCCAGCCCGACTCGGCCTCGAGCGGGCCGTTCTGGATCGTCATCTTCCCCTTGATCCGGAAGCGGCCCGGCCGGGTGCCGGTGCGGCACAGGCGGAACCAGGTGCGCCCGCGGGTCTCGTCGTGCCCCGACATGAGCACGTCCGAGGCGAGTGGGCGGCCGCCGGGCCCGATGAGGAACGTCTCCACCGCCCAGTCGCCGTCGGGCGGGGTGAAACGGTAGCGGTAGGCGTAGTCGTGGCAGCCGCGGCGCAGCACGCCGTCGGGACGGGCGATCTTCCCCCAGTCCGCCCGGTGGGCGTGGGCGGGGCCCGGTGTGGCGAGTGTGAGCCCGGTCGCGAGCAGGGCCAGGATGACCGGCGCGCTGGCGATCGCGCCGAGCCGTGTGGTGGTGGTGCCGCTTCCGTGCGTGTGATCCACGTCATGTCCAACGGCCTCGGGTGGCAGGCGTTACGCCGCGACGACCCGGTGCTGACCGGTGCTGGTCCCCGGCACGCGAGAAGGGCCCCACCTGGTGGTGGGGCCCTTCGTCGTGGGGCTGCGCCCGTGTGGCGCGTGCGTCAGAGCGGGATGTTGCCGTGCGCCCCGCGGCGTACGCCGTCGGCCTGGACGGCCGCGTCGATGGCGAGCGCGATCGCGGAGCGGGTCGTGCTGGGCTCGACGACCTCGTCGACGACGCCGATCTCGACGGCGCGCTCGACGCCGCCGGCGATGCGCTCGTGCTCGGCGGCGAGCTCGTTCTCGACCTGCGTGCGCAGGTCCGGCTCGACCTCGGCCAGGCGACGTCGGTGCAGGATGCGCACGGCGGCGACCGAGCCCATGACGGCGACCTCGGCGCCCGGCCAGGCGAGCACCTTGGTGGCGCCCAGCGAGCGGGAGTTCATCGCGATGTAGGCGCCGCCGTAGGTCTTGCGGGTGACCAGGGTGACGCGGGGGACCACGCACTCGCCGAACGCGTGCAGCAGCTTCGCGCCGCGGCGGACGACGCCGTCCCACTCCTGCCCGACGCCGGGCAGGTAGCCGGGCACGTCCACCAGGACGACCAGCGGGACGCCGAAGGCGTCGCACATCCGCACGAAGCGCGCGGACTTCTCCGCGGACGCGGAGTCCAGGCAGCCGCCCAGGCGCAGCGGGTTGTTCGCCACGACTCCGACGGTGCGGCCGCCGAGGCGGCCCAGCGCGGTGACCACGTTGGGCGCCCAGCGGGTGTGCAGCTCCTGCACCGAGCCCTCGTCGAGCACGGCCTCCACGAGCGGGTGCACGTCGTAGGCGCGCTTGCGCGACTCCGGGAGCAGCGCCTCCAGGTCGCGGTCCTCCACGTCGCTGACGCGCAGGCTGCCCTGGGCGCCCAGCAGGCTGGAGATCGCCCGGGCGCGCTCGAGCGCCTCGGCCTCGGAGTCGGTGAGCACGTGCACGACACCGGAGCGGCGACCGTGCGGCTCGGGACCGCCCAGGCGCAGCATGTCGACGTCCTCGCCGGTGACCGAACGGACCACGTCGGGGCCGGTCACGAAGATCCGACCCTCGGGGCCGAGGATGACCACGTCGGTCAGCGCCGGGCCGTACGCCGCGCCTCCCGCCGCCGGGCCGAGGACGACCGAGACCTGCGGGATCTTGCCCGAGGCCTGGGTCATCACCTGGAAGATCCGGCCGACGGCGTGCAGCGAGAGCACGCCCTCGGCGAGGCGTGCGCCGCCGGAGTGCCACAGGCCGATGATCGGCACCCGGTCGGTCATCGCGCGGTGGTAGGCGTCGACGACCACGCGGCAGCCGAGGTCGCCCATCGCGCCGCCCATCACGGTGGCGTCGGAGCAGAAGGCGACCACGGGGGCGCCGTCGACGTGGCCGATGGCGGCGAGCATCCCGGAGTCGTCGTCGGGGCTGATCAGCTCCAGCGTGCCTTCATCGAGGAGCGCGGTGAGCCGCTTGAGCGGGTGGCGCGGGTCCTCCTCGCGCGGCAGCTTCGCCGGGCGCGAGGTGGTGGGGGCGGGGGCGACGGTCATCAGAAGCTCCCGAACGCGACGGCGACGTTGGCGCCGCCGAAGCCGAAGGAGTTGTTCAGCGCCGCGATGTCGCCCTGCGGGAGCGGGCGAGCGGTGGTGGCGATGTCCAGGTCGACCTTCGGGTCCTTGTCGTCCAGGTTGATCGTGGGCGGGCTGACCCGCTCGTGCAGCGCCATCACGGTCGCGACCGCCTCGAGGGCGCCCGCGCCGCCGAGCAGGTGACCGGTCATGGACTTGGTGCTGGTGACCACCACGTCGTCGATGCCCGCGCCCAGGGTGGCGTGCAGCATCAGGCCTTCTGCGATGTCGCCGAGCGGCGTGGAGGTCGCGTGGGCGTTGACGTGCTTGATCGCGGAGGGGTCGATGTCGGACTCCGCCAGCGCGCGCAGGATGGCGCGCGAGCCGCCGCGGCCCTCCGGGTCCGGCTGGGCGATGTCGTGGGAGTCGGCGGTGATGCCGGCCCCGAGGACCTCGGCGTAGATCCGGGCGCCGCGCGCCTGGGCGTGCTCGAGGGACTCCAGCACGAGTACGCCGGCGCCCTCGCCGAGGACGAACCCGTCGCGTGCGGTGTCCCAGGGACGCGACACGGTGCTCGGGTCCCCGTCGTTCTTCGACAGCGCCATCATGTTGGCGAACGCCGCCATCGGCAGCGGGTGGATCGCGGCCTCGGTGCCGCCGGCGACGACGACGTCGGCGCGGCCCAGGCGGATCTGGTCGATCGCCATCGCGATGCCCTCGTTGCCCGACGCGCAGGCCGAGATCGGGGTGTTCACGGCGCCGCGGGCGCCGACGTAGAGGCTGATGTTCGCGGCTGCGGCGTTGGCCATCAGCATCGGGACCGCGAGCGGGGAGACCCGCCGCGGGCCCTTGGCCTTGAGGGTGTCGTAGTTGTCGAGCAGGGTGGTCACGCCACCGATGCCCGACGCCATCGCGACGCCGACCCGGTCGCCGTCAAGACCGTGGTCCTGGACGGCGTTCTCCAGGCCGGCGTCGCGCCATGCCTCCATGGCCGCGACCAGGGCGAACTGCGCCGAACGGTCCAGGCGGCGGGCCTTGACCCGCTCGAGGACGTCGGTCGGCTCGACGGCGATCCGACCCGCGATCTTGACCGGCAGGTCGGCGGCCCACTCCTCGGTGAGGTGACGCACGCCGGAGCGCCCGGCGAGCAGGCCCTCCCAGGTGCTGGCCACGTCGCCGCCCAGCGGGCTGGTGGTGCCGAGGCCGGTGACCACGACTCGGGTTCGACTCATCGTGTGTTGGCTCCTGATCGTTGGGGTGGGGTGGCTCAGGCCTGCGCGCGCTCGATGAACGCGACGGCGTCACCGACGGTCTTGAGGTTCTTGACCTCGTCGTCCGGGATCGAGACGCCGAACTTCTCCTCGGCGGCCACGACGACCTCGACCATCGAGAGCGAGTCGACGTCCAGGTCGTCGACGAAGGACTTGTCGAGCTGGACGTCGGCGGCGTCGACGCCGGCGACCTCGTTGACGATCTCGGCGAGGTCGGAGCGGATCTCTTCGGTGGTGGCCATGGGGCTTCTCCTTGGTCGTGGTCGTGCTGATGGATGGTGCTGTGGGTCGTGCGGGTGCTGCGGGGTCGTGCGGGTGGTGCGGCCCGGATGGGCGGCTCAGGGGACGACGACGACCTGCGCGGCGTACGCGAGGCCGGCGCCGAAGGCGATGAAGAGCGCCGTGTCGCCGGAGCGGGCCTCGCCCTCGGCGCGCATGCGCTGCAGGGCGAGGGGGATCGAGGCGGCCGAGGTGTTGCCCATCTCGGCGATGTCGCGCGCGATGCGCACGGTGGCGGGCAGCTTCATCGTGCGCGCCAGGGCGTCGATGATGCGCATGTTGGCCTGGTGGGGCACGAAGCAGTCGAGCTCGTCGGCGGTGATCCCGGCGCGCTCGAGCGCCTCCTGGCCGATCTTCGCCATCGCGAAGGAGGCCCAGCGGAACACCGGGTTGCCCTGCATCGTCAGGTGCGGCATCAGCGGCTCGTCGGCGGTGAGGACGTCGCGCCAGTCCTCGCGCTGCCGGATCAGGTCGAACTGCTCGCCGTCGGAGCCCCACACCACCGGGCCGATGCCGGGGGTGTCGCTCGGGCCGACCACTGCCGCGCCGGCGCCGTCGGCGAAGATGAACGCCGTCCCGCGGTCGGTGGTGTCGGTGATGTCGGAGAGCCGCTCGACGCCGATGACCAGCACGTGGCCGGCGGAGCCGCCGGTGACCATGTCGTTGGCCATCGCGATGCCGTGGCAGAAGCCGGCGCAGGCCGCGGAGATGTCGAACGCCGCGGAGTTCTCGGTGCCGAGCTCGTGGGCGATCAGCGTGGCGACCGCCGGGGTCTGCATCAGGTGGCTGACCGTCGCGACGATGACGCAGTCGATCTGCGCGGCCTCGAGGCCGGCGTCGGCCAGCGCGTGGCGCGCCGCGGCCGAGGCCATCATCTGCACGGTCTCCTCCGGGGAGGCCCAGCGGCGCGAGACGATGCCGGAGCGCTGCCGGATCCACTCGTCGCTGGAGTCGATCGCGTCCACGATCTCGGAGTTCGGTACGACGCGGGTCGGGCGGTAGGCGCCGACGCCCTTGATGGCGGCGTACCGCGCGCCGGTGGCGGGGGAGAGGGTGGCCATCAGGCGGCGCCCTCGGGGTGCAGGCGCAGCAGGGGCTGGCCGGGGGAGACCGGGTCGCCGTCCTCGACGAGCCACTCCACGACCTGGCCGCCGTGGGCGGCGGTCACCTGGATCCGGTCGCGCAGGCTGGCGACGTCGCCGACGGTGGCACCGGCGTGCAGCGCGCCGAGGTCGCGGGCCTCGGGGGCGACGTGGAAGGTGCCCTTGGCCGGGGAGACCACCATCCGCCAGGTGGGGCTGGCGCCGAAGTGGCTGGCCTCGCCGTGCTTGTCACAGAACGCGCGGGCGTCCTCGAGCTGGTCGGGGGTCTTCAGCGCGAAGGTCTCCACGCCCTTGAGGGCGCGCTTGGCGATGCCGGTCAGGGTGCCGGCCGGCGGCATCTCCAGGATCCCGGTCACGCCGAGGTCGGCCATGGTCTCCAGGCACAGGTCCCAGCGCACGGGGTTGGCGATCTGCCCGACGAGGCGGCGCAGCACCTGCTGGCCGTCGTGGACGATCTGGCCGTCCTTGTTGGAGATCAGGCGGGTGCGCGGGTCGTGGACCGAGACCGAGCGGGCCAGCTTCTCAAGGTGCCCGACCGCGGGGGCCATGTGCTCGGTGTGGAACGCGCCGGCGACGCTCAGCGGCATCAGGCGGGCCTTGGCCGGGCCGTCGGCGCGGAACGCCTCGAGCTGGGCGAGGGTGCCGGCCGCGACCACCTGGCCGGGGCCGTTGTCGTTGGCCGGGGTCAGGCCGTGCTCGGCGATCTTGGCAAGTACCTCGTCGCGGTCGCCGCCCAGGACGGCGGTCATCCCGGTCGGGGTCGCCGCGGCAGCGGCGGCCATCGCGTTGCCGCGCTCGCGCACCAGCACCATCGCCTGCTCGGCGGTGATCACCCGGGCGCCGGCCGCAGCGGCCAGCTCGCCCACGCTGTGGCCCGCGACCGCACCGATGCGGCTGAACGCGTCGGCCGGGTGGGGGAACAGCTCGAGGGCGGCGACCAGAGCGGTGGCGACCAGCAGTGGCTGGGCGATCCGGGTGTCGCGGATGGCCTCGGCGTCGGCCTCGGTCCCGTAGTGGGGCAGGTCGATGCCGGCGACGGTGGAGAGCCAGTCGAACCGCGACGCGAAGGTCGGGTCCTCCAGCCAGGGCCTCAGGAAGCCAGGCGACTGGGCGCCCTGGCCGGGAGCAACGATGACGAGCACGCGGACCACTCTGCCGGTCCCGGGCCCCGGATTCGGCTCCGCCGCTCACGAAAGTGTCGGGCGCTGTGTTGTGGGAACCCTACAAAAATCGACGTCGGAGGGGCCGACGGGCCCGCTGCGGTCGCCGAGCGGCGTGGATCACTCCTCCGCGGCGGTGCGTCCGGACTGCCGGCCGAGGACGAGGGCGATCTCCAGGGTGAAGGCGTCGCGGGGGTCCGCGGGGCTGAAGCCGGTGAGGTCGGCGGCCTGGCGCAGCCGGTAGCGCACGGTGTTGGGGTGCACGAAGAGCACGCGGGCGGTGCCCTCGATCGAGCCCCCGGCGCCGAAGTACGCCGCGAGGGTCTCGGCGAGCGCGGCGCGGGCCCGGACCAGCGGCAGGTAGACCTCCTCGACCAGCAGCCGGCGGGCGTGGCCGTCGCCGGCGAGCACCCGCTCGGGGAGCAGCTCGTCGCTCAGCACCGGGCGCGGCGCCTCGGGCCAGCCGGCCGCGGCGCGGTGCGCGGACAGCGCCGCCCGGGCGGAGGAGTGGGCGTCGGCGAGGTCGTTGACGACCGGCCCGACCACGACCGGGCCGTCGGCGAACAGGTCGGCGACCGCGCTGGCCCCGACGCGGGGATCGCGCGCGCCGCCGAGCACGACGACCAGCCGCTCGCCCTGCACCGCGCAGAGCGCCTCCATCCCGGCGGCGCGGGCGGTACGACGTACCTCCTCGAAGAGGTCGGTCTCGGTACGCCGTGCGGGGACGCCGCCCAGGACCACCGCCACGTCGCCGCGGGCCGACCAGCCCAGCGCGCTCGCCCGCGACAGCATGGCCTCGTCGGTCTCGGCGCGCAGCACCGCGTCGACGACGAGGGCCTCGAGGCGGGCGTCCCAAGCGCCGCGCACCTCGGCGGCGCGGGCGTAGACCTCGGCGGTGGCGAAGGCGATCTCCCGGGCGTAGCGGGAGACCGCGACGTGGGCGTCGGCGGAGTCCTCGGCGTCGAGCAGGTCGTCGAGGTTGGACTCCACCACCTCGATCGAGAGCCGGACCAGGTCGACGGTCTGGCGCAGGGTGATGACGCCGGCCAGCGCGCGCGGGGCGGCACCGAAGATCGAGGCGGCCAGCAGCGAGCCCTCGGGCGCCGGCGTCTCGCCGGGGTCGCGCCGGTACCAGTCCACGAACCCCTTGACGCCGGTCTGCACGATCACGCCCACCCAGGAGCGGTCCTCGGCGCTCAGCGCGCGGAACCAGGCGTACTCGGTCTCCATGCGGGCCATCGCGGCGGTGCTCAGCGCGCCGGTCGCCCGCTGGAGGGCGGCGGTGGCGCGCGGATGGGCGGTGACGGGGACGCGACGGGACACGACCCGAGGCTAGACCGCGGCGCGCCGCCGCGGACCCTCCGGTCTGGTTGAATCGGCAGTCTGGGCAAGCGGCGGGGAGACGGTGGTGGCGGTGGTGGTGCAGACGGCGCACGAGGTGCAGTCCGTGACGATCCACGGGCACCGGCGCGCCTTCGTCAAGGTCGGCACCGGGCCGGTGCTCCTGCTGCTGCACGGGATGGGCTGCGACCACACGACCTGGTCCCCGGTCATCGACGAGCTCGCGCTGCGCCACACCGTCATCGCCCCGGACCTGCTCGGCCACGGGGCGTCCGACAAGCCGCGCGCCGACTACAGCGTGGGCGGCTACGCGAATGCGATGCGCGACCTGCTGACGGTGCTCGGCATCAACCGGGTCACCGTGGTCGGGCACAGCCTGGGCGGCGGGGTGGCGATGCAGTTCGCCTACCAGTTCCCCGAGCGCACCGAGCGCCTCGTGCTGGTCGCCCCCGGTGGCCTGGGCCCCGAGGTCTCACCCCTCGTGCGGGCGGTCACCACGCCCGGGTTCCACCAGGTGATGGGCGTGCTCACCCTGCCCGGTATCCGCCACGTCGGCGTCGTCGGCATGCGGATGCTCGCCGGGAGCGGGCTGCCCCAGGCCCGCGACCTCGGCGAGGTCGCCACGATCTACGACTCGCTGCGCGACCCGGCCACCCGCCACGCGCTGCGTCACGTGGTCCGCGCGGTCGTCGACTGGCAGGGCCAGATCGTCACGATGGCCGACCGCGCCTACCTGACCAGCGCGCTGCCGATGGCGGTCGTGTGGGGCCGCGAGGACGCCGTGATCCCGGTGGAGCACGCCGAGCTCGCGGGCCGCCTCGCCCCGGAGGCCCGGATCGAGGTGATCGAGGACGCTGGGCACTTCCCGCACAAGGACCACCCGGTGCGCTTCGCGCGGATCCTGGCGGACTTCGTCGACGCCACGCCGCCCGCGACGTACTCCCGGGCGCGCTGGCGCGCCCTGCTCCGCGAGGGCGGTACGCCGGGCGCCGGCCCGCTGCGTGCGGTCGGCGACGGCCCGACCTGAGCCCTCCGGACGCGCCGGACGCCTGGACGCGTTGAACGCGACAGGGCCCGCCGCGCGAGGCGCGACGGGCCCTGGTCAGGCTGGGTCAGCCAAGGGAGCGGGACGCCTCAGGCGTCGCCACCCTCCTGCTCGACGTCGGCGACCGCGGTCGGGTCGTCGATGCGGTAGGTCGCGAACGCCTTCTCCACCTGGGCGCGGTCGACCTGCCCGGCGTCGGCCAGCGCCTGGAGCGCCTGCACGACGACCGACTGGGCGTCGATGTGGAAGAAGCGACGCGCGGCCGGGCGGGTGTCGGCGAAGCCGAACCCGTCGGCACCGAGCACCCGGTAGTCCCCGGGGACCCAGCGGGCGATCTGCAGCGGGACCGCACGCATGAAGTCCGACACCGCGACGACCGGGCCCTCGACATCGACCAGGCGCTCCTCGACGTAGGAGGTGCGCGGGTCGTCGCCGGGGTGCAGCAGGTTCCACTCCTCGGCCGCGACGGCGTCGCGGGCCAGCTCGTTCCAGGAGGTGACCGACCACAGGTCGGCCTGCACGCCCCAGTCCTCGCGCAGGATCCGCGCGGCGTCCTCGATCCACGGGTAGCCCACGCCGGAGCCCATCAGCGTCACCCGCGGGCCCTCGCCCTCGGCCTTCGCCGTCTGGTGCATGCCCTTGAGGATGCCCTCGATGTCGACGTCGGCCGGTTCGGCCGGCTGGGCGATCGGCTCGTTGTAGACGGTCACGTAGTAGATGACGTTCTCGCCGTTGCCCTCGGGCCCGCCGGTGCCGTACATCCGCTCGAGACCGTTCTGCATGATGTGCGCGATCTCGTAGGCGTGCGCCGGGTCGTAGTGCACCACCGCCGGGTTGGTCGCGGCCAGCAGCGGGGAGTGGCCGTCGGCGTGCTGGAGGCCCTCGCCGGTGAGCGTGGTGCGACCGGCGGTGGCGCCGATCAGGAAGCCGCGCGCGAGCTGGTCGGCCATCGCCCAGATCGAGTCGCCGGTGCGCTGGAACCCGAACATCGAGTAGAAGATGTAGAACGGGATCATCGGCTCGCCATGGGTCGAGTACGCCGACCCCGCGGCGGTGGCCGAGGCCACGGCGCCGGCCTCCGAGATGCCCTCGTGGAGCATCTGGCCCTGCTTGGACTCCTTGTAGGAGAGCAACAACTTGCGGTCGACCGACTCGTACTGCTGGCCGGCCGGGTTGTAGACCTTCGCGCTAGGGAACATCGCGTCCATGCCGAAGGTGCGGTACTCGTCCGGGGCGATCGGCACGAGGCGCTTGCCGATCTCCGGGTCGCGCATCCATTCCTTGAGCAGGCGGACCACGGCCATGGTGGAGGCGATCTTGTTCTTGCCGCCGCCCTGCTTGAGGTCCTTGTACGCCGCGTCGCCGGGCAGCGTCAGCGGCTTGGCGCGCTGCACGCGGCGCGGCACCGAGCCGCCGAGCTGGCGACGGCGCTCCATCATGTACTCGATCTCGGGGGACTCGGCGCCGGGGTGGAAGAACGGCGCGGCGCCGGTCTCCTCGTAGGAGCGCTCCAGGTCGCGGTCGGAGATCGGGAGGTAGAGGCGATCGCGGAAGCGCTTGATGTCCTCCGGGGTCAGCTTCTTCATCTGGTGGGTGGCGTTCTTGCCCTCGAGGGCGTCGATCGTCCAGCCCTTGACCGTCTTGGCCAGGATCACCGTCGGCTGACCGACGTGCTTGGTCGCGGCGTCGAACGCGGCGTACACCTTGCGGTAGTCGTGGCCGCCGCGCGGGAGCTTCGCGATCTGGGCGTCGCTCATGTGCTCGACCATCTTGCGCAGCCGCTCGTCGGCGCCGAAGAAGTGCTCGCGGGTGTAGGCGCCGTCCTCGACCGAATAGGTCTGGAAGTCGCCGTCGGGGGTGTTGTTCATCTGGTTGACCAGGACGCCGTTGACGTCGCGCGCCAGCAGGTCGTCCCACTCGCGGCCCCAGACGACCTTGATGACGTTCCAGCCGGCGCCGCGGAAGTTGGCCTCCAGCTCCTGGATGATCTTGCCGTTGCCGGTGACCGGTCCGTCGAGCTGCTGCAGGTTGCAGTTGACGACCCAGGTGAGGTTGTCGAGCTCCTCGCGGGCGGCGATCCGGATGGCGCCGAGGGACTCGGGCTCGGCCATCTCGCCGTCGCCGAGGAACGCCCACACGCGCTGGTCGCTGGTGTCCTTGATGCCGCGGTTGTGCAGGTAGCGGTTGAACCGCGCCTGGTAGATCGAGTTGATGCCCGTCAGGCCCATGGAGACCGTGGGGAACTCCCAGAAGTCCGGCATCAGGCGCGGGTGCGGGTAGGACGACAGCCCGGCGCCGGCCCCGTGCTGGACCTCCTGGCGGAAGCGGTAGAGGCGCTCCTCCTCCAGGCGGCCCTCGAGGAAGGCGCGGGCGTAGATGCCGGGGGAGGCGTGGCCCTGGAAGTAGATCTGGTCGCCGCCGCCGGGGTGGTCCTTGCCGCGGAAGAAGTGGTTGAAGCCGACCTCGTAGAGGCTCGCGGAGGACTGGTAGGTGGCGATGTGCCCGCCGACCTCGAGGCCCTTGCGGTTGGCGCTGGAGACCATCACCGCGGCGTTCCAGCGGATGAACGCGCGGATGCGGCGCTCGATCTCCTCGTCGCCCGGGAACCACGGCTCACGCTCGGGCGGGATCGTGTTGATGTAGTCGGTGGAGCGCAGGGCGGGCACGCCGACCTGCGTCTCGCGGGCCCGCTCGAGCAGGCGCAGCATCATGTAGCGGGCGCGCGAACGGCCACGCTCCTCGACGAGGGAGTCGAAGGAGGCGAGCCAGTCCGCGGTCTCGTCGGGGTCGATGTCCGGCAGCTGGGTCGGCAGTCCCTCGTGGATCACAGAAGGGGTGCTGCCGGAGCGAGTGCCTGAAGGGAAGGGTGTTTCCTCGGTCACCCGACCATGTTCCCACGCCGTGGAAGCGCGCGGTATCTACCGCCCAGTAGATGAGGGTGCGGGGTGCGAGAGCCCGTCGGAGCGACGGTTCCGGGAGCCGCGGACCCTGCCCGCGGGTGGTCGGACGGGCCCCTGGCGGGGGCTGCGAGGGGGCCGGACGGAGACCCGTCGAGGGGTCCTCGGGACGCCGTTCGTCGAGGTCGTGGCGTGTACCGGCTTGCGCAGCGGCCCCGACTCCGCTGGACTACTCCTCACATCCGGCTTCTCCGACCCCGGAGAGCCCTGTCCACAGATGTTGGAGGCCTCAGTGAGTTCGACCGCGGGTGGCGGGTCCACCCAGACAGGCGCCCCCGCCGATCCGGCTGCCCGGCTCGGCTTCAAGGCTGGCATGGTCATTCAGGAACTTGGCTGGGACAACGACGCCGACGACGAACTCCGCGTTGCCATCGAGAACGCCCTCGACGCCGACATGGTGGACGGCGACTACGGCAATGTCGTGGACGCCGTGCTGCTGTGGTGGCGCGCGGACGACGGCGACCTCGTCGACGGCCTGGTGGATTCCCTGACCGATCTCGTCGGCGGCGGCTCCATCTGGCTGATGACCCCGAAGGTCGGCAGGCCGAACGCCGTCGACGCGTCCGACATCGCCGAGGCGGCCCCGATCGCGGGTCTCGCGCAGACCACGACGGCGACCGTCAGCAAGGACTGGGCGGCGACCCGGCTGGTGGCGCCCAAGACCCCGGCCTGACCTGCCGGGCCGTACGTTCCTGACCGCGGCGACCGAAGGAACCGACCTGTGCTCGACACCCTGACGGCCCGGCTCTCCTCCACGGCCACGGCCGCCAGGGTGCTGCTCGGTTCCGGAATCGTCCGCCCGCACTCCCCGGCGGTCCTGCTCGGCCTGGTCACGACGCTGCGGCGCTGGGGCACCGGGCCGGCAGGCGGGTTCGCGAGCGTCGCGCTGCGCGCACCGGACCGGGTCGCGATCATCGACGACCGCGGGTCCGTGACGTACGCCGAGCTGCACCGCCGCGCCAACGCGCTGGCGCGCGGCCTGCGCGACCTCGGCGTCGGCGAGGGCGACTCGGTGGCGCTGATGTGCCGCAACCACCGGGGCTTCGTCGAGGCCACGATCGCGGTCAACCGCCTCGGCGCGGACGCGCTCTACCTCAACACCGCGTTCGCCGGCCCGCAGCTGCGCGAGGTCCTCGAGCGCGAGCAGCCGGCCGTCCTCGTCCACGACGAGGAGTTCGCCGGTCTCCTGGGTGACGGTGGCCCGGTCCGGGTGACCGCCTGGACCGACGAGCCGCCCGCGGACGGCGCCGCGGCCGACCGCCCCACCGTGGACGGCCTGGTCGCCGCGAACCTGGGGGAGGACCTCGAGGCGCCGCGACGCCACGGCCGCATCGTCATCCTGACCTCGGGCACCACCGGCACCCCGAAGGCCGCGCCCCGGGAGGAGCCCGGGATCGACGCCGCGGTCTCGCTGCTCTCCCGGATGCCGCTGCGCGAGGGCTGGCGCGCCCACATCGCGGCGCCGCTGTTCCACACGTGGGGCTACGCCCACCTCGCGCTGGCGATGCTGCTGGGCACCACGATCGTGCTCCGGCGCCGCTTCGACCCCGAGGACGCGCTGCGGACCGTCGCCGACGAGCGCTGCGAGAGCGTCGTGGTCATCCCGGTCATGCTCCAGCGCATCCTGGCGCTCCCCGAGGACGTGCTCGCGGCGCACGACCTGCCCACGGTGCAGGTGGTGGCCTCGTCGGGCTCGGCGCTGCCCGGCGACCTCGCGCTGAGCTGGATGGACCACTTCGGCGACCACCTCTACAACATCTACGGCTCCACCGAGGTCGCCTACGCCTCGATCGCCACGCCCGCCGACCTGCGCGAGGCGCCGACCTCCGCCGGCCGCCCGCCGTGGGGCACCGTCGTGCGCATCTACGACGAGGAGGGCCGCCCGGTGCCGGCCGGCGCCGCGGGGCGGATCTTCGTGGGCAACACGATCCTGTTCGAGGGCTACAGCGGTGGCGGCGGCAAGGACATGATCGACGGCCTGATGGCCACCGGCGACGTCGGCCGCTTCGGCGAGGACGGGCGGCTCTACGTCGAGGGACGCGACGACGAGATGGTCGTCAGCGGCGGCGAGAACGTCTTCCCCCGCGAGGTCGAGGACTGCCTGGCGCGCCACGAGGCGGTCCTCGAGGTGGCCGCGGTCGGCGTCGACGACGACGAGTACGGCAAGCGGCTGGTCGCCTACGTCGTGCTGCGCGACGCCGCGGAGGTGACCGACGTGCAGCTGCGCGAGTGGGTGAAGGAGAATCTGGCCAGGTTCAAGGTCCCGCGGGAGATCGTCATGCTCGACGAGCTGCCCCGCAACGCCACAGGAAAGGTCCTCAAGCGGGACCTGGTCAGGAAGGAGTCGTCGTGAGCACCGACCAGGAGGGCGTCGCAGGGCTGTCCCTCGGCGGGCTGGCGCCCGACTTCACGCTGCGCGACCAGTTCGGCCAGGACGTGACGCTCTCGTCCTTCCGCGGCTCCAAGGCCGTGGCGGTGCTGTTCTACCCCTACGCGTTCTCCGGTGTCTGCACCGGCGAGCTCGCGGGCGTGCGTGACCGCCTCGACGAGTTCCTGACCTTCGACACCGAGATCCTCGCGATCTCCTGCGACCCGATGTTCGCGCTGCGCGCGTTCGCCGACACCGAGGGCCACAACTTCCCGCTGCTCTCCGACTTCTGGCCGCACGGCGCCGTCAGCCGGGCCTACGACGTCTTCGACGAGCGGATCGGCGCGCCGCGGCGCTCGTCGTACGTCGTGGACCGCGAGGGCCTGGTGCGCTGGTCGGTGCACAACGCGATGCCCGACGGGCGCGACCTCGACGAGCACCTGCGCCAGCTGCACGCGCTCACCTGACGCCGGAGCGCAGGCGCTGGCCCGGAATGGGGTCCCGCGGACTAGACCGCCGGGGCCGATGGGGACGAACCCTCCCGTGGCGGCGGCGGATGCTCCTAGGATCGGGCGCGTCGGACCGCTGGTGACCCGAGACACCGGCGGTCCGACACCCATCTCGGGTCTCGCCACGCGGCCGCTTCGCGCAGGCCCCGGCGCCTCGTCTAGTCTGTGCCCGCGGACGTGCACGGGCGTATAGCTCAGCGGTAGAGCCCCTCGCTTACAACGAGGTGGTCGGGGGTTCGATCCCCTCTGCGCCCACCCAGCACCCGGCCGGCCTCGTGGCTCGGGTAGGTCGGCCGTGTCAGGGCCGCCAGGCGTCGAGGTAGTCCGCGTGTTCGGCGTACGGCTGCGCGAGGCGTCGCAGGATCGCGCCCTCGTAGCGGGGCAGGCCGTCGGCCGCCGCCGCCTCCGCCAGCTCCAGCAGGCCGCGCTTGGCCTCGCAGTCGGCGAGCACCCGCGCCACCCCGGTCACGGCGACGTGGTCGGCCTCCTCGGCCGGGACGTCGCGCCCGTGGCGGGCGTCGGACTCGACCTCGCGGGCCAGCTCCTCGTCCTCGGCGATGCGGGCCCGCACGAACTCCACGATCTCGTTCATGGCCCCAGCGTGACACCGCGGCCGTCGCGGGAGTCATTTCGGTTCGATCACTCGTTGAAACAAGTCGACCAACGTACGCCAGTTGCGCCATTGTGGGACCTCGCCCGCTGGCGGACCGGGCAAGCGCTTGCCCCGGGGCCGCCGCTGGCAGCGTCCGGTGTCCTACGGTCGGCCTACGGGGGGGTCGACCGCAGGACGCCGACGCGCGCGCTGCTCGAAGCAGGCGCGCCGGCAGGGTCGCGGCGGGCCCCACGGACCGCTTCGGTGTCGTACGGTGCTGAACGCCACCCTTGGGGAGCCAGCCCGCAGGAGGACCGATGCCGTCGTCCGAGTCGCCGTCTTCACCGCTGTCGCTCGCCGCGCGCCTGGAGGGCAGCCACGTGCTCCTCACCGGGGTGACCGGCTTCGTCGGTGAGGCGCTGCTGCACCTGCTGCTGAGCGAGGTGCCGGGGTGTCGCACGACGGTCCTGGTGCGTGCGCGGGGCTCGCAGGGCGCGCAGGCCCGGGTGGCCGCGCTGCTCGACAAGCCGATCTTCGCGGACGTCGTCGAGGCGGCAGGCGGCGCGGAGCGACTGCTGGCCACCACGCTCGGCGTCCTGGAGGGCGACCTGGCCGCGCCCCCGCCGCTGCCGGACGGGCTGGACGCGGTGGTGCACTGCGCCGGGGACGTCTCCTTCGACCCGCCGGTCGACCAGGGCTTCGCGACCAACGTGGTCGGCACCCGCGACCTGCTGGCGCGCATCGACGAGGCGCTGGCGCGCGAGGGGCGCGCCCCCGACACGTTGCACTACGTCCACGTCTCCACGGCGTACGTCGCGGGCCGCCGGCGCGGCCACGTCGCGGAGGCACCGGTGGAGCACGACGTCGACCTGGCGGCCGAGCTCGACTGGGGCCTGAGCCAGCGCGCCGACGTCGAGCGGCGCTCGCGCGCCGCCGAGCACCTCACCAAGGCGCGCCGCCGGGCCGAGCGCGAGCACGGCCGCGCCGGACTGCTCACGGCCGCGCGGGCCACGGAGGCGGCGCGGCGCGCATGGGTGTCCGAGGAGCTGGTGCGGATCGGCAGTGAGCGGGCCCGCAGCCTGGGCTGGACCGACTGCTACACCTTCACCAAGGCGCTCGGGGAGCGGGTCGTGGAGGGCTGGGCGGGCACCCACCGTGCCTCGATCGTGCGGCCCAGCATCATCGAGTCCGCCCTCGTCCGGCCCCACCCCGGCTGGATCGAGGGCTTCAAGATGGCCGAACCGCTGATCCTCGCCTACGGACGCGGCGAGCTCCCGGAGTTCCCCGCGGCCGTCGACACGATCGTCGACATCGTCCCGGTCGACCACGTCGTGGCCGCGCTCGTCGCGGTGCTGGCCCACCCGCCGCCGCCCGGCGCGCCGGCGTACTTCCACGTCACCTCCGGGGACCGCAACCCGCTGACCTTCGGGGTGCTCTACGCCGAGGTCCGCGGATACTTCGAGCGCCACCCGTTCACGACCGGCGACCGCGGCGCGGCCCGGCTGCCGGAGTGGCGCTTCCCCGGCGCGCCGGCGGTCGAGCGGCTGCTCACCACCAGCGAGCGCGCCCACCGGGCGGCCGACTACGTCCTGGGCCACGCCCCGCGCAGCGACCGGACCCGCGAGCTGGCCCGGCGCCTGGACCAGCAGGGCCGCCGCCTGGCGTTCCTGCGCCGCTACCTCGACCTCTACCACGAGTACGCCCAGGCCGAGCTCCGCTTCTCCGACCGGTCCACCGTGGGTCTGCTGGAGTCGCTCGCCCCCGAGGACCGGGAGCGGTTCGCCTTCGACACCGCCGTCATCGACTGGGGGGTCTACCTGCAGGAGATCCACTGCCCGGCGGTGACCGAGCCGGTGCGGGCGATGGACGAGCTGCGCCGCGCGAGGGGCCGCACGGCGCGCACCCGGGCGCGCGAGGTGGGGGAGCAGCCGGGCACCGCGGCGTTCTTCGACATGGACGGCACGCTGCTCTCCTCCAACGTCATCGAGACCTACCTGTGGATGCGCCTGCGCGAGCTGCCCGCCGGCGCCCGGTTCGCCGAGCTGGCCCGGATCGCGGCGAAGGTGCCCGCGCTGGTGCAGGCCGACCGGCGTCAGCGCAGCGACTTCCTGCGCACCGTCTACCGCGAGTACGCCGGGGCCCGCCTGGCCGACCTCGAGCAGGTCGTCGACGAGGAGCTGGCCGCCCACGTCGTGTCCCGGCTCTCGCCCGACGCGGTGCGCCGGATCCGCCAGCACCGCGCCGCCGGGCAGCGCACCGTGCTGATCACCGGCGCCATCGCCCCGCTGACCCGCCCGCTCGCCCCGCTGTTCGACCACATCGAGGCCGCCCGGCTGGCCGTCGACGAGCGCGGCGTGTGCACCGGCCACCTCGCGGGCTCGCCGCTGGTGGGGGAGTCGCGGGCGGCGTTCCTGCACTCCTGGGCCGCCGAGCACGACGTGGACCTCGCGGCCTCCTTCGCCTACGCCGACAGCCACTCCGACCTCCCGCTGCTCGCGGCGGTCGGCAACCCGGTCGCGGTGCGCCCGGACGTCGCGCTGTTCCGGCACGCGCGCCGCCAGCACTGGACGATCGTGGACTGGACCAGCCCGCCGTCCTCGGTGCGCTCGCTCAACCCCGCCGGCGGGAGCGGTGGTGCCCGGTGATGCTCGCCCTGGAGATGTTCCGCTCGGTGCCGCGCACCGTCGCCGGCCGGCTCGTGGGCGCCCGGCTGCCCGGCATCCTGTCGGGGTACGCCGCGCCGCTGCGGCTGACCACGCTGGACGCGCCGCGGGTCGCCCGGCCCGGCTGGGCGCGGCTGCGCACCCGGCTCTCGGGCATCTGCGGCTCCGACCTCGCGATGCTGTCGGGGCAGACCTCGCTGTACTTCTCCGCGGTCGTCTCGCTGCCGTTCGTGCCCGGGCACGAGGTCGTGGCCGAGCTGCTCGAGGACTGCGAGGACCTGCCGGCCGGCACCCGGGTGGTGCTCGACCCGGTGCTCACCTGCGCGGCCCGGGGTGTGGAGCCCTGCGGGTCGTGCGCCGTGGGCGCCACCAACCGCTGCGCGCGGATCACCGTGGGCGCGCTGTCGCCCGGGCTGCAGACCGGGTTCTGCCACGACACCGGCGGTGGGTGGGGCGAGCAGCTGGTCGCCCATCGCAGCCAGCTGCACCCGGTCCCCGACGACCTCGACGACGTGCAGGCGCTGCTGCTGGAGCCGATGGCCTGCGCGGTGCACACCGCGCTGCGGGCCGGGGTCCGTGCCGAGGACCGGGTGCTGGTCAGCGGCGCCGGGCTGGTCGGGCTGCTGACCACCCACGCGCTGCGCGCCCTCACCCCGGCCGGCGAGCTCCTCGTGGTCGCCAAGCACCCGCACCAGCGCGAGCTCGCGGCGGCGCTGGGCGCCAGCGAGGTCGTCGGGCCGGAGGAGGTGCTGCGCCGGGTGCGCCGCGCCACCGGCGCCTTCCAGGTGCAGCCGGAACTCTCCTCGCCGTACCTCCTCGGCGGGGTGGACGTGGCGGTCGACGCGGTCGGCTCGCGCCGCTCGCTGGAGACCACGCTGCACGCCACCCGGGCCGGTGGCCGCGTGGTGCTGTCCGGCATGCCCGCTCCGGCGGACCTCTCGGCGGCGTGGTTCCGCGAGCTCGAGGTGGTCGGCAGCTACGCCTCGGCGGCGCAGGAGCCGGCCGCGGGCGGGCCGTGGGCGGGGCGCAGCGCCTTCGAGATCGCCACCGGCCTGCTCACCGCCCCGGTGCTCGCCCAGGTGTCCGAGGCGGTCGCCCGCTATCCCCTCCACCGCTGGCGCGAGGCCCTCGACCACGCGCACTCCGCCGGCCGCCTCGGCACGGTGAAGGTGGCCTTCGACCCCCGCTCGTCCCCGCCCGCGCAGCAGGAGATCTCATGAGCCGACCCGGATTCGTGCTGGAAGTCGACGACCGCACCCCGCCGCTCGTGGTGCACGAGGGCCTCGGGTTCCGCCTGGAGCGCTTCCCGCTCGGCACCCGGGTGGTCTACCCGCCCGAGTCGCTGCCGGTGGTGCCCGACGTGGACGAGGCGATCCGCGAGGCGCTGCTGCACCCGGTCGACGCCGACCCGCTGCCGACGCTGCTGCACTCCGGGATGCGGCTCACCATCGCCTTCGACGACCTCTCGCTCCCGCTGCCCCCGATGCGCGCGCCCGACATCCGCGGCCGGATCATCGAGCACGTGCTCGGCCTCGCCGCCGACGCGGGCGTCGACGACGTCGCGCTGGTCGCGGCCAACGCGCTGCACCGGCGGATGACCCCCGCCGAGCTGCGCCACATCGTGGGGGAGCGGGTGTTCCGCTCCTTCCACCCCCAGGGGCTGCTCACCAACTTCGACGCCGAGGACCCCGACGGCCTCGCGCACCTCGGCACCACCGAGCACGGCGAGGACGTCGAGATCAGCCGCCGCGCGGCGGAGTCCGACCTGGTGGTCTACGTCAACGTCAACCTGGTCGCGATGGACGGGGGCCACAAGTCGGTCGGGATCGGGCTGGCGTCGTACCGCTCGCTGCGCCACCACCACAACGCGCACACGATGGTGCAGTCGCGCTCGTTCATGGACCACACCCGCTCCGCCATGCACCACTCGGCGTGGCGGATGGGGCGGGTGATCAAGGAGCACGTGCGGGTGTTCCAGATCGAGACGACCCTCGACAACGACGTCTTCCCGCGGCCCTACGACTTCTTCCAGAAGCGCGAGTGGGAGTGGTCGGTGCGCGACCAGGCCTCGATGCTCGCGGCCAAGCGCGGGCTGGCCGTCGCGCCGCAGCGGCTGCGCCACCGGGTCTTCCACGACCTGCGCAGCGGCTACGGGCTCACCGGCATCAGCGCCGGGGAGGTGGAGGCCGTGCACGCGCAGACCCTCGAGCGCGTGCACCGCCAGCAGCTGGTCGAGGTGCAGGGCCAGTCCGACGTGCTGGTGCTGGGGGTGCCGTACCTGGGCCCCTACAACGTCAACAGCTCGATGAACCCGGTGCTGGCGACCTGCATGGGGCTGGGCTACTACTTCAACTCCTACCTCCACCAGCCCGTCGTACGACGGGGCGGGGCGGTGATCCTCTACCACCCGCTCGACGAGGGGTTCCACCAGCTGCACCACCCCTCCTACGTCGACTTCTACGAGGAGGTGCTGGCCGAGTCCACCGACCCGGCGGTGATCGGGCAGAAGTACGAGCGGCAGTTCGCCGAGGACGAGTGGTACCGCCACCTCTACCGCACCTCGCACGCCTACCACGGGGTCCACCCGTTCTACATGTGGTACTGGGCGGCGCACGCGATGGACCACGTCGGGGACGTGATCTGGGTCGGCGCGGACCGCCGCGCCGCCACCCGGCTGGGGTTCCGCGCGGCCTCCACGCTCGCCGACGCGCTGGAGATGGCGAGCGGCACCGTCGGGCGCAGCCCCACCATCACCTACCTGCGCAACCCGCCGCAGCTGCTCGCGGACGTGCGCTGATGGGCTTCCTCGCCGACACCGCCGACGACGTGCGCACGGTGGCCCGCGGCTGGCGCTGGGGACGCCGCTCGCAGGTCCCGCGCTCCGCCGAGCCCTGGGTGCCCGCGCAGCGTGCGAGCGTCTTCCCCTCCGACTGGGCGCGCCGCCGGCCGGCGATCGCCGCGCGCGAGGTGGCGCAGAAGGGCGGGCTGGAGCCGCTGTTCCGTTCCCAGGTCCGCACCCGCGTCGAGGGCCTGGACGTGCTGGAGCGCCTCGAGGGGCCGGTGATCTTCGCCGCCAACCACGCCTCCCACCTCGACACCCCGCTGGTGCTGCTGTCGCTGCCCGCCGAGTGGCGGCGGCGTACGGCGGTGGCCGCGGCCGCGGACTACTTCTTCGACACCTGGTGGCGCGCGGTCGGGTCCTCGCTGCTGTTCAACACCTTCCCGATCGACCGGCACGGCGGCACCCTGGCGGCGACGCCGGGGGAGGTGCTGGCCGACGGCTGGAGCCTGGTGATCTTCCCCGAGGGGACCCGCTCGCGCGACGGCTGGACCGGGCCGTTCCGGATGGGCGCGGCCTGGCTGGCCCACGCCCACGGCGTGCCGGTGGTGCCGGTCGCGCACCGCGGGACCTTCGCCGCGATGCCCCGCGGCCAGGGCTGGCCGAGCCCGGGGCGCCGCCGGCTCACGATCCGCTTCGGCGAGCCGCTGCGGCCCGCTGAGGGAGAGTCGGTGCGCGAGTTCGCGCCACGGGTCCGCGCGGCGCTCGCCCAGCTGCTCGACGAGGACGCGACGACCTGGTGGGACGCGCGCCGACGCGCGGCGGACGGCGCCACGCCCGACCCGTCGGGACCGGACGTGGCGCCGTGGCGCCGGGTGTGGGAGCAGACCGCCTCGCCGCGGGTCGAGGACGAGCCCGGCGGGGCGCTGCTGCGCGCCTGGCGGCGCTGAGCGCGCCGCTCAGGCGAGCAGGGACTGCCCCAGCCAGCCGCCGGGCTCGAAGCCCGGGAGCACCGCGAAGCTCGCCGAGCCGATCGCAGTGGTCCACTCGTTGAGCGAGTCCAGCTCGTCCAGGGTCTGCTGGATCGGGACGAACTGGTCCAGCAGGTCGGCCTGGAAGCTGGAGAACACCAGCCCGGACTCCACGCCGCGCTCGGTGTCGAGCACGTAGTTGGCGCCCTTGCGGAAGATCCGGCGCCCGCCGTTGAGGCCCGGGTGGGAACGGCGCGCGTGCGCGTCGCGGGCGATCACCAGGCGCTCGCCGGACCGGGCCCGGAGGTCGATGTCGTCGGTCTCCTTGCTGCCGGTGAGTGGCGCCCCGTCGTCGAGGCGACGGCCCACGGAGCGCTCCTGCTCCTCGCGGGTCAGCTCGTCCCAGGTGTCGAGGTCCATCCGGATCCGGCGCACCACCAGGGTGGTGCCGCCGGCCCAGGCGCCCTCGCGGATCCAGACCGTCTCGTCGAACAGCGCGGTGCCCGGCTGCGGGTTGGCCGAGCCGTCGACCTGCCCGAACAGGTTGCGCCCGGTCACCGGCTGGCCCTGCGGACCGGTGCCGTTCCAGGACCCCTGCTGGCGCCAGCGCAGGGTCGCGAACGGCGCCGCGTCCGCCACGAGGCGTCGTACGGCGTGGGCGACGGTGGTGGCGTCGCGCCCGGCGACGAACAGCACCAGGTCCCCGCCGGTCCAGCGCTCCTGGAGCCGGTCGTGGCGCATCGGGGGCACCTCGCCGAAGCCGGCCGGGGGAGCGCCGAGGCGGCGCGGCCCGAAGGCCCCGGGCCCCGCGCCGACGGTGATGGTCAGGTCGGCGTTCGCGGTGGCCAGCCACGGCGCGGTGTCCCCGGGCGCCGGGCGGCCCTGGGTGAGGGACTCGACGTCCCCGGTCCACACCCGCATCAGCCGGCCGAGCGCGTCGCGGTCGGTGCCGGCCAGCAGGTCCAGGGCGACGACCTCGGTGACGTGGGCGGCCGGTGCCGCGACCCCCGGCTGGTGCGGTCCGTGCGGCGCGATGGTGCGCCCGGCCCAGGCCGAGCTGTCGGCGGCGTCGCCGGCCGGGACCTGCTCCTCCGCGCGGCCGCTCGATCCGGCGAGGGTCGCCCCGCCGACGCCGGCGGCCGCCCCCGCGACCGCCGTGCCGACGTAGCCCAGGAAGCCGCGGCGTCCGACTCCCGAGGTGCTCACGGGTGCTCGTGGTCCTCGTCGTCGCCGTGGTCGTGGGAGCCGTGGTCGTGGTAGCCGCCCTCCTCCTCGGTGAAGGCCTTCACCGGGGCGGTGACCTCCTGGGTGCTGCCGTCGGAGAACTCCAGGGTCAGCTCGACCTCGTCGCCGGCGTCGAGGTCGTCGGAGAGCCCCATGAGCATCACGTGGTAGCCGCCGGGCTGGAGCAGCTGGCCGCCGTGGGCCTTGAGCTCGACGCCGTCCGCGGCCTCCTGCATGACGGCCTTGCCGTCGACGTGGGCCATCTCGTGGATCTCGACGGTGCCGGCGACCTCGCTCGAGGCGGAGACGAGCGTGACGGCCTCGTCGCCCTGGTTGGCCAGGTCCATGAACGCCGCGGTCATCGAGGTGTCCTCGGCACCGTCGGTGGCACGGACCCAGGGGTCGGTGACGACGATCTCGGGTCCGCTGGTGGCCGCGGGCCCGGCCTGCTCGGTGTCCTCGCCGCAGGCGGTCAGCGCGAGGGCGCCGGTGAGGGCGAGCGCGCCGAGGGCGGACAGGCGGCGGGTGGTGGTGCGGTGCATCTGGTCTCCTCCAAGACAGGGGTGGCTGGCGCACGGACGCGCGCCGGGGCCGGGTCCGTCTCTGGACCCGGTGCGGTCGCCTGGACGCGGTCGCGCTCAGGCGGGGAGGAGACGCGGCGGCCCGCGGCGGGCCACGTCGTGGCCGAGGAGGCGGTCCGGCGCCGGCCGCCAGACGGTGGTGGCCGGCGGGCGGGGCCGGCCGGCGGCGAGCGTGTCGCGGACGAGGGCGAGCCCGGCGCGCAGCACCAGGTGGGCGCGGGTCGCCGTCTCGATCCGGGCGATGCCGAGGTGGATGAGGCGCCACAGCGCGGTCTCGCCGACCGCGAGCCACAGCCCGAGCGCCACGGCCCCGAGGGTGTGCGCGAGGACCATCGCCGGGCCCTGCTCGGCGAGGTGCGCGAGCTGGTGGCCGACCAGGCCGGTGGCCCAGGAGAGCGGATCGGTCGCGTGCTCGCCGGGGGCGGCGCCGGACGCGGCGGCGTACTGGTCGAGCAGCGGGCCGGTACGACGGCCCGAGGAGTCGGTGACCGGTGCCAGGACGGGGCCGGCCGGTGCGGTCGCGGCTGCTGCGGTGCTCGCGCGGTCACCGGCGTGGCCGGCGAGCGCGCTCAGCGCGACGTGGGTGAGCGCTTGGCCGCCGACGACCAGCGCGACCAGCCGGCCGGTGCCGGCGCGTGAGCGCAGGAACGGTACGGCGGCCGCCGTGCTCAGCCCCAGCAGCGCCAGGAGCGCGACGAGATGGGGGAGAGCACCGTCGGCGGCGACGTGGGAGACGACCCCGGCACCGAGCGCGGCCGTGGCGAGGACCACGGCTCGCGTCCACAGCAGCGGTGTGCTCATCGGGTCTCTCTCCTCGGGTGCCCCCTCAGGCTACCGAGCCACCGGGCTCCGCGTGCCCGGACCCGGTGGCCGGGGGAGTGATGTCGGCGTCGTTGAGCCGGGTGAGCAGCTCCCGCAGCCGCTGGACCTCGCCGAGGGTCCAGCCGTCGAGCCGCCCGTGCAGCAGCTCGCGGGCCCGGGCATCGGACGCCTCGAGGGCAGCGGCGCCGGACTCGGTCACCTCGAGCAGCTGGCTGCGCCGGTCGCCCGGGTCGCACTCGCGGCGTACCAGCCCGAGCTGCTCGAGCTGGGTGACCGCCCGGCTCACCGCGCCCTTGTCGGCGTGCAGCGCGTGCACGAGGGCGCTCTGCGGAGAGCGCCCGAGGCGCCGGGACGCGGTGAGCACGGCGAAGCCGAGCGGGTTGAGGCCGGGGTGGACCGAGTCCGCGTGGTCCCGCATCCGGCGCCGCGAGGCCGCGGCCATCCGGGTGAACTGGACCTCGATGTCCTCGACGGCCTCGGCGCGCTCAGCCGCGGTGGTCGCGTCCGTCACCGGGGTGCTCCGGTCCGTTCTGGCCGGCGGCCGCCTCGGCGGTCGTGGCCACGGCCACGGCGTCCTCCTCGGCGGTGAACTTCTCGTGGCGGGTCAGGGTGCCGAGCGCGAGGTTCGGCAGCAGGGCCACGGCGAGGACGGTCAGCAGACCCATCGGAGCGGCCACCACGAAGATGTCGGCGACCGAGGCGCCGTACACCGACTCCACGATGGCCCGCACCGGCTCGGGCAGGCTGCTCACCGCGGGGATGGAGCCGCTCTGCAGGGCCGCGGCGACCTCCTTGCCCTGGGACCCGAGCGAGCCGATGGCCGCCTGGAGGTCCCCGGCGCGCTCGGCCATGTGGGAGGTGACCTTGTTGCCGAGCACCGCGCCGAGGACGGCGACGCCGATGGTGCCGCCGACGGTGCGGAAGAAGTTCACGCCCGAGCTCGCGACGCCGAGGTCGCGCGGGGGCACGGCGTTCTGCACGACGAGCACGAGGTTCTGCATCACCAGGCCGACACCGGAGCCGAGGACGAACATGTAGACCGAGACCAGCACGAAGTTGGTGTCGTACTCGATCGTGCCCATCAGGCCCATGCCGATCGTCAGCAGGATCGAGCCGCCGAGCACGTAGGGCTTCCACACGCCGGTCTTGGTGATCTGGCGACCGGCGATGGAGGAGACCAGGAAGAGGCCCAGCATCATCGGCAGCGTCATCAGGCCGGACTCGGTGGCCGAGGCGCCGCGGGCCAGCTGCATGTACTGCGAGAGGAAGACGGTGGTGCCGAACATCGCGACGCCGACCGAGAGGCTGCCGATGACCGCCCAGGTGAAGGTGCGGTTGCGGAACAGCGTCAGCGGGATGAGCGGCTCGCTGGAGCGCAGCTCGACGGCGATGAACGCGGCGATCCCGACGACGGTGCCACCGACCATCCAGGCGGTGGTGGAGCTGGCCCAGTCGAAGGAGCTGCCCACCAGGGAGATCCAGATCAGCAGCGTGGAGACCGACGCCGACAGCAACACGATGCCGGCGTAGTCGATGCTCACCTTACGCTTCGGCAAGGGGTGCAGGTGCAGGGTCTTCTGGATCATCACCAGCGCGACGACGGCCACCGGGACCGCGACGTAGAAGTTGTAGCGCCAGTTGGAGAGGTCGGTGATCGCACCGCCGATGAGCGGTCCGCCGACGGTGGCCAGCGCCATGACGCCGCCGAACAGGCCCATGTACTTGCCGCGCTCGCGCGGGGAGATGATGTCCGCCATCGCGATCTGCGTCAGCGCGCCGAGACCACCGGCGCCGATGCCCTGGATGGCGCGGCAGCCGATCAGCCACTCGCTGTTCTGCGCGAAGCCGGCGGCGGCGCTGGCGAGGATGAAGATCACCAGGGCCAGCTGGAGCAGCAGCTTGCGGTCGAACAGGTCGGCCAGCTTGCCCCAGATCGGGGTGGAGACGGCGGTGGTCAGCAGGGTCGCGGTGACGACCCAGGTGTAGGCCGTCTGGCCGCCCCCGAGGTCGGCGAGGATCACCGGCAGCGAGGTGCTGACGACGGTCGTGGCCAGCATGGAGACGAACATGCCGAGCAGCAGCCCCACCAGAGGCTTCAACGGACTTCCCGAGGGTCCGGTGAGGGATGCGGCCGGGGAACCGGCCGCGACGGTGGGTGTGCTCATGCAGTGCTCCATAAGGTTGTCGACGACAATTGTTGTGCTTAGCAACGATAAACCCCCGTGCCCCGCCGGGTGGCATCCGCCGGACGTGAGAGTGCTCTCATCGTGGGCTCATCGCCGGCTCACCGCGGCCGATCAGAGTGGTCGGTGCCAGCACGGATCCGCCGCCACTCGGGGGCGGACCATCCCCATCCCCCCTGCGTGCCGGGCTCGCACCCGGCGGAGAGGAACCATCATGAGGAAGCTCGTGAGCATGGCCACCCTGGGCGTCGCCGGAGGCGTCGCGGCCGGTCTCGTCGCGTTCCAGACCCCGAGCGTCGCCGCCGACGAGGGCGCCTACCAGCGTAAGGACGACCAGCCCGACGTGGTAATGGCGGTCGACGACGAGGACGACGACGACACCTTCGGCCGTGACGCCGACACCTTCACCCGTGACGGCAAGACCAAGGCCACCCGCGACACCCGTAGCCGCGACACCGGCGACAGCCGCTCGCGCGCGGACAACACCAACAGCCGGGTGACCGCCGTGAGCCGGGACCGCGACCGCAGCCGCGGCGACCTCACCAAGGACTGGACCCGTGACGGCGGGGACAAGACCCGGGACCGCACCAAGAACTCCACCAACGACCGTTCGCGCAACGACACCCGCGGCGTCCGCCGCCGCTGAGCACGAGCAGGAGGAGAGCCAGATGAGCGTCACCACCGCCCCGGCCCGGCCCGCAGTGGCCGCCGCCAGCCCGGCCGTGGAGCCCGCCCGAGACGGGTGGGAGCTGCACGAGGGCGACCTGATCACGCCCGATCTCAGCGTCGTGCGCCTGCTCGGCGGTGGGTCGGCCTACGAGGCCTACCTCGCCTTCGACGAGGTCACCTACGGCCCGGTCGTGGTCAAGGTGCTGCGCCCGGGCCAGGTCGAGGACCCGGTCAGCCTGCGGGGGCTGCGCCGGGAGGTGGAGGCGCTCGGCACCGTCAACCACCCGGTGGTGGTGCGGGGCCTGCGCCACCAGCTGGACGGCCCACGGCCGCACGTCGTCCTCGAACAGGTCGACGGGCCGCGGCTGTCCACGCTGGTGCGCAGGTACGGCCCGCTCCCGGAGCAGCAGTACCTGCCGCTGGCGATCGAGGTCGCCGGCGCCCTGCACTACCTGCGCCGCCTCGGGTGGACCCACCTCGACATCAAGCCCGCCAACGTGATCATGGGGGCACCGGCCCGGTTGATCGACCTCTCCGTGGCTCGGCCGATCGAGGCGGCCGCCTCGCTGCGCAGCGTGATCGGCACCGACGCCTACCTCGCTCCCGAGCAGGCCGACCCCGAGGGCCCGGTGTCGCCCGGGCCGGCGAGCGACGTGTGGGGGCTGGCGGCGACGGTGTTCGAGGCCGTCGCCGGCTACCGGCCCTTCGAGTCCGGGGACACGGAGGCACGCGACGTACGCGAGCGGTGGCCGCAGCTGGTGCAGGCTCCGCGGGCGCTGCCCGAGGGGGTGCCCGGGGAGGTCGTCGAGGTGCTGGCGGCGGGCCTGGAGAAGGACCCCGCGCGCCGACCGCTGCCGGCGGAGTTCGCCGAGGCGCTCGAGCCCGCCCTGGCGCGTCAGCCGCGGGCGCGCTTCGCGGGGTTCAAGGTGCGCTGAGGAACCGGTAGCCCATGCCCCGGACCGTCTGGATGCGCGCCGCGCCGAACTTGCGGCGCAGGTAGCCGACGTAGACGTCGACCACGTTGGAGCCGGGGTCGAAGTCGAGGCCCCAGACATGGTCCAGCAGCTGCTCGCGCGAGAGCACCTGACCGGGGTTGAGCATGAAGATCTCGGCGAGGGCGAACTCGCGCGCCGACAGGTCGACCTCGTGGCCGGCGACGCTGGCGCGGCGGGTACGCAGGTCCAGGCGGACGCCGCCGGCCTCCACCGCGTCGCGGGCGCCGGCCTCGCCGCCGGGCTGGGCGTGGCGCAGGCGCAGCCGCACCCGGGCGACCAGCTCGGCGAAGCGGAACGGCTTGGGCATGTAGTCGTCGGCGCCGCCCTCCAGCGCCGACACGGTGTCGGTCACCGAGTCGCGTGCGGTGAGCACGATCACCGGGATCCGGGAGCCCTGCGCCCGCAGCTGCTCGAGCACCTCGAAGCCGTCCATCCCGGGCAGCCCGATGTCCAGCACCATCAGGTCGAAGTCCCCGCTCAGGGCGCGATCCAGCCCGCCCGGCCCGTCGGCGACGACGGTGGCCTGATGGCCCTCGGCGCGCAGGCCCTTGGCGACGAACGACGCGATCCGCGCCTCGTCCTCGACGATCAGGATGCGGGCCACGCGGGGACCTCCGGGTGCTCGGTGCGGGCGGGGACGGTCAGCACCACCATGGTCCCCTCCGTCCAGGTGGGGTCCAGCGCCACGGTGCCACCGTGGGCGTGGGCGATGGCACGGACGATGGACAGGCCCAGGCCGAAGCCCTCGTCGTCGGCCGGGACGGCGCTGCGGCCGAAGCGCTCGAAGATCCGCTCGCGGTCGGCCTCGGGGACGCCGGGACCGGTGTCGCGCACCCACCAGCGCAGCCGCGAGCCGTCCCGCGCCGAGCCCAGTGCGATGGTGTCGCCGGGCCCGGTGTGCTTGATGGCGTTGTCGCACAGCGCGAGCATCGCCTGGGTCAGTCGCTGCGCGTCTGCGTACGCCGTGCCCTCCGCGCGGGAGTCGAGGACCCAGCGGCGCTCGCCGAGCCCGCGGACCTTGGCCGCGACGTCGTCGGTGAGGGCGGCGAGGTCCACGGGCGCGAGCCGGACGAAGTCCGGACGGTCGCTCTTGGCGAGCAGGATCAGGTCGCCGACCAGTCGCGACATCCGGTCCACCTCGTCGAGCAGGAGCTCCTTGGTCTCGGCCACGTCGCTCGGGCTGCCGGTGTCGAGGACCTCGAGGTGGCCGCGGAGCACGGTCAGCGGCGTCTTGAGCTCGTGCCCCGCGTCGTCGAGGAACTCGCGCTGGCCCGCGAACGCCGCGTCCAGACGGGCCAGCATGTTGTTGACGGTGCGGGTCAGGGCGGTGATGTCGTCGTTGCCGGACTCGGGGATGCGGCGCGACAGGTCGGTCGCGCCGATCTCGTCGGCGGTCTCGCGCAGCGTGCGCAGCGGCGCCAGCAGGCGACCGGACTGCCAGAACGCGAACGCCGTGATGAGCAGCATCGACAACAACGACACGATCGCGTAGGTGCGCATGGTGTCGATCAGCTCGGCGCGGTCCTCGGCGAGCTTGACCGCCACGAGCAGCGCGCCGTGCTGGCGTCCGCGCACCAGCGGCTGGCTGGCGATCAGGACCTCGCCCTCGGAGGTGTCCAACCGGGTGCTGCCGCCGTCCCTGACCAGCGGGCGCGCGGCGTCCTGGAAGGCTGGGTCCTGGGCGAGCGGGTCGGCGGGGGAGCGCACCACCGGGCGGTCCCCGACCCAGCCGACCAGGAGCTCGTCGTCGTCGGGGACGTTGCGCTCCATGAAGAGCACCAGCACGTCCTTCACCGACGCGAACGGCTCGCCGGTCTGCGGGTCGACGCCCTCGCGGCTGAGCAGGTCGAACTCGTCGAGCTCCTGCTCGACCTCCTCGGTCGTCTGGGCCTCGATGCGCTGACTCTCGACCAGGTAGACGATCATGCCGGCGCCGCCGAGGGTCAGGCCGACGAGCAGGGCGACGGTGGCGGTGATGCGCGCGCGCACCGACACCCCGGACCTGCGCAGCCGGGCCCGGGGGCGGCCGGCCGGGGGGTGCTCAGTCGTCGTCCCCACCCCGGTCGTCGTCGCCGTCGTCGTTCTTGTCGTCGTCGTCCAGGTCGTCGAGGGTCCCGGGCTGCGGCACGACGACGTCGATGTCGTCGTCCGGGTCGTCCCGGTCGTCCGCGTCCGGCTCGGGGGAGCGGGTGATCGTGGTGCCCGGCACCGGCTCGGGCGCGGGCTCTGTGGGCAGGACGATGGCCGGACGCGGCGCGGGGTCCGGCACGGAGGACACCGCCAGTGCACCCGCGACGTACCCGCCGAGCGGCAGGACGAGACCGAGCCCGACGACGACCTGCCCCAGCCTGCTCATGATGAGGACGATCCTGCCCCACGATGGGCCCGGGGTGAGAGCACGATGAGAGGACTCTCATCCACGCGCTGCCGCTCGTCGAGGCCGACCGGCCGCTCGCCGCAGCGGATCGGCGCCGGCCGCGGGGCGGGTACCGCGTCACTACAGTGTCGTGCGTCACCTCCCAGATCCACCCCAGACCAGGTCGAGCCGAGGAGTGCCCGTGATCGTCCCGTTCAGTGTGTCCGACTTCATCGAGCGTGCGGTCGGGGTGTACGCCGACCGGGTGGGGGTCGTCGACGAGCCCACCCAGCCCGCCCCCAGCCAGGGCGAGCTCACCTACGCCGAGATCGGCGAGCTCGCCCGCCGCCAGGCCGCGCGGCTCGACGAGCTCGGCATCGGGGTCGGGGAGCGGGTCGCCGTCGTCAGCCACAACAGCTCGCGGCTGCTCACCTCGTTCTTCGGGGTCGCGGGGTTCGGCCGGGTGCTGGTGCCGGTGAACTTCCGGCTGCGGCCCGAGGAGGTCCAGTACATCGTCGAGCAGTCCGGCGCCCGGGTGCTCTACGTCGACCCGGAGGTCGACGAGGCGCTGGCGTCGGTCACCTGCGAGCACCGCTTCGTGCTCGGCGACGACGAGACCCTGTACGCCGCGCCGGGCGCGGAGCCGGTCGCGTGGGAGCCGGACGAGAACGCCACCGCCTGCATCAACTACACCTCCGGCACGACCGCGCGGCCCAAGGGCGTGCAGATCACCCACCGCAACATCTGGGTCAACGCCACCACGTTCGCGATGCACGCCGGGGTCGGCGACCGCGACGTGTACCTGCACACCCTGCCCATGTTCCACGCGAACGGCTGGGGGATGCCGTTCGCAGCGACCGGCCTCGGCGTCAAGCAGGTGGTGATCCGCAAGATCGACGGCGCCGAGATCCTGCGGCGCGTCGAGGAGCACGGAGTGACCTTCATGTGCGCGGCGCCGGCGGTCGTCGCCGCGGTGCTCGAAGCCGCCCAGACCTGGGACGGGCCGATCCCCGGACGCGACCGGGTGCGGATCATCGTCGCCGGCGCCCCGCCGCCGACGCGGACGGTCGCGCGGGTCGAGGAGGAGCTGGGCTGGGAGTTCATCCAGATCTACGGCCTCACCGAGACCTCCCCGCTGCTCACCATCAACCGCTCGCGCCAGGAGTGGGACCACCTCAGCCCCGACGAGCGGGCCGCCAAGCTGGTGCGCGCGGGTGCTCCGGCCCTCGGCGTACGACTGGCGCTGGGGCCCGACCACGAGGTGCTGGCCCGCTCGAACGTCGTGCTGGAGGGCTACTGGGAGAAGCCGGAGGAGACCGCGGCCGCGCTCGCGGACGGCTGGTTCCACACCGGCGACGGCGGCACGATCGACGCGGAGGGCTACCTCACGATCAAGGACCGCAAGAAGGACGTGATCATCACCGGCGGCGAGAACGTCTCCTCGATCGAGGTGGAGGACGTGCTCTTCTCCCACCCCGCGGTCGCGGAGGTCGCGGTGATCGGGGTGCCCGACGAGAAGTGGGGCGAGACGATCATGGCGCTCGTCGTCCTCGCGCGCGGCGAGGAGGTCACCGAGGCCGAGCTGATCTCCTGGTGCAAGGAGCGCGCCGCGGGCTACAAGGCCCCGACCGCCGTGGAGTTCCGCACCGACCTCGCCCGCACCGCCACCGGCAAGCTGCAGAAGTTCAAGCTGCGCGCGCCGTACTGGGAGGGCCGCGACCGCCAGGTCAACTGACACCCCGCCGAGTCGGCGTCAATGGCGCGCCGAGTCGGCGCTTGTGGCGCAGTTCTCCCCAGGAGTCCCACCACAAGCGCCGACTCGCGCAACCACAAGCGCCGACTCGCGCAACCACAAGCGCCGACTCGGGCAGAGGCAGGGGTCAGGCGGAGGGCTTGACGTCGAGGACGACCTCGAACTCCAAGAGGTTGGCGCCGGAGGCGACGGGCTTGCCGTGCTGGCCGGCGTGGGCGGTGCGGGCGTCGCCGTCGCGCCAGGCCGCGAAGGACTCCTCGTCGGCCCAGCGGGTGACGACGAAGTAGCGGTCCTCGCCGGCGGTCGGGCGCAGCAGCTCGAAGCCCTCGAATCCGGGGGAGCCCTCGACGGTGTGGGCGCGCTCCGCGAAGCGGCGCTCGAGCTCCTCGGCGGCCTGCGGCGGGACCGAGATGGCGTTGATCTTCACGACTGACATGTCCTCGAGCGTAGTCCTCGGGCGCCACGGGGCCCGGCTAGCCTGAGCGCCATGCCCTCCTCCGAGACGACCCTCCGTGACCTCGTCGACCTGCTCCACGGGTGGTACCCGCCCGCCACGGCCGAGTCGTGGGACGCCGTCGGGCTGGTCCTCGGGGACCCGGACGCGAAGGTGTCGAAGGTGATGTTCGCCGTCGACCCCACCGAGGCCGTCGCTCGCGAGGCCGTGGAGTGGGGCGCGGACCTGCTGGTCGTCCACCACCCGATGTTCCTCAAGGCCGTGCACGGCGTACCGGCCACGACCCCGAAGGGCCGCGCCCTCGCGACGCTGGCCATGGCGTCCTGCGCGCTGCTCACCGCCCACACGAACGCCGACCAGGCTGAGGGCGGCGTCTCGGAGTCCCTCGCACTCGCGCTCGGTCTCAGCGACCTGCGCCCGATCCTGAGCGCACCCGCGGCGGCGCTGGACAAGCTCACCGTCTTCGTCCCGGTCGACGCCGCCCAGGTGGTCCGCGCCGCGCTGGCCGAGGCAGGGGCCGGGCGGATCGGTGACTACGACCACGCGTCCTTCTCCACCCCGGGCGAGGGCCGGTTCCGCCCGCTGGCCGGTGCCCAGCCGAGCATCGGCCAGGTGGGGGTGCCCGAGGTGGTCGCGGAGGAGCGCGTGGAGGTCGTGGTGGAGCGCCACCTGCGTGCCCGGGTCGTCCACGCGATGCTGCGGGCGCACCCCTACGAGGAGCCGGCGTACGACGTGGTCGAGCTGGCGGACCCGCAGATCGCCGTCACCGGCACCGGCCGCATCGGCACCGTGCCGCGCACCACGTTGGGGGAGTTCGCCGAGACGGTGGCCGCGGCCCTGCCGGCGACCGCCCACGGCGTGCGGGTCGCGGGCGACCCCGACCGGCCGGTACGACGCGTCGCGCTGTGCGGCGGGTCCGGCGACTTCCTGCTCGACACGGTGCTCGGCACCGACGCCGACGTCTACGTCACGAGTGACCTGCGGCACCACCCGGCCTCGGAGTTCGTGGAGAAGGGCGGGCCCGCCCTGGTGGACGTGGCGCACTGGGCGGCGGAGTGGACCTGGCTGCCGACCGTGGAGGCGCGCGTGAAGGCGGCGCGGGGCGATACGGTGGAGACCCGCGTCAGCACGACGTGCACCGATCCGTGGACCTTCCGTCCGAATCACCCCGAAGCACCAGGAGCCCCGCGCTGAAAGCCGACCCGTACGCCCAGCTGAAGCTTCTCGATGTCCAGGCGCTCGACACCCGCGCCGACCAGCTGCGGCACCAGCGTGCCCGCCTGCCCGAGATCGCCCGCCTCGCCGAGCTGTCCGCCAAGCGCGCCGACGTGGCCAACCTCGTCCGTGACGCACGCATCGACGTCGACGACCTGACCCTGGAGCAGTCCAAGGTCGAGGCCGACGTCGAGCAGGTCAAGGTCCGCCGCGACCGTGACCGCGACCGCGTCGAGCAGGGCCTGATCACCAACCCGCGCGACCTCGAGCGGATGAACCACGAGCTGCAGTCCCTCGAGCGCCGGATCGCGAGCCTGGAGGACCAGGAGCTCGAGGTCATGGAGCGCCTCGAGACCGCGCAGGCCCGTCTCGACGAGCTCACCGGGATGCTCACCGAGACCGAGGCGGAGATCGCCGAGCTCGAGACCGCGCGCGAGGAGAAGCAGAGCGACATCGACGCCAAGCTCGTCGACGTCGAGGCCCAGCGCGGTCCGTCGGTCGAGGGCATGCCCAGCGACCTGCTCGCGCTGTACGACAAGCTGCGCGCCGCGAAGAACGGCATCGGCGCGGCCGAGCTGCGCCAGCGCCGCTGCAACGGCTGCCAGCTCGGCATCGACGCCGCCGAGCTCGCCTCGATCAAGGCGACTCCGGCCGACACGGTCGTGCGCTGCGAGGAGTGCTCGCGGATCCTGGTGCGCACCGCCGAGTCCGGGCTGTGAGCGCGCGCCGCGTCGTCATCGAGGCCGACGGCGGCTCGCGGGGCAACCCCGGCCCCTCGGCGTACGGCGCGGTGCTCCGCGACGCCGACACCGGCGAGGTGATCGCCGAGGACGGCACCACCCTCGGGGTGGCGACCAACAACGTCGCGGAGTACTCCGGGCTGATCGCCGGGCTGCGGCTGGCCGCCGAGCACGCGCCGGACGCCGAGATCGAGGTCCGGATGGACTCCAAGCTCGTCGTCGAGCAGATGTCGGGGCGCTGGAAGATCAAGCACCCCGACATGGTGCCGCTGGCCGCGGAGGCCACCGCCCTGGCGCCCTTCGGCACGACCTACACCTGGGTCCCGCGCGCCGAGAACGCCTACGCCGACCGGCTCGCCAACGAGGCCCTCGACGGGCGTCGCCACGGCGTGACGGTGCACCTCGACACCCGCGACGAGGAGTCGCTGCTCGAGGAGATCCAGAGCCCGGCGTCGGCCGCGGAGGGCGAGCGCCCGGCCACCATCCAGGCCCAGGCCCGCGGCTGGTCCGCCGGGACCGGCGAGCCCACCACGCTGGTGCTGGTGCGCCACGGCGTCACCGCCCACACCCTGGAGAAGCGCTTCTCCGGCGGCCTGGCCAGCGCCAACCCCGGACTGAGCGAGGAGGGCCGGGCGCAGGTGCGCGCCACCGCCGAGTGGATCGCGCCGATCGCCGAGCAGGTCGACCTCGTCGTCGCCTCGCCGGTACGTCGTACCCGTGAGTCCGCGCAGATCGTCGCCGAGGTCCTCGGGGTCGGGCTGGCCGAGGAGCCGGGCTTCGCGGAGATGGAGTTCGGCCACTGGGACGGACTCACCTTCGCCGAGGTGGCCGAGCGCCACCGCGACGAGCTCGACGCCTGGTTGGGCTCGCTCGACAACGCGCCGCGCGGCGGGGAGTCGTTCCGGGTCGTGCAGAAGCGGGTGCTCGCCGGCCTGGAGCGCGTGCTGGACGAGCACGCCGGCCGGACGGTCGTCGTGGTCAGCCACGTGACCCCGATCAAGACCCTCGTCGCGCACGCGCTCGGCGCGCCGCTCGACGCGGTCTTCCGCATGGAGCTCACGCCGGCGTCGGTCACGGTGGTCTCGTTCCACCCGCCGGGTCCGGGCGAGAGCGAGCCCCGCGCGTCGATGCGGCTCTACAACGCGCAGCCGCCGGCGCACGACGCCTTCCTCGACGCCGCCCGCTGGTAGGCCGCCCGCGGGTGGCCCGCCTCCTCAGAGGTCGCTGACCACGACGTCGAGCTGGGTGCCCTTCGCCGTGGGGGCGCCCACCTCGACGTGCCAGGACAGCTCGCGCAGCGCCTCGGCCAGCGCGTCCGGGGTGCGAGGGTCGGCGCCGGACTCCATCAGCGCCCGCACGATGCGGCCCTTGGTGGCCTTGTTGAAGTGGCTGACCACCTTGCGGCGCCCGCCCGACTCGTGGAGGACGCGCACGGTCGCCACCCGGGGCGCGAGGTCGACCGGCGGGCGCCAGAACGCGGCGTACGCGCTCGAGCGCAGGTCGACCAGGAGCCCGGTGCCCAGCGCCTCGGTCACGGCCGGACCGAGGTGCTCGCGCCACACCGCCGCCACCGGGCCCACGCCGGGCAGGGTGGTCCCGCCCGAGAGCCGGTACGCCGGGATCCGGTCGGAGGGCCGGACCAGGCCGAAGAGGGCCGAGGCGATCGCGACCCGGCTGCCCAGCCGGCGCTTGGCGGCGGGGGAGAGCGTCGCGACGTCCAGGGCGTCGTACAGCACCCCGGTGTAGACGGCGTCCGCGCGCGCCGTCGGCGCCTCCGCCAGGGTCGCGTTGGCGCCCACGAGGGCGAGCTGGGTGGACCCGATGCCGAGCACCTCGGCGGCCTTCTCCGGGTCGCCGGTGCACAGCTGCACCAGCGCCTCCAGCATCCGGGCGCGCGGCTCGGCGAGGACCGGGAGGGACAGGGAGGCGAGGTCGAGCGGCGTGCCGCGCCGGGGCGCGGCCTTGCCCTCGCTGGGGGGCAGCAGGATCAGCACGTGGTTATGGTGCCGTCATGCCGTCGAGTCGCGTCGTCCGGGTCCGCAGCGTCCACGAGGGAGTGGCGGCTGCGTCACTTCGCAGCGGGATCGAGGGGATCCGCGCCGAGCTGGGGGTGACCCCGGAGTTCCCGGGGGACGTCGAGGCCACGGCCCGGGAGAGCGCCGCGGCGCCGGTGCTGCCCGAGCTGGACCGCACCGACCTGCCGATGCTCACCATCGACCCGCCGGGGGCGCGCGACCTCGACCAGGCCCTGCACATCGCACGCGACGGCGACGGCTACGTCGTGCACTACGCGATCGCGGACGTCGCGGCGTTCGTGCGCCCCGGGGACCCCGTCGACCTCGAGGCGCGCCGCCGCGGCGAGACGCTCTACGGCGCCGACGCCGCCGTCCCGCTGCATCCCCGGGTCCTCTCCGAGGACGCCGCGTCGCTGCTGCCGGACCGGGTCCGACCGGCCCTGCTGTGGCGCATCGAGGTGGACGCCGAGGGGGAGGGGACGGCCGTCCTGGTCGAGCGGGCGCTGGTGCGCTCGCGTGCCCAGCTGAGCTACGCCGAGGCGCAGGAGCAGATCGACGCCGGCACTGCGCCCGAGTCGCTGCGCCTGCTCGCTGAGCTCGGCCCGCTGCGCCTGGCCCGCGAGGCGGCCCGCGGCGGGGTCTCGCTGCCGCTGCCGGACCAGGAGATCACCGTCGACGGCGAGCACTGGCGCCTCACCTTCCGCCGCCGGCTGCCGGTCGAGGAGTGGAACGCCCAGCTCTCGCTGCTCACCGGGTACGCCGCCGCGACGCTCATGCTGCATGCGCAGGTCGGCCTGCTGCGCACCCTGCCGCCCGCGGACCCCCGCGACGTCCAGCGCCTGCACCGCACCGCCCACGCCCTGGGCATCCACTGGCCGGCGGAGCTGCTCTACCCCGACTTCATCCGCACCCTCGACCCCGCGCGCCCGCACCACGCCGCGATGGTGGTGGCCTGCACCCGGCTGCTGCGCGGCAGCGGCTACACCGCGTTCGACGGCGAGCTGCCCGAACAGGCGCAGCACGCGGCGCTCGCCTCGGAGTACGCCCACGTGACCGCACCGCTGCGCCGCCTGGGCGACCGGTTCGCCGGGGAGGTCTGCGTGGCGGTGTGCGCGGGCCGTCCGGTGCCGGAGTGGGTGCGCGAGGCACTGCCCAGCCTGCCGGGCCTGATGCGCGACTCCGCGCGGGTGGCCGGCGCGCACGAGCGCGCGGTGCTCGAGCTGGCCGAGGCGGGGATCCTGCACGAGCGGGTGGGTGAGGAGTTCGCCGCCGTCGTGGTGGACGTGGACGACGACAATCCCCGCCGCGGCGAGATCACCATCGAGGACCCCGCGGTGGAGGCGACGCTGCGGGCCGACGAGGACCTGTCACTGGGCGCGGAGGTGCGGGTCCGGCTGGTGTCGGCCTCGGTCGAGGAGCGCCGCATCGAGCTCGCGCTGGTCCCGGGCACGGCGACGGGCGGTGCCCGGGTCGGGAGCGCGCAGCAGGGCGGCCAGCCCGCCTCCACCGGCTCCGCTTCCCACGGCGAGGAGCACCCGCCGCGCGGGTAGCCGCTCAGCGCAGCCGGATCACCAGCAGCGCGACGTCGTCCTCGCGGCGCTCGGGCCGCATCCGGGCGAGCAGCTCGTCGCAGCCGGTCTCGAGGTCCATGCCGGTGAGGTCGGTCAGGGTGTCGGCGAGCCGGTCGATGCTCTCGTCGATGCTCTCGTCGCGCTCCTCGACCAGGCCGTCGGTGTAGAACAGCACCACGTCGCCGCTGCCCAGCACGGTCTCGGCCTCGGCGCGCTCGACGTCGGGGGCGAAGCCGAGCAGCAGGTTGGGCTCCTCGGGGGCGAGCACGCTGACGGTGCCGTCGGTGCGGATCAGCACCGGCGGGGGATGCCCGGCGCTGCTCCAGCGCAGGCGCGCGGTGCCGGCCGCCCGCTCCTCGTCGGTCTGCTCGATGCGGGCCACGATCGCGGTGGCGGTGGTGCCGAGGTCGAGGGTCTCCATCGCCTGGTCCACGCCGCACAGCACCTCGGCGGGCCCGGCGCCGGTGTGCACGGCGATGCCGCGCAGCAGGCTGCGCAGCTGGCCCATCGCGGCGGCGGCCGCGATGTCGTGGCCGACCACGTCGCCGATCACGGCCACCGTGTCGCCGTCGCGCTGGACGAACGCGTCGTACCAGTCGCCGCCGACCTGGGCGGCCTGCCCGGCCGGCTCGTAGCGCACCGCGATCTCGAGGTGCTCGGGCTCCGGGGGGGCGGTCAGCAGGCTGCGTTGCAGGCCCTCCGCGAGCGCGCGCTGCTCGCCGTAGAGCCGGGCGTTGTCGATCGCCAGCCCGGCCCGGGCGGCGATCTCGTGCATGGTGCGCCGGTCGTCCTCGCTGAAGCCCGCGCGGTCGCGCCCGCGGAACGCGGAGACCAGGCCGACGGTGCGCCCGCGGCCGCGCAGCGGGACCACCAGTCCCGACTCCGGGTCGAGGGTCCGCAGCAGGGCGCGGGCCTCGCCGCCGACCAGCACCCGGCTGATCGCCAGCGCGGCGTCGTTCTCGATGAGGACGGGGCGACCGCCCTCGAGGGCTTGGGCGACGAAGGAGTCGTCGGTGAGCGAGGGGATGCGCAGGGAGGCGTACCGGTCGACCACCGGGCGCAGGTCGGGGTCGGCGTGCCACCAGCCGACGTCCTCCAGGCGCTGGCGCCAGGAGGCGGGGCCGTCCTTGACAAGGGTCACCAGGCACCAGTCGGCCAGCTCGGGCACCAGCAGCCGCGCGAGCCGGGCGACCGCGTTCTCGGCGTCGAGGGTGCCGGTCAGGGTGTCGCTGACCCCGGCCAGCAGCTCGCTGCGGCGGACGGCCTCGTCGAGCAGGGCGTCGGACTGGCGACGCGAGGTCACGTCGTTGAAGTAGACCGCCAGGCCGTCGGAGTGCGGCCAGGCCCGCACCTCGTACCACGCGTCCAGGGGCGGCGGGTAGTAGGCGTCGAACATGGTCGGCTGGCCCGACTCCATCGCGCCGCGGTAGTGGGTCTCGAAGTCGCTGCCCACCGCTGCAGGGAACAGCTCCCAGATGACGCTGCCGTTCAGCTGCTCGCGGCTGTGGCGCAGCACCCGCTCCGCCTCGGCGTTGGCGTAGGAGAAGCGCCAGTCGGGCCCGAGCTGGAAGAACGCGGTCGGCATCGTCTCCAGCACGCGCGCCAGGCGCGTCTCGCCCGCGTGCGCCTCGGTCGAGTCGAAGGCGGCGCCCAGGACCCGCGAGACGGTGCCGTCCGGGCCGGCGAGGGCGCGTCCGCGGACGGTCACCCAGCGGACCAGCTCGTCGGGGTCCGCGGGGTCGACGGGCAGGAGCACCCGGTAGTCGGCCGCATGGTTCCCGCCGGTCCGGACGGCCTCGGTCAGGGCGTCGTGCAGCCGGTCGCGGTCGGCGGGGTGGGCGAGCGCCTCGAAGGCCTCGATGGTGTGGTCGAACTCCGTACGGCTGGTGCCGAGCAGCTCCAGCAGCTGCTCGTCGGCGTCGAGCACCCCGGTGCGCAGGTCCCAGTCGAAGGTGCCGATGCCGGCGGCCGCCACGGCGAGCTGCCCGGTGACCCGGGCGGCCTCGTGGGCGGCGTTCAGGCCGGTCGGCTCGAGCTCGGCGACCAGCGGCGTGACGAGGTGCTCCAGGAGATCGCGGTCGTGCTCGGACCAGGAGCGCGGCGCGGTGTCGAGCACGCCCAGCACGCCGAGGATCCGGCCGCTCTCGCGCGCCACCGGCACGGCGAGGTAGGCCCCGACGCCACCATCGCGCACGCAGGCCAGCGCGGCGCTGCGCGCGTCGGCCCGCGTGTCGGGGAGCACCAGCGGCCCGGCGTCGGGATCCTCCCCTGCGTGGGCCAGGGCGAGCCGGCCGAGCGGGGCGGCCTCGGGGCCGCCGAGCTGCTCGTGCCCGGGCTCCCGGCCGTGCTCGGCCGCGTGCCCCAGCACGGCGGGCAGGTGGGCCAGGTCATCCGCCAGGACCAGGTGGGCCTGGGGTGCGCCGGTCAGGCGCGCCGCGAGGACGACGAGGCGGTCGATCCCCGTCAGCGAGGTCTCGCCGGGTCGCCGCGACGGCGCGCGGAGGTTCCCGGTCTCCTCGGTGGTCAAGTGCATGCCTCTCGTCGCCGGCGTCATCGTCGCTGCCGGAGGCACCCGGCGCCTTCTCTCACCCTTTCACATGACTGCCCCCGACCGGTGTCGAACGGGCCGGTGACCGGCGCGGGGCTGGTCACAGCGAGATGGCGCCCTCGACGAGCAGCAGCACGCCGAAGATCGCGAAGAGTGCCGCGGCGCCGTACTTGATGACCTTCTCGGGAAGCTTGCGCCCGAGCAGGGCGCCGACGATGATCGCGAGCGCGTCCGCGGCGACCATGCCCACGGTGGAGCCGATCCAGGTGCCGAGCCAGCCGTGCTGGGTGGCGAGGGTGATGGTGGCGAGCATCGTCTTGTCGCCGAGCTCGGCGAGGAAGAACGCGAGGCCGACGGCGAGGATCGCCGCGCCCGAGGCACTGCGGGCCTTCTTGGCCTCCTCCTCGGTGAGCTCGTCGCCGCGCAGGGTCCAGGCGGCGAAGCCGAGGAACGCCACGCCGGCCACGATCCCGATCCAGCTCTGGTAGTCGGCGAACGCGTCACCGATCGCATAGCCGATGCCGACGGAGGCGAGGTGGACGACCGCGGTGGCGACCGTGATGCCGATGAGCACGTCGCGGACGCGGTACCGCGCGGCGAAGGTCATTGCCATGAGCTGGCTCTTGTCGCCGAGCTCGGCGATGAAGATGACGGCGGTGGAGATCAGGAAGGCGGACATCGGTTCCTCTCGGCGCGGGCCGAGGACGCTCCCAGCTGCGGGGACGGCTCTCGACCAGACGCCCGTGACGGGTCTGTGAACTGGTCGAAAGTCTCGTCCGCCACCGAGGTGGCCTGCCGCACCGGACCCGGAGGTCAGCATGTCGACGCGGCTGTTGGGGACTACTCCCTTTCGCCACGGACGCTAGCACGCACGGCGGCGCCGACGGGGCCGGCCCGGCAGGCCGCGGTGTGGTCTTGGCCACGCGCCGGCACCCCGCGTCGCGGCCGTCCTCGCCGGGATTCCGCGGCGGCGGTGTCTGCTCGGTCCCCAGTCGGTGATCCGGGCCATGGCAGGCCGTGCCCGGGGTCGGTACCGTCGAGGGCGATATGGCTGACGAGAACCACGACCGACTCGACATCGACTGGGTGCGGACCACGGCCGGCGCTCTCGCGGCGGTCTCCACGGCCGTCCTCCTCTCGACCCTCGGCGCTGCGGGGACCCTGATCGGGGCGGCGCTGGGCAGCGTGGCCGCGACCGTGACCACGGCGCTGTACAGCCAGGGCCTGGCGCGTTCGCGGCAGAAGGTGACGGCGGTGCACCATCAGGCGCTGCAGAAGGTGGGCGTCGCGCAGGCCGACGTACGGCGGGCGGCCCAGGACCCCCGGGCGGGTGCCGAGCTCGACGAGGCGGGGGAGCGGCTGGAGCAGGCGCGCGCCGAGCTCGACGAGCTCGGCGGTGCCGGCGACCCCGATGCCGACGTGTTGCCGCAGGGCGACCCGCGACCCCTGCGCGAGCGCCTGCGGGCGCTGCCGTGGCGCCGGATCGGCGTGTACGCCGCCGGCACGTTCGCGGCCGCGGTGCTCGCGCTCAGCGTGGTGGAGGCCGTGGTGGGCAACCCCGTCTCGTCCTACACCGGCGGCTCCGAGAAGGGCGGCGGCACCTCGATCAGCCGGCTGACCGGATCGGACCGGGACACCGGGGACCGCGACGGCGGCTCCGAGCGCGACGGCTCGGGCGACCGCGACGGCTCCGACCGGGACGGCGACACCCGCCCCGACGACGGCGCCCCCCAGCCGGACCAGGACCAGGACGGCGCGACCCCGACCGAGGGGGGCTCCGAGGCGCCGGACGAGGACCTCGGGACGCCGTCCCCGAGCGCCCCGGCCACGCCCAGCGAGACCCCGCCGACCAGCAGTCCCACGCCGACGCCGGAGCTGTCCGAGGCGCCGACGCCCGGCCTCCGGGCGCCGTCGGGCTCGCCGACGGCGGGTGCGTCGGAGTGACCGGCGCCGACGCTCCCGAGGAACCCCGCGACGCCCACGCGCGCCTGGTCGCCGAGCGGGGCGCCGTGGTGGCCCGCCTCGCCGGGCTGCGCGGGGACCGGGAGCGGTTCGTGGAGGCCTCGCGCGACTCCAACGCCGACGACGAGCACGACCCCGAGGGGCACACGATCGCCTACGAGCGCTCGCAGGTCGACACCCATGTGCGGCTCGCCGAGCAGCGGCTGGCCGAGATCGACGCGGCCCTGGAGCGGCTTGCGGCGGGCGGCTACGGCGTGTGCACCCGCTGCGGCCGTCCGATCCCGCCAGAGCGCCTCGCGGTGCGTCCGGCGGCGAGCACCTGCGTGAGCTGCGCGGTCTGACCCCGGCGGAGGGGCACGGCGGGCCGAGCCCCGGCCGTGCCCCTCACCCCGGCCGTCGGTGCGTCACGCAGTACGCGCCGGCAGCCAGGCCCGCGCTGCCGTGACCAGCGCGGTGACCCCGAGTGACAGCGTCGGGTCGATCACCGGCGCGTACTTCGGGGAGTGGTTGGAGGGCACCTTCAGCAGCGCAGGATCGCTCAGGTCCCCGGTGGTGAAGAGCGACGGGTCGCTGCCGCCCAGCAGCCAGAACGACAGCGGGGCGTCGGCGCTGGTGGCCAGGATGCCGACGTCCTCGCTCCCTGCCCCGGCACCCGGATCGAGCAGGTGGTCGGGTCCCAGCCAGTCGCCGAACGCCTGGAAGGTCCGGGCCAGGGCGTCGTCGTCGTTGACCACGACCGGGAAGCGCTCGAACTCCGTGACCGTGGGGTCCTCGGGCGCCCCGGCCGCGGCCGCCTCGGCCCGCACGATGCGCCCGACGCCGTCGAGGATGTGCTGGCGGGTGGCGTCGTCGTAGCTGCGGATGTTCAACTGCAGCTCGGCCTCGCCCGGGATCACGTTCGCGGCCTGACCGGCGTGGATCGAGCCGACGGTCAGGACCGCGACCTCGGTGCTGGGGATCTCGCGGGAGATGATCGTCTGCAGCCGCAGCACCGTCGCGGCCGCCATCACGACCGGGTCCACCGAGCTCTGCGGCATCGACCCGTGGGCGCCCTTGCCGACGATCCGCACCCGCAGCGAGTCCGAGCCGGCGTAGGCCGCGCCGTGGTGCCCGGCGATCTTCCCGGCCGGGAGCGGTGACACGTGCTGGCCCAGGACCACGTCGGGGCGCGGGAAGCGGTCGTAGAGTCCGTCGTCGACCATGGCCTGCGCGCCCGCGGCGAGCTCCTCGGCGGGCTGGAAGACGAGCACCAGGGTCCCCGACCAGGAGGAGAGGTCGCCGGCCAGCTGCTGCGCCGCCCCCAGGAGACAGGTGGTGTGCAGGTCGTGGCCGCACGCGTGGGCCACCCCGACCACCGAGCCGTCGGCGCCGGTGGCGGTGACCGTGCTCGCGTAGTCCAGGCCGGTGTCCTCGGTGACGGGGAGGGCGTCCATGTCGGCACGCAGCAGGGCGGTCGGGCCGGGGCCGTTGCGGATGACCGCGACCACGCCGGTGCCACCGACCCCGGTGGTGGCCTCGATGTCGAGGGCGCGCAGCCGCTCGGCGACCAGGGAGGCGGTGCGGTGCTCGCGGAACCCGAGCTCGGGGTGCTGGTGCAGGTCCTTGTAGAGCGCGACCAGCGCCGGGTCCAGCGACGTGCCGGCGGGGACGGTCAGGGACATGCGTGCTCCTCGGGCTCGTCTGCCGGGCGCCCGGGCAGACGGCTCATGCCATCCCCGGGAGCGCGCCGAGCAGCAGGTGGACCAGGCGGACCAGGAGCAGGCCCACGGTCGCCCCGAGCAGCACCCCGAGGAGCACCATCAAGACGACGCCCGCTGTCGCGGTCGCTCGGCGGTGCCGCTCGAGGTAGCCGCCCGGGGTGCCGTCGGGGGAGTCGTGTGCTGTGGTCACCTGCCCAGCCTCGCCAGCGGCGCGCCAGCGGGCGCAGGGCCTTATGACGCCGTACGTCGATGACCTTGGACTCTCCGGGGGCTCCTCCGGGGCTCGACGGGCGGGGTGCCGGGCCGCCCGGGAGGAGCGTGGCCGCGCGTGGGGACGTGGGCGCTCCGGCGCGGGACACGGGGCGCGTACCGGGCCCCGCGATGACGAAGGATCGGACCGCCGGGGACGTTCTGCCCTGTCGGCGCGGCGCCGACGCCGCTTGCGTGACAGGGACACCGCAGAGGCACGAGGAGAGGAACCGGACCATGAGCAAGCAGGTGCAGCGCGACAACCAGTCACTCTTCGCCGACCTGATGGGGTGGATGAACTCCACGGTCGCGGAGCCCCAGGTCCGGGTCGAGGAGTGGGTCGAGGACGACCGGCGATTCATCCGGGTCGACCTGCCCGGGGTGGACCCGGACAAGGACATCGAGCTGACCGTCGACGGCGGGATGCTCCAGCTGCGGGGCGAGCGCCGGGCCGAGGAGCACCACCGCCACCGCACCGAGATCCGGTACGGCAGCTTCGCCCGGGCGCTCCCGCTGCCGGCCGGCACCCGGCCCGAGGACATCACCGCGGAGTACACCAACGGCGTCCTCACCGTGTCGATGCCGGCCGGGGACGCCTCTGGCACCCGCAAGATCCCGATCACGCGCACCGGGTCCTGAGATCGGTCACCCCGCCTGGCCCGCGGCCGGCCGCACCGGCTCGGCCGGGGCCGGGTCGGGCTGCCACGACCGGCGGCGGACCAGCGCCTTGGACGCGCCGTCGGCCAGCAGCACGCCGGGTACGGCGAGCGCGGCGAGCGCCCAGCCGAAGGTCGAGGGCCAGCCGCCTCCGAGCAGGTCGCGCATCCAGGGCACGCCGAGGAAGACCAGGAGCAGCACCACCTCGGCGGCGACGGCCGCGAGCAGCAGCCGGTTGCCCAGCGGGTTCATCCGCCACACCGGGTGCAGCGCGCTGCGACAGGCGAAGGCGTTGGCCATCTGGCCCAGGGAGATCGCGGCGAACGCGGTGCCCGACGCGGTGGCAAGCAGCGCGCCGGAGGGCACGTCTCCCCAGCTCCAGCCGCCGGCGCGCAGCACGAGGGTGAACGCGACCAGGGCGAGGACCGCCTCGGTGGCGCCGAGCACGAGGAAGGCACGCAGCACCACGGCCCGGTCGACGATGCGCCGGCGCGCAGGTCCGGCCATCACCTCGCGCCGGGCCGGCTCGGCGCCGAGGGCCAGGGCGGGCAGCATGTCGGTGCCGATGTCCAGGGCCAGCACCTGGAGCACCCCGATCGCCAGCGGGAGCTCGCCCCCGGTGAGCGCCCAGGCCGCGAACGGCGTGAGCTCGGCGACGTTGTCGCTGAGGTGGTAGGTCAGGAAGCGCCGGACGTTGAGGAAGGTCGCGCGTCCCAGCTCGATGGCGGTCACGATCGTCGCGAAGTGGTCGTCGAGGAGCACCATGTCCGCGGCCTCCCGGGCCACGTCGCTGCCGCTGGCGCCCATGGCGACGCCGACGTCGGCCTCGCGCAGCGCGGGGGCGTCGTTGACGCCGTCGCCGGTCATCGCGACCACGTGCCCGCGCCCCTGGAGGGCCCGCGCGATGCGCAGCTTGTCGGCGGGCGCCGCGCGGGCGACCACCACCCCGTCCGGCCGGTCCACGACGGCGGCCAGCGCCTCGTCGTCCGGGGGCAGGTCGCTGCCGTCCACCACCACGCCGTCCGGGCCGAGCAGGCCGATCTGCCGACCGATCGCGGCCCCGGTGCGGGGGTGGTCGCCGGTGATCATGGCGACCCGGATGCCGGCGCGTCGGCAGGTGGACAGCGCGTCGGCCACGTCGTCGCGCGGCGGGTCCTGGAGCGCCAGCAGGCCGACGAGGGTCAGGTCCTGCTCCATCGCGGGGTCGGCGGCGCGGTCCCAGTGCCCGACCGCGACGGCCAGGACGCGCAGACCGGCGTCGGCGAGCCGGGCCAGGTCCGCCGAGACACGTTCGGGCGTGGCCGAGCAGACCGCCAGGACCGACTCGGGGGCACCCAGCACGGAGACCACGCCGTCGGTCAGCGCCGAGCTGCGCCGGCGCTCGGCGGTGTAGGCGCAGCGGTCGCCGGGGTCGCCGGTGTCCACCCCGGTACGCAGCGCGAGGGCGTGCAGCGCCGCCTCCATCGGGTCGCCCGAGGCGGTCCACGTCCCGTCGACCTCGTGGACCCGTCCGGTGACGCAGCGCAGCGCGTGCAGCGCCGCCGTCCCCGCGGCACGCTGCGCGTCGTCGTCCCCGGAGATCTCGGCCCGGGGCTCGTAGCCGCTGCCGTGCACGGTCGCCCGGCCCGACGGCGTGATCACCTCGACGACGTTCATCCGGTTCTGGGTGAGCGTGCCGGTCTTGTCGGTGCAGATGAACGTCGTGGCGCCCAGCGTCTCCACGGCGTCGAGGCGGCGCACCAGCGCCTGGTGCCCGGCCATCAGCTGGGCACCGCGCGCCAGCGAGAGGGTGACGGTGGGGAGGATGCCCTCCGGCACGAGGGCGACCGAGACCCCGACCCCGAAGAGGAACGCCTCGGTGGCCCCGAGCCCCAGCCCGAGCGAGGCGGCGCCGAGGCCGAGCCCGGTGGCGGTCGCGATGACGGCGATCACCCGCACCACCTAGTTGAGCTGGGTGGTCATCGGGCTCGGCGGGCGGGTGGCGCCGCCGGCGAGCCGGGAGATGCCGGCGAGGGTGGTGTCGGCGCCGGTGGCGGTGACCCGGGCGCTGCCCTCGACCTGCACGACGTAGGTGCCGCACATGACCTGCTCCCCGGACGCGTGGGGGACCGCGGTGCTCTCACCGGTGAGCACCGACTCGTCGAGGGCCAGGCTGCGGCCCTCGACCACCTCCGCGTCGGCGCCGACGCGGTCGCCGGCGGCGAGCAGCACGAGGTCGCCGGGCACCAGGTCGGCGACCTCGACGTCGGTGACCCGGCCGTCGCGCACCACCCGGGTCCGGGACGGGACCAGGGCCTGGAGCTGCTCGGCGGAGCGGTCGGCGCGGTGTTCCTGCCAGAACGCGAAGGCGGCGTTCAGCACGATGATCGCGACGACCGCCACGGCGATCTCGGGCATCCCGGCGAGCACCGCGAGCCCCGCGGCGATCCAGAGCAGCAGGGCCAGCAGGTGGGTCAGCTGGGCCGCGAGCTTGCGCCAGGCCGGCTCCCGCGGTGCCGGCGGGAGCTGGTTGGGGCCGTGCTGGGAGAGCAGCTGCGCGGCCTCGGCGCCGGTGAGGCCGGCCTCGTCGACATGGTCGGTCATGGCGTCCCCTGGGTCGGCGCGACCGGTGGGTCACCGGACCCGGAGGCCCGGGGGGAGGGCCCCCGGGTCCGGCGGTCACTGACCGCGATAGCGCCCGGTCGTCGTGACGATCGTTCCCGACTTGCCGTCGAGGATCGCGGAGGCCTCGTCGAGGCTCCCGATCGCCGCCATGCCGCCGGTGACCTCGACGAAGCGGCATGCCGCCTCGACCTTGGGGCCCATCGAGCCCGCGGCGTACGTCACCGCGCGCAGCCCGGGCGGCGTCTCGCGGTGGATCGGCGCCTGGTCGGGCGTGCCGAAGTCCTTCATCACCGCCGGGACGTCGGTGAGCACCATCAGCGCATCCGCGTCCAGGGCCTCCGCCAGCACGGAGCTGGCGAGGTCCTTGTCCACCACGGCCTCGACACCGCACAGCTCGCCGACCTCGTCGCGCACCACCGGCACTCCACCGCCGCCCGCGCAGATGACGATCGCTCCGCTCTCGAGGAGCAGCCGGATCAGCCGCGTCTCCACGATGCGCTGGGGACGGGGCGACCCCACGACCCGGCGCCAGGAGTCGCCGTCCTGACGGATCTGCCAGCCCCGCTCCGCGGCGAGCTTGCGCGCCGTCTGCTCGTCGTAGGTCTCACCGACGAACTTGGTGGGGTTCTCGAAGGCGGGGTCGTTGGCCTCGACCAGCGTCTGGTTGATGATCGCCGCGACCGGCTGCCGCGGGATCTCGTTCTGCAGGGCCTGCAGGAGCCAGTAGCCGATCATCCCCTGGGTCTGGGCGCCCAGCACGTCGAACGGGTACGGCGAGGTGAGGCGCGGGTCGGAGGCGCTCTGCAGCGCCAGGACGCCGACCTGCGGGCCGTTGCCGTGCGTGATCACCAGCTCGTGCTCGTCGGCGAGCGGCGCCAGGGCGGCGATCGCCCGGCGGACGTTTGCCTCCTGCACGTCGGCGTCCGGTCGCTGGCCGCGCTGCAGCAGCGCGTTCCCGCCCAGGGCGGCGACGATGCGCATGTCAGCCTCCCAGGGTGGCCACGAGCACGGCCTTGATCGTGTGCATCCGGTTCTCGGCCTGGTCGAAGACGATCGAGCTGCTCGACTCGAAGACCTCGTCGGTGACCTCGAGGGCCTCCATGCCGGTGCGCTGGTAGATGTCCTCGCCGACCTTGGTGTGGCGGTCGTGGAAGGCCGGCAGGCAGTGCAGGAACTTCGCCTGCGGGTTGCCGGTCGCCTCCATGACCTGGGCGGTGACCTGGTAGTCGCGCAGGAGGCCGATGCGCTCGTCCCACACCTCCGGGGGCTCGCCCATCGACACCCACACGTCGGTGTAGATGAAGTCGGCTCCCTCGACCCCGGCGCGGACGTCCTCGGTCTGGGTGATCCGCGCCCCGGTCTCCTGGGCCCGCGCCTTGGCGGCGTCGACGACCTCCTGGGTGTTCCACAGCGCCTTGGGGGCCACGACCCGCACGTCCATGCCCATCATCGCGCCGGTGACCAGCAGCGAGTTGCCCATGTTGTTGCGGGCGTCGCCGAGGTAGGCGAACGTGATGTCGCGGTCCTGCTTGGCGCAGTGCTCGCGCATGGTGAGCATGTCGCAGAGCATCTGGGTGGGGTGCCACTCGTCGGTCAGCCCGTTCCAGACCGGTACGCCGGAGTACGCCGCGAGCGTCTCGACGTTCTCCTGGCGCGACCCGCGGTACTCGATGCCGTCGTAGAACCGGCCGAGCACCCGGGCGGTGTCCTCCATCGACTCCTTGTGGCCGATCTGGGAGCCGGACGGGTCGAGGTAGGTGACCCGGGCGCCCTGGTCGAAGGCGGCGACCTCGAAGGAGCACCGGGTGCGCGTCGAGGTCTTCTCGAAGATCAGCGCGATGTTCTTCCCGGTCAGCCGGGGCTGCTCGGTCCCGGCGTACTTCGCCTCCTTCAGGTCGGCGGCGAGGTCCAGGAGGAACGTCCACTCCTTGGTGGTGAAGTCGAGCTCCTTGAGGAAGCTGCGGTGACGCAGGTTGAAGGCCATGGAGATCAGATCCCTTCGCGCTCGAGCGGGCAGCTCATGCACCGCGGGCCGCCGCGGCCACGCCCCAGCTCGTTTCCGGCGATGGTGATGACCTCGACCCCCTTCTTGCGCAGGTAGGTGTTGGTGGTGACGGCGCGCTCATAGGCGACGACGACACCCGGGCGCACGGCGAGCACGTTGCAGCCGTCGTCCCACTGCTCGCGCTCGGCGGCGTGGACGTCCTGGACGGGGGTGAGGACCCGGATGTCCTTGAGCCCGAGCGAGTGCGCGATCGTCTTGTGCATGTCCTCCGGCGGGTGGGAGGTGACCTTCAGCTCGCCGGCCTTGTCGCCGCGCTTGATCGTGTAGGACGGCAGCATCCCGAGACCGGCGTACTTGGTGAAGGTCTCCTCGTTGACCATCGTCATGACGGTGTCGAGGTGCATGAACGCGCGGCTCATCGGCATCGACAGTGCCACGATCGTCTCGGCGCTGCCCTCCTGGAACAGCTTGCGGGCCAGTCGCTCGACGCCCTGCGGCGTCGTGCGCTCGCTCATCCCGACCAGGACCACGCCCCGGCCGATCACGAGGATGTCGCCGCCCTCGGTGGTGGCCGCGCCGGCCGCGGTGCCCTCGCCCCAGGCCTTGAAGTCCTGGTCGGCGAAGAACGGGTGCCAGCGGTAGATCGCGTCGTAGTGGATCGTCTCGCGCATGCGGGCGCGCTTGCGCATCGCGTTGATCGACACCCCGTCGTACACCCACGCCGAGGTGTCACGGGTGAAGAGGTGGTTGGGCAGCGGCGGGAGGAGGAAGTCGTAGGGCTCGAGGGCCTGGATCACCACGGACGCGGGCTCGTCGACGTGGTCCACCAACTCGGCCTTGGTCAGGCCGCCGATCAGGATCTCGGCCAGGTCCTTGTCGGACATCGAGTTCAGGTGGCCGTAGATCGAGTCGATGGCCAGGGGGCCGTAGATGCGCTCGTCCAGGGTGTGCTCGAGCACGTGCTTGCGTGCCTCGGGGATCGCGAGCGTCTCTGAGAGCAGGTCGCCGAGCAGGTGCACGTTGATGTCGAGGTCGCGCAGCGTGCTCGCGAACGCGTCGTGCTCCATCTGGGCCCTCTTGACCCACAAGACGTCGTCGAAGAGGAACTCGTCCTTGTTGCTCGGTGTCAGCCGCTTCAGCTCCAGCCCCGGGCGATGCAGGATCACCCGCTTGAGAAGGCCGACTTCGGAATTGACCTGGAGCGCCATGGCCCCTCCTTCTGCTTGGTGTGGCTCCCCACACAACGCCTCCGTCGCAGCGACCATGAGGGTCCAAGGTCCCACTGCCGCAATGACGATCGGCAGGTCTCACGCACCAGCGCCGAATGGTTCGTTGAGCAGGCTCCATTGCCGAGCAGAGAGGCAGGCACATGGTTTCCAACCGCCGCCGTCGAAGCCGTGGGAACGCGGACGCATCAGGCGCATCAGCCAGCTCCGAGCCCAGGACCTTCCATTTCCCGAGCGCCCTGACGGTGCTCGCCGCGGTCACCCTGCTGGTCTGGCTGCTGGCCTTCGTGGTGCCCACCGGCAGCTACCAGAACGACCCGGACACCGGTCGCCCGATCCCCGGCAGCTACGAGGAGACCAGCGACCCGCTCACGCTCGGCGGCCGGTTCGCCCAGCTCTTCCTGGCCCCGGTCAACGGCCTGTACGGCATCATGAACGCCGACGGCTTCGTCGGTCCCTACGAGACCGGTGAGCTGTACGGCGCGGCGGGGGTCTTCTTCTTCGTCATCGCCATCGGCGTCTTCATCACCATGTGCATGCGCACCGGCGCCATCGAGAACGGCGTCGCGCGGATCGCCGTCCGGATGCGCACCCGCAGCTCGGTGCTGATCATCGTGCTGATGATCCTGTTCTCCATCGGTGGCACCACGGAGGGCATGGCCGAGGAGACGCTCGGTTTCTATGCGCTGCTCATCCCGCTGATCCTGGCACTCGGCTACGACCGGATGGTCGTCGTCGGCGTCATCATGGTCGGCGCCGGCGTGGGGGTGCTGACCTCGACGGTCAACCCGTTCGCCACCGGCGTCGCCTCCGGGGGCGCCGACATCTCCATTGGCGACGGCATCGGGTTCCGCCTGCTCATGTACGTCCTGCTGGTGCCGGTGGGGATCTGGTGGGTGCTGCGCTACGCCCGGAAGGTGAAGGCCGATCCCGCCCACTCGATGGTCGGCACGGCCGAGGGGGACGACGAGCTGGTCGCCCAGGGCACCCGCGACGTCGGCCCGCTCCGCGGGCGCGACAAGCTGGTCCTCACCATCGTCGGGGTCACCTTCGTGTTCATGATCTTCTCGATCGTGCCGTGGGCGCAGGTGATCAACGGCCCCGAGGCCGAGAGCTACTCCTGGCAGCTGGACTGGTACTTCCCCGAGCTCGCCGCGCTGTTCGTGGCAATGTCGATCGTGGTCGGGCTGATCGGCGGCATGGGGGAGAAGGGCGTGACCGACACGGTGGTCTCCGGAGCCGGGGACTTCATCGGGGTCGGCCTGGTCATCGTGCTGGCCCGCGGCGTCACCGTGATCATGAACAACTCCGAGATCACCGGCACGATCCTGAACGCGATGGAGCAGGTCGTCGGGGACAGCTCGTCCTGGCTCTTCGGCGGGCTGATGTTCATGGTCAACATCCCGCTCGCGTTCCTGGTGCCGTCGTCCTCGGGGCACGCCGCCCTGGCGATGCCGATCCTGGCCCCGCTGGCGGACTTCGCCGGCGTCCAGCGGTCGATGGTCGTGACGGCGTACCAGTCGGCCTCGGGCCTGGTGAACCTGATCACCCCGACGTCCGCGGTGGTGATGGGTGGTCTCGCCCTGGCGAAGGTGCGCTACGACCACTACGTCCGCTTCGTGCTGCCGCTGGTGATCATCTTGTTCGTGCTCTGCCTGGTGCTGATCGCGGTCGGGTCGGCGCTCTCCTGAGAGGACCGCCTCACGCGGACGCGATGTCCCCGACACCGCCGCGCGCCTCGCCCGCAGCCCGCTCGTCGAGCAGGCTGCGGGCGATCGTCTCGCACAGGACGACCGGGTTGCGGGTGGTCCCCGCGCACCTCAGCACCAGGTGGTCGGCCTGGTAGACGATGCGGCGGATCAGGCCCGGAGCGAGGACGCCCTGGAACTCGGCGATCAGGCGCTCCGCCAGGTCGGTGATGTCGACGCGGTGGCTGGTGGCGTCCACACTCATCTCCCTCCGCATGTCCTGACCGGGCGGGGCCCGGTCTCGAGGTCAGGTGTCCCAGCGTGTGTTCGCAGGCGCTGCGCCGCATAGAGACGAACGGCCCCGCCCGATCGGGACCGACCCGGTGCACCTGGCGGGCGGATCCTGCTCGCCCGGAGGACCGTGCGAGCGCCGTGGCCGGTCGCTGCGTCGCACCGATGGCGGCGGGTGATCGTCATCACCGAAACTAGGGACTAAAGTCCCGGGCCAGCATGGCCCTGGACAGGGGCCGCCGTCGTCGTCGCCGTCGTACGTTCAGCCCATGTGGGAGTCCTCCGCAGAGCCCGAGCAAGGACCGCGCCCCCCGGTGACGGTCTTCCTCCTTGATGACCATGAGCTGGTCAGACACGGGATACGTGGGCTGCTCGAACGCGAGGGCGACATCGAGGTGGTGGGCGAGTCCGGGTGGGCCGCCGAGGCCGCGCGCCGGATCCCGGCCCTGCGGCCCGACATCGCCATCCTCGACGTGCGGCTCCCCGACGGCACCGGCGTGGAGGTCTGCCGCCAGATCCGCTCGGTCGACCCCGGGATCGCCGCACTGATGCTGACGTCCTACGACGAGGACGAGGCACTGTTCGCCGCGATCATGGCGGGCGCCGCCGGGTACGTCCTCAAGCAGGTGAAGTCGGTCGACTTCGTCGACACCGTACGCCGGGTGGCCGACGGGCAGTCGATGCTCGACCCCGCGGTCACCGCCCAGGTGCTGACCCGGTTGCGCAACGGCCCTCCGGAGGACCCCGTGACCAAGCACCTCACGCCGAAGGAGCACCAGGTCCTGGAGCTGGTGGGCCAGGGGTTCACCAACCGCCAGATCGCCGCCCGTCTGGGGCTGGCGGAGAAGACGACCAAGAACTACGTCTCCACGATGCTGGGCAAGCTCGGCGTGGAGTCCCGGACGCAGGCCGCGATCATCGCGGCACGTCAGAGCACCGCGCCGCGGTGATCGCGAGGCGCTGATGGTGCGCCGCTCCGGCCCGTCCGTGAGGGCTGGGCCGCGGCGGGCACCGCGCTCCGCGACGCCCGACCCGCGTGCGGTGTAGTCGCGCTGCAAACCCTGGTTGGAGAACACCACGACTGCTACGGTCCCAAAACTCGACCGGGCGGGTCGCGTGGGGACGTTTGTCGCATAGGAGCGCAATGCGAGATATCTCGGGAGAGCTCGCGGAGGAAGAGCCGTCCTCACCTCATGAGGACATTTCCTTCGAGGAGCTGATGCGGATAGCCGCCCAGCAGCTGGGCGACGTGAATGCCGAGCCGGACCGATGGCACCTGCTCCTCGACGTGGTCGTGACGATGGCGGCCGAGCTGTCGTTGGAGGACCTCCTGGCGAACATCCTCGAGGCGGCCGCGGACATGGCCCGCGCCCGTCACGCCGTGCTGGTCGTCGACGAGCCGGGCACCAGGGGACGCCGCCGCGCCCTGGTCGCCCACGGCCTGACCCATACGGAGGCCGCCGGCCTCGCGGGGCCCCTCGACGGCCTGGACGAGCCCCGGGGGCCGGGAAGGCCCGAGGACCCGGAGAGCCCCGAGAGCCCCGAGAGCCCCGAGAGCACTGGGAACCCCGGGGACCCCGAGGACGACGACCCCGCGGCGCCGGAGCCGGCACGGCGTACCCGCCTCGGCGTACCCGTGCGGCTGGGGGAGCGGGAGGCCGGCACCATCGTGCTGTCCGAGAAGCTGGACGGCTCGGACTTCACCGTGCACGACGAGCAGATCCTGCTGGCGCTCGCCGCCGCCGCGGAGGTGGCGATCGACAACGCTCGGCTGCGCGAGGAGGCGCAGCGGCGCGAGCGCTGGCTGGCCGCCGCCGCCGACCTGACGACGGCGCTGCTCCGCCCGGAGGCGGACGACACCGCGCTCCAGATCGTGGCCGACCGCACCCGCGAGCTCGCCGGCGCGGACATCGCTTGGGTCGTGGCCGCCCCGGACCCGGCCGCGCTGCGGCTCCAGGCGGTCTCCGGCCTGCCGGCGGACCCCGACGTGATGGCGGGGCTGTCCTTCGAGCGCTCCCTCGAGCGCTGCGTGGCCGTCTCGGGTCGCTCGCTCACGGTCCGCGCGCTCTCCGACCACCCGCGTGCCGTGGATGTCGCCAGGGTGCTCGCCGGCGAGCGGGCCGGGCCGGGGATGGTGGTCCCGCTGCGCAGCGCGATCGGCGTCGAGGGTGTGGTGGGGCTGGCCTGGTGGAGCGACGTGGACCCCACGGACGTCTCCCAGGACCCGAGCCTGCCGACCCTTCTGGCCGAGCAGGCGGCGCTCGCCCTCCACGTGGCCCGGGCGCGACGCGACCAGCAGCGCCTGGCGGTGCTCGAGGACCGCGACCGGATCGCCCGGGACCTGCACGACCTGGTGATCCAGCGGCTGTTCGCGATCGGCCTGGAGCTCCAGGGCACGGCCGGCCTCGGGGACGCCGAGGAGATGGGACGTCGTCTGGACGCCACCATCGAGGACATCGACGTGACGATTCGCGATATTCGCCGCACGATCTTCGGATTGCGCTCAAAACCGGATTCCGGAGATCCGCGCGCGGTCGTCGTGGAGGTCGTGGAACGGGCGGCGAGAATGATGAAGTTCCACCCCACGCTCGAATTCCGCGGGCCGGTGAAGATGCTCGCCTCCGACGATCTTCTCCCCGATGTCCTCGCGGTTCTCACCGAGGCTCTGTCCAATGCCGTGCGCCACGCGCACTCGGCGGTCTGCGCCGTGGAGGTCAGTGTCGGCGACGGCGTCACGGTGCGCGTCAGCGATGACGGGCTGGGGATGCCCGAGGGGGTGGAGGAGAGCGGCCTGGCCAACGTCCGGCTGCGCGCCGAGCGGCGCGGCGGCACGCTGACGATCACCTCCCAGCGCAACCGCGGCACCAGCCTGCTGTGGTGGGTGCCGTCGCCCGGCGACGAGATGGACTGATCTCGGGGCGCGTGCTGGGCAGCGCTCAGGGATGTCCGCCCAGCGGATTCCCGTTCACGGCGCCCGGGTGCAGCGCGGACGTCGGCGTGTCCGGGACCACGAGCACCGGACAGGCGGTCTGGTGGAGCAGGCCGCGGGTGACCAGGCCGAGCCCGGGTGCGGTGCGGTACACCGCCCGGCGTGCGCCGATCAGCAGCGCCGAGGACTCGTGGGAGTGGCCCACCAGGGCCTGCACCGGCGAGGCCACGTGGACCTCGAGGTTCACGAAGACGTCGGCGCGCTCGCGCAGGGCGCCGAGCTCCTCGACGATGCGGTGCGACCACCGGCTCAGCGCCGCCTCGGAGGGCCGGTGCCCGCCGGGGGGCTGCTCCAGGCCCCAGGCGTGCACGACGCGCAGCGGGAGCCGGTGGGCGGCCGCGACATTGAGAGCCACGCCGAGCAGGTGCCGCGAGGTCCCGGGATCGTCGACGGCAACGGTGATCGGCGGCCCCGGGACGGTCGTGGTGTGCCAGCCGGGCGGGACGCAGGCCACGGCGGGTACGCCGGCGGAGGCGTCGATGCGTCCCACGCCCTCGAGAAGCGCTCCGAGGTCGCTGCGCTGGGCCACCACGACCCGGGCGTCGGCCTGGGCACGGAGCGCGGACTCCAGCGTCGGGGCCGGGTGCAGCTCGCCGCTGACGGCGGTCGACGGGCCGGCCAGCGCCCGCGCGGTGCGCAGGGCGCGCTCCATGGGCGGGTGCGCTCCGCTCCGCGACCCGCGGTCGGGGCCTTCGTGCCCGACGATGCGCAGGCGGCACCCGAGGACCTCTGCCTCCCGCACGGCGAAGCGCAGGGCAGGGTCGAGGTCACGCATCGGGACGCCGATCACCACGCTCGACGCCCGGGTCTGGGGGGACACGACTGGCTACCACCTCGCTCGCCGGAGCACCCACCGTCTCGCGGGGGAACCGGGACGCGGCAGGGCTTGGTGCCGAGAACCGGGAGGACCAACGTCCCACCGTCGCCGGGTCCTCCACGTCGCGCTGCCGCACGCGGGCCGCGGGCCGCACGGGACCGTGAGCGTGCCTCGAAGGCGTCGGGCGTCCGGAAGGGGCCGGGGTCGTCGACCGCGCCGGGCGGGACCCGCCCGACAGGGGACCATCGGCCCTGTGACGGATGCGCCGGGGGCGGTCGACTCGGATGATGGACGCGGACACAGCCGACGTACGCGGACGGACCCCTCACGATCTGGCGGTCCCCGAGGTCCTCGCGCTCCTGCACACCGATGCCGACGCGGGACTGGACGGGCAGGAGGCGGCCCGCCGGCTGGCCGCCGACGGGCCCAACCAGCTGCCGCGCCCGCGCACGGCCGGACCGGTCCGGCGCTTCCTGCGCCAGCTGAACAGCCCGCTCGTCTACGTCCTGATCGCGGCCGGGATCGTCACCTTCGTGCTCCGGGAGTACGTCGACGCCTCGGTGATCGCGGGCGTCGTGGTGGTCAACGCGATCCTGGGCTTCATCCAGGAGTCCAAGGCGGAGTCGGCCCTGGACGCCCTGCGCTCGATGGTGACCACCGAGGCGCGGGTGATCCGCGACGGCTCGATCCGGACGGTGCCCTCGGAGGACCTCGTGACCGGGGACCTGGTCCTCGTCGAGGCCGGCGACAAGGTCCCGGCCGACCTGCGGCTGGTGCGGAGCACCGAGCTGCGCGCGGACGAGTCCGCCCTCACCGGGGAGTCGCTGCCGGTCGACAAGGCCGACATGGTGCTGGCGCCGGAGACCCCGGTCTCGGACCGGCGCAACATGCTCTACTCCGGCACGCTGGTCACCAACGGCACCGGCGCCGGGATCGTGGTCGCCACCGGCGCCGGCACCCAGCTGGGCGAGATCCACCGACTGGTCGGCAGCGCGGACACGATGGCCACGCCGCTGACCCGCAAGCTGGCGTCGTTCAGCACCTGGCTCACCGTCGTCATCCTCGCCCTGGCGCTGGTGACCTTCGTCGTCGGCGTGCTGCGCGGGGAGCCGGCGGCCGACATGTTCGTCGCCGTCGTCGCCCTCGCGGTGGGCGCGATCCCTGAGGGGCTGCCCGCGGCGGTGGCCATCACTCTCGCGATCGGTGTCTCCCGGATGGCGCGGCAGCACGCCGTGATCCGTCGCCTGCCCGCCGTCGAGACCCTCGGTGGGGCCACCGTCATCTGCTCGGACAAGACCGGCACCCTGACGCAGAACCGGATGACGGTGCGCACCTTGTGGACCTTCACCCAGGAGGTCCCCGTCGAGGGCGCGGACGCCGTGAGCCCGGGCGGGCCGCAGCCGGAGGTGCTCCTCGACGAGGCGCTGCGCTGGACGCTGGTGATCGGCGCCAACTGCAACGAGTCGCGGCTGGACGACGACGGCGGCGACATCGGGGACCCCACCGAGACCGCGATGCTGCGCGTCGCCCGACGCTACGGCGTCGGCACCCACACGCTGCCCCGTGTCGGCGAGGTGCCGTTCACCTCGGAGCGGCAGTACATGGCGACGCTGCACACCGATCCCGGGAGCGGCGGGCAGGTGCTGCTGGTCAAGGGCGCGGTCGAGCGGGTGTCGGCCCGGTGCACCGGGCAGCTCGGCGCCGACGGCTCGAGCCTGCCCCTCGACGCGGACGCGGTGCACGAGGCGGCCGAGCGGCTGGCCGCGGACGGGATGCGGGTGCTGGCGACCGCCGTCGCCCGGGACCCCGCGCCCGATGCGCTGGACGAGCTCGCCGCCGGCCGCGGCCACGGCCTGGTCCTCGCCGGTCTCCAGGCGATGATGGACCCGCCGCGCGACACCGCGCGGAGGGCGGTGGCGACGTGTCGCAACGCGGGGCTCCAGGTCAAGATGATCACCGGCGACCACGCCACGACGGCCGCCTCGATCGCCCGCCAGATCGGGATCCTCGGCAACGGCGCCCCGGAGGGGGTCCTGGCGGGCGCGGAGCTCGAGCGGGTCACCGACGAGGAGCTGCCGGACGCCGTGGAGCGGACCTCGGTGTTCGCGCGGGTGAGCCCGGACCAGAAGCTGCGGCTGGTCGGCGCGCTCCAGTCGCGCCACCACGTGGTGGCGATGACGGGGGACGGGGTCAACGACGCGCCGGCGCTCAAGCAGGCCGACATCGGGATCGCCATGGGGCGCGGCGGCACCGAGGCGGCGAAGGACGCCGCCGACATGGTGCTGCTCGACGACGACTTCGCGACCATCGAGGCGGCCGTCGAGGAGGGCCGCGGCGTCTACGACAACCTCACCAAGTTCATCGTCTGGACGTTGCCGACGAACCTGGGGGAGGGCCTGGTCATCCTGGTCGCGATCCTGCTCGGCGCGGCCCTGCCGATCCTCCCGACCCAGATCCTGTGGATCAACATGACCACCGCCGTCGCGCTCGGCCTGATGCTCGCCTGGGAACCGAAGGAGGCGGGCATCATGGACCGCCAGCCCCGGGACCCGCGCCAACCGTTGCTCACCCGCACGATGGTGCTGCGCACCGTGCTGGTCTCGGTGCTGTTGGTCGTGGGCTCGTGGTGGGTCTTCCAGTACGAGCGCGGCGCCGGGGCGTCCCTCGACGTGAGCCGCACCGCGGCGGTGAACCTGTTCGTGACCGTCGAGGCCTTCTACCTGTTCATCTGCCGCTCGCTGACCGGCCCGTCGTGGCGCGTCGGCCTGTTCACCAACCGGTGGTTGCTGGTCGGCGTCACGGTGCAGGCGATCGGGCAGGCGGCGCTGACCTACGTGCCGGCGATGAACACCCTGTTCCAGACCGCCCCGCTGGACTGGGAGACCTGGCTGCGGATCCTCGGCGTCGCGGTGGTCATCAGCCTCGTGGTCTCGCTCGACAAGGCTCGGGCGATCAGGTCCGAGGCGCGGTCCTCCGCTCGGACCGCGGTGGGTGCGGGGGCGGGGTGACACCAGGGGCTAATGCTGTTAGCCTTTTGGCTATGAGTATTAGCCACGTGGGGGAATCATGACCCAGCACCTCGCCCGGGAGAGCGGCCGGATCGCCTACGAGGTCGAGGGCGCTGGGCCGCTGGTCGTCCTCGCCCACGGGATGGGGGACAGTCGCGCGGCGTACCGGTTCCTCGCGCCGCAGCTCATCGCGGCCGGCCACCGCGTCGCGGTGACGGACCTGCGCGGGTGCGGGGAGTCGAGCACCGGCTGGCCGTCGTACACGCGCACCGACGTCGCGGGCGACCTGCTCGCGCTGGTGCGCCACCTGGGTGGCCCCGCCGTGCTGGTCGGGCACTCGTTCTCGGGCGGGTCGGTGACCATCGCGGCCGCGCAGGCGCCCGACCTGGTGCGCGGCATCGTCGAGCTGGCGCCCTTCACCCGCAGGCAGTCGCTCCGTCCGCGGGACCTGCGCGCGCGGAACCACCGCACCGCCATGCTCCGGCTGCTGATGACCGCCGTGCTGGGCAGCACCACCTGGTGGCAGCGCTACCTCGAGGTCGCCTACCCGGGACGCCGGCCCGCGGACTGGTCCGCCCAGCTGCGGCGGATGGAGGCCGAGCTGGGGGACCGCGGCCGGATGCGGGCGCTGCAGGCGATGGCTCGATCGGCCCCGGTCGACGCCGGTGCCCGGCTGGGCGAGGTCCGGTGCCCCGCACTCGTGGTGGAGGGCTCGCTCGACCCGGACTGGGCCGACCCGCGCGCCGAGGGGGAGGCGGTCGTGGCGGCGATGCCGGCCGGGATCGCGACGCTCGCGGTGGTCGAGGGTGCCGGGCACTACCCGCACACCCAGTTCCCCGACGAGACGGCCGCGCTGGTGCTGGGCTTCCTCGAGGCCAACGCCCGTGCCTAGGGCCGGGCTGGACGCGGAGCTGGTGGCGGCCGGCGCGGCCGCGCTCGCCGACGAGGTGGGGCTCGCGAACGTCACGATGGGGCTGCTCGCCGAGCGGCTCGGCGTACGCGCGCCGTCGCTCTACAAGCACGTCAGCGGACAGGCCGACGTGACCCGGCGGGTCGCCGTGCTCGCCCTCACCGAGCTCGGCGACGCCCTGCGCGACGCACTGGCGGGCAGAGCCGGCAAGGACGCCCTGACCGCGGCAGCGCGCACCCTGCGGGAGTACGTCGTCGCCCACCAGGGCCGCTACTCCGCCACCGTCCGCGTCGACCCCGACGGGGGACCCGACGACCCGCTCGTCGCCGCCGGTGCGCGGGTCCTGGACGCGCTGTCGGCGGTCCTGGTCGGCTACGAGATCGAGCCGGCCGACACGGTCCACGCGCTGCGGACGCTGCGCAGCCTGCTCCACGGCTTCGCGGTGCTCGAGGCCGCCGGGGGGTTCCAGATGCCCACCGACCTGGACGACAGCTTCACCTGGCTCGTCGACTTCGCGGATCGTGGACTGCGTGCGCACGGGGGCGGCGCGGGGGCACCATGACCGGATGGGGACCACACATTCGACCGACACGGCACCCACCGGGCGGCCCGAGCACCTCGCGGTGGCCGCCGCGGGGAGGACCGCGGAGCTGATCGCGGACCCGGCCGTAGCCCGGGGCTGGGGCGAGGACTCGGTGCTCCCGGGCTACCGGGTGGGCGGTCTGGCCGCCCACCTGGCACGCGCGCTCGAGACGGTGCGCACCTACCTCGCTGCCGACGCGCCGGCCGTGGACGCCCGGCTCGTCGACGCGGTGGGCTACTACCGCGCGGTCCTCGGTGAGCACGACCCGCGCAGCAGCGACTTCCACCAGGCCGTGCGCGAGCGCGGGGAGGCCCGTGTCGCCGCGGGCCACGACACGCTGGTGACCGAGGTCCGCGGCGCCGCCGACTGGTTCGCGGCCGAGGAGCTCGACCTCGACCGGCCGGTCAGCGTGCTCGCCGGCACCGCGATGCGGCTGGGCGACTACCTCGACACCCGGCTCGTGGAGATGCTCGTGCACGGGCGTGACCTCGCCGCCAGCGTCGCCCTCCCCATCCCGGCGTACGACGAGGAGGCGTGGCGCACGGTCGCGCAGGTGCTGACCCGAGCGACGGCGGCGCGCCACGGGTGGCGGGGCCTGGCGCTCGGCCTCGCGCGCCCCGAGCTCGGCGTCGGGGCGTTCACCGTCGGGCCCGCCTAGACGACCAGGCCCAGCAGCAGCACGAACACCAGGCCGACCACGGAGATCGCGGTCTCCATCACCGACCAGGACTTCAGCGTCTGGCCGATGGTCAGCCCGAAGTACTCCTTCACCAGCCAGAAGCCCGCGTCGTTGACGTGGCTGAAGAAGACCGAGCCGCAGCCGATCGCGAGCACGAGCAGCGCCAGCTCGGGGGAGTCCAGGCTCGCCGCGACGCCGCTGACGATCCCGCTGGCGGTGATGGTCGCGACGGTCGCGGACCCGGTGGCCAGGCGCACGCCGACGGCGACCAGCCAGCCGAGCAGGAGCGGGGAGATCCCCGAGCCCTGGGCCCAGTCGCCGATCACGTCGCCGACGCCGGCGTCGACGAGCATCGCCTTGAAGCCGCCGCCGGCCGCCACGATCAGCAGGATCGAGGCGATCCCCGGCAGCCCGGAGCCGAGGGACCGCTCGACCTGGGTGCGGTTCATGCCGGTGCGGAAGCCGAGGAACCACATCGAGACGAGGACAGCGGCGAGCAGCGCCACGGCCGGGGTGCCGATGAAGACCAGTGTCTGCAGCACGCGGCTGTCGTCGTCGTCGATGGTCAGCTCCGCGATCGCCCGCGCGAGCATCAGCACCACCGGCAGGGTGATGCACACGACCGCGGCCGCGAAGCCGGGGCGCCGGGTCACGCCCTCGGCGAGCGGGGTGCGGGCCTCGTCCTCGACGCCCGCGCCTGCGCGCCCCGAGGCGGGGCCGGCGTCCTCGGCGCCCGTGCCGGTGCCACCGGTGGGAGCGAGCGCGAGGGTGGTCGCGTGGGTGGGGACCCACTGCTCCACGAACCGCGCGAGCAGCGGGCCGCAGATGACCAGGGTCGGGAACGCGACGATCAGCCCGAACAGCAGGGTGAGGCCCAGGTCGGCGCCGAGGTTGTCGATGGCGACCAGCGGTCCCGGGTGCGGAGGCATCAGCCCGTGCAGCACGGACAGGCCGGCGAGGGCGGGGATCCCGACGCGCATGATCGGGATGTCCATCTTGCGGGCGACCAGGATGACCACGGGGACGAGCAGCACCACGCCGACCTCGAAGAACAGCGGCAGGCCGAGGATGGCCGCGATCAGCGCCATCGCCCAGGGCAGGCCGGCCTTGCCGACCCGACCGATGATGGTGTCGACGATCGTGTCGCTGCCGCCGGAGTCGCTCAGGATCTTGCCCACCATGGCGCCGAGCGCGATGAGCAGCCCGACCGACCCCACGGTGTCGCCGAACCCGACCGTGAAGCTGTCGACGATGTCGAGCGGCGCCACCTCGGCGGCGGTGCCCATCACGGCCGCGCCGAGGATCAGCGCGAGGAACGGATGGATCTTGGCCCACACGATGAGCACCACCACGGCGGCGATGCCCAGCAGGGCGGCGATGACGAGCTGGGTGTTGCCGGCATCGGTGAGCTCCATGGCTACTCCGTTCGGGGTGCGGGGAGGTGCAGCGACTCGACGGCCCGGGCGAGCACGTCGGGCACGGATCCCTCGACCGAGACCGTGACGCCGGGCTCGTCGGGCTCCAGCGGCTCGAGGGCGGCGTACTGGCTCGGGAGCAGGGAGGGCGGCATGAAGTGGCCGCCGCGGTGGCTGAGGCGGTCACCGACGAGGTCCTCCTGCGCCGCGAGGTGGCAGAACTCCACCTCGGGGCGTCCCTCGCGCAGCAGGTCGCGGTAGGAGCGGCGCAGCGCCGAGCAGGTGACCACGGCCGAGCGGCCGGCAGCGATCTCAGCGGACATCCAGTCCCCGATCGCCCGCAGCCACGGCCAGCGGTCCTCGTCGGTCAACGGGTGGCCCTCGTGCATCTTGGCGACGTTGGCCTCCGGGTGGAACGCGTCGCCCTCGGCGAAGGTCCACCCGGTGAGCGTGGAGATGCCCTTCGCGATGGTGGTCTTGCCGACTCCCGAGACGCCCATCACGACGATCTGCCTGACCCGTACCTCGGACCCCATGCTGGGACGGTACTGAACCGCGACGGCCGTGTCGCGGTTCAGTACGGGTCCGACGGCGAGCGGACGGCGCCGGGCTGGCTCAGGTCTCCGGGACGACGCCCACGCCCGACTTGCCGGCCTCGGCGTAGGACCGCACCGTCGAGACGCTCAGCGGGAAGTCGACGGGCAGGTCGCGGAACAGCAGGGCGGAGGCGGTGGCGGCCGCCGCGCGGGCCTCGGTGGCGACGGCCTCGGCGAGGGCGGCCGGTGCGTGCACGACCACCTCGTCGTGGAGGAAGAGGACCAGGTGCGGGTGCGAGGTGAGGGGACCGCTGCCGCCCAGGCGCCACAGCCGGTTGCGCAGGTCCGCGATCCAGCACAGCGCCCACTCCGCCCCGGTGCCCTGCACGACGAAGTTGCGGGTGAAGCGGCCGTACGCGCGCCGTACGCGGGCCTGGCGGTCGGGGTCGGCCGGCGACTCGCCCGGGTCGCGGCCGGGGTCCCCGGCGTCGCCGGCGTCGCCCGGGCGCGGCGAGCCGCGCCCCAGCAGCGTGCGCACCACCTGCCCGCGCTCGCCGGCGCGGGCCGCCGCCTCGAGGAGGCCGAAGGCGTCGGGGTAGCGCCGGGTGAGCCCGGCGACCATCCGCCCGCTCTCGCCGCTGGTGGCGCCGTACATCGCGCCGAGGAGGCCGAGCTTGGCCTCGTTGCGGCTGGCGACCGCGCCGTCCTCGACCATCCCCTGGTAGAGGTCGGTGCCGCGGGCGGAGCGGGCAAGGGCGCGGTCCCCGCTCATGCCGGCCAGCACGCGCGGCTCCAGCTGGGCGACGTCGGCGACGACGAGCACCCAACCGTCGTCGGCGATCGCCGCCGCGCGCACCTGCGCCGGGAACGACAGCGCCCCGCCGCCGTTGGACGACCAGCGCCCGGTGCTCGAGCCGGCCGGCTGGTACGACGGGCGGAACCGGCCGTCGCTGACCCACTGGTCGACCCAGGCCCACCCGTTGGTGGAGAAGAGCTGGGCCAGCTGCTTGTAGCGCAGCAGCGGCGCGATGCCCGGATGGGGCAGCGCGCGCAGCGAGGACGCCCGGGTGTCGGTGACCTCCAGCCCGGCCCGGCGCAGCGCGGCCAGCAGCTCGGGGCGGGAGTCGGGGTTGAGCCCCGGGGCGTCGAACGCGGCCCGTACCTGGGCGGCGAGCTCCTCGAGCCCGCGCGGGCGGGCGCCGCGCGGCGGTCGCGGACCGAGCAGGTCGGTGAGCAGCCGCTCGTGCACGTCGGCGCGCCACGGCACCCCGGCGTCCGTCATCTCGGCGGCGACCAGGGCACCGGCCGACTCCGCCGCGAGCAGCAGGCCCAGCCGGGACGCCTCGCCCGAGGCGACCACGGCCGCCTGCTGCCGGGCGTCCTCGAGGTCGGCGCGCAGGCACGCGGTGGCGTCGTCGACGGCGAACAGCGCCGGGTCCGAGGGGGTGCTGGGCCCGAGCCGGTCCCAGAGCGCCGACTGCTCGCCCTCCAGCAGCCCGGCGCCCACGGCGGGCGCGCGCCGCAGCAGGTGGTGGGCCAGCCGCAGGTCGTGGCAGCGCTCGACACGTACGCCGGCAGCCAGCAGCGGCGGGTACCAGCGCGCGGTGTCGTCCCACACCCACCGCGGCGAGCCGGCCTCGCGGGCGTCGACGAAGGCCGCCAGCTCGCTCCCCGCGATCACGCGCTCCGCGCCGTCGTCGACCACCAGCACCCGGTCCCCGGGCAGGCGCGACAGGGAGACGCGGGACATGCCACCACCCTCTCAGCCCACCCGCCGTCCCACGTCGTCGGCCGAGCGGCGTTCTGTTGGTCGAGCCTCTCGAGCCCTGGGGTCGCCGGATGAGCCGCGAGCACTGGGACCGCGAGGCCGCGACCTTCGACGACGAGGCGGACCACGGGCTCGCGGATCCCGCCGTCCGCGCCGCCTGGCGCGCGCTGCTGCTGGGGGTGCTGCCGCCGGCCCCGGCGCGGGTGGTCGACCTCGGCTGCGGCACCGGGACCCTGACCCGCCTCCTCACCGACGAGGGGTACGTCGTGGACGGCCTCGACCTCTCCCCGGAGATGGTCCGCCGGGCGCGGGCCAAGGTGCCCGAGGCCCGCTTCACGGTCGGCGACGCCGCCGACCCACCGCTCGAGCCCGCGGCGTACGACGTGGTGCTCGGCCGCCACGTGCTCTGGGCGCTGCCCGATCCCGCCGCCGCGTTCGCCGCCTGGGCGGGCCTGCTCGTGCCCGGTGGCGTCGCGGTCCTCGTCGAGGGCAGGTGGGCGACGGGCGCCGGCCTCCCGGCGGAGGCGGCCGCCGCGATCGTGCGGGGCGCGGGCCGGGAGGCGACGGTGCAGCCGCTGCCGGACCCTGCGCTGTGGGGTCGGGCGATCACCGACGAGCGCTACCTGCTGCTCAGCCGCCACTGAGCCGGCGTACCGGGCGAGCGGTCTGGACCGCCGTCCCGATACCGCCGAACGGGGATGCGCCTCTCGGTGCCGCCGACCACAGTGACCTGACCGCGGTCAGCGTGGACCGCCCGTCGATCGGAAACGCATCCATGAGACTCACCCACCGCCTGCTCGCCCTCCCCGCCACCGCCGCACTGGTGGTCGGCATGCTCGCCACGGGCGGGCCAGCGGCGGCGGAGCGATCGGACCCGGGGACAGCGCAGCTGGCCGGCCAGGCCCAGGGGGCCCAGGAGGTCGCCGCCCGGGGCGGGAAGAAGAGCGGGCCGAAGCTCAAGGTGATGACCCAGAACCTCTACCTGGGCTCCTCGCTCGACCCGGCGCTCAACGCGGGCACGGCCGGGGAGTTCCTCGGCGCGGCCGCGCAGATCTACGGCGGCGCCGTGGCCAGCAGGTTCCCGGTTCGTGCCGCCGCGATCGCCAAGACCGTGGCCCGCACCAAGCCGCACCTCATCGGCCTGCAGGAGGTCACCCGCTGGACGACGCTCCCGCTGGCCGCCGGCGCGAACCCCCCGTCGTACGACTTCTTGAAGATCCTGCAGTCCGCGCTGCGCAAGCAGGGGCTCTCCTACCGCGTCGCCGGGGTCGTGGACAACGCCACCATCGGCCCGGTTCCGCTGGTGGCGCCGCAGTTCGGCTGCGTGAACGTCGCCTCGACCAGCAGCTTCGACTGCGCGGTGACGCTGAAGGACCGCGACGTGATCCTGGTCCGCAAGGGCATCCGCGGCCTCGAGCTCGGCAAGGCAGTGACCGGCCGCTACGCGGAGCAGCAGTCCTTCCCGGTGCCGGGCACCGACGGCCTCACCCTCGACTTCGGCCGCGGCTGGGTGTACGTCGACGGCACGCTGCGCGGCTCGCGGTTCCGCTTCCTCAACACCCACCTGGAGATCGGTCGCTTCGGGGCCGTGCAGGAGGCGCAGGCCGCCGAGTTCCTCGCCGGTCCCGCCAAGGCCGGCCGCCCGGTGATCGCGACGGGTGACTTCAACTCCCCGGCCGACCCGACGGTCTCCACCACCAGCACGTACGTCGACCTGACGCGCCGCTGGTTCGACGACGCGTGGGCTGTCCGCGGCAGCGCGCTCGGCTTCACCTGCTGCCAGAGCGGGGCCCTGGACAACCCCACCAAGAGCCTGCGTACCCGCATCGACCTGATCCTGACGCGCGGCGTCCAGACCCGCTTCGCGCGGGTGGTCGGCGCCAAGCCGATCGCCGAGACCGTGCCGCGCTGGGCCTCCGACCACGCGGGCGTGGTGGCCGGCCTGCAGCTGAAGGCCAAGCGGACCGCTCGCTGAGCGGTCCCACCGACCCGACCGGTCCGGACCGGCTCGCGCCTCAGGGGCGCGGGTCGGTCCGGGTCCAGGGCTTCTCGTCGCGGCGGTGCCCGGTGCCGGCGAGGCACCTGCGACACACGGAGGTCACCTGGTCCGCGTCGCGCCCGGTCGCGGGCTGCACGTCGAGCCAGTCGATGTGGGAGAACCGGCCCAGCCTGGCCTTCTTGATCGGTACGCCGCACACCGTCTGGTTGGTGCCCGGCAGCCAGGCATGGACCTCGCCGGCCGGTGACCGGAAGCCGTCGGGGTCGATCCAGGAATCGGTGGCGGCCACGGCCGCCCGGACACGTCGGGGCATGGCCGTGCGGTACCCACCCGCACACTGAGGTGGTGGACGCCTCGAGGGTCATCGCCGTACCCGGCCTCGGTCTGGGGGTCGAGTCGTGGCGCCCCGTGCTCGCCGAGTGGGGCGTGGGGGAGGAGCGGGTGCGGCTGCTGCCCGGCTACGGCCTGCCGGTCGGGCCGGAGGGCGTCCGGGCTCCCGCCGAGCTCGCCGTGGACCTCTGCGCGACGCTGACGGGCCCGACCACGCTGCTCGGCCACTCGGCGAGCTGCCAGGTCCTCGCCCACGTCGCGCGCCTGCGTCCCGACCTCGTGGACGCCTTGGTGCTCGTCGGTCCGGCCACGGACCCGCGCGCCCGCTCCTGGCCGGCGCTGGCCGCGCTGTGGGTGCGGACCGCCGCGCACGAGGACCCGCGGCAGGTGCCGGTGCTCGTGCGCCAGTACCGGCGTACGACGCTGCGCTCCATGCGCGCCTCCATGGACGTGGCCCGGCGTGACGACCTCGCGGCGACCCTGGCCGCGGTCACGCGCCCCGTCGTGCTGGTGCGCGGCGCCCACGACCGGCTGGCCCGCCACGACTGGCTGCGCCACCTCGCCGACGGCGGGCCGGACCGACAGGTGGTCGAGATCGGGGGCGGTGCGCACATGGTGCCGATGACCCACCCCGGGCCCGTGGCGCGCGGGGCCGCGTCCGCCCTCAGCCGGCTGCGCTGACCCCGGCCGTGCTGACCCCGGCCGTGCTGACCCCGACCGTGCTGACTCCGACCGGGCCGACGCGCGACGCGCCGCCGCTCACGGGACGCGGTGGCCGTGGAAGGTCACCCGCCGGTGCAGCGTGAAACCGAGGCGCTCGTAGAGCTCGATGGCGCCCCGGTTGTCCTCGCTCGCGTGCAGGAAGGGCCGTTCCCCGCGCGCCAGGACCTGCCCGACCAGGTGGCGCACCAGCCGGCTCGCGTGCCCGCGTCCCTGCGCCTCGGGGGCGGTGCACACCGCGCTGATCTCGGTCCACCCCGGCGGCCGGAGCCGTTCGCCGGCCATCGCCACGAGGCGTCCGGCGTCGCGGACCCCGACGTACGTCCCCATCTCGACGGTCCGCTCCCAGAACGGCCCCGGGTGCGTGCGGTCGACCAGCGCGAGCATCTCCGGGACGTCCGCAGTGCCGAGGCGCACGACGTCCGCGTCCCGGACGGGCGGTACGGCGGTGGGGCCGACCATCTGCACGCCCGCCATCGCGAAGACCGGCTCCCAGCCGGCCGGCGGCCGCACCGGGGCGCTGAACAGGTCGGCGAACCCGCCGCTGCCCAGCAGGGCGGCCAGGTCGTCCCAGTCGGCGCGCTCCGGCCGGGGCGGTACGGCGACGAAGGTGGCGACGTCCGGCCGGTAGGCCAGGGCGCGCCCGCGCCGGCGGGCCAGCGGGGCGTGGCGCCCGCGCAGCGAGGCGGCGACGGGGTCGTCGGGAGGACCGGACACCGCCCCAGCATCCCGTGCGGCCTCCGGGCCCGGGTCGCCGGACCGCGCCAGACCACCCGGACCACATCGCGAGCGAGCGCGTCGCCGGTCCGTGGTGACGCGATCATGGGGCCATGACCTCCCGCGAGACCGCTGACAGCACCGCCCCACGGACCGGCGCCGACGCCCTGCCTCTGGCGGGGGTCCGGGTCGTCGAGCTCGGCAACTACATCGCCGCGCCGACCGCCGCGCGGATGCTCGCCGACTTCGGCGCCGAGGTCATCAAGGTCGAGCGGCCTCGGACCGGCGACGAGCTGCGCAACTGGCGCCTGTACGCCGGGGACACCTCGATGCTCTACCGCACCATCAACCGCGGGAAGCGGTCGATCGAGCTCGACCTGCGCTCCGAGCAGGGCCGCGAGACGGTGCTCGACCTGGTCGCGGTCTCCGACGTCCTGATCGAGAACTTCCGCCCCGGCACCCTGGACGCGTGGGGGCTGGGCGCCGACGTGCTCGCCGCCCGGAACCCCGAGCTGGTCGTGTCCCGGATCTCCGCGTTCGGCCAGACCGGCCCGATGTCGCAGCGCCCCGGCTTCGCGGCGGTCGCGGAGGCCTACGGCGGGATGCGCGAGCTGGTCGGCGAGAGCGACCGGCCGCCGTCGCGCGTCGGGGTCTCGATCGGGGACTCCATCGCGGGGCTCTACGCCGCGTTCGGCGTCGTGATGTCGCTGTTCGACCGAGACCGGCGGCGCGGGCGGGGCGACCGTGCGTGGGCGCCCACCGAGCGCCAGGTCGACGTCGCGCTGCACGAGGCGGTGTTCTCGATGATGGAGTCGCTGCTGCCCGACTACTCCGCCCACGGCGTGCTGCGGGCCCGCGCCGGCGGCCGGATGGAGGGGATCGCGCCGTCCAACGCCTACACCTGCGCGGGCGGTGAGTCGGTCGTCATCGCCGGCAACGGCGACTCGATCTACGGCCGGTTCATGGAGGCGATCGGGCGCCCCGACCTCGCCACCCAGCCCGACCTCGTGACCAACGCCGGGCGCTGGGCGCGCCGCGACGAGATCGACGACGCGATCAACGCCTGGACCGGCGCCCGCGACCGCGCGGAGGTGCTGCGGGTGCTCGACGCCGCCGGGGTGCCGGCCGGGCCGATCTACACGGCCGAGGACATCGTCGAGGACGAGCAGTACCTCGCCCGGGACATGGTCCAGCACCTGCCCGTCGACGTGGCCGGTTCCACCGTCGAGGTCGCCTTCCCGGGCATCGTGCCGCTCCTGGGCGAGCGCTCGGTGCCGGTCAGCGCCCCCGGCCCCGACCTCGGCGCCGACACCCACGCCGTGGTCGTCGACCTCCTCGGCCGGAGCAGCTGCCCGTGCCGCGACTGCGCCGCGGCCGCCTCGGCCGCCGAGGCCGGGCAGGAGCGGGTCGCGCCCCGCGGCTAGCGGCACCGCACGTCGCCCCGGACCGTCCGCGTTCCCCAGCCTTCGGGGCTCAGAGACCGCCTTGGCGCCGCAGCGACTCGCACGCGGCGTCGTACGTCGCGACCAGCCCGGGTCCCGAGGGATCGGCCGCCCACTGGTCCAGCGCGACCCGGACCACCGCCGCCGTGCGCACCAGCGCGACGCGCACGGTCAGCGGGTCCAGGCCGAGCGTCTCGGTGAGGGTCGCCTGGGCGCGGGCCAGCCGCTCCTCGTCGACCGCGATCGCCGCGAGCAGCAGCTTCGGCTCGTGCGCGACGAGCCGCCACTGGCGCAGGGTGTCGCGCCCGACGCCGTCGCGGCCGTCCTCGATGGCCGCGAGGGTGTCGCGCGACATCGCCGACAGCTGCGGCACGAGGGGCTCGCCCGGGCGCAGCGCGATCAGGGCCTCGTCGTAGGTGCGCTCGACGGCCGGATCGGGCAGGAGGGCGGCGCGCTCCTTGCTGACGGCGTAGCGGAAGACGGTGCGCGGTGACACGCCCGCCGCGTGGGCGATGTCCTCGACCGTGGTCCCGTCGACCCCGCGCTCCTCGAACAGCGCGAGCGCGGCCTCACGGATCTCGCGCTCCGTCTGGTGGCGCCGACGGTCCTGCAGGGCCTCGGTCATGAGATCAGCCTAGCGGGGAACAACGACACTTGCTGTCGCGTTGACACAGACTGCCACCACGGCATCCGCTGCCGCACGACCAGGAGAACCATGACGTCGCCCGCCACCACGGCACCCACGGACCACTCGGCTCCGTCCCTCCCGCCCGACCTGCGAGTGGGGCCGCTCATCGCCCTGCTGGTCGGCTCGGCGTTCGTCCTCATCCTCAACGAGACGATCATGAGCGTCGCGCTGCCGGAGCTGATGAGGGAGTTCTCGGTCGCCGCGACGAGCGCCCAGTGGCTGACCACGGCGTTCCTGCTGACGATGGCGATCGTCATCCCGGTGACCGGCTACCTGCTGCGACGCTTCACCCTGCGCCAGGTCTTCCTGGCCGCGATGATCTCCTTCGTCATCGGTACGGCGCTCGCCGGCGCGGCGCCGACGTTCGAGGTCCTGGTCCTCGCCCGGGTCATCCAGGCGGTCGGCACCGCGCTCGTGATGCCGCTGCTGATGACGACCATCCTCACCGTCGTCGAGCCCGCGCGGCGCGGCCGGATGATGGGCACGATGTCCATCGTCATCTCCGTCGCCCCCGCCATCGGGCCCACGGTGTCGGGCGTCATCCTCGACCGGCTCGACTGGCGGTGGATGTTCTGGATCGTCCTCCCGTTCGCGCTCCTCGCCCTCGGGCTCGGCGCGGCGTGGGTCCGCAACGTCACCGAGCCGGTGCGCTCCCGGATCGACGTGCCCTCCGTGGCGCTCTCCGCCTTCGCCTTCGGTGGCCTCATCTACGGGCTCAGCAGCATCGGGGAGTCCGCCGCCGGCCATGCGCCGGTGGCGCCGTGGATCCCGCTCACGATCGGTGCCGCGGCGCTCGGGCTCTTCGTCTGGCGCCAGCTCGCGCTGCGTGATCGCGCGCTGCTCGACCTGCGAGCCTTCGCCAGCAGCACCTTCGCGATCGCCGTCGTCCTGGTCGCCGTGAGCATGATGGCGCTGTTCGGCTCCCTCATCCTGCTCCCGATCTACCTCCAGTCCGTCCTCGGCCTCTCCACCCTGGACTCGGGCCTGATGCTGCTGCCCGGCGGGCTGGCGATGGGTCTGCTGGCGCCCGTCGTCGGCCGGGTCTACGACCGCGTCGGGCCGCGCCCGCTCGTCGTCCCGGGCGCGGCCATCTCCTCCGTCGCGCTGTGGTCGATGACGACCTTCGGCACCGGCACGAGTCAGGGGACGGTCGTGGCCGTCCACGTGCTGCTCAGCGTCGGCCTCGCGCTGATGCTCACCCCGCTGATGACCTCGGCGCTGGGATCGCTCCCGCAGCACCTCTACGCCCACGGCAGCGCCATCGTCTCGACGCTCCAGCAGGTCGCCGGCGCCGCGGGCACTGCCATCTTCATCACCGTGATGACCCGCGGCCAGGTCGCCGGCGCCGAGGACGGTCTCTCGCTCGTCGACGCCACCGCCGACGGGATCCATGCCGCCTTCCTGTACGGCGGCGTCATCTCGGCGATCGCGGTCGTGATCGCGTTCGCCGTACGACGCCCCGCGGTGCCCACGCCCTCCTGAGGGGATCGGCGGCTCGGCTCAAGGCAGCACCAGCGGCAGGTCGAAGAACGCGAGGTGCCGCGGCCCGAACGTGGTGATGGCGGTGATCTCGCCGCCGGCGACGGTGATCACGTCCAGGCCCTGGGCGCGGTGCTCGCCGCTCATCTCGCGGGTCTCCTCCGCGGAGGGGCGCTGGACGTAGTGGGCGAGGGCGGGCTGGCGGTTGGCCCAGGTCAGGACCGAGCGCCGCTCGCCCTGGTAGCGCTCCGAGGTGGGGTCGAGGTCCCGCGCGGTGAGCGTCATCAGGGCGGCGCGCCCCGCCAGCCAGTCCTGCTGCGACGGGATGGTCTGCTGCACGTCCGCGGCCAGGAGGTCGGCGATCCCCTGGAGGTCGGCGCGCTCGTGGGCCTCGGCGAGACGGCGTACGAGCGCGAGCTCCTCCGCACCGGGTTCCGCGCCCGCGGTGGGCTTCTCGTGCTCCGGCGCCAGGTTCACCCTCATGCTCAGCCGCGCCCGCTGCAGGGCGCTGGCCACCGAGGTGACGCCCCGGTCGAGCAGCGCCGAGGTGTCGTTGGTCGACCACCCGAGGACGTCGCGCAGGACGAGCACCGCGCGCTGCCACGGGGAGAGCTGCTGGAGGGCCACGACGAACGCCAGCTCGATGGTCTCCCGCGGCGCCGGGTCGGCGCCGGGCTCGCCGTCGGCTGGTGCGGCGGCGTCGAGCAGCCGGTCCGGGTACGGCTCCAGCCAGCCCACCGCCAGCGGCGGTCGGGCACCGGGTGACTCCACCAGCGGCGGCCGGAGGTAGCGGGTGACCCGCCGGTTCTCGCGGTCCAGGAGGTCCAGGCAGGCCAGGGTGGCGACCTTGTGCAGCCAGGCCCGCAGGGACGGCTCGGCGCGCAGGGTCCCGCGCCGTCGCCACGCTCTGAGGAACGTCTCCTGCACCAGGTCCTCGGCGTCGTGGAACGAGCCGAGCAGCCGGTAGCAGTGCACCCGCAGCTCGTGGCGGTGCGTCTCGACGGCGGCCGCGAAGGCCTCGGGCTCACCCACCAGCGTGGCGACCGACTCCTCGTCCATGCTGCCCCTCCTGGAGCTCGTGCCGGACCGTGGCCCCGGGGGGCGATCGTATGGCCGTCCGCCCCACGGGGGACAGGCCGCCGGGGAGGCGGTGGACGGGCTCAGGTCCTCCCGACGCTCCGGGCCTCTGCGCCCGGCTCGGCCGGGGCCGCGTCGAGCGCGGGGGCCGGGGGAGGGGGGAGCCGGCGGCGCCCCCCGCACGCGGCCGCGAGCACGGCGGCGAGCGCGGCAAGCAGGAACGTCGCCGACAGGTCGGCGCGCGCGGAGATCGCGCCCCCCGCCGACGACCCGGCCGCCTGGCCCACCACGAGGGTGATGAAGACGACGGAGGTGCCCGCGGCGGCCCGGGTCGGGACGAGGCGCGCGGTCCAGGCGATCAGGGCCGAGGTCGCCGCGACGAAGCCCCACCCGAAGACCGCGCACGCGAGGACGGTCAGCGCCAGCGGGCCGGGCGCGATCAGTCCCGCCGTCGCGAGGGCGGCGACCAGGGTGGTCAGCAACCAGGCGCGCGGTGCCGGAAGCGCGCTCAGCCGGCGCGCGGTCAGCACCGTCGCCGTGCCGCCGACGCCGATGCCGATCCACGCGAGGATCGAGCCGGAGTCGCTGGCGCCGGCGGCGACCAGATGGGCCCGCCCGTAGGTCCACACCGCGGACGAGGCGCCGCCGAGCAGCAGCGCGCCCGTGGCGGGAAGACCGAGCGCCGGCAGCCACCGGGTCCCGCCGCCGGCGGCGGTGGTCGGCTCCTCGACCGGGGTCGGGCGCGGCCGGTCGAGGAGCAGGACGCAGAGCCCGGCCGCGGCCGTGAGCGCCGCGCTCACCGCGAAGCCGAGCCGCCACTGGGTGAGCACCAGGGCCAGCAGGCCGGCGCCGACCAGGCCGGGGCCGGTACCGCTGTTGACCACGGCCTGGGCGCGGTCCCGTCGGGCGGTGGGGATGTTGCGCGCCACGACCGCCACCATCCCGGGTGAGGCGAGTCCGGCGCCGGCCGAGGCGAGGATCGCCGACGGCACCAGGAGCGCCATCCCGGGGGCGAGCGCCATGCCGAGCGCGCCGAACGACGCCGTGCCCCACGCGCCGACCACGAGCAGCCGCGCCCGGCCGGGCGCGAGCAGTCCCACCAGCGCTCCCGCGCAGTAGGCGGCCGAGGCCCCCGAGGACACGTAGCCCGCGACGGCGGAGCCCATCGACACCGAGGCCTGGATGTCGGGCAGGAACAGCCCGTAGGCCAGCCGCACCAGCCCGTAGGTCCCGGCGATCAGGCAGATGCCCGCGAGGACCAGGGCGGTCTCCCGATCGGGCCGCCACGAAAACGCTCGTTTCACTTTGCCAACCTATAGTTCAGGAGGTGAGCACCCGCGAATCCACCCGGACCCGGCTCCTGGACGCCATCGACGAGGTGGTCTTCGCCGCGGGCGACGCCACGGCGCCGGTGGACCGGATCCTGGAGCGGGCGGGCGTGTCGCCGGCGACGCTGTACCGGGCGTACGCCAGCAAGGACGAGCTCGTCGCCGCGGCCCTCGACCGGCGGCACCGCGAGTGGCTGGAGGTCTGGGACGCGGCGGTGGCGCGCGCCGACACCGACCGTGCCCGGTTGCTGGCGGTCTTCGACGCGCTCGAGGACTTCCGGGCGCGCGCGAGCGGCGCCCGGTGGTGCGCCTTCCTCGGGACCGCCGCCGGGTACGCCGACCCGCCGCCGACCCTGGCCGAGGCCTTGCGTCAGGAGTCCGGCGCGCTGCGCGCCCGGCTGCGCGAGCTCGCCGAGCCGGTCGCCGGGCCAGGGGCGGCCGCGCTCGCCGAGGCCCTGGTGCTCGTCTACTCCGGCGACCTCGCGATGCGGCTGCGTCCCGATGGCCCCGAGCCGGTCCCGGGACTCGCCCGGCAGGTCGCGGCGCTGCTCGTCGAGCACGCCGAGCACGCCGAGCACCTGCGGTAGGCGGCCGTCGTGGCGCCAGGGGGCGCGTCCCGACCGCGCGACGAGAGAATAAGTCGATGTCTTTAGTTGACTTCGGGGTGGCGCTGCATCAAACTGCATACAGTTGTATGCGTAGGTGCGAGGCGGTTGCCTCGGTGCCGCGCCACCCACCGTCGCGAGGAGCACGAAGCACATGGACACCCTGAGCTGGGCGGACGCGACGGCGCGCGCCGACGTGCGAGCGGTCCGCGAGCAGGCCCCGTTCGTCTACGGCCTCACCAACTTCGTCGCCGCCGGGCTCAGCGCCAATGCGCTGCTCGCGCTCGGCGCCGGCCCTGCGTTCGGTGCGGCCCCCGGCTGGGCCCGCGCATTCCCCGCCGGTGCCGGCGCGGTCTTCATCAACGGAGCGGCGATGATGTCGGGCGCCACCCCCGAGGACCTCCTCGAGGCGGCGTCGACGGCGGCCACGGCCGGTACGCCGTGGGTGCTCGACCCGGTCGCGGTGGGCGCCGGCGCCCCGGCGTACGACGACGTCATCGCCTCGCTCCTGGCCCACAGGCCGGCGATCGTCCGCGGCAACGCCAGCGAGGTCGCCGCGCTCGCCGGGCGTGCCGGCGGGGCCTCGGGCGTGGACTCCACGCTCGACTCGAGCGCCGTCGTCGGGCTGGTCGCCGAGCTGGCGGCCCGCCTCGAGACGGTGGTCGCGGTCTCCGGGGCCACCGACTACATCTCCGACGGGACCCGCACCGTGGCCGTCGCAGGCGGCTCGGAGATGATGCCGCGCGTCACCGGCACCGGCTGCAGCCTCGGTGGCGTCTGTGCTGCGCTCGCGGCGGTGACCGACCCGTTCGCCGCCGCGGTCGCCGCCCACGTCGCCTACGCCGAGGCCGGCGAGCGCGCCGGTGCCCGCACGAGCGGCCCCGGGTCGTTCGCCGTCGCGTTCCTCGACGAGCTCGCCGCGCTCTGACACGCCCCCTCTTCGTCCCCTCCACCCGCGCGGTCCGTCTCCGCGCACCACCTCGCCCGCACTGAGGAGATCCACCGTGCCCACCAAGAAGTCCATGCACCTGGCGGCGTTCATGAACGCCGGCCCGCAGGGCACCGTCGGCTGGCGCCACCCCGACGCCGGCGACGGCTTCCTGAGCGCCGAGCACTACATGCACATCGCCAAGGTCCTCGAGGACGCCTGCTTCGACCTGGCCTTCGTCCCCGACGCCCTCGCCGTGCCCCGCAGCCTCGGCGGCTCCTTCGACCCGGCGATCCGCTACGGCTCGGGCAGCCCGCGCCTGGACCCGATGACCGTCCTCTCGATCATGAGCGCGGTCACCACCGACCTGGGCGTGGCCGGCACGATCTCGACCGGCTACAACGAGCCCTACAACGTGGCCCGCCAGCTGGGCACCCTCGACCACCTGAGCGGCGGCCGCGCGGGCTGGAACATCGTCACCAGCTTCCAGGACGCCGAGGCGCAGAACTTCAACCAGGACAAGCTCCCCGATCGTGCGGCGCGCTACGCCCGCGCCGAGGAGCACCTCGAGGTGACCACCCGGCTGTGGGACTCCTGGTCCGACGACGCGCTGGTGCGCGACAAGGAGAGCGGCGTCTTCGGGCGTCCCGAGGAGGTCGAGGCCATCGACCACGTGGGGACCTACTTCCAGGTCCAGGGTCCGCTCGGCGTGCCCCGCACGCCGCAGGGCTACCCGGTGCTGATCCAGGCTGGCGCCTCGCCCGCCGGCCGCGACTTCGCCTCCCGCTGGGCCGACGTCGTCTTCTGCAGCCACGAGTCGCTGGAGTCGGGCATCGCGTTCTACCAGGACATGAAGAAGCGCGCCGCCGACCACGGGCGTGACCCCGACCAGCTGCTGATCCTCCCGGCGGCCACCACGGTGGTCGGCACCGACGTGCGTGACGCGATGGCCAAGCACGAGGCGTTCTTCGACCTCGTCGACCACATGGCCGGGCTCTCGCGGCTGGCCTACCACGTCAACGTCGACCTCACGAAGTACGACCTCGACGGCCCGCTGCCGTCGCTGGAGGTCGTCGGCGTGGAGGGCCACTACCGCGAGGTCGTGGAGTTCGCCGAGCGCGAGAAGCTCAGCATTCGCGAGATCGGGCGCTGGTACGGCGCGCGCACCGAGGGCAACATGATCGGCTCGGCCTCCGACATCGCCGACACCATGGAGCAGTGGATGGACAGCGGAGCCGCGGACGGCTTCATGATCCAGGCCACCCACGTCCCGGCAGCCTTCGAGGACTTCGCGGCCGAGGTCGTGCCCGAGCTCCAGCGGCGCGGCCTGTTCCGCACCTCCTACGAGGGCGCCACCCTGCGCGAGAACCTCGGCCTGCGCCGTCCCGAGCGGGGCGAGTGGCGCAACCGTGCCGCCTCCGCGCTGGCCGAGCGCCGCGCCGGCCAGGACGGCAAGTGACCTCGGCGAGCAGCCCGGTCTCCTCGCTGGTCCCGGCCGGCTGGCTGGTCGAGCACGCTGGCGACGAGCGGCTGGTCGTCCTCGACGCGAGCATCACTCGCGGCGAGGACGGCGACGGGCGGACCGTCTTCAGCGACGGCGAGGAGACCTACCGGGCCGGGCACGTCCCGGGCGCGGTCTTCGCCGACCTGTTCACCGTGTGGTCCGACCCCGATGGCGAGTACGGCTTCACCCGGCCGACGCCGGCGCAGGTCGAGGCGGCCGCCCGGGCCGCCGGGATCGGTCCGGACTCCACGGTGGTCGTCTACGACCAGCTGAGCGGGGCCTACGCCGCCCGGTTGTGGCTGGTGCTGCGGTCCTACGGGTTCCCCGACGTCCGCATCCTCGACGGCGGGTACGCCGCGTGGCTCGCCGCAGGTGGTGCGGTGGAGACCGGGCCCGGCGTCGAGCCGACGCTCGGCGCGGGGTTCACCGCGGTCGACGCCGGGGTCTTCGCCGACCTCGACGAGGTCCGCGAGGCGGCCCTGGGGCCCGACGCGGGCGTCCGGCTCGTCTGCGCGCTGCGGCGCCCGGAGTTCCTCGGCGACGAGACCCGCGAGCGGTCCGGGCACATCCCCGGCAGCGTGAACCTGCCCTACCCCGACGTGCTGGAGGAGGACGGGACGGTCTCGCTGGACCGGACCCGCGCGCTCGCGGCAGAGCTCGGCATCGACGCCGGCACACCGGTGGTGGCCTATTGCGGCGGCGGCGTGAACGCCGCGGGCCTTGCGCTGGCCTTCGTCGAGGCGGGCCTGCCGCTGCCGAGGGTCTACGACGCCTCCCTCAACGAGTGGCGCGCCCGCACCGAGCTGCCGATGGAGGTCGGCGAGGGGGCCGGCGCCATCCGGGAGACCCTGGTCGTCTTCGACATCGACGGCACCCTGCTGCACTCCGACGGCCAGCACAACACCATCATCACCGCGGTGCTGGCCGGCCACGGGCTGGACGCCACGATCAAGGCGTTCGGGACCTACACCCACTACACCGACTCCTGCGTCATCAACGAGGTCCACGAGGCGACCTTCGGGGCCCCGGCGAGTGCCGAGCTCCTGGAGCGGCTGGACCGCGAGTACCGCGAGGCACTCGAGGCCCACGTCGCCGAGCACCCCATCGTCGAGGTCCCCGGTGCACGCCGCGTCGTCGAGGAGCTCGCCGCCCTGCCCGGCGTACACACGGCGTTCGCGACCGGGTCGCTGCGCGGGATGGCCGAGCTGAAGCTCGCGATGGTCGGCGTCGACGCCGCCTCGGTCGTGCTGTCCACCGCGAGCGAGCACTACAGCCGCGAGGAGATCGTGCGGGCCGCGATCGCCGGCGTCGTCGAGCGGGTCGGCCACGACCGGCTGGACCTGGTCATCCTGGGCGACGGCGCCTGGGACGAGCGGACGGCGGCGCAGCTGGGGATCCCCTTCGTCGGGCTCGCCACCGGCAGCCACACGTTCGGCGCAGAGGCGGTCCGGGTCCTCGACGACTACACGGGCCTGACCGGGAGCGACCTGGTCGCGCTGGCCCGTCCCTGGCCGTCCTCCCTGTGATCGAGCAGACACCGTGTGCCGTGGGTCGCAGGCTCTGAGAGACTTCCGCCCGGTGCCGGCGGACCCGTCGGCGGACCTGTCGGTGGTGGGGGAGAGGAGGGGACGTGGCCAGCGCACGTGACACCGTCTACGCCGCCCTGCGGGCGCGGCTGCTGGACGGCGAGTACGCCCGCGACGTCTCACTGATCCCGCAGGCGCTGAGCGAGGAGTTCCAGGTCTCGCGCACCCCGGTCCGCGAGGCGCTCGCCCTGCTCGAGCAGGACGGCCTGCTGGTCTCCACCTCGCGCGGGTTCACCGTGCGCCTGCGCTCCGACGAGGAGATGCTGGAGATCTTCGAGGTCCGCGGGATCCTGGAGTCCAGCGCGGCGTACGCGGCCGCCACCCGGCGCAGCCCGATGGACCTGGCCCGGCTCCAGGAGCTCGCGCACCGCGCTCGCCGCGAGCCCGACCCCGCGGTCCAGCGCCGGCTCTTCAACCTCTTCCACGACTGCGTCCGCGACGCCGCCCACAACACGACGATCTCCACGCTGGTGAACACGCTGAGCGCGCAGATCAAGCTGGCGGCCCCGTGGAAGACCGACGAGTCCGACGAGGGCCTCGCCCGGTCGATGGCGGAGCACGACGCGATCCTCGCCGCGATCGTCGCCGGCGACGGCGAGGAGGCGCGCGCCCGGATGCTCGAGCACCTCGCCCACGACCGCGACAACCGGATCAGCCAGCTCGTCGCCAAGCTCGCCGAGCAGCCCGAGCTGGGCTGAATCGCCCCGGGCGTCGCGGCTGATCAGCAGGTGTCGTCGAGGGCGTCGTCGAGGTCGTCCACGGCATCGTCGAGCGCCTCGTTGGCCGATGCCACGTCGGCCAGGGTCGAGGGGTTCGGCGTTGCCCGCGCGGCGTCGAGGCTGGTCGACAGGTCCGCAGCGGCCTGCTCGACGGCGTCGATCTCGGCGGAGTGCTCGTCCGCCGCCTCGGCGCGGATCTGTTCCACGTCGGTCCGCACGTCGCCGGCCTCGGCCTCCAGCTTCGTGAGCGTGTCCTGGTCGAGGTCCCCGTCGGTGACGTCGATGATCGACGCGTCCAGGGAGTCGAGCGTCGCGCAGACCTCGGAGGAGTCGTCATCGCCGCACGCGGTCGTCGCCGTCAGCAGGAGGGTCGCCACGCAGACGAGCCCGAGCAGTGGTCTGGGTGTCATGCCACCAGAGTCCTCCCCGGGGATGCCCGCGGCCCTCACCCGGACGGTGTGATTCGCGGACCACTTCGTGGGTCGAGCGTGCCGAAACCAGGGGGGGTGGAGCTCGCTCAGGCGCGAGAGCGCCCCCGCCTCCGGACGGAGACGGGGGCGCTCGGCCGCTGCGCGATGGTCAGGCGTGGCTGTTGGTGCCCGCGTGGTCCGCGCGGTCGTCGAAGTAGTCGCGGCTCCCGGACTTGGCGAGCCCGCGGCTGATCATGTAGCCGATGGTCAGCAGCGTGACGTAGAACCAGGCCTCCTGGGCGCCGAAGTCGCCGGCGTCCACGACCGCCGCGGCGATCAGCACGCCGATGACGGTGGCGACGTACGCGATGAGCTCGGTCGTCTTGTAGGAGGACTTGGTCTCGGTGCTGATGCGACGCGCCCCTGTGGCGTCGGTGCTGACGGTGCGGTGAGCGGTGGTGCTCATGTGGGTGCTCCTTTTGTCGCCGGGCACCGGCGGTCCCATGTTGGTGCCGCCGGGTCCCCGGCCGGTAGGGGACTCCGCCTCCTGGCTCGGAGCGTGTCGCGAGCCGTGAGCGGCAACCCCAAGTGACCACCCGCTCCGGGCGACACTCCCGCCCGTGCGGGTGAGTCAGGAGGTTGCGGCTGCCGCACGCATCGAGGCGACGAACGTCAGCCCGATCGCGGTGACGGTGAGGATGGCGCACAGGGTGAAGGACCTCCAGGCGGTCGGTGCCACCCAGGACGGGACGAGGTCGTGTGGCTGCCCGTCCCACCATGCGCTGCGAGGACTGGCGAGTCGGGTTGAACGACTATGTCCGTGCCGTGGGCGCGCAGGTGCTGCACAGGCCGGTCGCCCAGGTCTTCGCGCACCGCCGGTCACACCGCGCCGTGAAGGACCTCAGCGGGACCCGGGAGGACACCTGCTGATCGCCGGCCGCGAAGGCGATCCGACGGCGGCGACTGCTTTGACCCCGAGGCGTGGTGTCCGCGTGCGACCTGCGAAACAGCCGGCGCGGCCGAAGGGGAGTCCCACTGCCGACAGGGCCCCGCTGGGCGACGGCTGGGTTAGGGTTTGGCTCGTGACTCACGACCCAAAGCGCCCGTTACGCCTCGCGATCGTCGACGACTATGCGGTGGTGGTGGCGGGGGTCGCGGCGTTCTTGGCAGACGAGCGGATCGACGTGGTCGAGACCGGCGCGTCGACGCCAGTTGTCTCGGACGTCGACGTAGTTCTGTACGACACGTTCGCCCAGGTGCAGGGCACCGGAGTCGACCTCGAGGACTTCGTACGCGACAGCGACGCCTATGTGGTGGTCTACAGCTGGAACCTCGATCACAAGCTGATCCAGGAGGCGATCGATGCGGGCGCACGGGGCTACCTGTCCAAGGTGCTGACCGGGCCCCAGATCGTGGCAGCCTTGGAGCGGGTCGTCCGCGGCGAGATCGTCATCCTCCCCGGCGACGAGGAGTCGAGCGTCGAGGGCGACGGCGACTGGCCCGGCCGCTCGGCCGGGCTGTCACCGCGCGAAGCGGAGGTCATCGCGCTGATCACTCAGGGGCTGAGTAACCAAGAGATCGCCGCGAGGGTGTTCCTGAGCATCAACACGGTGAAGACCTACATCCGTACGGCGTACCAGAAGATCGGGGTCACCCGGCGTCCGCAGGCGGTTCTGTGGGGCATGCAGAACGGGTTCCAGCCCGACACGCTGCGTACCATCGACTCCGAGCTCGTGCTGCGCACCAGTCGCCGCTTCCGGGGACCTGGGCGCTAGCGAATCCGCAGGACGTGACACCCGGGTTGACTACCCGACTCTCCTAGGTCCTCCCCGGGTCTCGCAACTAGCCTTCCGTTCATGTCCGACCTGCCTGGATCGCCGCCGTTCAGCCCGACCGTCATGCTCCTGACCGTCGCCCGGGTCTGGGACGCGGCGTACGCCGAGGCGCTCAAGCCGTTGGGCCTGACCACCCGCAAGTACGGACTGCTGGGTCATGTCCGCGGGACTCCGGGGATCTCGTTCAGCGAGCTGGCCCGGCGCTCGCGGATCACCGTGCAGAGTGCGCACACCGCCGTCGCGGCCTTCGTCACCGCCGGGCTCGTGGACGACGGGACGGCGCACGCCGGGTCTGCCTCGACCCTGCGGGTGACGGCCGCAGGGGAGGAGCTGCTGGCCCGCGCCGCTGAGGTGGTGTCCCGGCTGGACGAGGAGTTCGCGGGGCGGCACCCGGGGCTGACCGAGGCGCTGGCGGCCGAGTGGCGTGGCGTCGTCGACGAACGAGGCTAACCTTCAGTTAACCTGAAGGTATGGAGTCCCTCTTGTTGTCCGTCCATGTCCTGGCGGGCATCCTCTTCGTCGGCCCGGTCGCCGTCACCTGCAGCCTCTTCCCGCGCTACGCCGGCGCCGCCCCGGATGTCGCTGGCCTGCTGCACCGCGTCACCCGTGCGTACGGCGGGTGGGCGCTCGCCGTACCCCTGGTCGGCCTGGCCCTGGCCGCCGTGCAGGGGCGGACGACGGAGGTCTGGGTGGTCGTCGCGATGGTGCTCACCGCGATCGCGGGCGGTCTGCTGGCCCTGCAGATCGTGCCGCGTCAACGCGACGCGCTTCAGGGCGACGGCGCCGCCACCGGGCTCCGGACGCTCGGGATCCAGGCGGGCGTCTTCAACCTGCTGTGGAGTCTGGTGGTGGTCCTGATGATCACCCGCCCCGGATCGAGCAACGGGTGAGCCCGCTGCTGCGCGCGCTCGCCGTGCTCTCCGTGCTGGAGCTGGTCACCGTGGCCGTGCTGCTGGGCAACCTCGCCACCGTCCACGACGACGCGGTCACCAGCGTCCTGGGTCCCGCCCACGGGGCGACGTACCTGGCCGTCGCGACGACCGCGCTGCTGGGCCGTGGCCTGGCCGGGCGCACCCGGGCCGGAGCGCTGGTGCCCGCGATCGGCGGGCTGCTGACGCTGCTGAACGTACGCCGCGAGGCGGCCCACGGATGAGCCTGCGCCACTACCTGCACCGGCCGCCGGCGATCTCCGCTGCCGACGCGGTCCGCCTGGTCGCCGAGGGTGCGCTGGTCGTCGACGTACGCCGCGACTTCGAGTGGCGCCGCGCGCACATTCCCGGTGCCGTGCACGTTCCCCTCGACGAGCTGCCGCAGCGCTGCCTGGAGCTGCCCGAGGACCGGCTGCTGATCACCTTCTGCACCGGCGGGATCCGCTCGGCCGGGGCCGCGAACCTGCTGGTCGAGAACGGCTTCGACGCGGTCAACATGAGCCGCGGGCTGATCGACTGGCGCGCCGCGGGCGGCCCACTCAGCGCCGGGTCCTGATCCGGCGGGGTACCGGACGGTGCGACTGCTCGCGCTACAGGTCGGCGGGCGGGTGCGGACGGGCTGGCCTGTAGGCCGGGTTCTGTCCCCGTCTGATGGTCGTCAGTGACTGCTTATGGCTACTTGTGCTCTGACCTGCGGAAACGTCCATGCTCGGTCATTGCTATTTGCGGCTATTGGTGGCGCTCCTGCGGACTCTGTGCGGACTAGAGTCGGCCGGTCTTGCGCGCCCAGGACTCGATATCCGCCCTCTCCCAGATCGGTCCTGCCGCGAGGCGAGCGATGGGCTCGGGGAAGGTCGCCGTGGCGGCGAGCTGGCTGACGCGCTGGGAGGAGACGCTGAGCAGCTTGGCGATCTCTGCGACGCCCATGAGGTGATCCGACATACCGGGAAACACTAGGGCTTGACGTTCGTAAGGTCTAGGGGCACAGTGACCCTCGCCCTTACAAACGTCAAGGGCGACCCTCGGACCGGCTGGCGGGCCGGCCCGAGGGCCTAGGAACCACGTGCAACGGAGGCACGCAGAACCATGAGCACATCATCCACCACTCCCCACGACACCGTCCCCCCGTGCCCTGCCTGGTGCGTGCAGGAGTCCGGTCACAACCCGGAGGAAGTCGCGGAGGGCCGTCACGTTCACCGGGGGCCGTCGTTCGGCGACGTCACGGTCTACGGGAACGAGAACCTCGCGGACGGTAGCATCGAGTTCGACGCCATGGTCGACGCTGACGATTTCGTGGTCGATCGTTTGCGGCGGCTCGCCGCGGATGCTCTCACCGCCGCGGACTGGATCGAGGCGGTCCGTTGAGCACGCGCTGCCCGGCCTGGTGCGCCTACCACGCCGACGACGACCGGTTCGTGCCCGCTGACCCGCGCCTCGACCCTGCCCTGACCTACCACCGCGGCTGGAGCACGCTGGTGGGGCACGACGGCGAGGGGCGGGAGGTCTCGGCCGGTCTGCAGCGTGTTGACGACCCGGGCGCCGGCGTGGTCGGTGAGGAGGTCCTGCAGCTGTTGGACGGGGACACTGGTTGGGTCCGGGAGGACCTGCCGGCGGACTTCCTCGCGGAGCTCGTTGTGGCGCAGCTGAGGACGCGATAGCCAGAGGCTGTGTCGCGAGGGCCCCACCGTGGTGGTGGGGCTCTCGTTGCGTCTGGGCGGCCTCCCCGCAGGCAGGTGGCGCTCGACGAGGCGCCCGGGATCTGTTCGGATGGACGAATGATCCCCGTGATGACGACGGCCGCGTGGTGTAGACGATGAGCGCGGTGCTCAAGGTCGTCCTGGCCCGGCAGGTAGCGCCCGTGCAGCGCGTTGCGCTCACGCTCGAGGAAGCCGGCAACGCTGTCGGGCTCTCAGGCGACACGATGAGACAACAGGTGCTCGCCGGTCGCCTGCGGGCAAAGCGGAGCAAGGCGGCTGGGCGGGGACGGGTCCTGGTCAGCCCGGAGGCCCTGCGGGCGTGGTTCGACGCTCTCCCCGACGCGTGAAGAAGCGCAGCGTCGCGCCGGTAGCTCGCGTGGCCTTCACCCTGGACGAGGCCTCTGCAGTGGCACGGGTCGCCCCGCAGGTCCTGAAGGCGATGATCTTCCACGGCTTCCTCCGCGCCAAGCGCACTGGACAGCCGAGTTCGCGCCCTGGCCGCCTCTCATCGGGGAACGGCCGCTACCTGATCGGCGTGCGGGACCTAGCCGACTGGATGGCAGTCAGACCCGACAAGGGTGTAGGCGCGCCCCCGCAGTAGTCAGCAGGGCATCGCCGCCAAGATCACGGAGGTGACAGCCTGCGCAGCGTCTCGTTGCTTTCGCGTCTCGGGCGGGTAGCCGGTCAGCGGAAGGCGGAGCTGGGTGCCGTCGGCGAAGGTGATCACGTCGCGGGAGAACCAGTCGAGTTCGTCGGAGCCGTTGCCGCGCTCGCGCGGGTGGGAGTCCCGGATCTCGACCAGGGTGACTGCACTGACGCGCCGCGCCCATGCTGCGGCGGTGTCTGGTCTCTGGTCTCGAGTTGTTGCGGACCACTGGCCGGCGTACTCGCCTGTCTTGGTGGCCTGGGCGTAGAGCACGCGGGTGGGGGTCACCCAGACCGCGCGCCAGGTCGCCATCCGGGCGTTGTGGTCGAGGTCGACGTGGACGTGTGCGGCAAGAACTTCCTCGGTGCCGGCGAGGCGGGTGAGAGGTTCTTCGATCGCTCGAGGTGCGACGAGGTCGGTCAGGCTGTCGAGGAGTCGCTGGGGGGCTACTTGCTCCGTGCTGGATGTCATGGCAGGACGGTAGCGAGTGGCCTCCCCACCCCGCCGGCGGTGCCGTCCCGTCTGGCACGACAAGCAGCACCGCCGGGGGTGAGATTCAGCGGTCTCGCCGCCGGTTCCTCTTGCCCTTGGTCCCGGCCCCGTTGACGCCCTTGGTGACGTCGTCGGCGTTCTTCTCGGAGGCCTTCTTGTTGTTCCGGTCCGCCTTGCGGACGTCCTTGCGCAGCGCACGGACCTCGCGCTCGATGCCGTTCACGGACTTGTCGAGGCCTCGGATCGAGGATCCGTAGCGGGCGTCACCTCCGACCGCGCCGGCGCGCTGCAGCACCCGCTCGCGGACCTGGACGCGCTGGGTGAACCCGGCCAGCTCCGCGCGTGTCATCTCGGAGTAGGCCGCCATGCGGTCGATGTCTCCGGTGCCGATGACCTCGACCAGCGCCTGGCCCTTGAGGCCCTTGCGGCGCAGCTCGCGCGTGAGCCGGACGAAGGCGCGGCCCTCCCGGATGTCGGCGTCCGCGACCGACGACGCGCTCTGGGCGCCGCCGCTCCAGGCGTTCCCGCTCTGCTCCCACAGGTCGGAGCGCAGACCGGTGCTGATGCCGGAGGCGAGCTCGTCCCTGCGGGAGACCAGGGCGTCGCGCTTCTTGGTCTCCTTGTCGAGCACCTTCTCGGACTTCTCCAGCGCCCGCTGTAGCTCCTTGAGGCCGCGGGCGGACTCGTGGAGCCAGTCGACCAGGCCGGCGCCCTCGAGGTCGCGGTACGTCATGGAGGCGGCCGTCCCGACGCTGCGGCCCACGACGCCGCCGCCGGCGAACCCGGGGAGGTGGCCGTAGCGGGTACGGAGGAAGTCCCAGTCGCGGCGAACGTCCTCCTGAGGGATGACGACCTCACCGCGGTGCACGACGCCGGCGGGCTCGTACTTGCCGCCGGGGCCCGTGTAACCACCGGTGGAGTAGGAGCCCTTGCCCCGGCGGGGGGTGCCGCCGGAGACGAAGTCGACACCGGTGCTGTCGGTGCGCACGGTGTGGATGCGGATCGTCTTGTCGCCGATCTGGAAGTTGCGCAGCTCGTAGAGCTTGCCCATCGCCTCGCGGGTCTGGGCATCGACGATGATGACGCGCTTGGGCGGGATCTCCATCAGGCGATCGGCCAGCTCGCGGGCCTTCTTGATGGGCATGCCCATCGCGACCGCGGTGTCGATGAAGTTCTTCCGGGCTGCCTGCATCGCTCCGGCGGCGTTCTTCGCCCCCTTGCCCTGCGCGTTCCACGCCTCGGCGAGCGCGTAGAGCGAGCGCAGGTTGGCCTGGCCGGCGCGGGTGTTCTCGTTGACGGTGCGCCCGTTCTCCTTGAGCGCGTCACGGGCGTCGAGGATCGAGGCCTTGTAGTTCAGCTGAGCGTTGACGTTGCGCAGCCGCTCGGCGCGCAGGGCCCGCATGGAGGCGATGAGCTGGCCCCGGATGGTGTCGGCCTCTTCCTGCGCCGCCGCGGCAGCGGCGAGCAGCGCCGCCTCCTGCTGCTCCGCGGACAGGTTCGTGAACTTCATCGACTCCGCAAGCTCGCGCTGCGCGGCGGCGGCCTTCTGCTGCGCCTCGTAGGCCTCTTCGATGTCGGACTTGCCGAAGACTCCCTCGACGAAGTTCTTCGCGCCCGCGACGGCGTCGCCAGGGTTCGAGATCTGCCAGAGCGGGTTCCAGCCCTCCTCGCCGAACCGGTCGAGTTGGTTCCACAGCTCGCCGTACTTCTCGGTCGCCACGTCGAGCTCAGAGGTCACCCGCGTGAGGTCGGACCTGGTCGGGTTCGCCGATTCGAGGGACTTGTTCACCCGGTCGAGGGCGTCCCACAGGTCGTCGTTCGCCGCGGCGAAGTCCATCGTGAGACCGACACCGGCACCGATCGCCGCACCCCACGGGCCGGCGAGGGTGCCCATCAGCGCGAGGGAGGCGGTGTTCGCCAGCCCGATGTTGTCCGCGGCGCCACTGGTCAGTAGCGCCATGCCGGCGACCGCGGCACCCGCGGGCGCCGCCTCGCGGGCGAACCCGCGCACCGCCGAGCGTGCCTCAAGGGTCTTCGTGCTCGCGAACTGCGCGGACTGTCCGACCTTCGCGAACGCGGTGCCGACCTGCGCCACGCTCGGCAGGCTCGCCTTGATGTCTCGCGCGTGCCCGCCGATCAGGCCGGTGAGCCCGCCGGCGCCCGGGGCTGCCATGCGCGCCTGCAGGGCGCCCGTGGTCGCCAGGAGTCGGTTGTAGGCGGCCAGCGCGGCCATGCCAGCGAAGATCGGCGTGCCGATGTCCGACTTGGCGATCGCCGCGAGCACCTCGAGCATCTTGGTCAGGATCGGCAGGACCACGTCACCCACTGGGGCTGCGGCCTGGGCGATCCCGGACAGGGCATCGATGAAGGCGGCCACGAAGTCGAGCGCCTTGGGTCCGGTCTCGATCAGGTAGTCGAGGAACGCCTGGAAGGTGTCGTTGTCCTCGAGCCCGGCGGACCAGTCGGCGAAGGCCTCCGACATCTCCAGCAGGCCACCGGAGAACCGGCGGCTCGCCGGGTCGAAGGCGACCATCATGTTGGCGAGGCCGAGCCCGAAGTTGCCGAGCGTCGTCATGAACTCTGTGAGGATCGGCGCGGCGCGCTCGTCGAGGAAGTCGAAGAACGCGTCCCACTTCGGCCCGCCCAGGGACTCACCCGCGGTCGAGGCGAGGTCGCCGACCGAACCGGAGATCTCCGCGATGATCTGCCGCACCTGCGGCAGCCGGGTGAGCGACGCGTCGATGCCGTCCTCGAAGCCGGGCAGCATCCCCGCGCGGGCCGTCATCTGCAGGCTGCGCAGCGTCGGCTCGAGCTGGTCGAGGTAGCGCACGAACGACGCGGCGTCCGGGCCGAGCTTCTCCATCTCGAGGCGCATCTCCGCGAGGTTCTCCGCGGTCGGCTCCAGCTGGTAGGCGTTCAGCGCCTTGAGACCGTCCCCGAGACCCTTCAGCCCGAGGACCATGACGCCGATGCCACCCACCGCGGCGCCGACCTGGGTGGCCATCGCCGCGAGCCCCGGCACAAGGCCCGCGGCCAGTGGGAGGGTGGCGGGGCCAACGGCCGCCGCGGCGTCGAGCATCAGCCGGATGCGCCCGGTCAGCTGGTTGATCGACTGGTCGGCCTTGCGGGCGTTGCGCTCCACGCCGGGGAGGGCGTTCGCGTCGTTCAGCCCCGAGACGCCCCGGCGGGCGCGTACCGAGGACCCGTCGAGGTCGTTGAGGCCCTTGTCGAGCAGTGCCGTCGCCGCGTAGGCCCGGGCCATGCCGGAGGTGAACTGGTCGTCGAGCTCCAGTACGACGCGCTCGTGACGGGTACCCATCAGCGCCCCTCCTCGGCGTCGGCGGGGCAGAGGTGGGCGTCGATCTCGGCGAGGAGCTCCACGAGCTGGCACAGCAGCTGCACGGTCGGTGCGAAGTGGTGCGCCTCGGGGTGGCCCGCGAGCTGCGCGCGCACGAACTGGTCGGCGAGCGCAGCGACCGCGCGCACCGCATCCATGCGCTGGTCCTGGGTCATCGCGGTGAGCTGGCCGAGTAGCTCAGCGAGGGGAGTGTGGACGAGCTCGGGCAGAGCCGCGAGCTCGAGGTCAAGGGTGTTCATCGGGGGGGGGCCTCTCGGGGTAGGGGGTGTGAAGGAGCGGGCAGTCTCAGAACGACTCATCGGGTCCGCGCCGGGGCGCCTGGTCGAACAGGTCCACGGCCTCGCGGCGCAGGGCGGCCATGTCGACGCCGCCGGCCGGTGCCAGGCGGGCTGCTGCGAGTTCGGCAGAGGTGGCGTAGCCGGCCACCGGGACGGCGGCGGCGGTCACAGACCACGGCGAACCGTCCCGGATGGCGCGTCGCTGGTCGCGAGGCGACGTGATCTCGTGGCGCTGCAACCACCAGCTGCGCACCGCGGCGAACCGGGCGGCGGCCGAGCGACGTGCGGACATCGCCAACGGGTCAGCGAGATGCTCCTCGGCCGTCCACACCTCGACGCAGCGGCCGATGCGCAGGCTGGGCGGCACCTGGCCGGCAGCCGCGGCCGGCAACGCGCGCGGCGCCCGTGCACGCCGCCGCGCGCTCACTCGCTTGCCCCGGGGTCGAGGATCCGCCAACCCATCGAGACCATCGCCTTCGGAGTCAGGCCCAGGGACTCGGCCGCGTGCCGCGCCTCCTGGGCGACCCATGCCGAGGCGCGGTCCTCGAAGATCATCGACTCGTAGATCACGAGCGTGGCCACCGTCCCGCGCGCGGAGTCGTCCCACTGCGTCGCCTGAGGCGACTTCCACAGCTCGCGCCAGCGTGCGCGCTGGTGGGTGGTCCACTCCCGGCCCTTGGGCATCGAGGGCACCGGCAGGTCGCAACCGGCGGCTGGGAGGTCGATCAGGGCCTGTTTTGCCCCGATGGTGCCCCGATGCGCGCGGGAATTGGGCTTGCTGGGGTCACGCTTCGCGGGCATCGGCACCACCTCCCTGAGCGTGCGGGCGGGGTAGGCACAGGGCCGCCCCGGCCCCCGATTGAGGTTGATTGGTTGCCGCACCCCTCAGAGCCCTCCCCCACGGTCCCCTAAATCGAACAGGCGTTCGGGGGTACCCCCACCCCTTTCGAGCGGTGCTCGGCGGGCTGTGCGGGCACTCGGCGGCCGCGGACGCACTCATCGAGATGACCTACGCCCGTTCCTGGCGCCGGCATCGAGGAAGGCGGCGGTACCCGGGTCCCAGGTGCCCATCTGCGGCTCCGTCGGGCCGTCGAGGGCCGCGGCCGCGGCGGCTTCCTTCTCGGCTGCCAGCGTCGACTGGAGACGCTCGTAGGCGGCGTACATGTCCTCCGGGTCGGGCAACCACAGGTCCTCGCGGCTGACCACGGCGCGCACGGCCTTGCGCGCTGGCATGCCCTTGCCAGGCAGACCGCCGGGGCCCGGCGCGGAGACCTCGTGCAGCCCGGTCTCGAAGAAGTCCTGCCACCGGTACCCGACCCGGAAGTCGCTGTCACCGGGGATGCGCAGCGAGCTGGAAGCCAGCGCGTCTCGCTGACCGTTGCGGATCAGCCGGTACTCCCGGGTCTGGTGGGCGATGGTGACCAGGGCCTTCTGCTGCTTGGAAGTGGCCTGGGCGACGACCAGCGGGTCGGGCGCGTGGATGTCGAGGTCGCCGGCGTCGGCGTAGGCCTGGCGCAGGATGCCCGCCACCTCATCGAGTCGAGCACGCAGCCCGGCGAAGATCTCGGGTAGGGCGTTCGTGATCGCCTGAGGCAGGTGGTCCTCCGCGGATTCCTGTGCCCGCTGGAGGATCCGGGCGGCGATGTCGCGGCGGTCGTGCTCGAGGCTGGTGTCGACGGCGGCGGAGAGAGCCTCCTCGAGCTCCCCGCCGTTCCTCAGCGCAGCGAGCAGCTGCTGAGCCTCACCGCCCCGCGCCGGGGCGCTGGCGTACAGGTTCTGCAGGGCGGTCTCGAGCGTCTCGCGGGCGTTCAGCGCGGCGCGGAGCTGCTCGGGGATGACGGGGTACCGGCCGGCGCGGATGCTGGCGCGGAACGCTGCGGAGGGGAACGCCGCGTGCGCCGGGTCTCCGCCGGTGTCGTAGTCGTGGGTGGCGGGTGTCTTAGCCATGGGTGGTGCCTTCCTGGGATCGGGTGGTGGGTCGCACGCCGGTGGCGGCCTGCATCTGCGCGAGCGCCTCGGCGACCGCCGCGTCCAGCGCGGGCGACGCCGTGGCCGGGGGCTGTCCGGCCGCTCGTGGCCCCCGGACGCCGGTGGCAGCCCGCATCTGGGCGAGGGCTACCGCGGTAGCGGCGGGCGTGGCGGGAGTCGACTGGGTCATCAGGGCCTGCCCATCTCGGTCGAGACCGCGACGTACTGGCCCGGGCGATCGAGAACGCGCCACGAGCACAGCCCGCGGACCACGAGGTCGCGCGCGAGGCGTTCGAAGGTGGGCTGCCCGACGGACTCGGTCGTCCGGTAGTGCTTCGGGGCCTTGGTGCGGCGGTTGCGGCGCGGCATCAGCGGGCCACCTCCGTGGTGGTGATCATCGGGACGTGTCCTCCGTGGGTGGGTGTGTGGTTGCAGCCGTCGCAGCACGGGCCGCGGCGGATGGTCGTGAGGTTGTGGCAGGCCTGGTACGGCGCGGAGCAGATGCGACAAGAGACGTGCGCGAGCCATGGGCGGCAACGCCGGCACGGCACCGGCCGCCCTTCGTCGTCCTCGCCCAGCCAGCCGCCCCGGCACGTCTCAGCGTGCTCGCGCTGGGCGGCCGCCTCAGCCTCGAGGCGGGCGGCTTCGGCCTCGCGGTGCTCGCGTGCGTCGCTGGAGTCGAGCGGGATGGTCGCCATCAGCTGGCGGCCCGCTCGCTGATGCCGGCCGCGGCCAGGTGCCAGGCGTGGCCGGTGGGCTTACCGCACAGATCGCACCGCTGGGCACCGATGCCGGACTCGAAGGAGTGAATATAGGGATCGATCTGCTCTGTCGGCTCCGGGTCGGGCGCGACACCTAGAGGTACAAGCGGCGGCGGGGTCGTGTGTTCTGGGAGTAAGTCCTCCGTTGCTCCTAGGTCCTTCCTAGGGCCCCCTGTTTCCGGGGGGCTCGACCCACGGTTTGTGGGGGGCTGCTGCACCCCTGTTTCGGTGGGGCTCAGCCCCACTACTTCGGTAGGGCTGCTGCCCCCCTGTTCCAGTGGGGCTGAACCCAGGGCGCTGACGGTGAGCTTGTAGACCTGGCGATCGCCATGGCGAGGGTGCTCCACCAGCCGCTCGAAGACGCCCTCGCGCGCTAGCTGGCTGACCGCACGGCGGACGTACTCCTGCAGCTGGTCGCGCCTCGCAGTGACGCCAGGGTCGCTCTTGTCCTCGAGCGGGACCTCGTGCCCGAGCGCGCGCGCCAAGGGCTCCCAGCCGCCGAAGTAGAGCCGGGCCGGCTTCCCATCCACCGGGCGATCGAGCGCGGTCTGTGCCATCGCCATCAGCACCTTGTACGCGTTGCCCGGGAGTCGGCCGTGTCTGTGGACGACGATCTTCATCAGCTCAATGCCCATGCCACACCTCCCGCCGCGACGATGGCTGCCGTGCCGACGCGGCCATCAGGCGGCGGGCGTCCCGTCAGCGGCAGCGAACTGCTGGTCGATCCACGCCTCGACGTCCTGACGCCGGTAGACCACCCGCCGGCCGAGCTTGGCCGACTTTGGACCTGTTCTGGTGTTTGCGCGCCAGTAGCGCAGCGTGTTCAGCGGGATGCCGGTCAGCTCCGACACCTCCTCGATCCGCATCAGATCGGTCGCCATGAGGACCCCTTGAGTTCTAGTGGTTTTCGACTAGGAGAGACTGTACCCCCTCGGACGTGGTGGATCGTCATTAGAATTCCTAGTAGCGTGTCGCGCATGGATGACCAGAGCATCGGCCGCAATCTCCAGCGCCTCCGGGGCGCCATGAGCCAGCAAGTCCTCGCCGACGAGATGCGCGCGCGCGGCTTCAAGTGGTCTCAGGCCACCGTCTGGGCTGCAGAGAAGGGTGAGCGTCCCCTGCGCGTTACCGAGGCCAGTGCGCTCGTGGACATCCTGGGCGGTGGGTACGTCTATGGGCTCGGCCAGCTCGTAGCTCCAGACACGGAAGCCGAGCTGCTGGCTCAGATGCGCGCCGTCAAGGCGGCGTACAAGAGGCTCTCGGAGCAGGCCCACGAGTTCTTCGAAGCGCAGGCCGGCATCGAGGCCGCGTTGGACGACGCAGATCGGCACGACGACGCGATCTCGAGTCGGCTTCGCGATGACGCGAAGGACTGGCTGGGTAAGGAGCCTGCCGACGCCGTCCGGGAGGCCACCGAGGTGTGGAGGCGGGACTTCGACCCGCGTCGTGCCGGCGGGGCCTCCGAGTCATGAGCGGCAGCGTCAAGAAGCGCGACAACGGCAAGTGGCGGGCCCGGTATCGCGACGCCGGCGGCCGCGAGCACGCCCGGCACTTCGCGCGAAAGGTGGACGCGCAGCGGTGGCTTGACGAGGTGACCACGTCGGTCGTCACGGGGCAGTACGTCGACCCCAAGGCCGGTTCGGTGACCTTCAAGGCCTACGCCGAGCAGTGGCGGCTCGCCCAGGTCCACCGCCCGAGCAGCCAGGCGCACGTAGAGACGATGCTCCGACGGCACGCCTACCCGACGCTGGGGGAGCGGCCGCTGTCGTCGATTCTGCCGAGCGAGATCCAGGCGTGGGTGAAGCGGCTGAGCGTCGGAGGTGCCGATCGGAAGCCACTGGCGCCGTCGACGGTGAGCGTCGTGCACTCGATCGTGTCGTCGGTGATGAAGGCTGCGGTGAAGGACAGGCGGCTCGTGGCGAACCCGTGCGAGGGCACGCGGCTGCCGAAGACGGCGAAGCGGAAGGTGGTGCCTCCGACGACCGAGCAGGTCGAACAGCTGCGCGCAGCGCTGCCCGATCGGCTCCGCGCGCTGGTCATCTTCTCGGCTGGCACCGGGATGCGACCGGCCGAGGTTCGTGGCCTCACGCTCGACCGGCTGAACATGCTCCGGCGCGAGGTTGTCGTCGACCGGCAATTGGTCTCGGTCGTGAAGGGTCAGCCCGTGTTCGGTCCGCCGAAGACCGCGGCGAGCGAACGGACCATCCCGCTCCCGCAGGCGGTGGTCGATGCTGTCGCCGCGCATCTCGCGGCGTACCCGGCGAACGCAGACGGGCTCGTGTTCACGCTCGAGGGAGGGGAGCCGATCAGTCGGCAGGCGATGGGCCACTTGTGGCGCCCGCTCGCCGCGGCGGTGGGTCTGCCCGACCGGTCGGGGCCGCACGCGCTGAGGCACTACTACGCCTCGCTGCTGATTCGGTACGGCGAGAGCGTGAAGACCGTCCAGGCTCGGCTCGGGCACGCCTCGGCGGCCGAGACGCTGGACACCTACTCCCACCTTTGGCCGGACTCCGACGACAGGACCCGCGAGGCGATCGACTCGGTTCTTGGCGCTCCTGCGGACTCCTCGCGGACCGCCGCGGACAGCTGATCGAGTTTTCGCAGGTCAGAGGGGGTGTTGCGGACGGGCTGGCCTGTAGGCCGGGTTCTGTCCCCGGGGCCCTTGCGGGCGTCCGGGTGGCGACCATCCATCTACGACTGCCGTTGCCGACAGCCTCCAGCGATCTACCCGCGTGCTCGGGCGGGCCGCCCTCGAACGCACGCGCACCGCGGTGCGAAACCGCGGCTTCTTGACCTTGCTCCGGGTGGGGTTTACCTAGCCGGCCCGGTCGCCCGAGCCGCTGGTGGTCTCTTGCACCACCGTTTCACCCTTACCTCCCGGCCCGGTTGCCCGAGCCTGGAGGCGGTCTGTTCTCTGTGGCACTGTCCCGCGGGTCACCCCGGGTGGGCGTTACCCACCACCCTGCCCTGTGGAGCCCGGACCTTCCTCGACGCACTCCGAGGAGTACGGCGCGGTCGCCCGGCCAGCCCATCCGCGGGCACAGCCTCTCACATCCACGATCACACCCGTCTAGGTTGGTCGCATGGACGAGTCCTTCGAGGAGCTCCAGGCCCCGCCGGTGGTGTTTCCGGGCCAGCGCGGCCACGAGGCGGCGTACAGCACCGCCCACGACCTGCTGTCACGCCGCGCGCCGGTGGAGGCCCTCGAGGTGATCGAGCCGGCCTTGGCCGAGGAGCCCACCAACACCGGGCTGCGTTCGCTGCGGGCGTGGGCCTTCCTGATCCGCGCCCAGCTCGGGCGTGCCGAGGAGGAGCTGAAGGGCCTGGTCGCCGACAACCCCGACGACGACTGGGCGCGCCACGCGCTCGGGCGGGCGCTGGAGCGTCAGTCGCGCTTCGCCGAGGCGCTGCCGCACCTGCGCCTGGCGGCCGCGATGAGCGGGGACCCCGAGCACGAGACCGCGGTGCTGCGCGTCGAGCGCCGCCTCGCCGAGATCGGCGAGCGCTCCTACGACGACCTGGACTGAGCGCGGCGCCCGTGCTCAGCCGCGGGCGACCCAGCCCGTGACGCCCACGTCGGAGCCGTCGGCGGCCCCGGGGGCGTAGTCGGCGTCACGGCCGCCCTTCTCGGTGAGCACCGCGAAGCGGAGTGCGCCGTAGTCGCCGTCGTGCAGGCAGCGCGAGGGCAGCGCCAGCCGGGCCACGGTCTCCCGCCAGCGCACCCGGATGTCGGAGCAGGTCGGGCCGGCGACGCCACCGCCCTCGGGGTCGGGGTCGGTGAAGGCGCCCGGCAGCACCGAGGAGCGCACGAAGCCGTCGCGCGTGCGCTCGGCGACCAAGCGGATCCCGGTGTCCTTGCGGGGGCCGACACTGACGACCAGCTCACCGGACGCCTCGCGTGCGAACTCCACCCGCGCCACGATGCGGCGGTCCAAGTTGCGGAAGGTGACGCGGGTGATGTCGAGCTTCTTCTTCGCCGTGTCGCCGGCCGGGTCGACCACGACCAGCTGGGCGGCGTGGGCGCTCGGCGCTGCGGCGATGCCGAGCCCGGCGGTCGTGATCGTGGTGAGCAGTACGCCGGCCAGTGCCGTCCCCCGTGTCTTCATGGCCGGACCCTCCCACGGTGGGCGGCCTGGGCGGAGGGTGGCGCGCGGCGCGTCGTACGACGTCTTCGCAGGCGGTGTTGACGCTTCCGCAACCGCAGGACGCGTGTGAAGCGACGATAACCCCGCGTTACAGGTAGCCGCGGGCGCTCACACCTCCGTGAGCACCTCGGCGCCCTCGGGGGTGACCAGCAGGGTGTGCTCGAACTGGGCGCTGCGGCGGCGGTCCTGGGTGACGACCGTCCAGCCGTCGTCCCACATCTCCCACTCGTGGCTGCCGAGGTTGAGCATCGGCTCGATGGTGAAGGTCATGCCGACCTCGATCAGGTCGTCATAGCCGGACTCGTCGTAGTGGGGGACGATCAGGCCGGAGTGGAACGAGGTGCCGATGCCGTGCCCGGTGAACTCGCGGACCACGCCGTAGCCGAACCGCTTGGCGTAGGACTCGATCACCCGGCCGATGACGTCGATGCGCCGACCCGGACGCACGGCGTTGATGCCGCGGCGCAGCGCCTCGCGGGTGCGCTCGACGAGCAGCCGGCTCTCCTCGTCGACGTCGCCGGCGAGGAAGGTGGCGTTGGTGTCGCCGTGCACGCCGTCGAGGAACGCGGTGATGTCGATGTTGACGATGTCGCCGTCCTCGATCACCCGGCTGTCCGGGATCCCGTGGCACACCACCTCGTTGACGCTGGCGCACAGCGACTTCGGGAACCCGCGGTAGCCGAGCGTGGAGGGGTAGGCGCCGTGGTCGCAGAGGAACTCGTGGCCGATCCGGTCCAGCTCGTCGGTGGTGACGCCCGGGCGCACGTGGGAGCCGACCAGCTCGCGGGCCTGCGCGGCCAGGCGGCCCGCGCGGCGCATCCGCTCGATGGTGTCGGCGTCCTTGACCTCGCTGCCGGTGTACGCCGCGGGGGCGGGCTGGTCGACGTACTCGGGCCGCGGGATGTGGGCGGGGACGGGACGGCGGGGAGAGATGGTCGCAGGAGCCACAGGAGTCACGGACGGTGAGTGTAGGTTCTGGCCATGAGCGACGGTGAGTTCTGGTTCTGCCTCAAGCACCGCACGGTCGAGGGACGTGACGGGTGCCGCAACGCCGACCGGCTGGGCCCCTACACCTCGGCCGCCGAGGCCTCGCAGGCCCTCCAGCGCGTCGAGGAGCGCAACGAGTCCTGGGACAACGACCCCGAGTGGAACGACGACGCCGGGCCGGACACCGACGAGACCTGACCCATGGCCCCGCCCGCCTCGCGCGCGGTCTCCCCGTGGCCGTTCGTGGGGATGTCCGGGATGGCCGCCGCCTTCTTCCTCTACGCCGCCAGCGGCCTGGTCGCCCCGTGGTGGGGAGTCGTGCTCCTGCTCGCGGTGTGGCTGGCGCTCTTCGTCACCGCCTGCCGCTGGTGGACCGCACGCCCCCGCGGCGTCGTGGTGCTGGCGGTCGCGGCGATCGTGCTCTGGTACGTCCTGGTGCTCGCCGGTGACGTGCTGCTGGACTGGAACGGCTGACGCGCGTCGCACCAGGCCGATCCGCTCAGGCGACGAACAGGCAGAACGGGTGCCCGGCCGGGTCGGCGAGCACGTAGAGCGGTTCCTCTGGGTCGTCGGTGCGGTCCAGGAGCAGCCGCGCGCCCAGCTCCTCGGCCCGCGCCCGGTGCTGCTCCAGCCGGGGGAGGTCGGGGACGGTCAGGTCCAGGTGCAGCTGCATCGGTACGTCGTGGCTCGGCCAGGTCGTCGGCTCCAGGCGCGGCACCGCCTGGAAGGCCAGCCGGCGTGCGCCCGCGTCGTCGACGAGCACCAGCCAGTCCGCGTCGTCCGGTGTGCCGTCGGACGGGGGCTCGTCGCCGGGGCGGTAGCGCAGTCCGAGCAGCTCGCGGTAGAACTCCGCGAGCCCGCGGACGTCGGTGGTGTCGAGCACCGTGTGCAGTAGATGCGGGTACTCCTCCATGGTCCTCAGCGCGGGGAGACCCGCAGCACCTTGTCGTTGCCGCCGTTGGAGGTGGTGATCAGCAGCGAGCCGCCCGGCGCGACGCTCACCGAGCGCAGCCGGCCGTAGCGGCGCAGCGCGTCGGGCACCCGGGTCCGCACCACCTTGCCGCGGCGGTCGAGCTGGAGGAAGACGACCCGCTGGCCGGCCAGCGCGGCCACGGCCAGGTTGCCGCCGTAGGCGCCCCAGCCGCGCTCGGGCACGAACGCAGCGCCGCTGGTGGCGATCGTCGAGGGCCCCGAGCGCCAGCGGGCCGCGCGCTGGCGGCCGGGCAGCGACTGGTCGGTCATCGGCACCGACTGGTTGTAGCCGGGCACCGGGTTCCAGCCGTAGTCGCCGCCCCGGATGAGCCGGTTCACCTCGTCGTCGCGGTAGCTGCCGTGCTCGACCGACCACAGGGTGCCGTCGCGGCGCTGGGCGAGGCCCTGGACGTTGCGGTGGCCGTAGGTGAACACGTAGCGCTTGGCCTTCTTCCTGGCCTTCGCCCACGGGTTGCCCGGCCACGGAGCCCCGGTGGTGCGCACCAGGCGCAGCGTCTTGCCGCCGTAGGAGGAGAGGTTGCGCGGGTTGGTACCGACGGTGGCGTCCCCGGTGCCGAAGAGCAGCGAGCCGTCGCGCAGCACCAGCAGCCGGCAGCCGCCGTGGCGGCCATCGCGCGCCGCGGGGAGCCCGGACAGCAGGGTGCGCACGCGTACGGCGCGCCGGGCACCGGGGCCCAGGCGCCAGGCGACCACCTGCACCTGCGGCGAGCCGCCCGCGCCCCGCGCGCCCTGGCAGGTGTAGAAGCGCCGGTTGTCGGCGAAGCGCGGGTCGCCCTCCAGCGACATCAGGCCGGTCTCGCCGGACCGCCACACCTGCCGGCTCGGGAAGCGGACCTGCCGCTTGGCGCCGTCGCGCACCAGCCACAGCCGTGCGCTGTTGCGCTCGGTGACCAGCAGCCGCCCGCCGCCGATCGGCTGGACGTGCCAGGGGATGTCCAGGCCGCCGACGACGGTGCGCACCCGCAGCGCGGGCGCGGCCCGGGACGCGGGCGCCTCCGCTCGCGCGCCTGCTCCTGCGGCAGCGCCCGGGTCGGGTGCCGCCGAGGCGGCGGGGGAGAGGAACCCGAGGGCGAGCAGAGCGGTCGCGGCCACCGAGAGCGTGCGCATGCCCGCCGGTAACCACGACGCCCCGGTTCAGGCGGCGCGTCCGGCCCGCACCCCTGCGCGAGTAGGCGCTCGTGGTGCGACCAGCCGGCGGGCGCGCCGCCCGGGGGCCTGGCTCAGAAGGTGTGCTCGGGACCGGGGAAGGTGCCCGCGCGCACGTCGTCGGCGTAGGCCCGGGCGCCGTCGAGCAGGGTGGTGCGCAGGTCGGCGTACTGCTTGACGAAGCGGGGCATCTTGCCGGTGCGCAGCCCGAAGGCGTCCTGCCACACCAGCACCTGGCCGTCGCACTGGTTGCCGGCACCGATGCCGATGGTGGGGATCGAGAGCTCGCGGGTGACCTCCGCGGCGACGTCGCCGGGGACCATCTCCATCACCACGGCGAATGCGCCCGCGGCCTCGACCGCGCGGGCGTCGGCCAGGATGCGGCGCGCGGTCTCGCCGCGGCCCTGCACCCGGTAGCCGCCGAGGGTGTGCTCGCTCTGCGGGGTGAAGCCGATGTGCGCCATCACCGGGATGCCGCCCTGGGTCATGCGGGTGATGACCGGCGCCATCTCCTCGCCGCCCTCGAGCTTGACGCAGTGCGCGCCACCCTCCTTCATGAACCGCACGGCGGTCAGGTAGCCCTGCTCCGGGGAGGCCTGGTAGGAGCCGAACGGGAGGTCGCCGACCACCAGCGCGCGCCGCGCGGAGCGGGAGACCGCGCGGGTCAGCGGGATCAGCTCGTCGACCGTGACCGGCAGCGAGGTCTCGTTGCCGAAGACGTTGTTGGAGGCGCTGTCGCCGACCAGCAGCACCTCGATCCCGGCCTCGTCGAAGACCTGGGCGGTGTACTGGTCGTAGGCGGTGAGCATCGCGAAGCGCTCGCCGCGCTCCTTGAGCTCGCGCAGGTGGTGGGTGCGGATCCGCCGGCGGGGGGTGGCGGCAGGGGTCGCTGCGGCACCGCCGCCGTACGGCGAGGTCTCTTCGCTCATCGTCGAGCTCCGTTCCTGTGGCATCTCGAGGCTCCCTGCTGGAGTCCCCGGACGGACCTCAGGCTAGACCGGGGTGCCCGCGGCGATCACCGTGAGGGCCCTCACGTCCGTGAGGCGGCGTCTGCGGCCGCCTCGAGGTCGGCCACGACGATCCGGCGCATCCCGAGCATGGCCTCCTGTGCCGCGTGCGCCCGGGTCGGGTCCGGGTCGCGCAGCAGCTCGTAGAGGCGACGCGGGATGACCTGCCACGAGACACCGAAGCGGTCCTTGAGCCACCCGCACATCGACTCCTCCCCGCCGTCGCCGAGCCGGTCCCAGTAGTGGTCGGTCTCGGCCTGGTCGGCGCAGTCGATCTGGAAGGAGACCGCCTCGCTGAAGCGGAACTGCGGGCCGCCGTTGATGCCGCGGAACATCACCCCGCCGAGGGTGAAGTCGGCCGCGAGCACCTGTCCGGTGCCGCCGTCGGGGTCCGGCCGGCGCAGGACGTCGCCGACCGAGGACCCCGGGAAGACCGAGGTGTAGAAGTCCATCGCGGCCTCGAGGCCGTCGTCGAACCACAGGCAGGGACTGATCACGACGGTCGTCGGGAGCGAGCCGGGAACGGGTTCGGACATGGTTCCTCCAGGAGGGTGGTGCGCCGGGGTGCGCACGGAGTCAGACTGCTGGGGCAGTGCCGATTCATCGGGCGAGCTCCTCGCCCGCCCCAGGTGCCGAGTCCCGGGAGTCAGGTGTGTCCTTCGACGTGTCCGCGGAGGCCTACGACCAGTTCATGGGCCGTTACTCCGAACCGCTGGCCCCTCTCTTCCTCGCCGCCAGCGGCGTCGAGCCGGGCCAACGGGTGCTCGACGTCGGGTGTGGCCCCGGCGCGCTGACCGCTCGCCTGGTGGAGCGTCTCGGGCCCGGCTGCGTGGCGGCCGTGGACCCGGTGCCGGCCTTCGTGGAGGCCGCCCGCGCCCGCTGCCCGGGTGCGGTCGTACGCCTCGGTGACGCGCAGCGGCTGCCCTTCGACGACGCGTCGTACGACGTGGTGCTGGCGCAGCTGGTGGTGCAGTTCCTGCCCGACCCGGTGGAGGGGCTGCGGGAGATGGCCCGCGTGGCCGGTCCCGGGGGCGAGGTGGCGGCCTGCGTGTGGGACCACGCGGGGGAGGGTGGCCCGCTCTCGCCGTTCTGGGGTGCGGTGCGGGCGCTGGAGCCCGACGTGCTCGGGGAGGCGGCCCTGCCGGGCACCGGCGAGCACGACCTGGCCCGTCTGGCGAAGGAGGCCGGCCTGACGGTCACGGGGGCCGAACGGCTGACGGTGCGGGTGTGCCACGAGACCTTCGACGACTGGTGGGAGCCCTACACGCTGGGCGTCGGCCCGGCCGGGGCGCACGTCGCGAGCTGCCGCGGCGACTCCGCCGAGCGGCTGCGCGAGGAGTGCCGTCGTCGGCTGCCAGAGGCGCCGTTCGAGGTGCAGGCCTCGGCCTGGTCGGTCCGCGCCCGCGCCTAGCCCGCGTCCCGCCCGCCCGTGGCGGCGGTCCAACCCCGGCAGGGTGGAGGCGCGCACCGGCCCGGAGTGCCAAACTCACCGCGTGGACTTCTACTCCGCCTACGCCCACGGCTTCGCGCGCGTCGCCGCCGTCACCATGCCGGTGCGGGTCGCCGATCCGGCGACCAACCTCGCCACCGTGCTGGAGCAGGCCCGGGCCTGCCACGACGACAGCGTGGCGGTGGCGGTGTTCCCCGAGCTGTGCCTGTCCGGCTACGCCCTGGACGACCTGTTCCTCCAGGACCCGCTGCTCGACGCCGTGCTCGCCTCGATCGAGGTGCTCGTCAGCGCCTCGGTCGACCTGTCCCCGGTGCTGGTGGTCGGTGCCCCGCTGGTCTACGGCAACCGGGTCCTCAACACCGCCGTGGTGGTGCACCGCGGCCGGGTCCTCGGGGTGGCGCCGAAGTCCTACCTCCCGACGTACCGCGAGTTCTACGAGCGCCGCTGGTTCGCCCCCGGCGACGACGTGTCCGGGACCGTCGTCCTGGCCGGCCAGGAGGTGCCGATCGGGCCGGACCTGCTCTTCGACGCGATCGACGTGCCCGGCCTGGTCCTGCACGCCGAGGTGTGCGAGGACATGTGGGTGCCGGTGCCCCCGAGCGCCGAGGCCGCGCTCGCCGGCGCCACCGTGCTGGCCAACCTCTCCGGCAGCCCGATCACCGTGGGCCGCGCGGAGGACCGGCGGCTGCTGGTGCGCTCGGCGTCCTCGCGCTGCCTCGCCGCCTACGTGTACGCCGCGGCCGGCCAGGGCGAGTCGACCACCGACCTGTCCTGGGACGGTCAGACGATGGTCTACGAGCACGGCGAGCTGCTGGATGAGACCGAGCGGTTCCCCGACGGCCCCCGGCGCACCGTCGTCGACGTCGACCTGGACCGGATCCGCCTGGAGCGGCTGCGCACCGGCACCTTCGACGACAACCGTCGCGGCCTGGAGGCGCGCTTCGCCCGCACCGGGGCCATAGCGGGCGACGGCTTCTCCCGCACGTCCACTGGAGTGGGCAACGGCTCGGCCCGCTCCCTCTCGGGGGTCGGCGACGGGCTGGCCCGGCCCGCGGCCCCGGCCGCGGCCGCCGAGGGCGACGCGCGCCGCCGCGCGTCGGCGTCGGTCGGCCTGCGGACCTCGCGGGTGGGCCGCTTCCGCCGCGTCGAGTTCGAGCTCGAGCCGCCGGCCGGCGACGTGGGCCTGCGGCGCCGGGTGCACCGCTTCCCGTTCGTGCCCGCGGACCCCGAGCGGCTCGCCCAGGACTGCTACGAGGCCTACAACATCCAGGTCTCCGGGCTCGAGCAGCGGCTGCGCGCGATCGGGAACCCCAAGATCGTGATCGGGGTGTCCGGCGGCCTGGACTCCACCCACGCCCTGATCGTGGCCGCGAACGCCATGGACCGCCTCGGCCGCCCGCGCAGCGACATCCTCGCCTTCACCCTGCCCGGATTCGCGACCAGCGAGACGACCAAGAACAACGCCGTGCGGCTGATGGAGGCGCTCGGCACCACCCACGAGACCATCGACATCACCCCCGCCGCGCGCCAGATGCTCGCCGACATGGGCCACCCGTTCGCCCGCGGCGAGGAGGTCTACGACGTCACCTTCGAGAACGTCCAGGCCGGGCTGCGCACCGACTACCTGTTCCGTCTCGCCAACCAGCGCGGCGGGATCGTGCTCGGCACCGGCGACCTCTCCGAGCTCGCACTGGGCTGGTGCACCTACGGCGTCGGCGACCAGATGTCGCACTACAACGTCAACGCCGGCGTCCCGAAGACCCTCATCCAGCACCTGATCCGCTGGGTCATCGGTCACGACCAGCTCGAGGGCGAGACCGTCGCGGTGCTCCAGGAGATCCTGGACCAGGAGATCTCACCCGAGCTCGTGCCGAGCCGCGAGGACGAGCGCCCGCAGAGCACCGAGGACACGGTCGGGCCCTACGCGCTGCAGGACTTCACCCTCTTCCACGTGCTGCGCTACGGCATGCGCCCCAGCCGGGTCGCCTTCCTGGCCTGGCACGCCTGGCACGAGGCGGAGGCGGGGCAGTGGCCGCCGGGGTTCCCGGAGGACAAGCGGGTCGCCTACGACCTCGGGGAGGTACGCCGCTGGCTGGAGGTCTTCGTGCGCCGCTTCTTCGCCAGCCAGTTCAAGCGTTCGGCGCTGCCCAACGGGCCGAAGGTGAGTGCCGGCGGGACGATGTCACCGCGCGGCGACTGGCGGATGCCCTCCGACGCCAGCCCAGCCGCCTGGCTGGCGGACCTGGAGTCGGTGCCGGAGTCCTGAGCGTCCGCAGCGGCTCGGAAACCCTGCCGCAACGGGGTCGAAATCTGTCTGAAACATGCATGGTCGGGGCGTGGCGCACCTCACGCCGGGAGGCCCGGGCTCGCAGGCGGGTGCCTTCGCCGCTGTCCGCGCACGTGGATAGGGTGCGCTCATGAGCAAGCAGGAAGACTTCGTTCTCCGCGCTCTTGAGGAGCGAGACGTCCGGTTCGTCCGGCTGTGGTTCACCGACGTGCTCGGGTTCCTCAAGTCGGTCGCGGTCGCGCCGGCCGAGCTGGAGGGTGCCTTCTCGGAGGGCATCGGCTTCGACGGCTCGGCCATCGAGGGCTTCGCGCGCGTGCACGAGGCCGACATGCTGGCCAAGCCGGACCCCACGACGTTCCAGATCCTCCCGTGGCGCGGCGACTCGCCCAGCACCGCGCGGATGTTCTGCGACATCGAGATGCCCGACGGCTCCCCGTCGTACGCCGACCCGCGGCACGTGCTGAAGCGCACCCTGGGCCGGGCCGCCGACAAGGGCTTCACCTTCTACACCCACCCCGAGATCGAGTTCTACCTCTTCAAGGACACCCCGGTGCCGGGCGCCGAGCCCGAGCCGGTCGACCGCAGCGGCTACTTCGACCACACCGCGCAGTCGATGGGGGCGGACTTCCGCCGCGAGGCGATCCACATGCTCGAGTCGATGGGCATCTCGGTGGAGTTCAGCCACCACGAGGCCGGCCCCGGCCAGCAGGAGATCGACCTGCGCTACGCCGACGCGCTCAGCACGGCCGACAACATCATGACCTTCCGCACCGTCATCCGTGAGGTCGCGCTCAACCAGGGCATCTGGGCCTCCTTCATGCCCAAGCCGTTCACCACCCACCCGGGCTCGGGCATGCACACCCACGTGTCGCTCTTCGAGGGCGACCAGAACGCCTTCTACGAGGCGGGCGCGGAGTACCAGCTCTCCCAGACCGGGCGCCAGTTCATCGCCGGCGTGCTGCGCCACGCCAGCGAGATCAGCGTGGTCACCAACCAGTGGGTCAACAGCTACAAGCGGATGATGACCGGCGGTGAGGCCCCGTCCTACATCTGCTGGGGTCACAACAACCGCTCGGCGATGATCCGGGTGCCGATGTACAAGCCGGAGAAGGGCCAGTCGACCCGCATCGAGCTGCGCACCATCGACGCCGCCTGCAACCCCTACCTCGCGTTCGCGGTGACCCTCGCCGCCGGCATGAAGGGGATCGAGGGCGGCTACGAGCTGCCGCGCGAGGCCGAGGACGACGTCTGGGCGCTGACCGAGCGCGAGCGCAAGGCGCTGGGGATCCAGCCGCTGCCGCGCAGCCTGTCCGAGGCGATCAGCGTCGCGGAGGACTCCGAGCTCCTGGCCGAGACCCTGGGCGAGCACGTCTTCGACTACTTCCTGCGCAACAAGCGCGCGGAGTGGGACGAGTACCGCGGCCAGGTCTCCGCCTTCGAGCGCGACCAGATGCTGCCGGTCCTCTGACCGGGCGCGCGGGCGGCCCAGGGGTCACGGACTTCACGTGGACAGCGACGGGACGGCGGCGGTGGGGATCCCGTCGCGTCGTGCCCGGCTGCTCGCGCTGAGCCCTGCCGGGAGGACCGCGCGATGATCCGTCCGACCACCGGCAAGACCGCGCTGCTGCGTCTGGGGTTCGTCGACACCGACGCGGCCCTGGAAAGGCTGCGCGGGCTTGGCGACGCCGCCGACCCGCTGCTCGCGGTGCTCGGCCACACCGCCGACCCCGACGAGGCGCTGGCCGGGCTCGGCCGGCTGCTCGAGGCCGCGCCGGACGCCCCGGTGCTGCTGGAGACCCTGGCCGACGACGAGGGCACCGCGATGCGCCTGCTCGCGGTGCTCGGCGCCAGCCCTGCCCTGGGCGACCACCTGGTCCACCACCCCGAGCACTGGCACGAGCTCACCGACCCGCTGCTCGGATCGACACGCCCCCCGGCGTACGCCCTGCGCGAGAGCCTGCTGCGCGCCGTCGGCGCCGACCCGCACGCCGACTCACCGGTCTCGGCGATGGCGGACGCGGAGGCGGTCGACGCGCTGCGGGTGGAGTACCGCCGGCTGCTGGTGCGGCTGGTGGCCCGGGACCTCGCCCACGGGCTCGGGGTCGACGACGTGGCCGCGGAGCTCTCCGACCTGGCGGCCGGCACGCTCGAGGCCGCGCTGGCGATCGCACGCCAGCGGGTGGGGGTGGCCGCCGACCTGGTGCGCCTCGCGGTCGTCGCGATGGGCAAGTGCGGCGGTCACGAGCTCAACTACGTCTCCGACGTGGACGTCATCTTCGTCCACGAGCCGGTCGAGGGCGCCCCCGAGGCGGCCGCGCTGCGCGCCGCGACCCAGCTGGCGAGCAACCTGATCCAGATCTGCTCCGACCACACCGGCGAGGGCACCATCTGGCCGGTCGACGCCGCCCTGCGCCCCGAGGGCAAGGCCGGGCCGCTGGTGCGGACCCTGGCCAGCCACCGCGGCTACTACGAGCGCTGGGCCAAGACCTGGGAGTTCCAGGCGCTGCTCAAGGCCCGCCCGGTCGCCGGCGACCTCGCGCTCGGGGCGGCGTACGTCGAGATGGTGGCGCCGATGGTGTGGAGCGCCGCCGAGCGCGACAACTTCGTCGAGGACACCCAGGCGATGCGCCGCCGGGTGGTCGACCACATCCCGGCCCGTGAGGCCGAGCGCCAGATCAAGCTCGGGTCCGGTGGCCTGCGCGACGTCGAGTTCGCCGTCCAGCTGCTCCAGCTGGTCCACGGTCGCGCCGACGAGCGGATCCGGGTGCCCACCACGCTGAGCGCGCTCGCCGAGCTGACCCGTGGCGGGTACGTCGGGCGCGAGGACGGCGAGGCGATGCACGAGGCCTACGCCTTCCTGCGCAAGCTCGAGCACCGCATCCAGCTGCGCCGCCTCCAGCGCACCCACGTGGTGCCCGACGACGAGGAGGCGCTGCGCTGCCTGGGCCGCAGCCTGGGGCTGATGAAGACCCCGGTCGCGAGCTTCACCCGGGTCCTCGAGCACCACCGCCGCGAGGTGCGCCGACTGCACGAGAAGCTCTTCTACCGCCCGCTGCTGTCGGCCGTGGCGGCGATCCCCGGCCACGAGGTGCGGCTCTCCCCGGAGGCGGCCGAGAAGCGGCTGCGCGCGCTGGGCTACCTCGACGCCCGCGCGGCGCTGCGTCACCTCGAGGCGCTCACCAGCGGGGTCTCGCGCCGTGCCAACATCCAGCGCACGCTGCTGCCCGCCATGCTCGGCTGGTTCGCCGAGGGCGCGGACCCCGACGCCGGGCTGTTCGGGTTCCGCCGGATCAGCGAGTCCCTGGGCTCCACGCCGTGGTACCTCGCCACCCTGCGCGACGAGGGCGAGGTCGCGCACCGCCTGGCGCGGCTGCTGGCCACCTCGCGCTACGCCACGGCCCTGCTCGAGCGGGAGCCGGAGGGCGTCCGGATGCTCGCGGGCGACCTCGTCCCGGCCGGCTCGGCGGCGCTCACCGCCGAGATGATCGCGACCGCGACCCGCCAGGAGGACCCGGAGGAGGCCGTCCGGCGGATCCGTGCGATCCGGCGCCGCGAGCTGGTGCGGATCGCCGCCGGCGACGTGCTCGGCCTGACCGACGTCGCTGACGTGGGCGACGGGCTCACCCGGCTCACCGACGCCACGCTCGAGTCGACGCTGCGCGTCGTGGAGGCCGCCGTACGCCGTCAGCGGGGGCTCGACGAGGCGCCCACCCGGATGGCGATCGTGGCGATGGGGCGCTACGGCGGCTTCGAGCTGTCCTACGGCAGCGACGCGGACGTGCTGTTCGTGCACGACCCGGTGCCGGGCGCGGATGCCCAGCAGGCCTCGTCGTACGCCCAGGCGGTGGCCAACGAGCTGCGCCGACTGCTCGCCGCCCCCGGGTCGGACCCGGCGCTGGAGGTGGACGCCGACCTGCGTCCCGAGGGTCGTCAGGGCGCGCTGGTGCGCACGCTGGACTCCTATGCCGCCTACTACGCCCGCTGGTCGAAGGTGTGGGAGGCCCAGGCGCTGCTGCGCGCCGACGCGGTGGTGGGTGACCCCGACCTCTGCCGCCGGTTCACCGAGCTCATCGACCCGCTGCGCTTCCCGGAGCAGGGGATCAGCGAGGACGACGTGCTGGAGGTGAGGCGGATCAAGGCGCGCGTCGACCGCGAGCGGCTGCCGCGCGGCGCGGACCCCCAGACCCACCTCAAGCTCGGCCGCGGCGGGCTCAGCGACATCGAGTGGACCGTGCAGCTGATCCAGATGCGTTTCGCGGGGCAGGTCCCGGGACTGCGTACGCCGCGCACCCTCGCGGCCCTTGAGGCGGCGCGCCACGCGGGGCTCATCGAGGACGCCGACGCGGAGGTGCTCGAGCACGCCTGGCGCCGGGTCAGCCGCACCCGCAACGCCGCGACCCTGGTGCGTGGCAAGCCCAGCGACCAGCTCCCGCCCGACACCCGCGAGCGGGTCGGGGTGGCCAACATCCTCGGCTACGGGCCGGGGGAGTCGGAGGAGATGGTCAACGACCACCTGCGCTGCACCCGCAAGGCGCGCGGCGTGGTGGACCGGGTGTTCTGGGAGGACTGAGGGCCGCGCGCCGGCTGGCGGCGGAGGCTTCACCCTTCCTTGAGACAACGTGAGGCAACGCGAGGGGTTCTGCCGGTCCTTGCCTTGAATCGCGGGCGGCAGAGTTCTGGTCATCGAGAGAACGCCAGCCAATCCGGTCTGGCCCCGACCGGAGGAGAACCCCGATGCGCAAGACCACCCGCCCCGCCCGCCGTGCCACCGCCACCAAGGTCGTCGCCTCGGTCGCCCTTCTCGCGGGTGCGGCCTCGGTCGCCGGCCTCGGCACCTTCGGTGCGTTCACCGACACCACCACCGCCGACCAGGCGGTCGCCACGGGCACGGTCAAGCTCGGCATGAACTCGAGCATCAGCCAGGACGTGGCCGGCCTGGTTCCCGGCGACCGGATCGAGCGCCAGGTGAAGCTGACCCGCGCCGAGGGCAGCGAGACGTTCGGGTCGCTGCGGCTCACCACCACCGCGACGGGTGACGACATCCTGACCGCCGCTGCCACGGGGCTCAAGCTGTCGGTCGAGCAGTGCTCGCTGCCGTGGATCGAGGTCGGCAAGGTCCTCGAGTGCAAGGGCACGGCCTCCAACGTCGTGGGCACGTTCCTGGCTCCCGTCGACGTCCTCGGTCAGGGACGCGACCTCGTCACCCCGCTGGCCAGCGTGAACGCTCCGGGCGCGGCGGCACACCTGCGGGTCACGATGTCCCTTCCGCGGACGACCGCTGACCAGAACGGTCTCCAGGGCAAGGCGGCGAGCGTCAAGTTCACCTTCGACGCCGGTCAGCGCGACGGCGAGGCCCGCTGACCCCAGGCCGACCTCACGACCCGGTCGTCCACCTTCTCGGTGGTCGGCCGGGTCGTTGCCATTTCCCCGAGTCGGCGCGTGTGGTGCGCCGAGTCGGCGCGTGTGGTGCGCCGAGTCGGCGCTTGTGGTGCGCCGAGTCGGCTCTTGTGGTGCGCCGAGTCGGCTCTTGTGGTGCACCTGAAGGACATCTCCGGGTCGGGTGAAGAGGCCGCGAAACGCTTGCTCCTTCCTTGAGGCAAAGGCGTGCATGTGCAGGGCCCAGCCTTGAATCGCGGGCGGCAGAGTTCTGGTCATCGAGAGAACGCCAGCCGACTCGGACTGGCCCGAACTGCAGGAGCCAGTCATGCGCAAGACCACCCGCCCCGCCCGCCGTGCCACCGCCACCAAGGTCGTCGCCTCGGTCGCCCTTCTCGCCGGTGCGGCCTCGGTCGCCGGCCTCGGCACCTTCGGTGCGTTCACCGACACCACCGCCGCCGACCAGGCGGTCGCCACGGGAACGGTCGAGCTCGGTGCCCTTCCGACGACGATCGACGCGCCGGTCACCGGCATGGTCCCCGGCGACCGCGTGGAGCGTCAGGTCACCCTGACCCGGGCCGCGGGCAGCCAGACGTTCGGGTCGCTGCGGCTCACCACCACCTCGGTTGGCGACCAGGTCCTGACCGCTGCCGACACCGGGGTGAAGCTCTCTGTCGATGAGTGCTCCGTGCCGTGGACCGCCGACGGCAAGGCGCTGGAGTGCGGAGGCCAGACCACCCCCGTCCTCACGTCGGGTCCGGTGCTGGGCCAGGGTCGCGACCTGGTCACCCCGCTGCTCAGCGTGAACGGGACGGGTGCGACGTCGCACCTGCGGATCACGATGCTGCTGCCGCGCACGGAGGCCGACCAGAACGGTCTCCAGGGCAAGTCCGCCACGGTGAAGTTCACCTTCGACGCCGGTCAGCGCGACGGCGAGGCCCGCTGACCGCCGGCCCCCACAGACCCCCGGGCGGGCGCGTACCCCGTCCCGTGCCCGTCCGGGGCTCCACTCGACCCGGTCGACCGCCTTCCCGGTGGTCGGCCGGGTCGCTCGTCGTTCCACGCCGTCCGCGCGGTTTGCGGCTTCCTTGAGGCAAAGGCGCGGATCCGCACGGTCCCGGCTTGAGGTCGCGGCGGCAGAGTTCGGCTCATCGACACAACCGCCGCCCGGGAGGGCGGCCGATCAGAGGAAATCCCCCCATGAGCTCCGCCACCCACCGCGCCGCCCGCCGTACCACCGCCCGCCGTACCACCGACCGCCGCTCGGCCGCCCGCCGCTCCACGGCGACCAAGATCGTGGCGTCGGTGGCACTGGTCGCCGGTGCCGCCTCGGTGGCCGGTCTCGGCACCTTCGGTGCGTTCACCTCGACGACGTCGGCCAGCCAGGACGTGGGGTCCGGCACCGTCAAGCTCGGCCCTACGGCGAGCAACATGAACATCGCGGCCGCCGGCCTGGTCCCGGGCGACACCGTGCAGCGCTCGGTGACCCTGACCCGTGAGACCGGCAGCCAGACCTTCGGGGCGGTCAAGCTCAGCACCACCGCCAACACCCAGAACATCCTCGTGAACGACGCCACCAACGGGCTCAAGATGACCGTCGAGCAGTGCCCCACGCCCTGGAGCACCTCGGGCAACGCCCTGACCTGCTCGAGCGCCCCCACCACGGTGATCGCCGCCCGCCCCGTCCTGGCCACCGGCATCGACCTGGCTGCGCCGCTGACCGCCCTGAACGGCGCCAGCGCGACGTCCTTCCTGCGGGTCACCCTGCAGCTGCCCGCGACGGCCGGCAACGAGTTCCAGGGCCAGAACAACTCGCTGACCTTCACCTTCGACGCCCAGCAGCGCGGCAGCCAGGCCAAGTGACGCCCCGGACGGGCGCGGCCGGCGGCTGGTCCGGCGTGCCACGTGCTTGTCGGTTCCTTGAGACAACCTGAGGCAACGCGAGGGGTTCCACCGGTCATGGCCTTGAAGCGCTGACGACAGAGTTCGAGACATCGAGAGAACGCCGGCCGACATCAGGGCCGGCCACAACGGAGGAGAACCCGATGCGCAAGATCACCCGTCCCGCCCGCCGTGCCACTGCGACCAAGGTCGTCGCCTCGGTCGCGCTGCTCGCGGGTGCGGCCTCGGTCGCCGGTCTCGGCACCTTCGGTGCGTTCACCGACACCACCACGGCCGACCAGGACGTCGCCACGGGCACGGTCCGGCTCGGTGCCCTGGACTCGAGCATCAGCGAGCAGGTCACCGGCCTGGTCCCCGGCGACTGGATCGAGCGCCCGGTCACCCTGACCCGGGCCCAGGACAGCGAGACCTTCGGGTCGCTCAAGCTCACCACCACGGTCACGGACATCAAGGGCGGCATGGGCGCGGCGGTGGACGGCCCGCAGCTCGCGGTCGACGCGTGCAGCGTCGCGTGGGTCCCGAAGAGCGAGGGGTCGAAGGAGCTCACCTGCCCGGCCGGGCCCGAGAGCGTCGTGACCGCGCGTCCGGTGCTCGGCAGCTTCTCGCTCAACGACGTGGTGCCCGCCCTGAACGAGGAGGCCGCCGTCGCCCACCTGCGCGTGACCCTCAAGCTCCCGGCCACCGCTGGTGAGGAGTTCAAGAACGCCAGCGCCAAGGTCAGGTTCACCTTCGACGCCGTGCAGCGCAACGGCCAGGCGGCCTGAGGCGGCACTCTCTGCCCCGGTCCTGTCGAGGCACGAGGCTCGCTGTCGTCACGGCCCGGTCGTCCACCCGATGGTGGACGACCGGGCCGTTGCCGTTCTGCGGCGCAGCCTCGCGCAACCACGAGCGCCGACTCGCGCAACCACGAGCGCCGACTCGCGCAACCACGAGCGCCGACTCGCGCAACCACGAGCGCCGACTCGGCGGGTGGTGCGGCCTGCGGCCTGTGGCTTGCGGGTTCCTTGAGGAAAAGGGCCGGGTCAGGAGGGTCCGGGCTTGAGGTCGCCACGGCAGAGTTCTGTCCATCGGGGGAGCACGAACCCCGCAGCACCCCGGCTGAAGCAAGCAGTTCCCACCCAGCGCCACGTTCCAGGAGGTACGCCGTGAGCACGATCGCACCGGTCCAGCCCGGCCGCCACCGGAGCACCGAGCGCCCGCCGACCGCGCGGAGCGAGGTCCCCGCGCGTCACGAGGCCGGCTCGCGCGCCGGCCGCCTGGGCCGTGGGCTGCGCCGCGCGGGCAGCGTCCTCGTGACCACGGTGCTGGTGGTGGCGATGGCGGGGTTCCTGTTCCTCGCGATCGGCCCGCACCTGCTGGGCTACCGCACCTCCACGATGCTCACCGGCAGCATGGAGCCGATGATCGCGCCGGGCGACGTCGTGGTCACCAAGCCGGTGCCCGCCACGGAGATCGAGGTCGGCGACGTGGTGACCTACCGCATCCCGGTCGACGACCACCGCATCGAGACGCACCGTGTCGTCGAGGTCAGCACCGCCGACGGCGAGGTGACGATCCGCACCAAGGGCGACGCCAACAAGGGCGTGGACCCGTGGACCGCCGTCGTCGAGGGCGACACGATGTATGAGGTCCAGGCCGTGGTGCCGTACGTCGGCAAGGCGATCCGGGCGCTGCACAACCCCTGGGTCAGCAAGGGGGTGCTGTGGATCGCCGTGGGCGGGATGATCGTGCTCGGGTTCCTGCAGATCTGGGGCCGCACCGAGGACGACGAGGACGACGAGGCCGAGACCTCGTGACCGTCATGGACGGGCTGGCGCTGGACGTCTCCGTCCTGGAGGGCCTCGCCGAGGACCTGGCCGACCGGGCGTTCGTCGCCTCGCTGGCGGAGCGGTTCGAGGCCCTGCTGGACCCTCGCCTGGCGCGGATCGCCTCGGCGCTGGAGACCGGGGACGCCGAGGCGGCGATGGACTCCACGCTGAGCCTGAAGGCCTCGGCCGCGACCATCGGTGCCCGGGAGCTGCTCGACCTGGCGGTCCGCGTCGAGGACGCCGTGCGTGCCCACGACCCCGCTCGGGCGCTGGCCGAGCTGCCCAGGCTGTACGCCGCGACGCGCGGCTTCCGCAGCGCGCTGGCCGACTACCTCGGCCGCGAGCGCGACTGAGGGGAGCGGTCCGCGCTCAGACCGGGGACTCCATGCGGTAGCCGACGCCGCGCACGGTCCGCACGAACTTGGTCGCCTTGTCCTCGCCGAGCTTGCGGCGCAGGTTGCCGATGTGGACCTCCACGAGGTGGGTGTCGGAAGCCCACTCGGTGTCCCACACCGAGCGCAGCAGCGCCTCGCGGGTCCAGACCCGCGCCGGCGTGCGCATCAGCTCGGTCAGCAGGTCGAACTCGGTCCGGGTGAGCGCCAGCTCCTGGCCGTCGCGGAACGCCCGGCGCCCGTCGACGTCGACGCGCAGCAGGCCGTGCTGCAGCACCTCGTGGTCGGTGCCGCCCGGAAGCGTGACGGGGGCGGCGTCCGCGGTCGCGGCTCCCGGCCCGCGGCGCGGCCGGCGGAACATCGCGTTGACGCGCGCCTTGAGCTCGTGGACGTCGAAGGGCTTGGAGATGAAGTCGTCGGCGCCGGTCTCGAGCCCGATCAGGCGGTCGATCTGCTCGTCGCGCGCGGTGATCATGACGACGTAGGCGTCGCTGAACTCGCGGATGCGCCGGCAGGTCTCGATGCCGTCGATGCCCGGCAGCCCCAGGTCGAGGGTGATCAGGTCGGGGTCGAGCTCACGGGCGCGCTCGACGCCCTCCGTCCCGGACCCCACGGCGGCCACGACGAACCCCTGGGTGGAGAGGGTGAACTCGATCAAGGACCGGATGTCCTCGTCGTCCTCGACCACCAGTGCCTGACGTTCTGCCCCCGAAACGCTGACCATTTGCCACATGGTGCCAGACCTTGAGAATTACTTGAGGCCGACCCTCGGGCGACTTGAGACGCATCCATGAGACTGGGTCCAACGCCGGCGTTCTCGCAGGCGCACCACGCTGCCGAGAGAGGTGACCATGAGCCCGCTGACCGACCGCCTGCGCCGCGCGACGACGCTCGTCCTGGTCGTCCTCGCGCTGGTCCTCGGCCCGCAGCTGGCCTTCGCCACGTTCGGCTCCTCGGCGCCGGCGCAGAAGCTCCAGGTCGGTACGGCGACCATGGCGGCGCCCACCAACGTGACCGGCACCTACTCGTGTGGTGGTGGCTTCTTGCCGTTGCCGGTACAGCCGACCGTGAACGTCACCGGCCTCGTCGACAACGGACCTGACCGACCGAGGAGCTACGTCTACACGCTCGCGCGGCGGGACGGGAGCAACCCGCCAGTGATCGTCCAGTCTTCACAGGCGCCTTCGCGGGCCACACCGGTGGTGCTGCGGGATCCGTCGCCGCGGCCCTTCATCGCCACGTGGTACCTGACCGTCACCGTCAAGCTGGCCAGTGGCTGGGAGAGCCCCGCATCCACGACGACGGAAATCACCTGCGCCACGGCGTGGGGCTCCGGGAGCCTCTGACCCCCGCCGGCCGGCGCTCAGTCCATCCCCGGGATAACGGACTGGGACGCCGTCCAGCTGACAGGGTGTCTGGACCAAGATGCCCGGGGCCGTAGGCCGTCAAACCCGGGCGGTTGCCGCCAACTCAGCGGGAGACGTCGGCCAGCAGGGCCGGCAGCACGTGCAGCTCCAGGAGCGGCGCGAGCGGGACCTCCGCGGCGGCCGGGTCGATCCAGCGGGCCTCGGCGATCTCGGCGGCCGCGACGGGGGTGTCGGTGGAGCTGGCGGTGTAGATCGTCGACTCCACGATCGCGCCCGGCTCGTTGGCGGCCGGTGCCTCGAAGCGCCCGAGCTCGCGGACGTCGGTGAGCTCGAGGCCGACCTCCTCGCGGGTCTCGCGGATCCCGGCGGCGAGCGGGGACTCGCCCGGTTCGAGCTTGCCGCCGGGGAGCTGGAAGAGCCGGCTGGTCGCCTTGCGTACGACGAGCAGGTGCCCGCGCTCGTCGCGCACGCACACACCGGCGACGACGATCCGCTCCTGCCCAGCCGGGGGAGCCGGAGCGTGAGCCGGAGCAGCGGCAGGCGGCTCGGTGAGCACCCGCAGCGCCAGCGCGGTGGTGGAGCCGACGCCGAGGAAGTCGACGACCCGCGCGACCCGGTCGTGGTCGAGGGGGAGCAGCCCGCGCGAGCCCGGCACGTCGGGGGTGAGCCCGAGGTCGAGGTCGGTGCGGCCGGACATGATCGCGAGGTTGAAGTGGTAGCGCTCGCGGGCGCCCGGCGCGCTGAGCCGCTTGAGCAGGGTGGCCCCGACCCGGCGCAGGCCGTGCTCCTCGCAGTAGGAGTCCAAGGTGGCGACCAGGTTCGCGCCGCCGCAGTGGTCGATGTCGGCCCAGACCGCCTGCATCGAGCCCATCTGCGAGAGCAGCAGGGGAGCGGTCTTCTCGCCGATGCCCGGTACGCCGGGGAGGTTGTCGCTCGCGTCCCCGCGCAGCGCCGCGAAGTCGAGGTAGTGGTGGGCCTCCACGCCGTACAGCGCCTTGAGCCGGCGCGGGTTCAGCAGCGGCGAGGCGGAGATGCCGCCGTTGATCAGCCGCAGCACCTCGGTGTGCTCGCTGATGTGGGCGAAGGAGTCGCGGTCGGAGGTGATCAGCACGCAGCGCCAGTCGTGGGCCACGGCCCAGGCGGCGGCGGAGGCGTTGACGTCGTCGGCCTCGAGCCCGGGGGGCGTCAGCGTCAGGAAGCCCATCGCGTCCAGCAGCGCACCCGCGCGGTCGAGCTGGTCGACGAGGGTGGCGTCCTTCGCGGCGCGCCCGGCCTTGTAGCTGGGGTAGAACCGCTCGCGCTGTGAGGTCACCCGGTCGTCGAGCCCGAAGATCAGCGCGTCCGGCGCGAACAGATCGATGGCCTCGAGGATCTGGCGCAGCATCCCGTGCAGCGCCCAGGCAGGGCGGCCGTGCCGGTCGCGCATGTCGGTGTGTGCGCGAGCGTGGTGGTTGCGGTGCAGCAGCGAGGGCGCGTCCACCGCGAGCAGCAGGCGCCGCTCCCCGGGGTCAGGCGCCACGGACGCGGTGCTCTGGGCGGAGGACGGGACGGTGTGCATGGCCGCTCGTACCTTACGTGCTCGCGCCCCCACGGGCCTTGTCGGTGACGTGCGTCACGTGGTCTGCTGTGCCGGCCCGTCCCCCCTCAGAAGGAGCCCCGCACGTGTCGAACCGTCTCGGGAGGATGGTGGCCGCCACGGCGGCGGCCGTCCTGGTCCCCCTCGCCGCCCTGCCCGTCGCCGCAGGCACCGCCGCCGCCCAGCCCGCCGAGGAGGAGCTGCCCGCCTTCTACCGGGCGCCGGCCACCCTGCCGGCTGCGAACGGCGACCTGGTGCGCAGCGAGCCGATGCGCTTCACGCTCGACCCGGCCGGCGCCTCGCGCGTCGCGGTCACCGCCACCCGCGTGCTCTACCGCTCCACCGACCGCACCGGGACCCCGCACGCGGTCTCGGGCAGCGTGCTGGTCCCGCGGGCCCCGTGGATCGGACCGGGGAAGCGCCCGGTGATCGGGTACGCCGCGGGCACCCAGGGGATCGGCGACACCTGCGCGCCGTCGCGCCAGCTCAGCGAGGGCTTCGAGTACGAGAGCCTGTTCATGACCGGCATGCTCGCCCGGGGCTGGGCGATCGCGCTGACCGACTACGAGGGCCTCGGCACCGCCGGAATGCACACCTACATGGACCGCGAATCCCAGGGCCGTGCGGTCCTCGACGCGGTCCGTGCCGCGCAGCGCCTGCCCGGCTCGGGCGTGACCGGCGCCCACCCGGTCGGCCTCTACGGCTACTCCCAGGGCGGCGCCGCCGCCGCGTCGGCGGCCGAGCTCGCCTCGTCGTACGCCCCGGAGCTCCGGGTCAAGGGCACCGTCGCCGGCGCGGCACCAGCCGACCTGACCCAGCTGCCGGGCGCCATCGACGACAGCCTGTTCTCGGAGTTCAGCTGGTACGCCATCGCCGGGCTCACCGCGAGCTACGACGTCGACTTCGAGCCGTACCTCAACAACGCCGGTCGGGAGATGTACGCCGAGATGGCCGACAACTGCGTCTTCGACCTCTTCGGCAGCGCCTTCACCAGCTCCGCCGACTACACCGCGGACGGCGCCTCGCTGGCCCAGCTGATCACCCGGGAGCCGTTCCGCACCATGATCGACGACCAGCGGATCGGGCGGCGCACGCCGTCCGCGCCGGTGCTCATCACCCACAGTCGCCTCGACGACGTGGTCCCGTTCGCTGTGGGCGAACAGCTCGTGCGCGACTGGTGCGCACGCGGCGCGACGGTGCGGTTCAGCCCCAACGTCACCCCGCTGCACGTCGGCGGGATGCTGAACAACGCCACCGAGGTCTATGCGTTTCTCGAGGCACGGTTCGCCTCGCTCCCGGCTCTCTCCTCGTGCCGGCGCCTGTGACACCTCGGTGAGGTCTGCCCGCTGAGCCCCGCCTGTGAGACTGGGGCCGTGGAGATCATCGACGCAGACCCTGCCCGCCGGACGGCGGTCGTCAGCCTCCTGGAGCGCTCGTTTCCTCCGGAGCTGCTGGCGCCGCCGTCCGAGCGGGGGACGGAGCTCGGGTCGGACGTACGCCGGGTGCGGGTCGCCCTCGACGGCGACCGGGTGGTCGGCTGCGCGGTCCTGCGTCGGCTGCCGCTGGCGGCCACCTGCCTGGAGTACCTCGCGGTGGACCCCGACACACGCTCCGGCGGCGTCGGGCGCGCTCTCCTCGACGACGCCGTGGCGCTGGCGGCGGAGGCCGGTGGCGACTGGCTGGTGCTCGAGGTCGAGCCCGTGGACAGCGCCACCGCGGACCCCGACCACGGCGACCCGGCGCGCCGGATGCGGTTCTACGAGCGCGCCGGGGCGTTCGCCGCCTGCACCGGGTACGGCGCGCCCGACCTGGCGGCGGGCACCGGCATCGTCGACCTCGAGCTCCTCGTGATCGCGGCACGCCCCGGGGCCTCGGGCCCGACGATGAGCCAGGTCGTCGACTGGACCCGCGCCCTGTGGGGCCCCGACGGCTACGGCCGGGCCGCGGACGACCCGGACCTGCGCGCGGTGCTCGCCCGGCTCGGCTACTGACCAGCCGCGGGGCGGGGTACCGACTTCCTGATGCGAACCCCTGCCCCTCCGCGATCCGCGTGAGCGCCGTGTCCCGGCACGCCCGACCCCACCGGTCGCGGCGCGCGCCGGCGCTGCTCGCCGTGCTGCTCGGCGCGATGCTCGCCGCGCTCACCGCCGTCCTCGGCGTGGGGACGGCCCCCGCGCACGCCGCGGACGAGGGCGGCGACCTGGTCGTCGTCCGCGTCGGCACCGAGGGGACCTACCCGCCGTTCACCTACGTCGACCCCGACGACGGCCTCACCGGCTACGACGTCGAGGTCATCGAGGCCGTCGCCGACCGGGCGGGCTGGGAGCTGGAGTTCGTCCGCGCCCAGTTCGACGCCCTGTTCCCGGCGCTGGACTCCGGGCGCGTCGACGTGCTGGCCAACCAGGTCACGATCAACCCCGAGCGGCGGGCGCGCTACCTGTTCAGCACGCCGTACACGTTCTCCCGCGGGGTCATCGTCACGGCCGCCGACAACGACGACATCACCTCCCTGGAGGACCTGCGCGGGCGCACCGTGGCGCAGTCCGAGACCAGCAACTGGGCCCAGGTCGCCCGCGACGCCGGGGCGAACGTCGAGTCCGTCGAGGGCTTCGCGCAGACCGCCGAGCTGCTGGTGCAGGGCCGCGTGGACGCGACGGTCAACGACAACATCGCGGTGCTCGACTACCTCGCCTCCAGCGGCACCGACAAGATCAAGATCGCCGGCGACGCCGAGGGGGAGGAGGGACGCCAGGCGCTGGTGTTCCGCCGCGACGAGGCCGAGCTGCGCGACCAGGCCGACCGGGCGATCGCCGAGCTGCGCGCGGACGGCACGCTGGAGGAGATCTCGGAGAAGTACTTCGGCGCCGACGTCTCCGTCGCCGACGGTGGCGAGGTGGACGTGGCCGGCTCGGACGCCGATCGGGGCAGCCTCGAGGTCCTCCAGGACGCCGCCTGGCCGATGCTGCGCGGTGCCCTCGTCGGCACGATCCCGCTGACCGCGGTGAGCTTCGTGGGCGGCCTGCTGATCGCGCTGCTCGTCGCGCTGGCCCGGATGTCGCCGTCACGTCTGCTGCGGGCGCCGGCCCGGTTCTACGTCTCGCTGATCCGCGGCACGCCGCTGCTGGTGCAGCTGTTCATCGTGTTCTACGGGCTGCCCCAGGTCGGGGTGGACCTGCCCAGCTTCGCCGCGGCCTGCCTGGCGCTGAGCCTCAACGTGGGCGGGTACGCCGCGGAGATCATCCGCGCCTCGGTCCTCTCCGTGCCGACCGGGCAGGTCGAGGCGGCCGCGACCGTGGGCCTGGACGGGTGGGCCGCGATGCGCCGCATCGTGCTGCCCCAGGCCGCGCGGATCGCCGTACCGCCGCTGTCGAACACGCTGCTGTCGCTGGTCAAGGACACCTCGCTTGCCGCGGTGGTGCTGGTGACCGAGCTGTTCCGCGAGGCCCAGGTGGCCGCGGCGCTCAGCACCGAGTACCTCCCGCTCTACTGCCTGGCGGCGCTCTACTACTGGGTGCTGTGCTACCTGATCACGCTGGCGCAGGAGCCGCTCGAGCGGCGGCTGGGGAGGTACGTCGCATGAGCGCGCTCATCCGGGCCGAGGGCCTGCGCAAGAGCTTCGGCGACCAGGAGGTGCTGCGCGACGTCGGGTTCGAGGCCGAACCGGGGACCTGCACCGTGCTGCTGGGCCCCTCGGGGTCGGGGAAGACCACGGTGCTGCGCTCGCTCAACGCCCTCGCCGAGCCCGACTCGGGCACGGTCCGCATCGGGGACGTCGAGGTCGACTACGGCGCGCTGCCGCGTGCCGCCCGGGAGCGGCGGGCCCTGCTGCGCCGGCTCCGCTCGCGCAGCGGGATGGTCTTCCAGTCCCACAACCTCTTCCCGCACCGCACGGTGCTGGGCAACGTCATCGAGGGCCCGGTGCGTGCCCAGGGCGTGGACCACGACGAGGCGGTGCATGCCGCGCGCGAGCTGCTGGCCCAGGTCGGCCTGGCCGGCCGTGAGGACGCCTACCCCTCGCAGCTGTCCGGCGGGCAGCAGCAGCGGGTGGGCATCGCCCGGGCGCTCGCGCTGCGCCCGGAGGTGGTGCTGTTCGACGAGCCGACCTCGGCGCTGGACCCCGAGCTGGTCGGGGAGGTGCTCGGCGTCGTGCGCGACCTCGCCGCGACCGGCTGGACGATGGTGATCGTGACCCACGAGGTCCGCTTCGCCCGCGACGTGGCCGACCAGGTGCTCTTCCTCGACGGCGGCGTGGTCGCCGAGCGTGGTGGGCCCGAGGTGCTGAGCGACCCGGTCACCGAGCGGGCCCGGCAGTTCCTGCGCCGTGTCCTGGAGGCGGGCTGAGCCCGAGGGTGACCCCGATGTGGGACTGATGGGACTCGTGGTGCATGATTCTCTTGCACCTGCGGACGTAGCTCAGTTGGTAGAGCGCAACCTTGCCAAGGTTGAGGTCGCGAGTTCGAGTCTCGTCGTCCGCTCCAGATGCAGCAGCCCCCGGCCGTTCGGCCGGGGGCTGCTGTGCTTCCGGGACCCTCACATGCTGGGGGCGTAGGTCATGCAGTCGGCCTCGTCGCCGCCCCACGCGATCGTCACCGAGTCGGCGTGGCACATCAGGTCGTGGTTGTGGGTGCAGTCGGCGCGCTGGCAGGCCCCGACATGGGCGCGCACCGTCGGCAGCCCGCCGCTGACGCCCAGGGAGATGAAGGTCGCGCAGGTCGCGTGGTCGCCGGCAGAGCCGACGGTGATCGCGTCCGCCGTGCAGCCGTCGTGGTTGAAGGAGCAGGACTCGACACTGCAGGTGCCGACATCGGCCATGGTGCTCATGGGGAGACCTCCGGTGGGCGTCGGGTGGTTCGTTCCACCGTGCGCCCGATGCCGACGGGTGTCCAGACAGGACAGGCTGCCCTCACCTGCCGCCGTCTTGGGCGCCGGCAGCGGCCCGACTACGGTGGGCCCGCCACCTCTGCGGCGGAAGGGGCGGGGCCGCCCGGGACGGGTGGCCCTGGCTGGGTGCAGTGGCCACCACTCCTTGGAGGAACTCCATGCCCCGCCGCCTGGTCCACGGCCTGCTCGCCGCCGCCACCGCCGGTTCCCTGCTCGCCGCTGTGGTGAGCCCCGCCGCCGCCGACCCGCTCCCCACCCCACCGAACGGCGTGGGGACCGCCGGGCCGCCGTACGACTACACCACCGAGCTCGTCGGACAGTTCCCCTTCATCCCGCTGAAGGACAAGTCGCTGCTCACCCGCACCGCGCACGGCTACCGCTACTGGAGCGGCCAGCAGGACAACGACATCACCCTGCGGGTGCGCGGCAACCGGATCCGGATCACCGACACCGGCACCAAGCGCTTCAAGCGGCTCGCCGGCTCCTGCCGCCGGGTGCCGGTACGCCGGGGGATCGGCGCGTCGTGCCGGCTCCCGGACGCCAGCCCCCGCAAGCCGGTGCTGCTGGAGATCTGGCCGCGCCTCGGCGACGACCGCGTCGACGCCTCGACCCTGTCCGCGTCGTTCGCGGTCGCGGTGCTGGGCGATGCCGGCAACGACACGGCGCGCCTCGGCGCCGGTGACGACTTCTTCAACGGCCACACCGGGCGGGACCGGGTCTGGGGCGGCCGCGGTCGCGACTGGATCCGGGCCGGCCGGGGGAACGACGTGATCCACGGCGGCGCGGGACGTGACCAGCTGATCGGCCAGGACGGCCGCGACCGGCTCCATGGCGGCGCCGGGGACGACCGGGTCGGCGGCGACGACGGCCACGACCGCCTCTGGGGCGGCCGTGGGCGCGACTTCGTGCTCGGCGGCAACGGCCGCGACCGGGCCTGGACCGACGGCCTGGACCGGCTGCTCACCGTCGAGGTGGTCCGCCGCCGCTGAGCGCGGCGGCCCGACAGCGCGAAGGGGCGGGAACCAGGTCGACCCTGGCTCCCGCCCCTTCGTGGTGCGTGGTGGTGCTGACCTCAGACGCCGGCGCCCTCGAGGACCGGGTCCTCGGTCGGGGTGTCGTCGCCGCCGTTCCTCGGCTTGCGCTCGGGGGTGTGGCGCGGGCCCATCGGGGCGGGCGGGGGTGCCGAGGGGCGGTTCACCCACCGGTCGACGACGAGCGCGTTGAGGGCGAGGCCGACGGCGCCCCAGATCGCGAGGACCAGCAGGTTCCCGCCGACCCCGGAGCCGTCGAAGTAGACGACCGAGCGGGCGATGTCGACGGCCGCCGGCAGCGGCAGGACGTCGGCGAGCGGACGGAAGAACTCCGGGACCATGTAGATCGAGAGCCCGCCGCCGGACGCCGGGACCCCGGCGAGCATCACGACGATCATCACCGGGACGAGCGCGCCGAGACCGAAGACGCGGGTGAACACCGCGCTGGCCCAGCCGACCGCGAACACGGTGAACGCGCCGTACCCGATCATCGCCAGCGGGTGGCCGTTGACCGCGCCGATCAGCACGTCGAAGAGGAACCACAGCCACACCGAGATGCCGACCGACCAGCCCGCGACGAGCGGGAGCAGACGACGGGTGCGGGTCAGGTCCGGGGCGCCGCCGCGCATCACGGCGAAGAACAGGAAACCGCCCATGATCCAGGCCATGCCGACGTAGAGGCTGTTGCTGCCGTTGGAGTCGTCGCCGGTGAGGGGCGAGATGTCCTCGACGGCGAGCTCGGCGCCACCCTCGGCCGCGACCGCGCGGAAGATCTGCACCGCGACGTTCTGCTGGCTCAGCCCGGCGCCGCTGGCGCTCAGCAGGGTGGGCTGCTCGCCGGTGGCGGCGGGCAGCACGTAGGCCGCGACGAGCTCCTGGTCGAGGATCAGCTCGCGGGCGTCCTCGGCCGACTCGACGACGCGCAGGTCGGTCACCTCGCCCATGCTCTCCTCGAGCGCGGTGACGACCTGCTGTGCCTGTGCCGCGGGCGCGACCACGGCCACGGGCAGGTCGGAGACCTCGGGCTTGTGCATGGACAGGCCCATCACCGTGACGACGGTGACCACGATGGCGAGCGGGAACAGCGCGACCGCGACGAGACGCTTGCGGTACGGCGCGACCGGGCCGCCGGACAGGGCGGGGAGCGGCGCGTCGGGGGCGGTGTAGAGCGGACCGCCGACGATCAGGTCGCCGGCCTTGCGCTCCTTGAGCGCGGACAGGACGAGTGGCACGAGGAACCACAGCGCGAGGGTCAGCACGTGGCGCCAGGCGCCGTTGCCCTCGAAGTAGATGACCGAGCGCAGCGCCTCGCCGGCGGCCGGCAGCGGGAGCACGTCGTGCAGCCAGCCGAAGAAGCCGGGCATGGTGTGGACCGACATCGCGAGGTTGGAGGCGGGCATGCCGAAGACCACCCACAGCAGCATCCCGAGCAGCACCGCGAACGGGCCCATCACCTTGGTGAACAGCAGCTGGGTGGTGCCGACGGCGAGCACCGCGAGGGTGCCGAGGCCGAGGAACAGCGGGTAGTGCCCGCTGACGGAGCCCACGACCGGGCCGAGAATCAGCCAGGTCAGCGAGCTGGTCAGCACGCCCCAGCCGAGGGCGACCGGGAGGAACCTGCGTAGGCGCAGCAGGTTCGGCGCGCCCATCAGCAGGCCGCTGAGCGGCACGTAGCCGGCCAGCATCAGGCCCATCGCGGCGAAGAGCACCATGGTGCCGGAGCCGTCACCCTCCGGGAGCGGCGCCAGGTCGACGGTCTCGACCTGCCAGCCCTCCGCGATCGCGGCGGGGCTGAGGAGCTGGGTCACGAGCGTCGCCTGGGACGCACCGCCGCCCATCGCGTGGTAGACGGTCGCGACGTCGTCGCGGGCCGGCAGGGCGATCGCGCCGGCGATGTCCTGGTCGCGGACCAGGTCCTCCACGGTGGCGGTGTCGGGGACGACCCGCACGTCGAGCGCACCGTCGGAGCCCGACTCGAGCCCGGCGGCGAACGCGTCGGCGCTCTCGCCCTGGCCGACGACCGCCACAGGCAGGTCGCTCGGCCTGGGGTCGTGCATGGTCGCCATGTACGTCGCGTACATCATCGTGATCATCAAGAACGGCATCACGAACAGGGCGACGATCCGCCCCTTGCGCTCGGCCGCCGTCTCGGGCGGCGGCGGCGGGTACTTCTCGGCGTACGCGGCAGATCCTGCGCTCAACGTGTCTCCTCGGGGGCGGCCGGGCCCGAGGGAGGGCGGCCGCGAAAGTCGGTGCGGAACCGATGCGGCCCGCCAGCCCAGAGTAAGTCAGATGGCGTAAATCCTGTGAGGTCACGTACCGTAACCGTCGTCACTGTCCGCCGGGAGGAGCCCGCGATGCCACGAGTCGATGCGAGTCGTCCGCTGCTGGACGCCGCCGAGCGGCTCTTCGCCGAGCAGGGGATCGCCCAGGTCTCGGACCGCAGGATCGCGGAGGCCGCCGGCAACACGAACCACTCCGCGGTCGGCTACTACTTCGGGGGCCGGGCCGGGCTGCTGCGTGCCCTCATCGAGCGGCACCAGCAGGAGCTGGACCCGCCGCGCCGCGCCGCCTTCGCGGAGTCCGACTCCCTGATGGGCGACATCCGTGCCCTGGTCGTCCCGCTGACCACCGTCTTCGCGGCGCTGCCCGCCCCCAGCTGGCGCGCGCGCTTCCTGGATCAGGCCTACCACGACCCGGCGACGCAGCAGGTGCTCGGCGCCGCCGACGACATCTCGCTGATGGGCGTGCAGGTCTACGAGTCGATCGCGGCGCGCCTGGCCCACCTCGACCCCGAGGTCGTGCGCGCCCGCGCGTCGCTGATGGGTCACATCGTGGCCACGGTCTGCGCCACTGTCGAGGCGCGCGTCGCAGAGACCGGCGACGTCGACGAATGGGCCGAGACCGCCGACTTCCTCTCCGACGCGCTCGCCGGGCTGCTCGAGGCGCCCATCACCCGGCGATGACCCCAGCGCCCGCCGCGGAGCCGGGCCGGCCGGTGCCGGCCGCCTACCGACGCGTGGCGGAGGGGCGGTGGGCCCGGTCGCTGAACGGCGACCGCGGGCGCGGCTGCGCGACGCCGTCCACGGTGAGGTCGACCAGCTCGTTGTAGAACGCGACCCGCCCCGCGATCTTCTCGACCGGGGGCAGCGGCGTGGCGTAGGACCAGGCGATGTCGGCGCCGTCGGGATGGCCCGGGGCGCTCCAGTAGGCGTCCGCCTTCCCCTTGTAGGGGCACTGGCTGCGGGTGGGGCTGAGCTCGAGGACGCCGGGGGTGACGTCCTCCCGCGGCAGGTAGAAGCGGGCGGGCAGGCCGGTCTCGAGGAGCACGACCGGCTGCCTGCTGTCGGCGAGGCACACACCGCCGAGCTCGACCACGACGTGCCGGCTGCTGGCGAGCGCCTCGACGCGCTTGTGCGGGTCCCGGGGGTGCACGCCGACCAGCTCGTCCTCCTCCAGCCAGCGGTCCAGCACGCCGGGTTGCCAGGTCAGGATCACGTGGTCGGCCAGCTCGGGGGTGTCGCGCACCCAGGCCGCGTGGTGGAGCGTGCGGCCGCCCAGCGTCACGTCGTACCACTGCTCGACGGGGCCGTGCGGCAGGAAGAAGCTGGGCTCGCGCGGCAGTCGGCCGAGGGCGGGCGTCAGCAGGTCCGTGCGTACGTCGCTGCGCGGGAAGGCGTAGCCGGGAACGGGGAACCCGGGCTCCCAGAACAGCAGCGGCTGTCGGCTGTCCACGACCGCCTGGTCCTCGAGATAGGCGCGCACCCACTTGTCGATGCGCTCGGTCCGCAGGGTCATCGGCTGCCTCCTGCTCTCCAGCGTCCCACCGGCGGACGAGGAGGAGAACCCTCGGCGCGACACCGGGCCCGGGCCCCGAGGCCGGTCAGCGTGTGCAGGTGACGCTCACCGGCAGGGTGTCGACGTCAGCAGCGAGAGATGCTCGACCGCGTCATCGTGCCACCCAGCCCCTCGCCGGTGACCTCCTCGAAGCCCACTCCGACCTGGTCCCCGCGCTTCACGCGCAGCGCCTTCGTCCCCGACATCTTCCCGCTCGCCGCGCGGACCCGGGCCTCGGTCCTCTGCTCGCCGCGCACTCGGTAGACCGACCCGATGTGGGCGTGCTGCGCGCCCCGGTTGTCCAAGCGGACCCGGACCCTGAGGTCGCCGTCGCCGAGCGGCACCTTGCAGACCTGGACCTTCGCGCCCTGCACGGCCAGCCCGTTCGTCCAGGCCGCCTGGGCCGGCGGGGCGAGCAGCGCCCCGGACGCCAGCACGGACGCCATGGCCGAGGTGATCAGGATGCGCCGGAGGCGGGAGCGGGCGGGCGTGCGGAGGTATCGAGGCATACGGAGAGGTATGCCCGTCCAGGACCTGCGCCAATCGCGAGGAGGTTCCGAGGGGCGATGTCGAAGGACCGGGCGCCGGCGTGCCACAGCAGCGCGGGACCTCGCAGGGTCAGCCCCGCGCGAGGACCTCGAGCACCGGTGCGCCCCACCGCTCCAGCTTCTTCGGCCCGATGCCGGCGACGTCGAGCAGCTGCGCGGCGTCGGCGGGGTTGCGCGCGGCGACCGCGACCAGGGTGCGGTCGCTGAGGACGAAGAAGGGCTGCAGGCCGAGCCCGGCCGCCTGCTCGGCGCGCCACGCGTGCAACGCGTCGTAGCGGTCTCGGGCCGGAGCATCCAGGTCGCCGAGGGCGACCGGAGCGGCGACGGCGCGCGACGTCGACCGGGTGCCGCGCTTCCGGGTCGTACGGCGCCGCGAGCGCTTCGTGGTGCTGCGGCGCTTGCGGGTGGCCCGGGCGGCGCGCGGGGCGGGCGGGGCCTCGACCGGCTGGTCGCGGCGCAGCCCGACGCGCACCTCGCCGGCCAGCACCCGCGCCGAGGTCGCGGTCAGGTGCAGCGTCTGGCGGCCGCGGACGTCGCAGGCGAGGTGGCCCATGGCCAGCAGCTGCCGTACGACGGCGCGCAGGCGCTCCGCGGGGACCTCGGCGTCACCGAGGTGCTCGAACAGCCCGGCGACGTCGACCACCCGCCGCGCCTGGGCGAGCTCCGCGACCGCGGTGAGCAGCATCCGGGCCGCCGGCGTCGCGTCGTACGCCGCGGGCGGGGCGAGGCAGGTGTCGCAGCGCCCGCAGCGCTCGGGCCCGGGCTGGCCGAAGTGGGCCAGCAGCTGCCCGCGACGGCAGTGCAGGGTCTCGCAGAGCGCGAGCATCGCCTCCACGTTGGCGCTCTGCACGGCACGCTGCGCGGCGCCGCCGGGGGAGCGCGCGATGAAGCGGCGCAGCTGGGCCACGTCGCTGGTGCCGTAGGCCAGCCACGCGGTGGCCGGCGCACCGTCGCGTCCCGCGCGGCCGGTCTCCTGGTAGTAGCCCTCGACCGACTTCGGCAGGTCGAGGTGCGCCACGAAGCGGACGTCGGGCTTGTCGATGCCCATCCCGAAGGCGACGGTCGCGACCACCACCAGCCCCGGCTCGTGCTGGAAGCGGGCCTGCGCCACGCCACGGACCTCCGTCGCCAGCCCCGCGTGGTAGGCGAGCGCCTCGATGCCGTGGGCGGTGAGGTACGCCGCGGTCTCCTCGACCGAGCGGCGGGTGAGGCAGTAGACGATCCCCGAGTCACCGGGGTGCTCGCTCATGAGCAGGTCGAGCAGCTGGCGGCGCGGGTCGGCGTCCTTGGCCACGATGCGGTACTCGATGTTGGGCCGGTCGAAGGACGCCACGAAGCGTCCCGACCCGTGGTCCGCCCCCGGCTCGGCGCCGCCGTCCGCACCCAGGCGCAGCCCCAGCCGCTCCTCGATCTCGGCGGCGGTGGCGAGGGTGGCGGTGGCGGTCAGCGCGATCCGCGGCACCTCGGGGAACCGCTCGGTGAGGCGGGAGATGGTCAGGTAGTCCGGGCGGAAGTCGTGGCCCCAGGAGGCCACGCAGTGGGCCTCGTCGACCGCGATCACGCTGATCGGGGCCCGCGCCAGCAGGTCGAGGGTGCCGGGCGCGGCGAGCCGCTCGGGGGAGAGGTAGAGCAGGTCGAGCTCGCCGGCGGCGTACGCCCGGGTGACCTCGCGGCGCTGATCGGGGTCCAACGAGGAGTTCAGGAACGCCGCGCGCACGCCGATGCCCGCCAGCGCGCCGACCTGGTCGTGCATGAGGGCGATCAGCGGCGAGACCACGATGCCGGTGCCGGGGCGCACCAGCGCGGGCACCTGGTAGCACAGCGACTTCCCGCCGCCGGTCGGCATCAGCACCAGGGCGTCGCGGCCGGCGACGAGCGTCTCGATGACGGCCGCCTGCTGGCCGCGGAACTCGCGGTGCCCGAACCTGCGCCGGAGGACCTGGAGAGCGGGGTCGGCGTCGGGCACGGGCGTCAGCGTCTCGCACCCGCCACGGACGAGCCGCCACCGGGGTGGTGGCGGCCCGCCCGAGGTCAGGCGTGCGTCACGGGGAGCTGGTCACCGTGACGGCGGTGTCCGCGGCGTCGCCCGTCGAGTAGACGTACGTCGCCGCGGCGGTGTCACCGAGCTGGGCGCGCAGCCAGAGCGCGGACCACCGGGCGGTGGTCTCGATGCTCGCGGCCTGGGTGCTCGCCTGGGTGCTGGTCTCCGCCGCCGCCCCGCTGGGGTTCTGGACGTTGGTGATGCCGTAGTGGTTGGCACCGGAGACCCGGACGATCTGCTTGCGCCCGTTCGCGATCTTGGCGTAGGTGCTCTCGGCCTGCGCCGGCTCGGCCATGCCGTCGGACTGGCCCTGCACGAGCTGCACGGGGATCTGGTTGTCGATGGACGGGTGGATCCCCAGGATCGCGTTGTTGGTGCCGTAGAACGACCCCGCCTTGACCGCCGCGGGCAGGTCGAAGGACAGCGTCGTGCAGAACGGGATGGAGCACCTGTCCTCGGCGATGCTCAGCCCGGTGGCGCCCCCGAAGGAGTGGCCGAGCAGGACCATCGTGTCGGTGTCGATGCGCCCGTGCAGCGGCGAGGACGCCGAGGCGTTCTCGCTCGCCATCCACGACAGCGTCTCCCCGACCTGGCTGGTCGAGGTGTAGTAGTCGGTGTCGAAGAAGTTGAAGCGGCGGTGGTTCGGCGTGACCACGACGAAGCCGTACGACGCGACTGCCGCGGCGTACTCGCTGTAGTGCTGGCGGTGCACCTTGCCGCCCTGGAGCAGCAGTGCGACCGGCAGCTCACCGGTGGCGTGGGTGGGGTGGTAGACGGCGGTGCCGTCGTTCTTGATCTGCGACTGGTACGTCGAGACCGCCGCGGGCGTGATCGCGGACGTGGGGTCCGCGGTGGCCGTGCTCGGCGTCGCCAGCCCGAGGAGGGCGGTGAGCAGCAGGGCCGAGAGCACGCGCAGGGGGAGTGCGCGTGGGGACATCGTGATGCTTCGGTTCATGCGTCTGTTCATCCTTCGGCTGGGGGGAGCGCCTGCACCGGACGGGCAGGCCGGTGGGGATGATCAGCGGATCGGTGCTGCGAGGGGCAGGGTGCGGTCGACGAGGTCCTTCACCTTGGTGCCGCACGTGGAGACGGCGGCCGCGTCGGTGCAGTAGTACGCCGCGGTGCGGGTGCCGGTCGCGAGGTCCTTGGCCCAGGTGGAGCCGAAGTCACGCAGGCGCGCGGTCTGGGTGGTGTTGGCCGAGCAGCCGGCGCCGGCGATGCCGATGAGGTCGGTGTTCTCGCCCTCGACGTCGATGTGGCAGCTGCCGCCGACGGGCATGCCGAGGGTGAACTTCTCCCACACCAGCTGGAGGCCGACGTAGGGGTTGTCGAGGCCGACGAGCGCCTCGGCGGAGTTGTTGAACAGGTTGGTGATGCTCGGGCGGGCCGTCACGGCCAGCACCTCGCGGGCGCCGCCGTCGGAGATGGCCTCCAGGTTGGCGGTGAAGCCGCCGCTGGCGACCGGGTCGAACAGGATCGCGCCGGCGAGGTCGCCGTACCCGTTGGCGTCCAGCCGGGCGCCGAGCGCGCTGGCGAAGTGGCCGCCCGCAGAGTGCCCGCCGACGATGTAGCGGCTCGGCAGCGCCTTGCCAGCCGGCGGGGTCACGGCGCGCGAGGTCAGCAGGTCGCCCAGGTCGGCGGCGAGCTCGGGGTTGCCGGCGGTCATGTCGCCGTTGACGCAGAGCACCATCACGCCCTTCTCGGCGATCGCCTTGCTGGTGCCGCGCAGGTTGCCGCAGCCGCGGCTGAACCCGTGGTTGAGCACCATCAGCGCCGAGGCCGAGGTGTTCGGCAGGTACCAGTCGACGCTGTGGCTGGTGCCGTCGATCCGCAGCTGGGTGTTGACGCAGGTGCTGCTCGAGGAGCTGTAGTTGTGGCACGCCTGCTCGGCCGCCTGGGCCGTCGGTGCGAGGCCGACCAGGCCGCTGAGCATCGTGCCGGCCGCCAGCAGCCCGGCGAAGAGAGCCCTCTTGTTGCTTCTCACCATCATCCTCCGATGTCGTGATGCAGCGGGGTGCCGCATCCCCACGCCGGAAGGTAGGGCTCGGAGCGCGTAGAAGGATATATACCCTGGTCGTCCTCGGGCAGAGTGTGACCGGGTCGTGACCTGGGTTCCGCTGTGCGGATCAGGAACGGACCCGGACGGTGCTCAGCTCCCGCCGGCCGGGAGTGCCTCGAGCAGGATGTCGGGGTTGTCGCGGGCAGTGACGTTCGCGCGCCACTGGTCCACGAAGAGCGCCAGGTGGGTGCCGTCGGTGCGCTGGAGGACCTCGACGCCGCGCTTGCCGCGCAGTGCCAGGGCGCCGTCGGCGTCGGTGATCCGCGCGACCTGGTAGTCGAGGCGGGAGAAGCGGATGGGGGAGTTGAACTCGTTCTTCATCCGGTCCTCGACGACCTCGAACTGCAGCGGGCCGACGGCCGCGAGCACCGGGCTCTGGTCGCCGCGCAGGTCCGAGCGCAGCACCTGGACCACGCCCTCCTGGTCCAGCTGCTCGATGCCGCGGCGGAACTGCTTGTAGCGACCGATGTCGCCGGCGCTGGCCGCCATGAAGTGCTCGGGCGCGAAGCTCGGGACCGGCGGGTACTCGATCGGGTCGCCGACGTACACCGTGTCGCCGACGCGCAGCGCCTGGGCGTTGACGAAACCGATGATGTCGCCGGGGGAGGCGTGCTCGACCGAGGCGGTGTCGCGGCCGAAGACCGACTGGGCGTACTTGGTCGCGAACGGGCGCCCGGTCGAGGCGTGGGTGACCACCATGCCGCGCTCGAAGCGCCCGGAGACCACCCGGGCATAGGCGAGGCGGTCGCGGTGGGCGTTGTTCATGCCCGACTGGACCTTGAAGATGAAGGCGCTGAAGTCGTCGCCGACCTCGCGGACCTTGCCGTCGACCCCGGCCGTCGCGCTGGGCTCGGGGGCCAGGTCGAGGAGCAGGTCGAGGAGCTGGGCGACGCCGAAGTTCTGCAGCGCCGAGGCGAACATGACCGGGGTGGTCTCGCCGGCCAGGAAGCGCTTCTGGTCGTGGTCGGCCTCGTCGAGGGCGAGCAGCTCGTGCTCCTCGACGGCGTCGGCCCAGACCGCGGCGTCGACCTCCTCGACCTCGGTGGGCGACATCCGGCGCTCGGGTGCGATGGTCGCGCCGCCGGCGGTGCGGGTGTACTTCACGAACTCCCCGGTACGCCGGTCCAGCACGCCGCGGAAGTCTCCGGCCTCGCCGACCGGCCAGGTCAGCGGCGTCGGGCGCAGCTTGATCCGGCGCTCGATCTCGTCCATCAGCTCCAGCGGGGAGAGGCCGGGGCGGTCCCACTTGTTGATCACGGTGATCACCGGGATGCCGCGCAGCGCGCACACCTTGAACAGCTTCAGGGTCTGCGGCTCGAGCCCCTTGCCCGCGTCGATCAGCATCACCGCGGAGTCGACGGCCGACAGCACCCGGTAGGTGTCCTCGGAGAAGTCGCTGTGGCCGGGGGTGTCGACCAGGTTGATCACGTGGTCGCGGTAGACGAACTGCAGCGCGGCGGAGGTGATCGAGATGCCGCGCGCCTTCTCCATCGCCATCCAGTCCGAGACGGTGGCGCGCCGGTCGCCCTTGCCGTGGACCGCGCCGGCCTCCGTGATGACCCGCGCGTGCAGCGCGAGCGCCTCGGTGAGGGTGGACTTGCCGGCGTCAGGGTGGCTGATGACGGCGAACGTACGGCGGGGACGGGTGTCGGACACCCGCTGAACCTACCGGGGAGAGGCTCCCGGCACTCAGTCCGCGGGGCCCGCTCCGGGGTCCGGACGGAGCGGGCCCGCGGGGTCAGTGATGGAAGCCTCCTGCTTCCTTCTCCGTGAGCGGCTCCTTGAGCCCGTGCTGGGTGAGGATCTCGATGGCGCGCCGGTAGTCCTCCAGCAGCAGCGAGGCGAGGTCGCGGTTCAGGTCGTGGCGCACCAGGATGCGCTGGACGGCCAGGTCCTCGCGGTGCGGCGGCAACGTGTAGGCAGGCACCTGCCAGCCGCGGGTGCGCAGCCGGTCGGCCAGGTCGAAGAGCGTGAACCCGTGCTCGACGCCCTCCTTCAGCTTCCAGGTGAGGCCGGGGATGCCGCCGCGGCCGTCGTAGACCAGGTCGAAGGGACCCATGGCAGCGATCTCGTCGGCGAGGTACTGCGCGGTCCGGTAGCCCGCCTCGTGGATCTTGCGGTAGCCGGCGCGGCCCAGGCGCAGGAAGTTGTAGTACTGCGCGACCACCTGGCCGCCGGGGCGCGAGAAGTTCAGCGCGAACACCGCCAGGTCGCCGCCCAGGTAGTTCACGTGGAAGACCAGCTCCTCGGGCAGGTCGGAGGAGTCGCGCCAGATCACCCAGCCCACCCCGAGGGGCGCCAGGCCGAACTTGTGCCCCGAGGCATTGATCGACTTCACCCGCGGCAGCCGGAAGTCCCACACCAGGTCGGGGTCGACGAACGGCGCGATGAACCCGCCGCTGGCGGCGTCGACGTGGATCGGGACGTCGAGGCCGGTGTCCTCCTGCAGCCGGTCCAGCGCCGCCGCCACCTCGGCCACCGGCTCGTACTGGCAGGTGAAGGTGACCCCCAGGGTCGGGACCACGCCGATGGTGTTCTCGTCGACGCGCTTCACCGCCTCCTCGGGCGTCATGATCAGCCGATCGCCCTCCATCGGGATCTCGCGCAGCTCCACGTCCCAGTAGCGGGCGAACTTGTGCCAGCAGATCTGCACCGGACCGGTGACCAGGTTGGGTCGCTCGGTGGACCGGCCCTCGGCGCGCCGGCGCTGGCGCCAGCGCCACAGCATCGCCATGCCCCCGAGCATCGCCGCCTCGCTGGAGCCCGTGGTCGAGGTGCCCATCGTGTCGGCGGCCTCCGGGCTGTGCCACAGGTCGGCGAGCATGTGCACGCAACGGCCCTCGAGCTCGGCGGTCTGCGGGTACTCGTCCTTGTCGATCATGTTCTTGTCCAGCGAGGTCGCCATCAGCTCCTGGACCTCGGGCTCCGCCCAGGTCTGGCAGAACGTCGCCAGGTTCTGCCGCGAGTTCCCGTCGAGCATCAGCTCGTCGTGCACGACCTGGTAGGCGTGCCGGGCGACCTGCTCGGTCTCGGGCACCCGGTACTTCGGCAGCGGGGTGGACAGGTCGCTCGAGGCGAACACGTCGTCCTCGAGGTCGTCGCGGACCGAGTCCTTGCGGTGCAACATGTCGGGTGCTCCTCGCTCCGGCGCAGGCGCCGGGGATTCGGGGTCGGGTGCGGCCTCGGGGTGGTGGCCGGGTCACAGCACCAGCTCGGGCTGGAGCCGGTTGGGGGTCCACACCTTCTGGCGCCGCGCGGCGATCGCGGTGGCCAGCAGGGCGAGCAGGCACACGCCGAGCAGCACCCCGAGGTTGCGCGCCACGATCGGCGCCTCCCCGCCGTACAACGTCTGGCGCAGGCTGTCCACGGCGTAGGTCATCGGCAGGAACCAGTGCAGCGAGCGCAGCGGCTCCGGGATCGTCTCCCAGGGGAAGGTGCCGCCGGCGGTGACCAGCTGGATGAGCATGAGCACCAGCCCGAGGAACTCCCCGACGGTGCCGAGCCAGGCGTTGAGGGCCTGGATGATCGCCACGAAGGTCACCGAGGAGACCACCAGGACGGCGATCGTCCCGAGCTCGTGCACCGCGTCGATGTCGAGCGCGTAGCGGACGATCGCGTACATCACGCCGGCCTGGAGCAGGCCGACCAGAGCAGGTGGGACCAGCCCGCCGAGCGCGGTGCGCAGTGAGGGGCCGTCGGCGGCGAGCGCGCGCAGCGAGAGCGGCCGGACGAGCAGGAACAGCACGTAGGCGCCGATCCAGCCGCCCAGGGACATGAAGAACGGGGCGAGGCCCGCGCCGTACGACCCGGCGCGCGCGAGGGTGTCGTCGCGGACGCCCACGGGGTCTCCGATGGTCTGCGCGGTACGGCGCTCGGTCCGCTCGTCCAGGTCGGGCACCTTGCGCAGCCCGCGCGCCAGGCCGTTGCGGAGCTCGGCCGTCCCGGACTCCAGGCGCCGTCCGCCGTCGCGCAGGGTCGTGCTCGCCGACGCCAGCCGGTTGGCCCCCGCGGAGAGCTCGTTCGCACCGGCGACCAGGCGGCCGGTGTCATCGGCCAGCGTGCGCGCGCCCCCGGCGAGGCTGGCGCTGCCCGAGGCGACCTGGCTGCCGCCGGAGGCGGCGCGTGAGATGCCGTCGACGAGGGTCGGCGAGGCCGCGGCCAGCCGGGCCGCGCCGGCAGCCACCTCCTCGGAGCCGCGACCGAGCTGGTCGAGCTGCGCCGAGGCCCGCTGGACCTGCGCGGCGGCGCGGTCGACCGGGATGGCGCCGGCGCTCAGCTGGTCCAGCAGCTGGTCCGCCTCGGCGCGGGTGAGCAGCCCGTCCTGGACCAGCGTCGCGAGCGCGTCGGCGAGCGAGGCGCGCGCGGCGCGCAGCTGCGCGGCGACCACCCGGGAGACCTCCGCCGCCTCCCGGCCGAGGATGGCGACGCGCGCGTTGCCGGCCGCGACCTCGCGCGCACCGGTGGCGAGCCTGCTGGTGTCCGCGGGCAGCGAGGAGGTCCGCTCACGCAGCGTCTGGAGCCCGGAGGAGAGGGTCTGGGTGCCCTGCTCCAGCTGGGTCGCTCCCTCGGAGAGCCGGTTCGCGCCGTCGGAGAGCTGCCCGGCGCCGCTGGCGGCCTGCTCGGCGCCGCTGGCCAGGCGCGCGGTGCCCTCGACCAGCTGCACGGTGCCGCGGGAGAGCCGGCTGGTGCCGTCGACCAGCCGGTTCGCGCCCTTCACGCCGCGGGTCAGGTCGGTGTGGACCACGTCGAGGCCCTGCAGGAAGGCGCTGGCCGCCTTGGTCCCGACCTGCTGGGCGATCGCCTTGCGCACGTCCTCGGCGATGGTCTTCGCGATCGTGGTGGCGAGGTAGTTGGTCGCGTCGTTGGTGAGCAGGTCGAGGCTGGCCTTGCGGGGCTGGTAGCGCGTGGAGGAGACGAGGTCGGCGGAGAAGCGCGGGCCGATCACCAGCGCGGCGTCGTAGCGCCCCGTCGCGATGCCGTCCTCGGCCTCCAGCTCGGAGGTCTCGACCCAGCCGAAGCCGCCGTCTCCATCGAGCAGCCGGCTGGCGACCTCCTCGCCGTAGTCGACGCGCCGCGAGGTCCCGTTCGCGGCGTCGCGGAGGACCGCGCCCCGGTCCTGCACGACCAGCGCGGCCGGCACCCGGTCCAGGGAGGCATAGGGGTCCTTGTTGGCGTAGACGTACAGCCCGGCGTACAGCGACGGGATGACGACGAGGGCCAGGATCGCGAGCTTGGGCAGCACGCCTGCGGTGATCCGCCGCAGCTCGGTGATGGCGAGCCGGATGACGATCATGGCGCCTGCTCCCTCCGCGGCGGAGCCGGCGGCTCCCGGTGCTTGCCTCCAGCTGCTGTCGAGCCCGACAGCCAGGTGGTGTTGACGACGTCGCCGGTGGGCGGCGGTGCCGTGCCGGGTGGCTGACGCGGCTCGGGGCTCGGACGCAGGCGCATCGCCTCGAGGGGCGTCGTGCGCTGGTCGCTGCCGTGGGCGGGCGGCGGCAGCGTCGCGCCGAGGTCGCGTGCCGAGGACAGCCCGCACTGCACCAGCACGCCGTAGCCCACGGCGGCGTAGGCCTGGGCGATCGCCCACCACTGCGAGGGGTCGCCGCCGTGCCGGTCGGGCAGGGAGAGCACGAGGAAGCGCACGCTCTTGCGCTCCACCGCCAGTGCGGTGAGCAGTGCGGTGCGCACCGGGCCCGGCACGGTGTCCACCCGCTTGCGCTCCAGCGTGGCCAGCCGGTGCGAGGACAGCCAGGTCCGCGGCGTACGCGGCCAGACGACGCGCCGCGACAGCGCGAGGTCCTCGGCGGTGACGGTACCGACCCGGATGGCGTCGAACGGCTCGGAGACGGCCGGCAGGTCGACGACCGCGCTGCGCCGGCGCAGCTCCTTGCGCTGGATCGACTGGGTGCCGTCGTCGCGGACCAGGCGGACCTGGCCGGTGTACGGCGACAGCCGGCCGGTCAGCACCAGCGCCAGTGCGGTGTGGCCCTGCCCGGGCTCGCCGGCCAGGAGCACGCACTCCCCGGTCGACAGGGCGAAGCCGCCCAGCTGGAGGAGCGGGCCGCGCCGGCCCTGGACGTGGCCCCGGTCCAACACCAGCTGCATCTCAGTCACTCCCTCGTGCGGCGCGTGGGCGAGCAGCCCGACGTGGGCGAGCGCCCGCGGGGTGGGCTCATGGCCGCTTCAGCGCTGGGATGTAGGCCGCGACGACGAGCAGGACCCAGGTCGTGAGGATGTAGGGCCAGGTGTAGTGCGGGTCGCCGTACCAGTCGGTCATCGCGAGCGTCGTCACCGCGGTGATCGCGGCGCCTATCGCGGCATAGACCCAGGCGGCGGCGGTGCCGACGAGGAACACGGCGGCGAGCGCGATCGCGGTCAGGACGCCGGAGTAGCCGGAGAGGCCCTCGTTGATCGTCTCGGAGGTCTCGCCCATGGCCCAGGCGCACAGGGTGCCGACGATGCTGCCCATCGAGGCGGCGAGGCCGACCTTCCAGGAGGCGACGAAGAGCCCGATCAGGATCAGGGCGCCGGACCAGACGCTGTTGACCAGCACCACCTCGGAGACGTTGGTGAGCAGCGAACGCAGCATCGACTCACCGGTGCCGTCGGCGACGTGGTGGGGCGTGTCGCGGACGTGCACGCTGGTCGTGAGGGCATAGATGATCCCGGCGACCGTGCAGAACGGCGCCGTCGTCGACGGCAGGGCGTACCGCGCGAGTGGGCGGGTGGCGAAGAGCCAGCCGAAGAACCAGGTCACCGGGGCGCAGGCCACGCCGCCGGCGATCGTCGCCACGTAGGACCAGCCCTGGTCGCCCAGGGCGGTGAACGCCGCGGCGCCGATGAGCGCGCCGTTGAAGCCTTGGAAGCCGATGTCGAAGTGGCCGGGGTCGACACGCAGGGCGTACCCGGCGAGCGTCGAGCAGACGGCCCCGATGACCACCAGCAGCGCCATCTGCCAGTCGGCCACGAGGAAGGCGAGCAGGATCAGCAGCCCCGTCCAGACGTTGTTCTGGAAGAAGATCTGCGAGACGCCACGGGGAAGCAGCGAGAGCGAGTCGAGCCAGGTGCGGGACGGTGCGGTGGCTCCGGTCGTGGACATCTCAGTCCCTCCGTCCGTCAGTTCTTGCGGATGAGCGGTGCCTCGGTGCCGGTCAGCACGGGGCGAAGCGCCTTCCAGGCGCGGGTGAGCGCCTGTCCGACGGAGAGGGTGTCGTCACCCAGGATCCGCACCCAGGCACCGGCGTCGCCGGGCAGCGCGCTGACGCCGAGGACGAGGTCGGTGAACGGTGTCAAGGTGTCGTGCAGCAGATCGGCGATCTCGCCGGCCGGTACGCGCTCGGTGAGCACGTAGAGCATGGAGAGCACGTCGTGGTCGTCAAGGACCGCGAGCCCGCCGGTGACCCCGTCGGTCGGGGTCAGGCGGACCCGGTCGAGTGCGACCACGGTGCCGTCGGGACGGCGTACCTCCAGGTCGGTGGCGAGCACCGAGTAGGCGTGTCGCTCGTCGCGTGCGAGGCGGCCGGACACCAGCGTCTCGCCCAGGACGAGGGTGGCCGACGGGGAGAGGGTGACCGCGGTGCGTTGGTAGAAGCGGGCGTCGGCGAAGGCGATCACCGGGTCGGGGAGGAACTCCACGAAGGCGTCGTCGCCGACGGTGATGTTGGTCTGCGCGACGGCGTAGTCGTGCTCCATCTTGAGGACCTTCGTGTACGCCGCGGTGGTGACGTGCGCGGAGGTGCCGGGGCCGAAGACGAGGTCGGTGCGCAGGCGGTCGCCCTGGACGATCCCCGGCCCCGTGGACATCAGGTACGTGTAGGGCATGTCCGGGCGCGCGAGGTCGTAGTACAGCGGGCGCATGATCTGCAACGGCGACTTCTGGTAGTGCCCGACGAGCTCGGTGCCGCGCTCGTTGCGGGCGAACTCGAGCTCCAGCACCCCCACCTTGCCCGGGCTGCCCGAGGGCAGGGTGTCCGGTACGCCGCTCAGGCGTGCGACCTCGGCCGGCACCCGCACCGGCTCGTAGTGGCCCGGGTCGAGGCGGTGGCCGCCGTACCCGGCCGCCACCGGTGGGGGCTCGGGGGCCGACACGGGAGCGACGAGCGACGTCATCGCGACAGCGCGGTGGGCCGCGCGTTCCAGAGTGCCAGGACCTGGTCCTGCAGGGCGTCGACGCCCACCCCGGTCAGCGAGTTGGTGAGGATCACCGGCTTGCCGTCGCGGACCCGGTGGGCGTCGGACTCCATCACGCCGAGGTCGGTGCGGACGTACTGCGCGATGTCGATCTTGTTGATCACCAAGATGTCGGACTCGGTGATCCCGGGACCGCGCTTGCGCGGCATCTTCTCGCCCTCGGAGGTGTCGAGCACGAAGACGAAGACGTCGGCCAGCGAGGGGGAGAAGGTGAGCGTGAGGTTGTCCCCGCCGGACTCGTAGAGCAGCGTGTCGACCTCGGGGTGGCGCTCCAGCATCTCCGCGCCGGCGGCGAGGTTCATCGTCGGGTCGTCGCGCACGGCGGTGTGCGGGCAGGCCCCGGTCTCGACGCCGACCACACGGTCGGGGTCCAGGATGCCGGCGAGCTCGCGGCGCACGTGCTGGGCGTCCTCCTGGGTGTAGATGTCGTTGGTGATCACGGCGGGGTGGCGCCCGGCAGCAAGGAGCCGGGGGACCAGCGCCTCCGTCAGCGCGGTCTTGCCCGAGCCCACGGGCCCGCCGATTCCGATGCGCAGCACGTTCTCGCTCATCCGTCCTCCATCGTGTGTCAGTTGTTCAGTCATGGACGGTCGTGTCGACCGTGGGGGAGCGGCCTCAGCTGGCGAACAGACGGGCCTCGGCCCGCTCGTGCTGGGCCGACATCACATCCGCCATCGGCGCGCAGCCGCCCAGGTCCTCCAGGTCGCGGTGCACCGCGGCGCGCGTCGCCTCCTCGATGACCGAGCCGATCCCGTGCAGCACCACCTGGACCTGGCGGTGGTCGAGCAGGCGCAGCCGCAGGGCCGCGCCGAGGAAGCTGACCGCGAAGGCCGACATGTCGGAGGCGACGGCCTGCTCCTGGCCGACCCCCGAGGCGGCGTACGCCACCGCCGTCGCGACCGGCTGGCAGCCGGGCGTGCTCTTGTCGTGGACGTCGCGCCGCCACCGGGCGAGCTCGGGGCCGCCGATGGTCTCCGCGGCGATGTCGGTCAGCTGGTGGCCGCTGCGTACCGATGCCCGGCGCATCTCGGCGTTGAGCTTCGAGGCGAAGAGCATCTGGTCGACGAGCTGCACCCGCGGCCAGTCCTCGGCGAGGACCGCCTCGTGGGCCCGGGCGAGCGCCGTGGCGTCGCCCGGGCCCACGGAGTGGATCAGCACCCCGCTGAGCAGGTTCTCCACCCCGTCGGTCGTGACCGCCCCGGCCTGGCGATACCCCTCCAGCCCGTGCGACATCGTGTAGAAGCCGCTCGGGAACGCGGAGTCCGAGAGCTGGAGGCTGACCAGCAGGTCGTGCACGGGGGTCGCGGTCACGGTGTCTCCTCAGGCCAGGAAGAAGAGCTGGTTGAGAGGCAGCGACTGGGCCGGGTCGATGTGGGCCGGCTTGCCGTCGAAGGTGACCTTGTAGGTCTCCGGGTCCACCTCGATCACCGGTCGTGTGCTGTTGCGGACCATGTGCTCCTTGCCGATGTTGCGGCACCCCCGCACCGGCAGCACCTGGCTCTCCAAGCCGAGCTCCTCCGGTACGCCGGCGGCGATCGCGGCCTGGGACATGAAGGTGATCCGCGTGGTGCGCTGCGACTTGCCGTAGGCCCCGAACATCGGGCGGTACAGCACCGGCTGCGGCGTGGGCAGGGAGGCGTTGGGGTCGCCCATCTGCGCCCAGCTCACGATGCCGCCCTTGATCACCATCTTCGGCTTGGCGGCGAAGTCCGAGATCGGCCAGAGCACGAGGTCCGCCACCTTGCCGGTCTCCAGGGAGCCGATGTAGGGGCTGATGCCCTGCGCGATCGCCGGGTTGATCGTCACCTTGGCCAGGTAGCGCAGCACCCGGAAGTTGTCGTGCCCCTCGGCGTCCTCGGCCAGCTTGCCCCGCTTGTCCTTGTTGTGGTGAGCGGTCTGGAAGGCGCGGGTGACCGACTCGCCGATGCGGCCCATGGCCTGGGAGTCGGAGGAGAACATCGAGATGACGCCCTCGTCCTGGAGCACCGTCTCCGCCGAGATCGTCTCCGCACGGACCCGGGAGTCGGCGAACGCGACGTCCTCGGGGATGTCGTGGGAGAGGTGGTGGCAGACCATCACCATGTCGAGCAGCTCGTCCACCGAGTTCACGGTGTAGGGCAGCGTGGGGTTGGTCGAGGAGGGCAGCACGTTGGGGTGGCCGGCGAGCTTGAGGATGTCGGGTGCGTGACCGCCGCCGGCGCCCTCGGTGTGGTAGGTGTGGATGGTCCGCCCGGCGATCGCCTCGGCGGTGTTCTCCACGAAGCCGGACTCGTTGAGGCTGTCGGTGTGCACCGAGATCTGGACGTCGTAGTCGTCGGCGACCGAGAGCGCGGTGCTGAGTGCCGCGGGGGTCGTGCCGTAGTCCTCGTGCACCTTCAGGCTCGACGCGCCGGCCATCAGCTGCTCGATCAGCGGGCCCTCGTGGGAGCAGTTGCCCTTGCCGTGGAAGCCCATGTTGACGTGGACGTCCTCCGCGGCCCCGATCATCTTCTTCAGGTACCAGGCGCCCGGCGTGGTGGTCACGCCGTTGGTGCCGTCGGTCGGCCCGGTGCCACCACCGAACAGCGTGGTGATGCCGTTGGACAGGGCGGCCTCCGCCTGCTGGGGGGAGATGTAGTGCACGTGCGGGTCCATCGCGCCGGCGGTGACGATCAGGTGCTCGCCGGCGAGCAGCTCGGTACCGGCCCCCACGATGAGGTTCGGGTCGACGCCGTTCTGCAGGTGCGGGTTGCCGGACTTCCCGATGCCGGCGATCTTGCCGTCCTTGACGCCGATGTCGCCCTTGAGGACGCCCAGGATCGGGTCGAGGATCACCGCGTTGGTGATCACCAGGTCCAAGGCGCCCTCGGCGCCGGTGGTGTAGGGGTCGGCGCCCATCCCGTCGCGTGCGGTCTTGCCGCCGCCGTAGACGATCTCGTCGCCGTAGAACCCCTCGTTGAAGTCCTTCTCGATCTCGATCACCAGGTTGGTGTCGGCCAGCTGGACCCGGTCCCCGACGGTGGGGCCGTAGAGGTCGGTGTACTGCCTGCGGGAGATGATGGCCATCAGCTCTTGCCCTTCTTCGAGGTCGTGCCGGACTTCGGTGTGCCGTCCTGATATCCGCGGTCACGCATGCGCTCGAGCGCCGCGGCCTTGGTCACCGGGAGGTCGAGGCCGCCGTTGACCAGGCCGTTGAAGCCCCAGGCCCGCCGTCCGCCGGCGTACGCCACCAGCGTGACCTCGCGGGTGTCGCCGGGCTCGATGCGGACGCCGGTGCCGGCGGGGATGTCCAGGTGCATCCCGTAGGCCTGCTCGCGGTCGAACAGCAGGGCGCTGTTGACCTCGAAGAAGTGGAAGTGGGAACCGACCTGCACGGCGCGGTCGCCGGTGTTGCTGACGTTGAGCGTGACGGTCGGGCGACCGGCGTTGATCTCGATGTCGGTTTCCTGGTGGTGGTACTTGGGGCTGCCCAGCATGGGGATTCCCTCCGGTGGACGGGCACGCGATGCGGCGCCCGGCGGTGTCAGTGGGACGAGGACAGGGCCTCGCCGGGGGACGTACCGCGCGATCGCGGCGTCTCGTGTGGTGTGTCGTGCCCAGGGTGCGGGTGGGCGTGCGCGTGCCCGCCTCCCTCGCCGTCGTGGGAGTGGGCGTAGCCGTGCCCGTGGTCGGCCATCAGGCCGGCGGCGATCCCGTCGTCGCCATGGCTCATTGCGTGCTGGGCCTCGCTCACCCGGCGGCGCACGATGTCGAGAACGGCGCGCTCGGACAGCAGCGGGCCGAAGAAGGACGCGTGGGCGGGGGGCAGGCCTCCCGGGGCGTTGCGGGCGAACCCGGCGGGTACGACGACGACGTCGTCGCTGCCGAGCAGCTGGGCACGGCGTACGGCGCGCGCAAGGTCGGGTCCCGGGTCGACCAGGCAGGCGACCTCGACCTCGACGCCGGCCCCGTGGCTGCGCACCAGGTGCGCGACCCGGTGCAGGTCGGCGTCGTCGAACGGGTTCGAGGCCGCCGCCGCGATGACGACCCCGGCGCCGGGGCGGCCGGCTGCGGTCTGGGTGGCGGCGCGGCGCAGCCACGAGACCAGGTGGTCGGGGGTGCCGAAGTCGGCACACAGCGACAGGCGGCCCGCGCCTCCACGGGAGGCGAGCCAGCTCAACGTCTTGGCGGTCTCGGCGACCGTGCTCGGGTCACGGCCCCAGGTCATCGGCAGGACCACGGCGGACCCGCCGGCCGCGAGCAGAGCGCCGAGGGCGTCCTGCAGCGCGCGGCCCGACGGGCTCACCACCGCGTGGGGGAGGGCGTCGAGCAGCGGCACGAGGTCAGCGCCGTCGGCGCTCTCGTGCCCACCGACGAGGACGGTGACCGGTGTGGGCTCCCCCGAGAGGAGCATCGGTCACGCCGCCACGGGGTCGTGGCAGGAGACGAGCTTGCTGCCGTCGACGAAGGTCGCCTCCACCTGGAGCAGCGCGAGTCGCTCACGGACACCGGGCATGCAGTCGGCCTCGGAGACCACGTGCTTGCCCAGCTCCATGCACTCGGCCACGGACTTGCCGTCGCGTGCCGCCTCCAGGATCGCCTCGCAGATCAGGGCCTGGACCTCGCTGATGTTGAGCTTGGTGCCGCGTTCGCGGCGGCGCCGGGCCAGGTCCGCGACTTGGTAGATGTAGAGCTTGTCCATCTCGCGAGGGGTCAGGTTCATGGCCTCGACGACCTTCCGGATTTTGGGGGGGGGAGTTCCAGCGGACCGGACTAGATGTGCCTCAAATCACCATACGCACAAATGAGTTTGTGGCAAGTCTGGTCAGAATGGCCGGCGTCGTGTGGTAATGGCAGACATGGCTCCTTCGATCGCCCGTCGGCACGCCCCTGCGAGCGGCTGACAGCCCTCGATGGAAGACTTCTGGCTCCTTCTCGGGATCGTCGTCCTGGCGGCGACCCTTCTCGACCTGTTCCTGACCGCCCTCAACTTCGACGAGGCGGGCTTCATCGCCGGGCGGGTGACCCGTGGCCAGTGGACCGTCGTGCGCCGGTTCACCCGGCGGATGTCGAGGCGCTGGCGACCGGTCGCGCTGCGCCAGGTCACCGGGCTACAGATCGTCGCGGTCATCACGACCTGGCTGTTCGGGATCATCACCGGGTTCGGCCTGATCTACTACGGCCTGATGTCGCGCGCGGCGTTCTCGGTGTCGGGCACCGACGCCGGGCTGACGCTCTTCGACGCCCTCTACTTCAGCGCCGCCCAGCTCTCCACCGTCGGCGGCTCCTCGCTCACCGCCGAGACCGACCTGCTCCGCTTCCTCAGCATCGCGGAGACCTTGAGCGGGGTCATCCTGGTCTCGCTCATCCTGACCTTCCTGCTCGGCGTCTACTCGGTGATCGGCGACCTCAACTCGCTGTGCCGCTACTTCTTCACCACCGAGCGCGGCGCCGGCTCGCCCACCGCCAGCCTGGCGCCGTTCTTCCACGACGGGCAGCCCGACGGGCTCGACAGCCACCTCGACGGCATCGCCGGGTCCTTCGCCTCCTACGTCGACGGCCTGCGCCTGCACCACGCGGCGTACTACTTCCAGAGCGGGCGGGACCAGTTCGCGCTGCCGTACGCCGTGCGCATGCTCGCCGGGACGCTGAGCGCGCTGCGCTGGGGGCTGCCCACCGGGCACCCGGCGTCCACCGACCCGGGGCTGGTGCCGCTGAGCTTCCAGCTCCTGGAGTTCGGGGAGTACGTCGACCGCACCACGCCGGCGAGGAGCCTCGCGGTGCCCGAGGTCGTGACCCGCGAGCGGTTCGAGCAGATCGCCCGCGACCGGGGCCGGGCCGGCGAGGACCGCTGGGTCGCCCGGTTCGTCGAGCTCGACGCGGCCATGGCGAGCCTGGCGCAGGTCGAGCCGCTGGCGGACGGCGACGACGCCTACCGCCGCTACTCCTCCTGGCTGCCGTTCGCCTTCCGCGCCGAGCGGATCACCCTGGCCCTCAGCGACGACCTCGACTACCAGCCGGTCATCGTCACCGACCGACCGGTGTCGATCCTCGAGCCGGCGGACGCCGTCGCGCTGGGCGCGGTGCAGGGCGGGGACGGTCCGCCGCTGCGGCTGCCGGGCCCACCCGGCGGCACGGCCCGCCCGTGGCCGATGCGCTGGGAGGCCTTCGTCGCGCGCTACCTCTCGCGCACCGACCCCGGCAACGCCCGGCTGCGCGCCGCGGCACGGGCGGTCCTGTCCGCGGTCACCGCGGGTGCCCTCCTCTTCCTCGTCCTCGACGTCATCGACCACGCCAAGGTGGAGCCGGCGATCTTCGGCGGCTTCGTCGCGATGCTGGCCGCCGGCACCGCAGTCGGGGCCACGGCGCGCCAGCGGCGGATCACCAGCATCGTCGTGGTGGTGCCGGTGGTGGCGCTGGTGGTGCTGGGAGCGCTCGTGTCCGACTCCGCCTGGCTCACCGGGGTGCTGCTCGTGGCGGTCGCGACGGCCGCGGTCTGGGCGCGGGGCCACGGGCCTCGGTGGATGGCACTGGGCCAGGTCTCGTTCATGTCCTACTACTTCGCGCTGATCCTGCGGCTGCAGCCGCAGGAGATCCTGGACTTCGCAGGCGCCGCGGTGGTCGGGGTCGCGGCGGGGTTCGTGTTCGACCACCTGATCCTGCCCGAACGGCCGCGGGTGGTCCTGCGCAGTGGTCTCGACGGCTTCGGGCGCCGCCTGGTGTCCTCGATGGACGCGCTGCTCGACGCGGTCTCGTGGGCGCGGTGGGACCACTCGGTGCGCAAGCACGTCGAGTTCCAGGTGCGCCAGGTGCGCAGCCATGCCGCGTTCGCCGGTGGGCAGCTGTCCCGGGAGGACTGGGGGACGGGCGTCCCGCCCGAGCGCGCCGTGGCGCTGCGCCTGCGGCTCTTCGACACCGAGCTGGCGCTGATGAGCCTGGTCTCCGCGGCTCGCGACCTCGCCGGCGTGACCGTCTCGCTCGAGGTGCGCGCCCGGCTGGCCGGCCGCATCCAGCTGCTCCAGGCCCACCTCGCGGCGATGGCGCTCGCGCCGGCGTCCGGCGAGCGGCCCGCGGAGCACTTGACGCCGTGGGCGGACGAGGAGCCGCCGGCCGCGTGGCCACGGGCGGCCCGGCTGCTCACCCAGTCGGTCGACGAGCTCCACTGGGCGGCCCAGGGACTGCGGACAGCGGCGCTCGCCGCGCTGGACCCGACGCTCCCGTACGACGTGCCGCTGAGCGCAGCGGAGCGCGAGGAGGCGAAGGCCGAGATCGACGACACCACGTCGGTGCCGGTGGTCCACGACACCGACGACCGGCCCGTGCCCGCGGGGCGGCGGCTGCGCCCGCCGGCCCGGCGCGCCGTCCAGGCTGCCACCGCGTCAGCGCTGTCGCTGGGTGTCGGGTGGCTGGTCTCCTCCACCCACCAGTACTGGGCCACGCTCTCGGCCTATCAGGTGCTCGGCGAGACCGACGGCGACACCTTCGTCAAGGGCGCACGCCGGGTCGCGGGCACGGTGGCCGGGGCGATCGTCGGCTTCGCGGTCGCGATCTCCGACATCGGGGTCCCTGGTGTGATCATCCCGTTGCTCGTCGTGGCCATCTTCGGGTCGGTGTACAACCGCCAGGTCTCCCCGGCGGTTTCGACGTTGTGGACCACGATGATCTTCGCGCTGCTCTACGAGTACCTCGGCAAGCTGACCGCGCTCGCGTTGGAGCAGCGGGTGCTGGAGACGCTCCTGGGGGCCGTCCTCGCGCTGGGCGTCGCGTTCTTCCTGCTGCCCACGCACACCAGGACGGTGCTCGACAAGGACGTCGTGGCCCTCGCCGAGGACGTCGACGCGATCGTTGCGGCCTGCATGGACCGGCTCGCCGGCGGGTCCTCCGCCGCCCTGCCCGCGCTGCGCCAGCGCCTGCTCACCGCCAGCGAGCACGTCCGCAGGATCGGCGCCACGGCGGCGCCGCTGCGCTGGGCGGAGGGGGCGCTGGGCCCGGAAGGAATCGAGGGCAGGTTGACCGCCGTGTGGGCGCTGACCAGCCACAGCCGCCGCCTGGTCCGCGCCACCGAGCACGCGGTGCGGGCCGGGGTGGGTCCCGAGGACCAGGACTGGCATGCGCTGGGCCGGGCGACGACCCAGAATGTCACCGCACTGAGGACGGCGCTCGCGGGCGAGCTTCCCGGCGCCGTCGTCTCGGACGCAGCCGGCTTCGAGACCACCGGGGCCGATTCCGAGACCCGGGCCGCCGACGACGTCCTGCGCGAGCTGGCCCGGGTCAACCAGACCGTGCTCGCCCTGCTCGAGACGATCTCACCCGGTGCCGTGGACCAGGACACCGTGACGCCACACGAAAGGACGGACGGCTGATGTCGGATGTGACAGGCGCCCCCGGGCGCGACGATGGCGGGCAGCGCAAGCGGCCCTCGGCCCGACCGGCGTACCTGCACCCGGCGTCGATCGCGCTGGTGCTGGTCGGCGGCGGCATCGGCGCCGGGTGCCGGGAGGTCCTCTCCCGGGAGATCTCCGGCTGGGACGGGGTCCCGGTCGTGGTCCCGGTCGTGAACCTCCTCGGTGCCTTCCTGCTCGGGTTCCTCTACCAGGGCCTGACCAGCACCCACACCGGCGCGGCGCGCACCTCCCAGCTCAAGGCGCTGCTCGGCACCGGGTTCTGCGGCGGCCTCACGACGTACAGCTCGCTGGCCACCGACACCGCGGTGCTCCTCGACGACAGCCGGGTCGGCGTCGCGGTGCTCTACGCGCTCGGCACCGTGGTCCTGGGCGCCTGCGCGACGGTCGCCGGCATCGCGGCCGGGGCGCAGCTGCGGCCCTCCGCCGAGCACGAGGGAGGTGTCCGGCGATGACGCTCGGCCTCTATCTCCTGCTGATCCTCGCCGGTGGCGTGGGCGCCTCGCTGCGCTACGTGCTCGACGGCCTGATCAAGTCCGGCACCAAGGGATCGTCGTTCCCGTGGTCCACCGCGATCATCAACCTCACCGGCTCCTTCGTGCTGGGCCTGCTGACCGGCCTGGTGGCCGCGCGGATCGAGGACACCGACGTCAGCGCGATCATCGGCACCGGCCTGCTCGGCGGCTACACGACGTTCAGCACCGCCAGCTACGAGACCGTCCAGCTGGTGCAGAAGAAGAAGCACGGGCTGGCCCTGGCCTACGGGATCGGCGTGCTGGTGGTCTGCGTCGCCGCCGCGTTCGGCGGCTACGTCTGGGGCAAGCATGCCTAGCCGCTGACGGCGGTCCGGCGGTCCGGTCGCCTCAGACGACGTCGCGGCGCCGGAAGCCGGCGAAGCCCACGAGGAGCAGCACCACGACCACGCCGCCGAGCAGGGCCAGCCCCGACCAGTCCGGCGACCTGGCGGTGACGTCGGGGACGTGGCGCAGCGGGCTGATGTCGAGGGCCCAGCCGGGGAGCTTGAACGTCGGGCCGAGGAGGGTGAGCCCGAAGGTCGCCACGACGCCGAGCCAGCCGACCAACCGGCGCGACGGCGCCGCCCCGACGACGGCGAGCGCGAGGGCGACGAGGACCCAGGTGCCCGGGATCGTGACCCCCGACTGACCGACGACGTCACCGAACGCGACCGTGTCGTCGCGGGCGGACGCGACCGCGGCGAGGGTGGTGCCGGCGACGAGCATCGCCATCGCGGAGCCGAGCAGGGCGACGACCGTGTTGCTGGCCAGGTACGTCGCGCGTCGCAGCGAGCCGGCCAGGAGCGGCTCCACGCGGTAGGCGACCTCCTCGGCGTAGACCCGCTGCACGACCTGCACCCCGGCGACGGCGGCGACGATCGCCACGATCTGCAGGATCGTGGCGATGAAGGCGGAGGTCAGGCTGGCGGACCCGGCGGCGCCCGACGCGAACACGTCGGCCACCGCCTCGCTGTCGGCGGCGATCTCGCCGATCGAGGTGGCCAGGTTGCCGAAGACGAAGCCCAGCGCGAGGAACGCGATCAGCCAGGTGAGCAGCGCGGTCGCATGGAGGCGCAGCGCCAGCCCCCACACGTTGCCCACCAGCCGTGCGCCCGCCGGTCCCGGGCGCTGGGCGAGCAGTCCCTGGCCGAAGTCGCGGCGTGCCTGGAGCACGAACGCCACGGCCACGAGCACGACGGCGAGCGCCAGCGCGAGCAGCAGGGGCCGCGGGTCGTCACCGGTGGCCGGTCGCGTCTGCTCCAGCCAGCCCAGCGGCGTCAGCCAGGTGGCGGCGCCGCCGGCGTCGGTGGAGTCGACGTAGCCGCGCGCGACGTAGCAGACGCCGAGCACACCGATGGCGAGGCTGGAGGCGGCATGGGCGTCGGAGCCCAGCTGCGCGGTGATGGCGGCGACACCGGTGAACATCAGCCCCGAGGCGGTGAAGCTCGCCGACAGGACCAGCGTGGCGGCGACGCCGCCACCGCAGGCGACGGTGAGCGCGAAGCACACGACACCCAGGGCGACCGAGGCGAGGACCGCCACCAGCACCGCGACCGCGAGCCGGCTGCTGCGGGCGAGGACGCCGGAGGCGACCAGCTCCGCCTGCCCCGAGTCCTCGTCGGCGCGGCTGTTGCGGACCACGACCAGGATCGCCATCAGGCCGGCGAAGAAGGCGCCCAGCATGCCGGCGCGCCAGGCGTTGAACCCGTCGGCGCTCATCAGGTCGCGGGCGGGGCCGAAGACCAGGGCCAGCGCAGGGTTGGCGCCGATGGTGCCGGCCAGCTCGCGGCGGTCCTCGGTGTCGGGAAAGATCCAGGTGTAGGCCAGCACCGACGACGCCGAGAGCACCGAGATCAGCACCACCCAGGGCGCGATCCGGCGGGCGTCCTGGTGGAGGGCCACGACCAGCAGCCGCCGGGTCCCGAGGAGCGCTCCCGAGCCGCGTCCGGTGCGGCTCACGGCGTCGGGGCCTCGTCGTAGTGGCGAAGGAAGAGGTCCTCCAGGGAGGCCGGGGAGACCGTGAGCGCGGACATCTCGTAGGTCACGAGCGCCGCCATGGCGTCGTTGACGCGGTCGGGCTCGACCATGGCGGTCATCCGGCGGCCCTGGAGGCGCACCTCGTGCAGCAGGGCCTCGAGGTCGGCGAGCCCGCCGGGGTCCGGAGTGCGGGTCAACGTGGCATTGATGGTCACGCGCGCCTGGCCGCGCAGCTGCTCCAGCGTCCCGGTCTGGGCGATCGCGCCCTGGCGGATGATGCTCACCCGGTCGGCGAGCGCCTCGACCTCGCTCATGATGTGGCTGGACAGCAGGATCGTGCGCCCCTGCGCCTTCTCCGAGGCGACCTCGTCCTGGAAGACGGCCTCCATCAGCGGGTCGAGGCCGGAGGTCGGCTCGTCCAGGATCAGCAGCTCGACGTCGGCCGCGAGGGCGGCGATGATCGCGACCTTCTGCCGGTTGCCCTTGGAGTACTGGCGCCCCCGCTTGGTCGGGTCCAGCTCGAAGCGCTCGATCAGGCCGCCGCGCCGCGTCGGGTCCAGGCCACCACGCAGGTTGCCGAGCAGGTCGATGGCCTCACCGCCGGTCAGCGACGGCCACAGCACGACGTCGCCGGGCACGTAGGCGAGGCGCCGGTGCAGGTCCACCACGTCGCGCCACGGGTCGCCGCCGAGCAGCTCGACCGTGCCGGCGTCCGCGCGCAACAGCCCGAGCAGGACCCGGATGGTCGTGGACTTGCCGGCGCCGTTCGGGCCGAGGAACCCGTGGACCTCGCCGCGCCGTACCTCCAGGTCGAGGCCGTCGAGGGCGGTGAAGGAGCCGAACTTCTTCACCAGCCCCTCGATGCGGATCTCGGCAGCCGTCTGTGGTGTCGTCGCGGCCACGGGGCCTCCCTCGGTGGGTGCGTGCGAAGCCTCTGTCACCGTACGCGCGCCGACGCCGGGGTTGCACGGGTCCGGACGGTTCCGCTGCCGCACGATCCGCCCTAGCGTGCTTACCAGCCGTTCGGCCTGCCCCTCCTCACCAGCACAGGAGCGCCCCATGACCGACCACGCCCTCGACGACGACCAGCTCGCGGATCTCGACGCGTGGTGGCGGGCGGCGAACTACCTGTCCGTCGGTCAGATCTACCTGATGGATGACCCGCTCCTGAGGACGCCGCTGACCCGCGAGGACATCAAGCCGCGCCTGCTCGGCCACTGGGGGACCACCCCGGGACTGAACCTGCTGTGGACCCACCTCAACCGGCTGATCCGCGAGCGCGACGTCGACATGATCTTCCTCGCCGGCCCCGGGCACGGCGGGCCGGCGGCGATCGCGAACGCGTGGCTGGAGGGCACCTACAGCGAGGTGTACCCGCAGGTCAGCGAGGACGCCGAGGGGATGCGCCAGCTGTTCCGCCAGTTCTCCTTCCCGGGCGGGGTGCCCAGCCACGTGGCGCCGGAGACCCCCGGCTCGATCCACGAGGGCGGCGAGCTCGGCTACGTCCTGTCCCACGCGTACGGCGCGGCGATGGACAACCCCGACCTCGTGGTCACCGCCGTGGTCGGGGACGGGGAGTTCGAGACCGGCCCGCTGGCGGCGTCGTGGCACGCCAACAAGTTCGTCGACCCGGTGCACGACGGCGCCGTGCTGCCGGTCCTGCACCTCAACGGCTACAAGATCGCCAACCCCACCGTGCCGGCGCGGATCCCGCGCGAGGAGCTGCTCGCGCTGCTGCGCGGCTACGGCCACGAGGTGCTCACGGTCGAGGGCGACGAGCCCGCCGACGTACACCGTCAGCTCGCCGCGGCGCTGGACCAGGCGCACGACCGGATCACCGAGATCCAGCGCGCGGCGCGCGAGGACGGCGACCTGGAGCGGCGCCCGTGGCCGATGGTGCTGCTGGTGACCCCGAAGGGGTGGACCGGTCCGCACACGGTCGACGGCGTCCAGGTGGAGGGCACCTGGCGCGCCCACCAGGTGCCGCTGTCGGGCACCCGGGACAACCCCGAGCACCGCGCGATCCTGGAGGAGTGGCTGCGCTCCTACCGTCCCGAGGAGCTCTTCGACGCCGACGGCGCGCCGGTCGCGCGGCTGCGGGCGATCGCGCCGACCGGTCAGCGGCGGATGAGCGCCAACCCGCACGCCAACGGGGGGCTGCTGCGGCGACCGCTGCACCTCCCGGACTTCCGCACCTGCGCGGTGGAGGTCGCGCGCCCCGGCGCGACCGTCCACGAGGCGACCCGGGTGCTGGGCCGCTACCTGGTCGAGGTGGTGGGGCAGAACCCCGACAACTTCCGCATCTTCGGACCCGACGAGACCGCCTCGAACCGGCTCGACGCCGTCTACGAGGTCACCGACAAGGTCTTCGCCGGGGAGATCCGCGACAGTGACGAGCACCTCGCCCACCACGGGCGGGTGGTCGAGCTGCTCTCCGAGCACACCTGCCAGGGCTGGCTGGAGGGCTACCTGCTCACCGGGCGGCACGGGCTGTTCAGCTGTTACGAGGCGTTCATCCACCTCGTCGACTCGATGCTCAACCAGCACGCGAAGTGGCTCAAGACCACGCGCACGATGAGCTGGCGCCCGCCGATCTCCTCGCTCAACTACCTGCTCACCTCGCACGTGTGGCGCCAGGACCACAACGGCTTCTCCCACCAGGACCCCGGCTTCATCGACCACGTCGTGAACAAGAAGGCCGAGGTCGTGCGGGTCTACCTGCCGCCGGACACCAACACCCTGCTGTCGACGATGCGGCACTGCCTGGAGACCACCCACTACGTCAACGTCGTGGTCGCCGGCAAGCAGCCGACCTTCGACTGGCTGGACCCCGACGCGGCCGACCTGCACTGCGCGCGGGGGCTCGGCATCTGGGAGTGGGCCTCCAGCGACGACGACGGCGACCCCGACGTGGTGATCGCGTGCGCCGGCGACGTACCGACCGTGGAGGCGCTGGCGGCGACCTCGATCCTGCGCGAGTACCTCCCGGACCTGAAGGTCCGCTTCGTCAACGTGGTCGACCTGATGCGCCTGCAGGACGACACCGAGCACCCGCACGGGCTGTCCGGGCGTGACTTCGACACCGTGTTCACCGCCGACAAGCCGGTCATCTTCGCCTACCACGGTTATCCGTGGTTGATCCACCGGCTGACCTACCGGCGCACCAACCACGCCAACCTGCACGTGCGCGGCTACAAGGAGGAGGGGACGACCACGACGCCCTTCGACATGGTGATGATGAACGACCTGGACCGCTTCCACCTGGTCATGGACGTCATCGACCGGGTGCCGTCGCTGGGCCAGCGCGCGGCCGCGGTGCGCCAGGTCATGGTCGACACCCGCCGCCGCGCCCACCTGTGGACGCGGGAGTACGGCGAGGACCTGCCGGAGGTCCGGGACTGGTCGTGGTCGCCCGGCACCCCGCCGGCGCGCGCCGCCTCCCCGTCGACGACCGCCCGCCCGGAGGTTCCGGCCGACCGGCGCTGACGGCGTACGCGGCTCAGGTGCAGGACACCAGCGGCACCAACCAGCGGGCCCGTGGATCGGCGTCGACGAGCAGCGCCCGCGCGAGGAGGCTGAAGGGGACGGCGAGCAGGGCGCCCAGCGGGCCGAACACCCATGCCCAGAACACCAGCGACAGGAAGGTCAGCGTGGTGGACAGCCCCACGGCCTGGCCCACGAAGCGTGGCTGGATCACCGACTGGATGACCACGTTGAGCACGCAGTAGCCGAGCACGACGGCCAGCGCGTCGGCCCAGCCGTGCTCGAGCAGCGCGAGGAGGGCGGGCGGTGCCAGGCCGATGACGAAGCCGATGTGGGGGATGTCGTTGGTGACGAAGGCGATCAGCCCCCACAACCAGGGGGACGGGACATCGAGCCAGTAGAGCAGGGCGACGTCGAGAAGGGCCACGATCAGGCCGAAGACCGTCGACACCACGAGGTAGCTGCGGGTGGCGGACGCGAATCCCGCGAGAGCGTCGACGAAGCCGCGGTGGCCCGGACGCAGGGTGCGCAGGATCGCCGGGAACGCGACGGCGTCCACGGCGAGGAACAGCAGCAGCGTGACGATGAAGAACAGGTCGGAGAGGAGGGAGAAGACGCTGCTGAAGGGGCCGGCCACCGCCGAGATCAGCTTGCCGTCGACCGTCTCGCACGATAGGCCGCCGTCCGGCCGCACGGCATCACCCGTGTCGGGTGGGGCGGGGCGTCTCCGGGGTGCGGGTGCTGGTGTCAGGCCTCGAGCACCTGCACCACCTGACGCGCGATCGAGAGCTCCTCGTCGGTCGGGACGACCAGCACCGTCACCGCGGAGTCCTCGGCCGAGATCCGGACGGGCGCGCTCGGGTCGGCGGACGCGTTGAGGAGCGGGTCGAGGTGGATGCCGAGCGGCTCCAGCCCGCTGGTCACGTCGGCGCGCAGGCGCGGGACGTGCTCCCCGGCGCCGGCGGTGAAGGTGACGACGTCGGCGCCGCCGAGCACCGCGAGGTAGGCCCCGACGTACTTGCGCAGCCGGTGGCAGTAGACGGCGTACGCCGTCGCGGCCGCCCGGTCGCCCGCGTCCACGGCCGCCTGGATGTCGCGGAAGTCCTGGAGGCCGCACAGCCCGCGCAGGCCGGCGCGGTGGTGCAGCAGGTCGTCGAGCTCGGCGACGTCGAGCCCACCGACGCGCAGCAGGTGCAGCAGCACGCCCGGGTCCAGGTCGCCGCCCCGGGGGCCCATGACCAGGCCCTCGAGCGGGGTGAGGCCCATCGAGGTCTCGACCGGGCGGCCACCGCGGATCGCGGCCGCCGAGGCGCCGTTGCCGAGGTGCAGCACGATCTGGTCGAGGTCGGCGAGCGGGCGCCCGAGGAACGCCGCGACCTGGCCGGCGACGTAGCGGTGGCTGATGCCGTGGGCGCCGTATCGCCGGATCTCGTGGCGCTCCATGACCTCGCGGTCCAGGGCGTACGTCGCGGCCTCGGGCGGCAGGTCGGCGAAGAAGGCGGTGTCGAAGACCGCCACCTGGGGCAGGTCGGGGTAGGCCTCGCGCGCGTGGCGGATCCCGCGGATGGCCGGCGGGTTGTGCAGCGGCGCCAGCGGGACCAGGCCCTCGAGGCCCGCGAGGACGCCGTCGTCGACCAGGGTGGGGGCGACGAACCGGGAGCCGCCGTGCACCACCCGGTGCCCGACGCCGGCGAGGGTGTCGGCGCCCATGCCGGCGGCCTCCAGGTCCGCGACGAGACGGACCAGCGCGTCGGCGAAGTCGTCGTGGTGCAGCCGCTCGAGGTGGCCGGAGAGGAGGCGCTCGCCGCTGCCGGGACGCAGCACGCGGTACTTCAGCGAGGAGGAGCCGGCGTTGAGGACGAGCACGGGTCGATCGGTCATGCCGGGCTCCCTTCCGCGGTGGCTGCACCGTAGCCGTGCGCGCCGACGCTGTCGCGCATGTGCGGCCGGGACCCGGGTACCGCCCGCGTCGAACCGCGAGCGATCCGGAGGGACGGAGATGGCCGACAGGTCCGGGAACATCAAGAACGAGAAGCAGTACGAGGCCCTCAAGGACAAGGGCATGTCGAAGGAGCGGGCGGCGAGGATCGCGAACGCGAAGGACTCCTCCAAGCACGGCGGGCAGCAGTCCGGCAAGGGCGGCGACAGCTCGCAGGGCGGCACGACCGCGCAGAAGAAGGAGGCCGGCCGCAAGGGCGGCAAGGCCAGCCACTGACCCAGCCCCACTGACCCAGCCCCACGACAGGAGGGCGAGATGACGCCGTTCGGACTGATCATGATGCTGCTCGTCACCGCGGGCGTCGTGGCGGCGATCCTGCTCTTCGAGCGCAGCCGGGCCGAGGGCATCCGGCGCGACCTCGCCGAGGACGCACGCCGCGACCGCGAGCGCCACGACCGCGGCGAGGCCTGAGCCGCGCCCGCCGGCCTCAGTCCCGCCGGGCGAGCACGTCCTCGACGACCCTCTGCGCCCGCGCCGCGCGCACGCAGCCGGCGACCAGCCGGGGGAGGTCGGCGGCGTCGACCAGGCCCGCCAGGGCGTCGGGCGAGGTCGGGAGCCCCAGGCGGGCGGCGCCCTTCGCGCTCAGCGGGTCGACGTACGGCGCGAGGTCGGGCCAGACGCCCTGCACCTCGCGGCAGAAGATCGCCGCGCCGGCGGGCCCGATCCCCTTGAACTGCTGGAGGTCCGCCTCGAGGTCCTCGCCGCGCTGGTGCAGGCGACGCAGGTCCCCGGCGTACTGCTCGATCACCGTGTCGGCGAGCTCGCCGAGCTGGGTGGTTGTGCGTTCGTCGTAGCGGCGGTAGTGCCCGCGCCCGAGCGCCGCCACCCGCTGCGACCGGGTCGTCGACGCCGTGCCGCGCGGCGTCGTGCAGCCGGCGGCGAACAGCTCGCGGGCGGCGGCCACCGCGGTGTCGGAGCGGATCCGCGCGGAGAGCAGCAGGCTGAGCACGAGCAGCTGCCACAGCGGCGCCGGCTCGTCGGCAAGCCGGATGCCCGCGTCCTCGGCGTACGTCGTGCCGTGTCGCGCGAGCAGTGCCTGGGCCGTCTCCCTCTCGTCCATGGGGGAGCGGTACCCGCAGGAACCCGCGGGACCTGTCCTCCGCGCGAGTGCGCCGGTCGTCAGGTCGGGACGTCCGCGCTCATCGCTCCCAGGAGTAGGTGCCGTCCAGCAGGGCCCCGAGCATCGCGTGGTGCAGGACGTACCCGTCGGGGTGGGCGGGCGCCTCGACCTCGCCGAAGTGCATCCGGCGCCGGTGGATCTGGCCCATCACGATGCCGTGGCGCAGGGCGGCGTAGACGATGAACCAGTCCAGGTCGCGCACCTCGACGCCCGCCGCCTGCTCGTACGCCGCGACCACGTCGTCGCGCCGGAACAGGTGGGGGAGCCCCGGCATCTCGAAGACCTCGGCCAGGTCCTGGAACTGGCGGTGGAAGAAGAGGAACCACCCCAGGTCGAGCTCGCGCGGGGCGAGGACGGCGGACTCCCAGTCCAGCACCGCGGCCACGTCGGTGCCGTCGTACATGATGTTGCCGATCCGGGAGTCGCCCCAGCAGAGCACGTCGGGCGACGGCTCGGCCGGCCACCAGGCCTCCAGCCACTCGAAGGCGCGCTCGAGGCAGGGGATGCGCAGGCCGTCCTCGCGGCGGGTCCACTCGTAGTAGGCGCGCTCGTTCTCGAAGTGCGCGCGCAGGCTGGATCCGGCGGTCGACGGGGCGGAGAGGCCGGTCGCGGGGGACTCGATCGCGTGGATGTCGGCCAGCACCCGCACGCTCGCGTCCTGGATCGCGCGTTGCTCGGCCTGCCCCATCTCCAGCAGCCAGCCGGTGAAGACGTACGGCGGGTTGTCGGCCGGCACCGCCCCGGAGACCTGGTCCATCACCATGAACGGCGCGCCGAGGGCCTCCCCGGACGCCTCGACCCAGCGCACCCGCGGCACCGGCACCGCGGATCGCTCCGCCACGGTCCGCATCACCTCGAACTGGTGGGCCACGTCGTAGGAGGGGAACACCGGGAAGGCGTCCGCGACGGGGACCATGCGGGCCACGAGCACGGCGCGGTGCTGTTCGCCGCCCGTTCGCCAGGAGAGGTCGAACAGCATCGAGATGCTCGACATCCCCGAGTGCTCGGGGCGGCGCAGGTTCGAGACCTCCGGCTCCTCGTCGGCGTCGAGCTGCTCGGCCAGCCACCGGGTCAGGCGGCGCCGTACCTCGTCGAGGTCGGTGTCGGTGGTCTTGATCGTCATCTCCACGCGGGGCGACGCGGCTGCCTCGGTCATCGGGTCTCCTCGGGTCGGCGCCACGGCGCACGGGGTCCTTGTGACGCGCGTCACGGACGGTGCGTGCAAACCTAGACCCGGGATCCAGAAATGTGCACGGGGTCTAGACGGGCCGGTCCGGTCCGCCTCGGGACGTCCGCCGGATCCGGCGCCGGGGGCGGGAGGATGGGCCCATGGACACGCGAGCACGCCCCGGTCGGCGCGAGCTGAACAAGCTGCAGACCCGCGAACGCCTGCTCGGCGCGACCAGGGAGCTGCTCGCCGAGGTCGGTGCGGTCACCACCGTCGAGGAGATCGCCGAGCGCGCCGGGGTCAGTCGCGCGACGTTCTTCAACTACTTCGCGAGCAAGGACGACCTGCTCGCCGAGCTCTATGCGGCACTGCTCGCCCAGATGGACGAGGTCGTGGAGGGGCTGCTCGTCGGCGACCTCAGCACCGAGGAGCGCGTCGTCGGCGTGTTCGCCGACTTCGGCCACCACGCCCGCGAGCGCCCCTCCTACCTGCTCGCCTTCACCTCGGCACTGGAGCGGGTGTCGACCAGCGAGCAGGTGGCCGAGCGCAGCGACCGGCTCGCCGGACTGTTCGCCCGCGTCCTCGAGCCCGGGCTGGCGGCGGGCGAGGTCCGCACCGACCACCCGGTCCCGTTCCTCGCCCGGATGGTCTCGGCGATCTACATCGCCTCGCTGCGTCAGGCCTGGGGGCGGGAGGAGACCGCCGAGTTCGCCGCGGGTTTCGAGCGCGCCGGCCGGTTCGCCGCGGAGGCGGTCCTCGTCAGGTGATCCGAGGATGCCTGTTTGTAGAGACAAAGTGACGGGCGATCGGCCACACTCCTCGGCATGACCCAGCCTGCTACGACCGGGCGCCACCAGAGGACGGCGTGCACGCGCCCCGACGTGGCCCCCGCTCCGTTCACGCTCGCCGGCAAGGCGCGTACGGCGGTGTCGCTGCGATGAGCCCGAAGGAGGGGCGCGCCCAGGTCCCGCAGCACCGGCAGCTGGCGGACCTGCTGACGGCGGAGATCCGCTCCGGGCGCTACGCCCCGGGAGCGCGGCTGCCGACCGAGGCCGAGCTGTGCGCCGAGCACGGACTGAGCCGCGGCACGGTCCGCCAGGCGATGCGCCGCCTCGAGGACGACGGTCTCATCCTGCGCCGGCCCGGTGCGGGCACCATCGTGATCGCCCGCGAGGCTGCGAGCCGCTACTCGCCGTTCGTCACCAGCACCGCCGACATCGTCGACTTCGCGCGCTACACCGAGATCCAGGCCCCGGAGACCGCCGAGCTGCGAGCCGACGGCGAGCTGGCCGACCTTCTTCGGGTGGAGGAGGGGTCCGCCTGGTTCCTGGTGCGCGGGCGGCGCCGGCTGCGGGGCAGCCGACAGCCGATGTGCTGGAGCGAGCACTACATGCGCTCCCACCTGCCCTACCGCGAGGAGCTGCTGCGCGGCGGGGAGTACACCGTCGCCACCTTCGAGTCCCAGCGCATCGAGCAGGAGGTGACGGCCACGGTGCTGCCCGCCGACATGGCGCAGGCCCTGGGCGCCGAGCCCGGCGCACCCGCGCTGGTGATCAGCCGACGCCACCTCAACGCGGCCGGCGACATCCTCACCGTCAGCTACTACACCCACCCCGCGGACCGCTTCCGGCTCACCAGCGTGCTGCAGGCCGCCGACCCGACCCCGTGACGGCGGCGGACACCGTCCGCCGCCGAACCACCCGACCCGACCCGCGAGCGATCGCGTCCGAGGAGTAGCCGTGCTGACCCCCTTCGACGACTACCCGATCCACCAGACCCCGCTGCCCGTCGCCCAGGTCGCCTCCGGGCATCCCGACCACTACGACAGGTACTGGTTCAACGGCTACACCGAGGACACCTACTTCGCGGTCGCCCTCGGGGTCTACCCCAACCGCGGCGTCATCGACGCGGCGTTCAGCGTGGTGCACGAGGGGGTGCAGCGCTCGGTGTTCGCCACCGGCCGGGTGCCGCTGGACCGCACCGAGACGAGGATCGGCCCGATCTCCATCGAGATCGTGGAGCCGCTGCGGGTGAACCGGGTCCGGGTGGACGCCGAGGAGCACGGGCTCGTCGCCGACCTCACCTACCGCGCGCGCACCGCGGCGTACGAGGAGGCGCGCCAGACCCTGCACTCCCACACGACGCTGATGATGGACGTGACCCGCGCGACCCAGCTGGGCAGCTGGACCGGGAGCGTGCGCAGCGGCGGCACGAGCGTGGCGATGGACCGCACGGTCCACGGCACCAAGGACCGCTCCTGGGGCATCCGCCCGATCGGCCAGCCGGCACCGGCCGCGCCCTCGCCGCGCGACCACCAGGTCTTCTTCCTCTACTCCCCGCTGAACTTCGAGGACCGCTGCCTGCACTACATGGTCTTCGAGGACTCCACCGGCGCCCGCTGGGCCGAGAGCGCCGCTGTGCTGCCGGTGATCGGCGACCACGACCCGGTCTTCGGCCCCGACCTGGGCGTCTCCCACGTGCGGGTGGACCACCAGGTGCGCTGGGCGCCCGGCCTGCGGCGCTCCGAGGGGGCGACCCTGCTCGTGGCCGGCGGGGACGGGCCGGGGGACGGCCTCGAGGCGATCGAGCTCGAGCCGCTGCTCACCTTCCGCCAGAAGGGCGTGGGCTACCAGCACCCCGAGTGGAAGCACGGCACCTGGCGCGGCGAGCTGCTCGTCGGAGCCGAGGAGGCGGCCGTCGAGGACCTCGACGACCTGGCTCCCGAGAACATCCACGTGCAGCAGGTGGTGCGCGCGACCTGGGGCGAGCGCCAGGGCCTCGGCGTGCTCGAGCAGCTGGTGATCGGCCCGCACGCACCCAGCGGCTTCACCTCGGTCCTCGACGGCGACCCCGCCTGAGCGACGCGCGGTCCTCGGGCCCGACTGGTTCGGATCCGACCGGCGGGGTACTGCGACGGGGAAGCGACGTACGCCGTCGTACCGCAGCGGATCCCGCGAGCCATGGCGGGCCGCTACCGCCAGCCGGGGCCGTCACGGGAGGCCGATTTCATGAGCGAGACACAGGATCCAGGGGCCAGGAGCACCGACCAGGGCCAGCAGGCGCCGACTCTCAACAGATGGTGGCTGGTCGGCGGCGGGCTGCTGCTGCAGTTCTCCATCGGCGCCGTCTACGCCTGGTCGGTGTTCGCGAAGGCCTACCAGGACGCCGAGCCCTGGCAGCTGACGAAGGTCGAGGCATCGCTGCCGTTCACGGTGACGATCGCGATGATCTTCATCGGCAGCTATCTCGGCGGCCGGGTGCAGGACCGCCGAGGCCCGCGGGTGGTGGCGCTCGCCGGTGGCGTGATCTACGCCGTCGGCATCGTGCTGGCCTCCTTCACCCGCGGCTCCGAGGACCTGTGGCTGCTCATCGCCAGCTACGGCGTGATCAGCGGCTTCGGTCTCGGTGTCGCCTACATCGTGCCGATCGCGATGCTCCAGAAGTGGTTCCCCGACAAGAAGGGGCTGATCACCGGCCTCGCGGTCGGCGGGTTCGGCTTCGGTGCAGTGCTCACCTCGCCGGTCGCGAGCTGGCTGATCGGGATGGACGAGGACCAGCCGTCGAAGGCCTTCCTCTGGCTCGGGCTGGCCTACCTGGTGATGTCCCTGGTGGGCGCCTCGGTCTTCCGCAACCCGCCCTCGGGCTACGTCGTGCCCGGCTACGAGCAGGCAAGCGCGGCGGCGGGTGCCGTGGCGGCGAAGGACTACACCGAGAAGGAGGCGCTGCGGACCCCGCAGTGGTACCTGCTCACCGCGATCCTGACCCTCAACGTGGCGGCCGGCATCGCGCTCATCTCCCAGGCGGCGGGCAGCGCGGAGGGGCTCGCCGGCTACAGCGGCGGCGCTGCCGCGACCGTGGTCGGCGTGCTCGCGATCTTCAACGGCGGCGGCCGCATCGTGTGGGCGGCCGCGTCGGACTCGGTGGGCCGGATGCCGGCGTTCGCGGCGATGCTCGCCCTGCAGGGCGTGTGCCTGATCGTGCTCCCGCACGCGAGCAACCAGGTGCTCTGGTTCGTCCTGGCCGCGGTGATCTACCTCTGCTACGGCGGTGGCTTCGGCACCATGCCCGCCACCGCGGGCGACTTCTTCGGCGTCAAGAACGCCGGCGGGATCTACGGCCTGATGCTCATCGGCTGGAGCCTCGGCGGCGTGCTCGGCCCGATCCTCATCTCCGCGCTGTTCGGGGACGGCGACACCCCGGACTACACCCTCGGCTACACCACCATCGGCATCATCGCGCTCGTCTCCGTGGCCCTGACCTTCGTGACCAAGGTGCCGCGCGAGCGCCGGGCCGACGCCGCCACCCCCGGCTGAGACCCGCCCCGTCCCTGTCCCGCGAGTCGGCGCTTGTGGTGTGCCGAGTCGGCGCTCGTGGTGGTCAAGAGCATCGACTCGAGCGTCACAAGTCTCGACTCGACCGGTACGCCGAGGGCCGGTGCGTGGTGCGGGTGGGGCGGGGAGTGATCAGTCCTCGGCGACCCAGGCGTCGTCGAAGAGGATCGCGGTCTGGCTGGTCGGCTTGATGCCGTGGACGTCCTTGTCCCAGACGTTGAAGAACGCGCCGCCGGCGAGGCTGATGTACGGCACGTCCTCGTGGAAGATCTCCTCGATGGCCGCCATGGTCTCGGCGCCCTCCTCGGGGGAGGCGTGGCCCTGGAGCTCACCGAGCAGGCGGTCCATCTCCGGGTTCGCGTAGCGGCCCGGGTTCGACAGCGAGGTGCTCGACAGCGGCTCGGACATGCTGGCATAGGGATCCTGGTCGAAGACGCTCGACGAACCGGTCGCCAGGTCGAAGTCGCCGTCGACGTAGATCGCCTTGGTCTGCTCGGCGATCGTGTTGACCAGGTCGAGCTCGATCTCGAAGCCCACCGCCTCGAGCATCGCCTTGAACGCCACGGCGCCGTCACGCGAGGCGGAGTCGGACTGGCTGAGGAAGCGCAGCTTGCCGTCGAAGCCGTCGGCCTTCGCCTCGGCGAGCAGCTCCTTGGCCTTCTCGATGTCGACGCCGGTCGGCTCGACGTCGGTGTTCCATGTCGAGGACTCCGACATCAGGCCTCGGTCGGCCAGGTCGCCGTTGCCGGTCATGCGCTCGAGGTAGAGCTCGGCGTCGATCGCGGCGCTGACCGCCTGGCGCACCCGGACGTCGCCGGTGGCGCTGTCGGGACGCGCGTTGATGTTGACCGTGCGCCCGCCGTTCACGGCGTTCACCATGCCCGGCCAGCCGTCGCGGCGCGCCTGCTGGACCATGTCGTCGGCGCGCAGGTAGGCGACGTCGATCTCGCCGGCCTTCAGCGACTCGTACTTGGTGACGTCGGCGCCGAGCATGACGAACTCGATCGAGTCGAGGTGGGGGCGACCGCCGACGTAGTCCTCGTTGGCGCTGACCACGAGCTTCTCGCCGGCGGCCTGGCTGGTGAAGACGAACGGCCCGGCGCCGATCGGCTTGAACTTCTCCGGGTTCGCGTACGCCGCGGGCGCCATGATCAGGCCCGGGCCACTGGCCAGCATGTTCGGGAAGGTCGCCCACGGCTTGTTCATCGTGAAGACGACGGTGGTGTCGTCGACGGCCTTCATCGACTTCGCGTTGCTCTGGATCAGGTTGCCCTGGAAGCCGTAGTTGGCGATGTAGTACTCCAAGCTCCCGAGCACCGCCTTGGCGTCGAGCGGGGTGCCGTCGGTGAAGGTCACGCCGTCACGCAGCTTGAGGGTCCAGGTGATGTCGTCGTCGCTCTCCAGCGACTCCGCGAGCTGGGGCTCGTAGGTGCCCGCCTCCTGGTCGTAGCGCAGGAGGGTGTCGTAGACCGCGGCCATCACGTTCATGCCGGTGGAGCCGGTCGCGTAGGTCTGGGCGGGGTTGAGGGTGGCCGTCTCGCTGTACTCCGCCACGGTCAGGGTGCCGCCGTCCACGGGCTCGCCCGGGTCGTCCTCGACGCCGACCAGGCCGGTGACGTAGATGTCGGCCAGGCTGAGGTCGCCGGAGCCGGCGTTGTTGCCGCTGTCGCTTCCGCCGTCGTCGTCGGTGTTGGCGCATCCGCTGACGGCGAGCGCGCCGATGCTCAGCACGGCGGCCACGCGGGCCCGCACGCTGATGGGCTTCTTCACTGTTCCTCCAGGGTCTGGTCCCGAGCGCTCAGCACGGACCGAGCGGCTGGCGTGACATGTGTCACAGCGGACAGTAGGGGCGCTCCGGCGAGATTCCTGCGAGGCGATCCCGCTCAGCGGGCAACCGGTTGCAGCGGTCCGCGATCCCCGCTCCCGGCGTCGGTCGGGGCGCCCGGCGTAGCCTGCGCTGGTGGGCGACGAACCTGGGCCGGAGCCGGACGCGACACCTCCGCTGGAGCTGTCCGAGGTGCTGACCACGCTCGGCTCGGCCCGTCGCGAGCTGACCCGCTTCATGGCGACCTACGAGTTCGCGATCCAGGAGATCGAGACCAAGGTCTCGATCCTGCGGGGCGAGTTCCGCCTGCTCCACCGCTACAACCCGATCGAGCACGTCGTCAGCCGGCTGAAGACCCCGGAGAGCGTGATCGCGAAGGCCCGCCGGCTGGGCCTCGGGCCCGACCTGGACGAGCTGCGCGCCGCGATCCGCGACATCGCCGGCGTCCGGGTGGTGTGCAGCTTCACCAGCGACGTCTATCGGGTGCAGGAGATGCTCTGCGGACAGAGCGACATCCGGCTGCTCGAGCTCAAGGACTACGTCGCGGCGCCCAAGCCGAGCGGCTACCGCGCGCTGCACGCCATCGTCGAGGTGCCGGTGTTCCTGTCGGGGGAGACCGTGCCGGTCCCGGTCGAGGTCCAGTTCCGCACCATCGCGCAGGACTTCTGGGCCAGCCTCGAGCACAAGATCTTCTACAAGTACGACAAGGCGGTGCCGCGCGAGCTCAGCGACGGCCTGCGCGCGGCCGCCGCGACGGCCGCCGACCTCGACCGGGTGATGGAGGGGTTCTCGGTCGAGATCGACGAGCTCGGCGACGGCGACCCGGGCACGGACGCCGTCGCCGAGGAGACCGCGGCGGAGTTCCTCGCCTTCCTCGCCTCAGCCCGCCAGGACCGGGCCGACTGACGCTGTCGTGGCGCGGGGTCGACGGGGACCCGCCGCGCTCCGCGCGACCACCGGGACGACCGTGAGCAGCGGGATCAGGAACACCGTGGCGCTCAGGACGGCGTACGTCGTGAGGGCGAGCGCCGGCACCGCGGGTCCGAGCAGCCCGGCGCTGACGCCCAGGACCGCGGGGACGATGGTGAGGGTCCCGATCAGCCACGCCACGGCGCCGGTGACCAGCGCCTCGACCGCGGCCATCGCCAGCAGCTGGCGCCGGGTCGCGCCGGTGCGCCAGAGCAGCACCAGCTCCTCGCGTCGCCCGGCGGTGGCCAGGACCAGGGCGTTGGCGGCTGCCACGCCCACGAAGACCAGCAGCAGGAGCAGCATCACGGCCGAGAGGTCGCGGGCCGAGTCGCCGGCGGCCATCGCGGAGGCGACGTACTCCTCCTCCCCGCTCGCGGTGAGCCCGAGGCCGGTGGCCGCGTCGGTGAGGGCCGAGGCGGCGCTCGCGTCGTCGGTGCGCAGCAGCACCGTGTCGGTCGGCACGGCGGCGCCGTGCGCGGCGGGGGTGTCACTGCCGACGAGGTAGTCGCCGAAGCCCAGGCCGCGGTCGTAGACGGCGACCACCGTCGCCCAGGCGAGGTCGGCCCCGTCCCAGCGGATCGCGATCCGCTCGCCGACGCCCTTGCCGGTGTCGAGGCGCGCGTCGCGGCTGACCGCCACGGTGTCGAGGCCCTCGGGGCCGCTCAGGGCGGCCAGGTCGCCCTCGACGACGTCGGGGTCCAGGGTGCCGTCGACACCCTGCGCGGGAAGGGCGCGCACCTGCAGCGGCTCCCAGCCGAGCGCTCCGAGCCAGCCGCTCTCGTCGTCGGTCCGCACCTGCGCGGGCACCGCGGCCAGCGGGACCGCCGTGTCGACGCCCGGCACCGCGGCGAGCGTGTCGAGCGCTCCCTCGTCGATGCTGCTGCCCTCGCCGGTGACGACGAGGTCGGCGTGCAGCCCGTCCGCGAGCTGCGCGGCGCCGGCGGTCGCGACCGTGTCGTCGATGGTGGCCTGCACGGTGCCGACGCCCAGCGCCAGCGCCAGCGGTACGACGACTGTCGTGAGGCGCCGGGAGAAGCCGCGGGTGTTCGCCAGCGCCAGCCGGGTGGCCGGGCCTCCGCGGCGACCGGTCCGGTCGAGGAGCCACCCGACCAGCACGGGGCCGCCGAGCGCAGCCGCGCCGACGAGCAGGAACGCCGAGACCGCCGCGGTCGCGACCCCGATGGTGCCCGGCACGACCAGCGGGCTGAACGCGGAGCCCAGGCCGGCGACGGCCACCGCGACGGCGGCGGTGCGGCGGACCCGGCCGATGCCGGCGGGCTCGACGGTGCTCCGGGCGACGGCCGCGGTGGGGGAGGTGCGCAGCGTGCCGCGGGTCGCCAGCCGGGCGGCGAGGTGGGCCACCGGCAGCAGGAAGAGGGTCGCGGCCAGCACCGGCCACGGGGAGAGGGTCATCTCGAAGCCCGGGTCGACCATCCCGGCACCGGTCAGTGCCGGGGTCAGCCGACGCACCGCGACGAGGCCGACGACGGCCCCCAGCGGTGCCGCGATCCCGGCCACCAGCCCGATCTCGCGGGCGACCAGGCCGCGGACCTGTCCGCGGGTCGCACCGACCGCGCGCAGCAGCGCGAAGTCGCGCTCGCGCTGGCGCAGCGCGAGCGACACGGTCGCGGCGATCACGAAGACCACCAGCAGCAGCGCGGTGCCGCTGAAGGAGAGGGCCAGGGCGACGAGGAAGCCGGCGTCGCCGGGGGAGCGGAGCCCGGACTCGACGAGCACGCCGGTGCCCGAGACCAGGACCCCGGCCAGGGCCACCACCAGGAACGGTGCGACCAGGCCCGGCAGGTGCGCCAGGGCGCCGGAGCGGGCGAGCCGCCAGCTGGCACGCCGTGTGCTCGAGGTGCTCGAGGTGCTCATGGCGCTCACTGCTCCAGGCCCAGCATGCGGTCGGCGACCGTCTGCGCCGTCGGGTCGAGGAGGTGGTCGACCAGGCGGCCGTCGGAGAGGAACAGCACCTGCTCGGCGGTCGCGGCCACCTGGGCGTCGTGGGTCACCATGACGACCGTCTGGCCGAGGTCGCGGGCGGTGTCGCGCAGGAGCGTCAGGACCGCGGCCCCGGTGCGGGCGTCGAGGGCGCCGGTGGGCTCGTCGGCGAACACCACCGTCGGGCGGGCGAAGAGGGCCCGCGCGATCGCGACCCGCTGCGCCTGGCCGCCGGAGAGCTCGCCCGGGCGGCGCTGCTCCATCCCGGTGAGCCCGACCGCCTCCAGGAGCTCGGCCTGCCAGTGCAGGTCGGGCTCGCGCCCGGCCAGCATCGCCGGCAGCTGGACGTTGTCGGCCACGCTGAGGTGGGGGACGAGGTTGTAGGCCTGGAAGACGAAGCCGATGTGGTCGCGGCGGAACCGGGTCAGCGCGTCGGGCGACAGGGCGCTGATGTCGCGCTCGCCGACGACGACCCGCCCGCTCGTGGGGACGTCGAGGCCCGCAGCGCAGTGCAGGAGCGTGGACTTGCCGGAGCCCGAGGGGCCCATCACGGCGGTGAAGGAGCCGGTGTCCAGGGTCAGCGAGACCCCGCGCAGGGCGGGGACCGGCTCCGGCGCCCCGGCGTACTGCTTGCGTACGTCGAGGAGCCGGAGCGCGGCCGTGGTCGTGCCGGCGGGGCGCGGACGGGTGGTCTGGTCGGTCGGTGAGGGGGTCATCGGGCTTCCTCGGTCGCAGGTGGGGGACACCCACGAACCTAGGAATTCCGGCGGCCCGCCACGAGCGGCGCGGGAGGGAGATCACGAGGTTGCATCCTTCGATGCAAGCGCCTCGTCCGGGGTCGGCCGCGAGGGCCGGGGGGCCTCAGTCGGGGACCGCGACGACCTTGTTCTGGTAGGCCCAGACCGCGGCCTGGAGCCGCGAGCGGACCCCGAGCTTGGGCATCATCCGGGCCAGGTGCGACTTCACCGTGGAGGTCTCCAGCACCAGCTCCGCGGCGATCTCGTCGTTGGAGAGCCCCTGGGCGAGCAGCAGCAGGATGTCGTGCTCGCGCGCGGTGAGCAGCTCGGAGGCGCGGCCGGCGGTGACCGGCACGATCTCGCGGCGGGTGACCACCTCGCGCAGCACCCGCTTGGTGAGCGCGTCGTCGAGCGTGCCGTTGCCGCGGGCGACGGAGCGGACCGCGGCGACCAGCACCTCGGGCTCGGCGTCCTTGAGCAGGAAGCCGGAGGCGCCGGCCTCGAGCGCGCCGAAGAGGTACTCGTCGATGTCGAAGGTGGTCAGCACCAGCACCGGCACCGGGTCCTCGACCCCGGGACCGCAGAGCTCGCGGGTGGCGCTGATGCCGTCCTGGCCGGGCATCCGGATGTCCATGCAGACCACGTCGGGGCGCAGCGTGCGCGCGGCCTCGACCGCCTCGCGCCCGTCGGTCGCGACCGCGACCACCTCGAGGTCGCGCTCGGCGTCGAGCAGGGTGCGCAACCCTGCGCGGACCAGCGGCTGGTCGTCGGCGACCACGACCCGGATCATGCGTCCTCCCCGGTTGTCTGCCCTGTCCGTCCGGGCTGCTCGGCCTGCCCAGCCCGTTCGAGGCGGTCGCGCGGCACCCGCAGGGCGACCTCCCAGCCGCCGTCGGCCGTGGGGCCGACGACGAGGGCTGCGCCGGTGAGCTCGGCGCGCTCGCGCATCCCGAGGATCCCGAAGCCGTCGCGCCCCTGCTCGCTGCCGGAGCGCGGGGAGCGCTCGTTGCGCACCGTCACCAGCACGCCGTAGGGGTCGCGGTCGTCGAGGACGACCTCGGCGCGCGCCCCGGGCGCGTGCCGCGCGGCGTTGGCCAGCGCCTCCTGCGCCATCCGGTACGCCGCGAGCTGGGCCAGTGGGCCGACGCCGTCGCCGAGCGGGTGTCCGCCGCTCAGCACGGTCAGCCCGACGTCGCGGCCGGCGGTCGTGAGGTCCTCGACCAGCGCGGTGATGCCCGCCAGCGACTCCGGGCGCACCCGGTCGGGGCCGCCCGCCCCGGCGTCGTCCTCGCGCAGCAGGCCGACCAGGCTGCGCAGGTCGCGCAGCACCGCGGTGCTCTGCTGGCGCACCTGGGCGACCGCGGCCTTGGCGCCGGCCGGGTCGGAGTCGATCTGGGTGCCGATCGCCGCGGTCATCACGGCGATCCCGGAGAGGTGGTGGGCGGCGATGTCGTGCAGCTCGCGCGCCATCGCGGTGCGCTCGCGGGCGACCGCGGCCTGCACCAGTGCGCCGTGCTCGCGCTCCAGCGCCGCGGTCCGGCTCTCGCGCGCCGAGCGGATCTCGCGCCGCGCGGCCACCACGACCGCCACGACCAGCGGTACGCCGACCGTCGAGACGCCCTGGAGCAGGCCGAGACCCACGGAGAGCCCGAGCGGCTCGTCGCCGCGCACGCCGCTCGCCACCGAGCCGGCACCCGCGATCAGCGCGGCCAGCACGAACGCGGACCAGGTCCGCGAGAGCGGCGCCGTGACCCCGAGCGTGTAGGCGGCGACCAGCACCGCCGGCTGCGCCAGGCCGATCGCGTCCCCGAGGCCCGCGAGCCCGCACAGCAGCATCCCGAGAGCGGTCGCGAGCAGCACGGCCCGCGGCGCCGTACGACGCCACAGCAGCGCGGTCGCCTGGAGCAGCAGCGTCACCGCGCCGAGCACCCACGCCGTCGTCGACGGCACCGGCCGGACCACCCCGGCCTCGGGTGCGACCGTCGAGACCACGACGAGCACGACCAGGGCGAGAAGCACCAGCGCGCCGGTGACCACCGCGACGCGCACGTCGACGGCGGCGACCCTGCCTCGACGACTCACGACCGGCACGCTACCGGCGCGGGGAAGGCCCCCGGCACGGTTCCGCTGGCCGGGACCGTGCAGGGCGCCGACGACGTGTCCTGTGCCACACAGGAGGATGCGCGCGATCACGCCCGACCAGACCGACTCCGCGACCTACGGCCCGGACGGGGCCGGCTACGTCATGAGCGACTACCTCGGCGCCCACACCGCGAAGGAGCCCGGCGAGCAGGCCTACCTGGTCGAGCAGCTGGCCCCGGAGCTGCGCGCGCACTTCCACGAGGTCGACCAGTTCCAGGTGGTCCTCGCCGGCGGCGGCTCGATCGGGCGCGAGGACGCGGCCCCCGGCGTCGTGCACTACACCGACGCCTACACCTCCTATGGCCCGATCCGGTCCGAGCCGGGGGTCGGGATCTCCTACCTGACCCTGCGCCGCGACCCGACCACCGGCATCAACTACATGCCGGAGGAACGGGAGAAGCGACGCCGCCTGGCGGGCCGCGGTGAGCACTTCACGGTCGTCCTCGACGGGCGGGTCGTCACGGGGGCCGGACCGGTCGAGCTGGGCGGCACCGGCCGCGGCGCGCGGGCCTACGGCGTACGCCTGGCCGTCGGCGAGAGGCTGGGTCTCGGCGACCTTCCGGCCGGGCAGGCGGGGTACGCCGTGGTGCTCGCCGGCGCGCTCGTCGCGGCGGAGCGTCCGCTCCCGGCGGGGAGCCTGGTGTCCTTCGAGGACGTCGCCGAGGTCACCGGCCTCGCCGCCGGACCCGAGGGGGCCGAGGTCGCGGTGGCGCTGTTCGCGCCGTCGCGGTGAGGGCCAGGCATTTTTCGGTGAGCGGGAAGCCCTCGCCGTGTGATGCGGGTCGCGGCTAGCGTCCGAGCCTCCGAGCCCGCCCCGAGGAGCCAGCATGCCTACCCCCGTCACCGCGGACGCCGTCCGTACCCCGCACGTCCCGAGCGAGCGGAGCCGGCGCCGATGAGCGCCCGAGACGAGGCCCTCGCGCGGCTCACGGCACCCGGCCAGCCCTTCGAGATCCGCACCGAGGACGTCCGCGGGCAGAAGCTCCAGGTCTTCGCCGGCCGCCAGCACAGCCTGGGCCGGCTGCTGCTCGACTCGGCGCGGCACGGCGACACGGAGTACCTCGTCACCGAGCGCTCCCGGATGACCTTCGCCCAGCACCTCGACGCCGTCGCGGCCCTGGCCGAGGCGCTGCGCACCGAGCACGGCGTCGGCCGCGGCGACCGGGTCGCGATCTGCGCCGCGAACTCCCCGGAGTGGATCGTCGCGTTCTGGGCCGCCCAGGCCCTCGGCGCCGTGGTGGTGGGCATGAACTCGCTGTGGGCCGGGCCGGAGATCCACTACGGCCTCGAGCGCACCGAGCCGACCGTGCTGATCGCGGACGGCCCCCGCCGTGCGCTCGTCGGTGATGCCGGAATGCCCGTGCTCTCCGTCGAGGAGGACGTCCCGGCGCTCCTCGAGCGGTACGCCGGAGCGTCGCTGCCTGCCGACCTCGACGCCCTGGTGGAGGAGGACGACCCCGCCGTCGTGCTGTTCACCAGTGGCACCACCGGCCGGCCCAAGGGCGCCACCCACTCGCACCGCAACGTGGTCGCGGCCGTCTGGTTCCACCTGCTCAACGACGCCGTGGCCACCGAGCTCGGCATGGCGCCGCCGCCGCGCCGCTGGCTGCTCGCGACCCCGCTGTTCCACATCGCCGCGCTGCACAACATCGCCGTGATCCGCCTCGCGGTCGGCGACACCGCCGTCATCCACCAGGGCAAGTTCGACATCGACCGGGTGCTGCGCCTCGTCGAGGCCGAGCGGGTCACCAACTGGGGCGCCGTGCCGACCATGGCCAGCCGCCTGGTCGAGCACGCCGAGAAGCACGGCCTGGACGCGTACGACCTGTCCTCGCTGCGCACCTTCACGGTCAACAGCGCGCCGTCCGCGCCGACGCTCAAGCAGCGGGTCCGCGAGGTGCTGCCGGTCGCCGGCCGCGCCCTCGGTACGACGTACGGGCTCACCGAGTCCTCCAGTGCCGCCACCCTGGCCAGCGCCGCCGACCTGGTCGCGGACCCCGAGACCGTGGGGCGGCCGGTGCCGACCATGGAGGTCGAGGTGCGCGACGCCGAGAACCGCACGGTGCCCGACGGCGTCGAGGGGGAGGTCTGCCTGCGCGGCCCGCTGGTGATGACCGGCTACTGGCGAGACCCGGAGGCCACGGCAGCGGTCACGACTGCGGACGGCTTCTTCCGCACCGGGGACCTCGGCACGATGCACGACGGGCAGCTGCGCATCTCCAGCCGGCGCTCGGACCTGATCCTGCGCGGCGGCGAGAACGTCTACCCGGCCGAGGTGGAGAACGCGCTGGACGCCCACCCGGTCGTGCGCGAGAGCATCGTGCTCGGCGTCGAGCACCCCGACTGGGGCGAGGAGGTGGCGGCCGTCGTCGTCCTCGACGAGGGCGCGAGCACGACCGCCGAGGACCTGCGCGAGCACGTGCAGTCACTGATCGCGCGCTACAAGGTGCCGACCCGCTGGACGCTCACGACCGAGCCGCTGCCGCGCAACGCGACCGGCAAGGTGATGCGGCGCGAGGTGCGGGTGTCATGAGCCCGACCGGGCACCGCGACGAGTGGGAGCCGCTGCTGGCCGACCTCGAGCGCCGGCGGGCCGCCGCGCGCGAGATGGGGGGCCCGGAGAAGCTGGACCGGGTACGCCGTGCCGGTCGCCTCGACGCGCGTGCCCGGGTGGCGGCCCTGCTCGACCCGGGCAGCTTCACCGAGCTCGGCACCCTCGCCGGCGACGGGTCCACCCCGGCGGACGCGTTCGTCGCCGGCTCCGGGCTGGTCGACGGCCGCCCGGTGCTGGTGGGCGTGGAGGACTTCACGGTCGCCGGCGGCTCGATCGGAACGGCCGGGGCCACCAAGCGCGCCCGCCTCGCCGCGCTGGCCCGCCAGGAGCGGGTGCCGCTCGTCCTGGTGCTGGAGGGCGCGGGCCACCGCGCCACCAACGCCCTCGCCGTCCACCGCCCCGCGCCCAACGACCTCCAGGCCCTGGTCGAGCTGGCCGGCCTGGTCCCGACCGCGGTCGTGGTCACCGGCCCCTCCGCCGGGCACGGCGCCCTCGCGGCGCCGCTCGCGGACCACGTGGTGCTCGTCGAGGGCGACGGCTCGCTGTTCACCGCCGGCCCGCCGCTGGTGAAGGCCTCGCTCGGCGAGGTGGTGACCAAGGAGGAGCTCGGCGGCGCCGCGGTGCACGCCGAGGCCAGCGGCGTCGTGCACGAGGTGGCAGCCGACGTGCACGCCGGCCTGCGCGCGGTGCGGCGCTGGCTGTCCTACCTCCCGACGAACGCCTGGGAGCATCCGCCGACGGCCGCCGGCCCGGACACCGGTGAACGGCGCCTGGAGCGGGTGCTCGACGTGGTCCCGCCCAACCCGCGCCGTCCCTACGACATGCACCTGCTGCTCGAGGAGCTGGTCGACGACGGCTCGCTGCTCGAGGTCGGGGCCCGCCACGGCCGCTCGCTGATCACCGCGCTCGCCCGGCTCGGCGGCCGCCCGGTCGCCGTGGTCGCCAACCAGCCCGACGTGCTCGCCGGCGCCATCGACGTCGCCGCCGCGGAGAAGGGCGCCCGCTTCGTCGAGCGCGCCGCCGCCTTCCACCTCCCGCTGGTGCAGCTCGCCGACAACCCCGGCGTGCTCGCCGGGAGCGCCTCCGAGCGCGCAGGAATTCTGCGCGCGGCCGCCCGGATGTTCGCCGCCCAGCACCGCGCGGACGTCCCGAAGCTCCACGTCACCGTCCGCAAGGCCTTCGGCTTCGGCAGCTCGGTGATGGGCCAGAACGCCTTCGGCGGCCAGACCGTCTCGCTGGCCTTCCCCGGTGCGGTCCTCGGCGGCATCCCGGCCGCGGTCGGCGGCGCCACCTCCGGCGCCGACGCCGAGACCCGCGAGGCACTGCTCGCCAACGAGGCGGGCGGCCCGTGGCGCCTCGCCGCGAGCGCGACGTACGACGAGGTGATCGACCCGCGCGAGCTGCGCAACGCGCTGCTGGCCGGGCTGCGCCTGGCGCGCCCGCACCCGCGGCCCGAGCCGGTCGTGCACACGGGGTACCTCCCGTGAGCGCGGCCACCGTCCTCGTCGACGTCGCCGACGGGGTCGCCACCCTGACCCTGCACGCGCCCGAGAAGCGCAACGCCTTCGACGCCGCCACCGGCCGCGAGCTGGCCGCGGCGTACGCCCGCTGCGACGCCGACGACGAGGTCCGCGCGGTGGTGCTGACCGGCACGCCGCCCGCGTTCTGCGCCGGCGCCGACCTCAGTGGGGGAGAGGGCACCTTCGCCGGCACCGACGTGGGGTTCAGCGCCGCCGGTGTGCGGTTCCCGGCCTTCGCCGTCCGCAAGCCGGTGGTCGCCGCGGTCAACGGCCACGCGCTCGGCATCGGGTTGACCCTGGCGCTGCAGTGCGACGTGCGCTTCCTCGCCGCCGACGCCCGGTACGGCGTGGTGCAGGCGCGCCTGGGCGTGCTCGGCGACGCGTGGTCGCACTGGGTGCTGCCCCGGATGATCGGCGTCTCCCGGGCCGCGGAGGTGCTGCTCTCCGGGGCCACCTTCGACGGGCATCGCGCGCTCGAGCTGGGGCTGGGCAGCCGGGTGCTCGCCGCCGACGAGGTGCTGCCCGCCGCCCAGGAATGGGCGCGCGAGGTCGCCGTCCACACCGCCCCGCAGTCGGTCGCGGCCAGCAAGCAGCTGCTCTGGTCGTCGTTCGACCTCGACGCCGCCGAGGTGGAGCGCCTCGAGACCGCCTGGCACCGCCGACTGATGGCCCACGACGACGTCCGCGAGGGCGGACGCGCCGTCAAGGAGCGCCGCGCTCCGCGGTGGACCGGCCGGGTCAGCGACCTGCCGCCGGCGCCCTCGCCGATGTCGCCTTCCGCGGGCTGACGCCGGACCGCTCGTCCCTCTCGCCCGAGGCGTCTCGACAGGCTCGAGCAACGTGGCCTCGTGCGACCAGCGGGTCTCGACGAGCTCGAGCGACGCGTCCGGACCGGCGGTGGGACGGGCCGTTGACACCACCACCTCGATGTCGTTGACTGCGCATGCAGGACATATGCCGAACAGACATAGTTCGGATCAGACGGACGAAGGGTGACCCGCCGGTGGACTTCGAGCTCGACAGCGACCAGCGAGCGTGGCGTGAGGAGGTCCGGGCGTTCCTGCGCGAGCACGTCACCCCGGCGCTGCGCGCCGAGCTGGCCGAGCACGACCTCGAGAAGCGCGACGGGGAGCTGATGGCCTTTCGCCGCAAGATCGGCGAGAAGGGCTGGTTCGGCCTCAACTGGCCCGTCGAGCACGGCGGCCTGGGGCTCGGCCCGGTGCACCAGCACCTGCTGGTGAGCGAGTTCGAGTACTGGGGCGTCCCCGGCCCGGACCTCACCGTCACCTCGGTCGCGCCGATGATCATGCGCCACGGCACCGAGCGCAACAAGGCGGAGTTCCTCCCGCCGATCGCGCGCGGCGAGATGGTCTGCGCCGTCGGCTACTCCGAGCCCGGGGCCGGCACCGACCTGGCCAGCCTGCGCACCCGCGCCGTCCTCGAGGGCACGATGGAGGACGGCGCGTGGGTGATCAACGGCGCCAAGACCTGGAACAGCGGCGCGCAGCGCTCCACCCACGAGTGGCTCTGCGTGCGCACCGACCCCGACGCCCCCAAGCACCGCGGCATCTCGGTGATCATCGTCCCGATCGACCACCCCGGGGTCACCATCCGCCCGCTCACCGCCTGGTCGGGCTACCGCACCAACGAGGCCTTCTTCGACGACGTCCGGGTGCCCGCGACCAACCTGGTCGGCGAGGTCAACCAGGGGTGGCGCTACATCACCGGCGCGCTCGACCTCGAGCGCGGCGCCCTCACCAACGCCGGCGACCTGCGCCGGGCCGTCGACGACCTCCTGGAGCTCGCGCGCAGTCCCCGGCGCGACGGCTCGGTGCCGGCGCACGACCCGACGGTGCGCCACCGGCTCGCACTGCTGGACGCCGACGTCGAGGTGGCGACGCTGATGGGCTTCGAGGCCGCCTCGCTGCTCGGCGAGGGCGTCATCCCCAGCATCGAGGTGAGCGTCGAGAAGGTCTTCACCAGCGAGCTGCGCCAGCGCATCGCCGAGGTCGCGCTCGACCTGCTCGGCCCCGACGGCCTGCTCGGCCACCGCACCTCCGCCGCTCCCGACGACGGCCGCTTCGAGCGGCTCTACCGCATCGCCCCGCTGCTGCGCTTCGGCGCCGGCACCAACGAGGTGCTGCGCGACGTCATCGCCCAGCGCGGCCACGCCATGCCGTCCTACGGACGCTGAGAGAGGATCTCGTGAAGCTCGTCGTCACCACCCAGGAGCGCGACCTCGCCGCCAGCCTGCGAGAGCTGCTCACCACGCACTGCCCGCCCGAGCTGGTGCGCTCGCTGCGCGAGCCCGGCACCGACCGGGTCCCCGAGAAGCTCTGGGCCGCCCTGGTCGCCGCGGAGGTCCTCGCGCTGCCGTTCGTCGAGGAGGTGGGCGGCGCCGGCGGCACGCTCGACGACCTCGCGGTCCTCTACGCCGAGGCCGGCCGGGCGCTGTGCCCCACCGTCGTGCTCAGCACCCTCCACCTCGGCCTCGCGGTCGCGGAGCTGGGCGACGCCGAGCAGCAGGCGCGGGTGCTCGGCCCGCTGTGCCGCGGCGAGCTGCGCGGCGCCGTCTCCCTGGCCAGCCCCTACGACGCCGCCGACGTGCGACCCGCGTTGCGCGCCGAGCGGCTGGGCGACGGCAGCCTGGCCGTGAGCGGACGCCTTGACCACGTCCTCGACGCCGACCTCGCCGACCGGGTGCTCGCCACCGCCACCCTCACGTCGTACGGCGAGCCGGACCGGCTGGTCGCGCTGCTGCTGGACCCGCGGGCCGCGGGCGCCACGCTCACCGCCCTGCCCACCAGCGACGGCGACCGGCTCCAGCAGCTGGACCTCGACCACGTGATCGTCCCCGCCGCCGACGTCCTCGCCGGTCCGGGAGGCGACGGCCTCGCCGCCGACCGGGTGCGCCGGATCTCCCTGCTGGTGCGCGCGCTGCAGTGCGTCGACATGGCCGGCGGGGCGGAGGCGGTGCTCGAGCGCACCGTCGCCCACGTCCGCGGCCGTGAGCAGTTCGGCCGGCCGATCGCGTCCTTCCAGGCCGCCCAGCACCTCGTGGCCGACATCCACATCGCGGTGCAGGGCGCCCGGCTGGCCGCCCGCAGTGCGGTCTTCTGGCACGGCCGCGGCCGGCCCGCGGTCCGCGAGACGGCGATCGCGGTGGTCCACGCCGCCACGGCGTACCGGCGCGCCACGCTCGACGCGCACCAGCTGCACGGCGGCATGGGCTACGTCGTCGAGACCGACCTGCACCTGTGGTCCGAGCGGGCCCGCCTGCTCGGCGCGCTGGGCGGCGGTCCCGACGTCGCCGGCCGCTGGCTCGAGGAGGAGGTCGGTCGTGGCTGAGCAGGTGCTCTCCGGCGTGCGGGTGATCGACCTGTCGCGCTGGGTCGCGGGGGAGTACGCCACCAAGCTCTTCGCCGACTTCGGCGCCGACGTGGTCAAGGTCGAGAAGCCCGGCGAGGGCAGCCTGACCCGGCGCTGGGGCCCGTTCCCCGACGACAGCCCCGACCCCGAGCGCAGCGCGCTGTTCCTGCACCTCAACACCAACAAGCGCTCCGTCGCCCTCGACCTGCACGACCCCGCCGACCGCGAGGTGCTGCTCGGGCTGGTGCGCGAGGCGCACGCGGTCGTGGAGTCCTTCCGCCCCGGCCACCTCGAGCGCCTCGGCCTGGCCCCCGACGTGCTGCGCGCGGCCAACCCGCGGCTGGTCGTCACCCGGATCAGCGCGTTCGGCCAGACCGGCCCGCGCCGCGACCACGAGGCCAGTGGCCTGGTGCTCCAGGCGGCCGGCGGTCCGATGCACGCCACCGGCCAGGCCGACCGGGAGCCGCTGCGCAAGCCCGGCCTGCTCGAGCACTACACGGTCGGGCGCAGCGCCGGGCAGGCCACGCTCGCCGCGGTGCTGGGCGCCCGGCGCACCGGCCGCGGGGCCACGATCGACGTGTCCGGCCAGGAGGTGCTGCTCGCCGGCGCCGACCGGCGCGCGTCGTACCTGCTCTCCGCGTCGTACTCCGGCATCACCGCGCCCCGCGGCGCGCGCAGCCCGCACCGGCACGGCGCCACCTTCACCGGGCCGTTCCGCGCGGCCGACGGGTTCGTGATGGTCTACGTGACCAATCAGGCGTTCTGGAACCGCTTCGTCCACCTCGTCGGCGCCGAGGACCCCGGCTTCCGCGAGCGGTTCCTGGACCGCCAGACGGTGTCCGGGACCGACCGGGAGGAGTTCCTGGCCCACATCGCGCAGTGGATCGAGGCCCGCCCCAAGGTCGCGGTGATGGAGGCGGCCGAGGCGGCCCGCATCCCGGTGACCGCCTATCTCTCGGTCTCCGAGGTGCTCGCCCACCCGCACTTCCGCGAGCGCGGCGCGTTCGTCGCCGGGGACCACCCCCGCGCCGGGCGGCTGGAGTACGCCGGGGCGCCGTGGCGCATGGAGCGCGGCTACGCCCTGCGGGCGACGGCCCCGCTGCTGGACCAGCACGGCGCCGAGGTGCGCGCCGAGGCCGCCGCCCCCACCGGACCCACCGGACCCACCGAGCCGACCGAGCCCACCGAGCCCACCGAGCCCACCGAGCCCACCCAGGAGGTGCTCGCATGAGCACGCGTGAGGACCTGCCGCTGTCGGGGATCCGCGTCGTCGACCTGACCGTCGTGTGGTCCGGGCCCGGCGCGACCGCGCTGCTGGGCGACCTCGGCGCGGAGGTGATCCGCGTGGAGGGCAACGACCGGGTCAGCCGGCAGGTCTCGGCCAAGGTCACCAAGGCGTCGTTCGAGAAGACCGGCTACCACGGCGGCACCTACCCCGACAAGGATCCCGGCGCTCGCCCCTACGACCGCTCGGCGCTGTTCAACTGGCACGCGCGCAACAAGCTGTCGGCCTGCATGAACCTGGACACCCCCGAGGGCCACCGCGCGTTCCTCGACCTGGTCCGGGTCAGCGACGTGCTGGTCGAGAACAACTCCAACGGCGTGCTGGAGAAGCTCGGGATCGGCCACGAGCGGCTGCTCGAGGTGAACCCCCGCCTCGTCGTGGTGCGGATGCCGCCGCTCGGCATGACCGGGCCGATGAGCGACTACCTCGGCTACGGCCCGAACTTCAACAGCCTGGTCGGCATCGCGGCGATGGACGGCTACGAGGGCGAGGACCCCGACTCGGCCGGCGAGAACTACCACATGGACGAGGCCGCACCGGCCGGCGTCGGGTTCGCCGTGCTGGCCGCGCTCTGGGACCGCGAGGCCACCGGCCGCGGCGGGCTGGTGGAGTTCGCCCAGGCCGAGAACGTGATGGCCGAGGTCGGCGAGCTCTTCCTCGACCACCAGCTCAACCACCGCGACCCGCCGGTGCTCGGCAACGCCGACCCGTGGGCGGTGCAGGACGTGGTCCCGGTGCTCGGCGAGGACCGCTGGGTGGCGGTCACCGTCCGCGACGACCGTGACTGGCGCGGCCTGCTCACCGTGCCCGGGCTGACCGACGACCCCCGCCTGCCGGGCCCGGAGGCCGACGGCGCCGTGCGCCGCGACCGCAGCGCCGACATCCGCGCGGCCATCGCCGCGTGGTGCGCCGGACGCGAGGCCGAGGACGTCGTGGAGACCCTCCAGCGCGCCGGCGTACCGGCGGCGGAGGTGGTGAGCGAGCCGCAGCTGCTCACCGATGCCCACCTCGAGGAGCGCGGCTGGTGGCGCGAGCGCAGCCACCCCGCGGTCGGCACCCACCGCTACCCGGGGCACCCGTGGCGCAGCGACGACCTGGACCTCGCGTTCGGTCGCCCCGTCCCGGGCTTCGGCGAGGACAACGAGCACGTGTACCTGAGCGTCCTGGGCTGGTCCCGGGAGGAGTACGACGACCTGGTCGCCCGCGGTCTGGTCACCGACCACCAGCTGGCCTGAGAGGAAACCCATGACCCAGCAGACGCAGGAGCCCGAGCAGGTCCCCGACCTGGTCCCGGCCGAGGCCGCGGCCCAGGTGGGGGCGGTCGTCGCCCGCGCCAGCGGCGAGGTGATCCGCCGCGACTGGCAGCGGTGGGCGGTCGCGGTGGGGGAGGACAACCCGCTGTGGTTCGACACCGACCACGCCCGCGCGCACGGCTTCGACGACGTCGTCGCCCCGCCGCTCTACCTGCAGTACGCCGTCCTGGGCGTCACCCCCCTCGACCGGCTGCGCGCCGACGGCTCCTCGGGGGCGTCCTCGGGCGACCTCGCCTTCCCGGACGCCCCGCGGCGGATGGCGGGCGGGGAGAGCACGACGTTCCACCGCTACTGCGGGCACGGCGACGTCGTGACGATGGAGCGCCGCGTCGAGTCGATCGTGCAGAAGCAGGGCCGCAGCGGCCCGTTCGTGCTCGTCACCTGGCGCACGACCTACACCGACCAGCGCGACGAGCTGGTGGCCGAGGCCACCACCTCGATGATCGCGCGCCCGTGAGGAGCACAGGAGTGAGCGCGGGAATGAGCACAGGAACCAGCCCGGAGACGACGGCGGAGCAGCTGCACTTCGAGGACGTCGCGGTGGGCGAGGAGCTCCCGGTCCTCGAGATCGTGGTCGACGAGACCCAGATGTTCTTCTTCAGCGCGGCGACCTACAACGGCCACCGCATCCACTACGACAAGGAGTGGGCCCGCGACCGCGAGGGCTACGACGACGTGCTCGTCCAGGGCCCGCTGCAGTCCGCGCTCCTGGCCCGCGCGGTCACCGACTGGATCGGCGGCGCCGGCCGGCTGGTGGGCTTCTCGGCGCAGAACCGCGCCGTCGCCTTCCCCGGGCAGACGCTCTCCTTCGGCGGCCGGGTCACCGGCACCCGCGTGGAGGAGGGTCGCGGCCTGGTCGAGCTCGAGGTCGCCGGGCGCCGCGGCGACGACGTCCTGATGCCCGGCAGCGCGACCGTCTCGCTGCCGCTGCGCGGGGACGCCGGATGAGCGGCCTGCGCGGCGAGGCCGCGATCGTCGGCATCGCCGAGCTGCCGGCGGAGAAGAAGCAGAGCGGTCCCGCGACGTTCACCCTCGACCAGTACGCCCGGTTGGCCCGGATGGTCCTCGACGACGCCGGGCTGCCCGCCTCGGTGGTCAACGGCCTGGTCACCCACGGTGTGCAGGAGTCGGACATGTTCGCCCCGGCGACGCTGTCGGAGTACCTCGGCCTGCCCCTCGACTTCGGCGAGCGCGTCGACCTCGGCGGCGCCACCTCGGCCGGCATGGTCTGGCGCGCGGCCGCCGCCGTCGAGCTCGGCATCTGCGACGCGGTGCTGTGCGTGGTGCCGGGCTCGATGATCCTGCCGCGCTCCTCGCGGGCGGGCGCCCCGGGGACCCCGCCCTGGTACGGCGCCTCGAGCGGCAAGTACGGCTCGCCCCAGGCGGAGTTCGAGATCCCCTACGGCAACGTCGGGCAGAACGCGCCGTACGCCCAGATCGCGCAGCGCTACGCCGCGGAGTTCGGCTACGACCCGCGGGCCACCGCCAAGATCGCCGTCGACCAGCGCACCAACGCCGCGGCGCACCCCGGCGCGGTCTTCCACGACAAGCCGCTGAGCGTCGAGGATGTGCTGGCCAGCCCGGTGATCGCCGACCCGATCCACATGCTCGAGGTGGTGATGCGGGTGCAGGGCGGCGCCGCGGTGCTCGTGGCCAACGCCGACCTCGCCCGACGCTCGCGGAACCGGCCGGTGCGGATCACCGGCTTCGGCGAGCACGTCGCGTTCAAGACCCCGACGTACGCCGAGGACCTGGTGCGGACCCCGATCGCCCGCGCGGCGGACCGGGCGTTCGCGATGGCCGGGCTGGAGCGGTCCGACGTCGACATGGCCTCGATCTACGACTGCTACACGATCACGGTGCTGATGAGCCTGGAGGACGCCGGCTTCTGCCCCAAGGGCAAGGGCATGCAGTGGGTGACCGAGCACGACCTCACCTTCCGCGGCGACCTCCCGGTCAACACCGCCGGCGGCCAGCTGTCCTACGGCCAGGCCGGCATGGCCGGCGGCATGCACCACGTGGTCGACGCCGCGCGCCAGGTGATGGGCCGCGCGGAGCGCGCCCAGGTCGCGGACTGCCACACCGCCTTCGTCACCGGCAACGGCGGCATCATGAGCGAGCAGGTCGCCCTGCTCCTGCAGGGGGAGTGAGATGAGCCAGTCCACCGACGCACCGGCCTCGCGGCCCGCCGAGCCCCGCCCGCTGCCGGAGCCGACCCCGGTCTCCCAGCCGTTCTGGGACGCGCTGCGCGAGCACCGGATCCGCATCCAGTGGTCCCCGTCGGGACAGCAGTGGGTCTTCTACCCCCGACTGCTGGCCCCCGGCACCCTCGCCGACGACCTGGAGTGGCGCGAGATCTCCGGGCGCGGCACCCTCCACACCTTCACGGTGGCCCGCCGCCCCACCGCCCCGCCCTGGGCCGACGCCGTGCCCCAGCTGCTCGCCGTCGTCGAGTGGGACGAGGGCCCGCGGGTCAGCACCGAGCTGGTCGACGTCGACCCGGATGCCTTGCGTGTCGGCATGCGTGTCGTGCCGGTGTTCCACGACGACCCCGACAGCGGCCTGACGCTGCTGCACTACCGGCCGGAGGACGAGGGATGACGAGCAACGAGCACGACCTGGTGGTACGCGGCGGCACGGTCGTCGACGGGACCGGCTCGCAGCCGTTCACCGCCGACGTCGCGGTCCGTGACGGCGTGGTGGTCGAGGTGGGCCAGGTGTCCGGGCGCGGGCACCGCGAGGTCGACGCGGACGGCGCGCTGGTGATGCCCGGCTTCGTCGACGTGCACACCCACTACGACGGCCAGGCCACCTGGGACAGCCGCCTCCAACCCTCCTCGTGGCACGGCGTGACCACCGTCGTCATGGGCAACTGCGGCGTCGGGTTCGCCCCCGCCGTGCCCGCCGACCACGGCCGGCTGATCGCGCTGATGGAGGGGGTCGAGGACATCCCCGGCGTCGCGCTCACCGAGGGGCTCGCCTGGGACTGGCAGTCCTTCCCCGAGTACCTCGACGCCCTCGAGCGCCGCCCCCACGACCTCGACTTCGCCGGCCAGGTGCCGCACGCGGCGCTGCGGGTGCGGGCGATGGGGGACCGGGCGGCCGCGCACGCGCTGGCCACCGACGAGGAGATCGCGCTGATGGCCAAGCTGGCCGCGGAGGCGATCGAGGCCGGGGCCCTCGGCTTCACGACCTCGCGGACGCTCAACCACAAGACTCGGGCCGGCGAGCTCACCCCGTCGTACGCCGCGGGGCGCGACGAGCTGGTCGCCATCTCGCGTGCGGTCGGGCAGACCGGTCGCGGCGTGCTCCAGCTGGTCACCGACTGGGACGACGACAGCATCGAGACCGACTTCGACCTGATCACCTCGATGGTCGCGGCCGCCGGCCGGCCGATGTCGTTCTCGCTGGGCCAGAGCCCGTCGCACCCCGACCGGTTCCGCAAGGCGCTGGCCTTCCTCGACCGGGCCAACGCCGAGGGCCACCGGCTGCGCGCCCAGGTCGCGGCGCGCGGCATCGGCATCCTGATGGGGCTGGACTGCACGCTCAACCCGTTCGCGGCGAACCCCGCCTGGCTGCGGATCTCGCACCTGCCGGTGGCGGAGCAGGCCCGCGCGATGCAGGACCCCGCGCTGCGCGAGGAGATCCTCGCCCTCGGCATCGTCAAGGCCGACAACATCATCGGCGGCGCCCTGCTGGACCGCTTCGAGATCATGTTCGAGCTGACCGACCCGCCGAACTACGAGCCGGACCCGGCCGACACCATCGCCAACCGCGCCGCCGCGCGGGGGATCAGCCCGCTGGAGCTGGCCTACGAGATCCTGGTCTCCGCCGAGGGCCGCGGCATGTTCTACCTGCCGTTCTCCAACTACGTGAACGGCTCGCTCGACGGGTGCGCGGAGATGCTCGGACACGAGTTCACCATCCCGGGGCTCTCCGACGGCGGCGCTCACGTGGGCACCATCTGCGACGGGTCCTTCCCGACCACGCTGCTCCAGCACTGGGTCCGCGACCGGGGCACGTTCCCGCTCGAGATGATGGTCGCGCGCCAGGCGCGGGCCACCGCCGAGGCGGTCGGGCTGTTGGACCGCGGCCTGCTCACGCCCGGGCACAAGGCCGACCTGCTCGTCGTCGACCTCGACGCGATGCACCTGCACAAGCCGGAGATGCACCACGACCTGCCGGCCGGCGGTCGCCGCCTGCTGCAGCGCGCCGACGGCTACCGCCACACGTTCGTCTCCGGGGTCGAGACCTACACCGACGGCGAGGCGACCGGTGAGCTCCCGGGCCGGCTGGTGCGCGGCGATCGACCGGGACCGTCCTGAGGTTCCACCCGCAGATGGAGTAACTAGTTGCTACATGCTTCCCGGATGTATTCCTAATCGATATAGTCCGAGATCTGGCGACCCCTTCCAGATGGGGCTGCCCGACCAGGAGGATGCGATGAAGCGACGCAGGAACGTGCTGCGGCCCGCGGTGGTGCTGGTGGCGGCCCTGGCGTTGGTGGCCGGCTGCGCGAGCGACAGCTCGGACGAGGGCAGCGGCGGTGACACCGAGGCCGGGGGCCGGTTCGAGTACAGCGAGGGCATGGTCGGCGGGGAGGACGCCGGCGGCGAGCCGAAGACCGGGGGCCAGATCAGCTACGCGCTGTACTCCGAGCCCCGCAGCCTCGACCCGGCGGTCTCCATCGCCGCGGTGACCACGGGCGGCGCCGAGATGGCGGCCCTCTACGACGTGCTGCTGCGCTACGACACCGACACCCGGGAGTTCGCCCCGCAGCTCGCCGAGTCGATCAAGGCCAACGGCGACAACACCGAGTGGACACTGACCCTGCGCGACGGGGTGAGCTTCTCCGACGGCACGCCGCTGGACGCCGCGGCGGTCAAGGCCAGCCAGGAGCGGTACGCCGCGGCGCCGGCGCCGGAGGCGGCGCTGTGGAACGACAACGTCGCCGGCATCGAGGTCGCCGACCAGCGCACGGTCGTCTACTCGCTCAACAAGCCGTGGGCGATGTTCCCGGCGATGCTCGCCTCGGGTCCCGGCATGATCGTGGCCAAGTCCTCCGGCCCGGTCGGCGAGGGCTTCACGCCCGTGGGTGCCGGCCCGTTCACCCTCGTCCACCAGCGTCCGAGCGAGGAGGTGCTGGTCGAGGCCAACGAGGACTACTGGAACGGCCGGCCCCACCTCGACGAGGTCCGCTTCGTCTACCTCGGCGACCAGGCCACGGTCGAGGACTCCTTCAACAACGGCAGCCTCGACCTGGCGTTCTTCCGCGACCCCGACGTGGTGGACGCCGTCCTCGAGGAGGGCACCCGCGGCTACTCCAACCTGGTCGCGGTCAGCGACACCGCGCTGATCAACGGCACGGAGGGCCGGCCGGGCGCCGACGTCCGCGTGCGCCAGGCCATCCAGCTGGCGCTCGCTCCCGACCTGGTGCGCCAGCGGGTGTACGACGGGCACGGGATGGCCAGCACGCTGCTCTTCCCGGAGTACTCCCGCTGGTACTCCGAGGAGATGACCGGCATCGAGCCCGACCAGGACGCCGCGCGCGAGCTGCTCGAGGAGGCCAAGGCCGACGGCTACGACGGCGCGATCACCTACCTCGACGCCCAGACCTCGGCGGCGCGCGACACCGCGCAGGTCGTCAAGGCGAGCCTGGAGGCGGTGGGCTTCGAGGTCGAGATCGAGATGGTCCCGACCGTCACCGACCTCATCACCCGCCTGGCCGCGGAGCGTGACTACGACCTGGCCGGCTGGGGCATCAACTACCGAGAGGGCGACCCGTTCTCCAAGCTCTACGCCTCCCTGCACAGCACCGGCACCCAGACCTACGGGATGCCGACCACCCCCGAGATGGACGCCGCGCTGGAGGAGTTCCAGGGGGCCGCCGACGAGGGGGCCCAGAAGGCAGCGGTCGTGAAGATCCAGGAGGCCTGGAACGACAGCGTGCCGTTCCTGGCCTGGATGCCGATGGCCGAGCTGACCGCGTGGAGCGACGAGGTGCACGGCGTCAAGGGCGCCGCCAACTCCATCGTCCTGCTCGACGAGGCATGGCTGGGCTGAGTCCGCCGCACGCAACGAAGCGCCCGCCCCGGTGACGGGGCGGGCGCTTCGTCGTGCACGGCGGCCGATCAGCCGATCAGCAGCCCGGGGTAGCCGTCGCGGGCGACCTGGTCGCAGTGGGCGCGGTAGTTGCCGACCCCGCCGATGTAGGGGAGGAACACCCGGGGCTTGCCCGGGACGTTGGCGCCCATGTACCAGGAGTCGGTGCGCGGGTAGAGCGTCGCGTTGCCCGCCAGCTGCACGTGCTCGGTCCACTCCTTCTCGGCCCGGTCGTCGGCCTCGACCACGCGGGCGCCCCGCTCCTGTGCGTGGGCGAGCAGGTCGGCCAGCCACTCCACGTGCTGCTCGATCGAGACGACGGCGTTGCTGAGCGCCGACGGGCTGCCGGGCCCGGTGAGGGTGAACATGTTCGGGAACCCCGACACCGCGATCCCCAGGTAGCTGTGGGGGCCGTCGTGCCACTCCTCGCGCAGGGTGCGTCCGTCGCGCCCGCGGATGTCGATGCCCAGCAGCGGGCCGGTCATCGCGTCGTACCCGGTGGCGTAGACGAGGTCGTCGAGCGGGTGCTCCACGCCGTCCACCACCACACCGGTGGCGGTGATCCGCTCGATCGGGGTGCGGCGCAGGTTGACCAGGGTGACGTCCTCGCGGTTGAACGTCGCGTAGTAGCCGGTGTCCAGGCACGGGCGCTTGGTGCCGTAGGCGTAGCCGCGCGGCATGAGGTCGTCGGCCACCTGCGGGTCGCGCACCATCTCGGCGATCTTGCGGCGCACGAACTCCGCGGCGGTGTGGTTGGACTCCTCGTTGCGCACCAGGTCGTTGTAGGCCTGCAGGATCCCGGTGAGGGTGCCCTCCTCCCAGCGCCGGCGGTACTTCTCCTCGCGCTCCTCCTCGGGCACCTCCAGGGCGCTCTGGGTCGGCGGCTCCAGCAGGATGCCGTACGACGAGGAGCGCAGCTCCTCCTTGACCCGGGCGTGGTCCTCGCGCAGGCGTGCCACCTTCTCGGGGTCGGGGGCACCGTTCTTGGCCGGGAGGCTGAAGTTCGGGGTGCGCTGGAAGACCGTGAGGTGCTCGGCCTGCTCGGCGACCAGCGGGATCAGCTGGATGCCCGAGGAGCCGGTGCCGATCACGCCGACCCGGCGGCCGGTGAAGTCGACCGGGTCGTGCGGCCACGCGCCGGTGTGGAACGTGCGTCCGGCGAAGTCCTCGCGGCCCTCGATCTGCGGCAGGTTGGTGCTGGAGAGCAGGCCGACGGCGAGCACCAGGTAGGTCGTGGAGATCCGCTCCCCGGCGTCGGTGGTCACCGTCCACCGGTCGGCGTCCTCGTCGAGGTGTGCGGAGACCACCCGGGTGTCCAGGGTGATGTCGCGGCGCAGGTCGAAGCGGTCCGCGACGTGCTGGAGGTAGGCGAGGATCTCCGGCTGCGCGGCGTAGCGCTCCGACCACTCCCACTCCCGGGCCAGGTCGGCGTCGAAGCTGTAGGAGTAGAAGACGCTCTCGATGTCGCAGCGTGCGCCCGGGTAGCGGTTCCAGTACCAGGTCCCGCCGACGTCGGAGCCGGCTTCGACCACGCGGACCGACAGGCCCTGGCTGCGTAGCCGGTGCAGTGCGTAGAGGCCGGCGAAGCCGGCGCCGACGACGACCGCGTCGACGGCGTCGTCGGGCGTGGCGGCGTGCTCGAGGGGGTCGGGGGCGCTCATGCGTGCTCCTGTGCGTGCTGGGCGGGACGGGATCCGGCGAGGCGCCGGTCGATCTCGGTGGCCACGTGGTCCAGCGCCTGCGCCGAGGCCGGGAGCAGCCCGACCATGGTGAAGAAGCCGTGCATCTGGCCCTCGAAGCGGCGGCACGACGTGGGCACGCCGGCCGCCTCGAGCGACGCGGCGTACGCCTCGCCCTCGTCGCGCAGCACGTCGTGCTCGGCGGTGAGGACCACCGCGGGCGGCAGGCCGGCCAGGTCCTCGGCGCGCGCCGGCGACACGTCGGGGTCATCGCGGTGCTCCGCGGGCACGTAGTGGTCCCAGAACCAGCGCAGCGTGTCGCGGTTCAGCGCGAGCTGGTTGGCGGGGTCGGTGTAGGAGCCGTTGTCGAAGTCGTGGTCGACGACCGGGTAGACCAGCACCTGGAGGGCGATCGAGGGGCCCCCGGCGTCGCGCGCGTGCCGGGCCACGATCGTGGCCAGGTTGCCGCCGGCGCTGTCGCCGGCCACGACCAGTGGCGCGCCGGGGCCGGCGAGGTCGGCGCGGTGCTCGTCCACCCACGTCACCAGGTCCCAGGCGTCCTCCACCGCCGCCGGCCACGGGGACTCCGGGGCGAGGCGGTAGCTGCCGAGGACGACGGTGCACCCGGTGCGGTGGGCGAGCTCGCGGCCGAGGGCCTCGTGCTCGGCGGGGGAGCCGACGACCCAGCCGCCGCCGTGGAGGTAGAGCAGGACGCCGCGCGGCGATGCGGGGGCGATCACGCGCACGGGCAGCGAGCCGGCGCGCGTGGGCACCGTGGCGTCCTCGGCGCGGGCCGGCTCCGGGCCGGGCGGGTAGAGCGCGGCGAGCCCCGCCATCCGCGCGCGGGCGGTGTCGGGGTCGACCTCGTGCATGGGTGGCCCGCCCGCAGCGGCGAGCTGCTGGAGCAGGGCGGTGGTGGCGGCGTCGAGGGCCATGGATCCTCCGGGGTGGTGGGCGTGGTCAGCCGCGCGGCGGCGGCTGGATCGACTTGACCTCGAGGAACTCCTCGAGACCGAAGCGGCCGTACTCCCGGCCGAGGCCGGACTGCTTGTAGCCGCCGAACGGTGCGAGCCGGTTGCCGTTGATGCCGTTCACGTGGACGGTCCCGGAGCGGATCCGGCGGGCGACGGCGAAGGCGCGGTCGGGGTCGGCGGCGAAGACGCCGGCCGACAGCCCGTAGTCGGTGGCGTTGGCGAGCCGGACGGCGTCGTCGTCGCCGCGGTGGGTCTGCACGGCCAGCACCGGGCCGAAGACCTCCTCGCGACCGACCGCCATCTGGGGGGTGACCCGGCCCAGGACGACCGGCGCGAGGTGGAACCCGCGCTCCGGGCGCGCCGGCGCGGGGTCGCCGTGGACCACCTCGGCGCCCTCGTCCACGGCCCGCGCGAGGTGGCCCAGCACCCGGTCCCACTGCGCCGCCGACGCCAGCGGACCGAGGTTCTCGCCGGGCACGAACGCCGCCGCGGTCGCCGTCGCGAGGGCGACCGCGTCGTCGTAGCGCTCCTCCGGGACCACCAGCCGGGTCCAGGCGGCGCACGTCTGGCCGGTGTTCATCAGGCAGAAGCCGACGCTGGTGCGCACCGCGGTGGCGAAGGCCTCGTCGTCGAGGTCGTCGAGCAGCACGCTGGGGGACTTGCCGCCCAGCTCGAGGGCGACCCGCTTGACGGTGCCGGCGGCGGCGCGCTGGATCGCCCGCCCGACCGCGGTGGAGCCGGTGAAGGAGACCATGTCGACGCCCGGGTGCTCGGCCAGCGCCGAGCCCACCACGTCGCCGCGGCCCGGGAGCAGCTGCAGCCACCCGGGCGGTACGCCGGCGTCCCGCGCGGCCTCCACCAGCAGGTACGCCGTGAGCGGGGTGGTCTCGGCGGGCTTGAGCACCACCGGGCACCCGGCCGCGAGGGCGGCGCCGACCTTGGCCAGGGCCTGGTGGAGCGGGAAGTTCCACGGCGTGATCGCCGCGACCACCCCGATCGGCTCGCGCGCGATGGTCGAGTCGCCGAGCGGCTCGTCGAAGGAGTAAGCCTCCAGCACGTCGACGGTGGTGGCCAGGGTGCCCAGCGGCATCCCGACCTGCACCTGGCGCGAGAACGTCGCCGGAGACCCCATCTCCGCCGAGATCGTGTCGGCGAACAGGTCGGTGCGCTCGGCGATCGTGTCGTGCAGCGCCCGCAGCGCGGCGACCCGCGCCGCGACCGGCCACGCGGGTCCCTCGTCGACGACGCGGCGGGCGCCCGCGACCGCCCGGTCGACGTCGGCGGCGTCCGCGAGGCGCACGGTGGCGTGCACCTCGCCGGTTCGGGGGTCGACCAGCTCGAGGCGCTCGTGCCCGTGCGGCTCGACCCACTCCCCGTCGAGGTGGATCCGGTCCCTGGTCTCCATCGCATGCCCCTTGACCACTTGAATGTATTAGGTTGAAGTATTCCTAGATGACATATGGCGACATGGCAAGCATGGCAACCATGTCGGGGTCGCCGCTCGTGCGGCGAGATGAGGGGACGGGATGCAACAGGTGCAGGCGACGTACGTCGACGGGACATGGGCCGCGGGCGGTGGTGCGGAGCTGGAGGTCGGAAGCGCCGCCGACGGGAGCGTGCTGGCGCGCTTCCGCGGCGCGGACGCCAGGGACGTGGACCGGGCCTGTGCGGCGGCGGACACGGCCTGGGGCGCGTGGGCCGCGACGAGCGTGGGGGAGCGCGCCGACCTGTTGCGGGCGACCGCGGACCTGGTCGCCAAGCGGGCCGACGAGCTGGGCGCGGTGGCCTCCCTCGAGGTCGGCACCCCGGCCCGGATGGCGAGCACCGTCCACGGCCACCTGGTCGCGGCGACGATCCGCGACGTGGCCACCACGCTGGAGTCCTACGCCTTCGAGGAGCGGGTCGGCACGTCGCTGGTCCTCAGGGAGCCGATCGGCGTCGCGGCCGCGATCACCGCCTGGAACTACCCGCTCTACCAGCTCGCGACCAAGCTCGTCCCGGCGCTCGCCGCCGGCTGCACGGCCGTGCTCAAGCCCTCGGAGGTCGCGCCGCTGACCACCGTCGCCTTCTTCGAGGCCCTGGCCGAGGCCGGTCTTCCCGCGGGCGTGGCCAACCTCGTCGTCGGCACCGGCGCCGCGGCGGGCGAGGCCCTGGTGACCGACCCCCGGGTCGGCATCGTCAGCTTCACCGGCTCCACCCGCACCGGTGCGCGGATCGCCGAGCTGGCCGCCCCGGGCATCACCCGGACCACCCTCGAGCTCGGCGGCAAGTCGGCGAGCGTGGTGCTCGACGACGCCGACCTGGGCCAGGCCGTGGCCGCGTCCCTGCGCGGCTGCCTGATCAACAACGGACAGACCTGCGCCGCGCTCACCCGTCTGGTGGTGTCGCGCTCGCGGCTCGCCGAGGTCGAGCAGCTGCTGGTGGACGCCGTCGCCCAGCTGGTGACCGGCGACCCCCGCGACGAGGCCACCGACGTCGGCCCGGTCGCCTCCGCCGCCCAGCGCGAGCGGGTCCTCGCTCACATCGAGGACGCCCTCGCCCAGGGCGCCGTGCTCGTGGCCGGCGGTCCCGGACCGGTGGACGGCGCTCCGGCGGGCGGGCACTACGTGCGACCCACCGTGCTGCGCGTCGAGCCGCACCTGCGGATCGCGCGCGAGGAGGTCTTCGGGCCGGTGCTGTGCGTGATCGCCGTGGACTCCGAGGACGAGGCCGTCGCGGTCGCCAACGACACCGACTACGGCCTCTCCGGGGCGGTCTGGTCCGGCGACCCCGACCGCGCCCTCGCGGTCGCTCGCCGGTTGCGGACCGGTCAGGTCGCCGTCAACGGCGGCGCGTTCAACATCTCCGCGCCGTTCGGCGGCTACAAGCGCTCGGGCTACGGGCGTGAGGGAGGCCGATTCGGCCTGGAGGAGTACTTCGAGACCAAGGCGGTTCAGCTGTGACGACCTACCCGACCACCGGCGCCCCGGCGTTCCAGGCCGCGGCCACCCCGGGCGCCTCGCGCACCCGGGTCCGCGCCGCCGTGCTGAGCGCGGCGCCCGGGCACCTCGAGGTGCTCGACGTCGAGCTCGACGACTGGCTGGCGCCCGACGAGGTGCGGGTGCGCGTCGACGCCTGCGGGCTGTGCCACTCCGACCTGCACATGATCGACGGCGAGCTGCCCGTCGTGATGCCGACCGTCCCCGGCCACGAGATCGCCGGCACGGTGGAGGGCGTCGGCGCCGCGGTTCTCGACCTGGCCCCCGGGGACCGGGTGGTTGCCTGCCTGTCGATGTTCTGCGGCACGTGCGCCGAGTGCCGCGCCGGGCGCACCTTCCTCTGCGAGCGCCGCAACGACCTCGGCCGCGCCGAACGGCCGGTGCCCCGGCTGGTCCGCGACGGCCAGCCGGTCGGGCAGGTGGCCGGCCTCGGCGGCCTCGCCGAGCGCACGATCCTGCACCGCAACTCCGTGGTGCGGGTGTCCGCCGAGCTGCCGGTGGACCGCGCCGCGCTGCTGGGCTGTGCCGTGCTGACCGGAGTGGGCTCCGCCCTCCACGGCGCGGGCGTCCGCCCGGGTGACAGCGTGGCGGTGATCGGCTGCGGCGGCGTCGGGCTCAACGTCGTCCAGGGTGCACGGCTGGCCGGCGCGACCCGGATCGTGGCCGTCGACCTCGGCGCCGACAAGCTCGAGGTCGCGCGCCGCTTCGGCGCGACCGACGTGGTCGACGCCGGGACGACCGACCCTGTCACGGCCGTGGTGGAGCTCACCGGCGGCGTCGACCACGCCTTCGACGTGGTCGGCCGGCAGGCGACGGTCGCGCAGGCGGTCGGGATGGTGCGCGCGGGCCGGACGGCGTACGTCGTCGGGATCCCGCCGGTCGGCGAGCAGTTCGTGCTGCCCGGTCTGCCCCTCGTCACCTCGGCGAAGGGCGTGCGCGGGCTGCTGATGGGCGCCAACCACTTCCCCCGCGACATCCCGGTGCTCGCCGACCTCTACCAGCAGGGCCGCCTGGAGCTCGACGCCCTGGTGTCCGCCCGGATCCCGCTGGACGAGGCGGACGAGGGCTTCGCCCAGATGCGCCGCGGCCAGGCCACGCGCGTGGTCGTCACCTTCGACTGACTCGCCGCTCCGGTCTCTCACCCGCCCCGGACGGACCACGCCCCCGGACGCCGGCCCCGCCGGTGTCCGGGGAGCGCGCCCGTGCTCAGGCCTTGTGCGAGCGCAGCTCCTCCGAGGACCGCCGGGCGGGGTCGACGGCGTCTGCGGAGTCCGCGGCGCGCTTGCTCTTGCTGAACGCCTCGTCGAGCTCGGCGAGCATCTGGTCCGCGCGGTCGCGCTCGTCGGCGTAGTAGCGTTCCGACCAGCGCAGCACCATCTCGGGGAACGCCCAGCCGGGCTCCCGGCGCGCGCCCTCGGCGTCGACCTCGGCACGCACCCGCATCTTCTCGCTCTGGTCGCGGTGCTCCTCGAGCATCGAGCGCAGCCGCGTGGGGTCGCTGGCGTGCCCGAGCCACATCCGCAGCATCACGCCGTGCTTGAGCACGACCGGCTCGACGGGGGCCTCGGCCGCCCACCGCGCCACCGCGCGCTCGCCCTCCGGCGTGATCCGGTACAGGCGCTTGCCCCGCACGTCGTCCTTGTTGACCACGCGGGAGGTGGCGAACCCGAAGCCCTCGAGCTTGCGCAGCTCGCCGTAGATCTGGCTGTACGACGGGGCCCAGTAGAAGAACCGCATGCTCCAGTCGGCCCACTTCTTCAGGTCGTAGCCGGAGAGCTCCTCGCCGAACGAGAGCAGGCCCAGGACCGCCCAGCTGGTGTTGCGCAGGTCGGGGAGAGGTGCCTCGTCGGGCGTCTCGTCGTCGTTCGCCATGCCTCAGCGTACCCCGCGTCGACTTCTCGGCATGTTCCGCATCAGAACATGCCGAGCGCGACCTTCGTCCCTCTTGTGGCTGGACACTATTTCGGTTAGTAATAGTTCAGACCAGAACGAGGAGGCAGGGGTGACAGTGCTCGACGACGCGCTCGGAGGCGAGGTGGCACGGCTGCTCGCGGTCCTCGAGGAGGGCTTCCCGCCCGTGCACCTGATGAGCGGACCCGAGGCGCGGGCCGCGGTGGCCGCCCGGGCGGTGGCTCCGGACAACCTGGACGACGTCCGGGCGACGGAGGACCACCGGGTGCCCACCGAGGGCGGTGACCTGCGAGTGCGGGTCTACCGGCCGTGGGACGACGCGGGCCCCCGCCCCGCGGTGGTCTTCCTGCACGGTGGCGGCTTCGTGTTCTGCAGCATCGAGAGCCACGACGGCTTCTGCCGCACGATGTCGCGGGCGCTCGGCGCGGTGGTGGTCTCGGTGGACTACCGCCTGGCCCCCGAGCACCCGGCGCCCGCCGCGGCAGACGACGCCCTCACAGCCCTGCGCTGGGTCCACGAGGGCGCCGCCGGCCTCGGCGTCGATCCGCGACGGGTCGCGGTGGCCGGGGACAGCGCCGGCGGCAACCTCGCGGCGGTCACGGCCCTGCGGGCGCGCGACCACGAGGACCTCCCGCTGGCCGCCCAGGTCCTGCTCTACCCGGTGGTGGAACCCGACTTCGAGTCCGAGAGCTACCGGCACTACGCCACCGGGCACTTCAACACCAGGGCCGCGATGGAGTGGTACTGGCGCCAGTACCTCGGAGGCGACCCGGCGACGACCCCGCTCCCGGGGCCGCCCGAGCACGTCGTCCCCACCCGTGCGGCCAGCCTGGCCGGGCTCGCCCCGGCGGTGGTGGTCACGGCCGGCCGCGACCCGCTCGCCAGCGAGGGCCGTCGCTACGCCGGGCTGCTCGGCGAGGCCGGCGTCCGCGTGCGGCACCGGCACTTCCCCGACCTGTTCCACGGCTTCGCCACCATCGGCCCGTTCCCGGCGGCCGCCTCCGCGCGCGAGCTGCTGTGGCACGACCTGCGAGCCCTGCTCGCCGTACCCGCCGACGCCACCGGCGTCGCGACGAAGGAGAACCATGACCAGCACCGCCGTTGACGTCCTCGTGGTGGGCGCCGGCTTCTCGGGCCTGTACGCCGTGCACCGCGCGCACCAGCGCGGGTGGACCGTCGCGGGCGTGGAGGCCGCCCCGGAGGTCGGCGGCACCTGGTGGTGGAACCGCTACCCGGGCGCCCGCTGCGACGTCGAGAGCCTCGACTACTCCTACTCCTTCGACGAGGACCTGCAGCGCAGCTGGCGCTGGAGCGAGCGCTACGCCACCCAGCCGGAGATCCTGCGCTACATCCAGCACGTCGCCGACCGCTTCGACCTGCGTCGCCACTACCGCTTCGGCACCCGGGTGGAGGGCGGCCGCTTCGAGGAGGAGGAGGCGCGCTGGGTGGTGCGCACCGACGCCGGGGAGGAGCTGCGGGCGCGCTACCTCGTCCTGGCGACCGGCAGCCTCTCCGCACCGCTGGACCCCGCGATCCCCGGGCTGCCCGGGTTCGAGGGACGGATCCTGAGGACCTCGAGCTGGCCCGAGGAGCCGGTCGACCTGACCGGCCGGCGCGTCGGCGTGGTCGGCACCGGGTCCTCGGGGATCCAGGTGATCCCCGAGGTGGCCGACCAGGCCGCCCAGCTCACCGTCTTCCAGCGCAGCCCGAACTTCTCGGTCCCCGCCTTCAACCGCCCCCTCAGCGACGAGGACTGGGAGCAGGCCCAGCGCGACTACGCCGAGCGCCGCCGCCTCTCCTGGGCCGGCGCCGCCGGCTCCCCGCACGTCAGCCACCCCGAGGACCCCTTCACGATGTCGGAGGAGGCACGCCGCGACGTGCTGGGCGAGTTCTGGCAGCGCGGCGGCGTGCTGTTCGGCAAGGCCTTCCCCCAGCAGTCCATCGACCCGCGCGTCAACGACCTGGCCCGCGCCTACGCGGAGGAGCGGATCCGCGAGGTCGTCAAGGACCCGCAGGTGGCCGACGACCTGGTCCCCACCGACCACCCGATCGGGACCAAGCGGATCTGCACGGACACCAACTACTACGAGACCTTCAACCGCGACCACGTCACGCTGGTGAACCTGCGCCGCGACCCGATCGAGGCCGTCGAGGCCACCGGGGTGCGCACGGCGTCGGGGTTCCACGAGCTCGACGTGCTGGTGCTGGCGACCGGGTTCGACGCGATGACCGGGGCGATGACGCGCATCGACCTGGTCGGGCCGCGTGGTGACCGGATCACCGAGGCGTGGGCCGACGGGCCGGTCACCTACCTGGGGCTGTGCGTCCCGGGGTTCCCGAACCTGTTCAACCTCGCCGGCGTGGGCAGCCCGTCGGTGCTGTCCAACATGGTGCTGGCGGGGGAGCAGCAGGTGAACTGGCTGGTCGACCTGTTCGCGCACTGCGAGGAGGAGGGCCACACCCAGGTCGAGGCGCGCGCGGACGCGGCGCGGGCGTGGACCGAGCACGTGGACGCGGTCGCGTCCCGGACGCTGTTCGTCCAGGCGAGCTCCTGGTACATGGGCGCCAACGTCGAGGGCAAGCCGCGTGGGTTCATGCCCTACCTGGGCGGTTTCGCGGCGTACGGCCGGCTCTGCGACGAGGCGCGCGACGGCGGGTACGCCGGATTCGTGCTGGGCTCGTGAGCGCCCCGATCGTCGACCTCACCGGCAAGGTCGCCCTGGTGACCGGTGCCGCTCGGGGTCAGGGAGCCGCGGAGGCGACGCTGTTCGCCGAGCTGGGCGCGACGGTGGTGCTCACCGACGTGCTGGCCGACGAGGTCGGCGCCCTCGCCGACAAGATCGGGGGCAGCGCCACCCACCACCGCCACGACACCTCCTCGGCGGCGGACTGGGCGCGGGTGGTGGAGGCGGTGCGCGCCGAGCACGGCCGCCTGGACGTGCTGGTCAACAACGCCGGCGTCTACCGCACCGGTGAGCTGACCGACTGGCCCGAGGCGGACCTGCGGGCGGTGCTCGACATCAACCTGCTCGGCCCGGTCCTGGGCATGCAGGCCGTCGTCCCGCTGATGCCCGCGGGCTCCTCGATCGTCAACGTCGCCTCGATCTCCGGCTTGCGCGGGCACGCCGGCGCGCTGCCGTACGCCGCCTCCAAGTGGGGCCTGCGGGGTGCCAGCCGCTCCGCGGCCCGGGAGCTGGGGCCGCGCGGCATCCGGGTCAACTGCGTGTGCCCGGGGTCCGTCGACACCCCGATGATCGCCGGCAGCACGATGGACCTCTCGCACCTGCCGATCCCGCGGCGCGGCACCGCCGACGAGGTGGCCGCGATGGTCGCGTTCCTGGCCAGCGACGTGAGCGGCTACACGACCGGGGCCGACTTCGTCGTCGACGGGGGCGCCACGGCCTGAGTGCCGGGGGACTCGGTGGGTGGGAACGGGGCGACACCCGGCGGGTGCCTTTGCTTGGATGCGACACATGTCCGCGACCGGGGGTGCCCGCACCCTGGGTGAGCTGTGCGAGCTGCGCGCCGAGACCCATCCGGACGCCGTCGCGGTGCGCGACGACACCACGTCGCTGACCTACGCCGGGCTCGCCTCGCGGGCCCGCGCCGTGGCCCGGTTCCTGGGTGAGCGCGGCGTCGTGCCGGGCGACCGGGTCGTCGTGCAGGGGCCGAACCGGACCGCCTGGGTGAGCGCGGCGTACGGCGTGCTGCTGGCGGGCGCGACGGTGGCCCCGCTCGGGCACCGGGTGGCCGTGGTCGAGCGGGTGCGGCTTCTGGACCGGATCGCGCCGCGGCTGGTGCTCCAGGACGAGTCGGTGGCGCCGGTGCCCGGAGCGGTCGGCTTCGCCGAGCTCGGGGCGTTGCCCGCGGAGCCGCCCGGTGCGGGCGTGCGCGACCGGCCGTCCGGTGGCCCCGAGGCGCCGGCGCTCGTGCTGTGCAGCTCGGGCACCTCGGGCGCGCTGAAGGCGGTGCCGATGACCCACGCCCAGCTGCTCCGGGTCTACGACCACGTGGCGCGGGTCCTCGACGCGCGCGGCGACGACGTCTGGCTCGCGACCGTGCCGCTGGCGCACTCGTTCGGGTTCAACGGGATCCTGCTGGTCGCGATGATGACCGGCGCGACGGTGCGCCTGCTGCCCGGCTACGACCCGGCGCGGCTGACCCGTCTGCTGCGCGAGGAGCGGGTCACCGTGCTCGCCGGGCCGCCGACGATCTACCACGACCTGGCGGGCCTGGACCCGGACGCCCCGGCACGCCACACCCGCCTCGGGATCGTCGGCAGCACCGAGGTCTCCGCGCCGGACATGGCACGGCTGGCGACCCGCCTCGGCATCCCGCGGATGGCCACCGGCTACGGGATGACGGAGACCTGCGGGACCGTCGCGCTGGGCGAGGTGCCGCGCGAGCCGGACGGTCCGCTGGCCTGGATGACGCCGCTGCCGGACTGCGAGGTGCGGATCAGCGACGAGGCCGGCCGCGCGGTCCCCGCCGGGGCTCGGGGCCGGGTGCAGGTGCGTGGCTACCACGTGTGCCGCGCCGACATCGGGGCACCTGCGGTCTCGCCCGAGGAATGGTTCGACACCGGCGACCTCGGCGAGCTGGACGCCGCCGGGCGGCTGGCGGTCGCCGGTCGCGCGAACGACACGATCATCGTCTCCGGGTTCAACGTCGACCCCCGCGAGGTCGAGGCCGCGCTGCGCGAGCACCCGCAGGTCGCCGACGTGGCCGTCGTCGGGGTGCACGACCCCCGCGTCGGCCAGCGCCTCCTGGCCTGCGTGATCCCGGCCGGGGACGCCCCCGACACCGCCGAGCTCGCCGCGCACGGGCGCGCCCGGCTCACGCCGTACAAGGTCCCGGGGGAGTACGTCGTGCTCGACGAGCTGCCCCGCACCGCCACCGGCAAGCTCTCCCGCGCCGCCCTGCGCCGGATGGTGGAGGACGGGCCGGCGACCGCCGGGCGCGACTGAGCGGTCCCTGCCGCTCGCTCAGCCCAGCAGGGCGGCCACCGCGGCGTCGGAGGCGCCCAGTGCGTCGCGGTCGTGTGTGGCGCCGGAGACCAGCAGCTCGTCGGCGCGGGTCCGCTCGGCCAGCCCCTCGACGCGGCGGCGCACGGTCGCGGGCGAGCCGGCGGTGACGGCGTCGAGGCCCTGCTCCACCCGCTCGCGGAGCCGGCCGGCGCGGTCCTCGGCGAGCCGGTCGTGGATCGTCGCGACCGGCTCGAGGGCGTCGAAGACGCCGGTGCGCCGCGACTGCGCCATCGCCCAGACCTCCGGCAGCGCCAGCTCGCGGGCTTCCGCGTCGGTGTCGGCGACCAGCACGTCGAGGGCGACGGTCAGGTGCGGGCGGCTGCCGCGGTGCGGACGGAAGTCCCGGCGGTACGCCGTGAGCAGGTCGCCCAGCTCGGGCCGCTCCAGCACCGGGCCGCCGAGGACGACGGGCAGGCCGAGCCCCGCCGCGACGGAGATGCCGTGACCGGTGGCGAGCACGAAGACGGGGACCTCCGAGTCGACCGCGGGGCGTGCGGTCACGGCCGCGGTGCGCTCCAGGTAGCCGCGCAGCTCGGCGAGGTCGTCGGCGAACGTGTCCGGCTCCTCCGCGGAGCGCCGCAGCGCGCGGCGTACCGGCTCGGTGAAGCCGAGGGAGCGCCCGACGCCGAGGTCGACGCGGTCCGGGTGCAGCGCGGCGAGCATGAGGAACTGCTCGGCGACCACCAGTGGCTGGTGGTGGGGCAGCATCACCCCGCCCGAGCCGAGCCTGATCCGCGAGGTCCGGGCCCCGATGGCGGCCAGCAGCACGGCGGGGGAGCCGGAGGCGATGCCGGGCACGCCGTGGTGCTCGGCCACCCAGAAGCGGTGGTAGCCCAGCCGCTCCGCCGCCACCGCTCGCTCCACCGTCTGGGTCAGCGCAGCACCCTCGGGTTGGCCGGCGCGCGTACGGGAACGGTCGAGCAGGGAGAGCCTCACGCCTGTGCGAACGCGCCGCCCGCCCTCAGCCTTCCCGCTGAAGTCTCACGTCCCGTGGGTGCGCCTGTCCAAACCCCTCGGCGGCGGCAGCCCGCCTCACGACGAGCGCGGCCCGACCGGCACCACCGCCACCGTCGAGTGCGCGCGCTCGATCACGGCGGTGGCGATGGAGCCGGTGAGCAGCCGCTGCAGCGATGTCTTGGGGTGGCGGCCGACGACGATCATGTCGCACCACCCGGCATCGCGCGGGCTGAGCGCCTCGTCGGCGAGGCCGTGCTTGAGCAGGAGGCTGACCGGGACGTCGGGGTACCGCGTGGCGACCTCCGCCATCCACGACGACAGGGTGGCGCGCAGGTCCGCGAGGTCGGGACCGCCGTCGCCCCCGCGTTCCCCGCGGTCGTGCTGGGCCAGTGCGGTCGTCGCGTCCCAGTAGGAGTGCAGGACGGTCAGCGGCAGGTCGCGCAGCGAGGCCTGGCGGAAGGCGAACTCCAGCACCGGGAGCGACTCGGGCGTCCCGTCGGCGCCGACCACGACCCCGGCCTCGGTGGGACCGACGTTCGCGGGCCGGCACACGACCACGGGGCAGGTCGCGTGCGCGCTCACCGCGGTGCTGACCGAGCCCAGCAGCATGCTGCGGACGGTGCCGCGACCCCGCGACCCGACGACCAGCAGGTGCGCGTGAGCGGAGGCGTCGATCAGCACCTGCCGCGGGTCGCCGGACGCAGCCGACGCGACCACCGTCAGCTGCGGGTCCAGCCGCCGTGCGGCCGCCGCGGCTCGCTCGGCCAGCTCGCCGCTCTGCTCGCCGGCCGAGACCACGGCGAGCCGCAGTCCCTCGAGCGCGGCCTGGTCGACCGCCCACGGGACGGCCCGCTCGGCGTCCTCGGAGCCGTCGACGGCCACGACGATGCTGCCGCGAAGGTGGGCGGGGTCCAGTGAACGGTCCATGTCCGCGAGGATTGCGCGTCGGCGCGCCGTACGACACGGCACAAGGGCTCTCGGGGCGGTGACGATCGGCCCTCGGGGCGACGGCTACCGCTCGGTCGCCGACCGCCGGGCGCGGCTGCGCCACCACCAGGCCAGGGCCGCCACGAGCACGACCCCGGCGATGATGTCGCCGCCGATGCCCAGGTCGTGGGCGAGCGCGCGGTACGACGCCCCGACCAGGTACCCGGCCACCGCGATGGTCGTGGCCCACAGCGAGCCGCCGAGCACGTTCGCGACCGTGAAGCGCGGCTGGGCCATCCCGCTGGTGCCGGCGACGCCGGGGACGATCGCGCGCAGGACGGCGACCCACCGGCCGGCCGCCACGGCCACGGCGCCGCGCCGGCGCACCAGCTCCAGGGCGCGGTCGAGGTCCCCGGAGCGGCGTACGAACGCGGGGAGGTGGTCCACCAGCCGGCCGCCGTAGCGCCGCCCGAGCAGGAACCCGACCTGGTCGCCGACCGCGGCACCGCTCGCCGCGGCGAGCACGACCGCCCACAGCGGCACCCCGCCCCCGTGGGCGATCACGCCACCGAGCAGGACGGCCGTCTCGCCGGGGATGAACACCCCGACCATCAGCGAGGCCTCGGCGGCCGGCAGCGCGAAGACGATCAGCAGCACCAGCCAGGGCGGCAGACCCACGAGTACGTCGAGCAGCGTGCCCACACGTCCTCCCGGCGGTTGCCGTGCCCTCTCGTCCAGGGTCGTCCCAAGCCGCCGATTCAACTCCACCGGGGGACGGAGCGGCAGGGGCATCCGGCCCGGGTCAGGGGGCGGTCGCCGCTGCCGGCGCCACCGGGGTCAGCGGAAGGCGGGCCCGCTCCCGACGCCGAGGCGGCGCAGGACCGTGGCGGCCGGGCAGAAGCCGGTGAGGCTCGACTGGAGCAGGTTGAGCCCGACGAAGGCCGTCAGGAGCAGCCACCAGGTGGAGACGGTGGCGGCGAGCAGGGCGCTGATCAGCGTCACGGTGCCCGCGATCAGCAGGACGGCACGGTCGAGGTTCACGCCTTGCGACCGAAGATCCGGCCCAGCAGGCCGGTGCGGGCCTCCTGGGGGTGGCCGGCGCACCGGTCGGCGCGCGGGACCCGGGCCATGACCTGGTCGACGTGCTGGCCGCAGCCAGCCCAGGTGGTCTTGCCGCACTTCTTGCAGGTCGCTGCTCGGCACATCGTGGTGATCCGTTCTTGGTTCGGGAGCGAGTCGCGGGGGAGAGAGGGGACCTAACCCCCGTGGGGGATGCGACTCACGGGCAGCCTAACCCCCTGGGGGGTTAGGTCCACAAACTGGCGAGGGCCGTCGTTGCTCAGCCGGCCATCGCCCCGACCGGCGCGGGCGAGAACCCCGGGAAGACCGCGGAGGTGGAGCGCCCGAACCGGGTGCGCACGACCTCGGCCAGCACGCTGCGGTAGTCGGTGGTGACCAGCAGGTCGGCGTCGCTTCCCAGCGTCAGTCCCGGCCAGGTGCCGTGGACGCGCCCGCCGAGCACCCCGGCGCCGGCGAGCAGCATCGCGTTGCCGTACCCGTGGTCCAGCCCCATGCTGCTGTTCTCCTCGGTGCGCCGGCCGAACTCGCTGAGCACCACCACCGTCGTGCGGTCCAGGTGCGGGCCGAGGTCGGCGAGGAAGGCGGCGAGCGCCTCGCCGAGCTCGGTCGCCAGGGTCCGCATGTCGCCGGACTCCACCGTGCCGAGGTCGGCGTGCATGTCCCAGCCCCCGTGGTCGACGGTGACGACCTGGGCGCCGACGCCCGCGCGGATGGTGCGTGAGGCGAACGAGAGCGCCTTGCCCAGGAAGGTGCCCGGGAAGGTGACGCTGGACGCCGCCGACGTCGCGGGGACGAACGCGTCCACCAATCCCGGGACGGAGCGGGCGGAGGCGACCAGGGGCGCCAGGTCCGCGCCGCCGTCGGCGCCCCACGCCGAGCGGAGCGACCTGCGCCGCGCCGTACGGCTCACGACGCCGTCGGCGGCCAGCCGCACCGAGCCGGGGTCCGGCACCGACAGCGACGGCTCGGGACCGGCGAGCGAGGAGGGCGGCACTGCTCCGCCCATGTGGACCGCCTGGAGCGGGGACCGTACGCCGTCCAGGCCGATCAGCCGGTTGAGCCAGCCCACTCGCAGCGAGGAGGTGGGGTCGGCGTCCTCGACCTCCTCCATCGCGGCGAAGTGCGAGCGGTTGCGTGCGGGCAGCCCGGCGGCGTGGACCGCCGCGACGCGGCCGGAGCGCCACCAGTCCGCGAGCGGGGCCAGCGCCGGGTGCAGCCCGAACATCTCGTCGGCGACGAGCAGCCGGTCCGCGGGGACCGCGAGCCGCGGCCGCGCCCGGTAGTACGCCGGGTCGCCGTGCGGCACCACCAGGCTCAGCCCGTCGGCGCCGCCGCGCAGCGAGAGCACGAGCAGCACCGGTGCCCCCGAGGACGAGGCGGCCGGTGCCGCGGTCGCGGCCTGGGCCCGGACATGGGTGTCGCCGAAGACGGCGGTGAACGCCCCGGCGGCACCGGCCGTGGAGAGCAGGGAACGGCGCGAGAGGGTCCAGTCGGTCATCTCGGCGCACGCGGGGTCGCTGCACCGGGTCGCCTGGGCGGGCTGGGCCTGCGGGGTCGGGGGAGTGGAGGGGGTCGAGGCCATCTGCTGCTCCTCAGCGGGTCAGGTGGTCGGGGGTGTCGAGGAGCGCGGTGAGCAGCACCGGCAGGTGGCGGCGCACCACGGGGTGCGTGCGGGTGATCCGGGCGCCGGGCTTCACGTCGACCGCGTGGCAGGCGGTCTTGAGCAGCCGGCTGGTGGAGGGCCGCCCGAGCATGGTGCGGCACAGGTGGTCGACGAACTCGGCCATCGTGAGGCGCTTCGCCGGCAGCCACTCCTCGGGCGCGCGCAGGCCGGCCCCGGTCGCCGGCCACCAACCGCCGGTCATCCGGTAGTGCACGTGGTAGGACGCCAGCATCCGGTTCGGGGTGGACCAGGCGTCGTTCGTGACGGGTGGCCCGTCCGGGCGCGGCCAGGCGTGGGTGCCGTCGCCGAGGTGGTAGCACTGCCACACGATCTCGTTGGCGGCGTCGCTGTCACGGGTGGGCCTCTTCGGCGTCGCCCCGAGGGCACGGTAGGTCGCCACGACGTCCTCGCCGGGGGTGCGCACCTTGGGCCGGCTGGCGCGGGTGAACTCGCCCGCCTCGACCATCGTGGTGAGCACCGCGGCGATGTCGCCGCCGGTGCGGCGCCAGGTCCGGGTCATCTTCGCCACCAGCGTCGCGGGCGGCGCGTCGGCGACGAACTTGGTCGCCAGCTTGCGGCAGATCCGGTCCGCGGTCGCCGGGTGGGAGGCCAGGTGGTCGGTGTAGCGCCGGGTCAGCGCGCGGCCGTCCGGGTCGGCGTTGGCGTCGCTGAAGCCCATCACCCGCACCGGCCCGGTCCAGTGGTCGGCCGGGCGGTAGTCGGTCGCCCAGGTCGTCCACGACACCACCCGCCAGCCGGTGAGGATCCGCGCGGACGCCTTCACGTCGTCCTCGGTGTAGTGGCCACGGCCCACCGTGTGCAGCTCGAGCAGCTCGCGCCCGAGGTTCTCGTTGGGCGCCATCCGGGTGGACTCGGCGTTGTCGAGGAACATGCCCATCGCCGGGTGCGTGGTGGTGGCGAACAACAGGTCGGCGAAGGAGCCGAGCGCGTGCCTGCGGATGGTGTCGCCGTAGTCGCGACGGAAGCCGAAGACCCCGTCGCCGTTGATCGGCACGTGGAAGTGGCTCTCCCAGAACTCCGTCATCACCTCCAGCACCTGGCGCCGGGTGAGCACCCGCCGGCACAGCAGCTGGCGCTGGTAGTGGTTCATCACCACGCCGGTGTGCTCGGTCCCGTCGTTGCTGCGCCGGGTCAGCGTGACCGGGTCGTAGGACAGGCTCGGCCACCAGCCCGGCACCCGGTCGGCGGCGGCGTCGGCGATCGCCTGCGGGCGCAGCTGGGCACGGAACCAGGCGCGGCCGCCGCCGGCGCGGCGTACCTCGCGGGCCAGTGCCGGGGTGATGCCGTAGGAGAACCGGGAGGCGATCAGCCGGTCCTCGCCGGACAGCACGGGCGAGGCCGGGCGGTACGTCGCGGGAGCCCAGCGGGCCCGCTTCGCGGTCGTCTCGGTCGGGTGGTGGCGCGCGGCGGCGAGCGGGTGGGGCACGGTCACTCTCAGGGGACGGGGAAGCGGGCCGACAGCCGACCCCCGTCATGACCGTCGCCGAGAATTGTCCGGTGCCGCGCTGCGCTGGCGAGCGCCGGCCCGTCGGCGGGTGCCGACCCGCGCGAGGTCCGTCACCTCCGCGCAACCGGACCCCGCTGCACTTCGGCGCAGCGATCACGCCGGGACGTGCACGTTCCCCACGTCCTCCGCGTGGGCGACGCCGATCTGCGCGCGAACGTCGACGTGGCCTGCGAACGACTGTCGAGACGCTCGCCGGCTGACGACCGGCCGGCCCATCGGTGTCGGTGCGGGTCAGGGGACGACGACGGCCCGCCCGCGCAGCGTCCGGGCGTGCATGCGCTCGTAGATCGTCGGCGCATCGTCGAGGCTGAACGTCTCGGTCTCGACCCGGATCGCGCCGGAGCGGGCCAGGGCGAGGACCTCGTGCAGCTCGGGGATCGTGCCCCAGTACGGCGCCCGCACGCGCACGTTGTAGGGCAGCGTCAGCATCCCGACCGGTACGGCGCCGTCGCCGACGCCGACCACGACGATCTCGCTCTGCGCGTGCACCATCCGCGCCGCCAGCGCGGTGCTCGCCTGCATCCCGACGAAGTCGAGGACGGCGTCGGCCATGCGGCCACCGGTGACCTCGCGGACCGCCTCGATGGCGGAGTCGTCGGAGGTGAAGGCGTGGTCGGCGCCGACCTCCCGGGCGAAGGCGAGCTTGTCCTCGCCGAGGTCGAGCGCGACGATCCGGCTGGAGCTGAGCGCCTTGAGCATCTGGATCCCGAGGTGGCCCAGGCCGCCCGCGCCGATGACGACCGCGGTGGTGCCCGGGACCAGCGTGGGCAGCACCGGCTTGATCGCGTGGTACGGCGTGAGGCCCGCGTCGGTCAGCGGCGCGGCCGCCACCGGGTCGAGCCCCTGGAGCGGAACCAGGTGCCGGGCGTCGTCCACGAGCAGGTACTCCGCCATCGCGCCCGGGTTGCCGAGGCCCGGCGGGCGGATGCCGAGCTCGCTCGCGCGCTCGCAGTACTGCTCGGCCCCCGTCGTACACGTGCGGCAGCGCCCGCAGCCCCACCCGCCGTACACCGCGACCTCCTCGCCGACCTCGACGCCGGAGGCGTCCGGGCCCAGCTCGACGACGACGCCCACGCCCTCGTGCCCGAGGGTGAGCGGGAGCGGCATGCTCAGCGCCTCGGACGGCAGGCCCATCAGGAACTCGTCGGAGTGGCACGCGCCCGCGGCCAGGACCTTGATCAGCACCTGCCCGCCCGTCGGCGTCGGTGTCGGCACCTCCCGCACCTCAGGGGGCTGGCCGGGCGCGACGTACTGCAGGGCCCTCATCTGTCGTCCTACCTTCGCCGGTGGAGCTCGTCGGATGGTGCGGGATGTCGCGGCTAGGGCGGCGGCGCGGGTCGTCAACGCGCTTGTCCCACTGGCCGCGCCGGCTGCGGGCCGGCTCGGTCGAGATACCGTCAGGCGTGTTCCACGTGATGTTCCTCGAGCCCCGCATCCCTCCCAACACCGGGAACGCGATCCGGATGGTGGCCGCCACCGGCGCCACCCTGCACCTCGTCGAGCCGCTCGGCTTCGACCTGTCGGAGCCGAAGCTGAGGCGCGCTGGGCTCGACTACCACGACCTGGCCTCGGTGGTCGTGCACCCCGACCTCGAGACCGCGCTGGCCGGCGAGGCGCTCGCGGCCTCACGGGTCTTCGCCTTCACCGCGCACGCGACCCGCTGGCACTCCGACGTCGCGTTCGAGCCCGGCGACGTCCTCCTCTTCGGCCCCGAGCCGACCGGGCTCCCGGACGAGGTCCTGGCCCACCCCCGCGTCACCGACCGCCTCCGCATCCCGATGGTCCCCGGCCGCCGGTCGCTGAACCTGTCCAACTCCGCCGCCGTGGTGACCTACGAGGCGTGGCGCCAGCACGGGTTCCCCGGCGCTCAGTAGCCGTACGGCGGGGCGGCTCGTAGTCACCAGGTCGTCCGGTCACCCGGTCGCCCGGGGGAGTCGGAGGTCCGTGCGGACCCGGCCTTTGGCCCTGCCGTACGCCGAGACGCGGGCCGAGTCTGGGTGCTGATGAGTGACCCCGGGACCGCGAAGGGAACGACCATGAGCATCCGAGTGGGTATCAACGGGCTGGGCCGGATCGGCCGCGCCGTCCTGCGGCGGGCCGCACAGAGCGACGACCTCGAGGTGGTCGCGGTCAACGACCTGGCGGACGTCGCGAGCCTGCGACGAATGCTGCGCCGGGACAGCACCTACGGCCGCTTCGCGGGCTCCGTCGACGTGGACGGCGACGCCCTCGTGATCGACGGGCGCCGGGTGGCGGTCAGCGCCGGTCGCGAGCCCGGTGACCTGGCCTGGGGCAGTCACGACGTCGAGGTCGTCGTGGAGTGCACGGGGAAGTTCCGCAGCCGGGACAGCGCGGCGGAGCACCTGCGCGCCGGGGCCAGGCGGGTCGTGATCTCGGCGCCGGGCAAGGGGGTCGACGCGAGCATCGTGATGGGGGTCAACGACCACGTGTACGACGCGGCCGCGCACCAGGTCGTCTCCAACGCCTCGTGCACGACGAACTGCGTGGCGCCGATGGTCAAGGTCCTCCACGACGCCTTCGGGCTGCGGCAGGGACTGATGTCGACGGTCCACGCCTACACCGGCGGACAGAACCTGGTCGACGGGCCGCACAAGGACCCCCGTCGGGCCCGCGCCGCCGCGATCAACATCATCCCGACCACGACGGGCGCGGCGAAGGCGGTCGGCGAGGTGCTCCCGGAGCTGGCCGGTCGTCTCGACGGGGTGGCGCTGCGGGTGCCGGTCGTCGACGGGTCCCTCGTCGACCTGGCGGTCGTCCTCGAGCAGGACGTCACGGCGGGCGACATCAACGAGGCGTTCGCCGCTGCCGCGCAGGGGACGCTGGCCGGGCGGCTGCGCTACGAGGAGGAGCCGTTCGTCTCCTCCGACGTGATCGGCGACAGCGCGGCGTGCGTGTTCGACTCGGCGCTGACCCAGGCGGCGGGGCCGTTCGCCAAGGTCTTCGGCTGGTACGACAACGAGTGGGGCTACGCCTGCCAGCTGGCCGACCTCACGCGGCTCGTCGCCAGCGACGGGAGCTGAAGGCGTCGTCCAGCCAGGCCGCCTGTCCCGGTTCCGGATGTCGGCACCGTCGCGTAGGGTTGCGAACATGCGTTCGAATCGCTGGTCCGCTCGAAGCGAGGACCAGCCGTGCCTGTGGGAGGACCACGTTCCGCGCGCGTCCCGGGGCCCGCGGCGCGGTCCGGACCACGCGCCCGCCGAGCGCACCGTCGTGGTCAGTGGGCCGGAGTTCGCCAGCCGGGGCTGGGCTCCCGGCACGGTGCTCCACCACGAGGCCGCGACGCGGGCGCGCCGCGGCGACCTGGTCGTCGTACGCGACGGCGAGGAGCTGCTGGTCGGCTTCTGGGGCCTGGAGATCGGCCGACCGGCGCTCTTCACCGACGCCGGCTCGACCTGGCTGGGGGAGTCGGCCCGGGTGATGGGCGTGGTGACCAGCGTGGAGGCGCCGCTGGCGTTCTAGCCGGGTTCTCGTGGGGCCGACGTCGTCGCGACCGGCCGGCACGCGCGTACCTCGCTCCCGCCGCGGCATCGGCGGGCCGGCGGGGATACCGAAAAGGGAGGTGGTCTATGCCGGTGGGGCTTCCTGGCCTCGGGACATGACCCTCACCGACAGTCGCGAGGTCGGTGCCCGGCTGGCGGTCCTGCTGGCCGAACGGCTGGAGGACGTCATCGCCGTCTGGGACGAGCTGGGGGAGGACGGTCCGACCTTCGGGTCCCCGGTCGCCGGCACCGCCATGGAGCGCCGGGAGCGCTACCTCCGCCCGCTCGCCAGGGTCCTGGTCGGTGCCCTGTCCGGTTCGGCGGAGCACGCGGCGATCTACCTCGACGAGCATCGTCGCTACGTCCCCGGGGCGGACCTGTTCGCGCGTGCCGGGTTCCGTGAGGTCGGCGGGCACCGCTGGGAGCTCTCGGACGGCGCGGAGCGCCCCGACGTGCCGGAGTGGTTCCGGTCGGCCTGGCACCGGCGGTGGAAGGTGAGCTTGCCGTCGGGCAGGCGCCGGTGTCGTAGGCGGGGTCGTGGGCGCGGGCGTGGTGGCGGGGGCAGAGCAGGCGCCCGTTGGCGACGCTGGTGGCTCCGCCGCGTGACCAGGGCTGGTCGTGGTGGGCGTGGCACAGGCCGGGTGGCCAGTCGCAGCCTTCGGCGGTGCAACCGCCGTCGCGGATCGCCAGGGCGATGCGGTGGGTCCTGGTGTGGAGGCGGCGCCTGCGGCCGACGTCGAGGGGGCGGCCCTGGCCGTCGAGGACGGCGGGGACGAGGCCGGCCTCGCAGGCCAGCCGCCGCGCCTCGGTGGCGGAGATGGTCTCCCCGGTGTGCAGGTGCGCGGCGCGCAGCCCGCCGAGCAGGGACTCCAGCGGCATCGTGACCACGATGGTCGCGGCCACGCCGCCTGCCTCGGGGAGCCGATCGGTCGGGTAGCGCTCGAGGTAGTCGCAGAACGCCTGACCCATCCGCTCCGGCCCGGGCCTGCGCTCCGCACCGGCAACGCCGGCGCCGTTCACGGCGTGCTGGTGCTTGGGCGCCGCGATCGCGAGGAGCGCGGCGCGGAGCATGGCGGCGTGGTGGGTGGGGATGGTGAACCGGCCGTGGGTCTTGCCGTGCTCGTCGTCGGACATCGTCAGCCGGGCCGCGGCACGCGCCGCGGCCTCCTCGCGCTCCAACCGGGCGGCCTCCGCGGCGTCGGCCTGCTCGGGCGCCGCGACCTCCACGAGCCGCTTGGCCAGGCGGCGCAGGGTGATCGCGTCGTGCTCGCGCGCCTGCTCGAGCAGGAACTCCTCGGCCTTCAGACGGACCTCGTCGTCGACCAGGTCGGCGGGCAGGTCGTCGACCGCGTCGAGGATGACCTGCGCCTGGTCGAGGTGGATCCGCCCCGCGGCCAGCGCTTCGCGGGTCGCGTCGTGGCGCCCGGTGTCCAGGGCGCGGGCCAGACGCATCAGGCGGTGGGTCTCCGGGCGGGTCAGGCGGGAGTGGTGGGCCCACCAGTTCGCGGTGCTGGTCGCCCCCACGCTGTCGCCGACCTCGACCGCGTGCGCGTGGGCCGCGACCCGCAGCCGCAGCTCCTGCAGCCGGGCGATCTCGGCGTCCAGGTCGAGCAGCGTCGCCCCGGCGTCGGCCTCGGTCAGTGACCACACCGGCGCGTCGGTGACGGTGTCGAGGGCCTCGTGCACGCACGCCACCGCCGCGGCCACCGGGTGGGCGGATCGGGGTGCGAACGGGGCCTCCATGGACCTACTCGACCATCGACCACCGACAGTCCCGGACCGCCGTCGTCGCAGGTCAGCGGCCCTGTGGACCACCTGCTCGGTCAGTCGCCCGAGCCGCGTCCGGCGCTTCGCGTCTCGCCGTCGTCGCCCTCGTCCTCCGCGGCGTTGTAGCGGCGCATGAGGGTGGCGAAGGAGCGCCGTTCCTCGAGGGTCCAGTCCGCCACCCGCTCGCCGAGCAGCCCCAGGAGCTCGGCGCGGGTCGCGCGCAGCAGACGCGCTCCCTCCGGCGTCACGTGGACGCAGCGCGCCTCGTCCCGCTCGACCAGGCCCCGTCGTACCAGCCCCGCGAGCTGGCGGCTGACCGTCGACTTGTCCAGGCCGAACACCCGTGCGAGGTCGTGGGCGCGAGCGGCGCCGGTAGTGGAGACCTGGCCAAGGAGGCTGTACTCGGCGAAGGAGAGCCCGGGGGCGACCCGCTCGACCGCGCCGCGGGCCCGGCGTCCGTAGAGGGAGAGCTGGTCGAGGAGGTCCTCGTTCACCTGCTCCTCGGCGGACTTCGCGCGACCGGTCATGAGTTGTAGGGTACAACCCCGCGATAGTTTCACTATGCAACTTACGAGAGGTATCGATGTCCCCGTCGTCCGCCGAACGCCACGTGCTCAAGCACGTCGCCGTCCATCTGCTGGTCCCGCTCTTCCTCGGCACCGGGATGGCCCTGGCCTATCTCGGCGGGTTCCACCAGCCGACCCCTCACGACCTGCGTGTGGACGTCGTCGGGACGGGAGCGGAGGCGAAGGTCATCGCCCAGTCGCTGCAGGACGAGCTCGGTGACACCCTCGACGTTCGCACCGTCGCGAGCGCCGAGGAGGCGCGCCAGCGGATCGAGGGGCGGGAGATCAGCGCCGCTCTCGTGTCCCGACCCGACGTCGCGACGCTGCTCTACAGCGACGCCGCGTCCGCGACCACCTCGACCGCCGTACTCACCGTCTTCCAGGCGGTCTCGGAGAAGGAAGGCGTGCGACTGCAGACCGAGAACGTCGTCCCGGTCGCCGCGGACGGCGACCCCAGCGGGCAGAGCATGTTCTTCTATGTCGTCGGCCTGACGGTCGGTGCCTATGCGGCGGGCATCGCCATCGGTGCCGCGGGTGCGGGTCTGAGGATCCGCACCCGGGTCGGTCTGGCGCTGGTCTCCTCGGCAGTGCTCACCGCCCTGGTCACCGCCACTGCGGGGCCCCTGTTCGGCGCGCTGCCGGACCACGTCGCCCAGATCGGTCTGCTGGCATGGCTCTACACCGCCGGGATCATCCTCTTCGGCGTCGGGCTGCACCCCTTCCTCGGGCGCCTGACCACTGCGGCGATGGTCGCGCTGTTCGTGATGCTGAACTTCACCTCCGCCGGGGGCGTCTACGCCCCCGACCTGCAGCCGGGCTTCTTCGGTGCCCTGCACTCGTTCTGGAACGGCGCGGCGCTCAACGAGGCGGGGCGCAACCTCGTCTACTTCCCGCACCTGGGGGTCGGGCGCGAGATCCTCACGCTGGTGGCGTGGCTGCTCGCCGGCGCCGCGCTCGTAGGCGCCGCTGGCGTCGCGGAACGCCGCCGCCGGGGCGGGGCCCATGCTGCCGAGCGCTCCGAGGCCGACATGGAGGAGGAGCTGGAGGAGGTCGTTGCGGTCGGGTGAGTGTGTCACTGGACGCCGGCCGCTGACCTATCCTCCCCACGTGCCCGACCACGCCCTCGAGCTCAGCTTCGAGCCCGCCTCCGCGGCCGCGGTGGTGGCGCAGTGGGAGGCGCTCAAGGCCGCCGGGCTCCCGTCGCAGGCGGACCACCGGTCGATGACCAACGCCCCGCACGTGACGCTCGCGGCGGCCGTCGTCGGCATCGAGGACGAGGCCGTACGGGTGGCACGCGAGGCGGTCGGGCCGCTGCTGCCTGCGCGGATGGGCCTGCGTGGGCTGGTCCTGATCGGCCGGGGAGCCCGGGTGACCGTCGCCCACCTGGTCGAGCCGGACCACGCGCTGGCTGCCGCCGTGGCGCGGATCCGTGCACTGGTTCCGACCCTGCGCCATCCGGTGTGGACTCCGCACGTCACGGTGGCGCGGCGGGTCCCGCGACGGTTGCTCCCGGAGGCGCTCGAGGTGCTGCAGGCCAGCGAAGGCCCCCGGGAGCTGGTCTGCGACCGGCTCCGGTGGTGGGACCCGGAGCTCGGCACCATCGAGGACGTCGTGGTCGCCGGGCCCGGCTGAGCCGGTGCCCGGCTGAGCCGGTGCCCGGGACTGTCGGTGCTCCCTGCGATGCTGCCGCGGTGAGTCCCCAGATCCGTCCCAGCTATCCGGTCGTCCTGCTCGTCGGACGGGAGGACTTCACGCCGCCCAGCTCGTTCGGTGACGCGAACGTCGCCGCGACGCACGACTGCCTCGCGGTCGGCCTGCGGGCCACCAGCATCGGCCCCGTCCAGGTGCAGGTGGTCCCGTCGACCGAGGCCGCCGTCGTGGACCGCCCCGATCTCGACCACCTCGGCGACTTCGAGGTGGAGTCCGAGGGCCAGCTGTGCGTGCGCGACGTCCACGGTCGCGAGTACGACGCGATGGGCGTCGAGCCGGGCACGCACCGGGTCACCGTGCTCGGCACCGACCTCTCCGAGCCGGACGACGTGGTCTTCGTCGTGACCCTCGCGTAGCCCGGGCGCCCGCGCACGGCTCGGGGTCCACGCGGATCGCGTCGCTCACGCCGCGCCGGCACCGTCTAGGGTGAGGCCCCGAACAGGGAGTTGACCCACAGCGTCGTGGCGTGAACATCGCGTACTCGTCGCTGGAGGGCATCCCCTGAAGCACTCACCCAGCACCGGACCCGTCGTCCGTGAGCGCCCGGTCTTCCGAGAGGTCCCGGTCTTCACCGGGCTGGCTCGCGACCAGGTCGGCCACCGGGACCTGGTGGCCCACTCGCTCGCGGTCCTGACCCCGTCCCTGAGCGCGCTCGGCACCGGCATGGTCCTTCCGACGATGGTCGGGCCGGGCTTCTGGGTGAGCACCCTGCTCGGGTTCGGCCTGGCGTTCGTCCTGGCCCTGGTCTTCGACGAGTTCGCCTCCCGGTTCAACGCCCCCGGCTCGCTGTACACCTATGCCGCCAAGGGGCTCGGCGCCACCGTCGCGCTCGTCGTCGGCGTCTCCCTCGTCCTCGGGTACGCCGTCCTCGCCGGCTTCGGGCTGAGTGGCGCGGCGCGGCGTACCCAGGCAGCGTGGACGGCCGCCGGAGGGGGCCCGCCGCCCGCCCTGGTGGGCTGGGCGCTGGTGCTCGGGCTCGCGTTGGTCTGCGGGTGGCTGATCCACCGCGGCATCTCCCGCTCGTCGCGCGCGGTGCTGGTGATCGAGGCGCTGAGCCTGGCGCTGCTCGCGCTGATCGGCGCCGTCTGGCTGGCGCGCTACGGGCTGCCCCGCCTCGAGGTCCTCTCGTTGACCGGGGCCGACCCGGGACGGATCCTCGCCGGCGCCGCTCTGATCGCCACGCTGACCGTCGCGTTCGAGAGCTGTGCCACGCTCGGGCTCGAGACCGGCCGACCGCTGCGCACGGTCCCCGCCGCGATGCGGACCAGCCTGCTGATCTGTGGAGGAGCGTTCCTCGCCGCCAACCTCCTCGGGACGGTCCACTCCGGGCGTGAGTCCGTCTCGCACTGGCGCTGGTTCAACATCGACGCCCCGGTGTCGCGACCCGACGCGGCGGTCCTCGTCGTCCTGGCGCTGTCGATGGTCGCGCTGGCCCTGAGCGCCAGCACCGCGCTGTCCCGGCTGCTGTTCTCCTTCGCCCGCGAGGGGATCATCTGGCCCGCGCTGGGGCGCACGAACGCCCACGGGGTCCCGGTGGCCGCCACCTGGTGCGCCCTGGCGCTGTCCCTGACCGGTCCGCTGCTCGCCTCGGTGACGGCGCACAGCGTCGCCCTCGTCCCCGGGCAGCTGCTGCCGGCGACCACGGTGATCATGTGCGTCAGCTACGGCTGCGTGGCGGCGGCGCTCGTCCCGTTCCTCCGCTCGCTCGACGAGCTGCGGCCCCGTTCGGCCGTGCTCGCCGCGACCGCCCTGGCCGGCGTGGGCGCGGTGACCTGGCACCGGATCACCGGCCCCGAGAGCGGGGTCTCGCACGTCGCGCTGGCGCTGCTGGGCAGCGTGGTCGTCCTCGGCCTGGCGTGGCGCCTGACCCTGGCCCGCCGGGCGCCGCGCCGCTCGCGGCGGCTGGGCGCCCACCAGGAGGCGCTGGCCGGCGACGTCGCGCCGACGGCGTACGACGGGGGCGGCGATGGGCTCCGCTGACCGCGACGGCTTCCTCGCCCGGCAGCCGTCCGCGGTGGACAGCGCGTTCGCCGTGCTCGAGGCGGTCGCCGCGCACGGCCCCGGGGTGACCACCCGAGAGCTGGTCGACGCGCTGCCGATGTCGCGGGCCACGGTCTACCGCATCCTCAAGCACCTGGTCGCCCAGGAGTACCTCGTCCGCACCCCCGACCTGCGCGGGTTCGCGCTCGGGGCCCGGGTCGCCGCCCTGGCCCGCGCGGCCGCCGGGCCGGAACCGTCCGAGCTGTCCGAGCAGCTCGCGCAGTCCGAGCCGGGCCGGGCGGAGGCCTCCCTCACCTGACGGTCCGGCCGCTGTCTCATTTGGGATCACGACATCTTCTTCTCGCCGGAATCGGCGCGGCACGCGGCGCTGATGGATTTGCCCCGGTCGACCTGCACGGGTCGACGTGAGCCAGATCTGTGAAGAGGGAGTCCATGACACGACGAAACCCCGAGCTCCGGACGAGGATGCGCCGCGCCGGCGCGGTGGTGATCAGCGGGACGGTGCTCGGCGCCGGTGTGCTCTCCGCGATGGCGATCGCCCCCGCGAGCGCGTCCCCCGGCACGTCGGCCCTGATCCTGGCCGACACCAACCGTGACGGCGTCGTGGACAGCGCCGACGCCGAGGGCCGGGGCACATGGACCAAGGAGCGCGGCGCGTTCTTCCTGCCCAACCTCGACGACGACCTCGACGAGTGCCCGACGGTCGGTCCGGGCGGCGTCCAGCTCACCGACGTCCAGCTCGCCTCCTGCAACGACGCGGCCGACGCGATCGTCAACGGTGACGCCGATGTCCTCGACCTGGTCCGGGTGCAGGTGCTGCCCGTCGACACCGGCAAGGTCACCTCCGTGCGCGTGGAGCTGCGCGGCGTGGGCGCCTCCAAGGTCAACGTCTTCGTCAAGAACGGCGACGGCTCCTCGGCGGAGGACTGGACCCCGTTGCCCGCCAACGGCGTGCTGCCCGCGGACCGGATCGGCGCCGGCGTCGAGCTCGGCGTCGAGGGCAAGGACATCATCCGCGACGAGTCGTGGGACGGCACGGTCACGCTCCAGGTGGTCCACCGCAACGGCGCCCGCCAGGTCGCCACCGACCGGGTCGAGCTGCGCGCTGCCCCGCTCCTCTTCGCGACCGACCGGATGCCGATCGAGACGCTCTACATGGCCGACAACACCACGTCGGTCTACGAGGGCCAGGAGGTCGGCGAGCCGCCGGCCGCCACGATCCGCGCCCAGGGCAACGCCGAGGCGCTCACCCGCGACTTCCTCGCCGGCATGGAGCGCATCGGCGCCGACGTCAAGCTGGAGAAGCTGCCCAGCCTCCAAGGCGCCCGGGGCGGCGGCGACGGCACCGACATCTGGACCCAGGACATCATGGAGCCGGGTCTCATGTCGGTCCCGTCCCCGGACGGCGAGCACCAGATGCGGGTCTTCGTCCGCGCTCCTGTCCGCGACGGCCGTGACAACTCCGGCGTGAACCCGTTCCGCCAGACCGGACGCGTGGTCTTCACCGAGCTGCGCGGCCCCGACGTGGCCGGCATCCAGCACTTCGACCCGGCGTACGTCCCGCCGAGCATCCCCGGGATGAGCTACGACAGCCGCGGCTCGACGGGCAACTACGGCACCGTGCCGGCGTACGAGCACGAGGGCAAGAGCTACCCGCTCGGCCGCAAGATCGTGGGGGCCGTGCCCGGCACCGTCTACACCGCGGACCCGGCGTTCAACACGATGCTCGAGCTCCAGGGATTCCAGGACCCGATCAACGTCGACACCAGCTGGCTGAGCGTCGGGCACATGGACGAGTTCATGTCGGTCATCCCCGCCGACAACGAGCGCGGCTGGGCCGTCGTCGTCGCCGACCCGGTGCTCGCGCTCGACCTTCTCAAGGAGCTCGTCGACGCCGGTCGTGGCGACGAGCAGCTCTACACCTCCTACGGTCTCGTGCCCGCCGCGGGCTCGACAGCCCCGGACCTGACCGTCGCGCAGGCGGTCACCGACACGCAGATCCTCAGCGGCGTGAAGATCGGGCACGCCGGCGTCAACCGCGGCATCAAGGTCCTCAAGAAGGAGATCGGCCTCACCGAGGACGACTTCATCCGGGTGCCCGTCCTCTATCGCGACAACGGCCACGGACGCGTCGGCGTGCAGATCCCCAACGCCGCCAACCTGATCGGCACCGGCCACGACGTGGTCTTCATCCCGACCCAGCACGTGCCCGCCGTGGACGGCAAGGACCTCTTCCAGAGCGTGATCGAGGAGCGGTTCGCGGAGGTCGGCACCGAGATCCAGTGGGCCGAGGACTACTTCTACACCAACCGCGGCGGTCAGATTCACTGCGTCACCAACGCGCTGCGCGACACGACGTACGGCGACGCCTGGTGGTCGGAGGGCGCCGTCGCCGACGGTGAGCCGGGCGACCCCGAGTTCGCGATCATCGCCCAGCCGTCGGTCTCCGGCACGCTGAAGGCCGGGCGCAGCATCACCGTCCACCCGGGCACCCTGTCGCCGACCCCGACCACCGTCGGCTACCAGTGGTACGTCGGCAGCAAGCCGATCCCGGGGGCCACCTCGCGCACGCTCAAGCTCAAGGCCGCGTGGGCGGGCAAGGAGATCCGGGTCGCGATCGTCAGCAGCAAGGAGGGCGTCGCCTCCCTGAGCACGATCACCTCGGTCGGCGACCTGCCGCGCTCCTTCGCCGTCACCAAGCGGCCCTCCGTCACGGGCGCCGCGAAGGTCGGTCGGGTGCTGACCGCGCGCCCCGGCTCGTTGAAGCCGGCGGCCACCACGGTGGGCTACCGCTGGTTCGTCGGCGACACGGCGGTCTCCGGCAAGGCGCGCCTCAAGGTCGCGAAGCGCTGGGTGGGCAAGAAGGTGACGGTGGTCGTCACCGCCAAGCGGGACGGCTTCGCCACCCACAAGACGACGGTCACGGTCGGCAAGGTGCGCCGCTGACCAACGGTTCCACCGCACCCGGTGCCCGCCTTCCCCTGTGGGGAGGCGGGCTCCGGCGTTCTGCCGCGACTTGGCGGCCGAGGTCAGGACGGGTCGCCCGGTCGTCGGCGTACCACCCGGCGCCGCAGCGTGGGGGAGGCCACGATCTCGTAGCCCGCCTCGAGGAAGACCTGCACCGGCCCGACCGAGGCCTCGTCCCAGATCACGGTCCGCCCGGGCGGCGGGTCGATCGGGTAGCCCTCCAGGAACCGGGCTCCGACCTGTCGGCCGTACTCGACGGTGGCGGCGGCGAGCTCGTAGGTCAGCCCCGACCTGCGCCATCCCTTGCGTACGACGAAGCAGGTCACCGACCAGACGTCGGCGAGCTCGGGGTCCATCCGCATCCAGGGCTGCTTGCGGCTCCAGATCCGGGGATAGTTCTCGCGTGGCTCGACCGCCACCCAGCCGGCCGGCTCGCCGTCGACGTACCCGAGGAGTCCGGAGGTCGGGCCGGCTGTGCCGCAGCCGGTCTGCTCGACCAGCGCGGCGTCCCTCTGATCCTGGGTGGTGTCCCGCCAGATCCACCCCGGCACCTTGAGGGCTTGGCAGCGGCACTTGCGGGCGCCGCCCGAGGCGAAGACCGTCTCGACGTCGTCCACGCTCGCCCGGTTGGCCGGGAGCCAGGTGAACTCAGGCATGCCTCGACCATAGGGCCGGCGGGAGGTCCGCGCACCGGTTGGTTCTCGGCCGGGACGCGGACCGCTGGGCCTACCGGCCGACCGACGCCAGCGCCTCGGCGAGCTCCGCGGGTCGGCTCACCATCGGCCAGTGCCACGTCGGAAGCTCGAGGTAGGTCCAGTCGCCGTCGACCATGTGCGCGAACACCGGCGCGTGCGGCGCCATCTGCCGCAGCTGCTCGAGGCTGAAGCTGCACAGCACGCCCGTGCGCGGCAGCCGCTCCCAGGCGCCGGTGAGTGCGACCGGCTGGGTGGCGGTCGGCCAGGGCTGGGGCCGTGAGCCCTCGACCAGTGCGGCGACCGCGGCGTCGTCGACCTCGGGGACCTCTGCGGCGAGCGCGGCCCAGGGCGGTGGCGGGAGCTTCCACCCCTCACCCTGCGTCCTGACCAGGTCGTCGTTGGCCGCGCGGGCCTCGGGCCCGTCGAAGTCGGCCTGGGCGACGCCGTTGGGCAGCGGTCCGGAGTCGATGTAGACCAGGCGCGCGACGCGGTCGGGCGCGCGGTCGGCCGCGCCGGTCGCGACGAGGGCGCCGTAGCTGTGGCCGACGAGCACGACGTCGTGCAGGTCGTGGTCCTCGAGCAGGCCCACGACGTCGTCGACATGGGTCGTCAGGTCGGTCTCGGGCGTCGCGAGGTCGGCGCGCTCGCCCATGCCCGTGAGGTCGACGGCGTGGACGACGTGGCCGCGCCGCCTCAGCGAGTCGGCGACGGGGCGCCAGACCTCGGCGCCGAGCCAGAAGCCGGGGATGAGGACGTAGGTGGTGGTGGTCATGAGCACGACGCTAGACTCGATTGCGGGCAGGTTCCGCCCGGTTTATTCAACTTGCTCGGCAGTTCTTCGAGCGCCCGAGGAGACCAGTGACTCGCCCGACCGCTCGCGTGCTGGCCATGCTGGAGCTGCTCCAAGCGGGCGGCCAGCGCACGGTCGGCGAGCTGGCTGCTCGGCTCGGGGTCGACGAGCGCACGGTCCGGCGCTACGCCGAGCACCTCACCGACCTCGGCATCCCCATCCAGTCGCAGCGCGGCAGGTACGGCGGCTACCGGCTCTCCCCGGGCTACAAGCTGCCGCCGCTGATGCTCACCGACGACGAGGCCATCGCCGTCGTCCTGGGGCTCACGGCCGCGGAGCGCACGGGCCTGGCCACGACCGACGACGCAGCCACCGCGAGCGCGTTGGCGAAGGTCTCGCGCGTGCTGCCACGCGCCCTGGGACAGCGCCTCGACAGCTTGCTGTCGACGGCCCAGTTCACGAGCCCGGTACGCGCTCCCGCTCCCGCCGGCGCCGGCACGTTGCTCGGTCTCGCCTCGGCCGCGCAGGCGCGGCGCACCGTCGTGATCGCGTACGCCGACTGGGCCGGGCGGGAGTCGCGGCGCGAGCTCGACGTGTACGGCCTGGTCTTCCACTCCGGCCGGTGGTACGTGAGCGGGCACGACCACTCCCGTGACGACCTGCGGACCTTCCGCCTGGACCGCATCGCCGCGGTCGAGCAGACGGACGGCTCCTACGTCGTGCCGGCCGACTTCGACGCCACGACCCAGGTGATGTCCGGCATCGCTGCGGTGAGGTGGTCCCACGAGGTGTCCGTCGTCTTGCGGACCACCCTCGCCGAGGCGGGCGAGCGGCTGCCACGCAGCGCGGGACGGCTCAGCGAGCACGCCGACGGGGTGCTCCTCGAGACCCGTGCCGAGCACCTTGACGGCATGGCCCGCATGCTGGCCGGGCTCGGCTGGGAATTCGACGTGATCACCCCGGCGGCCCTGCGCGAGGAGGTCCTGGCCCTCGCGGACCGCCTCCGGGTCAGTGCCAGCCGCCACGTCCAGGAGTAGCACCGGCCGAGGCGTGCGGTGACCCCGTGGAGGCGGCGACCCGTGCTCCCCAGTCTGGTCCGGCCGGCCTAGCACCGCGATGGAAGGTGAGCTTGCCCCCAGGGAGGGTCTTGGTCTCGTAGGCGGGGTCGTGGGCTCTGGCGTGGTGTCGGGGGCAGAGGAGCCGGCCGTTGGCGACGCTGGTCGCACCGCCGCGGGACCAGGGCTGGTCGTGGTGTGCGTGGCACAGGCCCGGGGGCCAGTCGCAGCCCTCGGCGGTGCAGCCGCCATCGCGCAGGGCCATCGCCACCCGGTGAGTCTTGGTGTGCAGGCGGCGCTTACGCCCGACGTCGAGGGGGCGTCCTTCGCCGTCGAGGACGGCGGGGACGATCCCGGCCTGGCACGCCAGCCGCCGGGCCTCCGACGCGGAGATGGTCTCTCCTGTGTGCAGGTGGGCGGCGCGCAGCCCACCGAGGAGCGATTCGAGCGGCATGGTGATGACGATGGTCGCGGCGATGCCGCCGGCGTCGGGGAGCCGGTCGGCGGGATAGCGCTCGAGGTAGTCGCAGAACGCCTGACCGAGCCGCTCGGGCCCCGGCCTGCGCTCAACTGTGCCGGCACCGTTCACCGCGTGCTGGTGCTTCGGTGCGGCGATCGCCAGGAGTGCGGCGCGGAGCATGGCGGCGTGGTGGGTGGGGATGGTGAACCGGCCGTGGGTCTTGCCGTGCCCGTCGTCGCTCATGGTGAGCCGGGCGGCGGCGCGGGCCGCGGCTTCCTCGCGCTCCAACCGGGCGGCCTCGGCGGCGTCGGCCTGCTCAGGGGCGGCAACCTCGACGAGTCGCTTGGCCAGGCGGCGCAGGGTGATCGCGTCGTGCTCGCGGGCCTGATCGAGCAGGAACTCCTCGGCGCGGACTCGGATGCCGTCATCGACGAGGTCAGCCGGCAGGTCGTCGACCGCGTCGATGATGACCTGCGCCTGGTCGAGGTGGATCCGCCCCGCGGCCAGGGCCTCGCGGGTCGGGTCGTGGTGACCAGTGTCGAGGGTCCGGGCGATGCGCATCAGGCGGTGCGTCTCCGGGCGGGTGATCCGCGCCTGGTGGGCCCACCAGTTCGCGGTGCTGGTCGCACCCACGGCGTCGCCGACCTCGACCGTGTGGGCGTGGGCCGCGACCCGCAGCCGCAGCTCCTGCAGCCTCGCGATCTCAGCACCCAGCTCCAGCAGGACCGCCCCGGCCTCGGCGGCGCCCATTGCCAGCAGCGAGGAGTCGGCGACCTGATCCAGCGCCTCGTGCACGCACGCCACCGCCGCGCCCACCGGGTGAGCGGATCGGGGTGCGAAGGGTGCCTCCATGGATCTACTCAACCACCGACCACCGACAGTCTCGGATCACTCTCCTCGCAGGTCAGAGCCCCTGTGGACAACCCTGCGGCCGACCGTCGGTGCGGCGCGCTGGCCGGCGCCCTGACCCGTCCTCCCTCCCTGCCCGACCATGCCCTCGAGCTCAGCCCCGAGCCCGCCTCCGCGGCCGCGGTGGTGGCACAGTAGGAGGCGCTCAAGGCCGGGATCACCGGTCGATGACCAACGCGCCGCACGTCACCCTCGCGGCGGCCGTCGGCACCGACCAGGCGGTCGTGCGCGTGGCGCGCGAGACGGTCGTGCGCTGGTGCCGCACCTGCGTCATCCCCCTCTGGACCCCGCACGTCACCGTCGCGCGGCGCGTCCCGAGACGTCTGCTCCCGGAGGCGTTCGCGGTCCTCCAGGACACCGAGGGTCCCCGCGAGCTGGTCTGCGACCGTCTCCGCTGGTGGGACCCGGAGCTCGACCTCATCGAGGACGTCGTGGTCACGTGACTGCCATCGGACCCTTTGGCGACGTCGGACATCGAGCATGCCCTGTCGAGCCGGGTCAGTCCTGCGCGGAGGTGGTCAGCTCCATCATCTGCTGTGCGTAGGTCTGGGCGTCGATCTCGCCATCCTGGTACTGGCGCATCAGCTCGTCGATCTGTGCCTTCAGGTCCTGCCTGTCCGCCCGTTCCTCATCAGGTTCTGGCGCCGACTTAGAACGCTTGAGCCTGGACAGCGCCGCGCCTCGGATGTCGCGGAGAGCGGCCAGCGCGGCCGGGTCATCAGGTACGCCGTCGCCGTCGCGGTCGATCCGTCGGAACGCCCGAGCCGCGGTGGAACCAGCCCCGGACACGGCGCTCCCTGCGTTCTTCAGAGCGGTAACGGCCTGAGCCTCGTCGGGAATGCCGTCGCCGTCCAGGTCGACGTTCCGGAAGACTCGGGTCGCCCTGCCCGCGGTCGACGACATCCACGCTGCCGTCGACTTGGCCGCTTCCTCCAGCGCGGCGTACGCGGCGCTCGCCTCGTCCTCGTCATTGCTCGTGGCCGCCTCGAGGGCGAGGTGACGAGGAAAGTCCTGCGGAGGCGCAGGGAAGGCGACCCGCGTTGCGTTGACAACCTCTCGTCCGAAGACGAAGCGCGTCATCCCGCCCGCGACCGCGCCGACGCCGTGCTCGACGATGGACTTCTGGCCGTCGGAGAGGCCGCTGCGTATCGTCGCGAGCTGGCCGGTCTGCACGGTACGGACGAGATCGCGCGCGGCAGTTCCGGGCAGCTGCGAGGCCAGGGTGTCGGCCCAGTGCGTCCAATCATCTTGGGCGGATGCCAGTTGCTCCCCGAGGCCGCTCGCCGACCGGGTAGCGCGGGCCACGTCGTTCGCCATCGCCGAGATCTGCTTCTGGCTGACGCGGTCGTTCGACAGCCCGTAGACCAGCGCCTTCGCCTGGTCCTGGTCGAGACGCATGTCATGGATCTCCGCCAGCGCCAGCGCGAAGATCGCGGTGATCTCGAACTGCAGGCGCTCGTCGCCGGCGGGCACCATTCGCGCGACTCCGGTGCGTGCCATGTTCGCCGCGGCGGCCTTGGCGGCACTCTTCGCCGCAGCTCTGGCCGCCACCTTCTTGGCGGCGGCCTTCGCGCTCGCCTTACTGGCCTCCTTGCCTACGGAGGCCCCCGGAACGAGGGACAGACCGACGTTTGCGGCAATCGATCCAGCGGTGGTCACGCCTCCTGCGACGCTGATGGCAGTGATGTAGTGGCGCTCGAGGAGCGCGACCACCCCTGCGGGAGAGGTCTCCGGGTGGCGGCGCCGCACCCGTCCGACGTACTTGCGGGCGATCGAGTGACGCGCGCTCACCGCGTCTGCGATTTCCTGCTCGGCGGTCGCAGCATCGACATCGGCGCCCAACGTCGCTCCGTCAAGATCCGCCTCGGCCGTAGCTGGCCCGCCGATGCCCGGGTCGTCCTCGTTGTCCATGCGCGGATCCTGTCAGGGGGTGCCGACAGATGTACGGGGAATCCCGACGGCAGCGAACGAACGCCCCGGTGTTCCGACGGGGGGAGGACCTGAACGCCGGCATCCTGGTCAAGGGATGGATACAGACGCGTATGTGCGCGACCTCGGCGACTTCGAGATCGAGTCCGAGGTTGGCTGAGCGTGCGCGACGTCCACGGTCGTGAGCACGGGGCCACGAGCGTCGAGGCGGGCACCCACCGCGCACAGTGCTCGGCACCGACCTGTCCGAGCCCGACGACGTGGTCCTCGTGGTGGGGTGGGGTGAGTCACGTGACCCCGCGCTCGTTCGCCCGCGCGCGGCCGCCCGGCGGGCGACAATCGGTACGCCGCGGGGACCGCGGCGTTTCCTGCGGCACCGAAGGATGTGGACGATGGTGGACCAGGCGGCTGAGCACACGGATGCTCGTGCGGGGAGCGGCATCCGCTGGCGGCGGATCGCCATCGCCTCCGCCGTGATCGCCGTCGCGGTCACGGTGACCCAGCTGCTCCTCGTTGCCCTGACGGACGACAGCAGCGGCAAGGAGCTGCCGGTCCTCGCAGTGCACCCGAGCGAGGCTGTCATGACGCTCGTCGGCGTCCCGCTGGGATTGTTCGTGTCCGTCTTCGTGATCCTCACCGTCGTGAACTGGTTCCGCCTCCGGCCCCGCCGGTGAGATCGCCAGCGCTCGACCCGACGATCCTGCGGGGCAACCTCGTCTCCGGGGCGCTGTGGCTCCTGCTCCTCGCGTGCCTCGGCGCCTGGCCGCTCGCGCTCGCCCTCACGGCGTACGTCGTCGCGGCCGGCGTGTTCCTCGCGGCGGTCTATGCGCGCGACACGCTGACCCGGGTCCAGGAGGCGGCCGCGTGGGCGGCGCCGTGGCTGGTCGCGGTGGCGCTCGGCGCAGGCCTGGCCGCGACGATCGAGCCGGCCGACGCGCTGTCGCCGTCGTTGCTCTACTTCGGGCTCGTGATCGGCACCCCGGCGTACCTCGCCTGGCAGCTCTCGGCGCTGGCCGTGCGCCAGTTCCTGCTCTGGCGCAGCCCCCGTCCCGGCCTGGGCACTGCGCCGCCGCCTCGTGGGGGAGACCTCGCGCGCGGTCGACCTGGAGTAGCCGGCTGACCGGGTACGGTCCCACCAGCGTCGGTCGAGCAGAGGAGCCAGGCACATGAGCGTGGAAGCCGATGAGCCCGATCTGCCCGAGCCGGCGCCGGCGTTCGCGCGCCACTTCACCGACCGGCCTACGACGACGTCGGCGACGACCTGGCGCCGTTCGGCAGCGACGAGGGCTTCGACCTGATCTGGACGTGGGCGCCGCGTCGCGCGGAGCTCGACGAGACGAGCACCCTGGCCACGGTCCTGGAGTGCGAGCCCGACGAGGTCGCGGAGTACGAGGGCCCCATGACCGGCATCGACGGCGTGCAGACGGCCGGGACGATCATCGGCGCGGCGTTCACCCTGCTGCGCCTCGTCGGTCACGTGGACCAGGACGATCGCGACCTCGCCCTCCGCGCCGTGGAGCACGAGATCGAGATGCTGCCGGCGATCAACCCCGCGATCCAGGAAACGCCCGCGGTCCTGCTCACCCTGCGCGCCGACCTCGCGGCGTGGCGCAACCCGGTCGCCTGAGCGGAAGCGGCGACGTGCCTCGCTCCTGCAATTACCCATCGAGGTCGCGGCCGCCGTGCCTAGGCTGCGCGGGTGGCCGAGCCGATGGATCAGAGTGCAACCGCCAGCGCCGACGCCGGCAAGCGAATGAGACTTCGGTACGCGGGCGTGTGCCGCTGCTGCGGCACGGACCTCCCGCCCGGTGAGCACGCCGTGTACGAGCAGTCGACCAAGGCGGTGCGCTGTGTCGCGTGCCCGCCGAGCGCCTCGACCGGTACGACCACCGACCTCACCGCCGTCCCTCCGCCTGCGCCGGCCGAGGGCGGCGCGGCGGGCGCATCGGCCCGCCGCGAGTACGAGCGACGCAAGGCCAAGGACGAGGAGCGCCTGCGACAGAAGTGGGGCAGGTTCGGCGGGATCGCGGTCGCGCTCGCGGACGAGAAGCAGAGCACGAAGGCCTGGGCGACCGGCGCCGAGGGGGAGGAGCGGCTGGGGGCCCGCCTCGACTCCCTGGCCTCGGAGTCGGTCGGGGTCCTGCACGACCGGCGGATCCCGCGCTCCCGGGCCAACATCGACCACATCGCCGTGACGACGGCAGGCGTCTGGGTGATCGATGCCAAGCGCTACCAGGGGCGCCCGGAACTGCGGATCGAGGGCGGCATCTTCCGCCGCCGGGTCGAGAAGCTGTTCGTCGGCCGGCGCGACTGCACCGCCCTCGTCGACGGCGTGCTGGCTCAGGTCGGTCTGGTGGAGGAGGTCGTCGGCGACGTTCCGGTGACCGGTGCGCTCTGCTTCGTCGACGCCGACTGGCCGCTGATCGGCGGCGCGTTCACCACGCGGGGTGTCCACGCGCTGTGGCCCAAGCGCCTCGCCAAGCTGCTGGCAGGGGCCGAGGGCTCCGTCGACGTCCCGGCCGTCCGACAGGCCCTCGCCGCGCACTTCCCGCCGGCGTGATCCCGAATCAGCGGGCTACGGCGAGACGATGCTCGCGGAGCCGCGGCGCGCGGCCCCCGGCGGGATCGACGCCGCCGGTCGACACGGTCGGCCGCGACCTCGTCGCCCGGGGCGAGGAGGGCCTCCTCGCACCGCAGCGGGTCGTGACCACGGTCGACATCCTGGTGTCCGGACCCGGTGCGCGACGAGCACGTCCTGCGTTTCAGGCGACCACGGCAGGCCGCCCCAGCCGGACCCTCTGGACTCCGTCGGAGTAGTGCACGAGCGCAGGCTCGCCCAGCCCGGGCAGACCGACGGAGTCGGTGAGGTTCTGCTCCAGTGACCGCAGGGTCGCCTGGCGCAGTGGCCACGGCTCGTGCTCGACGGGCGTGACCAGGAGGCGGCCGAGGTGGTGGGTGTAGGCGCGCCAGCGACTGGTGAGCCAGATGTCGAGGTCCGAGGGCGTGATCGTCTCGGCTGGCTCGATCTGCAGCCGGTAGGCCTCGTGCGAGCGTCTTCTGGAGCCGGCGTAGGTGACCGTGCGCTCGTCGTGCTCGACCGACATCCGTGCGCCGTGGTACGGCGCTCCGACCGCCGCCCTGATGGCGGCCGAGAGCGCGGCGCTGCCGGCGTCGATGGTCAGGAACCAGAGGCCGTCACGTCCGTCGGGGCCCCGCACGTACGTCCTGAGGTTGGTCTCCGGAGTGCTCGACACGTCGGCCAGGCGGGGGAGCCGCCTCGCTCCCGGGACGCGGAGGCCACCCGGAAGGTCGGGAACACCCAGAGGACGCATGTTGCCCATCACGAACGGGGTCAGGCCGACCCACGCCGAGCCGCCGTGGACGTCGACCTCCAGCCCGGAGGGAAGCAGCGCCTGGACCCGCTCCGGCGCGACGCGCCAGTGGACGAAGGTCAGCGCGTCCCACGAGGCCCGCAGCAGCGGGACGGAGACGTGTTGCTCGGCGGTGACACTGACCATGAGGCGAGACCCCCTGTCGATGACGTCGGCGCCCCGTGGTCGCCGACCCGGACGCAGAGATCGCGGTGTGCCGGACGGGTCCATCTGCTCCGCTGGCACCGACCTCCTGGACCGAGGTACCGCGTGTACCCGAACCATGCCGATCGCCCACAGCCGGCGTCGACGATGATGCCGTGAACGCCTCTCTCCGCACCTTCGTGTCCGCGCTGGGGTGCCGGCCGGGGCTGCGGTTTCCTCGGGTACGGCTGGCTGTGCTGACCGCGTCCTGCTCCGTGCGTCCACTCGCCGAGTGTCGAGGACAACGACGTGTCGTTCGCCCCGTTGCCCGCGTGAACGACTCAAGGGCCACACCGACGAGCTCGTCCAGAGATTGCGCGCCCTCGACGATGTCATCGCGCCCACCGCCGCTGGCGTTGGGGTCGGCTCACGTCGGATGATCAGGTTTCGGCGGGCGCAGGACGCAGCGGTGCTCTGACGGTCACGGAGGTGCCGCGGCCAAGAGTGCTCGAGAGGAACACCTCGCCGCCGTGCGCGTCGACGATCTGTCGCGCGATCGACAATCCGACCCCCAAGCCTTGGATCGCGCGGTCGCGCGCCGCCGTCGTGCGGTAGAAGCGATCGAATGCACGCTCCTGCTCGGTGCGCGACATCCCGATGCCGGTGTCGACGACGTGCATCGCGAGCGCGTCGCCGACGTCCTCGAGGGCGACCTCGACCCTGCCTCCGGCAGGGGTGTACTTGATGGCGTTGGAGACCAGGTTGTCCACCAGCTGCTCCCAGGCCGCAGGGTCTAGGTGGGCACTCACCCCCGGCTCGACCTTCGCGGCCAATCGCAGACCGGCAGCTTCGGCGGCGACTCGGTGCTTGGCCAGCGCGTCCCGCAGCAGCGCGGAGACGTCCATCGGACGGCGCCTGATCTGCAGGTCATTGGCCCCGGCGACCTCCAGCAGCTGCATGACTCGTGACAGCAGCACCCTGGCGTTGCGCTGGGCGGTGGCGAGCATGGGCGCGATCCGTTGCTCCTGCGGGCCGAGCTCCTCGGCCATCAGCTCCTGGTAGCCGAGGATCGAGGTCAGTGGCGTCCGCAGCTCGTGGGACACGGTGGTGAGGAACTCCTCGCGTACCCGGACCGCCTCGAGGACCTCCGTGACGTCCCAGCCCACGACGACGGTCACGAAGGGGGCGCCGTCGCGGCGGCGGACCTGGCGTGCCGAGACCATGACAGCAACCTGATCCGCCGGAGGTCCGAACCAGTAGGTCTGCGGGTCCACCTCCTCGCCCCGTTTCGCCCGGGCGAGCACACGCTGGTCAGCCGGCACCAGCATCTCCCGGTCCTCGGAGTAGACGTGATGCCCTCGACCGTTGCCCGGCGCGGTCAGATCCACCCCCGCACGGGTGGCGAGCTCGTGCGCCGCTGAGTTCTCCAAGATCAGCTCGCCGTCGCGGTCGTAGCCGAGGATGGCCGCATCGACCGAGTCCAGGATGGCCTGCACCATGAGCAGCCGGTCGTGGGCCAGCTCGAGCGCGCTCTCCACCACCACCGACTGCTCATCGAGCACCTGACGCTTGTGCTGCAGGCGATCCGCGACGTGCCGCGCTCCCAGGCACAGGCCCACTGCGACGCCGGACACCATCACGAGCTGGGCCCACTCCGCACCTGAGGACGGGAGTGACGCATCGCCGAGGTAGGCAACGCACACGAGCGCGGCGACCGAGATGATGCCCAGAGCCGTACCGGTTCGGCCGAACTCGAAGACGAGCCACAGGACCGGGACCAGACCGACCAGCGCCACCGGCGGCATCACGGAGACTGTTCGGAGCTCGATGAGGGCCACGGCGCCCACGGAGACCAGAGGCAGGATCACCTGCCAGCGGTGCGGGAACCTGTCCCAGCGGATCACGGCGGCGACGACGGCAACGGCCGCGACCAGCACGACACCGGCGAGCGCCGACGCGGGCACGTTCGATGCGGGGTTCCCGAGGACGAGTCCGACCGTCACGACCGCCGTGAGGCACAGGGTGGGCAGCTGCCACAGCAGGTAGGGCCGGAACCGCGGGCCGGTTCTCCGTGCCCTCATGTTCAACGCCATTGCACTGCATCCCCACACGGACTCGACGAGTGCGACGTCGCCGGGTCGACGCGTGCTCGCTGCAGAGGGAACACTAGGCGCGGAGCCGGACCGCGCCGGTGCGCGAAGTCGCCCAAGCCGGTCGACATGCGCGCCTCGCACAGGACGGCGCGCGAATCGGATAGTCCCGGCGGATCACGGGACGTCGGTCGCCGGCAGCAGCTCGTGTCTGGCGTGGGGTCAGACGCGACTCAGGTGACCGGCCGTCGCAACGTCACCGACGGATGCTCTCCGTACTCTTTGTGGTAGACGGCCGAGAAGCGCCCCATGTGCAGGATTCCGTGCCGCAGCGCTACCTCGTGCACGGTCGTCTCTCCCGGCACTGCTGACGCCAAGGCTGCGTGGACTCTGCGGAGCCGGATGCGACGTAGGAACGTCATCGGCGGAGTGCCGTGGTGGCGCTTGAACCCGTCTTGGAGCGCGCGGACGCTGAGGTGCACCTCGGCTGCCAGGGAGGGCGTGGACCAGGGGTGCTCGGGGCGCTCCTCGAGCAGGTACGCGGCGCGCTCGATCGGTGCCCGGGGCACGGACGGTGTCGGTCGGACCAGCTCCTCGCTGTAGTTGTGCCGGTGCGCGAGCAGGAAGCTGTCCACGATGAGCGCCTCCACGTGACTCTGCACCGTGGCGATAGCCCTGGCAGGGATCGGGCGGGCGGCCTGGCTTCGAACCAGCTGAACGACAGGGGCAAGTGCCTCGGCCAACCCGTTGGCCCCGGTCTTGGCCTCGGGACGCAGGGGTGCGCGCAGACTGTGCCCGAGCAGCGCTTCCAGCTCGCGCTCGACGATGTCCCGTGCAAGGAGCAGCGTCAGCACCCGGCATCCGCCCAACCAGAACGCGTCGGTGACCACGCCGGGCTCGTAGACGAGTCCCTCACCCGCGACCGCCGTCTCCGCCTCGGCGCCGTTGCGCGCACCTGTGGCGCGCCCCTGGAGCGTGAGGTTGATGTGGAAGCCGCTCGTGGCGCCGGTGAGCACCCGGGTATCGGCTCCGAACGACAACAGCCCGACCTTGGAGGACCCGATCCGGACCTTGGTCATCTGCATGTCGAACTGCCCACGGTGCCGGGAGGGCACCGAGAGACGGTTGGAGATCTGGTACTTCGCAGCCACGGCTGCTTCGGCCGCGGCGGGGTCACTTGTTCGCAGCGTCGAGACCTGGTCGACCTCGCCCACCTCATGCGCCATCGCGACACTGTAGACCGGCGACGTGGTGCCTCCCCGGAGACCCGGCCTGCTCGACCTCTCTTCCACGGTCCTCAGCTCGGATCAACTGGGTCGCGTGCCGGCGTTGACCGTAGCTCGCGGTTCGTGCGGGAGATCGCTCGCCTTCACGTGACCCAGTAGTAGCGAACGCGGTGGCGACCACCGGGGTGCTGAGCCTGGGGCACGGCGTGCTCAACGGGGTGTCCTGAACCCACAGCCGAGCAGCACCCATCGCCGTTCGTCCTGAACCCGGCCACCGACCCGTACGGAGAAGGGACCTGGCCGCGCTCTCCACAGCCTCGACGACGGGCATTGCACGGCTCGTCGGGTGCCCGCAGCCTGGTCCGATGGGCTACCAGACCGACTTCATCGGATACCTCCAGATCGAGCCCCCGCTCGGGAGGCGCGAGATCTCCTTCATCAACCGGATCTCCGGATCGCTGTTCCTGCAGGAGTCCGGAGGCCCTCTCCGGGTGGCGGACGAGGACGACGACGTGCTTCGAGAGCTCCTGGCGCGCGCCCCGCGCGGCTGGTCCAACTGGGCGGTGTGCCCTCAGGGATGCTGTCTGAGCTACGACGGGGGCGACAAGGCGAACCACATGGTGCCGTGGCTCAAGTTCCTCATGGCGACCTTCCTTGTGCCGGGTGCGGCGGCGGAGGGCATCAGGGGGATCACGTGTGACCACGTCGTGACAGGCATGGTCGTCGGTTCTCGTCGCGACACTCGAGAGCTCTTCTCGATCACGGTTCGCGACAATGCGGTGAAGATCGAGCTGCTGTGGCCCGGAAACCCGACGTGGAGCGACTACCCACGCCTTGCCTATCAGATCGAGATCGACAAGGTCCGGGACTGGGTGGCGGAACAGACCGCCCGGACGGGACGTCAGAACCGGTCCCAGCCCACGACGAACCGATGGCCAGCCGAGTAGACGAGGCGTGCAGCAGATCCCGCAGTCGAGGCGTCGGTGATCTGCGCGGAGTCACCACGTCCTGGTCTGGGTGAGGAGGGAGCGGCCCAGGGCGAGCCCGAGGCGCGCGGTGACGCGCCCGTCGCCCAGGCCCAGCTCGACGAGGCCGTCGAAGGCGGCCGGGTCGCGGGCCGCCGCGCTGATCCCGGCGCGCACGACTCGGGGCCGGCGGGTGAGCTGGGAGGCGGTCCAGGTGTGCCGAAGGTGGCGGGACAAGCGGCGGTGCACCGAGGCCCGGTAGGCCGCGCCGGCAGCCGCGGGGGAGCCGTCGGCGATCGCGCCCGCGGCCGCGCGGCCGGCCAGCAGGCCGGTGAGGGTGGCGTAGAAGATGCCCTCGCCCGTCATCGGGTTGACCAGCCCCGCCGCGTCTCCGGCCAGCAGGACCCGGCCGTCAGGCTGGTCCCAGCGCCATCCCGACAGCGGCAGGTGGTGGCCGCGCCAGGCGGTGCCGCCCTCGACGTAGCCGGGGAGCAGCAGCTCGAGCTGGTCGAGCAGCAGCGCGCGCGTGGGCCGCTGCGCACCGTCGCGGTCGACGAGCTCGCCGTACCCCACGTTGGACCACCCGTCGCCCCGGTCGAAGGCCCAGGCGTACGACGGCTGCCGGCGCTCGCCGTACCGGATGAGCTGGCGGCCGGCGCCCTGCGGCAGGGTCGGGGCGTAGCCGCGCAGCGCAAGTGCCCGCCGCGGCGCCCGTGCAGGCCCGAGTGCGGAGCGGACGACCGACTCGGCACCGTCGGCGCCGACGAGCACCCGCGCGCGGAGGGTGCCGTCGAGGGTGACCGCGTCATCCCCGACCTTCACCTCACGCACCCGCTGCCGCCGCAGCGTGGCGCCGGCCGCGACCGCGTGCGCGACCAGGCGGGCGTCGAGGACCTCGCGGGGGATCACCCAGACCGAGCGCCGCATCCTGCCGCTGACCGCGTGGTCGCCGCGGGAGAGCCGCAACACGTCGACGGGCCGCCAGCCCGCGGTCACGGACTCCGCGCCGACCTCGCGCAGCACGTCGCCGACGTGGGGCGCGATCCCGTCGCCGCAGCACTTGTCGCGGGGGAAGTCAGCGCGATCGAGGAGCAGGACCCGCAGGTGCGGCGCCGCCCGCAGCGCCGAGAGCGCCGTCACCGAACCGGCCGGCCCCGCCCCGACGACCACGAGGTCCCAGGTGTCGTCGGAGCTCACCGCCCGCGCCATGACGACAACCTAGCCGGGGTGTCGCAAGTCTCGCTCCGCCCGCGGCCAGGACACTCCAGGCCCGGCTGGTGCCGTTGCCGTCGACGTAGGCGGCCAACCGGATCGCGGTGACCGCAGTTCCGACGGAAACCTACTGCCCGGTCCCGCATCCGCTCGCCTCTTCACGGTCGACATGCGAGCCTCAGACGCCTACATCGCTGTCAGCACTCTGGTGATCGGCGGCATCATCGGCTTGTTCTTGAAGAGCCCGGTGACCTGTGGCCACCCACATTCGGCGGGGCCACAGCCCGCCCCCCCTGCCCCATATCGCCGCGCGAGGCTCGCAGAATCGCCTGACCGCTCCAGCGCGAGGCGCGGCAGATTGGCTACTTCAAGGATCGGTCGTAGATCGCCAGCTCCCCTTAGCGCGACCGGGCAGTAGCGCGTCGTCTTGTCATCGATGGGGCGAGCCATCAGCACCGAGCGACGGTGGCCCTCAGGCCGCGTCGCGCCACCGGAGCATGTCGCCGAAGTCCGCACGAGCGGCGGCAACCACCGCGGGGTCGGCGACGCCGGTGGCGAACCACGGTTCGAGGTCGGGGGCGGTGACGAGGTAGCGGTCGGGGGCGATCTGGTCGATCACCCAGTTGCTGAGGTCACGGGCACGGTCGAGGTGGGCGCCGGTGAGGAGCTGGACGCCGTGGGCGTCGGGAACGGTGTCAATGAGGCGGTCGCGGTGGGTTCGGAACCAGGCGGGCGGGACGTCCATGGGTGGCCCGTTGGCCTCCATCGAGAACCAGTCGACCGCCCACAGCGGGCCGGGTCGGACCATGGCTAGGTCGATCGACTCCGTGTCCTCTCGGAGGAGGGGCAGCAGGTCGTCGAGTCGGTCGCGCCAGGAGAGGGCATCGTCGGCGTAGGAGTACACGCCCAGACCCGGGACGCTGAAGCTCACGACGCGTGCGCGCCGTGTGCGCCGGTGCAGTGCCCACAGGCCACCCTGCCCGTAAGCGGGCACGCCCGTGGCGAGTATGTCAGCGGTCCGGGAGATGTCGGGCGCCTTTCCCAGCCGGCTGGAGAAGGTGCCCAGCATCAGGTGGTGGGCCTGGTCGTCGGCGCGCACCGCCCAGGAAACGCTGGCCCGCATCAGACGGCGGGTCGATTCCGGCGGCACCGCCCACGGGATCGGCCCGCTGCTGGGGCCCTGGGTGTCGCCCTCGGTGCGGTAGGCGATGAACAGGGTCATCTGGTAGCGCTCTAGCTCGGCCGTCCATGAGGGGGGATAGGCCAGAGGTGCCGCCTTGATCTCGCCGGCGTACCCGTGCTGGGTGAGCAGGGTCGCGAAGCGCTGCAGCCAGCGGCGCAGGTTGTCGGTGTCACCGGTTCGGGCCAGGTAGACCGCGACACCGGTCGACAGGTCGATCGAGGAGCCGCCCACGGTGCCCTCGTCCGTGCCGTCGACATCGAGGTCGTCGGTTGCCTTCTCCGCCGCAGCCTCCACCACCGGTAGATCGAGCTCGACCCCCGGCGCCGGCTTGACGAGCAGCCACACATCGGTGAAGTCGCCTCGCCGCCACGCCGCCTGGATCGGCTTCCACACCACGACAACGTCCGACACACGAACCTCCGAACGCTAACGGGCGAGCACCATGCCGAACCCCGCGAACAAGCGAGGCCGCCGCGGGGAAGTTACTGCAGGACCCATCTGCCGGGCGCCGCCTTGACGCAGAGTGTCTGACCCGGACGAGGCAGGTCTGGACCATCGCCGCTCATTCATGTCAGCTCGACGTTCCCGATGACGGGTGCCTGCGTTTCCCGTCCTCCGTCCGGCCGCGGGTCGGAGCAATCGTTCTGGAACACGAGCGACTACCAACGGCAAACGCCGCCGAGCGACCAGCGGTCGCTCGGCGGCGTTCGTACAGATCGGGAGACCTGCCAATCAGATGTCGTAGTACAGCTCGAACTCGTGCGGGTGCGGGCGCAGCTGCACGGGCGCGATCTCGTTGGTGCGCTTGTAGTCGATCCACGTCTCGATGAGGTCGGGCGTGAAGACGTTGCCGACGGTCAGGTAGTCGTGGTCGGCCTCGAGCGCGTCGAGCACGGCGCCGAGCGAGGTCGGGACCTGGTCGATCTCGGCCATCTCCTCCGGCGGGAGCTCGTAGATGTCCTTGTCGATCGGCGAGGCCGGCTCGATCTTGTTCTTCACGCCGTCGATGCCGGCGAGCATCAGCGCGGAGAACGCGAGGTAGGGGTTCGCCGACGGGTCGGGGAAGCGGGTCTCGACGCGCTTGGCCTTCGGGTTGGAGCCCGTGAGCGGGATGCGGATCGAGGCCGAGCGGTTGCGCGAGGAGTACACGAGCGAGATCGGCGCCTCGAAGCCCGGCACCAGGCGGTGGTAGGAGTTCACCGTCGGGTTCGTGAAGGCCAGCAGCGACGGGGCGTGCTTCAGGATGCCGCCGATGTACCAGCGCGCCATGTCCGAGAGACCGCCGTAGCCGGTCTCGTCGTAGAACAGCGGCTCGCCGCCCTTCCACAGCGACTGGTGCACGTGCATGCCCGAGCCGTTGTCACCGAAGATCGGCTTCGGCATGAAGGTGACCGACTTGCCGGCCTCCCAGGCGGTGTTCTTGATGATGTACTTGAACTTCATCACGTCGTCCGCGGCCTTGAGCAGCGTGTCGAAGCGGTAGTTGATCTCCGCCTGACCCGCGGTGCCGACCTCGTGGTGGGCACGCTCGACCTGCAGGCCCGAGGCCTCGAGGTTCTTGACCATCACGTCGCGCAGGTCGGTGTAGTGGTCGTACGGCGCAACCGGGAAGTACCCGCCCTTGAGGCGCGTCTTGTAGCCCAGGTTGTCGCCCTCCTTGCCCGAGTTCCACCAGCCCTCGACCGAGTCGATGTGGTAGTAGCTCTCGTTGACACCCGTGGAGTAGCGCACGTTGTCGAAGATGTAGAACTCCGCCTCGGGGGCGAAGAACGCGGTGTCCGCGATACCCGTGGTGTCCAGGTAGGCCAGCGCCTTGCGGGCGATGTTGCGCGGGTCGCGGGAGTAGGCCTCACCGGTGATCGGGTCGTGGATGAAGAAGTTCACGACCAGCGTCTTCGCGGTGCGGAACGGGTCCAGGTACGCCGTGGTCACGTCGGGGAAGAGCGACATGTCCGACTCGTTGATGGCCTGGAAGCCGCGGATCGAGGAGCCGTCGAAGCCGAGGCCGTCGTCGAAGACCGACTGGTCGAAGGACGAGGCCGGCACCGTGAAGTGCTGCATGATGCCGGGCAGGTCGCAGAAGCGGACGTCGATCATCTCGACGCCCTCGTCCTTGATGTACTTGAGCAGCTCGTCGCTGTTCTGGAACATTCATCCTCCTTGGCTGCACCGAGTACGCAGCCGGCATGTGGGAAAAAGCCGGGCGGCGCGGGGCCCCGTTGCTCCGGCCTAGTGCCCACAATGTGTCGTGGGCCAGTTTCCAGACGGTACCCGGTGTGTTTCCGGCATGTAACAGGTGCTCCCGGTCTGCGGCGCCGAGGCGGTCGCGAGGCGCAGGAGCGCTGCATCTAGCCTAGAGCGGTGAGCATGACGAGTGTCGAGACGACCAGCTGGGCCCGGCGCATCCTCGCGCTGATCGTGGACTGGGCGGCCTCGACCCTCGCCGTGGTGCTCATCGTCGGCCCCACGCGGTACGCCGAGGACCCGAGCTCCAGCTTCTGGGTCCTCCTCGTCTTCGTGATCGAGTCCGCGGTGCTCACCGCCCTCTCCGGCGGCTCCTTCGGCCAGATCGCGACCCGCCTGCGCGTCGTACGCGTGAACGGCGACCCGCGCCCCATCGGCCTGATCCAGGCCTTCGTCCGCCAGGTCCTCGTGGCCCTGGTCATCCCGCCGCTGGTCTTCCGCCCCGACGGGCGCGGTCTGCACGACCTCGCGGTCGGCTCCGCGACCGTGACGTTGCAGACGTGGCGGGGGATGACGGGTCGCTGAGCCCGCTTCGGGGTAGGCCTACCGTTGAACACACCCGAGAAGCCCTCAGAAAGGCCCTACCGATGTCCCGACGCTCCCTGACCGTGCGCAGCGCCGCTGCCGCTGCCCTCATCCCGCTCGCCCTGGGCTCCCTGAGCGCCTGCGGCGAGGACGACGGCGAGCCGACCAAGGCCGCCGCGGCCGAGAGCGGCGAGTCCTCGGAGTCCAGCGCCGAACCCGCCGCGGAGACCGGCGACGGTCCGGACGCCGCCCCCGGCGAGACCGTGGACAAGGACGAGTTCATGGAGCTCTACCGCGCCTCGGTCGAGGACCTCTCCACCGCCGACTACACGATGGACGTCGACGGCGACGGGATGGACGTGACCGCCAAGGGCGTCATCGACTACAGCAGCGACCCCGCCGCGATGGAGATGTCCTTCACGGGCCTCGGCCCCGGCCAGAACATCGAGATGGTCATGGTCGACAACGTCATGTACATGAAGTCCCCCGACATGGGTGAGAAGTGGGTCACCTTCGACCTGGAGGACGCCGCGGAGGGCCTGGGCATGGACTTTGGCTCCCAGATGGACATGCGCCAGATGCTCGAGACCTTCGAGAAGGGCTTGACCAAGGTCGTGTACGTCGGGGAGACCGACGCCAACGGCGACGACGCCGACCAGTACCGCCTCACCGTTGACACCAAGGAGCTCCTCGGCGCGGCCAACCTCCAGGGCCTCGGCGCCCAGGCGAACCAGGTCCCGGCCACCATGGACGTCGAGATCGTCTTGGACGACGACGAGCGGTTCCGCCGCATGGACCTCGACATGGGCACGTCCGGCGCCGTGAGCATGTCGTTCGACAACTGGGGCACCGACGTGGACATCGAGGCGCCCCCGGCCGACGAGACCACCTCGATGGAGGAGCTGATGGGCGGCGGCTCCGCGGGCAGCTGAGGCTCGCTCACCCGCCCCACGACGTACGACGGGCGCCGACCGTGATGGTCGGCGCCCGTCGGCGTATCTGGGGGAGAAGGGGCTCAGCGGCCGCGCAGGTTGCCGCGCATGCCCTTCATGCTGGTCGGCACCGGACCCTTGGGGATCGGGATGGCAGAGCGGTTGGCGTCCATCGCCTTGAGTCGGTGGATGATGTCGGTCAGCTCGGGGCCCTTGACCTTGCGGCCGAGCTTCTGCACCTTGCGCACCAGCTTGGGCAGCGGGACCTCGCCCTCGCCGCGGCCGCACACGATCTCGTGGATCGGCGCCTCGGAGGCGACGCGCTCGTGCTTGCGGCGCTCGGAGGCAAGCAGCTGCCGCACCCGGGTCGGGTTGCCCTCGCCGATCAGCACGATGCCGGGCGGGCCGACGACGCGGTGCACGACGTCCTGCTGGCGGTTGAAGGCGATCGCGGGCTCGGTCACCCAGCCGCGCCGCAGCATGCCGAGGGCCGCCGCGGCGGCGCCGGGCTGGCCCTCCATCTGGGTGTACGCCGCGTTCTGCGCGCGCCGCCCGAAGATGATCATCGCGGCGAGCACGCCGGCGAGCAGGCCGCCGACGATCGAGAGGATCCACTCGATCACGCCGCTGCCGGGCAGGATCTTGAAGACCACGAAGCCGATCGCTCCGAAGACGAGGAACGAGCCGAGGATCCACAGACCGATCCGCGGATCGCTCTTCTTGGTCATCCGGTAGGTCTCGAGCATCTGCTGTCGACGGCTCATCTTGCTGGGGTCGGCCGGAGCCTTCTGCGCCTTCCCGGCCTTGCCGGGCTTGGGTGCCTTGGGAGCCTTCGGTGACTTCGCCATTGCGCTGGGTGTGCCTTGTCTGGTCGTGCGGTTCGGCCCTGGCCGACGGACGGGTGCCGCTCGGTCAGGCCGAGGCGCCCTGGCGGGCGTCCATCGCCTGACGGTACAGGCGTCCGGCGCGGTACGACGAACGCACCAGCGGGCCGGACAGCACGCCGGAGAAGCCGATCTCCTCGGCCTCCTCGCGCAGCTCCACGAACTCCTGGGGCTTCACCCAGCGCTCCACCGGGTGGTGGCGCAGCGAGGGCCGCAGGTACTGGGTGATCGTGATCAGCTCGCAGCCGGCGTCATGCAGGTCCTGCAGCGCCTGGCTGATCTCCTCGCGGGTCTCGCCCATGCCCAGGATCAGGTTGGACTTGGTGACCAGCCCGAAGTCGCGGGCCTGCGTGATCACGTCGAGGGAGCGCTCGTAGCGGAACGCGGGGCGGATCCGCTTGAAGATCCGGGGCACCGTCTCGACGTTGTGGGCCAGCACCTCGGGGCGCGACTCGAAGACCTCGCGCAGCAGGTCGGGCTTGCCGTTGAAGTCGGGGATCAGGTTCTCGACCCCGGTGCCGGGGTTGAGCTCGTGGATGGCGCGCACGGTCTCGGCGTACAGCCACGCACCGCCGTCGGGGAGGTCGTCGCGCGCGACGCCGGTGATGGTGGCGTAGCGCAGCTCCATCTTCTGCACCGACTCCGCCACGCGCCGCGGCTCGTCGCGGTCGAGGGGCTGGGGCTTGCCGGTGTCGATCTGGCAGAAGTCGCAGCGCCGGGTGCACTGGTCACCGCCGATGAGGAAGGTGGCCTCGCGGTCCTCCCAGCACTCGAAGATGTTGGGGCAGCCGGCCTCCTGGCACACGGTGTGCAGGCCCTCGGACTTCACCAGGCCCATGAGCTCGGTGTACTCCGGGCCCATCTTGGCGCGGGTCTTGATCCACTCGGGCTTGCGTTCGATCGGGGTCTCCGCGTTGCGGACCTCGAGTCGGAGGAGCTTCCTGCCTTCGGGTGCGGGCGCCTGAGTCACCCCCTTACTGTACGCCGCGGGCGGGCGCCGTCCGCGACCGGCGGGGCCCACGTCAGGGCACGTCGCGGCGCCGGTGCGAGCCGAGCGACGCCGCACCGATCCCGAGGGCCAGCACGCCGAGGTAGCCGGCGCCCTGGGCCATGCTCACGTGGCCCTCGCCGCTGCAGTCCAGGCCGGCCGGGGGCTCGCGGGGAGTGTCACACTCCGCGGGCGGGGGGTCCCAGTACGTCGAGCCGTTCTGCACCACCGCGGCCAGGTTGTTGTTCGGCATCCAGCGGCCCTCGCCGTCCAGGCCCAGGGCGGCGATCAGCAGCCCGCTGACCAGGCTCACCGCGAACACCACGCCCAGCGTCGCGACGGTGCTGCGGAACAGCATCGTCAGCGCGTAGCCGACCAGCGCCGCGACGGCCGCGACGGCGGCGCCGCGCAGACCCTGCTCGAGCCCGTCGCGCAGCAGGCCGTCGGGGATCGCGAGGTCGCGGCGGGTCGCGACGGCGTACATCGTGAGCCACCACCCGCTTGCCACGACAGCGGCGACGGCGAGCGCCGTGACACTGACGGCGATCGCCTTGGCCAGCCACACGCGGTGGCGGCGCGGCTCGAAGAGCAGCTGGTTGCTCATCGACCCGCTCGCCCAGTCGTGCCCGGCGAAGGTGGTACCGATGAGCATGGCGAGCAGGCCGAGGATCAAGATGACGCCCACGGCGCTGCCCTCGTGCTCCTCGGTGAGGTCGAGGACCGGCGGTCCGTACCACTCGGGCTGGGGGAGGACCCACTCCTCGCACGTCGCCACGGGGTCGTCGCCGGCCTCGACGCCCCAGTCCGCGGGGTTGGCGACACACTCGGCGAGCTGGCGCTGGGTGCCCTTGCGCTGGGTGTCCCTCTCGACCATCGCATCGATGCTGGCCTGCCGCTCCGCCGAGGGCGGGCGGGTGTCCCAGGCCCGGCTGAAGCCGAGGACCGCCGGGACCACGATCGCGAGCCCGAGCAGGGCGACGACCGCACGGCGCCAGCGCAGCCGGGTGAGCTCGACGCGGATCAGTCGCATCATCGGACGGTCTCCTGCGGGATCGTGACGTAGCCGGTCGTGGAGGTGTCGGGGCCGTCGAGGGAGGCGGCGGCCGTCAGGTCGAGGAAGAAGGTCTCCAGGTCCGGGCGCAGCGGGGTGAGCTCGGTGAGCCAGATGCCCGTCTCGGCGAGGGTGCGCGTGATCGTGGTCGGGTCGTCCGTCTCCACGCGCAGGGCGCCATGGCCCTCGGTGGTGACGCCCAGCCCGGCGGCCTCCAGCGCCCGGCCGGCGGCACCGGGGTCCGCGGCGGCGACTCGGTACGCCGTACCGCTGCCGAGCAGGTCGTCGACGGTCCCGGAGGCGAGCAGCCGGCCCTGGCCGATGATCGTGGCCGCGGTGCACACCTGCTGGACCTCGGCGAGGATGTGCGAGCTCAGCAGCACCGTCACGCCGGCGTCGCCGAGGGTGCGGATGGTCTCGCGGATCTCGCGGATACCGGCCGGGTCGAGGCCGTTGGTGGGCTCGTCGAGGATCAGCAGGTCGGGCTTCTTCAGCAGCGTCGCGGCGATCGCGAGGCGCTGCTTCATGCCGAGGGAGTAGGACTTGAACCGGTCGCCCTCGCGCCCGCTCAGCCCCACCGTCACGATGGCCTCGTCGACGTGGGTGTCGGGCACCCCGATCGAGCGGGAGAGCAGCAGCAGGTTGCGCCGCGCGCTGAGGTTGGGGGAGAACTTCGGGGACTCCACGACCGCACCGACCCGGTCGACGACGGCCGGCAGGCGCCGGGGCACCGGCTCGCCGAACAGGCGCATCTCCCCGCGGGTGGCCCGGGCCAGCCCGAGGAGCATCCGGATGGTGGTGGTCTTGCCGGACCCGTTGGGGCCCAGGAACCCGTGCACCCCGCCGGCGGGGACCGCCAGGTCCAGGTCGTGCACGGCGACACGCACCCCACCACGACCTCGGTACTCCTTGCGGAGGCCGGAGGTCTCGATCACCAGCTCACTCACCCGTGCTGCCCTTCGTCACCTGGGGCCGGATGGCCCCAAATGATCCAAGCAGCGGGTGCGGACGGCGTGCGGCGCCCACGCCGCAGGTCTGGACCGGCTCAGCGGTTGCCGGGGGTGAGCAGCTCGATGCGCGGTGCCTTGGCGGGATCGGGGCGCGGCTCGTAGTCCGGGGTGGCGTCGTACGGCGCCCAGGCGAGCAGCTCGGCGACGTGGCGGCGCACCAGCGGCAGCACCTCCGCGACCGGCACGTCGCGGCCCAGCTCGGCACTGAGCGAGGTGACGCCGGCGTCGGCGATCCCGCACGGCACGAAGCGGGAGTACCAGCCCAGGTCGACGTCGCAGTTGAGGGAGAACCCGTGCATGGTCACGCCGCGGCTGACCCGGATGCCGATGGCGGCGATCTTGCGCTCCGGGCCGCGGTCGTCGGCGCGCAGCCAGACCCCGCTGCGGCCGGGGACCCGCGCGGTGGTCACGCCCAGGTCGGCGCACACGCCGATGAGCGCCTCCTCGACCCGACGCACGTAGTCGACGACCTTGACGTGGTCGGGCAGCGCGACGATCGGGTAACCGACCAGCTGGCCGGGACCGTGGAAGGTGATCTTGCCGCCGCGGTCGACGTCGATGACGTCGGCGCCGCCCGGGTCGAGCGGGCGCTCCTCGGGCAGGGTGCGCTTGCCGGCGGTGAAGACCGGCGGGTGCTCGAGCAGCAGCACCGTGCCCGGCTGCTCGCCGGCCGCGACCCGCTCGTGGACCTCGCGCTGGAGCTCCCAGGCGGTCAGGTAGTCGATCGCGTCGGCCCCCAGGCCGACCTCCTCGAAGCGCAGCTCAGTCACGGCGTCGAGCCTACGCCGCGGCCCGGACCCCCCGGCTCCGCGGGCGGGGCTGTGGACGACGCGCCCGCGAGAGGCGCCGTCCCGGGTAGGAGTGGGGGATGAGGTCTGCGCGCTGGCTCCCGGTCCTGCTCGTGGCGGTGCTGCTGCCGCTGCTGGCCGGCACCGCGGTGGTCGTCGTCGCCGAGGCCCTCTCGGGGCGCGGGAGCGACCCGGACCGCCCGGCGTCGGCCGGGACCTCGGCTCCGCCCGTGGTCCCCGTGGCCCGTGAGGTCCTCGCCGAGTGGGACGCCCGACGCGCCGACGCGTGGGCCGCCGGCGACCTGCGCGCCCTGGGCGAGCTCTACGCCCCCGGGAGCGCGGCCGGACGCCGCGACGTCGCGATGCTGCGCGCCTGGACCCGGCGCGGGCTGATGGTGCGCGACCTGAGCACCCAGGTGCTGCGCCTCGACGTACGCCGCGCGCGGCCGGAACGCCTGGTGCTCGACGTGACCGACCGCGTGGTCGGTGGGGTCGCCGCGGGGCGCGGCACCCGGCTCGCGCTGCCCACGGACCGGGCCTCGCGGCGGGTGCTGGTGCTGCGCCGCGAGGAGGACCGGTGGCGCGTCGTGTCGGTCAGGCCCGTGGGTGCAGACGGTCCAGCCAGCCGGTGAGGGTCGGCACCACCACGCCGGGGTGCCGGGCCCAGCGCAGGTGGTCGACCTGGTCGTAGCCCAGGGCGACCGGGTCGAGGTGGACCCGCTCGACGCACCGACTCGGGAACCGCCCGGCCAGGTCGTCGACGGACGCCGGCGGCGCCAGCTCGTCGCCCTCCAGCGACACCGAGAGCACCGGCAGCGCGGTGCTCCCCATCGCCCGGCCGTGGTCGCGGCGCGGCCGGCCGAAGACGAAGCGGCCGGTGCGGGCCAAGCGCGCCCAGTCGGTCATCTGGGTGCGCGCCTCGCGCCCGGCGAAGCCGAACCGGTCGCCCGGGAAGTGGCCGAGCACCCGCGCGATCAGCGGCACGACCTGGGTCATCGCGAGCATCCGCGGCGAGAAGACCCGCCAGTACGGCGTCCCGGACGCCACGTGGATCAGCCCGGCGAGCCGCTCGGGGCGCGCCGCCGCCTCCACCGCGGCGAGCTGGCCGCCCAGGCTGTGGCCCAGCAGGTGGATCGGTGCGCCGGGGAGCCGAGCGGACAGAGCGGTGACCGCCCGGTCCAGGTCGTCGACCAGGTCGGCGTAGCCGAAGTCGCGGCGGCGACCGGCGGGCTCGCCGCCCTCCTCGTGCCCGCGCAGCTCGGTGGCGGCGCCGCTGACGCCGGCGGCCTCCAGCGCGGCGAGCAGCCGCAGGTAGTAGCGCGAGCCCAGCCCCATCGCCGGGACGACCAGCACGGCCGGGGCGTCCTCGGCGGCCGGGCGCAGGGTCAGGTGGAAGCTGGTGCCGTCGGGGCGCTCGACGCGCAGCCGCTCGGGGGTCGTGGTGGTGCTCACGGGCTCAGTTCTCCCACATCGCCTCGCTCAACGTGCGGGCGGTCCGCCGTCCGCACGCAGCGCGGTGCGCAGCACCGCCGCGACGTCGGGGTCGTGAAAGTCATAGCCGCTGTCGAGCAGCCGGGCCGGGCGCACGTTGAGCGAGCCGAGCAGCTCCGGCGCCATCTCGCCGGCGCCGACGCGCAGCAGCGGTCCCGGCACGAACGCGAACGCCGGGCGGTGCAGCTGCGCGGCGAGCTCGCGGGTGAACTCGGCGTTGGTGGGCGCCACAGGACAGGTGAGGTTGACCGGCCCCTCGAGGTCGGGGTGCTCGGCGGCGTGCACCACGCCGCCGACCCAGTCGCGCAGCGAGCACATCGCCATGTGCTGGCGACCGCTGCCCAGCCGCCCCCCGAGCCCGGCACGGAAGAGCGGCACCAGCTGCTTCAGCGGCGCCGCGCGACGGTCCATCACCGGCGCGGTGCGCAGCACGACCACCCGGGCCCCCGCGTCGACCGCCGGCTGCGCGGCCGCCTGCCAGACCCGGGTGACCCGCGTGAGCAGCGCCTGCCCGCGGCTGTCGGAGGCCTCGGTCAGCTCGTGGTCGCCGTGGTCGCCGTAGTAGGAGATGCCGTTGCCGGCGAGGTACGCCGGCCCCTGCCCGGAGCGGGCGGCCTCGGCGACCGCCCGCGCCAGCACCTCGGTGGAGCGCACCCGGCTCTGCTCCAGCTCCTGGGCCCAGCGTCGCGAGTGCGGGTTGCCCAGGGTGGGGGAGCCGGCCAGGTTGACCACCACGTCGGCGGACCCGATCACCTCGGGGTCCACGGTCCCGGCGGCGGGGTCCCAGGTGGACTCCCCGGGCGCCGCCGCGCCGCGGCGTACGAGCGCGGTGACCCGGTGGCCGCGCCGGTCGAGCTCGGCGCGCAGGTGGGTGCCCAGGAAGCCGGAGGAGCCGGCGATCACGACGTGCATGTCGTCAGCGTGCCACCCGGCACCCCCGAAATGCGCGAGTCGGCGCGAACCGCGGAGCCCTGCGCCGGCCGGAGCCGGGAGAGTTCCGCCGTTCGCGCCGACTCGGCGCGACCAGCGAGGGATCAGACGTCGAAGACGCCCGCCTCGAGACGCTTCTTGACGTCGGCGAGGAAGCGGCCGGCGTCCGCCCCGTCGACCAGGCGGTGGTCGTAGGTCAGCGCGAGGAAGACCATGTGACGCACCGCGATCGTCTCGCCCAGGTTCGGGTCGTCGATCACGACCGGGCGCTTGACGACCGCGCCCGGGCCGAGGATGGCGACCTGCGGCTGGTTGATGATCGGGGTGTCCCACAGCGCGCCGACGCTGCCGAGGTTGGTGATGGTGAAGGTGCCGCCACCGAGCTCGTCCGGGCCGATCTTGTTGGTGCGGGTGCGCTCCGCGACATCGGCGATCTTCTTCGCCAGACCGGCGATCGAGAGGTCGCCGGCGTCCTTCACGACGGGCGTCAGCAGGCCCTTCTCGGTGTCCACCGCGAACGCGACGTTCTCGCGGTCGTAGTAGGTCACCTCGCCGGCCTCGGCGTCGATCGTCGCGTTCAGCTTGGGGTGCTGCTTGAGCGCGTCGATCGCGGCCTTGGCGAAGAACGGCAGGTAGGACAGCTTCACGCCCTCGCGGGACAGGAAGTCGGCCTTCACCGCGTCGCGCAGGCGGGCGACGTTGGTGACGTCGACCTCCACGACCTGGGTCAGCTGCGCGGAGGTGTGCAGCGAGTCCAGCATCCGCTCGGAGATGATCTTGCGCAGGCGGCTGATCTTCTCCGTGGTGCCGCGCAGCGGCGAGGGGGTCACCGACGGGGCGGACGGCGCCGCGGCGGCGGCCGGGGCCGCAGCGGCGGGGGCGGCCTGCTGCTTGGCGGCAGCGGCGGCGTCGAGCACGTCCTGCTTGCGGACGCGGCCGCCGACACCGGTGCCGGAGATGCTGGCGAGGTCGACGCCGTGCTGCTGGGCCAGCTTGCGCACCAGCGGGGTCACGTAGCCGTGGCCGTCACCGGAACCGCTGGGCTTCTCGGCGGCGGGCTCGGGCTTCTTCTCCTCGGCCGCGGCCTTCGGCGCGGGCTCGGACTTCTTCTCGGCAACCGGCTCGGGCTTCTTCTCCGGCTCGGGCTCCGGCTCCGGCTCGGGCTCCGGCTCCGGCTCCGGCTCCGGCTCGGGCTCCGGCTCGGCGGCCTTCTCCTCGGCGGGTGCGGCACCGGCGTCGCCGATGATCGCGAGCTCGGCGCCGACCTCGACCGTCTCGTCCTCCTCGGCCTTGATCTCCAGCAGGGTGCCGGCGATCGGAGAGGGGATCTCGGTGTCGACCTTGTCGGTGGAGACCTCGAGCAGCGGCTCGTCGACGGCGACCTCGTCGCCGACCTGCTTGAGCCAGCGGGTGACGGTGCCCTCGGTGACCGACTCGCCCAGTGCGGGGAGGGTCACGGGGGTGCCGGAGCCGCCCGACTTCTTGGTCTCGGCGGCGGGCTTGGGGGCCTCCTCCGCGGCGGGAGCGGGCTCCTCGGCAGCCGCGGGCTCCTCGGCCTTCTCCTGCTCGGGCTCGGGCTCCTCGGCAGGCTCCTCGGACTCGGAGCCGCCGGCGGACTCGCCCTCGTCGCCGATGAGCGCCAGCACGGCGCCCACCTCGACGGTGTCGTCCTCCTGGGCCTTGATCTCCAGCAGGGTGCCGGCGATCGGGGAGGGGATCTCGGTGTCGACCTTGTCGGTGGAGACCTCGAGCAGCGGCTCGTCCACCGCAACGGTGTCACCGACCTGCTTGAGCCAACGGGTGACGGTGCCTTCGGTGACGGACTCCCCGAGTGCCGGGAGGTTGACTTCGGTGGCCAATGGAGGTTCCTTCGCTCGCGTTCTCTTCGATGTGGGTGGTGTCAGGAATGCGTGTGGAGCGGCTTGCCGGCCAGGGCGAGGTGTGCCTCGCCGAGCGCCTCGTGCTGCGTGGGATGCGCGTGGACGAGAGGGGCGACGTCTTCCGGGTACCCCTCCCAGCCGTGGATCAGCTGGGCCTGCCCCACGAGCTCGCCCACCCGGTCACCGACCAGGTGGATGCCGACGACGGGGCCGTCGGTGCGGCGGATGAGCTTCACGAACCCCTGGGTCTTCAGGATCTGGCTCTTGCCGTTGCCGCCGAGGTCGTAGGTGAGCGTCTCGATGCCGTCCTCGCCGTACGCCGCGCGGGCGGCCGTCTCGTCGAGCCCGACCGAGGCGACCTCGGGAGCGGTGTAGGTGACCCTCGGGATCCCGACCTCGTCGATCGGGCGGGGGTCGAGCCCTGCGATGTCCTCGGCCACGAAGATGCCCTGCGCGAACCCGCGGTGGGCGAGCTGGAGGCCGGGGACGATGTCGCCGACGGCGCGGACGCCGTCGAGGTTGGTGCGGCAGCGCTCGTCGGTGAGCACGAAGCCGCGCTCCATGGCGACGCCCTGCTCGTCGTACCCGAGGCCCTCGGTGCGGGGACCGCGCCCGACGGCGACGAGCAGCACCTCGGCCTCGAGGACCGAGCCGTCGGCGAGGGTGAGCGCGACGCCGTCCTCCGTGTGCTTGACGCTCTCGAAGGAGGTGTCGGTGCGCACGGTGATGCCGCGCTTGGTGAAGGCGCGCTGGAGGGCCTTGGAGGACGCCTCGTCCTCGCCGGCGATCAGCCGGGGGAGCGCCTCCACGATGGTGACGTCGGCGCCGAAGCTGCGCCACACGCTGGCGAACTCGCAGCCGATCACGCCGCCGCCGAGGACGGCGACCGACGCGGGGACGCGGTCCAGGCGCAGGGCGTGCTCGGAGGTGATGACCCGCTCGCCGTCGACCTCGAGGCCGGGCAGCATGCGCGGGTAGGAGCCGGAGGCGAGCACGACGTGGCGCGCGGAGTAGGTGGTGTCGCCGACCGCGACCTGGCGCGGGCCGGTGAGCCGGCCGCGTCCCTCGATCACGGTGACGCCGCGGCTGCGGACCAGGCCGGTGAGCCCGTTGAACAGGCGCTTCACGACGCCGTCCTTGTAGGCGTTGACGCCGGCCATGTCGACGCCCTCGAAGGTGGCGCGGACGCCGAACACCTCGGAGTCGCGGGCGGAGTCGGCCACCTCGGCGGCGTGCAGGAGGGCCTTGGTGGGGATGCAGCCCTGGTGCAGGCAGGTGCCGCCGACCTTCGACTCCTCCACGACGGCGACGCTCAGGTCCAGCTGCGCGGCCCGCAGGGCGCACGCATAGCCACCCGAGCCTCCGCCGAGGATGAGTACGTCGTAGTCGGTGTCGGCCACCGTGTTCCTTCCGTGAGTGCCGCGCGAGCGGGGCCCCATCTTCGCACCTTCTGCCACGCTGTCCACACCGGGTCGCGAGGCGTGAACTGCTCCGCAAGTGCGGTGCCAGCAGGCAGACTGTGCCCCATGGGTCTGATGGATCGCTTCCGCCGCCGCTCCGGTGGCCGGATGAGCAAGCCGGCAGCGGACGGGTTCCGCACCGGCTCCACGAGTGTCCGGGCGTCCAGCAAGGTCGACGAGGAGCACCTGCGCACGTGGGTCACCGAGCGCCGCGGCGTCGAGGGCTTCGTCGAGCCACGCACCGCCGTCAGCGACGTGACCCTGTTGCTGGTCGCCCACGACGGCGAGTGGACGCGCCGCCGCGTCCCCTCCGTCGAGTGGGCGCACCGCTTCTGCAACACCTTCCAGGTCCCCTCCTACGACGCCGCCGTCGTCGGCATCCCGCAGCGCATGCGCGACTACAACCGCCGCCGGAAGCAGCAGGGCCTCTGACGCAGAGGGCACTCGTCGGCGTCGGCGTCGGCGTCGGTCGAGCCTGTCGGGACCCAGCAGCCTGGGGAAGGACCCTTGTTCTCGAACGTGCGTTCGAGTAGAATGAGGCATGGCCGACCCCGAGCTCCCCGACTGCGACACCCCAGCCACCGTGCTGGCGTTCGCACAGGCGCAGCGGGCTGCGGCCCAGGCTGCCGAGGCGAGGCTCCTGGAGGCCGCTCTGGTGTGGGCGGCGATGCACCCGGAGGTGTCGGTGTCCACCAGCCCGACCACCGGGCTGGTGTTCGGGGAGCTGGCCGTCCCGCTGGCGGGTGAGGGCGCCCCGCTGGTGGCGGAGTTCGCGCCGATGGAGCTGGGTGCCGCGCTCGGCCTCTCGACCGACTCCGCCAAGTCGCTGATCGGCGAGGCCCTCGAGCTGGCCCACCGGCTGAAGCGGACCTGGGCCCTCGTGCGGGCCGGAAAGGTCCCTGCGTGGAAGGCGCGGCGGGTCGCGCAGCTGACGACCACGTTGCCGCTCTCCGGTGCGGAGTACGTCGACCGCCAGCTCGCCCCCGTCGTGGGCAAGGTCGGCTTCGCCGCGATCGGACGACTGGTCGAGCACGCCCGGGTGCTGTTCGACCCGGAGGGCGCCGAGAAGCAGCGTCGCCAGGCCGCGGACGGGCGCCGGTTCGACGTCCACACAGAGACAGCCGACTTCGACGGCACCGTGCAGGTCGAGGGCACCCTCGACCTCGCCGACGCACTCGACCTCGACGCCGCGATCCGCCAGGGCGCCCAACAGCTCGCGGCGCTCGGCTCCGAGGAGCCGCTGGACGTGCGCCGCTCCCGGGCCGCCGGCGAGCTCGCCCGCCGCCAGCTCACCCTCGACCTGATGACCGAGACCGGCGAGGGGGCAGGGTCGGTGGTGAAGCCGCGGCAGGTGGTCATCCACGTGCACCTCTCCGAGGCGGCCCTCGGTGGCGAGCCCGGCATCGCGCGCATCGAGGAGACCCGCTCCATCGTCTCCACCGACCAGGTCCGCGACTGGTGCACCAGCGACGCCCAGGTCGTCATCAAGCCCGTCATCGACCTCGACGCCCACCACCACACCGACGCCTACGCGGTCCCCGACCGGCTGGTCGAGCAGACCCGTCTGGCCCAGCCGACGTGCGCCTTCCCGTGGTGCGAACGCCCGGCCCGCCGCTGCGACACCGACCACGTCGTCGCCCACGGCTCAGGCGGCCCGACATGCAGCTGCAACCTGGCGCCGCTGTGCCGGCGACATCACCGCGCCAAGACACATACGGGCTGGACCTACGACCGGACCGATCCGGCGACGTACCTCTGGCGATCCCCGCACGGGCTCCACCTGGTCAAGGACCACGGCACCACCCGCCTCGTCGCCGTCCACCCGCCCGACGAGTAGATCTCGAGCGTCAGGACCCCGTCAGTCGCAGCCGGCGGGGCCGGACCTATGCCCGAAGGTCTCGTCAAGCTCGATCAACGACGGCCGTGCTCGACCAATGCAGGCCCTCGCCGACCGACGGAGCCCCGCTCGCAGCCGGTGCTCCGGACGCTCACGCGCAGGCGTGGCTGGCGTCGGGTGCGGGCCGGAAGACCAGTCTCGTGACCGGTAGGAGTGGGCTCGTGTAGATCGCGAGGTCGACTGCGGGACGGCTCAGGGTGCCGCGGAAGGCGCCGACCGGCCAGGTCTGTGGGTTGCCGCTCCCGGGCGGCACCGTTGTCCGCCAGAGCATGCCGTCGATGAGCGTGAACTCGACACCGCAGTGCGGGTAGATCCCGAAGGCACCGATGGCGCCGACCGGGAAGACGTCCTTCGGGGCGGCGCTGGGGGCCTCCGGGTCCGTTCGCGGACCGGACGCATCCTCCGACGCGCAGGCGACGGCGGCCGCGCACAGCGCCACCGCGACGAGCATCGACCGCAGACCCATGACCGGTGGACGGTGCCGGCGGCACGCCGGTTCCCTGGTCCGTCCACCGGTGGTTCTCGACGAGCTCGACCGACGACGGGGTCCCGCGCGGCCGAGGTGGCCGGGGTCAGCCCTTCGTGTCGGCCAGCGTGCGGGCGTAGTCGACGAGGGTGGCGACGGCGAAGCCGGTGCCGCCGGAGGTGACGTGGCCCGAGGGGCCGCCGGAGGTGTACGCCGGGCCCGCGATGTCGAGGTGGGCCCAGGGGAGTCCGGCGGTGAACTCGCGCAGGAAGGCCGCGGCGTACAGCCCGCCGCCCCAGCGGATCCAGTCGTGCTGGGCGAGGTCGGCGATCTTCGAGGAGTGGATGCGCTCCTCCATGACCTCGGGGATCGGCATCGGCCAGACGTCCTCGCCGGCGCTGGCGGCGGCGCTGCGCACGGCGTCCACGATCTCGGGGGAGCCCATCACGCCGGCGACCTTGTCGCCGAGGGCGACCACCATGTGCCCGGTCAGGGTCGCGACGTCGACGACCACGTCGGGCTTGAGCTCGGTGGCGCGCACCAGCGCGTCGGCCAGCACCAGGCGGCCCTCGGCGTCGGTGTTGAGGACCTCGACGGTGGTGCCGCCATACATCCGCAGCACGTCGCCGGGACGGGTCGCGGCGCCGGAGAGCATGTTCTCGGCCATCGGCACGAACGTGCTGACGCGCACCGGCAGCCCGAGGCGGGCGATGGCGACGGTGGCCTGCACGACGGCCGCCGCGCCGCCCATGTCGGACTTCATCTCGTGCATGTTCGCTGCGGGCTTGATGCTGAGGCCGCCGGAGTCGAAGGTGATGCCCTTGCCGACCAGCGCGAGGTGCGCCGTGGCGTGCTTGGGGGTGTAGCTGATCTCGACCAGGCGCGGGGGAGCGGCCGACCCGGCCCCGACCCCCAGGATGCCGCCGCAGCCGAGCTCGGCCAGGCGCTCCTCGTCGAGCACGGACACCGACAGCTTCGGGGCGCCGCGACCGCTGCCGGCCTCGTTGACGGCCGCCTCGACGGCGTCCGCGAACACCGGCGGCGTCAGGTCGCCGGGCGGGGTGTTGACCCAGTCGCGGCACGTGGCGACGGCCTCGGCCACCACCTGGGCGTCCTCGAAGGCCGTCTTGGCCGCGGAGTCGCGCGCCTCGGGGCTGAGGACGACCACCTCGCCGGGGTGCTCGGCGGAGTCCTCCTTCGCGGATGCCGACTTGTAGGTCGTGAACGTGTAGCCGCCGAGGATCCAGCCCTCGGTGACGGCGCGCACCAGCTCGACGGACTCCGCGGGCAGCGCGAGCGCGACGGAGGCGGAGTTGGGGACCGCGCGGGCGGCGGCACCGGCGGCGCGCCGCACCTGCACGGGGCCCGGGTCCTTGCCGAGGCCGACCAGCACGAGCAGCGGTGCGGTGATGGTGCCGCCGGTCGGGATCCGGGTGATCTCGCCCGCACCGCCCTTGACGCCCAGGCTGGACAGCAGCGGGCGCAGCTTGCGTCCCCAGGCGGCCGCGACGTCCTCGGCGCCGGCGGCCAGCTCCACCCCCTTCGGCGTCTGCACGACACCGACCACGACGGCGTCGCAGCGGGTCTTGGCGGGGCTGGCCTTGCGGAGCGTGTACGACGTCACGGTTGCAGGCTAACGCGTGGCCCCGGCGGTAGGTTGACGCCATGGTCGGATCCTCTGCACCGCTGCTCAGGTCCCCGCTGCACGAACGCCACGCCGAGCTCGGGGCCAAGTTCGCCGAGTTCGGCGGCTGGACGATGCCGCTGGAGTACCCCACCGGGGTCGTCAAGGAGCACCAGGCCGTCCGCGACGGCGTCGGCCTCTTCGACGTCAGCCACCTGGGCAAGGTCGTCGTGCGCGGCCCCGGCGCCGCGGCGTACGTCGACTCGGTCCTCACCAACGACCTCGGCCGGATCCGTCCCGGCCAGGCCCAGTACACGCTGTGCTGCGAGGACGAGACCGGCGGCATCGTCGACGACCTGATCGTCTACCTGCGCGACGACGACGAGGTGCTGCTGGTCCCCAACGCCGCCAACTCCGCCGAGGTCGCCCGCCGCCTCGCCGAGCACGCGCCGCCCGGGGTCGCCGTCGTCGACGAGCACCGCGAGCACGTCGTGCTCGCCGTGCAGGGCCCGGAGTCCGACGAGGTCCTCACCGAGCTCGGGATGCCGGTCGGCCACGACTACATGTCCTTCGCGCTCGCGCCGTTCCGCGGCGAGCGGGTCGTGGTGTGCCGCAGCGGCTACACCGGCGAGCGCGGCTACGAGCTCATCGCGCCGTACGCCGTGGCGGTGCCGCTCTGGGACGCGCTCCTCGACGCCGGCCACCGGCGGGGCATCGTCGCGTGCGGCCTGGGCGCCCGCGACACCCTGCGCACCGAGATGGGCTACCCGCTCCACGGCCAGGACATCACCACCGACACCACCCCCGTCCAGGCCCGCCTGGGCTGGGCCGTCGGGTGGGCCAAGCCGTCCTTCTGGGGGCGCGACGCGCTGCTCGCCGAGCGCGCCGCCGGGCCGAGCCGCCTGCTGCGCGGCCTCGTGGCGTCCGGCCGCGGCATCCCGCGCCCCGGCATGGCGGTCTCCCTCACGCCCGACGTGCGCCTCGGCGAGGTCACGTCCGGCACCTTCTCGCCGACGCTCCGCGCGGGGGTCGGCCTGGCCTACCTGCCGCCGTTCGTCGAGGTCGACACCGAGGTGGGTGTCGACGTCCGTGGTCGCCGCGAGGTCTTCGTGGTGACCAAGCCCCCGTTCGTCCAGCCGTCCGTGCGAGAGGTGTAGCCGTGAGTCTTCCCGACCAGCCCCCGACCTTCCGTCCGCCCCTGCCCGCGGAGCAGCCCTGGTGGTGGCGCCCCGAGGACGCCTCCGGTGTCGAGGTGAGCATCGAGGGCGAGCTCGCCGGGCAGCGCTTCGAGAGCCAGGCCGACGCCGAGTCGTGGGTCGGCGAGATCTGGGCCGACCTCGCCGCGGCGGGCGTCGACGCGGTCACGCTCTTCGAGCACGACCGGGTCGTCTACGGCCCGATGTCGCTGCACCCCTGAGCCCTCGCTGACCGGTCCCCCGGTGGGACGCGATGGGTACGGTGCCGGGCATGCACCGCTTCCGCCAGGTCGACGTCTTCTCCTCCGCCCCGCTGCTCGGGAACCCGGTCGCCGTGGTCCACGACGCCGACGACGTGTCGGACGCCGACATGGCCGCGTTCGCGCGGTGGACCAACCTGTCCGAGACCACGTTCCTGCTGCGCCCGACGGAGCCCGGAGCCGACTACCGGCTGCGGATCTGGACCCCGGGCGGCGAGCTGCCGTTCGCCGGGCACCCGACGCTCGGCAGCGCCCACGCCTGGCTCGAGGCCGGCGGGGTGCCGGCCGGCACCGACCTGGTGCAGGAGTGCGGGGCGGGGCTGGTGCGGATCCGGCGCACCGACCGGCTCGCGTTCGCCGCGCCGCCGCTGATGCGCTCCGGCCCGGTCGACGAGGCGGACCTGGCCCGCATCGCCCGTGCGCTGGGCATCGACGTCGCCGAGATCGCCGGCAGCGCCTGGATCGACAACGGCCCCGGCTGGGTCGGCGTCCAGCTCGGCGACGCCACCGCGGTGATCGGCCTCCAGCCCGACTTCGCCGCCTTCGGCGACCTCAAGATCGGCGTGGTCGGCATCTACCCGCCCGGCGCGAGCGACGCGGAGATCGAGGTGCGCGCGTTCTGCCCTGGCTACGGGATGCCCGAGGACCCGGTCACCGGCAGCCTCAACGCCGGGCTCGCGCAGTGGCTGGCCGGCACCCGCCTGCCCACGTCGTACGTCGCCTCGCAGGGCACCGCGCTGGGTCGGCGGGGCCGGGTGCACATCGAGACCGCCGCGGACGGCACCATCTGGGTCGGCGGCGACACCGCGACCACGGTGGACGGCAGCGTGCTCCTGCCCGGCGCCGACGGCTAGGCTCGCGCCGTGCGCGCCTACCTCGACCTCGTCCAGCGCATCCTCGACGAGGGTGTGGAGAAGTCCGACCGCACCGGGACCGGGACCCGGTCGGTGTTCGGCCACCAGATCCGCTTCGACCTGAGCGCCGGCTTCCCGCTGGTCACGACGAAGAAGGTGCACACCCGCTCGGTGTTCGGCGAGCTGCTGTGGTTCCTGCGCGGCGACACCAACGTGAAGTGGTTGCACGAGCGCGGCATCTCCATCTGGGACGAGTGGGCCGACGAGAACGGCGACCTCGGTCCGATCTACGGCCACCAGTGGCGCTCCTGGCCGACCCCCGACGGCGGCCATGTCGACCAGATCGCCCAGGTCGTCGCCCAGCTGCGCGCCGACCCCGACTCGCGCCGCCACATCGTGTCGGCCTGGAACGTCGCCGACGTCCCGTCGATGGCGCTGGCGCCGTGCCACACCATGTTCCAGTTCTATGTCGCGCCGCAGCCCGAGGGCCCCGGCCGGCTATCGTGCCAGCTCTACCAGCGCAGCGCCGACGTGTTCCTCGGCGTGCCGTTCAACATCGCCTCCTACGCCCTGCTGACCCACATGGTCGCCCAGGTGGCCGGCCTGGAGGTCGGCGACTTCGTGCACACCTTCGGCGACGCGCACCTGTACAGCAACCACCTCGAGCAGGCCCGCCTCCAGCTCACCCGCGAGCCGCGGCCGCTGCCGACACTGCACCTGGACCCCTCGGTCACCGAGCTCGACGCCTTCGAGCTCGAGCACATCACCCTCGAGGGCTACGACCCGCACCCGGCGATCAAGGCCCCCGTTGCCGTCTGAGGTCGGCGCCCGTCCCCGGGTCGTGCTGATCGCGGCCGTCGCCGAGAACGGCGTGATCGGCGCGGACGGCACCATCCCGTGGCACCTGCCCGAGGACTTCGCGCACTTCAAGCGCACCACGCTGGGCCACGTGCTGGTGATGGGACGCGCGACGTACGACTCGATCGGGCGCCCGCTGCCGGGTCGCACCACCGTCGTGCTGACCCGCGACCCGGCCTGGTCCGCGCCGGGGGTGCTCGTCGCCCACGACCTCGACGAGGCCCTGGCCATCGCCGCCGAGCACGGCGACACGGCGTACGTCGCCGGGGGAGCGGCGGTCTACGCCCTCGCGCTCCCGGTGGCCGACGAGCAGGTGCTCAGCGAGGTGCGCCTGCGCCCCGAGGGGGACACCTTCTACCCCGAGATCGACCCGGCCGAGTGGCGCGAGGTCGCCCGCGAGCCGCACGACGGGTTCGACGTGGTCCGCCTGGTGCGCGTGCAGGACTGAACCACCCGCCTGCCAGAGTGGGGGCATGAGCAACGGTGTGGAGCTGCGCGTGTTCACCGAGCCCCAGCAGGGCGCGACCTACGACGACCTGCTGCGGGTCGCCCAGGAGGCGGAGCGCCTCGGGTACGGCGCGTTCTTCCGCTCCGACCACTACCTGACGATGGGCGGCGACGGCCTGCCCGGGCCCACCGACGCGTGGACCACGCTGGCCGGGCTGGCCCGCGAGACCAGCACCATCCGGCTCGGCACCCTGATGACCTCCGCGACCTTCCGCCACCCCGGCCCGCTGGCGATCCAGGTCGCCCAGGTGGACCAGATGAGCGGCGGGCGCGTCGAGCTCGGCCTCGGTGCCGGGTGGTTCGCCGCCGAGCACGCGGCGTACGCCATCCCGTTCCCCGACACCCGTGAGCGCTTCGACCGCTTCGAGGAGCAGCTCGCCGTCATCACCGGGCTGTGGCGCACCCCGGCGGGCGAGCTCTTCGAGCACGCCGGCGCGCACTACCCGGTCGTCGACTCGCCGGCGCTGCCCAAGCCGGCGCAGACCCCGACGCCGCCGATCATCATCGGCGGGCGTGGCAAGCGGCGCACGCCCGCGCTCGCCGCCTTCTACGCCGCCGAGTTCAACCTGCCGTTCGTCGGCCTCGAGGAGACCGGCGAGCAGGTCGCCCGGGTCTCGCGGGCCTGCGAGGACATTGGGCGCGACCCCGCCACGATGACCTGGTCCAGCGCGCTGGTGCTGTGCGTGGGGAAGGACGAGGCGGAGATCGCGCGCCGCGCCGCCGCCATCGGCCGCGACGTCGCCGAGCTCCGCGAGAACGGCCTGGCCGGCACGCCCGAGGAGGTCGTGGCCAAGATCCACGCCTACCGCGAGGCCGGCCCGCAGCGCTTCTACCTGCAGGTCCTCGACCTCGCCGACCTCGACCACCTGCGTCTGGTGGCGGCCGAGGTCGCGCCGCACCTGTGACCGGGCACGCGGTCGCCGGCCGCGGGGGGATAGCCTTGCCCGCATGACCTCGGCTGCACCCTTCGGCACCGTCCTCACCGCGATGGCCACCGCGTTCCACGCCGACGGCTCCCTCGACCTCGACGGCACCGCGCGCATCGCGCGCCACCTCGTCGACAACGGCCACGACGGCCTCGTCGTCTCCGGCACGACCGGTGAGTCGCCCACGACCACCCCCGCGGAGGACGGCGAGATCCTCGCTGCCGTGAAGGACGCGGTCGGCGACCGCGCCACCCTGGTCGCCGGTGTCGGCACCAACGACACCCGCACCTCCATCGCGCTGGCCCAGCAGGCGCGTCGCAACGGCGCCGACGGCGTGCTGCTGGTGACGCCGTACTACAACAAGCCCGGGCAGCGCGGCATCCTCCAGCACTTCCGCCAGGTCGTCGACGCCGCCGAGCTGCCGGTCATGCTCTACGACATCCCCGGTCGCACCGGCAGCCAGCTCTCCCTGGAGACCTACGCCGCGATGGCCGACTGGGAGAGCGTCGTGGCGGTCAAGGACGCCGTCGGCGACCTGCCGCGCGGCGTGCGCATCATGCAGATGGGCTACGCCGTCTACTCCGGCGACGACATCGCCAACCTCGGCTGGTTGGCGCACGGCGCCGTCGGCTTCGTGTCCGTGTGCGGACACGTGATGGGCAACGAGCTGCGTGCCCTGCACGACGCCTACCGGGCCGGCGACGCCGTCAAGGCCCTCGAGATCTTCACGCGGATGCTCCCCGCGATCGACGCCGTCATGGGCGTCCCCAACTACGGAGCCACCACCGCCAAGGCAGCGCTCCAGCTCCTCGGCGTACTCGACAACCGGCGCGTCCGCTCCCCGCTGGTGGAGCTGGACGACGACGAGGTCGCCGCGCTGCGCGCGGCCCTGGTCGCGGCCGACCTACTGCAGTAAGGACCGCATCTTGAGCCACTCCCACCCCGAGCTGTCCACTCCGCCCGCACTGCCCAAGGGGGGCCTCCGGGTGACCCCGCTCGGTGGCCTGGGCGACGTCGGGCGCAACATGACCGTCTTCGAGTACGACGGCCGACTGCTGATCGTCGACTGTGGCGTGCTGTTCCCCGAGGACCACCAGCCCGGCGTCGACCTGATCCTCCCGGACTTCTCCTCGATCCGTGAGCGCCTCGAGGACATCGAGGCGCTGGTCCTGACCCACGGGCACGAGGACCACATCGGCGCCACGCCGTACCTCCTGCGCGAGCGCCAGGACATCCCGCTGGTCGGCTCCGAGCTGACCCTGGCGCTGCTGGACTCCAAGCTGCGCGAGCACCGTCTGCGCCACACCGTGCACCACCAGGTGCGCGAGGGCGACAAGATCACCTTCGGGCCCTTCGAGCTCGAGTTCGTCGCGGTCAACCACTCCATCCCGGACGCGCTCGCCGTGGCGATCCGCACCGGTGCCGGCCTGGTGCTGCACACCGGCGACTTCAAGATGGACCAGCTGCCCCTGGACGGCCGGATCACCGACCTGCGTGCCTTCGCCCGGCTCGGCGAGGAGGGGGTCGACCTGTTCCTCACCGACTCCACCAACGCCGAGACCCCCGGCTTCACGCCGGCGGAGAAGAACATCACCCCGGTCATCGACCAGGTGTTCCGCGAGTCCACCCAGCGCATCATCGTGGCCTGCTTCGCCTCCCACGTGCACCGCGTCCAGCAGGTCCTCGACGCCGCGGTGGCGCACAACCGCAAGGTCGCCTACGTCGGCCGCTCGATGGTGCGCAACATGGCCATCGCCCGCGACCTGGGCTACCTGACCGTGCCGGAGGGCGTGCTGGTCGAGGCCAAGGAGCTCGCGCACCTCGCGCCCGAGCGCCAGGTGCTGATCTCGACCGGGTCGCAGGGCGAGCCGATGAGCGCCCTGAGCCGGATCGCGCAGCGCAACCACAACTTCGTGCACATCGAGGAGGGCGACACCGTCCTGCTCGCCTCCAGCCTGATCCCGGGCAACGAGAACGCCGTGTACCGCGTCATCAACGGCCTGGCCCGCTGGGGCGCGCGGGTGGTGCACAAGGGCAACGCCATGGTGCACGTGTCCGGGCACGCCAGCGCCGGTGAGCTGCTGTACTGCTACAACATCGTCCAGCCGCGCAACGTGATGCCGGTGCACGGCGAGATCCGGCACCTGCTGGCCAACGGCGAGCTCGCCAAGGCCACCGGTGTGGAGAACGTCGTCATCGCCGAGGACGGCGTCGTGGTCGACCTCATCGACGGGGTCGCCAAGGTCACCGGCAAGGTCGACTGCGGCTACGTCTTCGTTGACGGCTCCTCGGTCGGCGACATCACCGAGTCCGACCTGAAGGACCGTCGGATCCTCGGCGAGGAGGGGTTCGTCTCGGTCATCGTCGTGGTCGACTCGGTCAGCGGCAAGGTCGCGTCCGGACCGGAGATCCACGCGCGGGGCAACACCTTCTCCGACGCGGACTTCGAGGACATCAAGCAGCCGATCATCGACGCGCTCGACCGCGCGATCGCCGAGGGCAACACCGACACCTACCAGCTCCAGCAGACCGTGCGCCGCACGATCGGGCGCTGGGTCAGCAACGCCCACCGCCGCCGTCCGATGATCATCCCGGTGGTCATCGAGGCCTGAGCGGCCCGCCCCACGCAGGGCACGGAGGACGGAAACGGGCCCCGCCGGACCATGTCCGGCGGGGCCCGTTCGCATCTGGACCGCGGGGAGCGGGGGAGCGGCGGCACCGCAGGCCCGGTGCCGCCGCGTCCGCTACTTCTTCTTCGCGACCACCCGGACCTTGAACGTGGCCCGGCTGGCCTTCACCGTGTCGCTGCCGAGGTACTTCACGACCAGGGTGTGCTTGCCGGGCTTGAACTTCGGCCCGGTCGCCTTGACCGTGATCCGGGCCTTGCCGTTCGGGCCGAGCGTGGCGCGGGCGACGTTCTTGCCCTTGGCCAGCACCTGCACGGTGCCGGTCGGGGTGGTGCCCGGGGCCTTCACCGTGACGACGGCCCGGAAGGACCCGCCGCGTGCGACCTGCGCCGGCTTGGCGACCGCGGTGGTGGTGGAGCGCACCGCGGCCGGCGGGACGGTCCCGTCGGAGCAGACGACCACCTGGATGTCGTCGACGTACCAGCCGTCGATGCCGTTGCAGCCGTCGCGGCCCATGTCGAAGCGGAACCGCAGCTCGTCGCCCGGCTTGCCGAGCTCGCTCAGGTCGACCTGGGTCTGACCCCACGAGCCGCGGATCTCCCCGCCGTCGGTGCCGGTCCAGGCCGGCTCGCCGGCCATCGGGTTGGTGTTGTCGGACGTGCCGTCCAGCTCGGCGTTGGGGCCGTTGAAGAGGAACGCCTCCTCGGGCAGCAGCTCGAAGTCGCCGCCGTTGACGCTGACCTTCACGTTGCCGCCGTCCCACGCCGCCTCGGTGGCGACGTAGTGGTCGAACGACATCCGCGGCGAGGTGCCCGCGGGCAGCTCGATGACCGGGCTGATCAGCCCGTTGCGGCTCGAGATGTCGGCGGCGTCACCGGCACAGCTGCCGTCGGTGGGGTCCGGGGCGAACGCGACCTGCGAGGTGTGCCCGCCGGGTGCGTCGTCCACGGCAGTCCACTCGTAGCCCTGGCTGCCCTCGAAGACGGTCTCCTCGTCCTGGGTCCAGCCGGCGAGCCCGTCCTCGAAGTCCTCGGACCACACGACCTCGGTCTCCAGGCCGTCACCGCACTCGAACGCCGGGGCGTCGGGGGAGAGGAGCGGCTGGAAGTCGCACTGGGTCGGCTCCTGGTCCAGCTCGACGGCCTCGGCGACCGCCGCGACCGCGGCGCAGTCCTCGGCGGCGATGACCTCGTCGGAGGCCTGCTGGTCACGCGCCTGGGTGGAGAGCGCGTTGATCCCGCGTCCGGTCAGGTCGGCGCACGAGGCGGCCAGCCCGTCGGCGAGGTCGGAGAAGTCCGACGTCGGGGTCAGGTAGTTGGCCTGGGTGCGCCAGAAGACGTGCGCGGCCTTGGTCAGCCCGATGCTCGGGACCGTGACGTCGTTGTAGGTGCCACCGTCGACCAGCAGGGCGAAGGCGTGGTTGGGGACGCCGGAGTTGCTGTGCACGCCGCCGGCGTCGTCGGTGCTGCAGTGGTACTCGGCGTCCGAGACCTTGCCCGGGTCGCCGTAGCAGGTCGGGTTCCACATGTCGCGGATCGCGCCGCCGAAGGCGGGGTCGCCCTCACCGGAGAGCCAGCGGTAGGAGTTGTCGGTCGGGTCCTCGCCGGCCGGGCCGACGGTGATGTTGACCGGCTCGGTGGCCGCCTTGATCTTGGCGCCGTCCGCGGTGCGGATCATCAGGCCGTAGATGTCGGCGCTGCCGGACATCGAGATCGGGGCGCCCGCGGGGTCGTTGTTGCCGACCACGATGCCGGTGGCACCGGCCGACTCCGCGTTGGCCGCCTTGATGGCGAAGGAGCAGGTGCCGCGGTCGACGTAGGCGAAGACCCCGTCGACCTCGTCGGCGTTGGTGAACTCGGTGCAGCCGTCGGTGGCGGTCGTGCCGTCGGTGGCGTCGTCGATCGCGACGACGACGTCGGTGGTGACCGGCTCGGAGAAGACGGGGCCGAACGAGGCCGGCGCGGCGTCGCACGGGCCGGCGATCGAGGCGGGGGAGTTGATCGTCATCTCGATCGGGCCGCGGGTGTACGCCGAGCACTGCCCGTCGGTGCGGCGGGTGTTGGGCGTCTCGTTGAAGCGGTCGTTGATCTGGTCGACGGTCTCGCCCCAGATGTCGGAGAACGACTCGTTCATCGCGCCGGCCTGCCACTGGTAGATCAACCCGGAGGTGTACTCCGTGTAGGCGTGGCCCCACTCGTGCGCCACGGTGTCGTCACTGGTGACGCCGTTGCAGTAGTTGGTGGTCACGCCGTTCCAGTTGGCGTTGGGGCAGCTGATGCGCGGGTCGTTGTTGACGGTGCGCATGATCGCGCCGCGGTCGTCGTAGGAGTCACGACCGAAGGCGTTGTAGAAGAACCAGTACGCGTCGCCGGTGCCGTCGACGAGGTCGAGCTGGGAGGAGTTCAGGCCGGTGCGCGGGTTGCCCTCGCGCCACACCCGGTCGAGCTTGACGGTGTCGTCGCTGTCGTCGTCGGGGGTGCCGCCGTTGTTGACCGAGGCCTCGTAGAGCTCGCGCTCGAGGCTGTGGATCATCGACCAGCGGTTGACTGGCTTGCCGCTGGCGGCGTCGATGATCACGGTGTCGCGCACGTCGCGCTCGTTGGTCACCTCGACCTCGTAGGCGAGCACGGCGTCGCCGGCCTCGCCCTTGATCGCGCCGAGGCGGTAGATCACCAGGTCGGCGGAGGCCGCCTCCACTCCGGCGGCCCGTGAGCCCTCCGGCGGGTCGGCCTTCACGGTGGTGACCGCGCGCTCGCCCGCCTCGGCGGGGGTGAGACGCGGGGACGTGGCGAGGTCGAGGTCGGGGGCGACGTAGCCGTTCACGGCCGTCAGGTCGCCCTCGCGGTCGAGGTGCGCGCGCAGCCGGGACCCGAAGACCTCCACGCCGCGGTAGCGCTGGACGTAGTCGACGGTCCAGCCGTGCTCGTCGGCGGTGACGCCGCTCTGCACGAGCTGGCCGCGGGGGGCGCCGAAGGCGCGGCTGTAGCGGTCGAGGTAGGCGGAGGCCTTCTCGACCGAGCCCTTGCGGGAACCGCCCTCCACCGAGGGGAGCAGGTCCTCGTCGGCGCGGGCGAAGCCGACCGCGCCGGTCGCGTCCTCGCGCGAGAGCTGCACCTTGCCGTCGGCGGCGCTGCGCATCTTGGCGACGAGTCCGTCGTCGGGGGCGGTGGTCTGGGGAGCGGGCCCCGCGGCCGAGGCCTGGAGCCCCGGTGCGGCCGCGAGGCCGGCTGCTACGAGTGCAAGGCTCAATCCCTGCATGGAGAACTTCACGAGATGGCTTCCCCTCCGAGTGTGGGTGACGCCGGCGCCTCCTGCAGGCGACCGTGCAGGAACAGTAAGGACCGGCAGGGACAGCGGTCCAGAGACACGCCGGAAATCGTCCGCCACGGGGCGCTCGAGGCGGCAAGCCTGTGGTCGGCCGCGCCGCTGGCGAGGCAGGGTTGCGGTCACCGTCGGCGGGCCGAGGAGATGCTCCGGCCTCCCGGTCCCGGCGCTCGACAGGGCTCCAGCCGCCGGTGCCACCGCCCCTGCGACACACCCCCTGTGCAACGGCTGTGGTCCCTGTGACGGGTGGTGCATTGGCCTAGTGTCGTCACCATGGCGACCCGTACGTCTTCCCCGCCGGGGTCGCGGAGCAAGAGCACGTCCTCGTCCGGATCCCGTGGATCCGCGAAGACGGGTTCGAGCACCCGACCCCGGAGTACCAGCTCCTCGACCCGCTCCAGCACGGCCCAGCGCAAGCCGGCCAGCCGGTCGCGCTCCGCGTCCGCGCGCCCCGCGCCACGCGCCGTGCGCACCGGCCCGGGTCCGGTCGCCCGGATGTTCACGGCGCTCGGCCGCGGCCTGGTCGCCGTCTGGCTGGGGCTGGCGCACGCGATCGGCGCCACCGCTCGCAGCATCGGCCGCAGCGCGCGTGACCTCGAGCCCGAGCACCGTCGCGACGGTGCCGGCCTGCTGCTGATCGGCCTCTCGGTCGTCGTCGCGGCGGCGGTCTGGTTCCAGGTCGGCGGCTCCGCCATGGACCTGTCGCGCACGATGGTCGCCGGCACGGTCGGCAAGGTCGCCTGGCTGGTCCCGCTCGGCCTGGTGTGGATGGGCTGGCGCACCATGCGCGACCCGGTCAGCAACGGCCCGGTCGGTCGCCAGGTCGTCGGCTGGGCGGCGCTGGCCTTCGGCGTCCTCGGCATCGTGCACATCGCCAACGGCAGCCCCGAGCCCGTGCAGGGCGACGCCAGCCCGCTGCAGGACGCCGGTGGCGCGGTCGGCTTCGTGGTCTCCTCGCTGCTGCTGGACCTGCTGCGCTCGGCGTACGTCGTGGTCCCGCTGCTCGGCCTGCTCTCCTTCTTCGGCGTCCTGGTCATCACCGCGACGCCGCTCTACCAGGTCCCGGACAAGCTGCGGGACCTCACCGACAAGCTCACCGGTCGTGCCCTGCCCGAGGACGGCGAGGAGCGCCCCTCGCGCTCCCGCTCGCGCCACGCGGACGACGAGATCGACCCCGACATGGGCGACCCGGCGTACGACACCCCGGTCCTGGAGGACCGCGAGGTCGCGAAGCGGCGCCGCAAGCGCGAGCGCGACGCCATCGACGTCGCGCTCGAGCAGGACGCCGAGCGCGCCGGTGCACGACGTGCCGCCGAGGCTGCCGCGGACGACGGCGACGACGCCGAGGACGCCGGGATCGACCTGTTCGCCGAGGCGCCGACCCAGCTCACCCCGGTCGTCTCGCCGGTCGTCCCCGACCCCGATGTCGCCCGCTCCGCGAAGGGCGACCTCGAGCCGCCGCCGCACTCGCCGATCCCGGCCCGCGTCGAGCAGCTCGCGCTGTCCGGCGACGTGGTCTACTCGCTGCCGGCCGACGACGTGCTCAAGCCCGGCTCGCCGCACAAACTGCGCTCCAAGGCCAGCGACGACGTGGTGCTGCGCCTGCAGAGCGTGCTCGACGAGTTCAGCATCGACGCCCAGGTCACGGGTTACACCCGGGGCCCGACGGTCACCCGCTACGAGGTCGAGCTCGGCCCCGGGGTGAAGGTCGAGAAGATCACCAACATCCAGAAGAACATCGCCTACGCGGTCGCCTCCGCCGATGTCCGGATCCTCTCGCCGATCCCCGGCAAGTCGGCGGTCGGCGTCGAGATCCCCAACCTGGACAAGGAGATCGTCACCCTCGGTGACGTGCTGCGCTCCAACGCCGCGCGTGCCGCGCACCACCCGATGATCGCCGGGCTCGGCAAGGACGTCGAGGGCGGCTTCGTGGTCGCCAACCTCGCCAAGATGCCGCACCTGCTCGTCGCCGGGGCGACCGGCTCGGGCAAGTCGTCGTTCATCAACTCGATGATCACCTCGGTGCTCATGCGGGCCACGCCCGACGAGGTCCGGATGATCATGGTCGACCCCAAGCGGGTGGAGCTGAACGCCTACGAGGGCGTCCCGCACCTGATCACCCCGATCATCACCAACCCCAAGAAGGCCGCCGAGGCGCTCCAGTGGGTCGTGCGCGAGATGGACCAGCGCTACGACGACCTGGCCAACTTCGGCTTCCGCCACATCGACGACTTCAACAAGGCGGTGCGTGCCGGCAAGGTCGAGGTCCCGCTGGGCTCGGAGCGCACGCTCTCGCCCTACCCCTACCTGCTGGTCATCGTCGACGAGCTCGCGGACCTGATGATGGTCTCGCCGCGCGACGTCGAGGACTCGGTCGTGCGCATCACCCAGCTGGCCCGCGCGGCCGGCATCCACCTGGTGCTCGCGACGCAGCGTCCCTCGGTCGACGTGGTCACCGGCCTGATCAAGGCCAACGTGCCCTCGCGCCTGGCCTTCGCGACCTCCTCGCTCGCCGACAGCCGGGTCATCCTGGACCAGCCGGGGGCGGAGAAGCTGGTCGGCCAGGGCGACGGACTGTTCCTCCCGATGGGCGCCTCCAAGCCGGTCCGCGTGCAGGGTTCCTGGGTCAGCGAGGCCGAGATCGCCAAGGTCGTGGCGTTCTGCAAGACCCAGCTGGAGCCGGAGTATCGCGAGGACGTCACGGCGCCGGCCGCCTCGAAGAAGGACCTCGACGACGACATCGGCGACGACCTCGACCTGGTGATCCAGGCCGTGGAGCTCGTCGTCTCGACGCAGTTCGGCTCGACCTCGATGCTCCAGCGCAAGCTGCGCGTGGGCTTCGCCAAGGCCGGGCGCCTGATGGACATCATGGAGAGCCGTGGTGTGGTCGGTCCCAGCGAGGGATCCAAGGCCCGCGACGTGCTCGTCAAGCCCGACGAGATCGACGGTGTGATCGCAACCTTGCAGGGGGAGATGTGAGCAGCCAGCCCACGTACGACGACCTGACCACCCACGACGAGCAGCACGACCCGCTCGACGCCTCGGTCCTTCCCGAGGGCGTGGTCGAGGTCCGCCGCAACGGCGGCCTGGCCGCGGTGATCGGCGGCCTGGCCGCGGTCGTCGCGATCCTCTACCTGTCGCGCGCCAGCGGCACCGGCGCGTGGGTCGACTGGACCCTGACGGCCGTGATGGGCCTGTTGGCCGCCACCTGGCTGCAGGCGTTCGTCGACGCGCGCACCCCGCTGCTCGTCGCCGACCAGCACGGCATCCGGGTGCGCCAAGGCCGCTCGTGGCACGGCATGCCGTGGAACGACATCGACGCCGTCGAGCACCTGCCCCGCCACGGGCTGCTGCGTGACGGCCAGCTCGAGGTCTTCACCCACGACGGCGCGGCCGTCGCCGTCCCGCTGGCACTCTCGACCTCGGTCGTGGGCGACGGCGGCGACCTGAGCGACGCCCTGGACCGGCTCGCGGCCGGCACCACCGAGATCGTCGAGCTGGACCGCTTCGCGTCCGAGGACGCCGAGGACGAGCAGGCCGAGGACGAGCAGGTCGAGGACGTCGTGGACGTCGAGCCCGCCGAGGAGTCCGCCGTGGTCGCCGACCCGGTGACGGAGCCCGTCACCGAGCCGATCATCGAGCCGACCACCGAGCCCACCGCCGGCCCGACCACCGACGAGGGCCCGCACGACGCGCCCCGGCTGCCGGACCCGCGTCCGGCGATCGCGCGCGGGATCGGCGCGATGGCCTCCCGGCTGCGCCGCAGCCCCGGCGGCGCCTCCGTCGAGTCGCCCGGCGCGGCGCCGGTGGGCCCCTCCGGTTCGCCGGCCGGATTGCCGATGGTGGCCAGCGCGACGCCGAGCCCGCTGCGCGAGCCGCTCTCGGCAACGCGCATCGAGATCCGCAGCGACCTCACCCTGGGGGCCAACGCGCTGCGCCTGGACCCCTCCGAGCACGACGACGGCACGGCGGGCGAGCTGCCCGAGGCGCGCGAGCTGCGCCGTCCGGGCAGCGTCAGCCTGGTCGAGGACACCATGCTGTGGGGCGAGCGGGTCTCGCCGATCGCGAAGGCCGGGGAGGCGGTCGAGCCGATCGTCATCGAGGACTTCTCGGCCGTCCCGGCGGCCGACCCGGTCATCGGCCCGGAGCTCGCGGCCGCCCGCACCCGCCTCGGCCTGAGCGTCGACCAGCTCGCCGAGCGCACCCGCATCCGCCCGCACGTCATCGAGTCGATCGAGGTCGACGACTTCACCCCCTGCGGTGGCGACTTCTACGCCCGCGGCCACCTGCGCACGCTGGCCCGGGTCCTGGGCACCGACGCGGCCCCGCTGCTCGCCGAGTACGACGCGAAGTACGCCGATGCGCCGATCAGCCCGCGCCGGGTCTTCGAGGCCGAGCTGGCGACCGGCGTCCACGGCGGCATCCGCGGCACCCGCGGTGGCCCGAACTGGTCGGTGCTCGTCGCGGCCGTGATGGTCCTCGTGCTGGCCTGGTCGGTCGCCCGCCTGGTGATGGACAGCCCCTCGACGCTCAACGAGGCCCCGACCCTCAACGGCTCCGGCGGCCTGGCCGCGCCCGGCGACCCGGTGCCGGTCCTGCTCGACGCCGCCGGCGGCGGTGCGACCGTCAAGGTCGTCGACGGCACCGGCAAGACGGTCTTCGACGGCGACCTCGCCTTCGGCCAGACCAAGAGCCTGGCCAAGGTCGTCCAGCCGGTGCAGGTGATCACCTCCGACGGGTCCCTCGAGGTCTCCGTCGACGGGCTCGACGCCGAGCCGGTCGGGGACACCGGGTCCCGCTCGACGCGGACCTACGGGAGCCGCTGAGCGGACCTGCGGATCCCTGCTCCACCGACCCTCCCGGGCGGGTGACGTGTGCGTGAGCACCGTCACCCGCCCGGTGTCGCATTGCGGTGCATCGCCATCGAGGCGTCATACTCGGTAACGCCATGACCCTCCCTGACACAGCGCGCCCTGACGCCACGCCCACGCCCCTGTCGGTCGCCCTGGTGACGCTCGGCTGCGCCCGCAACGAGGTCGACTCCGAGGAGCTCGCCGGCCGCCTCGAGGCCGGCGGCTTCACCCTCGTCGAGGACCCCGAGGACGCCGACACCGTCGTGGTCAACACGTGCGGGTTCGTCGAGGCCGCCAAGAAGGACTCGGTGGACACCCTGCTGCAGGCCGCCGACCTCAAGGGCACCGGCCGTACCCAGGCCGTCGTCGCCGTCGGGTGCCTCGCCGAGCGTTACGGCAAGGACCTGGCCGAGTCGCTGCCCGAGGCCGACGCGGTCCTCGGCTTCGACGACTACCCCGACATCGCCTCGCGGCTGCGCGCGATCGTGGCGGGGGAGACCCACCACCCGCACACGCCCCAGGACCGGCGCCGCCTGCTCCCGATCTCGCCGACCGAGCGGTCCGCGGAGACCGTCAGCGTGCCCGGCCACGCGGTCGCCACCACCGGCGACCTCGGTGTCGGGGGCCCGGCGAGCGGCCCGCGCGGCCTGCGCCGCCGCCTCGACGGGGGCCCGATGGCCCCGCTCAAGCTGGCCAGCGGCTGCGACCGCCGCTGTTCCTTCTGCGCCATCCCCAGCTTCCGCGGCTCCTTCGTGAGCCGCCGCCCCTCCGACGTGCTGTCCGAGGCGCAGTGGCTCGCCGAGCAGGGCGTGCGCGAGCTGTTCCTCGTCAGCGAGAACTCCACGTCGTACGGCAAGGACCTCGGCGACCTGCGCCTGCTGGAGACGATGCTCCCCGAGCTCGCCGCCATCGACGGGGTCGACCGGGTGCGCGTCTCCTACCTCCAGCCGGCCGAGACCCGGCCCGGGCTGGTCGAGGCGATCGCCAACACCCCGGGCGTCGTGCCCTACTTCGACCTCTCCTTCCAGCACGCCAGCGCTGCGGTGCTGCGCCGGATGCGTCGCTTCGGCGACCCCGAGAGCTTCCTCGGGCTGCTGGACCGGGTGCGCACGCTCGCGCCGACCGCCGGGGTGCGCTCCAACGTCATCGTCGGGTTCCCCGGCGAGACCGAGGACGACCTCGAGACCCTCTGCGACTTCCTGGTCGCCGCGCGCATGGACGTCACCGGCGTCTTCGGCTACTCCGACGAGGACGGCACGGAGGCCGCCGGCTACGACGGCAAGCTGGACGAGGACGAGGTCCGCGCCCGCACCGAGCACGTGACCGCCCTGGTCGAGGAGCTCAACGCCCAGCGGGCCGAGGAGCGCATCGACGAGGAGGTCGAGGTGCTCGTGGAGTCCGTCGAGGACGGCGAGGTAGCCGGCCGCGCGGCCCACCAGGGCCCCGAGGTCGACGGTACGACGTACCTCGAGGACCTCCCGTTCGTCGCCCGCGTCGGCGACCTGGTCCGGGCCCGCGTGGTCTCGACCGACGGCGTCGACCTGGTCGCCGTCCCGGTGACCGGAGCCGGCCGATGACCGAGGTCGGGGCACGCCCGAGCAACCTCAACGTGCCGAACGTGCTGACCACCCTGCGCATCGTGATGGTGCCGTTCTTCGGGTGGGCGCTGCTCATGGACGGCGGCGACTCGATCACCTGGCGTCTCGTGGCCTGGGCGCTGTTCGTGGTCGCGATGATCACCGACAAGATCGACGGCGACCTGGCGCGCAAGCACAACCTGGTCACCGACTTCGGCAAGGTGGCCGACCCGATCGCGGACAAGGCGATCACCGGCATGGCGTTCATCGGTCTCTCGATCGTGGGCGACGTCTGGTGGTGGGTCACGATCGTGGTGCTGCTGCGCGAGTGGAGCGTCACCCTGCTGCGGCTCTCGGTGCTGAAGCGCGTCGTGATCGCCGCGGCCGACCTCGGCAAGCTGAAGACGACCTTCCAGGCATTGGCCCTCGGCGGTCTGGTGCTGCCGCTGCGCGACCCGGACCTGCCCTCCTGGGCCGAGGCGCCCGGCGAGGTCCTCTTCTACGCCTTCCAGGCCTGCCTGGCCGTCGCGGTCGTCCTCACGCTCTGGTCCGGCTTCGAGTTCTTCCGCGGCGTGTGGCGCCAGCGCCACGAGCTGCGCGGGGCCGCTAGGTAAAATTTCCGCTCGACTGGAACGACGACGGCGCCGTCCGGCAAGAGCGAGACCTGACGACAAAAGGCGCGTCCTTTGGGGGCGCGCTGCCGATCACCGCAGATCCCGTGGGCATCGCCCACGGGATCTGCTGCGCTGCACGTCCTCGGCGTCGCACGAGCGTCGTCCCGCGTTCATCGCCACGACACACCGGGATGTCTGGACCGGGTTAGGTTGCTGCCTCCCAGTCCCCAGAAAGGTTCATCGTGGCCTCATCCGCACGGTCTCTGAACGCGCGTCGCAGCCTCGCGACACTCTCGGTGCTCGCCGTCTCCGCCTCCTCCCTCGCGCTCGTCGCGCCGGCTGCCCACGCGGCCGACCCGGTCGACATCACGCTGCTCAACATCAACGACTTCCACGGCCGCATCGACGCCGACACGGTGAAGTTCGCGACCACCGTCGAGCAGGTCCGTGCCCAGGCAGGGGAGGACAACACCCTCCTGCTGTCCGCCGGTGACAACATCGGCGCCTCGCTGTTCGCCTCGAGCCTCGCCCAGGACCAGCCGACGATCGAGGTGCTCAACGCCCTCGAGCTGGCGACCACGGCGGTCGGCAACCACGAGTTCGACCGCGGGTTCGCCGACCTGACCGGCCGCGTCGCGGACGCCGCCGACTTCACCCACCTCGGCGCCAACGTCTACGAGCAGGGCACCGAGACCCCGGCCCTGCAGCAGTACGACGTCTTCGAGGTCGCGGGCGTCAGCGTCGGCGTCATCGGCGTGGTCACCGAGGAGACCCCCGCACTGGTCACCCCGACCGGCATCGCCGACCTCACCTTCGGCGACCCCGTCGAGGCAGTGAACCGGGTGGCCGCCGAGCTCAGCGACGGCGACGAGAGCAACGGCGAGGCCGACGTGCTCGTCGCGGAGTTCCACGAGGGCGCCGGGGCGGGCACCCCCGACGGCGCCACGCTGGAGGAGGAGATCGCCGCGGGCGGCGCCTTCGCCGCGATCGTGGAGGACACCAGCCCCGAGGTGGACGCGATCTTCACCGGGCACACCCACAAGGAGTACGCCTGGACCGCGCCGGTCCCCGGCACCGACCGCACCCGCCCAATCGTCCAGACCGGCTCCTACGGTGCCAACATCGGTCGCATCGAGCTGAGCGTCGACCCCGAGACCGGTGAGGTCACCGCCCACGAGGCCACCAACGTGGCCCGGGTCGCCGCGGAGGACCTCACCCTGCCCCGCGTGGCCGAGGTGAAGAGGATCGTCGACGCCGCCCTGGCGCGGGCCGCCGAGGTCGGCAACGAGCCGGTCGCGGAGATCACCGCCGACATCACCACCGCGTTCGCCAACGGCGTGCGTGACGACCGTGCATCGGAGTCCACCCTCGGTGGGCTGGTCGCCAACGCGCTGTGGGAGGGGATGTCCGGCATCACCGAGGTCGACCTCGGCATCACCAACCCCGGCGGCCTGCGTGCCGACCTGCTCTTCGCGGGCGACACCTCCGCCAACCCCGCCAACGCCGACGGCGTGGTGACCTTCGCCGAGGCCAACGCGGTGCTCCCGTTCAGCAACACCGTGGCCACCGTCGACCTGACCGGCGCCGAGCTCGACGAGGTGCTCGAGCAGCAGTGGCAGCGCAACCCCGACGGCACCGTCCCGTCGCGGCCCTACCTCCAGCTCGGCCTGTCCGAGAACGTCCGCGTGACCACCGACCCCGCTCGCGAGGAGGGGGACCGGGTCACCTCGATCCGCATCGACGGCAAGCTCGTCGAGCCGAGCGCGACGTACACCGTCTCGACGCTGTCGTTCCTCGCCGCCGGTGGCGACAACTTCCGCGCCTTCACGCAGGGCGACATGACCGACACCGGCCTGCTCGACGCCGAGCTGTGGCGCGACTACCTCTCCGCGCAGTCGCCGATCACGCCCGACTACGCCCGCCAGCAGGTCGTCGTCTCGGGCGACGCGGTCGCCGGCCGCTCCGGCGCGCTGGACGTCGCGAACCTCGACCTCACCTCGCTCGGCAGCCCCGCCAACACGACGCTCAGCGTGAGCTGGACCAAGGGCACCGAGACCGGCGACGCCGGTGAGGTGCCGGTCGTCGACGGCGCCGCGCGCGTCCCGCTCGACCTGCCGGTCCGCGCGGCCGGGGGGACCCTGACCCTCGTCGCCCAGCCCAGCGGGACCACCGTCGAGGTCGCGATCGCGCGGGCCCCGAAGACGGCCGCCCGCCTCACCGTGAGCGCGACGCCGCGCAAGGCCTTCGCGACCCGCACCCGCGTGCTGGTGAAGGTCAAGGTCGCCACCGCCGGGCGTCCCGCCGCCGGGACCGTCAAGGTCCGCGCCGGTGGCCGGGGCTACGACGTGAAGCTCAACGCCCGCGGCCAGGGCAAGGTCCGCATCGCGCCGTTCCGCAACGCCGGCACCCGGCAGGTCAAGGTCGTCTACACCGGCGACGAGCTGACCAAGCGCGCCACCCGGACCGTCAAGGTCCAGGTCGCACGCCGCCGCTGATCCTCCGCGTCCGTCGAGGGGTCCGTCCGCGTGGGCGGGCCCCTCGTCGCACACCCACACCCTCTTCCCTCCCCATGGAAGGTCCCCCCATGACCCCAGCACGACGCGGCCCCCGCCGCGCGGTCGCCGCGACCGCGGCCCTCGCGGTCGCCGTCACCGGCCTCGCGGCGTACGCCGTCAGCCCCGCCAGCGCCACCACGGCCAGCTCCGGTCTGGTGATCAGTGAGGCGTACGGCGGCGGCGGCAACAGCGGCGCCACCTACACCCACGACTTCATCGAGCTGCACAACCCCACCGACGCCCCGATCTCGGTCGACGGGCTCTCCGTGCAGTACCGCAGCAACGCCTCGGTCGCGGCCGCCAGTGGCGTGACCCCGCTGAGCGGCACCGTCCCGGCGGGCGGGCGTTACCTGGTCCAGCAGGCCGCCGGCACCGGCGGCACCCAGGCGCTGCCCACCCCGGACGCGACCGGCAGCATCGCGATGAGCGGCAGCCGGTTCACCGTCTGGCTGGCACAGGGCACCGAGCCGCTGAACCCGCCGGCGGGCGATGTCGTCGGCACCCCCGGCGTCCTCGACCTGGTGGGCGTCGACAGCAACACCTTCGAGACCCGGGCGACGTCCGCGATCTCCAACACCACGTCGGCGACCCGCACGGGCACCGACACCGACGACAACTCCGTCGACCACGCCCCGGCCGCCCCGTCGCCCGAGGGCACCGCCGGCGTCCCGGACCCCGAGCCGGAGCCGGAGCCGGAGCCGGAGACGCTCACCATCTCCGCCATCCAGGGCGACGGTGCGACCTCCCCGGTCGCGGGCCGTCGGGTGACGACGTCCGGCGTCGTGACCGCCGCCTACCCGTCGGGCCTCTTCGGCTTCTTCGTCCAGGAGGAGGGCAGCGGGGGAGCGCAGAGCGGCCCGGCCACGGCCTCGCAGGGCGTCTTCGTCTACTACCCGCGCGGCGCGGGCACGGTCGAGGTGCGGCCCGGCGACCGCGTGGAGGTCACCGGCACCGTCGAGGAGTACGCCGGGGCGACCCAGGTGCGCATCGGCGACGCGAGCTCCGACGTCACGGTCGTGGGCCAAGGGGCCCCGCTCGCGCCGGTGACCGGCGAGTGGCCGGCGTCCGCCGCCGCCAAGGAGGCGCTGGAGGGCATGCTCGTGCTGCCCACCGGCCCGTTCACCGTCTCCGACACCTACTCCACCAACCGCTACGGCGAGGTCGGCCTGGCCCGGGGCACGACCCCGCTGGTGCAGCCGACCCAGGTCGCGGACGCGCAGGACACCGCCGCGGTCGCCGCCGTGGTCGCGGACAACGCGGCGCGGGCGATCGTCCTCGACGACGCCTCCTCGGTGGACTACACGTCGGCGGGCGGGTCCGCGCTCAGCCCGGCCTACGTCGACGCGGAGGCCCCGGTGCGGGTCGGCGCGGCGACCGCGTTCGTGGCGCCGGTGATCCTCACCGAGGGCGGCTCGCCGTCCGCCCCGACGTACCGCTTCCAGCCGACGGCGCCGGTCGGGCCCGGCGTGGCCGGCTCGCCGGCGACGTTCGAGAACACCCGCACCGACGCCCCGGACGAGAAGCTGCTCTCCGCCGACGGCACGCCGGACGTGAAGGTCGCGGCGTTCAACGTGCTGAACTACTTCACCACGCTCGGGGACGCCGACGACGACAACGTCGGCGACGGCACGCCCCCGTGCGAGGCCTACCTGGACCGCGACGGCGACGGCAACAACGTGCGCGGCGGCTGCGCCCAGCGCGGCGCCTGGGACCCCGCCGACCTGGCCCGCCAGCAGGAGAAGATCGTCGCCGCGATCAACGCCCTCGACGCCGACGTGGTCGGCCTGATGGAGATCGAGAACTCCGCCGTCCTGGGCGAGGAGCCCGACGAGGCCACCGAGAGCCTGGTGGCCGCTCTCAACGAGGCGCTGGGCGAGGACGTCTGGGCGGCGAACCCGTCCTCGAGCGACCTGCCGGCGCTCGAGGAGCAGGACGTGATCACCAACGCCGTCATCTACCGCACCGACGCCGTGCGCCGGGTCGGCCCGTCGCGGGCGCTCGGGGCGCTCAGCGGTGACGGGGAGGCGTTCGGCAACGCCCGCGAGCCGCTCGCGCAGGCGTTCCGTCTGCGTGCTGGCGGCAAGCCGGTGCTCGTCGTGGTGAACCACTTCAAGTCCAAGGGCTCCGGCGTCGACGACGGCACCGGCCAGGGCTCGGCGAACCCCGACCGGGTCGCGCAGGCCGAGGCGCTCGCCGCCTGGTTGCCGGGCGTCCAGGAGGCGACCGGGGTCGAGGCGACGCTGCTGCTCGGCGACTTCAACTCCTACGCCATGGAGGACCCGCTGCAGGTGCTGTACGACGCCGGCTGGACCAACGTCGAGACGGCGTCGGGCAACGAGGAGTACTCCTACTCCTTCTCCGGTCTCGTGGGCTCGCTGGACCACGTGCTCGCCAACGACGCGGCGCTCGCCAGCACCACCGGCGTCGACGTGTGGAACATCAACGCGCCGGAGTCGATCGCCTTCGAGTACAGCCGGTTCAACACCCACCCGACCGACTTCCACGAGGCGTCGCCGTACCGCTCCTCCGACCACGACCCGGTCGTGGTCGGCCTGGACCTGGTCGCCGACCGGGTCGTGAAGGTGACGCCGCGGGTCAACGTGAAGCACACGCCCCGCAAGGCCGTCGCCGGTCGCTCCGTGGTGCGCCTGCAGGTCCGGGTCCGCGCGGGGCAGGTCTCGCCGAAGGGCACCGTGACCGTGCGCCTGCGCGGCCGCACGCTCGAGGCGAAGGTCAACCGGGGCGGTGTCGCGAAGGTCAGGCTGGGCCGGCTCGCGCCGGGCACCGTGCGCGTCGTGGTCCGCTACTCCGGCAACGACCGGGTCCGCGCGGCCCGCGCCGTCCACCAGGTCCGGGTCGTGCGTGCCCCGCGGTCCCAGGGCGGCCGCGGCTGAGGGTCGTCCTCGGTGCGTGAGGGGGCCGGCTCGCAGGGATGCCCTGCGAGCCGGCCCTCGGCGTTGTGGGCGCCCCCTACGATGCGGGCATGGCACGCGACGAGCTGACTCTCTCCCAGAAGGTGCACCTGCTGCTGCGGGCCGGCGGGCACACCGTGGCCACCGCCGAGTCGCTGACCGGGGGCCAGCTCGCCGTCCGCTTCACCGAGACGCCGGGGGCCTCCGAGACCTACCTGGGCGGGGTGGTCACCTACGCGACCGCGCTCAAGCAGACGCTGCTCGACGTCGACGACCGGATCGTGGAGGAGCACGGCGTCGTCTCGGCCGAGTGCGCCCGCGCGATGGCGTCCGGGGTCAAGGCGCTCACCGGGGCGTCGTACGGCGTGGCGACCACGGGCGTCGCCGGGCCGGCCGAGCAGGAGGGCAAGGAGCCGGGCACGGTCTTCGTCGGCATCGCCGGGCCCGGCCTGGTGGAGGCCGTCGCGCTGGACCTGCCGGGCGAGCGCGGAGAGGTGACCGAGCGCACCTGCGACGAGGCACTGTCGGCGCTTGCCGACATCCTCGGCAGGGAAGAAGAGAGGCTCGGGTAGCGTTGGGCCACACAGCAACGGAAAGGGGATCCCACATGGTGCTGTTTCGACGGCTCCTCGGCGACGTGCTCCGCGACCAGCGGATGCAGCGTGGGATGACCCTGCGCGAGGTCTCCGCCGAGGCCCGGGTCAGTCTCGGCTACATCTCCGAGATCGAGCGCGGCCAGAAGGAGGCCTCCTCCGAGCTGCTCGCCTCGCTGTGCACCGCGCTCGAGGTCCCGCTGTCCGCGGTCCTGCGCGAGGTCTCCGATGCCGTGGCCCTCGAGGAGGCCGCCATGGCCGCGCCTCGCATCCCGGTCGCACCCACCCGCGTCGCCGCGCACGGCGACGTCGTCGCCTCCGCGGCCTGACACCCGCTCGCCGCTCAGCCGGCGTCCGGCTCCGGCTGGCAGCGCGGGCACCAGTACGTCGCGCGCTCGCGCCCGGCGGGGCCGGTCATCGCCACCACGATCGGCGTGCCGCAGCGCCGGCACAATGACCGGTCGCGGCGGAAGACCCACATCCGCTCCCGCTCGGCCAGGTTGCCGGTCGTCGACTGGGTCGCGCGCTCCTTGTTGAGCTCCAGCATCTGCTTCGCGCGCCGTACCAGCCGCGGCAGCGCGGTGACCTCGCCGACGGGCGTGCGCGGGTGCATGCCGGAGACGAAGCACAGCTCGGCGGCGTACATGTTGCCGATGCCCGCGAGGTTGCGCTGGTCCAGCAGCGCGGAGACGAGCGGCTGCCCGGGGTCCGCGAGCAGCCGGCGCAACGCCTCGTCCTCGTCCCAGTCCGGGCCCAGCAGGTCCGGGCCGAGGTGGCCGACCAGCTCCTCCTCGCGGTCGGTCTCCACCAGGTCGACCACGCCGAGGGAGAAGCCGACGGCGACCGTGCGGTCGGTGCGCAGCACGACGCGCGCCTGGTGGGCGGAGCGGCGCCAGGGCTGGCCGGGGGAGTAGACCCGCCAGGCGCCCTCCATCTTCAGGTGGGTGTGCAGCGTCCAGCGCTCCCCGGGGCCGGGCCCGCTGACCCGGGTGAGCAGGTGCTTGCCCCGCGAGACGGTCTCCACGACCTCCCCGCCGGCGAGGTCCGCGGTGGCGTGGCGGGGAACCCGCAGGTCGCTCGCGGTCAGCAGCTGGCCGCTGAGCGAGCGGTCCAGCAGCCGGGCGGCGCGGTAGACGGTGTCGCCCTCGGGCACGTCAGCGACCCCCGGCCCGCGAGTCGAGGCGCAGCCCGCGCGGCGTGGCCACGAAGCCCGCGGCTTGGAGGGCCTCGCGCAGCGGGGTCGGCCCGGATCCCAGCAGCTGGGTGCCGTCGGCCCTCTCCACGGTGAGGCGCCCGAGCGCGCCGCGCTGGGCGGCGCCCGCGAGTGCCTGGGCGGCCGGGCCGAGGTCGTCGGGGTCCTCGCTCCAGGTGAGCAGGGTGCGCCCGCCGCGCTCGACGTAGAGGACCAGGCGGCCCTCGACGGTGACGATCAGCGCGCCCGCCTTGCGCCCGGGCCGGTGGCCGCGCTCGGTGGCGGACTCGGGCGCCTCGGGCCAGGCGAGCGCGGCGCCGTAGGGGTTGGCGGGGTCGGTCGCGGCGAGCGCGAGGGCGGTGCGGGACGGTGCGGATCCGTCCTCGGAGGAGGAGAACGTGCGCAGCCGGTCGACCGCGCCTGCGGTGCCGAACTGGGCGGCGCCGAGCCCCTCGACGAAGTAGCCGCGGCGACAGCGCCCGGAGTCCTCGAACGCGGAGAGCACCTTGTAGACCGCCGCGAAGCCGCCCGGCAACCGCTCGGCGACCACCGCCCCGCGGATCACCACGCCGTGACGCTCCAGCAGCCCCTCGGCCGCGGCGTGGGCGCGCCGGGTCGGGTCGGGGTCGAGCTCGGGCAGCAACGCCCAGCGTCCGGCCGCCTGGGGCGGTCCGGTGCGCGCCGGCATCCGGGAGCGGCCTCCGGTCGTGCTCGCCATCCGCAGCCGCGGCGGGGGCCGGCGGGTGCGGTGTGCGGGGGTGCCGCCGCGCACCAGCGCGCGCAGCGGGGTCAGGGTGTCGTTGCTGATCCGCCCGGCCCACACGAGGTCCCACAGGGCGGCGCTCAGCGCCGCGTCGTCGGTGGAGCCGACCGCGTCGGCGAGCTGGCGGAAGAACCACGCGCCGCCCGGCGCGAGGGCGTCGAGCACTGCCTGGTGCAGCTCGGCGTGCTCGAACGGCGTCGGCTCGGGCAGCGTCAGGTGGGCCCGGTCGGCGAGGTGGAGGGAGACCCAGCCGTCGGAGCCGGGCAGGGCGCCGTGCCCGGCCCACACCACCTCGCCGGTCGCGGTCAGCTCGTCGAGGTGGGCGGGCTCGTAGTCGCGGACCCGGGAGGCGAGCACCAGCGGCTCCAACGCGCTCGCCGGGACCGCGCAGCCCGCGAGCTGGTCGAGCACGGCGAGCACGCCGTCGACCCCGCGCAGCCCGCCGCGCCCGGTGCCGGCGGCGGTGACGTGCTGCCAGACGGGGAGGAACCGCGCGAGCGCGGCCGGCTCGACCGGCTCGACCTCCTGGCGCAGCCGGGCCAGCGAGCGGCGACGCAGCCGGCGCAGCACCTCGGCGTCGCACCACTCCTGGCCCGCCCCGGAGGGGCGGAACTCGCCGTCGAGCACGCGCCCCTGCGCCGCGAGCCGCTCGAGGGTGTGGCGTACGACGGCCGCGCCCAGGCCCAGGCGGGCCGCGACCTGCTCGGTGGTGAACGGCCCGTGGGTGCGGGCGTGGCGCGAGACCAGGTCGGCGAGCGGGTCCTCGACCGGGTCCGTGAACGCGGTGGGGGTCCCCGGCGGCACCGGGACCCCGAGGCCGTCGCGCAGCCGGGCGACGTCCTCGATGACGCTCCAGCGCTCCTCGCCGCCGACGCGGACCTCCACGACGCGGCGCGCCCCGGCGAGGGCGGCAAGCCAGTCCTCGACGTCGGCACCGTCGACGCAGCGGGCGCCGGCCTCGGCGAGCGAGAGCGGGCCGAGCCCGCGCAGCAGGTCGACGAGCCCCTCGGCGTCGCGGGCGCGCCGGTCGGGGGCGAGGCGCTGGAGCTCGGCCTCCACCTCGGCGAGGACGTCGGGGTCGAGCAGCTCGCGCAGCTCGGCACGCCCGAGCAGCTCGGCGAGCAGGCCCTGGTCGAGCGAGAGCGCGGCGGCGCGGCGCTCGGCGATGGGGGAGTCGCCCTCGTACATGAACTGCGCGACGTAGCCGAACAGCAGGGTGCGGGCGAAGGGGGACGGGGCGTGGGTGGCGACGTCGACGACCTGGGTCTCGCGGCGCTCGACGCTGCGCATCAGCGCCACCAGCGAGGGCAGGTCGTAGACGTCCTGGAGGCACTCGCGCACGGCCTCCAGGACGATCGGAAACGAGGGGTACTTGACCGCGACCTCCAGCAGCGCGGCCGCGCGCTGGCGCTGCTGCCACAGCGGCGAGCGGCGCCCGGGGTCACGGCGGGGCAGCAGCAGCGCGCGGGCCGCGCACTCACGGAAGCGCGCGGCGAACAGCGCCGAGCCGCCGACCTCGGTGGTCACGAGGTCCTCGATCTCGCCGGGCTCGAAGACGATGACGTCGCCGCTCGGCGGCTCCGCGTCGGTGTCGGGGATCCGGATCACGATGCCGTCGTCGGAGGCGACCGCCTGCCCGTCGGTGCCGTAGCGCTCGCGCAGGCGCGCGTTGATCGCCAACGCCCACGGGGCGTGGACCGGGGTGCCGTAGGGGGAGTGGATGACCAGGCGCCAGTCGCCGAGCTCGTCGCGGAAGCGCTCCACGAGCAGGGTGCGGTCGCTGGGCAGGACGTTGGTGGCCTCGAGCTGCTCGTGCAGGTAGGTCACGAGGTTGTCGGCGGCCCACTCGTCCATGCCCTGCGCGCGGGCGCGGGCCCGGGCGGTCTCGGGGAGCTCGGAGCCCAGCTCGCGGGTGAACGCGCCGATGGCGGCGCCGAGCTCGGCCGGACGGCCGAGCGAGTCGCCCTTCCAGAACGGCAGCCGCCCGGGCACGCCCGGGGCGGGGGTCACCAGCACCCGGTCGTGGGTGATGTCCTCAATGCGCCAGCTGGTCGCGCCGAGGGCGAAGACGTCGCCGACGCGCGACTCATAGACCATCTCCTCGTCGAGCTCGCCGACCCGGCGGCCCGGGCCCTCCCCGCCGACCAGGAAGACGCCGAACAGGCCGCGGTCCGGGATCGTGCCGCCGCTGGTGACGGCGAGACGCTGGGCGCCCGGGCGCCCGGTCAGCATGCCGGTCACGCGGTCCCACACGATGCGGGGGCGCAGCTCGGCGAACTCGTCGGAGGGGTAGCGCCCGGCCAGCAGGTCGAGCACCGCGTCGTACGCCGAGCGCGGCAGGCGGGTGAACGGCGCGCTGCGGCGCACCAGGTCGTAGAGGTCGTCGGCCGACCAGGCCTCCAGGGCGGTCGTGGCGACCACCTGCTGGGCCAGCACGTCGAGCGGGTTGGCCGGCACCCGCAGCGACTCGATGGCGCCGGTGCGCATGCGCTCCACGGCGACGGCGGTCTGCGCGAGGTCGCCGCGATGCTTGGGGAACAGCACCCCGCGCGAGACCTCGCCGACCTGGTGGCCGGCGCGCCCGACCCGCTGCAACGCGCTCGCGACCGACGGCGGGGACTCGATCTGCACGACGAGGTCGACGGCGCCCATGTCGATGCCGAGCTCGAGGCTGCTGGTGGCCACCACGGCAGGGAGCCGGCCGCGCTTGAGGTCGTCCTCGATCAGCGCGCGCTGCTCCTTCGACACCGAGCCGTGGTGGGCCTTGGCGATCACGACCGTCGGCTGGTCGGGGTCCGGTGCGAGGGCCGTGGCGGTGGAGCCGGACTGCGCCATGAGCTGGGCAGGCACCCGGGCGGGCGAGAGCCCGGTCGCACGCGCGGTCGCGATCTCGTTGAGGCGCGCCGTGAGCCGCTCGGCAAGGCGGCGGGAGTTGGCGAAGACGATGGTCGAGCGGTGCTGGGCGATCAGGTCCGCGACCCGCTCCTCGACGTGCGGCCAGATCGACTGGGCGCGCTGGGGGTCGCCGTCGCCGTCGGGGTCCACCTCCTCGGGGGCGGTCATGTCCTCGACCGGCACGACCACCCGCAGGTCCCACTCCTTGACCGCGGGCGGCGCGACGATCTCCACCGGCGCGGTGCCGCCGAGGAACCGGGCGACCTCCTCCAGCGGTCGCACGGTCGCGGACAGGCCGACGCGCTGCGCGGGGCGGGCGAGCAGGGCGTCGAGACGCTCCAGGGTGATCGCGAGGTGGGCGCCGCGCTTGGTGCCGGCGACCGCGTGCACCTCGTCGAGGATCACCGTCTCGACACCGCGCAGCGACTCGCGCGCCTGGGAGGTCAGCATCAGGAACAGCGACTCGGGGGTGGTGATCATGATGTCCGGCGGGGCGCTCACGAGCTTGCGCCGCTCCGCCGCCGGGGTGTCGCCGGAGCGGACCCCGACCCGTACCGGTGTGACTGCCTCGCCCAGCCGCTCGGCGGTGTGGTGGATGCCGGCCAGCGGGGCGCGCAGGTTGCGCTCGACGTCGACCGCGAGCGCCTTGAGCGGGGAGATGTAGAGGACCCGGCAGCGGTGCTGCTTCTCCTCCGGCGGGGCGGTGTGCAGCAGCCGGTCGAGGGACCACAGGAACGCGCTCAGGGTCTTGCCGCTGCCGGTCGGGGCGACGACGAGGGCGTGGCGCCCGGCGGCGATCGCCTCCCAGGCGGCGACCTGCACCGGGGTGGGCCTGGCGAACGCGGCCTCGAACCAGGTGCGCGTGGCCGGGCGGAACCGCTCGAGGGCCGCCCGCGCGCCTGCCTCTGCCCCGCCGCCGGAGGTCGGTGTCGCTGCCATGTCGCCATCCTCTCCCACGGCACCGACACCGGGGTCCCGGCTCACAGCACGACCAGCGCCACCCCGGCCGCCACGGCGCCCGCGCCGGCCAGCCGGGTGGCGGTGAGCCGCTCGCGACCGGTGAGCGCGAGCAGCAGGACGACCATCACGACACTGGTCTCGCGCACCGCGGCCACCGGCGCCGCCGGGGACTCGGTCAGGGCGAGCAGGACCAGGCCGTAGGCGCCGAGGATGCCGAACCCCGCGACCAGGGTGCGCCACGCGTCCGGCCCCCGCAGCGTCGCGTCCAGCAGCGTCCCCACCCCGGTGCGGCTCGCGATCGCGCCCGCCTGGACGAGCGCGGTCGCCCCCAGCACGACCACCAGCAGGGCCACCGGCGAGGCGTGCTCGAGCGCCAGGCTGTCCAGCAGCGTGTACGCCGCGATGCAGGCGCCGATCCCCACCGCGAGCAGCACGTGGCGCAGCCGCACGTCGCGCCCGGGTCCCCGGACCAGCAGGACCCCGGCCACCACCAGCGCGACCCCCACCGCGGCGTACCACGCGACGGCCTGGCCCAGGGTGAGCCAGCCGACGAGCAGCACCAGCACCGGCGCGCTCCCGCGGGCGACCGGGTAGACCACCCCCAGCGGCGCCACGCGGTACGCCGCGGACAGCGCGACGAAGTAGGCCAGCTCGCACGCGGCGGAGGCGGCGGCCAGCGGCCAGACCTCGGGCTCCCAGCGCCACCCGGGCACGGCGAGCGGCACGGCCACGACGCAGGCCACGAGCATCCCCACCGCGGATCGGGCCGCCGGGTTGGCCGACCCGGCCAGGACCTGGTTCCAGACGGCGTGCACCAGCGCGGCGGCGAGGGCCAGCAGGAGCGCGGTCGGGGTCACCGGTCGCAGTGTGGCGTGTCCGGGGGCGATGAGGACGCCGAACGGGGCAGGTCACACCTACAGTGCTCAGCGTGCCCGAGACCGACGTCATGATCCGTGCCCGCGGCCTGCGCAAGTCCTTCGGCGACTTCGAGGCCGTCCGCGGCGTCGACGTCGACGTCCACCGCGGGGAGGCCTTCGGGTTCCTGGGGCCCAACGGCGCCGGCAAGTCCTCCACGATGCGGATGATCGCCGCGGTCTCGCCCGTGACCGGGGGCGAGCTGCGCATCCTGGGGCTCGACCCGGCGACCCACGGCCCCGCGATCCGGGCCCGCCTCGGTGTCTGCCCCCAGGAGGACACCCTCGACACCGAGCTCAACGTGCGCGAGAACCTCTACATCTACGGTCGCTACTTCGGGCTGCCCAAGGCCGAGGTGCGCGACCGGGTCGAGGAGCTGTTGGAGTTCGTGCAGCTCACCGACAAGGCCGAGGCGCTGGTCGAGGACCTCTCCGGCGGGATGAAGCGCCGCCTCACCATCGCGCGCTCGCTGGTCAACAGCCCCGACCTGCTGCTGCTCGACGAGCCGACCACCGGGCTCGACCCGCAGGCCCGCCACGTGCTGTGGGACCGGCTGTTCCGGCTCAAGCAGGCGGGCGTGACGCTGGTGATCACCACCCACTACATGGACGAGGCCGAGCAGCTCTGCGACCGGCTCGTGGTCATGGACAAGGGCGTGATCGTCGCGGAGGACTCCCCGCTGGCGTTGATCCGCACCCACTCCACCCGCGAGGTCGCCGAGCTGCGCTTCGGGGTCGCGGAGACCGACCAGGGCCACGAGGCGCTCGCGGAGAAGGTCGCCGACCTCGGGGAGCGCGTGGAGGTGCTCGCCGACCGGTTGCTGGTCTACGGCGACGACGGCGAGGAGGTCGTCGCCAAGGTTCACGAGCGCGGGCTGCGCCCGGTGGCCACGCTGGTGCGCCGCTCCAGCCTCGAGGACGTCTTCCTGCGCCTCACCGGCCGCACCCTGGTGGACTGATGGACCCCTCCGAGATCTCCCGCGCCGCGCCGCGGCCCGCCGACGCGGGGGCCGGCCGTGGCCCCGCCTCCGGGGACCTCCCGCTCGCCGAGGGCGTGCGCCGCCAGGTCGACTACTGGATGGTGGTCGTCCGGCGCACCTGGAAGGGCTCGGTGGTCTCCTCCTTCCTCTCCCCGCTGCTCTACGTCGTCGCGATGGGCGTCGTGCTCGGCGGCTTCATCGCGGGCGACCCCGAGACCCTCGAGGGCGCGGACTCCTACCTGGCGTTCGTGGTGCCGGGCCTGATCGCGGCCCACGCGATGCAGACCGCGGTCAGCGAGACCACCTACCCGGTGATGGGCATGATCAAGTGGCAGCGGGTCTACGACTCCATGCTCGCCACGCCGCTGCAGGTCCAGCACGTCGTCGCCGCCCACCTGGGCTTCGTGGCGGTGCGCCTCGCGACCACCTGCGCGGTCTACAACCTGGTGCTGGCGCCGTTCGGGGTCTTCGCGACCTGGTGGGGCGCGATCGCGGCGTTCCTGGCCCAGGTGCTGGTCGGCATGTGCTTCGCCACCCTCGTCTACGGCGTCAGTGCCCGGCTGCGCTCCGAGGAGGGCTTCGGCGTGATGTTCCGCCTCGGGGTCTTCCCGCTCTTCTTGTTCTCCGGCGCCTTCTTCCCGGTCTCCAACCTGGGGGAGGCGGGCGCGTGGGCGGCGCGGCTCACCCCGCTGTGGCAGGGCGTGAACCTGTCACGGATGTTCGCGCTCGACCACGTCACCTGGTGGCTGGCCGGGGTGAACACGCTGGTGCTGCTGGTGCTGTGCGTCCTGGGCTGGTTCTGGTCGGTCTCCGGCCTGCGGCGACGGATGGTCTCGTGAGCGCCACGAACCCCGTGGCCCCGGGGACTCCCGCCGCCGGCTCCCCGCTCGGCCCCGTCGAGGCGGTCGGCCTGCTGGTCCTGCGCAACTACCTGACCTACAAGAAGGCCTGGAAGCTCTACCTCACCGGCTTCCTCGAGCCCTTCTTCTACCTGCTCTCGATCGGCATCGGCGTCGGGCAGCTGATCGACACCTTCGACTTCAACGGCGAGCCCATCCCGTACGCCGAGTTCGTCGCCCCCGCCATGCTGGCCGCGTCGGCGATGAACGGCGCGCTGATGGACTCGACGTTCAACGTCTTCTTCAAGCTGCGCCACCAGAAGCTCTACGACCAGATGCTGGCCACCCCGCTGAGGAGCATCGACGTCGCGCGCGGCGAGATCGCCTGGGGCCAGCTGCGGGGGAGCAGCTACTCCGCGGCCTTCCTCGTGGTGATGGCGCTGATGGGGCTGGTCCACTCCTGGTGGGCGCTGCTGGCGCTGCCGGCCGCGCTGCTGATCGGCTTTGCGTTCAGCGCCGTGTGCATGGCGCTCACGACCTACCTGAAGTCCTGGCAGGACTTCGACAAGATCACCCTGGTGCAGCTGCCCCTGTTCCTGTTCTCGGCCACGTTCTTCCCGATCACCGCGCTGGACCCGTGGGCGCGCTGGCTCGTCGAGGTCACCCCGCTCTATCGCGGCGTCGTGCTCTGCCGCGAGCTGGTCACCGGCTCGGTCACCTCCGCGTCGGCGGTCTCCGTGGTCTACCTGCTGGTGATGGGCGTGGTCGGGCTGGTCGTGGTGCGCCGGCGCCTGGAGCGGCTGCTCCTGCAGTGAGCCCGGGCAGCACGGGGGAGCACCGGCGGCCCGGCTGGGCGCGCTGTTCTACGGTGGGCGCATGAGGCACACGGAGTTCTGGGCGCGCATGGAGCAGGCCCTCGGTGCCGGCTACTGCCGGGTGTGGGCCGACCAGTTCGTGATGGCGGACCTCGGCGGTCGCACCGCGAGCGAGGCGCTCGCCGCCGGTGTGTCCCCCAAGCAGGTGTGGGCAGCGGTCTGGCAGGCGCTCGACCTGCCCGCGCGCGAGCGCTGAGGCGCGACACGCCGACCCGACGTGTGTGCTCGAACAGACGTTCGGGCTAGGGTGTGTCCACAGGTACGACGCCGGGCGAGGTCGTCCACAGTCGCGACGCGCTGATCAGGCGTTGTCGGTGGCTCGCTCTAGCGTCGAAGACGTACCTGACACACGACGATCAGATGGGGATTGACATGGCTGGTGGAGACCGCGAGAAGGCCCTGGACGCCGCGCTCGCCAATATCGAGAAGTCCTTCGGCAAGGGCTCGGTCATGCGCCTGGGCGACGAGACGCGCGCGCCGCTCGAGGTGATCCCCACCGGGTCGATCGCGCTCGACGTCGCCCTCGGCCTCGGTGGCCTGCCCCGCGGCCGGGTCGTCGAGATCTACGGCCCGGAGTCGTCGGGTAAGACCACCGTCGCCCTGCACGCCGTGGCCAGCGCCCAGGCCGCCGGCGGCATCGTCGCCTTCATCGACGCCGAGCACGCGCTCGACCCCGACTACGCCAAGGCCCTCGGCGTCGACACCGACGCCCTGCTGGTCTCCCAGCCCGACTCCGGTGAGCAGGCCCTGGAGATCGCCGACATGCTGGTCCGCTCCGGTGCGCTGTCGCTCATCGTCATCGACTCGGTGGCCGCGCTCGTGCCGCGTGCCGAGATCGAGGGCGAGATGGGCGACAGCCACGTCGGTCTGCAGGCGCGCCTGATGTCGCAGGCGCTGCGCAAGATGACCGGTGCGCTCAACAACTCCGGCACCACCGCGATCTTCATCAACCAGCTACGCGAGAAGATCGGCGTCATGTTCGGCTCGCCGGAGACCACCACCGGTGGTCGCGCGCTGAAGTTCTACTCCTCGGTGCGCCTCGACGTGCGCCGCATCGAGACGCTGAAGAACGGCACCGACATGGTCGGCAACCGCACCCGCGTCAAGGTGGTCAAGAACAAGGTCGCCCCGCCGTTCAAGCAGGCGGAGTTCGACATCATGTACGGCAAGGGCATCAGCCGCGAGGGCGGTCTGATCGACGTCGGCGTCGAGGCGGGTCTGGTCCGCAAGGCCGGCGCTTGGTACACCTACGACGGCGACCAGCTCGGCCAGGGCAAGGAGAACTCCCGCAAGTTCCTCCAGGACAACCCCGACCTGGCCAACGAGCTGGAGAAGCGCATCCTCGAGAAGCTCGGCGTCATCCCGAGCGTCGAGGCCGACGCCGGTGCCGCCGCCGAGCCGGTCGGGGTCGACGACTTCTGATCCCGGCAGGCTCGCATCACCGAGGGGGTGCTGTGTGAGGGAGGACCGGCCGCCGCCGTCGTGGCTCGGTGACGTCTCCGCAGGTGTGGACGCGTGGACCCAGCGCGCGTCCGCCCCTCCCGCCCCGGAGCCCGTGCGCGAGGACGAGCGCCCCGCCCGCAGGCGCGGCGCGGGCTCGCGGCGTACGACCGGCGGGCGCCGCTCGCGATCCTCGGCTCCCCCCGAGGACACCGTCGCCCTCGGTCCGCCCGCCGACCCCGAGGCGGTGGCGCGCAAGATCCTGCTCGACCAGCTGACCGGGCAGGCGCGCACCCGCAAGGAGCTGGGCGACAAGCTCGCGGCCAAGGAGGTCCCGACCGAGATCGCCACCCGTCTCCTCGACCGTTTCGAGGAGGTCGGGCTGATCGACGACGAGGCGTTCGCGCGGGCCTGGATCGCCAGCCGCCAGCCCGGCAAGGGGCTGGCGCGCCGTGCCCTGGCCCAGGAGCTGCGCCGCAAGGGCGTCGACGACGAGGTCGCCCGCGACGCGCTGGACGAGATCGACCCCGACGACGAGGAGGAGGCCGCGCGCCGGCTGGTGCGCAAGAAGCTCCGCTCGCTGTCCCGGGTCGACGACCAGACCGCCACCCGGCGCCTGGTCGGGATGCTGGCGCGCAAGGGCTACTCCTCGGGCCTGGCGTTCTCCGTGGTGCGCGAGGAGCTGGCGCAGGCCGGTCGTGACGAGCCCGACATCGATCCCGACTGACGCCCCGGTCGCTCCCGGGCCTGACCGGTGCTCGGTGCACAATGCCGTCATGGCCGACCACGAGCGCGAGATCCTGACCTACGAGCTGTTCGGCGTTGCCGTACGCGACCTGGCCCAGCAGGTGGTCGACTCCGGTTACCGCCCCGACCTGGTGCTGGCGATCGCCCGCGGTGGTCTCGGACTGGCGATGGGTCTGGGCTACGCGCTCGACGTCAAGAACCTCTCGGCCGTCAACGTCGAGTTCTACACCGGCGTCGACCAGCGCCTCGACGTGCCGATGATGCTGCCGCCGACCCCGGCGGCCGTGGACCTGTCCGGGCTCAAGGTGCTCGTCGCCGACGACGTCGCCGACAGCGGTCGCACCCTGCAGGTGGTCCGCGAGTTCTGCGGCGACCACGTGGCCGAGGCGCGCACCGCGGTGATCTACGAGAAGCCGTGGTCGGTGGTGAAGCCGGACTACGCCTGGCGCCGCACCGAGAAGTGGATCAACTTCCCGTGGTCCAGCGAGCCGCCGCTCGTGGACCGTCGCGGGGGCCTCGCGCACTGACGAGGCGCACCACCGGTTCCTCGCGGGGGTTGACAGGGCCCGCGAGGATCGAGCCATGGCGATCGAGCACCCGACGAGGCTGGCGGCCGGGCCGGTGGACCTGAGGGCGCTCGAGACCGGCACGACGCCGGGCTTCGAGGGGGACAAGGCGGCCGGGCAGAAGGCACTCGAGCACCTGGGGCGTGAGCTCGCCGACCTGCAGGAACGGCTCTTCGCGCACGGCCGGGTCGGCGGACGTCGACGGATGCTGCTGGTGCTCCAGGGCATGGACACCTCCGGCAAGGGTGGCACCGTGCGCAAGACGGTCGGCCTGGTCGACCCGCAGGGCGTGCGCACCGTGTCCTTCCGGGCACCCACCGAGGAGGAGCGCGCGCACGACTTCCTGTGGCGGGTACGCCGGGTGCTGCCGCCCCCGGGCGACCTCGGCGTCTTCGACCGCTCGCACTACGAGGACGTGCTCGCGGCCCGGGTGCGGGGCCTCGCGCCGCCCGCGGAGATCGAGCGGCGCCTGGGAGCGATCAACGAGTTCGAGGCCGAGCTCGCGGCCGACGGGGTGAGCATCGTGAAGTGCCTGCTGCACATCAGCCCGGACGAGCAGCTGCACCGGCTGCTGGCGCGCCTCGACGACCCGAGCAAGCACTGGAAGTTCAGTCCCGACGACATCGACGACCGGGCCCGGTGGGGTGAGTACCGCGCGGCCCACGAGGTCGCGCTCGCCCGCACCAACACCGAGGCCGCGCCGTGGTTCGTCGTACCGGCCGACCGCAAGTGGTACCGCAACCTCGCGGTGGCGCAGATCCTGCTGGCCGCGCTGCGGGACATGGACCTCGCCTGGCCGCCGGGGGACTTCGACGTGGACGCCGAACGGGCCAGGCTGCTCGGCACGGAGCCGAGCGCCTGACCCGTTCTGAGTCGTGATCTGCCCAGGATCAGCGGGCGTGGATCAGCGGGGCCGCATCAGTAGGTGATGTAGCGCCCGGTCGTCGGGGCGAACTTCTTGTTGCCCTTGAAGGTGATCTTCCACTGGAACTTGCCGTTGCGGGGCGCCGGCAGGTAGATCGTGAAGCGGCCCTTCTTGTCGGTCTTCTGGGTGCGGAAGCCCTTCCACTTCTTGCCGGCCTTCTTCTGGATCGTGATCTTGGTCTTGGCCCCGGGCACGATCTTGCCCTTGACGCCGGCCCGCTTGCCCGAGATGAACGAGGTGTTCAGCTTGCGCTGCACCTTCTGCTTCTTCGAGATGCTCGAGGCGCTGTAGGCCGAGGTGCCGCCGTAGACGGCACGGTAGGTGCCGTTCTGGCGGGCCTTGATGGTCTCGTAGAGATAGGCGGTCGAGGAGCTCGCGACCGTCTTCCACTTCTTGGTGCCGGTCGCCTTGAACTGCACCTGCAGCGGGCCGTCATAGATCTGGGCGCCGCCGCTGTTCACGACGTTGACGGAGAGGTAGAGGCTCTCGCCGACGGCGGGGACCTTGCCCTGGCTGCGGTAGCCGGGCTCCAGCCACGGGCCACCGTCGCCGCTCACGATGCGGGTCGACTCGGCCGCGGAGGCGGGGGCGGCGGTGCTGATCACGGCTGCGGTGGGGCCGACCAGGGCAGTGGCCAGCACCGCGGCGATGAAGGGGCGAATACGCACGGGATCGTCCTGTTCTTCGTGGAGGTGAGGGAGGGCCCCGAGGCCCGAGGCCGTTACCTTCCCCACTTCGGCCCGGCTCACACCGGGCGGCGCTGCGAGCAGTCTCACGGCGCCCACCGCGTGTCGTGCAGGGGGGATCGAGGCGCCTCGTGGCGCAACGGCGAACCTCGCTAGGGTGACGCCGTGATCCCTGTCGTGGCCGTGACCCGTTACGTCACGCCGTTGCGGGAGGGCGGCTCCCTCCCGGGCGTGGTGGAGGCGGAGGACCTCGGCACCTACGTGTGCAAGTTCCGCGGCGCCGGCCAGGGCGTGCGGGTGCTGGTGGCGGAGGTCGTCGTCGCCGAGCTCGCTCGCCGCATCGGCCTGCGCACGCCGCGGCTGGTCGGGCTCGAGCTCGACGCGAGCCTGGCGCGCTACGAGGCCGACGAGGAGGTCCAGGACCTGCTGGTGGCCAGCGTCGGGCTCAACCTCGGCGTCGACTTCCTGCCGGGCTCCTTCGGCTTCGACGGCGAGGTCGCCGACCCGGCCGTGGCCGCTCGCGTGCTGTGGCTCGACGCGTTCTGCGCCAACGTCGACCGCAGCTGGCGCAACCCCAACCTGCTGCTGTGGCACGGCGACCTGTGGGTCATCGACCACGGCGCCTCGCTGTACTTCCACCACGGGTGGCGCGGCGGTGTCACCGACCCGGCCCGGTTCGCGGCGCAGCCGTGGTCGATGGACGACCACGTGCTGGCGGCGTACGCCGGCGGTCTGGCGAAGGCCGACGCGAGCATCAGCGCGACGCTGGGCACCGACGACTTCGTCGAGACCCTCGCGCTGGTGCCGGACGCTTGGCTGGAGCCGGTGCCGGGCGCCGAGACCCCCGAGGCCGTGCGCGCGGCGTACGTCGATTTCCTCTCGGCCCGCTTCGCCACCCGCTCCTGGCTGCCGCAGGTGGGCGCATGAGCACCCGCCTGCCCTACCAGTACGTCGTGCTGCGCTGCGTCCCGCGCGTGGACCGCGAGGAGTTCCTCAACGTCGGGGTCGTCCTGTACTGCCAGGCCGCCGACTACCTCGCCGCCCGCTGGGACGCCGACCCCGAGCGGCTCGGTGCGCTCTTCGCCGGCCTCGACGTGCAGCAGGTCTGCGACGCGCTCGCCTTCGCCGAGGGCGTGTGCGCCGGGGACGAGCGCGGGGGCGCCGCGTCCGCGCACCCGATCGGTCAGCGCTTCGGCTTCCTCAGGGCGCCCAAGAGCACGGTGATCCAGCCCGGTCCCGTCCACGGCGGGCTCACCGAGGACCCGGCGGCGGAGCTCGTGCGCCTGGTCGCCCACCTGGTCGGCTGACGACAACGGCGGCGGGCCGTCCGAGGACGACCCGCCGCCGTGGCGTGTGCAGGGCGAAGGCTCAGACCGGCACGAGCTCCACCGCGCCGACGGCGTAACGCGCCAGGATCGTGCGCGCGACCTCCGGGTGGGCACCCAGCGGGGCGGACACGGCGACCGCGCCGGCCTCGAGCGCCAGCTCGGCGGCCCGGTCCGGCAGGAGGCCGGGGGCCAGGAACAGCGAGGCGACCGCGATGTGGCGCCGGCCCTCGGCACGGAAGGCACGCACGGCCTCGCCGGCCGCCGGCGGGGCCGCGGAGGCGAAGGCCGCGGTCACCGGCAGCTTGTGGTGGCTGCCCCAGACCCGCGCCAGCCGGGCCACGGCCTGGTTGGCCAGCGGGTCGCTGGAGCCGGCGGCGGCGAGCACCAGCGCGTCGAGCTCGCGCACCCGGGCCTGGGCCAGGGCAGCGCGCAGCCGCTCGTCGAGCACCTCGAGGAAGCGGGCCTCCAGGCCGAGGATGGACGTCGCGCGGATCTTGAGCCCGGGGTGGCGCTGCGTCGCCGCGTCGATCGCGGACGGCACGTCGACCTTGGCGTGGTAGGCCTCGGTCAGCAGCAGCGGTACGACGACGATCTCCTCGTGCCCGGCCCGCACCAGCCGGTCGACGACCGTCTGGAAGGAGGGGCGGGACAGCTCGAGGAACGCCTGCTCGATGCGCAGGTCCGGGCGCATGGCGCGGACCTCGTCGACCAGGGCGGTGATCGTCTCGGCGGAGCGGGGGTCACGGCTTCCGTGAGCCAGCGCCACCAGGGCGGGAGCAGCCATCAGTGCGGCCTCCTCGGGTGCGGTGCAGCGGGGTGCGGGGCGACGGCGTTGTCGCCCCCGGGGTGGGTGGGGTGGTCGGGGTGCGCGAGCGCGGGGCGGCTCATGTGTGGATCCCGCACTCGGTCTTGTTCAGGCCGGCCCAGCGGCCCGAGCGCGGGTCCTCGCCGGGCGCGACGCGACGGGTGCACGGCTCGCAGCCGATCGAGGGGTAGCCGTCGTAGGCGAGGGGGTTGACCAGGATGCCGTTCTCGGCGGTGTAGCGCTCGACCTGCTCGTCGCTCCAGCGGGCGAGCGGGGACACCTTGACCTTGCCCTTCTTGGCGTCCCAGCCGATCACCGGCGCGATGACCCGGTTGCGGGTCTCGGCGCGGCGCAGGCCGGTGGCCCAGGCGTCGTACCCGCCGAGCATCCGGCTGAGCGGCTCGACCTTGCGAAGCTTGCAGCACAGGTCCGGGTCGGTGCGGTACAGGTCCTTGCCGTACGTCGCGTCCTGCTCGGCCACGCTCTGCACGGGCGTGATCGAGATCAGGTTGACGTCCAGCGTGGCGGCGACCGCGTCGCGGGTGCCGATGGTCTCCACGAAGTGGTAGCCAGTGTCGAGGAAGAGCACGTCGACGCCGGGGACCACCTTCGAGACCAGATGGGCCAGCAGGCCGTCGCCCATCGAGGAGGTGACGCAGAACCGCTCGCCGAAGGTGGCGGCGGCCCACTCGATGATGACCTCGGCGGGAGCCAGCTCGAGCTCGGCGCCCCAGTGGGAGACGATCTCGCGCAGCTCCTCGGGGCTGCGGCCCTCGGTCAGCACGCCACGGGCGTTGCGGGCGGCCACGGACGAGGCGGAGCTCATGCGGGTCCCTCCTTGCCGGTCTCGGGGGCGGTGTGGCGGTCTCGGTCGCGCCGGAGCAGGCCGAGGTACTTGAGCGAGAAGGCGCGCATGCAGCCCCGGCACTCCCACGTGCCGTGCGGCGAGGTGATCTCGCCGTCCTCGGCGACGACCTCGTGCGGGCGGAGGTCCTCCTCGCCGCAGTAGGGGCAGTGGAACGGGGCAGCGCGCTCGCTCACGGTGCTCCGACCTCCTGCAGGGTGGACTCGCCGCGCAGCAGCTGCTCGTCGGCACGCACCACCCAGTCGGCGAACGACTCCCCGTCCTGGCGGTCGGCCAGGTAGGCGTTGACGACGTTGGTGACGTAGTCGTCGAGGCCCGCGCTGGTGACCTTGTGCGCGCGCAGCTTGCGCCCGAAGTTGGCGTTCAGGCCGGTCGCGCCGCCCAGGTGCACCTGGAAGCCCTCGACCTGCTCGCCGTCGGCCATCACCAGCTGGCCCTTGAGGCCGATGTCGGCGACCTGGGTGCGCGCGCAGGCGTTGGGGCAGCCGTTGACGTTGATCGTGATCGGGGTGTCCAGCTCGGGGAAGCGGCGCTCGAGCTCGGTGACGAGACGGCGGGCGCGCTCCTTGGTGTCGACGATCGCGAGCTTGCAGAACTCGATGCCGGTGCAGGCCATCGTGTTGCGCCGCCAGTTCGAGGGACGCGCGGAGAGCCCGATCGCGTCGAGGCGGGGGAGCAGGTCCTCGACCACGTCCGGCTCGACGCCGATCAGCACGATCTTCTGGTACGGCGTGAGGCGGGCGCCGGCGACGCCGAACTCCTCGAGCAGGTCCGCGAGCTGCACCAGGGTGGTGCCCGAGATCCGGCCGGCGGTCGGGGCGACCCCGACGTAGGCCTTGCCGTCCTTCTGCTCGTGCACGCCGATGTGGTCGCGGTGCCCGACGGGGGAGACCGGCGAGGGGTTGGAGACCAGCGCGCGCTTGAGGTACTCGGTCTCGAGGACCTCGCGGAACTTCTCCACGCCCCAGTCGCTGACCAGGAACTTCAGGCGGGCACGCGAGCGCAGGCGGCGGTAGCCGTAGTCGCGGAACACCGAGGCCACGCCCTCCCAGACGTCGGGGACCTCGTCGAGGGGGATCCAGACGCCGAGCTTGGCGGCGAGCATCGGGTTGGTCGACAGGCCGCCGCCGACCCAGACGTCGAAGCCGGGGCCGTGCTCGGGGTGCACGGTGCCGACGAAGGAGACGTCGTTGGTCTCGGGGGAGACGTCGTGGCTGGGGTGGCCGGTGAGCGCGGTCTTGAACTTGCGCGGGAGGTTCGAGAACGCCGGGTCGCCGATGTAGCGGCGGAAGATCTCCTCGAGCGCGGAGCTGCCGTCGATGATCTCGTCGGCGGCGACGCCGGCGACCGGCGAGCCGAGGAACGGGCGCGGGGAGTCGCCGCACGCCTCGAGCGAGCTGAGCCCGGCCTCGTCGAGCCGGTCCCAGATCGCCGGGACGTCCTCGACGCGGATCCAGTGGTACTGGATGTTGGCGCGGTCGGTGACGTCGGCGGTGTCGCGGGCGAAGTCCTGGCCGATGGTGCCGAGGGCGCGCACGGCGGCCGGCGCGAGCAGGCGGCCGTCGGAGCGCACGCGCAGCATGAAGTAGCGGTCGTCGAGCTCCTCCTCCGGCACCGTCGCGGTCTTGCCGCCGTCGAAGCCGGGGGCGCGCTGGGTGTAGAGGCCCATCCACCGGAAGCGGCCACGCAGGTCGGCCGGGTCGATGGAGTCGAAGCCGCGCTTGGAGTAGATGTTGATGATCCGGGCGCGGACGTTGAGCGGGTTGTCGTCCTTCTTGGACTGCTCGTTCTTGTTCAGCGGCTCACGGTGACCGAGGGCCCACTGGCCCTCACCGCGCTTGGGGCGGGGGCGGGGCGTGCGTGCGGCAGGCTGGGCAGACATGGACGTGAGGGCTTCCTTGGCGTGGGAGTGCGCGCGACTTCGTCAGGGCCCGGACCACGTCATCGGGGTCGGGTCGGCCTTCCGCAACCGTGCGCCCGGGGCTGTCTCGGGGCGGCGGTTGCCGCAGGTACGTCGTGGACGTGCGTGCGGCTCAGCGGGGCCAACACATCATGCTGCGGGTACGCCCGAAGTCCACGTGGCGTCGAACCACGAGGTGGGTGTGGGTTGCAGCAGTGACCATGTCAAGGAGTCTCAGCCCTCGGACCCGGCCCCCACAACCGCAATATCATTGGGTGAGACGCGAGTCCACGAAGTGAGACGTCCGGTGATGCCTGCCACGGGGATCGGCGGTCGCGTGTGGCGCAGGTCGCACCGCGCGGCGGGCGTCGCCGCGGGCAGGGGTGGGCACGGTGGACGGTTGCGCGGCGGGCCGTTCTAGGCTGAGCACCATGAGCGACCTCGATGCCCTCACCAGCAGCGCCTACTCCCAAGCCCTCGAGGTCATCGCCTCGGTGGAGCCCCGCATCGCGGAGGCGACCCGGCAGGAGCTCGTCGACCAGCGCGGCTCGCTGAAGCTGATCGCCAGCGAGAACTACGCCTCCCCGGCCGTCCTGCTCACCATGGGCACCTGGTTCAGCGACAAGTACGCCGAGGGCACCGTCGGGCACCGCTTCTACGCCGGCTGCCAGAACGTCGACACCGTCGAGTCGATCGCCGCCGAGCACGCCCGCGAGCTCTTCGGCGCCGAGTACGCCTACGTCCAGCCGCACTCCGGCATCGACGCCAACCTCACCGCCTTCTGGGCGATCCTCGCGCACCGTGTCGAGGGCCCGTGGCTGGAGAAGGCGGAGAAGAAGAACGTCAACGACCTCACCGACGAGGACTGGGAGTCGCTGCGCCGCGAGCTCGGCAACCAGCGCCTGCTCGGCATGAGCCTGGACACCGGCGGCCACCTCACCCACGGCTTCCGCCCGAACATCTCGGGCAAGATGTTCCACCAGCAGCAGTACGGCACCGACCCGGTCACCGGCCTGATCGACTACGACGCCCTCGCCGCCAAGGCGCGCGAGTTCAAGCCGCTGATCCTGGTCGCCGGCTACTCCGCCTACCCGCGCCGGGTGAACTTCGCCAAGATGCGCGAGATCGCCGACTCCGTGGGCGCGACCCTGATGGTCGACATGGCGCACTTCGCCGGCCTGGTCGCGGGCAAGGTGTTCACGGGCGACGAGGACCCGATCCCGCACGCCCACGTGGTCACCACGACCACCCACAAGTCCCTGCGCGGCCCGCGCGGCGGCATGGTGCTGGCCACCAAGGAGTACGCCCCCTCCGTGGACCGCGGCTGCCCGATGGTCCTCGGCGGCCCGCTCAGCCACGTGATGGCCGCCAAGGCCGTCGCGCTGGCCGAGGCCCGCCAGGAGTCCTTCCGTGGCTATGCCCAGGACGTCGCGGACAACGCCAAGTCGCTGGCCGAGGGCTTCTTGACTCGCGGCGCCAACCTGGTCACCGGCGGCACCGACAACCACCTGGTGCTGCTCGACGTCACCTCCTTCGGCCTCACCGGTCGCCAGGCGGAGTCGGCGCTGCTCGACGCCGGCGTCGTCACCAACCGCAACTCGATCCCGAACGACCCGAACGGCGCCTGGTACACCTCCGGCATCCGCCTCGGCACCCCGGCGCTGACCACCCGCGGCTTCGGCCGCGACGAGTTCGACAAGACCGCCGAGCTCATCGTCGAGGTCCTGTCGAACACCACCCCGGGCACCACCAAGGCCGGCGGGCCGTCGAAGGCGAGCTACACCCTCGCCGACGGCGTGGCCGACCGGGTCCGCTCCGCCTCCGCGGAGATGCTCGACAAGCACCCGCTCTACCCGGGTCTCGAGCTCTCCTGACCCGAGCGCACGGCGCGCACGAGCGCGTCGACGACCTCGGCGGTCCCCGCCGTGCCGCCGAGGTCGCGGGTGCGCGTGCCCGGGTCGCGCAGGCTGCGGCGTACGGCGTCCATCAGGTGCGCGGCGGCATCGGCGTGGCCGAGGTGGTCGAGCATCATCACCGCCGACCAGACCGTGCCGATCGGGTTGGCGACCCCGGTCCCGGCGATGTCGGGGGCCGAGCCGTGCACCGGCTCGAACATCGAGGGGTGCTCGCGGGTCGGGTCCAGGTTGGCCGACGGCGCGATGCCGATGCTGCCGGCGACCGCCGCGGTGAGGTCGCTGAGGATGTCGCCGAACAGGTTGGACGCGACGATCACGTCGAAGCGACCCGGCTCGAGCACGACCTTCGCCACCAGTGCGTCGATCAGCTCTGAGTCCCAGCGCACGTCGGGGTGCGCGGCGGCGCGCTCGCGCACCACCTCGTCCCAGAACGGCATCGTGTGGACGATGCCGTTGCTCTTGGTCGCCGAGGTGAGGTAGCCGCGGCGGCGCCGGGCGAGGGCGAAGGCGTGGTCGGCGATCCGGGTGACGCCGGCGCGGGTGAAGACCGACTCCTGCACCGCCATCTCGTCGGGGAAGCCGCGGTTCATCCGCCCGCCGATCTCGCTGTACTCGCCCTCGACGTTCTCGCGCACGACGACCAGGTCGAGCCCGCCGGGCTCCACGGCGCGCAGCGGGCTGGTCATCCCCTCGAAGAGTGCGATCGGCCGCTCGTTGACGTACTGGCGGAAGTGTCGCCGGATCGGGATCAGCAGGCCCCACAGCGACACGTGGTCGGGGACGCCGGGCCAGCCGACGGCGCCGAGCAGGATCGCGTCGTGGGCCGCGAGGGTCTCCAGGCCGTCCTCGGGCATCATCGTCCCGGTCTCGGCGTAGCGGCGGCACGACCAGTCGTGCTCGACCCAGGCCAGGTCGAGGGTGTGCACCTCCGCGACGGCGTCCAGGACGGTGCGGGTCGCCCCCACCACCTCGGGCCCGATGCCGTCGCCGGGGATCACCTCGATCTCGTGCGGCACCTCAGATCAGCCCCACCGTCGCGGCCATCACCGGCAGGAAGAGCACGATCAGGATCGCGCCGATCACGTCGAAGGACGCCCCGGTGCGGATCATCGTGGTGATCGGGACGGCGCCGGAGCCGTAGACCACGGCGTTCTGCGGGGTCGAGACCGGGAGCATGAACCCGAACGACGCGGCGAACGTCGCGGCGAGCGCGGGTACGAACGGGTTGACCCCGGCGGCGAGCGCGATCGGGATGATGATCGGCACCACCACGGCGGCCGAGGCGGTGTTGCTGGTGGTCTCCGAGACGAGGATGGCCAGCGCGACCGCGAAGACGGTGATCCAGAAGACGCTGGAGAGCCCGAGCGCGTCGGAGGCGCCGTTGCCGAGGGTCTCGGCGAGGCCGCTGGACTCCAGCAGGCTGCCGAAGATGATGCCGGTGCCGAAGAGCATGACGGTGCCCCAGTCGATGCGGGCGGCGTCGCTCCAGCGCAGGGTGAACTCGCGCTCCTCCCACTTCGTGGGGAGCAGGAAGAGCAGCGAGGCGCCGAGGATGGCGACGACGCCCTCGTCGAGGCGGTTGCTGACGGTCTCGTAGGCGCTGGACTCGGTGCCGGCCACCAGGGCCACGACGCCCGGCGTGATCCACAGCGTCACGGTGACCGCGAAGGCGATCAGGGTGTTGCGCTCGGCCACCGAGATGCTGCCGAGCTTGGCCTTCTCCTCGCGGACGTAGTCCTCGACGCCCTCCAGGTGGCGGGTCTCCGGCCGGTTCAGCAGCAGCACCAGGACGGCGAGCGCCACGAACATCACCGCGCAGATCGGCAGTGCCATGAGCACCCAGTCGAGGAAGGAGATCCGCTCGCCGGTCGCCTCCTCGATCAGGCCGCGCCCGATCAGGTTGGGCGGCGAGCCCACCGGGGTCAGCAGCCCGCCGACGCTGGCGCCGTAGGCCAGCATCAGCATCAGCGCGGCGCCCACCCGCAGGCGCAGCGGGTCGAAGTCCTCCGCGACCTCGCCCCGGGACTGCAACAGCTTGGCCACCACGCTCAGGATGCCGATCGCGGTCGGCAGCAGCATCGCCACGGTCGCGGTGTTCGAGACGAACGCCGAGAGCAGGGCGGTGATCGCGCCGAAGGCGATCACGATGCGGATCGTGGAGGTGCCGATGCTCGGCAGGCTCAGCACGAACATCGCGAAGCGCTGCGCCACCCCGTGCTTGAGCATCGCCTGGGCGAGGATGAAGGCGCCGATGAAGGTGAAGACGGTGGAGGAGCCGAACGGCTCGAGCGCCTCGTCGGCGGTGACGACGCCGAGCAGCACGATCGCGCAGATGCCGATGAACCCGCCGATGGGGATCGGCACCGGCTCGGTGACCCACAGCACGATGACGCCGAGGAGGACCGCCGCGAGGGTGTGCTGGTCGTCCTCCAGGCCGACCGGCAGGAGCAGGAAGACGATCGTGACCAGCGGGGCCAGCACCAGCCCGGTGGTGCGCCGGGCCTTCTCGAAGCGCTCCTCGCGCGGGGACAGCTGCTGCTCGCCGAGGCTGCGGTAGGTGGCGTTGTCGAGGAAGGCCTTGTCGACGTCGGTGCGCCGGGCACCCCCCTGCTGTCGCTCGTGGGCGGTGGTCACGGGCACCTCCGGAGGAGTGTGGGCTGCGTCACACGGTCATCCGCGCCGTTACCCGACCCTCGCCGCCGGAAACGCCCGGGGCGCGCGCCTCAGAGGTGCGGGGCGGCGCGTGCGACGATGCCGCGCAGGTCGCCGCCCTCGAGGGCGCCGAACGTCCCGTCGTACGACGTGCCGAGGCGGGAGGCGCAGAAGACGTCGGCCACCTCCGGCGGGGCGAAGCGCACCAGCAGCGAGCCTTGGAGGACCGCCGCCATCCGCCCGGCGAGGCGGCGCGCGCCGCTCTCGAGGCGGTCGACGTCGGCCATCAGCGAGCCGAGCAGCGCCAAGGTGTCGTCGACGGCGCGGTCGAGGCGGGTGTCGCCGCCGCGGGCCCGGCCGACCTCGGTGATCCAGGCGTCCAGCGCCGCCGGCTCGCGGGTCAGGGCGCGCAGCACGTCGAGGGCGTTGACGTTGCCCGAGCCCTCCCACACCGAGTTGAGCGGGGACTCGCGGAAGAGCAGCGGCAGCACCGACTCCTCGACGTACCCGTTGCCGCCCAGGCACTCCAGCGCCTCGGCCACCGCGGCCGGGGTGCGCTTGCAGACCCAGAACTTCGCCAGCGGCAGCGCGATGCGGCGCAGCGCGGCCTCGTGCGGGTCGGTGAGGCCGTCGACCGCCGCGGCGAGGCGGACGGCGAGCGCGGTCGCGGCCTCGGTCTCCACGGCGAGGTCGGCCACGACGTTGCGCATCAGCGGCTGGTCGAGCAGCCGGGCGCCGAAGGCGGAGCGGTGCGCGGCGTGCCAGGAGGCCTCGGCGAGCGCGCGGCGCATCAGCGAGGTGGAGCCGAGCACGCAGTCCAGCCGGGTCGCGGCGACCATCTCGATGATGGTGCGCACCCCGCGGCCCTCCTCGCCGAGCCGGGCGGCGACGGTGCCGTCGAGCTCGAGCTCCCCGGAGGCGTTGGAGCGGTTGCCGAGCTTGTCCTTGAGTCGGACCACGTCGAGCTGGTTGCGGGTGCCGTCGGGCAGCACCCGCGGGACCACGAAGCAGGTGAGGCCGCCCGGCGCCTGGGCGAGCATCAAGAACACGTCGTTCATCGGTGCGGAGGTGAACCACTTGTGCCCGTGGAGCGTGTAACCGGTGCCGTCCCCGGCGGGCCGGGCCACCGTGACGTTGGTGCGCACGTCGGAGCCGCCCTGCTTCTCCGTCATCCCCATCCCGGCGAGAGCGCCGAGCTTGTCGTCGGGCAGCCGCACGCCCGGGTCGTAGATGCGCGAGGCGAGCAGCGGGGTCCACTCCGCGGCCAGCGCCGGGTCGGTGCGCAGCGCGGGCACCGCGGCGTACGTCATCGAGACCGGGCAGCCGTGGCCCGGCTCGGTCTGGGACCAGGCCATGAAGCCGGCCGCGCGGCGCACGTGGGCGTGCGGGTCGCCGTCGGCCTGCTGCTCCCAGGCGGTGGCGCCGAGTCCGTGGCCGACGGCGCGCTCCATCAGCCAGTGCCAGGAGGGGTGGAAGGCGACCTCGTCGACCCGGTTCCCGTAGCGGTCGTACGGCGTGAGCCGCGGTGGGTGCTCGTTGGCCAGCTGCCCGTGCTCGCGCGCCTCCGCACTGCCGGCGTCGGCACCGAGCGGCACCAGGTCCTCCAGGACAGCGGGGGAGGCGTGGCGCACGACCGCCTCGCTGAGCGCGAGGTCGGCGCTCACGACGTTGTGACCGACCAGCGGCGGCGCCTGGTTGGTCACGACGCGGATCGCGGATCGCGGATGCGAGGTCTCCATGTGGCTACGGTAAGTCCCATGGCCTCGCACACCCGGCACGCTGCGGCCGGGCCGGCGACGGCGTGGCTCCTGCGGCTGCGCCACACCCTGTGGCGCCTGGTGGTCACCACCGTCGGCTCGTGCATGCGCCACCGGGTCACCGGGCTGGCGGCCGAGGGGGCGTTCTTCGCGGTGCTGTCGGTGCCGCCGCTCATCTTCGCGCTGACCGGCGCCATCGGCTACGTCACCGCGCGGTTCTCCCCGGGCGAGGTCGAGGACGTGCGCGAGGCGGTGGTCGAGCTCTCCTCGCGCCTGCTCACCGACAGCGCGGTCGACCGGGTGATCGTGCCGACGATGGACGACGTCCTCGAGGGCGGGCGCTTCGACGTGATCTCGCTGGGCTTCGTGCTGGCCCTGTGGTCGGGGTCCCGGGCGCTCAACGTCTTCGTCGACACCATCACGATCATGCACGGCCTCGGCGGCTCGCGCGGGATCATCCGCACCCGCGCGCTGTCGTTCGTCCTCTACGTCATGGCGCTCGTCACCGGGGTCGTCGCGGTGCCGCTGATGGTGCTCGGACCGGCCCTGCTGCGCGACTGGCTGCCCGCGGGCTTCGACTTCGTGCTCGGGTTCTACTGGCCGGTGGTCCTGCTGGTCTGCATCTGCTTCCTCGCCACGCTCTACCACGTGTCGGTCCCGGTGCGGACGAGCTGGCGCTTCAACCTCCCGGGTGCGACGTTCTCGCTGTTCGCCTGGGTGGTCGGCTCCTACGTCCTGCGCTGGGTGCTCACCGCGACCGCCGCGGACTCCCGCTCGATCTACGGTCCGCTGGCCGCACCGATCGCGGTGCTGCTGTGGCTCTACGTCGTGGCGATCGCGGTGCTCATCGGCGCGGCCGTCAACGCGGCCTTCGACGAGGTGTTCGCGCAGTCCTCGACCTCGCGGGCCCGGCGCGAGCTGGTGCAGCGCCTGCGCGTGCTCGGGGGGCGAGACCGCGCCGCGCCGACGGCGGGGTCGGACTCCGACGGGAGCCTGCCGGGCACGGAGGCCCGTGTGGACTAGATTCGATCCGTGCCCGCCCCTCCCACCCCTGCCCACGAGGCCCTCGGCGTGGTGTCGCTCCCCGAGCGGGTGCGCTCCCCGTGGTGGGAGCTGGGCCGCCGGTTGCTGGCCGCGCTGGCGATCCTGGTCGGCACCGTCCTGCTGGTCTACCTCGACCGCGACGGCTACGTCGACGGCAACGACCCGACGGGCAAGATCACCCTGTTGGACGCGATCTACTACACGACCGTCACACTGAGCACGACGGGCTACGGCGACATCGCACCGGTCAGCGATGCCGCCCGCACCATCAACGCCTTCGTCATCACCCCCGCCCGTATCGCCTTCCTCGTCCTGCTGATCGGGACGACCCTCGAGGTGCTCGCCTCGCAGGGACGGGAGATGTTCCGGGTGGCTCGCTGGAGGAAGCACATGGGTCACCACGTCGTCGTCGTCGGGTACGGCACCAAGGGCCGGAGCGCGGTCGACACCCTGGTCCGCAACGGCCTGGACCGGGAGGCGGTGGTGGTCGTGGACCCCAGCGGCGTCGCGCTCCAGGACGCCCACGCCGACGGGCTGGCCGTCGTCACCGGGGACGCCACGCGCCGCAACGTGCTGCGCCGCGCGGGCGTGGCGGAGGCCGACCAGATCATCATCACGACCGACTCCGACGCCTCCAACGTGCTCGCGACCCTCACGGTGCGCCAGCTCAACCCGGACGCCTGGATCGTGGCGGCCGTGCGCGAGCAGGAGAACGCGCCGCTGATGAAGCAGTCCGGGGCCAACTCGGTGATCACCTCCTCCGACGCGGTGGGACGCCTGCTCGGGCTCTCCTCGCTGTCCCCGACCCTCGGGTCGGTGATGGAGGACCTGCTCACCTACGGTCACGGCCTCGAGGTCGCCGAGCGCGAGCTGCTCGTCTCCGAGGTGGGCCGCCCACCTCAGTCGCTGCCCGACCAGGTGATCGCGGTGGTGCGCGACGAGAAGGTCTACCGCTACTTCGACCCGGTGGTCTCGCTGCTGGCCCGCGGTGACCGGCTGGTCGTCGTCCGCGCCTCCCGCGAGCTGCCCTGGGCGCCCCGCCCGGGCACCCACGACGAGGACCTCGCCTCCGACCACGAGGACTGAGCCCCCTCGCCGCCGGCGGAGGTCCCCCTCTGGCGCTCGTTCGAACAGGTGTTCTACGCTGGCGGGGTGAGGGATCAGGTCACCGGGCTCCAGGGACACGACGTGCCGCGCCACGTCTGGGTGTGCCGCACGGGTCGCTGGCAGGAGCGCAGCCCCGGGCTGATCCTGGAGTGGCGCCGGGTCCAGGGGCACTGGGAGGCGCTGGTCGTGTGGGCCTCGGGCGGCGGCGTGCGCGCCTGGGAGCTCGCGCACGGCTGGGTGCGCGCCGAGCACGTGCGACCGCGCGACTGAGGGGGCGCCGGAGTCAGTCGCCCCAACCCATGGAGAACACCTCGAAGGCGGTGGCGAAGGTCGTGCCGAGCCGCTGGCCGGCGCCGCGCGAGGCGGCCTCGAGGAACTCCCGGGCGTCCCAGTCCACCCAGCCCAGGCCCTCGATGTACGCCGCGTGCGCCTCCAGCGAGGCGACGCCGGCGTCGAAGGTCGCGGTGGTGTCGACGCCGTGCGCGGCCAGCGGGGAGCCGGCCGCCCAGACCTCGCGCACGCCGCCCCACGGCTCGACCCGGTCCTGCAGCTGCTCGGGGAAGACCCATCGGTTGCCCGCGTCGCGGACGGCGTCCAGGGTGGCGCGCCCGACGGCGACGTGGTCGGCCTGGTTGAGGCTCGCCCCGCCCCACGTGTCGCGGAAGTTGTTGGTCACCACGATCTCGGGACGGTGGCGCCGGACCACGCCGGCGATGGCGCGGCGCAGGTCCACGCCGTACTCCACGATGCCGTCGGGCCGGCCCAGGAAGTCCACGACGTCGACGCCGACGATCCGGGCGGACTCCACCTGCTCGGCCTCGCGCAGCGGGCGGCACGCGTCGGGGCGCAGCCCGTCGATGCCGGCCTCGCCGCTGGTCACCATGCAGTAGACGACCCGCTTGCCCTGGCCGGTCCACCGCGCGATCGCCGCGGCTGCGCCGAACTCCAGGTCGTCGGGGTGGGCGACGACGCACAGCGCGCGCTCCCACTCCTCGGTGACGGGCGTGAGCGGGCTCGGGGGAGCGACGTCGCTGTCCATGCCCCACTGTCGCAGGACCGTGACACGCGCGACAGGGGGAAGGGCGGCGATCCGCGGGCAACCACCGGGCGCAGCCCCTAGCATCAGGCTGGTCATGCCTGTGTCCTCCACCTCACGTCCTGCCCGGAACCGGGCTCTCCGCGCGCCGTACGTCGCGCTGGCCGGGGTCCTCCTCCTCGTGGTGCTCGCCGCCGTCGGGGCGACCCAGGGCCGCGCGGAGCCGACCGGCAACTACCGCCCCGAGCTGGCGGCGGACACGCTGGAGGTGGGCTGCTACCCGCTGCCCGAGGGGGTCGTCCTCGACTTCCCCTACGTCGTACGCCGCGACGGCGACGCGGCCGCCGCCTCCGGCGCGCGCCGGCACCTGGTCCTGCACTGGTCGCTGCTGGAGACCGACGAGGTGCGCGAGCGGCTCGCCGCGACGCTGGCCGACGCAGGCTTCGACGTCGAAGCCGGGTCGACGGGTGACGACGTGCTGAGCGCCCGCCGCGCCGAGACCGGGGGAGCGGCGACCGTGGTCGAGGCCCGGCTCACCGAGCTCGACAACCCCTCGCCCGACCCGATCGTCCGCGGCGTCCTCGAGCTCGACCTGCCGGTCGCCGAGCGCGCCTCCGACGCCCCGGACTGCGACAACCCGTTCGTGACCAAGCGCTTCGAGGAGGAACAGTGACCGGCCCGATGGGCACCGCCGGCACCGCGGACACGGTCCGGACGGCGCCGGACACCGCGAGCCCGCCTGCGACCGCTTCCGCGGGGCCGCCCGGGCTCCGCGGCTGGTGGCAGGCACGCTCGCGCGGCGAGCAGGTGCTGCTCGGGCTGGTGGTGGCGCACCTGGTGCTCAAGCTGGTCGTCTACCTCCAGGTCGCCGGTGGCCAGCTGGTCGGCGACGAGTCGTCGTACGTCAACGGCGCGATGTCGCTGTCGAACCTGTTGCGCGACGCCGTCACCCTCACCCCGCCCGACCTCGCGGAGGTCGAGCGCAACGTGGTCGGCAGCGGGTGGTTCATGCCGGGCATGTCCCTGCTGCTCGCCCCGCTCTACCTGGTCGTGCCGGACGCCGACGTCGCCGTCCTGCGGGCCTACCTCGCCGTGGTGACCAGCGTGGTCTTCCTGCTCACCGTGCTGCGGGTGCGCCGTGTGCTCGGCGTCCGGTACGCCGCCGCGCTGCTGGTCGTCCCCGGCCTGGTGCCGACCTGGGCGGCGTTCTCGATGGCCGCCTGGGGCGACCTGTTCGCGGGCGTCCTGGTGGTCCTGCTGCTGATGGAGCTCGTCGTGCTGAGCCGCCGCCTGCGTCGCGGCGAGGCGCCGTCGCTCGGTGAGGGGTTCCGGCTCGGGCTGGTGGCGATCGCGGTCGTCTACTTCCGCTCCAGCACCTCGCTGCTGGTGGCGGGCCTCGGCGTGGTCGCCCTCGTCGCGGCCGTGTCACTGCTGCGCGGCGCCGAGCGCCGTCGCGCCGTCGTGGCCGCGGGCGTCGGCGCGCTGACGTTCGTGGGGCTGCTGCTGCCGTGGTCGGTGGCCGCGTCGGCGACCCTGGGCGGCCGGGTGATGACGACGACCTCGGTGCCGACCGTGCTGGCCAACACCTTCGGCGACCGCGAGCAGGTCTGCTTCGGCCCGTGCGACCCGGGCTCGACGGCGTGGTTCAGCCCGCTGCGCTACTCCCGGGAGACCGCGCGCGCGACGGGGCTCTCGGAGATGGACGTGGCCACCCAGATGTCGGCGTACGCCCGCCAGGACGTCACCGCCTCCAGCTACGCCGAGGACGTCCTGGACAACCTGCACGCCTACGTCCGCGAGCCCGAGCGCTTCTCCTCCTACCTGCGCCCCGACGCGGAGCGCGCCGACGCCGGAGGTCTGGCCACCACGCTCGACGCGCTGACGCGCGGCCTGGTCTGGGCGGCCTTCGCGGTCGGGGTGGCCACGATCCTGCTCGTCCTGCGGCGCCGCCGCGAGGCACAGGTCGTGAGCGTGCTGCTCACGCTGTCCTTCGGTGCGCTGCTGACCCAGCCGTTCGTGCACATCGCGGGACCGCGCTACTGGACCACCGCCGCGCCGGTGCTCGGCCTGGCGGCGGCCCTGCTCGTGACCCAGGTGCTCGCGCGCCGGGCCGTGGACGCCCCGCTGGGGGCGCGCGACGCGGCCCTGGGGACGTGGCTGACCCGGGTGCAGGTCCTGCTCGCAGTCGGGGCGGTGCTGGTGGCGATCTGCGTCCCCCTCGTCGCGTCCGCGGCCTAAGACAGTTCTTCTTCGAGAGAGTGGGTCCATGACGTCCCGAACCCCGTCGCGACCGTCCGTGGCGTACGTCCTGCCGGTCTACAACGAGGACGCCAACATCGACGTCTTCCACGCGACGCTCGTCGAGGCCGTCGCCGCGCGGCCCGACATCGACTTCGAGTTCGTCTACGTCGACGACGGCAGCCGGGACTCCTCCCTCGAGCGGCTGCTGGCGCTGCGGGAGCACGACGACCGGGTCACCGTCGTGGGCTTCTCGCGCAACTTCGGCCACCAGATCGCGGTGACCGCCGGTCTGGACCGGGTGGAGGACGCCGCCGCCGTGATCGTGATGGACACCGACCTCCAGGACCCGCCCCGGGTGAGCCTCGAGATGATCGAGGCCTGGGAGCGCGGCGTGGACGTGGTCTACGCCCAGCGGCGCACCCGCAAGGACACCTGGCTGAAGCGGACGACGGCGTACGCCTTCTACTGGCTGCTGGGGCGGCTGGCCTCGATCGACATCCCGCGCAACACCGGGGACTTTCGCCTGATGGACCAGCGCGTCGTGCGCGAGGTGAACCGCTACCGCGAGCAGGACCGGTTCCTGCGCGGGATCGTCGCCCACGTCGGGTTCCGCCAGGAGGCGCTGCTCTTCGACCGCGACTCCCGCCACGCCGGCACGTCGGGCTATCCGTGGAAGAAGATGGTCGCGTTCGCGGCCAGCGGGATCTTCGGCTTCTCCACCGCTCCGCTGCGGATGATCTCGCGACTGGGCTACCTGATCTCCGGGTTCAGCCTGCTGCTCGCGCTCTACGTCCTGGGAGTGCGGCTGTTCACCCCGGACCAGGCGGTGCCGGGCTGGGCGTTCCTGGGCGTCGGGATGTTCCTGCTCAGCGGGCTGCAGCTGATCATGATGGGCGTGATCGGCTCCTACCTCGGCCGCGTGTACGTCGAGGTGCAGGACCGCCCGCTGTACTCCGTCGCCCTCCAGGCGCGGGGTGCGCGCCTGGCGCCGCTGACGCGTGGCCTCGAGGGCGTCAGCGACCGGGCCGGCGACCTGGCCGGCGAGGGCAGCGGGAGCCTGCGCTGAAGACGTCCCTCCGCGCGCTGCTGGGCTCCTCCGCGGTGCGGTTCGCCGCCGTGGGCGTGGTCAACACCGCGATCGACGTCGTCTTGTTCACGCTGCTGCACCCGCACCTGGGGATCGTGGCGGCGAACCTGATCTCCACGAGCGCGGGGATGCTGTTCAGCTTCACCGTCAACGGTCTGCTGGTCTTCGACGCCGGCCGGCTGCGCTGGCGCGACGCCGCACGGTTCGTCGCGACCACGGGGGTGAGCATGTGGGTGCTCCAGCCGGTGCTGATCCACCTGCTCATCGACCACGCGCCGGCGCCGGTCGCGAAGCTGATGGCGACCGCCATCACCGTGGTGGTCAACTTCGTCGCCTACCGCTACCTGGTGTGGCCCGCGAGGGCCCGGGCCTGATCGCCCGAGATGGGCGGCACCCGTTCGAGAGCCGGGTGCCGCCGGGGGCTGACGTCAGTCGCAGTCGCGGCAGTGGTCGGTGCCGGGTACTCGCATCGAGGGGCCGTGGAGCAGGAAGCAGCGCGAGCACATGAACTCGTCGTCCTGGCGGGGAGTCACCACGATGTGGAGCTCCTCGTGGGAGAGGTCGGCGCCCGGCAGCTCGAAGGAGTCACCCTCGGTGTCCTCGTCGACATCGACCTTGGGCGACTGCTTCTCGGTCGGATTGCCCCGGAGGGCCTCGATGGAATCAGCCTCCGGCTCGTCCTCGGGCCGGTTGCGTGGTGCGTCGTAATCGGTCGCCACAGCGACCACCTCCTCGTGAGCAGCGGAGCGCCGCACGATACGGCAGGTGCTGTGGGCGTCCGGAGGTGCCTTCCCATCGGACGCCCTCGTGCATGGCGTACCTCACGCTGTGCTCATCGAGGCGGAAAAAACAAGGGTCCTTCGGGCCTCAACGCCGCACCCGCAGCCGGGGGCTCTGGGTCTTCGCGAAGCCACCCCCTGCCTTGATCTGGACGCGGAACTCGAAGGCCCCGGCGCGGCGCGGCGGCACCGCCAGCTGGGCGCGGAACCGGCCCTTCGCGTCGGTGCGGACGGTGCTGAACCGGGCCCACGTCCGCCCGGTCCGCTTCTGCACCACGAGCTTCTTCCTCGCGAAGCCCGGGCTCACCTTGCCGACGGCGAAGGCCCGCGCGCCCTTGCGGACCACCCGGGGCTCGCCGAGGTCGCGCTGCACCTTGAGGGTGCGCGACGTCGTCGACCCGGCGTACTGGGAGTCGCTGGGCACGAAGGTCGCCCGGTAGGTGCCGTTGCCCCGGGCGCGGGTCGCGTCCCAGTCGTAGATGGAGGGCGTGCGCCCGCTCGTGCGGCTGATCAGCTTCCACACCGAGGAGCCCTGGGCCTGGAACTCGATGCTCAGGATGCCGGCGTACACCGACCGCCCGGCGAGGTCTTCCACGGTCACGGTGAGGCCCAGGACGTCGCCATGCTTCACCGGCCCCGGCCGGGTCTTGTCGCGGGCCGGGTAGATCCACGGGGTGCTGGTGCTCCCGGACGCTCCTGGTGACGCGGAACGACGTGCACGTCACACCCGGCCCGGCCCGGCTCCGCGCTCATGCGAGCGGGTGAGCTTCGCCGGGGCGGGACCCGGATACCCGGTGTCGACTTTTCCTCGAGGAGGCGAGAGCACCATGACCGAGAACGCCGCAGGCCGATCCGGGCCCGCCGGGACCAGCCCCCACCGGGGCGTCGCCGCGCCGTCGTCGGGTGACCGGCTCGCCCGGATGATGGCCGCCGGCACCGCCGGGCTCTTCCTCGTGGTCGGCGTGCTCGGGTTCGTCCCGGGCGTCACCACCGACCTGGACCGGCTGGACTTCAGCGGGCACCACAGTGGCGCCGAGCTGCTGGGGATCTTCCAGGTGTCGGTCCTGCACAACCTGTTGCACCTGCTCTTCGCGGTCGTCGGGTTCGTGCTGGCGCGACGCGCCCGCACGGCCGTGGCCTACCTCGTCGCGGGGGGCGTGGCGTACCTGGGGCTGTGGGTCTACGGCCTGGTCGTCGACCACCACGGCGACGCCAACTTCGTGCCCCTGAACTCGGCCGACAACTGGCTGCACCTCGTGCTCGGGGTGGCCATGGTCGCCATGGGTCTCGTGGGCCTGCGTGGGCTCCGCGGCGGAATCGGCAGCCAGACCCCGATGTGACGGTCCGCCGATTCGCGAGCGTGGCCTGCGGGTACACGGCGCACGTGCACCCTCGATGGACCAGCGGACCTCGCGCCCTCACCCTCGTGCGCCACGGTGAGAGCGTCGGCAACCAGGCGGACCAGGCGGCGCGGGAGGCGGGCGCCGAGGAGCTCGAGCTGACGGTGCGCGACGCCGACGTCGAGCTCTCCGACACCGGGCAGCAGCAGGCGGAGGCCCTCGGGCGCTGGATGGCCGACGCGTCCGAGGAGCTGCGGCCGACCCTGGTGATCAGCTCGCCGTACCGTCGCGCGGCGCAGACGGCCGAGGTGGCCGCTGCACGCGCGGGCCTCCCGGTGTGGTTCGACGAGCGGCTGCGCGAGCGCGACCTGGGCGCCTTCGACGGCCTGACCGGGCGCGGCATCCGGGCCCGGCACCCGGAGGAGTCCGCGCGGCGCACGCGGCTCGGGAAGTTCTACTACCAGCCGCCGAGCGGGGAGAGCTGGGCCGACGTCGTGCTGCGGGTGCGCAGCCTGCTCGCCGACCTGCGCCACGGGTACGACGGGGAGCGGATCTGGATGTTCAGCCACCAGGCCGTGATCATGACCTTCCGCTACGCGCTGGAGGGGATCCGCGAGCCGGACCTGCTCGAGATCGACCGTGAGGTGCAGATCCCCAACGCCTCGATGACGCGCTACCGGCGCGACGAGCGCGACGGTGGCTCCTTCGTGCTCGAGACCTTCGCCGACACCGAGGCCGTCGCCCGCACGGAGGCGACCGTGACCGAGGAGGACCCGCGATGAGCGGTCCGCAGGTCGTGACCCCCGCAGTGCTGCGCGACTGGCCGCTGGCCGAGCCGGGCAGCTCGAAGGACTCCAGCGGGGAGCTGCTGGTGCTGGGCGGCAGCGCCTCGACCCCGGGAGCGCTGCGTCTCGCGGGGGAGGCCGCGCTGCGCGCCGGTGCCGGCAAGCTCGCGATGGCGACGGTCGCCTCCACCGCCGCCAGCCTCGGCGTCGCGGTCCCGGAGGCGCAGGTCGTCGGCCTGCCGGAGGACGGGGACGGCTCGCTGGCGCCGGCCGCCGCGGACCTCGCGGTCGACCGCGCGGCCTCGACGGGGGCGGTCCTGGCCGGCCCGGGGCTCATGGACCCCGAGCACGCCTCGTCTCTGCTGGCCTCGGTCCTGCCGCGGCTGGAGGTCGCCGTGGTGCTGGACGCGCTGGGTACCTGCTACCTCACCGACCACCCCGAGGGGCTGCACCACCTCGACGGGAGGGCCGTGGTGACCGCCAACCCCGTGGAGGTCGCCCGGATGAGCGGGCGCGAGGAGCTGGCGGACGACGACGAGCTCCTCGAGGCGGCGGTCGGTCTCGCCGCTCGCTGCCGCGCGGTCGTGCTGGCCGGGGCGGCGACCAAGTACGTCGCGGCGCCGGACGGGCGCACCTGGGCGATCGCGGGCGGGGGTCCCGGGCTCGGGGTCTCCGGCTCCGGCGACGTCCAGGCCGGGATCGTGGCCGGGCTGCTGGTCCGGGGCGAGGAGCCGGTGAAGGCGGCCGTGTGGGGCGCCCACGTGCACGCCCGGGCGGGGGAGCAGCTGGCCGGGCGCGTCGGGCAGGTCGGGTACCTCGCCCGGGAGCTGCCGGAGGCGGTGTCCGCGGTGCTGCTCGCGTTGCGCTGAGGGCGCGGAGAGGCGCTGGGGCGCCGCGGCTACCGGGCGTCGCTGCGCTCGCGGGCGATCGCGCCCCGGGTGATCAGCTGCGCCATCCGGGACCTGACCGACCGGCGCCGCCGGCGCTCGGCCGCCAGGATCGGCAGCACCAGGTTGAGGATCGCGGAGGCGCCTGCCAGCGCCGTCAGGATCACCAGCAGCGTGATCACGGTTGGCCTCCAGGTGACCGGGGTGGCGGTGCGGGATCGGCCGCGTCTCGCGCGACAGTGGACGGCTGTCCGGTGCCCGGAACGCCCCGGGGGGATGCCCACCCGCAAGGGTGTCCCGGCGTCGCGGGGTGCCGGGTCATGGCCGCGCGGGTTTCGGGACACCGGGGGCCATGGCGCCACGACCCCGGGTCCCGGCGAGCCTGGAGTTCGTCGGCACCGCCACGACGATCCTGCGGCTCGGACCGTTCACCGTGCTCACCGATCCCAACTTCCTGCACCGCGGGCAGCGCGCGTACCTCGGCAAGGGGTTGTTCTCGAAACGGCTGACCGAGCCGTCGTTGCGGCCCGCCGACCTGCCGCCGGTGGACCTCGTCGTCCTCTCCCACCTGCACGGCGACCACTTCGACCGGGTCGCGCGTGCCGAGCTCGACCGCCAGCTGCAGATCCTCACCACCCCGGCCGCCGCTCGCCGGCTGAGCCGCTGGGGCTTCCGGCAGGCGCAGCCGCTGGACACCTGGACCAGCGCCCGCCACGAGCGGGAGGGGTGGTCGCTCACGGTGACGGCGGTGCCCGGCACCCATGCCCCGACCCTCGCGCGCCCGCTGCTGCCGCCGGTCATGGGCAGCGTGCTGCACCTCGTGGCCCCGGCCGGCGACGAGTTTCGGCTCTACCTGAGCGGGGACACGCTGTACCGGCCCTGGCTGCGCGAGATCGTGGAGCGCGCCGGCCCACTGGACGCGGCTGCGGTCCACCTCGGCGGGACGCGGGTGCTGGGCCTGCTGGTGACGATGGACGGTCGGCAGGGCGCCGACCTCGTCGAGCTGCTCGGCCCGGAGGTCGCCGTACCGATCCACTACGACGACTACACCGTCTTCCGCTCGCCGCTCTCGGACTTCATCGACGAGTGCGCCCGGCGCCAGTTGCCCACGGAGGTCCGCACCGTCGAGCGTGGGGAGACCGTGACGCTCGGTGCGCGGACCGCGGCGGACGGGGAGCCGGCCTAGGCCCCGACCGGCTCGCCCGACGGTTCGTCGGCCCACTGCGCGGTGAAGGCCTCGTGCGGGAGGGTGTCGGTCCACCGGCCGGTGAGCGCGAGCCCCGCGCCGAGCCGTCCGATCTCGTCGGCGGACATCGCGCCGCGCTCGCCCTCGACGAGCACGACGGTCCGGTCGTCCACCCGGTCGATGTAGGGCCGGTCCGAGGGGGTGGCGCAGACCAGGCAGGGCCGGGTGCGCATCGACAGCGGCTCGAGGTCCGGCAGCAGGTCGGCCAGCAGGGCGCGGGCCTCCTCGATGTCGGCCGCGTTGCCGCCGGTGCGCACCCAGGCGGCGATCTCCTCGCGGGTCTCGAGCGGGTGGGCGAGGAGGCTGGCGCCGGAGGTCTTGAGGTACCAGCGTCCGTCGGGGTACCTCACCGGCGCCATCACGATCCCACCGAAGAGTCGGCGGCCGTCGCGGACCTTCATCATCATCATCGTCGGCATCTCCACCGCGTCGGGCCCGTCGATCTCGGCGAGCACCACGGTGGCGCCGTACGTCGCGAGCCTCAGCGGCCGCTCGAGCAGGCCGGTGGCGTTGGTGGCGGCGCCCGTGGCGTGCACGACGCTGCGTGCCGTCCACGCCGCGCCGCCGCGCCCGCAGACCCGGACGCCGTCCTCACGCCGTTCGGTCGAGACGACCTCGTCGCGCACCAGCTCGGCTCCGGCCGCGAGCGCCGCGGCCAGCTCGGCGCGCACCAGACCGCGGGGGTCGAGGATGAACGCGTCCTGCTGGCGCAGCGCCACGTGGCCGGGCTCGAAGCGCAGGGCGGGGTACGCCGCGGCGAGCGCGTCCTCGTCGAGGTGGTCCACCTCCACCCCCAGGTCGGCGGCGTTGCGGGCGAGCGGCTCGGCGTCGAACCACAGCGACGCCGAGCCGCCGGGAGCCTGGTCGGGGAGCACGGTCACCGAGTGGGTCGGGGTCAGGAAGTTCACGCCGGTGCGCGTGATCAGGTCCGCGAAGCGGCGCTGGCTCCGCATCGCCAGCAGGGAGGTCACCAGCGGTACCTCGAGCACGTGGCACAGCCGCCCCTGGTCGTAGTGCCCGGACCAGGTGCCCTCGTGCGTCGTGGGATCGGCCGGCTCGTCCGGCCCGATCAGCACCACGCGCGCCCCCGTCTCGGCCGCGTGCCGCGCGGTCGCGGCCCCCAGGGGCCCGGCACCGATCACGGCGAGGTCGTACGTCGGCTCTGTGCTCATGGCGTCTCCGTGCATCGGTCGGGTCGGGTGCCCAGCATCCAGCGGCGCAGGAACCAAAAGCAACAGTGTGAGGCGTTAAAAGGGGGAGCTCGTTGGCGAGCGGGCCGAGGTCTACTCGTCGGGTGGGTGTGCGGTGAGGAGGCGGGTGGTGCCGTCGGACTTCACGAGGTGGAGGCCATGCGGCGATCGCCAGAGATAGGTCGCCTGGTCGGTTCGTTCGTAGGTCCAACCGGTATGGGTCTTGGCCCGGTGATGTCGGCGGCACAGCGGGGCCAGGTTGCAGGAGCACGTCGGGCCGCCGTCGCCGTGGGCGACGACGTGGTCGGTGTCGCAGTGGCGGGCCGCCCGCTCGCACCACGGGAACGCGCACGTCGGCTGGGTGAGACGGGTCTGCTCGACCAGCCGGTCGGGGACGGCGTAGGCGTCGGTGTGGTGGTGGGCGTCGAGGTCGATGACGGGCTTGACGACGACCTGGGCGTCACCGCTGCACCAGTCGCGGACCTGGTCGGTGGAGACGATGGAGCGGGTCTCCTCGACCCCTGCGATGCCGGGCTCGCCACCGAGCGCGGCCTCGGAGAGGTGGACGTGGATCACGACCTGCCGCGGCTTCACCACCGACCCTGCTCCCTCGCCGGTCTCGGCCATCAGGTCCAAGGTGAGCTGGCGTCGGGCGAGCTCGCCGGCCGCCATCGAGCGGCGCACGTCCAGCGGCTCCTCCGACCCCAGCGCAGCCAGCTCCTCGGCGCCCTGGCGGATCGCAGCGTCGAGATCGAGCGCGTCGGCGAGGTCGAGGGTGCCCTCGACCTGGACCGTGCCGTCGAAGTCGGCCGACTCGGTGTGGACGTCGAAGCGTCTGCCGTCGGCGGCCTGACGGCGCTGCTTCTCCGCGCCGTCGGGGTCGAAGGTGACGCGGGCGTGGTCGACGAGCCGCTCGATCGCGGCCCAGCCCACGTTGCCGATGGCGGCGGCGAGCTGACGGTCGACGAAGTCGGCGCCGTCCAGCGGGAGCAGTCTCGTGAGCTGCGCCAGTCGCCGGCCCTTCCAGGTGGGGACCGTTCCCGCCTGCACGAGCGCCCAGGTCCGCTTGAGGCGGTGCGCGAGCTCGAGGGCGTCGCCGATGAGCGCCTTCGCGGAGTCCGTGGACACCCCGAGCGCGGCGCCGAGCTCCATGAGCGCGAACTCGGCGACCAGCGGGGTGCCCTCGCCCGCGAGGGGAACGGCCAGCTCGGCGAAGATCAGTCCGCCGGCACCGTTGGTCGAGTTCGTCGGGATCGACTCCTCGGGGTGCATCGCCGCCCACGTCAGAGCGGCTTCCAGGACCTTGACCTCCGCGGCCTGGGCCGCAGCCCGCTGCGACCGTGCGAACGCCAGCACCGCGACTGGGGTGTCGCAGTCGGGGAGATCTGGGGAGGCCATGCCTCATTGTAGTCGAACATGTGTTCGAGATCAAGGGTTCGTCCCCAGGTCTCTGCCGTCCCCCTGGGGCTCGACAAGCTCGACCAACGGCGCGGCGCTCTACCGACGGCGCGCACTAGGGTGGGCGATCATGACCGTCCCGACACGACAGCGCAGTGGTGGGCGCAGCGAGCAGGTGCGGCTGGCCGTGGGGCGGGCGGTGCTGGAGCTGTTGAGTGAGGAGCGGTTCCCGTTCACGACGGTGGAGGTCGCGGAGCGGGCGGAGGTCAACCGGCGCACGCTGTACCGCTGGTGGCCCACCCACGACGACCTGCTGGCCGAGGCGCTCACCCAGCACGCGCGCACCGTGGTGGTCCCCGACACCGGCTCGTGGGCGGGCGACCTGCGGGCCTTCGCGCACCGGGTCGCGGCCTTCGCGGCCGATCCGGTCGACCTGACGATGACGCGCATCATGGTCTCGGGGCGCCACCCGGGGTTCAACGACGCCGTGGCGGCGCACTTCGCCCCGATCATGCAGGACTGGCACCAGATGCTCGAGCGCGCGGTCGCCCGTGGCGAGGCCGGCACCACCCACGACGCGACGACGGTGATGACCACGCTGGTCTCGCCGCTGTTCCTCGCGCCGCTGACCTCCGGGCGGGCGCCGGGCCCCGGCTACGTCGACCGACTGGTCGACCTCGTCCTCGACGCCACCCGCCCGACCCGCTGACGCCCGACGGGCGACGGCAGCGGCCCCACCGGTCGGGCCAGCTCGTTGACGGCGCCGTCGAAGACCCGCGGCAGCGCGCGGGCCGCGGGCACGATCGCGCGCCGCAGCGCTCGCGGGCGGGTGCCTGCCAGCAGCCCGGCGGTGAGCCAGCGGTAGCGGCGGGTCAGGCGCACCCAGTCCTGCTCGTAGCGCTGCGGCTCCCCGGCGCGCATCGCGGCGACCGCCGCCTCCGCCTGGGCGAACGCCAGGGCGAGCCCCTCGCCGGTGAGCGCGTCGACGTACCCGCCCGCGTCCCCGACCAGCAGCACCCGGCCGGCGACCCGCCGCCGTGCGCCCTGCCGCAGCGGGCCCGCGCCGCGCACGTCGCTCGCCGGCTCCGCGCGCGCGAGCCGCTCGCGCAGCTCGGGCACCGCCGCCAGCCGGGCGTCGTACGACGACCCGGGCGCGCCCAGCACCGCGACCGACACCAGCTCGTCCCCGACCGGGGTCACGTAGGCCTCGGCGCCCGGCGCCCAGTGCACCTCGACGTACGGCGACCACGGCGCGAGGGTGAAGTGGCGGCGCAGCCCGAACCGGGCGTGCCGGGCCGCGGGCAGGTCCAGGCCGAGGCGTCGTCGCACGGGGGAGTGCAGCCCGTCCGCAGCGACCAGGTGGCGCGCCCGCACCTCCGCGACCCGCACCCCGCCGGCGTCCTGGTCGACCGCACCCACGGTGCGTCGCTCCAGGCGTACGCCGGCCTCCAGCGCCGCTCGGGTGAGCTCGGCATGCAGGGCGGTACGCCGGATCCCGCGCCCCGGGCCGTGGCGGAAGTCCGCGGTCGCGGCCCGGCCACCGGCGGCGTAGCGCACCCCGAGCAGGTCGTGCCCCGCCGGATCCGCGCCCAGGGCGAGCAGCGCTGCCAGCGCGCCGGGCATCAGCCCCTCCCCGCAGGCCTTGTCGATGGTCCCGGCGTCCGTCCCGTCGAGCGCCCCGCTGCGCGGGTCCCAGACCTCGACCTCCCAGCCGGCACGCCCCGCGTGCACCGCGGCGGCCAACCCGGCCGGACCGCCGCCGGCCACGAGGAGGTCGACCGTGCGGACGCTCACGAGACGGTCGCGGCGCTCAGCGCGCGGTCCTCGACCCGGATCCGCACCCGCAGCAGGGCGGCGTTGGCGACGGTGAACACGACGGCGGTGATCCAGGCGCCGTGGATCAGCGGCAGCGCCATGCCCTCGAGGACGACGACCAGGTAGTTGGGGTGGGGCAGCACCCGGTAGGGCCCGGCCTGCACCAGCGGCAGGTCCGGGACCACGATCACCCGGGTGTTCCACTGCCGCCCGAGCACCGTGATGCACCACCAGCGCACCGCCTGGCAGACCACGACGAGGGCCAGCATCGACCAGCCCAGCAGCGGCTCGAAGCTGCGCCCGGCGGCGTGCACCTCGACCAGGCAGCCGACCAGCAACCCGGCGTGCAGCACCACCATCACGGGGTAGTGGCCCCGCCCGGACTCGACCCCGCCCCGGGAGAGGGCCCAGGCGGCGTTGCGCTGGGAGACGACGACCTCGGCGCATCGTTCCAGCACCACCGCGAGGATGATCGCGGTGTAGAGCACCTCGCTGCTCATCGCGGCATCCGCATCAGCACGAGCTCGGAGCAGAACCCCGGCCCCATCGCCAGCAGCAGCCCGTAGGACCCCGGGCGCGGTGGGCGGTCGCGCAGGGTGTCGGCCAGCACGTGCAGGACCGAGGCGGAGGAGAGGTTGCCGATGTCGCGCAGCGAGTCCCAGGTGACTTGGAGCGCCTCCCGCTCGACGCCGAGCGCCTCCTGCAGGGCCTCCAGGACCTTCGGCCCGCCGGGGTGCGCGACGTACCACTCGACGGCGTCGCGGGTCAGTCCGTGGTCGGCGAGGAAGCGGGTCGCGTCCTCGCCCACGTAGCGGCGTACGACGTCGGGCACCGCGCCGTCGAGCACGACCTTCAGGCCGCTGGAGCCGACGTCCCATCCCATCACCCGCTCCGAGCCGGGGTAGAGCCGGCTGCGGCTCGCGAGCACCTCGGGCTGGACGTGGCCCTCGGCGACCAGCTCCTCGGCCCGGCCACTGCCGGTGGCCACCACCGCGGCGGCCCCGTCGCCGAACAGCCCGCTCGCGACCAGGTTGGCGATCGAGGGGTCGGTGCGCTGGAGGGTCAGCGAGCACAGCTCGACGCTCATCAGCACCGCCACCGCGTCGGGGTGGCCGAGCAGGTAGTCGTGCAGCCGGGCGATCCCGGCCGCGCCCGCCACGCACCCCAGGCCCACCAGCGGCATGCGTACGACGTCCTCGCGCATGCCGGTCAGGCCGGCCACGCGCGCGTCGAGGGAGGGGACGGCGAGGCCCGTCACCGTCGCGGAGATCAGCAGGTCCACGTCGTCGGGGCGCAGGCCCACGGCCTTGAGGGCGTCGACGACCGCCCGGGCGCCGAGCTCGACGCCGTGCTCGATGAAGGCGTCGTTGGCTGGCCCGAACCCCTCGAGGTCGGGGTAGGCGCTCAACGGCAGCACCGTGTGGCGGGTCTCGACGCCGGCGTTGCGGTGGAAGCGCTCGACGACCCTGCGGTCGACGCTGTCGCGCATCACGGTGTCGACGAAGGAGGCGGTGATGGCCGCCTGCGGGTGGCGGTGCTCGGGCAGGGCGCCGCGGACGCTCAGAATGCGCATGAACGACTCCTCGGGGGGTGGGGGACGGGGGCAGCGGGCGGTCGGGGACGGCGCACCGGGTGCCACGGGCTCACGCGGTGGCTCCGAGCAGCAGGACGACGTCGAGCAGGGCGATGAGCATCGCGGCGCGGAAGGGCCAGCGCCCCTCGCCGCGCAGCGCCACCACCGCGAGCGCGCCGACAGCGGCGAGGACGACGAGCGACCAGGTCGCGACCGGTCCGCCGGGGCCGAGGACGGCGAGGGCGGAGGCGACCAGGAGCAGCAGCGTGGCCCCGACCCGGCTGCGGCGGGCGCCGAGGCGGTGGGGGAGGCCGCGGACGCCGGTGCGGGCGTCGTCGTCGAGGTCGGGCACGGCGTTGACCAGGTGGGCCGCGACCCCCAGGACAGCGCCCGCGAGCACCGCCCACCACGCGGGGCGGGCCGGGTCGGGCACCGCGAGGGTGGCCACGGCCGGGAGCAGCCCGAAGGCGCCGGCGTACGGCAGCCAGGACCAGACGGTCGCCTTGAGACCCAGGTTGTAGGCGTGCGCGAGGCCGACGCAGCCGAGGTGCGCGAGCGCGGCGCGCCAGCCCAGCAGCGCCGACAGCACGACGCACGCCGCCACGGCCAGACCGAGCGCGACCCGCGCCGTACCGATCCCGAGCTCGCCGGTGGCGAGCGGCTTGTCGGCGCGCCCGGTGACTCGGTCGCGAGCGAGGTCGACGAGGTCGTTGCCCCACCCGACGCTCAGCTGTCCGCACAGCACGGCCGCGGTCACCAGCGCCACCGTCGTCGCGGGCCGCCCGGCGGCCACGGCGAGCAGGCCGGCGATCGTGGTCACCGCGAGGACCGGTCCCGGGTGGGTGGCGCGCAGGAGCGCGGTGCTCGTGCCGGAGGGGCGAGCAGTGCCGGAAGCGGAGGCGGTGCCGGGCCTGACGGCGGAGGCGGTGCCGGGCCGGGCGGCGCCCGTGGCGCGCTGGTGGCTCTCCGCACGCGCACGGTCCATCGGTGCCTCCTCGGGGCAGGTACGGCAGCCGGTGCCCGCAGACGGCCCGCTCACACCAGTTCCGGCGGACCGGGTTTGCGGGGCAGGTTTGGTGGGGCGGATCGCGGATACCCGCACGCATCGGCCCACGCCGGCCCGCGGCGTGCGTCACCGAGCCCGAGGAGTCAGCCGTGGTCGCCGACCCGATCCTTCTCCGTTCGACCGGCAGGCCCGCCCGCCCCGCGCTGGGCAAGGAGCTGGTCCGGGTCATGACGACCACCGATCACAAGCTGATCGGCAAGCTCTACCTCACGACGTCGTTCATCTGGTTCCTCGTCGGTGGCCTGATGGCGGTGCTGATCCGGTCCGAGCTGGCCTTCCCGGGCCAGCAGGTCGTGAACGACGAGGTCTACAACCAGCTGTTCACGATGCACGGCACGATCATGCTGCTGCTGTTCGCGACGCCGCTGTTCTTCGGGTTCGCCAACGTCCTGATGCCGATCCAGATCGGCGCACCCGACGTGGCGTTCCCACGGCTGAACATGCTGAGCTACTGGCTCTACCTCTTCGGCGGCCTCATCGCGGCCTCCGGCTTCCTCACCCCGCAGGGCGCGGCCGACTTCGGCTGGACGGCGTACACGCCGCTCTCCGACGCGGCCCGGAGCCCCAGCGTCGGCGGTGACCTGTGGATCATGGGTCTCTACATCGCCGGTCTCGGCACCATCCTGGGCGCGGTCAACTTCATCACGACCATCATCTGCATGCGCGCGCCGGGGATGACGATGTTCCGGATGCCGATCTTCACCTGGAACACGCTGATCACCAGCCTCCTGGTGCTGCTCGCGTTCCCGATCCTCGGCGGCGCGCTGCTGATGCTCGAGGCCGACCGGGTGCTCGACGCCCAGATCTACGACCCCAGCAACGGCGGGCCACTGCTGTGGCAACACCTGTTCTGGTTCTTCGGCCATCCCGAGGTCTACATCATTGCGCTGCCGTTCTTCGGCATCGTCTCCGAGATCATCCCGATCTTCAGCCGCAAGCCGATCTTCGGGTACGTCGGCCTGGTGGGGGCCACGATCGCGATCGCGCTGTACTCCGTGGCAGTGTGGGCGCACCACATGTTCGTCACCGGCGCGGTGAACCTGCCGTTCTTCTCCGGCATGACGTTCGTGATCGCGGTGCCGACCGGGGTGAAGTTCTTCAACTGGATCGCCACCATGTGGGGCGGGTCGTTGTCCTTCGAGACCCCGATGCTGTGGACCATCGGCTTCCTGGTGACGTTCCTGTTCGGCGGTCTGACCGGGGTCATCCTGGCCAGCCCGCCGCTGGACTTCCACGTCTCGGACTCCTACTTCGTGGTCGCGCACTTCCACTACGTCGTGTTCGGCACCGTGGTGTTCGCGATGTTCGCCGGGTTCTATCTCTGGTGGCCCAAGCTCACCGGGCGGATGCTCGACGAGCGGCTGGGCAAGGTGCACTTCTGGCTGCTCTTCGTCGGCTTCCACCTGACGTTCCTGGTCCAGCACTGGCTGGGCGTCGCGGGAATGCCCCGCCGCTATGCCGACTACCTCCCGGAGGACGGGTTCACCGCGATGAACCAGGTCTCGACGGTGGGAGCGTTCCTGCTGAGCCTCTCGACGCTGCCGTTCCTCTACAACGTCTACATCACCAGCCGCAACCCGCAGGTCGGCGAGGACGACCCCTGGGGCTGGGGTCGCTCGCTGGAGTGGGCCACCACCTCCCCGCCGCCGCGGCACAACTTCGAGCAGCTGCCGCGGATCCGCTCGGAGTCGCCGGCCTTCGACCTGCACCACCCCCGCACCGCGCTCACCGAGCTGCGCGAGAACCCGGGCGAGGCCGAGGGCTCCGACGCACCTCTGGTGGACGCCCCGGACCAGGACGGGCGCGCGGCGTACCTGCGCGAGGAGATCGGTGCGGCGCCGCCCGGATCGGCGCACGAGCTCACCGAGGAGCACCGCCGCCAGGAGGAGCAGGCCCCGTCGCGCAGCGGCCTCAAGCGCTACCTCACCGCGCTGTACGTGCTCGGCGGCGTGGTCGTCGCCCTGCTCGCGATGCTGGTCGTCGGGATCGTGCTGCTGCGCTGACGCCCGCCTCGGCGGGCGTGGCTCAGCGGTCGACGGGACGCCCGAGCAGCGGCCCGACGAGCCGGCGGATCTCGGAGGACGGCGGCAGCCCGAGCTCGTCGGCGAGCTGGCGGCGGTAGGTGTCGTACTGGCGCAGCGCGGCGGCGTGGTTGGCCTCGGCCAGGTGCACCTCGATCACCCGCCGGTGGGCGCTCTCGCGCAGCGGCTCGGACCGTACGGCGCCCAGCGCGGCGCGGAGCGCCTCGTCGAAGCGCCCGGTCTCGCGCAGCGCGCGCGAGGAGTGCTCCAGGGCGTGCAGGCGCCGCTGCCGGTGGGCCTCCTGGTCCACGAGCAGCCAGTCCTCCTGCCAGTGCGGGAGCAGGTCGGCCTCGAGCAGGTGCAGGCTGGCCAGCGCGTCCGGGTCGGCGCCCGCGTCGGCGCACAGCGCGCGGGCGAGGTCCTCCGCCTCCCACAGGTCGACCGCAAGGTCGTCGGACAACCGGACCTGCGTGGCGGTGGCCAGGACCAGGCTGCGGGCACGCGGACGGGGCATGCGCCACAGGATCGAGCGCAGGTTGGACGTCGCCTTCTCCACCGCGGTGTCGGGCCAGAGCCGCTCGGCCAGGCTCATCCGGCTCGCCGGGGCGCGGCGGTGCTGGATCGCCAGGACCGCCAGCAGCCGCTGGGCGGCGGGGGCCACCCGCACCGGCTGGGCGTCGAAGCTCAGCTCGAGCCCGCCCAGGAGCGCGAGGCGTCCGAGTGGGGGACGAGGACTGTCCACGGAGCCTCCCAGCTGCTGTCGACGCGTCGAACGAGCCCCGGTGACCCCGTCCCGACGGACCCATACCCACCCGTGGGGGTGGTCCTGGGCCCGCACCGCGGTTGAGGTGGCGACGCGACGGTGACGGCGCGGACACGCGTCCCGCACGCACATGGCCACACCCGTGCCTACGTCCGGGCCGACGGCGCGGTGACGGCGGCCCGGAAGGGTCCTCGGCACCGATCGGCCCCGCCCGGGGCCCGGACGAGGAGGAGCACCCATGTACCGACACAGCAGCGCCCTTCAGTTCCACGCCAAGCCCGAGCGTCCCGACGCGTTCTTCGCGTCCCGGCTCCAGGAGCTCGTCGGCGGACAGTTCGGCGAGATGACGGTGATGATGCAGTACCTGTGGCAGGGCTGGAACTGCCGGATGCCCGGCAAGTACAAGGACATGATCATGGACATCGGGACCGAGGAGATCGGTCACGTGGAGATGCTCGTGACGATGATGGCCCGCCTCCTCGAGGGCGCGCCGTCCGAGACCCAGGCCGAGGCGGCCGCGGCGAACCCCGCGCTCGCGGCGGTGCTGGGCGGGCAGAACCCGCAGCAGGCGATCGTGACCGGCGGCGCCGCGATGCCCACCAACAGCCAGGGCGTGCCGTGGAACGGCGGGTACATCGTGGCCAGCGGCAACCTGCTCGCGGACTTCCGCCACAACGTCGCCGCGGAGGCCCAGAGCCGGCTGCAGACCGCGCGGGTCTACCAGATGACCGACGACCCGGGCGTCAAGGACATGCTCCAGTTCAACCTGGCACGCGACACCTTCCACCAGCAGCAGTGGCTCCTGGGGATCGAGCAGCTGATCGAGGACGGGTTCACCGACGGGATCGAGGACTCGCTCAAGGACGAGGAGAAGACCGAGCCGGCGCGGACCTTCTACAGCTTCCACGACGACTCGACCGCCCACGAGGGCCGCTGGGCCCAGGGCACCACGCTCGTCGGTGACCAGCAGATCTCCTTCGAGCAGGGACGCCCGCTGGCCGACGACGTCAACGAGGTCCCGGCGCCGGACCCGCTGCTGTTCGCGACGTACGACGGCTCCAAGGGTCCTGGCAAGCCGGGCAACGCGGGCGGGGCCTACGCGCAGGGTGCGCAGAACCTGTTCTCCAAGGCCAAGGACGCGCTCACCCCGGACGACTGAGCCCGATCCCGAGTCCGGACAGCGAGGAGCACCCTCATGACCGACCTCGTCCTGCGCCCCCTGGCCGACGCGTTCATGCAGGTCGGCGTCTTCGTCGCCCTGCTGGTCGCCCCGGTCGGGTGGGCCCACTACCGCTGGGGCGGGCGCCTCGACGAGCTCGTGGTCCGCTACCGGCGCCTGGCGCCGCTGGTGGCCGCGCTGCTCACGATGCCGCCCGGCTGTGGTGGGGCGATCCTGGTGGTGGCCGCCTATGCGCGGGGCGCCGTGTCGTACGGCGCGGTCGTGGCGGCCCTGGTCGCCACGATGGGCGATGCCACGTGGGTGCTCCTCGCTGCGGAGCCGCTGCTGACCCTCCAGCTCAAGGCGCTCCTGCTCATCACCGGCGCGGCCAGCGGCTACCTGGTCGACGCGCTCGGCATCGCACCCGCGCGCCGCGAGCGTCCCCGCCCGGCAGCCGTCGTGGCGCAGCCCCGGCCGGCGCGTCCCGCCGTACAGGTGGGTCCGGAGGCCGGGGTGACGGTGCGGGCGGCGCTGCTGAGCAGGGAACCGGCCACGGCGCTGCACGCCCTCGGCGTGCTGCCGCTGCTGCTGTGGGTCACCTTGGGGGCCGGGGCCACGATCAGCATCCCGGTCACCTTCCAGGTGATCACCCCGTCGGGGACCTATCTGGTGCTGGGCCTGGCCGGCACGTTCGTCGCGGTGCTCGCGTTCGTCCGGGGCGGCTGCCGGCTGGCCGACGACGACCTGGGCGACGCGCGCCCGACGTCGATGGCCCACGTGCTGCGCCACGGCGGCCACGAGGTCGCCTTCGTGACGGTGTGGGTAGCCGCGGCGTACCTCGCGTGGTCGGTGCTCTCGCACGCCACCGGCTTCGACGGCACTCAGCTGCCGGTCCTGGGGCTGGTCGGAGTGGCGGTGGGGGCGCTCGTCGGACTGATCCCCGGGTGCGCCATCCAGATCGTCTTCACCGGCATCTTCCTCGCCGGTGGGATGCCGCTGCCGACGCTGGTCGCCAACATGGTCAGCCAGGACGGGGACGCCCTCCTGCCGCTCGCGGCCCTCGAGCACCGCGCCGCCCTGCTGGCCACCGTGCTCACCACCCTTCCCGCCCTCGTGGTCGGCGGAGGGCTGTTCCTGCTGCTCTGACCGCTGCCGGCAGCCGCCGGCCCGCCACCCTCGTCGCGAAGGATCCGTCATGAGCCTCACCACGCGTCTGCACCTGCTGCCCGCACTCGTCTGCGCCCTCACCGGCACCCCGCTCGGCATGGCCGCCGGGGCGCTGATCCTGCTCGTGCTCCTCGCCCGTCTCGGCGTCCTCACCCGTCCGGGCGGAGGTCGGCGTACGGGTGAGTGAGGCCGCCGGACTCGGGTACACGGTGCCCGGCGGCCACCCGAGCGGGCGCCCACGAACCGGTCAGCGACGAAGGAGAGCGCATGCGCGCGATGGTCTACCGGGGTCCGTACCGGATCCGGGTCGAGGAGAAGGACCGACCCCGGATCGAGCACCCCGGTGACGCGATCATCAAGGTCACCCTCGCCGCGATCTGCGGGTCCGACCTGCACCTGTACCACGGGATGATGCCGGACACCCGGGTCGGCCACACCTTCGGCCACGAGTTCGTCGGCGTCGTCGACGAGGTCGGACCGGACGTGCGCAACCTCAAGGTCGGCGACCGGGTGATGGTGCCGTTCAACATCTACTGCGGGTCCTGCTTCTTCTGCGCTCGCGGGCTGTACTCCAACTGCCACAACGTCAACGCGAACGCGACCGCGGTGGGCGGGATCTACGGCTACTCCCACACCTGCGGCGGCTACGACGGCGGTCAGGCGGAGTACGTCCGGGTGCCGTTCGCCGACGTGGGGCCGGCGCTGATCCCGGAGTGGATGAGCGACGAGGACGCCCTGATGTGCACCGACGCCCTCGCGACCGGCTACTTCGGCGCGCAGCTGGGCGAGATCCGCGAGGGCGACACCGTCGTCGTCTTCGGAGCCGGCCCCGTCGGTCTGTACGCCGCGCTGTCGTCCTGGCTGATGGGCGCCGGGCGGGTGCTCGTCGTCGACCACCTCGACCACCGCCTGGAGAAGGCGCGGACCTTCGCGCACGCCGAGACGATCAACTTCGCCGAGCACGACGACGTGGTCGTGCACCTCAAGCGGATCACCGGCTTCCTGGGTGCCGACGTGGCCATCGACGCCGTGGGGGCCGAGGCCGACGGCAACCTGCTCATGCACGTCACCTCGGCCAAGCTCAAGCTCCAGGGCGGCTCGCCGGTGGCCCTCAACTGGGCCATCGACGGGGTCCGCAAGGGCGGCTCGGTCTCGGTGATGGGCGCCTACGGGCCGATGTTCAGCGCGGTGAAGTTCGGCGACGCGCTCAACAAGGGGCTCACCCTGCGGATGAACCAGTGCCCGGTGAAGCGGCAGTGGCCCCGGCTCTTCGAGCACATCCGCAACGGCCACCTGCGCCCGAGCGAGATCATCACCCACCGCTTCCCCCTCGAGCACATCGCCGAGGGCTACCACACGTTCTCCGCCAAGCTGGACGGGATCATCAAGCCCGTCATCGTGCCGGCGGCCTGAGAGAGGCTCCTAGATGTCCCAGCAGAACGACGACGGCGCGGAGCAGACCGTGGCCGAGCTGATGACGCAGTACACCTACGCCCGGCACAAGCCCCCGCTGGCGGAGTCCCGCGAGGTGCTGCGGGCCCGGATCCCCGGCTGGGGCGCCGACCTCGACCCGGCGGACCGGCCCTCGGTCCCGCAGGAGGTCTACGACCCCGCCGCGTCGGGCGCCCGCTGGACCTTCCCCGAGCGCCAGCCCGGGGGAGAGGGGCGCGAGCGCTCGGTCGAGCACGCCTTCCTGACACCGGTCTTCGGCACCGCCCAGCCGCTGCGCGGCGCCTCCGGAGCGCTGCGTCGCGTCGCCTACCGCCGCTTCAGCGAGGGCCGTGCCGCCCACTGGCTGCTGCTGCTCGCCGCGGACCGTGTCGACGTCGCCGAGGGGTTCGTCTCGGCTGCGGTGCGCGGTCGCCCCGACAACCTGGTCGCGGAGACGGGGGTGCTCTCCGAGCGGCGCCGCCACGGCCTGTCCTCGCGGCTGGGCCGCGGGCGCGCGGACGTCGTGCACCACGCGCTCGACCCGGTCGTGGTCGCCGGGCCCTGGGTGCTCGCCTCCGTGGCGAGCTACCGCGTGGTCCGCCGGATCCGGGGGGCACGTCGATGAGGACCGAGAACGCCCAGGACGCCGTACCGGCCTCCGGCAGCGCGGAGCCCGCTCCGTCGCAGAGCCCCCACGAGCCGCAGCGCCAGGCCGGGTACGCCGCGGCGATGGCGACCTTCGGCTCGGCCGCGGTGCTCGCCGGCTGGGCGGCGCGGCGTACCGGACGGGTGCCGGAGGGCTACGCGGCCCGGGACCTGGTGCTCGGCGCGCTGGCGACCCACAAGTTCGCCCGGATCATCGCCAAGGAGGGGGTCGCGACGCCGCTGCGCGCGCCGTTCACGGTCTTCGAGGGCGAGGCCGGGGCCGCGGAGGTCGACGAGCGGCCGCGCGAGGGGCACCGCCACACGGTCGGGGAGCTGCTGCTGTGCCCGTTCTGCCTCGGTCCGTGGGTCGGCGGCGCGTACGTCGCCGGACTCGCGCTCGCCCCGGGCGCGGCCCGTGCGTGGGCCGCCACGTTCTCGATCGTGGGCGTCTCGGACTTCCTCCAGCACGCCTACGCCCGGCTGCGCGCCGACTGAGCCACGGGCAGCGCATCGGCCGGGGCCTTCCTGGGCACCGAGGGCCCTCCCGAGCCTGGAGGAGAACCATGCGAGCAGCGAGGCAGCACCGACCGGCGGCGCGACGGGAGGCTCGCCATGGGTGAGGAGCGGCTGGTCGCCGACCTGGTGGTCGAGCGGCTGCTGGCGTGGGGCGTGCACCGGGTCTTCGGCTACTCCGGGGACGGCATCAACGGCCTGATGGGCGCGCTGCGCCGTGCCGACGGCGACCCCGAGTTCGTGCAGGCACGGCACGAGGAGAACGCCGCGCTGATGGCGGTCGGGCACACCAAGTACACCGGCGAGGTCGGGGTCATGGTGAGCACCCAGGGGCCGGGAGCCGTCCACCTGCTCAACGGGCTGTACGACGCCAAGCTCGACCACCAGCCGGTCGTCGCGATCGTGGGCCAGCAGCCGACGACCGCGCTCGGGGCGGAGTACCAGCAGGAGCTCGACCTCACCGCGCTCTTCAAGGACGTGGCGGCGCAGTACGTGCAGGCGGTCCTGGCGCCCGAGCAGGCGGCGATGGTCGTCGACCGGGCGTTCCGCACCGCGCTGGCGACCCGGTCGCCGTGCGTGGTGGTGCTCCCGCACGACGTGCAGGTCGCGCCGGCGCCGGTCGTGCCGCCGCACGAGCACGGCGTCGTGCCGACCGCGCCGCAGTGGCGCCCGCCGCGGGTGCTGCCCCACGACGAGGACCTCGCCGAGGCCGCGGCGGTGCTCAACGCGGGGGAGAAGGTGGCGCTGCTGGTCGGCCAGGGCGCGCGCGACGCCGGTGACCTCCTGGCGGCCGTCGCCGAGCGCCTGGGTGCCGGCGTCACGACCAGCCTGCTCGGCAAGCCGCACTGGGACGAGTCGCTGCCCACCAGCTGCGGGGTGATGGGTCACCTCGGCACGACCGCCTCGGGCTGGCTGATGGACCAGTGCGACACGCTGCTGGTCGTGGGCAGCAACGACCCGTGGACGGAGTTCTACCCCGCCCCGGGGCAGGCGCGGGCCGTGCAGGTCGACATCGACGGGCGCCACCTCGGCAACCGCTACCCGGTCGAGGTCGGCCTGGTGGGCGACACCGCCGAGACGCTGCGCGCGCTGCTCCCGCTGCTCGAGGAGCGCCGGGGCACGAGCTGGCGCACCGAGGTCGAGGCGCAGGTGGAGCGCTGGCACCGGCTGGCCGCCGAGCGGGCCGGGCAGGACGCGGACCCGCTCAGCCCCGAGGTGGTGGTGCGCTCGCTGTCGGAGCGGCTGCCCGACGACGCCCTGGTGAGCGTGGACGTCGGCTCGGTGACCTACTGGTACGCCCGGCACCTCCGGCTCCCGCCCGGCGTCCCGGCCCACCTCTCCTCGACGCTCGCCTCGATGGGCTCGGGGGTGCCCTACGGGCTGGCCGCGAAGCTCGCCGCCCCGGAGCGGCCGCTGGTCGCGCTCGTCGGTGACGGCGCGATGCAGATGAACGGCGTCACCGAGCTGATCACCGTCGCGCACCGCTGGCGGGAGTGGGCCGACCCGCGGTTCGTGGTGCTGGTCCTGCACAACGGCGAGCTCGCGGAGGTCACCTGGGAGCAGCGCGAGACCGAGGGCGACCCTCGCTACGACGCCAGTCAGCGCCTTCCCGACTTCCCGTACGCCGGGTACGCCGAGCTGCTCGGCCTCACCGGCATCCGCGTCGAGCGGCCCGAGGACGTGGACGCCGCCTGGGACCGTGCCCTCGCAGCGGACCGCCCGGTGGTCCTCGAGGCCGTCGTCGACCCCGACGTACCGCTGCTGCCGCCGTTCCCGGCGGGGCGCGAGAAGCTCGACAGCTTCCGCCGCGGGCTGGACCAGGAGGAGGACGGCGCGCACGCGCGGGCGCTGCTCGACGAGCAGGCACGGCAGGAGGGGGACTGAGGTCCGCGCCGGCCGGGCGCGGGATCACCGGGAACGGGTGATGGCCGCGGCCCGCCCGGGGCGCACGGTGGGAGATGCCCTGCCCGGCCGGCCGAGCGCGCCGGGCCCGTCTCACAGCGAGGAGCGCAGCGATGGCGCAGCCCACCCTGACCGTGTGGAAGTTCGACAACCCCCGAGGTGCCGACGAGGCCGAAGCCACGCTCGCGGAGCTTGCCCGCGCGAACGTCGTCACCCTCATCGACGCCGCGACCGTGTCGTGGGAGGAGGGCAAGAAGCGGCCGAGGACCCACCAGGCCAACAACACCGTCGGCATCGGGGCGCTCGGCGGTGCCTTCTGGGGGATGCTCTTCGGCCTGATCTTCTTCGTGCCGCTGATCGGGGCCGCGCTCGGCGCCGCGACAGGTGCGTTGGCGGGGTCGCTGACCGACGTGGGGATCGACGACGAGTTCATCAACCGGGTCCGCGACCAGGTCACGCCCGGCACGTCCGCGCTGTTCGTGCTGACCTCCGACGCAGTCGTGGACAAGGTGCGCGATGCCTTCGCCGACCACAAGCCGGCCGAGCTGCTCTTCACCAACCTGTCCACCGACCAGGAGGCTGCGCTGCGCAAGGCCTTCGCCGAGGACTGAGGGCCCGACGATGAGCACCCGCCCGCCTCCCCGGCGGTCCGATGAGTCGGCCGGCAGCGTGTTCGCGGCCGGCGTGGCTGCGTTCGCCGGCGTCATGCTGGCGACCGTCTCGGTCTTCCAGGTCCTCCAGGCCGTCGCCGCGATCGGCGAGGACGACATCTACGTGAGGGGCCGCGAGGACTACGTCTGGGCCTTCGACGTCAGCACGTGGGGCTGGGTGCACCTCGTGATCGGTGTCATCGGCCTCGCCGCCGGGATCGGGATCCTCACCGGACAGACCTGGGCCCGCGTGATCGGCATCGTCATCGCCGTCCTGGGCTGCGTCACGAACTTCGTGTTCCTGCCCTACTACCCGTTCTGGGCGATCGTCGTCCTGGCCTTCAACGTGCTGGTCATCTGGGCGCTCTGCACCCGCATCGCGCGGGACTGAGCGGGCCGCCCGGTCGGGTCCGGGCCTCGGGGCGGAGACGCTCGCGCGCCGACGCTCGCCAACGCTGGGGGCTCGGCATACCGTCGAAGGCAGACGAACGACCAGACGAGACGGCTCGGGCCGGCCCGCGGTCGGTCGCAGGGCCCCGTCGCTCCGTCCGGTCCCTGTGCCCCGCTCGGGTGCGGATCCAGGGACGGGAGCGCGGTGTGAAGGACGGCAACCCCGACGACGGAAGCACGGCGGGCCCGTCCGCGACGTACCGCCCGAGCCGGCTCACCGGCAGCGGGACGGTGGCGGGGTTGCCGCGGCTGCCCGAGGGCTACGTGGCCCGGCGCCGGTTGTGGGAGCAGCTCGACGCCGCCGCGGGCCGCGCCGTGACCCTCCTGGTCGCCCCGACCGGGGCGGGGAAGTCGCTGGGGGTGGCGGGCTGGGTACGGCGTGGCGCCGGGCCGGTCGCGGGGAGCGAGGTCGCCTGGGTGCAGGGCGATCCGACCTGGACCGGTGACCGGCTCGCCGCGGTGCTCGACGTGGCCCGCGCCCGGCGCCCCCGACTGGTGGTGGTCGACGACGCGCACGCGCTCGCTTCCTCGGCGGTGGCACGCCTGGACGCGCTCCTGCGCGAGGACCCCGAGCGGCTCCGGGTCCTGCTGGTGGGCCGGTCGGAGCCGGCGCTGTCCCGGCGGGTGCCGGAGCTCCTCGGCCACCTGAGCGTCGTGCCCGGCGGCGTCCTGCGGATGAGCGCGGCCGAGACCGCTGCGCTGGTGCGCGTCCACGCGCGGACCGAGGACCCGGCCGTGGTCCGGGCCGTCGACGAGTACGCCGCGGGCTGGGGCGCTGCGGTGGTGCTCGCCTCTCGCGCGGTCGCGACGAGCCCCGACCCCGCCGCCACGGCCGACGGCCTCGGTCGTGGCGGCGGGCGCCCCGGCGACCTGCTCGGCGACGAGGTGTTCGGCTCGCTGACGCCGCGTGAGCGCCACCTGCTGCTGAGCGTGGCCGCCGAGGGGGAGGTCGACGCTGCCTGCGCCGTGCACCTGTCGCACGACCCGGGGGCCGGCCAGGTGCTCGCCCTGCTGGCGGCCACGGGGCTGCTCGCCGGCCGCGTGGCGCCTCCCGACGGGCAGGCGACCGGCGAGCCGCGGTTCCGGGTCCACCCGGTGCTGGGAGACGCGGCGCGCAGGCGGCTGGCGGAAGGGGGTGTCGACGCGGTCCAGGCGCGCGGCACGGTCGCCCGTGCGGTCGGCCTGGACGTCGCGCGCGGGGACCTGCACGACGCCTTCCGGCGTCTGGTCGCGGTGGGCGACGTCGCCGCGGCCGCGGCGCTGCTCGGGACCCACGGCCTGACGATGCTCGTGCGCCGCCACGGCGAGCGGGTGCGCGACTTCGCGCGCCGTTGTGCCGAGGAGGTCGAGGAGATCCCTGCCTCGTGGTTCGCGATCGCGTGGGAGCGCTGGGCGGAGGGCGACGTGGTGGCGGCGCAGCACTGGATGGAGCGGACCGCCTCCGATCCTCACGTGTCGGGGGCCCTGCAGCACGCGTGCGTCCGGCTGTGGCGCGCGCGGCTGGGGCTGGAGCCGCTGGGCGCAGCCGTCGAGCACGCGCGCGGGCTGGTCGCCACGGTCGACGACGCGCTGGGTGCGGGGCCCGACCGGGCGGTCCTGCCGCTGCTGCTCGCCGAGCTCGGCGCCACCGAGGGCTGGCGCGGTGAGCTCGAGGACGCGGAGGCGCACCTGGCCGCCGCGGTCGGGATGGCAAGGGCCCGCGGGCTCCCGGCCCTCGTCGGGTCGGCCGCCTCCCACCTCGCACTGACCGAGCACGCCGCCGGACGCGAGCGGGCCTGCGCCGAGGCCGCGGGTGAGGCGAGCCGGCTGCTCGCCGAGCAGGGAGCGGGAGCAGGCCACGACGCCGCGCGCGCCCAACTCGCGCGGGCGCTGGCCGGGTCCGTGGAGCCGCCGACCGGGCCCGGCGCGTGGGGGACCCGCTCCTGTCCACCGGACGGTGGGTCGGCGCACCCGGCGGACCCGGGCACCCGCTTCTGGCAACGCGTCCACACCGCGCGGGTCGCGTGGCAGGGCGGGGACGCGGCCGAGGCGGAGCACCTGCTGCGCGCGCCGTGGGAGCAGCTGCCCGGCGCGGCGGGGCTGCCGGTGCACCTGCGGGTGGTGGTCCTCGTCGAGCGCGCCCTGGTCGCGGTGCTGCGCTCGGACGCCCAGGGGCTGGACGCGTTCACGGCCGACCTCGCCGCCCTCGGGGCCGCGGGCGAGTCCGCGCTCGCCGCGGGCCTGCGCGCCGACCTCGCGGGCGCCCGCGCCGAGGCCAGCGCGCAGTTCGCGGTCGCCGCGCGCGACGCGTCGTACGCCCAGCCGCCGAGCCGGGAGGTCGCGCTGGTCTGCGAGGCGCAGCTCCTGGACTCGCTCGGCCAGGAGGCGGCGGCGTACGAACGGCTGGCCGAGGCCTGCCGGGCCAGCGAGCTGCGCCGCAACGCCGTGGCGTTCCTCGGCTGGTCGCGCCAGGGCACGCCGCTCGGAGCGCTGCTGCGGCGCTTCGCCGCCGCCCACCCCACCCCCTGGACGCTACGCGTCGCTGCCGACGCAGCCTCCCGCCCCGACCTCGTGTTCGCCAGCCCCGTCACCGTCGCGAGCCCGGGCGACCCGGCAGCCGCGGCGGCCCCGGCGGGGTCGCCCGGGCTCAGCCCGCGCGAGCGCGAGGTGCTCGTGCACCTCGCCCGCGGCGAGACCTACGACGACATCGCGGCCGCCCTCTTCGTCTCCGGCAACACCGTCAAGACCCACGTCTCCCACCTCTACGCCAAGCTCGGCGTCGGGCGCCGCAGCGAGGCGCTGGCGGTGGCGCGGACGTTGCACCTGGTCTAGGGGTCGGCGCGCGGATCCGCCCATTCCCGGCCGGGGCGCAGACGTGTGCCACGACACAACGCACAATTCTCGGTCCGGGCACCTGTGCACAACGCTCGTTGACCCTCGCGTCCCACGGAAGGAGATTGGCACGCATCTAGTGGGCGGTCGTACGGATCCGCTCCGGAGCTGTAGAGGAGACCGGTCGGATGGACTTGACCGCAGGGCACTGGATCTACCTTCTCGGCATGATCGTGATCATCGTCGTGATGATCTACCGCAAGAACGTCGTCGTGCCGGCCGTGACCGCCACGTTCGTCACCGCGTGGGTGTTCACCGGAAGCCTCGCGGATGGACTCTCCTCCGTCTTCAACGCGAGCCTGGTGGCGGCCTCCGAGCTGTTCAGCATCTTCTTGATCATCGCGCTGATCACGGCACTGCTCGGCGGGCTGAGGGCCATGGGCGCGGACGAGCGGATGGTGCTGCCGTTCCAGCGGATGATGCGCAACGGCTCGACCGCGTTCGTGATCATCTTCTCCGTCACCTACCTGATCAGCCTCTTCTTCTGGCCCACGCCGGCGGTGCCGCTGATCGGCGCGATCCTGCTTCCCGCCGCGATCCGTGCCGGTCTGCCTGCGATGGCAGGCGCGATGGCGATCGCCATCGCCGGCCAAGGCATGGCGCTCTCCAGCGACTACGTCATCCAGGTGGCGCCGGGGCTGTCCGCAGTCTCCGCCGGCGTCGACACCGGGACCGTGGCCGACCGGGCCATGGTGCTGTCCCTGATCACCGGCGCGGTCGCGATCGTGATCGTGTTCCTGCGCATGCGCAGGCAGATCCTGCCGCCCGACCAGGCGCTGCTCGACCAGTGGGAGCGCATCGGCGAGGACGGGTCCCTCGTGGAGGAGTTGGCCGAGGCGAACATCGAGGTCCCGGTCTCCGGCGACGACGGCATCTCGGGCACGACGACCGTGACCACGACCGGTGGCGGCGAGCACGCTGTTCCGGTGTCCGGGCGGGCCGGTGCACCGACCCTGAGCTTCGATGAGGACGCCGACGCCGGCGCCTCGGAGCGGCGGGCCCGGGTCTTCGCGATCCTGGTGCCGGTCGTCTTCGGCCTGCTCGTGGGCTACATGGCCCTCGGCAAGTTCACCGACGTGGTGCCCGAGAGCACCGGCGGCGACGCGGCCGGCCTGGTGGGCGGTACGGCGGCGCTGCTGCTGATGATCGCCACCCTGGCGCAGGACCGCTCCAACTTCCTCGACACCTGCGCCACCCACGTGGTCGACGGGCTGGTGTTCGCGTTCAAGGCCATGGGCGTCGTGATCCCGATCGCCGGGTTCTTCTTCATCGGCAACTCCGACTTCGCTGGACGGATCATGTCCCTGGACGAGGGCGCGGCCGCGCCGGGCTTCCTCTTCGACCTGGTCGCGCAGACCCAGGACGCGATCCCCGATGTGCCGCTGGTGATGGGGCTCGGCATGCTGCTGATCGGCATGGCGACCGGTCTCGACGGCTCCGGGTTCTCGGGCCTCCCGCTCACCGGCTCGCTGTCCGGCGCGCTCGGCCCGGCGGCGGGCATGGACCCGGAGACCCTGGCGGCGATCGGTCAGATGGGTGCGATCTGGACGGGCGGCGGCACGCTCATCGCGTGGTCCTCGCTGCTCGCGGTGGCAGGGTTCTGCAGGGTCTCGGTGCTGGAGCTGGTCCGCCAGCTGTTCCTGCCGGTGGTCGCCGGCCTGCTGGTGTCCACCTGCGTGGCCGTGTTCATCTTCTGACGCCATGGATCTCGGACTGAAGAGTGCACGGGCCCTGGTCCTCGGCTCCACCTCCGGCCTCGGCGCCGCCGTCGCAGCCGGTCTGCTGGCGGAGGGCGCCGAGGTCGTGGTGGCGGGCCGCGACCGCGCCCGCGCCGACGCGGTCGCCGTGCGTCTCGGTGCCCGCGCCGGCCTCGGTGCCGACCTGACCGACCCCGGCGCCGGAGCGAGGGCCGTCGCCGAGGCGGTCACCGCCCTCGGCGGCCTCGACGTCTGCGTGGTCAACACCGGCGGCGGTACGCCCGGCGGCCTCCTGGAGCGGGCGGACGAGCTCGACGCGGCGTACCGCTCGATGCTCGCCCCGGCGGTCGAGGTCGCCCACGCCGCCGCGCCCCACCTGGCCCGCGAGGGTCGCGGCCGCCTGGTCTTCCTGACCGCCCGGTCCGTGGTGGAGGCGACTCCGGAGCTGGCGCTCTCCTCGGTCATGCGCAGCGGCGTCGCCGCGGCGGCGCGCTCGTTGGCCCTCGAGCTGGCCCCCGACGTGCTCGTCAACGTGGTCGCCACCGGTCAGTTCGCCACCCCCGCCCTCGACCGCTTCGAGTCGGCCCGCGCCCGGTCCGAAGGTCGTACGCCGGAGGAGGTGCGGTCCGGGCACGTCGGCGCCATCCCGCTGGGCCGGCTCGGCGAGGCGGAGGAGCTGGCCGACGTCGTCACGTTCCTGTGCTCCGCGCGGGCCTCGTTCGTCACGGGGTCGGTGATCCGCGTCGATGGTGGTGCGGTCCGCGGGTTCTGAGGCGCGTGGGGCGGCGTCCTACCCTTCTGGCGTGGATCACCGGGGGGCCTCGTCGGCCGGCGCGCTCGCCAAGTACTCCCTCCTCGGCGTCACCGTGCTCGGCACGATGTCGAACAACATCATCAACGTGCCGCTGCACGCGATCGCCGCCGACTTCGACCGCTCGATCTCCGCCACCGTCCTCGCCGTGAGCGCCTTCGTGCTCGTGCTGGCGGTGGCGATGCCGCTCACCGGCTGGCTCGGGGACCGGCTGGGTCGCAAGCGGACCATTCTCGCCGCTCTCGTCCTCATGCTCGCCGCACAGCTGGCAGCGGCCGCGGCCCCGAACCTGGAGTTCCTGATCGGCACCCGTGCCGTGCAGGGCCTCGCCTGCTCGGCCATCCCACCCCTGGTGATGGGCATGCTGGTGACGCTCTTCCCGGACCGCCGGTTCCGGATGATGGCGGCCTGGGCCGCGGCCAACGGCGTCGGCCAAGCACTCGGGCCGCCGGTCGGCGGCCTGGTCAGCGAGGTCGCCGGGTGGCGGGCGATCTTCCTGGTGATGTCGGTGGTGACCGCGTTGATCCTGGTGGGCGTGTGGCGCTCCGTGGGATCGCGGCCCAGCGAGGCGCCCGCCCTGCACCTGCGCGGCGCGTTCCTGCTCACCAGTGGCACCGGACTGGTGCTGGTCGCCCTGACCGCGGTCAGCCAACCGGCGGTGCCGGTCGTGGTGGACATCGGCGCCGCGGTGCTCGGCGTGCTGCTGCTGGTCGGCTACGTGCTGGTCTCGCGCGACAACCCGCGGGCGATGATCCCACCGCGCCTGATCGTGGAGAGCCGGTTCCTGCGCAGCAGCCTCGCGGCCTTCTCACAGATGTTCGTGCTGGGCACCCTGCTGGTGGTCATCCCGCTGTACCTCACCGACACCCTCGGTCTCAGCTCCGGCGCCGCGGGCCTGCTGTTCTTCGCGCTGCCCGTGTCGATGGCGGCATTCGCGCCCGCCGTCGGACGCCTCGTCGACCACGCGCAGCCCCGGACGGTGCTGCGCAGCGGCCTGGTCGTGCTCATCGTCGGCTCGTTGGTCACCGGCCTGGTCGCCACCGACGAGGAATCGGTGGGACGGGTCGCGGCCGTGTGCGCGCTGCTCCTGCTCCTCGGGGCCGGCGTGGCCATGGTGCAGACCCCGGCCGCCGCGGGCGCCACTCGGTCGCCGGCGGGCCAGACCGGCGCCGCCCTGGGGCTGTTCAACATGCTGCGGTTCTCCGGCTCGACCGCGGGCACGGCCTGGGTGGCACTCACCTTCGGGCGCACCGACATGCTGGTCGTGCTGACCGGCTGCGCGGTCGTCGCCGCGCTCGGCCTGCTGGTCAGCTTCGTCGGCCCGAACCCGTCCGAGCCCGCGCGGGCCGCGTCGGGAGCTCCGGCTCCGGTGCCGCCGGGCGCATCGACCGGCTGAGACAGGCCACCGCCAGGACCCCGCCGACGCTCACCAGCTGCAGCGCCGGTACGGCGGCCGGCGCGAGCTCGAGGAGAGCGGTGGCGATCGCGGCCCCGGTGACCAGGCCGGCCAGGATCAGCAGGCTGTGGCCGACGGTGCGCAGGCCCTTGCCCTGGGTCAGCCGGATCACCACCGTGGTCAGCGTCCCGGTCAGGTAGGTCGTGGACAGGCCGGAGACCCCGAAGCGCTGGATGGCACTGCTCTGCAGCCCGAGTGCTGCCGCGTTGAGCGCCAGCATCGGCAGGAACACCCGCTCGCCGGGCGCGGAGCCCTCGGCCCACCACCAGGCGGCGAAGACCGCGAACAGCACCAGCTCCACGGCGAGGGCGATGGTGACCGCGCGGGGCCAGACCGTGTCGTCGTCACGGGCCTCGCCGGCGGTCCGGGCACCGACCGCGGCGCCCAGCATGAAGCTGGCGATCGCCACGCTTACCAGGCCGACGGCCTGGAGGTCGCGGTCGGCGGCACCGACTCCGAGGAGCACCATGTTGCCGGTCATGACGCTGGTGAAGGCACTGCCGAGCGCGAGGAATCCGATGGCGTCGGTGGCGCCGCTGGTGATGGCGAGGACCACGACGAGGCGGGCGCGCTGGCGCACCCCGATCGCGCGGTCGGTGGTCGAGAGGGTCGTGGTCACCGCGCCATCGTGTCGCGGCTCGCGCCGTACCGACTTCAGCCCAGGTGCACGATGAATCGCCGGAACGATGTGCATTGTGCCCGTGGAGCCGAGGTGCCCTGGATCACAGGATGGGGACAGGTCGACACACGACCTCGCGCCGATCCGAGAGAGGCATCATGACCGAGCTCCTGAACCGTGACGACTTCCGCACCGCGCTCGAGAACGCGATCAAGGGCCGGGAGGCCTCGAACGCGTCGTTCAGCCAGGCGTGGGCCGACGGCAAGCTCCAGCGCCACCACTTCGCCCGCTGGGCGGAGAACCACTACAACTACGTCGGCCCGTTCGCCGACTACCTCGGCTACATCTACGGCAGCACCCCGGACCACCTGACCGACGCCAAGGACTTCCTGCTCCAGAACATGTACGAGGAGGAGCTGGCCGACATCCGCCACACCGACCTGCTGATCCGCTTCGCGGAAGCGTGCGGGACCACCCGCGAGGCGGTCGAGGACCCGAACACGTGCAACGCGGTCACTCGCGGGCTGCAGGCCTGGTGCTACGCCACCGCCATGCGCGAGCACTACGTGGTCGCCACGGCAGCCCTGATCGTCGGGCTCGAGTCGCAGGTCCCGCAGATCTACAAGAAGCAGATCGTCCCGCTGCGGGAGGTCTACGGCTTCACCGAGGACGAGATCGAGTTCTTCGACCTCCACATCACCTCCGACGAGGTGCACGGCGAGCGCGGCTACCAGATCGTGCTCGACGGCGCGGACACCCCCGAGCTCCAGCAGCGCTGCCTGCAGTTCGTGCGCTGGGGTGCGGAGATGCGGTTCAGCTACACCCGGGCGCTCTACGACACCTACGTCGCGCCCGACCTCGAGCCCGCCGTCTGAGCCGGGCGCCGTCCCGCCCCTCGTGACCAAAGGAGGACCCGGCATGACCGACTGGCACGCCGTCACCACCCTCAGCGACCTTCGCGCCCGCAAGAAGAAGGCAGTCGAGGTCGCCGGCACCGCCGTGGCGTTGTTCTACATCAACGACGTGGTCTACGCCCTGGCCGACACCTGCATCCACGAACAGCGTCAGCTCAGCAAGGGCGCCCTGCTGTTCGGCAAGGTGATCTGCCCCGGTCACCAGTGGAAGTTCGACCCCGAGACTGGGGAGGCTGAGGGGCAGGACGGCTGCCAGCCGACGTACGCCGTGAAGGTCGACGACGACGGCATGGTGCACGTGTCGACGGCGCGTGCCCGGGCCGACGCATGAGCGCGGAGCACGGCGTCGTCATCGTCGGGGGCGGGCAGGCCGCCGCGGTCGCCACCCGGACCCTGCGCCGCCGCGGCTACGCGGCACCGATCACGATCCTCGGCGAGGAGCCGCATCGGCCCTATCAGCGTCCGCCGCTGTCGAAGGAGTTCCTCGTCAAGGGCGACGACTCCGCGCTGGACCTGCTGGCGCCGGCCTGGACCGAGGCCCAGGGGGTCACGGTCCGCACCGGCGTCCGGGCGACCCGGGTGGACAGCGCCTCCGGCGCGGTGGACCTGGCCGACGGCACCAGCGTGCGGGCCGACCACGTGCTCCTCGCGACCGGGGGCAGGCCGCGCCGGTTCCCGGGGGCCGATGGCGACCGGATCCGTTACCTGCGCACCCGCGCCGACGCCGAGACGCTGCGCGGGGACCTCGCTCCCGGCGCCCGGCTCGTCGTCGTGGGCGCCGGCTTCATCGGCGCCGAGGTCGCCAGCAGCGCTCGCGCCCTCGGAGCGGAGGTGACGGTCCTGGAGATGGCTCCCGCGCCGTTGCTCGGGCTGCTCGGCCCGCGGCTCGCGGAGACCTGCGTGCGCCGGCACACGGCCGCGGGCGTGGACCTGCGCTGCGGGGTCACCGTGGCGGGCATCCAGCAGGCAGGCGAGGAGGTCGTCGTCGAGACCTCCGCGGGCCGCTTCGTCGCCGACGTGGTCGTCATCGGCATCGGCATCGAGCCCAACGACGAGATCGCCGCGGCCTCCGGGCTCGTCGTCGGCAACGGCATCCACGTCGACGAGCACTGCCGCACCAGCCACCCGCACGTCTACGCGGCCGGCGACGTCGCCAACCAGCTGCACCCGCTCCTCGAGGGGCGGGTGCGCGTCGAGCACTTCGACAACGCCTCCAAGCAGGCGGCGACGGCGGCGAACAACATCCTGGGCCGGACGACGGTGGCGGCCGACCCGCACTGGTTCTGGTCCGACCAGTACGACGCGAACCTGCAGTACGTCGGCCACGCCAGCGGCAGCGACGACATCGTGCTGCGCGGGAGCACCGAGGCGGACTCCTGGACGGCGTTCTTCCTCCGCGACGGCGTCCTGCGTGCGGCCTTCGCGGTCGACAACCCCGAGGACATCATGGTCGCCCGCGAGCTGGTCGCCGGGCGCCGCGTCGTGGCGCCGGAGGTCCTCGCCGACCCCGACGTCGACCTATTCGAGATGGTGGAGCAGGCATGAGCATCACGGTCCAGAACTACGTTGCGGGGGAGTGGTCCACCGGTGGCGGTCGCACCTTCGAGCGCCGCAACCCCGCCGACCTCCAGGAGGTCGTGGCGACGGCACCGGAGTCGGGCGCCGACGAGGTGGCCGCCGCGGTGGCGCACGTCGCCGAGCACCGCCACGCCTGGTCAGCGCTCGCGCCCGAGGTCCGCGCCGACGTCCTGGTGCGCGCCGCGGACATGCTCCAGGCGCGCGCCGACACCCTCATCGAGGAGCTGGTGCGCGAGGAGGGCAAGACCCGGGCCGAGGCGCGCATGGAGGCGATGCGGACCCCGCAGAACCTGCGCTTCTACGCCGGAGAGGCGCTGCGGCTCTCAGGGGAGACGTACCCCTCCTCCGGGGGCGGGCTCGTCTACAGCTCGCGGCAGCCGGTGGGAGTCGTCGCGGCGATCACGCCCTGGAACTTCCCGCTCAACATCCCCTCGCGCAAGCTCGGCCCCGCCCTCGCCGCCGGCAACGGTGTCGTGTTCAAGCCCAGCGAGCTGACCCCGGTCACCGCCCAGCGCCTGGTCGAGGTCCTCCTCGAGGCCGGCGTGCCCGGGGGAGCACTCGCCCTGGTGCACGGCCATGCCGAGGCGGGCCGTGCGCTGGTCGCCGACCCGCACGTCGACGCCGTCACCTTCACCGGCTCCACCGCGGTCGGCGAGGCCATCCACCGCACCGTCCCGGTGCAGGTGCGCTGCCAGCTGGAGATGGGCGGCAAGAACGCCATGGTGGTCTGCGCCGACGCCGACCTCGAGCGCGCCGCCGACATCATCGCCAAGGGCGCCTTCGGGCTGAGCGGCCAGGCCTGCACCGGCACCTCACGGGTGATCGTCCACGAGAGCGTGCAGCTCGACCTGCTCGACCGGGTGATGGAGCGGGCCCGCGCTGCGGTGGTCGGCAACGGCCTCACCGACGGCGTCACGATGGGCCCGCTCGCCAGCGAGGCGCAGTGGGACAAGTACCACGAGTTCCTCAAGGAGGGCGACAACTCCGCCGCCCGCCGTGAGACGCCGCTGCAGGACCCGGTGCTCGACGGCGGTTACTTCGCCCGCCCGGCCATCTTCTCCGACGTCGACCCGCAGGACCGGATGGCGCAGGAGGAGATCTTCAGCCCGGTGCTCGCCTTCATCACCGTCGCCTCGTACGACGAGGCGGTGCGGGTCGCCAACGGCACGCCGTACGGCCTCTCTGCCGGCATCGCGACCCGGGACATCGCGACTGCGCTCGCCTTCAGCCGTGACGTCGACGCCGGCGTGGTCAAGGTCAACGAGGCCACCAGCGGGATGGCGATGAACGCGCCGTTCGGCGGCACCCGGCGCTCCAGCACGCAGACGCACAAGGAGCAGGCCGGCGCCACGATGATGCATTTCTACACGACCGACAAGACCGTCTACGTCAGCTGAGAGGGACGCCCATGTCCGACGCACAGACCACGCCCGCCGACAGCGGCACGCCGGCGTCCACCGAGCTGGAGTACCACCGGGTCGCCCGCTCCGGCCAGGTCCCCGAGGGCTACGTCCGGCGCTTCTACGTCGGTGAGCTGGAGTGTGCCGTCGCCCGGCTGGGCGGCAAGGCCTATGCCACCAGCAACTACTGCACCCACTTGGACTGCCTGCTGAGCAGCGGCAAGCTCGTCGACGACGGCCTCGGCTGCTCGTGCCACGGAAGCGTCTTCGACCTCGAGACCGGCGAGCCGGTCTACCCTCCTGCGACCGAGCCCATCCAGGTCTATCCGGTGCGCGAGGAGGACGGCCAGGTCTACGTCGGCGTGAGCGAGGCCGACGTCGTCGCGGGAGGCCCGCGCCGGCGCAAGCCCCGCGGGGACTGATCCATGGAGCACGGGCGCACCGCGCCGCGGCCCCGTCGAGAGGCCGGCCGCGCCTCGGTGCTGGGCGCCCGCGCGGCGGTGAGCTCGAGCAGCCCGGTGGTGTCGTTCGCCGGCGCCCGGGTGCTCGCCGACGGCGGCAACGCTGTCGACGCGACGCTCGCGATGGCGGCCGTCGCATGGATGGCGCTGCCGGGCCAGTGCGGTGTCGGAGGAGACGCGTTCGCGCTCGTCCGTGAGCCGGACGGCCGGGTGTGGGCCATCTGTGGCAGCGGCTTCGGGCCAGACGGCGGCGAGCCGGACTTCTACCGCTCGCTCGGGCACTCCGCCCTGCCGCTCAGCGGTGCGCTCGCCGTGACGGTCCCCGGTGCGCTGGCCGCCGTCCGCACCCTGCACGCCCACGGCGCCACCCGGGCGCTCGACGAGCTCTGGGCGCCGGCCATCGACCTGGCCGAGCACGGCATCGCCTGCACCGCGAAGACTCGCGCCGACATCGCCCTGCACGCCGACTCGCTGCGCGCGGACCCGGACGCCGCGGAGGTCTTCCTCCCCGGCGGGGACCTGCCGCGGGTGGGGCAGGTGCTGCGCCAGAGCGCGCTCGGCGCCTTCCTGCGTCGCACGGCCGCCGGCACGGAGGGGTTCTACGACGGTGAGTTCGCCGACCGGGCGCTCGCCGCGCTGGTCGGCGCCGGCGCACCGTTCAGCGGTGAGGAGTGGGCCGCAGGAGCAGACGCGCCCGCCGTCGCGGCGCTGTCCACGTCGTACGCCGGCCTGCGGGTGCACCAGACCCCCATGCCCTCGGCGGGGTGGATGGTCCTGCAGCAGGCCGTGATCTGCGACGGCGTGCTGGCCGGCCGCGAGCGCCTGGACGCCGAGTCGGTCCACTGGCTGGCCTCGGCCGCGCGGCGCGCGTTCCGTGACCGGTTCGAGGCCGGCGGGTCCGACTCGACCGGGTGGGCGGAGTCCTTGAGGCCGGAGCGCGTGGCCCGGGCCCGCGAGGAGATCGCCGGCGGTCTGGTGGCCGCCGGTCCCGCCCGCCTCGACGGCGACACCACCTCCACGGTGGTGGTCGACGAGGAAGGGCGGACGGTCTCGTTCATCCACTCCCTCGCCTTCACCTTCGGCGCGCACCTCAGCGTGCCCGGCACCGGGGTGCTGCTGAACAACCGCCTCGGCCGGGGCGCGTACCTGCTCGACGGTCATCCCAACGAGGTCCGGCCGCGGCGCCGACCGCTGCACACCCTCAATGCCTGGATCGCCGACGACGCGACCGGCCTGCGGCACGTCGGCAACTGCCCGGGCGGGGACGGGCAGGTGCAGTGGAACATGCAGGTGCTCAGCCACCTGGTCGACCACGGCACCGACCCGCAGGAGGCCGTCTCCCTGCCGCGGTTCACCGTCTTCCCCGGCTCCGACGCCGACGTGATCTCCGAGCCCGAGGAGCTGCGCTGCGAGGAGGGGCTGGCGGCGGATACCCTCGCCGGCCTGCGGTCCCGTGGCCACACGGTCCGGGAGATCCCGGTGCAGCACGGCGGGCCGGGAGGGTCGGCGCTGGCCATCAGCGTCGACCACGAGCACGGGGTCCTGCGCGCGGGCGCGGACCCCCGGATGGAAGGTGTGGCACTTGCGCTCTGAGGAGACCGACGTGGCCGGGGCCCCGACCCTGCTGCCGCCCCCGCCGCGGGCCCAGGGGAGCTACCGACCCGCCGTACGCCATGCGGACCTGGTGATGACGGCGGGCATGACCCCGCGGGTGGATGGTCGGCTGCGGCACGTGGGCCGGCTCGGTGCCGAGATCGACGTGGAGGAGGGCCGCGCCGCCGCGGCGATCGCCGCGGGCAACGCCCTCGCTGCCGCGGCCGCAGCCGCGGGCTCGCTCGACGAGCTGGGCAGGGTGCTGCGGATGACGGTCTACGTCAGCGCGGTCGACGGGTTCACCGAGCACACCCGGGTGGCCGACGGTGCCTCCGAGCGCCTCGCAGCCCTGGTCGGTGATCGCGGCGCCGCCGTACGCAGCGCCGTCGGCGTGGCTTCCCTGCCCGGCGGGGCCTGCGTGGAGGTCGAGCTCACCTGCTCCCTGAGGTGAGGACGGACGTCGGACGGCCCCGGTGAGCGAGGTGCTCACCGGGGCCGTGGGCCGGACGGGGTCAGGTCGGGCCGGGCCGACTCGGCTCAGCTTGCGGGCGGATTGTCGGCGATGTGCTTGGCGAAGGCCTCCAGGGCCGCCGCGCCGACCGCCTTGTCCTGCTCGCCGTTGCCGCCCGAGACACCGATGGCGCCGACGATCTGGCCGTCGTGCTCGAGCGGGAAGCCGCCGACGAAGATGGCGAACTTGCCCGGGAGCATGTGGCTGATCCCGAAGGCCTCGTTGCCCGGCAGGGCAGGGCCGTTCGGCGGCTCGTTGAACTTGTGCGTCGCACGCTCGTGCCCGGCCGCGGTGAAGGCCTTGGCGATCGAGATGTCGACCCCGGTCAGGCGCGCGCCCGGGATGCGGTGCAGCGCGATGACCTGGCCCGACTCGTCGACGACACACAGTGTCTGCTTCACGCCGATCTCGTCGGCCTTGGCGCGTGCCGCGGCCAGTACGGGAAGGGCGTCGTCCAGGGTGATCCGATAGATCCGGTGCATGTCCCTGAGCATCCAGCCCGGCGGTGGTGCGGCGCCATGGACACCTTGTCCGTGTCGGCGCTTGGATGACTGTGCGGTGTGCACAGGAGCGGTGGCTGCGCTCAGTGCGGTGGGGCGAGCTCGTCGTCGAGCTGGGCGGTGACCTCGCGCAGCGCGAGGAGGTGGTGGGCGAGCCAGACCATGAACTGGGCCTCGGAGGTGCGGATGTCCATGTGCAACGCACGGGAGGTGCGCTCCAGCTTGTAGAGCATCGTGTTGCGGTGCAGGTGGAGCCGACGGGCGGTCGCGTTGAGGTTCCCCGACTCCGCGATGTAGGCGAGCGCGACGGCCTCCAGGTTCCCGGTCTGCCCGTCGCTGTCCTGGAGCGGGGCCAGGATCTCGCGCGCGAACTCGATGCCGGCCCGGCTCGCGGCCGCGTCCTGGAGCGCCGCGAAGACGCGCAGGTCCTGGTAGGTCGTGACCGCGCTGGTGCCGACACGTCGGGCGAGGGCCTCGGCGGTCCGCGCCTCGCGATAGCTCTGGGCGACCCCGGAGGCGCCCTCGGCGGCCCGCCCGAACGTCACCCGGACGCCGTCGCCGAGGCGTCGGGAGGCCAGCTTGAGGACCTGGTCGGCGAAGGATCGCAGCGCCACGGTCTCCTGCTCGGGGTCGTCGCGTCGCGCGGCCGGCACCTGCTTGACCACCACGATCATGGACCCGATGAGCGCGCTCAGGGCGAGGGAGCCCGGGGTCGTGCCGTCACGGCGTGCCGCGCGCGCGACGTCGACGGCCCGCTGGCGGCCCATGGCGTCGTCGGGTCGGACGTCGGGGGAGGAGACGATCAGGACCGCGAAACGCCCGTCCAGGGGGAACCGGTAGTGCTCGGCCCGGGCGGCGAGCTCGAACTGGTCGGTGAAGCGGTTGTGCAGCAGCGCGTGCACGAAGTCGTTGCGCGCCCGCTCCTCGGCCTCGCGCACCGACTGCTGGCGCAGCAGCTCGCTGCCGGCGAGGCTCACGCCCTGCTCGGCCATGACGCGGTGCTGGGCCAGCTCGTGCCCGGCGACGGGCTGGTCGGGCTCGACGACGACTAGCAGCCCGTAGCGGGTCGCGGCCACGAGGACGCGGGCGACGACCAGGTGTCTCGTGACGCCGTCGAGCTCGATCGTGACGACCTCCGCGGCGGTCGGCCCGTCCTCGAGGAAGCCGCGGTCGGTCAGCTGCTCGACGATCGCGGTGACCTGGGAGGACGTGGCCTCGCCGGCCCGGTCGGTGCCGGTCTGGGCAAGCAGGTCGCCGCTGCGGTTCAGGACGAGGACCTCGGCGCCCGAGATCCGCGCCATCGCCTCGGTGAGGGCGGCCAGCCCTGCCCCGCGGGCGAAGACATCGCCGAGGGCGCGGTGCACCCGCGAGCCGTACTCGAGCACGTGGGTTGCCTGCGCGAGGACCTTGGTGGCGATCAGCTGACTGGTCTCGCGGAACGTCGCGTGGTGGGGGAGGAGGAGCACCGGGATGCCGAGGTCGTCGGCCAGGTCGAGCGCGGCCCGGGCCAGGGGGAGGTTGCGGTGCCCGTCGACGGAGGCGGGTGCATCTGCCCAGACCAGGACGGCCGCGGCGTCATGGGCGTGCAGCCGGGCCAGCAGGTCTGTTGCGTGCGCCTCGAAGTGGGTGCGGGGGTAGAAGACGGCGGCCCCGCGGATGTCGTGGGCCTCGACGGCGCAGGCGGTGCCCGGGCCGCCGGGCAGGCACCAGCCGACCAGGCGGCCGGTGGCGTCCGCGCCTGCGACGAGCGTGCCGCGCAGCAGGTCCTCGGCGAGCAGTGCTTCCAGGCTGATCGCGGCACTGGTCGGGGGAGCTGGGAGTGATGTCACGTGCGCCTCCTCGGCGGGACCCCGGGATCGCTGGTGACGTACGCTAGCCAGTCCTTACACCGCTGTAAAGGGTCCGACGAGGGATGCGATGACCAGGAAGATCTCGGGGAGCACACCGGACTCGGTCGGCACGCCGTCGCCGGCCCCACGGCGGGCGGACGCGCGGCGTACCCATGAGCGGATCGTGGGTACGGCGAGCACGATGGTGCTCGAGGGCCGCCCGCTCTCCATGAGCTCGCTGGCGCGGGAGGCCGGGGTCAGCAGGCCGACGCTCTACCAGCACTTCCCCTCGACAGAGGACGTGCTCGAGGCGGCGGTACGGCGGGCGGTCGACCTCGGCCAGGACGCCGTCGAGGGCGTGGGCGAGGCGACTGTGTCGCCGACCGGGGCGCTCGCCCGGCTCCTCGAGTACCGGTGGAGCAGCCTGGCGGCCTACGACGAGCTGTACCGGGTGGCGGCGGAGGTGCTGCCACCGGCGCGGATGCTGCGCCTGCACCACCGGGCCCAGGAGTCGTTGGGGACGCTCATCGACGAGGGCAGGGCGGTCGGCGAGTTCCGCGCCGACCTGCCGACCTCGTGGTGGGTGACGGTCGTCTACGGGCTCCTGCACCAGGCCGCGCACGAGGTGCTCGCCGGGCGGCTGACCAAGGAGGACGCGGGCAGCTTCCTCTCCGCGACGATTCTCAGCACGCTCGCCGTCCGCTCCTGACGCGACGGTGCCGCGCGGTGCGGCTCGGCGAGGGCCGCGCGCCCGGGTGGGCACCGACGCGCACGAAGCCCCCTCGCCGAGCGTGTCGGCGAGGGGGCTTCCTGTGACGCTGCGGGGCGCAGCGGCGCCGGACGGGACCTCAGGTCGCCGGGCCGGGGCTGCGGTGGCTACCGCCGGTCGCCTCGGGGCCGTCGGGACCCTGCGTCCCGTCGCCGGGACCGTTCGTGTGCTCGTCGGGGGCTGCGGTCGGGGTCGCGGGAGCAGCGTGGGTGGCGGTGGTGCCGTTCTCGCTGTGCCGCGGGTCGGGGACCTCGGGCCGGTAGTCCTTCGAGCGGTGGTCGACCGCCGGGTCCATCCGGTCGGCCTCCCGGACCACGTCCTCCTGCTGTGCGGAGGTGGCGGCGGCCGCCTGTCGGGTCTGGGCGGCCTCGGCCTCGGCGCGCTCGGCCTCGGCGCGTCGCAGGTCGGCCTCGGCCTGCGCCTTGCGTGCCTCCAGCTCGGACTGCTGCACGGCGGGCTGGTGCTGCGCGGCCTCGCGGCGCAGCTGCTCGGCCTGTGCGTGTGCCTGCACGCGGTCGCGTTCCCTCTTGCGCTTGAGCAGCAGGTAGGCGAGCGCGGCGAGGAGCGCGATCACGACCACCGCGATGACGATCCACACGACGTTGTCGTTGTCCATGCCGGTTGACCTCTCGTTGGGAGGGTCCTCCGGTACCCGACCTCGGCGATGCGTACGCCGAGCCCGCGCCGGCGCTCAGCTCCTCGACGCCGGCTTGGTCGCGCGGATGATGGCGCCGTGCATCCCGGGGGCGGCCTCGTGGGTGAACTCGACCACCGTCTCGGTGAACCCGGCCGCGGCCAGCCCGTCGAGGTACTCGCTGCGCGACAGTGCGCCGGCGATGCACCCGACGTACGAACCGCGCTCGGCCCGCTCGGCGGGCGTGAGGTGGTCCTCGGCGACGACGTCGGAGATGCCGATCCGGCCGCCCGGGGTCAGGACGCGGTACATCTCCGCCAGCACGCGCGGCTTGTCGACGGAGAGGTTGATGACGCAGTTGGAGATGACGACGTCGACAGCTCCGTCCGGGAGCGGGACGTCCTCGATCGTGCCCTTGAGGAACTCGACGTTCGTCGCGCCGGCCTTCGCGGCGTTCGCCCGGGCGAGCTCCAGCATCTCGTCGGTCATGTCGACGCCGTAGGCGAACCCGGACTCCCCGACGCGCCGGGCGGAGAGGAGCACGTCGATGCCACCGCCGGAGCCCAGGTCGAGGACCCGCTCGCCGGGGCGGAGGTCGGCGACCACGGTGGGGTTGCCGCAGCCCAGGCTGGCTGCGAGCGCCTCGGCCGGCACGTCGCCGTGCTCGTCGGGGGAGTAGAGCCCGGCGCCGAAGGCCCCGTCCACGACGGTCTCGTCGGTACCGGTCGGGGAGCAGCACGACGCCGTCCCGCAGTCGTCGGCCAGCTGGAGGGCGTCGTTCAGGTCGGCGTTGCTCTGGCCCTGCCCGACCGCGACCGCCGCCGCGGCGTACCGGGACCGGACCTCCTCGCGGAGCTCGTCGGTGCTGGTTCCTGTGGTGTCGCTCATGGTGGCGCTCCTGGCGGATCGGTGACGGTCGATGTATCGAGGATTCTCGATGCATCGACGGATGTCAATCTCTCTGGCACGATGGCGCCATGTCCACCACGCCGCTCGTCGAAGCCACCGCGTCCTGCTGCAGCTCGGTCGTGGGGGGCGTCCTCGACGTCGAGGAGGCGGAGCGGCTCGCCCGGGCGTTCAAGGCGCTCGGGGACCCGACGCGCGTGCGGCTGCTCTCGCTGATCGCCGCCAGCCCCGAGCGTGAGGCCTGCATCTGCGACCTCGTCGACCCCGTTGGCCTGAGCCAGCCCACGGTGTCGCACCACATGAAGCAGCTGGTGGACGCCGGGCTGGTGCTGCGCGAGCAGCGGGGCCGTTGGGCCTTCTACCGGCTCGCCGACGATGCGCTTGCAGCCCTAGGTGGGGCGCTCGTGCGCTGATCTGCGGGGCGGGGGCCCTCCGCTGCATGCGTTGCATGCGAAAGGCCCCGGCTGCGTCTCCGCAGCCGGGGCCTTTCGTGGTGGTGGGCGATACTGGGTTTGAACCAGTGACCTCTTCCGTGTCAAGGAAGCGCGCTACCGCTGCGCCAATCGCCCATGTTATTCAGTTGTGGTAAATCGAGGTGGGTACGGGATTTGAACCCGTGTAGACGGATTTGCAGTCCGTTGCCTCGCCTCTCGGCCAACCCACCGCGGTGGCCCTCCCATGGGAGGACCCGGTGGAAAGACCCTTCCGAGCGGACGACGAGGCTCGAACTCGCGACCTCAACCTTGGCAAGGTTGCGCTCTACCAACTGAGCTACGTCCGCTTGCTGCCTTGGGCCGTGGCCCTCGGTGCGGTCAGAACATTAGCCTCCTGGGGTCCGGGGCGCAAAACCGGGGGGTCCGCGGGGTGTCGCTGAGGGTTGGGATCGCGGCGTTTGCCGAGGTCAGAGGCCTAGAGTGCGGGCGTGGACGCATGGAGCGGGATTGCGCGAGGTGAGGGGGTCTTCACCTCGGTGCTCGTCGAGGACGGTCGGGCGTTCGCCCTGGAACGGCACCTGGACCGCCTCCTCGGCAGCGTCGAGACGCTGGGGTTGCCGGCGCTGGACCGTGAGGCGGTACGCCGCGCGGTCGCCGGCCCGGTGGGCGCGTGGCGGTCCGGGCGTGGACGCCTCCGGATCGTGTGGGTCGCCGGGGCGCGGGAGGGGGAGCTCGTCGTCGACCTCGACCCGATCGGCGCGGCCGCCGAGGCGGTGAGCGTCGTGACCTCGCCGTACGTCGTGGACCACCACGGCGTCCTCGTCGGTCACAAGACCACGGCGTACGCCGACAACGTGGTGGCGCTCGCAGCGGCGCGGGCAGCCGGCGCGGGGGAGGGGATGCTCGCCAACCTCGACGGCGACCTGTGCGAGGCGAGCGCGGCCAACGTCGTCCTGGTGCTCGACGGGGAGCCGGTGACCCCGACCCTGGCCAGCGGGTGCCTGCCGGGTGTCACGCGCGAGCTCGCGGTGGAGGCGTGCGGGGTGCGGGAGGTCGACGTACCCCTGACGGAGGCGGCGGCCCGTGCCGAAGAAGTCCTCCTGACCTCCACCACCCGCGGGGTGCAGCCCGTGAGCGCGTGGGACGGGCGTGCGCTGCCGACCGATGGCCCGGTGCTGCGCGAGGTGCGCCAGCGCTGGTCGCAGGCGGCCCGGGACCCGTGGTGGACCCCGGGATGTGAGCTCGCGGCCGGTATGCGTTAGTGTTTCCGACCGCAGCACAAGGGGCGATTGGCGCAGTGGTAGCGCGCTTCGTTCACACCGAAGAGGTCACTGGTTCGAACCCAGTATCGCCCACCCTTGACAGAAGGCCCCCGCCAGCGGAGACGCTGGCAGGGGCCTTTCTTGTTTTTCGTTTCCGTGCCTGCTCGGCCTTCCGCCGTCGCGCGTAGCGCGCCCGCGGAGCCCGGTCAGGCGCTGCGCAGGCCGAGCGGGCCGGCGCGGTCGAACGAGTCGTCGACCAGGGTGACCTGGTGGCCGGCGCGGGTCAGGACGCTGGCCGCGATGGCCGCGCGGTAGCCGCTCTGGCAGTGCACCCACACCGGGCGCGCCGGGACCTCGTCGAGGCGGCCCGCCAGCTCGTGGAGAGGGATGTGGGTGGCGCCGCGGACGGTGCTGGCTGCGTGCTCGTCGTCGCGGCGGACGTCGAGGACGGTGACGCCGGCGCGTTCCTGCGCAGTCATCGCGGCCAGCTCCTCGAACGTGCCGACCGCGTAGCCGTCGAGGTCGTCACCCAGGGACCACTGCTGCGGGTCACCGACGCTGGCCGCAGCCGGGCGATCGATGCCGATCCGGACCAGCTGGCGCTGGGCCTCGGCCACCTCGTCGGCGCTCGTGCCGAGCAGGGTCAGCGGGGTGCCCCACGGGATCATCCACCCCAGGTAGGTGGAGAGCTGGTCGCTGATCTCGAAGCCGATGCTGCCCCGCAGGTGCGAGCGCGCGTGGGCGCGGCGGTTGCGCAGGTCCACCACCCACTCGCCGGCGTCGAGACGACGTCGCAGCTCGGCCGCATCGGCGGAGGGCGGGGGACTGAGGTCGACGGGGCCGGCGCCGCTCAGGTTCCGCGGCGCCATGTGTCGGTAGTACGCCGGGTAGGCGGTCAGTCCGGCCACCAGGTCCGCGACGAAGCGGTCCTCGTCGGTGGCCAGGAACGCCTGGTTCCCCCGCAGCTCGTCCTCGAGGGTGGAAGCGGTCGCCCCGCTGGTCGCGCCGGTCGAGCAGAAGCTCCCGAAGCCATGGGTGGGGAACACCCGTGACGCGCCGGGAAGGGTGGCGAGCACGCGTGCGGAGCGGTACTGCGCCCGGCTGAGGTGGTCCACGAGGCCAGGGGAGACCAGGTCGGTGCGCCCGACCGAGCCGTAGAGCAACGACCCGCCGGTGAAGATCGCGGGATCGTGCTCGCCGCTCCGGTCCGTGACGGCGTACGCGAGGTGGGTCAGGGTGTGGCCCGGCGTCGCCATGACGCGGACCTCCAGGTCGCCGTAGACCAGGCGTTCGCCGTCCGCGACACCCTGGCGATCGAAGGAGACCGGGTCCTCGATGTTGACGAGGTAGTCGGACCGCGCGCGGCGGGCCAGCTCGAGGCCGCCCGAGACGTAGTCGTTGTGGATGTGGGTCTCCAGCACCGCGACGCAGCGCAGCCCCCGCCGGCGCACCACGTCCAGGACCCTGTCGATGTCGCGCTGTGGGTCGACGACGATCGCCACCTCGCCGTCGTGGGCGATGTAGCTGCGGTCGCCGAGGGAGGTGGTGCTGATGATCTCGACGTTCAACATCGTGTGCTCCATCTGTCGCCCGACTTGTGAATACAACTGTATGCATCGACTTAGCCAAGTTACACATGCAGGATGCCTGCGCCGTCCGGGGGTCCACAGGCAGCGGGAGGGCGGGCGGTCCGAGCCCCGGAAATGTCCCCGGTCAGTCCTACGATGAAGCCATGTCGTAGAGCTCCGCAGCACCTGGTCCAGGGAGGCCCGGATGGCCGAAACGCTCGATCCCTATCTGGTGGATCTGGAGCGTCTGCACGCCGACCTGGACCGGGTGGTCGAGCGGGACCCGGTGTTCCTTCCCGTGGCGACGAAGCGCCAGGCGTTGCTGAGGGCGGCCTCGGCATCGTCGCGGGCCCAGGCTGTCCTGGCGCGGCTGGTCGGGTGCGCCGACGACGTGGCGGACGCGGAGGGACACCGGGACGTCGCCTCGTGGTTGACGCACCGCAGCCATGACTCGCTGACCACGACCCGTCGGGTGCAGCGGCTGGGGGTGGCGTGCGAGCAGCGTTGGCACCGGGTCGGTCTGGGGCTGCTGGGCGGGAGGGTGACGGCCGACCAGGGGCACGTGATCGTGGCGGCGCTCGACGAGCTGGCCTGCGGGCGTGACCTGGTGGACGCGCCGGCGGAGGAGTGGGCCGAGGTCCTGGTCCGCGCGGAGACCTACCTGGTCGAGCAGGCGGTCGACTTCGGTCCGCGGGAGCTGCGGAGGCTGGGGGAGCGGCTGCTCGAGGTGGTCGCGCCGCAGTGGGCAGAGGAGCTGGAACGGCGCCAGCTGGAGGCCGCGGAGCGCGCGGCTCGGCGGCGTACGACGCTGTCGGTGCAGCACCAGGGCGACGGCACCGCGTTGATCCGGGCGCGGGTGCCCGAGAGCGTCGCGTTGCGGGTGACCACGATGCTCGAGGCGTTCACCAACCCCCGCAAGGAGGACGGCGCGGCGGCTGCGGACGACGGGCGCCGGCTGCCGTACGAGCGGCGCCTCGGTGAGGCGTTCTGCTCGCTGATGGAGGCCCTCGACCCGGCACGGCTGCCGCTGCACGGCGGGGACGCGACGACGCTCGTCATCACGATGGACCTGGCCACCCTCACCAGGGGCCTCGGGACGGCCACGCTCGCCGACGGCTCCCGGATCACCGCCGGCGAGGCCCGGCGTCTCGCCTGCACGGCGGGCCTGGTGCCCGCGGTGCTGGGCACCCGCTCGGTCCCGCTCGACCTCGGCCACGCCACGAGGCTGTTCAGCCCGGGCCAGCGCAAGGCCCTCGCGATCCGCGACCGGGAGTGCCACGCGGCCGGCTGCTCGATCCCCTCGAGGTGGTGCGAGGCACATCATCTGAAGCCGTGGTCAGCGGGCGGGAGGACCGACCTCGCGAACGCGCTGCTCCTCTGCTCCCACCACCACCATCTGATCCACGACGACCGCTACCTCCACCAACGGATGCCGAACGGCGACATCCGCTTCGCCAGGCGGACGTAGGCACCGTGCCACGGCTCACGCACGCCCGGCGGCGAGGGGGCGCGTCGACGAGGTCCTCGTCGACGAGAAGGTCATCACCTTCGCGAACCGGTTCGTCGGCTTCTGGCTGCGGCGCGACATCGCGGGCACCCTGACCGTGTGCCACGAGGGGCGGCACGGCGCCGTCGACATCGCCACCGGCGAGTCTGACCCGATCTGCCTGACTACGCTCCGGCTGGCCTGACCGGCAGAGACGCTGCTGCGTTCCGGTCATCGGGAGTGACGGGCGTCACCAGGCAGAGTCCGTCCTACGTTCCCGGGATGTCCCCCCATCTGTCACCCGTTCCTCGTGAGCGGTCGCCGCGTCTCCGCACGCGTACCGCTCGCGTCGTCGTCACCACCTCCCTGCTCGCCGGGCTCAGTGGCGGCCTGGCTGCCGGTCCGGTGGCCGCAACCGGGGCGCTCGACGCCCGGGCCGCTTCCGGCCGGCACGACCAGTCGCCGGAGACGGCCGCCGTGAACCGCACCGCCGCCGGCAGCCACACGGTGACCTGGTCGGCGCCGGGTCGTCACGTGGTGTTCGCCAGCAGCAACCGGGTCAACCCCTCGAAGTCCGGGCGCCGGGTCGGCGCGAGCGCCTGGGGCTCGGTCACGGTCAAGCGGCTCGACCCCCGTGCCCGGTGGTACTTCGAGGTTGCGCCGGCCCGAGCCGTGCGGGCTGCCGCGCGCGAGGGGCGGGACGTGCGCGGGACCGTGGTGTCGACGCGCAGCGTTGGCTTGGACGGCTCGACCAACACCCGCGACCTCGGAGGGATGCGGACCAGCGACGGCCGCTCCGTGCGCTGGGGCGTGCTCTTCCGCAGCGATGCCGTCACGGCACCTACCGAGCGGGACATGGCCGTCCTGCGGTCGATGCGCCTGCGGCACGTGGTCGACTTCCGTGCCGAGTCGGAGGTCGCGGCGAGCGGCCCGAACCGTCTTCCCGCCGGCGTGACCGCCCACGCCGTACCGCTGCTGGACGCGAGCACCGACGCGCTCTCGCAGGCCATCCAGGCAGCCCTGCGGGAGCGTGACCCCGCGATCGTCGAGGCGCTCCTCGGCGACGGCAAGGCCGAGCAGATCGCCGCCGATGGTCCGATCGACCTGATCCGCAGCACACCGGCCCGCGAAGGCTTCGCGGCGACGCTCCGCACGCTGGCTGCGTCGGACGGAGTGCCCCTGATCTTCAACTGCACCGCGGGCAAGGACCGCACCGGAGTCTTCGCCGCGGTGCTCCAGCGGCTGCTCGGGGTGTCGGAGAGGACGGTGCTCGCCGACTACGAGCTCTCCAACTCCTACCGCGCGACCGGCAATGCCGCCACCTACGAGCGCCTCTCCGCGGCCGGGGTCGACCTCGCCCTGATCCGACCCTTGCTCGAGCAGAGCGGCGCCAACCTGGCCGGCATGTTCCGGGCGATCGAGGAGGACTACGGCACCTTCGACAGGTTCCTCCTCCGAGGCCTCGGGCTGGAGCGCTCGACCATCGCGGCCCTGAAGGCGCGCCTGCTGGTCTGACCGCCTCTGCGCCGGCTGGCCTCGTCGGAGCCCCGGGCGATCGCGCGCTTCGGGAGCGTGCCTAGGATCACGCGACGTGTTCATCTCGGGACGGGAACCCGCACACACATGACCGTGACCGCGAAGCGGCTCGACATCCAGGGCCTGCGCGCCGTCGCCGTCGGGCTGGTGGTGGCGGGCCACGTGTTCGGCCACCCGGTGGGCGGTTTCGTCGGGGTGGACGTCTTCTTCGTCATCTCCGGCTTCCTGATCACCGGCCTGCTGCTGCGCGAGGTCGAGGAGCACGGGCGGATCTCCCTGGGCGGGTTCTACCGGCGCCGGGCCCGCCGGATCCTGCCCGTGGCGCTGCTCTCGCTGGCGGCCACGGTCACCGCGTCGTACGTCGTGCTGCTGCAGGACCGCTTCGAGCGCACCGCGGCGGACGCCGGCTGGGCGGCGGGGTTCGTCGCCAACTGGCGCTTCGCGGCCAGCGACGCCGACTACTTCAGCTCCGCCCTGCCGCCCTCGCCGCTCCAGCACTACTGGTCGCTGGGGGTGGAGGAGCAGTTCTACGTGGCGTGGCCGCTGGTGCTGCTGGGCCTGGTCGCGCTCGCCCGCCGGGCGCGGCACGGCCGCGGCGTCGACGTGCGCACCGCGGTGGCCGTCCTGGCCGCGGTGGTGGTGGCGGCGTCGTTCGCCTGGGCGTGGGTCCAGTCAGGGCAGGAGCCGACCCTGTCCTACTACTCCACGCTCACCCGAGCCTGGGAGGTCGCGGCCGGTGCGCTGCTGGCCGCGCTGGCCCCTCGGCTGACGAGCATCCTGGGCCCGGCCCGCAACGTGCTCGGGGGCCTCGGGCTCGCCGCCATCGTGGCCGGTGCGCTGCTGCTCGACGGCGGGTCCGCGTTCCCGGCGCCGCTGGCGGTGCTGCCGGTGCTCGGCGCGGTCCTGGTCCTGGCGTCGGGGATCGGCACCGGCAGCAGTGCCGGCACCGGCTCGCCCCGGGTCGCCGCGACCGCGCTGCTGCGCACCCGCCCGTTGGTCCACCTCGGCGCGCTGTCCTTCTCGATCTACCTGTGGCACTGGCCGGTGCTGGTCCTCGGCGACGTGCTGGTGGCCGAGCGCACGCTCACCTACCAGGTCGCGGTGCTCGCGCTGACCCTCGCGCTCGCGACCGCGTCGTACCGCCTCGTCGAGCGCCCTGTGCTCGACTCCGACTTCCTGCGTCCGGACCGGGATGGCGCGTCGCGGGCGGGCCGCCGGGTGGCGCTCGCCGCCGTCGGCGTCGGCGTCGTGCTCCTGGCGGTGGCCCTGGTCGTCCCGCGCGACGCCCCCGGGACCCCGTCGCACGTCGCCACCGCACCGGGATCGGCACCGGGCGAGGAGGGCCAGCAGGCCGCGGGCCGCACGCCACGGCAGGCCGCGGAGGACAAGGTGGCCGGCGCCCTGGTGGCGGGGCTGACCGCGGAGGAGTTCCCCGCGCTCCAGCCGCCGCTGGACGACGTGGTCGAGGGCGGCATCAACCCCGAGCTCGAGCCCGGGGCCGAGTGCCTCAACCCGAGCAGCCTGACCGACCCGGACCTGTGCTGGCACGGCACCGGACCGCGGCGCGCGATGGTCGTGGGCGACTCGGTCGCGATCGCGTGGATGCCCGCGGTGATGAAGGCCCTGGGTCCGGACTGGTCGGTGCGCGGCTACGGGCTGTCCAACTGCCCCTACGTCGACGCCACGATCGAGATCGACTACGACCCCGAGGGCGCCGCCAGGTGCAACGAGGCCCGGTCGACCATCCACGAGCAGGTGCGTGCCGAGCGGCCCGACCTGCTGGTGCTCTCGACCTTCGAGGCCGGCGTCCTGTGGCTGGGGGAGTCGCCGCTGCCGCGTGCCCACGACGCGTGGCGCGACGCCGCGGTGCGCGCCATCGACAAGATGGCGGGGGAGGGCACGCAGGTGGCGATCATGGCCCCGCCACCGGCCGGGCACGCGGTGGAGGGCTGCGTGAGCAGGTTCTCGGTGCCGCGCGACTGCCAGGGCTCCCCGAGCGACGCTTGGACGGCGCAGGCCGCCGCCGACCGCGCAGCCGCCCGCCGCACCGGTGCGACCTACGTCGACACCTCGTCGTGGTTCTGCCTCGAGGACCAGTGTCCGATCTTCGCCGGCGACACGGTCGTCCGCTGGGACATCGTCCACGTCACCCGCCAGTACGCCGACTCCCTCGGCGACGTCCTGCGCTTCGCGCTGCGTCCCGCGCTGCGAGCGGTCGCGCGACCGCCTGCGACACCGGACGCGTCGGTCGGCGGACGCTGACCCTGACGCTCCTGCGCGCGTCACCGCCCCCGCCACCATGGCGGTGCGAGCACCAGGAGCAGTGACGGTGCCAGCACGGCCAGCGCCACGGCCGGGCCGAGCGGCGAGAGCTGCACGGCAGGACGGTAGCGTCCCGCTGCTTCACGGCGTCAGCGGTGCGTCGGCCCCGCTCAACGCCACCTGAGCGCGGGGTCGATCGCCACGGCGGTGAGCTGCTGCTCCGTGGCGGCGAACGAGGTCTCCTCGAGTCGAGGAGGACCGTCCACGGTCTCGACCACCGTGGTCTTCACGCCGGACGGCCGGACCAGGGAGACGTGCTTCTCGAGTCGTACGTCGGCGAGGTCCTCGGGAGTCAGCAGGCGGGGGTCGTCGACGACGCTGTAGGCGGGCCCGCCCCCGGGGAGCTGCAGGTCCGGGAGCCTCCTCAGCACGTACTGGCTCACGACCACGACGCCGTCGGCGGTGTCACGTGCCGAGCACGGCAGGACGGTCGTGGTCCGCTGCGGGCACAGCCGCGCAGGATCGTCGGGCAGGTCGCTCGCCGGTCCCACGTAGATGCGCCAACGGTGCCTGCTGTCCCGGGCGCCGAGCTCCATGCGGGCGGCGGACGCCTCCGCCGCCCGCGCCGCAGGCAGCTTCTCGGAGTTGTCGCCCAAGAGCTGGAGCCTGATCGGCGCGCCTTCGACCAGGACCCCGAGAGACCGCTCGGCGGACCGGCGCATGGCCTCGGCGATGCCTCCTGGATCGGTGCTCAGGGTCGCGACAGGTTCTCCGGTGGTCGAGCGGCGGTCCTCGAGGATCGCCACGGCCTGCGGAAGGGCGACGAGCACCGCTGCCAGGACGCTCGCCGCTGCCATGACGAGCACGCGGTGGCGGACGCGACGCCTGCGTCGGTCGCGCTGCCGCGCGGCTCGCAGGACGGCGTGGGCGTCGAGCTCAGGCTGGTCGGCGAGACGGCGGAGGCGCTGCTGGAGATCGGTCATCGCGGGGCTCCGTGGGTCTCGGGGGCGGTCGCGCGCAGCGACTGGAGCGCGCGGGTGAGCAGGCTGCGGGCCGAGGACTCCGTGCACCCGAGCACGACCGCGATGTCACGGTGGCTGTAGTCCTCGTAGTAGCGCAGGACCACGGCCGCGCGCTGCCGTGCGGGGAGCCGGGCCAGCCGTCGTTGCAGGTCCAGGTCCTCGACGACCGCGTCGTCGTGGCGCACGACCGCCGGGGGCGGGACGGGATGGGCCTGCTGCACGGCGCGGTGCCGCCACACCGAGCGGAGCCGGTTGACCACGGCGCGGCGGCTGTAGGCGTCGATCACCTCGACCTCCCGCTCCAGTCGCGCGCGGTGGCGCAGCAGGTCGACGACGACGTCCTGCACCACGTCCTGCGCCAGCTCGGTGGACCCGCACTGCAGGTAGGCGAAGCGCAACAGCCGGTCGGTGCCGTGCGCCAGCCACTCGTCAAGATCGGGCACGTTCGGCTCCCTGACTTCTTTCCATGCCCAGCAGACGCCGGGGCCCCGCGAAACGCTGCGCCGACGTGCCGACCGCCCGACAGGTCTAGAGCGGCCCGTGGCGGTGTCGCCCGCCGTCGCTCAGATGCCGAGCCAGGTGGCGGCGAGCTCCCGGTCCTCGAACGGGCACAGCACCCCGACGGCGGTCAGGAGGAGCTCCTCGGAGTGCTGTTCTCCGAACTCCGGGACGAGGATGTCGTGCAGCTGGCCGGCGGTGGAGGTGAAGGCGTCCTTGCTCTCGCAGATGGCCTCTCCGACGTCGACCAGCGCGGCTGCCATCGCGTGGCTGACCGTGACCGGAGCCAGCACGTCGCGCATGGCACGAAGGAAGTCCTCCTCGGCGACTGCGGGGTCGGGCAGGTCCACGTCCGCGTCGGGATCGCAGGCCGTCGGGTCCTCGGGGACCGCCTCGCAGGTGTTCTCCTGCAGGTCGCCACCGATGATCGGGACCAGGGCCCGGAGCTGCTCCGCGGCGCCCTCGACCGCCCAGTTCGGTCCGACGAGCAGCGACGGGACGATGTCGGAGGTGCCGATGGCCCGCCACTTCTCGGCGAGCTCGGCCTTCTCCAGGATCGCAGCCTGGGTCCGTTCCTCCGAGGTGTACAGGTCGAAGGACGCCAGGCTGGCAGCGTCGTCGCAGAAACGGGTCTCGGTGTCACGCCGCTGGAGCATGGGCTTCTTCCACAGCGAGTCGCACGCCAGTCCGGCGTCCATGACCATGTCCTGCAGCTCCTCGATCGTGTCCGGGCTGGCCGGGACCGGCGCGTCGGCCTGCGAGGAGTCGGCAGGGTCGCTCGCGCAGCCGGCCACGAGCGTGAGGGCCAGGAGGAGCACCGCGAACGGTGTGAGGGTGGCGCGCTGGAACATGTGAGCGGATCCTTCGGGGTCGGGGCGTGCGTCGGGACCGGCAGGGCTGTCCCCGGGCGTCAGTGTGAGGCCGCGGTGCCGCACCGGGTCCGCGAATCGGAGCGGTGTGTGCCAGGACACGGGACGGGGGGGCGAGACGTGTCCTGCCGGAGGACCAGCAACGGGCGACACGGCGCCCGGCGGCGGTCTACGTTGGGCCATGGCCTTCGCGCACCGCTCCGTGGAAGCTGGGCTCGCGGGCGCGGTGGTGGGACCGGACCACCCCACGGACGGGTCGCAGCGGCTGCCGAGGCCATGGCTGTGGTTGTCGCTCGCTGCGGCCGTGCTGGCCGCAGCGGGGAGCGTCGTGGGGCTCTGGGCGCCCGAAGCGGTCTACGGCGAGGAGACCGCGGCTCTCGCCGACTCCGCAGCGGCGCAGGACCTCGTCAACCTCGTCCTGGTCGCTCCGCTGATGGCGGCGACGGCGCTCGCGGCGTCACGTGGGTCCCTGCGGTCCTGGCTCTGCCTGGTGGGCTTCCAGGGATTCACGGTCTACAACTACGCGATCTATGCGTTCTCCATCCACTTCGGACCCCTGTTCCTGCTCTGGGTCGCCGTGCTCGGGCTGTCGCTGTTCGCCCTCATCGGCACCCTGGCCGCGTTGGACTCCGCGGCGGTCCGCGCACGGTTCATACGGCGGTCGATGGCGCTGCCCGGGAGCTTCCTCGTCGCGGTCGCGTCGCTCTTCGTGCTGCTGTGGCTCAGCGAGATCGTCCCGGACCTCGCGGCGGGACGCCCCTCTCGCAGCGCGCGTGACTGGAACGTCCCCACCAACCCGGTGCACGTGCTCGACCTCGCCTTCTTCCTGCCCGCGGTGGTGGTGAGCGGGGTCCTCCTGATCCGCCGGCACCCGCTGGGCATGGTCACCGCCGCCGGCCAGCTCGTGTGGCTCGCCCTGACCTGCCTGCCGATCTTGGCCACGGTGTTCGTGGCCGATGCGCGCGGCCGTGAGGCGGGCTGGGGGCTGCTGGCCCCCATCGGCGTCCTGTGCGCCGTGACGGTGGCAGTCCTCCTCGGTTTCCTGCGCCGGGTCCGCGCCTGACATCGGGAGGTCGGTGGCCCGTGCTCAGTCGAACGTCACCACGGCCGAGCCGCCCATGCCCCGGCGGGCGATGTCGCGCAGCGCCTCGTCGGCGCGCTCGAAGGGGTACGTCGTCAGGTGCGGGCGGATGCCGAGGCGCGCCGCCAGCGCCAGCAGCTCCTCGCCGTCGCGGCGGGTGTTGGCGGTGACGGTGCGTAGGTTCCGTTCCAGGAACAGGTGGCGCTGGTGGTCGAGTGCCGGCACCTGGCTCATGTGGATGCCGGCCAGGACCACGCTCCCGCCGCGGTCCACCGCGGTCCACCGCGGTGAGCGTCACCGGCACCAGCTCGGCGGCCGGCGCGAAGACGATGGCGGCATCGAGCAGTCGAGCCTGCTCAGCCGCGCGCGGCGTGGCGGCCGGGCCTGGGGATCGAGGGATCGACGCCGGTCTCGACGACGACGGGGCACATCGCCTCGCGCAGGACCACCCGGGTGATCGGCCCGAGGTGGGAACCCAGCGGCAGCGCCGGGTGGTGACGGCCGACCACGACCTGCCGGGCGCGCTCGGAGTCGGCGACCAGCGCCTGCGCGGGCGGCGCGTGGGTGATGACCAGGGCAGCCTCGACGTCGGTGAACTCGCTGAGCAGCGGCCCGAGCTCGATCTCGAGGCGCTCGCGCTGGCGCTGGGCCTCCGCCTCGCCCTCATCGCCGGCGAAGACCAGGGTGTCGAAGGCATCGGAGTACCACCAGGCGTGCTCCAGCTCGACGCGCGTCGGGGAGCGCCGGGCGCGGGTGAGCACCGCGCGCACCATCTCGCCGGACTCCTCGGCCCCCTCGACCCCGACGACCACCGGGGCGTCCTCCCGGGCCGACTCCCACTCCCGGGGGACCACGGCGACCGCGCAGTCGGCGCGCGCCGCCACGCCGTGCACCACCGACATCGCGCTGAGAGCGGGGACCGGACGCGGATGGGTGCGGGTGAGGACCACCAGCTCGGCGTCGTGGCTGCTCTCGACCAGGGTCGCGGCGACCCGGCCGTGCAGCACCTCGCCGGTGACCGCCAGGTCGGCGCCCGCGAGCGCCTCGCGCACCGCCTCCTGGCAGTGCTCGACCGCCGAGGACCCCAGCACGCGCATCTCCTCGCCGTCCAGCCCGACGTCGGAGGTCACCGGCATGCCGGGGAAGCTGGGGGTCACGACGTGGACGACGTGGATGCCGGCGCCACGGCGCCGTGCCTCCTGCGCCGCGAAGGCGACGCCGGGACCGTGGTCGTCCACCCCGTTCACCGCAAGCAGGATCGTGGCCGGACGACTCGTGGGGGACTGGCTCATCGGCTGCTCCTCTCCGCCCGGCCACCCTCGCGGATCGACGGCGGCCAGAACAGGGCCGTTCGCCCCTACGCCCCGGGCCCCCGGCACGGGAGCATCGACGCCCAGGAGCACCATCCGTCCCGTCCGCGAGCCACAGGAGATCCCGATGTCCCTGATCGACACGTGTGCCGGCGCCGTCGTGGTCGGCGTCGACGGCTCGGAGGACGCCGAGCAGGCGCTCGCCTGGGCGGCCACCCAGGCGGCGCTGGAGGCGCGGCCGCTCACGATCATCCACGCTGCGGGGCTGGCCAGTCTGACGGGGGACGAGGTCGACCCGGCGATGGTCATGGCCGCGGTGCGGGCGGAGGGTCGTGCCCTGGTGCAGCGCAGCGCGGCCGCGGTGGCCGCCCGGGAGCCGGACCTCGAGGTGCGCTCGGAGCTGGTCCTCACCGATCCGCGGGTGACGCTGCTCGAGGCGGCGGAGCACGCGCACCTGGTGGTGGTGGGCTCGCGCGGGCGGGGCCCGGTCAGCAGCCTGCTGCTCGGCTCGGTCGGGGTCGCGCTGTCCCAGCACGCCCGCTGCCCGGTCGTCGTACGCCGGCCGCATCCGCCCGAGGACTCCGGCGAGGGGGTCCTGGTCGGCACCGACGCGACCGACCGCTCCGACCCGGCCGTGGCGTGGGCCTTCCACCAGGCGTCGCTGCGACGTACGCCGTTGACCCTGGTGCTCACGTTCTTCGAGGCGGGGCCCGAGGGCGACGTGGCCGAGGGCGAGGGCGGGTACGACGCGCTGTGGGCCCAGCTCCGCGAGGTCGCGGACCGGTTCCGCCCGCGCTTCCCGGACGTCGAGGTGGTGCTGAGGCTGCGCCGGGGGCTGGCCGACGAGGCGCTCACGCATGCCGCCGCGTCGGTGGAGATGGTGGTGCTCGGTCACCACGTCAGGCGTTCGATCTTCGGGCTGCTCGACCTCGACGTGCCCCACGGCGTGCTCGTGCACGCCCCGCGGTACGTCGCGGTCGTCCGGGCGCCGCCCGGCCTCTGAGTCCCACGGGCTCCGAGCCGGACGTCGGTGCGTCGGCGCCAAGGGTCACCCGCCGGGCCTCACTCGTTCGGCATCAGGATCCACAGCACCGGGTAGATCAGCAGCTGGCTGCCCGGGATGATCATCAGCACCAGCACGAACAGCAGCCGGGCGATCCACGGCGACAGGCCGAAGCGGCGCCCGAGGCCGGCGCAGACGCCGGCGATGACCCGGTCCTGGCGGGGGCGGACGAGGCCCTGACGGGCGAGGCTGGAGCGGATGTCGGACATGTGAGGCGTTCCTCCGGTCGGTGGCGGTGATGGGCCCAGACTGCCCGATCCGCGCGACCTGGCCCATCGGGACCAGCCCTGGTCCCACCCTGACCCAGCCCTCAGGTGTGCGGCGGGTACGGCGGCGCCCCGGCTCCGGGATCGGTCCAGGCCGGGTCGCTGGAGGTCGGCTGCGCAGGGGCGGCGGGCGGACCGCCGTCGTCCTCGCGACCACCTTGGTCGAGGCGCAGCGGCGGGTAGACGTCGGTCATCAGCGCGACGTACCCCGAGACCCGCAGCGACCAGCGGTTCAGACCGAGGACCAGGTCGAACAGCGGCTGCGGGTAGCGCCCGGTGAACAGCAGCAGCACCCCGGCGAAGAAGACCAGGACCCCGACCAGGCCGGGGGTGGACACGGTCGCCTCGCCGCCGCTGGCAGTGGTGGCGACGTAGCTGGTCCCGGACACGATCAGCCCGACGACGATGTAGTGCGGGATCGCCAGCAGCCACCACTTCACCAGCACCAGGCCGCGGGAGAGCCGCTCGGGGTAGTCGATGTCGAGGTGGGCGGGGTAGTCGGGCACGTCGCGCAGCGCGAACGGCGGGTAGCGGTCGGTGCCCAGTGCCGAGTAGGTGTAGAACGAGACCCGCCAGCTCCAGCGCATCACGCCGACGTTGAAGTCGAAGATGCCTTGCGGGTAGCGCGCGGTGATGAGGATGGCGAAGAACGCCACCACGGTCAGCACCACGAAGGCGACCCACAAGAAGAACAGCACGACGAGGTGGGGGATGGCCAGGAGCCACTTCACCAGCCAGAGCCAGCGGCTGAGCGGCTCGTCGAGGTCTCCCGTCACATGGACGGGGTAGCGGTAGGTGCTCATCGCGCGTCCTCCTCCGGAGTCGCCTCACCGTCGCCGCTGGCGCGCCACCGCGGACAGGGCCGAACGGACCGCGGCGGCCGGGACCGTTGCCCACGACAACGGGACGTCGTGCCTGACGGCGGCGGGCCGGAGCCGGCGGCGGGCGGGTGCGCGGGAACACCCGCACCCCCGGCCTCAGCCCAGCCGCCATCCGCGGTCGCGCGCGGCCAGCACGGTGAGGACGGCGAGCGCGGGCACGGCGTACCACCACGCCCAGAGGCCGAAGAGCAGGAGCAGCACGTGGAAGCCCAGGACCCCGGCCCAGCCCACGGCCGCGACCCGCCCGCCGATGAGCAGCAGGACGCCGAGCAGCGCCTCGCCGGCGGCGAGCTGCAGCCCCCAGAGGCGCGGGTCGTCCATGAAGACGTCGCGCCATCCGGTGCGCACGAACCCGAACAGCGCGTCGCCGGCGAAGGGCGCGTACGTCGTGGGGTCGGAGGCCACGATGCCGACGTGCACCCCGGCGCCGACGAGGTAGACCGCGGCGACCACGGTGCGTTCCCAAGGGGCGCGAGCGGGTCGGGTGACCGGCGCCATCTGATCCTCCTCGCCCGCACCGGGTACTGGCATGCGCACCATGCTGGCACAGGACGGGCCCCGCGGACCGGGGCCCACGGCGCCGGCAGGGACGACATCAACGGGGCAGGAGCCAGGACCCGGCGAGGGACGCCGGGCCGGACGCCCCGCAGGGAGGGGACCGCATGAAGCCGGTCAAGGTCGCACTGTCGAACGACTACGAGCTGGTGCTGCGCGGCTTGGGAGCGCTGCTGGCACCGCACGCCGACAAGGTCGAGGTGGTCGAGGCATCCACGGGCACCGACTTCGTACCCGAGGCCGACGTGATCCTCTTCGACACCTTCGGACGCCTCCCCGGCAAGGACGAGAAGCTGCAGGCCGTCGCCGACTCGAACCCCCGGGCCAAGATCGTGGTCTACAGCTGGGAGAGCTACCCGCCGGAGGTCGCGCTCGAGCACGGCGCCGTCGGCTGGATCGGGAAGGGGGTCAGCGGCCAGGAGCTGGCCGAGCGGCTGGTGGAGGTCCACGAGGGCGCCGAGGTGACGGTCGTGCCTCCGGACAGCGCAGGCGGAGGAGGAGGTGTCGACGCCGAGGACACCACGATGCCCGACTGGCCCGGGCGCGCCCACGGCCTGAGCCCCCGCGAGGGGGAGATCCTCGGGATGATCTGCCGCGGCCTCACCAACGACGAGATCGCGTCCCGCTCGTTCCTCAGCGTCAACACGATCAAGACCTACATCCGCACGGCGTACCGCAAGATCGGCGTGAGCAGCCGGCCGCAGGCCATCTTGTGGGGCATCGACCACGGCCTGCGCGGCGAGGGGTCGATCCAGCCGTAGCCGGCCCCGGGCACGCCCCGCCGGAACCTCACCCGTCCGTGCGGTGTCCCCGCCTCGGGCGCGGGGTACCAGTCGCGCGGACAGGAGGCCCCGATGGACACCGAGCAGCTCACCCGTGCCGCGGCCGGCGCCGGCGGTGCCGTGCTGGCCGCGGGCACCCGGGCGCTGGCGGCGGTGCGTCCCGCGCGCAAGCCGCTGCACCCCGACGGGGACGTACGCCCGGGGCGGATCCGCCGCACCGGCTCCGCGGTGCGCAGTGGCGTCGCCTGGCTCGACGAGCCGGGGGAGGACGAGGTGCGGGTGCGCCTGTCCCGCGCGGTCGGGCTGCCGGCCCCGCTGCCCGACATCCACGGCATCGCCGTCCGGGTGCCCGGCCCCGCCGGCCCCGGCGACCTCCTGTTCGCGAGCACCGGCTGGGGTCGTCTGACGCGCTTCCTGCTCACCGGCGGGCGGCACCCCGACAGCCGGCCGATGACCACGCTGCTGCCCTACGCCACCGCCGGGGGCCCGGTGCTGCTCGGCCTCGGCGCCGCCCCCGCGGCCCCCGGCGGGGCGACGGAGGCATGGGAGCTGCGCTGGGCGCGTCCCAGCGGGCCGTGGCACCGCTTCGCCGAGCTGCGCCTGGCCCCCGGGCCGCGCGAGCCCGCCGCCGGCGAGGACCGCGCGATCTCCTTCGACCCGGTCCGCCACCAGGTCCCCGGCCTGCGCCAGTACGACGTCGTACGACGCCTGCGCGAGCCTGCCTACCTCCGCGCCCGCGCCTCGCGCACGGCCGGCCCCGCGACACCCGCCCCGACACCCACCACCGAGGAGAGACCCTGTGTCCACTGACGCCATCGTGATGCTCAAGGACGACCACAAGCTGATCCTGCGGGCCTTCCGCGAGTTCGAGGCCGCCGGCGAGGAGGCCCACAAGACCAAGGCCAGGATCGTGGACCGGATCATCGAGCTGCTCACCGTGCACACCTACATCGAGAACGAGGTGATGTACCCCCGGGTGCGCGAGCTGGTCCCCGAGCTCGAGGACGACGTGCTGGAGTCCTACGAGGAGCACCACGTGGCCGACGTCCTGGTCATGGAGCTGGCCGGGATGCAGCCCACCGACGAGCGGTTCACCGCCAAGACCACCGTCCTCATCGAGAACGTGCGTCACCACATCGAGGAGGAAGAGGAGGAGTGGTTCCCGCAGGTGCGGGAGGCGCTGGGCCGCAAGGTGCTCCAGGAGATCGGGGCGGAGATGGCGGAGGCCCGGGAGAAGGCGCCGCGCAGCCCGGCCCAGCCGAGCGCGCTGAAGAAGACGATCGACGCGGTCATCGCCTGACCCTCGCCCGGCCGGGCCGCCCGCGCGGTCCCCGGCGTGGCGGCGCCGGGGACGCGGTGCGGGCTGCTTGCATGCTGCTCGCACTGACATCGCGTGATCCCGGTCACCTCGACGGGGTCGCCCCTGCGAGGTCCCGGGCACCCGGGCAGGACGGACGGCACGGTGAGCCAGGCGAGCACGGGCACTCACCGCGGCGACATCCAGGGACTGCGCGCACTCGCCGTCCTCGCGGTCGTGGCCTACCACGCCGGGATGCCCGGCATCAGCGGCGGCTTCGTCGGCGTGGACTTCTTCTTCGTCCTCTCCGGGTTCCTCATCACCAGCCTGCTGCTCGCCGAGCACGCCCGCACCGGCACGGTCTCGCTGCGCGGGTTCTGGGCCTGGCGCGCGCGTCGGCTGCTGCCCGCCTCGACCCTCGTGCTGCTGGCGACCGGGCTGGCGGCGGCGCTGTGGATGCCGGTGCTCGACCGGCGCTCGATCGCCCACGACATCGGCTGGTCGGCGCTGTTCTCGGCGAACTGGCGCTTCGCCCAGCAGCAGACCGACTACCTCGCCCAGGACCGCACCTCGAGCCCGGTGCTGCACTTCTGGTCCCTCGGCGTCGAGGAGCAGTTCTACGTCGTGTGGCCGCTGCTGGTCGTCGCGATCGGGCTGCTCGTCGCCCGCGCCGGGCTGCGCCGCCACCTGCGCACGGCGTACCTGCTGGTCTTCGCGCTGGTGGTCGTCGTCTCCTTCGCCTGGTGCCTGCACCAGACCGGCGTGAGCCAGCCCTACGCCTTCTTCGGCACCCCCGCCCGGGCCTGGCAGCTCGGTATGGGTGCGCTGCTGGCCGCCGCGGTGCCGCTGCTGCGCCTGGGCCGCCGCACCCGCGTCGGCCTCGGCCTCGCCGGCCTGGCCGGGTACGCCGTGGCGCTGGTCGCGCTCGAGGAGAGCGGCGCCGGCGGGTTCGCCTACCCCGGCTTCCTCGCGCTGCTGCCGTCGCTGGCGGCGCTCGCCCTGATCGCCGGCGGTACCGACGGCCCCTCCGGGTCCCCGACCCTGCTCAGCCGCGCGCTGTCGATCCGGCCGCTGCAGTGGCTCGGCGACCTGTCCTACTCCTGGTATCTGTGGCACTGGCCGGTGCTGGTCATCCTCCCGTACGCCGTGGGCGACGGCAGCTGGCCGTGGCGGGTGCTGGCCGTGGCGCTCTCGCTGCTCGCGGCCTGGGGCTCCTACGTCCTGGTCGAGCAGCCGCTGCGCCGCGCGCGGCTCCTCGTCGTGCGCCCGTGGCGCTCGATCGCGTTCGGCGGCGCGCTGGTCGCGCTGGTGGCCGTGCCGGTCACGGTGCTCGCTGCCGCGCGGACCGACGGCGTGGTCGAGCTGCGCGACGGCCGCACGGTGACGCTGGTCCCGAACCCCGCCGTCGCCGCCAGCGACGTCTTCTCGATGCGCCAGCGCGGCTGCGACCTGGACTACGAGGCGAGCGAGCTCGGCGACCTCGGCGCCTGCGGCTTCGGCGACGCCGAGGGCGAGCGCAGCGTGGTGCTGCTCGGCGACAGCCACGCCGTCCAGGTCTTCCCGGGCCTCGAGGTCGCCGCCCGCGCCGAGGGCTGGCAGCTGTGGTCGTGGACCAAGAGCGCCTGCCCGGTCGCCGACGTCACCAAGCTCGACCGGGCCCTCGGGCGTGCCTTCGAGGAGTGCGACACCTTCCGCGAGGCGATCCTCGACGAGGTCGTCGAGGCGAGCCCCGACCTGGTCGTGCTGGGCATGGCCAGCGACAACGTCCGGGTCGTGGACCGCGGCAGCGGCGAGCAGCTCGACGCCCGGGCGTCCCGCGAAGCGGTGGTCGCCGGGCTGCGCAGCACGGTGCAGCGCCTCACCGACGCCGGCGTGCCGGTGCTGATGGTGGCCGACCTGCCGGCGGCGCGGGTCAGCCCGCCGTCCTGCCTGGTCGAGACGGGACGGGTGGCCGACTGCCTGGTCCCCGCGCGCCGCGGCGTACGCGTGGAGAAGGCGGCGCTGGCCGGCATCGACGGGGCCGAGCTCCTCGACCTGCGCCGGGGCGTGTGCCGCGACCGCGTCTGCACGCCGGTGCGCGGCGACACCCTCGTCTACCGCGACACCAACCACATCACCCGCACCTACGCCCTCACCCTCGCGCCGCGGTTCCGCGCGGTGCTGGCCCGCCAGGACACGGACCGCCCGGGGTGAGGCCGGCGACGGATGGGAGGCTGGGGTGATGGAACCGCTCACCTCGGAGGAGATCCGCCGCTCGTTCGTCAACTGCACCAAGGGCGAGGCGAGCCGGCTCCCGCTGCCGAAGGCGGTCCCGGCCTCGCGCTGGGAGCAGCTGGACTTCCTCGGGTGGCGCGACGCCGGCGCGCCCGACAGCGCCTACCTGGTCGTGCCGGGCGACGCCGGGCCGGTCGGCGTGGTGCTGCGGATCAGCAACGGGGCCGGTCGCGGCGGGCGCAAGAACATGTGCGCCTTCTGCCTCACCACCCACTCCAGCACCGACATGGCGCTGATGGTCGCGCCGCGGGCCGGCGCCGCCGGTCGCGCGGGCAACACCGTCGGCACCTACCTGTGCGCCGACCTGGCCTGCTCGCTCTACGCCCGCGGCATCCGCCGCCCCGACCGAGCCCAGCCGCACGAGACGCTCAGCCCCGAGCAGCGCGTCGAGCGGTTGCGCGCCAACGTCGACACCTTCATGCGCCGGGTGCTCGCGCCGCGTCCGTGACCGGCTGACGGCGGGCGTCATCGACCGAACCGCGCCCAGCCGCGGGCGGTGACCCCGGCGACCCGGGAGAACTCGCCCCCGACGACCAGTGCGTCGGGGGTGGCGGTGATGGTGCGGACCCCCCAGAACCCGTCGACCGAGGGGCTGAACGAGGCGTCGAGCTCGCCGGTCACGGCGTCCGCGGAGAGCAGCTTGAGCCGGGTGTCGCCGCCGAACCCCTCGTGGAACCCGAAGTAGACCCGGTCGCCCTCGACGTCGACGGCCTGTACGTCGCCCATTGCGGTGTGCCGGAACAGGCGGGTTCCGCTGGCGGCGTCCCACGCGACCAGGGCGTTGGCGTACTCCCCGGCGGCCACGAAGACCCGCCGCCCGTCGTCGGAGACGTCGACGCCGAGCGAGGGCGAGACCGAGGAGGCGTACGCCGGCCCGCTCAGCGCGCCGGTGGAGCGCGCGACCGCGCCCACCCCGCGCCGGGTCGCACCGCCGACGGTGGTGAAGTCCCCGGCGAGGTAGGCGCGCGAGCCCGTGACCGCGACGCCGTGCACCCGACCGTTCACCGCGGGGCGGAACCCCGTGTCGACGGCGCCGGTGCGCGCCCGGACCCGCGCCAGCCGCGCCCGCGCGGTGCCGGCGACGGAGGAGAAGTCGCCGCCGACGAACAGCGCGCGCCCGGAGTGCTCCAGGGCGAGCACGGCGCCCCCGGAGGCGTTCGCCCGGAACGACGTGTCGACCGCGCCCCACAGCGCCCACAGCTTGGCCAGGCGCGCTCGGGCGACCCCGCGGACGCGGGTGAACTGCCCGCCCACCCACAGCGACGTGCCGTCCGTGGCCAGCGCGCGCACCGGGCCGGAGGTGTCGGCGTGCCAGCCGGTGAGCAGTCGGCCGGTCCGCAGCGAGAACGCCGCCAGGTTGGCGCGCGGCACGCGCGCGCCGGTCGGGCCCATCGCGGCGGAGAAGCTGCCGCCGACGACCACCACGTTCCCGGCCACCGCGGTCGCGTAGACCGGCCCGTTCACGCCCCAGCTCGCCGTCGGGGTGTCCCGGACCGACGCGACCGGGGCGGCGGAGGCGGAGGCGGTGCGGGCAACCGAGCCAGCAGCGGGGAGCAGCGCCGGGAGCCCCGCCGCCAGCACCGCGAGGGCGAGCAGCACGAGCGGGACCCGGCGCGAAGGAGCGGACATGGGGGGAGTCTGGACACCGCCCGCGAGGAGCGCATCGTCGCAAGTGGGGACCCGGGGTGCGAAACCGATGCGGGACGAGGGGCACGCGCTCGATACGATCGCGGGGGACGCCCGGGGGCGTCCGCACCGACTCAAGCCGTTCCAACCGAGCCAGCCGATCCAAGGGAGCACCCACGTGTCCGACTACAAGATCGTCCTCGTCCACGCCGACGCGCGTGAGGACATGACGGTCACGGCGGGCACCAAGGCCTGGCAGCTGTTCTCCGAGAACCCCGACATCATCGCCGCGCGCGTCGGCGGCGAGCTCAAGGACCTCTCCTACGAGCTCGTCGACGGCGACGTGGTCGAGGGCGTCGAGATCGCGTCGAAGGACGGGCGCGACATCCTGCGCCACTCCACAGCCCACGTGCTCGCCCAGGCCGTGCAGCAGCTCTTCCCGGAGGCCAAGCTCGGCATCGGCCCGCCGGTCACCGACGGATTCTACTACGACTTCGACGTCGAGACCCCGTTCGTGCCCGAGGACCTGGTCAAGATCGAGTCCGCGATGCGCAAGATCATCAAGGAGAACCAGCGCTTCGAGCGCCGGGTCACCACCGACGCCGACGCGCTCGTCGAGCTCGCCGACGAGCCCTACAAGGTCGAGCTGATCGGCCTCAAGGGCTCGGGCAACGCGGAGAACGCCGCCGAGGGCGCGTCCGCCGAGGTCGGGGCCGGCGAGCTGACCATCTACGACAACATCAACCGCAAGGGCGAGGTCGCCTGGTCCGACCTGTGCCGCGGCCCGCACCTGCCCACCACCAAGCGGATCCCGGCGTTCAAGCTGATGCGCACCGCCGCGGCGTACTGGCGCGGCGATGAGAAGAACAAGATGCTCCAGCGCATCTACGGCACCGCGTGGGAGTCCAAGGAGGCCCTCGAGGAGCACCTGCACCGCATCGAGGAGGCCGAGCGCCGCGACCACCGCAAGCTCGGCCGCGACCTGGACCTGTTCAGCTTCCCCGACGAGCTCGGCTCCGGCCTGCCGGTCTTCCACCCCAAGGGCGGTGTGCTGAAGCGGGTGATGGAGGACTACGTCCGCAACCGCCACATCGAGGAGGGCTTCGAGTACGTCGGCACGCCCCACATCTCCAAGGACGGGCTGTTCCACACCTCCGGGCACCTGCCGCACTACGCCGACACGATGTTCCCGCCGATGGAGTTCGAGGGGTCGAACTACCAGCTCAAGGCGATGAACTGCCCGATGCACAACCTCATCTACAAGAGCCGCGGCCGCTCCTACCGTGAGCTCCCGCTGCGCCTGTTCGAGTTCGGCTCGGTCTACCGCTACGAGAAGTCCGGCGTCATCCACGGCCTGACCCGCGTGCGCGGCTTCGCCCAGGACGACTCGCACTCCTACTGCACCCCCGAGCAGGCACCCGAGGAGGTCAAGCACCTGCTGAACTTCATGCTCAGCGTGCTGCGCGACTTCGGCCTCGACGACTTCTACCTCGAGCTGTCCACCCGCGACCCCGAGAGCGACAAGTTCATCGGCTCCGAGGAGCAGTGGGCGGTCGCCACCCGGGTGCTCGAGGACGTCGCCGCGGAGACCGGCCTCGAGCTGGTCCCGGACCCGGGCGGCGCGGCCTTCTACGGCCCGAAGATCTCGGTGCAGGCCAAGGACGCGATCGGCCGAACCTGGCAGATGGGCACGGTTCAGTACGACTTCAACCAGCCGCACCGCTTCGAGCTCGCCTACCAGGCCGCCGACGGCTCGCGCCAGGAGCCGGTGATGATCCACTCGGCGAAGTTCGGCTCGATCGAGCGCTTCATCGGCGTCCTCGTCGAGCACTACGCCGGCGCCTTCCCGCCCTGGCTCGCTCCCGTCCAGGCCGTGGCGATCCCGATCGCGGAGCGCCACGACGGCTACCTCAAGGACATCGTGGCCCAGCTCAAGGCCGCCGGCCTGCGCGCCGAGGTGGACCTGAGCGACGACCGGATGCAGAAGAAGATCCGCAACGCCCAGCTCCAGAAGGTGCCGTTCATGCTGATCGCCGGCGACGACGACGTGGAGGCCGGCGCGGTGTCGTTCCGCTACCGCGACGGTCGCCAGGACAACGGCGTGCCGGTCGCCGAGGCGATCGCGCGGATCACTGCGGCCGTGGAGGCACGCGAGCAGGTCTGATCGAGCCTGGCTGTCTTTGGTTCGTGCTTCGGGTGGTGCCTTTCGGCGCAGTTGCGCAGAAGCACCACCCGACGTGCAGCTCGGCCGGTGCCTGCTCTCCTGGGTGGATGGCTGGTGTCGCTCCCCGGCGGGCGACCACACCAGCCCCAACAGCCACATCGCGTCGACGTTTGGTCCCCAACGACAACGTTCCGGCCTGGTGGGGTGCCGTTCGTGACCAATCGTCGGCCGGGTCTCGACGAGCTCGACCAACGACCACCCCGCAACGACCACCCCGCAACGACCACCCGGCTCACCCCCGGACGACGACGTCGCGACGAGCGCAGGCCCTCGGGTGCGCGACCTACGCTGGATGCCATGTCGCTGCTCCGCACGCTGATCGCGCTCGTCATGGCGACGGCGCTCCTGCTCGGCTGTGGGAGCGGCGGCGACGAGCCGGCGGAGCGGGAGGCGGGGGCGTCGAAGGCCCCGTCGCAGGACTCCGGGTCCGACCGCGACAGGGGCGCGCCGGGCGATGCGAACCGGCCTGACACCGACGAGCTGGAGTCCCTGGCGAAGGAGGCCGAGGAGGAAGCGGTCAAGGCGTCCAAGGCGCGCCGACCGCTGCTGGGGGCCGACGCGGGCTGGCCGCAGTGCCGCAAGGGTCTGGGCATCCCCGAGCGTCCCACCCAGGGTCAGCCGATGCCGTTGCCGGAGGCGCGCTACGTGATCCTCGGGCTGACCAACGGCCCCGGCTTCACCCGCAACCCCTGCCTGCCCTGGCAGGTCCGCTGGGTGCGCGAGCGCGGGATGCTCCTCGGCGCGTACGCCGTGGTGAGCTACCCCTCCGCCGCCCAGCTGCGCAAGCACCGCGACGACGGGCCGTACGCCGGGGGCACGCGGATCGGCGCGCTGCGCAACGTCGGCTACGCGCAGAGCCGGGCCAACCTCACCACGATGAAGCGGGCCAAGCTCAAGGTCCCCGCCGTGTGGCTCGACGTCGAGCCGGTGACCATCTGGGAGTGGAGCCCGGACCGGCTGGCGAACGCCGCGGTCGTCGAGGGCGCCGCCCGCGCCTACCGCGACGCGGGCTACAGGATCGGCGTGTACTCCACCGCCCACCTGTGGGAGCTGATCGTCGGCGGCTTCCGCCTCGGGGTGCCCGAGTGGCGCGCGGCGGGGGAGACCTCGCGGGCCGAGGCGCTCCGACGCTGCGGCAGGGACCACTCCATCCAGGGCGGGCGGCCGATCCTCAGCCAGTGGGTCGCGTTGGACCGCGACCAGAACGTCACCTGCCCGGGCGTCGACGCGCGGCCGTGGCTCGCCAAGCCCTGACCCGCCGCCTGGCGGCTGGCGCGCCGCCCTAGGATCGGGTGCCATGAGCCAGCCCGAGGAGACCCTGACCCAGGACGGGATCGGCCGGCCCGACGACCTCGAGCGGCTCTGGACGCCGCACCGGATGGCCTACATCCGCGGCGAGAACAAGCCCAGCGACGCCTCGTCCGGCGAGTGCCCGTTCTGCCGGATCCCGCGCGGGGACGACGCCGACGGGCTGATCGTGCACCGTGGTGAGCACTCCTTCGTCGTGCTGAACCTCTACCCCTATGCGCCGGGCCACCTGATGGTGTGCCCCTACCGTCACATCGCCGACTACACCCAGACCACTCCCGAGGAGATGGTCGAGATCGGCGAGCTCACCAAGCGCGCGATGACCGTGCTCCGGTCCCGCTCCGGCGCGGAGGGCTTCAACATCGGCATGAACCAGGGGCACCTCGCCGGCGCCGGCATCGCCGCCCACCTGCACCAGCACGTCGTCCCGCGCTGGGCCGGCGACCAGAACTTCATGCCCGTCATCGGGCGCACCAAGACGGTGCCGCAGCTCCTCGGCGACACCCGCGCGCTGCTCGCCGAGGCGTGGGACACGGCGTGAGCGACCTGGCCCGCGACGCCGGGCTCGCCGCCCGCCTGGTGACCGAGGCCGGTCGACTGGCCCACGCCATGCGGGCCGAGGGGCTGGACGCCGAGCAGAAGACCTCGGTCTCCGACGTGGTGACCGCCGCGGACCGCGCGGCGGAGCGCCTCGTCGTCCAGACCCTCGCTGCGGAGCGCCCTGCCGACGGCGTGCTCGGCGAGGAGGGCTCGGCACGCGACGGCACCAGCGGGCGCACCTGGGTCATCGACCCCGTCGACGGCACCTACAACTTCGTGGCCGGCCTGGACTGGTGGTGCTCCGCGCTCGCGCTGCGCGATGGCGAGGACCTGCTCCTCGGCGCGGTCCACCACCCCGCGAGCGGGACGACGTACGTCGGCGGGCCCGGGGTGCCGGCGACCGCGAACGGCGTCGCGCTGGCGCCCCTGGCCGACCGCCCGCTCGCGGACGCGTGCCTCACGACGTACCTGCACCCGCCCTTCCTCGGCACCGAGGTCGGCGAGGCGTTCGCCCGGATGGCCAGCGGCGCCGCGACGGTGCGGATGCTCGGCTCGGGGTCGATGGACGCGATGGCGATCGCGAGCGGGCGCCTGCACGTGCTGTGCCAGCACTCGGTGCCGCCGTGGGACGAGCTGCCCGGGGCCGCGATCATCCGCGCGGTGGGCGGCGAGACCCGGCACGTGGAGGCCGCCGGGCGGCGCTGGTACGTCGCCGGCGCGCCCACCGCCGTCGCCGAGGTCTGTGCGGCGCTCTCCGAGCGGTAGCCTGCTCGGGCCATGATGGAACGTTTCCGCGCTTTCTGGACCAAGATCGTCGCCGCGCCGATCGCCGCTCTGCTGATCCGTCTGGGGGTGAGCCCCGACGCGGTGACCCTCGTCGGCACGCTCGGCGTCTGCGCCGGCGCGCTGGTCTTCTTCCCCCAGGGCAAGCTGCTCACCGGCGTCCTGGTGATCACCGCCTTCGTGTTCAGCGACCTGATCGACGGGACGATGGCCCGCTCGACGGGCCGGGTGAGCAAGTTCGGCGCGTTCTGGGACTCCACGCTCGACCGGATCGCCGACGGCGCCATCTTCATCGGCCTCGCGCTCTACTTCGCGTGGGAGGAGCCCAGCCGGCTCTACCTCGTGCTCTCCCTGGTCTGCCTGCTGATGGGCGCGGTGACCTCCTACGCCCGCTCGCGCGGGGAGACCCTGGGCTATGACGTCAAGGTCGGCATCGCCGAGCGCGCCGACCGCCTCGTCGCGATCCTGGTGATGACCGGCCTCGGCGCGATCTTCGACCAGCCGTGGCTGATGTACGCCGCCCTGTGGTTCCTCGCGGTCGCCAGCACGATCACCGTGGGCCAGCGGGTCTGGGTGGTCCGCAAGCAGGCATTGGCCGAGGCCGCCGCCAGCTGAGACACCGGACGCGGCGCCCCGCCGCGTCCTACGATCGGGCCATGTCGCAACCCGAGCAGGCCACGTCCACGACCGGTCCCCGCACCGGCACCAGCCGCGTCAAGCGCGGCATGGCCGAGATGCTCAAGGGCGGCGTGATCATGGACGTGGTCACCCCCGAGCAGGCGAAGATCGCCGAGGACGCCGGCGCGGTCGCCGTGATGGCGCTGGAGCGGGTGCCCGCCGACATCCGCGCCGAGGGCGGGGTGTCCCGGATGAGCGACCCCGACATGATCGACGGGATCATCGAGGCGGTCTCCATCCCGGTGATGGCCAAGGCGCGCATCGGCCACTTCGCCGAGGCCCAGGTGCTCCAGAGCCTCGGGGTGGACTACATCGACGAGTCCGAGGTGCTCACCCCCGCCGACTACTCCCACCACATCGACAAGTGGGGCTTCACCGTCCCGTTCGTCTGCGGTGCCACCAACCTGGGCGAGGCGCTGCGCCGGATCACCGAGGGCGCGGCGATGATCCGCTCCAAGGGCGAGGCCGGCACCGGCGACGTCTCCAACGCCGTCACCCACATGCGCACCATCCGCGGAGAGCTGCGCCGCCTCGCCGCGCTGGAGCCCGACGAGCTCTACGTCGCGGCCAAGGAGCTCCAGGCGCCGTACGACCTGGTCAAGGAGGTCGCCGAGACCGGCCGCCTGCCCGTGGTGCTGTTCACGGCGGGCGGCATCGCGACCCCGGCCGACGCGGCGATGATGATGCAGCTCGGCGCCGAGGGCGTCTTCGTCGGCTCCGGCATCTTCAAGTCCGGCAACCCCGCGCAGCGCGCCGAGGCGATCGTCAAGGCCACCACGTTCCACGACGACCCCGACATGGTCGCCAAGGTCTCGCGCGGCCTCGGCGAGGCGATGGTCGGCATCAACGTCGAGGAGATCCCGCAGCCGCACCGGCTCGCCGAACGCGGCTGGTGATCGGCCCCTGAGCGGCCTGGACGGGCTCGGCGGGCTGGCGGGCGGGGCGGCGCGGATCCTCGCGCTGCTGGTCCTCCTCGCCCTCGCCTGGGGCTGGCTGCGCTGGCTGCACGGACGGCTCGCGGTGGTCACCGGCTGGCCGCGGTGGGCGCGGCGTGCCACCTGGGTGCTCGTCGGCGGGGGAGCGGCGCTCTGCGTGGCCGCCAACATCGCCTACCGCACCATCGACCCCGCGCCGTGGCGCCCGCTGGTGTGGCTGGGCCTGGCCTGGTTCGCGGCCGCCTGGTACCTCACCCTCGGCTGCCTGGTCCTCGCCGTGCTCGCGCTGGTGCTGCGCCTCGCCGGGCGGCCGGAGGCCCGGCTGCGGCTGCTGCGCGTCGGCACCCCGCTGGTGGTGCTCGGCACCGTCGCGGCGATCGCGGTGGGCGCCGTCGTCGCCCAGCGCCCCCAGGTCGTGTCGTACGACGTGGGGGACCCCGACCTGCCGCCGGCCTGGGACGGCACCCGGATCGTCCTGCTCACCGACCTGCACGTCGGCGCCGTGCGCGGCCGGGCCTGGGTCGAGCGGGCCGTCGAGATGGTCGACGCCGAGGACCCCGACCTCGTCGTCCTCGCCGGGGACCTGGTCGACGGGCGCGAGCGCTACACCGGGCCCGACCTCGCGCCGCTGGCCGACCTCGACGCCCCGCTCGGGGTGCTCGCGGTGTCGGGCAACCACGAGATGGAGACCGGCGACGCCACGGCGTACCTCGCGCGCTGGGAGGAGCTGGGCATCACCGTCCTGCGCAACGAGCAGCTCGTGCTCACCCGCGACGGCGAGGAGCTCGTCGTCGCCGGGATCCACGACGACACCGGCACCGGCGACCTGGCGCCCGACCCCGAGGCGGCGCTCGCCGGCACCGCCCCCGAGGAGTACGTCGTGCTGGTCGCCCACCAGCCCCGCCAGCTGGTGGCCGACGCCGGGGTGGACCTCCACCTGTCCGGGCACACCCACGGCGGCCAGCTGTGGCCGTTCGGCTGGCTGGTCCCGCTGCAGCAGCCGACGCTGGCCGGCGTCGACGAGGTGGACGGGGTCACCGTGGTGACCTCCCGCGGGTTCGGCACCTCCGGGCCGCCGGTGCGCACCGGCGCGGCCCCCGAGATCACCGTCGTCACGCTGCACGCGCGCTGACGCGGACGCCGGTCCCGCGGGGCCTCGCGGCTCACTAGCCTGAGCCGGTGACCGGACCGACCGTGGGCGTGCTCGCCCTGCAGGGCGACGTGCGCGAGCACCTCGACGCACTGGCCTTGCTCGGGCTGCGCGGCGTACGCGTGCGGCGCGCCGCCGAGCTCGACGACTGCGACGGGCTCGTGCTGCCCGGCGGGGAGTCGACGACGATGATGAAGCTCGCCGCCATCCTCGGCCTGCTCGAGCCGGTGCGCGAGCGCCTCGCCGCGGGCATGCCCGCCTTCGGCACCTGCGCGGGGATGATCCTGCTCGCCGACCGGGTGCTCGACGGCGCCGCCGGTCAGGGCAGCATCGGCGGCCTCGACGTCACGGTGAGACGCAACGCCTTCGGCCGGCAGGTGGACTCCTTCGAGGGCCCGCTCGACGTGCGCGGGCTCGCCGAGCCCGTGCACGCGGTGTTCATCCGGGCACCGTGGGTCGAGCAGGTCGGGCGGGGCGTCGAGGTGCTGGCCGAGGCCGCCGGCCACCCGGTCGCGGTGCGCCAGGGCCGGCTGCTGGCCACGTCGTTCCACCCCGAGGTGGGCGCCGACACGCGCGTCCACGGCCTGTTCGCGGAGCTCCTGCGAGACTGATCCGGGTCCGGAACGGGGCACTCCTCGGCCGGTCGTGCACCGCCGACGGCGGGCGCGAGTAGGATCGACAGCCGATTCGGCGAGCAGAAGAGGGACGCATGTCTGGGCACTCCAAGTGGGCCACCACCAAGCACAAGAAGGCGGCCATCGACGCCAAGCGCGGCAAGATGTTCGCCAAGCTGATCAAGAACATCGAGGTCGCGGCCCGGATGGGCGGCGGTGACCCGACCGGCAACCCGACGCTCTACGACGCGATCCAGAAGGCGAAGAAGTCTTCGGTCCCCAACGACAACATCGACCGCGCGGTCAAGCGCGGCTCGGGCGCCGAGGCGGGCGGCGCGGACTACTCCACGATCATGTACGAGGTCTACGGCCCCCAGGGCGTGGCCTTCCTCGTGGAGTGCCTCACCGACAACAAGAACCGCGCCGCGATGGAGGTCCGCACCGCGGTCACCCGCAACGGCGGCACCCTGGCCGACCCCGGGTCGGTCTCGCGGCTGTTCAACCGCAAGGGCGTCGTGGTCGTCCCCAAGCACCACGAGTCGACCGAGGTCAGCGAGGACGACATCCTCGAGGCCACCCTCGACGCGGGCGCCGAGGACGTCGTCGACCTGGGGGAGTCCTTCCAGGTGCAGTCCGAGGCCACCGACGTCGTCGCGGTCCGCACGGCCCTGCAGGCCGCCGGCATCGAGTACGACTCCGCCGACGTGCAGTTCGTGGCCAGCCTGGAGATCCCGGTGGACGCCGAGGCGGCGACCAAGGTCTTCCGCCTCGTCGACGCCCTCGAGGACCTCGACGACGTGCAGGACGTCTTCACCAACGTCGACGTCCCCGACGACGTGATGGCGCAGCTCGACGAGGAGTGACCGACTGCCTCTCCTGACGCGCGAACCGGCGCTGGAGCAGCACCTCGGGCGTGTCGGTGTCGGCACGCCCGAGGACGCCGGATAGCGTGACCCCCGAACAGACGTTCGAGGAGAGGTTGGTCGTCCATGCGCGTGCTCGGGATCGATCCGGGCCTGACCCGCTGCGGTGTCGGCGTGGTCGAGGGTGAGGTCGGCCGTCCGCTGCGGCTGGTCGACGTCAACGTCGTCCGCACCTCCTCCCACCTCGCGGTGCCCGAGCGGTTGGTGAGCATCGAGAAGGGCATCGACGCGTGGCTCGACGAGCACCGTCCCGACGCGGTGGCGATCGAGCGGGTCTTCGCCCGCTCCGACGTCAGCACCGTGATGGGCACCGCCCAGGCCAGCGGCATCGCGATGGTCTGCGCCGCGCGTCGCGGGCTGCCGGTCGCGCTGCACACCCCCAGCGAGGTCAAGGCGGCGGTCTCGGGCAACGGCCGCGCCGACAAGGCCCAGGTCGGCGCCATGGTCACCCGCATCCTGCGCCTCGACACGCTGCCCAAGCCCGCGGACGCGGCCGACGCGCTCGCGCTGGCGATCACCCACATCTGGCGCGGCGGGGCGCAGGCGCGCATCGACGCCGCGGTCGCGCAGGCCCGCACCGTCCGCGCCCAACCCTCGAGGAGCAGAGCATGATCGCGTTCGTCCGCGGCGAGGTCGCCGCCGTGACCCCCACCAGTGCGGTGCTGGAGGTCGGCGGCATCGGCGTGGAGCTGATCTGCACGCCCGGCACCCTGGCGACCCTCTCGCCGCGGGTCGGCTCGCGCGAGCGCGCCACCCTCTCGGCCAGCATGGTGGTCCGTGAGGACTCGCTGACCCTCTTCGGTTTCCTCGACGACGACGAGAAGGCGGTCTTCGAGCTCGTGCAGACCGCCTCCGGCGTCGGCCCCAAGCTCGCCCAGGGGATCCTGGCGGTGCTGACCCCCGACGACCTGCGCCGCGCGATCGGCTCCGACGACGTCAAGACGCTGACCCGCGTGCCCGGGATCGGGCAGAAGGGTGCCCAGCGGATCATCCTCGAGCTCAAGGACCGCATCGGCGCCCCGGTCGGCTCGCGTACGACGGGGGCCGCGGCGCCCGTCGACCCGTGGCGCGACCAGGTGCTCCAGGGCCTGGTCGGGCTCGGCTGGTCGGCCAAGGACGCCGACCGCGCGATCGAGACCGTCGCCCCCGAGGCCGGCCCCAGCCCCGACGTGGCGACCCTGCTGCGCTCGGCCCTGCGCGCCTTGAGCAAGGCCTGATCCGGTGTCGTTCCACGAGGACGAGCTCGAGGAGGCCGAGAGCAGCCACCTGCGCTCGCTGACCACCGCCGAGGCCGACGGCGACGAGCGCGCCATCGAGGCCGCCCTGCGCCCGCGCACCCTCGACGAGGTGGTCGGCCAGACGCGGGTGCGCGACCAGCTCGGCCTGGTGCTCGAGGCGGCCCGCCAGCGCGGGCGCGCGCCCGACCACGTGCTGCTCTCCGGCCCGCCCGGGCTCGGCAAGACCACGCTGGCGATGATCGTCGCGGCGGAGATGTCCGTGCCGCTGCGCCTGACCAGCGGTCCGGCGATCACCCATGCCGGCGACCTCGCCGCGATCCTGTCGGGGATGAACGAGGGCGACGTCCTGTTCGTCGACGAGATCCACCGCATGTCCCGGCCGGCCGAGGAGATGCTCTACATGGCGATGGAGGACTTCCGCGTCGACGTCGTCATCGGCAAGGGCCCCGGCGCGACCGCCATCCCGCTGGAGATCCCGCCCTTCACGCTGGTCGGCGCCACCACCCGCGCCGGGCTGCTCCCGGGACCGCTGCGCGACCGGTTCGGGTTCACCGCCCACCTGGAGTTCTACGAGCCCCACGAGCTGGACCGGATCGTGCACCGCTCCGCCGGGCTCCTCGACGTACGCCTCGAGCCGGAGGGCGCGGCCGAGATCGCGTCGCGCTCCCGGGGCACGCCCCGCATCGCCAACCGGCTGCTGCGCCGGGTGCGCGACTACGCCGAGGTGCGCGCCGACGGGCTGGTGACCCTCGAGGTCGCCCGCGCCGCGCTCGACCTCTACGAGGTCGACGCGCTCGGCCTGGACCGCCTGGACCGTGCGGTGCTCGACGTGCTGTGCCGCCGCTTCGGCGGCGGGCCGGTCGGGGTCTCGACGCTTGCGGTGGCCGTGGGGGAGGAGCGCGAGACCGTCGAGGAGGTCGCCGAGCCCTTCCTGGTGCGCTCCGGCTTCCTGGCCCGCACGCCCCGCGGCCGGGTCGCGACCGCGGGCGCGTGGCGCCACCTCGGGCTCGCCGCGCCGGCCCACCTGGCCCACCTGGACGACGTACCGTTGCCGGAGGGGTGAACACGGGGCCCGGAGCCGGCGAGACCGCCGCGTCCGGGATCGGCCGGGTTGGCCCCGTGGCGCGACGCCACCGTTACACTTTGCCGTCGGCCCCGCGCGCCCCTCCGCGACCGCGGGCCCCCTCCCACACTCGTTCGAGAGGTTTCGTCTTGCTTGAGCTCCTGCCCATCGTCGCGGTCGCGCTGCTCTTCTGGCTGCTGATCATCCGCCCGGCCAGCCGGCGCCAGAAGGAGCTCTCGCGCATGCAGGGCTCCCTCACGGTGGGCGACGAGGTGATGCTGACCTCCGGCATCCTCGGCACCGTCAGCGAGATCACCGACGAGCACGTCTCGGTGCTGATCGCCGACGGCGTCGCGATCAACGTGGTCCGCGGCGCGATCGGCTCGATCACCCGGCCGGCGCCCCGCGAGGACGACGACGCCGCCACCGGCGGCTCCACCGAGGACGGGCCGGGGGCGATCTGACATGGCCAGGCCCATGAACCGCCCCGGGCGCGTGCTGGTGGCGTTCTTCGCCACCATCGCGATCCTGTACGGGCTCGTCGCGATCGGTGGGGACTGGAAGCCGGCCCTGGGACTGGACCTCCAGGGCGGCACCCGCATCACGCTGACCGCCGAGGGCGACCCCGAGGACAGCAGCCTCGAGGAGGCCCGCGAGATCATCGACCGCCGCGTCAACGGCTCCGGCGTCGCCGAGGCCGACGTGACCACCCAGAGCGGCCAGTACATCCAGGTCGAGATCCCCGGCGACACCCGTCGTGACCTCGTCGAGGTCGTCCAGCGCCAGGCGCAGCTGCGCTTCCGCCTGGTCGGCTGCAGCGAGCTCGACGGGCGCTGCGGCACCCAGGACCCGGTCGTCGGGCAGGGCCCGCAGGACCCGACCGCCGGCGGCAACCAGCAGGGCACCCCGGGAAGCCAGCAGGGCAAGCAGAACCGCCAGCAGGGCAACCAGGGCAACCAGCAGGGTCCCAAGAACCGCCCCGCGACCGGCTTCGCCACCGACGACACCACCGCCCCCGCGGACGGCTCGTCGCAGGCCCCCACCACCGACCCGGCCGCGCCGAGCCAGGAGGCCAGCGAGCCCGCTGACCCGACCGCGCCGCCCGCGCCGAAGGACGACAGCGAGCGCGTCCAGCAGCTCCTCGCCTGGCAGGACAACCCGTCGCCCGCCGACATCCAGGCCTACAACGCCTTCCAGTGCCCGCCCGGCAACGACCCGGACACGGTGATCCCGGTCGACGACGTCCCCGACAAGCCGCTGGTCACCTGCGGCTACATCGAGGGCGAGGAGGAGGGCGACGGCTACTGGGCCAAGTTCCTGCTCAGCGCCACGGTGGTCGAGGGCACCGAGCTCAACTCCGCCTCGGCCGGCATCCCGCCGAGCAGCGTCGGCTGGGCCGTGCAGCTCGACATCGGCGGCAAGGGCGAGGACGCCTTCGAGCAGATCTCGCGTGCGCTCTACACCAACGACAAGCAGTTCGCGATCGTCCTGGACGGCGAGGTCATCTCGTTCCCGGGCTTCACCAGCCCGATCACGAACGGCCAGGCCCAGATCACCGGTGACTTCTCCGAGGCCGAGGCCAACGACCTGGCCACCAGCCTGAAGTTCGGCGCGCTGCCGATCTCCTTCGAGGACGACGCGACCGTCGAGACGATCGGCCCCTCGCTCGCCGGAAACCAGCTCACCGCGGGCATGTGGGCCGGCGGCATCGGCCTGCTCCTGGTGATGATCTACTGCCTGTTCTACTACCGCGGCCTGGGCCTCGTGGTCCTGAGCTCGCTGGTGGTGGCGGCCGCGATCACCTACGCGCTGGTGCTGCTCCTGGCCAAGACGGCCGGGTTCACGCTCACGCTGCCGGGCATCGCGGGCCTGATCATCGCCGTGGGTGTCACCGCGGACTCCTTCATCCTGCTCTTCGAGCGGATCCGTGACGAGATGCGCGACGGCAAGTCGATGCGCGTCGCGGTCGAGTCCGGCTGGCGCCGGGCCCGGGTCACCCGCCTCGCAGCCAACACGGTCTCGCTGCTGTCGGCCCTCGTGCTCTACATCTTCGCGACGGGCGCGGTGAAGGGCTTCGGCTTCGCGCTGGGCCTGTCCACGCTCATCGACCTCGCCGTGCTGTTCTGGTTCACCCGCCCGATGGTGGTCCTCCTCTCGCGGTTCACGTTCTTCAACGGCGGCGGCCGCTGGTCCGGGCTCAGCCCCGAGACCCTCGGCATCGACGACCGCGTCCCGGTAGGAGGCAAGGCCTGATGGGCAAGTTCTCACGGCTCGGCAACGACCTCTACACAGGTCGCCGCTCGCTCGACTTCGTCGGTCGCCGCCCGATCTGGTACGGCGTCTCCATCGTGCTGGTCGCCCTCGCGATCGCCGCGGTGCTCATCAAGGGCCTCAACTTCGGCGTCGAGTTCACCGGCGGCACGCAGTACAAGGCCACGCTCAGCTCGAGCGCCACCCAGGACGACGCCGACGCCGTGCGCGAGGCGATCGGCGAGGCAGGGATCGAGGGCGCCGAGACGCCGTCGGTCGTCACCGCCGGCTCGGACTCCCTCACGATCAAGGTCGGCGAGCTCTCGCCGGAGGCGACCGAGGAGGTCGCCGACCTGATCGGCGACACCGTCGACGTGTCCTCGGCGATCTCGATCGAGGAGATCGGCGCGAGCTGGGGCCAGGCGGTCGCCGAGCGCGCCCTGCTGGGCGTGGCGGTCTTCCTCGTCCTGGTGATGCTCTTCATCTGGGGCTACTTCCGCGAGTGGAAGATGTCGATCGCCGCCCTCGTCGCGCTGCTGCACGACATCATCCTCACCGTCGGCGTCTACTCGCTGTCGGGCTTCCAGGTCACGCCGTCCGCGGTCACCGGCCTGCTCGCGATCCTCGGCTTCTCCCTCTACGACACGGTCGTCGTCTTCGACAAGGTCCGCGAGAACACCCAGAGCCTGCGGCGCAGCGGCCAGACCTACGCCGAGGCGACCAACCTCGCGGTCAACCAGACCCTGGTCCGCTCGATCAACACCAGCATCGTCGCCCTGATCCCGATCGGCGCGATCCTGTGGGTCAGCGCCGTCCAGCTCGGCGCCAGCTCGCTGCAGGACCTCGCGCTCGCGCAGTTCGTCGGCACCGCCGTCGGCGTCTACTCCTCCGTCGTGCTCGCCCCGCGTCTGCTGGTGCAGCTGAAGTCGAAGGAGTCGGACGTGCAGATGGCCGACCGTCGCGCCCGCGCCGCTGCCAAGCGCAACGTCGACCCGTACGCCTCGGTGCCGGCGTTCGTCGAGGACATGCCCGTCCCGGACGGGCCCGCGCTCGAGCTGGACGACGACGACCTCGAGGAGCGGGATGAGCGGGACGGCTCCGCCAGCCGCGCCCCGCAGCCCTCGATGGGCGCGACCGGCCGTGGCCGGGTGGTCCCGAAGCCGAAGAGCGAGACCCGCTCGACCGGTGCCTCCGGCCGGGCGCAGCCGGCCCGTCAGCCCCGCTCCAAGCGGGGCCGCAAGTGAGCGAGGGCCGCGAGGAGCGGATCGCGGTTGCTCGGGAGGCGCTCGACCGGCTGGTGCGCGACGTCCAGGACTTCCCCGAGCCGGGGATCGTCTTCAAGGACATCATGCCGCTGCTGGCCGACCACGACGGCTTCCGTGCCGTCGTGCTGGCGCTGGCCGAGAGCGGTCGTGACGAGAGCGGCGAGGTGGTCGTCGACAAGGTGATCGGCATGGAGGCCCGCGGCTTCCTCGTCGGCGCCCCGGTCGCGCTCGCCCTGGGCGCCGGCTTCGCGCCGGTGCGCAAGGCCGGCAAGCTCCCCGGTCCCACCCACGCAGTGAGCTACGACCTGGAGTACGGCACGGCCACCCTCGAGCTGCACGAGGACGCCGTCACCCCGGGCGACCGGGTGCTGCTGGTCGACGACGTACTCGCCACCGGCGGCACCGCCCGCGCGACCGCCGACCTGGTGCGCCGCTGCGGTGGCACCGTCGTCGGGGTCGCGGTCCTGATGGAGCTCGGCTTCCTCGCCGGCCGCGACCGGCTGGGCGACCTGGCGGTCGACAGCCTGGCCGTGGTGTGACGGCTCTAGACTGAGACAGTGACCGAGGACCGCACGACCCCGCCGCGTCGAGAGCGGGCTCCGGAGCGCTCCGAGGGTGCTCCGACGGCCCGCAGCATGCGCGCGCGCCTGGCCCGGATGGGCACCCGCAACCAGACGGCCAACCCGGTCCTGGAGCCGCTGTTCCGCGCCGTGCGGGCCAACCACCCGAAGGCCGACCTCGCGCTCATCGAGCGGGCGTACAAGACGGCCGAGGAGAAGCACGGCGCGCAGATGCGCAAGAGCGGTGACCCCTACATCACCCACCCGCTCGCGGTCACCACGATCCTCGCCGGCATCGGCATGACCGAGCCGACCCTGGTCGCCTCCCTGCTCCACGACACGGTCGAGGACACGCCGTACACCCTCGACCAGCTGCGCGCCGACTTCGGGGACGAGGTGGCCCGCCTGGTCGACGGCGTGACCAAGCTCGACAAGGTGCAGTACGGCGACACCGCCGAGGCCGAGACGATCCGCAAGATGATCGTCGCGATGTCGCGCGACATCCGGGTCCTGGTGATCAAGCTCGCCGACCGGCTGCACAACATGCGCACCCTGCGCTACGTCAAGCAGGAGACGCAGGAGCGCAAGGCCCGCGAGACCCTCGACATCTATGCGCCGCTGGCCCACCGCCTCGGCATGAACACGATCAAGTGGGAGCTGGAGGACCTCGCCTTCGCGACCCTGCACCCCAAGATCTACGACGAGATCGTGCGCCTGGTCGCCGAGCGGGCGCCGTCGCGCGACCAGTTCCTGGCGGAGGTCATCAAGCAGGTCGAGAACGACCTGCGCGAGGCCAAGATCAAGGCGACCGTCACCGGGCGCCCGAAGCACTACTACTCGATCTACCAGAAGATGATCGTCGGGGGCCGCGACTTCTCCGACATCTACGACCTGGTCGGCATCCGGATCCTCGTCGAGGACGACCGCGACTGCTACAGCGTCCTCGGTGTGCTGCACTCGCGCTGGAACCCGGTCCTGGGCCGGTTCAAGGACTACGTCGCGATGCCGAAGTTCAACATGTACCAGTCGCTGCACACCACGGTGATCGGCCCGCAGGGCAAGCCGGTGGAGCTGCAGATCCGCACCTACGCGATGCACCGTCGCGCGGAGTACGGCGTCGCGGCGCACTGGAAGTACAAGGAGAACACCCGCGCCGGCGTCGACACCGACCGCACCGGGGACATGGACGACATGACCTGGGTGCGCCAGCTGCTCGACTGGCAGAGCGAGGTCGAGGACCCGGGGGAGTTCCTGGAGTCCCTGCGCTTCGAGATGAACCGCGCCGAGGTCTACGTCTTCACCCCGCGCGGCGACGTGATGGCGCTGCCGGCCGGCGCCACGCCCGTCGACTTCGCCTACGCCGTGCACACCGAGGTCGGGCACCACACCATCGGGGCGCGGGTCAACGGACGCCTGGTGCCGCTGGAGTCCCCGCTCGACAACGGCGACGTGGTCGAGGTCTTCACCTCCAAGTCCGCCAATGCCGCTCCCTCGCGCGACTGGCTGACCTTCGTGAAGTCGCCGCGGGCGCGCTCGAAGATCCGCCAGTGGTTCACCAAGGAGCGCCGCGAGGAGGCGATCGAGCGCGGCAAGGAGCAGATCGCCAAGCTCATGCGCAAGGAGGGCCTGCCCCTCAAGCGGCTGATGTCGCACGAGTCGCTCACCCTCGCCGCGAGGCACTTCAACATCGCCGACGTCTCCGCGCTGTACGCCGCGGTCGGCGAGGGCAACCTGTCGGCCCAGGCGGTCGTCAAGCGTGTCATCGAGGAGCACGGCGGCAACGACGGGGCCCAGGAGGACCTCGCCGAGGCGGTCACCATCACCGGGCGGCGCAGCCGCTCGCAGGTCACCGGCGGCAACCACGCCGGCGTGATCGTCAAGGGCGCCTCGGAGGTCTGGGTCAAGCTCGCCAAGTGCTGCACCCCCGTGCCGCCGGACGAGATCCTCGGGTTCGTCACCAAGGGCGGGGGAGTCTCGGTGCACCGCACCGACTGCACCAACGCCGCGGCCCTGCTGGCGCAGCCCGAGAAGCTGCTCGAGGTCGAGTGGGCCCCGACGTCGGACTCCACGTTCCTGGTCAACATCCAGGTCGAGGCGCTCGACCGGGCGCGCCTGCTGTCCGACATCACGATGGCGCTCTCCGACGCCCACGTGAACATCCTCAGCGCCAGCCTCTCCACCACCCACGAGCGCGTCGCCAAGAGCCGCTTCACCTTCGAGATGGCCGAGGCCAAGCACCTCGACAACGTCCTCAAGGCCGTCCGCGGAGTCCCCGGCGTCTTCGACGCCTACCGCGTCACCCAGTAGCCCCACCCACCCTTCCGCGAGTCGGGGCCAATGGTGCGCCGAGTCGGCGCTTGTGGCGGCGTACGTCTCGGCGGAGTCAGGCGGTCGAAGCAACGCTGAGTGATTGGCGGTGTGGTGATGCCGAAGTTCGTGCCGTACGACGATGTGAACGAGGTCTTCGACCTGGTCTGTTCAGGGATGTCGTTCCAGGCTGCGG
>NZ_JABJRA010000005.1 GCF_013155365.1 Nocardioides sp. zg-DK7169
CAACCGCCGGCGTCGCCAACGAGGCCTCGGCAAGCTCACCCCGGTCGAGTTTGAGATGATCTACGCGATCTCAGAAGCGGCCTGATCCCCGCAAACCCCGAGTGTCAACAAGACCGGGGGCAGTCCCCGGGAGGAGACCTCCACCAGCGACTCCGAGGCACAAAGCTGCTCTCATGACGGCCCGAGACCGCGCCGTTGGCCGTTGTTCTCAAGAGACGGCGTGTTCCATCGCAGATTTGGGCACCAGTCCTGCCCCTGCGGGCGTGCGCCACCCACGACGAGATCCTCATCCTGCGTCTCGCCGCCCACCACGGCGACACCGCACGCTGCAACGGCCTGACAGCCGCCATCCTGGCCGCCTACAGCAGCGGAGCCGCCGTCGCCGAAGTCCCCCACCTCAAGCTGACCGACGCCACCGAGACCCACCTCCACCTCCGCGGCGTGACCGCGGACAAGCCAGGTAACGCAGTCGCAGCACGCACCAACCCCCTCGACCCCTGGGCAGCCGAGGCGTTCCGCCTCTACCGAGAGGAAGGCTTCGGAGGCTCGGACCGATCACCGTTCTACTCCGGCTACCAGACCCTCGACAGCGACTCGGCCCGCGTCACCACATCGGCCCACCTCAAGAAGCTCATCCACCCCACCGGCCTCAGCACCACCGGCCTCACCCCCGAGAAGATCCGCGTCTGGTCGGCCATCCGCACCACCCACGACACCGCGACCTTCCTCGACGCCGCCACCTACTACGGAACGCCGTGGCAGGTCCTGCACCGCCGCCTGCGCTGACCCGACGCCGCAGCCTCGCCCCCCTGAACCACCACACCCACACTCCACTAGCCTGAGGGCCGGAGTGTGGGTTTTCCCTTCCCTTCTTCCCAGGGTTCTCCCCCGGAATTTGGCGAGAGTTTTCCCCATACCCCGGGCCCCTAGCTCAATTGGCAGAGCAGGAGACTTTTAATCTCTTGGTTGTGGGTTCGAGTCCCACGGGGCCTACCGAAGACTCGCGCGCCTCACGCGGGTGCGACCACCCGCCCTGTCGGCGTCGCCGCCTAGCATCGAGCCATGCGTCAGCGCTTGGTTCCCCTGCTCCTCCCCGCTCTCCTGACCGGCACCCTGGCAGCCGCCCTGGTCGGCTGCGGGTCCGACTCCGAGGACCAGGCGCCCACGGTCCCGGTCAGCGACAGCGCGACGGCGACGCCGACGAGCCCCGCCCCGGGCACGCCCTCGGTGAGCCCCAGCGAGAGCGCGAGCACGAGCACCTCGGCGTCCGCGTCCGCGAGCCCGTCCCAGCCCTCCGCGCCGTCCTCGCCGAGCGCGAGCGCGCCGGCCTCCACGCCCGCGACCACCGCACCGGTGGCCACCCCGACGGCTCCCGCCGCGCAGCCCCCGGCGGTGGACACCGACCTCCGCGTGGCGGTCACGGCGTACCACGTCGCCTTCACCACCGGCGACGCTCCGACGGCGTTCGAGCTGCTCAGCGAGCGGTGCAAGGACAGCGTCGACATGGGCGCCTTCGGCGAGGAGTCGCTCGCGCTGGCCGACAGGCACGGGACCACCCCCCGCCTCACGTCGTACGACGCGGACAGCGGGAGCGACCGGGCCAGCGTCACGGCGAGCTTCCGGAGCCCGCGGATCGCGCTGCGCGCGGAGCCCTGGGTGCGCGAGCTGGGCGCCTGGCACCGCGACGTCTGCTGAGCCTTGCCACCCGGATTGTCCACGTAGTGCGAGATCGGCGCATGGGGACGTCCTCAGCGGTCAAGATGACCCGGTGACCGTCTATGTCTACGACTTCGCGCAGGGAAACAAGGACCAGAAGGACCTTCTGGGAGGCAAAGGAGCCAACCTCGCCGAGATGACCAACCTGGGGCTACCCGTGCCACCAGGTTTCACCATCTCCACCGACGCCTGCCGCGCCTACCTGACCGCTGGCACGGAGCCGACCGAGCTCGCCGAGCAGGTGACCGCCCGGCTGACCGCGCTCGAGGACACGATGGGTCGACGCCTCGGCGACGCCGCCGACCCGCTGCTGGTCTCGGTGCGCTCGGGCGCGAAGTTCTCCATGCCCGGGATGATGGAGACCGTCCTCAACATCGGCCTCAACGACGAGTCCGTCCACGGCCTCGCGCGGCTCAGCGGCGACGAGCGGTTCGCCCTCGACTCCTACCGCCGCCTGCTGTCGATGTTCGGCGGCACCGTCCTGCACATCGACTCCGAGCACTTCTCCCGTGCCCTCGACGCCGCCAAGTCGGCCAAGGGCACCACCGCCGACCTCGACCTCGACGCCGGCGACCTCCGCGCCCTCGTGGAGACCTTCAAGCAGATCATCCGCGACGAGGCCGGCCGCGAGTTCCCGCAGGACGCCCGCGAGCAGCTCGACCTCGCGGTCCGCGCGGTCTTCAACTCCTGGAACACCGACCGCGCCCGCCTCTACCGCCGCCGCGAGCGGATCCCCGAGGACCTCGGCACCGCCGTCAACGTGCAGGCCATGGTGTTCGGCAACTTCGGCATGGACTCCGGCTCCGGCGTCGCCTTCACCCGCGACCCCGCGTCCGGCAACCAGGGCGTCTACGGCGACTACCTGCAGAACGCCCAGGGCGAGGACGTCGTCGCGGGCATCCGCAACACCGTCTCGCTCGCCGACTTCGAGAAGCTCGACAAGACGTCGTACGACGACCTGATCGCGATCATGGCGCAGCTGGAGAACCACTACCGCGACATGTGCGACATCGAGTTCACCGTCGAGCGCGGCAAGCTGTGGATGCTGCAGACCCGCGTCGGCAAGCGCACCCCCGGCGCAGCGTTCCGCATCTCGCGCCACATGCGCGACGAGGGCCTCATCGAGGCCGACGAGCAGCTGTCCCGCGTGACCGGCCCGCAGCTGGCCAGCCTGATGTTCCCCCGCTTCGACGCCACCGCGGACAAGACCCTCATCGCGACCGGCATGAACGCCTCCCCCGGCGCCGCGGTCGGCAAGGTCGTCTTCGACTCCCCCACCGCGGTCGCGTGGGTCGAGCGCGGCGAGGACGTCATCCTGGTCCGCAAGGAGACCAACCCCTCCGACCTCGCCGGCATGGTCGCCGCCCAGGGCATCCTGACCAGCCGCGGCGGCAAGACCAGCCACGCCGCCGTCGTCGCCCGCGGCATGGGCCGCACCTGCGTGTGCGGCGCCGAGGCGCTCGACGTCGACGTGGAGGCCAAGGTCGTCCGGGTGCGCGGCGGCGGCGAGCTGCGCGAGGGTGACGTCATCTCCATCGACGGCGCGACCGGCGAGGTCTTCGCCGGCGCGGTGCCGGTCTCCCCCTCCGACGTGGTGCGCTACTTCGAGGGTGAGGACGTCGACGCCGACGTCGTGCTGGCCGTCGACGAGGTCATGGCCCACGCCGACTCCCGGCGCCGCATGAAGGTGCGCGCCAACGCCGACACCGCCGAGGACGCCGCCCGCGCCCGCCGCTTCGGCGCCGAGGGCATCGGCCTGTGCCGCACCGAGCACATGTTCCTCGGTGACCGCCGCGAGCTCGTCGAGCACCTGATCGTGGCCGAGGACGCCGCCGGGCAGGAGGCCGCTCTCGACGCGCTGCTGCCGCTCCAGCGCGCGGACTTCGCCGGCATCCTCGAGGCGATGGACGGCCTGCCGGTCACCATCCGCCTCATCGACCCGCCGCTGCACGAGTTCCTCCCCGACTACACCGAGCTGTCGGTCAAGGTGGCGCTCGCCGAGGCCGCCGGCGGAGCCGACGAGCACGACGTACGACTGCTCGACCACGTACGCCGCCTGCACGAGCAGAACCCGATGCTCGGCCTGCGCGGCGTCCGGCTCGGCATCCAGATCCCCGGCCTGTTCGTGATGCAGGCGCGGGCGATCCTGGAGGCCGCCGCCGACCGCATCGAGGCCGGCGGCACCCCGCTGCCCGAGATCATGGTCCCGCTGGTCGCCAGCGTGCGCGAGCTCGACGTCGTCAAGCGCGACATCCTCGCGGTCGCCGAGGAGGTGCAGGCCTCCCGCGGCGTCGAGATCGACGTCAAGGTCGGCACCATGATCGAGCTGCCGCGCGCGGCGTTCCTCGCCGACCGGATCGCGGCGTCGGCGGAGTTCTTCTCCTTCGGCACCAACGACCTGACCCAGATGGCGTGGGGCTTCTCGCGCGACGACGTCGAGTCGGCGTTCTTCTCGAAGTACTTCGAGCACGGCATCTTCGACGTCTCGCCGTTCGAGTCGCTCGACCAGCGCGGCGTCGGCGGCATGGTCGAGATGGGGACCCAGAAGGGCCGCGCCACCAAGCCCGACCTCAAGGTCGGCGTGTGCGGCGAGCACGGCGGCGACCCGGTCTCGATCCACTTCTTCGAGACCGTCGGCCTGGACTACGTGTCCTGCTCGCCGTTCCGGGTCCCGGTCGCCCGCCTCGAGGCCGCGCGCGCGGTCCTCGGCACCGACGCCTGACCCGTCCTGCACCGCTCGCGCGCCCCCGGCCACCGGCCGGGGGCGCGTCGGCGTTCTCGCGCCGCCACGAGCGCCGACTCGGTGCGCCATTCGGGCCGACTCGCGCAACCATTCGGGCCGACTCGGCGTGGGGGGGGAACAACGGCGGCCCGGGCGGGGGGCCTCCCTCAAGGCTGCGGTGGGAGCGTGCTCGACCACCGCTCCCCGCACGCGGGCCGCCGTACCTCCTCCCGAGGCTCCCTCAAGCCCAGGAGAAGGAGTCTGTCTCAGCGCAGGATCTGGCCGTCCTCCTCGAGCACCAGCCCCGGCACCAGGTCCTCCTCGGGACCGTCCGGGACCACCTCGACCGGCGCCGCGGAGTAGCGCAGCATCGCCCGGGGCACGCTGCCGAGCGACCGCGGGCGGGTCGCGTCACGTGGGTGGCGCACCACCACGACGGCGTCGGCGCGGGCGCTGTGCCGCACCAGGACGTCCACGGCGGTGCCGTGGTCGACGTTCATCTCGACCTCGACGTCGGGGTACTCCGCGCGCCACGGGGTCAGCAGCGAGGTGAGCATCCGCAGGCCCTCCGCGCGCCACTCCTCGGGCCGCACCCGCCGGGCGATCAGGTCGGTGTAGGCGTCGGGCATCCGCCAGGCGTGCACCACGACCAGCGTGGCGCCGCGCTCGCGGGCGAGCTTGAAGGCCCGCGCCAGGAGGTACGGCGAGGTGGCCGCGCGCTTGATGCCGAGCAGCACCCGGCCGTGCGCGGCGGAGCCGTCCCAGCTGTCGGGGACCACGACGACCGTGCTCTCCGCGCGAGCGGCGACCGAGGTGGTGGTGGCGCCGGCGGCCATCCGCTCGACACCGCTGCGGGTCTCGCGGCCCAGGACCAGCAGGCGGGCCCCGGAGGCGCCCTTCAGCAGCCCCGTGACCCGCGACCCGGTCTCGTGCTCGGTCTCGAGGGGCAGCACGCTCTGGCGGTCCAGCGCCTCGCGGGTGGCCGCCTCCAGGACCTCACGGGCGGTGGTCTGGAGATCCTCCAGGGTCAGCGGCAGCGGCGCCATCGGCACGTACCACGGGCTCACGTGGACCAGGCGCAGCACCGCGCCGCCGCGGACCGCCTCGTCCGCGGCGTACCGGATCGCGCCGGAGCTGCGGGCGGTGCCGTCGACGCCGACCGCGACGAGGTTCCTCGTGGCGTCCTGGCGGGCCTCGGAGCGCTGCTCGGCGACCATCGCTGCTCCTGTGCTGGTGGCGGGCTGGACACGTGAATCCTCACGGGGCCGGCGCGGCCGGGCACAGGGCCCAACGTCCCGGGTGCGCCGGGACGGGGGACCCGTCACAGGCCGTTCAGCGACTGCTCGGCACGACCCAGGTCAGCGTGGTGCCCTCGCCCGGCGCGCTGCGCACCTCACAGCGCCCGCCGAGCTCCTCGGCACGGCGGCGCATGTTGCCCAGGCCGCTCTCGCGCACGTCGGGCGGCAGCCCCCGGCCGTCGTCGGCGACCCGCAGGACGATCTCGGCGCCCGCGGTCAGGCTCACGTCCACCCCGCGCGCCTCCGCGTGGCGGCTGGCGTTGGACAGCGCCTCGCCGAGCACCGCCAGCAGGTGCGGCGCGACGTTCTCGGAGACCAGGGTGCGCACCGGTCCGGCGAAGCGCAGTACGGGGCGGAACTTCAAGGTGCCGGCCGCGCGGTCGACCATCCGGGTGACCTCGGCCTGGATGTCGGACGCGTGCTCCATCGCCCCGAGGGCGAAGATCGAGCGGCGGATGTCCTTGATGGTGGCGTCGAGCTCGTCGACGCTGCCCTCCAGGCGCTGCGCCACCTCGGCGTCGTCGGAGGTGCGGGCGGTGCTCTGCAGGGTCAACCCGATCGCGAAGAGCCGCTGGATGACCAGGTCGTGCAGGTCGCGGGCGATCCGGTCGCGGTCCTCGAACAGCGCCAGGCGCTGCTGGTCGGAGTGGGCGCGGGCGACCTGGAGCGCGAGCGCGGCGTGCTCGGCGAAGCTGGCCGGCAGCTGCGGGTCGATCTCGTGGTGCAGGGCGGCGTTCTCGGGGGTCCAGGCCAGGCCGAGGGCGCCCTCCACCCCGTCCGGGGTGCGCAGCGGGACGATGACCGCCGGGCCCTGGCCGCCGTCCTCGAGGGAGAGCCGGTCCAAGGAGAGCGCCGTCCCCGAGCGCACCACGGTGCGGGTGTGCTCGGCGGCCGCCGAGGCGCGGGTGCCGGGCACGGAGCCGCCGGTGCGCGCCACCACCTGCAGCACCAGGTCGTCCTCCTCCCCGGAGCCGGTGACGATCCAGGCCAGGTCGGCCTCCGCGACCTCCCGGGCCCGGTCGGCGACCGCCTGCAGGGCGTCCAGCCCGTGCACCGACCCGGCGAGCAGGCCGGTGATCTCGGCGGTGGCGGCGAGCCAGCGCTCCCGCCGCGCGGCTTCCTCGTAGAGCCGGGCGTTCTCGATCGCGACGCCAGCGGCGGCCGCCAGCGCGACGACGATCTCCTCGTCGGACTCGGTGAAGTCCCCGCCGCCGGCCTTCTCGGTCAGGTAGAGGTTGCCGAACACCTTGTCGCGGATCCGCACCGGCACCCCGAGCAGCGAGTGCATCGGCGGGTGGTGGGGCGGGAAGCCGTACGACGCGGGGTGCGCGGCGATGTCGTGCAGGCGCAGCGGCTCGGGGCGGTCGATGATCAGGCCGAGCAGCCCGTGGCCGTCCGGCAGCGCCCCGATCTCCTTGACCAACGTCTCGTCCATCCCGTGGTGGATGAAGGTCCGCAGCCGCTTGTCGGGGCCGCTGCCGAGCACGCCCAGGGCGGCGTACCGGGCGTCGACGAGGCGGCTGGCGACCTCCACGATCCGGGTGAGGACACCGTCGAGGCTGAGGTCGGCGGCCATCGCCACCACGGCGTCGAGCAGCAGCCGCAGCCGGGCCTGCTCGTCGAGCACTCCCCCGACCCGGCTGAGGACCTCGCGCAGGAGGTCGTCGAACGGTGCGTCGCCGAGCGCGGCCGCGGGAGCGGACCCCGGGTCCGGGGTCGGCTCCTGCGCGTACGGGTCCTCGGGCGGGCCCTCGCTCTGCGCCATCGGCGTGTCCTCCTCGGCAGGTCCCGGGGCGACACGGTCGGTGGGGCTCCGGTCGGCCCCGGCCGGATGGTCGAGGTTAGCAACGCTGCGAGGTCTCGGGCACCCGACGACCGGGCGCGGGGCACCATGGCCTGCAGAGGGTCCGACGATCGGAGGAAGCATGGACACGACACACGACGACGTCTTGCGGTGGGGCACCGGCCCGCTCGTCGAGCTCGGCGAGGCGGAGTGCTGGGAGCTGCTGACCTCCCGCGAGCTCGGCCGGATCGCCTGGTCGGGCCCCCACGGGCCCTCGATCCGCCCGGTGAACCACACGGTCAGCGACGGGGTGCTGTGGCTGCGCACCACGGCGTACTCCGCGCTCGCGCAGCAGATCGACGACAGCCCGGTCGCCTACGAGGCCGACGACCTCGACGACCGCACCCGGGCGGGCTGGAGCGTCGTCGTCGAGGGCACGGCGCGGCTGGTCTACCCGGGCCGCGAGGGCCCGAACCCCCCGGACCTGCAGACGTGGCCGACCGGTCCGCGCCCGGTGTGGGTCGAGGTGGTGCCGCGCTCGATCACCGGACGCCGGCTGGTGTCGGGCTGAGCCGGCTCAGTGTCGGTGCTTGGTGGCGTAGATCGCGGCCTGGGTGCGGCTGTCGAGGCCGAGCTTGGCCAGCAGCGAGGAGACGTAGTTCTTGATCGTCTTCTCGGCCAGGAACATGTGCTCGGCGATCTGACGGTTGGTCATCCCCTCGGCGATCAGGTCGAGGATCTTCTGCTCCTGGCTGGTGAGGCGCTCCAGGTTGGAGTCGCGCGGCGGACCGCTGCGCAGCCGCTCCAGCACCTGCGCGGTCACGGCGGGGTCGAGCATGGACTGGCCGTCGGCGACCCGGCGGACCGTGTCGATGAGGTCGTTGCCGCGCACCTGCTTGAGCAGGTAGCCGGCGGCGCCGGCCATGATCGCGGCGAACAGGGCCTCGTCGTCGTCGTAGGAGGTGAGGATCAGCGCGTGGATCGAGGGGTCCAGCGAGCGGACCTCGCGGCACACGTCGATGCCGGAGCCGTCGGGCAGCCGGCCGTCCAGGATCGCGACGTCGGGACGCAGCGCGGGGATGCGAGCGGCCGCCTCCTTGGCCAGCCCGGACTCGCCGACCACCTCGACGTCACCCTCGCTCTCGAGGAGGTCCTTGATCCCGCGCCGCACGATCTCGTGGTCGTCGAGCAGGAAGACGCGGATCGGCGCGGTGCGTGGCTCTGCCATGCGCCGAACCTACCGGCTTCCCGACCCGCCCGCCCAGCCTCGTCGGACACCGCCCGGCGGATGGTCCCGGGCCCCCGGGACCATCGGCCCTGTGGCGCACGGCTCGGACCCCGCACGCTGGGTGGCAGTGGGGCGGCGACGACGCACGGGACCGATCCCGCGGATCCGGACGCCAGCCGCACGTGAGGAGCGCACCATGGGCACCCTGGCCGACATCGGTCGCGCCACCTCCCCTGCCCACCTCCCCTCGGCGCCGGACCCGCACTCGGTCCTGACCGGAGACCCCTGCGACATCGTCGTGCTGGCCTGCCGCGCCCCGAGCGTCCACAACACCCAGCCGTGGCGCTGGCGCGTCGAGGACACCACGCTCGAGCTGTACGCCGACCGATCGCGCGCCCTCGCCGCCGCCGATCCGTCCGGTCGCAACCTCGCGCTGAGCTGCGGCGCCGCGCTGCACCACGCCCAGGTCGCCGCCCGCGCGCTGGGCTGGGTCCCCGACGTGACCCGTCTCCCCGACCCCGCACAGCCGGACCTGCTGGCCCGGATCCGGCTGCGCCGTGGCGAGGCCGCCCAGGCCGATCGGACCGCCCGGGCCGACCACAGCGACCCCGCCGGCGACCTCCAGGCGATCCGCGAGCGGCGCACCGACCGCCGCCGGTTCACCTCGTGGCCGGTGCCCCCGGAGCGCCTGGACCACCTGGCGAGCGAGGCCCGCGAGCACGGCGGTCCCGGGGAGCCGGTGGTCGACGCCGCCGCCCGGTTCCGCCTCGAGCTGCTGATCGGGCGCGCGATGAGCGCCCAGGAGGGCGACGACGGCCTCCTCGCCGAGCAGCGCGCGTGGATCGACCACAGCCGCGACGACGGGATCCCGTCGGCCTCGGTGCCCGAGGTCGGCCTCGGCGCGCTGCGCCGCCACCGCTTCGCCCAGGGCGGCATCGGCTCCGCCCGCGAGCCGGTCGAGGCCTCCGACGGCGTCCTGGTGCTCGGCGGCCCCGACGACACCACGGGGTCCTGGCTGCGCACCGGCGAGGGCCTCAGCGCGCTGTGGCTCCTCGCGACCCGCACCGGCCTGGCGGTGGTCCCGCTCAGCCAGGTGGTGGAGGTCGACGAGACCCGGCACGCCCTGCAGCACGACGTGCTCGGCGACCGGATGGTGCCGCACCTCGTGGTGCGGGTCGGCTGGCTGGAGATCTCCCGCAGCACCCACCACGCCACGCCGCGGCGTCCGCTCGACGACGTGCTGCTGCCCTGAGCCGCGTCGTACGACACGACAAGGGGCCGGGGCGACAGCGCCGAGGACGAAGGTCCCGCGCACACGGGACAGCGGACCGTGGGGCTTGCGGGCGGCGATTCCTACTGTCGGGTACGACCCAACAGCCCTCCCTGCACAGGAGCACCCGTGGACCCGCTCGACATCGCGAGATGGCAGTTCGCCATCACGACGGTCTACCACTTCCTCTTCGTCCCGATCACGATCGGACTCTCGGCGATGGTCGCCGGCTACGAGACCGCGTGGTTGCGCACCCGCAACCCGATGTACCTGCGGCTGGCGAAGTTCTTCGGCAAGCTCTTCCTGATCAACTTCGCCATCGGTGTCGTGACCGGCATCGTGCAGGAGTTCCAGTTCGGGATGAACTGGTCGGACTACTCCCGCTTCGTCGGTGACGTCTTCGGGGCGCCGCTCGCCATCGAGGGCCTGCTGGCGTTCTTCCTCGAGTCGACCTTCCTGGGCCTGTGGATCTTCGGCTGGGACCGGCTGCCGGCCAAGCTGCACGCCGCCTGCATGTGGATCGTGCACCTCGGCACCCTGTTCTCGGCCTACTTCATCCTCGCCGCGAACTCCTGGATGCAGCACCCGGTCGGCTACGCGTTCAACCCCGACACCGGACGCGCGGAGATGAACGACTTCGCCGCGGTGCTGCTCAACAAGGTCCAGCTGGTTACCTTCCCGCACGTCATCCTGGCCGCGTACATGACCGCCGCCGCGCTGGTCGGCGCCGTCGCCTTCTGGCACCTGCGCAAGCACCGCGACGGCTCTCCCGACGCCACCATGTGGCGCAAGTCCCTGCGCACGGCCGCGGTCGTGGTGCTGGTCAGCGGCGCCGGCGTGGTCGGCGTCGGCGACATCCAGGGCAAGATCATGACCGACGTCCAGCCGATGAAGATGGCGGCCGCGGAGGCGCTCTACGAGACGGAGCAGCCAGCGGCGTTCTCGGTCTTCACCGTCGGCACCCCGGACGGCAAGGAGGAGAAGTTCTCCGTCACCGTCCCGAACCTGCTGTCCTTCCTGGCCACCGGCACCTGGGACGGCGAGGTCAAGGGCATCGACGAGCTGCGCGAGCAGTACCAGGAGACCTACGGGCAGGACCCCGGGTCGACGTACTACTCCGCCGGCGACTACACGCCCAACATCCCCGTCACCTACTGGACCTTCCGGTTCATGATGGGCCTCGGCTTCGCCGCGATGGTCGTCGCCGCCTGGGTGCTCTGGGCGACCCGACGCGGCCGGATCCCCCAGAGCCGGCTGCTCTACACCGCGATGATGCTCTTGCCGTTCATGCCCCTCTTCGCGAACTCGACCGGCTGGATCTTCACCGAGATGGGCCGCCAGCCGTGGGCCGTCTTCGGGCTGATGACCACCCAGTCGGCCGTCTCCCCCGGTGTCACCGCCGGCGAGGTGCTCACCTCGCTGATCGCCTTCACCCTCGTGTACGGCGTCCTCGCGGTGGTCGAGGTCAAGCTCCTGCTCGCGGCCATCCGCAAGGGCCCCGAGGACATCAGTGAGGACGACCTGCCGCGCGTGCGGACCAAGGACGACGACGACAAGCCGTTCGCGTTCGCCTACTGAGCCTCGAGAGCACGAAGAGAGAACAAGAGACATGGAACTCACCACCGTCTGGTTCGCGCTCATCGCGATCCTGTGGATGGGCTACTTCGCCCTCGAGGGCTTCGACTTCGGCGTCGGCATGCTGCTGCCGGTGCTGGGTCGCTCCGAGCGCGAGCGCCGCGTCCTGATCAACACCATCGGCCCGGTCTGGGACGGCAACGAGGTCTGGCTGCTGGTCGCCGGCGGCGCGACGTTCGCCGCCTTCCCGGAGTGGTACGCGACGCTGTTCAGCGGCTTCTACCTGCCGCTGCTGCTGATCCTGCTGGCCCTGATCGTGCGCGGCGTGGCCTTCGAGTACCGGCACAAGAAGGACGACCTGACCTGGCGCAAGCGCTGGGACGCCGTGATCATCGTCGGCTCGTTCGCGCCGGCACTGCTGTGGGGCGTGGCCTTCGCCAACATCCTGCGCGGTGTCCCGATCGACGCCGACCTGGAGTACGTCGGCGGCTTCTTCAACCTGCTCAACCCCTACGCCCTGCTGGGCGGTGCGATGACGCTGCTGCTGTTCCTGACCCACGGGGCGATGTTCATCGCGCTCAAGACCGACGGCCCGATCCGGTACGCCGCGCGCGGCCTGGCGGTCCGCTTCGGCCTGGCCGCCGCCGTGGTCACCGTGGCGTTCCTCGTCTGGACCCAGGCGCAGACCGGCACCGCCACCTCGGCCGTCGCGTTCGGCGTCGCCGCCCTCGCGCTGGTCGTCGGGCTGCTCTCGGTCCAGGCCGGGCGCGAGGGCTGGGGCTTCCTCGGCACCTTCGTCGCGATCGCCCTCGGGGTCGCCGGGCTGTTCCTGGCGCTGTTCCCCGACGTGATGCCGACCTCGCTGGTCGACGGCACCAGCCTGACCACCACCAACGCCGCGGCGACCACCTACACGCTGAAGATCATGACCTGGGTGGCCGTGATCTTCACGCCGCTGGTGCTGATGTACCAGGGCTGGACCTACTGGGTCTTCCGCAAGCGGATCGCCGTGCACCACATCCCCGAGGCCGAGCTCGCGGCCGCCCGCGACTGAGCCGCACCGCACGCCGCGCACCACCAGCCGCACCGCCAGCCCCGTCCGCCACCGCCCCGACCGGAGCACCCGATGAAGCCCACCGACCCGCGCCTGCGCGTCCACCTCGCCCCCGCACGGCTCCCGCTGGCCGGGGTGCTCGCCGCCGGCCTCGTCGGGGCGGTGCTCATCATCGGGCAGGCGTGGGCGGTGACCGGGCTGGTGGTGGCGGCCGTGCGCGGGGAGGCGCTCGGCGCGTGGGCGCTCGCGGTGGCGGGGGTCTTCGTGGCCCGGGCGCTGTGCTCGTGGGTCGGCGACCTCGCGGCGGCCCGGGCCGCCTCCGTGGTGGGCACCCACCTGCGCCGCGAGGTGACCGGGGCGCTGCTGCGGCGGCGTACCTCCGAGCCGGGCGACGCGGTGCTGCTCACCCGCGGCATCAGCGCCGCCGAGCCGTACCTCACCCGCTACCTCCCCGCGGTCGTGCTGGCGGGGGTGCTGCCGGCCCTGACGGTGGTCGTCATCGCCGCCCAGGACTGGCTCAGCGCCCTCATCGTCGTGCTCACCCTGCCGCTCGTGCCGGTCTTCGGCGCCCTGGTCGGGGTGGCCACCCGCGACAAGGCCGAGAAGCAGTGGCGCGCGATGTCCTCGCTGTCGGGCCACTTCCTCGACGTGGTGCGCGGGCTGCCCACGCTGGTGGCCTACCGCCGGGCCCGGGTCCAGTCCGACACCATCGCGCGCACCACCGACCGCTACCGGCGCGCCAGCGCCGCGACCCTGCGCATCGCCTTCGCCTCCTCGGCGATCCTCGAGCTGGTCGCCACCCTCTCCGTCGCCCTGGTCGCGGTCACCGTGGGCGTCCGGCTGGCCCACGACGGCCTCCCGCTGGAGACCGCGCTGCTCGTGCTGCTGCTCGCCCCGGAGGCGTACTGGCCGCTGCGGCGGGTGGGCGCGGAGTTCCACGCCGCCGCCGAGGGCGTCGCGACCTTCGAGCAGGTCCACGACCTGCTGGAGTCCGCCCCCGAGGAGGACGCGGGCACGCCCGCCCCGGCCCGCGGCGACCTGGTGCTGAGCGGCCTCACCGTCCTCCACCCCGGCCGCACCGTCCCGGCCCTCGACCACGTCGACGCCCGCATCCCGGACCGCGGTGTCACCGTGCTGGTCGGGCCCTCGGGCTGCGGCAAGTCCACCCTGCTCGGCGCCGTCGTCGGGCTGGTGCCGGCCACCGCCGGCACCGTCCGGGTCGGGGACCGCGCGGTCGGCGGGACCGCCTGGCGCAGCCAGGTCGCCTGGGTCCCCCAGCGCCCCGTCTTCGTCGCGGGCTCGATCGCGGACAACCTGCGCGCCGCGCGCCCCGACGCGTCGTACGACGAGCTGTGGGAGGCGCTGCGCCGGGTCGCCCTGGAGGAGCGCGTCCGCGCCCTGCCCACCGGGCTGGAGAGCCCGCTGGGCGAGGACGGCGCCAGCCTCTCCGCCGGTGAGCGGGCCCGTCTCGCGCTCGCCCGCGTCGTGCTGGCCGACCGGCCCTGGGTGCTGCTCGACGAGCCGACCGCCCACCTCGACGAGCTGACCGAGGGCGTCATCGCCGACACCATCGTCGAGCTGGCCCGGGACCGGGCCGTCGTGGTCGTGGCCCACCGACCCGCCCTGGTCGCGCTGGCCGACCACGTCGTCACGCTGCCCGCCCCCGCCCGGCCCCGCCCCGTCGACACCGTGCCGGCCGCCCTGCCCGCCGGGGGCGCCCCCGCCCTGCCCGACGAGCCGGACGGAACGGGCGACGACGCCACCGACCGGCCCTCGCGGCTCGGCCTCGGCGCCTCGACCGCGGTCGGCGCCCTGGCCTCGCTGTCCGGCGTCGCCCTGACCGCGACCGCCGGCTGGCTGATCGTGCAGGCCTCCACCCACCCGCCGGTGCTCACCTTGATGATGGCCGTGGTCGGGGTGCGGGCCTTCGGCCTGGCCCGTCCGGTGCTGCGCTACGTCGAGCGCCTGCACTCCCACGACGTCGCGCTGCGGATGCTCGCGCGGCGCCGGGTGGAGGTGTACGACGCGCTCGTCCCGCTCGTGCCCGGGCGCCTGGGCAAGCGCCGCGGCGACCTGCTCGCCTCCGTGGTCGACGACGTCGACTCCGTCGTCGACGACGCGCTGCGGGTGAAGCTGCCGGTGCGCTCCTTCGTGCTGGTCGCCCTCGGCGCCACCGTCGTGGCCGGCCTGATCCTCCCGGTCGCGGGCGGGATCGTGCTGGCCACCTGCCTCACCGCGGGCGTCGCCGCCTGGGTGCTCGCCCGCCTCGGCGCCCGCACCGCAGAGCGGACCACCGTCGCCCAGCGCGCCGCACTCTCCGAGGCGGCCGTCGAGATCGCCCAGGTCGCCCCCGAGCTGGTGATGTGGCAGGCCGAGGACCGCGCGGTCGGCCGGGTCCGGACGCTGAGCGACCGCCTCGGCCGCGCCACCCTGGGTGCCGGCGCCTGGCTGGGCGCCGCCCGCGCCGCCGTCCTCGTCACCTGCGGGATCGGCGTCGCGGCGATGGCCTGGCGCGGCGCCCCGGCGTACGCCGCCGGCGAGGTGTCGGCCCCGGTGCTCGCGCTGCTGATCCTGGTGCCGCTCGCGCTGGCCGACTCGATCGTGCCGGTCGCCGAGGCCGGCGCGCTCTCGGCACGCACCCGCGCCGCCACCGAGCGGCTGACCGCCCTCGAGCGCACGCCCCCCGCGGTGCGCGTGACGCTGCGCGACCCGCTCCCCCGCGGCCACGACGTGGCGGTGCGCGGCGTCCGCGCCGGCTGGGGCAACGACCCCGCCGTCGAGCGCCCCACGGACCACTGGCCCCTCGACGGGCTCGACCTCGACATCGCCCCCGGCGAGCGGATCGGCGTGGTCGGCCCGTCCGGCTCCGGCAAGAGCACCCTGGCGGCCCTGCTGCTGCGCTTCCTCGACCCGGTCGAGGGCACCGTCGCGCTCGGCGGGACCCCGATGACCCGCCTGGACCCCGACGACGTCCACCGCGTGGTCGGGCTGGTCGACGACGACCCCCACGTCTTCTCCTCCACCCTCGTGGAGAACGTCCGCTTCGCCCGGCCCGGCGCCAGCGACGCCGAGGTCGAGCGGGCGCTGCGCCGGGCACGGCTCGGCGACTGGCTGGACTCCCTGCCCGAGGGCCTCGACACCTGGATCGGCACCGGCCACGCCCAGGTCTCCGGCGGCGAGCGGGCCCGGATCGCGATCGCCCGGTCCCTGCTGGCCGACCACCCGGTGCTGGTGCTCGACGAGCCGACCGCGCACCTCGACCACGCGACCGCGACCGACCTGGCCGCCGAGCTGCTGAGCGGGCCCCGCACCCGCAGCCTGGTGTGGATCACCCACGACGACGTCGGCCTGGACCTGCTCGACCACCGCGTCGACCTCGAGGACCCGTCGGGGTTCCGGGCCCCGCGTCGTACCAGCCGGGCGCCGGGGTTCTGAGCAGGCGCCCGGCCGGACGGGCTCAGAGCACCCGGCGGAAGTCCAGCTCGCGCAGCGGGTCCCAGCCGGCGCCGAGCTGGCGCCCGGTCAGCCGGGTCCAGCGCACCCGCAGGTGGTGCGGGCGCGGTCCCGCCGCCCACGGGCGCGGCGGCCAGACCCGGGCAAGGTCCAAGGTCCCAGGGCGACTGGGCCGTCGGCCCGTGGACACCTCGGGGAGCGACGGGGAGTATCGGGCCATGGAGAACACGACGCAGTTCGACCTCGACGAGATCCCGCACGGCAGCGTGGTCGTCGCCTTCGACGGCTCGGAGAACGCCCAGGGCGCCCTGCAGTGGGCGGCCGCGCAGGCGAGGTCGGAGAACCGCCGTCTGGTGGTCCTCCAGGCCGTGGAGCCGATGGGGGCCAACACCCGCACGATGCTCGTGAGCACCGGGATCCACCCCGAGACGCTCCAGGACCAGATCATCGGCGAGGCCAACGAGCAGGTCGCGAAGGCCACCGAGGAGGTCCTCAAGGCCGACCCTGGGCTGGAGATCATCCGGGTGGTCCGGGTGGCCGACCCCCGCGACCTGGCCCTGGCCGCCGGCGAGCGTGCGGACGTGCTGGTGCTCGGCTCACGCGGGCGAGGCCCGATGCGCTCGCTGTTCCTCGGCTCGACCAGCGTCGCGGTCGCCCGTCACGCGACCTGCCCCGTCGTGGTGGTGCGTCCGGACAAGCGCCCGGCCGGCACCCGCCAGGGCGTGCTGGTGGGCGCCGACGGCACCGAGCAGTCGCTGCCCGCCCTCGAGCGGGCCTACCGCGAGGCCTCGGCCCGAGGCCTGCCGGTCACGGTGATGCACGCCTTCTGGGACCTCGTCGCCGCCGGCACCGCGGCCCACCTGGTGCCGCAGGAGAAGGGGCAGGAGGAGACCGAGCAGCTCCAGGTCCTGCTCGCGGAGTCGGTCGCCGGGTTCGGGGAGAAGTACCCCGACGTGGAGGTCCACCTCCAGCTGGCCCGCGGTCTCGTCGAGGAGGCGCTGTCCACCGGCGCCCGCGAGGCCGACCTGGTCGTCGTCGGACGCCACCACAACGGCCCGCTGCGCGCGATCCTGCGCGGCTCGGTGTCCACCGCCGTGCTGGAGCACGCCCAGTGCCCCGTCATGGTCGTGCCCTCCGAGAAGGACCAGCCGAACACCGCCTGAGGCGGGCCGACGAGGTGCTCAGCGACCCGCGCGGACCCCCGCGCGGGTCAGGTCCTCGGCCAGCACCAGCGCCACGTCGTCGGCCACCCGACCGCCCACGTGCGCGCGCAGGTGGGCGACCAGCCCGTCCAGTGCCGCCGGCAACGGACGCTTGGCGAGCAGGTTGGCCTCGCCCTCGAGGCTGAAGAACTCGCCGTCCTCGTCGCGGGCCTCGACCAGGCCGTCGGTGTAGAGCAGCAGCCGTCCGCCGGGACGCCACGGGTGGACGACCAGCTCGGGGTCCGGGAACAGGCCCAGCGGCGGGGTCGGCTCGCCGGTGTCGAGCACCCGGGCGCCGTCTGAGTCGAGCAGCATCGGCGGGTGGTGCCCGCAGTTGGCCAGCGCGACGGTGCCGTCGTCGCGGAACTCCGCGAAGACCGCCGTCACGAACTCCTCGTCGTCGATCAGGCGGGAGATCACGTCGTCGACCTGGCGGGCGAGCACCGCCGGGTCGGGGGCGGTCGTCGCGGCCTGCCGGAAAGCGCCGAGCACCGAGGCGGCGGTCTGCACGGCCGGCAGCCCCTTGCCGCGCACGTCGCCGACGATCACGCGCACGCCGAACGGCGTCGCGGCGATCTCGTAGAGGTCTCCGCCGATCGAGGCCTCCTCGGAGGCCGAGACGTAGCGGACCGCCAGCCCGAGCCGGCCGATCCGGTCCGGGGAGGCGCGCAGCACCGCGCGCTGCGCGGCATCGGCGATGACCGTCAGCCGGCGCAGCCGCGCCTCGCGCCGTTCCCGCGTCTCTGCCGACGCCACGGCCAGCGCGCCGAGAACCACGCAGATCAGGATGCGGATGGCGTACTCGGGCGGGCCGTACTCCTCCACGAACCCACCTGCGACGAGCGCCGCCAGCAGCGCGAACACCGCGACCCCCGCCGTACGACGGGCCGTGGAGATCATCGCCGTGACGAGCGCCCCGATGCCGAAGCCGCCGGTGAGCCCCACCAGGGAGACCCGGTCGAGCACGGCCACGAGGAGCACCAGGCTGAGCCCCGCCCACACGCCCGGATCGCGGACCCAGGGGGCCGTGCCGGCGGAGGGGTTCATGGTGCAACGATCCCAGAATCCGCCCGTCTGCCGCACATCCGCACCGGCCTCTTCGAGGGTGGCGAGCAGCACGCGCGCCCAGCCCTGACGCAAGATCGAGGTGACCCGCCCTCCCAGAGCCCAGGAGACCCAGCATCGTGAGCGCCCGCCGAGTCCTGCCCACCGACGAAGCAGCCGACCTGGTCCGGCTGGTCCGCCAGATCGCCGCCACCGAGCTCGCCCCGCGGGTCGCCGAGGCGGAGCGGACCGAGACCTTCCCGCGCGAGGTCTTCCGCCTGCTCGGACGCACCGGGCTGCTGGGCCTGCCCTACCCCGAGGAGCACGGCGGCGGGGGTCAGCCCTACGAGGTCTACCTGCAGGTGCTGGAGGAGATCGCCGCCGTCTGGGCGTCGGTGGGCGTCGGCGTCTCGGTCCACGCACTGTCCTGCTTCGGCCTGGCCACCCGCGGCACGCCCGAGCAGCAGGCCCGCTGGCTCCCCGACATGCTGGGCGGGGAGCTGCTCGGCGCCTACTGCCTCTCCGAGCCGCAGGCGGGCTCCGACCCGGCGGCGATGACCACCCGCGCGCGTCGCGACGGGGACGACTACGCCCTGGACGGGGCGAAGGCGTGGACCACCCACGGCGGGCACGCCGACTTCTACAAGGTGATGGCGCGCACCAGCGACGAGCGCCAGGGCATCAGCTGCTTCCTGGTCCCGGCCGACAGCCCCGGCCTGAGCGCCGACCGCCCCGAGGAGAAGATGGGCCTGACCGGCTCCGCGACCGCGACGATGCGCTTCGACGGCGTCCGGGTGCCCGTCGAGCGCCGCCTCGGTGAGGAGGGCGAGGGCCTGCGGATCGCGCTGGCCGGCCTGGACGCCGGCCGGCTGGGCATCGCGGCGGTGGCGACCGGCCTGGCCCAGGGCGCCCTCGACCACGCCGTGGCGTACGCCAAGGAGCGCGAGACCTTCGGACGCCGGATCATCGACCACCAGGGCCTGGGCTTCCTGCTCGCCGACATGGAGGCGGCCGTGCAGACGGCACGCGCCACCACGCTCCACGCCGCGCGGCTCAAGGACGCCGGCCGCCCGTTCTCGCGGGAGGCCTCCGTCGCCAAGCTCGTGGCCACCGACAACGCCATGAAGGTCACCACCGACGCCGTGCAGGTGCTCGGCGGCTATGGCTACACCCGGGACTTCCCGGTGGAGCGCTACATGCGCGAGGCCAAGGTCATGCAGATCTTCGAGGGCACCAACCAGATCCAGCGCCTCGTCATCGCCCGTGGCCTGGCCGGCCCGGACAGCGGCACCATCGAGCACGCCTGAGGCGGACCCGCCTGGGCCCTGCTCCCGCAGGCGGTCGCCGGGCGGGTGAGGCGCGGTCAGCCCTGGGGGCGGACGCGGACCGCGAGGATGGTGGTGTCGTCGTCGCGCTTGCCGGGGACTGCGGCCAGCAGGCGATCCGCCCAGCGCTCGAAGTCCTCGGGCCGCTCGCCGGGCGGGGCGATCGCGCCGAGCTGGGCCAGGGAGACGCCGAGGTTGACCCCGCGGCGCTCGATCAGGCCGTCGCTGTAGAGCAGCAGCGTCGCCCCGGGCGCGAGCTGGAGCTCGCTCTCGACGGCCGCGACCACGCCGAGGCCCAGGAGCGGGCGGCGCCCGACCTCGAGCTCGTGGGAGGCACCGCTGTCGACGAGGAACGGCGGCGGGTGGCCGGCCGCGGCGAGGGTGGCCGAGCCGCTCACCGGGTCGACGACCGCGATCAGCGCGGTGGCCACGGCGTGCTCGAAGAGACCGTCCATGAACCGGTCGGTGCGGTCGAGCGCGGAGGCCGGGGACTCCCCGGCGAACAGGTGGGCGCGCACCGCGGAGCGCACCTGGGTCATCGTGGTCGCCGCCGCGACGCCGTGCCCGGCGACGTCGCCGACCACGAACGCCACCCGACCGTCGTCGAGGGCGAAGGCGTCCCACCAGTCCCCGCCGAGCTGGAAGGTGGAGGCCGGCACGTAGCGGGCCAGCACCTCGAGCCCGTCGAACTGCGGCGCGGCCTGCGGGATCACGCTGCGCTGCAGCGACTCGGCGACGTCGATCTGCTCGCGGGCGTGCAGGAACAGAAGGCTGGCGAGGTGGCTGTCGAGGGCGACGGCCGCGTCGAGGTGCCACGGCTCCCAGGTCGCGCCGCGACCGCGGACGACCTGCTGCCACTTCTCGAAGGACTTGCGCGGGCTCAGGCGCACGTCGGGGTCCTCGGCGCGGGCGAGGAGCTTGTTGGTCGGGTCGCCGCCCCAGTCGACTACCCGGCGCAGCTCGGGGCGGAACCACGCCAACCAGCGGTCGGGCGCGGCGCCGATGACGAGCGCACCCGCCGCGACGTCCTCGACCTCGGCGAGGTCGGGGTCGAGCTCGGAGAGGCGGGAGACCGCCGCGGGCTTGTTGTCGCCGCGACGCAGCAGCTGCGCGACCCGTCGTACGACGTCCTCGTCGGGCACCGTGCCCAGCGTGCTGAGCACCCCGTCGAAGCACAGCGCGACGCCGGTGGCGCCCATCAGCGCCAGCAGGTCGGGGTCCTCGATCAGGGACTCCAGGGCGCGCGGGCCGCTCGCGGAGGTGCGGGCGGTGATCTCGGTGAGCAGCCGGCCGCTGGCCAGCCGGGCCTCGCGCAGGTCGGCGCGCTGCCGCTCGGCGATCAGCTGCGAGGCGGCCTGGCCGAGGAACTCCGAGGCGGCGCGGACGTCGTGCCCGGGGCGGTGCGGTCCGGAGTAGTGGTGGCAGGCGATCAGGCCCCACAGCTCGCCGTCGACCACCAGCGAGACCGACATGGAGGCGGTGACGCCCATGTTGCCGAGGTACTCCAGGTGGATCGGCGACACGCTGCGCAGCACCGAGTGCGACAGGTCCAGCGGCCGGCCGGTGCCCGGGTCGTGCACCGGGGACAGCGCCACCGGCAGGTAGCCGACGTCGGCGATCAGCCGGGTCCAGTTCACCGTGTAGAGGCGGCGCGCCTGGGCCGGGATGTCGGTCGAGGGGTAGTGCAGGCCGAGGAACGGGTTGAGGTCGGCGCGACGTTCCTCGGCGACCACCTCGCCGTTCCAGTCCTCGTCGAAGCGGTAGACCATCACCCGGTCGAAGCCGGTCAGGCCGGCGACCTCGGTGGCGAGCTGGGCGCTCAGGTCGAGCACGGTGCTGGTGCGGGCCAGGCGCTGCATCGCGCCGCGCGCGAGCCGGTAGGAGGGCATCGCGAGGGCCACCTCGAGCGCGGGCTCGACCTCCACGATGATCCGCTCGCCCGAGCGGTGCACGTTGACGTCGAGCTCGGCGCCCAGGGCACCGAAGCGCGCCGCCACGTCGTCGACCACGAGGCGCAGCGCCTCGCCGCCGGTCCGCTCGACGGAGTCGGCGATGGTGCGGGCCGCGCCCTCCCCCAGCACGTCGGCAAGCTCCGCGCCGAGCAGCCGGTCGAGGTCGAGACCGACCATCTCCTTGACGTTCTCCGAGGCCATCACGACGCGCAGGTCGGCGTCGACGGCCAGCAGCACGCCGTGGGGCTGGATCGCACCGGGGACGTGGATCGGCTCGCGCTCGCAGTTCGAGAGGGTGGCCGGCTCGTAGGCCGGGGTGTGGGCCTCGGCCCCTCCTCGGGGCGCGGGCGCGGCAGCTGCTGGCATGCCCACCTCCCAGATCCCGGCCGTCACGACGCGCAACAACACCCCACATCTTCGCAGCCGGGGCGGCGAATGGCCACCGGAGGCGCCCGGTGAGCCGCCGCCCCGGGCCGGCCGGCCGCGGCGGGCTCGCCGTCAGTCGCCGAGGTCGATCCAGTACCGGCGCTTGCCCTCGCGCACGTCCTCCAGGACCCCGCCGTTGCGCTCGATGGTCCGCCGCGAGGCCTCGTTGTCCTCGTCGCAGGTGACCAGGACCCGGTCCAGGCCGAGCCCGCGGGCCTCCTCGAGGGCAAGGGCCAGCGCCCGGCCCGCGTGACCCTCCCGGCGCCGGGTCGGACGCACGGAGTAGCCGATGTGGCCACCGAGCTCGTGCAGCCACGCGTTCAGCTCGTGGCGTACGGCGAGGTGGCCCACGACCTCCGGCTCGCCGTCGGGCCTGTCGTCGACGATCCAGAAGAAGCTGCACGGGACCCGGTCCTCGGGCAGCCGGGTCGCGGGGTCGGCCTGGGCGAGCAGGTGGGCGACGGCCCGCGCGCAGCCCTCCTCGGTGGTGTCGAGGTCCTCGAGGTCGCCGAGGCCGGAGCCGTCGATGTGCCCGCCCTCGAACTCGGCGACGGTGGCCGCCCAGGAGGCGCGGAGGGCGACGTCGGGGCGTACGAGCCTGGTCATGCGCCCATCCCACCAGATGCCCCAGCGGCCCCCGCGGGCCGGTGGCGGTCCTAGAGTGCGCGTTCGTGAACGGCTACGAGCACGACCACACCACCGCCGAGGAGCTGCAGGCCGAGGTCGACCTGTACTCGCCCTTCACGGCCGCGGTCCGCGACCTCGTCGACGCGAGCATCCGCTCCCTCGCGGGGCCCGAGGAGATCCGTGCCGCGCAGGCCGAGATCGAGGCGGTGACCGCCCGGCTGCGGGCCGAGCAGCTGCCCGGCTCGTACGGCGTGCGACTGCGCGACGACGGGACCGCCCGGTCGTGGGGCAACGCGGTGGTGGGGTTGCGCAACCCGATCGCTCCCCCGCTGCGCATCGAGTCCGACAGCGAGAAGGTCTGGTCCGACTTCCACCTCGGCGCCGCCTACGAGGGCCCGCCGACGCTGGTGCACGGCGGTGTCACCTCGCTGCTGCTCGACCAGCTCCTCGGGCACGCCGCGAGCGCCGCGGGGCGCCCGGGCATGACCGCGAGCCTGACCCTCAGCTACCGCCGGCCGACCCCGCTCGGCGACCTGCGCGCCGAGGCCTGGGTGGACCGCAGCGAGGGCCACAAGACCTGGGCGAAGGGCGTCCTGATCGGCCCCGAGGGCGTCACCGTGGAGGCCGAGGGCCTGTTCATCCTGCCCCGCTGGGCGCGTGAGCAGGTCGCCCCCGAGGACATCCCCGCGTCCTTCGAGTAGCCGCCCGCGGGCGGCCGCTCGCTGCGTGGCCCGGGTGGCCAGGTGACCCCGGTGGGGCTCAGTCGGCGACCCGGGTGCCGCGCTCGCGGGCGTCGGTGAGCCGGGCCTCCTCGGCCGCCTGCGCCTCGAGCTCGGAGCGCCGGGCCTGCTCGGCGGCGTCGCGCGCCGCGTCGTACGCCCCGGGCTCGGAGACCAGCTCGGTCGCGCCGCCCTTGAGCCGGCCGAGCGCGCTGCGCGCGAAGACCTGCTGCTCGGTGGTGGTGCGCTCGGAGCGGCCGCGGCCGATGAAGGAGACCGCCCAGCGCAGGACCGCGGTCACGCGGTTCTTGAAGCCGGTCAGGTAGAAGAGGTGCACGACCAGCCACATCAGCCAGGCGATGAGCCCGCTGAGGCGGGTGTTGCCCACCATCGCGACCGCCCGGAAGCGGCTGATGATGGCCATCGAGCCCTTGTCGAAGTACTTGAACGCGCCCTGCGAGGGCTTGTCCTTGAGCCGGTTGTCGATCTCCTTGGCCGCGAACTTCGCGCCCTGGACCGCCACCTGCGCGACGCCGGGCAGGTTGTCGAGGGCGATCATGTCGCCCACGACGAAGACCTCCGGGTGGCCCGGGAGGGTCAGGTCGGGGTTGACGCCGATCCGGCCGGCGCGGTCCAGCGGCGCGCCCGTCTGCTCGGCGAGAGTGCGGCCCAGCGGGCTGGCCTGCACGCCGGCGGCCCAGATCTTGGTGACGCTCTCGATCCGCTCGACGCGGCCGTCCTTGAACTTCATCTGCAGGCCGCGCTCGTCGACGTCGGTGACCATCGCGCCGAGGATGACCTCGACGCCGAGCTTGGTCAGCTCGCGCTCGGCCTTCTTGCCGAGCTTGCTGCCGAACGGCGGCAGCACCTGCGCCGCGGCGTCGACCAGCACCACGCGGGCCTGGTGGGTGTTGATGGCGCGGAAGTCGCGGCGCAGCGTGCGGTGCGCGAGCTCGGCGATCTGGCCGGCCATCTCGACACCGGTCGGGCCGGCGCCCACGACCACGAAGGTCAGCAGGTGGTCGACCGGCTCGCCGCGTCCCGCGGCCAGCTCGGCGAGCTCGAAGGCGCCGAAGATGCGTCCGCGCAGCTCGAGCGCGTCGTCGATGCTCTTCATGCCCGGCGCGAACTCGGCGAACTGGTCGTTGCCGAAGTAGGACTGCCCGGCCCCCGCGGCCACGATGAGGGAGTCGTACGGCGTCTCGGTCTCGCGCCCCAGGACGTGGGAGTGCACCACGCGGCGCTCGAGGTCGATGTCGGTCACCTCACCGAGGATCACCTGGGCGTTCTTCTGCCCGGATAGCACCTCACGGGTCGGCGGCGCGATCTCGCCCTCGGAGAGGATCCCGGTCGCCACCTGGTAGAGCAGCGGCTGGAAGAGGTGGTGCGTGGTCTTCGCGACGACCGTGACGTCGACGTCGGAGGTCCGCAGGGACTTGGCTCCGAAGAGACCCCCGAAGCCGGACCCGACGATCACCACGCGGTGCCGTGCGGTTGAGTCGCTCGCTGCCAGCGCTGCCATGAAGTGACCTTTCGTGCGGGGGACGGGCTCATTGTCCCGCTGCCCGGGACCCGGTCGACACCCCGGTGCCCCAACTCGTGAGTCTCGACACCGTGACCGCGTTCCGTCTCGCCCCAGGGCCCCGGGGTCCGGGCCGCGCTCGATTCGCGGGAGACTTTCGACTACTTTCAACGACATGTAGTTTGCGTCCGGACACGCAGGGGTAGACCGACGGGAGCCCCCCGCCCAGACGATCCCCGGCTTGTCCAGACCACGCGTCGTCCACCGCCCACCTCGGCCAGAAACATGGAGCGCCTCTGTGCCCTTGAACCGGCCCGCCCTCTCGCTGGGCATCGGCCCGCGAGGTGTGCAGGAAGCGCGCCGGTGGGTCTTGAGCACCTGCCACGACATCGGCCGTGACGACCTCGCCGAGTGCGCCGAGCTCGGCGTCTCCGAGCTGGTGACCAACGCGCTGCTGCACGGCACGCACCCGATCACGGTGCGGGTCCGCGGCACGGCGGAGCACCCGCGCGTCGAGATCCGCGACGGCTCCCGCGAGCGTCCGCAGCTGCCCACGGAGATCGACCCCGAGGACGACCTGCTGCTCACCTTCGGCCGCGGCCTGAGCATCGTCGCGCGCTGCGCGGACGCCTGGGGCGCGGTGATCGAGGAGGACGGCAAGATCGTCTGGTTCGCACCCGCGCGCGACTTCGCCGAGGACGAGGGCGTCCCGGGCGTGATCACCGGTGACGACGAGGAGCCGCCCGCCCCGCCGGAGGACCCGGTCGAGGTCGAGATCCGCGGCGTGCCACTCGCCGACTTCCAGACCTTCGAGCGGCACTTCCGCGAGCTCGGCCGAGAGGTGCGCCTGCTCGCGCTTGCCCACCAGTCCGACTACCCGCTGGCGCAGGACCTCAGCGACCTGTTCGGCGCCCTGGAACGTCAGCTGCGCGAGGGCGTCGGCCTCGAGCACCTCGAGGAGGCGACGGTCACCGGCACCGAGCTCGCCGACGTCCAGCTGGTCACCTCGCGCGCCAGCACGCGCACGATGGCGCGCTTCATCGAGAAGCTCGACCTCGCCGACGAGTTCTGCCGCCAGCAGCGGCTGCTCTCCCTGGCCCGCAGCCCCGAGCAGCGGGCCTTCCAGCGCTGGTACCTCGGCGAGTTCGTCCGTCAGGGCAACGGCGAGGCCCCGATGGCCTGGCAGGAGTTCGTCGACGAAGACGAGGACGAGCGGCGCTCGCAGGCCTCCTGACGGCCCCCTGCGCCAGCCCTGGCCGTCCCGGGCGCACCCTCAGGCGTAGCCGAGGTCGTGCAGGCGCTCGTCGCTGATCCCGAAGTGGTGCGCGACCTCGTGCACGACGGTGATCCGCACCTCCTCGACCAGCTCCTCCTCGGACTCGCAGAAGTCCAGCAGCGGGTTGCGGAAGATGAAGATGCGGTCCGGCAGGGTGGCGCCGTACATGCTGTCGCGCTCGGTGAGCGCCACGCCGTCGTAGAGCCCGAGCAGGTCCGCGGGCTCCCCCTCCGGGGGCTCGTCCTCGACCAGCACGACGACGTTGCGCACCAGGGCGGCGAGCTCGTCGGGAATCTGGTCGAGGGCTGCGTCCACGAGGGCGTCGAAGCGCTCGGGGTCGACGTGGAGACGGTCGGCGGCATCGGAGGGCACCCGCCCATTGTCCAGCCACCTGGTCACTCACCGGGTCGAGAGGGCCGACCTCACCGCGAAATGACGAAAGGCCCCGGCCCACTCTCGTGGACCGGGACCTTCGCACTGGCGACCCCGACGGGACTCGAACCCGCGGCCTCCGCCGTGACAGGGCGGCGCGCTAACCAACTGCGCTACGGGGCCTCGCTTTGCTCTCTCCCTCACTGGGCGAGCGATGGAACTCTAACCCATGGTCCGCGCGGACTCCCAATCGGGAGCCAACCCGCACCCACCCGGCCCTCGCGAGCCGGATGTTGAGCACCCCCAACGGGATTCGAACCCGTGCTACCGCCGTGAAAGGGCGGGGTCCTGGGCCGCTAGACGATGGGGGCCAGACACGGAGCAGCATAGAAGACGAGACCCGCCGACCTCCACGCGACACCCGCTGGGCGGACCGCGCCGGGCGTCGGGGAGCCCGGCGGACCGGCCGCACGAAGCCGACCCTGGGTCACCCCGGAGTCGATCCGGGGCCGATGCGGACCCACCCCGAGGCCCATGTATAGTTCTGCGAGTCCGGGACGCTCTCCGAACGTCATCCTGTGCTGGCCGCAGGCGAACGACGGAGCCCGGAGTGGGGCAGGTAGCTCAGTTGGTACGAGCGTCCGCCTGAAAAGTGGAAGGTCGGCGGTTCGACCCCGCCCCTGCCCACCAGCAGCGCAGGTCACGGCCTGCACCGAACGCCCCGCCGGATCCCGGCGGGGCGTTCGCCATTTTCCCGGCGTCGTCCGCGAGATCCCCCGAGGCCCGCGGCCAGTGGGGTCAGCGGTGGCCGGAGAGCTGGCCCATCCGGGTGGCGAGCGCGTCGAGGTAGGCGTCACGCTGAGCCGGGGAGACCGGCCCGCCCGGCTCGACGCGACTGCACACCGGCAGCACGTCGATGGAGAGCTTGGCGGCGCCGGCGAGCGCCCGGAGCTCGTCGAGGCGGTTGCCGAACGGCGTCCCGCTGCCCGGGGAGTAGGCGTGCACGACCTCCTCGACCCGGTCGGGGAACAGGTCGACCTTCGTCACGGCGATCACCAGCCACGTCGGCCGCGGGCGGCGTACCGCCATGGCGGCGATCCGGTGGGCGGTGACCGTCCAGTCCTCCAGCTCGCGGGCGAGCTGCTCGTCGCGGTCGACGGTGACCGCACCGGAGGTGCCGGCGGTACGCCGTCCGGTGGCGTGGCCGTGGGCGACGACGTGGAGCACCCCGTCGACGGGGTCGTCGTGGAACACCTCGTCGAGTGCGCCGAGCCGGGTGGCGGCGTTCTCGCCGGGCACCACCCGGAAGCGGAAGCCCTGCAGCCGGCGGCCACGGCGGACGCGACGCTCCAGCACCGCCGAGCCCGCCTCGGCGACCTCCTCGTCGGGCCGCGGGCGTCCGGCCAGGTGCTCGACGAGCTCGCTCTTGCCGACGCCGGTCATACCGGTCACGGCTACCGTGGGAAAGCGGTGCTGGAAGACCCCGACCACCCGCTCCCGCCCGCGGGCCAGCGACGCCGGCACGGCGCGCAGCCCTCGACGGACATCGGAACGGGCCTGATGACGGGGGTCGACCACGGCGCCAACGTACCGGACAGCACCCCGGCCAGAGTGCTACGTTCGACTAGAATTGATTCTACTTCAGGAGGACCCATGCCCCGTCGAGCCGTCGTCACCGGAAGCGCCTCCGGCATCGGTCAAGCCGTCGCCACCATCCTCCGCGAGCGCGGCGAGGAGGTCATCGGCATCGACCTGCGCGACGCCGAGGTCGTGGGCGACCTGAGCACGCCCGAGGGACGCTCCGCCGCCATCGACGCCGTACGCGAGCGGGCCGGCGGCCAGATCGACTCCGTCGTCACCTGCGCCGGGGTCGCCCAGCCGGGCGAGCTGATGGTGCGCGTGAACTACTTCGGCACCACCGAGGTCGTCGAGGGCCTGCGCCCGCTCCTGGCCGAGTCCTCCGCGCCGCGCGTCGCCGTGGTCGGCTCGATCAGCGGCACCCGCCCGCCCGAGCCCGACGTCCTGGCCGCCTGCCTCGCCGGCGACGAGCCGGCCGCGACCGCCGCGGCCAACGCCGTCCTCCAGGACCCCCGGGCCGCCGCCTCGATCTACCCCGCGACGAAGTCCGCCCTCGCCCAGTGGGCCCGGCGTACCGCCGTCTCCCCCGGCTGGGCCGACGCCGGCATCCCGATCAACGTGGTCGCCCCCGGCGTCGTGCTCACCCCGATGACGACCGAGCTGTTCGAGGACGACGCGATGCGCAAGGTGATGGACCAGGCGGTGCCGATGCCGCTGCACGGCTACGCCAAGCCCGAGGACATCGCCCGCGTGCTGGCCTGGCTCGTCGAGCCGACCACCACCCACATCACCGGCCAGGTCATCTACGTCGACGGCGGCGCCGAGGCCACCCTCCGCCCCGCCGACCGTTTCTGACGCCTGCCGCGGCCGCTGGCCTGCCGGTCGAGCTCAGGTGGCGGTCGTCCCAGCACAGCGGTCCGCCACGCCAGCAGGCGTGCTGGCGTAGTGGCGAGCGTGAGCGGGCGGAGCTCTCCTACGCGTCGGGCGGGTGCGCCGTGAGGAGGCGGGTGGTGCCGTCGGACTTCAGGAGATGCAGGCCGTGCGGGGATCGCCAGAGGTACGTCGCGGGCTCTGTCTTCTCGTAGGTCCAGCCGCTGTGGGTCTTGGCCCGGTGATGTCGCCGGCACAGCGGCGCCAGGTTGCAGGAGCAGGTCGGGCCGCCGTCACCGTGAGCGACGACATGGTCGATGTCGCACCGACGGGCAGTGCGTTCGCACCACGGGAAGGCGCACGTCAGCTGGGTCAGACGGGTCCGCTCGACCAGCCGGTCCGGGACGATGTAGGCGTCGGTGTGGTGGTGGGCCTCGAGGTCGATGACGGGCTTGATGACGACCTGCGCGTCGCCACTGCACCACCCACGGACCTGGTCGGTGGAGACGATGGACCGCGTCTCCTCGATGCTGGCGGTCCCTGCCTCGTCGCGGCTGATCGCGGCGTGGGAGAGGTGGACGTGGATGACGACCTGTCGCGGCTTCACCACCGACGCCGTCCCGTCGCCGGCCTCGGCCATCAGGTCGAGGGTCAGCTGGCGTCGGGCGAGCTCGCCGGCGGCCATGGAGCGGCGCACGTCCAGCGGCTCCTCCGAGCCCAGCGCGGCGAGCTCGGCGGCTCCCTGCCGGATCGCGGCGTCGAGATCGAGCGCATCAGCCAGGTCGAGGGTGCCCTCGACCTGCACGGTGCCATCGAAGTCGGCCGCCCCGGTGTGCACGTCGAAACGACGCCCGTCGGCCGCCTCGCGCCGCTGCTTCTCCGCGCCCTCGGGGTCGAAGGTCACCCGTGCGTGCTCCACCAGCCGCCCGATCGCCGCGAAGCCGACCTTCCCCACCACAGGGGCGAGCTGGCGGTCGACGTAGTCCGCGGCGACCAACGGCAACGTGGTGGTCAGCTGCGCGACCCGGCGGGCCTTCCACACCGGCACCTCACCGGCCTGCACGAGCGCCCAGGTCCGCTTCAACCGGTGGGCCAACTCGAGGGCGTCCCCGATCAGCCCCTTCGCGGAGTCGGTCGAGAGACCGAGCGCGGCGCCCAACTCCATCGGCGCGAACTCCGCCACCAGCGGGGTGCCCTCACCCGCGAGCGGGACGGCGACCTCGGCGAAGATCAGACCGTTGGCCGAGCCTGTCGAGACCTCCTCTGAGACCGACTCCTCGGGGTGCATCGCCGCCCACGCCAGCGCCCCCTGGAGGATCTCCACCTCCGCCCGCTGCACTGCGGCCCGACGTGACTGCACGAACGCCAGCACGGCGGCTGGGGTGTCGCGGTCGGGGAGATCCGGTGAGGCCATGCCTCAGTCTACTCGAACATACGTTCGAGGACAAGGGTGTTTCCCCAGCGCTCTCGGCACTCCCTCCAACGACAGGCTCGACCAACGGTGGGCGCCCGACCACGCTTCCGGGGAAGGGCGGACGCGGGGGCCGGGCGTCAGGGATGATGGGCGCGAGCTGACCGAGTCTGGAGGAGACGCGTGTCCCAGTCCCGGGAGTTGTTCCGCACGATCATCGAGGGCAGCCCTGACGGGCTCTGGCTGATCGACCCGGGCGGCACCACCCGCTACGCCAACGCCGCGATGGGCGCGCTGCTCGGACGCGACGTCGCGGCGATCACCGACCGACCGGCGACCGAGGCGGTGCGCCCCCAGGACGCGGGCGTCCTGCGCATGCACCTCGCGCGCCTCGCGGACACCGACCCCTCCGACCCCGGGGTCGACAACGCCGAGGCGACCGTGACGCGCTCCGACGGCTCGGTGAACTGCTGCCTGATCAGCTGGAGTCCCCTGCACGAGGACGGCGTCCTGCTGGGGTGGCTGCACCGCTTCACGCCGTACGGCGGGCACAGCGAGCTGGCCGCGTCCATGCGCGCGCGGCAGCAGCGCATCGAGAACGCCCGCCAGCTGGCGCGGCTGGCGGCGTGGGAGGGCGACCTCGAGGCGGCGACGGTGTCGGGCACCGACCAGCTGCGCGAGGTCCTCGGCCTCGCGCCCGGCGAGCCGTTCCCGGCCGGCGAGTCCTTCCTCGCCCTGGTCCACCCGGCGGACCGCGACACGGTCCGCGAGGCCTACCGGCGCGTCGTCGCCGGGCGCGAGGAGGTCGACTTCGTCGCCCGCTTCACCCCGCCCGGCGGGCGGACCCGCTGGCTGCACGTGCTCGGGGTCCGCGACCGCAGCGGCCCGCGCACCAGCCCCCGGATGCTGGGCACCGTGCACGACGTCACCGAGACCCACGTCGCCGAGGAGCAGGCCGCGCACGCGGCCCGCCGGCTGCGTCTGCAGCAGCAGGTCTCCTCGATCGCGAACCGCGCGACCACCCTGCGCGAGGCGGTGCGCCTCGCCGGCGCCGGGCTGCAGCACAACGCGCCCGGCTGGACGGCGCTCGCGCTCTACGACACCTCCGGGCCCGAGCCCGAGGTGGTCGAGGTCTTCGCGCCCGGCACCGACCCCGACGTCGACCTGGTGCTCGCCGCCCAGGCCAGGCGTACGGCGGCCGTGGCGACCCGGGTCCACGAGCAGCCCTCCGAGGCGGGTCCGCGCACCGGGACCCTGGTCGCGCTGCCGGTCCTGGTGCGCAGCGAGGTCGTCGGGGTGATCCTCCTGCACACCGACGAGGTCCCGCCCGACGAGGCCTCCCGCACCCTGCTCGCCCAGGTCGGCACCCAGTTCGGCGTCGTGGCGACCCGCGAGCGCGCCGCTCGCGAGCTCGCGAGCGCCCGCGACGAGGCGGTGCAGGCGTCCCGGCTGAAGTCGGAGTTCCTCGCCACGATGACCCACGAGATCCGCACGCCGATGAACGGCGTCGTGGGTCTCACCGAGCTGCTGCTCTCCACCGGTCTCGACGCCCAGCAGCGCCGCCTCGCCGAGGGCCTGCAGGCCGCCGGCCTGGACCTGCTGGCGATCATCAACGACATCCTCGACCTCTCCAAGGTGGAGGCCGGCAAGCTCGAGCTCGAGGTCGCCGACTTCGACGTCCGCGCCGTGCTCGAGCGCACCGCGTCGGTGGTGCGGGGCGCGGCCTACGAGAAGCGCCTGGAGCTGGTGGTCGGCTGCGAGCCGGAGGTGCCGACCCTGCTGTGCGGGGACGCCACCCGCCTCGGCCAGGTGGTGGCCAACCTGGTCTCCAACGCCGTGAAGTTCACCGAGCGCGGCGAGGTCGTGGTCAGCGCGGGGGTCGCGGAGGCCACCGACGAGCACGTCGTGCTGCGCGTCGAGGTGCGCGACACCGGGGTCGGGATCGACGCCGAGGCCCTGGAGACCGTCTTCGACGCGTTCAGCCAGGCCGACCTGTCCACCACCCGCCGCCACGGCGGCACCGGCCTCGGCCTGACGATCTCCCACCAGCTCGTCGAGGCGATGGGCGGCACCATCACGGTGTCCTCGCGCCCCGGCGTCGGGAGCACCTTCATCTTCACCGCGCGGCTGGAGCGTGCCTCGGCGGCGTACTCCCCCGAGGCGACCGCGGCGCTGCGCGGGCGCCGGGCGCTGGTCGTCGTCGCCAACGCCTCGGCCCGCGCCGCGATGGTCGCCCAGCTGCGGGGCTGGGGCCTGGAGGTCGGCACCGCCCCGGACGCCGAGCACGCCCTCTCCCTGCTGCACCACGCGGTCCGCAACGCCGCGCCGTACGACGTGGCGCTGGTCGACGCCGCCCTGCCGGTCACCGACGGGGTCGAGCTGGCCCGGCGGGTCACCGAGCACCCCGGCCTGACCGGGCTGTCGGTGGTGCTGCTGAGCGCCGACCCGCTGTGGTTCCGCGAGACCGCCGACACCGCCGGCGGGGTGGCCCACGTGCTCGGCAAGCCGGTGCCGCACGCCGAGCTCCGCGAGACCCTGCTGGCCCAGCTGGGCGACGGCACGGACGCGGCCCCGGAGCCGGGCGACGAGGCAGAGTCCGGCGAGCAGGGCGGCGCAGCGCCCGCCCGCCGGCTGGACGCCTCGGTGCTCGTCGTCGAGGACAACCTCGTCAACCAGATGGTCGCCACCGGCATCCTGGAGAACCTCGGCGCCCGGGTGCAGGTCGTCGAGGACGGCCTGGCCGCCGTGGCCGCGCTGGCCGGCGACCACGGCTTCGACGCCGTGCTGATGGACTGCCGGATGCCGGTGATGGACGGCTTCGACGCGACCCGCACGGTGCGCGCCACCGAGGCCCCGGGCCGGCGGGTCCCGATCATCGCGATGACCGCCTCCGCCATCGAGGGCGAGCGGGAGCGCTGCCTGGCCGCCGGGATGGACGACTTCGTGACCAAGCCGGTCGACCCCGCCCAGCTGGAGCGGCTGCTGCGCCGCTGGACCGTCGACGGCTCCCCCCTCGCCACGACCGGTGAGACGGGGGCCGAGACCGGGCACGGCGGGCCGCGGGCCGGCGCGCCGGTGCTCGACCCGGCGCGGGTGCGGATGCTCGACGAGCTGGAGAAGGACGGGGTCAGCTTCTTCGACCGCACCGCGCGCTCGTTCATGAGCCGCATCGAGGAGCAGCTGGCCGCGATCTGCGAGGCCATCGACTCCGGGGAGGCGATGCGCACCTTCACCACCGCCCACCTGGTCAAGGGCAGCGCCCTCAACCTCGGTCTCCCGCGGGTGGCCGCGGCCGCGGCACGCATCGAGTCGCGCGCCGACGGCGGTGCGACGACCGGCTACGAGGCGCTCGTGGACACCCTGCGCCACGAGATCGACCTCGCGGTCAGCGTCCTCGCGGACGCGGTGCGGTGAGCCTCACCGACGTCCGCCTCGAGGTCGTGGCCCGCCACCGGCCGGTGGCGCTGGTGCAGGACGCGCTGGCCGACGGCGCGGCCGCGGCACCGTACGTCGCGGTCGAGGCGGCTCCCTCGCCCGACGGCGCCCTCGAGGTGCACCTCGAGGGCCGCGACGTGACCCTGACCGCCCGGCTCGACGCGGGCGCCGGCCCGCACGGACGGGTCTCCCTGACCGCGCGGGTCCGCGGCCGCGAGGTGCGGCGCTCGGCACGCGCGAGGCTCGGGGCGCTGCGCGGTCGCCACGGCGCCCTCGCCCGCCCCGACTCCCCCGTCGAGGCGCTCGGCCTCGCCCTCACCGGCACCCACGTCAGCGCGATGACCCGCGGCGCGGACGGCTGGACCGCCCGCGCCCGCCTCGACCTCGCCGGGCACCTCGACACCCGCGACGAGGCCTGGCTGGCCACCCTCGGCGCCTCGAGCAGCACCGGGGCGCACCGCTGGGGCCGCTACGGGCAGCTGGGCCTGCGCGACCTGCGCCTGGCCACCCACGCCGAGGGCACGCCGTACCTCCTGGACGACGGGCGGCTGCTGCTCACCGCGACCAGCGCCGGGCCCGGGTTCTTCGACACCGCGCACACCTCGGTGTGGGCGCTCGACCCGGTCACCCACGCGCTGAGCCACCGCGGCGACCTGTTCTTCCGCCGTCCCGACACCCCCGGGGTCTTCGGCGACCACGCCTGCCACCTGGTGCGCGACGGCGGGCGCTGGCTGCTCGCGACCAGCACCTGGGGCGACTTCGACACCTCCCGCCCGATGCGGATCACGCTGGCGCAGACCACGGCCGACCTCACCGCCGGCCAGCACGTGCTCGACACCCGGCCGCTGGACGTGCCGACCACCGGTGTGCGCGCGGTCGGCGTCTGGGACCCCCACCTGGTCCGCGACGGGGGCCGCTGGCTGGTGGGCTACGTCGTGGCGACCCGCTACTTCCGCTTCGGCCCCGCCCTGGCGACCGGCCCGGACCTCGACACGCTGACCCTGCGCGCGGTCGACACCGCCTCGCAGGAGTGCGAGGGCACCACCGTGCTGCGCGACCCCGGCGCCGGCGACGCGTGGCGGGTGCTGGCCAGCAGCAAGGACCGGCAGGCCTACCCGGTCTGCGACCTCGACCTGACCCGGCTCGGCGACCTCCCCGCGCCGTACCCCACGAACATCCCGTGGCCGACCCTCGCCCGCACCGGCGACGGGTGGTTGCTGGCCACCTTCGACGGCACGCAGCAGGGCGGGCGGCTGGCCGGCTACGGCACCCACGGCGACGTCGTGGTGATGCGGTCCGTCGCGCACTGAGCGCCCCGCCTAGGCTGGGCGTGACCCGCACCACACCCGCGGGTCGCCCCCGCCGCCCACCCATGGCGGCCCGACAGGACGGACAGCACCCATGCCCGTGAGCAGCACCCCCGACGTCCCGGCCACCGACGTCTTCGAGCTCGGCGCCCAGCACGAGCAGGTCGTCTTCGCCCACGACCCCGCCAGCGGCCTGCGCGCCATCGTCGCGATCCACTCCACCGCCCTGGGGCCCGCCCTCGGCGGCACCCGCTTCCACCCCTACGCCTCCACCGACGAGGCGCTGCGCGACGTGCTCGACCTCTCCCGCGGGATGACCTACAAGGCGGCCCTCGCCGGGCTCGACCTCGGCGGCGGCAAGGGCGTGATCGTGGGCGACCCGCGCACGGAGCGCTCCGAGGCGCTGTTCCGCGCCTACGGCCGCTTCGTGCAGTCCCTCGGCGGGCGCTACGTCACCGCCTGCGACGTCGGCACCGACAGCGCCGACATGGACGACGTGGCCCGCGAGACCCGGCACGTGAGCGGGCTCAGCACCGAGCACGGCGGCGCCGGCGACAGCTCCGTGCTGACTGCGTACGGCGTGCACCGCGGCATGCTGGCCGCGGTCGAGCGCGCCTGGGGCACGGCGCCGGAGCCGGGCGCGCTCGAGGGGCGCACCGTCGGCGTGGCCGGGGTCGGCAAGGTCGGGCGCCACCTGGTCGCGCTGCTGCTCGAGGACGGCGCCGACGTCGTGGTCACCGATGTCTCCCCCGACGCGCTCGACCGGGTGCGCCAGGAGCACCCGCAGGTGCGCGTCGTCGGCTCCACCGAGGAGCTCGTGGCGGCACCGCTCGACGTCTACGCGCCGTGCGCGCTCGGCGGCGCGCTGACCCCGGAGGTCGTCGAGGTGCTGCGGGCGCGCGTCGTCTGCGGCGCGGCCAACAACCAGCTCGCCCGCCCAGGGGTCGAGAAGGAGCTCACCGACCGCGGGATCGTCTACGCGCCCGACTACTGCGTGAACGCCGGCGGGCTGATCCAGGTCGCGGACGCCCTGGACCCGTCGGGGTTCTCCTTCGAACGCGCCCGGCTCCGGGCAGGCGGCATCCTCGACACCACCCGCCGCATCCTCGAGCGCGCCGCACGCGACGGCGTACCGACCGCGACCGCGGCGGACCGGGTCGCCGAGACCCGGATCCGCGACGTCGGTCGACTGCGCGGGATCTGGGTCGGCTGAGACCGCACCGTCCCCGAAGGCCGGTGGGCCACGCGGGACCCGGCGAACAACACCGTGCCGTCAGGCGATGCCTGGCGGCACGGTGGAGGTCGTCAGATGCGGTTCAAACCTCGTGCTGACACCATCGACGCGGCGTCAGTCGCGGTGCGGTTCGGAGTAGTCTGCCCACTTCTCCAGGACCTCGGGATCCACCGGGTCCTCGGTGTGGTTCTTCTCACCGCCGTGCAGCTCTTGGGCCAACTTCCCGAAGTCCGTCTCGTGAGTGCGGTACTTCAGGTCGCGGGCGACCTTCGTCTGCTTGGCCTTTGCTCGGCCGCGCCCCATAGGGTCAGCCCCCTCGCACCTCGGCCGGGGCACTGCGGCTCCCGGGCTGTCCTCAGAAATATCTCGTGAGGGCAACGCTACCTGCTGGCCGATGTTCCTGCACGTCCGGACCGCCCTTCGGCTTCTGCCGTGGGCGAACACCGCCTCCCGGAGGGCCCTCGCGGGCCCCGTCGGGTCAGCTCCAGCCGGGGTGCTGGCCGATGAGCCTCACCCGTCCTCCGTCGGTCTCCGAGGCGCTGACCTCGCCCGCGACCCAGGCGTGGATGCCGAAGCCGGCGAGCACCCGGATCGCCTCGCCGACGTCCTCGGGGTGGGTCAGCGAGACCATCCCGACGCCGCAGTTGAGGGTCATCTCGAGGTCGGCCTGCGAGAGGCTCCCGACGCGGCGCACCACGTCGAAGATCGGCTGCGGGGTCCAGGAGGCCCGGTCCAGCGTCGCGGTCAGCTCGGCGGGCATGACCCGCTCCAGGTTGGCCGCGAGGCCGCCACCGGTCACGTGGGACATCGCGTGGGTGCGGGTGCGCCGGGCGAGCTCCAGGCACGCCTTGGCGTAGATCCGGGTCGGAACGAGCAGCTCGGCACCGAGGGTGCCGCCGAGCTCCTCGACCTCGCGGTCCAGCGCCCAGCCGGCCTGCTCGAGCAGCACGTGACGCACCAGGGAGTAGCCGTTGGAGTGCAGGCCGCTGGCGGCCATCGCGATCACCACGTCGCCGGGGCGGACCCGGCCGGGGCCGAGCAGGTCGTCGGCCTCGACGACGCCCGTGGTCGCGCCGGCCACGTCGTACTCGTCGGGGGCCAGCAGGCCCGGGTGCTCCGCGGTCTCGCCGCCGACCAGCGCGCAGCCGGCCTCGACGCACGCCTCGGCGATGCCCTTGACGATCGCCGCGATCCGCTCGGGCACGACCCGGCCGGTGGCGATGTAGTCGGTCATGAACAGCGGCTCGGCGCCGCACACGACGAGGTCGTCGACGACCATGCCGACCAGGTCGAAGCCGATCGTGTCGTGCACGTCCATGGCCTGCGCGATCGCGACCTTGGTGCCGACGCCGTCGGTGGAGGTGGCCAGCAGCGGGCGCTTGTACTTCGTGAGCGCGGAGGCGTCGAAGAGCCCGGCGAAGCCGCCCAGGCCACCGATCATCTCCGGGCGGCGGGCCTTCTCGACCCAGCCCTTCATCAGGTCGATCGCGCGGTCGGCGGCCTCGATGTCGACGCCGGCGGCGGCGTAGGCGTTCGCGGCGCTGTTCTGACCGGCAGAGGTGCCAGTGGGGGTCTCGGTCACGGGGTCGTCCTCACGGGTTGTTCAGCACGGGCAGCGCCTTGCCCATGGTCGGGGAGGTGAGCGTCGCCTCGAGCAGGTGCTTGCCGAGCTGACTCTCGTCGGGGAGCGGCACGGGGTACTCCCCCGTGAAGCAGGCCTGGCACAGCTGCTCGGCCGGCTGCTTGGTGGCCTCGATCATCCCGTCGAGGGAGATGTAGCCGAGGCTGTCGGCGCCGACGCTGTGGGCGATCTCCTCGACGTCGATGCCGTTGGCGATCAGCTCCGCGCGGGTCGCGAAGTCGATGCCGTAGAAGCACGGCCACTTCACCGGGGGGCTGGAGATGCGCACGTGCACCTCGAGGGCGCCCGCCTCGCGCAGCATCCGCACCTGGGCGCGCTGGGTGTTGCCGCGCACGATGGAGTCGTCGACCACCACGATGCGCTTGCCGCGGATCATGTGATCGAGGGCGTTGAGCTTGAGCCGGATGCCGAGCTGGCGCAGGGTCTGGCTGGGCTGGATGAACGTGCGCCCGACGTAGGCGTTCTTGACGAAGCCCTGACCAAACGGGATGCCGCTCTCCTCGGCGTACCCGGCGGCGGCCGGCGTACCGGACTCCGGCACGGGCATCACCAGGTCGGCGTCGACCGGGAACTCGCGGGCCAGCTGGCGGCCCATCTCGACACGGGCCTCGTGGACGCTGCGTCCGCTGATGGTGGCGTCGGGGCGGGCGAGATAGACGTACTCGAAGACGCAGCCCTTGCGGTCGGGCTCGGCGAACTTGTGCGAGCGCAGGCCCTGGTCGTCGATGACGATCATCTCGCCGGGCTCGACCTCGCGCACGACGCTGGCGCCGATGGTGGCCAGCGCGGCGCTCTCCGAGGCCACCACCCAGCCGCGCTCGAGGCGGCCGAGGACCAGCGGGCGGATGCCCTGGGGGTCGCGGGCGGCGTAGAGGGTGTCCTCGTTCATCCACACGAAGCAGTACGCCCCGCGCAGCATCGGCAGCACCTCCAGCGCACGCTCCTCGAGCGTGCCGTCCGGGTGGTGCGCCATCAGCGCGGTGACCAGGCTGGTGTCGTTGGTGGCCTCGCCCTGCGGACGCTGGAGGTCCAGCTCGTCGGCGGGGCCCGGCAGCGCGGCGACCAGCTCGCGCAGCTCGTGGGTGTTGATCAGGTTGCCGTTGTGGCCCAGCGCGATCGAGCCGTGCCCGGTCGGGCGGAACGTCGGCTGCGCGTTCTCCCAGGTGCTGGCACCGGTGGTGGAGTAGCGCGAGTGGCCGATCGCGAGGTGGCCGCGCAGCGAGCTGAGCGTCGACTCGTCGAAGACCTGCGAGACCAGACCCATGTCCTTGTAGACCAGGATCTGGCGGCCGTTGCTGACCGCGATGCCGGCCGACTCCTGACCGCGGTGCTGGAGGGCGTAGAGACCGAAGTAGGTCAGCTTGGCCACGTCTTCCCCCGGGGCCCAGACACCGAAGACGCCGCAGGCGTCCTGGGGTCCCTGGTCCTGCGGGTCGAGCGCATGGGTGAGGCGGCCGTCGCCGCCCCGCCGACCAGCACTGGAAGAACTGCCACTGCTGCTGAGGAAGGGCACGGCCCCAGTCTAGGGCGTGATCGCCCCATACCTCGCCCCGGCAACCCTGCTGGACTACCAGACAGCCCGGGGCACCCGCCGTAGGCTGTGCCGGCCCCTACCCGACCTGAGGGACCATGACCACCTCGCAGCACCCGCCGGCCTCCGACCCGACCCACCTGACCGCTCCGTCGCGCGACGCGTTGCAGCTGATCGCCGAGGGGGTCACCCAGGTGGCCGGGTTCGGCGTCGCCGCGATCAGCGTCGCGCGCGACGACTGCACCATGCAGGTGGTGGCGGTCGCCGGCAGCGAGGAGGCGCGCCGGTCGCTGGAGGGCGCGCGCACCCCCATCATCACGCTGATGGAGGAGATCGCGGTCGCCGACGACTGGGGCCTGCTGAAGTTCGTGCCCCACGAGCGCCTCGACCTCCCCGACGGCGAGTGGGGCTGGGTGCCGGACATCGAGCCGATCGACGCCCCCGATGCCTGGCACCCTCTGGACCTCCTGGTCGCGCCGCTGAGCGACGCCGACGGCGTGCTGCGCGGCATGCTCACCATGGACCTGCCCACGGACGGCCGCCGGCCGGGCGCCCAGCAGCGCCGGATGCTCCAGGTGTACGCCGAGCAGGCCGGGCGCGCCGTGGTGACCGCGCTCGAGCGCGAGGCGCTGGCCGAGCAGGTCCGCCTCGCCGAGGCCGCGCGCGCGGTGATCCGCCACGCCTCCAGCCACCTGGCCCTCGAGGACGTGCTGGGCGAGTGCCAGGCCGCGCTCGCGCAGGGCTTCCGTGCCGGGGGCGTGTGGGTGCAGACCTTCGGCGAGGAGCACCAGCGCTCCGCCGCGTTGTACGCCGCGCACCACGACGTACCCGAGATGGACCCGGAGGTGAGCGCGCTCGCCGAGGCGGTGGCCCACCGTTCCTGGGACGCCCAGCGCGCGTTCGTCTTCAGCGTCGCCCACCCCGACCCCGTGGGACTGCTCGAGCTCAGCGCCGAGCAGCGCCGGCTGGTCACGGACTTCCTCGAGCGGATCGGGGTCGGCAGCCTGCTCTTCGTGCCGCTGGGTGCCGGACGCGACTGCGTCGGCAACCTGGTGCTCACCCGGCCCGTGGGCGACCGCGGCTGGACGGAGACCGAGGCGGCCGCCGCCCTCGACGTCGGCCACGACCTGGGGCGGGCGGTGCTCAACGCCCGCACCTTCGAGCGCGAGCACCTGCTCGTGCAGGAGCTGCAGACCCTCGACGGCTACAAGAGCCAGCTGATCGCGACGGTCTCCCACGAGCTGAAGAACCCCCTCACCACGGTCCTCGGGCACCTGGAGATCCTCGAGTCGGTCGACGTGGCGCCGCCGGTCCGCACCTCGCTCTCGGCGATGGAGCGCGGAGCGCGGCGCCTGGCCCGAGTCGCCGACGACCTGCTGCTGCTCGCGCGGATGGACGACCCGACGAACACGGTGCAGCGCCGGGCGGTCGACCTGCGCTCCGTCGTCGACGACGTCGTCGACCTCAACGCCGTCTCCGCCTCGATGCGCGAGCTCACCGTCCGCGTCGAGGCACCGAACGGTCGGGTGGTCGCGATGGGCGACCCCGACGAGCTCGACCGGGTGCTGACCAACCTGCTGAGCAACGCGGTGAAGTACTCCCCCGACGGCGGCACCATCGTGGTCAACCTCGACCGCCACGCCGACGAGGTCGTGCTGACCTGCTCCGACGAGGGCCTGGGCATCTCCGAGGACGACCAGGAGCAGCTGTTCACCGAGTTCTTCCGCTCCAGCAACCCGGAGGCGGTCGCCCAGCCCGGCACCGGGCTGGGCCTGGCCATCGTGCAGCGGATCGTGCGCCGTCACGGTGGCCGGATCGAGGTCGAGTCCGAGCTGGGCCGGGGCAGCACCTTCCGGGTCCTGCTGCCCGCCGCCTGAGCGCCAGCGAGCCGCCCGGCTCAGCCCTGGGCGAGGTTGCGCAGCAGCAGCGCCTCGGCCAGCACGACCCGCTCGAACTCCTTGAGGTGCAGGCCCTCGTTGGCGCCGTGGGCGCGGGTGTCGGGGTCCTCCACGCCGGTGACCAGCACGCTGGCCTCCGGGAAGGTCTCGAGGAACTCCGCGATGAACGGGATCGACCCGCCGACGCCCATGTCGACCGGCGAGGTGCCGTCCCACGCCTCGGTGAACGCCGCGCGCGCCGCGTCGTACGCCGGGCCGGTGGCGTCGATCGCCGTGGCCTCGCCGGTGTCGACGACGGTGAAGGTGAGCTCGGCGCCCCACGGGGTGTGCTGCTCGCAGTGGCGGCGCAGGCACTCCACGGCGTTGGCGGCGTTGTCGCCCGGGGCGATGCGCAGCGAGACCTTGGCGCGCGCGGAGGCGACCAGGGTGTTGCTGGCGCCGTCGACCTTGGGCGCGTCGAGGCCGGTGATCGAGAGCGCCGGCTGGGTCCACAGCCGCTCCACGACCGGGCCGGAGCCGATCCACTCCACGCCGGGGTTCACGCCGGACTCGGCGCGCAGGCGCTCCTCGGGGTACTCCACGTCGGCGGCCGGTCCGCTGTGCAGGCCCTCGATGAGCAGGTTGCCGGCGTCGTCGTGGAAGGAGGCGATCAGCCGGCTCAGGGTGATCAGCGCGTCGGGCACCAGGCCGCCCCACATGCCGGAGTGCACGGCGTGGGTGAGCGTGCGGACCTCGATGTCGGCCCGCACCAGGCCGCGCAGGCTGGTGGTGAGCGCCGGGACGCCGATGTCCCAGTTGCCGGAGTCGGCGATCACGATGACGTCGGCGGCGAGCCGGTCGCGGTGGCGGCGCAGCAGCTCGGGGAGGGTGTCGGAGCCGACCTCCTCCTCACCCTCGATGAACATCGTGACGCTCACCGGCAGGTCGTCGCCGAACACACGCAGCGCGCCGAGGTGGGCCGCGATGCCGGCCTTGTCGTCGGCGGCGCCGCGGGCGTAGAGCCGCTCGCCGCGCTCGGTGGGCTCGAACGGCGGGGAGTCCCACTCGCCGTGGTCGTTCTCGGGCTGCACGTCGTGGTGGGCGTAGAGCAGGACCGTCGGCGCGCCCTCCGGCCCGGCCTTGTGGGCGATGACGGCCGGCGCGCCGCCGTCCTCGCGCGCACTGACGATGTCGACGCTGTCGAAGTTCTCGGCCCGGAACAGCGCGGCCACGGCCTCGGCGCTGCGCTGCACCTCGGCGGCGCGCGCGGGGTCGGCGCTGACCGACTCGATGCGGACGAGGTCCTCGAGGTCCTGGCGGATCCCGGGGAGGAGCTGCTGGACCCTGGCGTGGATGTCGAGACTCATGGATCCAACCTAAGCCTCCTCGCCCGGGCGTCCCAGCGGGAGGTACGCCGTGAGGTCGGCCCGCTGGCCGCTGGCCCGGAGCCGTCCGGCCGCGTCGGCCTCGGCCCAGGTGAGCTCCCCGCTCGCCAGCGCGATCCAGGTCGGCGCGTCGGTCTCCACCACTGCCGGGGGCGTGCCGCGGGTGTGGCGGACGCCGGGGATGACCTGCACCGCGGCGTACGGCGGGACGCGGACCTCCACGGAGTGGCCGGGCGCGCGCTCCTCGAGGACCGCGAGGAAGTGCTTGACCAGCAGGCGCAGGTCGGCCTTGTCGGCCTCCCCCGCACGCACCCTGGCCAGGGCGGCGTCGACCGCGGCGGCGGGGGCGGGCTTCAGTCGGGCGGGCACGGTCCTCAAGCCTAGGGCGCACGGGGCACGTTGACAGCAGCGGTGCGCGCGTGGACTCTGAGAAGGGCACCACCGCGCTCGGGCACTCCCCCGCGTGTCGCTCCGCACCGACGGAAGTGGTCGGCATGAACTACTGGGTGAGCGTCCTGTTCCGGGCGATCCCGCTGGCGATGGCCGCCGTGTGCGTCGGCCTCGGCGTCGACATCTGGACCGCCGCCGACCAGCCCGGCAACGAGGTCGCCGGGCGGGTGGTGACCTTCCTCGCCGCGGTCTGCGTGTGCCTGTTCTGCACCGCCGCGACGATCATCCGCCAGCTCATCCACCGCTTCACCACCCTGGACCGCTGGTGCTACCCGGTCCTGGGCTACCTGACCGCCGTCGGTACGGCGACGTACGGCCTCGTCCTGCTGTGGGGCGCCAGCGCTGCCGGGGCCGATCCCGACTACGTCGCCGGCCACGTGGTCCTGGGCCTGGGCCTGATCAGCGGCTGCGTCGCGACGGTGGCCACGGCCTCGACACGGTTCTCGATGATCCCGGCGAACTCCGCACGGCCGGTCGGTGACCACGAGCGCCCCGCGGGCACCTTCGGCGGGGCGGCGGTCGGGGTGCTGAGCGCGATCCCCGTGGTGCTGGCCGTCGCCGCCTGGGCCGTCGTCGTGGTGAACCTCGCGCAGACGACCACCCCGTCGCGGTTCACCGTCGGCCACGTCGTCGCCGGGATCGCGATGATCTGCACCAGCCTGATCGGGCTGGTGGTGAGCATCGTGCGCCAGATCCAGGACACCTACACCCCGCGCGACCGGATGGTGTGGCCGTGGCTGGTGATCGTCATGGGGACGCTGGCCGTGGTCTGGGGGATCGTGCTGCTCGTGCTCGACACCGAGCCGTACTACCGCACCCCGGGGCTGGTGATGATCGGCCTCGGGCTGGTCTGCTTCAGCATCCTCAGCAAGGTCGGCCTGCTCGCCCTGGTCTGGCGGCGCACCTTCGCGCTGGCGAACCGGGTGCCGCTGCTCCCGGTCCTGACCGCGCTGACCTGCCTGTTCCTGTCGGCGTTCATGTTCCAGGCCGCGGTCACCGACACCAACGTCTTCGTCGCCGCCCGGGTACTCGCGGGCCTCGGCGCGATCTGCTTCTCGCTCTACTCCATCGTCTCGATCCTGGAGAGCGGCACGTCGTCGTCCTCGACGTGACCCGCGGCGGGGCGCGACGGCGGGGCGGCCCGGGCGAACACCCTCGCGGTCCGGGCGACCGCGTCCCGCAGCTCGGGCGGTGACTCCACGACGAAGTCGGCACCGACCTGGGCCAGCACCGTCACCGGCCAGGCGAGGTCGTCGACGCCCATCTCGAGCACGCACGACGCCGACTGCCCCTCGAGCGGCACCGCCCGGCCCCACTGGCCGACGGCGGCGGCGACGTCGGCCGCCAGGGCAGCCACCCGCACGCGTACGGCGTAGCGGTGCGGCATCCCGCGGATGCCGGCCTCGACGAAGGCGACCGCGTCGGGGGCCGGCAGCTCGCGGCGCCGGAACCGCTGCCCGGTCGTGCGGACCTCCGAGATCCGGTCCACCCGGAACGAGCGCCAGTCCTGGCGGTCGCGGTCGTAGGCCACGAGGTACCAACGGCGCCCGAGGGTGACGAGACGGTGCGGCTCGACGCGGCGCTGGCTCGGCTCCGACGTGCGGTCGCCCCGCGCCGCCGGGGTGTAGGTGAGGCCGACCGGCTCCTCGTCGCGGCAGGCCTGGGCCAGCGTGGTGAGGGTGCCGGCGTCGAGCACCGGCGCGCCGCTCCACGGGCCCGGTGACTCGGTCTGGGTGCGCACCGCCTCCATGCGCCGGCGCAGCCGGGGCGGCATCAGCGCGATCACCTTGGTGAGCGCCTGCACCGAGGTCTCCGCCAGCCCGGCCGCGGACCCGGTGGTCGCCTGGCGCAGCCCGATCGCGATCGCGACCGCCTCCTCGTCCTCGAGCAGCAGCGGCGGGAGCGCGCCGCCCGGCTGCAGCTGGTAGCCCCCGTCGACCCCGCGCGTCGCTTCCACTGCGTACCCGAGCTCGCGCAGGCGCTCCACGTCGCGCCGCAGCGTGCGAGGGCTGACCTCGAGGCGGGCCGCGAGCTCGGGTCCCGGCCAGTGGCGGTGGGTCTGCAGCAGCGACAGCAGTCGCAGCATCCGGCTGCTCGTGGACATGCTCCGAGACTAGGTCCCCCAGCGGTCAGGAGCTGACCGCTTTGCTTCCTAGCGTGGCTCCATGACCCAGAACCAGACCCGCCCCTCGGGTGGACCCGTGATCCGCACCCGGGCGCTGACCCGGCACTTCACCCGTCACAAGCGCACCGTCGAGGCCGTGCGCGCCCTCGACCTGGAGGTCGGCGCCGGCGAGCTGGTGGCCTTCCTCGGGCCGAACGGCGCCGGGAAGTCCACCACCCTGCGGATGCTCACCACCCTCCTGCCACCCACCTCCGGCAGCGCCGAGGTCGCCGGCTTCGACGTGGTCACGCAGCGCCGCGACGTACGCCGCAGCATCGGGTACGTCGGGCAGGGCAACGCCGCCGCCCACGCCCAGCGCGGGCGCGACGAGCTGGTCTGCCAGGGCCGCGCCTTCGGGCTCTCCCGTGCCCGGGCGAGGGAACGGGCCAGCGAGCTGCTCCACGACTTCGACCTCACCGAGCAGGCCGATCGTCCGGTCTCCACCCTCTCCGGCGGCCAGCGGCGGCGCCTCGACGTGGCGATCGGGCTGGTGCACGCCCCGCCGCTGATGTTCCTCGACGAGCCGTCGACCGGCCTGGACCCGCAGAACAGGGTGAACCTCCAGGAGCAGGTGCTGCGCCTGCACCGCGAGCACGGCACCACCGTCGTGCTGACCACCCACTACCTCGAGGAGGCCGACTCGATCGCCGACCGGGTGATCGTCATCGACCACGGCTCGGTGATCGCCGACGACACCGCGGCCCGGCTCAAGGCCGGGCTGGGCGACCTGGTCTCCCTCGGTTTCGACTCACCGGACGCGGCGGCGACGGCGGCCGACCGCGCCGCACGCCTCCCCGGCGCCGACGTCACGCTGCGTGACAGCGAGGTGCAGGTGCGCGTCGCCCACGGGCGCGCGCTCGTCCCCGGGCTGGTCGTCGACCTGGCCGGCTCCGGCGCCCCGGTCACCCGGCTCGAGGTGGTCGGCCCGACCCTCGACGACGTCTTCCTCGACCTCACCGGACGCAGCCTGCGCGACGCGGCCGGCGAGCCCACCTCCGCCCCGGAAGGAGCAGCAGCATGAGCACCGCCCTCGAGGTCCCCGTGGCCCGCACCGGCGAGCCCACGACCCGGGCCCCCGGTTTCCTGGCCGACACCTGGAACGTGATGCTGCGCGAGCTGCGGCCGGTCTGGCGCGAGCCGGTGTCGGTGCTCTTCGCGATGGTGCAGCCGCTGGTGTTCCTGGCGCTCTTCGCCCCGCTGCTGCCCGCGGTCGCCGGCGGCTCGGCGCTGCAGTGGTTCGTGCCCGGCATCGTGGCCATGACGGCCCTGATGGGCGCGTCCTTCACCGGTTCCAACCTGACCGCGGAGATCCAGTCGGGCTCCCACGAGCGGCTGCTGGTCTCGCCGCTCTCGCGCTCGGCGCTGCTGGTCGGCCGCGCGCTCAAGGAGGTCGTGCCGCTGCTGATGCAGACCGCGATCATCCTCCTCGTGGTCACCCCGTTCAGCTACGAGCTGCACCTGCCCGGCGTGCTCCTCGGGCTGGTCGTCCTCGCCGGCTTCAGCGTCGGGGTCGGCGCACTGTCCTTCGCCCTCGCCCTGGCCAGCAAGGACCAGGACTGGCTGTTCTGGACCGTCCAGCAGACCGCGATCTTCCCGCTGCTGCTGCTCGCCGGGGTGCTCCTGCCCCTCGAGGGCGCTCCGGGATGGCTGAGGTTCCTCGCCGACCTGAACCCGCTCGCCTACGTCGTCGACGCGGTCCGGACGCTGTTCGCCGGCTCCTTCGACGCCGGCGTCGTCGCGCCGGGCTTCGCCGCGTCCGCCCTCGTTGCCGCGCTCGGCCTGGTCGTCGGCCTGCGGGCGATGAACCGCTCCACCTGAGCTCAGGCCAGCCCGTCCAGCACCGCGAGCGTGCGCGCCCAGGCCGGCGAGGCGGGGTCGACCAGGTCCATGTGGCCGCCCTCGACCACGACCAGCCGTGCGTCGCCGCCCGCGGCGCCGGCGCGCGCGACGTACCGCTCGGACTGGGTGAGGGGTACGACGTCGTCGGCCCGCCCGTGCACGCAGCGCACCGGCACGGCGAGCGGCAGCTGCGCGGTCGGGTCGTACGCCGCGTCGGCGGGGCCCGGAGGGTGGCCCAGGAACGCCTCCACCGCACCGTCGCCGAGGTGCGCGCGGTGCGCGGCCCCGAGGTCGAGGACGCCGGCCTGGGCGACCACGTGGGTCAGCGGCGAGCCGGGCTGGGCGGCGGCCCAGGTGGCGAGGTGACCGCCCGCGGAGTGCCCGAGCCCGACGACCGGGCGCAGGGGCAGCCCGTGGGCGGCGGCGTGCCCGCCCAGCGCCGCGAGGGCCGCGGCCACGTCCGCGCAGGTCGCGGCGGCGCCGACGCCGCGGCGATACTCGACGTTCCACGCCGCCCAGCCGCGCGCCGCCAGGTCGTCGGCGAGGGGGCGTCCGAGCGCGCAGTCGTACCGCGGCTTCCAGAAGCCCCCGTGGACGATCGCCACCGTCCCGCGCGGCTCGCCCGCGGGCAGGCTCAGCTCGGCGTACTGGTCGGAGTGCGGGCCGTAGTCGACCCGTTGCGCGGGATGCATGCGCCCATGGTGCCCGCCTGCCGCCGCGGCGGAGCCGTCAGTCGAAGCGCCCCTGGCGCCCGCGCTTGATCTCCCCTCGGCGCTTCTTCGCACCCAGCCGCCGTTCCTTCGAGCCGCGGGTGGGGCGGGTGGGACGGCGCTTGGCGGGCGGGGGCGCGGCGGCCTCGCGCAGCAGCTGCGCGAGGCGCTCACGAGCCGCCTTGCGGTTGGCCAGCTGGGTGCGGTGCTCGCTGGCCACGACCGTGACCACACCGTCGACCAGGCGCCCGGCGAGGCGGGACAGCACCCGGTCGCGCAGCGTGTCGGGCAGGGACCCGGAGGCCGCGACGTCGAGGGAGAGCTCGACGCGGCTGTCGGTGGTGTTGACCCCTTGGCCGCCGGGGCCCGAGGAACGCGAGAACCGCTCGGTCAGCTCGGCCGCGGGGACCACCCACGACCGGCTGACGGGCAGGTCGTCAGGCAAGCGCCGCCGGGATCGTCGCCATCCACGCCGAGCGGACCTCGAGCAGCGGGGCGTCGAACTGTCCCTCCACCGACACCGCGTCGCCGCCGGTGACGCCGAGCGCGGTGAGCGGTACGCCGTGGCGCGCGGCGAGCTCGACGAGCCGGTCCTCCTCGCCCTCGGCGACGGTGACCAGCACCCGGCCCGCGGACTCGGAGAACAGCGCCACGAACGCGTCGCCGCCGGCCACGTCGGCCACCGAGACGCGGGCGCCGACCATCCGGTGCAGCGAGGCCTCGACGAGCGCCTGGGCAAGGCCGCCGTCGGCGAGGTCGTGGGCGCTGGTGAGCAGCCCGCGGCCCTCGGCGAGGAGCTCGGCGAGCGCCTTCTCGGCCGCCAGGTCCACCCGCGGCGGGGTGCCGCCGAGGTGGCCGTGGACGACGTTGGCCCACTCCGAGCCGGAGAGCTCCTCGCGGGTCTCACCGAGCAGGAAGACCCGCTCGCCGGCCGCGGCGAAGCCGGACGGGGTCCGGGTGGTCACGTCGTCGATCACGCCGAGCACCGCGACCACCGGGGTCGGCAGGATGGCGGTCTCGCCGGTCTGGTTGTAGAGGCTCACGTTGCCGCCGGTGACCGGGATCCCCAGCTCCAGGCAGCCGTCCTTGAGGCCGCGGCAGGCCTCGGCGAACTGCCACATCACGTCGGTGTCCTCGGGCGAGCCGAAGTTGAGGCAGTCCGAGATCGCCAGCGGGGTGGCGCCGCCGGTCGCGACGTTGCGGTAGGACTCCGCGAGCGCGAGCTGCGCGCCGGCGTACGGGTCGAGCTTGGCGAAGCGGCCGTTGCAGTCGGTGGAGACAGCGACGCCGAGGTTGGTCTCCTCGTCGATGCGGACCATGCCGCTGTCGGAGGGCTGGGCGAGCACGGTGTTGCCGCGCACGTAGCGGTCGTACTGGTCGGTGATCCAGGACTTGTCGCACAGGTTCGGGCTGGCGACCAGGCGCAGCAGGGTCTCCAGCAGCTCCGCGCCGCTGGCCGGGCGGGCCAGGTCCTCGGCGCGGTCGGCCTGGAGGGCGTCCTGCCAGCTCGGGCGGGCGTAGGGACGCTCGTAGGTCGGGCCCTCGTGGGCCACGGTGCGCGGCGGCACGTCGACGACGCGCTCGCCGTGCCAGTCGATCTCGAGGCGACCGGTGTCGGTGACCTCGCCGACCACGACGGCCTCGACGTCCCACTTGGCGCAGATCGCCATGAACGCCTCGACGTCGCCGGGCTCGACGACGGCCATCATCCGCTCCTGCGACTCGCTCATGAGGATCTCCTCGGGAGCGAGGGTGGAGTCGCGCAGCGGCACCCGGTCGAGCTCGACGTGCATGCCGCCGTCACCGGCGGAGGCGAGCTCGGAGGTGGCGCAGGACAGGCCCGCGCCGCCGAGGTCCTGGATGCCCGCGACCAGGCCGGCCGCGAAGATCTCGAGGGTGCACTCGATGAGCAGCTTCTCCATGAAGGGGTCGCCGACCTGCACGCTGGGGCGCTTGGCCGGCCCGTCGGCGTCGAAGGTCTCGCTGGCGAGCACGGAGACGCCGCCGATGCCGTCGCCGCCGGTGCGGGCGCCGTAGAGGATCACCTGGTTGCCGACGCCGGAGGCCTTGGCGAGGTGCAGGTCCTCGTGGCGCAGCACGCCGACGCACAGCGCGTTGACCAGCGGGTTGCCGGCGTAGCTGGCGTCGAAGACCGCCTCGCCGCCGATGTTGGGCAGGCCCAGGCAGTTGCCGTAGCCGCCGACGCCCGCCACGATCCCGGGCAGCACCCGGTGGGTGTCGGGGGCGTCGAGCGGGCCGAAGCGCAGCGGGTCCATCACCGCGACCGGGCGCGCGCCCATCGCGAGGATGTCGCGGACGATGCCGCCCACGCCGGTCGCGGCGCCCTGGTAGGGCTCGACGTACGACGGGTGGTTGTGGCTCTCGACCTTGAAGGTGACGGCGTAGCCCTGGCCGACGTCGATGACGCCGGCGTTCTCGCCGATGCCGGCGAGCATCTTGCCGGCCGGGGTCTCCTGCGGGATCTCGGAGAACTGCTTGAGGTGCACCTTGGAGGACTTGTAGGAGCAGTGCTCGCTCCACATCACCGAGTACATCGCCAGCTCCGAGCTGGTGGGACGGCGCCCGAGGATCTCGCGGATCCGGGCGTACTCGTCGGCCTTCAGCCCCAGGTCGGCCCACGGCTGGTGCCGGTCCGGGTCGGTGGCGGCGACCGCGACGGTGTCGAGGGTGGACGTGGCGGAACGCTGCTGCTCGGGCACGGGGCCAATCTACCGGCGGCGCTCCGGGTCCTCGGCGGCGGCGTCCGAGCACCGGTCGCGCGCGGGGCGGCGGGTGGTCGCCGGCCGGACGCGGGGCGCGCGGAGCGGGGTCGCGGGAGCCCCCGACCCGCCTCTGACCTGCACAGACGCGCTCGTGAACTACATTCCTGTAGTTCAGCGCGATGGGTGTTACTGATGTGACTGGTGTGGTTATGGTGGCGAGGCTCGATGCCGAGCGCCCGGCCCCGGACCCTCGTCCGCGCCCGCCGGACACCCGCCAGATCCCCCGACCCGGTCCGCCCGGGTCCTGCCCTGGAGCCTCCCCATGCGTCGCCCGTCCTTCCGCACGTCTCCCGCCCGGCCCCGTCGGGGGCGCCGCCTCGCCGGCGCCCTCGCCGCGGTGCTCGCGCTCAGCGTCGCCGGCACCACCACGGTGCTGGCCACCGCGCCGCCCGCCGTCGCCGCGGCCGAGCCCGCCCCGAACCCGCCCACCCCGGGCAACATCACCGGCTACGGCTTCGACCAGTGCCTCACGCCGACCCAGCAGGCGATGAACACCTGGCTGCGCACCTCGCCGTTCCTGGCCGTCGGCGTCTACATCTCCGGCGCCTCGCGCGCCTGCCGCGACCAGCCGAACCTGACTCCGGCGTGGGTCCGCACCCAGCTGGCCAAGGGCTGGCGGCTGCTGCCGATCACCCTCGGCCCGCAGGCCTCCTGCCAGCCGCGCTTCCCGCGCTACGGCAACGACCCGACGATCAACCCGGCGCCGGGCAAGCACGGGCGCTACGGCAAGGCCCGCACCATGGGCCGCGCGGAGGCCAACTCCGCGGTCGCCGCCGCCAAGCGGCTCGGGATCGTGCCGGGCAGCACGCTGTTCTACGACCTCGAGGGCTACGACAACACCAACACCCACTGCCGCGAGTCCGCGCTGGCGTTCCTGACCGGGTGGACCAACCGCGTCCGCGCCCAGGGCTACCTGTCCGGCGTCTACTCCAGCGCCTCCTCCGGCATCGTCGCGCTCGACAAGGCGCGGCGTACCAAGCAGGCCGGCATCGTGGTGCCCGACCAGCTCTGGATCGCCCGCTGGGACGGCGTCGCCAACACCTCCACGACCTACATCGGCGAGGACGGCTGGCGCCCCGGTGGCCGGGTGAAGCAGTACCGCGGCGGCCACGACGAGACCTGGGGCGGGGTGCGCATCAACATCGACAGCAACTACCTCGACCTCGGGCTGGGCTCGGTGGCGCCGCGCGAGAGCCACTGCGGCGGCGTCCGGGTCGACTTCGAGCGCTACCAGGCCCTCCAGGCCCCCGTCGCCGGCCGGGTCGCCCCGCCCGCGCAGGTCACCGCGCTGCAGTGCCTGCTGACCGAGCAGGGGATCTACACCGGCCGCCTGCACGGCAAGTACAACGCGCGTCTGATCAAGGCCGTGAACAAGTGGCAGCGCGAGGCCGGCCAGCCGGTCAGCCCGAGCTGGACGCACAAGAACTGGATGTCGCTGACCGCCGCCGGTCCGCGCGCGGTGCTCAAGCACGGCTCCGCCGGCACCGCCGTACGCCGCGTGCAGCGGGCCCTGAACGCCGCCCGCCCGGGCGCCGCGATCTCGGTGACCGGCACCTTCGAGGCCACCACGACCGCCGCGGTCAAGGGCTACCAGAAGAAGGTCGGCCTGCCGCAGTCCGGCGTGGTCGAGGGCCGCACCTGGCGCCACCTCGCCAAGGGCGTGCGCTGACCCCGCGCTCCCCCCGCGCGCGCAGCACAACGCCGGACGCCGGCACCGCTCACGCGGTGCCGGCGTCCGGCGTTTGATGCAGGTGGGTGCGGGCTCAGCCGACCGGCGGGCCGGCGAGCAGCGCGAGACCGAACAGGACGCCCACCGCGACGAGCCCGGTGAGCAGTCCCTGGAGCGGCTTGCGGATCACCCAGGCGGCGATCCTCTCCAGCGGGCCGCGGGGCTCCTCGGTGCTCAGCCGCCAGGTGCTCGCGAGCAGGCCGCGACGCTCGGCGTGGATCTCGAACGGCACCGTCGCGAACGGCGGGACCGCGGCCACCAGGCCCAGGAGGGTCTGCTTGACCGGCCAGCGCTGGTCGAGCGCGACCAGGACGGTGGTGAGGCAGTAGGCGATGAACACCGCGCCGTGGATCATCCCGCCGATGCGGACGCCGAGCTCGGTGGTGTTGGTGACGTACTTGAGGAACATGCCGCCCAGCAGCAGCGCCCAGGTGACGGCCTCGGCGCGCGCGATGAAGCGGTAGAGACGGGTGGGGGTCATGCGAACACTCCAGCTGCGAGTGAGGTGAAGAAGCCGAGACCGTCGGTCCCGGTGCCGGTCAGGTCCTCGACCGAGTGCTCCGGGTGGGGCATCAGGCCGACGACGTTGCCGCGCTCGTTGCAGATGCCGGCGATGTCGCGCAGCGACCCGTTCGGGTTGCCGAGGTAGCGCGCGACGACCTGGCCCTCGCCCTCGAGGCGGTCCAGGGTCTCGGCGTCCGCGACGAAGGAGCCCTCGCCGTTCTTGAGCGCGACCACGATCTCCGCGCCCTCGTCGTACGACGAGGTCCAGGGGGTGCGGTTGTTCTCGACGCGCAGCGGCTGGTCCAGGCAGAGGAAGCGCTGCTCGGTGTTGCGGATCAGCGCACCCGGGAGCAGGTGGGACTCGCACAGGATCTGGAAGCCGTTGCAGATGCCGAGCACCGGCATGCCGCGCTCGGCGGCCGCGACGACCTCGGTCATCACCGGCGAGAAGCGCGAGATCGCGCCGCAGCGCAGGTAGTCGCCGTAGGAGAAGCCGCCGGGCAGCACCACCGCGTCGACGCCGCGGAGATCGTGGTCGCCGTGCCACAGCGCGACGGCCTCGTGGCCGCCGATGCGGACGGCGCGCTGGGCGTCGACGTCGTCGAGGGAGCCCGGGAAGGTGACGACACCGACCTTCACGCGAGCACCTCGGCGCCGCTCGCGTCCTCGACCCGGACGGTGAAGTTCTCGATGACCGGGTTCGACAGCAGCGTCTCGGCCATCTGGTGCACCTGCGCCAGGACCTCCTCGCTCGCCTCGCCCTCGATCTCGAGCTCGAAGCGCTTGCCCTGGCGCACGTCGGCGACGCCGGAGAAGCCCAGGCGGGGCAGGGCACCGAGAACGGCCTTCCCCTGCGGGTCGAGGATCTCGGGCTTGGGCATGACGTCGACGACGACTCGGGGCACGTGAGGCTCCTGGGAAGCAGGGGTGGATGTGCCGCCATTCTACGAGCAACCGCTCACCCCCGGTCCGGCACACTGGAGCCATGAGCATGCTCACGCCCGGCGCCGGCAGCGGCGCCCCCGGACCTGGAGGGAACCCGCTGCGTCTGGAGTTCCCCCAGTCCCTCGCCGTGTACGACGACTACGCGGCTGCCCAGCGGGCCGTGGACTTCCTCTCCGACCGCAAGTTCCCCGTGCAGCAGTGCATGATCGTCGGCACCGACCTCAAGCGAGTGGAGCGCATCACCGGCCGTCTCACCACCGGGAAGGTGGCCCTGGGCGGCGCGGCGTCCGGCGCGTGGCTGGGCCTGTTCGTAGGCCTGCTCTTCGTCCTGTTCACCACCGAGGGCGCCCTCCCGATCCTGATCTCGACACTGATCTTCGGTGCGCTGTTCGGCGTCATCTGGTCGCTGGTCGGGTACGCCGCCACGCGCGGGCGCCGCGACTTCTCCTCGATCACCCAGGTGATCGCCACCCGCTACGAGGTGCTGGTCGAGCACAAGGTGGCCGCGCAGGCCCGCGAGCTGCTGGCCCAGCTGCCGGGCAGCCAGCCCAACCCGTTCGCCTGACGCCCGATCGGGCCGGGCGCCAGGCGGGGCTCGGTCCGGGGCTCAGGCGAGCTCGCGCTTGAGGATCTTGCCGGTCGCGGTCATCGGCAGGGTCTCGCGGAACTCCACGATGCGCGGGTACTTGTAGCCCGCCATCTGCTCCTTGGCCCACGCGACCAGCGCGTCCTCGGTCAGCCCGGAGCCCGGGGCGCGGATGACCACGGCCTTGATCTCCTCGCCGTGGGTCTCGTGCGGCACGCCGATGACGGCGCACAGCGAGACCTCCGGGTGGGTGAGGAGCACCTCCTCGATCTCGCGCGGGTAGACGTTGAACCCGCCGCGGATGATCATCTCCTTGGCCCGGTCGACGATGTGGTACCAGCCGTCCTCGTCCTTGCGGGCCAGGTCGCCGGTGCGGAACCAGCCGTCCGCGTCGATCGCCTCCGCGGTCGCCTCGGGCCGCGCGTAGTAGCCCTTCATGACGTTGTGCCCGCGCACCGCGATCTCGCCGATGACGTCGCTCCCCGACCCGTCGTCGGTGAGCTCGACGCCCTGGCTGTCGACCAGCCGCATCTCCACCCCGGGGATCGGCACACCGATCGAGCCGGGGCGCGCCGGCTCGCCGTACGTGGAGAACGAGGCGACCGGGGAGGTCTCGGAGAGCCCGTAGCCCTCCAGGATGGTGACCCCGAAGCGCTTCTCGAACTCGCGGTGCACCTCGACCGGGAGCGCGGAGCCGCCGGAGACCGCGACGCGCAGGTGCTCGGCGACGGCCTGGGCGTCGATGTCCTCCTCCAGCGCGCCGAGCAGGCCCCAGTACATCGTGGGGACGCCGGCGAAGAAGGTGATCCGCTCGCGGCGCATCAGCTCGAGCGCCGCCACCGGCTCGAAGCGCGGCAGCATCACGACGGTGCCGCCGAACGCGAACGCGCCGTTCTGGCACACGGTCTGGCCGAAGGAGTGGAACAGCGGCAGCACGCACAGGTAGGTGTCGGGGTTCTCCGCGTCGGCGCCGAACAGCGCCTCGCTGGCGAGCGCGTTGTCGCGCATGTTGCGGTGGCGCAGCTCGGCGCCCTTGGCCTGGCCCGTGGTGCCGGAGGTGTAGAGGATGACCGCGGTGTCGTCCTCGTCGGTCGCGACGGTCTCGAAGGCGCCGGAGTGCGTCATCATCGCCTCCGCCATCGTCTCGGTGCCCTCGATCGGCGAGGGGCCGCCGAGCTCGGCGGTGATGACGAAGAAGTGCTCGCAGGCGTCGACCGCCTCGAAGCCGGCGTGGCCGTTGACGCCCATCGGCAGCTCGGAGGTGCCCTCGAAGCAGAAGTAGGCCTTCGCGTCGAGTCCTCGAGGTGGTAGGCGATCTCGCGGCCCTTGAGCAGCACGTTGAGCGGGACCACCGTCGCCCCGGCCTTGAGGATGCCGAAGTAGACGATCGTGAAGTACGGCAGGTTCGGGCAGCTGAGCGCCACCTTGTCGCCGGGGCCGATCCCGCGCTCGACCAGCATGTTGGCGCACATGTTGGCGAAGGCGTTGATCGAGGCGTAGGTCAGGCGGGTCTCACCGAGGACCACGGCATCGCGGTCGGGGTACTTCGCGGCGCTGTCCTCGAGCAGGGTGGAGAGGTTGTACGACAACGGTGGCCTCCGTCACGGTCGGGTGTGGGGACAACCTACGTGCCGACCCCCGGGCGGGACAGGGACGAAACGGGGCCGCCCGGCGGACCCCGGGGACGGGTCGGGGTCGGACCAGGGACGCACCCGATGCGCGCGCCGCCGGCGCCCGGCCACGCTGGAGGCCATGACCGCCGCCCGGCCCCGCGCCCTGCCACCCGCCGCACGCGAGCTCGCGACGGTGCTGGCGCTGTTCGCCGCCTACAACCTGGGCCGGCTGCTGGCGACCACCCGGGTCGGCCCCGCCGACGAGCACGCCCGCGCGATCCGCGACCTCCAGGCCGGGGTCGCGCTGCCCGACGAGGCGGACCTCCAGGCCTGGGCGCTCGGGGTGGAGGGGCTCGTCGCGCTGGCGGACCGCTACTACCTGCTGCACTTCCCCGTCACCGCGGCGGTCCTGGTGTGGCTGTGGGTGCGCCACCGCCCGTCGTACCGCTGGGCGCGCACGGCGCTGGCGCTGGCCACCGGGGTGGCGATGCTCGTGCACCTGGTGCTGCCGGTGACCCCGCCGCGGCTGCTGGCCGAGGCCGGGATGGTCGACACCGGGCAGCACGGCGGGACGAGCGTCTACGCCGGCTCGCCGCTCGCCGGGCTGGCCAACGAGTACGCCGCCGTACCGAGCCTGCACGTCGGGTGGGCGCTGCTGCTCGCGGTGGTCCTCGTCGCCACGCTGCGCAGCAGGTGGCGCTGGCTGTGGCTGCTGCACCCGGCCCTCACCACCGCCACCGTGGTCGTCACGGCGAACCACTGGTGGCTCGACGCGGCCGCCGGCGCACTCCTGGTCGGTGCCGCGCTGCTCCTCGCCGCGCCACGAGCGCCGACTCGGCGCACCACGAGCGCCGACTCGGCGCACCACAGGCGCCGACTCGGCGAGATCTCAGGGGTGGGGACGGGCGGCGAGGAGGCGGGCGGCGCGACGCAGGTCGGCGCGCACGGCGTACGGCGCGAGGCGGGAGAGCACCGCGGCGAGCGGGCGGGCGGGGCCGGTCGCGTGCAGCGAGAGCGTCGCCTCGATCTCGCAGCCGCCCGGCGCCGGGGCGAGCTCGAGGGTGAGCACGGCCGCGAAGGAGCGCCAGGTGCCGCGCTCGGTCCAGCGGTGCGGGCGGTCCAGCTCGGTGGTCTCCATCCGCGGGCGCAGCCCGGGGCTGGTGACGTCGACCCAGGTCTGACCGGCCCGGGGCTCCCCGTCGACGTCCTCGACGCGGGCGAGGCTGGACTGCCAGGCCGGCCGGTTGCGCGGGTCGACCAGGTAGTCGAAGGCGACCTCGGGAGCGACCGGCACGTGCATGCGGCTAGAACGTCTCGCCGGTGAGCAGCTCGTAGGCCTCGACGTAGCGGGCCCGGGTGTGCTCGACGACCTCGGGCGGCAGCGGCGGCGGCGCCACGTCGGAGCGCGGGTCCCAGCCCGACTCGGGCGAGGTCAGCCAGTTGCGGACGTTCTGCTTGTCGTAGGAGGCCTGGGTGCGGCCGGGCTGCCAGTCGGCGGCCGGCCAGAACCGCGAGGAGTCCGGGGTGAGCACCTCGTCGCCGAGCACCATCACGTCGTCGGAGCGCAGGCCGAACTCGAACTTGGTGTCGGCCAGGATGATGCCGCGCTCGCGGGCGATGCCCTCGGCGCGCTCGTAGACGGCCAGGGTCAGCTCGCGCAGCGACGCGGCGGTGTCCTCGCCGACCGTGCGGACGACCGCGTCGTAGGAGACGTTCTCGTCGTGGTCGCCGAGCTCGGCCTTGGTGGCCGGGGTGAAGATCGGCTCGGGGAGCCGGCTGGCCTCGACCAGGCCCGGCGGCAGCGCGATGCCGCACACCTCGCCGGTGGCGCGGTAGTCGGCCAGCCCGGAGCCGGTGAGGTAGCCGCGGGCCACGCACTCGACCGGGAACATCTCGAGGCGCTCGCAGATCACCGCGCGCCCGCGCACGGAGGCGGGCACGTCGGTGGACAGCACGTGGTTCGGGACCAGGTCGGTGAGCTGCTCGAACCACCACAGCGACATCCGGGTCAGGATCTCGCCCTTGTCCGGGATCGTGGAGTCCAGCACCCAGTCGAAGGAGGAGATCCGGTCGCTGGCCACCATCAGCAGCCGGCCGGCGTGCTCGCCGGCCTCGATCTCGTAGAGGTCGCGCACCTTGCCCGAGTGCAGGTGCCGGGCACCCTCGATCGCCGGGGCGGGTGGGATGTTCGGCTCGGCCACGACGCCAACCCTAGAGCCCGCGGGTGCGCGCCTCCCCCGCCGCGGCCGATCCCGGACACCGTGCCGCTGTGCGGAACGCGGCAGCGGCGCATGGCGCCGCGCCACGGCAGGCTCGCCTGCGTGACCGCCGTCGAGCCCGCTCCCGCCGCCGGCACGACGTACGTCGCGGACCCGCGGCGCTGGCGGATCCTGGCCACGGTGCAGGTGCTGGGCTTCATGTCGCTGCTCGACGTGAGCATCGTCAACGTCGCGCTGCCCTCGATCCGCTCCGACCTGGCCATCTCCACCGAGACCGCGCAGTGGGTGGTGTCGGGCTACACGCTGGCGTTCGGGCTGACCCTGGTCGCGAGCGGTCGACTGGGCGACGCCTACGGTCGCCGCCGGATGCTGCTGATCGGGCTCGGCGCGTTCGTGGCCAGCAGCATGCTGGTCGGGCTCGCGCCCACCCCGGAGCTGCTGATCGCCGCCCGGCTGGCCCAGGGCGCGGCCGCCGGGATCCTCTCCCCGCAGTCGACCGGGCTGATCCAGCAGCTGTTCCGCGGCGCGGAGCGGGCGCGCGCCTTCGGCCGCTTCGGGCTGACCATCTCGCTGTCCTCGGCGGTCGGTCCGCTGGTCGGCGGGCTGATCCTCGGCGTGGCCGGCGGACCCGAGGGCTGGCGCTGGATCTTCTGGGTCAACGTCCCGATCGGGCTCGTCGCGCTGGTCGCCATCGCCCGGACCCTGCCGCCCAAGCCGCGCGAGCCCGACGCCGACGGCCGCGTGGACGTGCCGGGCTCGCTGCTGCTCGGCCTGAGCGTGCTGTGCCTGCTCTACCCGCTGGTCGGCGTGCGCTCCGGGATCGGCTGGTCGATGCTGCTGGCGCCCGCCGCGGTGCTGGTCGGGTGGGCGTTCCTGCGCTGGGAGCGGCACACCCAGGCCGCCGGCCGGCCCCCGCTGCTGGACGTGGCGCTGCTGCGCCGGCTGCCCGGCTACGGCATCGGCATCGCGGTCGGGGCCACCTACGTCACCGCCTTCACCGGCATCACGCTCGTGCTCTCGGTCCACCTCCAGGAGGGGCGCGCCCTGGGCCCGCTGGAGACCGGGCTGCTGCTCACCCCGCTCGCGGTCGGCGCGGCCGTGATCGCGCCGGTGGCCAGCCGCGGCCTGGGGGTGCTCGGGCGCCGGATCACGGTGCTGGCGCTGCTGGTGATGATCGCGGCCACGCTCGCCACCGCGCTGGCAGTCCCGGGGCGCGGCGACACCGCCCTGTGGTGGGTGCTGGTGCCGCTGCTGCTGGTCGCCGGCCTCGGCGGCGGCGCGGTCATCCCGCCGAACTTCACCCTCACCCTGGCCGAGGTGCCGCCCGCCATGGGCGGGGCCGCCGCCGGCGTGGTGCAGACGGCCCAGCGGATCGGCTCCTCCCTCGGCAGCGCGCTGCTGATGACGGCGTACGGCCTGGGCGGGCCGGACCCCGGGCAGGCGCTGCGCGTCGCGCTGCTGGTCGCGGTCGCGGTGCTCCTGCTCGCGCTCGCCCTGGCGGTGGGCGCGGCCCGCGCCGGTCGGCGTACCCCGGCATCGGCCGGCTGACCCGTGTCGCCGGACCGAGGAGAGGGAACCTGCACCTCGATGAACGAGCAGACCCCGCCGCGGCACGCCCCGGCCTCCCCCGGTGCCAGCGACGACACGTACGTCGCGGACCCCCGGCGCTGGCGCATCCTCGCGGTCAACCTGGTCGTCGGGTTCATGTCCCTGCTCGACGTCACGGTCGTCAACGTGGCGCTGCCGTCGATGCGCGAGGCGCTGGACACCTCGACCTCGACGGTGCAGTGGGTGGTGTCCGGCTACGCGCTGACCTTCGGGCTGACGCTGGTGGCCGGCGGCCGGCTCGGCGACGCCTACGGACGGCGCCGACTGATGACCCTCGGGCTGCTCGGCTTCATGGTCTCCAGCGTGCTGGTCGGGCTGGCGCCGAACGTCGAGACGGTGATCCTCGCCCGGCTCCTCCAGGGCGCGTCGGCGGGGCTGCTGACCCCGCAGAACACCGGCCTGATCCAGGACCTGTTCCGCGGCGCGGAGCGCGGCCGCGCGTTCGGGATGTTCGGGGTCACCGTCGCGACCGCCTCGGCGCTCGGGCCGGTGATCGGCGGCTCGATCATCGCGCTGGCCGGCGAGGAGGACGGCTGGCGCTGGCTGTTCTGGATCAACGTCCCGATCGGGCTGGCCGCCCTCATCGGCATCGTGCGCCTCACCCCGGGACGCCGCGGCGCCGAGGAGCGGCCCTGGATCGACGTGGTCGGCGCGGTGCTGCTGGGGCTGACCGTCCTGGCCGTGCTGTGGCCGATGGTGCTCGCCGAGGGCGGGCACCGGCTCCCGCTGCTGCTGGTCCCGCTCGCCGTCCCGCTGGGCTGGGCGTTCGTGCGCTGGGAGGCGCGGCTGCGCCGGGTCGGGCGCCCGCCGCTGCTGGAGGTCGGCCTGCTGCGCCAGGTGCCCGGCTACGCCGACGGCCTGGTGATCGGCACCCTCTACTTCACCGGCTTCACCGGCATCTTCCTGGTGCTCTCGGTGCACCTGCAGGAGCAGCTCGGCCTCTCCCCGCTCGAGGCCGGCCTGCTGATCACGCCGTTCGCCGTGGGCTCGGGGTTCACCGCCCCGGCGGCCGGGCGGCTGGTCAACAGGATCGGGCGCCGGATCACCGTGTGGGCGCTGGTGATGATGATGTCCGGGATCGTGCTGGTCGCGCTGCTCGCGCCGGGGCGCGAGGGCACCTCGCTGGCCCTGGTCCTGGTGCCCAGCCTGCTGCTGGCCGGCATCGGCGCGGGCGGGGTCATCTCGCCGAACTTCACCCTCACCCTGGCCGACGTCCCGCCCGCGATGGGCGGCGCGGCCGGCGGCGCGGTGCAGACCGGGCAGCGCATCGGCACCGCCTTCGGTGCGGCGCTGCTGATGACCGCCTACGGCACCGGGTCGGCCACCTCGCCCGCCACCGGGCTGCGCGCGGCGCTGGTGACCGCGCTGGTGCTGCTCAGCCTCGCGCTCGTGGTCGCCATCCGCTCGGCGCGCGCCGAGCACGCCGGCCCCGGCGGGACGCCCACCCGCTGATCACGTGCCGGGCCTCAGAGGATCTCGCCCGGCACGTACGCCGCGGCGTCGGGGTGCTGCTCGGCGATCTCCCCCACCCGGCGCACGACCTCCTGCACCTGCGCGACCGCGGCACCGGTGAAGGTGATCGGCTCCGCGACCAGCGAGGCGAGCTGCTCGGCGTCCAGGCCCAGGCGCGGGTCGGCGGCGAGCTTCTCGAAGACGTCGTTGTGGGCCTGACCGCGGCGCATGTCGAGCGCGGTGCCGACCGCGGCCTCCTTGATCGCCTCGTGCGCGACCTCGCGGCCCACGCCGTTGCGCACCGCGGCCATCAGCACCTTGGTGGTGGCCAGGAACGGCAGGTAGCGGTCCAGCTCGCGCTGGATGACGGCCGGGAAGGCGCCGAACTCGTCGAGCACGGTGAGGAAGGTCTGGAACAGGCCGTCGGCGGCGAAGAAGGCGTCCGGGAGCGCGACGCGGCGCACCACGGAGTCGGAGACGTCGCCCTCGTTCCACTGGTCGCCGGCGAGCTCGCCGATCATCGAGACGTGCCCGCGCAGGACGACCGCGAGGCCGTTGACGCGCTCGCAGGAGCGGCTGTTCATCTTGTGCGGCATCGCCGAGGAGCCGACCTGGCCCTCCTTGAAGCCCTCGGTCACGATCTCGTTGCCGGCCATCAGGCGCACCGTGGTGGCCAGGTTGGACGGCGCGGCGACCAGCTGGGCCAGCGAGGTGACCACGTCGTAGTCGAGCGAGCGCGGGTAGACCTGGCCGACGCTGGTGAAGACCCGGTCGAAGCCGAGGTGGGCCGCGACCCGGCCCTCGAGCTCGGCGAGCCGGGACTCGTCGCCGTCGAGCAGGTCGAGCATGTCCTGCGCGGTGCCCATCGGGCCCTTGATGCCGCGCAGCGGGTAGCGGCCGAGCAGGTCCTCGACCCGCTCGATGCCGACCATCAGCTCATCGGCGGCGGTCGCGAAACGCTTGCCCAGCGTGGTCGCCTGGGCGGCGACGTTGTGGCTGCGCCCGGCCATCACGGTGACCTCGTGCTCGGCGGCGAGCCGGCCGAGGCGCACCAGCGCAGCGACCGCGCGGTCGCGGACCAGCGCCAGGGACTGGCGCAGCTGGAGCTGCTCGACGTTCTCGGTGAGGTCGCGCGAGGTCATGCCCTTGTGGATGTGCTCGTGGCCGGCGAGGTCGCAGAACTCCTCGATGCGGGCCTTCACGTCGTGGCGGGTGATCCGCTCGCGTGCCGCGATCGAGGCCAGGTCGACGCCGGCCTCCCCGCGGTCGACGACGGCCTGGTAGGCCTCCACGACCCCGTCCGGGACCTCGATGCCGAGGTCGCGCTGGGCCTTCAGGACCGCGACCCAGAGCTGGCGCTCCAGGACGATCTTGTGCTCGGGCGACCAGATCCGGGCCAGCTCGGCGCTCGCGTAGCGGGTGGCCAGGACGTTGGGGACGATCATCAGGACTCCTTGACGGAGGCGCCTTCGACGACGCCCAGGGGTTCGGCTGCGATGTCCGAGCGGCACTGGAGGCCCTCGAACGAGATCTTCTCGGCGGCGGCGTAGGCGCGCGCCCGGGCGTCGGCCACGTCGGTGCCGGTGGCGCGCACGGCGAGCACCCGGCCGCCGGCGGTGACCAGCTCCTCCCCGACCAGCGCGGTGCCGGCGTGGATGACGTCCACGTCCGGCTCGGCGTCCGCGAGGGACACCCCGTCGATCACGTCGCCCTTGGAGGAGGACTCGGGGTAGCCGGCCGAGGCCAGCACCACGCTGACGGCGGCCTCGTCGCGGAAGAGCGGAGCCTCCGTGCCGGCCAGGCGACCCTCGGCCGCGGCGAGCAGCAGCCCGCCCAGCGGGGTGTCCAGCACCGCCAGCACCGGCTGGATGTCGGGGTCGCCGAAGCGGACGTTGAACTCGATGACCCGCGGGCCGGCGGCGGTCAGGGCCAGCCCGACGTAGAGGCAGCCCACGAACGGCGCGCCGCGCCGGGCCATCTCCGCCAGCGTCGGCTCCACCACGGTCTCGACCACGGTGCTCGTCAGGTCGGCGGGCGCCCAGGTCAGTGGCGTGTAGGAGCCCATGCCGCCGGTGTTCGGGCCCCGGCCGCCGTCGAAGATCCGCTTGAAGTCCTGTGCCGGCTGCAGCGGGCGGGTCGTGGTGCCGTCGCAGATCGCGAACAGCGAGACCTCCGGGCCGTCGAGGAACTCCTCGACCACCACGCGCCCGCAGGTCGCGGCGTGGGCCAGCGCCTCCGCGCGGTCGGTGGTCACCACGACGCCCTTGCCGGCGGCCAGTGCGTCGTCCTTCACGACGTACGGCGCGCCGAACGCGTCCAGCGCGGCCGCGACCTGCTCGGGGGTCTCGCAGGTGGCCGACCGGGCGGTCGGCACGCCCGCGGCGGCCATGACCTCCTTGGAGAAGGCCTTGGAGCCCTCGAGCCGGGCCGCCTCGCGGGAGGGCCCGAAGCAGGCGATGCCAGCCGCGCGGACCGCGTCGGCCACCCCGGCGACCAGCGGCGCCTCGGGGCCGACGACGACCATGTCGGCGCCGATCGCGGTGGCCAGCGCGGCGACCGCGGCCGGGTCCATGGCGTCGACGTCGTGCAGCGTCGCCACCTCGCCGATGCCGGGGTTGCCGGGCGCGGCGTGCACCTCGGCGACGCCGGGGTCACGACAGAGCGCGAGCGCCAGGGCGTGCTCGCGGCCGCCGGTGCCGATCACGAGGCAGCGCAGGGAGGTCGTCACGTGGGGTCCTTCTGGCAGGTGCGGTCGGCCGGGCCCGGTGGGCCCGGCCGGTCGGCGGGGAGTGCGCGGGCGGGTCAGCCGTTGACGACGATGGTCTGCTCGCGGCCCGGTCCGACGCCGACGCCCCAGATCTTGGCCCCGGAGATCTTCTCCAGCGCGCGGACGTAGGTCTGGGCGTTGGCGGGCAGCTCCTCGAAGGTGCGGCAGCCCGAGATGTCGGTCTTCCAGCCCTCGAAGTACTCATAGACCGGCTTCGCGTGGTGGAACTCGGTCTGGGTCATCGGCATCTCCTCGACCCGCTGGCCGTCGACCTCGTAGGCCACGCAGACCGGGATCCGCTCCCAGCTGTCGAGCACGTCGAGCTTGGTGAGGAAGAACTCCGTGAGGCCGTTGACGCGAGCCGCGTAGCGCGCGACCACCGCGTCGTACCAGCCGCAGCGGCGGGTGCGACCGGTCGAGACGCCGATCTCGCCGCCGATGCGCTGCAGCTCCAGGCCGTCCTCGTCGAACAGCTCGGTCGGGAACGGGCCCGAGCCGACGCGGGTCGTGTAGGCCTTGATCACGCCGATCACCCGGTCGATGCGGGTAGGGCCGACGCCCGAGCCCGCGCACACGCCGCCGGCGACCGGGTTGCTGCTGGTCACGAACGGGTAGGTGCCGTGGTCGACGTCGAGCATCGTGGCCTGGGCGCCCTCGAAGAGCACCGTCTTGCCCTCGTCGAGCGCGTTGTTCAGCAGCAGCGAGGTGTCGGCCACCATCGGGCGCAGCCGGTCGGTGTAGGACAGCAGCTCCTCGAGGACGGTGTCGACCTCGATCGCGCGCCGGTTGTAGATCTTGGTGAGCAGGTGGTTGCGCAGGTCGAGGGCCGCCTCGAGCTTCTCGCGCAGGATGCCCTCGTCGAACAGGTCCGCGACCCGGATGCCGATGCGGCCGACCTTGTCGGAGTACGCCGGGCCGATGCCGCGCCCGGTGGTGCCGATCTGGTTCTTGCCCAGGAAGCGCTCGGTGACCTTGTCGATCACCGAGTGGTACGACGCGATCACGTGCGCGTTGGCCGAGACGACCAGGTCCGCCACCTCGACGCCGCGCTCGATGAGCCCGTCGAGCTCACGGAACAGCGCCTCGGGCGAGACCACGACACCGTTGGCGATGACGCTGGTCGCGCCGGGCGTCAGGATCCCGCTGGGCAGCAGGTGGGTGGCGTACTTCTCGCCGTTCACCACGATCGTGTGACCGGCGTTGTGGCCACCGGAGGTGCGGACGACGAAGTCGATGGGATCGGTCGTCGCCAGCAGGTCGGTCGCCTTGCCCTTGCCCTCGTCACCCCATTGGGCTCCGAGCACGACAACAGCGGGCATGAGGGTCCCCTCATCGTAGGTTGCAGGAAATGCAACGGGCCCCGACGACAAGTGCATCGGGGCTCTTGCGACGCCACGCTACCAAACCGGGCACAACGAGGAGCCCCTCGTCCGCGGGTGGGGATAGTCTCCGCGACGTGGACCCGATCCTGGTGATCAAGAACAGCGACGCCGGCAGCGCCGACGAGGAGACCCTGGACCGGGCCCTCGCCATCCTGCGCGACCACGCGTCGGTGGAGGTCCAGGCCACCTCGAACCCCGGCGAGCTCGACGGGGCGCTGACCCGCGCCGGGTCCCGGCGCATCGTGGTGGCCGGCGGCGACGGCAGCCTGCACGCGGTGGTCGCTGCGCTGCACCGGCGCAACGACCTGCACGACGCGGTGCTCGGCCTGCTCCCGCTCGGCACCGGCAACGACTTCGCGCGCGGCAACGCCATCCCCCTCGACGTCGAGAAGGCCGCCCGGGTGATCGTCGAGGGCGAGGTGCGCCGCATGGACGTCCTGCTCGACGAGGTCGGCCAGGTCGTGGTCAACAACGTGCACGCCGGCGCGGGTGCCCAGGCGAGCCGCCGCGCCGCCCGCTGGAAGTCCCGCCTCGGCGCCATCGGCGTCGGCAAGGTCAACCTCGGCCGGCTCGGCTACCCGATCGGCGCGGCCCTGGCGGCGGTCCGCCCCCCGTTCGTGCGCCTCCGCGTCGAGGTCGACGGCGAGGTCGTCTGCGACTGGGACCGCCCGGTGCTGATGGTCGCGGTCGGCAACGGCAGCCACGTCGGCGCCGGCACCGTGCTCAACCCCGACGCCGAGGCCGACGACGGCCGCGTCGACGTCGTGGTCTCGCTCGCGACCGGCCCAATCGCCCGGGTGGGGTACGTCGTGGGGCTGGTGCGCGGACGGCACACCGAGCGCGCCGACGTGCTGCACCTGCGCGGCTCGTCGGTCTCGATCAGCGGCGAGAGCTTCTGGTGCAGCGCCGACGGGGAGATCTACGGCCCGGAGCGCTCGCGGACCTGGCACGTGGAGCCGGGGGCGTACTCGATGGTGCTGCCGCCCCGGGGCTGACCGGCCCACCGCCAGCCGCGGCATCGTCGCATCGTAGGGGCGCCCGCCGCGCCGCTCCCCCGGGGCGTCCCGCCGCTCGGGAGGGTCCGGCCGCCGGGGCCCGGCCCGTCCGGGACCGGGTAGCGTAGCGGGTCGAGTCCCACCCCCGCACGCACAGGAGAACGCAGCGCCATGGCCCGAGGCAACAAGACCGGTGAACCCGTCGACTGGGTGACCCGTGCGGCCGACGACGCCATCCGGCACGCGCGCGAGAACGGCGGTGAGGACCGCATCATCACCTGCGCCTCCGGCGCCAGCCCCTCGGGCCCGATCCACCTGGGCAACCTGCGCGAGTTCCTCACCACGCACTTCGTGACCGAGGAGATCCGCCGCCGCGGCATCGAGGTGCGCCACCTGCACAGCTGGGACGACTTCGACCGGTTCCGCAAGGTGCCCGCCGGGGTCCCGGCCTCCTGGGCCGAGCACATCGGGCGCCCGCTGTCCGCCGTACCGGACCCGTGGGAGTGCCACGAGTCGTGGGCCGAGCACTTCAAGGCGCCCCTGCGCGAGGCCCTCGCCGAGCTCGGCGTCGAGATGGTCGAGGTCGACCAGACCGAGCAGTACCGCGCCGGCGCCTACACCGAGCAGGTGCTCCACGCGCTGCGCCACCGCGACACCATCGAGGAGGTGCTGGCCAAGCACCGCACCAAGAAGGCCGAGCCGGTCGCCGAGAGCGACCAGGAGTCCGAGGCGCTGGCCGACTCGGTGGCCGACGACGCCGACGAGGAGACCGGGGCCGCCGGCTCGCTGGCGCGCTTCCCCTACAAGCCGTTCTGCCGCGAGTGCGGCCGCGACACCGTCGAGGTCACGTCCTACGACGACGACACCACCGACTTGGGCTACACCTGCTCCTCCTGCGGCTTCACCGGCGTCACCAACGTCGCGACCCAGCACGAGGGCAAGCTGGTCTGGAAGGTCGACTGGCCGATGCGCTGGGCCTTCGAGGGCGTCGACTTCGAGCCCGGCGGGCTCGACCACTCCACCCCCGGGTCGTCGTACACGGTCGGCAAGGAGCTGGTGAAGCGGATCTTCGCGCACCGTGCGCCGTCGTACGCCGCCTATGCGTTCGTCGGGTTCGCCGGCCTGCAGAAGATGTCCTCCTCCAAGGGCGGCGTGCCCACCGCGTCCGACGCGCTGCGGATCCTCGAGGCGCCGATCCTGCGCTGGCTCTACGTGCGCCGTCAGCCCAAGCAGGCCTTCAACGTCGACTTCGGCGCGGAGGTCGTGCGCCTGTACGACGAGTGGGACGCGCTGGCCCGCAAGGCCGCGGACCCCGAGCGCCGCGACGCCCAGACCCTCGCCTACTCGCGCGCGGTCGCGACCACGACGGCCGGCACCCTGCCCGCGCCGGCGACCCCGGTGTCCTTCCGGCTGCTCTCGTCGGTCGCCGACGTGACCGCGGGCAGCGCCGAGCAGATCAGCCGCATCATCGAGGAGGTGGGCCACCCGCACGCGAGCGTCGCCGACCTCGAGCCGCGGCTGTCCAAGGCGATGACCTGGACCGCGGAGTTCGTGCCGGCCGAGGACCGCACCACGGTGCGCACGGCTCCCGACACCGCCCGCCTCGCCGCGCTCGCGCCCGAGGAGCAGCGCTGGATCGACGTGCTGCTCGAGCGGCTCCCGGACTCCCCGGAGAGCGACGAGCTCACCGCGCTGATCTACGGCGTGCCCAAGCTCGCGCGCGGCCTGGGGCTCGACGACGCCCCGACCGATGAGGTGAAGGCCGACCAGAAGGCGTTCTTCCGGCTGCTCTACCACCTGCTGGTCGACGCCGACCGCGGCCCGCGGCTGCCCACGCTGTTCCAGGCGCTGGGCTCCGAGCGGGTCCGCACGCTGCTCACCCCCGCGTGACCCGCTCCTGAACCGCTAGACGAGGTACGCCGCCGGCAGGGCGACCACGGTCACCAGGGCCGTGGCGCCCGCGGCGAGCAGCACCAGCGGGCGGCCGGTGCGGCGCAGCGCGCGCGGGTCGACCGAGCAGCCGAGCGCGAACATCGCCGCGGCCAGGGCGGCCGACTGCAGCGCGCCCGCCGTGTCGAGCACGCCCGCCGGCACGTCGAGCACCGAGCGCAGCACCGCCAGGCCCACGAAGGCCAGCACGAACGCCGGCACCAGCGGCGGGCGGGCGCCGGTGGCCACCGCCTCGCGCCGCGAGCGCCAGGAGACGACGGCGAGGACCGGGGCGAGCATGAGCACCCGGGCCAGCTTGACCACGACCGCGACCTGGAGCGCGGCTCCCCCGAGCAGACCGCCGGCGACCACCACCTGGCCGACCTCGTGGACGGCCGCCCCGGACCAGGCGCCGGCGGCGACCTGCCCGAGCCCGAGCAGGCCGCCCAGGGCGGGCACCGCCAGCATCGCGATGCTGCCGAAGACCACCACCAGGGAGACCGCGCGCGCGACGTCCTCCTCGCGGGAGCGGCGTACCCCCTCGACGGCGGCCACCGCTGCGGCCCCGCAGATGGAGAACCCGCAGGCGACCAGCAGGCCCTGGTCGGTCGGGACGCCGAGCGCCCGCGCCAGGGCGAGGGTGCCGAGGATGCCGCACACGACCACGGCGAGCACCACGACGAGCACCTGCCAGCCCAGGCCGAGGACGTCGCCGAGCACCAGCTCGAGTCCGAGCAGCGCCACCCCGACGCGCAGCACCCGGCGCGAGACGACGGCCAGCCCGGGGCGCACCCGGGCGCGCACCAGGCCGGAGGCGCCGAGGCCGAAGCCGAGGACGATCGCGACCAGCGTGGTGCCCAGGTACGGCACCAGGGCGTGCACCAGCAGTGCGGCGCCGCCTCCGGCGGCGGCGAGGGCGAGTCCGGGGCCACGGTCCTTGAGCATGCGTCCACGGTCTCGCGCGCACGCCCCCCGCGGTAGCCGTCACTACACCATCGACTCATGCGCCATTGATATGAGTTATGCCGAACCCATATCGTGACCGCATGAGCAGACCGGACCTCGTCGCCCTCGACCTGCTGGTCCGCGTGGCCGAGACGGGGTCCCTCGGCGCGGCCGCCCGGGCCCTCGGGATGGCGCAGCCCAACGCCAGCCGCGCGATCCAGCGCCTCGAGCGGCAGCTCGGCCTGGCCCTGGTCGTGCGGACGCCGAGCGGCTCGCGGCTGACCACCGAGGGCGAGGTGGTCGTCAGCTGGGCCCGCGAGGCGCTCGAGGCGACCGACCGGATCGTGCTCGGCGCGCGGTCGCTGGCGGCCCAGCGCGCGGCGCAGCTGACGGTGTCGGCGAGCCTCACCATCGCCGAGCACCTCGCGCCGGCCTGGCTGGCGCGCTTCGCGGCCACCCACCCCGACCTGCACGTCAGCCTGAGGGTCGGCAACTCGGTGCAGGTGCTGGCCGCGCTGCGCTCCGGGGAGGTGCCGCTCGGGTTCGTGGAGTCCCCCGGCGTGCCGGCCGGGTTCGCCGCGAGCGTGGTCGCCACCGACGCGCTGGTCGTGGTCGTGGGCCGCACGCACCCGTGGGCGCGGCGTCGTACGCCGCTGGGCGCGGCGGAGCTCGCGGCGGCGGAGCTGGTGCTGCGCGAGGAGGGCTCCGGCACCCGCGACACGCTGGCCCGCGCGCTGGGCGACGCGGGGGTGGAGCTCGGCCCGGCGCGCCTGGAGCTGGCCAGCACCGCCGCGGTCACCGCAGCGGCCGTGGCCGGGGGCGCGGCCGTGCTCAGCGAGCTGGCGGTCGCCGCCGAGGTCGCCGCCGGGCGGCTGGTGGTCGTCGAGGTCGACGGCCTGGACCTGCGCCGCCGGCTGCGCGCGGTGTGGCTGCGCGAGCGGCGCCCCGACGGCGCGGCCGCCGAGCTGGTGCGGGTGGCGCGCGCCGTCGGGCGCCCGGGCTGAGAGCACCCGGGCTCGCCCGGGGCGGGGTCAGTCGCCGAGCAGGGCCTCGTAGGCCTCGGGGCTGGACTCGCGCAGGAACGTGGAGCAGCGCTCCCACTCGTCGGTCTCACCGATCGCGCGGGCGGCCAGCGCGAGCGCGGCCAGGCAGCGCAGGAAGCCGCGGTTGGGGGCGTGGTCCCACGGCACCGGGCCGTGGCCCTTCCAGCCGTTGCGGCGCAGCATGTCGAGGCTGCGGTGGTAGCCGACGCGGGCGTAGGCGTAGAGCGTGACCTCGTCGGCACCCTGCTCGCGGGCCTGGTCGGCCAGCGCGGCCCAGGCGAACGGCGAGGAGGGAAGCGCGCGCACCACCGCGGCGGGGCTCTGCCCGGCCTCGAGGAGTGCCACGGCCGGGTCCTCGGGCAGGCGGGTGGCGGGCGGCTGGGCCATCAGATCCATGTGACTCATGCGCCCAGTGTCCACGCCCGCCGGGTGCCGCCCGCCCCCTGCCCCTCGGCTACGCCCCCGGGCGGGGGAACAGGACCCCTCCGGGACAGATCCGACCCTCGGGCGGCAGGTCGCGGTCGAGGAGGTAGGCAGCCATCGTGCGGCGGATGCAGGTGCCGGTCCCGATGGCGCCGTGGCCCCACCCGTCGTACGTCACCAGGCGGGAGCCGGCGAACAGCTCGTGGACCCGCCGCGCGCCGTGGATCGGCGTGGACGGGTCGTGGCTGTTGCCGACGACCAGCAGCGGGTACGCCGTGCGCGTCTGCCACGGGCCCCGGTAGGAGTCCGCGCCGGAGCCGATGCCCTGCCGGGCGCAGATCGAGGACAGCCAGGTCCACAGCGAGCCGAAGCCGGGGGCGGTGCGGTCGGCCTCCGCGGCGGCGCGGATCCAGGCCTGCGGCTGCTGGGGGTTGCTCGAGTCGCTGCACATGACGGCCTGCGGCTGCAGCCCGAGGGTGCGCAGCGGCGCCGGGTTCGCCGCCGGACGCCCGGTGCCGGACGCCGTCTCCCACGTCCAGGGGCCGACCTCCTCGCGGCGGCGCTGGACCTCACGCACCCGGCGCTGCAGGGCGCCCAGTCCTGGCGCGACGCGGCCGTCGATGGCGGCGTCCAGGTCGGCGACGTACCGCACGAGCAGGGAGACCGTGCGGCGGTCGTAGAGCAGCGAGGTGGCGAAGGAGTAGATGTCGCGCTCGTTGATCCGCTCGCCCTCGAAGCGGATCGGCCGCGTCGCGGCGGTGGCCACGACGCGGTCCCACGTCTGCTGCGCGCCGGGGGCGAGCGGGCAGCGCGCCGGCCCGACCTGGTCGCAGCGCGCGAGCGCCGCGGTGAGCGCCTCCTGGGTGCCGACGTCGCTGCCGAGGCGGGTGGAGAACGGCGTGCGCACGGGTCCGGCGGGGCCGGTCGACCAGGCGACGGGGTCGAGCACGCCGTCGACGGTCATCGCGCGGACGCGGCCGGGGAACATCGCGGCGTACGTCGCGCCGAGGTAGGTGCCGTAGGAGATGCCGTAGTAGCTGATCCGGCGCTCGCCGAGGGCGCGGCGGACCAGCTCCATGTCGCGGGCGTTGTCGGCGGTGCTGGCGTGGTCGGTGAGCGCGGTGGCCTCGCGCCGGCAGGCCCGGCGCACCTGGCCGTCGCGGCGCAGGGTGGTCACCGTCTCGGCGTCGGTGCGGGGGTACTCCCACGGCAGGTAGGCGCGCTGCACCCGGCCGCGGCAGCTGATCTCCCCGCTGCCGCCGGTGCCGCGCGGGTCGATGCCGACGACGTCGAAGCGGGCCGCGACCCGGGAGCCGAGCAGGCGGGCGGCCTGCGGGGCGAACTGCGTGGAGGGACCTCCGGGACCGCCGGGGTTCACGAAGAGCGTGCCGATCCGCTGCGCCGGCCGAGCGGCGGCCACCTTGAGCAGCGCGAGCCGGGTCCGCGCGCCCTTCGGGCGGTCGTAGTCGAGCGGCACCCAGGCCGTCGCGCAGCTGATCCGCTGCCCGATCGGCGTCCGCGCCTGCCCGGAGTCCCCGCCCCGGGCCCCGCCGCCGTCGCAGCGGCCCCAGGTGAGCCGCGGCACGGGCGCCCGCGCCACCTGGGCGCCGGCCTGCGGGCGGTCGGAGGTCGGTGCGGCTGCGGGTGCGGCCGGGGCGACGGCTGCCGCGGCGGCCGGGGTCGCCCCGGGGACCAGCGCCCCGAGCAGCCCGGCCGCGAGGGCCAGGACCAGGGACACGGACAGGGTCAGGGACGCGAGTCCCGAGCGGCTCGTCACCCGCTCACCCTAGGGCTGGTCGGCGGTAGGCGTCCCGCTGTCACGCGGGTTCGAGCCGATAGTCCGCCACACAGGTGTCGACTGATCGCCGTTCCACGACACCTGTGTGGCGGACTACCTCGTCCGAGAGGCGTCAGCCGATCGAGCGCCCGGCGGAGCGCAGGTGCTCGCAGGCCTCGACGATGCGGGCGGCCATGCCGGCCTCGGCGGCCTTGCCCCAGGCGCGGGGGTCGTAGAGCTTCTTGTTGCCGACCTCGCCGTCGACCTTCAGGACGCCCTCGTAGTTCGAGAACATGTGCGCGGCGACCGGGCGGGTGAAGGCGTACTGGGTGTCGGTGTCGATGTTCATCTTGATGACGCCGTAGTCGACCGCGTCGGAGATCTCCTGCTCGGTCGAGCCGGAGCCGCCGTGGAAGACCAGGTCGAAGGGCTTGGCGTCCGCGCCGAGGCCAAGCTCGGTGGCGACGGCGGACTGCGCGGCCTTGAGGATCTCCGGGCGCAGCTTGACGTTGCCCGGCTTGTAGACGCCGTGCACGTTGCCGAAGGTCAGGGCCGTCATGTAGCGGCCCTTCTCGCCGACGCCGAGCGCGCGGGCGGTGGCCAGCGCGTCCTCGGGGGTGGTGTAGAGCTTCTCGTCGATCGCGCCGACGATGCCGTCCTCCTCGCCGCCGACGACGCCGATCTCGATCTCGAGGATGATGTTGGCCGCGGCGCAGCGGGCGAGCAGCTCCTCGGCGATGACGAGGTTCTCGTCCATCGGCACGGCCGAGCCGTCCCACATGTGCGACTGGAAGAGCGGGTTCTCACCGCGCGCGACGCGCTCGGCGGACAGCTCGATCAGCGGACGCACGAAGCCGTCCAGCTTGTCCTTGGGGCAGTGGTCGGTGTGCAGCGCGATGTTGACCGGGTAGTTCTTCGCGACCTCGGCGGCGTACGCCGCGAAGGCGGCCGAGCCGGTGACCATGTTCTTGACCGACGGGCCGGAGAGGTACTCCGCACCACCCGTCGAGATCTGGATGATGCCGTCGGACCCGGCGTCCGCGAAACCCTTCAGGGCGGCGTTGAGGGTCTGCGAGGACGTCACGTTGATCGCGGGGAACGCGAAGGACCCGGCCTTCGCGGCGTCCAGCATCTCGGCGTACTTCTCGGGGCTGGCGATGGGCATCTGAGGATCTCCTCGCAAAAAGCTGATCGGTGGATCTGATGGCGGGGCACGTCTGCCCCGAGCCTAGTGCGTGGCCGCCGCGAGGTCCGGCGGGTCCCGTCGAGCGGGTGCGCGACCGCGCCGCCCCTACCGTGGAGCGGTGCACCCACGACGTCTCGACGGCAGGTACGTCGCGGTCGTCGGCCCCGCCGACGACGCGCGGCAAGGCGACCTGGCGCGCGCCGAGGCCGTGGGCCGCGGTCTCGCCGAGCAGGGGGCGGTGCTCCTCACCGGCGGGCACCACGGCGTGATGCGGGCGGCGGCCCGGGGCGCGAGGGCGGCCGGCGGGGTCTCGATCGGGCTGCTGCCCGGGTCCGACCGCGCGGCCGGCGCCCCGGAGCACACCCACCTGCTGCCCACCGGGCTCGGCGAGCTGCGCAACGGCCTGCTGGTCCGTGCCGCCGACGCGGTGGTCGCGGTCGGCTGCTCGTGGGGCACGCTCAGCGAGATCGCGCTGGCCCGCCGCACCGGGGTGCCGCTGGTGCTGCTCGACCCGTGGGAGCTGCCGGAGGACGCCGGCGTGCTCGCCGCCGACGCCCCCGCCGCGGTCCGCGCGGTCGCCGACCTGCTCGCCGGCCGGTGATCCCGGCCCGGTGAGAGCGGCCGGGTGAGAGCGGCCCGGTGAGAGCGGTCAGCCGCGCCAGGCGGTGTCGCCGCTCAGGTCCGCGTGCTGGCGCACCCAGCCGTGCATCGCGATCGCGGCGGCGGCCGAGGCATTGATCGAGCGGGTGGAGCCGAACTGCGCGATCGAGAAGGTCGCGTCGCAGCGCGCCCGGGCCTCCTCGGAGAGCCCCGGCCCCTCCTGGCCGAACAGGAAGCAGACCCGCCGCGGCATCTCCATCGTCTCCAGGTGGAGCGACCCGGGGAGGTTGTCGACGCCGAGGAGCGGCACCGGCCCGCCCTCGAGCCCGGCGAGGTGGTCGGCCAGGTCCTCGACGCTCGGGTGGTGGCGCACGTGCTGGTAGCGGTCGGTCACCATCGCCCCGCGGCGGTTCCAGCGCCGGTTGCCGACGATGTGCACCTCGCGGGCCAGGAACGCGTTCGCCGAGCGCACGATCGTGCCGATGTTGAAGTCGTGCTGCCAGTTCTCGATCGCGACGTGGAAGTCGTGGCGGCGGGTGTCGAGGTCGGCGCGGATCGCCTCGACCGACCAGTAGCGGTAGCGGTCGACCACGTTGCGCCGGTCGCCCTCGGCCAGCAGCTGCTCGTCGTACACCTCGCTGCCCGGACCGGTCGGCCACGGACCGGCCCACGGCCCCACCCCGACCTCGGCCCGGCCGTGCGGCATCGGGTCGTACGGCGCGCGCCGCTCGGCGTCCTCGAGCTGCTCGTCCACCGCCGCATCGTACGAGAGCACGCGGGGGCTCCCCGCGCCGACCAACCCCACGGTCGAGTCGAGACTTCGGACGCATCGAGTCGAGGGTTCTGACCACGTACGTCGCCACGAGCGCCGACTCGGCGCACCACAAGGGCCGACTCGCGCAACCACGAGCGCCGACTCGGCGTTCTCGATGCGGCCCCGCGCCGAGCGGCGGCGACCGATAGGCTGGACGTCGTGAGCGCGCTCCTGGCAGGTCTGCCACTGCCCCACCCGCTCCTGCTCGGTATCGACTACCTCGATCCGCAGTGGCTGCTGGCGCAGTTCGGCGCGGAGCTGTTCTGGATCAGCCTGCTGATCATCTTCGTCGAGTGCGGGCTGTTCTTCCCGTTCCTGCCCGGCGACAGCCTGCTGTTCGCGCTCGGCATCTTCATCGCGACCGGGCAGATCGACCTGTTCCCCGGCAGCCGGCTCGCCGAGCTGGGGATCGCGGTGGCGCTGATGACGATCGCGGCCTGGCTGGGCAACGTCTGCGGCTACGAGATCGGGCGAAGACTCGGACCGGCCCTGCGCCAGCGCGAGGGGCGGGTGCTCAAGCAGAAGTACTTCGACCAGACCGAGGTCTTCTTCGAGCGCCACGGCAACAAGGCCCTGGTCATCGGCCGCTTCGTCGCGTTCGTGCGCACCTACATCACCGTGGTCGCCGGCATCACCCAGATGCCGCGCCGCCGCTTCTACGTCTGGAGCGGCGTCGGCGGCGTCGCGTGGGTCGTGCTGGTCACCGGCCTGGGCTACTTCCTGGGCCACAACGTGCCGTGGCTGGAGCACAACATCGACCTGATCTTCCTGGTCATCCTGGCCTTCACCGCGGTCCCGATCGCGTTCGAGTGGTGGCGCCACCGGCGCACCGACTCCCCCCGCGCCGAGGACAACGACCACGACGGCCGCCCGGACCGCGACATCACCGGCATCACTGTCCCGCCGCACACCACGGTCGAGCGCCCCCGCGAGGACTGAGGCCCGGGGCTCCTGCCCCTGCCCCAGCCCTCGACACCAGCCCTCGACACCAGCCCTCGACACCAGCCCCGGGGCGGCGCTCAGGGCTGCGTGCGGCTCGCGCGGGTGCGGCGCACCCGCTGCACGAGCCACCAGCAGACCGCGAGCGCGACCAGGACGATGACGACCTTCTGGAAGGTGCCGGCGACGCCCTCGACGCGGTGCCACTGCTCGCCGAGCCAGTAGCCGGCGAGCACGAAGGTGACGTTCCAGATCGTGCTGCCGGCGGTCGTGAGCAGCAGGAACTGGCCCACCGGCATCCGCTCGACGCCCGCAGGCACCGAGATCAGGCTGCGGAAGATGGGGATCATCCGGCCGAAGAAGACCGCCTTGCGCCCGTGCCGGCCGAACCACGCCTCGGTGCGCTCCAGGTCCTCGGTCTTGACCAGCGGCAGCCGCTCCCAGACCCAGTACATCCGGGCTCGGCCGAAGACGGCGCCGAGCGCGTAGAGCGCCACCGCGCCGACCACGGAGCCGGCAATGGTCCACAAGATGGCCTCGGTGAGGCCGAAGGTGCCGCGGCTCGCGGTGAACCCGGCCAGCGGCAGGATCACCTCGCTGGGCAGCGGCGGGAAGAGGTTCTCCAGCGCGATCGCCAGCCCGGCGCCGGGGGCGCCGAGCTTCTCCATCAGGTCGACCGCCCAGCCGGCGACGCCCCCCAGGTCGTCGGGGTTCTCGCCGGCCGCGGCCAGGACGGTGTGTGCGCCGAGCGCCAGGCTCATGCGGTGGCCCGCGCAGCGTCGAGCTCGGCCTTGGTGAGGACCGGGCGGACCTCGAGGCCGACGTCCTCCAGCGGGTTCACGCCCTCGGGGCTGCGGTCGATGGCGCAGACCACCACCTCGACGATCGCGCCCGCGGCACGCAGCTCGCGCGTGGCGTCGCGGACCGCGCCGCCGGTGGTGATCACGTCCTCGATCAGGGTGATCCGGCGCCCGGCCACGTCGGGGCCCTCGGCGAGCTTGCAGGTGCCGTACTCCTTGGCCTTCTTGCGCACGAACAGCGTGCGGTGGCCGGTCAGGTAGCCGACCATCGTCGCGATCGGCACACCTCCCAGCTCCAGGCCACCGAGGAGCTCGGTGTCGGCGGGCAGCAGCTGCACCATCTCCCGGGCCAACCGCGACAGCAGCGCGGGGTCGGCCTCGAAGAGGTACTTGTCGAAGTACTCCGAGGAGACCTGCCCGGACCGGAGCGTGAAGCTCCCGGTCAGGCGGCAGGTGGCGTCGATGTCGGCAGCGAGGTCGGTATCGGCGGTCGTCACGCCGCCATTGTCGCGTACGCCGTGCAACGCCCCGCACGCCGTACGGTGGGGCCCATGCCCGACTCGCCGTCCCGCACCGCCGCGACGCCCCGGCTGGCCCGCCGGCTGCACGGCATCGAGCCGACGATCTTCACCCGGATGTCGGCGCTGGCCGCCCGCACCGGCTCGGTCAACCTCGGGCAGGGCTTCCCCGACGTCGACGGCCCCCCGGCGGTCATCGCCCGGGCCGTCGAGGCGCTGCGCACCGGGCGCAACCAGTACGCCCCCGGCCCCGGCGTGCCGGAGCTGCGCCAGGCGGTCGCGCGCCACCAGCAGCGCCACTACGGCCTCGAGCTCGACCCGGACACCGAGGTCGTCGTCACCACCGGCTGCACCGAGGCGATCGCGGCGGCGCTGCTCGGCCTGGTCGACCCCGGCGACGAGGTGGTGGTGCTGGAGCCCTACTACGACTCCTACACCGCGATGATCCAGATGGCCGGCGGCGTACGGCGCCCGGTCACCCTGCGCGCCCCGGACTTCCGCCTGGACCCTGACGAGCTGCGCGCGGCGGTCGGACCGCGGACCCGGTTCGTGCTGCTCAACAGCCCGCACAACCCGACCGGCACGGTGCTGACCCGCGCGGAGCTCCAGGCGGTCGCCGACGTGGCGATCACGCACGACCTGGTGGTGATCACCGACGAGGTCTACGAGCACCTGACCTACGACGCCGAGCACGTGCCGCTGGCGACGCTGCCCGGCATGCGCGAGCGCACGCTGACCCTCTCCAGCGCCGGGAAGTCCTACTCCTTCACCGGCTGGAAGGTGGGCTGGGCCAGCGGCCCCGCCGACCTCGTCGACGCGCTGCTCGCGGCCAAGCAGTGGCTGACCTTCACCTCCGGCTCACCGCTGCAGCCCGCCGTGGCCCTGGCCCTGGACGAGGAGCCCGACTTCCCGCGCGCGCTCGCCGCGGACCTGCGCGCCCGGCGCGACCTGCTCTGCGCCGGGCTGGAGGCCGCCGGCCTGACGCTGCGGGTGCCGGAGGGCACCTACTTCGCGACCACCGACATCGCCGACCTCGGCTGGGACGACGGGCTGGAGTTCTGCCTGGCGCTGCCCGAGCGCGCCGGCGTGGTCGCGATCCCCGAGCAGGTCTTCCACGACGACCGCGAGGCCGGGCGCCACCTGGTGCGCTGGGCGTTCTGCAAGCAGCCCGACGTGCTCGAGGAGGGTGTGCGCCGCCTGGGCGCGGCCGACCTCAGCGCCCGGCGTACCAGTCGCTGACCTCGGGACGCATCAGGAGCGCCATGGTGGCGCCGCAGGCGACGAGCGGCACGACGAGCAGCGGCGAGCCGAGCACGGCGCCGACGAGGCAGAGCAGGCCGGCGACGGTCGCGGAGACCATCAGGAGCACCCGGCCGACCGGCACCCCGCGCACCGCGAACACGGCGACCAGGGCCGCCAGCACGCACCAGACCACGATCGCGGCGGCCACCATGAGGACCACCAGGCGCAGGTCGTCCTGGCTCATCCCGGTGCTGTCGAGCAGGTCGGGGTCGCGGCGGTCCATCTCCTCGAACAGCGGTCCCGGAGCGGCGGCGAGGGCCAGGGCGGTGAGTCCCATCGCGAGGGCGACCAGACCGCTCATCACCCAGGTCAGCACGCACGCCCACACGACCGGCTGCGGCGCGGGCCGGCGCCGGTTGCCCCGCTGCTGCGGCTGCTGCGGCTGCTGCGGGGAGTACGGCGCGGGGTCGGGCTGCCGGGTCGCGGGCGGGTAGGTGACGGGCGCGCCGGCGCTGCCGGTGCCCGCGGTCCCGAACCCGGTCCACGGGCGCGGGTCGGGTGTCTCGCCCGGCTGGCCGGACTGGGGCTGGCCGGACTGCCCCGGCTGGTCGTGCTGGCCGGACTGGGGCTGACCGGACTGGGGCTGGGCGACCGGGGCGGAGACCACCGGCGGCGCCTGACCCGCGGCGGGGACGTGGGCGCCGGTGTGGTCCTGGCCGTCCGGGCCGGAGGAGTACGGCGCCTGGCTGCTCGGCGGGACCCGGTCGAAGCGGGAGTCGCGCGTGGCGGCGGACGGCTCCTTCCCGGCGAACCAGTCGCGGGCCGGCTGGACCCACAGCATCACCACGGCCGCGGCGACGAAGGAGGACATGATGCCGCCGACGACCAGCCCGCAGACGAACAGCGGCACCGCCAGCACCGAGAGCGCCAGCCGGGCGCTGCGCGAGCGCTGGAGCACCTGGAAGCCGAGGATCAGGCTCGCGGTCGCGCACGCGCCGGTGACGAGCACCATCGCCCGCAGCGTGTTCAGCACGTCCTGCACGCCGACGCCGAGGCCGTCGGCGGGCGGCTCGGCGAGGAAGTCCTGCACCGCGCGGCGGGTGTCCAGCGACTGCACCCCGGCCATCTGCTCGAAGGCCGAAATCAGCACGAACAGCGATCCGCCCATGATCAGCCAGGCAGCGAAGGTCACCTGGCGCGGACGGGACGGACTGCTCTCACTCATGGGGTCATTGAACTAGAAGGACCCACATCGGCGGTCGTCGCCTCCGTGGGTCCTTCCAGTGTCACTGCTTCTTGGCGGGCCTCAGCCCGCCACGGTGAGGTTCAGCCCGTCCGTGGCGCGGTCCACCAGGACCTTGCCGCCGTCGACGACCTCCCCGCCGATGAGCATCTTCGCGAGCGGGTCGCCGATCGCCGACTGGATCAGCCGGCGCAGCGGACGCGCGCCGTACGCCGGGTCGTAGCCGGTCTCGGCCAGCCAGGTCTTCGCCGCGTCGCTGACCTCGATGCCGATGCGGCGCACCGCGAGGCGCTTCTCCAGCAGCCCGAGCTGCAGGTCGACGATGTGGGTCAGGTCGGCCAGCGTCAGCGCCTTGAACATGACGATCTCGTCGAGGCGGTTGAGGAACTCCGGCTTGAACGAGGCGCGCACCACCGACATCACGGCCTCCCGCTTCTGCTCCGGCTCCGTCACCGGGTCCACCAGGTACTGCGAACCCAGGTTGGAGGTGAGGATCAGGATCGTGTTGCGGAAGTCCACGGTGCGTCCCTGGCCGTCGGTGAGCCGGCCGTCGTCGAGCACCTGGAGCAGGATGTCGAAGACCTCCGGGTGCGCCTTCTCGACCTCGTCGAGCAGCACGACGGAGTACGGACGGCGCCGGACGGCCTCGGTCAGCTGGCCGCCCTCGTCGTAGCCGACGTAGCCGGGAGGCGCACCGACCAGCCGCGAGACCGAGTGCTTCTCGGAGTACTCGCTCATGTCGATGCGCACGATCGCGCGCTCGTCGTCGAAGAGGAAGTCGGCCAGCGACTTGGCCAGCTCGGTCTTGCCGGTGCCGGTGGGGCCGAGGAACAGGAACGAGCCGGTGGGCCGGTTCGGGTCCGCGATGCCGGCGCGCGAGCGGCGTACGGCGTCCGCGACGGCGGTCACGGCCTCCTCCTGGCCGACCAGGCGCCGGCCGATGACCTGCTCCATCTCCAGCAGCTTGGCGGTCTCGCCCTGCAGCATCCGCCCGGTCGGGATGCCGGTCCAGGCCTCCACGACCTCGGCGACCTGCTCGGCACCGACCTCCTCGCCGACCAGCGGCTCGACCTGCTCGGACTTCTCGACCTCGGCGGCCGCGGCGATCTGCTGCTCGAGCACCGGGATCCGGCCGTACTGGATCTCGCTGGCGGCGGCGAGGTCGCCCTCGCGCAGCAGCCGGTCGGCCTCGATGCGCAGCTGGTCGAGCTGGCGGCGCAGCTCGCCCTCGCCCTCCAGGGAGGCCTTCTCGCGCTCCCAGCGCGCCTCGAGGGCCCGCAGCTCCTCCTCGTGGTCGGCCAGGTCGGCACGCAGCCGCTCCAGGCGGTCCATCGAGGCGGGGTCGCTCTCCTTCTCCAGCGCGAACTGCTCCATCTTGAGCCGGTCCACCTGGCGGCGCAGCTGGTCGATCTCCTCCGGGGAGGACTCGATCTCCATCCGCAGGCGCGACGCGGCCTCGTCGATCAGGTCGATCGCCTTGTCCGGCAGCTGGCGCCCGCTGATGTAGCGGTCGGAGAGGGTCGCGGCCGCGACCAGCGCGGCGTCGGTGATGCGGACGCCGTGGTGGGCCTCGTACTTCTCCTGGATGCCGCGCAGGATCTGCACGGTGTCCTCGACGCTGGGCTCGCCCACGAAGACCTGCTGGAAGCGGCGCTCCAGGGCCGGGTCCTTCTCGATCCGCTCGCGGTACTCATCCAGCGTGGTCGCGCCGATCATGTGCAGCTCGCCGCGCGCGAGCATCGGCTTGAGCATGTTGCCGGCGTCCATCGAGGAGTCGCCCCCGGCGCCCGCTCCCACGACCGTGTGCAGCTCGTCGATGAAGGTGATCACCTGGCCGCCGGCCTGGCGGATCTCGTCGAGGACGGCCTTGAGCCGCTCCTCGAACTCGCCGCGGTACTTCGCCCCGGCGACCATCGCGGCCAGGTCGAGGCTGAGCACCCGGCGCCCCTTGAGGGAGTCCGGGACGTCGCCCGCGACGACGCGCTGGGCCAGGCCCTCGACGACCGCCGTCTTGCCGACGCCCGGCTCGCCGATCAGGACCGGGTTGTTCTTGGTACGCCGGGAGAGCACCTGGACCACCCGGCGGATCTCGGCGTCGCGGCCGATCACCGGGTCCAGGCGGCCCTCCTGGGCGGAGGCGGTCAGGTCGACGGAGTACTTCTCCAGCGACTCGTAGGTGTCCTCGGCCGTCTGGCTGGTGACCCGGCGGTTGCCGCGCACGGCGGTGATGCCCTCGCGCAGCGCGGTCTCGGTGAGCCCGGCGTCCTCGAGGACCCGCTGGGCGCTGCTCTCGGTCCCGGCGAGCGCGACCAGGAGGTGCTCGCTGGCGACGTAGTCGTCCTTCATCTCCGCGGCCAGGTCGAGGGCGCCGGCGAGGACGCGGGTCAGCGCGGCGGAGGCGGCGGGCTGCTGGACGGTGGCGCCGCTGGCCCGCGGGAGCGCCGCGAGCTGCGCCTCGGCACGCGCCAGCAGGCCGTCGACGTCCACCCCGGCTCGGGTGACCAGGCTGCGCGAGACCCCGTCCTCCTGGCGCAGCAGGGCGACCAGCAGGTGGATGGGGTCGGTCGTGGTGTTGCCCGCCGAGGTCGCGGCGAGCTGCGCCGCCTCGATCGCCTCACGGCTGCGGGTGGTGAACTTGTCGGCGCCGAACTGGCTCATTTGCAACTCCCTGGATCACACGAACGGCTGGGTCACGCTGGATCGGCGTGGATCTCGCTGGATCGCTGCCGGTTCACTGGTCGGGACCGGGGTCCCGACGTCTTGTTCAACTGCTCTGTTCAACCGCGTCGAAGTTGAGTCTGTTCCACTCAACTTTGAGAATGTGTCGAGGCCCGGGCGGCCCGCGCCCGGGCGCGGCGCTCCCCCACCTCGTGGAACCACTCGCCGAGGGTCAGCACCCACCCGAGCACCACGCCGATGGCGGTCCCGAGACCGTTGGAGACGACGTCGCGGGCGTCGCTGACGCGGCCCGGGATCTCCTGCTGGGCGATCTCGATCCCGAGGGTGAGCACCAGGCCGATCAGCACGGCCGCCGCCCACTGCCGGCGTCCGAGGAGGAGCAGGAAGAACACGCCGACCGGCACGAACATCGCGACGTTGGCCGCGAACTCGATGTCGCTGGCGCTCAGCCCCGAGGTCGGCTCGTAGGCCTGGAGCTCGCGCACCACGCGGTCGGCCACCCGGGTCATCAGCGAGGTGCCCGCCCCGGACTGCGGGGTCAGGGTCATCCACCCCACGAAGCCGAGGTAGGCGAAGGTGAGCAGGCTCAGGAACGGGTGACGGTGGAACACGAGACCCCGGTCTCAGCGCCCGCGTCGCCAGACCACGACCGAGCCGGCCTGGGTCTCGCGGAGCACGGGCAGCTTGTTGGCGGGGACCTCGCGGCGCCGGCCCGCGTGGGCCTGGCCGAGCGCCTCGCGCACGGCCGCGAGCTCGGCGCGCAGCTCGTCGTTGAGGTCGGAGAGGGCCGCGAGCTGCGACTCCAGCTCCACGATCCGGCGCACGCCCTTGAGGCCCACGCCGGCGGCGGTGAGGTCGGCGATCTCGCGCAACCGCTCGATGTCGCGCGCGGAGTAGCGCCGGCCTCCGCCGCCGGTGCGCTGGGGGGTGATCAGCCCGAGCCGCTCGTAGGTGCGCAGCGTCTGCGGGTGCAGGCCGGTGAGCTCGGCGGCCATGCTGATCACGAACACCGCGGCGTCCGGGCCCGGCGGTCCGGTGAAGGGCGGCCGGGCGGGCATCAGGACCCCGCCTTCTCGAACAGGTTCGCGCGCAGCGGGCGACCGGCGGTCGCGTCGCGGTACGCCGTGACCGCGGCGCGGGCCTCCTCGTCGAGGACAGCGGGGACGACGACCTCGACGGTGGCCAGCAGGTCGCCGACGGTGCCGTCGCTACGCCGGGGACCCTTGCCGCGCACCCGGAAGGTGCGCCCGTTGGGCGTGCCCGCGGGGATCCGCAGGGTGACCGGAGCGCCGCCGAGGGTGGGGATCTTGATCTCCGAGCCGAGCGCGAGCTCGTCGAAGGAGACCGGGACGTCGATGGTGAGGTTGTCGCCCTTGCGGGCGAAGACGCGGTGCGGGCTCACCTTGACGGTGATGTAGAGGTCGCCGGCCGGGCCGCCGTTCTCGCCGGACGCGCCCTTGCCGCGCACCCGGATCCGCTGGCCGTCCTTGACCCCGGCGGGGATGCGCGCCTGGATGGTGCGCGCGGACATGCCGCGCCCCGAGCCGTGGCAGGTCGGGCAGGGCTCGTCGTACACGAGCTGGCGACCGCCGCAGGTCGGGCAGGTCTCGTTCATGGAGAACGCGCCGCCGACCGAGCTGGTGACGTAGCCGGCGCCCTCGCACTCGGGACACACGTGCGGCTTGGTGCCCGGCTTGCCGCCGGTGCCGTTGCAGTCCGGGCACGGGGCGTCGGAGGTGAGGCGCAGCGAGACCGTCACGCCGTCGATGGCGTCGGTGAAGCTGATGGTGGCGTTGGTCTCGACGTCGGCGCCCTTCTGCGGGCGGCGGGCCTGCTGGCGGCGCCCGAAGCCGCCGCCGCCACCGCCGAAGAGGTCGCCGAACATGTCGCCGAAGCCGCCGGCGCCGCCGCGGTCGCGCAGCAGGTCGTCGAGGTTGAACCCGCCCTGGCCGCCCTGGCCGCCGGTCGGGAACCCGCCGAAGCGCCCCGAGGCCTGCATGGAGCGGAACTCGTCGTACTTGGCGCGCTTGTCGCGGTCGCCGAGGACGTCGTAGGCCTCCGCGACGGACTTGAACTTGTCGTGCTTGGCGGTGTCGCCGGGGTTGGAGTCGGGGTGGTTGGCCCGCGCCAGCTTGCGGTAGGCCTTCTTGATCTCCTCGGCGCTCGCGTCCTTCTTCACGCCGAGCTCGGCGTAGAAGTCCTTCTGCGCCCAGTCGGCGCGGTAGCCGTCGTCGCTCATGTGCCCTCCTCCCAACGGTTCGAAGAATGTGGCCGGCGCGCTGCCGGCGGTGCTGCCCCTGGGGGCGTCACCGGGCCCCGCCCGTGGCGGACGGGGCCCGGTGAGCGGCTCAGCCCTCGGTGTCGGCCGGTCCGGCGGCGTCGGCCGCCGGGTCGACCACCAGGACCTGCGCGGCGCGGACGACGCGCTCGCCGATCCGGTAGCCGGCCTTGGCGATGACCTTGCAGGTCACCACGTCGACGTCGGGGTCCTCGCCCAGGTGGCTCAGCGCCTCGTGCAGCGCGGGGTCGAACGGGTCGCCCGGGGCGCCGAACTTCTCCAGGCCCTGGTTGGCCACGACTCGCTCCAGCTGCTCGGCGACGGCCTTGAAGCCGCCCTCGAGCTCGGCGTGCTCACGGGCCCGGTCGATGGTGTCGAGCACCTCGGTGACCGGGGCGAGCACGACGTACGCCGCGTTCTGCTTGACCAGCTCGCGGTCGCGGTCGACGCGCCGCTTGTAGTTGAGGAACTCCGCCTGGATCCGCTGCAGGTCCGCGGTGCGCTCGCCGAGCTCCATCTTGAGCGTCTCGACCTCGTCGCGTGCGGCCTGGAGCGGGTCCGCCTCGACGGGCTCGCGGTCCTCGCCCTCGGCGGGTGCGACCGGGTCCTCCGGCCGCGCCCCCTCGGGACCGGCGGTCCCGGGGGCGTCGGGGGCGGGGTCCTGCGGGGGGCCCTCGTCGTGGCGGTGCTCCTCGGTCACTTGGTGCCGCCCTCGTCGGTCGACTCGTCCACGACCTCGGCGTCGACGATGTCGTCGTCGCTCTCGCCGGTCGCGCCGGTGGCGCCACCCGCGGCGGCGTTCTCCGCCTCGGCGGCGGCGTACATCGCGGCGCCCATCTTCTGGCTGGACTCACCGAGCTTGGAGATGCCGGCGTTGAGCTCCTCGGCCGTGGCGTCCTCCTTCTCGAGGGTCGACTTCAGCGAGTCGACGTCGCCCTGGACCTCGGTCTTCACGTCGTCGGGGATCTTCTCGCCGTTCTCGGCGAGGAACTTCTCCGTCGTGTAGACGAGCTGGTCGGCCTGGTTGCGGACCTCGATGGTCTCGCGACGCTTGGCGTCCTCCTCGGCGTACTGCTCGGCCTCCTTGACCATCCGGTCGATGTCCTCCTTGCTCAGCGCGGAGCCGCCGGAGATGGTCATCGACTGCTCCTTGCCGGAGCCCTGGTCCTTCGCCGAGACGTGCACGATGCCGTTGGCGTCGATGTCGAAGGTGACCTCGATCTTCGGCACGCCGCGCGGGGCCGGCGGGAGGCCGGTGAGCTCGAAGTTGCCGAGCGGCTGGTTCTGCGACCACATCTGGCGCTCGCCCTGGGCGACCTTGATCTCCACCGACGGCTGGTTGTCGTCGGCGGTGGTGAAGATCTCCGAGCGCTTGGTCGGGATGGTGGTGTTGCGCTCGATCAGGGTGGTCATGACGCCGCCCTTGGTCTCGATGCCGAGCGACAGCGGGGTGACGTCGAGGAGCAGGACGTCCTTGACCTCGCCCTTGAGCACGCCGGCCTGGAGGGCAGCACCGAGCGCGACGACCTCGTCGGGGTTGACGCCCTTGTTGGGGTCGCGGCCGGTGAGGTCCTTGACCAGGTCGCTCACGGCCGGCATGCGGGTGGAGCCGCCGACGAGCACGACGTGGTGGATGTCCTTGAGCGCCACGCCGCCGTCCTTGAGGACGTTCTGCACCGGCGCCTTGGTGCGCTGGAGCAGGTCCTCGGTCAGCTTCTGGAACTCGCTGCGCGTCAGGCGCTCCTCGAAGTGCAGGGGGCCGGACTCGCCGTGGGTGATGTAGGGCAGGTGGATCGTGGTCTCGGCCGAGGACGACAGCTCGATCTTCGCCTTCTCCGCGGCCTCCTGGAGGCGCTGCTTGGCGATCTTGTCGGCGCCCAGGTCGACGCCGTTGCCGTCCTTGAACTTCTTGACCATCCACTCGACGATCCGGGCGTCCCAGTCGTCGCCACCGAGGTGGTTGTCGCCCGAGGTCGCCTTGACCTCGACGACGCCCTCGCCGATCTCGAGCAGGGAGACGTCGAACGTGCCGCCACCGAGGTCGAAGACCAGGATGGTCTGGTCGTCGCCCTTGTCCAGGCCGTAGGCGAGCGCGGCCGCGGTGGGCTCGTTGACGATGCGCGCGACGTTGAGGCCCGCGATCTCGCCGGCCTCCTTGGTCGCCTGGCGCTGGGCGTCGGAGAAGTACGCCGGGACGGTGATCACCGCGTCGGTGACGGGCTCACCGAGGTACGCCTCCGCGTCGCGCTTGAGCTTCTGGAGCACGAAGGCGCTGATCTGCTGGGGCGTGAAGGTCTTGTCGTCGATCGTGGTCGTCCAGTCGGTGCCCATGTGGCGCTTGACCGAGCGGATGGTGCGGTCGACGTTGGTGACCGCCTGACGCTTGGCGACCTCGCCGACGAGCACCTCACCGGACTTGGCGAACGCGACGACCGACGGGGTCGTGCGGGCACCCTCGGCGTTGGTGATGACGGTGGGCTCGCCGCCCTCGAGGACCGACACGACGCTGTTCGTCGTACCGAGGTCGATGCCGACTGCACGTGCCATGGGACTACCTCCGAATTGATTGCGCAGCGCAGGGCTGCAGGTCTGCGGTGGCGAGGCTTCGCATCAAGCCCCGCCGGGGCCAGTCTGCGTCGTGAGAGCGAGACTCGCAAATAACTTGAGTCCGGTCAACTCAACTTTCCTCACACGACGCAACGCCCCGTCTCCCGGAGGTGTTCCCGGCGCGGGCGGAATCTTCTCGGCGGCACCCCTGCCGGGGGTCGCCGAGCCGGCGTCAGCCGGAGACCTCGCGCCATCCGCTCCCGGAATCGGCAGACGCGCTGGGGTCGCTCCCGAGGTCGTCGAGGGACCCGGTCGAGGCGTACGCCGCGCCGTCGACCCAGTCCAGTGCGTAGAGCCGGTCGCCGGCGACCTCGAGCACCCAGCCGTGGTCCCGCCCGCCCTGCCCCTCGGGCAGGGCCAGCACCTCCCAGGTCTCGGCCACCGGGTCCACGACCCGGGCCACGTCGACGTCGTCGAAGACCAGCAGCCGGCCGTCGGGCAGGCCCGCGACGCTCGCCGAGAACCAGCTCGAGCCCAGGTCCGACGGTGCGGGGAGCCGGCGCCAGGCGGCCTCCTCCCCGGTGCGCGCCCGGACCAGGAGCGCGTCGAGCCGGTCGCCGGCGCCGCGGCTGCGCGCCACCGGCACCACGACCAGGTCCTCGGTGACCTCGAGCCCGACCGGGTAGCCGCCTCCGGGCAGCTCCAGCGCGGACTCCTCCCAGGTGGTCCTGCCGACCGGCAGGTGCAGCATCGTCGTGCCGGCGTCGCTCGCCTCCGGCAGCGCCCAGGCGCCGCCCTCGGGGTCCAGGACGAGCTCCACGGCCACCGCCCCGCCGGGCAGCCGCGGCGTGGGCGCGATCGTCTCGTCCTGCGGGGAGTAGACCCCGCGGGCGCCCTCGACGGCCACGTCGCCCGCGGCCAGCGGGCGGGGGGTGTCGACCTCCTCGACCGGTGTCAGCTCGCCCTCGCCGTCGAGCCGCTCGTAGCGCCCGTTGCCGCCGAGGTCGACCAGGAAGCCGTCGGCCAGCGGCCAGATTCCCGGGATCGAGCTCTCGTTGCGCACCTGTCGCCCGGGGCCCTCGGCGATGGTCTCGCCGTCGGCGTCCTCGAGGCGCCAGGCGGCCGCGACGCTCTCGCGCGGGCCCTCCTCGACCAGGTGCGCGACGAGCAGACGGCCCTCACCGTCCTCGGCCAGCGCGACCGGGCGGCCCACGTCGAGGACCTCCGGCACGCTCGTGGGCGCGGAGGAGGAGGCGCCCGTCGCGGCGTCGTCTCCCCCGCTGTCGCCGTCGTCGTCGGAGCCGCACCCACCCAGGGCGCTCGCGAGCAGCAGTGCGGCCAGGACCCGGGGTGCGGTGCGCATCTCCCCATCATGCCCCGCGGGGCGTGGCCCGGCGGTGCTTCACTGGGGCGATGACGGGACCGACGGCACGACGCACGACGGCGCTCGCCCTGGGCGCGACGCTGGCCCTGGCCGGCGCAGCGTGCAGCGGGACCGACGGCTCCCCCGCCTCGCCACCCCCGAGCCCCGCCGTGTCCTCGTCGGCGGGCGTCGCCCCGCCGCCGGAGGTGACGGCCCCGCCTGCGACGTCACCCACCCGGCCTCGGGTGGCACCGGCCGACGTCCGGGTCGCGACCGCCGTGGCCGCGGTGCGCCACCTCGCCGGGCGGATCGGCCCACGACCGGGGACGTCGGCGGCGTACCTCCGGGCCGCGGCCTGGGTGCAGCAGCGGCTCGGCGAGGCCGGCTGGCGCGTCGAGCGGCAGCGCTTCGCGACGCCGGCCGGGGTGTCGTGGGGGGTGCCGGTGCCGGCGGGGCCGTCGGTCAACCTGGTCGCCACCCGCGGCGAGGTCCGTCCGGGGCGCCCCTGGCTGCTCGTCGGCGCCCACCTGGACACGGTGCCGCAGGCGCCGGGGGCCGAGGACAACGCCTCCGGGGTCGGGGTGCTGCTCGCGGTGGCCGAGGCGCTCGCCGATCGGCGCGCCCGGCTCCCGGTGGTGCTGGTGGCCTTCGGGTCGGAGGAGCCGCGCGGGCCCGGCGACGACGACCACCACTACGGCTCGCGGGCCTATGTCGCGGATCTCGGTGCCGCACAGCGCCGCAGCCTGCGCGGGATGGTCTCGCTGGACCGAGTCGGCGTGGGCGCAGCCCTCCCGGTCGGGAGCGCAGTCGGGAGCGCGGGCGACCCCGACCCCCTGCGCGCCGAGGTGCTGGCCGCGGCCCGCCGTGCCGGGGTGGCGACGCTGCCGGAGACCGGCCAGCGCTCCAGCGACCACTGGTCCTTCGTGCGGGCCGGGCTGCCCGGGGTGCGCCTGGGGAGCACGCCGTACGCCGGCTACCACTCGGCGGGCGACCTGCCGGAGGTCGTCGAGCCCGCCCAGCTGGGCCGGGCCGCACGCACCGTGGTGGCCTGGCTGCGCTGACTCAGCGGGCGAACGGTCCGGTCGAGGCGGCCCACACGTCGCCCAGGATCCGCGCGGCGTCCGCCCCGCCGACCGGGCGCGGCGCGAAGGTCCCCGGGTCCATCACGTAGGGCACCAGCCGGAGCGCCGCCAGCCGCTCCCCGAGGAACGTCGTCTCGAGGACGACCCCCTCCATGGTCTGGCGCATGAAGTCCATGTCGAAGACCAGGTTGCCCAGCGAGTGGAGCACCGGGACCGCCGCGTCCGGCCCCTCGACGACGTCGATGCCCTGCACCCAGTGCGGATGGCCGCCCACGACGAGGTCGGCGCCGGCGGCGACCAGCGCCCGGGAGACCTCGCGCTGGACCGGCTCGGGCTCGTGGGTGTACTGCGTGCCCCAGTGCGGCAGCACCACGACCACGTCGGCGCGCCGCTCGGCCCGGCGCACCAGCGAGGTCACGTGCGCCAGGTCGGCGCGGACCAGCGGCCCGGTGCGCGGGGGCATCCGCACCGAGAGCGCCCCGGGCGATCCCGCCGTGGCGCGCGGGGTCTCGCCGATCGCGTTGAACCCGAGGAGCGCGAAGCGCACCCCGCCACGCTCGACGTACGCCGGGCGTCCCGCCTCCGCGAGGTCGACACCGGCGCCGAACACCGCCAACGGTCCGCCGCGCAGGGTGCGGACGGTGTCCCGGAGCGCCTCGGTGCCGAAGTCGCCGGTGTGGTTGTTGGCCAGCGAGACCGCGTCCAGGCCGGCGCGGCGCAGGTGGCCGACCAGCTCCGGGCCGGCGCCGAAGGAGTCCGAGCCCTGGGTGGGGGCGCCGGCGGTGGAGAGGGTGCTCTCGAGGTTGCCGACGACGAGGTCGGCGCGGTGCAGCAGCGGCGCTACCTGGGCCAGGGCCTGCCGGGGGTCGGGGACCCCGCGCACCAGCATCAGGTCCCCCACGACGGTGAGGTGGACGGCCCCCGGGGCGGTGCGCACCGGGTCGCGCCCGGCGACCAGCGCGGCACGCACGCCCGGGCGCACCTCCTCCAGCGGCACCACGCCGAGCGCCGCCGGGTCCCGCTCGACACGGTCCAGCGCCCGCGCGGCGGCGCGCGGCGTCTCGCCGCGGTGCACCGGGCGGCCCTGCCAGCGGCGCGGCGACCCGGCCGGGCCGGTCAGCCGGCGCGCCTCGGGGCGGCTCAGGCGCAGCACCGCCGCGGTGGCGTGCGCGACCACGACCAGCTCCGGCTCGGGCCGGGGCACGGGGGTCGCGACGGGGGCGTCGGCTCCGTCCGGCCCCGGCGAGGACGCCGACCGCTCCGCCGCCGGCTCGTCGGGGCCCGCGCCGGTGCTGCAGCCGGCCAGCACCAGGACGGCCGCGGCGAGCAGCGCCCGGCGGGACATGGCGCGATGCTACGGGCGCGCGGCGCTGCGGCGCTGCAGGTCGAGGGCCACGTCGACCGCGGCGACGCGCGGCAGCGAGGGCACGTCGGCGAGCGGGTGCCAGCGGGCCTCGTCGGTGGTGCCGTCCAGCTCGTGGGTCAGCTCGCCGCCCACGACCCGGGCGGCGTAGAGGACCCGCACCGCCTTGAGCGGACGCCCCTCGCCGGCCAGGCGGCGCTCCGCCGGGATCACGCTGGTGTCCACCCCGAGCAGGCCGAGCAGCTCCACGTCGTACCCGGTCTCCTCGCGCACCTCGCGCACCACACCCTCCTCGGGCGTCTCGTGCAGCTCCACGCCGCCCCCTGGGAGGGTCCAGCGCTTCTGCGACGGCTCGTTCCACAGCGCCAGCAGCACCCTGCCCCTCTCGATGATCACGGCGTACGCCGCGAGCCGGGTGTCGTAGGGCTCCGCCGCTGCGGAGTCGGGGGACGGGACGGCAGGCTGGTCGTTGCTCACGTGAGCATTGTCGCGGACGGCGCGTCGGGGGAATGTCCTTCCGAGCCTCGGGCATTGGACATTCATGACCGTTCCGAGCATCACCCTGAACGACCAGACCACCATCCCGCAGCTCGGCTTCGGGACCTACCAGGTGCCGCCGGAGCAGACCGCCGAGACGGTGGCGGCCGCCCTCGAGGTCGGCTACCGCCACATCGACACCGCGCAGATGTACGGCAACGAGCGCGGCGTCGGCGAGGCCGTGCGTGCCTCGGGGATCCCCCGCGACGAGCTCTACCTCACCAGCAAGCTGCACAACCACGTCCACCGTCCCGACGACGCGCGCCGCGCCTTCGACGAGACGCTGAGCGCCCTCGGGGTCGACCGGCTGGACCTCTTCCTCATCCACTGGCCGCTGCCGACCCGTTACGACGGCGACTACGTCTCGACCTGGCGCACCCTCACCGAGCTGCTCGCCGACGGACGGGTGACCTCCGTGGGCGTCTCGAACTTCCAGCCCGAGCACCTCGACCGGATCGTGGCGGAGACCGGCGTGGTGCCGGCGGTGAACCAGATCGAGGTGCACCCCTACTTCACCAACGAGGCGGCCCGCGCCGCGTCGATCCGGCACGGCGCGGAGGTCGAGGCGTGGTCCCCGATCGCGCAGGGCCAGGTCCTCGGCGACCCGGTGATCACCCGGATCGCGGAGACCCACGGCCGCACGCCGGCCCAGGTGACGCTGCGCTGGCACATCGAGCGCGGCGACATCGTCTTCCCCAAGTCGATGAGCCCGGCGCGGATGCGGGAGAACTTCGAGATCTTCGACTTCTCCCTGACCGCCGACGAGGTCGCCGAGATCGCGGCGCTGGACCGCGGCGCCGAGGGTCGCACCGGCCCGGACCCCGACACCTTCGACTGGGTGCCCGAGAGCGCCTGAGTCAGGCGTCCAGCGCCCGGCCCCACACCTGAAGCAGGTGTGCGAGCCGGGCGCGGTCGTCCTCGGGCAGCATCCCCACCAGCCGGTGCTCGTTGGCCAGGTGGGCGCTCATCGCCCGGTCGATGAGCGCGCGGCCCTCCTCGGTCAGGGCGACCACCCGGCCCCGGCCGTCGGTGTCGCTGGCGCGCCGGGTGACCCAGCCGCGCAGCTCGCACCGGTCGATCCGCTTCGTGGCCGCACCCGAGGTCACCATCGTCCCGGCGGCGACCTCCGAGGGCGTGAGCTCGTACGGCGCCCCGGAGCGGCGCAGCGTCGCCAGCACGTCGAACTCACCCTCCCCCAGGCCGTGGGCGGCGTAGACCGCGAGCAGCTCCTCGCTCAGGCGCAGGGCGACGCGGTGCAGGCGCCCGATCACGCCGATCGGCGAGGGGTCGAGGTCGGGGCGCTCCCGAGCCCACTGGGCCATCACCTTGGCGACGTGGTCGGGAGGGGCGTCAGGGCCGTGGCTGCCGACGTGGCCGGGCTCACTGCGCGGAACCGTCATGACCGGGAATCTATCTGACGCGGAAGACATTATGTCTTCCATGGAAAGCAAATGGCGCGTCCTCGCGGTCACGGCGATCGCCCCGGTGGCGTGGGGCTCGGGCTACTACGTCGCCGACGCCCACCTCCCCGCCGACCGCCCGCTGTTCAGCGCGACGGTGCGGGCCCTGCCCTTCGGCCTGCTCGTGCTGGCCCTGCGCCCGCGACTGCCGCAGGGCATCTGGTGGTGGCGCGCCGGAGTGCTGGGCATGCTCAACATCGCGGCGTTCTTCGTGCTGTTCTTCGTCGCCGCGGCCCGCCTGCCCAGCGGCCTCGCCGCCACCCTGACCGCGACCGCGCCGATCGCGATCATGCTGCTGGCCTGGGGCCTGGTCCGCGAGCGCCCGCACCCCGCGTCGCTGCTCGGCGCCGCCCTGGGCGCGGTCGGCGTCGCGGTGCTGGTGCTGCGCGGCGGTATCGACGTCGACTGGGTGGGCGTCGCGGCCGCCCTCGGCGCGGTCGCGCTGTCCTCGGTCGGCTTCGTGCTGGTGAAGCGGTGGCGCCCGCCGGTGGACATGCTCACCATGACCGGCTGGCAGCTGGTGCTGGGCGGCCTGGTCCTGCTGCCGATCGCCCTCGTGGTCGAGGGCGCGCCGCCGGCGATCGACGCGGCCGCGGTGGGCGGCTACCTCTACCTGGGCCTGGTCGGCACGGTCGTGGCGTACGCCGTGTGGTTCCGCGGCCTGCGCGAGCTGCCCGCGGCCGCCGTGTCGCTGGTCGGGCTGCTCAACCCGGTCGCGGGCACCCTCGTCGGGGTCGTCCTCGCCGGCGAGCTGTTCGGCCCCACCCACGCGCTCGGCATGGCGCTGGTCCTGATCGGCGTGCTGACCGGCCAGCCGGCCGTCATCGCCGCCGTACGCCGCCGCCTCGCGGCCCCCGGTGCGACCCAGGGCCCGGCCCAGGACTCGGCCCAGCAGACGGCTCAGCAGCCGTCGGTCGACGCCCCGGGCACGCCGGAGCCGGGTGCCGCGCGTCGGACCACGGACCGGGCCCTGGTCTGAGGCGGCTCAGCCGACGCGGACCTTGACCACGTTGGAGAGCTCGCCGTTGGAGGTGTCGCGCACGCGGAACCTGTTCTCGCCGGCCTGGCCGGTCTGGACATAGGTGGAGAAGGTGCCGCCGCTGACCGAGGCGGTCACCGGGAAGTCGGTCCAGCCGCCGTCCACGAACCGCTCGACCTGGAGGATCGCGCCCTCGCCGTCGGGGTAGACCCCGCTGAGGTCGATCTGCTCCATGCCGGACACCGAGCTCTGGGCGCTCTGCAGGGTGATCCCCTCGTCCTTCGTCGTCTCCGACTCCGACGGGCTCGGACTGTCGGACTCCTCGGACTCCTCGGGGTCCTCGGTCGCCAGGGTGATCTGCGGCCCGGAGTCGCCGGTGGTGCGCACCGGGTCGGGGATGTACATCGACTGCTGCGCACCGGCGCGGCCGCCCTCGTCGTCCCCGCCAATGCCGAGCATCCGGATGCCGACCAGGGCGACGAGCCCGATCACCACACCCACGACGACCCCGACGCCCGCGAGCGCGAGCAGTCCGGTCACGACAGGGCGGTCTTGGTGCTGGGCCACGGTGTCGTCACTCCCGGTGTGGTCGGCGCTGGGCGGCGGGCGCCTAGGCGTCCGCGCCCATTGTCGTGGACGGTGCCAAGCGACACCACTTCCGGGGCTCAGCGCGGCTCGAGCACCACCACGGGGATCTCCCGGTCGGTCCAACGGGCGTACTTCTCGAAGTCGGCGTAGAGCTCGACCAGGCGCGGCCACAGCTCGGCGCGCTCCTCGGGCCCGGCCACCCGTGCGTGCACCCGGCGCACCTCCCCGGGGAGGTGGACGGTGGTGTCCGGCGAGGCGAGCAGGTTGCGGTACCACTGCGGGTGCTGCGGCAGCCCGCCCTGGGAGCCCACCACGACCAGCCGCTCCTGGGGCCCGCTGCCGTCGCGCAGGTAGAGCAGCGGGGTGGTGAACGCGGTCCCGGACTTGCGGCCCACGTGGTCGAGCAGCAGCGTCGGGACCGGCTTGCGCCAGCCCGCGCCCACCCGCCACTTGTTGCCGATCCGCCCGTTGGTCAACCCGAAGATGCGCACCTGGACCCGCGACATCAGCTTGATCACCCGCACCGCCCACGGCGAGTCCAGCCCCGCCGGGCGCTCCTCGGGCATGTCCATCAGCCCCATCAGAGCGCGGCCCTGGTCTCGCGCTTCCAGACCAGCTCCTCGTGGAGGTGGCGGCTGCGCCAGCCGTCGGGGGTGCGCACCATGCGGTGGTGGTAGATCCCGCCGTACTCCACGACCTTGGCGTCCGCGCCCTCCCCCACCGGCATCGGGTTGTGGAAGTACGCCGTGACCTGCGCGGCGTCCGGGTCCCCGTCGGGGGCCAGGTCCACCATCACCTGGTGCAGCGAGTGCATGCGGCGCGGGAAGAACGCCGGCAGCACCTCGGCCAGCCAGGCCTTCACCACCGGGTAGCGGTCCGCGATGCCGCCGGTCTCGGTGTAGTCGATCTCGGCGTCCGGGGTGAACACGGTGTCCAGCAGGTCCCACCGGTCGTCGGCGTCCACGGCGCGGGTGTAGCGGTGCAGGACCTCGGTGATCTCGGCCCGGTCCCGCAGGTCGGCGTTCTGATTCGGCTCCACGGGACGAACTGTGGCACAGGACTGAAACGCGTTCTATGTTTCGTCCAGCGCGCCGCCACGGACGTCGGGGCCGGCGTGCTCGACACCGAGGAGAGCAATGCGGTTCACCTATGCCGAGGCCATGACCCGGGCCGAGAACTACGCCCCGCTGGCCCAGGCCGCCGAGGCGGCCGGCTACACGAGCATGACCATCGCCGACAGCCTGGTCTATCCCCGGGAGTCGGACTCCACCTACCCCTACACCGACACCGGCGACCGGGAGTTCCTGGAGGGCAAGGAGTTCATCGAGGCGATGATCCTGTGCGCCCACCTGTTCGCCGTGACCACCACGCTGCGCCTCACGCCGTTCGTCCTCAAGCTCCCGGTGCGCCCGCCGGTGCTGGTCGCCAAGCAGGCCGCCTCGCTGGCCTTCCTGTCCGGCAACCGGCTCGGCCTCGGCGTCGGGCTCTCCCCGTGGCCCGAGGACTTCGCCGCGATGGGCGTGCCGTGGGCCAAGCGCGGCAAGCGGATGGACGAGTGCCTCGACATCGTGCGCGGCCTGACCAGCGGGGAGTTCTTCGGCTACGACGGGGAGTTCCACTCCTTCGAGCCGGTCCAGCAGTGCCCGGCGCCGACCGAGCCGATCCCGCTGCTGGTCGGCGGCCACGCGGACGCCGCCCTGCGCCGCGCCGTACGCAAGGGCGACGGGTGGATGCACGCCGGCGGGAACGCCGAGGAGCTGGACCGGATGCTCGCCCGGCTGCGCGAGATCCGCGCCGAGGAGGGCGACACCCGCGACGACTTCGAGGTGCACGTGATCTCCGCCGACGCCTACTCCCCCGACGGCATCAAGCGCCTGGAGGACAAGGGCGTCACCGACTGCATCGTCGGCTTCCGGGTGCCCTACATCGTGGGCCCGGACACCGAGCCGCTGGAGAAGAAGGTCGAGGCGCTGGAGCGCTTCGGCGAGCGCGTGATCGCGAAGGTCAACCCGTGAGCGGCCACGCGCACTGGGGCCTGGAGGACGGGCCCGGCGCCGGCAAGAACCTCGACCTGACCCGGCCGCTGACCGAGGCGATCGCCGAGGCCGAGCAGCTGATCGCCGACGCGCCGTTCATCCGCACCGAGGCCGACCTGCTGGAGGGCTACGACTACCTCGCCGGCCGGATCCGGATGGCGCTGCAGGCGGCGTTCGACTACGACCTCGAGCAGCCGCTGTTCATCAACCCCACCCACCAGTTCTCCCGCCAGGGCCTGGACAACCCCGACGCGGTCTACTTCCACGCCTACCTCGTCGAGGGCGTGGAGTACGTCGTGCGCGGGCGTCGCGGCACCACCGCCGACCTGTCCTTCCAGGTGATGGGCGGCGGCTACCAGGCGGGGTCCGCGCCGGCCTCGCTGATGGCCTTCGACGACCGCGAGCTCGAGGTGGCCGACGACGGCACCTTCGCCTTCACCTACGTCGCCGAGCCGGGCGCGAAGACGCTGATCGTGCGCGAGGTCTTCAACGACTGGGACACCGAGGAGCGCGGCACCCTCACCATCGAGCGCACCGACACGATCGGGCGCCCCCGCTCCCCGCTGACGCAGGCCGGCCTGGCGCGCCGCTACGAGGTGGCCGCCCGCTCGCTGACCAGCTCGATCCGCACCTGGTTCGCCTTCCCGCACTTCTTCCAGTACGCCCAGCCGGCCAACGTCCTCACCGCGGCACAGTCCACCCCGGGCGGGCTGTCCTCGCAGCGCTCCTCGATCGGGCACTACGCGATCGGCAAGGACGAGGCGCTGGTGATCACGGTGCCGCGCTGGGAGGACTGCGGCTACCAGGCAGCCCAGATCGGCTCGGACTGGTACGCCTCCACCGACTACGAGACCCACCAGACCTCGCTGACCAAGGCGCAGGCGGTGACCGACCCCGACGGCATGATCCGGTTCGTGGTCAGCGAGCGCCCGCCCCTGGACGGCCGCCCGATCGCCAACTGGCTGGAGACCACCGGGCACCGCACCGGCGCGGTGATGCTGCGCTGGCAGCGCCTCACCCGCGACCTGGGCCCCGAGGACGGCCCCCGCACCGAGGTGCTGCCGCTCGCCGAGGTCGCGGCCCGCCTGCCCCACGCCGTACCGCTCACCGACGAGGAGTACGCCGCGCGGATCGCCGCCCGGCAGCGCTCCGTGGCCCGAAGGATGATCAGTTGAGCCCCCAGACCGCCGCCGCCCACCTCGAGACCGACGCCGAGGTCGAGGCCCGCTACCGCCCGCTGCCACTGCTGGAGGGCAAGGTGCTGGTGCTCTCCGGCGTCGGGCCCGGACTGGGCCGCGCCCTCGGCGAGGAGGCCGCCAAGATGGGCGCCGACCTGGTGCTGGCCAGCCGCACCGAGCGCCGGCTGGAGAAGATGGCCGAGGTCGTGCGCGGGCTCGGGCGCCGCGCGCTCGTCGTCCCCACCGACATCACCGACGAGGACTCCCGCCGCCGGCTGGTGGAGCGGTCGCTGGAGGAGTTCGGGCAGGTCGACGGCCTGCTCAACAACGCCTTCGGCATCCCGCCGATGGACCCGCTCACCGCGCTCGACCTCGACGGCCTGCGCGCGGCCAACGAGACCAACGTCTTCGCGCCGCTGCGGCTGACCGCCCTCTTCGCCGACGCGCTCGCCGCCACCCGCGGCTCGGTGCTGATGGTGAACTCCTGCGTGCTCTACCAGTCCCAGGAGGAGTACGCCGGCTACAAGCTGTCCAAGGGCGCGCTGGAGCACCTCTCCTCCTCGCTGGCCACCGAGCTCGGGCCGCGCGGGATCCGGGTCAACAGCGTCGCGCCGTCCTACATCTACGAGGACGTCAACAAGGGCTACTTCGACTGGATCGCCACGGAGTCGGGCCGCACCCACGACGAGGTGTACGCCGAGAAGGCCGCCCCCACCGACCTCAAGCGCCTGGCCAGCCCGGCCGAGGTCGCCCGCGCCGCGCTGATGCTCACCACCGACCTGTGCTCGGCGGTCACCGGGCAGGTCCTCAACGTCGACTGCGGGGAGTTCCACCGATGAGCACCGAGGAGCTGGGCGCGGGGGGCCTCAACGTCATGGCGCGCACCCGCCCGGAAGTCGGCGGCTACGACGACATCGCCGCGGCCGCGATGCGCACCACGGGGCTCACCGACTTCGGCGGCGACGCCCACGAGGAGGGCCTGCGGATCCTGGTCGACGACCTGGCCTCCCCCGAGGCCGGGCTGACCCCGCGGGGCAACTACTTCCAGCGCTCGGAGGTCAAGAGCGCCCTGGTCGGCCGGCTGCTCACCCAGGCCCAGTTCGCGGCCCGCCCCGAGCACGCCGACGTAGTGATCGAGCGCCCGATCTTCCTGATGGGCCTGCCCCGCACCGGCACCACCGCCCTGCACCGCCTGTTGCACGCCGACCCCGCGGCCCAGGGCCTGGAGATGTGGCTGACCCAGTTCCCCCAGCCGCGCCCGCCGCGCGAGACCTGGGAGGCCGACCCGGTCTTCGCCGCGATGCAGCAGGGCTTCGCCGCCCACCACGTGGAGAGCCCGGAGTACATGGGGATCCACTACATGGATGCCACCACCGTGGAGGAGTGCTGGCGGCTGCTGCGCCAGACCGGCAAGTCGAACTCGTATGAGTCCCTCGCCGAGGTCCCCCGCTACACCGCGTGGCTGGCCGAGCAGGACTGGACCGACGCCTACGCGCGCCACAAGCAGAACCTCCAGCTGGTCGGGCTCAACGACCCCGAGAAGCGCTGGGTGCTGAAGAACCCCTCGCACATGACGGCCCTCGACGCCCTGATGAGCGTCTACCCCGACGCCCTGGTCGTCTACACCCACCGCGACCCGGTGGTCTGCATCGCCTCGTCCTGCTCGCTGTCGGCCGAGACCACGGCCGGGCACTCCACGACGTACGTCGGGGAGACGATCGGGCGCACCCAGCTGGACCTGTGGTCGCGCTCCTTCCACGCCTTCCACGACGCCCGCGCCCGCTACGCCCCCGAGCAGTTCGTCGACGTCGCCTTCGCCGACCTGCGCCGCGACCCGCTGGGCACCGTGGCAAGGATCCACGAGCAGTTCGGGCTGGAGTGGAGCGAGGAGGCCCGCGCGGCCGCCGCCGAGATCGACCGGGAGTCCAAGGAGGGCAAGGCGGCGCCCTCGCACCGCTACGCCCTCGAGGACTACGGGCTCACCGAGGACCAGGTGCGCGCCGCCTTCGACCGCGGGTAGCCGCTCGTGGCCGACCTCCTCCCCGTCGCCCTGGTGCTCGCGCTCGTCCTGGGCGGGCTCCAGGCGGGCACCTACTACGCCTGGGCCAGCGGCGTGATGCCCGGCCTGGGCCGCGTCGACGACCGGACCTTCGTGGCGGTGATGCGCGAGGTGAACCGCGCGATCGTGAACCCGGTCTTCCTCGCGAGCTTCCTCGGCGCCCCGCTCACCGCTGGCGCCGCCGCGCTGGCGGCGAGCGGCACGCCGCGGTGCTGGGCGGTCGCCGGCACGGCACTCGCCGTCGCGACGGTCGCGGTCACCGGCGCGCGCAACGTCCCGCTGAACGATGCGCTGGAGGCCGGCGGCGGCGATCCCGCGGCCGCCCGCGCGGGCTTCGAGCGCGCCTGGCGGCGCTGGAACGTCGTCCGCACGCTCACCTCGACCGGCTCGGTGGCCTGCCTGGGCGTGGCGGCGTGCCTCTCCTGAGACCGTGCGACGTGTCCGCGATGATCTCCCCATGACCGTCGCCCCCGTGATCGGCCCGGACGACCCGCGCGCCGACGACGTCCGCGCGCTCCTCGCGCGCCACCTGGCCTTCGGCCACGAGCACAGCCCGCCCGAGGACGTGCACACCCTCGACATCGACGGACTGCTCGTCGCCTCGATCACGTTCTGCTCGGCCCGCGTCGACGGCGAGCTGGTCGCCGTCGGCGCCTTGAAGGACCTCGGCGGCGGCCACCTGGAGCTGAAGTCGATGCACACCGCGAGCGAGCATCGCGGCCACGGGCACGGGCACCGGATGCTCACCCATCTGCTCGCCCTCGCCCGCGAGCGCGGCGCGACCCGGATCAGCCTCGAGACCGGATCGATGGACGCGTTCATCCCCGCGCGTGCGATGTACGCCGCGGCGGGGTTCGTCCCGTGCGCGCCGTTCGGCGACTACTCGCCCAGCCCGAACAGCAGCTTCTTCACGCTGGTGCTCTGAGGCGTGCGCCCGGTAGAGCTCGTGGACGTCGAGGGCGTGCGCTGGGTCCCCGATTCGCCCTCGGGGGTCGCCGCCCTGGTCCTCGCGGGCTCCAGCGGCCGCGTGGACTCGGCACGTGCGGAGCTGCTGGCACGCCACGGAGTCCTCGCCGAGTCGATCCGCTGGTTCGGAGGGGCCGGCCAGAACGAGGGACCGTGGGAGATCGCGCTGGAGCTCTTCCTCGAACGTGTGGACGACCTTGCCCGGAGCTGCGATCGAGTCGTGGTCCTCGGCACCTCGTTCGGATCTGAAGCCGCGCTCCTGACGGGTGTTCACAGCCCCCACGTCAGCGCCGTTGCCGCGTTCGCGCCCTCCGACGTGGTCTGGGCGGGCGTCAGGCCCGACGGAAGCCTGGCGTCGCACTGGACCCTCGGCGGCACCCCACTGCCCTACGTCGACCTCGTCGACGACTGGGAGCCCGACACCGACCCACCACCCGCCTTCCTGGGCCACTACGAGGCGTCTCGTGACCGGTTCCCCGAGGCGCTCTCCGCGGCCGCGATCCCGGTCGAGCACATCGACCAGGTGCTCCTGGTCGCCGGCGGCGACGACCAGGTCTGGCCCTCGCAGACGATGGCTGACGCCATCACGGCACGGCGCGACGAGCAGGGCCTGGAGACGATGCTCGTCCTCGAACCCGACGCCGGCCATCGCACCGTGCTGCCCGGCGAACCGCTCGCCGCGGGAGGGATGCGGATGCGACGCGGCGGCACCCCCGCGGCTGACTCCAGGCTCGGCGCGGCGGCATGGAGTCAGCTCAGTGCTCTGCTCTGACCGCTTCCCTCGTGTTCGGAGAGCGCCGCATGAGCAGACAGCGAGTCACGCGATGCTGGCGAGCCATTCGTCGACCGACGTCATCCGCTGCACGGCAGGGTGGAAGTAGAAGACGCTCTCCCGCCCGATCGGGCCAAGGAGCACCACGTGCTGGAGCTCCCCTCGGTGCGCCCGAGCCAGCGCGGCGCCCAGCTCGACGAACATCCCTCTGCCCTCCTCGTCGGACATGACGACCAGCACTGCCTCCGCGCTGAGCACTGCCTCCAGGTCGTCCGAGGCCAGGCTCGCAGAGAGCGCGAGGTCCGACCCGTAGCTCTCCACGAGCGTCACATCCAGACTTCGCGTCCAGTCCAGCGTGAGCTCGTGCCCGGCCGCCATCACGGCCGCTTGGACCGCCTGCACCCCAGCGACGTCCGCCAGAGCCCCGGCCACGTAGACCTTCACGCCGCGACATTCCCACAGGAAGTCATGTCGCAACCCTCACGTCCGCCGAGCGAATCGGATATCGCCACTCGGCATTCGTTGGTGCAGATAACGGTCATCGTGGATCAGATGATGATGGTGCGAGCAGAACAACATTGCATTGTCGAGATCGGTCTTCCCGCCCGCCGACCACGGATCGACATGATGCGCCTCGCACCACGTCGAGGGAATGGTGCAGCCGTCGGCGCGGCACTCCTTGTCGCGAATTGCCAAGGCCTTTCGCTGACCGGGGCTGAAAAGACGATTCGTGCGGCCGAGGTCGAGCGGCACCGACCTTGTGCCGAGCACCGCGGGGACGAGATTGGCCGTGCAAGCCAAGCGCCGGGCCTCACCGGCGGTGATACGGGAGCCGTCCGCGAGGGTGGCGGATCCCAGTCCCTCGACGAGCGCAGTCAGGTCCATCGTGATCACCAAGGTCGTGGCGTCGCCGCCGTGCAGCGGAAGCCTCGCGGGATCGATGCTCTCCAGCAGGGAGCAGAACGCCTCGCCCAACCGACGCTCGTAGGGCACCCGCCGCCCGTCCGCCGCCGGCTCATCCGCTCGGCGGGGGTTGGTGAACGACTCCAGCATCGTGGTCAGGCGCAGCGCGACACTCTCCGGCACCTGGGCGCGGATGATCGCGGAGCCGTCGCCGAGGTGCCGCACGCCCAGCGTCGTACGCCGCCGAGCGCGGCGTTCCGCGGCGCGCAGCTGCTCCTCCTCGACCTTCTCCGCCCACTCGGGAGCGACGACCTCCAGCAGCCGCTCGGCCAGACGGCCCAGCTCGCGCGGCCCGAAGTCGGCGGCCTGCTCGACCAGGTAGGCCTCCGCGCGGGCCAGCATCGCCGACCACTCCTCCGCGCCCGCCTCGACCAGCGAGAACGCATCGGTCAGGTCGTCGAGCGCAGCGACCATCACGTGCCCTTGGTCAAGACTCACGTGCCCGCCGGCGAGCGCGGTGCCGACGCGGTGCCAACGCAGCTCGCACGCGGTCCCGAGCCGCTGCAAGCGCCGGGCGGCCAGTCCGGAGGTGTGGGTGCGGTGCGCCACCCAGGCGGCCACGTCGCGATACCCGTCCGCGTCGGCCACGTCATCGGCGCACGCCATCACCCGCGCGTGCATCGCCTGCGCCCGCGAGGCCAGGTGGGCAGTCATCCGCAACGCCTGACGCTTCTCGGGCACAGACAGAAACGTCGGGTCCCGGTCCGCGATCTTGTCGAGGAACGCCTCCGCGCACCCCACATCGGCGAGGTAGGGATGAGCCGCATTGTCGGCCATCGTCGCCTCCCGAGAGGACGTGGTGGAGAACTGGTTCCGTGAGAACAATCCTACCGTTGTTCGAAAGTGTTCGAAAGGTCTCGAGAGGTAAAGACTGAATCTGTGGAAAAGGTCGGGATGAGGTCCTCCACGCGACGACCTCGACTAGCCCACGGCCGACTCATCACCGGACGTGAGGGAGGCGGCGAGACTCATTCACCAGACATCCAGCGAGACGATCATGCCCAGCGCCAGCACTCCGAGAATGGTCGCGAGGACCAACAATGTCGCACCGTTGGCCGTTGCCGCGTTGGTGCCGCGCGCCAGCGACCCCCTGCCCATGAACAGGAGCACGAAGAAGAGGACGACGACCAACGGCGCCAAAAGCAAGATATCCACCGGCGGATCATGTCATCTCGAATAGCACCCCGGCCCACCGTTCAGGTGAGTTCGAGGCCGGGCCGCCGCGTCGGCCGCTCACCCCACCCGCAGGTGCCGCACCAGGAAATCGACCTGGTGGCGCACCGCTGCCTCGAAGCACTCCTTGCCCTCGAACAGGTCGAAGTGGTCGGCCGGGTAGTGGCGCACCTCGGCGCGACCGGCGACGGCGGCCTTGGCCGCGGCGTGCGGCGGCGCGCTGCGGTCGAAGTCGGCGATCTGCACCAGCAGCGGGCACCGCAGGTGGCGCGCCTCGCGCCCGGGGCGGTGGTTGCCGAGCTCGAGGCCGACCGAGGCGTCGACCTCGTTGCGGAACGTCGGGCCGGCGACGGCGAGGTAGTCCTCGTAGGCGCCCGGCAGGGTCAGCGCGCCGAGCTCGCCGGGCCGCGCCACCACCGGGATCATCACCCGGCGCCCGACCCGGCTGCGCATGCCGGCGGCCGAGGAGCGCAGCAGCGCGGTCGGTCGGTGGTGGCGCACCGCGAGGCGGGCGGCGGCGAGGCCGTCGACCAGCGGCACCATCGAGACCACCGCGGCGACGTCGTCGCGCCGCGCCCCGGCGGCCAGCACGTGGCCGCCCGCGAGCGAGACGCCCCACAGCACCAGCCGTTGCGGGTCGACGCCCGGCAGGCCGGCGGCGGCCGTCATCGCGGAGCGGTAGTCGGCGAGCTGGGCGGCCATCGACACGGTCTGGCGCGGCTCCCCCTCGCTGGAGCCGAAGCCGCGGTAGTCGAAGGCGAGCACGTCGAGCCCGGCAGCGGCCAGCCGCTCGGCGAACGGCGCCAGCCCGCTGTCCTTGGTCCCGCCGAGGCCGTGGGCCATCACCACGACCGGGCGACCGGCGGGAGTGGCGAGCGCGTCGCCCTCACCGCGGAAGTGCCAGGCGTGCAGGCGCACCCCGTCGGGACCGCGGAACCACGTCTCGGCGTACCGGGCCGGGGCGGGGTGGGCGTCGGAGCCCTGCGTCGTGGTCATGCGTTCCTCCCGTAGATGGTGCTCAGCCAGACATGGACGACCGCCTCGACGTGGCGCTCCCAGTCGAGGTCGGCCGCGTCCTGGACCAGCCGGGCCAGCGCCCGGTCGTTGACGTCGAGGAGCACGGTGGCGACCGCGTGGGCGTCCGGGCCGGGCGGCGCCAGGCCCGCGGCCCGCTCGGCGTCGATGACGTCCGCGGCGATCCGCACGAACCCCTCCTGGGTGCTGTCCCAGCGCTCCCGCACCCCCGGGCTGGTCGCCCGGGCCTCGAGCATCGCGCGGTAGACGTGGCGGCGCCGCTCCCAGCCCGACAGGACGGTGCGGATCGCCGCGGCCACCTGGTCGCGGACCGCACCGTCGCCGGCGAGCAGCTCCGCGGCGCTCTGGCCGGCGTCGTGCATCTCCTCGAGCAGGGCGGCGACGGCGTCGGCCTTGTTGTCGAAGTAGAAGTAGAACGCCGAGCGCGTGACACCGGCGCGGCGCGAGAGGTCGGCGACGTTGATGTCCTCGAGGCGGGCGTCGGGCCCGGCGTCGCGCAGGTGCTCGTCGAGCGCCTCGAGCAACGCGGTACGTCGCCGGTCGCCCCGGCTCGCGATCACGTCCGCGCCGCCGCCCGGGCCGCCTCGGCGGCCCGGGCCGCTTGCGCGACCAGCGGCGGCGGTCCCTGCACTCGCGCCCGCTCGACCCCGGCCGGGATCTCCTTGGCGCGCAGGTCGTGCTCGTAGATGAAGTAGTCCAGCTGCTGGGTGTGCCGCGGGCGGTCCAGCACGTGACCGGTGTACTTCGCCTGGTCCTCGTCGATCGCCCGCTCCATCTCCGCGGGCGCGGGCAGCCGGTAGCGGCCCACGGCGTACGCCGCGAGCAGCCGCGTCTGGGCCTCCACGAACGGGAACAGCGTCGGCGTGGCCTGGGCCAGGCCGACGAAGGCCAGGTCCTCGATCCCCGGCTTGAACATCCGCTTGAACAGCCGGATCCGGTTCTCCGGGGCGCTGAGGAACGCGGGATCGAAGAACGGGAAGGTGATGTTGTAGCCGGTGGCGTAGACGATCACGTCGAAGTCGTCGCTGGTGCCGTCCTCGAAGTGCACCGTGGAGCCGTCGAGGCGCGCGACGTTCCCCTTCGGGGTGATGTCGCCGGAGCCGAGCCGCAACGGCAGCTCGACCGACTGGGTCGGGTGGGCCTCGAAGAACTTGTGGTTGGGCGCGGGCAGGCCGTACAGCTCGGGATTCGAGCCGGTCATGAACTGCATCTTCTGCATCGCCCAGCGCTGCCACTTCAGCGGCAGGTACGGCGTGGTGGCGTAGTACTTGTCCGCGGGCAGGCCGTAGGTGTACTTCGGCACGATCCAGGCGCTGGAGCGCGTGGACAGCGTGACCTGGTTGCTCAGCGAGCGGCTGGAGAGCTCGACGGCGATGTCGGCGGCGCTGTTGCCGATGCCGACGACCAGGATCCGCTTGCCGTGGAAGTCCAGGGGGTCGGTGGGGTCGATGTAGTGGTGGGAGTGGATGGACTCCCCGGTGAACTCGCCGGGGAAGTCGGCGTAGCGGGGGTCCCAGTGGTGGCCGTTGGCGACCACGAGCAGGTCGAAGTGCCGCGTCGCACCGGCATGGTCGGTGATCTCCCAGCCACCGCCGTCGAGACGCTCGGCGTGCTCGACGCCGTTCTCGAACTCGATGCGGTCCAGCAGCCCGAACGCCTCGGCGTAGGAGTCGAGGTAGGCCTTGATCTGGGTGTGGTGCGGGAAGTCGGGGTAGTCCTCGGGCATCGGGAAGTCCTTGAAGGACAGCCGGTGCTTGGAGGTGTCGATGTGCAGCGAGCGGTAGGCGCTGCTGTGCCCGTTGGGGTTGCCGAACGCCCAGTTCCCGCCGATCCGGTCCGAGGCCTCGAAGCAGGTGTACGGCACGCCGTAGTCGCCGAGCATCTTGCCGGCGGTCAGCCCGCTGATGCCGGCGCCGATGACGGCGGTGGTGGGTCCGGACACGTGGCCTCCTGGACGATTCGAGCGATCCCCTGGCGCGAGGATGTGACCTGAGGCACAGTAGGTCCACAGTTGACACGCGTCAACAACGACACCGGCCGGACGCCGGCACCAAGGGGGATCCATGGGGACACGGACGGCCGTCGTGATCGGGGGCGCCTCCGGGATCGGCGCGGCCACGGCGTTCGCGCTCGACGCGGAGGGGTACGACGTCGCGGTCGGCGACCTGGGCACCGAGCCGCGCGTCGACGTGACCGACGAGGCGAGCGTGGCAGGCTTCCTCGACGGCGTGGTCGCGACGTACGGACGCGTCGATGCGGTGGTCAACACCGCCGGGACCAGCACCCTCGCGCCGGTCGCCGAGCACGACGTGGCCGACTTCCGGCGGGTGCTCGACGTCAACCTCACCGGGGCGATGACGGTGCTCAAGCACGCCGCCCGGGTGCTCGGCCCCGGTGGGTCGATCGTCTCGGTCGCCTCCCTCAACGCCCGCCAGCCGGGCGCCGGGATGGCGGCGTACTGCGCCTCGAAGGCGGGCCTGGCGATGCTCACCGAGGTGGCCGCCCTGGAGCTCGGCCCGCGCGGGATCCGGGTCAACGCCGTCTCCCCCGGGCTGGTCCCCACGCCCCTGACCGCGCCGGCGCTGGACATCGACGGGATCGAGGCCGACTACCTCGCGAACACCCCGCTGGGGCGGGCCGGCACGCCCGAGGAGGTCGCCGAGGCGATCGGCTTCCTGCTCCGCGCCGCCTGGCTCACCGGGGAGAACCTCGACCTCAACGGCGGCGCGCACCTGATGCGCTACCCCGACCTGCCCGGGCACGTCGCACGCGCCTTCGGCTGACTCGCCGGCCGCCCGCATGTGGCATCACGGGCGGAACGGGGTACTCGGCTCCCATGGCAATCATCGGTTTCCTCGTCTTCGGTCTCGTCGTCGGCGCGCTCGCGCGCCTGATCAAGCCCGGCAAGCAGAACCTGTCAATCCTCGCCACGCTGGGCCTCGGCGTCGTGGGCTCCCTCATCGGTGGCGTCATCGCCTCGGCCCTCGGCACCGGTGACATCTGGGAGCTCAACATCCTCGGCTCGATCGTCGCGATCGTCGCCGCGGTGCTGCTGATCGGCATCGCGGAGAGCGTCACCAGCAAGCGCTGACGGCGCGCCGGCCGCCCGCGGCCACCACGACCCACCTGCACGAAGCCCGCGCCCACGAGGCGTGGGCTCCGTGCGCGTCCGGGCCGGCAGCGGGCCTACTCCACCAGGCCGCGTCGTCGCGCGACCGCGGCCGCCTCGGTGCGGCTGGTCGCACCGAGCTTGGCCAGGATCCGCGAGACGTGCACCGAGACCGTCTTGGCGCTGATGAAGAGCTGACGGGCGATCTCGCCGTTCGAGCGGCCCTCGGCGACCAGCGCGAGGATCTCCGCCTCCCGCGGGGTCAGCGCGTCCGGGACGGCGTCGGCGCGCGGCGGCGCCGGGGCGTGGGCGCGCAGCTCCTCCAGCACCAGCCGCGAGCCCAGGCGGTCCGCCGACTCCCGCGCCAGGTCGGCGGCCTCCGGGCCGCCGGCGGTGTCCCCGCTCGCCCGCAGCACCGCGGCCAGCCGGGCCCGCACCCGCGCCAGCTCGTGGACGTGGCCGAACTCCGCGAACGCCGTCTCCGTGCGCCGCCAGGCCCGCACCAGCTCCTCCAGGGAGGTCGGCTCGCCGGCCAGCCAGCGGGCGCGCAACACCTCGGCGTCCAGCCGGCACTCCCAGGCGCGTCCCTCCGGCCCCCAGTGCCCCGAGGGGTCGGAGTACTGCTCGCGCACCGCCCGCCCGTCGGCGTGCAGCCGCGCCACCTGCGCCGCGACGAGCTCCCGCTGCGCGCCGCTCGCCCGCGGCACCAGGCCGGCGAGCTCGCCGATCGCAACCGCGGCGAGCCGGATCCGGGCGCTGAACCACTCGTGCCAGATGCTGGCCAGCACGCCCACCGCGTCGTCGTACACCGCGACGACGGCGGTGGGGTCGTCCCCGCGCCCGGCGGTGAGGAGCTCCAGCTCCGCGGCGTGGATCACCAGCGCACCCTCGCGGCGCCACAGCGGGCGCAGCGCCCGCAGGTCGGCGGTCACGTCGGCCCCGCGCGCCTGCTCCACGAGCAGGCGCACCGAGGACAGCAGCGCACCCGGGATGGGCGGCGCGGCGTGCTCCCCGCAGTCGGTGAGCTCGAGCACCTCCTCCCAGCGGCCCCGGAGGAACTCGATCCAGGCCAGCCGCCAGCGCGCCTCGAAGCCGTACGGCGCCCAGTGCAGCCCGGCCCTCCCCGCCAGCACGATGCCGCTGCGGAAGCCCTCGGCGGCGAGCTCGAGCTCGGCCCAGTCCTCGTGGGAGCGGGCCAGCAGGAAGCGACCGCGCAGCTCGGCGGCGACCACGCCGGACTCCTGGGCCTGGGCGATCGCGTCGCTCAGTGCCGCGCGCAGGCCCTCCACCGGACCGGACCGCTTCAGCCCCGAGAGGGTGGTCACGGCGTCGGACACGTGCTCGCTGAGGTCGAGGCGCTCGGCGAGCACGAGGGCGTCCATGCCGACCGCCTCGGCCTCGTCGTAGCGTCCGACCGAGGCCAGGATCCGCGCGTGGATCGCCAGGATCCGGGCGCGCAGCGCGCTGTCGCCCGCGGGCGCGAGGGCGACGGCCTCGGCCGAGACCAGCGAGGGGTCGCTCTCGGCCTCGGTGAGGTAGAGCGCGCTCGCCCGCGCCGCCAGCATCCGCGCCCGCTGCACGTCGGTGGCGCCGGGCAGGCGACGCATCTGGTCCTCGATGAGCGCCGCGGCGCGCTCGGGGACCCCGCTCGCGGTCAGTGCCTCGGCGGCGCGCACGACCAGGCGCGAGGGCTCGACGTCGGCGCACGCCAGGCAGCGCTCCGGGTCCGCCATCAGCTCCAGGGCCTGCTCGTAGTGGTACGCCGCCTCGTCCGGCCCGCCGACGCGCGTCGCCTCCTCGGCAGCCTGGATGCTCGCGGTCAGCGCGGTGTCCAGGTCGTGGGCGAGCCGGGCGTGGCGGGCCAGCTCCGCGGCGGTGCCCCGGGCCGCGCCCTGCTGGAGCGCCGCGACGTACGCCGCGTGCAGCCGAGCCCGCTCGCCGGGGAGCAGGTCGTCGTACAGCGCCTCGCCGAGCAGCGCGTGGCGGAAGGCGTAGGTGCCGCGCTCGGCGACCAGGACGTTCATCTCGACCGCGCCACGCAGGCCCGCGTCCAGAGAGACCGGGTCCAGCCCGGAGACGGCCTCGAGCATCTCGTGGCTGACCGAGCGGCCGCTGACGCTGGCGGTCCGCACGACCTGCCGGGCAAGGTCGTCGAGACGGTCCAGGCGCACCAGCAGCACGTCGGCGAGGTCGGCCGGGACCCAGCGCTCCGGGCCGGAGGCGGCGCTGGTGAGCTCCTCGACGAAGAACGCGTTGCCCTCGGCGCGCACGACGACGCTGTCGCTGAGCTCGGCGAGCTCGGCGAGGCGGAGGTCGGCGGGGGCGAGCTCGGCGACCAGGCGGCGTACCGCGTCGTCGTCGAGCGGGCTGAGCGCCAGGCGGGACACGCCGCGCACGCGCGACCACTCCGCGACCTGGCGGCGCAGCGGGTGGCGGCGGTGCAGGTCGTCGGTGCGGTAGGTGACCACCAGGGCGACCGGCCCGGCGAAGGGCCGGGAGAAGCAGAAGCTGAGCAGGTCGCGCGTGGAGCGGTCGGCCCAGTGGGTGTCCTCGACGATCAGCAGCAGCGGCGCCTCGGCGGCGACCCGCTCGACCAGCGCGTGGACGGCCTCGAAGAGGTCCCCGCGGTCGAGCGTCGCGGTGTCCGCAGTGCCTGCGCCGTCCGAGGCGTCGGGGCCCGCCGTGAGCACCCGGCGGCCGGGCTGGAGGCGGGACAGCGCGGGATGGGTGCGTGCGACCTCCTCGACGGCCTCCGCGTGGGTCGCGGCGAGGCGGCCGAGGACCTCGGAGAACGGCAGGTAGGGCAGCGCGCTGTCGCCGAAGTCGAGGCAGTGCCCGGCAGCCACCTGCCAGCCGGCGGCGACGGCGAGGTCGGCCAGCTCCAGCAGCAGCCGGGTCTTGCCGACGCCGGCGTCCCCGGAGAGCAGCACCGCCCCGCCGGGGCCGCCGGGCGCGCGGCTGGTGCGGCCGGCGCGCACCCCGAGCAGGACGGCGAGCTCACCGAGCTCGGCGTCGCGACCGACGAGGGTGCTGCTGGAGTGGGGCACGGCCTCCATCTTCGCGGTTGCGCGCCCCGATTGCTCGCGTGTTTCGGTCACGGAGCCGGGTCCTGCGGGGCTCAGCGCGCGTTGTCGCTGGCCTCGGCCGGACGGCGTACCCGGTCCCGGCGGCGCTCGCGGCGCCGGAAGCTGCGCCCGGCGCGGATCCGCTGGTTGCGGTAGTCCAGCTCGGAGCGCCCGAACTGGTTGGTGGTCTCGAACATGGACATCGCTCGGCTCCTGTGGTCCTCCTCACCGGCTCTCGGTGATGACGACGACACTGCTCGCCTGAGGTGGCCCCCCACATCGGGCGAGTTCCCTATCCCTGCCCCCGCAACCCTCCCCACCCCGTCCTGAGGTAGCCCTGAGGTACCGCGAGTCGGCGCTCGTGGTGTGCCGAGTCGGCGCTCGTGGTGTGCCGAGTCGGCGCTTGTGGTGCGGTCAGCCGACCGGCCGGCCGCCGACCCACGTGCTCCGCACGAGCGGTACGCCGGGGCGGTAGGCGAGATGGACATGGCTGGGCGCGTCGAGCACCTGGAGGTCGGCGCGCCGGCCCGGCGCCAGCACCCCGACGTCGTCGCGGTCCAGCGCGGCAGCGCCCCCGACCGTCGCGGCCCGCACCGCCTCGGCGGGCGTCATCGCGAGGTCGCGGACCGCCAGCGCGAGGCAGAACGGCAGGCTCGAGGTGTACGACGAGCCCGGGTTGCAGTCGCTCGCGAGCGCCACCACGACGCCGGCGTCCAGCAGCCGGCGCGCGTCCGGCCAGGGCTGACGCGTGGAGAACTCCACCCCCGGCAGCAGCGTGGCGACGGTCCCGGAGTCGCGCAGCGCGTCGACGTCGGCGTCGGTGAGGTGGGTGCAGTGGTCGACCGCCACCAGGCCCAGCTCGGCCGCGAGCCGCACCCCCGGCCCCGGCCCGAGCTGGTTGGCGTGCAGCCGCCCGCGCAGCCCGGCCGCCGCACCGGCGGCGAGCACCGCCCGCGCCTGGTCGGCATCGAAGGCGCCGTCCTCGCAGAAGACGTCGATCCAGCGCGCGTGCGGCACCGCCGCCGCCAGCATCGGGCCGGTGACCAGCGCGACGTACTCCTCGACGGTGGTGTCCTCGGGCACCACGTGCGCGCCCAGGAACGTGGTCTCGGCGGTGAACTGCCGTGCGATCGCCAGGCTGCGCGCCTCGTCGTGGACCGTGAGGCCGTAGCCGCTCTTGACCTCGACGGTGGTCGTGCCCTGCCGGCGCATCTCCGCGACGAGCCGCGCGACCCGGGCGGTGAGCTGCTCGTCGCTGGCCGCGCGCGTGGCGGCGACGGTGGTGCGGATCCCGCCGGCGGCGTACGGCGTCCCGCTCATCCGGGCCTCGAACTCCGCCGCCCGGTCGCCGGCGAAGACCAGGTGGCTGTGGCTGTCGACGAACCCCGGCAGCACCGCCCGCCCGCCCACGTCGTACGCCGCGTCGGCGGTGGGCGCCTCGCCCGCCGGCCCGACCCAGGCCACGGTGCCGCCCTCGACGACGAGCGCGGCGTGCTCGAGGATCCCGAGCGGGCCGGCGCCGAGGGCGGGGTCTCCGGTGACGAGCTCGGCGATTCCGGTGAGCAGGGTGCTGGTCATCGCCCGGCCTCCGCGACGAGGTCCCACACGGCCGCGACCGCACCGGCGAGCTCGCGACCGACGTCCTCGCGGTCGGCAGCGGTGTGGACGAGACGGCCGTCGGCCACCACGTGGATGACGTCTGCGGCGCTGGCCGCCCAGACCGCGGTGTGCTCGTCGGCGCCGGTGCCCGCCGTCCGCGCGCTGCCGGTGTCGACGGTGACCAGGTCCGCGCGGGCGCCGACCGCGATCCGGCCCGCGTCGGGGAAGCCGATGCTGTCGTGGCGCAGGCCCGCGGCCAGGAGCGCGGCGGCCGGCCAGTGCCCGCGCCGCTCGGTGGCGAGCCGTTCGTGCAGCTCCACGGCGCGCATCTCCTCGAACGGGTCGACCACCGCGTGGCTGTCGCTCCCGAGGCTGAGCCGGACCCCGGCCTCGTCCAGCGTCCGCCCCGGCCCGATCCCGTCGCCCAGGTCGCGCTCGGTGGTCGGGCACAGGCACGCGGTCACCCCGGCCGCCCCGAGCAGCCCGGCGTCGCCGTCGCCCAGGTGGGTGGCGTGCACGACGGTGGTGCCGGCGTGCAGCTGCCCCGCCTCGGCGAGCACCTGCGCCGGGGTGGCGCCCAGCCGGGCGAGGCACTCCTCGTTCTCGGCGCGCTGCTCGGAGAGATGCACGTGGACCAGCGGCCCCGACCAGCGGCGCAGCTGCTCGAGCGGCACCGCACGCACCGAGTGCAGCGCCGCGCCCACCCGCCCGTGCACGGGCTCGGGCAGCGCCGCGACCCGCGCAGCCCAGGCGTCCACGTCGCCGTCGCTGAAGCGCCGCTGCACCCCCTCCACCGGCGCCCCGAACCCGCCCGACACGTAGCAGGCGTCCAGCAGCGTCACCCGCACCCCGACCTCGCGCCCGGCCTCCAGCAGCGCGACGCCCATCGCGTTGGCCTCGTCGTACGCCGTGCCGTCCGGCTGGTGGTGCAGGTAGTGGAACTCCCCCACCCCGGTGATCCCCGCCGCCGCCATCTCCCGGTACGCCGCGCGCGCCAGCCGGTGCAGCGAGTCCGGGTCGAGCACCGTCGCCACGGCGTACATCTGCTCGCGCCAGGTCCAGAAGCTGCCGCTGCCGCCGCGCCCACCGACCCTCTGGGTGCGCCCGCGCAGCGCCCGGTGGAAGACGTGGCTGTGCGCGTTCGCCAGGCCCGGCAGGGTCAGCCCGGGCAGGTGCCGCACCCCGCGGGCCCGGTCGGCGGGGGCGTCGGGAAGCACCGTGGTGAACCGCCCGTCCGCGACCTCGACCAGCACGTCGTCGCGCGCCGCGCCGTCGACCCAGCCCCGCTCCAGGACGTACGCCGTGTCGCTCATCGCCGGGCCCGCCTCCGCCGGCGACCGGCGGACGCCCGCACAATTCCCCCATGGAGTTCGAGGACGTCGTACGCCGCCGCCGCATGGTCCGCCGCTACGAGCCGACGCCGCTGGACCGCGCGGTCGTCGACAAGGCGCTGGCGCACGCGACCCGGGCACCCAGCGCCGGCTTCACCCAGGGCTGGGGGTTCCTGGTGCTGGACACCCCGGTCGACGTCGCCCGTTTCTGGGCCGCCACCGCCGAGGACACCGCGGCCCCGGACGGCTGGCTGGCCGGGATGATGACCGCGCCGGTGGTGATCGTGCCGTGCAGCAGCAAGGCCGCCTACCTGGGCCGCTACGCGGAGCCGGACAAGGGCTGGACCGACCGCGAGGAGGCCCGCTGGCCGGTGCCGTACTGGCACATGGACACCGCGATGGCCAGCCTGCTGGTGCTGCTCACCGCGGTCGACGCCGGCCTCGGCGGCTGCTTCTTCGGCATCCCGCCGCACCGCCTGGACCGGCTGCGCGCGGAGTTCTCCATCCCCGACGACCACGACCCGATCGGCGTGATCACCCTCGGCCACCCCGCGGCCGAGCCGGGCTCCGCCGGCTCCCCCGCCCGGCGCCGCCGGCGGCCCCTCGAGGACGTCGTGCACCGCGGCGCCTGGGGCTCGGCCGGCTGAGGTCACCGGGTCAGTCCAGCGGCCGGAGCGGCCCGGGTCAACGGCCTCGGCGCTCGGTCGCCGCCGAACCCGTCCGGACGTTCGTTTGTCACCGTGGGCGTTCGGGCACCGATGCCGGCAGTCGCTCCCCGGGAACGCCCGGGAGCCACGACCGAGAGGTTCCACCATGGGTTACGGACTCGGCGTCTTCCTGCTGGCGATCGGGCTGATCCTCGCCTTCGCCGTCACGGACGCCATCAACAACGTCGACCTGACGATGATCGGCTACATCCTCGCCGGCGCCGGCGCGCTGATCATCGTGCTGACCGCCATCCAGCTCAACGCCCGCCGCAGCGCCACCTCGGTCTCGCGCACCACCCACGCCGACGGCCGCCAGAGCGTCAGCGAGCAGCGCCGCGACGTCGACCCGCCGGCCACCATCTGACCGGCCACCATCTGAGCCATCCGAGCAGGCCCACCCCGCGCGGGCGGCCATGCCCCTAGCCTGCGGGCATGGTCGCCCCCGAGGACGGCACGCGTGAGCGCGCCGTCGCCAAGCTGCAGGCACTCGTCCGGATCCCGACGGTCAGCCACCCCGATCCCGCCGCCGTCGACACCGCGCGCTTCGAGGAGCTCCTCGACGAGCTCGCCCGCCAGTTCCCGCTGGTCCACGAGCGCCTCGAGCTGACCCGGATCCACACCCACGGGCTGCTGTTCCGCTGGCCCGGCACCGCCGACACCCGGCCGCTGGTGCTGATGGCCCACCTCGACGTCGTGCCGGTGGAGGGCGAGTGGACCCACCCGCCGTTCTCCGGCGCGATCGTGGACGGCGCGATCTGGGGCCGCGGCACCCTGGACGACAAGGGCTCGCTGGCCGCGATCTGCGAGGCCGTCGAGACCCTCCTGGAGCGCGGCCACGTCCCCGCCCAGGACGTGTGGCTCAGCTTCGGCTGCGACGAGGAGGTCTTCGGCCAGGCCGCCCCGATGGCCGTCGAGGAGCTGCGCCGCCGCGGCGTGCGCCCCTGGATGGTGATCGACGAGGGCGGCGCCGTCGCCAGCGAGGCGTTCCCCGGGGTCGGCGCGCCGGTCGGCGTCGTCGGCGTCGCGGAGAAGGGCGTCACCTCCTTCGCGCTGCGTGTCGAGGGCCCCGGAGGCCACGCCTCGACCCCCGCCCGCAACGGCCCGACCGCCCGGCTGGCCCGCGCGATCACCCGCCTGGAGCGCTCGCCGATGCCGGCCCGGCTGCCGGACCCCACCGTCGAGCTGTTCCGCCGCCTCGCCGCGCACGCCCCCGCCGCGCTGCGCCCGGTGATGGCCAACGCCGCCAAGGTCCGCCCGCTGCTGACCCGCGCGATCCTGGCCGCCGGGCCCGAGCCCGCCGCGATGGCGCGCACCACGTTCGCGGTCACCACGTTGTCCGCCAGCCCCGCGATCAACGTGCTGGCCGCGACCGCCACGGCCGGGGTCAACGCCCGCGTGGCCATCGGCGACTCGGTCGCCGGGGTGCTGGACCACGTGCGCCGGGCGGTGCGCGACGAGCAGGTCCACATCGACCTGCTCGAGGCCGGCGAGCCGACCCCCGTCTCGCCCACCGACGACGCGGCGTTCGCGCTGATCGAGCGGACCATCACCGACCTCTTCCCCGACGCCGTCCCCGCGCCGTACGTCGTGATGGCGGCCACCGACGCGCGCCACTTCACCGCCATCTGCGAGCGCGTCTACCGCTTCGCGCCGTTCCGCATGACCAAGGCCCAGCGCCAGTCCATCCACACCGTCGACGAGCACCTCGGCGTCGAGGCGTTCCTCGACGGCATCGACTGGTACCGGCTCCTGATCGAGAGGCTGCCCGCATGAGCACGCCCACGCCGTCGCGCTCCCTCACCCCGGTGCACGGCCTGGCCGCCGTCGTCGGGTTCCTCGTCTGCGTCGAGGTCGCGAGCGGGGTGCTGCAGGGCTACTACACCCCGATCTATCCCCAGATCGCCGAGCACCTCTCCATCGCCGAGGGCGACATCAACTGGTTCGAGGCCGCCCAGCTGATCGTCTCCGCGCTCTGCATGCCGCTGCTCGCCCGGCTCGGCGACCTGGTCGGGCACAAGAAGGTGCTCCTCCTCTCCACCCTCGTCACCGCGGTCGGCTCCTGGGGCCTGGCCCTGGCACCGGGCTTCTCCACCTTCCTCATCGCTTGGGCCGTCCAGGGCGCGTACGTCGTGTGGCTGCCGATCGAGGTCGCGATCATCTACCGGCGTACGGCGGGCTCCGGGCGCCAGGCGCTGCTGACCCGCCGGGCCGCCGCGATCCTGGTCGGCGCCCTCGAGGTCTCGGTGATCGTGGCGGCGCTGACCTCGGGCCTGCTGGTCGAGCGGCTCTCGATGACGACGCTGCTGATGCTGCCGGCGATCGCGGTCACCGCCTGCCTGGCGCTGATCTGGTGGGGTGTCGAGGACACCCCCGGCCTGGCCTCCGGCGGCATCGACTGGCACGGCCTGGGCCTGATCACCGCCGCGATCGGGCTGGCGATGGGCGGGTTGGTGCTGGTGCGCCTGGACGGCGCCGACAGCGTCCCGGCCTGGCTGCTGGTGCTGGCCGGCCTGGCGATGCTGGTGCCGTTCGCCCGCCTGGAGAGCCGCCTGGCCGAGCCGCTGGTCGACGTGCGCCTGCTGGCCACGCCGGGGCAGTGGCCGGTGCAGCTGACCGCGTTCCTGTTCGGCATGTCGGTGCTCGGGGCGCAGATCCCGCTGTCCACCTTCGCCCAGACCGACCCGGACCTGGCCGGCTACGGCCTCGGGGCGTCCTCGGCGTTCGTCTCCACCCTGATCGGCGTCTACGTGCTGTGCATGGCCGTCGGCGCACTCGGGCTGCCGCTGACCACCCGGCTGTGCGGCCCGCGCGGCGCGCTGGTGCTCTCCGCGCTGCTGGTGGCGCTGGGCTACGCGATGTGGCTGGTGCTGCACGACACCACCGCCCAGGGGCTGACCAACATGGCGATCATCGGCATCGGCTCGGGTGGCCTGGTCGCCGCCCTGCCCGCGACCGCGGCCGCCGCGGCGCCCCCCGAGCGCACCGGCTTCGCCACCGGCATGACCAACGCGACCAAGACGATCGGCGGCGCCATCGCCTCGGCGGTGTTCGCGATCGCGCTCACCGCGACCGGGTCGCTGGAGGGTCCCGACGAGGGCAAGGCGCCGTTCTCGGGCTACCTCACCGTCTGGGCCGTCTGCGCCGGCGCCGCGCTGCTCGCCGCGCTGGTGCTGCTCGCGCTGCCGCGCCAGGTCGCGGCCGACGCGGGTGAGTCCCGCGCACTGCCCGAGACCCCCGCCGGGGTCTGACCCCCGACCTAGGATCGGTGCCATGACCGGGACCGAGCCCGAGCATGACGACGCCACCCCCGACCGCCCCGCCCCGGAGCAGCGGCCGCTGTCACGCGAGGAGGAGCAGGCGGCCGCGCGTGCCCGCGTCACGCAGCAGCAGACCTGGGTCGACCTCCAGGTACGTCGTGCGATGGACCGCGGCGACTTCGACGACCTCCCCGGCGCCGGGCGCCCGATCGAAGGGCTCGGCACCGAGCACGACCCGGACTGGTGGCTCAAGGGGCTGATCGAGCGTGAGCGGGTGGTCGTGCTCCCGTTCAGCGTCGAGCTGCGCAGGGAGGACGCCGCCCTCGACGAGCACCTCGACGGCCTCGCCACCGAGCAGCAGGTCCGCGAGCACCTCGAGGACTTCAACTCCCGGGTGGTCGCGGCGCGCTACCGCCTCCCGGAGGGCCCGCCGTTGATCACCATGCCCCGCGACGTGGAGGCCGAGGTCGTCGCCTGGGCCGAGCGACGTGCCGCTCGGCGACCCGCCCGGCCCGCGAGCCGAGAGGACGGCCCCGACCGGCCGCGCAGGCGCTGGTGGCAGCGCTCCCGGCGCCGCTGAGGGCAGCGGACCAGACCGGCGACGGACCCGCCCGCGGCAGCGAGACATGCCTCATACCGGCCGGTAGCCCCCCGCTGCTACGTTCGCCGCCATGTCGAGCACCCAGAGTCCCAAGGACTTCTTCCGACCCCTGGCCGTCGGTGCCCCCGAGCCGCTGCGCGAGGTGCCGGCGCGGCCGAGCCGGGCCATCCACTTCTTCGATCCGAGCAACCCCAAGATGGCCGCGAAGGTGCCCGACATGGTCGGCACCGTCGACGTGCTGCTGGGCAACCTCGAGGACGCCGTCAAGGCCGACAACAAGCTGGCCGCGCGCGAGGGCCTGGTCGAGATCGCCCGCAGTACTGACTTCGGCCCCACCCAGCTGTGGACCCGGATCAACTCCCTCGACAGCCCCTGGGCGCTCGACGACCTGACCACCCTGGTGCCGGCGATCGGCGACAAGCTCGACGTGATCATGGTGCCGAAGGTGCAGGGCGCCGAGGACATCCACTACGTCGACCGGCTGCTCGCCCAGCTCGAGGCGAAGGCCGGGCTGACCCGCCCGATCCTGGTCCACGCGATCCTCGAGACCGCCCGCGGCGTGGCCAACGTCGAGGAGATCTGCGGGGCCTCCCCGCGCATGCAGGGCCTCTCCCTCGGCCCGGCCGACCTCGCCGCGGACCGCCGGATGAAGACCACCCGCGTCGGCGGCGGCCACCCCGGCTACCTGGTGCGGCAGGACCCGGTCGGCGGCGACATCGACGGCCCGCGCACGACGTACCAGCAGGACCTGTGGCACTACACGATCGCGCGGATGGTCGACGCCTGCGCGACGCACGGGATCTACCCCTACTACGGCCCGTTCGGCGACATCACCGACGTGGTGGCCTGCGAGGACCAGTTCCGCAACGCCTTCCTGCTCGGCTGCGTCGGCACCTGGAGCCTGCACCCCAAGCAGATCGCGATCGCCAACCGCGTCTTCTCCCCCAGCGTCGAGGACGTCACCCACGCCCGCCGGGTCGCCAAGGCGATGGGCGACGGCACCGGCGCGGTGATGCTGGACGGGAAGATGGAGGACGACGCCTCCCTCAAGCAGTGCCTGGTGATGGTGGAGCTGGCCGAGCAGCTGGCTGCCGTCGACCCGGAGCTGAAGAAGGCCTACGACGCGATCGAGCTGGAGGACTGAGATGACGAGCGAGACCTACACCCCGCTGCGCTCGGTGCTCTACATGCCGGGCTCCAACGCGCGCGCCCTCGAGAAGGCCAAGTCGATCCCCTGCGACGCCTTGATCCTCGATCTCGAGGACGCCGTCTCCCCCGACGCCAAGGAGGCGGCCCGCGAGGCGGCCTGCGCCGCCGTGGCCTCGGGCGAGTACGGACGTCGCACCGTCACGATCCGCGTCAACGGCCTCGGCACCGACTGGCACCACGCCGACCTCACCGCCGCCGCGCAGGCCGGCCCGGCCGCGATCGTCGTCCCGAAGGTCAACAGCGCCGCCGAGGTCAAGCAGCTCGTGGCGGCCATGGAGCGCGCCGGGGCGCCGGAGCACACCAAGCTCTGGGCGATGATCGAGACGCCCGTGGCGATCCTCGACGTGCTCTCCATCGCGCGCGCCTCGGATCGGCTCACGGCGTTCGTGATCGGCACCAACGACCTGGTCAAGGAGCTCTACGCCGAGCACGTGCCCGGCCGCGCGCCGATCCTGCCCTCGCTGCACACCGCCCTGCTGGCCGCCCGCGCCGCCGGGATCGCGATCCTCGACGGCGTCTACAACGACGTGAAGGACCTCGACGGCTTCCTCGCGGAGTGCCGGCAGGGCCGCGAGATGGGCTTCGACGGCAAGACCCTCGTCCACCCTGGCCAGGTCGCCGGCGCCAACGAGGCGTTCGCGCCCTCGGCGCAGGCCGTGGAGGACGCCCGCGGGCTGATCCAGGCCTGGGAGGACGGCCAGGGGGCCGGCGTGGTGACCTACCAGGGCCGGATGGTGGAGAACCTGCACGTCGAGTCCGCGCGACGCACGCTCAGCATCCACGAGGCGGTCCTCGCGCTGGGAGCGTGACCAGGCTCTCCCCGGTGTCCGGGAACTGTGGACGTTTGCAATTGCGAACGTCCGGTTAACGGTCGTCCATCACCTAGAAGAGGGAGTACGACATGGTTGTCCTCGGACTTATCCTGCTGATCATCGGCCTCGTGGCGAGCATCCCGGTCCTCACCACGATCGGCGCGATCCTGATCGTCGTCGGACTGATCCTCAACCTCGTGCCGATGGGCGGTACGCGACGCAGGGTCTTCTGACCGAAGTTGCACCGCAGCGAGGAGCCCCGGACCGTGATGGTCCGGGGCTCTCGCTGTCTCAGGCCTTCGCCAGCGACCGGGCCAGGCGGCGCAGGTCCTGCGTCTCGTCGGCCAGCAGGTCGTCCTCGACGACCACCCCGGCCTCGATCAGGCTCATCGCGCCACGCACGTCCTTCACCCGCTGCACCGACACCACGCCGACCAGCCGGCCGGCGGCGTCGAGGTGGAACCAGCTGCGTCCGCCGCCCGTGCGCTCCACGACCCGCTCACCCGCCGCGGGCACGCCGGCCACCTGCAGGCGCAGGTCGCCCTGGTCGGACCAGAACCACGGCACCGGGGGCGCGGCCGGCTCGCGTCCGAGCATGGTGTGCGCTGCCGCCACGCCCTGGGTCTGGGCGCTCTGCCACTGCTCGACCCGCACCCGCCCGCCGTACCAGGGGTCGGGCGAGGAGGCGACGTCGCCGGCGGCGAGCACGTGCGGGTGCGAGGTCGTCGCGGAAGCGTCGGTGAGCACCCCGTCGCCGACCGCGAGCCCCGCGTCGCGGGCCAGCTCGTCGGCCGGCTCCATCCCGATCCCGACCACGACGCAGGACGCAGGCAGCCTGCGCCCGTCGGCCAGCACCACCTCGCGGACCCGGTCGTCGCCGACGACCTCGCTGACGGCGGCACCGAGCTCGAGGCGTACGCCGGACGCGCGGTGGGCGGCCGCGACCTCCTCCGCGGCGGGCGGGGGCAGCACCCGCGCGAGCAGCCGCGCGGCAGCCTCCACGACCGTGACCTCGCAACCGAGGGCGCGCGCCGAGGCCGCGACCTCCAGGCCGACGAAGCCACCGCCGACGACGACCACGGGTCCGCCCCTGGCGAGCAGCGCCCGCAGTCGCTCGGCGTCATCGATCGTGCGCAGTCCGGTGACCCCGGGCAGGTCGGCACCGGGCACCGGCAGGGTGCGGGCGCGCCCGCCGGTGGCCAGCAGCACCCGGTCCACGTCCAGGCGGGCGCCTGAGGCGAGCTCGAGGCGGCCGCAGTCGAGGTCGAGGGCGGCGACCCGCTCGCCCAGCACCAGCTCGATCCCGAGCTCGGCCGCCCGCTCCTGGCCGAGCAGCTGGGTGCGCGCACCGGGCACGGCCCCGACCAGCACGTCCTTGGACAGCGGCGGGCGGTCGTACGGCGCGTGCGGCTCGTCCCCGACGAGGAGCAGGCGCCCGTCGTACCCGAGCTCGCGCAGCGTCTCGGCGGCCCGGAAGGAGGCGAGGCCCCCGCCGACGAGACCGATCGAGGACGGAGTGATGTGGTCCATGGCACCACGTCTACTCGGCGCGGCCCGCTGCGGTCCCGCACGCCGTTCTGTCATGCGGAACGGGTTCGTGGCCGGAGCGCCTCCCCTCCCTCGAGGCTCATCGCGTGGCCATCCGGATCCTGCACCGCCTGACCCTCCCCTCCTCCGCCGACGAGCGGCTGGCAGAGGAGGCCCGACTCGTCCGCACCCTGCCCGGGTGCCGGGAGGCCGAGGCCTACCGCAGCCTGCGCGACCCGCTGGAGGTCGCGGTGGTGCAGCTGTGGCAGGACGAGTCGGCCCACGACGCGTACGCCGCGGACGTCGCCGCCGCCACGGTGCCCTCGCTGGTCGCCGAGCTGGCCGCGCGCGACGAGGTCCGCACGGAGGCCTACACGCACGAGTACTTCTCGCCCGCCGACGGCGTGTGGACCGCCGCCTCCCAGGGAGCCGCGCGCCGGATCGTGTGGCCGGCCCGCGGGCCGGTGCGGATCGTGATCCAGTCCTGCTTCGCCGATCCCGAGGGAGAGGCGCCGGCACTGCTGGCCAACGAGCGCGAGACCTTGCGCGAGCCGGGCTGCGAGGAGTTCGCCTGGATGCGCGGGGTCGAGGACGCCCGCCACATCCTGCTGCTCGAGCGCTGGTCCAGCCAGCGCATCTACGACCAGCACTGGGTGCTGCGCCGACGCACCGCCAGTGGCGGCCCGGCCCGGGTGCGCGCCGAGCGCACCCACGGCACCAACGGCGCGGAGTTCTACCGCCACCAGCAGTTCCGGCTGCTCTACGGGCGCTGGCTGCCTGCAGACCCGGATGACTTTCCGACCACCGTGGACTGGCCGGCTCGCTGAGCCGGCTCCCCGGCGTACCCCTGATCGAGAACGACGAGAGGAACACGATGAGCTGGCTGAAGGTGTGTGCCGTGAGCGACATCGAGGACGGCGAGGCCCACAAGGTCGACTCGGTACGACCGCCGATCGCCGTCTACCACCTGGACGGCGAGTTCTTCGCGACCGCCGACACCTGCTCGCATGCCGACTCCTCCCTGTCGGAGGGCTACGTCGAGGACGGCGAGGTGGAGTGTGTGTGGCACTTCGCGAAGTTCTGCATCCGCACCGGCGCCGCCAAGTCGCTCCCGGCCACCGAGCCGATCCGGACCTACGAGGTGAAGGTCGAGGACGGCCACGTGCACGTCCTCCTCGACGCGTCCGTCATCGCCATCCCCGCGTGAGGGTCCCGCTCGGCAGCACCGGCCTCCACGTCTCGCGTCTCGCGCTAGGCACCGCCACGTTCGGGGTGGCCCCGCGCGCCGAGGACGTCGACCGACTGCTCGGCACCGCTCTCGACGCGGGCCTCAACCTCCTCGACACCGCCAGCTCCTACGGCGACCAGACCCGCTTCGACCGGCCTGGTGCTCCGGCCGCCGGTCGCCGAGAGTCCGCCGAGGAGCTGATCGGTCGCCACCTCGGCACCCGCCGTGACGAGGTGGTGCTGTGCACCAAGGTCGGCGAGCGGATCTTCCCCGGCGCGCACGGCCGCGGCCTGGGGCGCACGCACGTACGCCGCGCGCTGGAACGCAGCCTGCGCCGCCTGCGCACCGACCACGTCGACGTGCTGCACGCCCACCACCACGACCCCGATACCCCCGTCGACGAGCTGCTGCTCACCTTCGCCGACCTGGTCCGCGAGGGCTCGATCCGTCACTACGGCATCTCCACCTATGCCGGCTGGCAGGTCACCGAGATCGCCCTGCGCGCCGACGCGCTCGGCCTCCCGCGCCCCGCCGTCCACCAGGTCCGCTACTCCGCGCGACACCGGCAGGTCGAGGCCGAGGTCCTCCCCGCCTGCCGCCACCTCGCCGTCCCCGTCACCGCCTTCAGCCCGCTCGCCGGCGGACTTCTCGCCGCGGGCACCGAGGACCGGACCCACCTCGGCTCCGCCAGGTGGCAGGGCCCCGGACCCGACGTCGCTGATCGCCGCTTCGCCGGCTCCTTCCGCGCCGTCGCTGCCGAGCACGGGCTCGATCCGGCGGTCCTCGCACTGGCGTGGGTGCTCGCGCAGGACGGCGTCGTCAGCGCCGTCGTCGGGCCGGAGTCGGCAGACGAGCTGGCCGGGCTGGTGCCCGCGATGGAGGTCGAGCTCTCCGCGGAGGTCGACGAGGCCGTGCGGGCGTTGGACGGGCAGCTCTCCGCGGCGGCGCCCTACTCGGGCGCGCTCTCGGGCGAGGTGCCCCGGAGCCCCGGGGACGACCCGGCGCCGACGCCGGGGACGTAGACGAGCGGGCCGCGCTCGCTGGCGGGCGGCAGGCCGACGCCCGGCGTCTTGCCGTATCTGAAGGTCGCGGCGAAGGGCCCCGGCTGCGGATCGATGCCGCTGAACTCGGCGCGCACCAGCCGCAGGTCGCTGTCGACCCACAGGTCGTAGGTGGTGGGGACGTCCAGGACATCGGTGCCCACCTCGGAGCCCTGCACCTGCAGGCGCCGCGTCGTCACCCCGTCGGGCCCGGTCTCGACGCCCAGGTCGGTCAGGATCGGCGAGCCGGGGAGCGAGGCGAACCGGGTCACCGGGTCGAGGACAAGCAGGCCCTGGATCACCAGGGCGCCGATGGAGCTGTCCTTCTCCGTGCAGCTGTAGGGCCGCGGGCTCGGCTGGATCCAGCCCATCGCGTTGTTGCCCCATGCCTTGACGGCGAGGCCCGTCGCGCGATTCACGCACACCCGGCCGTCCGCCAGCTGCAGCTGCGCGTGCTCGGCGCCCTCCGCCTCCCAGGTGAAGCGCCGCGCGGCCCGGAACGGCGACGCCGACGACGGCGCGAGGTGGATGGTCGTCTCGTACTGGCCGCCGCTCACCACGGCGCGTACGCCGCCGGCCCGCACCATCTCGCCGAGCAGCGCATCGCGCACGGCATCGGTGTCGGCGTCGAGCTTGCCGGTGCCGAGCGGGTTGGCGAGGGTCGCCGGCCCGGAGTCGCTGCCTTCCGGCGCGGAACCGTCCGCATTGCACCCGGCCGCGAGCGCGGCGACGAACACGATCCCGAGAATTCCTGCACGCCGCTTCACGCGGGCACGGTAGACCGAAACGACAGCCATTGGCGTCCCCCATATTCGTCTAGATCCGTCTCGAGAATCGGAGGTCGCCGTTCGGCATCCGCTGGTGGAGATAACGCTCGTCGTGGATCAGATGGTGGTGGTGGCTGCAGAGGAGGAGGGCGTTCGCCAGATCGGTCCTCCCGCCGGCTGACCAGGGCGTGAGGTGGTGTGCCTCGCACCAGGTGGAGGGAATCGTGCAGCCGTCCGCGCGGCACTCGGAGTCGCGGATCGCGAGCGCCTTGCGTTGTCCGGGACTGAACAACCGGGTCGCTCGGCCGAGATCGAGCGGCACCGAGCGGGTGCCCAGCACCGCGGGCACCAGGCCCGCCGTGCAGGCCAGTCGCCGTGCCTCGCCGGCCGTGATCCGGGAGCCGTCGGCGAGCGTGGCGGTGCCGAGGCCGGCGGTGAGGGTGGCGAGGTCCATGGTGATCACGAGGGTGGTGGCGTCGCCGCCGTGCAGGGGAAGCCGGGCCGGGTCGAGGGCCTCCATCAGGGAGCAGAACGCCTCGCCGAGCCGCCGCTCGTAGGGCACCCGGCGGCCGTCCGCGTCGGCCGCCACGGCCTCGCCGTCCCCCTTGCGCGGGTTGGTGAACGACTCCAGCATCGTGGTCAGCCGCAGTGCGACGGCCTCGGGCACCCGCGCCCGGATCAACGCCGTGCCGTCGCCCTGGTGCTGCACGCTCAACGTCGTACGCCGTCGCGCCCGACGCTCCGCCGCCTCGAGCTGACGCCGCTCCAGCTCATCGGCCCACTGCGGCGCGACCACCTCGAGCAGCCGCTCCCCCAGCCGGCGCAGCTCCCGCGGGCCGAAGTCGACTGCCTGCTCCACGAGGTGAGCCTCCGCCCGGCTGAGGACGTCGGCCCACTCCTCGGCCGGGGCGTCCACCAGGTCACGAGCGCAGGCCAGGTCGTCGAGGGCCGCCACGACCACCTGCCCCTGGTCGACGCTCAGCCGACCTTCGGCCAAGGCGGAGCCGACGCCGTGCCAGCGCCGCTCGCACGCCACCCCGAGCCGCTGCGCGCGCCGGGTGGTGGTCAGCGAGTCGCGCGAGCGGTGGGCGAGCCACGACGCGACGTCGCGATGCCCCTCGGCGTCCGCGACGTCGTCGGCGCACGCGATCATCCGCGCCACGATCGCCTGCGCGCGCGACGATGCCAGCGCCCCCATCAGCAGGGCCTGGCGCTTCGTGGTCACCGGGAGGAAGACCGGGTCCCGCTCGGCCAGCCGGTCGAGATCGGCGTGCAGGCGCTCCAGATCGGCGAGGTAGGGATCGACCGTGTGGGCCACCGGAGCCTCCCGAGATCAGGCGCTGCCACCGCTCAAATAGTACACGTGTTCGAACGGTTTTGGAAGGCCGTCAGGGACATTCGAAGAATCTGTGGACAAGTCCCCGCTCCTGTCCACAGAAAGGCCGAAGTTATGCACAGCGACGACACCCGCGAATGCGGACGAATGCCGCATATTCGTCAGGATCAGTGCCGGGTGGGGCGGTAGACCAGCTCCTGGACCCGACCGTCGAGGGTGCGGCTCTCCAGCAGCTCGAGGTCGAAGTCGTCGGCGCCGCCGAAGACCGGCATGGTCCCGGTCCGGCCGGTGAGGACCGGGAAGAGGGTCACCTGCACCCGGTCCACCAGGCCGGCGGCCATCAGCGCGCGGTTCAGCGACAGGCTGCCGTGCGAGCGCAGCGGGGCGTCGGACTCCCCCTTCAGCCGGGCGACCACCTCGACGGCGTCACCGCTCGCGACCGTGGCGTCGGGCCAGTCGAGCGGACCGCTCAGCGTCGAGGACACCACCGTGGTCGGCAGCCGCGTCATCGCGGTGACCCACGCGTCGCGCACCTCGGAGTCGTCGGCGCCGGTCGCCAGCATCCGCTGGAAGTCGCGGAACGTGGTGGCGCCCAGCACCAGGCGCTGGTCCCCGTCGTACTGGGCGCGACGACGCTCGAGGAGCTCCGGCCCCTGCTTGCCCCAGTAGCCGCCCCAGTCCCCGCCGGGGCCGTAGGAGCCGTAGCCGTCGAGGCTGGCGAAGACGTCGAAGGTGTAGGTCGCGCTCATCATGCTCCTGCCCGGCGGTGGTCCCCGGGGAGTGACCGGGCGTGCCCCATCCGACCAGCCACCACCCCCGAAGTCATCGCTGGCGCGCGTGCGGGTCCCGGCTGTTGAGGGACGCGACGACCTCGGCGCGGACGCCGCGCGCCTCGGCGTACCGCAGCGGCTTGACGTTCTCGACCAGGATCTCGTCGGCGTCGGGATGCGCCTCGAGCAGCGCGACCACCTCGGCCACGAAGTCCTCGAGCGGCATCGCGACGTCGCTCGTCTCCTGCCCGGGCATCAGGCCGGTGCGCACCGCCGGCGGCACCAGCTCGACCATCCGCACGCTCGTGCCGGCCAGCTGGAGGCGAACCGAGTCGGTGAGCTGGTGGACGGCGGCCTTGGTCGCGTTGTAGGTCGGGGTCACCTCGAGCGGCACGAAGGCCAGCCCCGAGGAGACCGTCATGATCGTCGCCTCCGGTCGGGACCGCAGGTGCTCGATGAACGCCGCGACCAGGCGGATCGGGCCGAGCAGGTTGGTGGTGACCGTGGCCTCCGCGGTGGCCAGGAACCCCTCCGGGGTGGTCCAGTCCTCGGCGCGCATGATGCCGGCCATCGTGACCAGCACGTCGAGGTCCGGATGGGCGGCGAGGACCTCCTCGGCAGCCGCCTCGATGCTCTTCGCGTCGGCGGTGTCGATCTGCACGGTGCCGAGGCCGGGGTGCTCGGCGGCGAGCTGGTCGAGGAGCTCGCCACGCCTGCCCCCGATGACGACCGTGCTGCCGAGCTCTCGCAGGCGGAGGGCGAGCGCCAGGCCGATGCCGCTGGTCGCGCCGGGGATGAAGACGGTGCTTGCGTGGATTCTCATGCCCTCCACGCTCCGCGCTCCTCCGACCGCGCACCAGAGCGCAGCCATCCAGGGACCGCCGGTCCCTGGCTCGCGCCCGGGCCAGCCCGGATACTCTCGGGATGGACCGCAGCGCCCTGGCCGACTTCCTGACCCGGCACCGCCACGCCCTGCAGCCCGCCGACGTCGGCCTGCCGCCCGGCGCCCGCCGTCGTACGCCGGGGCTGCGCCGCGACGAGGTGGCCCTGCTGGCGACCATGTCGACCGACTACTACGCGCGCCTGGAGCAGCAGCGCGGTCCGCAGCCCAGCACCCAGATGCTCGCCGCGCTCGCCCGGGCGCTGCGGCTCTCCGCGGAGGAGCGCGACTACCTCTACCGCGTCGCCGGGCACAGCGCGCCCGACCAGGTCGCGGCCACCGAGTACGTCGCCCCGGCGCTGCTGCGGGTGCTCGACCGGCTCACCGACACCCCCGCGCTGATCCTCTCCGTGCTGGGCGAGCCGCTGGTCCAGAACCACCCGGCGCGGGCGCTGTTCGGCGACGCCCGTGTGCACACCGGCCTGGCGCGCAGCGAGATCTACCGCTGGTTCACCGACCCGACGGACGCGCGCCGGATGTACCCGGTCGAGGACCACGAGCACCAGTCCCGCGCCCAGGTCGCCTCCCTGCGCGCGGCGTACGGGCTCCTGGGCGCGAGCTCGCGCGCCGGCGAGATCGTGCGCGAGCTGCAACGGCGCAGCCCCGAGTTCACCGCGCTGTGGGAGCGCCACGAGGTGGGGCGCCGCTTCGCCGACCACAAGGTCCTCCTGCACCCCGAGATCGGCCCGATCGAGCTGGACTGCCAGGCCCTGTTCACCGAGGACCAGCACCAGGCGCTGCTGGTCCTCACCGCCGCCCCGCACAGCGAGGCCGCGGAGAAGCTGCGGCTGCTGAGCGTCCTCGGCACCCAGCAGTTCGCCGACTCGCGCTGAGGGACGCCTCGGCGGTCCGGGCGCCGGCCTAGACCTCTCGCCACCTCGTCGGAGCAGCCCCGCAACGCCACGCCCGGTGCCGGACATGGTGGGGGCATGAGGGAGTTTCCCGAGGGTCGCGAGCAGGAGTTCCGGCGTCTGTACGCCGCGTACTTCGACGCCGTCCTCGGCTACGCGCTGCGGCGTACCGAGCGGCCCGAGGACGCCGCCGACGTCACCGCGGAGACCTTCCTGGTCGCCTGGCGACGCCTCCCGCACGTCCCTCCAGGCGAGGAGGCCCGGCCGTGGCTCTACGGCGTTGCGCGCCGGACGCTGGCCAACCACCGGCGCGGCGAGCGGCGGCGCAGCGACCTCGGCGCCCGGCTGCGCCGCGAGCTGCCCGCCGCACTGCCGGACGCCGCCGCGGAAGTGGTGCAGCGCGCCGACGTGACCGCCGCGATGCGCCGGCTCAGCGCACGGGACCAGGAGGTGCTCGAGCTGCACCTGTGGGAGCGCCTGGAGCCGCGCGAGATCGCCGAGGTGCTCGGGCTGACCACGGTGGTGGTCCGACCCCGGCTCTCCCGGGCACGGGCCCGGCTGCGCGAGCTGCTCGGCAACGAACCCGAGCCGCTCGGACATGACCTCACCAGACATCCGATCGCCCACCGGGAGGAGCCGACATGAACCCGAAGCTGACCGACGAGGCCGTGGGCGCGCTGCCGCTCTCGCCCGGGCGCGAGGAGCTCCTGGAGGAGATCATCATGAGCACACCCCTGCACGAGGCCGGCGCACCCGGCGCCACCGACGCCCGCTCGCGCCGCAGCCGGTGGCTGGTGCCGCTGGTGGCCGCCGCGACCGTCGCCGCGCTCGCCACCCCGCTGTGGTGGGGCGAGGTCACCACGGGCGGGACGGCGGAGCCGACCGCCGTCGAGAGCGCCGACCCCGGTGACAGCGGGGAGGCCTACCGCGTGGTCCTCGACGCACCCGGCTGGATGCTGGAGACCGCCTCGGTGGAGGCCTCGAGCGCAGAGCTGACCTACCGGCGCGGGGCGGACCAGGAGGTCTCGGTGATGTGGTCGGAGGAGGACTCCTACGAGGACTACCTCGTCGACCGCGAGCACATCACCGACCCGCCCTCCCCCGGAGAGCCGATCGTCGTCCTGGGCCGCGACGCGCGAATGTGGGCCTACGGCCCCACCGACCACACGATGATGCGCGAGCCCCAGCGGGGCCACTGGGCGGAGGTCCGGGGCACCGGGATGGACCGCGCCGGCTACGAGGCGCTGCTCGCCCGCCTGCGGCTGGTGGACCAGGCCGGCCTGGAGTCCACGTTCTCCGGAGGCTTCGTCGCCTCCGGCGCCCACAGCGAGGCGATCACGGAGATCCTCCACGGGATCGGCTCGGTGGCCGACCCCGTGCTCCCCGCCGACGTCGCGCCCGGGTCGATCGCCTCGGACCAGAGCGACCCCTACCACCTCGGCGCCGATGTCGCCGGCGCCGTGGCCTGCGCCTGGCTCGACGAGCTCCGCGCGGCACACCGCGCCGGGGACGAGGACCGGGCCGCCGCGGCGGCCACCGCCCTGGCGACGTCGCGGCGCTGGCCGGTGCTGCGGGAGATGGCGGACGACGGCGGCTACGCCGACGTGCTGTGGGGCTACGCCGACCAGGTGGCGGCGGGCACCGTGCCGCGCGGCTACCGCCAGGGCCTCGGCTGCCCCAGCTGACCCGCCCCGGCGAGTGCACGATGCGCCCGGCTCACCCCGGGACAGCGGCGGGCCGCGCGCCGCGGAAGCACTCGATCGCGGCCACCAGCCCGGCGGGGTCCTCGAGCATCGGCAGGTGCCCGGTGGCGAGCTCGGCGCTCCAGGCGGCACCGAGGACCTCCGCGCTGCGTCGCTGCACCGCGACAGGGAGCTGGCGGTCGTCGGCGGTCGTGACGTAGCCCCGCCACCCGCTCCACCCACCGGTGGCGGTGCGGTCGCGGTAGAGCTCCTGCGACTCGGGGACGAAGTCGGCGGCCAGGCGGTCCGCGACCGGCTCCTCGAACCCGTGCGCGAGCGAGCGGCGGCCCCGCCGAGCACCGCGCGCGCCGTCGCGGACGGGTAGCCGAACGACGATTCGCCTCCCTACCGACCGGTCGGTAGGCTGATCTCATGAGCACCTCCCCCGACACCCGCACCCAGGTGCTGGACGCCTTCGCCGCCCAGCTCGCCACCCTCGGCTACGCCGGCGTCTCGCTGAGCGCCGTCGCCCGCGAGGCCGGCATCCAGAAGCCCTCGCTCTACCACCACTTCCCCCAGGGCAAGGAGAGCCTCTACGAGGCGGTCGCGCTGCGCTTCGTCGACGACATGGAAGCCCGGATCCGGGCCGCCGTCGGCAGCGGCGGGCTGGAGGACCGGCTCCGCGCGCTCGGCGCCGTCTCGGCGGCCCACGCGGCGACGAACGGCGTCTCCTTCGAGCAGCGCGTCTACGACGCCCTCGCCCAGGTCGGCGAACAGACCCGCGACCGGGTCTCGCGGCGCTACGTCGGCGGCGTGCTCGACCCGGTGACCGAGGTCTTCGCCGCGGCCGTCGCCGACGGCGAGCTGACCGGCGAGCCGGCGTTCCTCATGAACGCCTTCCTGCACCTGATGCGGGCCACCGACCTCGCCGCCGGCGCCGACGAGCCGGCCCGGCTGGTCGCGCTCTTCCTCGACGGCGCCCGTCCGCGCTGACCCCGCCACGCACCCGGGGGTACGCCGATGCGTCCACCGCGGGGAGAATGCGGGTCATGGACGAGCACGCGCGCACCGGCGCCGAGACCCTGCAGGTCCGGATCGCGATGGGAGCGGCCGTCGGCATCACCGCGGGCGTCGTCCTGTTCCTGTGGACCGACTCCTGGGCGGTCATCGGGCTCGCGGTGGTGCTGGGCCTCCTCGTCGCCGCCCTGCCCCCGGGGCGCGGCCGCACCGGGCCGGCCGAGGACGGCACCCCCGACGGGGACTGACCCCGGGCGCAGGACCCTTGCACCCTCCCGGCCGCGGGCGCACGCTGCGGGGATGGACAGCAGCGAGGGCGCGGAGTACACCTGCCCGATGCACCCCCAGGTCCGCCAGCGCGGTCCGGGGGTCTGCCCGATCTGCGGGATGGCGCTGGAGCCGGTGACGGTCTCGGCCGACGACGGCCCGAGCCCGGAGCTCGTGGACATGACCCGCCGGTTCTGGGTCGCGGTCGTGCTGTCGGTCCCGGTGGTGGTGCTCGGCATGGGCGCGGAGCTGATCGACGCGCTGCGCGACGCGGTCCCACCCCGGACCTCGGCCTGGGTGCAGCTCGTCTTCGCCACCCCGGTGGTGTGGTGGGCCGGCTGGTCGTTCTTCACCCGCGGCTGGACCTCGGTGCGGACGAGGAAGCTCAACATGTTCACCCTCATCGCGATGGGCACCGGCGTCGCGTGGCTGTTCAGCGTGGTCGCCACCGTGGCGCCGGGGATCTTCCCGGAGTCGTTCCGCACGATGGACGACACGGTGCCGGTCTACTTCGAGGCGGCCTCGGTCATCACGACGCTGGTGCTGCTCGGGCAGGTCCTGGAGCTGCGTGCCCGCGAGCGCACCTCCGGCGCGATCAAGGCGCTGCTGGATCTCACGCCCTCGACCGCGCACCGCCTCGCCGAGGACGGCACCGAGACGGAGGTGACCCTCGACCGGGTGCAGGTCGGGGACCGCCTGCGGGTCCGCCCCGGGGAGCAGGTCCCGGTCGACGGGGTCGTCGTCGAGGGCCGCACCTCGGCGGACGAGTCGATGGTGACCGGCGAGGCCATGCCGGTCACCAAGAAGGTCGGCGACCGGGTCATCGGTGGCACCCTGACCGCCGGCGGCGCCGTCGTGATGGAGGCCCGGGCGGTGGGGCGCGACACGATGCTGGCCCGCATCGTGCAGATGGTCGCCGAGGCGCAACGCTCCCAGGCCCCGATCCAGCGGCTGGTGGACAAGGTCGCCGCGGTCTTCGTGCCGGCCGTGATCGCCGTCGCCGTCATCACCTTCGTGGTCTGGGCGGTCGTGGGCCCGGAGCCGCGCTTCGCGCACGCCCTCGTCGCCGCGGTCAGCGTGCTGATCATCGCCTGCCCCTGCGCGCTGGGTCTCGCGACGCCGATGTCGATCATGGTCGGGGTCGGCCGCGGCGCGAGCCTCGGCGTGCTCATCAAGAACGCCGGGGCCCTCGAGCGGCTCGAGCAGGTCGACACGCTCGCGGTCGACAAGACCGGCACCCTGACCGAGGGCAGGCCGGCGGTCACCCGGCTGGTCACCGTCGACGGCGTCGGCCATGCCGACCTGCTGCGGCTGGCCGGTGCGGCCGAGCAGCCTCCGAGCACCCGCTCGCGCGCGCCGTCGTGACCGCCGCCCAGGACCCGTCGTACGCCCGCCCGGGCACGACCCTCCCGGCCGTCGACGGCTTCGAGGCTCCCGCCGGGCGCGGCGTCACCGGCGACGTGGAGGGCCACCGGGTGGCCGTCGGCAGCGCCGGGCTCCTCGCCTCCCTCGGCGCCGATCCCTCCGTCCTGGCCGAGCCGGCCGACGCCGCGCGCAGCGAGGGCGCGACGGCCGTCCTCGTCGCCCTCGACGGGCACCCCGCCGGCGTGCTCGCGGTCGCGGACCCGGTCAAGGCGACCACGCCCGAGGCGCTCGCCCGGCTGCGCGAGGCCGGCGTCGAGGTCGTGATGGTCACCGGCGACAACCCGGTCACCGCGCAGGCGGTCGCGGACCGGCTCGGCATCGGCCGTGTGGAGGCCGAGGTGATGCCGGACCGCAAGGCCGACGTGGTGGCGGCGCTGCGCGCGGAGGGCCGCGTCGTCGCGTACGCCGGGGACGGCATCAACGACGGCCCCGCCCTCGCCGCCGCGGACGTCGGCCTGGCCATGTCGACCGGCACCGACGTCGCCATCGAGTCCGCCGGCATCACGCTGCTGCACGGCGACCTGACCGGCATCGCGAGGGCGCGACGGCTCTCGCAGGCCACGATGCGCAACATCCGCAGCAACCTGTGGCTGGCCTTCGGCTACAACACCGCCGGCATCCCGCTCGCCGCCGGCGTGCTCTACCCCGCCTTCGGCTGGCTGCTGTCCCCGATGGTCGCCGCGGCCGCCATGGCGCTCTCGTCGGTCAGCGTGATCACCAACGCGCTGCGGTTGCGGACCGTGCGGATCTGACCCGGGCCCGTGACCCGGGCCCGTGATCCGGCCCGTGATCCGGCGGGCCGGCCGCGCACGGCGATGAGTCCGCGGACCACCGGCGGTCTGCACCAAGATGACCACCTTCGCGCTCGTGCACGGCTCCGGCGACGGCGGCTGGGCGTGGGACCACGTCGCACGCGCGCTGCGCCGGCGCGGGCACGAGGCCGTCGCGCCCGACCTCCCGACCGACCGGGAGGACGCCACCTGGGCGGACTGCGTCGACGTGGTCGCCCAGGCGGTGGGCGTGGGCGACGGCCCGGTCGGGGGCCGGACCGAGGGCAACGAGGACGTCGTCGTGGTCGGGCACTCCTCCGGCGCCTTCGTGGCGTCGCTGGCCGCCACCCGGCTGGGGGCCGCCCAGGTCTTCGTGGCCGCGATGGTGCCGCGGCCCGGGGAGAGCGCGCAGGAGTGGTTCGACGCGGTCGGCTGGGGCGCGGCGGTCGCGGCGGGTGCCCACGAGGACGGCGGCCGCACCGGCAGCACGGACCCGATGGTGGCCTACTTCCACGACGTCGCGCCCGGCCTCGCCCGCGAGGCCGTCGCCCGCGAGCGCCCCACGAGCGACGTGCTCGGCGAGGTGCCGTGGCCCGGCCCCGGCCCGGCGGTCCCGGCGCGGTACGTCGTGACCACGCTCGACCGCTTCCTGCCGCCGGCGCTCCAGCGCGAGGTCGCCCGGACCCGTCTCGGGATCGAGGAGCCCGAGACGATCGGTACCGGTCACTGCGCGCACCTGAGCCGCCCCGACGAGCTGGCCGACCTCCTCGCCCCGTCCGGCGCTCCCGGGGCGGGACTGCTCCGATGAGCGCACCCACCGATCTGGCGCCCGCCGGCGACGCGCTGCTCGCGACGCTCTCCGGCCTCGACGACGCGGACCTCGACCTCGCCACCCCCTGCGCCGGAACGACGATGGCCGAGCTGGTCCAGCACCTCGTCGGCCTGACCCAGGCGTTCCGCGCCGCCGCTGACAAGGAGCTCGGCCCGCTGACCGACACCAGCCCGGACGCCGACGGCTGGCCGCCGCTCGAGCCCGGCTGGCGTACGGCGCTGGAGAGCCAGGTGCCCGCGCTGGTGCGCGCCTGGCGCGAGGACGAGGCCTGGCAGGGCATGACGCGGGCCGGCGGGATCGACCTGCCGGCCGGGGTCGCCGGGCTGGTCGCGCTCGACGAGCTGGTGCTGCACGGCTGGGACCTCGCCCGCGCGAGCAGCCAGGAGTACCGGCTCGACCCGCCGACCACCGAGGCGTGCCTGGACTTCGTCAGCGGGTTCGACCCGGCCGGCACGCCGGGGATGTTCGCCCCCGCCGTACCGGTCGACCCGGGTGCGCCGGCCCTGGACCGGCTGGTGGCGCGCGCCGGTCGCGACCCGCGCTGGCCCGGCTGAGCTGGTCCGAGGACGAGCCGACGCGGGTCAGGCCCGGTTGCGCGCGACCGCCTCGCGGACCAGCTCCACGAACGCCGCCTCGTCGAGGACGTCGCCCTCGTGCAGGTCGATGGCCCGGCGGGTGCCGGCGTCGAGGCTGGCGTTGAACAGGCTGGAGGGGTCGTCGAGGGCGGCACCCTGGGCGAAGGTCAGCTTGACCTTGTCCTGGTAGGTCTCCGCGGTGCAGACCAGCCCGTCGCAGGAGAACGTCGGGACGCCGGCCGGGTTCGTCGGCTTGACCCACTTCGCCTCCTCGACCACGGCCGGCTCGGCGGTCAGGATCAGCGACCGCACGGTGTCGATGGTCTCGCTGCGCCAGTCATCGCTCATCCCCGCGACGATACGCGCGTCGAGCGCTCCCGTCAGCGGCTGAACCGGCGGGCGTCCGGCGTCGCCGCCCAGGCCTGGAACCCGCCGACCAGGTCGGTCGCGCGGGACAGGCCGAGCTGCTGGAGGGTGTGCGCGGCGAGGCTGGAGCTGTAGCCCTCGTCGCAGACCAGGACGATGCGCCGGTCGGGGTCGTCGGCGAGCGGCAGCCGGTGCGGGCTGGTCGGGTCGAGGCGCCACTCGAGCACGTTGCGCCCGATCACCACCGCCCCGGGGAGCTCGCCGTCGCGGTCGCGCAGCTCGAGCGGGCGGATGTCGACGATCAGCGCGCCCTCGGCGCGCACGGCGGGGAGGTCCTCGGCCGCGACCCGGTCGAGGCCGCGCCGGCTCTGCTCCAGCAGCCTGCTGACGGCCGAGCCGTCGGAGGTGGTCATGCCCCGACGATACGGAGGGGGTCAGCGCACGGCGAGGTTCCCGGCCGGTGCGGCGCGGTACCAGACCACCACCGGGACCAGCAGCAGCGCCAGGAACCCGCCGCCCAGGGACAGGACGGCGAAGCTGGAGGCGCCGACCACCACGCCCGACATCGCCCCGCCGCCGGCGCCGGCCAGCGCGATCAGGACGTCGATCGTGCCCTGGGTCCGTGCCCGGGTCTCCAGCGGTGTGGCGTCGACGATGAGCGCGGTGCCGCTGATCAGACCGAGGTTCCAGCCGAGCCCGAGCAGCACGAGGGCGACGGTGAGCAGCGTCATCGAGTCGCCGGGGGCGAGCGCGGCGACCAGACCGGCGGCCAGCAGCGTGAGGGCCGAGGCGAGCGCCATCGGCAGCCGGCCGACCCGGTCCACCAGCCGCCCGGTCACCAGCGAGGGCAGGAACATCGCCCCGATGTGCATCCCGATCACGAAGCCGACCTCGCCGAGGCCGTGGTCGTGGTGGCGCATGTGGACCGGGGTCATCGTCATGATCGCGACCATCGCCACCTGGGTGAGCACCATGATCGTCGCGCCCACGGCGACCCCGCGCGGCGACCCGGCACTCGACTGCCCGGCCTGCGCGTGCTCCCCAGCCTGCTGCGGGGCGGGCGCGCTCGCGGCGAGCTCGCGCGCCACCAGCAGCGGGTCGGGGCGCAGCAGCACCAGCAGCACCAGGCCGGCCAGCCCGTAGGCGACGGCCGCGAGCAGGAACGGCCCGGCCAGCGCCGGGATCCCGAGCGTCGTCGCGAGCTCGCCGAGCACCCCGACGGAGTTCGGCCCGGCGACCGCGCCGAAGGTGGTGGAGACCATCGCGATCGACACCGCGGTCCCCCGGTCCTGCGGCGCCGCGAGGTCGCTGCCGGCGTAGCGCGCCTGCAGGTTGGTGGCCGTGCCCGCGCCGTACACGAAGAGCGCGAGGAAGAGCAGCGGCACGTTGTCCAGCACCGCGGCCAGCACGATCCCGGCCGCGCCGGCGGCGCCCGCGAGGAACCCCGCCGCCAGGCCGACCCGCCGCCCGGAACGCTGGGAGACCCGCCCCACGACGTACGCCGTGAGGGCGGAGCCGAGGGTGAACAGCGCGGCCGGCAGCCCCGCCACGCCCTCGCCGCCGAGCATGTCCTGGGCCAGCAGCGCCCCCACGGTGACACCCGCCGCCAGGCCTGCGCCGCCGAACACCTGGGACACCACCACGACGCGCAGCGTGCGGCGGTAGAGCGCGCGCTGGTCCACCACGGTCGTCACGACGCCGTCCTCCGGGCGAGCACGGCGGCCTGGTCGTCACGCTCTCCGGACCGCGGGCGCCGCACCATCCGGCTCACCTCGCCCAGCCCGGCGGCGGCGAGCCCGGCGCCGACCTCGTCGGCGGTGACGAGATGGCGCTCGAGGACCACCTCGTGCCCGAAGGCGCGGTACGCCGCGGAGACGTCGCGCGTGCCGGCCCCGTGCTGGAAGCCGACCAGCAGGTGGCCGCCGGGGCGCAGCACCCGCGCGGCCTCGGCGAACAGGGCCGGATGGAGGGCCGGCGGGGCGTGGATGATCGAGTACCAGAGCAGGACCCCGTCGAAGCGGGCGGCGGCATACGGCAGCGCGGCGAGCGAGCCGACCACGACCGGCAGGTCGGGGCGGGCGTGGCGGGCCTCGACGGCCATCGCGGGCGAGAGGTCCACCCCCTCGACCGCGCAGCCCCGGGCCGCGAGGTACCGGCCGATCCGCCCGGTGCCGCAGCCGGCGTCGAGCACCCGGGGCCGCTCCGCGCCGGCGCTCACCGCCTCGACGAACGCGTCGAGCATCGCCAGGTCCAGCGGCGCCTCGGCGCGGGTGTCCGGGAGGTGCGCGGCGTAGTCGGCGGCCACCGTGTCGTAGGCACGGCGTACGCCTCGGTCGAGCGGGTCCTGCGTCACCGCGACAGGCTCGCACACCCGGCTGGCCGGACGCCCCGCGGCACGACGACCACCGCCCTTGCTGGATCGGCAAGATTATTTGCCAACCGACTGGGAAGCACGCAGAGTCGGAGCATGAGCGATCACGAGCACCGGCACGACGGGCACGACCACCGGAGCCACGACCACGCCGTCGACCAGCCGGACCCGGAGACGTGGTTCGAGCCGTCCGGCTGGGAGGAGCGGTACTCCTCGGAGGAGAAGGTCTGGAGCGGCAACCCCAACCCGCAGCTGGTCGCCGAGGCCTCGAGACTCACGCCCGGCACCGCGCTCGACGTCGGGTGCGGCGAGGGCGGCGACGTGATCTGGCTGGCGCAGCAGGGCTGGCGGGTCACCGGCGCGGACTTCTCCGCCAAGGGCCTGGCCCGGGCGGCCCGGCACGCGGCCGAGGCGGGCGTCGAGGACCGCACCGACTGGTGGCAGGTCGACGCGCGGACCTTCGACCCCGCGGGCCGCACCTTCGACCTGGTCACCACGCACTTCCTGCACCCGCCGGGCGGCACGATGGTGGAGGTGACCCGGCGCCTGGCCCGGGCGGTCGCCCCCGGCGGGCACCTGCTGGTGGTGGGGCACGCGCCGTCGGAGGCCTTCGCGCACAGCAGCCTCCAGCACCGCGCGATGTTCCTCGCCGAGGACCTGCTGCCCGCCCTCCCCGACGACTTCGAGCCCGTCGTGGTCGAGCAGCGCACCCGCACGATGACCCGCGAGGGCGTCACCCGCGAGGTGGACGACTCCACCCTGCTGGCCCGCCGCGCCGACAGCCCCGCCTGACGGCGGGCCGGGCCTTCCGGGCGCCGCTACCCCACGTCGTACCGCACGTGGAGCGCGCCGGGGAGGACCTCGACGTCGAGCTGGGCCAGGGCGCGACCGGTGCCGCGGGGCAGCAACGGCGTGCCCGCGCCCAGCACGACCGGCGCCGAACAGGTCGAGCTCGTCGACCTCGCCCGCCTCCCACAGCTCGCCGAGCACCGTCAGCGACCCCCAGAGCAGGCTGATGCCGGAGCTGTGCGCCCGGCGCTCGGCGACGTAGGCCACGGCGTCGCGCTCGACCCGCACCGCGCCGAGCTCGCTGTGCGCACCCTGCTCCTCCGGGCCCCACGGGGCACGGTCGAGCGAGCGGGAGAACACCACCTTGGGCGCCGCGTTGACCGCCGCCGCGATCGGCTCCTCGGACGTCGGCCAGTAGCCGGCGAACAGCTCGTAGGTCCGGCGTCCCAGCAGCACCTCCTCGACGTCACCGAGGAGGCGGTGGTTCCAGCGCTGGCTGGCGGCGTCGGCCTCGGGCGGCAGCGCCGCGAAGATCGCGCCCTCGCCGTCGGGTCCCGCGGCGCAGCCGTCCACGGAGACCCACTCCTGGGCCACCATCCGCACCGCGCGGCCCGTCCCCGGCGCCTAGAGCCCGCGGGGCCGCACGCGCGCGTCGGGCCCGGGGAAGCACAGGCCCTCGCGCCCGTCGCCCCAGCGCACCATGAACGGAGGGCCGCCGTCCGCGCCCTGCACGCCGATGATCTCGCCCTCGCGGCGGTGGGTCTCCGCCGAGTTGCTCTCCACGACCAGCTGGTCGCCGACGTTCGCCTTCATGGCTCCTCCTCTGCCGGGGTTACCACGATGCGCCTCGACGCCCCGGTCGGCAACCGGTCCGCGCTCAGGGACGGCCGGTCGACGCCCCCGGGCGGCCACCGGCAGGCGTAGCGTGGAAAGACCCGCCCGGGACGCGTCCGGGCCGATCATCGGTGGCAGCCATGGCAGGGACCGAGGCGCCTCAGGCAGGACGGCCGGGGCAGGACGGCGTGGTGGCCGGAGCGCCGGGCGCCGGGCGCGGCACCTGGGCGATGGGGTCGCTCTTCGAGCACCTCGTCGGCCCCGACCAGAGCGAGGGCGCCCTCGGCGTCGCGCTCGTCGCCCAGCCGCCCGGGACGGCCACCCCGCTGCACCGCCACCGGCGCGAGGCCGAGGCGCTCTACCTGCTCGAGGGCGAGATGGGCTACCGCGCGGGCGACACGACCTACGAGCTCACCGCGGGCTGGTTCCTCTACCTGCCCCGCGCGCTGCCGCACGCCTTCCGGGTGCGCGGCGAGCACCCCGCCCGCTTCCTCAGCCTGACCGTGCCCGGCGGGCTGCTCGCGCTGTACGACGAGGTGGGCGTGCCAGCGACCGCGATGCGGATCCCGGGCGAGGGCGAGGGGCTGACGATGGAGGAGGAGATCGGGCGCTGGAACGAGGTCGCCCCGCGCTACGGCCTGGAGGTGCTCGGCCCGCCGATCCCGGAGTGACTCAGGACCGCACGTGCATCCGCTCGCCCTGGGGCCCGTAGACCGCCAGCGCCTCCGCGGGGTCGGGGCCGGGGTTGCTGAGCCAGTGCGGGGTGCGGGTGTCGAACTCCACGACCTCACCGGGCTTCAGCAGCAGGTCGCGGGTGCCGAGCACCAGGCGCAGCCGCCCGGACAGCACGTAGAGCCACTCGTAGCCCTCGTGGGTGCGCGGGTCCGGCACCGCGTCCGGGCGCGGCGGCAGCACCTGCTTGTAGGCCTGGAGCCCGCCCGGGCGGCGGGTCAGCGGCAGGAAGGTCATGCCGTGGCGCTGTACCGGCCGCGAGCGCACCCGCGGGTCGCCGGTCTCCGGGGCGTCGACCAGGTCGTCCAGGGAGACCCGGTGGGCCTTCGCCAGCGCGAGCAGCAGCTCCAGGGTGGGCTTGCGCCCGCCGGACTCCAGCCGCGACAGGGTGCTCACCGAGATCCCGGTCTCCGCCGACAGGTCGGCCAGGGTCGCGTCGCGCTCGAGGCGCAGCTGGCGCAGCCGCGGACCGACCCGCTGGAGGGAGACGGCAAGGGCATCGTCGGTGACCATGCGGAGAAGTTTGCCGGTCTAGCAAGGATGTTTGTCAACCGCTTCGAGGGCTCGGAGACTCGGGGCATGACTGATCCCCTCCCTGTCCCCGAGCACGACGTCGTGGTCGTCGGCGGCGGCGCGGCCGCCCTCAGCGGCGCGCTGGCGCTGGGTCGCTCGCTGCGCTCCGTCCTGGTCCTCGACGCCGGCGAGCCCCGCAACGCGCCCGCCGCGCACGCCCACAACTACCTCGGCCGCGAGGGCGTGCCGCCCCGCGAGCTGCTCGCGATCGGTCGCGCCGAGGTCGAGCAGTACGGCGTGGAGGTCGTCGCCGCGCGCGTCGCCGAGGTCCGCCGTGACGGCGACCCCGACAGCCCCGACCCCCACGGCACCGGCTTCACCGTCGCCACCGAGGACGGGCGCACCGTCCGCGCCCGCCGGGTGCTGGTGGCGACCGGCCTGGTCGACGTGCTGCCCGACGTGCCCGGGCTGGCCGCCCGCTGGGGCCGCGACGTGCTGCACTGCCCCTACTGCCACGGGTGGGAGGTGCGCGGGCAACGGGTCGTGGTGCTGGCGACCGGCCCGATGGCGACCCACCAGGCGCTGCTGTTCGGCCAGCTCACCGAGCACGTCGTGGTCGTCGTCGCCGACCCCGCGGCGCACCCGGCCGAGGCCGACCTGGAGCGGCTCGCCGCGCGCGGCATCGCGGTGCTCGACGACCCGCCCCTGGAGGTGCTGACCACCGACGACGCCCTCAGCGGGGTGCGGCTGGCCTCCGGCGAGCTGCTGGCCTGCGACGCCGTGGTGGTCTCGCCCCGCGTCGAGGCGCAGGCGGGCTTCCTCGCACCGCTCGGGCTGGGGGCCGAGCCGTTCGCGCCGGGCGGGGTGGAGCTCGGCACCGCCCTGCCCGCGGACCCGATGGGCGCCACCGCGGTGCCCGGGCTGTGGGCGGCCGGCAACGTCACCGACCCCATGGCCCAGGTGATCGCCTCGGCGGCCGCCGGCCTGCGCGTCGGCGCGATGATCAACGCCGACCTCGTCGAGGAGGAGACCCGAGCCGCGGTCGCGGCCCGCCGGGCGCTCGCCTGAGCTCTGGATGGCGGCGCGGGGGCCGCTCAGCCCCGGCGCTCGTGCAGCCGCTGCTGGGCGGCGGGGAGGTAGGCCAGGCACGGCGCCTCGGCGCCAGGGTGCTTCTCGTGGAGGTGGAAGATCCAACGGTCCATCGCGGCCATGTAGCCGTTGTCCTCGCCCGCCCGGTGCGTCGACCACGGGCCGCGGCCCTTCACGGTGCACTCGGTGCAGGTGACCTTGTAGACGAACTGCTTGTCCTGGTCGAGGTCGATCTTGACCTTCGCCAGCGGACCCGCCTCCACAGCGGCCTTGCGCTCGCGCGCCGAACGGCTCGCCACCATGTCACACCCCTTGTCCTCGATCCCGCAGCCTACGCGGGCGCTAGACCCCCGGGACCACCCGGATCTCGCGCACTGCGCCACCGTCGAGCGCGGCCAGCGCCGCCTGGTACGCCGGCCCGTCGTGCGCGGCCCGCGCGGCCTCGACGGAGTCGAAGCGGATGACGACCGTGCGGGTCGCCTCGCCGGCCTCCCAGGTCTGCTCGGGCAGGCCGCGGGCCACGAACGTGCCGCCAGCCGCCTCGAGGGCCGGGCCGGCCAGCGCGGCGTACGCGGCCATCTTCGACTCGTCGAGGACCTCGCGGTAGATGCTGATCCAGTAAGCGCTCATGGGGGCCATCCTGCCGAACGGCCGGCGCCCGCCCCGGGGCGGGCGCCGGCGTCCCGGCATGTCGAGCGCCCTCAGAAGAAGGCGCTGAGGTTCTTGATCAGCAAGGTGGCCTGGTCGAACCGGATCTCGCGGCGAACGATCTCGAAGCCCGCCGGTGTGTCGACGCGGCGCAGCAGGTCGCGGCGCTGGCCCAGGATCTGGTCCTCGTCGCGCTCGCTGCGGGTGCGGTAGACGAGGAAGCTGGAGTTCACTGCGAACTCGTCGACCTTCTCGGTGGTGAACGCGCGCACGTTGGTGATCAGGTGGCGGGTGCGCGACGGCGGCTCCTCGGCCCACGCCATGTGGGTCTTGAGCCGATCGATGCGCTGGGCCATGTCGGCATGGTTCTCCTCGAAGTACGCAGCCCCGCCCCGCGGCGCGGTCTCGTGCCTGCGCTCGCGGAAGGTGCGGTTCTCCCGCGTCGGCGCCCAGTAGTCGAGGTCGGTGGCCAGCAGCGCGAACCAGTCGTCGAAGCGCCAGTCGTCGAGCAGGTCGGCCTCGAGGTACAAGAAGGTCGCCAGCTCGTGGGTCAGGTGCAGGTCGGCGGAGGCCACGGCACCCGGGGCCGCGGCCAGCACGGCGACCTGGGAGGTCTCAGCGACAGCAGTCATGATGGGTCTCCTCGTGGATCAGCGGGTCACAGGACCGCCGCGAGCGCGGCGAAGTCGATGACGTAGTCGGGGGTGGGCGGCGGGTCGAGGGCGAAGTGTCGGCACGTCGCCTCGAGGATCCAGCCGCCCAGGTCGGCCGCGGTGTCGTGGTAGCAGAACTCCCCGGAGCCGCCGATGAGCGGCGAGCCCATCGCCAACGGGATGCCGATGGAGGCCAGCCACTCGTTCTGGCGCGCCCAGTGCTCCTTGTCCGCGCCGACGGTGAGCAGCATGTGGTGGATGCCCTCGCCGTGGACGTCGCGGAACTCACGGTTGTAGTGGCTCGGGCCGTACGTCGGCTCGATGACCTCGAACCCGAAGTCCTTGAACGGCGCGAGGCCGGTGAAGTAGCCGTGCTCGACCGGCTCGCCGCGGTAGTACGGCGCCTCGAGCAGGCCCTCCTCGGTACGCCAGTCACGCATCCGGAACAGCGGCACGCCGAGGACCCTGCCGAACTGCTCGATGGTGGCGACCACGTCGTGCACGACGACGCCGAAGTGACCCACGCCCTGCACCGGCACCGGTCCGACGCCCTCGGGGCGGGTGTAGGTGCCCGCGTGGTCCCAGGTCTCGTGGACGGCCCACGCCGCGTCGGGGTCGTCGGCGACCTCGACCTCGACGATGAAGCCGCCCAGGATCCGGCGGGTGTCGACGAGCTGGCGGGTGATGCCGTCTGCGGTGATGGTCGCGGCGATCCGGATGCCGGCGTCGTCCAGCGCGGCCCGGGTCACCTCCCACTCGGCGTGGGTCTGGCGGGCCAGGGTCAGGTGACTGATCCCCTGGCCGCGTCGGAAGCGCATCTCGGCGAACGGCGTCTCCCCGGCCGAGTGCTCGATCAGCTCGAAGGTGACCGGCACCGCGTCGGGCCCGGGCGCCACGCCGGCCGGGCGGGCGGCACCGGTGGTCGTGCCCACCGCGGTGCGGAAGGTGGCCCCGGTGATGCGGCCCCGCGAGACCAGGCGGTCGGTGTTGGTGGGGGTCCACTGGCGGACCTCCCAGGTGTCGATGCCGAGGATCTCGGCGTAGCGACGGGTCGAGTGCTCCAGGTCCTTGACCACCACGCCGACGCGCAGCAGCTTCTCCACCTCGATCAGCGGCGTCTGCCGCTGGGTCTGCTGGGTCATCGGGCGATCCCCTCCAGTCCGATCTCGCGGTACGTCACCGGCTCGCCCCGCGAGACCTTGGCCTCGATCACCTGGGCCCAGCTCTCGGCGCTCATCATGTCGACGTAGTGGCGGTACATCCCGCGCGAGCCCTCGTCGGCGTACGGGTGGTCGACCGTCAGGCCGGGCAGGTTGTTCTGGTCGCGCTTCGCGTCGCCCATCCGCATCGTGTAGACGAGCGGGCTGCGCCGGGCCATGAAGCCGCGCATGATGCGCTGCTCCTCGACCCAGTTCTCGGCGTCGTCCTGCTCGAAGATGCCGCCGGGGCTGAAGGTGCGCAGCACCTTCTTCCGGATCTCCTCCTTGAACTCCGCGGGCGCGTCGCTGGGGACCATGGTCCAGGCCCAGACCTCGAACTCGCCCGGTCCGCGCGGGTGCGTGACGCGGATGGTGCCGTTGTGGAGGAACATGAAGTTCGGGAAGATGTTGGCGTGCCCGCGGATGCCGTCGGCACGGCGCTCCCCGACCCGCTCGACGACCTGGTCGTGGTTCTGGGCGACCCAGTCGTCACCGACCGACTCCCGCTTGGTGTTGCCGCCCAGGTCCCACCAGCCGGTGCCGTGGCCGAAGGTGCCGCTGAACTGGTGGCCCTCGCGTTCCTTGGTCGGGCCGATGCCCATGACCTGCTTGGCGCTCGCGTGGCTCACGTCGCCGTGGTACATGTCCGACGCCGGCTGCTCGGCGTTGAGCTTCCAGTTCGCCTCGATGACCCACTTGTGCACGGCGATGGCCTCGTAGCCGTTCGCGTAGCGGTCGAAGTGGGCGTCGAAGTACCACGCCATGTCGCCGAGGTAGTCGAGCAGGCTCGGGGCCTCGGCGTCCCAGGTGCCGAACCAGAAGCCGCGGTACTCCTCCAGCCGCGCCACCTGCCGCGGTCCCCAGTCCGACTTGTCGAAGGTCTCCGGGTTGTACGCCGTCTCCTCGTGGGGGACGTCGATCAGGTTGCCGGCGGTGTCGTAGACCCAGCCGTGGAAGGAGCACATGAACGCCTTGGCGTTGCCCCGGTCGGCCCGGCAGATCCGCATGCCGCGGTGGCGGCACTGGTTGAGGAACGCCCGGACCCCACCGTCCTTCTGGCGGACGACGACGACCGGGTCCTCCCCGATGTAGGTCTGAAGGAAGTCGCCCTTCTTGGGGATCATCGAGTCATGGGCGAGGAAGACCCACGAGCGGGCCCAGATCCGCTCGAGCTCCTGCTCGTAGATCGCCGCGCTGTGGAAGATCTCGCCCTGGATCTCCCCGCGGTCGACGTCGATGAATTGACTGACGTCAGTGGTCACTGCGTGCCTCCTGGTGCGGCCCTGATGGCTGAACACCCCCACCCTCGGGCCCCGACCCACCGACCACCTATGAACGCGTTCTGCCTCCCGGAACGGGGTGTCTCAGCCGTCCACGGTGCGCGAGAGACGGTCGCCGATCCGCCTCGAGGCAGCGACGACCAGCTCGGCAGCCCGGTCCCAGTTGACGCCCAGGGCCCGGCCGGCCAGCGAGATGGCCGCCACGCTCGAGCCGTGCGCGAGAACCGGTGAGGCGACGGCAACGGCGCCGATCGCCATCTCCTCGTGCTCGCGGGCGACCCCGGTCTCGCGCACCGTCGCGAGCTCGCGCAGCAGCCGACCCGGCTCGGTGATCGAGTACGGCGTGCGCCTCGGCAGGCCCGTGCGGAACTGGTCGCCGATCACCTCGGGCGAGGCGTGGGCGAGCAGCGCCTTGCCCAGCGCGGAGCAGGTCGCGGGGTGGCGCACGCCAGGGCCTGTCACCACCGGCGGCAGCCGGGTCGTGCGACGGTGGTGCACCTTCTCCAGGTAGACGATGTCGCGGCCCTCGAGCACCGCGAGGTGAGCGGTCAGGCCGGTGGCGACGTGCAGCTGGCTGAGCTCCCCGATGGCGAGGTCGCGCAGTCCCCCGGGACGGTAGGCGCCCACGCGGACGCCGAGCTCGAAGAGCTGGAGACCGAGGCGGTACCCGGTGCCCTCACGCTCGACGAATCCGATCGCCTCGAGCTCGGCCAGCAACCGGTGCGCGGTCGACTTCCACAGCCCTGACCTCCGGGCCAGCTCGCTGACCCCGAGCACGCGGTCCGGGCCGCGGAACGCCTCGAGGAGCAGGCCCGCCTTGGCGACCGAGCTCTGCTGGTGGGGGGTCTCGTCAGGCACGGGACCACCCTGCTGGAGCGCCCGCGCGCGGCGTAGGGCGATTCCGTCTGGTGAGGGACTGCTCTGGAGGGTCAGGGGTCCGGGCAGGCCGACGGCCCCACCCCGGAGAACGGGATGGGGCCGCGGGTGGTGCGGGAGGCTCAGACGCCCTCGGGGCGCTTGTGGCCCCAGTAGTGCGCGGAGTCGTAGCGGACCGGCAGCCAGGACTCGTCGTCGATCAGGATGCCGCCGACGCCGAACTCGATGCCGAAGCCGGAGGGGCTGCGCACGTAGAAGGAGATCATCTCGTCGTTGGTGTGCTTGCCCAGCGTCGACAGGATCGTCACGCCGGCGTCCTGCACGGCGTCCCAGGCGCGGCCCAGGGTGTCGAGGTCGTCGATCTCGAACATCAGGTGGCCGATGCCCTGCTTGCGGTGCGGCGCGTTGGCGTAGGCCAGCGAGTGGTGCCGCGGGTTGCAGTGCAGGAACGTGCCCACGTCGCCGGGCATGTCGATGTGGTCGGAGAGCCGGAAGCCGAGGATGTCGCGGAACAGCTCGTCGTACTTCTCCTGGCCGTGGTGCAGCGCCTGGAAGGCGTGGCCGAAGCCCAGGTCGCCGGCGACGAACTGCGCGCCGATCGGGGACACGAACTTCTGGGTCGCGCTGCGCAGGCCCCAGAAGAGCTCGTGGGTGATGATGTCCTCGGCGTCGCGGAAGCGGACCAGGTCCATGACCTTGCGCTCCTCGATCAGCTCCGGGGAGCCCTGCTCGACGGTGTAGCCCGCGGCCGCGACCTTCTCGGCCAGCTCGGCGAGCGCCTCACGCGAGCCGACGTCCCAGCCGAGCACCGAGGCACCGGGCTCGCCGCGACGCACGTCGATGCGATAGGCGAAGTGGTCCATGCGGAGCAACAGCCGGTCCTCGTCGCGGTAGGCGACCTGCAGCCCGAGCAGGTGGGAGCCGAACTCCACCCAGTCGTCCAGGTTCTCCGTGCGGATGACGGCGTACCCGAGGGCCTTGACCTTGGCGCTCATGTGGTTCTCCTCTGTTGAAAGTCCTGAGTCGATCCTGCGCCTCGGCGCGGCCCGCCCACAGGGGTCGTGGCACGGAGCGGAAAACTCCTCAGCCGCGTCGTACGCCGGCGCGCGCGGCGCGCTCGCGCAGCCGCCGGGCGCCCTCGTCGGCGACCGCGGTGAGGGCGGCGATCCACTCCTCGACCTGCGCCACGCTGGCCCCGCGGGGCAGCCCGGAGAGGCGCAGCGCCAGGCGGGTGTGCCCCTCCTCGGTCGGCATCGGGACGATCACCGAGTGCAGGTCGTGGGTCTGCTCGGGGTCGAGCACGGGCTCGTAGAGCGAGGCGCTCTCGGAGATCATCTGGCGCATCCGGCGCTCGTGCACGGGCAGCACGTCGACGCCGGAGTAGTCGCTCATCAGCGCGACCCGGTCGGTCGGACTCTGCGGCACCAGCGAGAGCGAGTAGCCGTTGCGGCGCACCGCGGCGAGGTTCTCGCGGAAGCTCGCGCGGTCCTCCTCCGAGGCCTTCGCCCGGGACAGCCAGCGCTCGACCTCCTCGTCGGGGGCCTGGGCGCAGAAGACGGTGCCGACCGGCGGGATGAGCGGGATCCGGTGGCCGACGGCCAGGCTCCCCGGCTCGTTGCCGCCGCTCTTGGTGGCGGCCACGAAGACCGCCTCGGAGCCGACCCGTGCCATCACGCTGCAGTCGGCGCCGAGCTCGCGGGCCAGCGCCTCGAGGGGCTCGCGGACGGCCTCGGCCATCTGCGCGCCCTCGATCAGCTCGGGGTCGGAGGCGGCCACCGGCGAGGGCAGCGCGAAGCGGCCGTAGCCGCCCTGGAAGAACAGCAGCGGCAGCGTCGGGCGCTGCACCGCGAGGTCGAGGACCCGGCCGAGCACGATCACGTGGTCGCCGCCGTCGAGCTCCTCGGTGACCTCGCACTCGATCCAGCCGACGGCGCCCGGCAGCACCGGGGACCCGTGGGCCGCGGGCGTCCACTCGACGCCGGCGAACTTGTCCTCGGCGCGCGAGGCGAAGCGGCCGCAGAGGTCCTGCTGGTCGGCGGCCAGGACGTTGACGCAGAAGTGCCTGCTGGTGCGCAGCCGCGCGTAGCTGCCCGAGGTGCGGGTGGGCAGGTAGGCGACCAGCGGCGGGTCGAGGGAGACGGAGGTGAAGGAGCCCACGACCATCCCCACGGGCGCGCCGGTGTCGTCGATCGCGGTCACCACGACGACACCGGTCGGGTAGTGCCCGAGGGTCTCGCGGAACAGCGCGGCGTCGAAGGGGGCGGGCGCAGCGGTCGTGTCGGTGCCGCCGGGGCTGCTCGGGGCGGGGGTGGTGCTCTCCATGCTCATTCTCCTGTCCGGGTCCGTGGGGGTCACGGACCGACGAGGGCGGCCGCAGCCGCCCGGGCGCACGCCAGATCCTGCTCGGGAAGCGCGCCGCTGACACCCACGGCGCCGACGACGGCGCCGTGGCGCAGCAGCGGCACCCCACCGGGGAGCGTCACCACGTCGCGGCCGGTGTCGGCGCCGACGACGTCGAGCAGCTCGGGCCACCGCTCGCGCAGCACGCCCAGCTCGTCGCTCGGGCGCTCGAAGAGCGCCGCCGTCCGTGCCTTGGCACGGGCGACGCCCGGGGTGAACCAGGTGGCGCCGTCGGCCCGCGCGACGAGTACGTCGGCCCCCCGCAGGTCGACGACGGCAACTGCCACGTGTACGCCGAGGGCGCCGGCGTGCTCGAGGGCGACCTCGAGCACGCGCGACGCCTCGGCGTGGGTGGGTGCGACTGCCACGCTCAGGCCGACGGCGCGGTGGCCGGCTCGGCCGGGGGCACCGGGGCCTTGATCAGGCGGTAGACCTCGGTACGCAGCTCGGCGAACTTCGGCAGCGCCTTGGTGGCCAGCTGCTCGCGCGGGACCGGCAGGTCGACGTCGATCAGCGCGGTGACGGTGGCCGGGCGGCCGGAGAGCACGAGCACGGTGTCGGCCAGGTAGACGGCCTCGTCGATGTCGTGGGTCACCAGCATCACCGTGATGCCCAGGTGGTCGCGCACCCGCAGGACCAGGTCCTCCAGGTCCGAGCGGGTCTGGGCGTCGACCGAGGCGAACGGCTCGTCCATCACGATCGCGCGCGGCTGCGAGGCCAGGGCACGGGCGATGGCGACGCGCTGCTGCATGCCGCCCGAGAGCTGCCACGGGTACGCCGCGGTGAAGTCCTTCAGGCCGACCTCGGTCAGCGCCTCGGTGGACAGGCGAAGCCGCTCGGCCTTCTTCACGCCGGCCGAGCGCAGCGGCAGCGCCACGTTGTCGAGGACCGAGAGCCACGGCATCAGCGAGCGGCTGTAGTCCTGGAACACGATCGCCAGGCCCTCCGGCGGGGACTTCACCGTCTTGCCCTCGAACACGACCGCGCCGTTGCTGGGCTGGAGCAGGCCGGTGAGGCTCTGCAGCAGCGTCGTCTTGCCGACGCCCGAAGGGCCCACGATGCAGACGAACTCGCCCTGCGCGACGGAGAACTCGAGGTTCTCGAAGATCTGGCGCTCGCCGTACGCGTGGCCCAGGCCCTTGGCCTGGATCACCGGCGTGCCCGAGGCACCCTTGACGCCCTCGGCGTTCGCGGTGGCGGTGGTCATCACTTTCCTCCGTTGTTGTGCGCGGTCATGCCCCGGTGCCAGGCAAGTGCCCAGGACTCGACGAGGGCGAAGAGGCGGTTGATCAGGTAGCCGAGGATGCCGAGGGCGATGATGCCTGCCCACATCGCAGTGGTGTTGAAGCTGCGCTGGGCGTCCAGGACGAAGTAGCCGATGCCGCCGGGGGTGCCCACCATCTCCGAGATCACCATCGCCACGAAGGAGATGGCCAGCGCGGTGCGGGCGCCCGCGAAGATCTGCGGCGCGGCGTTGGGCAGCACCAGGAACCGGATCCGGTCCAGCCGGCTGAGCCGGTAGGAGCGGGAGACCTGGCGCAGGACCGGCTCGACCGAGCGGACGCCGTCGATGGTGTTGAGCAGGATCGGCCAGGTCGCGACCAGCGCGATCATGGCGACCTTCATCGAGGAGCCGAGGCCGACGAGCAGCATCATCACCGGGAGGATCGCGACGCCGGGGGTGGCGCGCATGAACTCCACCAGCGGACGCACGGCGGCGTCCAGCCAGCTCACCATGCCCAGGACCATGCCCAGGCCGACGCCGGCGAGGCAGGCGATGCCGAATCCGAGCGCCAGGCGCTGGATGCTGGGCCAGATCTCGGTCTTGATGCCCTCGAAGAACCAGATGTCGACGAACTCGTCGAGGATCTGCGACAGCGGCGGGAAGTAGATGTTCGTGCTCTCGGCGCTGGCGAACCACCAGATCGCCACGAGCACCACGGGGAGCCAGAACTCCCAGAGCAGACGACGCACGATGCTTGTCGGGCTCATCGGTTGTTCTCCCTCTGCGACGGGTGCCACCACAGGACGCGGCGCTGCGCGGCTCCGAGCAGCATGTTGAGCAGCACGCCAAGGAGCGCGGCCGTGACCACCCAGACGAACATCCGGTCGTTGTCGTTGATGCTCAGGCTGTTGAACAGGCGCTGGCCGATGCCGTCGGCGCCGCCGAGGAACTCCGAGGAGATCGTGATCAGCAGGCTGATCGTGGCGGCGATGCGCAGGCCGGTCATGATGAACGGCATCGCGGACGGCACGTAGATGAAGCGGACGCGGGTGCGGAAGTCCATGCGGTAGGACTTCGCGACCTGGCGCACCTGCGGCGAGAGCTGCTGGGCGGCGTACATCGACTGCACCAGGATCGGCCACAGGGCGCTGAACATCACCAGGATGAGCACCATCGTGCGGGTCGAGCCGTAGAGCAGGAGCACGACCGGGAGGATCGCGACGCCGGGGATGGTGCGGCCGAAGTCGATCACGAAGGTGGTCGAGCGCTCCATCGGCTTGAAGGTGCCGATCAGCAGGCCGAGGGGCACGCCGATGAGCACCGAGAGCCCGAAGCCGATCACGGCGGAGACCAGCGTGCTGCCGACGGCCTCCCAGTACGACGAGGTGGCGACCATGTCGGCGGCCGTCTCGACGAGGCGGGCCGGGGTCGGCACACCGGCGGCGCGGCCACGGTTCAGGGCGAACCAGTGCCACAGGAGGAGCGCAGCCCCGATCGCTGCGATCTTGAGCCCGACAGACGCCAGCAGCTCGCGCTGCCGGGAGCTGCGGGACGAACGCGCCCGACGCCTGGACGGCGCGGCGCCTGCCGGCGCGGGGGTCCCCGCGCCGGCAGGCGAAGTCGTCACGGACTCAGGCACGTCACTTGTCCGCGAGCAGGGACTCGACGCTCGGGGCGTCGTCCTCGTCGATCAGGCCGTAGCGCAGCACGCGCGCGATACCCGCCTCGACGATCTCGCTGTTGATGGCCTCCTCGCCGAACTTCTGGAAGCGCGCCTTGGCGAGCAGCTCGGCCGGGGCGTCGATGTAGGTCTCCGCGATCTTGGCCGGCAGGCCCTCGGTGCTGTTGAGCAGCGCGTTCGCGTCGAGGATCGCCTGGGCGAACTTCTCCACCGTCTCCGGGTTCTTCTTCGCGAAGGAGTCGGACGTGACGTAGGTGTAGGCCACCTCGCCGACGCCGCCGCTGACGAAGCCGTCGAGCAGCTTGATGTCCGGGTCGGTCAGCGCCGCGGTGCCGCTCGGCTCAGCCGTGGTCACGACGTCGACCGAACCGCCCTTGAGCGCAGCCAGCGTGTTGGGGACCTCGACGAACTTGATCTTCGAGGAGTCACCACCGGCCTCGTCGACGACGGTGCGCACGTCGACCCAGATCTGGCTCTTGGTCTGCGGGATACCGAACGTGGCGTTCTCGATCTCCTTGATGGACTTGATCTTGCTGTCCTTGGCGACCCAGAAGTTGCCGACGCCCATGCCGTCCTCGCTCACGGCGGTGCCCGTGGCACCCGGGGCGACCATGACGACCGGGACGTTCTCGCTGCGCGCGATGACCGGCGTGGTCACGTCCATCAGCGCGAAGTCGACCTTGCCGCCGAGCAGCTGCGGGGTTGCCTCGGCCGGGGTGGCCACGGTGACGAACTCGACGTCGAGGCCCTGGTCCTCGAACGTGCCCTCGAGGTCCGCAGCGTGCGCACCGAGGGCGTTGAAGCTGGGGAAGACCGCGACCTTGACGGAGCCGTCCGAGCTGTCGGACGCGCTGTCGTCACCGCCGCCGCATGCGCTCAGCGCGAGTGCGGCCGCGGCCGCAACCGCCATCGCCTTGACGGGCAGGCGGTTCTTGAAGCTGTTCATGATGCTCCTAGGCACGAGGGGTGGGTCCGTTCCGATCCGGCGTGGTCGAGTCCCCGAGGCATCTTCCTCCACCGTTTCCGCGGACCGGAACGTCCGCAATCTGCCAACCGGCGCGGTATGGCCGAAAGCACAATTCCGCCCAGTGAGGGCAGTCACAGGATCTGTTCACCGGGACGCCTACGGTTCATGACAGCGGGCCCCGGAGGCGGCTCGCGGCGGCTCGTTCGACCATCCGGAGGCTTCCCGTGACCGTTCCCGCTGTCGATGTCCCGGTCGACGCCCCCGTCGCGCCGGACGGCGGGTGCCGTCCCCGGCCGGCCACCTCCGTGTCGAAGGCCCTCCAGCTGCTCTCGGCGTTCCGCCGGGCCCGCACGGACCTGTCGCTGACCGAGCTCGCGCAGCGCGCGGACATCCCCAAGTCGACGGCGTTCCGCCTCCTCGGGGAACTCGAGCAGGCGGGCTTCGTGGCGCGCAACGGCACCAAGTACCGCCTCGGGGTCTCGTTGTTCGAGCTCGGCAGCCGGGTCAGCCTGTGCCGCCCCCAGGGGCTGCGGGACACCGCGGTGCACTACCTGAGCCAGCTGCACGCCGGCACCGGCGGGCTGACGGCGCACCTGGCCGTCCTGGAGGGCGCCGAGATCCTCTACCTGGAGAAGATCCACGGCCCCCGCACGCCACGGGTGCGCACCATGCCGGGCCAGCGCTACCCGGCCTCGACGACGGCCCTGGGCAAGGCGATGGTCGCCCTCGGGGACGCCGAGGACCTCGCCGCCGTGCTCGCGCACGGCCTCCCCCGCATGACGCGTTCCTCCATCACCGACCCGGACCGGTTCGTCGAGGAGCTGCGCGGCGTACGCCGGGCCGGGGTCGCCCGCGACCGCGAGGAGGCGGTCACCGGGCTGGTCTGCGTGGCCGCCCCGATCGTGGTGCACGGCGTCGTCGAGGGCGCGGTGTCGGTCTCCGGGCCGAGCGCGGGGTTCGCCTGGGAGCGAATGGAGGCACTGGTCCGCTCCGCCGCCGCCGGCGTCGCCCAGAAGCGCGCCATCGGCGTCGGCTGGGCCTCCTGACCCGAGCCCGCCCGTCGATCGGACCCACCGGTCGGTCGAGCCTGTCGAGACCCTCACCGGCTCTCGACAAGCCCGACCAACCAGGTCAGGTCACATGCGGACGTTCTTGGGCGCCTCGCCGGTGAAGACCACGGTGCCGTAGGCCTCGTAGACCGACTCGGCCACGTTGGCGCCGTGCCCCAGGGCGATGTGCACGTCGCGCCAGAACCGCTGGATCGGGTTGTCCAGGCGCATCGAGGACCCACCGGCGTGCGCGACCAGGCGGTCGACGGCCTCGCCGGCACGGCGCGACACGCGGACCTGGTTGCGGCGCACCTCGGCGCGCAGCTCCATCGACGGGCGACCGCCGTCCGCGCAGACGTCGAAGAGCCGGTCGATGTCACCGAGGAACTGCATGCGGCAGGCCTGCAGGTCCGAGGCCGCCTCGCCCAGCGCGTGCAGCTGGCGCGGGTCGGTCGCGGCGACGACGCCACGCGCGGAGACCCGGCCACGGGTGTAGTTCAGCCACGAGGCGAGCGCGCCCTCGGCGGCGGCCAGCGTGCCGGCCGTGATCGCACCGGAGAACATCGAGTGGAACGGCATCCGGTACAGCGCGACGTCGCCGCGACCGGCCTGCTCGGCCGCCGCGCCGGAGCCGAGCTCCTCGGGGTCGATGATGCGGTGGTCGGGGATGAAGGCGTCCTTGATCAGGATGTCCTTGGACCCGGTGCCCTTGAGGCCCACGACGTTCCAGGAGTCCTGGAGGATCGTGTAGTCGCTGCGGGGCAGGATGAAGTGGCGCAGGCCGTCGGGGCGGACGTTGCCGTCCTTGTCGCACAGCATGCCGCCGAGCACGATCCAGTCGCACAGGTCGGTGCCCGAGGAGAAGGGCCACTTGCCGCTGAAGATCCAGCCGCCGTCGGTGGGGATGGCGCGGCCGATGGGGGCGTACGGCGAGGCGACCCAGGTGTCGGGGTCCTCGCCCCAGATCTCCTCCTGCACCTGGCGGGTGCCCTGGGCGATCTCGAAGGAGTGCACGCCGACGACCGAGGAGACCCAGCCGGTCGAGCCGTGACGGCCGCCGAGCTCGAGGATGCCCTCGAAGAAGTCACGCGGGTGCAGCTCGTCGCCGCCGAAGTCCTTCGGCTGGAGGGCGCGGACGATGCCGGCCTCGCGCAGCGCCTTGTGGGTGACGTCGGTCAGGTGCCCCTGGGCGTCGGACGCCTCGGCCTGCTCGGCGACGAGGTCCGCGATCGCCTCGATGCGGTCCAACAGTTCGCTCACTGTCTCTCTCCTGCTCAGTTGCCGGCGTGGCCGGGGGTGTTCGTGATGAAGTCGCGCACGAGGCGGTTGAACTCGTCGGCGTGCTCGAGCTGGGCCCAGTGGCCGCAGCGGTTGAGCAGCACGAGGCGGGAGTTCGAGATCGTGGAGACCAGGCGCAGACCGGCCTCGAAGTGCACGACACGGTCGTCGCGGCCGTGGATGATCATCGACGGCTGCTTGATCGAGGCGATGTCCTCGAGGGTGGCCTCGCCGCGACGGGGACGACCGAAGCCGGCCGCGAAGTTGGTGACGTGGACGGGGTTCTCGGCGAGCACGCGGTAGCGCTGCTCGGCGAGCTCGTCGGTCGCGAAGGCCGGGTCGTACGCCATGATCTCGCACAGCGCCTTCATGGTCTCGACGCTCGGCTCGCGGTAGCCGCGGTGCAGCACCTTGAGACCCTCGGTGGGGCCGCCGCCGGGGCTGTTCACGCGCGGGCCCGGCGCGCCGGAGCCCATCGTGACGACGTGGGTGACGCGGTCGGCGTGGCGCGCGGCGACCTTCAGGGTGGTCGCGCCACCCATCGAGTTGCCGATGAACGCGGCCTTCTCGATGCCCAGGGCGTCGAGGAAGTCCACGGCCGCCTTGACGTGGTCGCGGTCCTCGTAGGTCACCGGGTCCGACTTGCCCCAGCCGGGCATGTCGGGAGCGATCACGCGGAAGCTCTCGGAGAGGACCGACATGTTCGGGTTGAAGTTGCTCCACCCCGTCGCACCGGGCCCGCTGCCGTGGAGCATGACCACGGGGGTGCCCTCGCCGGCAGCGTGGTAGTGGATCTTGCCGCTCGGCGTGTCGACGAACGCGCTGGTCTCGGACTCGGACAGCGATGCCATCTCGCATCTCTCCTTCTGTGTCGCACCACGGGGGCGCAGTCGGTCTGGTCAAAGGATTCATCGGCGTGAGCGGCCCCGACAGGGCTGCTTGCCGACATGTGGAACAGATCTGAAAGTCGTCGCGACGAGGTGTCGCGGGCAGGGCGCAGCGCCTCCGGGGCCACCCGGTCCCGGGGGCCGGGAGGCGCGCTGCCCGGAGGCAGGCGGCCCCGGGCGGGACCGTCGGTGCCCGGGGGCGGAGGAGGTCGCGGTACGGGTGTCAGCCGCCGAGGGCCGCCGCGATCTCGCGGGCCGCCTCGGTCAGCAGCTCGCGGATCTCCTCGTACCGGCTCTCGGGGAGCCGCGTGCTGGTGCTCGCGATCGCGAGCGCACCGGACACCCCGCCGGGCGTGGCGATCGGGGTCGCCACGGCCGAGAGGCCGTCCTCCATCTCGCTGACCGACGTCGCGAACGCGCGCTCCCGGATGGTCGCCTGCTCGGCCGCGTCGGGCAGCTCCTTGCCCCGGTGCTCCGGGAGGCTCGCGGCGACCCGGCGCTGCACCGCCTCGTCGGAGTAGGCGTAGAGCAGCTTGCCCGCAGCACCGAACCCGAGCGGCAGCGGCCGGCCCAGGACGGCGACCGGGCGCAGGGTGTGCGGGCCTTCGACGGACAGGACGCACACGCGGTGGTCCTCCTCGACGACGTAGAGGTGCACGCTCTCGCGGACCTGGTCGCGCAGCCGGGTCATCACCGGCTCGGCCACGTGCCGGATCCCCACCGAGCGGTCGGCCAGGTGGCCCCACTTCACCAGCCGGTAGCCGAGCGCGTACTCGCCGTCGCCGGCGCGTCGTACCAGTCCGTGCGCGGTCAGCTCGGAGAGCAGCCGGTGTGCCGACGACTTCGGCACCGACATCGACTCGGCGATGGCGCCGAGCCGGACCGGGCCGGAGGAGCGGCCGAGCAGGTCGATGACCTGCACGGCCTTCTCGAGTACGGACATGCGGTTCCTTGCGTCGGGTCTGGTGCGAGCGGGGGACGGCGTGGGGGCGCCGGTTGCTGCTGGTCGCCGGGGCTGACCGTAGCGGCTCAGCTGGCGGTGGGGATGGCGACCGAGAGGCCGCGGCTGACCGCGCGGGCGGTCTCGCCGACGGCGCGGGAGAGCGCCACGACGTTCTGCTGCGGGCCGGGGACGGCGACGCAGATGGTCGAGCGGACCTCGCGGGAGTGGTCGAAGACGGGTGCGGCGACCCAGGTCAGCGAGGCGGGCGTGGTGCCGCGGACCACCGCGACGCCAGTGCGGCGAATCTCGCCGAGGCGCTGCCAGAACTCGAAGTCGCCGGCGCGGTCGACGCCGCCGTCGCGACCGACCAGCTCGGCGGCCTCCTCACGGGGCATGTTGGCCAGGAAGACCCAGCCGGACGCCGAGCGGGTGATCGGCAGCTGGCGTGGGAGCCGCTGGCGGCGCACCGCGGCGTTGCCGGCGATGATGTCGGCGAGCACGATCTGGTCGCCGTCGCGGGAGCCGAGCGCGGTGACGGCGTCGGTGGCCGCGTGCAGGTCGACGAGGTAGGGACGCGCGATGTCCTTGAGCCGGCGCACCGTGGGCACGCCCCAGCCCAGGCGCCACAGGCGGACGCCGAGGCGGTAGCGGCCGCGGGCGGCGCGCTCGACGGCGCCCCACTCGGCGAGGTTGGCCAGCATCCGGTGCACGGTGGCGGGCGGCAGGTCGGTCTTCGCGCAGAGCGAGCCGATCGTCTGCTCGGGCTCACCGTCGGTGAAGCACTCGAGGATGTCGAAGGCGCGGCCCAGGACCGATCGTCGGCTCTCGCTGGGCTCCGTCGTCACCTGGCTCATCAGACATACCTCCCACATTTCGGAACGCCGTTCAGTTATTCGGAACGACGTGGCTGACTCTAGTGGCGGCCGTCACCGAAATGCAACGACTTGACGTCAAGTAATTTCACCAATGTTTCGTTGTGCGACATCGAGGTTGCGCGGATCGGGCGGACCGGTGCCCCGGATACGACGAACGCCCGGTCCCGCACATGACGTGCGGGACCGGGCGTCGGGGGGTGTCGCGGGCGGTCGCCGGGCGCGGAAGGAGCGCGGCGCCGCCGCGACGACTCAGGGGGCCGTGCGGGGGTCGGCCCCCTGAGGGGTCAGCGGCCCTGCCAGACCGGGTCGCGCTTCTCGAGGAAGGAGCGCGCCCCCTCCTTCTGGTCCTCCGAGGAGTAGACGTCCGGGCCGATGTCGAGCCGGATCGCGGCGTGCGGGTCCATCCCCTCGGTGCGGCGGTAGGTCAGCTTGAGGCGCTGCAGCGACAGCGGCGCGGAGGAGGTGAAGTGGGCCATGAACTCCTCGGCCACCTCCGGCAGCTGCTCCAGCGGGGCGGTGCGGTTGACCAGGCCCCAGCGCTCGGCCTCGGCGAGCTCGATCTTGCGGCCCGAGTAGAGCCACTCCATCGCGATGCCCTGCGGCACCATCCGCGGCAGCGCCACCGACGCGTAGTGCGCGCCACGGCCACGCCGCGACTCCGGCACCGCGAAGAACGCGTGGTCGGCCACGACGCGCATGTCGCAGGACAGCGCCAGCTCGAAGCCGCCGGCGACCGCGGGGCCGTTGACCACGGCGATGGTCGGCTTGCGGCTGTCGATCATCACCTCGAAGAGGCTGCGGAAGCGGTTGTGCAGCGGGCCGAACCAGGCCTCGCCGCGGTCCGCGCGCACCTTGGCGTCGCCCAGGTCGGCGCCCGAGCAGAACGCCTTGCCCGCGCCGGTGATCGCGATGGCGTAGACCTCGGGGTCGTGGTCGGCCTCCATGATCGCGTCGACCAGCGCGTCGTTGAGCTCGCGGTTGAGGGCGTTGCGGACGTCGGGACGGTTGAGGGTGAGGTGGCGGACTCGGCCGCGGGTCTCCGTCAGGAGGACGGGCTCGCTCATCGGGGCTCCTGGTGTGGTCGGGACGGGGAGGCGGGGACGCCGTGGGGCGTCGTCACCAGCGGTAGTCGGGGGTCGTGCCGCGCACGGTGACCCACTGCTGCTCGGTGAAGGCCTCGAGGTTGGCGGCGTGGCCGCCGTGGCGCGCGCCGTTGCCGGAGTGGCCGACGCCGCCGAACGGCGCCACCGGCTCGTCGTTGATGGTCTGGTCGTTGATGTGCACCAGGCCGGCGGGGATCCGCTCGGCGAGCGCCAGGCCACGCATCACGTCGGTGGTGAAGATGCCGAGCGCGAGGCCGTAGGAGGAGTCCGCGGCCAGCGCGGCCGCCTCCTCGTCGTCGGCGAAGGTGACCACGGGCGCGACCGGCCCGAAGACCTCGTCGCGGTACGCCGGGGCGTTCGGCGGCACGTCGGCGAGCACGGTGGGCCGGTAGAACGGGCCCTCGGCCTCACCGCCCGTGACCAGGCGGGCGCCGGCCGCGAGGGTGTCGGTGACCATCTGGTGCACCCGGTCGCGCTGGGTGGCGTCGATGACCGGGCCCACGTCGGCGTCGGTGCGGGCCGGGTCGCCCAGGCGCAGCGCCGCGGCCTGCTCGGCCAGGCGCGCGACGTACTGCTCGGCGACGGCCTCGTGGACCAGGTGCCGGCCGGTGGCCATGCAGATCTGCCCGGCGTGGCGGAAGCTGCCCCACGCCCCGGCCGCGGCGGCGCGCTCCACGTCGGCGTCGTCGAGGACGATCGTGGCGGAGTTGCCGCCGAGCTCCAGGTGGGTGCGCTTGAGGTGCTGCGCGGCCGCGGCGGCGATCGCCTTGCCGGCGCCGGTGGAGCCGGTGAACGCGATGACCGGGACGTCGGGGTCGGCCACGATCGCCTCGCCCACGTCGGCGCCGCCGGGCAGCACGTGCAGCAGACCGGCCGGCAGGCCGGCCTCCTCGAAGACCCGGGCCAGCAGCACGCCGCCGACGACCGCGGTGCGCGGGTCGGGCTTGAGCACGACCGCGTTGCCGACCGCGAGGGCCGGGGCGACCGCGCGCAGCGCGAGCAGGATCGGGGAGTTGAACGGCGCGATCACGCCGACCACGCCGACCGGCACCCGGCGCGAGAGCGACAGGCGCGGCTGCATGCTGCGCAGCACCTCGCCCGACGGCATCGAGGCCAGGGCGGCGGCCTCGTAGCACTCCTCCGCGGCGATCAGCGCCTGCGGACCGGAGACGCGCTGCGGCGCGCCGGCCTCACGGGCGAAGAGGTCGGCGATCTCGGCGGCGTTGTCGGTGAAGATCCGGGCGGCCGCGCGCAGCACCCGGGCGCGCACGTCGTACCCGGCCGCGGCCCAGGCGCGCTGCGCCTGCGCCGCGAGGTCGACCGAGCGGTCCACGTCGGCCGGGGTGGCCAGGCCGACGGTGCCCACGTCGGTGCCGGTGGCCGGCTCCGTGGTGGTCAGCGTGCGGTCGGCGTGGCGCCAGGTGCCGTCGAAGGTGCGACCCTCCCAGACGGTGGCGTCGAGGAGCGTGCTCACGCCTGACCAGCCTCGGGCTCGGCCACGGCGACCACGCCGTCGCGGCGCAGCTCGGCGATCGTCTCGGCGCTGACGCCGAGCCCTGCCAGCACGCGGTCGGTGTCGGCGCCCAGCGCCGGCGGCGGGCACTGGTGCTCGGGGTACTCCCCGCCGAAGGTGATCGGCAGGTTGACGACCTCGAAGTCCTCGACCTGGTGGTGGTCCATCTTCTCCAGCAGGCCGAGCGCCTTGACCTGCGGGTCGTCGACCATGTCGGGCACGCTGTTGACCGCCGAGCAGGGCACGCCGGCCTCGTGCAGCAGCGCGATCAGCGGCGCGGTCTCGAAGCCCAGGGTCACCTCGGTGACCGCGGCCTCGACGGCGGCGCGGTTCGCCGAGCGCTCCGGGTTGGACCCGAAGCCCTCGCGCTCCATCAGCTCGGTGGCGCCGGTGGCGGTGCAGAAGCGGGTCCACAGCGCCTGGTTGCCGGCCGAGATGAAGGCCCAGCCGTCCTTGGTGCGGAACGCGCCGTAGGGCACCACGCCGGCGTGGCCGGAGCCGAGGTTCTTGGGCTTGCCGTTGCCGGCGAGCGCGCCCATCACGTTGGCGTGGGTCCAGGTCACGGCCGTCTCCAGCAGCGAGACCCCGACGTGGACGCCCTTGCCGGTCCTCTCGACCGTGCGCAGCGCGTCGAGCACGCCGATCGCGGCCCACATCGCGGTGCCCTTGTCGAGCACCGACAGCGGGATCCGGGCGGGCGGGCCGTCGCCGGTGCCCATCATGTCGATGATGCCGGTGTAGGCCTGCAGCAGCGGGTCGTACGCCGGCTCCGCGGCCTTCGGGCCGGTGCGGCCGAAGCCGGTCATGTCGCAGTAGACGAGGCGGGGGTTGATCTCCTGCAGCTGCTCCCAGGAGAACCCGGCCTTGGCCAGCGCGCCCGGGCGCAGGTTCTGCACCAGCACGTCGGCGGAGGCGATCAGCTCGCGCAGCACCTGCTGGCCGCGCGGGTCCTTGTAGTCCAGCTCGAGGCTGAGCTTGTTGCGGTTGAGGTGGAGGAAGGCGATCGACTCGCCGTCCCAGGCGGGCGGCGCCCAGGCGCGGGTGTCGTCGCCGGCGCCGACGCGCTCGACCTTGATCACCTCGGCGCCGAGGTCGCCGAGGATCTGGCCGGCCAGCGGGCCGGCGACCGAGGTGCTGATCTCGATGACGCGAAGCCCGGCGAGGGAGCCGCGGGTGCCTTCAGCCATGGGGGTTCTTCCTCCTGTGTCGTGGGTGGCGCCCGGTGGGGCGCCGGAGCACCGCCGTACGGCGGCAGATGTCCGGGGGCCGGGGGTCCGGCCGGTGGTGCGGGGCGCTCAGTCCTGCGGGGGCAGCAGCAGCCGGACCGGCTCGCCGGCCTCGGCGGCGTCGCGGGCCGGGGAGGTGACCACGCTCTTCCACGGCGAGAGGCAGCCCTCGTAGGTCTGCGCGCCGAGGCGGAAGTGCTGGGCCTCCTCGATGGTCTCCACGAACGGCATGTCCATCGCGTAGAGCTGCTCCCCGCGCGGGCGCGGGCCGACCTTGCTGACGTGGCCGTAGAGCTCGTGGCCCACGACCTCCTCGGCCACGTGCGCCGCCTCGATCAGCGCGGCCAGGTCGATGCCGGTCTCGACGCCCTCCTCGTGCAGGAGGTCGACGAGGTCCTCGGTCGGGATCATCTTGGTGGCCCGGCCGTTGCCGCAGTACGGGCACCCGCCCATGCCGCCGATGGTGGTGTCCAGCGACAGGGTGTGGCGCGAGTCGAGCGCGCGCAGGGCGACGTAGGCCGAGGTGAGCGCGCTGCCGCGGCCGTTGTGCAGGTGCAGGTGGTAGGTGGTGACCTCGGGGAAGCGCTCGAGGCACGCCTGGATGGTCTCCTCGACCGCGCGCGGGGTGTTCCAGCTCATCGGGTCGCCGATCCAGATGGTCCGCGGCTCGACCCCGGCGGCGCGCCAGGCGGCGAACTGCAGGTCGAGGACCTCGAGGCGCTGCTCGAGGCTGAACGGGCCGACCCAGTTGGAGCCCCAGGCGGCGTTGATCGCGACGACCGCGTCGGTGACGCCGCGCTCGACCGCGCGCTCGATGGTGCGGGGCAGGGCGGCGATCTCGTCGGCCTGCGTCTTGGCGGTGTTGCGCTGCACGAAGACGTCGCACAGGTGCACCGTGGTGCGCTGCGCCGAGGCCGGCGGGCTCAACGGCGGCGTGTGCTCGGCGCGGCGCTCGACGCCCTTGGCGTTGAGCGCGAGCGCGGAGTAGTCGACGCCCTCGACGGGGGTGAAGCCAGCGATGACCTCCTCGACGCGGGCCATCTGCGGGACCCACTTCGGACTGACGAAGGAGCCGACCACGATGTGCTGGAGGCCGGTCGCGGAGAGCGCGTCGAGCAGGCGGACCTTCGCCTCGACGGGGATGTCGGCGCTCTCGATCTGCATGCCCTCGCGCATGCCCTCCTCGACGATGACGACCTTCGGGTGGTTGCCGGTCACGGGTGCTCTCCTGCGGGGCTCTCGGGCGTGGTCTGGTTCTCGGGGTCGTACGCCGGCTCGCCGAGCGCGGCCAGCGCGGCGCCCAGCGCGGCGTGCTCGCCGGTCAGGGAGGCGCGCAGCCGGTCGAGCAGGCGGCGGGCGCCGGCGGCGCTCCAACCGCCGGCGCTCACGGCGAGCAGGAACTTCTCGTCCACCTCGGCGTCGCTCAGCGGGTTGCGGGCGTCGCCGCGGGTGAGCAGCACCAGGCGCTCGGCGCTGCGGCCGTCGCGCAGGGTGGCCCGCACCCGGGCGTAGCGCTGGTCGGCCAGCTCAGGGCGCCCCGGCGGGTCCGGCTGGGCCACGACCTCGACCCGGTCGGCGAGGGCGACGACCTCGGGGGCCGTGACGGCCTCGTCGGTGAACGCCTCCAGCCCGAGCCGCCCGGTCAGCAGCGCGGTGGCCACGGTGTGCGGGAGGCTGAACTTGCCCTCCAGCCCGGTGCGCGGGGCGTGCCCGATCAGCGGGCGCAGGGAGCCGGGGTGGCTGAGCACCTCGACCGAGGTGTACTCCCCCGCGGACGGCGCGCCGAGCTCGGCACGCACCTCCAGGGCGGCGTCGACGGCGCGGTGGGTGCCGTAGCAGGAGGGGTAGCGCTTCAGCGACCAGTCCTGCGACCACGCGGCGTACCAGTGCTCGAGGCGCTGGCCGACCCGCGCCACGGCGTCCGGGTCCGGCGCGCCGAAGGCGGCCAGGAACCCGAGGCGGTGCTCGAGCTGCTCGGGGTTGGCGTCCAGGCCGTGGCGCACCAGCGCCACCGCGCTCACCGCGTCGCGGGCCGCGAGGCCGGCGTGCAGCGGCTTGGCGCCGGTGCCGAAGTTGGCGATGCTGCCGCCCGCCATCGACGCCACCAGGCCCAGGGCCCGGCGGGTGGTGTCGAGGTCCAGGGCGTGCAGCCGGGCGAGCGCGGCCACGGCCGCGAGCCGCCCGACGGTGGCGGTGCTGTGCCAGCCGCGGCCGTAGTGCACGTCCATCGGCAGCGCCTCGCCCAGGGCGCGGTTCACGGCGTTGCCGACGTGCACCGCCTCGACGACGCGCGCACCGTCGATGAGCACGTCGGCGTCGGCCAGCAGCGCCGGCCACAGCACGGTGCTCGGGTGCAACGGCATCGAGGGGCAGGCGTCGTCGAAGTCGAGCGCGTGCCCGGCGACGCCGTTGAGCAGCGCCGCCTGGGACGGGGCGCGGCGGGCACCCTCGCCCCAGACGACGGCACCGCCGAGGGCGGGCTCGGTGCCCACCCAGCGGCGGACCGCCTGCACGGGCTCGGCCGTGCGTCCGGCGACGGCGACCCCGACCGTGTCGACCAGGCTGCCGACCACCGCGGCGGTGTCCGCCCCGGCGTCGGTGAAGGCGCACGCGAACGCCGCCACCACCTCGGTCAGCCCCCGGTCGCCCACGGTCGGAGTCACCTCAGCCATCGTTCTCGTCGCTCAGTACGACCGGGGCAGGCCCAGGTCGCGCTGGGCGATGCCGGCCAGGATCAGGTTGGTGCTGATCGGGGCGATGAGCGGGCCGCGGGCGGCGCGGAACTTCTGCTCCACGCCGTACTCCGAGGCCAGGCCGTAGCCGCCGAAGGTGTCCATGGCGGCGTTCGCGGCCTCCCACTGCGCCTCCGCGGCGAGCAGCTTGGCGATGTTCGCCTCGGTGCCCGAGCGGCTGCCGGCCTCGAACTTCTCCGCCGCCTGCCAGCGCAGCGAGCTCGCCGCGCGCAGGTGCGCGAACGCCTTGGCGATCGGGAACTGGATGCCCTGGTTCATGCCGATCGGGCGGCCGAAGACCACGCGCTCCTTGGCGTACTCGGTGGCGCGGTCGATGAACCACAGGCCCGAGCCGACGTACTGCGAGGCGGCCAGGATGCGCTCGGCGTTCATGCCCGAGAGCGTCACCTTGAAGCCCTTGTGCTCCTCGCCGATCAGGTTCTCGGCGGGCACCACCATGTCGGTGAAGGTGAGCTGGTTGGTGTGGTGACCGCTCATCACCTTGATCGGGTCGATCGTGAGCGTGCCCGCGGCGAGCGCCTCGCGCATGTCGACCAGGAAGACCGAGACGCCGTCGGTCTTCTTCTCGACGTCCTCGTACTTCTTGGTGCGCGCGATCAGCAGCAGCAGGTCGGACTGCTTGGCGCGCGAGGTGAAGATCTTGCCGCCGTTGATGACGTAGTTGTCGCCCTCGCGGCGCGCGAAGGTGCGGATCCGGGTGGTGTCGGTGCCCGCGTCGGGCTCGGTGACACCGAAGGACTGCAGGCGCAGGCCGTCCGCGATCTGCGGCAGCCACTTCTGCTTCTGCTCCTCGGAGCCGTGGCGCAGGATCGCACCCATCGTGTACATCTGCGCGTGGATCAGGGTGCCCGGGGCGCCCCAGCGGTTCATCGTCTCGAGGAACAGCGCGGCGTCGGGGATGGAGGCGCCGCCGCCGCCGTACTCGGTCGGGATCAGCATCGAGAGCCAGCCGCCCTGCTGCAGGTCGTCCACGAAGTCCTGGGGGTACTCCCCGGACTCGTCGACCTGGATCCAGTACTCGCGGTCGTACTTCGACAAGATGTCGGAGACGACGTCGCGCAGCTCCTCGCGCTCCTCGGGAAGGTCCTCGGCGAGCCAGTCTTGTGCCATCAGGCAATACCTTTCTTGGTCGGTGCCCGAGCAGGCGGGCGGACGGCGCGGCCGGAGGCCGCGCGAGGGTCAGGACGGGTCAGGAGGTGGTGACGGCGATGTCGAGCACGAGCGGCTCGGTGCGCTCGCCGAGGGTCGGGACGACCTCGTCGAGCACCGCCAGCAGCTCCTCGACCGTCTCGATGCGACGCGCCGGGCAGCCGAAGCCGGCGGCCAGGGTGGAGAGGCTGATCTCCCCGAAGCCGGGCCACGGCGGGGTGGCGCCGGCGTTGTGGGCCAGGCGGTCCATCACGGCGTACCCGCCGTTGGACATCACGATGAACAGCACGCCCACGCCGTACTTCTGCGCGCTCCAGAGGGCCTGGACGTTGTAGAGCGAGGCGCCGTCGCCGACGATCGCGACGACCGGGCGCTCGGGGCGGGCCATCTTGACGCCGATGGCGCCGGGGACCGCGAAGCCGAGGCCGCCCATGGCGGCGGTGAGGAAGCCGAACGGCGCGCGCACCGGCAGCGCGGCGAGCAGCGGGCGACGCGTCGAGGGGCTCTCCTCGAAGTACGTCGACTCGGCCGGCAGCCGCTCGGCGAGCGCCTGGAAGACGTCGCCGGGGCGGATCTCGGCGCCGGGCTCGGCGACCAGCCGCGCGGGAACCGGGCGCGGGGCGCGCTCGGCCGGTGCCCGCACCGGCAGGTCCTGGGCGAGGGCCTCGGCGACCGCGTCGATCGGTGCGATCACGGCCAGCTCGGCGTCGCTGTGGACGGCCTCGTCGGCGTCCTCGGTGACCACCAGGACACGGGTGTCGCCACCGACGAAGTCGCCCTCCTCGTAGAGGTACTGGCGGAACGCGTGGGCGCCGAGGACCAGGACGACGTCCTGCTCGCCGAGCGCGTCGCGCAGGGCGGCGCGGCCGGGCGGGAGGTGGCCGGCGAACAACGGCGAGGTCTGGTCGAAGCCCATCCGGTAGGAGTAGGCGGCCTGCCAGACCGGGGAGTCCAGGGCGGTGGCCAGCTCGGCGACGGCGGCCCAGGTGCCGGGGTCGTCGGCCAGCGAGCCGAGGACCAGCGCGGGCCGCTCGGCGTCGCGCAGCGCGCTCGCCAGGGCGGCGATGGCGTCCGGGTCGGCGGAGGTGCCGACGACCAGGCGGCGCGCGGCGGGCGCGCGGACCTCGTCGGCGGGCTCGGCCCAGTCGCTCATCGGGATGATCACGACGGCGGGGCCGCGGTGGATCGTCGCGTCGTGCAGGGCGCGGGCGATCGCGCCGGGCACGTCGCCGGGGCGGGCCGGCTCCTCGACGCTGACCGGGTAGCTGCCGGCCAGGGTGGCCAGGTCGCCGGCCAGGAACGGGGCGGCCGCGAGGTGGCGGCGGTCCTGCTGGCCCACGAGCAGCACGACCGGCGCGCGGTTGGCGCGGGCGGTGGCCAGCCCGCCGACGGCGTTGCCGTAGCCGGCGGTGGTGTGCAGCAGCGCCAGGGCCGGGCGGCCGGCGGCGATCGCGTGGCCGGTGGCCATGCCCAGCACCGAGCCCTCGTGCAGGGCCAGCACGAAGTCGAGGTGGTCGGGCAGGTCGGTGAGCAGGTCGACCTCGGTCGAGCCCGGGTTCGCGAAGATGCGGTCCACCCCGTGGTCCCTGAGCACCTCGAACACGGCATCGCGGACGGTGGTGGGCACTTCGCAGCTCCTCGTTGTACAGGCGGTGTGCCGGCGGGCGCACAGGCGGCGTACGGGGGTCGGCAGACGGGTCGGACGATGATTCGAGATGGAGTCTCACCGGCCCCCGCAGGTGCCGAGAATGCGTAATCGCATCCACCGGAAGACGCCTTTCCGCACCCCTTCGCGCGGACCTAGCGTCCGTGAGGTCAGCCCGCAGGAACCCCGCCCGCCCGGCACGCCGGACGAGGGCGGCGAGGACGCGGCAACACGCGCAGACATCGAGGAGTGCACGGATGAAGATCGCCCGGTTCGGCAAGGGTCAGGTCGGCGTCGTCGACGGTGAGTACGTCGTCGACGTCACCGAGGCGGCGGGTGTCGACGTCGCGGAGTGGCCGCCGGTGGGCCCCAACCGCCTGATCGCCGAGTGGGACGAGCGCCGTCCGGCCATCGAGGCCGCGCTGGCGACCGGCGCGCGCACCCCGCTCGCCGAGGCGGGCCTGCTCACCCCGGTCCCGTGGCCGAACAAGGTGATCGCCTACCCGGTGAACTACCACGACCACGGCCGCGAGATGCAGGCCGGCTACCGCGCCGACGTGCAGGGGTTCTTCCTCAAGCCGCCGTCGTCGCTCTCCGGCCCCGAGGACTTCGTCGAGCTCCCCGCCCTCCCGGGCCGCGAGGTCCACCACGAGTCCGAGCTCGGCATCGTGATCGGCAAGGGCGGGCGCGACATCGCCCGCGAGGACTGGAAGGACCACGTCTTCGGCTACGCCTGCCTGCTCGACATGGTGGTGCGCGGCCGCGAGGAGCGCGTCTTCCGCAAGGCCTACGACACCTTCTGCCCGGTCGGCCCCTGGATCACCACCGCCGACGAGGTCGACGACCCGACCCAGCTGAGCATGAAGCTGTGGGTCGGCGACGAGCTGCGCCAGGACGCCAACACCCGCGACCTGGTCCTCGACATCCCCGGGATGATCGCGATGGCCTCCACCGTGATGACGCTTCACCCCGGCGACATCATCGCCACCGGCACCCCCGCCGGCGTCGGCCCGGTCGTCGACGGCGACGTCATCCGCATCGTGATCGAACAGGTCGGCGAGATGAACGTCCCGGTCCGTCAGGGCACCCGCGGCAACACCGAGGTGTTCGCGAACGCCTACACCCCCGACATCATCAAGCAGAAGTGAAGGAGCGCGCCTTGACCGACGCAGCAGCCGTCCCCTCCTCCGCCGACATCGAGAGCCTCGAGCAGCTCTACGGGATCTTCGACGACCTGAGCATGGAGGGCGGCTGGCACCGCCGCTTCCCCGCGCTCTGGGCCGAGCCCCGCAAGAACCTGGTCCCCTACCGCTGGAAGTACGACGACATCCAGTCGGTGCTCGACGCCGCGGGCCGCCTCGTCGACCACTCGATGGCCGACCGACGCAACGTCACGATGCGCAACCCCGTCGAGGGCAACGAGTACGCCACCGTGCGCACCCTCGTCGCGGCGTACCAGCTGATCCGCCCGGGCGAGACCGCCGACTGCCACCGCCACACCCCGGCGGCGCTGCGGATCATCCTCGACGGCAAGGGCACCTACACCGTCGTCAACGGCCACCGCGTGGAGATGCGCCCCGGCGACGTCCTGCTGACGCCGTCGACGTTCTGGCACAGCCACTCCCACGAGTCCGACGCGGACGGCGACGACTGCTACTGGGTCGACATCCTCGACGTACCGCTGATCCACCTGCTCGAGCCGATGTTCTTCAAGCAGCACCCCGACCGCCTCGAGGCGGACCCGGTGGACGTCGACTCCTCGCCGCTGGCCTTCCGCTGGGAGGACTCGCTGTCGCGTCTCGACGCCGCCGAGGCGCCGGCCGACGGGCTGGCCTCGAAGGTGATCGAGCTGGGCGAGCCGGCGATGCCGACGATCTCGATCCACGTGCACCGCCTCGACGCCGGCTTCACCTCGCAGGTCCACCAGACCACCGCGAACTCGATCTTCACCGTCGTCGAGGGCTCGGGCGCCCTCGACATCGACGGCGAGACCATCACCTGGGAGCGCGGCGACGTCATCGCCGTCCCCTCGTGGCGCCCCTACTCCTTCCGCGCCGACACCGACGCGCACCTGGTGCGCTGCAGCGACGAGGCCGTCCTCAAGGCCCTGGGCCTGCTCCGTACCGAAGCTCTCTGAGCCGACCAGAAAGGCAACCCCCAATGCGCGTGGTTATCGCGGGCGGTGGCATCGGCGGCATGACCGCCGCCCTCGCCCTGCTGAAGAAGGGCTTCGAGGTCGAGCTCTACGAGCAGGCCCAGGAGATCAAGGAGGTCGGCGCCGGCATCCAGATCAGCCCGAACGGCAACCGGGTCCTCGACGCCCTGGGCGTCTTCGACACGCTGAAGCAGCTGTCGTGCGACCCGGAGCGCAAGGAGCTGCGCCTGTGGAACTCCGGTGAGCCGTGGCCGCTGTTCGACCTCGGCCCGCTGGCGATCGAGCGGTACGGCTACCCGTACCTCACCGTCTACCGTCCCGACCTGCTCGACACCCTGCGTCAGGCGGTGCTCGCCGAGGACCCGCACGCGATCCGGCTGAAGTCGCGCGTCGTGGGGGTCTCCCAGGACGACACGTCCGCGTCGATCACCCTCGAGGACGGCACCGTCGTCACCGGCGACGTGGTCGTCGGCGCGGACGGCTGGCGCTCGGGGATCCGCGACGAGCTGTGGGGCCCCAGCGCCCCGGAGTTCTCCGGCATGGTCGCCTGGCGCGGCCTGATCCCGATGGAGAACCTGCCCGAGGAGCTGCGCTCCTGGGTCGGCACCACCTGGATCGGCCCGCGGGCGCACGCGGTGCACTACCCGCTGCACGGCGGCAAGCTGATGAACTTCGTGGCCACCATCGAGGGCAAGGAGTGGACCGCCCAGGGCGGCAACGTCCACGGCACCGTCGAGGAGTGCCTCGAGGACTTCGCCGGCTGGCACGAGAACATCCAGACGCTGATCAAGCTCTCGCCCTCGCTGATGAAGTGGGCGCTGGTCCGCGGCGAGCCGATCCCGCACTGGACCAAGGGCCGGGTGACGCTGATGGGCGACGCCTGCCACGCCACCCTGCCGTTCCTGGCCCAGGGCGCCGTCCACTCCATCGAGGACGGCCTGGTCCTGGCCCGCGCGCTGGAGGCCTACGGCTCCGACCCCGAGAAGGCGCTGCTGCGCTACGAGCACGCCCGCATCGACCGCACCTCCAAGATGGTGCGGGGCGCGACCGCGAACACCGACCGCTTCCACTCCCCCGAGCTGGCCACGCCCGAGAGCGCGAAGGCCTACCTCGAGCGCGAGTGGAGCGTGAACCCGATCGCGGACCGCTACGACTGGCTCTACTCCTACGACGCCACCACCGTCGAGATCTGAGCCGCTGAGCCGCCGCGGCCACCCGCACTGCCCGGCCACCACCCCCGAGGGGGCACGTCCCACCGGACGTGCCCCCTCGGGGCATTTCGGGCTGTCCGGTCGAGTCGAGAGTTGGGACCGTCGAGTCGAGGGTCGTGACCGCCGAGTCGAGGGCGGCGTACGTCGTACGGCGGTTGGCGGGGTGGCGGCGCGGCCACGGGCTGCTCGTTTCCGCAGGACGACCCCGCAGCGATCAGGCGGCAGCGGGCTCCTGCGCGCGGGTGGCGGAGCGAATCAGCGCGACGCCGAGGAAGGTGAACGCGACGCTGAGCGACATCAGCGTCACCATCGGTACGGCGGAGTGCTCGCCGGCGATCCCGACGAGCGGTGCGACCACCGCGGCGAGGCCGAACTGCGCGCCGCCCATGAGCGCCGAGCCGGTGCCGGTGCGGGGCTTGGCGCGCATCAGGCCGATCGCGTTGCAGTTGCCGCTGAGCAGCCCCTGGGAGCCCTGCACGGCGAGGAAGCCGAGGATCATGCCGGGCAGCGGCAGGTCGAGGAACGCCACGCACACGACCAGCACGCTCACGCCGAAGACCTGGCCCAGGGCGCCGCAGACGATCAGCCGCTCCGGGGCCACGGTGAGCACCAGGCGCCGGTTCACCATGATCATGGCGACCAGCGCGGCGGCGGTGGAGGCGAAGATCGCCGAGTAGGCGTACTCCGAGAGCCCCATGATCGTCTGGATCACGAACGGGCTCGCGGAGATGTAGGCGAACATCGTCGCGAAGCTCGCCGACACCGTGACCACCGCGCCGACGTAGCCGCGGTCGCCCAGCACGTGCCGCCCGTCGATCAGGATCCGCCGCAGCCCGCTGCCGCCGCGGCGCTCCGCGGGCAGGGTCTCGGGGATCATCACGAGGATCGCCACCGACATGGCCACGGTCATCGCGAACAGCATCCAGAACGCCGCGCGCCACCCGAACGGCCCGATCAGCAGCCCGCCCATCACCGGTGCGGCGATCGGGGCGACCGACTGCACCGCGGCCAGGGTGGAGAAGGCCCGCGCCGCACTGGCGCCCGACGACAGGTCCGCGACCACCGCCCGCGCGACCACCATCACCGCGCCGGTGCCGATCCCCTGCAGCGCCCGCGCCGCGAGGAGCAGCCAGATCGACTCGGTGAGCGCGCAGGTCAGGCTGGCCACGACCCCCACCGCGATCCCGCCGAGCAGGACCGGGCGGCGTCCGACCTGGTCCGACAGCGTGCCCCACACGATCTGCCCCACCGCGGTCGCCAGCAGGAACGCGGTGAGCGTCAGCTGCACCTGTGCCGCGGTGGTGTCCAGGTCGTCGGCGATCTGCGGGAACCCCGGCAGGTAGGTGTCGATCGCGAACGGCGGGAAGCCGCTGCACGCCGCGAGGATCAGCAGCAGCGGCACCGACAGCCCGACGGGGCGGGCGGCGTCGGGACCAGCGGCGGCGGGACGGGACGTGGCGGTCAAGGTGGCACCTCTCATCGGACGACCCGGGCCCAGCAGCGGGTGCTGCCGGGCCCGGGCCGTGCGGGGTCGTTGCGGGGAGTGCGGGGTCAGCTCGCGGTGGTGCCCTCGAGCAGGCGGCTCACGTCGTCGTACGACGCGACGTCGGCGATGCGCCGGCCGATCTCGTCGGCGCCGCCTGGCAGGCCGGCGGCATTGAGGCGGAACTTGAGCATGATCTCCTCATCGCTCAGCGGCCGCTCGGAGGTGCCCCGCGTGGTGAGGACCTCCTCGACCATCTCGGAGCCGTCGGTGAGCCGGACCCGCACGATCGAGGGGAAGTGGCTGGGGAAGATCTCGTCGCAGCGCGGGTCCGCGACGTGGGTGATCCGCGAGGCGAGGTCGAGCAGCACCGGGTCGGCCACCTGCGCGTCGGTGAAGTCGTCGAGGTAGACGCCCAGCCCGCCACCGCCGCCGAGCGCGATCGCGAAGGTGAACGGGCCGGAGAACTGCGCGTGGTAGCCCGACTCGGGGCGGACCTTCGCCTCGCGCGGCTGGGCGATGGTGCGCAGCACCGGCGAGGGGACCCCGATCTCGACCGACTCGATCTGCTCGGGGCGCAGGCCCTTGGCGCGCAGCGCGAGCGCCGCGTCGATGCCGGAGTGGGTGAAGACGTTGGTCGGGTAGGGCTTCACGAAGCAGTCGCCGGTGGCCCAGACCTCGCCGAGGCCGTCGAGCAGCGCGGCCTCGTCGTAGGTCTCCCCGCAGTAGGCGTGGAAGAAGCCGAACCGACCCTCGAGCACCGTCGGCGGGCCGGTCAGCCCGGCGGCGGCGGACTGGGCGGCGACGACGCCGGAGTGCGCGGCCCAGCCGCAGTGCATCCGCTTGACCGAGCCGCCGGCCCGGTTCGCCTCGAGCAGGCCCGCGCCCATCGAGGCCGCAATGCCCATCGCGTGGGCGATCTGGTCCTCGGGCAGGCCCATCACGGTCGCGGCGGCCGCGGCGGAGCCCAGGGCGCCGCAGATGGAGGTGGCGTGCAGCCCGCGGTCGAAGAAGACCGAGTTGTTGATCGCCGGGTCGTAGCCGGCGTTGCCCAGCCGGATGCAGATCTCGTTGCCGACCGCGATCGCGGCGAGCAGCTGGCGCCCGCTCGCCCCGCACGCCTCGGCGGCGGCCAGCGCGGCCGGGACGACCGAGGCCGACGGGTGCAGGATCGAGGGCACGTGGGTGTCGTCGAAGTCCAGGGCGTGGCCCAGGGTGCCGTTGACCAGCGCGGCGGTCGGGGCGGGGACCTTCTCGGCGAGGCCGAGCGCGGTGGACTGGGCGTGCCCGCCCCAGGCCCGGGCGAGGTTGTGCACGACCTCGGCGGGCCCGGTCCCGAGCGCGGGCACCGAGATGCCGATGGTGTCGAGCAGGCGCTGGCGCGCGTCGTCCAGCGCGGCCTGCGTGGGGGTCTCGCGGAAGGCCGCGGCGAAGGCGGCCAGGCGGGCGACCGCGGTCGCCCCTTCGGTGCTCGGGGCGACTGCGGTCACGGAACTGGGCTCCTCGTGGGTGGGTCGAGCGGTAGGTGCGGGTGCGGGACGTCGTACGACGTCAGGTGACGACGAGCGCGAGCGGGCGCAGCGGCGAGCCGGTGGCGCCGACGATCGGCAGCGGCGCGGCCACGACGGTGAGCTGCGCGGGCGCGAGGGCGGCGAGGCGCTCGAGCTGGAGCATCTCCATGATCGGTACGCCGGCCTCGACGAGCAGGACCCGGTGGCCGGGCAGGCGCGCGTGCCCCTCACCGGCCGGGATGTGCTCGAAGGCGGTGGTGTCGGAGCCGACCAGGCGCGGGGACCGCGCGGCCAGCCACTGGCAGGCGCCCTCGTCGGGCCCGGGCACGCCGCCGTCGTGGCTGAGGAACGCCTGCGGGTCGTCCCACAGCTGCGCCCAGCCGGTGCGGACCATGATCACGCTGCCGGGCTCGATCTCGCGGTCGCCCGCGGCCGCGGCGAGGTCGTCGGCGGTGATCGCCTGGCCCGGCGCGAGCCGCTCGACGCCGAGCAGCGCCGGCAGGTCCAGGAGCACGCCCGGCGCGACGACCGGAGCGATGGTGTGCACGCCGTGCTCGACGAAGCGGCCGCCCTCCTGGGCGCTGCGGGCGTCGAGGCCGCCGTGCAGCAGCCCGTCGTGGCTGATGTGGGCCAGCGCGTCGACGTGGGTCGCGGTGTGGGTGCCGAGGACCAGCAGGTCGTTGGCGCCCGACGTCCCGTCGACGCGTACGGCGTCGCCGTGGCGGCGCTGGAGGGAGTGCTTGAAGCCGGGGTGGCTCGGCGAGACCGGTACGCCAGGGTGCAGCGGCTGGGCGAGGTCGACGACCGTGACGTCGGCGCCGGCGAGGCGGCCCGGCCCCACGCCCTCGACGGGCAGGCCGCTCATCGAGCGGCCCCGGCGCGGGCGGCGAGCCGCTCGGCCTGACGCACGATCGCCGGGTCCACGAAGGAGCCGTCGGCGAGCACGGAGGCGGCGCTGTCGGCGCCGTCCTGGGTGCCGGCCTCGGCGAGCACCGAGCGGGCCCAGGCCAGGTCGGCCTCCGAGGGCGCGAAGGCCTCGCGGACCACGGCCGGCTGCTTGGGGTGGATGCAGGAGCGGCCGACGAAGCCGAGGGCGGCCAGGCGGGCGCTGGTCTCGCGCAGCCCCTCGGTGTCGGTGACGTCGGTGAACGCGCTGCCCACCGGGGAGGGCAGGCCGGCGGCCCGCGAGGCGAGCACGCAGGTCTGGCGGGCAAGCAGCAGGCCCGGGTCGCCCGCGGCGCCACGCGGCAGCCGCAGGTCGGCGCGCAGGTCGGCCTCGCCGAGCATGATCGAGTGCACGCCGTCTGCGGCCGCGATCTCGTGGGCCCGGGCGATCGCGCCGGCCGACTCCAGCTGGCAGATCAGGCGGGGCTCGGGGCCCCAGGCCGCCGTGGCGGCGCGTGCGGTCGCCACCTCCTCGGCCGACTCGACCTTGGCCACCCGGACCGCGGCGACGTGGCCCGCCTGCACCAGCGGGGTCAGCGCGGCGACGTCGGCGGCGAAGTCGTCGGTGGAGACCGGGTTGACGCGGACGACGACGAACGCCGCCCCGTCGTGCGCCGGCAGCGCCTCGGCGAGGTGCTCGCGCGCGGCGGCCCGCTGGCGCGGGTGCACGGCGTCCTCGAGGTCGACCACGATGCCGTCGGCGACCTTCGCGGCCTTGGCCAGCAGCTCACCGGCGCGCGGGGCGGGGACGTAGAGCCAGGCGAGGGCGTCCTCGAGCGAGGCGAGCGCGGAGCCCACTCAGACCACCCCGTCCGCGCGCAGCTTCTCCAGCTCCTCCGTCTCGAGGCCGAGCTCGCGCAGGACCTCCTCGGTGTCGGCGCCGTGGCCGCGGCCGGTGTGGCGGATCCGGCCGGGCTGCTCGGAGAGGCGGAACATGACGTTGGGCATCCGGATCGGGCCCAGGTCCTCGTCCTCGACCGTGGCGATCGCGCCGATGGCGTTGTACTGCTCGTCGACGATCACGCGGCTCATGTCGTTGACCACGGCCAGCGCGGCCTCGGCCCTGGCGAATTCCTCCACGACGACCGAGGTCGGGCGCGCGAGGATCCAGGAGCCGACGGCCTCGTCGAGGATGTCGGCGTGCTTGGCGCGCTGGTGGCCGTCACCGAACCACGGCTCCTTGGTCAGGTCGTCGCGACCGACCAGGCGCATCACGCGCTCGGCGATGGTGTGGGCGCTGGTGGAGATCGCGACCCAGTCGCCGTCGGCGGTCTTGTAGGTGTTGCGCGGCGCGTTGTTCTCCGAGCGGTTGCCGGCGCGCTGGGTGATCACCCCGAGCTGGTCGAAGACGGTGAGCTGCGAGCCCAGCATCGCCAGGATCGGCTCGATGATGGCGAGGTCGACGACCTGGCCCTTGCCGGTGGTGTCGCGCCCGCGCAGCGCCATCAGGGTGGCGATGGTGGCGGCCAGGCCGGAGATGTTGTCGGCCAGGGCCAGCGGCGGGAGGGTCGGCGGGCCGTCGGGCTGGCCGGTGGAGTGCGCGAAGCCGGACATCGCCTCGGCGATGGTGCCGAACGCCGGCTCCTTGGAGCGCGGGCCGAACTGGCCGAAGCCGGTCACCCGGGTCAGCACCAGGCCGGGGTTGACCTCGCTGAGGCGGTCGTAGGAGAGGTTCCAGCGCTCGAGGGTGCCGGGGCGGAAGTTCTCGATGACGACGTCGGCCTCGGCGACCAGGCGCAGGAAGACCTCCTGGCCGGCGGGCTGGGAGAGGTCGAGGGTGATGGTGCGCTTGTTGCGGCCGAGCACCTTCCACCACAGGCCGTGACCGTCCTTGGAGTGCCCGTGGGTGCGGGCCGGGTCCGGCTTGCGCGGGTGCTCGACCTTGATCACCTCCGCGCCGAAGTCACCCATCAGGGTCGCGGCGGACGGCCCGGCGAACAGGGTGGCCACGTCGAGGACCTTGAGGCCGGTCAGGGGCGGCAGGACGGTGTCGGTCATGGCAGGGCGGCTCCTCAGGCAGGCGTCGCGGGCAGCGGTACTCCGCGGACCCTCCGACGCTATGGAGCCGCCCGCCCGCGCACCACGCCTCCCTTCATCCAGTGGAAGATCGCCTCCCCGGCGCCCCCCGTCGTACGACGACCTCAGCCGCCGACGACCTCCTCGCGCCAGAAGCCCAGCTTGTCGAGCACCGGGCGGTCGGTGACGGTGAAGAGGACGGCGTCCTCCTCCGCGCGGTGCTCGTACGCCGTCCAGCTCGGCACCGCGAGGACGTCCCCGCGCGACCAGGCGATCTCCTGATCGCCGATGCGGCTGACCCCCCTGCCGGCGTAGCAGGTGATGATCTGGCTGGCGGTGGTCCGCAGCGCGGGGCGGGAGCTCCCGACGGCGATCCGCTCCATGAACAGCGCGGTGGTCGGCATCGCCGGGTCGCCGAGCTGCACGCGCAGCCGGCCGTGCTCGTCGGGCGCGGCCGCGTCGAGCCGTGCCTCGGTGCTCGTCCACGAGAAGACGAACGCGGAGTCGCGGGTCGCGCTGGTCGGCTCCTGGAAGCCGTCGGGGTGCCACTCGAGGAACATCGGCTCCAGCAGGTGCACCAGCGGGACGTCGAGGTAGTCGATCCAGTAGCCGGGCTCGGCGCCGTCGTTGCCGTGGCCGTGCCAGCACCAGCCGGGCGTGAGCAGCACGTCGCCGGGCTCCATGTCGATGCGCACGCCGTCGACGACCGTGTAGGTCCCGGGCGCGACGTCCATGACCAGGCGCAGCGCGTTGGGGGTGTGCCGGTGGCTGCGGGCGCGCTCACCGGGGAGGATCATCTGGTAGGCGCTGACCAGCGTGCGCACGGTCGGGTAGTGGTTGCCCTCGACCGGGTTGACCAGGAACAGGTTGCGGCGCTCGGCCTGCTCGGCGGAGATCATCCGCCCGGCGGCGTCCAGCCCGGCCCGCGCGTCGGCGTAGCGCCACACCGCGGGGTCGTGGACGGGTCGCGGCTCGGGCCACAGCGACGGCTCCAGCTTGCTCCAGCCGGCCATCATCGACCGCGGCGCCAGGGCGGCGTCGAGCGCGCCCAGGTCGGGTGCGGCGGCCAGGTCCTCGACACCGGCGGACGGGGTGGGCTCGTGCTGCAAGGTGGCCTCCTGTGGCTGGTCGGACGGGCCGCACCGGCCCGCCGACACCGTGGCAGCCGCACCGCCCGTCCCGCCCGCCTCGACGCACCAGGCGGAAATCGGGCCGCGCCCGGCAGCCGGGGACCCGCGACCCGTGGGACGACCCACGTGAAGAACAGGTAACGCAGACTCCCCGGCGCCCGGCGCCCGGCGCGCGAGAACCTCCCGCCCCCGCGCCCCGACGCCGGACGTCCTGCGGCGCGCGGGCGCACCGCCTCACCCGTTCGGAGCGGGGCTCCGCGTCGAGCCCGCCGCGGCCGGTCGGCGGACGAAACACCGGGGCCGGACACTCCGAGCCCGCACCGTCCCCACCTCTCGAAGGACTCGACTTGTCTCTCTCCTCCCCCCGCCGGACGACCCGCGTCGTCGCCGGGACCCTGTCGGCGGCTGCCCTGGCCCTCTCCGGCCTGGCCGTCTCCTCCCCCGCCTCCACCGCCGCGCCGGCGCCCGCGCCCAAGCCCGTCTCCGCGACCACGCTGCCCGGCGGCCTGCAGCTGAGCACCGCCTCGATCGAGGACCTCCAAGCCGGCCTCACCGCCGGCGACTTCACCTCCGTCGAGCTGGTGGAGGCCTACCTCGCCCGGATCGCGGCCATCGACGACAGCGGCCCGCGCCTGAACTCGGTGCGCCAGGTCGCCGCCGACGCCCGCGCCCAGGCCGTCGCCGCCGACCGGGCCCGCGCGGCCGGCGAGACCGGCCCGCTGCTCGGCATCCCGATCCTGATCAAGGACAACATCGACGCCGCCGGGATGCCCACCACCGCGGGCAGCGTCGCCCTGGCCAACTCCTTCCCCGCCGCGGACGCCCCGGCCACCGCGGCGCTGCGCGAGGCCGGCGCGATCATCCTCGGCAAGACCAACCTCACCGAGTTCGCGAACTACACGACCAGCGGGATGCCCGCCGGCTACAGCTCCCTGGGCGGGCAGGTGCTCAACGCCTACGACCTCTCCCAGACGCCCAGCGGCTCCAGCGCCGGCTCCGGCGTGGCCGCCTCGACCGCGCTCGCCGCCGCCACCGTCGGCTCGGAGACCTCCGGCTCCATCCTCAGCCCGTCCAACGCGAACTCGCTGGTCGGCGTGAAGCCGACCGTCGGGCTGATCAGCCGCACCGGCGTCATCCCGATCTCGGCCTCCCAGGACACCGTCGGCCCGATGGCCCGCTCGGTGTACGACGCCGCGGCGGTGCTCACCGGCCTGACCACCGGCGCCGACCCGGAGGACCCCGCGACCACGGGCGCCGACGCCTACGACGACGTCGACTACACCGCCGGGCTGTCCGAGACCGCGCTGGAGGGCGTGCGCCTCGGCGTGGTGTCCTCGACCAACGAGGTCTACAACAACGCCCTCGAGGTGCTCGAGGCCCAGGGCGCCACGCTCGTACCGGTGACCGCTCCGGCCGGCTCGCAGCAGCCGGGCATCCTCTCCTACGAGTTCGAGCGCGACCTGAACGCCTACCTCGCCCGCCTGCCGGAGAGCGCGCCGATGGACACGCTCAGCGACGTCATCGCGTTCAACGACGCGCACGCCGCAGTGGCGCTGAAGTTCGGCCAGACCCTGCTCACCGCCTCCGAGGCCGTCGACCTCACCGACCCCGCCCAGCTCGAGGCCTACGAGACCGCGCGCGACCTCGGCATCGCCGAGAGCCGGGGCAACATCGACGCCGTGCTCGAGGCGAACGACGTGGACGCCATCGTCAGCAACGCCGGCACCACCGGCGTCGGCGCCCGCGCCGGCTACCCGTCGGTGACGCTCCCGGCCGGCTACGCGGCGAACAACCGTCGCCCGGTCGCGATCACCTTCCTCGGCACGGCGTACACCGAGGAGTCGCTGCTCGGGTACGCCGCGGACTTCGAGGCGGCCGCCGACGTGTGGATGCCGCCGGAGGAGGTCAACCCGACCGCCTTCGTGTGCACCCCTCTGGCCAGCGCCGACGTCATGGAGGAGTGCGCGACCCCCGCACCGGAGGTCGCGACGTCCACGACGCTGGCGTCGTTCGTGCGCAATCCCGTCGTGAAGGGCACCCGCGCCAAGGTGAAGGTCGCCATCGCGGCCGGCGGCGAGCTCGCCCGCGGCCGGGTCACGGCGACCGTGAAGGGCAAGGTCGTCGGCAAGGCGACACTGAACAAGGCCGGCCGCGCCACGTTCTCGCTGCGCAAGCTGGCCGTCGGGCGGCATCGGGTGGTGCTCGGCTACGCGGGCACCGCCACCGTGGCCGCCTCGAAGGACACGCTGACGCTGAAGGTCCGCCCGAAGCGCCGGAAGTAGTCCCTCACCGGGGGATCCGCACCCCCCGCTCCGCGGCGACGCGGGCTGCGCTCTCGTAGCCCGCGTCGACGTGGCGGATCACCCCGGTGCCGGGGTCGTTGGTGAGGACCCGCGCGAGCTTCTCGGCGGCGAGGTCGGTGCCGTCGGCGACGCAGACCTGCCCGGCGTGCAGCGAACGGCCGATGCCGACCCCGCCGCCGTGGTGGAAGGAGACCCAGCTGGCGCCCGAGGCGGTGTTGACCAGCGCGTTGAGGATCGCCCAGTCGGCGATCGCGTCGGAGCCGTCGGCCATCGCCTCGGTCTCGCGGTACGGCGATGCGACCGAGCCGCAGTCGAGGTGGTCGCGGCCGATCACCACCGGCGCGCGCAGCTCCCCGCTGCGCACCATCTCGTTGAACCGCAGCCCCGCGAGGTGGCGCTCGCCGTACCCGAGCCAGCAGATCCGGGCCGGCAGGCCCTGGAAGGCCACCCGCTCCTGGGCCATCGTGATCCAGCGCCGCAGCCGCCGGTCGTCGGGGAACAGCTCGAGGACCGCGGCGTCGGTGGCCGCGATGTCGGCGGGGTCGCCCGAGAGCGCGACCCACCGGAACGGCCCGCGGCCCTCGCAGAACTGCGGGCGGATGTAGGCGGGCACGAAGCCGGGGAAGTCGAAGGCCCGCGCGCAGCCGCCCTTGCGGGCCTCGTCGCGGATCGAGTTGCCGTAGTCGAAGACCTCCGCGCCCGCGTCGACGAACCCGACCATCGCGCCCACCTGCGCCGCCATCGAGGCCCGGGCCCGCTCGGTGAACCCGGCCGGGTCGGCCTGCGCGGCGCGCCGCCAGTCGGCGAGGTCGACGCCGAGCGGCAGGTAGGACAGCGGGTCGTGGGCGGAGGTCTGGTCGGTGACCACGTCGATCGGCGCGCCCGCGGCGAGCAGCGCGGGGAAGACCTCCGCGGCGTTGCCCAGCACCCCGATCGACAGCGCCCGGCGCTCCTCGCGGGCCGCACGGGCCAGGGCGAGCGCGTGGTCGAGGGAGTCGGCGCGCACGTCGAGGTAGCGCTGCTCGAGGCGGCGCCCGATCCGCGCCGGGTCGACCTCGACGCAGATCGCCACGCCCTCGTTCATCGTGACCGCCAGCGGCTGTGCCCCGCCCATCCCGCCCAGGCCCCCGGTCAGCGTGACGGTGCCGGCGAGCGTGCCGCCGAAGCGCTTGTCGGCCACCGCGGCGAAGGTCTCGTAGGTGCCCTGGAGGATCCCCTGGGTCCCGATGTAGATCCACGACCCGGCCGTCATCTGCCCGTACATCGTCAGCCCGAGGTCCTCCAGGCGCCGGAACTCCTCCCAGGTCGCCCAGTCCCCCACCAGGTTGGCGTTGGCGATCAGCACCCGCGGCGCCCATGGGTGGGTGCGCATCACGCCGACCGGCTTTCCCGACTGCACCAGCATCGTCTCGTCGTCGCCGAGCCTGGTCAGGGTCCGCACCAGCGCGTCGTACGCCGCCCAGCTGCGGGCCGCCTTCCCGGTGCCGCCGTAGACGACGAGGTCCTCGGGGCGCTCGGCGACCTCGGGGTCGAGGTTGTTCATCAGCATCCGCAGCACCGCCTCGGTCTGCCAGGACCGGGCGGTCAGCGCGGTGCCCCGCGGCGCGCGGATCGGTCCGCGCCCGGACCCCACCGGCTCCTCGAGCGTCATCGCAGCGCTCCGACCTGCTCCTCGGCGGCGCGCAGCACCGCACCGGAGCGCACCAGCTCCACGGCGACCTCGATCTCCGGGGCGAGGAAGCGGTCCGGTCCCGGGCCCTCGACGCCGGCCCCGCGCAGCAGCGCGACGACCGCCCCGGTGCCGGGGGCGGGTTCCAACGGCGCGCGCAGGTCGAGCGCCCGCGCCGCGGTCAGCACCTCGATCCCCACCACCCGGGTCAGCCCGTCGATGCTGCGGCGCAGCTTGCGCGCGGCCGACCAGCCCATCGAGACGTGGTCCTCCTGCATCGCGCTGGAGGGGATCGAGTCGACCGACGCGGGAACCGCGAGCCGCTTGAGCTCCGAGACGATCGCGGCCTGGGTGTACTGCGCGATCATGTGCCCGCTGTCGACGCCGGGGTCCGCGGCGAGGAACGCCGGCAACCCGCGGCTGCGCGCCACGTCGAGGAAGCGGTCGGTGCGCCGTTCGCTCATCGAGGCGACGTCGGCGGCCGCGATCGCCAGGAAGTCCAGCACGTGGCCGAGCGGGGCGCCGTGGAAGCTGCCGTTGGACTCCACCCGGTCCCCCACGACGACCGGGTTGTCGATCGCCGCGGCCAGCTCGCGCTCCGCCACCTGCGCCGCGTGCTCGACGGTGTCGCGCGCGGCGCCGTGGACCTGCGGGGCGCAGCGCAGCGAGTAGGCGTCCTGCACCCGGGTGCAGTCCCGGCCCCGGTGCGAGGCCACCACCCCCGAGCCCGCCAGCAGCACCCGCAGGTTGGCGGCGGAGGCGCCCACCCCCGGGTGCGGGCGCAGCGCCTGCAGCTCCTCGGCGAAGACCCGGTCGGTGCCCAGCAGGCCCTCCACCGACATCGCCGCCGCCACGTCGGCGCTGCGCAGCAGCCGGCGCAGGTCCGCCAGGGCCAGCACCAGCATCCCGAGCATCCCGTCGGTGCCGTTGATCAGCGCCAGGCCCTCCTTGGGCCCCAGCGTGACCGGCCTCAGCCCGGCCTCGGCGAGCACCTCGGCGGCCGGGCGCAGCGCGCCGGCGGCGTCGCGCACCGGGCCCTCGCCGATCAGCGCCAGCGCGCAGTGGGCCAGCGGGGCGAGGTCGCCGGAGCAGCCCAGCGAGCCGTGCTCGTGCACCACCGGGCTGATCCCGTGGCTCAGCAGCGCGGCCAGCAGCTCCGCGGTCTCCGGGCGCACCCCCGTGTGCCCGGTCGCGAGCGTGGAGAGCCGCAGCAGCATCAGCGCCCGCACCACCTCGCGCTCCACCTCCGGCCCCGAGCCCGCCGCGTGCGAGCGCACCAGCGAGCGCTGCAGCCGGGCGCGGTCGCGCAGCGGCACGTGCCGGGTCGCGAGCGCCCCGAAGCCGGTCGAGACGCCGTACGCCGGCTCCGCCGCGGCCGCGAGCGTGTCGACGGTCTCGCGGCCCTTCACGATCGCGGCGCGGGCGGCCGCGGACAGCTCGACCGCCGCACCGTCACGGGCCACCGCGACCAGGTCGGTTGGACTGACCGGGCCCACATCGACGACGACGCTCCTCATCGCCCCATCCAACGCCGCGGCGCCCCGGGCGTCGACCCCTCCGGTCTCCCCCCGTACGCGAGCCCGATCGGCCCCGACCGGTCGAGACCACTGGTCCGGACCACTCCCGTCACGGGAGCCTCTGTGGTCACACTTCGGCGGCTTCTGGGTAGGCATGAGCGCGAATGCGTAGCCCCAAGCGAACTACCTCGTTGAAACCAGACCCCCCTTCAGGACCTCTCTTGTCAGGAGCAACCCCATGCGCCGTTTGCTGCCACTCGGCACCGCGCTCGCCCTCGCGCTCGTGGTGCCGGCGATGCCGGCCCACGCCACGCCCGCGACGTCCAGCCCCACCGCGAGCCAGGTGAAGGCCTCACCGGAGTGGACGAGCACCGTCGTCGCGGTCACGCCGAAGGCCGAGAAGAAGGCCGGCAAGAAGGGCCGCTACACCAAGTTCGCCCTGGCCGGCGGCGGCTACGGCACCCGCATCGAGGGCGGTGCGCTGCCGGCCTCCTCGGGACGTACGGCGCACAAGGTCATCGGCTGCACCAACGAGGCGGGCCTGGTGCGCCGCAACAGCCTCGCCGGGGTCACCATCCCCGGGCTCGGTGAGGTCGGGGCGATCACGACCACCAACCGCACCCGCAAGTTCAAGTCCGGCCGGGTCGCCTCGATCACGCAGCAGAAGATCGCCGGCATCACGCTGATGAACAACGCCTTCGGCAAGCTCGAGCTCGGCGCGATCAGCACCCGCGCCGAGGCGTACCACGACCCGAAGACCGGCTTCGGCACCAACATCTCCACCAACCTGCTGAGCCTGTGGTTCACCCCGACCGGCGGCAAGCGGACCGGCTTCGACGTCCCGCTGCCGGGCCGCCCGGTGAACATCCCCGGCCTCGGCCGGATCTCGCTGGGCAACCAGGAGAGCAAGGTGAACAAGTCCCGCGCGATCGCCCGTGCCGACGCGCTCGAGGTCTACATCGCGCCGACCAAGACCCGCATCCGCGTGGCGCACAGCTCGGCGAAGATCTTCGACGAGATCAAGACCGGCCTGTTCCGCGGCCGCGCCAGCACCCTGGACGCCAAGGCGCTCGCCGGGCTGCTCGACGTGGGCCGCACCCAGAACATCGTGATGCCGTGCTCGGGCACCGGCGGCAAGGTCAAGCAGGACTCGGTCCTCGACGTCAACCTCCCCGGCGTCCTCGAGGTCTCGGTCGGCGGCAGCCGCCAGATGGGCAAGCAGAACGGTCGCAAGGCCTGGGGCTACGAGGAGGCCAGCCTGGCCCGCGTCGCCCTCGGCGGCGACATGCTCGTCATCGACGGCATCAAGGCCTCGGTGAAGGCCACCCGGCTGCGCAGCCAGAAGGCCAACAGCCGCACCAAGGTGGACACCTCGGGCACCACGATCGGCGCCATCACCGTCAACGGCGAGACCATGAGTGCGCCCCAGGACATCCCCTCGATCGAGATCCCGGGCCTCCCGCTGCTCTCGGTGAAGTTCAACGTCGTCGAGCGCGGCAAGTGGGGCGCCAAGGCGATCGCGGTCCAGCTCGGCGTCCTCGACGTCAACAGCGAGCTGTACGGCGCGAAGATCAACCTCGGCGTCGCGACGCTGAAGATCTACGACGCCAAGCGCTGAGCCGCCGCTCGACGCAGATCAGCACCACCGCACGACCGCGCAGCGGCACCGAACCCGGGCGGGGACCCCTCAAGGGGTCCTCGCCCGGCTCCACGTCGAGGCGCGCCTGCCCCGCCCGGCAGGTGGCACGAGCACGACACGACCCGCGGCCCACGGCGTACGGTCGAGACGCCGAGGGGACTCGGGACCGACGGCGTGACCACCGTCACGATCGCCGAGGCCGGGAAGGTCCGGCCGACGACTCGCCAGCGAATGTTACCGGCGGGTAGAGTCGTTCTCATGTCGAGCGGGCGCCGACCGCTCGACGGGAGCCCCCTAGGCTCGCGCTCGTGCCCGGCGCCGGGCACGCACCACGACGAGGAGCCGTAGTCCATGCAGATCTTCGCCATCGTTGTCTCGTTGGCCTTCACCGCCGTCGCCGTCACCATGACCGCGATCGCCGTCCGCAGCATCCTCGCGACCCTGCGCGTCGGTGGCCCGACCACGGGCCGCACCGACCAGCCGGCCCGCCGGTCGTGGACGATGGTCAAGGAGACATTGGGCCACACCCGGATGCTCCAGTGGCACTGGGTCGGCATCATGCACTGGTTCGTCTACGCGGGGTTCATCATCCTCAGCGGCGCGGTGCTGACCGGCTACTTCCAGCTGTTCAAGCCGGACTTCGCGCTGCCGATCATCGGCCACTTCTTCCTCTACGAGTGGATCAGCGAGGGTCTCGGCCTGCTGAGCACCGTCGGCATCGTCTTCCTGATCATCTACCGCCAGGTGAACCACCCCCGGCGCAAGGGGAAGAAGAGCCGCTTCTACGGCTCCAACTTCTGGCAGGCCTACTTCGTCGAGGCGATGGCGCTCCTCGAGGGCTCCGCGATCCTCTTCATCCGCGGCGCGGAGTACAACCTCGGCCAGATCGCCAGCAGCCACCCCGAGGACTTCGACCGCTTCCACTTCCCGATCAGCTCGCTGATCGGCGACGCGATCTTCCCCTCCGGCGCGGGCTCCGAGGGCACCCTCGAGACGATCATCGTCGTCATCGCGATGTTCAAGATCGTCACCGCGATGATCTGGCTGATGGTCATCGCCAACAACCTCACGATGGGCGTCGCCTGGCACCGCTTCACCGCCTGGCCCAACATCTGGTTCAAGCGTGAGGGCTCCGGCCGCACCGCGCTGGGCGGCATGAAGCCGCTGACCAACAACGGCAAGGCCGTCACCCTCGACGACATCGACGACCTCGACGAGGACGCCACGCTGGGTGTCGGCAAGCTCGAGGACTTCTCCTGGAAGGGCATCCTCGACTTCACGACCTGCACCGAGTGCGGTCGCTGCCAGAGCCAGTGCCCGGCCTGGAACACCGACAAGCCGCTGTCCCCGAAGCTGCTGATCACCGCCCTGCGCGACCACGCCTACGCCAAGGCGCCGTACTCGATCGCCGGCGGCGAGGGCAGCGAGGCGGCCACCGCGCTGCTGGAGAAGGACGAGGTGCTCGCCCGCGAGGCCGAGCGCCCGCTGGTCGGCTCGACCGACCCCGACGAGTGGTTCTACATGCCGGAGTCCGGCTCCGCGGTCATCGACGAGGACGTCCTGTGGTCGTGCACCTCGTGCGGTGCCTGCGTCCAGCAGTGCCCCGTCGACATCGAGCACGTCGACCACATCATGGACATGCGCCGCTACCAGGTGCTGGTGGAGTCGAACTTCCCCGCCGAGCTCAACGGCCTGTTCAAGGGCCTGGAGAACAAGGGCAACCCGTGGAACATGTCCGCGAACGCCCGCCTCGACTGGGCCAAGGACCTGCCCTTCGACGTCAAGGTCGTCGGTGACGACATCGAGTCGCTGGAGGAGGTCGACTGGCTGTTCTGGGTCGGCTGCGCCGGCGCCTACGAGGACCGCGCCAAGAAGACCACCCGCGCGGTCGCCGAGCTGCTCGACATGGCCGGCGTCTCCTTCGGCGTCCTCGGCAACGGCGAGACCTGCACCGGTGACCCGGCACGCCGCGCCGGCAACGAGTTCGTCTTCCAGGGCCTGGCCGCCCAGAACGTCGAGACGTTCAAGGAGTACAAGGTCAAGAAGGCCGTCACGACCTGTGCGCACTGCTTCAACACGCTGAAGAACGAGTACAAGGAGTTCGGCATCGAGCTGGAGGTGGTCCACCACACCCAGCTGCTGAACCGCCTGGTCCGCGAGGGCAAGCTGACGCCGGTCAACGACGGCGCCGGCGCGCACAAGCGCACGATCACCTACCACGACCCGTGCTACATCGGTCGCCACAACGGCGTCTACGAGCCGCCGCGCGAGCTGCTCCAGGTGCTCCCGGGCGCCGAGGTCCGCGAGATGGAGCGCAACTCCGAGCGCTCCTTCTGCTGCGGCGCCGGTGGTGCCCGCATGTGGATGGAGGAGAACCTCGGCGAGCGGATCAACGTCAACCGCACCGTGGAGGCGGTCGGCACCGGTGCCGACCAGATCGCGACCGGTTGCCCGTTCTGCCGCGTGATGCTCTCCGACGGCCTCACCGCGCAGCAGGCCAAGGGCGAGGCCCGCGAGGAGGTCGAGGTCCTCGACGTCGCGCAGATGCTGCTCGCCTCGGTCAAGGGCGAGATGGCCACCAAGCTCGCTCCCGGCGCCGGTGCGGCCGCCCCGGTCGCGGCCCCCGCGGCCAAGGCCGGCGCGGAGTCCCGCACCGACGTGGCGACGAAGGCCGAGCCCGAGGCGGGCGACGTCACCCAGACCGAGAACACCGTCACCGCGACCGAGGACGCCGGCCCGGCGGCCAAGGCCTCCGGTGGCACCTCGCTCTTCGACGACGCCTCCTCGATGTTCGACGAGCCGGCCCCGGCCAAGCCCGCCGAGGCCAAGACCGCGCCCGCCGAGGCTCCCGAGTCGAAGCCGGCCTCGAGCGGCGGGTCGCTGTTCGACCTCGGCAACGACGAGCCCGCCCCGGCGAAGCCCGAGGCCAAGGCCGCCCCTGCCGAGAGCAAGCCCGCGCCCAAGACGGAGAGCGACCTCGGCTCCGGCGGGTCGCTGTTCGACCTCGGCAACGACGAGCCCGCCCCCGCGGCGCCCGCCGAGGCCAAGGCGGCGCCCGCCGAGACCAAGGCCGAGAGCAAGCCCGCGCCCAAGGCCGAGGTCGACCTCGGCTCGGGTGGCTCGCTGTTCGACCTGGTCGCCGACGAGCCGGCTGCACCGGCGAAGCCCGCCGAGGCTGTCGAGACCAAGACCGAGCCTGCCCCGGCGGCGGAGCCGGTCGAGTCCAAGGCGCAGGCCGAGACCAGGGCGCAGGCCGCGCCCGCCGCTGCCCCGGCGACGGACGTCGACTTCGACAACCTCGGCTCGCTCTTCGACCTGGCCACGCCCGAGCCGGCCCCCGCGGTCGAGTCGGTCGAGGCCAAGGCCGAGCCCGCCCCCGCGGCAGAGCCGGTCGAGGCCAAGGCCGAGCCCGCCCCCGCAGCAGAGCCGGTCGAGGCCAAGGCGCCGGCCGCGCCCGCTGCCGCTCCGGCGACGGACGTCGACTTCGACAACCTCGGCTCGCTGTTCGACATCGCCGCTCCGGCCGCTCCGGCCGCTCCGGCACCTGCGGCCGCCCCGGCTGCTGCGCCGCCGGTCACCGAGGCCCCGGCGACCGAGGCGACCACCGAGCAGCCCAGCGGCGCCGAAGTGAGCGAGGCGGCCACCCAGGCCGCCAGCGAGGCCCCCGCGACCGCTCCGGTCGAGACCGAGGCCGCCACCACGGAGAAGGCCGAGGAGCCGCAGGCCCCCGAGCCGGAGCCCGAGGAGGAGCCGGAGCCCGCAGCCCCGACCGAGGAGAAGAAGCCGGCGCCGACCGTCAACGGCGAGGCGCACCAGCCCCGCACCGACGTGGACATCCACGGCTCCGGGTCGCTCTTCGACCTCTGATCAGCACCACGACCGACGGGTCGTGTGGACGAGACGCCCCGGCGTCCTCGACCGCACGGCCTGTCGGTCATTTGCGGCCCCTTCGGCCAGCCCCGCTGGTCATGGTCGTGGACATCCGTTGGTCGGACAGGGCTGTGGCCCCGCCAGCAGGTGGCTGGCGGGGTCGTGACGCTCGGGTTCACTCGTCCGGTGGGTGTGCGGTGAGGAGGCGGGTGGTGCCGTCGGACTTCAGGAGGTGCAGGCCGTGGGGCGAGCGCCAGAGGTACGTCGCGGGATCGGTCTTGTCGTAGGTCCAGCCGGTGTGGGTCTTGGCCCGGTGGTGTCGGCGGCACAGCGGCGCGAGGTTGCAGCTGCATGTCGGACCGCCCTCGCCGTGCGCGACGACGTGGTCGGTGTCGCAGCGGCGGGCCGGGCGTTCGCACCACGGGAACGCGCACGTCGGCTGGACCAGACGGGTCTGCTCGACCAGCCGGTCGGGGACGGCGTAGGCGTCGGTGTGGTGGTGGGCGTCGAGGTCGATGACGGGCTTGACGACGACCTGGGCGTCGCCGGTGCACCAGTCGCGGACCTGGTCGGTGGAGACGATGGAGCGGGTCTCCTCGACCCGCGCGATGCCCGCCTCGTCGCGGCTGATCGCGGCGTGGGCGAGGTGGACGTGGATGACGACCTGGCGGGGCTTCGCCACTGCAGTGGTCCCGTCGCCCGCGTCGCCCATCAGGTCGAGGGTGAGCTGGCGGCGGGCGAGCTCGCCGGCGGCCCGGGAGCGGCGTACGTCCAGCGACTCTGTCGAGCCCAGTGCGGCGAGCTCCTGGGCGCCCTGGCGGATCGCGGCGTCGAGGTCGAGTGCGTCCGCGAGGTCGAGGGTGCCCTCGATCTGGACGGTGCCGTCGCAGTCGGCGGCCTGGGTGTGGACGTCGAAGCGGCGCCCGTCGGCTGCCTGACGGCGCTGCTTCTCGGCACCCTCGGGGTCGAAGGTGACCCGGGCGTGCTCGACCAGCCGGCCGATGGCCGCGAAGCCGATCTTCCCGACGACGGGGGCGAGCTGGCGGTCGACGTACTCCGCGGCGACCAATGGCAACGTGGTGGTCAGCTGCGCGACCCGGCGGGCCTTCCACGCCGGCACCTCACCGGCCTGCACGAGCGCCCACGTGCGCTTCAACCGGTGCGCCAGCTCGAGGGCGTCCCCGATCAGTGACCTCGCGGAGTCGGTCGAGAGACCGAGTGCGGCGCCGAGCTCCATCGGCGCGAACTCCGCGACCAGCGGGGTGCCCTCACCGGCGAGCGGGACGGCCAGTTCCCCGAACACCAGCCCGGTGGTCGGGGTCGGCGACACCGACTCCTCGGGGTGCATCGCCGCCCAGACCAGGGCGGCCTCCAGCACGTCGACCTCTGCCGCCTGGGCGGCGGCCCGGCGGCGCTGTGCGAACGCCAGCACGGCGGCTGGGGTGTCGCAGTCGGGGAGTTCGGGGGAGGCCATGCCTCAGCATACTCGAACACATGTTCGAGGACAAGGGTGTTTCCCCAGGGGCCTCGACCGGCTCGACCAACGCCCGCTGCGCGGCCAACGCCCCTCAGGGAGTCCCGTCGGGGACGTCCGCCTCCGTGGTCTCGGGGACGACGAGGGGGCGCAGGAGGGCCCAGGCGAGGAAGGCGAGACCGGCGGCGAGCATGCCGAGGCCGGCCCAGAGGTTGGCGTTGACGCCGCCGGTCTTCTCGGTCTCGGGGTCGCCGAACAGACCCATCAGCACCAGGATCACGCCGTACGTCGCGATCAGCAGGCCGATGACGTTGCGGATGTCGAGGGCGCCGACCTTGCGGCGTCGCTCGCCTGTGCGGCGGGGCTGGGGGCTCTGCGAAGACATCGGGACTCCCCTTCTCAGAAGGCGACGTTGAGGATGATGACCAGGACGAGAGCCACGCCCGCGAGCGGGAGGGTGCGGCGGTACCACGGGTAGCTCGCCTCGTCGGCGTCCACGAGGTCCTCACGCGGGGTCTCGGAGTAGACCAGGCCGACCAGCTCGGAGCGCGGCTTGGGCTTGGTGACCAGCGAGACCACGATGCTGAGCACGATGTCGACGACGAACGCGGCGCCGGCGGCGACGAACGACGCGCCCTGGCCGCTGAGCGGCAGCACGCCGAGGCTCAGCGAGCCGAAGGAGTCCTCGCTGAGGAAGGCCACCGAGACCGCCGCCAGGGTGCCGGCCACCAGGCCGACCCAGCCCGCGGTGGCGGTCATCCGGCGCCAGAACATGCCGAGGATGAAGGTCGCGAACAGCGGGGCGTTGAAGAACCCGAACAGCGTCTGGAGGTAGTCCATGATGTTCGAGAAGCTGGAGGCGAAGAACGCCGTGCCGATCGCGGCGGCGGTGGCGCCGACGGTCGCGAGCCGCCCGACGCGCAGGTAGTAGGCGTCGTCGCGGTCCTTGACCACGTAGCGCTGCCACAGGTCGTAGGAGAAGACCGTGTTGAACGCCGAGATGTTGGCCGCCATGCCGGCCATGAACGCCGCCAGCAGACCGGTGATCGCGACGCCGAGCAGGCCGTTGGGCAACAGGTCCCGCATCAGGTAGAGCAGTGAGTCGTTGAGCTTCACCGTCCCGCTGGCCCCGCCCTCGACGGTCTCACCGGCCTTGGTCTGGGCGATCTCGGTGACGAGCACCGCGGCGATCATGCCGGGCAGGATGGTGATGAAGGGGATGAACATCTTCGGGAAGGCGCCGATGATCGGCGTCTTGCGCGCCGAGCTGATCGAGTCCGAGGCCATCGCGCGCTGGACCTCGACGAAGTTCGTCGTCCAGTAGCCGAAGGAGAGCACGAAGCCGAGGCCGAAGACGATGCCGATGACCGACAAGGTGCTGGAGTCGAAGCCGGTGAGCGCGTTGCCCGGCCAGGAGTTCAGCTGCTCGGCCGCGCTGGCGGAGCCGCCGGCGCCGGCGTTCTCGGCGATCCGCTCCTTCAGCCCGTTCCAGCCGCCGACGCGGTCCAGGCCGATCAGGGTCAGCGGCAGCAGCGCCGCCACGATCACGAAGAACTGCAGCACCTCGTTGTAGATCGCCGCGCTCAGCCCGCCCAGGGTGATGTAGGAGAGCACCACGATCGCCGCGACGAGCAGCGCGATGATCAGGTCCCACCCGAGCAGCGCCTGGATGATCGTGCCGAGCAGGTAGAGGTTGATGCCCGCGATGAGCAGCTGGGCGACCGCGAAGGACAGCGAGTTGACCAGGTGGGCCCCCGTGCCGAAGCGGCGAAACATGAACTCAGGGACCGAGCGCACCTTGGAGCCGTAGTAGAAGGGCATCATCACGACGCCCAGGAACAGCATCGCCGGGATCGCGCCGACCCAGAAGTAGTGCACCGCCGGGAGGCCGTACTCGGCGCCGTTCGCGGACATGCCCATGATCTCGACGGCACCGAGGTTCGCCGAGATGAAGGCCAGGCCGGTGACCCAGGCCGGGAGCGATCGCCCGGAGAGGAAGAAGTCCACCGAGTCCGAGACCTGGCGGCGCGCCATGATGCCGATGCCGAGCACCACCGCGAAGTAGAGGGCGATGACCAGATAGTCGACAGGCTGGGCGTCGATCAGCGTCCCTGCCGCGGTCGGAGCCTCCATCGCCACGCCCTCTCTGCGCTGCCCCGCGCGACCTGGGCGCGCGACTGGGCATCAGGTCGGGTGCCCGCAAGCCGTCTGGACCAAACCGGGCCGCGGTTGTGGCCGAGGCGACATCGCCCTGGCAACACAGCAACCCACCGACGCCACCATGACGGCAAACACCCCTTGACGTGACGTCATGGTGATGTCAGCGTGGTGCCCATGGACATCACGCCGTACGTCGAGAGCCTGCGCCGCGACCTCGCCGCCGCGGCCGCGACCGGCGACGAGGGCGTACGCCGCGCCGCGGAGCGCCTCGGCCACGCCCTGGAGGCCGCGGCCCGGCTGGCGGTCATGGAGGCGGTCTCGCAGGCCGCCAGCGAGATCACCGCCGAGATGCCGGCCGGCCGGGTGGACGTGCGCCTCGACGGGCGCGAGCTCGCGTTCGTCGTGGACACGCTGCCGCCGGCTCCCCCGCCGCCCCCGGCCGCGCCCGCTCCGCCCGGTGCCGGCGCAGAGGACGAGGAGGACAGCGTCGCCCGGATCACCCTGCGGATGCCGGAGTCGGTCAAGACCCGGGCGGAGGAGCTCGCCGCGAGGTCCGGGCAGTCCCTCAACGCCTGGCTGGTCCAGGCCGTCCGCACCGCCACGCAGGAGAGCGCGATCAACGTCGACCTCGACGTGTCGAGCATCCCCTTCCTCGGCACCGACCCGCTGGGTCGGGGCCGCCCCGGCAACCGCCGCATGACCGGCTGGCTCTGACAGCAGCCGCGAGGAGACCCCCATGAGCATCCTGCGCACCCACGAGCTCGCCACCCCCGACCCGGTCGACCTCCTCGTCGAGGTCCGCCACGGCCGCGTGGAGCTCACCGCGACCGAGACCGCCACGACCCGGGTACGGGTCACCGGCGCCGACGCGCCCGACACCCGGGTCGTGCAGCACGAGGAACGGGTCGAGGTGCTCGCCCCGCCACGCCGCTCGGGGTTCCTCGGCGACACCGACCTGCTGGTCCAGGTCGAGCTGCCCACGGGCAGCAACGCCGCCGTGCGGAGCGGCTCGGCCGACGTCGAGGCCGTCGGCTCCCTCGCCAGCCTCCAGGTCCGCACCGGGTCCGGCGAGGTGCGCGTCGAGGAGCTCACCGGCGCGGGCCTCATCGAGAGCGGGTCCGGCACGGTCCGCGTCGAGCGCGCCCTGGCCGAGCTGCGCGTCAAGAGCGGGTCGGGCGACGTCCTGATCGGGCGCAGCGCCGCCCCGACGACGACCTCCACCGGGTCCGGCGACGTCGTGGTCGACGACCTCGAGGCCCCTGCCGTGGTGAAGACCGGCACCGGGGACCTGCGGATCGGCCTGGCCTCCGCCGACGTCACCCTGACCACCGGCAGCGGCGATCTCACGGTCACCCAGGCCCGGCGCGGGCGGTTGCAGTGCAGCGGCGCGTCGGGCGACGTCCGCGTCGGCGTGCCCGAGGGCGTCGCGGTCTGGACCGACGTCACCACCCTCACCGGCACCATCCGTGCCGACGCGGCGGGCACCGGCGCCCCCGCCGAGGGCCAGGACCACATCGAGCTGCGCGCCACCACGGTCAGCGGCGACATCGTCGTCGCTCGGGCCTGACACCGTCCGTCCCCCGGGCCCCCGCGGCCCGCCCACCCCGGGAGCACCCCATGAGCGAGTTCCGTCCCCTCATCGAGCAGCAGGCACGTCACCAGATCGAGGAGCGCATCGCGCGCGCCTCCAGCCCGCGGGTCCGCAACGCCCCGCGGCGCCACCGCCTCGCGGAGGGCCTGCGCCGCGTCGCCGACCGCCTCGAGAACTAACGGCCCGGCGCCGCCGGCGACCCCCTCAGCGCGCCGGTCGCGAGGTCAGGACTTCATGGCGACGCCGAGGCGCCAGTAGCCCATGAAGGCGACCTGGCGCCGGTCGAAGCCGTGGTCCTTCACCAGGGCACGCCGCAGGCCGGTGACCGCCCGTGCCTCCCCCGCGATCCACAGGTAGAGCCCGTCGCGGACGTCGGCTTCCCCGAGCGCGGCCGGGTCGAGCACGGCCTCGCCGGAGGAGGAGTACGTCGGGGTCTCCCACAGGTCCGGGTCGACCTCGTCCTCCGCGACGGCGCCCTGCGGGTCCGCGCCCAGGCCGAGGTGCTCGAGCACGGCGGGGTGCAGGCGCGAGCCGTACGGCGCGCCCTCGCGGGGCAGCCAGACGACCTGGACGCCCTCGGGGTGCACGACCGACAAGATGTCGCCGGTCACCGGCACCTCGAGGAAGGCGGCACCCCGGGCCTCGGGCGGGAGCTGGGCCAGGATCGCGGTGATGGCGGGGACGGCGGTCTCGTCGCCGGCCAGCAGCACCCGCGAGGCGGTGCCGGGCACGAACTCGATGCCGCCGAAGAACTCGCCGCGCCGGGGCGCCAGCACCACCGCGCGGTCGCCGACCTGCGCGGCCGCGGCCCACGTGGCGCCGGGACCGGACTCGCCGTCGGCGTGCAGCACGATGTCCACCACGATGCGGGTGTCGGCGCCCTCGCCACGGACCTCGCGGATCGTGTAGGTGCGCATCACCCCGCGCTCCTCGACCGGGCGCTCCAGCCACGCGGCGTACCAGCCGGCGTGGGCGCCCTCGAAGGTCGGCAGCGGCGCGCCCGGGGCGTGCGGGACGATCAGCTTGAAGCGCTGGTCCCACCACGGCCCGTCGACGCCGAGGTCGGCCAGCGCGGGGCTGCCGAGCTCGAGCCGGACGAAGCTGGGCGAGATCCGGTCCACCCGGCGCACCTCGACCTCCTCCAGGAGCATGGGGAGGGTCTGCGTGGGCGTGGCGGTCATCGGGTTCCCGTCGTAGGTGTTAGGCAAACCTAACCTTACGCCTTTCCGGGTCCGCGCGTCAGCCGACGACCGAGGTCAGATCGGCGTGCGGTGGAAGCTCTGGAAGGAGCGCGACGGCGTCGGGCCGCGCTGGCCCTGGTAGCGCGAGCCGTACTTCTGCGACCCGTAGGGGTGCTCCGACGGCGAGGTCAGCCGGAAGAAGCAGAACTGCCCGATCTTCATGCCGGGGTAGAGCTTGATCGGCAGGGTCGCGACGTTGGCCAGCTCGAGGGTGACGTGTCCGGAGAACCCGGGGTCGACGAAGCCGGCGGTCGCGTGGGTGAGCAGCCCGAGGCGGCCCAGCGAGGACTTGCCCTCGACCCGCGCCGCGATGTCGTCGGGCAGTGTCAGCACCTCGTAGGTCGAGCCGAGCACGAACTCGCCGGGGTGCAGGATGAACGGCTCGTCGCCGTCCGGCTCCACCTCGCGGGTCAGGTCGCTCTGGTCCGCCGCGGGGTCGATGTGCGGGTAGCGGTGGTTCTCGAAGACCCGGAAGAACCGGTCCAGGCGCACGTCCACCGAGGAGGGCTGCAGCATCGCAGGGTCCCAGGGATCCAGCGCGACCCGCCCGGAGTCGATCTCCGCGGTGATGTCGCGGTCAGAGAGCAGCACCCGCTCAACCTACCGGCCGCGAGATCGGCTGTGGGGCTGCGCGCGGTCATCTGGGACGATCGCGCCGTGAATCTCTCTCGTCAGGTACGCCGTGTGTCGCTCACGGGTCTCCTGGCGGTGGCCGCGGTCGTCCTCGTGAACCTCGCCCTGCTCGGCTATCTCGCCGCCGTCGTGAACCCCACGATCGAGAGGGTGGGGACCGGCGCACGGGCCGAGCGGAACAAGCACATGGCGATGATCGACCAGGAGACCGGCCTGCGCGCCTACCTGATCACCGGCGACCGCGAGATGCTCGACGTCTACTTCCTGGCCCGCCAGGAGCTCGCGGCCCGGCTGGTGGTCGCCCGCGAGTCCTTCGAGGGCGAGCCCGACCTGCTGGCTCTGGTCGACGAGCAGGAGGAGCGGATCAGCCGCTGGACCACCGAGTGGGCGCAGCCGGCACTGGCCCGCGGCGCCACGTTCAGCAGCAGCGCGGTGGACGCCGAGCGCCGGCAGTTCGTGCGCGACGGCCAGGTGCTCTTCGACGACTACCGCGACGCCTACCAGCGGGTGCAGGACGCCGCCGACGCGCGCCGGGAGGGCCTCGAGGGGCGCCGCCAGGGCGTCATCCAGGCGGCGCTCCTGGCCCAGGTGCTGCTGCTGATCGGCGGCGTGCTGACGATGTCGGTCCAGCGGCGGCGCCTGGTCCGCTCCGTCGTCGAGCCCGTCGGCCTGCTGCTCACCCAGATCCGCACCCTCGGCCGGGGCGACCTCACCGCCCGCAACCAGGTGCGCCGCCCCGAGGAGCTCAGCGCCATCGGCGCCGGCCTGGACGAGATGACCGCCGCCCTGGCCCACGCGCGCGAGGGCACCCGGCGCCACGAGGAGCAGCTGGTCGCGGCCCGGCGTACCGCCGAGGAGGCGAACGCCGCCAAGTCGGCCTTCCTGGCCACGATGAGCCATGAGATCCGCACCCCGATGAACGCGGTGATCGGGATGTCCGAGCTGCTTCTCGACACCGACCTCGCCGCGGACCAGCGCGAGTACGCCGAGACGGTGCGCAACAGCGGCGCCACGCTGCTCGCGATCATCAACGACGTCCTGGACTTCTCGAAGATCGAGGCCGGCGAGCTGGAGCTGGAGCACCACCCCTTCGTGCTGCGCGACTGCGTCGAGAGCTGCCTGGACCTGGTCGCTGCACAGGCGAGCGCCAAGGGGCTGGACCTGGTCGCGCACATCGACCCGGCGGTGCCGCCGGTGGTCGTCGGCGACGTGACCCGCCTGCGCCAGGTGCTGGCCAACCTGGTCGGCAACGCGGTCAAGTTCACCGCCACCGGCGAGGTGCTCGTCTCGGTCGCCCCCGTGGCCGCCGGGGACCGCCTGGACACGGCCGACGCAGCGGGCGCAGCGAGCGACGGCAGCGACGCTCGGGCCCCGCGGACCACCCTCTCCTTCGCCGTGCGCGACACCGGCGAGGGCATCCCGGCCGACCGGATGGACCGGCTGTTCCGCTCCTTCTCCCAGGTCGACTCCAGCACCACGCGGGTGCACGGCGGGACCGGCCTCGGACTGGCCATCAGCCAGCGGCTGGTCGCCGCCATGGGCGGACGCATCGACGTCGCCAGCGAGGCCGGCGTGGGCTCCACGTTCACCGTGGTGGTGCCGCTGACCTGCGGCGGAGAGCCGGAGGACCTGCAGGACACGGCGCGGGTCGCCCCGGCGGAGCTGCCCGGTCGCCGCGCACTCGTCGTCGATGACAACGCCACCAACCGCCGCATCCTGCGCGCCCAGCTGGAGTCGTGGGGCATGGAGGTCGTGGACGAGGAGTCCCCCGTCGACGCCCTGGTGGCGGCGGCCGAGTGGGTGCCCGACGTGGCGATCCTCGACATGCACATGCCCGACCTCGACGGCGTGGCGCTGGCCACCGGCCTGCGAGCGACCGCGGGCTGGGCGGACGTCCCGCTGGTGCTGCTCACCTCCCTCGGCGAGCGGATCCCGGGCGCGGCCGAGCTCGGCCTCGTGCACCTCACCAAGCCGGTCAAGGCCGCGGCCCTGCGCGGCACCGTCGCGCGCACCCTCGGGGCCCGGACCGCCGAGGCCGAGCGCCCCGAGCACGAGCCGATCGGGCGGCTGCGGGTGCTCCTCGCCGAGGACAACCCGGTCAACCAGCGCGTCGCCAGCCTGATGCTGGAGCGCCTGGGCCAGCGCCCGGTGGTCGTCGCCAACGGCCAGGAGGCGCTCGACGCCGTGCGGGACGCGCCGGAGACCGCGCCGTACGACCTGGTGCTGATGGACGTGCAGATGCCGGTGATGGACGGGCTCGAGGCCACCCGCCGGATCCGCGCCGAGCTGCCCCCGGAGCGCCAGCCGCGGATCGTCGCGCTGAGCGCCAACGCCCTGGTCGAGCAGCGCGAGGAGAGCCTGGTCGCCGGCATGGACGAGCACCTGTCCAAGCCGGTGCGCTCGGAGGAGATCGCCGCGGCGCTGCGCCGTACGCCGCGGCGCGGAGCGCCCGCCCCGGAGCGGGAGCCGGACGAGACCGCGGAGGCGCCGGCACCGGCCGGCCCGTCCCCGGCCGGTGGACCGCTTGCGGTCGACCCGACGGTCCTCGAGGCGCTCCTGCGCCACCTGGGCGACAGCGGCCCGGCGCTCGGGAGGTCCCTGGTCGCCGCGTGGCGCAGCGACGCCGAGCACCAGGTGGAGACGCTGCAGCGGGCCGCGAAGGAGGAGGACCGCGCGGCCGCCGCGGCGGTGGCGCACAGCCTGAAGTCCGCGAGCGCGGCCGTGGGCGCCGTACGCCTGGCCGCCGCCTGCGCCGAGCTGGAGCGCGACCTGGGCGACGGGGCGCCGGTGGACCTCGCCGCGGCCGCGGACCAGGTGGCGACCGAGGTGGCGACCGCCCGGGCGGCGTTCAGTCGCTGACGGCGTCCCCGCCGTCGAGCATCACGACCGCCTCCCCCTCGACCACCTTCACCGGTATCCCGGCGATCTCGGCGAAACGCTCCTGCAGCCGCCCCCGGCGCGCCTCGTCGAGCGGCTCGCTCACCGTGACCACCAGCCCGCTCAGGTCGCCGCACGCCCCGGCCGAGGTCAGCTCGACGCCGGGCATCCGCCGGGTGCGCTCCCACAGCCGCACGGTGGCCTGCCGGACCTCCTCGCCCGACCACGCCACCTCGTCGACCACGACCCGCACGCCGCCACGCTGCTCACCCGCCAGGGCGAGCACCTCGGGAGGAGCCGGTGCGCGCCAGGAGACCACCACCGCCCCCGGCCTCCGGCCACAGCGCGATGCCCGCGCCGCCGGGCAGGTCCCCGGACTCGCGCCGCACCAGCGCGGCGACCGGCAGGACCGCGCGCTCCAGGGCCCGGTCGACCTGGGCGGCGGCGTCGGGGCGCGAGGCCCACGGCCGCACCAGCGCGACGCCGTGCTCGGGCAGCTGGGCCTCGGCGAAGGCGAGGTTGCCCTGCACCAGCGCCACCACCCCGAGCGCCGTCGGCTCGGCGTGGCGGACGGTCCACACGTTGCGCACCAGCCCGCTCACCTCGGCCACCACCCGCTCCTGATCGGCGAGCCCCGGGAACGGTGGCACCGGGTCGCGGAGGACCCGGTGCTCCAGCGGGCAGTCGAAGAGGGCCGGCGCGGTGGTCGGGCGCTCCGCCGGGTCCGGCCTCGGGCCGCCCGAGCCACCTGCGCCGCCGGGCAGCACCGTGGTCGCGAGTGCCACCGCGGCGACGGTGAGCCCGGCGCCGGCCGTGGCGAGGGCCGCGCGCCGGCGGCGCCGGCGCCGCACCCCCCGTCGTACGACCTCGACGGCGTCCGCCGTCGGCCGGGCCGCGGCGGCGAGGGAGGCCAACGGGGCACGCAGGGCGCGCTCGGTCCGGGCCTCGTCGCGGTCCTGCTGCTCGTCCATCACTCCACCTCCACGCGTTCCCCGGCTGCCTCGCGCAGCCGGGCCAGTCCCCTGGACAGGTGGCTGCGAGCCGTGCCGACCGAGCAGCCGAGCCTCGCAGCGATCTCGGCGTGGTCGAGGTCCTCGAGCACGCGCAGCACCACCGCGGCCCGCTGGTGCGGGCTCAGCCGCCCCAGCGCCGCGAGCAGCCAGGGGTCGAGCTCCTCGGTGATGACCACCGGTGCCGCCCGCTCAGGCAGCAGTCCAGGGAGCAGCTCGCGACGCAGCCGCCGGGCGCGGTCCACCCGCAGCCGGACGAGGGTGGTGCGTGCATAGCCGCCGGGGTTCTGCTCGGCCAGCCGCCGCCACCGTGTCCCCACACGCACCAGTCCTGCACCAGGTCCCAGGCGTCGTGCGGGTTGCCGGTGAGGGCGTGCGCGAGCGCGAGCAGCCGTGGCGTCTCCGCCTCGACGAACTCCTCGAACCCGTCCATCCGCAGTCCTCCCGGCCGTGTGGTGCGCCCCCGTGTGGCCCATCCGACACCCTTCCAACGCCGGGTGGGGTCACAACGTTGAGGGTCAGGGCCCGATCGGCAAGATGGGGCCATGTCCTTCCGTCGCTACGTCGCCCTGGGCGACTCCTTCACCGAGGGTGTCGGTGACCCCGACCCGACCCGACCCAACGGCCTGCGGGGGTGGGCCGACCGGACCGCCGAGGTGCTCGCGGCACGCGCGGAGGCCGAGGGCCACGACTTCGGCTACGCCAACCTCGCGGTGCGCGGGCGCAAGCTGCTGCCGATCATCGAGGAGCAGGTCGAGCCCGCGATCGCCCTCGAGCCCGACCTGATCACCGTCTACGCCGGCGCCAACGACATCGTGCGGCCCAAGGTGGACCTCGACGCCCTCGCCACGGCGTACGACGCGGCGGTGGGCCGGCTGGCCGCGACCGGCGCGCGGGTGGTCCTGTTCACCGCGTTCGACCCCGGGGCCAACGGCATCTACGCGCCGATCCGCGGCCGGTTCGCGCTCTACAACGAGCACGTCCGGATGATCGCGGAGACGCACGGCGCGACCGTGGCGGACTCCTGGCGGGTCTCCCAGCTGCTGCCCGAGGGTGTGCTCGCCCACGACCCGCGGCTGTGGGACGTGGACCGGATGCACCTCGGCCCGGCCGGGCACCAGATCGTCGCCTCGATGCTGCTCGACGCCCTCGGCGTGGAGCACGACCTCCGCCCGCTCGCGCTCCCGGACCTCGACGAGGTCTCCCGCGGCGAGCGGCTGCGCGCCGACGCCCGCTGGGTCAAGGAGTTCCTCGCCCCGTGGATCCACCGACGCCTCACCGGCCGCTCCTCGGGCGACGCGATCGAGCCCAAGCACCCCGACTTCGTGCGGGTCGCTGCCACGAGCGCGGGCGGCGCCGTATAAGGTGTCGACGACCCGGTTGCCCGGGTCGTGCGGATGTAGCTCAGTTGGTAGAGCGCGACCTTCCCAAGGTCGATGTCGCGAGTTCGAGTCTCGTCATCCGCTCCAGTTCCTCCCGCCACCTCCGGTGGCCCGCCTCACCCGGCCCGACGGCCGCCCCCGGCCCCGTGCCGGCGTCTCCGGCCCGATCCGTAGGGTGATCGGCGTGAGCGAGTTCGCTGGTTTCCCCGTCGCCGCCCTGGACTTCTACGACGACCTGGAGCTCGACAACACCCGGTCGTTCTGGGAGGCCCACAAGCACGTGTACGCCGAGGCCGTGCGCGCGCCGATGGAGGCGCTGTGCGCCGCGCTGGCGCCGGAGTTCGGCACCGCGAAGATCTTCCGCCCCTACCGCGACGTGCGCTTCCGCAAGGACAAGACGCCGTACAAGACCCACCAGGGGGCGTTCGTCGCCGTCGGCGCGTCGACCGGCTGGTACGTGCAGATCTCGCCGCGCGGCGTCAGCACCGAGGCTGGCTTCTACCGCGCGACGCCCGAGCACCTGGCCCGGATCCGCAGCGCGATCGACGAGCCGCGCACCGGCACCGAGCTGGAGCAGATCGTCGCGGCGCTGCGCAGCGAGGGCTGGGAGGTCGGCGGGGACCGGCTCAAGACCTCGCCGCGGGGGTACGACGCAGACCACCCGCGCATCGAGCTGCTGCGGCACCGCTCGCTGAGCGCGGTCCACGACATCGGGTTCGGCCCCGTGGTGCACACCGGCGAGCTGCTCGACATCGTGCGCGCCGACTGGGCGCGGCTGCGACCACTGGTGGAGTGGGTGGCGCGCTACACCGACTGACGAGGTGCCCTCTCAGGGCCGGGTGAAGCTCGCCATCGTCCGCTCGGGCTCCCAGAAGGCGCGCATCGAGGTGACCCGGCCGTCGTCGTCGATGACGTAGACAGTGATCAGGTCGGTCGTGGTGTGGCTGCCGTCCGCGAACGAGGTGCGGATCCGGGCGAGGTTGGCGCAGGTGTTGCTGCCCGGATTGGCGAAGGACTCGGTGACGGTGAACTCGAAGCGGTCGATCGGCGCGATCGCGGTCTCCCAGAACGCCCGCAGCCCCGCGTGCCCGTGGTGCCCGCGCCCCTCGGGGTCGAACATCGAGGGGCCGACCGGGTCCTCGAGGACCGCGTCCTCGGCATACACCGTCAGCCACTCCTCCAGGTCGCCCTTCGCGACCGCGGAGAACGAGCGCTGCGAGGCCAGCCGCGCCGGGTGCGGGTCGGTGGCGGCGTTCCAGGTCAGCGCGTCACTGGTGATTCCCTCGATCGTCATGCCGGGGAGCCTAGAACTGAAACACGTTCTCGTGAAGGCCCTCGCCGAGTCGGCGCTAATGGTTGCGCGAGTCGGCGCTAGTGGTTGCGCGAGTCGGCGCTAGTGGTTGCGCGAGTCGGCGCTAGTGGTCGCGCGAGTCGGCGCTAGTGGTCGCGCGAGTCGGCGCTAGTGGTCGCGCGAGTCGGCGCTAGTGGCGGCCGAGCCGGCCGCACCAGCCTCAGTGCGGCTGCCAGGCGTCCTCGTCGGCGGTGCGGGACGTGACCGCCTCGGGGAGCTTGGCGTCGGCGAGCTGCTGGATCGAGACCTGCTCGAAGACGTCGCGCAGGGAGTGGCGCGCGGCGATCCAGACGTGCTGGAGGACGTCGGCGGCCTCGTTGTAGGTGACCGCCTCGGGACGCAGGCCGTAGACGGAGACCAGCGGGCCGTCGACGGCGCGGATCACGTCGGCGACCGAGACCTCGGAGGCGGGCCGAGCCATGCGCCAGCCGCCGGACTGACCACGCTGGGAGATCACCACGCCGGCGCGGCGCAGGTCGGCGAGGATCGCCTGGAGGAACCCGTGGGGAATCTCCTGGAGACGCCCGAGCTCCTCGGCACTGATGGCGCGACCGTCGGGGCGCGCCGCCATCTCGATCAGCGCACGCAGGGCGTAGTCGGACTTGGCGGAAACACGCATGGGTCCAGTGTGTCAGAAATGTTGATGGACCCGGTCGACGATCCCCCGGCTGACCTCGACGGACGCCGGCGGCACCTCGCTCAGGCCGTCGGCAGGACGGGGTCCGCGTCGGCGGCGACGACGTCGTCGCCGCCGGAGAGGCGGGCGAGCTCGGTCTCGGCGGCGCGGGCCGCGCGCTCCTGGCGCACCGCCCACACGATGCCGGAGATCCACGCGACGACCAGGACGATCAGGATCGCGCCGACGGCGACACCGGAGACGCCGAGGGTCTCGATGATGGTCTTGGCGTTGGTGACGATGATCAGGCCGCCCGCGGCGACACCGAGGACCCGCGCGGCGAGGTGCTTGACCAGCCAGGCCGCGATGGGGGCGGCCACGACGCCGCCCGCGAGCAGTGCGCCCGCGATGCCCCACTCGATCTCGGAGTGACCCAGCGCCAGCAGGAAGCCCGCCGAGCCGCCGATCGCCACGAGGAACTCGGAGGTGTCGATCGAGCCGATCACCTTGCGGGGCTCGAGGCGGCCCGAGGAGAGCAGCGTGGTGGTGCCGACCGGGCCCCAGCCACCGCCGCCGATGGCGTCGAGCGCGCCGCCGACCAGGCCCATCGGGGCGAGCATCGCGGCCGGCGGGCGGCCCTTGAAGGTCGGCCGCTTGCCGCCGAGCACCAGGAAGCGCCAGATCACGTAGACGCCGAGCGTCAGCAGGATGCCGGCGACCCACGGCTTGGCCACGTCGCCGTCCAGGCTGACCAGGAACGTCGCGCCCGCGAACGCGCCGACCAGGCCGGGCACGGCCAGGATGGAGACGGTGCGCCAGTCGACGTTGCCGAGCTTGTGGTGGGAGATGCCGGAGACCAGCGAGGTCCCGATCTCGGAGAAGTGGACCGCGGCGGAGGCGGCTGCCGGGGCGACGCCCGCGGCGAGCAGCAGCGTGGACGACGTGACGCCGTACGCCATGCCGAGCGAGCCGTCGATGAGCTGGGCAAGGAATCCGACGAATCCGAGCACGATGAGCTGACGCATGAAGGTTGCACCCTTGGATCGATCGGTGACTGCACCTGCCACCGAGCGGACATGAGAAAACGATCAGACCCCTGAAGTCTTAATCTGACCGACTCTATCCACTTTAGCGTAACGCCCGACAGGGGCCACTATGGCGCGAGCGTGTCGGCTGGCACTCCCTCGACGTCTTGCCCGGCGCCGAGACCCGCACTACGATGGTTGTTACTGGCCAGTAACGACGTCCCGCATCCGGGCTGGCCCCGTTCCCGAGACACGAAAAGGTGGGTCCGTGAGCCACTACAAGAGCAACCTTCGCGACATCGAGTTCAACCTCTTCGAGGTCCTGGGCCGCGACCAGATCCTGGGCAGCGGGCCGTTCGCGGAGGTCGACACCGACACCGCTCGCGAGATCCTGGCCGAGGTCGAGCGGATCTCGCGCGAGGACCTCGCCGCGTCGTACGAGGACAGCGACCGCAACCCGCCGGTCTTCGACCCGAAGACCAACACGGCGCCGATCCCTGAGTCGTTCCAGAAGAGCTACCGCGCCTGGATGGACGCGGAGTACTGGCGCCTGCAGATCAACGAGGAGCTCGGCGGCACCCCCGCCCCCTCCAGCCTGAACTGGGCGCTCGCGGAGATGATCCTCGGCTCCAACGCCCCCATCTGGATGTACGCCGCCGGCGCGCCGTTCGCCGGTGTCGTGCACCGCAACGGCAACGAGCGCGACAAGCGCATCGCCGAGATCATGGTCGAGCGTCAGTGGGGCGCCACCATGGTGCTCACCGAGCCCGACGCGGGCTCCGACGTCGGCGCCGGCCGCTCGAAGGCCACGCTCAACGACGACGGCTCGTGGAACATCACCGGCGTGAAGCGGTTCATCACCTCCGCCGAGCACGACATGAGCGAGAACATCATGCACATGGTGCTCGCCCGCCCCGAGGGCGTCGAGGGGGTCGGCGGCCCGGGCACCAAGGGCCTGTCGCTGTTCCTGGTCCCGAAGTACCACTTCGACCACCAGACCGGTGAGCTCACCGGCGAGCGCAACGGCGTCTACGTCACCAACGTCGAGCACAAGATGGGCATCAAGGTCTCCAACACCTGCGAGCTGACCTTCGGCGACCCCCAGGTCGGCGGCGGCGAGCCCGCCCGCGGCTGGCTGCTCGGCGAGGTCCACAACGGCATCGCGCAGATGTTCCAGGTCATCGAGAACGCCCGGATGATGGTCGGCACCAAGGCCATCGCGACGCTGTCGACCGGCTACCTCAACGCGCTGGAGTACGCCAAGACCCGCGTCCAGGGCGCCGACCTCACCCGCTCGGGCGACAAGACCGCCCCGCGCGTGACGATCACCCAGCACCCCGACGTGCGTCGCTCGCTGATGGTGCAGAAGTCCTTCGCCGAGGCCATGCGCGCCCTGGTGCTCTACACCGCCACCTGGCAGGACGACGTGATGCTCGCCGAGCACGCCGGCGAGACCGACACCGACGCCTACCGGCTGGCCAACGCGGTCAACGACCTGCTGCTCCCGATCGTCAAGGGCTACGGCTCCGAGCGCTCGTGGGTCCTGCTCGGCACCGAGTCGCTGCAGACCTTCGGCGGCTCCGGCTTCCTGCAGGAGTACCCGCTCGAGCAGTACGTCCGCGACGCGAAGATCGACACCCTCTACGAGGGCACCACCGCGATCCAGGGCCAGGACCTCTTCTTCCGCAAGATCGTCAAGGACCAGGGCCGCGCCCTGGGCCACCTCGCGGCGCAGATCAAGGAGCTCGTCGAGGACGAGAACGGCAACGCCCGCCTCAAGAACGAGCGCGCCCTGCTCGCCACGGCCCTCGAGGACGCCAACGCCCTGGTCGGCCACATGATCAACGACCTGATGTCGGCCGAGGCCGACGTGCGCAACCTCTACAAGGTGGGCCTCAACACCAGCCGCCTGCTGATGGTGCTCGGCGACGTGGTGTGCGGCTGGCTGCTGCTGCGCCAGGCCGAGGTCGCCATCGCCAAGCTCGACGACGCCGACTCCCTGTCGACCAAGGACAAGGCCTTCTACGAGGGCAAGGTCGCCGCGGCGCAGTTCTTCGCCCAGTACAACCTGCCGAAGATCAGCGCCGAGCGCGCCATCGCCGAGGCCACCGACCTGTCGGTCATGGACCTCTCCGAGGACGCCTTCTAAGGCACTCCCCCCGGCTCCGCCGGTCCCCACCCGGGTTCCGACACCCTCTGCGACGGCCCCCGTCTCGACCGAGACGGGGGCCGTCGTGGGTCCACCTCGACGCCGCGGGGACGAGGCGCTACTGCCCGCCCCGTAGAATCGCGGTACCGCCATCTGTCGTCTCTGCCGCCATCGGCTCCGAAGGGCTGGTCCTTGCTGATCCTGGTCGCCGCACTCCTGGCGATGTCGGCGGCCTGCCCGTGGCTCGTGCGCCGCTGGGGCCGTCGCGCCTTCCTCATCGTCGCCCTCGGGCCCCTCGCCGGAACGGTGTGGGTGGCCGCCCAGGGCCCCGCGATCTCCCGCGGGGAGGTACTGAGCGAGGCCCATCCGTGGGTCCAGTCCATCGGCATGGAGCTGGCGTTCCGCATGGGGGCGCTGCAGTGGCTCCTCGCCATGATCGTCCTCGGCGTCGGCACGCTCGTCCTTGCCTACTGCACGTGGTACTTCCGCAAGGACAGTCTCGGTGTGCCCCGCTTCGCCGGCGTGCTGACGGCGTTCGTGGCCGCGATGCTCGGCCTGGTCCTCGCCGACGACCTGCTGCTGCTCTACGTCTTCTGGGAGCTGACCACGGTCTTCTCCTTCCTGCTGATCGGTCACGACCCGGCCCGCCGCGCCAGCCGCCAGGCGGCGATCCAGGCGCTGGTGGTCACCACCTTCGGCGGCCTCAGCATGCTGGTCGGCGCGCTGATCCTGGGCCACGCGGGCGGCACCCACCGGATCAGCGAGCTGCTCGCCGACCCGCCGAGCGGGGTCGCGGTCACCGTCGCGGTGCACCTGCTCCTGGTCGGCGCGATCAGCAAGTCCGCGCTGGTCCCCTTCCACTTCTGGCTGCCGGCCGCGATGGCCGCGCCCACCCCGGTCAGCGCCTACCTGCACGCCGCCTCGATGGTGAAGGCCGGCGTCTACCTGGTCGCCCTGCTCGCCCCGGTGTACGCCGGGGTCGACGGCTGGCGCCCGGTGCTGCTGGTCCTCGGCATCGTCACGATGCTGCTCGGCGGGCTGCGCGCGCTGCGCCAGACCGACCTCAAGCTGCTCCTCGCCTACGGCACCGTGAGCCAGCTGGGCTTCCTGGTGATGGTGCTCGGCATCGGCACCCGCAGCGCCCTGCTCGCCGGCCTCGGCCTGATGCTGGCCCACGGGCTGTTCAAGGCGACCCTCTTCCTGGTCGTCGGCATCATCGACCGCAGCGCCGGCACCCGCGACCTGCGCCGCCTCAGCGGCCTGGGCCGGAAGATGCCGGTCGTGGCGGGCGCCGCGATCCTCGCCGCCGCGTCGATGGCCGGCGTACCGCCGCTCCTGGGCTACGTCGCCAAGGAGAGCATCCTGGTCGCGATGCTCGACGTCGCGAAGGAGGGTGACGGCACCGGCCTCGCCGGCGCGGTCGGCTGGCTCGCGCTGGCCGGCGTCGTGGTCGGCTCGCTGCTGACCGCCGCCTACTCCGCCCGTTTCGTGTGGGGCGCCTTCGCCACCCGCGACGTCGAGGAGCAGCCGAGCGTCGCCCCCGTCCACGCCGGCTTCGCCGCCGGCCCGGTGATCCTCGCCGGCCTGTCGCTGGCCCTCGGCTTCCTGGGCCGCCCGGTCACCGAGATGCTCGCGCCGTACCTCGAGGAGGTGCCGGAGGGCGTCCACCACGCCGAGCTCTCGCTGTGGCACGGCCTCGGGCTGCCGCTGCTGCTCACCCTGCTGGCCCTCGCCGGCGGCGCCCTGCTGTTCGTGTTCCGCGCCCAGGTCGCGCGCCTGCAGTCGCTGTGGTCCCTGGACTGGAGCTTCGAGCGCGCCTACCGCGACGGCATGCGGGTCCTCGACCGCACCGCCGTCGAGGTGACCGGTGTCGTGCAGCGAGGCTCCGCCTCGGCGTACCTCGCGATCATCCTGGCCGTCGTGGTCGTCGTGCCCGGCTCCACGCTCATCGGCGCCTGGAGCGACATCGACGTCGAGGCGTGGGAGCACCCCGCGCAGGCCGTGATCGGCGCGGTCACCGTCGCCGGTGCCCTGATGGCGACCCGGTCGCGCCGGCGCCTGCGTGCGGTCCTGCTGGCCGGTGCCACCGGCTACGGCACCGCGCTGCTCTTCGTCATGCAGGGCGCACCCGACCTCGCGCTGACCCAGGTCCTGGTCGAGACCCTGACCGTCGTGGTCTTCGTGCTGGCGCTGCGCCGGATGCCGGAGTACTTCACCGACCGGCCGCTGTCGCGCCAGCGCTACTGGCGGATGGCCCTCGGCCTGGCCGTGGCGCTCGTGTCGGCCGGCTTCATGCTCGTCGCCGCCGGCGCCCGCATCGCCGACCCGGTGTCGCTGATGCTTCCCCAGGAGGCCGTCGACTACGGCGGCGGCAAGAACATCGTCAACGTGATCCTCGTGGACGCGCGTGCCTGGGACACCTTCGGCGAGATCACCGTCCTCGTCGCCGCCGCGACCGGCGTCGCGAGCCTGATCTTCGTCAACACCCGCGGCACCGGCATCCGCCGCGTGCACGAGATCCCCTACCCGCCGACCGTGCGCAAGCAGCCGACGTCCCCCGGGCGCCGCCCGTGGCTCGCCGCGCCCCGCACGCTGCCGCCGGAGAGCCGCTCGATCATCTTCGAGGTGGTCACCCGGCTGATGTTCCACACGATCGTCGTCTTCTCGATCTACCTGCTCCTGGTCGGCCACAACGAGCCCGGCGGCGGCTTCGCCGCGGGCATGGTCACCGGCCTCGCGCTGGTGGTGCGCTACCTCGTGGGCGGTCGCTACGAGCTCGATGAGGCGGCCCCGGTCGACGCCGGCCGACTCATCGGCGGCGGCCTCGCGGTGGCCGCGCTGGCCGCCGTGCTGCCGCTGGCCTTCGGCGGCTCGATCCTGCAGAGCGCGATCGTCGACCTGCACCTCCCGGCCCTCGGCAAGCTGCACCTGGTCACCTCCGCGCTCTTCGACATCGGCGTCTACCTCGTCGTCGTCGGCCTGGTCCTGGACCTGCTGCGGGCGCTCGGGTCGCACATCGACCGCCAGGTCGTGCGCGCACGCCGCGAGTCCGAGGAGGAGCTCGTGAACGAGCCCGTAGCCGGGGAGACGCCCGGCACCGAGCAGGAGGCGACCCGCGCGTGAACGACATCAACCTGACCCTGGTCGTGGTCTCCGCCGCCCTGCTCGGCTGCGGGGTCTACCTGCTGCTCGAGCGCAGCCTGTCGCGGGTGCTCGTCGGCCTGGTGATGATGGGCAACGGCGTCAGCCTGGCCTTCCTCGTCGCCGGCGGGCCGGCCGGCAGCGCGCCGATCATCGGCTCCGAGAGCGGCGACGCCTCCGAGATGGCCGACCCGCTCCCCCAGGCGATGGTGCTGACCGCGATCGTGATCACCCTGGCCACGACGGCGTTCGTGCTGGCGATGGCCTACCGCAGCTGGCAGCTCAACGGCCACGACGACGTGCAGGACGACGTCGAGGACGCCGCGATCCGCCGGATGGCCGCCACCGACGTCACCTCCGAGGCGTACGGCGCCGCCAGCGACGACGAGGACACCGACGTGAGCGACGACCCACGCGAGAGCGACGAGACCCCCGCGGCTCCCGAGCCCGGCGGCGCCGCCCCTCTCGCCACGGCGCTCGACGCCGTGCCCGGAACGGAGCCCCGCCCGTGAGCGCCCTGATCCCCCTTCCCGTCCTGCTGCCGATCCTCGGCGCCGGGCTCTCCCTGGTGCTCGGCCAGCACCCGCGCCTGCAACGCCTGATCAGCGTGGTCGTGCTCGCCTCCATCGTGGTCGTCGCCGCGATCCTGATGGTCGCGGCCGACACCGAGGGCCCGCAGGTGCTCTGGGTCGGCGGCTGGACCGAGACCCTCGGCATCGTGCTCGTCGCCGACCGGCTCGCGGCGCTGATGCTGCTCGTGAGCGCGACGGTGACCCTCGCGGTCCTGGCGTACTCGCTCGGCCAGGGCATGACCGAGGACGAGGAGAACGCGACCCTCTCCGTCTACCACCCGACGTTCCTGGTGCTGGTGGCCGGCGTCGCGAACGCGTTCCTCGCCGGCGACCTGTTCAACCTGTTCGTCAGCTTCGAGATGCTGCTCTTCGCCAGCTACGTGCTGCTGACCCTCGGCGGCACCGCGACCCGGCTGCGCGCGGGCACCATCTACGTCCTGGTCAACCTGCTGTCCTCGACGCTGTTCCTGATCTCCCTGGCGGTCGTCTACGCCGCCACCGGCACGCTGACCCTGGCCCACCTGGCCGAGCGGATCGCCGACCTCCCCGACCACGTCGCGCTGATGATCCAGCTGCTGCTGCTCACGACGTTCGCGATCAAGGCCGCCGTCTTCCCGCTGTCCTTCTGGCTCCCGGACAGCTACCCGACCGCGCCCGCCCCGGTCACCGCGGTCTTCGCTGGCCTGCTCACCAAGGTCGGCGTCTACGCGATCCTGCGCATCCAGACCCTGCTGTTCCCCGACAGCCCGCTCACGGACCTGCTGATGTGGGCCGCCCTGCTGACGATGCTCGTCGGCATCCTGGGCGCCATCGCGCAGTCCGACATCAAGCGCATGCTCTCCTTCACCCTGGTCAGCCACATCGGCTACCTCGTGCTGGGCATCGCGCTGGCCAGCTCGGCGGGCGTCGCCGGCACGATCTTCTACGTCGTGCACCACATCACCGTGCAGACCGCGCTCTTCTTGGTGGTGGGACTGGTCGAGCGCCGGGCCGGCAGCACCTCGCTGATGCGCGTCGGCGGCCTGGCCCGGATCGCCCCGCTGCTCGCCCTGCTCTTCTTCGTGCCAGCGATGAACCTCGCCGGCATCCCGCCGTTCTCCGGGTTCATCGGCAAGGTCGGGCTGCTCCAGGCCGCGCAGGACCAGGGCTCCACGCTCGCCTGGGCGTTGGTCGTCGGCGGCGTGCTCACCAGCCTGCTCACCCTGTACGCCGTCACGAAGACCTGGGCGGTCGCGTTCTGGCGCACCCCCGCCGAGGCCCACGAGGCGCTCGAGGAGATCGCCGAGCGGGACCCGGGCTACGGCGCGCTGTCCTCCGCCGAGCACCGCGGCCACGTGCACACCCCGCGGGGCTCGCTGTCGCTGGCCGCGATCGAGGAGGCCCGCCGCCTGGGCGACGACGACCTGCCCGACCGCGACTTCCACCAGCTCATCAAGGACGGCGACGACACCCCGCACATGCCGCGCAGCATGGTGCTGCCTGCGGCGTTCCTGGTCACCGCCAGCGTCGCGCTCACGGTCGTCGCCGGCCCGCTGTTCGCCTACAGCGACCGGGCCTCGAACGACCTGCTGGACCGCACGCCGTACCTCTCCTCGGTGCTGACCGGAGACGAGCAGTGAGCCCGAAGGTGACCCCGCGTCGCGACGGCAGCGTGAAGCCCAGCCGCTACCGCGCCGTGCAGCCGGGCGCGCTGGTGTGGCTCACGCTGGTCTGGATGGCGCTGTGGGGCGACGTGACGCCGATGCTGGTGGTCTCGGGGCTGCTGCTGGCCGTGGTGGTCTGCCTGGTCTTCCCGCTCCCGCCGGTCGAGCTCAACCTCACCGTCCACCCGTGGCGCGCGCTGCTGCTGACCGGACGGTTCCTCATCGACATCGCGGTGGCGAGCGTGCAGGTCGCCGGGGTGGTGCTGCGGCGCCGCCCGGTGCGCAACGCCGTGGTCGCGGTCGACCTGGAGACCACCTCCGACTTCGTGCTCACCGGCGTGGCCTCGATGCTGTCGCTGGTCCCGGGCTCGGTCGTCGTGGAGGCGCGCCGCTCCACCCACACCCTCTACCTCCACGTGCTCGACGTGGACGACGAGGCGGCCGCGGACCGGTTCCGCGCCCGGGCTCTCGCCCAGGAGCAGCGGTTCCTGGCCGCCTTCACGCCTCGACCCGACCCCGCGACCGAGGCAGGCACCGCATGACCCTCGTCCTGATCGCGGCCAGCGTGATGCTGGGCACCGCCGCCCTGCTGACGGTGATCCGGCTGACCATCGGCCCCACCATCCTGGACCGCAGCGTGGCCCTCGACGTGCTGATGGCCGTCACCATCTGCGGGATCGCGGTGTACTCCGCCCACCGCCACACGACGTACGCGCTGCCGGTGCTGGTGGTGCTCGCCATGGTCGGCTTCGTCGGATCGGTGAGCATCGCGCGCTACGCGAGCGGCACCGACGACGTCGAGGCCGAGGACGACAACGACGACCACCGGGGGCATCCGTGAGCTGGGACTGGACCACCGCCGCCGACGTGCTCGCCGCCGCCTGCCTGCTGCTCGGCTCCTTCTTCGCCCTCGTCGCAGCGATCGGCGTCGTGCGGCTCCCCGACCTGCTCAGCCGCATGCACGCGGCCACCAAGCCGCAGGTGATCGGCATGCTGCTGGTCGTCGTCGGCCTCGCGCTGAGCCTGCGCGACCCCGCCTCGCTCGGCATCCTCGGGCTCGTCGTGCTCATGCAGATGGGCACCAGCGTGGTCGCGGGCCACATGGTCGGCCGTGCGTCCTTCCGCGCCGGGCAGGTGCGCCACGACCTGCTGGTCGTCGACGAGCTCAGCGACGTCCTCTCCGACGAGGAGCCGCGCGGCGCGCCGTGAGGTGTCTCGCCCCCCTCACCCCTGCGGTACGCCGCCGAGCGGGAGGTGCAGCACTCCGGAGGCGGTCGCGTCGCTGATCCGCACCGGCACGCCCCAGTCCTGCTGGTGCATCCGGCAGGCGGCGCCCTCGCCGCCGTCGGCGTCGCAGGAGGCGGCGCGCGCGGCGACGTGGAGCACCCCGTCGCCGACGTGGCGGTCCAGCACCAGGCGGCGGGTCAGGTCGGTGCCGCGGCCCGCGCCCTCGCGCAGCAGCGCCGGCGGGGTCGCCTCCACGATGAGCTGGGTCGCCGGGCCGAAGCGGTCGTCGACCTTCTGCCCCGGCGGCGGCTCGAAGGTGACGACCAGCTCCAGCTCGCCCGGCACGTCGGTCACCGGCCGCTGGGTGGTGTGCGCGAAGCCGTCGGTGCGGGTGGCCGCGGCGCCGAGGGGCAGCCGGGTCAGCCGGTGGGCGCCGGACTCGACGACGACCAGCTGGGCCGGCTCGACGCCCGTGTCGACGTGGGCGCCGCTGGGCTCGGCGAGGTCGGTCGCGAGCGTGCTCACCTCGCCGGTCGCCGGGTCGAAGCGGCGCAGCGCGCCGTTGTAGGTGTCGCAGACCGCCACGCTGCCGTCGGGCAGCACCGTCACGCCGAGCGGGTGCTGGAGCAGCGCCTGCTCAGCGGCGCCGTCGCGGAAGCCGAAGTCGAACAGGCCGCTGCCGACCGCCGTGCGCACCGCCCAGCCGTCGCCGTCGGCCTCCACCCAGCGCAGCGCGGAGGTCTCGGAGTCGGCCAGCCAGAGCCGGTCGCCGTCCGGCGCGAGGCCGGAGGTCTGGGCGAGCCACGCCTCCGCGCCGGGGCCGTCGAGCAGGCCCTCGTTGCTGGTGCCCACGACGACCTCGACGTCACCGGTGCGCGGGTCCAGGGTCCACAGCTGGTGGATGCCGGCCATCGCGACCCACACCCGGTCCTGCCACCACGCGACGTCCCAGGGGCTGGAGAGCCGGTCGGTGCCGTCGCCCTGCATCCACTGCGTCCCATCGCCGGCGAGCGTGCAGACGCCCCCGTCGGCCAGCGAGATCCCCTGCAGCCGGTGCGCGACGGTGTCGGCGACCACCACGTCGTAGCCCACCTCGGCAGCGACGTCCTCGGGGAGCAGGCACAGCCCGTTGGGCTCGCGGAACCCCTCGAGGCGGCGCAGCACCGCGCCGTCGGCGTCCAGCTCCACGACGGCGTCGTGGCCGGCATCGGCGACCAGCACCCGGCCCTCCCCGAGCGGCACGGCCTTCGCGGGGAAGCGCAGGTCGGTCGGCTCCACGACCGGGGGGACGTACGGCGAGTCGCCGGGCTGCAGCGTGCCGCGCTCGCGGTGCTGCGGGACCAGCTCGCCCAGGAGCGCGGCGATCGCGTGGGCGTGGCCCTCCCCGGCGTACTGCGCGACGACGTAGCCCTCGGGGTCGATGAGCACCAGCGTGGGCCAGGCCCGCGCGGTGTAGGCGCCCCAGGTGACCAGGTCGGGGTCGTCGAGCACGGGGTGGTGCACCGAGTAGCGCTCGACGGCCTGCGCCAGCGCCACCGGGTCGGCCTCGTGCACGAACTTCGGGGAGTGCACGCCGACGACGACCAGCTCCTCGGCGTACTCCTCCTCCACGCCGCGCAACTCGTCGAGGACGTGCAGGCAGTTGATGCAGCAGAAGGTCCAGAAGTCCAGCAGCACGAAGCGGCCGCGGAGGTCCTTCAGGGCCAGGGGGCCGTCGGTGTTCAGCCAGCCGCGGCCCTCGAGCTCGGGGGCGCGGACGCGGGGGCGGGTGCTCACCGCACGATTGTGCTCCGGACCCGGTGACCGGGGCCGCGGCGGGTGCGGCGTGACCACGCCTACGTCTACGCTGCCCGGCATGACTGATGCCGAGCTCCTGGCCGGGTACGTCGAGGTCTGGTGGCAGGCGGTCGACGACTTCACCGCGCTCCTGGAGGAGATCCCCGAGGAGCAGTGGGACGCGCCGACCGACCTGCCCGGGTGGGACGTGCGGGCCGTCGTCGCGCACGTCGCGCACCTGGAGAAGGTGCTGGCGACCGGCGTCGAGGAGCAGGCGGAGATCGGCGAGCCGGCGCACGTGACCGGCGCGATGGGCCTCTACACCGAGATCGGGCCGGCGAACCGGCGCGGGGCGACCCCGGACGACCTGATCCGCGAGATCCGCGAGTCGGCGACCGCGCGGCACACCGCCCTGCTGGCCGACCCGCCGACGGACGCCTCGGCGCGGCCCGAGCGGGTCTTCGGCGGCGTGCCGTGGGACTGGCGCACGCTGTTGCGCAACCGTCCGCTCGACGTGTGGATGCACGAGCAGGACGTACGCCGCGCGGTCGGGCGCCCCGGCGGCCTGGACAGCCCGGCGGCCCAGCACACGACCGACTACCTGCTGGAGAGCCTCGGGTTCGTGCTGGCCAAGCGGGTCGGCGCGCCGGCCGGCACGACCCTCCTCGCGGAGGTGGACGGCAGCGAGCCGGTGGCGTTCGCCATCAACGACTCCGGGCGCGGCGAGCGGCTGGCGGACCTCCCGGCCGAGCCGACCGTGCGGCTGCGCACCGACCGGGAGAGCTTCCTGCTGCTCGCCGGCGGGCGGCGCGCGGTCGCCCCGGGCGCGGTGCGCGTGGAGGGCGACGAGCGGCTCGGGCAGCTGGTCGTCGAGGCACTGGCGACCACGCCGTGAGCGGGCCCCCCAGCGTTCCCGTGGACAGCTGGCAGCTGGCCGACATGCCCGACCAGACCGGCCGCACGGTGCTGGTCACCGGCACCAGCGTCGGCGGGCTCGGCCACCACACCGCGCTCGAGCTGGCCCGCCGCGGCGCCCGGGTGGTGCTCGCCGGGCGCACCGAGGAGCGCCTGGACGAGACGACGGCGGCGATCTGCGAGGAGGTCCCCGCGGCGTCGCTGGAGCGACTCGTCGTCGACCTGTCCGACCTGGCCTCGGTACGCCGCGCCGGCGCCGCGGCCGCCGACCTCGGGGGCATCGACGTGCTCGTCAACAACGCCGGGGTGATGGGCACGCCGTACTCCCGCACCGCCGACGGGCTCGAGCTGCAGATGGCCACCAACCACTTCGGGCCGTTCCTGCTCACCGGCCTGCTGCTGCCCCGGCTGGTGGCGAGCGGCGCTGGACGGGTGGTGACGGTGTCCTCCACGATGCACCGCATCGCCCGCAGCGCCCCGCTCGGCGACCCGCGGGCCACCGGGGGGCGCTACCACCGCTGGCACGTCTACGGGCAGAGCAAGCTGGCCAACCTGCTGTTCACCTTCGAGCTCGACCGGCGCGCCCGCGAGGCCGAGGTGCCGGTCCGGGCGCTGGCGGCGCACCCCGGGTTCGCCGGCACGCACCTGGCCGCGAACGGGCAGTACGGCCGCTCGCGCGGCGGCGTCGCCTCGATCCTGGACGCCGCGATCCGCGGGGTCTCCCAGAGCGCCGCCTCGGGCGCGCTGCCGACGCTGATGGCGGCCACCGCCGACCTGCCGGGCGCGACGTACTGCGGCCCGGGTGGGCCCGCCGAGTTCTCCGGCGCCCCGCGCGTGGTCACCGCTCACGCCCGCGCCCACGACGAGGACGCCCAGCGCCGGCTGTGGGAGCTCAGCGAGGACGTCACCGGGATCCGCTACCCCTGAGCTCCCGGTCGAGTCGAGACCTCTGACGGTCGAGTCGAGGGTTGCGACCGGTCGGGTCGAGGGTTCCGGTCGGGTGTCCCGCGCCGACGGGGATCGACTAGCGTCGGCGCCCGTGACCGCACCCGCACCCGACCAGGCCTGGGACCTCGCGACCGCCGACGGGCACCACCGGGTGGAGGTCAGCGGGACGGTCTCGCGCCAGGTGCGGTGGCTGCACGACGGCGTCGTGGTCGCCCGCAAGAAGTCGATGGAGGACAAGATCCGGGTCAAGCCCGGGGACGGCCTCGACGAGGAGGAGCGCGCACGGCTCCCCGAGGGCCTCGGCATGGTCGGGGTGCTGTTCACCCGCCTGGGCCGGCCCCGCCGCGCCACGCTGTACGCCGCCGACGAGGCCTCCGAGCTGACCTCGCTCACCGGCCTCGGCGGGATCGATCTGGACCCCGAGCCGGGCTCCCGCGCCGCGGCGTACGAGGACAAGGTGCTGGCCCACCCGCGCCGCTATGCCGCCATCCAGACCGCGACCGGCGTGGCCACGGTGCTGGTGCCGATCCTGGTGGCGGCGCTGCTGGCTCGCCTCGCGCTGAGCGTGTCGTGGCCGGACTGGGACCTCCCGAGCATCCCCTGGCCGAACTGGTCCCTGCCCACGATCCCGTGGCCGGACCTGCCGTCGATCCCCTGGCCGGACTGGTCGATGCCGGCATGGCTGTCCTGGGTGCTCGACAACGCGTCGTACGTCTGGCCGGTCGTGCTGGCCTACGTGCTCGCCCGCGCAGAGGTACGCCGCCGGCGCCAGCAGGCCGAGCGCCGCGCGGCCGCCCGGGCGGCAGCCGAGGGCGGGGAGGACGGAGTCCGCGAGCCGTGACGGGGCGGCCTCAGGCCTTGTCCCGCACCCGCACCATCCCGCCCAGCGTGGCGATGTACGCCGAGCCGTCGGGGCCCAGGGTGATGGCGGCGTAGTGGTTGTTCATCAGGGTGCCGAGGCCGGCACGCACGGAGAAGACGGTGCGGCCGGTGCGGGCGTCCAGGGCGGTGAAGTACCACGCGTTGACGCCCCACCGGTTCTGCGGCTTGGTCCAGGCGTAGACCAGGCCGGTGGCCAGCGAGGCCTTCGCGACCGAGGACGGCGCGACCTCCTCCGAGGTCCACACCACCTCGCAGTCGCCGTCGCGGTGGTCGACCCGCGCGAAGCCGCCGGGGGTGGTGCGGCCGAGCAGGGTGCGCCAAGGCGCGGTGTAGCCGTGGTTGTTCTCCACCACGACGCCGTCGCCGACCGCGACCAGCGAGTTCTCGGTGGCGCTCGCGCCCGCGTCGAAGACCGCCGCGCGGCAGATCTCCGCGCCGTCCTCGGCCCGCACGAAGACGACGTTCATCCGCGGCTCGGCGTTGTCGGTGATCGCCACGACCCCGCCCGGCAGGATGGTCGGCGTGGTGCCGCTGCCCTGGGTGAGCTGGCCCGGCTTGCGCTCGCTGCCGCGGTCGTACGCCGTGCGCCACCGCACCACCGGCCGGTCGCGGCGGTCCGCGGCGAGCTTGTGCAGCGCCTCGGTGGTGACCAGGTAGATCCCGGACTCGTCGACCGACATCGAGTTGGCGACCTCCTCGCCGAGCTCCAGGGAGGAGATCCGCCCGTCGCGGGCGATGGTGCCGACCCGCCCCTCGCGGGTGACCCACCAGATCCGCCCCGACCAGTCCGGCATCAGCGCGATCAGGCAGTCGTCCTCGGGCACTGCGGAGGTCAGGTCGTGGGTGGCGTGGGTGGTCAGGTCGGCCTCGCCCTCCGCGTCGGAGGTCTCCACCACCAGCACCCGCCGGTCCGTGGTCGCGAGCACCGCCCGGTCGGCGGCGTCGAGGTAGAAGTAGGACCCGCCGCACAGGTCCTCCCACGGCCGGGTGCCGGTGTCGGCGCGCTCGGGCAGGGTCTTGCTCGCCAGCGGGCGCATCGAGTCCGGGTCCAGCACCCGCAGCGTCGGTCCGGACAGGTCTCCGCACAGCGCGACCAGCCGGTCGTGGCGGTCGAAGGCGAGCGTGGCGCACTCCTCCAGCCCGAACCACGCGGAGTCGACCTCCACCGAGTCGCCGACCGGCCCGGGCCCCGGATAGGCGTCGCTCGACCAGGCGTCGTTGTGCATCGTGCTGCGCCCGTTCGGCGCCAGCGCCGGGTGCTGCGGGACCACCATGTCGATCGGCTGCACCCGCGCCGGCCGGCCGAGGTACGACGGGCTCACGGCCAGACCCGGTCCGGGCGGCACCGGCAGCCAGCCGTCGGGGATCACCACGACCAGGCCGGTGACCGCGACGACGCCCGCCACCCAGGCCGCGACGACCCGCCAGGTCGGGCGCAGCCAGGCCCGCACCCGCGGGACCGCGAGCAGCCCGAGGGCCGCGAGCAGGACGACGGGCCCGAGGAGCAGGAAGGCGAGCAGCACGAGCCCGAGGACGACCGTGCGCTGGAACCTCATCGCCGGACCGCAGCGCCGGGGAGGGCGAGGCGACGCATGGGAGGAATCATCGCACCGCGACGCCCCGGGTCCCGGCACCTCGGACGGGTCGTGACCAGACCGTGTCGGACCGCCATCATGGTCCCCATGCCCGACGCCCGCGCAGGACAGCCCGCCCGCCCCGAGGACCTCATCGACGTGCCGCACCTGGTCACGGCGTACTACACCCGGACCCCCGACCCGGAGGACCCGGACCAGCAGGTCGTCTTCGGCACCAGCGGCCACCGCGGCTCCTCGCTGGGCTCCTCGTTCAACGAGGCCCACATCCTCGCCACCACCCAGGCGATCTGCGAGCACCGCCGCGAGCAGGGGTACGACGGCCCGCTCTTCCTCGGCCGCGACACCCACGCGCTCTCCGAGCCGGCCTGGGCCACCGCGCTCGAGGTCCTCGTCGGCAACGACGTGACGGTGCTGGTGGACGCGGCCGACCGCTACACCCCGACCCCGGCGGTCTCGCACGCCATCCTGCGCGCCAACGGCGGGCGCAGCACCGGATCCGGCCTCGCCGACGGCATCGTGGTGACGCCCTCGCACAACCCGCCCGCGGACGGCGGCTTCAAGTACAACCCGCCGCACGGCGGCCCGGCCGGCTCGGACGCCACCTCCGCGATCGCGAAGCGCGCCAACGAGCTCATCCGCGGCGGCCTGGAGGGGGTGCGCCGGGTGCCGTTCGCCCGGGCCCGCCGCACGGCCGGGTCCTACGACTTCCTCGGCACCTACGTCGACGACCTGCCCTCGGTGGTCGACCTGGACGCGATCCGCGGGGCCGGGCTGCGCATCGGCGCCGACCCGCTCGGCGGCGCGTCGGTCGACTACTGGGGCGCGATCGCCGAGCGGCACCGTCTCGACCTGACCGTGGTGAACCCGCTGGTCGACCCCACCTGGCGGTTCATGACGCTGGACTGGGACGGCAAGATCCGGATGGACTGCTCCTCGCCGTCCGCGATGGCCTCGCTGGTCGAGCAGCGCTCGGCGTACGACATCGCCACCGGCAACGACGCCGACGCCGACCGGCACGGCATCGTCACCCCGGACGCCGGGCTGATGAACCCCAACCACTTCCTCGCCGTCGCGATCGGCCACCTCTTCGGCGGCGCGCGCCCCGGCTGGCCGGCCACCGCGCGGATCGGCAAGACCCTGGTCTCCTCCTCGATGATCGACCGGGTCGCCACCTCGCTCGACAAGCCCCTGGTGGAGGTGCCGGTCGGGTTCAAGTGGTTCGTCCCCGGGCTGCTCGACGGCTCCTTCGGCTTCGGCGGCGAGGAGTCCGCAGGCGCCTCGTTCCTGCGCCGCGACGGCTCGGTGTGGACGACCGACAAGGACGGGCTGCTGCTCTGCCTGCTGGCCGCCGAGATCACCGCCACCACCGGGGAGACCCCGTCCCGGCGCTACGCCGCGCTGGTTGCGGAGCACGGCGAGCCGGCGTACGCCCGCGTCGACGCCCCCGCCACCCGCGCGCAGAAGGCGGCCCTGGCCGCGCTCACCCCCGACGCCGTCACCGCCACCACGCTGGCCGGCGAGCCGATCACGGCCCGGCTCACCGAGGCGCCCGGCAACGGCGCCCCCATCGGCGGGCTCAAGGTGACCACCGAGTCGGCCTGGTTCGCCGCGCGCCCCTCCGGCACCGAGGACGTCTACAAGATCTACGCGGAGTCCTTCCGCGGCCCCGAGCACCTCGCGCAGGTGCAGGCCGAGGCCCGCGAGGTCGTGCAGGCCGCGCTCGACGGGACGGTCGCCTAGGCGACGAACGGCCCCCGCCCGCTGGGACGTCGGGCTAGGTTGTCCCCGTGGCCGTGATCGAGACTGCTGGCCTGACCAAGCAGTACCCCGGCGTCACCGCGCTGGACTCCCTCGACGTACGCGTCGAGGACGGTGTCACGGGCCTGGTCGGGGCGAACGGCGCGGGCAAGTCGACGCTGCTGAAGATCCTGCTCGGGCTGCTCCCGGCCACCTCCGGCTCGGCCCGCGTGCTCGACCACGACGTACGCACCGAGGGCCCGCAGATCCGGGCGATGGTCGGCTACATGCCCGAGCACGACTGCCTGCCGGCCGACGTCTCGGCGAGCGACCTGGTGGTGCACCTGGGCCAGATGTCCGGGCTGCCGCACGCCGCCGCCCGGGAGCGGGCCGCCGACGTGCTGCGCCACGTCGGGCTGGCCGAGGAGCGCTACCGCCCGATCGGGGGCTACTCCACCGGCATGAAGCAGCGCGCGAAGCTCGCCCAGGCGCTCGTCCACGACCCGCACCTGGTGCTGCTGGACGAGCCGACCAGCGGCCTGGACCCGGCCGCCCGCGACGACATGCTCGCGCTGGTGCGCCGGATCGGCACCGACTTCGGCATCGCGGTCCTGGTCACCTCCCACCTCCTCGGCGAGCTGGAGCGGGTCAGCGACGCCATCGTCGTCCTGGACGGCGGCCGGCTGCTGCGCTCCTCGGCCACCACCGAGTTCCTGCACACCACCGGCAGCCTGCTGGTCGAGGTGCAGGGCCGCCCCGACGCCGACCGGCTGCTCGGCCAGGCGCTCGTGGACGCCGGCCTCGCCGCCCGCCCGGCAGAGGGCCGGATGATCGAGGTGGACGTGCGCGACGAGCACACCCGCGACCAGGTCCGTGACCTCACCGTGGACCTCGGGCTCGGGCTGGTCCGGATGCAGGAGCGCCACCACCGCATCGAGGACGTCTTCCGAGAGGGAGGTGCCGGTCGTGTCCAGCCCGTCTGAGCAGCCCGCCGGGGTCATCCACGACCTCGGCTACCGCCGCTACACCGGCCCGCGCCTGGGCGGCGGCGCGGTGGCCCGGTCGTTCTTCCTCACCGGCCTGCGCAACACCTACGGGCTCGGGCGCTCCGGGCGCTCGAAGGTGCTCCCGATGATCCTGCTCGCGACGATGCTGCTGCCCGCGCTGATCCTGGTCGGCGTGCTGGTCCAGGCCCGCGACCTGCTCGGCCTGGACAGCCAGATCGTGGCGTACTCGACCTACCCGATCACCACCCAGCTGCTGATCTCGGTCTTCGTCGCCGCGCAGGCCCCGGCCCTCATCTCCCGCGACCTGCGCTTCCGCACCATCACCCTCTACCTGGCGCGCCCGATGGGGCGCAGCACCTACGTCCTGGTGCGGCTGGCCTCGCTGGCCGCGGCGACCTTCCTGCTGATCGCCGCTCCCCTGCTGCTGATGTACGTCGGGGGCGTGCTCGCCGACCTGCCGCTGGGCCGCGAGACCGGCCGGTTCCTGGGCGGCGTGGCCGGCGCGGTGCTGCTCGCCGCCTGCCTGGCCGGGCTGGCGGCGGTGATGGCGTCGCTGACCATCCGCCGGGGGCTCGCGGTCGCGGGCGTGATCGTGGTGCTGCTGGTCAGCTTCACGGTGGTGTCGACCGTCCAGGGCGTCTCCTCGGTCACCGAGCACGGCACCGTGGGGCAGGTGGCCGGGCTGTTCTCGCCGTACACGCTCATCAACGGGGTGCAGGTGTTCCTCTTCGACTCCCCGGCCGCGACCCCGACGCCGCCGGAGGGCACCGCGATGGGCCTGCTCCACCTCGCCGCGGTCCTCGTCTACGTGCTCGGCTCGGTCGGCGCCCTGCTGCTGCGCTACCGGGAGGTGGACTGAGGTGAGCGAGATCCGCCTCGACCACGTCTCGCGGTGGTACCGCAACGTGGTCGCCGTCAACGACGTCTCGATGACGATCGGCCCGGGCGTCACCGGCCTGCTGGGACCGAACGGCGCCGGCAAGTCGACGCTGATCGCGCTGATGTCGGGGTTCCTCGCGCCGTCCTCGGGCACCGTCACGCTGGACGGGGAGCCGCTGTGGCGCAACGAGGCGGTGTACCGCAAGCTCGGGCTGGTGCCCGAGCGCGAGGCGCTGTTCGACTACCTGACCGGGCGCCAGTTCGTGGTCGCGAACGCCGAGCTCCACGGCCTGCCCGACCCGGGCGCGGCCGCCCAGCGCGCGCTCGCCATGATCGAGATGACCGACGCCCAGGACCGCCGGATCTCGACGTACTCCAAGGGGATGCGCCAACGGGTCAAGATGGCCTCCGCGCTGGTGCACGACCCCGCGGTGCTGCTGCTCGACGAGCCGTTCAACGGCATGGACCCCCGGCAGCGGATGCACCTGATGGAGCTGCTGCGCACGATGGGTGCCGAGGGCCGCACGGTGCTGTTCAGCTCCCACATCCTCGAGGAGGTCGAGCAGGTGGCCCGCCAGATCGAGGTGGTGGTCGCCGGGCGGCACGCCGCGTCCGGGGACTTCGGCGCGATCCGGCGGCTGATGACCGACCGGCCCAACCGGTTCGTGCTGCGCACCAGCGACGACCGGGCGCTGGCCTCGGTGCTGCTCGCGGACCCCTCGGTGCGCGGCGCCCGGTTGCGCGCGGAGGGCGGGATCGAGCTGGAGGCCTCCGACTTCGGCCGGTTCAGCGAGGTGCTGCCGCGTCTGGCCCGCGACCACGGCATCCGGCTGCTCGAGGTCTCGCCGACCGACGAGTCGCTGGAGAGCGTCTTCGCCTACCTGGTGTCCTCGTGATCTCCCGGACGATCGTGCGCCTCGGCGTGCTCAGCGTCTTCGGCCGGTGGCGCGGGGCGCTGCTGCTGCTCCTGCCCGTCGTGCTGGTCGGCCTCGCGGTCGTGGTGCGGGTGCTCGTCGGCGACGACACCGGCGCCGCCCAGAACACCCTCAACGCCTTCGGGCTGACGGTGGCGGTCCCGCTGGTGGCGCTGCTGGCCACCTCGGGGCTGGTGGCCCCCGAGATCGACGACGGGTCGATCGCCTACCTGCTGGCCAAGCCGGTCTCGCGCCACGAGATCGTCGCCAGCAAGCTCCTGGTCGCCGCCGGCTGCGTGCTCCTCTTCGCCGCGGTGCCGCTGCTCGTCTCGGGGCTGGTGCTGCGCCCCGCCGACCCCGACCTCGCCCTCGGGTTCGGCCTGGCCGGGCTGGTCGGCGGGCTGGCGTACTGCTCGCTGTTCGCCTATCTCTCCGTGCTCACCCGGCATGCCATCGTCGTCGGGCTGATCTACCTGCTGATCTGGGAGGGCCTGCTCGGCGGGCTGCTCGACGGCGTGCGCTGGCTGAGCATCACCCGGTGGGCCCGCGAGCTCGTCGACGCCGTCGCCGGCGTCCGGCTCGTCGAGGACCTGCCGCTCTGGTACGCCGTCGCGGCGTCCGTCGTGGTCGTCCTCGGCGGCGCCTGGCTGACCGGGCGGCGGCTGCGGGGCTTCAACCTGACCGGCGACGAGTAGCCGCCCGGTCGGTCGGGTCCGCCCCGCAGCCGACCGGCCCGCTCAGTCGTCGGCGTTCTTGCGCAGCACCGTGAGGTCGGCGTCGAGCACGACGTCCCACTCGGCGCGGTCGGCGTCGCGGACCTCGACCTCCCAGGCGGCGCCGGGCTCGTCGCTGGTCTCGACGTCGAGGACGGTCCCGCCCTCGAAAGCGCCCAGGGCGGCCTTCTCCGCGGCGGCCCAGTCCGCGTCGCTGACCGGGCGGTCGTCGGCGTCCCGGCCCTCGTCGTCGGCGTCGTCGCGCTCCTCCTGGACCACCGCGAGGTCCTCGTCGAGGGCGACGTCGACCTCGGTGCCGTCGTCGAGGCGCACCTCGACCTCGTAGGCCTCGCCCCGGTCGTCGCTGGTCTCGACGTCGACGACGGTGCCGCCGCCGACGGCCTTGGTGGCGGCCGCGCCGACCCGGTCGCGCTCGGCCCCGTCCACGCCGGTGTCGTTCGCGGTGGCGGTCCAGACGGTGCCGCCGATCCCGAGGGCCGCGAGGGCCGCGAGGGTGGGCAGGACGACGCGCTTGCTGCGAAGCGTGGCGGTGTTCATGGTGGGTGCCTCTCTGCGTGGGGAACACCCCCGGCTGGGGGACGCCCCCAGCGTGCGTCAAGGCCGCTGAAGCCTTCCTGAACCCACCTGAAGGCGCGTTCAGGTCGGCCGTTCGAATCAGCCGTCCACGCCCGCACGGGGCGCCGGGAGCCGCACCACGACCCGGGCGCCGCCGGACGGCGCAGCCGTGATCGCGACGGTGCCGCCGTGGGCGGTGACGATCTCGCGGACGATCGCCAGCCCGAGCCCGCTCCCGCCCGCGTCCCGGGCACGGGCCTCGTCGAGCCGGACGAAGCGGTCGAGGACCCGCTCGCGCTCCGCCTCGGGGATCCCGGGGCCGTCGTCCTCGACCACGAGCTCGACGCCCGGGTCCCGGCCGGCCACGGCGTCCTCGCGGACCGCCAGCCGGATCGTCGTCGCGGCGTGCCGGGCGGCGTTGTCGACGAGGTTGCGCACCACCTGGCCGAGCGCGACCTCGTCGCCGCGCACGCGTCCCGGACCGATGCCGGAGGTGTCCACGCCCAGCCCGCCCCGGCGTACCCGACGCGCCTCGGCGAGGGCGAGGTCGTCCAGGTCGACGTCGTGGGCGGCCTGCTCCCCGCTCGCCTCGCCGGCCCGGGTGAGCACCAGCAGCTGCTCGACCAGGCGCTGCATGCGCCCGGACTCCTCGAGCACCGCCTCGGCGAGCTCGCCCTCGGGCAGCGCCCCGGGATGGGCACGGGCCACCTCGGCGGTCTGGCGGATGCTGGCCAGCGGCGAGCGCAGCTCGTGGGAGGCGTCGGCGACGAAGCGCTGCTGTCGCTCTCGCGAGCCCTCGAGGCGCGCCAGCATCTGGTTCATGGTGCGGGCCAGCCGATGGATCTCATCGCGCGACGGCGGCTCGGGCACCCGGCGGTCCAGCCGGTCGCCGGTGATCTGCTCGACCTCCTCGCGGATCCGCTCGACCGGCGCGAGCGCCCGGGTCGCCACCGCCCAGGTGGTGCCGCCGACCAGCAGCAGCACCAGCGGTACGCCGACCAGCAGCGGCGGGAGCAGCGCGTCGGTGGAGTCGTCGAGCTCCTCCAGGGAGACGGCCACGGACACGACGTACTCGCGATCGCCGGCCTCCGCGTCCTGGGTGACCACGACGTAGGGCTGGTCGTCCCCCGGCAGGTCGGCGCGGTCGGTGTCCTCGCGCGGCAGCGGGCGGGCGAGCGGCTGGGAGGCGGCGAGGACCGTGCCGTCGGGGGCGAGCACCTGCCAGACGAGCTCCTCGGGCTCGTCGGGGTCCTCCAGGTCGTCGGCGTCCTCGCCGACTGGCCCCGAGGACGGCAGCCCCGACGTCTCGACCTGGGCGACCAGCTCGCCCGCCCGCTGCTCCGCGCTGGTCTCCAGGCCATCGAGCAGCGAGGCACGCACGAGCAGCACCAGCGCGGCCGCCCCGAGGACCAGGACCACCGCGACCACGAGCACGGCGGCGGCCGTGGTCCGCACCCGCACCGAGGCACGGGCCCACCGGCGCTCAGCCACCGTTGCTCGCCAGCCGGTAGCCCGCACCGCGCACGGTCTGGATCGCCTCGCGCCCGAAGGGACGGTCCACCTTGTTGCGCAGGTGGCGGACGTAGACCTCCACGATGTTCGGGTCGCCGTCGAAATCGACGTCCCAGACCGCCTCGAGGATCTGCCGCTTGGAGACCACGTCCCCGTGGTGGCGGGCCAGGAAGGCGAGCAGGGAGAACTCCCGGGCGGTCAGCGCGATCTCCTCCTCGCCGCGCCAGACCCGACGGGCGGCGGGGTCCAGGCGCAGGTCACCCGCCTCGAGCAGGGTGGGCCGCGGCCGGGCCCCGCGCCGGGCGACCGCACGCAGCCGGGCGACGAGCACCGGGAACGAGAACGGCTTGGTCAGGTAGTCGTCGGCGCCGGTGTCGAGGCCCTCGACCTGGTCCCACTCGCCGTCCTTGGCGGTCAGCATGAGCACCGGTGTCCAGTTCTGCTCCGCGCGCAGGGCCGCGCAGACCCGGTAGCCGTTGATCCCCGGCAGCATCAGGTCCAGCACGATCGCGTCGTAGTCGTGCTCGCGCGCGAGCCAGAGGCCGTCGGTGCCGTCGTGGGCCACGTCGACCGCGAACCCCTCGGCCCCGAGCCCCACCTTCAGGGACCGTGCCAGCCGCACCTCGTCGTCGACGACGAGCACGCGCATCAGAACCTCCGGGCGGTCGGGAACCGACATTCTCCCCGACGGCTGCTGAAGCTGCGCTGAAGACCGTGGGCGCCGGCGGCCCGGCGGCCCGCTCAGCCGCCGGCGAGCATCGAGCGCATGATCTCGATCTCGTCCTGCTGGGTGACCATCACGTCGGAGGCGATCTCGCTGACCCGCACGTGAGCGCCGTCGCGGGCGACGTCCTGGGCCATCCCGATCGCGCCCTCGTGGTGGTGGATCATCCCCTCGAGGAAGAGCCGGTCGAACTCCGGACCGCTCGCCTTCTCCAGCGCGGCCATCTCGGCGGGCGAGAGCATGCCCTGCATCTCGTTGTGCCCGTGCTCGCCGTGGTCGTAGGCCGAGGGGTCCTCGGCCGCGAGCGGCACGTCGACGCCGTACTCCTTCAGCCAGGCCGCCATCACCAGGATCTCGGGGCGCTGGGCGGCCTCGATCCGCTCGGCGAGGCGGCGCACCCGCGGGCTCGCGGCCCGCTCGGGGGCCAGCTGCGACATCGTCAGGGCCTGGGCGTGGTGCGGGATCATCATCTGCAGGAACGCGACGTCGGCGTGGTTCCAGGGGTCCTCGAGCTCGATGTCGTCGGGCCCGACGGTCTTCGCCGTCTCCCCGGGCGCGCCGGGCACGATCACGGTGAGGTCGTCGGTCCCGGTCGTGCTCGCCGCCTCCGCCTCCGGCGCGGGCTCGGAGTCCTGGGAGCAGGCGGGCAGGAGGAGCAGGGCGCCGAGCACGGCGGCGGCGTACAGCGAGGTGCGAGGGGTTCCCGAGATCACGAGGCGTCCTTTGTCCGGTGGAGCGGTGGCGTCTGTGGCGTCCGTCGCGAATGTTCCCGACGACAGCCCTTTACGAAGTGATCCGGCTCACGGTATGACAGAGCAGGGCTTCTGGGGAACAGAGCCCCCCATCACGAAAGGTTCTCGGGCCCATGAACAGAACTCCTCGTAGCGGACCCCCGTCATCTCGCCCCTGGCGCCGGTTCGCCGCCGCAGCGGCCGGCTCCCTCAGCCTGGCCCTCGCGCTCGCCGCAGCGCCCGCCGTCGCACACGACGGCGACGACCACGGAGAGGAGAAGGGCACCACCTCCCGTTCCAGCGCCGGCAGCTGCAGCGCCGAGGAGCGCAAGGAGCTCGCGGCGCTCGGCGACAACTTCGTCGCCGCCTGCGACATCCCCGGCAACGACTTCTCGATGCTCCGCACCCCGGCGCGGGCGCTGAAGCCGGGCGAGACCGACAGCAGCGACAACCTCTCGCTGGTCGCCAACATCCCCAAGCAGGGCGCCTTCGCCGACGTCTCGGCGCTCAACTCCGACCTGGCGTTCAAGGGCAAGTACGCCTTCGCCGGCAACTACAACGGCTTCATGGTCTACGACCTCTCCCGGGCCAAGCACCCGCGGATCGTGTCGCAGGTCGTCTGCCCGGGCTCGCAGAACGACATCTCGGTCTACGGCGACCTGCTGGTCCTCTCCGTCGACTCCAGCCGCAGCGACGACTCGTGCAGCAGCACGGCGCTCTCGGCGCAGCAGAAGGAGGCCTGGGAGGGCATCCGCGTCTTCGACATCAGCGACCCGGAGTCCCCGCAGTACGTCGCCGCGGTCGAGACCGCCTGCGGCTCGCACACCCACACGCTGGCTCCCGACAAGCGCGGGCGCAACCTCTTCGTGTACGTCTCCTCCTACTCCCCCAACGAGACGTTCCCCGACTGCCAGCCGCCGCACGACAAGATCAGCATCGTCAAGGTGCCGGTGAAGGACCCCGGCTCCAGCTCGCTGGTCGCCGCGCCGGTGCTCTTCCCCGACGGCGGCAACCCGGGTGAGGGCTACTCGCGCCCGACCACCGGCTGCCACGACATCACGGCGTACCCCTCCAAGGACATCGCCGCCGGCGCCTGCATGGGTGACGGCATCCTGCTCGACATCTCCGACCGCAAGGCCCCGAAGGTGATCGAGCAGGTCCGCGACGAGGAGAACTTCTCCTTCTGGCACTCCGCCACCTTCAACAACAAGGCGACCAAGGTCGTCTTCACCGACGAGCTCGGTGGCGGCGGCGCGCCGACCTGCAACCCGGAGACCGGACGCACCAAGGGCGCCAACGCCATCTACGACATCGTCGGTGGCAAGAAGAACGGCAAGGCGGGCAAGAAGGCCGGCAAGGGCACCCCGAAGCTGGCGTTCCGCAGCTACTACAAGATCCCGCGTCCGCAGGCCGCCACCGAGAACTGCGTGGCCCACAACGGCTCGCTGATCCCGGTCAAGGGCAAGGACATCATGGTCCAGGCCTGGTACCAGGGCGGCATCTCGGTCTTCGACTTCACCAACTCGCGCAAGCCCAAGGAGATCGCCTGGTTCGACCGGGGTCCGCTCTCCGACACCGAGCTGATCACCGGTGGCTCCTGGTCGGCGTACTGGTACAACGGCCGCATCTACAGCAACGACATCCAGCAGGGCTTCGACGTCCTCGAGCTCGACGACAAGCGCGTCCGCGACGCGAAGAAGGTCCGCATGGACGTCTTCAACCCGCAGTCGCAGCCCTACTACAACAACTGATCCACCCCGACCGGGCCGGCGCCTCCCACGTGGAGGTGCCGGCCCGGCGGCATGTGCGGGGTCAGGAGTAGCGGTGCGACTTGGCCGCGTGGCCGTGCTCGCGGGTGCAGGTGCGCCCGCTCATGTTGCGGTGCCCGCACAGCTCCTCGGCGCCCTCGGCGGGGGTCTCGGCCTGCTGGGCGACCTTGGTCGCCTTGGCAGGCTTCGCCTTGGCAGCCTTGGCCGCCGGCTTCGCGTCCGCCGCGGCGGCCGTCGCACGCCGCGGGGTCGCGCCGCCTGCGGCCTTCTGGGCTGCCTCGTACTTCGCCTCGCGCATCGCTCGCAGCGCGTCCATCTTGCTCATCGTCGCCTCACGCGCTGAGCCTAGGCCCCGCCACCGACGGTGCCCGCACCGCCGGGCGCCGGCTGCTTGGATGGGCGCATGACACGGGACCGCACGACTCGGGGCAGCACGACGAGCGGCACGATCCTCACCCTGGGCGGGGGCGGCTTCTCGATGCCGGCGGAGGCCGGCGCCCCGGACGGCAGCGACTCCGCCCTCGACGACCTGCTGCTCTCCCTGGTGGCGACGCCGCGCGGCGCCGGCGGCCTGCCGCGGGTCTGCTTCGTGCCGACCGCCAGCGGCGACTCCGCGGACTACGTCGCCCGCTTCCACGCCGCCTTCGCCGGGCGCGCGGAGACCAGCACGCTGGAGCTGTTCGGGCTCGGGTCCCTGGGCGGGCGCAGCGTCCGCGAGCACGTGCTGGACCAGGACGTGGTGTACGTCGGCGGCGGCTCGACGCTCAACCTGCTGGCCCTGTGGCGCCTGCACGGCCTGGACGCCGTGCTGCGCGAGGCGCTCGCCGCGGGCGTCGTGGTGGCCGGGATCAGCGCCGGGATGAACTGCTGGTTCGAGGGCTGCTCCACCGACTCCTGCGGCACCCTCGCACCCCTGGCCGACGGCCTCGGGCTGCTGCCCGGTTCGGCGTGCCCGCACTACGACGGCGAGGCCGAGCGGGAGCGCTCCTACCGCTCGTTCGTCGCGTCCGGCGCGCTGCCCGCCGGCTGGGCGCTCGACGACGGGGTCGCACTGCTGTGGCGCGACGGCGAGCTCGTCGAGGCGGTCTCCGAGCGACCCGGCGGCCGGGCGTTCCGAACCCGGGTGCGCCCCGACGGCGCCGGAGGCGCGGTCGAGGAGCCCCTCGCCGTACGGCTGCTGGGGCCGTAGGGCGAGGCGACCTCGCAGCTCAAGCCCGGGGGGGGCGACCCTCAGGCCGCCTTCACCAGCTTGCGCTCCTGCTGCTGCAGGCGGGCCTGGGCGGCACGGCGGACCTTGGCGCCCTTGGTGCTCATCGCCCAGAGCAGCTTCAGCTGCTGGGGGGCGTTCTTGACGTTGGTGGTGGCCAGCCAGCCGTTGGGCAGCGAGAGCCGGACCGCCTTGTGCCAGGCGCTCGCGACCTGGGCGGGCAGCGGGGCCTCGTGGTAGTTCAGGTCGTACTTGGCGAACAGCGCCTTCACCTTCGGCGCGATCTCGGCGTACCGGTTGGACGGCAGGTCCGGGAACAGGTGGTGCTCGATCTGGTGGGAGAGGTTGCCGGTCATGATGTGCATGGCCTTGGAGCCCGAGATGTTCGCGGAGCCGAGCATCTGGCGCACGTACCACTCGCCGCGGGTCTCCTTCTCCGGGATCGACTTCTTCTCGAAGGTCTCGACGCCCTCGGGGAAGTGACCGCACATGATCACCGAGTGCGACCACAGGTTGCGCACCAGGTTGGCGGTGAAGTTCGCGGCCAGGGTCGGCACGAACGAGCCGGTCGGGATCGACATCGCCGGGTGCACCAGGTAGTCCTTGGTGGCCTGCTTGCGGATCTTGCGCAGGGTGTTCTTGGCGTTCTTCTTGAACGTCTCGCTGCGGCGCTCCTTGGGGATGCGCAGGTTCTTGCCGAGCTCGAGGTCGTAGGCGGCGATGCCGTACTCGAAGAAGCAGGCGTTGATGAAGTTCAGCAGCGGCTGGGCGAGGTACATCGGGTGCCAGCGCTGGTCCTCGTCCATGCGCATGATGCCCCAGCCGAGGTCGTTGTCCTTGCCCACGATGTTCGTGTAGGTGTGGTGGACCTCGTTGTGGCTGTGCTTCCAGCCCTCGGCGGTGGAGGCGTTGTCCCACTCCCACGTCGTGGAGTGGATCTTCGGGTCACGCATCCAGTCCCACTGGCCGTGCATGACGTTGTGGCCGATCTCCATGTTCTCGAGGATCTTGGCGACGCTGAGGCCGACGGTGCCGGCGACCCAGGCGGGCGGGAAGGCGCTGGCGAGCAGCACCGCGCGGCTGCCCAGCTCGAGGCGGCGCTGGAAGGCCACCATCCCGCGGATGTACGCCGCGTCGCTCTCACCGCGGGCCTCGAGGATGTCCTGGCGGATCGCGTCGAGCTCGCGCCCGATGTCCTCGATGTCCTCGGGGCTCAGGTGGGCGATCGGGTTGACGGGCTTCTTGGTGATGGCGGTCATCGAAGGACTCCTCGCGGGTGGAATCGAGTGGTGGTCAGTGGTCGATGTGGCAGGCGCCGGCAGCGGCACTGATGCAGGTCTGGATGCGGACGCCGTCGCCGGGGGCGGCGGTGGTCACCTCGCCGTTGCGCAGGTCGCGCACGGCGCCCTCGCGCAGCGGCAGCACGCAGCCGAAGCAGATGCCCATCCGGCATCCGCTCGGCATCAGCACGCCGGCGTCCTCGGCGGCGTCGAGGATCGTGGTGGCACCGTCCATCTCGACGGTGGTCCCGGAACCGGCGAAGACGACCGAGCCGCCCTCCCCGGGAGTGATCAGGTCGGTGCGGAAACGCTCCACCGACAGCGGCAGCCCGAGCGCGTCGTGGTGCTCGGCGAGCGCGTCGAGCAGCCCCGCCGGCCCGCAGGCGTACGTCGTGCGCTCGGCGAGGTCGGGGACCAGGGCGCCCAGGCCGCGCTCGGGGTCGTCGACCTCGAGGCGACCGGTGACGGTGGTGTGCAGCTCGACGAGGCGGATCAGGCCACGGTCGGCGTACCCGCGCAGCTCCGCGCCGAACAGCACCGAGTCGCGGGTCTGCGCAGAGTGCAGCAGCACGATGTCGGAGCGCACCGGCTCGGCGCGGGAGAACAGGTTGCGCAGCATCCCGATCACCGGGGTGATGCCCGAGCCGGCAGTGACCAGCAGCAGCTTGCCCGGGGCGGGGTCGCCGAGCACGAAGTCGCCCTCGGCCTGGCCGAGCTGGAGCATCGTGCCGGGACGAACCCGGTGGACCAGGTGCATGGAGACCGCGCCGCCCTCGATCGCCTTGACGGTGATCGAGATGCAGCCGTCGGCGCGCGGGCCGTGGGTCAGCGAGTAGGTGCGCCACAGGCGGACCCCGTCGACCTCGACCCCGACGCGCACGAACTGCCCGGGCTGGTGCCCGGCCCAGTCGCGGCCGGGGCGGATCAGGAGGGTGGCCGAGCCGGCGGTCTCGGGGCGGACCTCGACGACCTTGCCGCGCAGCGGCGCGCCGGCACGCAGCGGGTGGAAGACGTCGAGGACGTCGTCGAGCTCGAGCGGCGTGACGGCTGCCTCGGCGACCCGTCGCAGAGTCCCGCGCAGGGACCTGGTGCGACCGGAGCTGGGATCGGTGAGGCTGACCATGCCCCCATCCTCCCCCGACCGGGGTGCAAAGTCCTGTCCCTCCCACGTGAACCGCAGGCAATTCCTTGTTCGGCTCGCACAATGTTGAACAGATCACTCTCCGGCACCATCCGCCCGCGCCGCTGCGCCGAACAACTCGAGAAACACCGCGGTGGCTGACCGCCCCCGGCCAGCACCGTGCCCCGTGCACCGACAACGGAGGGAAACCGCACCATGAAGCGCACCGTCTCCACCACGTGGAAGCTCGCCCTGAGCGGCGTGGTCACCGCAGCACTCGCCAGCACCGCCGTGATGCCCGCCGCCCACGCCGACGCCACCACCGAGCGCAAGGCCGGCAACAAGAGCCTGGCCAAGGTGCTCGCGGCCGACGGCAACAAGTTCGACAAGAACTGGAAGGACTTCGACATCCTCGAGAAGGGCGTGCTCGCCGTGCTCGAGGCAAAGCCGGACAGTGCGGTCAAGCTGCTCACCCAGGGCGGCAAGCGGGCCACCGCCTTCCTCCCGACCGACGCGGCGTTCCGGGCGCTGGTCAAGGACGTCAGCGGCAGCGCGCCGAAGACCGAGCGCGCGACGTTCAACGCCCTGGCGTCGGTCGCCGACGTCGACACCCTCGAGGCGGTGCTGCTCTACCACGTCGTCGCGGGCAAGACCCTGACCAGCAAGAAGGTCCTGGCCTCCGACGGCGCCAAGGTCACCACCGCCCTCGGTCAGCAGGTCAAGGTCGACGTGAAGGGCAAGGGCAAGAAGACCAAGGTCCTCCTCGTCGACCTCGACAAGAACGACGCCAACCCGCAGGTGATCACGCTCGACATCAACAAGGGCAACAAGCAGATCGGCCACGGCATCAACCGGGTCCTGCGCCCGATCGACCTGCCCTGACGCAGGCGCTCCACCCCCACGCGCCCCGTAGCGTCGTCCCCGTGGACGCGCAGCGCGCACGACAGCGGCACGGCCGCGGCCTCCGGGCCGCGGCCGTGCTGCTGCTCCTCCTCGGGGTGGCGGCGGCCGGGTGCGCCGAGGAGGAGGACCCGACCTACGTCGCCCTCGGCGACTCCTTCACCTCCGGTCCGCTGATCCCGACCAACGACCACGCCGGCGGCTGCCTGCGCTCGGACCACAACTACCCCTCGCTGGTCGCGCAGGAGGCCGGGCTCGAGCTGGTCGACGTGAGCTGCTCGGGGGCGCGCACCGCCGACCTCACCGGGACCCAGACGGTCTTCGGCAACGCCCACCCGCCGCAGCTCGACGCCGTCGACCCCGACACCGACGTGATCACCGTCGGCATCGGCGGCAACGACGAGGACGTCGCCTCGCTGCTCTTCGGCTACTGCGCGAGCCTCGGCGCCGCCGACCCCACCGGTACGCCGTGCACCCTCCAGGATTCCGCGCAGCCGGTGCCGATGGCGGCCCGGCTCCAGACGGTCCGCACCAACCTGGACGCGGCGTTCGCCGAGATCCGCGAGCGCGCGCCGGAGGCGGAGGTGATCGCCGTGGGCTACCCCCAGCTCCTCCCGGCGCAGGGCAGCTGCCCGGACCGGCTGCCGATCGCGCCCGGCGACTACGCCTGGGCGCGCGGGCTCAACGCCGAGCTGAACGACGCGGTGGCCGACGCCGCCTCCCGCGCGGGCTTCGACTTCGTCGACATGTGGGCGGCCAGCGAGGGCCACGACATCTGCGCGGCCGAGCCGTGGGTCAACGGGGCGGCGAGCGACCCGGAGGCGGCGCTGGCCTTCCACCCGTTCGCGGTCTACGAGCGCGAGGTGGCCGACCGGGTACTGGACCTGTTGTGACCTCGCAGCGCCGCCGTACCCGTTCCGCCTCCCGGCCCCGCCGGACCGCCCGCTCCCTCGTGGCCCCCCTCCTCGCCCTGGCGCTCGCCACCGCGGTGGCGGGCTGCAGCGACGAGAGCAGCGAGGTCGAGGAGCTCGCCGAGCAGGCCCCGACCCCCAGCAGCACCCCGTCGCTGCCGGTCCAGCCCGAGGAGCCGTCGCGCGTCGGTTCCTACGTCGCGCTCGGGGACTCCTTCACCGCCGCGCCCCTCATCACCGCCCCGGCGGTCGCGGACGGGTGCCTGCGCTCGACGCGCAACTACCCGACCCTGGTCGCCGAGGCCCTCGGTGCGGAGCTGGAGGACCGCAGCTGCGGCGGCGCCGAGACCGGCAACCTCACCGGCCCGCAGCGCACCTTCGCCGGCACCGTGCCCGCGCAGCTGCGCGCCGTGGACCGCGACACCGACCTGGTCACGATGGGGATCGGCGGCAATGACTTCGAGGTCTTCGCGACGCTGGTGCGCTGCGCCGAGCTCGGCGCCGACGACCCCGACGGTGCCCCCTGCACCGAGCGGTACGGCGAGGACGGCGGCGCGGAGCTCCAGGACAACCTCGCGACCATCGGCGAGCGGCTGCGCGCGAGCATCGAGCAGGTGCGCGAGCGCGCCCCGCGCGCCGAGATCGTGGTGGTCGGCTATCCCCGGGTGATCCCGCCGGCCGCCTCGTGTCCCGAGCTGCTGCCGCTCGCGCGCGGCGACCGCGCCCTGGCGGCCGGGCTCAACCGCCGCCTCGCCGACGTGGAGCGGCGGGTCGCCCGCAGCGCCGGCGTCGCGTACGTCGACCTGTACGCCGCCAGCGAGGGCCACGACATCTGCTCGGACCGCCCGTGGGTCAACGGGCGCGCCACGGTGCCCGGCCACGCCCTGGCCTACCACCCGCTGGAGGCCGGCCAGCGGGCCGCGGCGCGCCTCGTGCTGGACGCCCTCGAGCGCGACTGAGCCCGGGGGGGCCTGGCCTCAGAGGTCCCGGTGCACCACCAGGCCACCGACGACGGTGAGCCCCACGCTGGTGCCGCGCAGCAGGGCGCCGGTCTCGGCGGTGTCGGCTCCCGTCGCCAGCGGGTCGCGGTCGAGCAGGGCGAGGTCGCCACGGGAGCCGACCCGCACGCTCGGCTGCCCGTCGACCGACGCGGCCAGCGCCTCCTGCGGGGTCAGCGCCTGCTCGGGGTGCCAGGGCGCGCGCTCGTCGGCGCTGCGGTGCACGGCCGCGGCGATGGCCAGCCACGGGTCGAGCGGGGAGACGGGCGCGTCGGAGCCCATCGCCAGCTCGACGCCGTCGTCGAGCATCCAGCGGAACGCGAAGCAGCGCGCCGAGCGGTCCCCCCAGATCCGGTCGGTGAGGTCGCGGTCGTCGAGCAGGTGGGCCGGCTGCACGCTCGCGCGCAGCCCGAGCCGCGCCATCCGGGTGATGTCCTCACGGCGCATCATCTGGGCGTGCTCGATCGAGCCGCGGGCGCCGGTCTCGGCGTACGCGCTGAGCGCGTCGGCCGCCGCGGCGTCGCCGATGGCGTGGGTGGCGACCTCGAGGCCGGCACCGGTCGCCCGGGTGAGCAGTGCGCGCAGCTCCTCCGGGGACTGGTTGGGCTGGCCGGAGGGGTACTCCAGGCGCTGCGCGTCGCCGTACGGCTCGCAGCACCACGCCGTGCGGGTGTTGAGCGAGCCGTCGCTGATGATCTTGAGCGGGCCCATCGTGGCCCGGTCGTCGCAGCCCGGCAGCGGGTCGCCGGTGCGCAGCCCGGCCGCGATGACCCGCTCCAGCGTCGAGGCGTAGGACCCCCAGCGCACCCGCAGCCGGTCGCAGCCCTCGGCCCAGCGGGTGGCCCAGTCCTCGGGGGTGCCGCTGAACTCGAGGTCGACGATCCCCGCCACGCCCAGCGCGGCCGCGGCGTCCAGCGCACGCCGGAACGCCGCGGGCGAGGTCTCGTCGGCCCCGCCCAGGGTCCCCAGGCGCGGGTAGGTCGCGAACCACTCGGTCTCGCGGACCACGGAGTCGCGCACCGGCAGCGCCAGGTGCATCAGCGCGGTGGTGTTGAGCCAGCCGTGGTGGCCGTCGCCGCTCATCAGCACGACGGGGATGTCGCCGGAGACCGCGTCGAGCTCGGAGACGGTGACCTCACGGTCCCAGGTGCCGGCCCGGTGCCCCCAGCCGATGACCGGTTCGCCGGGGCGCTCGGCGATGCGCGCGCACACCAGGTTCAGCGCCTCCTCCGGCGAGCGGGCCGAGGAGAGGTCGAGGCGCTGGGAGGCCAGCGTCCACTGGGTCATGTGCAGGTGCTGGTCCCACAGGCCGGGGATCACCCAGCGCCCGCCGGCGTCGATCTCCTCGACGCCCTGCGGGCGCGCGAGGCCGGGCCCGACGGCGGTGACCGACCCGAGCTCGACGAGCACGTCGACGGGACGATCGGGCGCCCGCTCGTCCGGTCGCAGGGGTACCGGACGGGTGTTGCGGATCAGGAGACTGCTCACCTGCGAAGCCTAGGCCGCGCGGCGCTGGCGCTACGGTGACGCCCATGTCGGCGCGGGTGCTCGGGTTCCTCCTCTGCCTCGGCCTGCTCGGGGTCGGCGGGGGCTACGCGGGGCAGCGGGTGCTCGGCGCGGACGACCCGCCGGCGTCCTTCGCCGCGCTCCCGGTCCCGGCGGCCTCGCCGTCCTACCCCGTCAACGAGTACGACGTGCGTCCCGACCCCGGGGTGGCCCCGCTCCCCGCGGACGTCGCGCTGGAGCGGATGACCCTGCGCGAGGCCGGGGAGCGGGTGAGCATCTCGGCGCCGCGGAGCTGGCTGCGGGTCGCGGTCGAGCCGGGGGCGGCGTGGAACTTCAGTCGGCCGGACAACCCGATCCCGACCTACCTGCTGCGCGTCACCCTGCTCGGCGGCCAGCGGATCTCCACCTCGGTGGCCAGTGGCGCCCGGATCGCCGCCCTGCGCGCCGCCGAGCGCGACGGCAACATGGAGGCGGTGACGGTGGAGGCCGAGACCGAGGACGGCTTCGTCGCGACCTACCTCCAGGACGGGTACCGCCGGGTGCTGATGGAGCGCTACAGCACCCTCGGGACCACCACCGCCCAGGTCGGCGTCGCCGTCACCGGCCGCGAGGTCGACCGCACCGGTATGGCCGACCTGCTCGAGCACGTCCTCGCCTCCGCCCGCCACTGACCCCGCCCCCCCCGGTCGGGCTCGCCCCCGACCGGGGTCACATCCCGTGGGCGACCACGGAGTCCAGGACGCGGGCGGCGGTGGCCCGGTCGGCGCTGCGGATCTGGACCCAGAGCAGCTGGTCGCCGGTGACCTGGACGACGCGCTCGACGGTGACCCCGGCCGGGCAGTCCTGGTGGACCACCGTCCGCGACGGGTCGCCGTCCATCCGGTCGTCCTGGGGGGAGCCGGTGGAGGCGCACTCGGGGTGCTGCGGCAGCTGGACGGGGAGCTCGGTGCCGGGCAGCAGGCCGATGAAGACGCCCTGCCCGGCGCCGCCGGGGTCGTGCCAGGTCGGGCTGGTGCCGACCGAGAGCGCCGGCTGCTCGGCGTCGTCGTTGGGCGGCACCCAGCCGTCGTCGGCCACCGCGCGGTTCCAGTGCGCCGGCACCGTCACGCTCAGGGTCCCGCCGACGTCGTCGAGGCTGACGCCCGCCGGATCGGCGTCGTCCGCCCACACCACGCCGCCCACGGCGCCCGCCGCGAGGGCCAGCAGGCCGCCGACGCCCACGAGCACCCGGCGCCCGCCCCGCGGCCACGCGGCGTCGCCCCGGGTGGGCGGCTGCGGCGCGGGGGCTGGCGCTGCTGCCGGTGGGTCGGGGCGCGCCCCGGCCTGGGTGAGGTCGGGGTCCAGCGGCAGCCACGGCTGCGAGGCCCCGGGCGCCGCGGCCACCACCGGCTCCAGCGCAGCGGCGAGCGCCGCGACGTAGGCCTCCACGTCGGGCCAGCGCTGCTCGCGCTCCGGCGCGAGCGCGCGACGCACGACCGCGTCGACGGCGTCGGGGTAGGGCCGCTCGGCGGTGGAGAGCGGGGGCAGCGTCGGGGGGTGCGCGGCGGCCTGCAGCGTCGCGTGGGGGTACGGCGCGCGCCCGGCGAGCAGCAGGTAGGTCAGCGCGCCCAGGGAGTACTGGTCGGCGCGGGCGTCGAGCGGCTCGCCCTGGGCCTGCTCGGGCGCCACGAAGGACGGCGTGCCGGCCACCATCGTGAGGCGCGAGGACACGTCCAGGGTCTTGCCGAGGCCGAGGTCGGCGACCATCGCGACCACCTGCGGTGCCTCGGCGCCCCGTCCCGCGCGGGTGCGGAACAGCACGTTGGCCGGCTTCACGTCGCGGTGCAGGATCCCGGCCTCGTGCAGCGCGGACAGGCCGGCCGCGACCTGGCACACGACCTCCAGCGCCTGCGCCGCGCTCAGCCCGTCGACCTCGAGGCGGTCGGCGAGCGTGCCCTGGTCGGCGTAGGTCATCACCAGGTAGGGACGGCCGTCGTCGAGCTCGCCGGCGTCGTAGACGCGCACCACGTGCGGGGAGTCGACCCGGCGCAGGTAGCGGCCCTCCTCCAGGAACCGACGGCGCACGTGGTGGTCCTCGGTCCAGTTCTCCGCGAGCACCTTCACCGCGACCGGGGAGTCCAGCTGCTCGTCGTAGGCCAGCCACACGGTCGCGAACCCGCCGGCACCGATCCGCCGGCGCACGACGTAACGACCGAGACGGCTGGGCATCGACACGCCATCATTATGTTGGACGACCGCGGCACGACTGGGAGAAACGGGCGCTGATGGAGCACGAGCACCGCTACGACGGGGAGGCGAGGACCCCCGACGAGATCGACGCGCTCGCCCGGCGCGCCCAGGACGGCGACCGCGAGGCCCTCGACGCGCTGCTGCGCGCCGTCCGCCCGCGCACCCTGGCGGTGTGCCGCGGCGTGCTGCCGCACTCCGCCGACGCCGAGGACGCCTGCCAGGAGGCGCTGATCAACGTCGCCCACAAGGTCGGCTCCTGGAACGGCCGCGGCCGGTTCACCACCTGGCTGCACGTCGTGGCGCTCAACAGCGCGCGCACGACGTACCGCCGCCTGAAGAACCAGGCGACCCCGCGCGACCCGCAGGAGGGCCTGGGCGCCGACCGCCCGGACCCGCGCACCACCAGCGTCATCGCCGGCACCCGCCTGGACCTGCTGGAGGCGATGGAGACCCTCGAGCGCGAGCACCCGCAGTACGTCGAGCCGCTGCTGCTGCGCGACGTCTACGGGATGGCCTACGACGAGATCGCCGCCCTGACCGGCGCCCCGCTGGGCACCGTCAAGGCACAGATCCACCACGGCCGTCGCCTGGTGCGCCCGCTGCTGCGGGGCGAGTGATGGGAGTGCGGGGGCACCGGCGGGCGCTCACCCGCGCAGCGGCGCTGACGCTGAGCGGCGCACTGCTGCTCGCCGGCTGCACCGAGGCCGACGACGAGCCGTCGCAGCCCTCCGCCGCCCCGGCACCGCCGACTCCCTCCGCTCCCTCGACCCCGACGACGCCCTCGCCGGGCGCGACCGGTCACGACCTCGCGCTGAGCCAGCCGGTGGAGGACTCGGTCTACCCCGACATGGGCGACCCCGGCGTCGACGCCCTGCACTACGACCTCACCCTCGACTGGGACCCGCGGGCCCGCACCCTGACCGGCCGCGAGGTGCTGACCTTCCGCGCGGCGGACACCGCCGAGACGGTGCGCCTGGACCTGGCGCCGGACCTCGAGGTGGAGCAGGTGCACGCCGGCGGCGCGAAGGTCGCGCACGAGCACACCGGCAAGGACCTCGTCGTGTCGCTGCCGGTCGAGCGCGACGAGCGGTACCGCCTGCGGATCGACTACGCCGGCACCCCGCGCCCCACCGAGGCCCCCTCCACCCGGCACGACATGGCCGCCCTCGGCTGGCACACCACCGCCGAGGGCGAGACCTGGACGATGCAGGAGCCGTACGGCGCGCACACCTGGTACGCCGTCAACGACCAGCCGTCCGACAAGGCGCTCTACGACATCACCGTCACGGTGCCGTCCCCGTGGGTGGGCGTCGCGAACGGCGAGCTCACCTCGCGCACCGAGGCCGACGGCCTGACCCGGACGACCTGGCACCTCGCCGAGCCGGCGTCGTCGTACCTCGTCACGCTCGCGACCGGCGAGCTGGAGATGACCGAGGCGACGTCGGCGAGCGGGGTGCCGCTGACCTACTGGACCCCGGCCGACGAGCCGCGCTGGCTGCGCCGCGTCCAGCGCACCGGTGCAGCGCTGGACTGGCTGGAGGAGCGCCTGGGGCCCTACCCGTTCGACACCGCCGGCGTGGTGGTCGTGGACTCCGAGAGCGGCATGGAGACCCAGACCATGATCACGCTGGGCGACACCGCCTACACCACCTCGATGCCGGTGCTCGTCCACGAGCTCGCCCACCACTGGTACGGCAACCAGGTCAGTCCCGCGGACTGGCGCGACGTGTGGATGAACGAGGGCATGGCGATGTACCTCCAAGGGGTCTGGGAGGCCGAGGCCGCGGGCATGCCGGTGGCAAGGCTGCTGGACACGTGGGCGGTGTGGGAGCCGCAGATGCGCGCGGCGGCGGGCCCGCCCGCCGCCTACGACCCGCAGGCCTTCGGGGAGTCGAACATCTACTACGGACCGGCCCTGATGTGGCAGGAGGTGCGGGAGCTGGTCGGCGACGAGCCCTTCTGGGAGATGGTCCGCGCCTGGCCGGCCGAGCGCGACAACGCCGCCGCCACCCGGGAGGACTACCGGGCCTGGCTGGTCGAGCGGCTCGGCCCCGAGGTGGACCCCCTCCTCGACGCCTGGCTGCTCGGCGAGGACTCGCCCCTGCTCGACTAGGCGTTGCGCGTCGGCCCCGGACCCGGCACCGTGCGGTCATGGACGTCCTCGTGCTCGGCGGCACCCGGTTCGTCTCGCGCGCGGTCGCGCAGGAGGCCGTGGAGCGGGGGCACCGGGTCACCTGCGCCAACCGCGGGCTCTCCGGGACCGTCCCCGCCGGGGCCCGGCACCTGGTGCTCGACCGCGACCGGCCGCTGCCCGACCTCGGCAGCCCGGACGCGGTCGTCGACGTGGCCCGCCAGCCCTCCTGGGTGCGCCGCAGCGTCGCCGCGCTGCCGCATGCGCACCAGGTCTTCGTCTCCTCGATCAGCGCGTACGCCGACGAGACCACCCCGCACGGCACCCCGGAGACCCTGCCGCTGCACGAGCCGCGCTTCGACGACGTCGACCTGAGCGCCGACGCCGAGGCCTACGGACCGCTCAAGGTGGCCTGCGAGCAGCTGGTCCGCGACGGCGCCGCCTCCTGGACGATCCTGCGTCCCGGCCTGGTCGTGGGGCCCGGCGACCCGACCGGACGCTTCAGCTACTGGCCGGCGCGGCTGGCCGCGACGCCCACCCGCCCCGAGGTGCTCGCCCCGGGCACCCCTGAGGACCCGGTGCAGGTCATCGACGTGCGCGACCTGGCCCGGTGGATCGTGCGGTGCGCGGAGGAGCGGGTGGGCGGGGTGTACGACGCGGTCGGCCCGGCGGTGCCGCTGGGCGTGCTGCTGGGCGAGGTCGCCGCCGGCTGCGGGGTCCCCGACCCCCTGCTCACCTGGGTCGACCAGGGATCCCTCGAGCGGGTCGGGGTCAGCCCCTGGGCCGGGCCGCACTCGCTGCCGCTGTGGCTGCCGCGCCCGGCGTACGACGGGATGATGACCCACGACGCCGCGCCCGCCCTGGCGGCCGGGCTCGTCCTGCGACCGCTCGCGGAGATCGGCCTCGACACGCTCACCTGGCTGCGCGCGACCCCGGACGCCGTGACCACCGGGCTCACCGCCGAGGAGGAGGCGGGCGTGCTGCGCCTCACCCGGTGAGCTGCGCCGAAACGCCCCGCACCGGGCGGCACCTGGGGGACGATGCCTCGTCGCCGCACTCCCCCCGCACGCGGCCCATCCCGAAGGACCCGCCATGAGCGTCCTGCGCCGTATCGGCACCGCCGTCGCCCTGCTGTGCTCGCTGGCCGCCACGGCGCTGGCCGTGGTGCTGGTGGTGGTCCCGGTGCTCAGCGGCTCGGTCCCGCTGACCGTGCTCACCGGGTCGATGGCCCCGGTCCACGACCCCGGCGACATCGTCGTCGTCCGTCCCGCTGCCGCCGAGGACCTGCGGGTCGGCGACGTGATCACCTTCGAGGCCGTCGAGGGAGAACCGAGGCTCATCACCCACCGGATCGCCGCCCTGGTCGGCGCCGGCGGCCGGCCGGCCTTCCTCACCCGCGGCGACGCCAACCCCGTCGCCGACCCCGAGCCCGTGCTGGCCGAGCAGGTCCGCGGGCGGGTCTGGTACGCCGTACCGCAGGTGGGCCGCCTCGGCGGCGCCCTCGGCCCGCACCGCGACCTGCTGCTCGTGGGCGCCGGCGCGCTGCTGCTGGGCGCCGTGCTGCTCGACCTGTGGATCGCGGCACGGCGGCGCAGGACGACGCCAGCACGAGATGACGATGCGGCGGCCCCCACGTCGTCAGCCACTGCCCACGGCACGGTCGCGCTGGTGCCCTAGCGTTCGAGGGGTGACCCGCCTCAACGCCACCCAGCTCCTCGACCTGGTCCTCGACGAGGGCTCCTGGACCTCCTGGGACACCCCGCCCGAGCGCAGGGAGATCAGCGAGAAGTACGCCGCCGAGCTCGCCGCAGCCGCCGAGAAGAGCGGGGTGGACGAGTCGGTGCTGACCGGCGAGGGGCTGATGAAGGGCCGCCGGGTCGCGGTCGTGATGGGCGAGTTCTCCTTCCTCGCCGGCTCCATCGGGCGCGCCGCCGCCGACCGGCTGGTCACCGCGGTCGAGCGCGCCACCCGCGAGGGCCTGCCGCTGCTGGCCGGCCCGGTGAGCGGCGGCACCCGGATGCAGGAGGGCACCCCCGCCTTCGTGCAGATGGCCCGCATCGCCCAGGCCGTCGCCGCACACAAGGCGGCCGGCCTGCCCTACCTGGTCTACCTGCGCCACCCCACCACCGGCGGGGTGATGGCCTCGTGGGGCTCGCAGGGCCACGTGACCGTCGGCGAGCCGGGCGCGCTGCTCGGCTTCCTGGGCCCGCGGGTCTACGAGGCGCTCTACGGCAAGCCGTTCCCCGAGGGCGTGCAGACCGCCGAGAACCTCTACGCCCGCGGGATCATCGACGCCGTCGTGGCCCCCGAGGACATCGCCGACATCCTCGACCGCGCGCTGCGGATCCTGCTCGCGCCGCGGCACGGGATCGAGCCGGTCGCGCCGGTCATCGACGAGCCGGTGCCGGACGTCGAGACCTGGGACGCCGTCACCCGGTCGCGGCGCCCCGACCGCCCCGGCGTGCGCCGGCTGCTGCGCTACGCCGCCTCCGACGTCGTCCCCCTCAACGGCACCGGGCAGGGCGAGCAGGACCCGGGGCTGTTCATCGCGCTGGTGAGCTTCGGCAAGGCGCCGTGCGTGTTCCTGGGCCAGGACCGGCGCGGGCAGCGCGACCGGCCGATGGGCCCGGAGGCGCTGCGCGAGGCGCGGCGCGGGATGCGGCTGGCCTCCGAGCTGGGGCTCCCGCTGGTGACCGTCATCGACACCCAGGGCGCCGCACTGTCGCCCGAGGCCGAGAACGGCGGGCTCGCCGGCGAGATCGCGCGCTGCCTGGCCGACCTGGTCACCCTCGACGCGCCGACCCTGTGCCTGATGCTGGGCGAGGGCAACGGCGGCGGCGCGCTGGCGATGCTGCCGGCGGACCGGGTGGTGGCCGCCCAGCACGCCTGGCTCTCGCCGTTGCCGCCGGAGGGCGCCAGCGCGATCGTGTACCGCGACACCGAGCACGCCCCGGAGATGGCCCGCGCCCAGCGGGTGCGGGCGCTGGACCTGGCCGCGCTCGGGATCGTGGACCGGGTGGTCGTGGAGAAGCCGGACGCCGCCGACGAGCCCGAGGAGTTCTGCCGCCGGGTCGGCGCCGTCCTCGAGCACGAGCTCGCGGTGCTGCTCGAGACCGGGCCGAGCGCGCCGGCCGACCGGGTGCGGCGCTACGCATGAACTAGAACGCGTTACAGTTCCGGCCATGACTCCCCTCACCAGGACGTACGTCGTGACCGGCGCGGCCTCCGGGATCGGGGCCGCCACCACCACGCTCCTGCGCGAGCAGGGCCACCGGGTGATCGGGGTGGACCGCCACGAGGCCGAGGTGGTCGCGGACCTGTCCACCCCGACCGGGCGCGACGCCGCGGTGCGCGCGGTCCGCGAGGCCACCGACGTCCTGCACGGGGTGGTGCCGTGCGCCGGCATCGCCGGGATCAGCGGCGTGGACAGCCGGCTGCTGGTGTCGGTCAACTACTTCGGCGCCGTCGACCTGGTCACCGGGCTGCGCGACCTGCTGGTCGCGGGCTCGACCCCGGACAGCCTCTCCTCGGTGGTGCTGCTCGCCTCCAACTCCGTCACCTGCCAGCCCGCCTGGCCCGCCGCGCTGGCGCGTGCCTGCCTGGCCGGCGACGAGACGGCCGCGCGCGAGGCCGCGGGCGGGGTCTCCGCGGTGTTCGCCTACCCCGCGAGCAAGGCCGCACTCGCCTGGTGGGCGCGCGAGCAGGTGAAGGACTGGACCCGCGCCGGCATCCGGCTCAACGCCATCGCGCCGGGGCTGATCGCCACCCCGATGACCGAGGAGGTGCGGCGCGACCCGGTCTTCGGGCGCTACGCCGACACCTACCCCACCGCCCTCCAGCGCCCCGGCCGGCCCGAGGAGGTCGCGGCGCTCATCGGGTTCCTGCTCTCCGACGCCGCCAGCCTGCTGGTCGGCTCGGTGGTCACCGTCGACGGCGGCACCGACGCCCTGAAGAACCCCCGCCGTCCCCGCGGCACCGCCACCGGCCGGCTCGCCAGCGCCACGGCCAGCCGCCTCGCCCTGGGCGCGGCCCGCCTGAGCCGCCGGCGTACCTGAGCGGGCGGCGGTGGGCCCGGCTCGGCACAATGAGGCCGTGACCGCTCCCCTGCTGCGCCCGATCGAGCCCCGCGACGTACCTGCCGTCCTCGCGCTCAACCAGGCCGACGTCGACGTCCTCTCGCCCCTGGACGCCGACCGGCTCGCGACGATCCAGGGGTGGGCGCACCGCGCCGACGTGGTCGAGGTGGACGACGGCGAGGGCCCGCAGGTGGCGGGCTTCGTGATCGTCTTCGACGGCGGCTCGGCGTACGACGCGGAGAACTACGCCTGGTTCACCGAGCGGTACGGCGAGGAGCTGCACTACCTCGACCGGATCGTGTTCGCGCCGCGGTTCCGCCGCCGCGGGCTGGGCGGGTTCGTCTACGACGTGGTCGAGCGCGACGCCGCGGCGCGCGGACGGCTGACCCTCGAGGTCAACGCCCGCCCCGCCAACGAACCGTCGCTGGCCTTCCACGCCAAGCGCGGCTTCGTGGAGGTCGGGCAGCGCACCTACACCGACGGCACGCTGGTCTCGATGATGGCCAAGGAGCTCTGAGCCGGGCCGTCACCAGCGGTTGCGCGCCTCCTCGGCCCAGCCGACCAGGCCGTCGAGGTCGACGCGCTCGCCGTCGTCGGTGCTCGCCCAGCCGGTGAAGTGGCCGAAGCACTGGTGGGTCTCCCCGGCGAGGACCACCAGGCTGGTGCGCGCCACCCGCTCGTGGAAGGGGTGGAACTGCGCGGCCACCCGCTCACCGCGGATCTCCCACGGCCGCAGCCAGTCGGTGCGGTCGTAGGTCCAGCTCAGCTCCTCGCCGATCTTGTGCAGGTCCCCGTCGACGAGCAGCGCGTTCTCGGTCAGCGGCGTGCCCGCGGTCCAGCGCCCGCCGAGCTGGATGGCGCGGCCCGCCCCGCTGCCGGCCGCCCAGTTCCACGTCATCGAGTACGGCCAGCGGCCCCGCCCGTGGTCGAGCACCGCCCACGCGTCCCCCGCCGCGCCGCCCACGTCGTACGTCGTGCCGCGGGCGGTGATGGTGCCGACGACCGGGCGGGCGAGGTCCTTCACGGTGTACTGGAACTTGCGCCGGCTCCACGGCACCACCACGGCGAGGCTGTCCTGCCCCGGCACGACGGCGACCTCGAGGTCGACCGAGACGTCCGGCCCGGCGGCCTGGAGGCGGGTGGCGTGCTCGGCCTGGTCGAAGCTGAACGACGTGCGCGGCCCGCGCGCGCTCACCGGGCCGAGCCCGGCGCGGTCGGGCAGCACCACGCCGCGCGCCAGCGGCACCACGTCGTCGTACGTCGTCTCCGCGCCGCTCGCCCGGTCCAGCAGGTAGAGGCCCAGCACGCCCGCGTAGTCGAGGGAGGAGACCACCAGGCCGACCACGTGGGTCGGGGTGACGACGCCCCAGTACTCCCAGCGCTTGGTGCGCCCCCACCAGCCCGGCCCGCGGCGCAGGTTGGCGCGGTGCAGCGGCGTCCGGCTCCACCCGACGGCCCCGGGGTCGAGCCGCCCGTCGGGCAGGCACAGGTCGACGGGGCTGGTGATCTCGGGCTCCGGCACGCGCCGCGATGTCACGCTGGCGGGCGCGGCTCAGAACAGCAGCGCGCTGGCGGGGTCCTCCAGGATCCCCGCGACATCGGCGAGGAAGCGGGAGCCGAGCGCCCCGTCGATGTGGCGGTGGTCGAAGGAGAGCGCGAGCGTGGTGACGTCGCGGACGCACAGCTCGCCGTGCTCGTCGACCCACGGGCGCTTGTTGATCGCGCCGAGGGCGAGGATGGCCGACTCCCCGGGGTTGATCAGCGGCGTGCCCGCGTCGACGCCGAAGACGCCGACGTTGGTGATCGTGAAGGTGCCGCCGCTCATCTGCGCCGGCTGGGTGCGTCCCTCCCGCGCGGTGGCGGTGAGCTCGGCCAGCTCCTCGGCGAGCTCGCGCAGCGACAGCGCGTCGGCGTCCTTGATGTTCGGCACCACCAGCCCTCGCGGCGTGGCCGCCGCGATGCCGAGGTTCACGTGGCCCCGGACGACGATCTCCTGGGCCGCCTCGTCCCACCACGCGTTCACCTGCGGGGTGCGCCGCATCGCCAGCACCACCGCGCGGGCTAGCACGAGCAGCGGCGAGACCTTGACGCCCTGCAGCTCGCGGCGGGCGGACAACCGCCCGACCAGCTCCATGGTGCGGGTGACGTCGACGGTGATCCACTCGGTGACGTGGGGGATCGTGAAGGCCGACTCCACCATCGCCTTGCCCATCATCTTGCGCACGCCCTTGATCGGCTCGCGGGTCTCGCGGGCCCCGGCCAGCGGGTGCACACCGGGCGCACCGGCGCCGCGGTCCTCGTAGCTCTCCGGCATCCGGTTCCCGGCGGCGGCCTCCTCGACGTCCGCGCGGCTGATCGTGCCGTGCGGGCCGGTCGGCGTGAGGTCGGCGAGGTCGACCCCGAGGTCCTTGGCCAGCTTGCGCACCGGCGGCTTGGCCAGCGCCCGCACCCGCTCGACGGGCACCCGCGCGGCGGTGGCGGGCACCGCCGGCTCGTCGACCTCGATGACGTCCTGGGACTGGGCCCCGCCGGGAGAGAAGGCGCCCTGCACCTGCATCTGGGTCGCGGCGCCGGCGAGCGTGGACGGCGAGGCCGACCCGCGGCGCGGCCGGCGCATCGGACCGCGGTCGGCCTTGTTGCGCCCGACCAGGCTCTCGCCCTCCCCGCCGCCGCTCGCCGCGGGGTTGGACAGGTCGATCTCCATGCGGGCCTCGACGACCGGCGCGGAGCTCGGAGCCGCGGGTGCGGCCGCCGGCTCCCCGATCGCGATGATCGGCGTCCCGACCTCGACGGTCTCGCCGACCTCGACGAGCAGCGCGCTCACCACCCCGGCGTACGGCGAGGGGAGCTCGACCAGCGACTTCGCGGTCTCGATCTCCACGACCACGTCGTTGATGGCCACCGTGTCGCCGACCGCGACCTTCCAGGCCACGATCTCGGCCTCGGTGAGCCCCTCGCCGACGTCGGGCAGCTTGTACTCGGGCATCCGGGTCCTCTCGGTGACGTGCGGGTCAGAAGGCGAACGAGCGGTCGACGGCGTCGAGCACCCGGTCCAGGTCGGGCAGGAAGTCCTCCTCGATGCGCGAGGCGGGGTACGGCGTGTCGAACCCGCCCACCCGCAGCACCGGGGCCTCCAGGGAGTAGAAGCACTCCTCGGTGATCCGTGCGGAGACCTCCGCGCCCATGCCGAGGTTGACGTGCGCCTCGTGCGCCACGATCGCCCGGCCGGTACGGCGTACGGAGTCCAGCACCGGGCCCATGTCGAGCGGGGAGAGCGTGCGCAGGTCGACGACCTCCAGCGAGCGGCCCTCGGTGGCGGCCGCCTCGGCCGCCTTCATCGCGGTCTTCACCATCGGGCCGTAGGAGATCAGGGTGGCGTCGGTGCCGGGGCGCACGATCCGGGAGGTGAAGAGCGGCTCGGGCGGGGTCTGCTCGTCGAGGTCGGCCTTGTCGGCGTGGTACTGCCGCTTGGGCTCCAGGAAGATCACCGGGTCGTCGCAGGCGATCGCCTGCTGGATCATCCAGTAGCCGTCGACGGGGTTCGAGCAGGTCACGACCTTGAGCCCCGGCGTGTGCGCGAACTGCGCCTCCGGGCTCTCGGAGTGGTGCTCCACCGCTCCGATGCCGCCGCCGTACGGGATCCGGATGACCATCGGCATCTTCACCCGGCCGCGGCTGCGGTAGTGGATCTTGGCGACCTGGCACACGATCTGGTCGTAGGCGGGGTAGACGAACCCGTCGAACTGGATCTCCACCACCGGGCGGTAGCCGCGCATCGCCAGCCCGACCGCGGTGCCGACGATGCCGGACTCGGCCAGCGGGGAGTCGATGACCCGGTCCTCTCCGAAGTCCTTCTGCAGCCCGTCGGTGATCCGGAAGACGCCGCCGAGCTTGCCGACGTCCTCGCCCATCAGCAGGACCTTGCCGTCGTCCTCCATCGCCCGGCGCAGGCCCATGTTGAGCGCCTTGGCGAGGGTGATCCGCTGGCTCATGCCCGCTCCCCCTCGAAGGTCGAGAGGTACTCCGCGAACCCGTCGCGCTGGGCGGCGAGCTCCTCGGTCATCTCGGCGTACACGTGCTCGAACATGCTCAGCGGGGCCGGGTCCGGCAGCGCCTTGCAGCCCTCACGCAGCGTGGCGCCGAGCTGGTCGGCCTCGTCGGCGACCGCCTCGAGGAACGCCTCGTCGACCAGGCCGTTGCGCTTGAGGTAGACCTCGACGCGCGCGATCGGGTCGCGCAGCTTCCACCGCTCGACGTCGTCGGAGAGCCGGTAGCGGGTCGGGTCGTCGGTCGTGGTGTGCGCGCCCATCCGGTAGGTGTAGGCCTCCACGAAGGTCGGGCCCTGCCCGTCGCGGGCGCGCTGGAGCGCCGCCCGGGTCACGGCGTACGTCGCGAGCACGTCGTTGCCGTCGACGCGGATGCCGGGGAAGCCGAAGCCGAGGGCTCGCTGGTAGAGCGGGATCCGGCTCTGCCGCTCGATCGGCTCGGAGATCGCCCACTGGTTGTTCTGGCAGAAGAACACCACCGGGGCGTTGTAGGACGCCGCGAAGATGAAGGACTCGTTGACGTCGCCCTGGGAGGAGGCGCCGTCACCGAAGTGCGCCAGCACGGCCGCGTCGCGGCCCGGGTCGCCGGTGCCGACGTCGCCGTCGCGCTGCATGCCCATCGCGTAGCCGACGGCGTGCAGGCACTGGGCGCCGATCACGATCGTGTAGAGGCCGAAGTGACGCTCCTCGGGGTCCCAGCTGCCGTGGTCGACGCCGCGGAACAGCCCGAGCAGCTGGAGCGGGTCGATGCCGCGGCACCAGGCGACGCCGTGCTCGCGGTAGGTCGGGAAGACGTGGTCCTGGGGGCGCAGCGCGCGGCCGGCGCCGATCTGCGCGGCCTCCTGGCCGAGCAGCTGGGCCCAGATGCCGAGCTCGCCGTGGCGCTGGAGCGCGGTGGCCTCCACGTCCAGGCGCCGGGTGAGGACCATGTCGCGGTAGAACCCGCGCAGCTCCTCCGCGGAGAAGTCGAGGTCGAACTCCGGGTGGTGCACCCGCTCGCCCTCGGGGGTCAGGAGCTGGACCAGCTCGGGACCACCGTCGGAGTGTGCGGGTCCGAAGACGTCGGCGAGGTCGGGGCCGAAGCCGTCGCCGGACTGCTGTGTCATGAGCGCTCCTTCGCTTCACCGGGCTGCGGGATCACCGCCGACCGGATGTGCCAGCCCCGGGCGCCGGGGTGGGGCGCCCTGAGGACCGATCCTGTTGAGAGACCCTGCAGAGACCTGTGGCGCCGGGCCGGCTCGGGCGGTGGACCGAGGGTGACCCAGGACACAGGATCGTGTTGCGGCACAACCTAGCCCCACCCACCCCCCGCGCCAACTCACCCCCCTCGTGGGGGTCGCCTCCCTAGGCTGGCGGCCATGACCACTCGACGCGTCCTCGCCAGCACGACGACCACCGCGCCCGCGGACGTCGTCTTCGACATCGTCGCCGACCCGCGCCAGCACGCGCGGGTGGACGGATCCGGCACCGTCCGCGACGCCATCGCCGGCCCCGAGCGCCTCTCCCTGGGCGCGAAGTTCGGCATGAACATGCGCATGGGCGTGCCCTACAAGATCACCAGCACCGTGGTGGAGTTCGAGGAGGGTCGCCGCCTCGCCTGGCAGCACCCCGGCGGCCACATCTGGCGCTACGAGCTCGAGCCCGACGGCGAGGGCACCCGGATCACCGAGACCTTCGACTACTCCGGCGTCAGCGGCGTGCAGGCCAAGATGTATGAGCTGCTCGGCTTCACCAAGCGCAACCGCCGGGGCATCGAGCAGACGCTCGTCCGCCTCTCCGACGCCGCCGAGCAGGACGCCCGCCGCGCGTAGGCGAGCGGCTCGTCACCGCGGCGCGAAGTAGCGCCGCAGGCGACGGTGCCGATGCCGGAAGAAGGCGCCGACCACCAGCGCCAGCACCGCGGCGAGGCCGGGCACGGGCAGCCGGGGCTGCAGCGTGACCCGGTCGTGCACCCGGGTGCCCCCGGCGACCGGCGTCAGCACCCGCTCGTGCTCCCAGCGCCGCATGCTCATCATCGTGGAGCGCTCGAGGAAGCGGACCCCCGGCTCGACCTCGACCACCCTCAGGTGGTCGAAGTCGAACGGCACGACACCGAAGAGCCGGAGCCAGGCGCGCCCGACGGGCTGACCCAGCGGGACCGTGTCCACGCTCAGCCCAGCGGCCCGGCGCGGCATGCGCATCGTCAGCCAGGGCCGCATCTCGTGGTTGATGCCGTCGGGATGCACGACCCGCTCCCACACCGCCGCCGCGGACGCGGGCACCTCGGTCTGGACCTCCACCGTCCTCGTCGCCACGGCGGCTCCTCCCCTCGGCGCTGGGCACACCCTCGCACTCGGCCTGCGGCGGCGGTCGAGCAGGACGTGGCGACCCCGGCGCATCTCCGGCTGGCCAGGGCGATGGCTCTGCTCGTCGGACCCATCGGCGGTGACGAGCCGAGTGGCACCGCGACGCGACAGAAGCCGGGCGGCGACGTCCCCGGACATGCCCGTGGCCCCGCCGGCGGCGTGCGGGCGGGGTCCGGGGCGGTGGATCTACTCGTCGGGCGGGTGCGCGGTGACGAGGCGGGTGGTGCCGTGGTCCTTCACGAGGTGGAGCCCATGGGGCGATCGCCAGAGGTACGTCGCGGCGTCGGTCTTGTCGTAGGCCCAGGCCGTGTGGGTCTTCGCCCGGTGATGTCGGCGGCAGAGCGGGGCCAGGTTGCAGCTGCACGTAGGCCCACCGTCACCGTGGGCAATGACGTGGTCGGTGTCGCAGCGCCTCGCCGGGCGTTCGCACCACGGGAAAGCGCACACCGGTTGGCCGAGACGCGTCTGGTCGGCGAGTCGGTCCGGGATCGCGTAGGCGTCGGTGTGGTGGTGCGCCTCGAGGTCGATCACCGGCTTGATCACCACCTGCGCGTCCCCGCTGCACCAGTCACGGACCTGCTGGGTCGACACGATGCTGCGGGTCTCCTCCACGTGGGCGATGCCGGCCTCGCCGCGGGAGATCGCGGCCGCCGAGAGGTGCACGTGGATGACGACCTGCCGGGGCTTCACCACGGACGCGGCACCCTCACCCGCTTCGGCGCGCAGGTCGAACGCCAGCTGACGCCGGGCGAGCTCACCGGCGGCCATCGAGCGGCGCACGTCCAACGACTCGGTGGAACCGAGCGCGGAGAGTTCCTCAGCCCCCTGGCGGATCGCGGTGTCGAGGTCGATCGCGTCGGCGAGGTCGAGGACGCCCTCGACGTGCACGGTGCCGTCGTGGGTGGCCTCGCGGGTGCGGACGTCGAAGCGGCGCCCGTCGGCGGCCTCGCGGCGCTGCCTCTCCGCACCCTCGGGGTCGAAGGTGACGCGGGCCTGGTCGACGAGCCGCTCGATCCCGGCCCAGCCGATCTTCCCGACGAAGGCGGCGAGCTGGCGGTCCACGAACTCCGCACCGTCGCGGGGGAGGGTGGTGGTCAGCTGCGCGACCCGGCGGGCCTTCCAGGCCGGCACCTCGCCGGCACGGACCAGCCTCCAGGTGCGCTTCAGTCGGTGCGCGAGCTCCAGCGCGTCACCGACCAGCGAGCGGGCCGCATCGGTCGACATCCCGAGCGCGGCGCCGAGCTCCATCGGCGCGAACTCCGCCACCAACGGCGTCCCCTCGCCGGCCAGCGGCACCGCGAGCTCGCCGAAGACCAGCCCGGTGGTCGGTGCCGCGTCGGCGACCGACTCCTCGGGGTGCATCGCCGCCCACACCAAAGCGGCCTCCAGGATCAGCACCTCGCCCCGCTGCACCGCAGCCCGCTGCTCCTGCGCGAACGCCAGCACGGCGGCTGGGGTGTCGCAATCGGGGAGTTCGGGGGAGGCCATGCCTCATCCTACTCGAACATGTGTTCGACAGCAAGGGTGTTTCACAGCCTCCTCCGCCGCAGCGCGCCTCCTGACGCTCCGGCTCAGCGCCGGGTCTCGTAGTGGGCCACGCTCACGCCCTCCGGCAGGCTCCGCGTGCCCACGTGGCGCAGGTTCACCCACGAGTCCAGCGCGCTGAAGAACGGCGTACCGCCGCCGAGCAGCACCGGGTGGGTGACCACCTGGTAGTCGTCGACCAGGCCCGCGCGCATCGCCGTGCCCGCGAGGCTGGCGCCGGCGATCTCCATCGGGGCACCGTCCTCGGCCTTCAGCCGCCTGATCTCGGCGACGGCGTCGCCGGTGACCAGGCGCGCGTTGCCGTGGACCTCCTTCAACGTCGTGGAGAACACCACCTTCGGCGTCTTCTGCCACAGGCGGGCGTACTCGACCTCCTCGGGCGTCGCGTCCGGCTGCTGGTCGGCGGTGGGCCAGTGGGCACTCATCAGCTCCCACAGCCGGCGGCCGTACAGCGAGAGGTCGACCTCGCGGGTGCGGTCGTTGAACCACTGGTGCAGCTCGGGGCTGGGCACGCTCCAGCCGATGTCGTCGCCGGGGGCGGCGATGTAGCCGTCCAGGGACACGTTCATCGCATAGGTCAGCTTCCGCACGGTGTCCGCCTCGCTCCCGCTGTCGGTGGGTCTCACGCGTACCGACGGCTCGGGGGTCGCGGACTCATCGGCCGGCGGCAGCACGCGCGCCCCGCCGGTCTCGACCGGCTGGAGCAGCGGAGCGGTCAGTGGGCCTCGCCGAGGTCCTCGTGGGCGCGGTGGCTGACCGGCTCGACCTGGAAGGTCGCGTGCTGGACGTCGAAGTGGGCGGCGACGCAGGCGCTGAGCTCGTCGAGGGTGGCGCCGACGCCGCGCTCGGCGAGGCAGGCGTCGGTGACGGTGACGTGGGCCGAGAGGCTCGGGATGCCGCTGGTGATGGTCCAGGCGTGCAGGTCGTGGACGTCCACGACCCCGGGCACGCCGAGCAGGTGCTCGCGCACCGCCGCGAGGTCCAGGCTCTCCGGGGCGATCTCCAGCAGGACGACACCGGCGTCGCGGATCAGCAGCAGCGCCCGGGGCAGGATCAGTGCCGCGATCACCAGCGAGGCCACGGCGTCCGCGCGCTCCCAGCCGGTCGTCCAGATCACCACGCCGGCGACGACGGCGAGCAGCGAGCCGACCAGGTCGGCGAAGACCTCGCTGATGGCGCCGCGCATGTTGAGCGAGCCGGTGTCGGAGCGGTTGAGCACGCCCAGCGACACCACGTTGGCGACCAGGCCGACCAGCGCCACCGCCACCATCGGCACCGCGTCGACCGGGGTCGGGTCGCCGAGCCGGCTGATGCCGGCCCACGCGACGTACGCACAGACGCCGAGCAGCACCAGGCCATTCAGCGCGGCGGCGAGGATCTCCGCGCGGTGGTAGCCGAACGTCGAGCGCGGCCCGCCCGGACGGGACGCGAGGTACGACGCCCCGAGCGCCAGCACCACCCCGCCGGCGTCGGTCGCCATGTGCCCGGCGTCGGCCAGCAGGGCCAGCGAGCCGGTGAGCAGGCCGCCGACGACCTCCAGCACCATCACGGAGGCCGTGACCCCCAGGACGATCTTGAGCCGCCGGCGATCGGCCGCCCGTCCGGCGGCGTGCCCGCCGTGGCCGTGTCCCCCGTGGCCGTGACTGTGCCCCATGCCCTCAGGCTAGGACGCGCCGACATCCTCGCGTCCGTGCGGCTCCTGCCAGACCGACGGGTCCGGCCCGCCGGGGATGATCCCGGAGGGGTTCACGTCGGTGTGCACGACGTAGTAGTGCGCCTTGATCTGGTCGAAGTCGATCGTCTCGCCGAACCCGGGCGTCTGGAACAGGTCGCGGGCGTAGCCCCACAGGTGCGGCATCTCGGTCAGCTTCTGGCGGTTGCACTTGAAGTGGCCGTGGTAGACCGCGTCGAAGCGCGCCAGCGTCGTGAACAGCCGCACGTCGGCCTCGGTGATCGTCGAGCCCATCAGGTAGCGGCGGGTGGCGAGCCGCTCCTCGAGCCAGTCCATCGCCTCCCACAGCCGCTCGTACGCCGCGTCGTACGCCTCCTGCGAGCCGGCGAAGCCGCAGCGGTAGACGCCGTTGTTCACCTCGGTGAACACCCGCTTCATGACCTGCTCCATCTCCTCGCGCAGGTCGGCGGGCCACAGGTCGGGGGCGTCGGGGCGGTGGTGCTCGCGCCACTCGAAGAACAGGTCGTGGGTGATCCACGGGAAGTCGTTGGTGACGACCTTGCCGCTCTCGATCTCCACGATCGCGGGCACCGTGATGCCCTTGGGATAGTCGGGGTAACGCGCGAAGTAGGCCTCCTGGAGCCGCTCGATGCCCAGCACCGGGTCGCGGCCGCCGGGGTCGAGGTCGAAGGTCCAGCTGCGCTGGTCGTGCGTCGGCCCGGGCAGCCCGACGCTCAGCACGTCCTCGAGCCCGAGCAGGTGGCGCACGATCAGCGTGCGGTTGGCCCACGGGCACGCCTTGGCCGCGATCAGCCGGTAGCGCCCCGGCTCGACCGGCCACACCGGCACGTCCGCGCGCCCGCCGTACGCGCCCTCGAGCGGGTCGGCCGGCCGCTCACCGGCGAGGATCCGATCGGGGATGTAGCTCATGTCCCGGTCGAAGGCCTTGCCCTTCTCGACGTACGTCGCGGTCTGATCGGCTCCCATGACCCCATGATAGGTGAACGCTCAACAATCCGGCGGGACGAGCGTCGCCGCGGGGTACGACGCGGCCCGGCGTAGCGTCGGTCCCGTGCCCCGCTCCCTCCGCAGCACCCTCGCCGCCGCGACCCTGCTCGTCATGGCCCTGGCGGGCTGCAGCGAGGAGGACCCGGGCGCCGACGCGCCCACGCGGACGCCCACGCCCTCCGCCCCGGGCTCCGACGCCGGCACCCCGAGCCCGTCCCGGACGTCCTCCCCGACCCCGTCGCCGCGCCCCGGCACCACCCCGCCGGCCTGGCTCGGCACCCGCGAGCTGCCCACCGGGCCCGACGGGTACGCCGCGGCCCGCACGACGCCCCGCGAGCTGCGCCGGCGTGCGTTCAACCTGCCCGACCCGGTGCCGATGCTGCCCGGGCGCGGCTACGCCTCCCGCGTCGTCGCACCGGCCCCCGAGCGGGTGCTCGCCCGCTCCACCTGGCGCCCCGGGTGCCCGGTGGCGGCCGACGACCTGGCCTGGGTGCGGGTGACCTTCCGCGGCTTCGACGCCGGCCGCCACACCGGCGAGCTGCTGGTCAACCGGGCCGACGCCGACGACCTGGTCCAGGTGTTCCGCGACCTGTGGCGCGCCGACTTCCCGATGGAGCGGATGCGCATCGCCACCCGCGCCGACCAGGACGCCACCCCGACCGGCGACGGCAACGACACCGGCGCCTTCGTGTGCCGCCCGATCACCGGCGGGTCGTCGTACTCCGAGCACGCGTCGGGGCGCGCGATCGACATCAACCCGTTCCAGAACCCCTACGTGCGCGGCGACCTCGTGCTGCCCGAGCTCGCGACGTCCTACGCGCGCCGCACGCCGGTGCGCCCGGGGATGATCACCGCCGACGGCCCCGTCGTGGCGGCGTTCGCCCGGATCGGCTGGGGCTGGGGCGGGGCGTGGAGCTCGCTGAAGGACTACCAGCACTTCAGCGCGACCGGGCGCTGAGCCGCCTCACCGGGACCTCAGCGGGGCCGCAGCGTCGCCGCCAGCTCGAGCAGCCGGTCGTTGCCCGCCGGCTCCGCCACCGTCGCCCGGACCCCCTCGCCGGCGAACGGGCGCACCGTGATGCCCAGCCCCTCGGCGTGCTCGGCGAAGGCGGCGGTGCGCTCGGCCAGGTCGAACCAGACGAAGTTGCCCTGGGCGTCGGGCACGTCCCAGCCGCGGTCGCGCAGCCCGGCCACGACGCGGGTGCGCTCGGCGAGGAGCACCTCCACGCGCTCGAGCAGGTCCTCGCGGCGACCCAGCGAGGCGATCGCGGCGACCTGGGCGACATGCGGGACCCCGAACGGCAGCGACACCGCGCGCAGCGCGGCAGCCAGCGGCGCGGCCGCCACGGCGTACCCGACCCGCAGGCCGGCCAGGCCGTAGGCCTTGGAGAAGGTCCGGGTGAGGACCACCTGCGGGTGCCGGCGGAGGGTCGCGATCCCGTCCACCGGGTCGGCCATCCGCACGAACTCGATGTAGGCCTCGTCGACGACGACCAGCACGTGCGGCGGCACCGCGGCGAGGAAGGCGTCGAGCTCGGCCTGGGTGACCGCGGGACCCGTGGGGTTGTTGGGCGTGCAGACCAGCACCACGCGGGTGCGGTCGGTGATCGCGGCGGCCATCGCGGCCAGGTCGTGGCGGGCGTCGGGCAGCAGCGGCACCCGCACCGCCGTCGCCCCGCACGCGGCGGCCGCGATCGGGTAGGCCTCGAAGGAGCGCCAGGCCATCACCACCTCGTCGCCCGGCTCGCAGAAGGCCTGGACGATCCCGTAGATCAGCGCCACCGAGCCGGTGCCGACCGTGACCTGCTCGACCGGGACGCCGACGTGCCCGGCGATCGCGGCGTGCAGCGCGACCGCACCCATGTCGGGATAGCGGTTCATCTGCCCCACCGCCTCGTGGGCGGCCTCCAGCACGCCGGGCAGCGGCGGGTAGGGGTTCTCGTTGGAGGACAGCTTGTACGCCGTCAGGCCGGGACGCAGCGTCGGCGGCCGGCCCGCGACGTACGCCGGGATGTCGGCGAGCGAGGCGCGAGGGCGGGGCAGCGGGGGTGGTGGGTGCGGGGCGGATCCGGCCTGGGGGGACGTCACGCGCCCAGCCTAGGTGTGAGCGGCGTCACTCCGCGCGCGACCGGCCCGCCACGGCCGCAGGACGAGCGCCAGCCCGAGCCCGAGGACGCCGCCGAGCAGTGCGCCGGTGGAGTTGTCCACCATGTCGGTCGCGTCGCAGGCCCGGTCCAGGCGAGCGAGCTCGAGCTGGGTGATCTCGATGGCGACCGAGTAGGCGCCGAGGGCGACCAGCCCGACCGGGACGGTGAGCACCATCAGGCGCGGCCACCGGGCCAGCGCCAGCACCAGCAGCGCCCCGGCGGGGACGAAGACGAGGGTGTTGAGCAGCCGCTGGCCGCCGGAGAAGATCCAGAACCCGTCCGGGGCCGGGCCGCCCACGTCCCACGAGCAGGTGTCGCTGCGGGTCTCGGCCGGCACGATCCCCGGCGCCGCGTCGGCGGGCAGCAGGGTCACGCACGCGATGACCGCCAGCGACCACAGCAGTCCCGCGACCGCACCCGCCCAGAGCCCCCCGGTCCGGCGCCGCAGCAGCGCCGCCACCCCCAGGCAGAGCACCCCCGAGAGCACGACGCCGAGGAGCATCACCTCGATCCCACCGACCGGGAACATGGCGGAGACGGTAGTGGGCGAGCCCGGTGGGCAAGAATGGCCCCATGTCCGAACCGGCCGCAGTCCCCGCCGGGGCGCTGCGCCTCGAGCACGCGACGGCCGTGGACCGGGCGGCCCAGGAGCTGCGGCGTGCGGTCTTCGACGGGGAGCTGGAGTCGGGCACCCCGCTGCGCGAGGTCGCCCTCGCCGCCTCCCTGGGGGTCTCGCGCCCGACGGTGCGCGAGGCGCTCACGGTGCTGGTCTCGGAGGGCCTGGCCACCCGCGAGCCGCACCGCGGCGTCAGCGTCGCGACGCCGCAGGCCGCGTCGGTCCGCGACATCTGCGCGGCCCGCTGGGTGCTGGAGGGGGCCGGCGCTCTGGCCTGGCCGCAGGCCACGGACGCGCTGCGCCGCCAGGTCCGCACCACCTTGGAGGCCTACACCGCGTCGGTGCACGCGGGCGGCACCTACCAGGAGCTCAACGAGCAGCACCTCGCCTTCCACCTCTCCCTGGTCGCCCTCACCGGCAGCCCGCGGCTGGTGCACATGGCCGAGCAGCTGGTCACCGAGCTCAAGGTCGCGCTGGCCCAGGTCGACCGGCTGCGGCGCAACGCCCACGACGAGGCCGACAACCACACCCAGCTGGTGCTGCTGCTGGAGTCCGGCGACCTGGACGCCGCCCACGACTTCCTCCGCGGGCACCTGGCCGGCGCCGCGGACGAGATCATCACCGCGCTGGCCCTCGAGCCCGGCCCGCCCGTCGCCGGCGGCTCCTGACCGGCCCCGGCCCCGGCGGCGTACTGCCACAATCAGGCCATGACACGCTTCCTGACCTGGCTGGTCACCAACGTCCTCGCCGTGGCCGCCGCCGCCTGGCTGATCAACGGGATCAGCTTCGCCGGTCCCACCTCGGGCCGCGCCGAGCTGGAGGACAAGCTGCTCCCGGTGATCGGGGTGGCGCTGATCCTCGGCGTGATCACCTCGTTCGTGAAGCCGGTGCTCCAGCTGCTCTCGTTCCCGCTGATCATCCTCACCCTCGGGATCTTCCTGCTGGTCATCAACGCCGCGCTGCTGATGCTGACCGGGTGGGTCGCCCACCACTTCGACCTCGGCTTCGAGGTCGACGGCTTCTGGCCCGCGGTCGGCGGGGCGATCGTCATCACGGTCGTCACCTGGATCGTCGACGGGCTGATCGGCGTCGATGACTGAGCCCGGTCCCGACCCCTCCCCGGCACTGCCGGCGCCGCGGGTGCCGGGCCGCTACACGCTCGCGCTGGTGTGCCTGGGCAACATCTGCCGCTCGCCGATGGCCGACGTGGTGCTCAGCGCCCGGGTCGCGGAGGCCGGCCTCGCCGACCGGGTCGAGGTGAGGAGCTGCGGCACCGGCGGCTGGCACGTCGGCGAGCCGATGGACCGCCGGGCGGCGGCCACGCTGCGCGCCGTCGGCCTGGACCCCTCCCGGCACCGGGCCCGGCAATGGGACGAGGACTGGCGCGGACGCAGCGACCTGGTGCTGGCGATGGACCACGACAACCTGGCCGCCCTCGGCGGGCGCAGCGAGCGGGTCCGGCTGTTCCGCGACCTCGACCCGGTCGAACCCGGCGGCGAGGTACCGGACCCCTACTACGGTGGGGACGACGGCTTCGAGGAGGTGCTCGCGATGGTGGAGCGCACGTCGGCCGCGATCCTCGCGGCCCTGCCCCAGACGCTCGACCCGACCCCGGACCCGCCCACGTCATGACCCGCCAGCCCCGGGTCGCCCGCCACGCCGAGAAGCTCCTCGGCGCGGCTGTCGTCGCCACGGCGCCGGTCGCGGGGGGCGAGGTCTGCACCGCGACCAAGCTGCGCCTCAGCGACGGCACGACCGCGCTGGTCAAGACCCTCCCGCACGCCCCGGCCGGGTTCTTCCCGACCGAGGCCCGCGGGCTGCGCTGGCTCGGGGAGGTCGACGGCGGCGTGCCGGTCCCCGACGTGCTCGCGGTCGACGAGGAGTGCCTGGTGCTGCGCTGGGTCGAGCCGGGACGCGGCAGCGTCGACGCCGCCGCCGCGTTCGGGCGCGCCCTGGCCACCACCCACGACGCCGGCGCACCGGCGTACGGCGCCCCGCCCGGGTCGGGCGAGGAGGGGTTCATCGGCCGGCTGCCGCTGCCCCAGCGCCCGGCCCCGACCTGGGCGGAGTTCTACGCCGTACGCCGGGTGCTGCCCTACCTCAAGGTGGCGCGCGACCGCGCCGCCGTCACCGCCAGCGAGGCCGAGCTGATCGAGGGCCTGGTCGGCCGGTTGCCCCGCCTGCTGCCCGAGGAGCCGCCCTCGCGCCTGCACGGCGACCTGTGGAACGGCAACGTGCTGTGGGGCGCCGACGGCCGGGTGAGCGTCGTCGACCCCGCGGCGTACGGCGGGCACCGCGAGGCCGACCTGGCGATGCTGGCGCTCTTCGGGCTCCCGAACCTCGCCCGGGTGCTGGAGGCCTACCAGGAGGTGCACCCGCTGGCCGACGGGTGGCGCGACCGGGTCGCGGTGCACCAGATCTTCCCGCTGCTGGTGCACGCCTGCCTGTTCGGCAGCGGCTACGGCGCCCGCGCCGCCCAGGCCGCCGCGTCCTACTCCTGACCCACCTGCGGTCCGCCTCCGCACCACCCTTTGACGCACGCGGCCGGGCGGCGCCGGCCTGCCTCTCAGACGCGGCTCAGCCTGGGCTGGCAGCATGGACGCGTGAGCGCCCCGACCCCGCCCCGTGTCCTCGTCGTCGACGACGACAAGGCGGTGCGCGAGTCGCTGCGCCGCTCGCTGGAGTTCAACGGCTACGACGTCCGCCTCGCCGCCGACGGCGCGGAGGCGCTCGCCCAGATCGGCGCCGCCGCCCCTGACGTCGTGGTGATGGACGTGATGATGCCGCGCCTGGACGGCCTGGAGACCACCCGCGCGCTGCGCGCCGCCGGCCACGACGTACCGATCCTGGTGCTGACCGCCCGCGACGCCGTCGGTGACCGGGTGGCCGGGCTGGACGCCGGCGCCGACGACTACCTCACCAAGCCCTTCGCGCTGCCCGAGCTGCTCGCCCGGCTGCGCGCGCTGCTGCGCCGCGCGGTCGTGCAGGAGGACGCCGAGGAGGTGCTCTCCTTCGCCGACCTGACCATGGACGTCGGCGCCCGCGAGGTTCGCCGCGGCGACCGGCTGATCGAGCTGACCCGCACCGAGTTCACGCTGCTGGAGATGTTCCTGCGCCGTCCGCGCCGGGTGCTCGAGCGCAGCTTCATCCTCGAGGAGGTCTGGGGCTACGACTTCCCGACCACCGCGAACTCCCTCGAGGTCTACGTCGGCTACCTGCGCCGCAAGACCGAGGCCGCCGGCGAGCCCCGCCTGCTGCACACCGTGCGCGGGGTCGGCTACGTGCTGAAGGAAGCATGAGCGCACCGGACCAGACCCTGCCCCGCGAGGACCGCCGCTGGCACTATCGCCGCTCCCTGGCCAGCCGCGTCACCCTGCTCACCACGATCGCCGTCGGGCTCGCCGTCGCCTTCGTGGCGCTCGGCGCCTACGTCACCGTGCGCATGCAGATGCAGTCCACCCTCGACCAGTCGCTGGTCGAGCGGGCCCGCAGCACCGCCTCCGCGCCGACTCTCACCTTCACCTCCGGCGAGGAGGTGCCGGCCTGGGCGCTGGTCGCCACCGACGTGCGCATCGCGCTGGTCAACTCCGCCGGCGACACCAACCCCAAGATCCTCGACGAGACGGGCCTGCGCCCCGCCGAGCCGGAGATCGCGGTCGCCCGCGGCGAGGAGAGCACCAGCATCCGCACCGTCCGCGCCGACGGGGAGGCCTACCGGATGGTGGCGGTCAACTACGGCGACGGCGTCGCGCTGGTGCTCGCCCAGTCCCTGGATTCCCAGCAGCAGGTGCTGTCCCGGCTCGGGGTGGTGATGCTGCTCTTCGGCGTGGCCGGCGTGATCGCGGCGAGCATGGCCGGGTGGATGGTGGCCATCAACGGCCTGCGACCAGTGCGCGTCCTGACCTCACGCGTGGAACGGATCGCCCGCACCGAGGACCTCACCCCGATCCCGGTCGAGGGCGCCGACGAGGTCGCCCGGCTGGCCACGGCGTTCAACCAGCTGCTGCGCGCGGTCTCCGCCTCCCGCGACCTGCAGCGCCAGCTCGTCGCCGACGCCGGCCACGAGCTGCGCACCCCGCTGACCTCGATGCGCACCAACATCGACCTGCTCGCCCAGGCCGACGCCGCCGGCGCCACGCTGCCGCCGGGCGCGCGCGCCGAGGTGCTCGACGACCTGCGCGCCCAGATGGAGGAGCTGACCACCCTCATCGGCGACCTGGTCGAGCTGGCCCGCGACGAGCCGCTCCAGCACGTCGTGGAGACCGTCGACCTCTCCGAGATCCTCGACCACGCGATCGCCCGCGTGCGCCGCCGCGCCCCGGGCGTGGTCTTCGAGGTCCACGCCGATCCCTGGTACGTCGTGGGCGAGGCCGCCGGCCTGGAGCGCGCGGTCACCAACCTGCTCGACAACGCCGCGAAGTGGAGCCCGCCGGACGGCACCGTGCGGATCACCCTGGAGCGCGGCACCCTGACCGTCGACGACGAGGGTCCCGGCATCGACGAGGTCGACATGCCGCACGTCTTCGACCGGTTCTACCGCTCCGAGGAGTCCCGCTCGATGCCCGGCTCCGGCCTGGGCCTCTCGATCGTGCGCCAGGTCGCCGGTCGCCACTCCGGGTCGGTCGCCGCGGACCGGTCCCCCGCCGGCGGCGCCCGCCTGCTCCTGTCCCTGCCCGGGAACCCCACGCCCCCGCCGCCCACGCCACCGCCGGCCCCGCCCGCCGCTTCGTCCTCGGGGCCGGACGTCCCGCCCACCCGCACCACCCAGGAGAACCTCCGTTGAGCCGTCGCTCGCTCGCCACCGCCGCCCTCCTCGTCGCCTCCCTGGGGGTGCTGAGCGCCTGCTCCGAGGAGGAGCCGGCTGCCGAGACCGCCCCGGACGCCACAGCGGCCCACGGCGGCGCGGACACCTCCGAGGAGGCCTCGGAGCGCCCCGAGGCCTGGAACCCGTGTGACGGGCTCCGGGTCGGCCGGCTCGAGGCCGTGCTCGGCACCGGGCTGAAGGTCGATCGCGGCACCGAGGACGCGCCCCGCTGCGCCCTCGTGCCGCCGAAGGAGGGCAGCGCGGTGCTCGACGCCAACTACATGGTCTTCCCCGACGGCCTGGACGCCGCCTGGGAGACCATGGGCGCCCCCGAGGACGGCGACGTCACCGCGCCCCGCATCCCCGGCGCCGACGCCGCCCGCGTGGTCGTGGCCGCCGACAAGACCGGCGTCGCCGCGACCGGCTTCGTGCAGAACGGCACCCTGATCCACGTGGTCAACGTGGCCGACACCGCGCCGTACGACCGGGACGCGGTGGTCGAGGGGGCCACGACCGCGATGACCCAGCTGTCGAACGCCAGCGCGAGGGCAGCCGAGCTGCAGGCACCATGAGCACATGACCGCCGCCTCCACCAGCTCCCCAGACTCCCCGACCGGCCCGGGCTACTACCGCCTCGACGAGGCCACCGGCGAGCTGCTCGCCACCGACCTCGCCGCCAGCATGTGGGGCGAGAACCACCTGCACGGCGTGGCGGTCAGCGGTGCGATGGCACGGGCGCTGGAGCATCGGGTGGCCGAGCTGGGCCGCGCCGACCTGCGCCCGGCGCGCTACACCGTGGACCTCTTCCGTCCCGCGACGACGGACCCGTGCGTGGTGCGCACCGAGGTCGTGCGCGAGGGCAACCGGCTGTGCCTGGTGGACGCGACCTACCTGCAGGACGACGTCGCCGTGGCCCGGGCCAGCGGGCTGTTCCTGCGCGCCACCGGCAGCACCGCGGGCGAGACCTGGTCCCCGGGCTCCGGCGCCGAGTCGGACCTGGTCCCCCCGCCGCTCGAGATCGCCCCGGTCACGACCGAGGCGCACGTGCCGTTCATCCACAGCGACGACGTCGGCTGGTCCCAGGACTTCACCCAGCACCAGAACGCCTCGCGCAAGCAGTCGTGGAGCACCGGACCCTCGGTCGTGGTGGGCGAGGCGCCGACCCCGTTCCAGGCGGTCGCCTCGCTGGCCGACGGCGCCAGCCTGGTCACCAACTGGGGCAGCCTCGGCGTCGAGCACATCAACACCGACATCACCTTGGTGCTGGCCCGTGAGCCCGACGGCGTCTCCATCGGCCTGGCCGCCACCGACCGCCGCGAGGACGGCGGCATCGCCGTCGGCACGGCCGCCGTCTTCGACCGCAGCGGGCGCCTCGGCACCGTCGTGGTCAGCGCCCTGGCCAACGCCAAGCGGGTCGTCGACTTCGCCCGGGTCGAGTACGCCGACGACGGCACCCGGCGTACGTCGCCCGGCGCCTGAGGGAGCGCTTGAGAAGCGACCCGCGGGTCAGGAGAGGTCGCGGGTCTCGCGCCAGCCACGCTCGAACGGCAGCCGCCAGGCGTGCGGGTTGATCAGCTGGTGGATGGCGTTGGGGCCCCAGCTGCCCGGCGGGTAGGCGCGCACCGGCGGCGGGTTCTCCAGCAACGGGATCGACTTCTCCCACAGGGTCTCGATGCCGGCGGCGGTGGTGAAGAGCGTGTGGTCGCCGCGGATCGCGTCGTGGATGAGCCGCTCGTAGGCCTCCAGCACCGAGTCCGAGCCGAGCGTCTCGTGGGTCGCGAACTGCATCGAGACCTTCTCCAGCGTCATCCCGGGCCCGGGGCGCTTGCCGTAGAAGGACAGCGACATCCGCGACTGGTCGGCGAGGTCGAAGGTCAGGTGGTCGGGCCCCTGGGTGCCGGCCTTGGAACCCGTCGGGAACATCGACAGCGGCGGCTCCTTGAAGGCGATGGAGATGATGCGCGCGCCCTCCGCGAGCTTCTTGCCGGTGCGCAGGTAGAACGGCACCCCGGCCCAGCGCCAGTTGTCGATCTCGACCTTGAGCGCGATGAAGGTCTCGGTGTCGGAGTAGTCGGAGACGTCCTCCTTGCCGCGGTAGCCGACGTACTGACCGCGCACGACGTTGCTGGGCTCGATGGGGCGCATCGAGCGGAACACCTTGAGCTTCTCGTTGCTGATCGGCTCCGGCTCCAGCGACGTCGGCGGCTCCATCGCCATGAACGCCAGGACCTGCATCAGGTGGGTGACCACCATGTCGCGGTAGGCGCCGGTCGACTCGTAGAAGCGGGTGCGGCCCTCGAGGCCCAGGGTCTCGGGGACGTCGATCTGCACGTGGTCGATGAAGTTGCGGTTCCAGATCGGCTCGAAGAGCCCGTTGGCGAAGCGGAAGGCCAGGATGTTCTGGGCCGCCTCCTTGCCGAGGAAGTGGTCGATGCGGAAGATCTGGCGCTCCTCGAAGACCTCGTGCAGGCGCGCGTTGAGCCGCTGCGCGGAGGGCAGGTCGGTGCCGAAGGGCTTCTCCATGATGATCCGCGAGCGCTCGACGAGGCCGGCCTCGTCGAGCATGTGCACGACGTCCAGCGCAGCCTTCGGCGGCACCGAGAGGTAGTGCAGGCGCCCGACGAACGGCTCCGCGGGGAACGCGCTCTCCGCCTCCGCGACGGCCGCGGCCAGCGCCTGCGGGCCGTCGCCGGTCGGCACGTAGCTCAGCAGCGGGGCGAACCGGGCCCAGTGCTCCTCGGTCAGGCCGCCCTTCGCGAACTCCTCGCACGCCTCGTGGGCGAACTTCACGAACTGCTCGTCGTCGAGCTCCTCCAGCGAGGTGCCGACGATCCGGGCGTCGGAGATCAGCCCGGCCTCGTGCAGCCTGAGCAGACCGGGCAGCAGCTTGCGGCGCGCCAGGTCGCCGGTCGCGCCGAACAGGACGATCACCACGGGCCGTTCCATGTCACCGAGCGTAGTCAGGCGGTGGAGTCAGCCGGTGGGGGCGGGCTCCTCGGCGAGGGCCTGGAGCACCCGGACGGCCTTCCAGCCCGCCTCGGCGTGCTCGCCCGCGACGTCGGAGTGCACGGTCACCCCGCCGCCGGTGCCGACCTGCCAGGACCCGTCGCCGGTGGTCGTCAGCGAGCGGATCACCACACCCAGGTCGGCGGTGCCGTCCGCGCCGATGCGCCCGAACGCCCCGGCGTAGGCGCCGCGCGGGGTCGCCTCCACCTCCGCGATCACCTCCATGGTGCGCAGCTTGGGCGCCCCGGTCATCGACCCGGCCGGGAAGAGCGCGCGCAGCGCCGCGAGGGTGGAGACCTCCGGGCGCAGCCGGCCGCGCACCGTCGAGACCAGCTGGTGGACCGCGGCGTACGACTCGACCTCCATCAGGCGCGGCACCTGGACCGTCCCGGGCTCGCAGACCATCGCCAGGTCGTTGCGCAGCAGGTCCAGGACCATCAGGTTCTCGGCACGGAAGCGCGGGTGGGTGGCCAGCTCGGCGCGGCGCCGCTCGTCCTCGTGCGGCGTCGCGCCGCGCGGGGTGGTGCCCTTGATCGGGCGGGCCTCCACGGTGCGGTCGGCGTCCACCGCGGCGTACCGCTCGGGGCTGGAGCTGAGCAGCCACGCCTCGGCGCCGGACACGTCGTGCTGCACGAAGCCGGCGTACGGCGCGGGGTTGGCCGCGCGCAGCCGCAGGTACGCCGTCGCGGGGTCGAGGCGGCTGTGCGCCGCGAGCCGGTGGGTCAGGTTGACCTCGTAGGTGTTGCCGGCGTGCAGGTGCTCCTGGACGCGCGCGAAGGCGGTCCGGTAGGACGCGGGGACGTCAGGGCGCTCGGCGGTCCCGGCGGCCTGGGCGGTCGGCGTCGCCTCGGCGGACGGGGCTGCGGGCGCCGGGGGCAGCACCTGCAGCTGCGAGGGGCGCATCCACACCGCGTCCGGCAGCCCGGTGCCGTCGCGGCGCGAGGGGTGGGCGGGGAGGTCGGGACGCGCGGCGTACCCGAAGTAGCCGAACCACTGCGCACCCGGGTCGCCCGCGGCGAGCTCGTCGGCCAGCACCGCGAAGGGGTCGGTGCCGACCACCTGCGTGCGGCCGCCGGCGTGCCGGGTGACCTCGCCGGCCGCGGCGTCGTAGCTCAGCGAGACGTCGTCGTCGGCCAGCCACCCGACCAGGGAGCGGCGTCCCGACCAGTCCCGACCGCCGGCGCCGTCGAGCCAGAAGCAGCGGCGGTGCCGCGCGGCCAGCGCGGGGAACCAGTCCGCGGGGTCCCTGAGGTCCCTGGGCTCCCTGAGGTCCGCAGCGTCGCTCATCGGGCGGCCACCAGGAAGTTCGCGACCAGGTCCGCGCCGTGCTCGGAGAGCACCGACTCGGGGTGGAACTGGACCCCGGTGAGCGGCAGTGAGCGGTGCTCCACGCCCATCACCAGCCCGGACTCCGCGTCCGTGGCGGTCACGCGCAGGCAGTCGGGGACCTCCAGGGCGGCCAGCGAGTGGTAGCGCACCGCCGCGAAGCCCTGCGGCAGGCCGGCGAACAGCCCGGTCCCGTCGTGCTCGACGCGCGCCAGGACGCCGTGGCCGGGGGTGACCCGACCGGCCCGGCCGCCGTACGTCGTGACCAGGCCCTGCATGCCGAGGCAGACGCCCAGCACCGGGCGGGTCGCGGCGGCCAGGACGGCCCGGCCGACGGCGAAGTCGCGCGGGGAGTCCGGGGTGCCGGGGCCCGGCGAGAGCACCACGTGGGAGTGGGCGAGCACGTCCTCGGCGTCGACCTCGTCGTGCTGGACCACCCGCGGCAGCACGCCGGTCACCGAGGCCACCAGGTGGGCGAGGTTCCAGGTGTAGGAGTCGTGGTGGTCCACGACCACGACGTCCGCTCCGGCCACGGGCGGAATCTACCGCCGTCCGCGCTGCGGACGCTCACCCGTCGTCGCCCCGGACACCCGCGCGAGACGGCAGGATGCGGCACCATGAGCGCTCCCGTGATCGAGACCCCCTCCAACGCCGGCGTCGCCGAGGCGCTGGCCGTGGCGCAGCGGTGGCTGCCGGCGTTCCTGGCGGGTCGCCGCGCCGACGACGACGTCTACGCCGAGGGGGTGTCGACCTGGCACAACATCGGCGAGCGGGAGTCGGAGATCCAGCGCACCCCCTCGCGCACCCGGCAGGTGCAGGCGGGGGCCGACGTACGCGTCGAGGACGTGCGCCTGAAGGTCTTCGACGGCGGCTGGGTGCTGCAGGCGACGACCGTCGGCACCAGCGCCGCCGGCGAGGCCGTGCGGGTGCCGACCTGCCTGGTCGTCACGCTGCGCGAGGGGCGCATCGCCCGCTTCGAGGAGTACGCCGACTCCCGGGCCGCCGAGCGGCTCTTCGGCCTCCCCGCCGGGGACTGACGCCGCCTGCGCGGGAAGGTGAGACAGGGCCCGGAGGAGCTTCCCCACTCCATCGGGCCCTGTCCCGTCTGTGACCTGCTCGAGGACCGCGGAGGTCTCAGTCGAGCAGGAGGTCGGCGACGAGGTCGTGCAGGATCTCGAAGCCACGCTCGGTCAGGATCGACTCGGCGTGGAACTGGATCCCACGATAGTGGGGACCGCGCACGAGGTGCACGTCGCCCGTCTCGGCATCCGAGTCGACGCTCACGCCGGACGGCAGCTCGGTGCCCTCGCCGACCCGGCCGACGAAGGTGTTGTAGAAGCCGACCCGCTCGGTGCGGCGCCCGATCCGCACCGGCGACTGGGTGCCCTGGAAGACGATGTCCTTGAACGCCAGCGGGATCCCGAGGCGGTGGCACAGCGCCTGGTGGCCCAGGCAGACGGCCAGGAACGGCTGCTCCGCGGCGAGCAGCTCGTCGACCGCGGCCCGCAGCTGGGCCATCTTGGGGTCGGTGTCGTCGCGCGGGTCGCCGGGACCGGGCCCGACCAGCACCAGGTCGTAGCCGCCCAGGCAGCCGGGGCGGTAGTCCTCGTGGCGCACCACGTCGCTGTCCATCCCGAGCACCCGCAGGACGTGGCGCAGCATGTTCACGAAGTCGTCGTCGCCGTCGAGGATGACCGCGCGCTTGCCGCGCAGGCCCGGCTCGGGCGAGACGCCGGCCTGGTCGGTCAGCCAGAAGGTGGAGAGCCGCTGGTTGCGGGCGTTGAGGGCGAGCAGCACGTCCTCGTCGAGGACCAGCTCGCCGACGTTGACGTCCGGCACCGGCGCGGGCTCGACCAGGCCGAAGGCGCTGAGGATGCCGCCGGCCTTGGCGTGCGTCTCGGCCACCTCGTACGCCGGGTCGGAGTCGCGGACCAGGGTGGCGCCGGCCGTCACCTTGAGGTTGCCCTCGAGGTCGATGTCCGCGGTGCGGATCACGATCGGGCTGTCCACGACCGGGCCGCCCACCGCGTCGCGGCCCAGGACCGCCAGCGCGGCGCCGTAGTAGCCGCGCCCCTCGGTCTCGTACTTCTTGATCAGCCGGCAGGCGTTGCGGACCGGGCTGCCGGTGACGGTGGCGGCGTACATCGTGTCGCGCAGGACCTCGCGGGGGTCGCGGGTGGTGCGGCCTGCGAGGAGGTACTCGGTGTGCACCAGGCGGCTCATCGGCTTGAGGAACGGGCCGAGCACCTGCCCGCCCTGGTCACAGATGTCGCACATCATCTTGAGCTCTTCGTCGACGACCATGAAGAGCTCGTAGACCTCCTTCTCGTCGGCGAGGAAGTCCAGCAGCCGCTGCTGGGTGTCCTCGCCGCCCCCGAGTCGGAAGGTGCCGGAGATCGGGTTCATCCGGACGTCGCCGCCGTGGATGGAGACGTGCCGCTCGGGGGTGGCGCCGACGAGGTAGCGGTCGCCGGTGAAGAACAGGTAGGTCCAGTAGGCGCCGCGCTCGCGCTCGAGCAGCCGCTTGAGGACGGCGAGCGCCTTGTCGGCGCCCCAGTCGGCGACCTGGGCGCGGTAGTGGCGCCCGACGACGAGGTTGGCGCCCTCGCCCTGCCCGATCTCGTCGCGGATGATCGCCTCGACGACCCCGGCGTACTCCTCGTCGGAGGTCTCGAAGCCGCCCCGGTCGGTGAACTCGACCTCCACGTCGTCGATCGCCTCCACGATCTCGGCGACCGAGAACTCCAGCTCGGTCTCGACGTCGACCACGACCAGCGGGGTCTGGTCGTCGTGGGCCTCGAAGCCGCGCTCGGCGACCTGGCGGAACGGGATCGCGAGCAGCCGGTCGGCGATGTGGCCCTCCGCGGGCGCGCCCTCCTCGAGCGGCACGTCGAGGATCGACTCCACGACGCTGCGCCGCCCGCCGACCAGGCCCACGGTGTCGCGGTCCCCGGCCCGGGTGGAGCGCCGGATGATCGCCCACGCCTCGTGCCCCTGGAGTGCCTCGATGGCGTCCCGGGCAGAGGTCCTCGCAGTCATGGCCGAACTCTAGTTGCGCCCCCGTTCGCGGTGACGCGGGGTTGTGGACGCTGGACACGCTCCAGGAGACGTGAGCAGCGTCGACGACGCCGCGTGAGGAGGTGGGCGGGGCGCCGGCCCGTCGCCGTCAGCAGGCCTCCAGCAGCGCCGCGCGGGCGCCGGGGTACCGCTCGAACTCGAAGTCGCGCAGGACCCCCTGGAGCTCGCGTCCGGCGCGCCCGAGCTCGTCGAGGTCGTCGAGACCCTCACCGGTCGCGCCGGCGCCCTGGGCGAGCATCGCGACGCCGTGGACCTGGTTGGCCAGTGCGGGGTCCCAGCGGTCCCCGGGGTCCTCGGGCAGCGACCGGGCACCGGCGCAGGCCACCTCGCGGTCGTCGGGCTCGTCCTCGTCGAAGACCAGCCAGCCGGCCGCGAAGCCGAGCACCAGGGCCAGGAGCAGCGAGCCCACGATCGTCACGATGCGCATGACGCAGCCGTCCCCGCTCCGCCGGGCCGCGAAACCCTCAGGAGACGGTGGTGAGCAGCTGGGTGGCGCGGGTGAGGACGACGTACAGCGTGGCGCGGCCGGTGACCGACTCGTCCTCGATCTCCTGGGGGCGCACGACGACGATGCCGTCGAACTCCAGGCCCTTGGTGTCCAGGCCGGTGAGCACCACGACGCGGTCCTCCCCCGACGGCGCGACCGTGGAGTCGCGGGCCGCGGCGCGGGCGCCGGGGGCGTCCTCGGCGCGCTCGGGCCACGCGGCCAGCCAGGAGTTCACCTCGGCGCGACGCGCCGCCGGGACCACGATGCCGACGGTGCCGGCGACCTGGCCCGCGATCGCGTCGACCTCGGCGCGTACGGCGGCCTCCAGGTCGTCGACGTCCTCCACGACCCGCGGCTCGATGCCGGTCGAGCGCACCGCCTGCGGCAGGTCGGCGTCCAGCCCGACCCGCTCGGCGTACGCCGCGGCGTGGGCGTAGATCTCCGCGGAGTTGCGGTAGTTCGTCGAGAGGTGGAACTCGTGGACGAACTTGCCGGCGAGCGCCTCGGCGCGCGCGTCGTTCGCCTCCTGCGGCACCGGCCAGGAGGACTGCGCCGGGTCGCCGACGATCGTCCAGGAGGCGGTGCGGCCGCGGCGCCCGACCATGCGCCACTGCATCGGGGTCAGGTCCTGGGCCTCGTCGATGAGCACGTGGGCGTAGGGATCGTCCTCGATGCGGTGCGTCGGCGGCGCCCAGGCGCGTCCGGTGGGGGCGTACTCACGGTCGGCGGCGGTGAACAGCTCCTGCATGTCGACGCCGCCGGCGATGAGCGCCATCGGGTCGTCGCGGGAGTCGTCGGCCTTGATCGGGACGTCGCCGAGGGCGTAGCGCAGCTCGTCGAGCAGCGCGACGTCCTCGACGGAGAGGTCGCGGGGGTCGCCCGTCCACGACTTCAGCAGCAGCCGCTGGTCCTCGGCGCTCAGCAGGCCGTCGGAGACCCGGGCCAGCAGCTCAGGGTCGCGCAGCCAGCCCAGCACGGTGCGAGCGTCCAGCGGCGGCCACCACGCGGCGGCGAAGTCGAGGAAGCCGTCGTGGGAGAGCATGTCCTCGTTGAACGACTCGCGGCCCCGCTCCCGGCCGCGCTCGCCGCGGACCTGGCGCCACATCGCGTCGAGCAGCGCGTGGGCGACGCGGGGCAGCTGCTTGTTGCGCGGCCCCTGGCCCATCAGCTGGCGGCGCACCCGCCCGAGGATGCCGCGGTCGAGCACGAGGGTGTCGTCGCGGTAGAAGATCTTGAACTGGCTGGGGCTGTTCGGCGCCTGCTGGCGCGAGACGCGACGCAGCACCTCGGCCATCCGGGCCGCGCCCTTGACGTCGGCGACCGCCGGCTCGTCGTGCCGGGTCGCGCGGACGCCGTCGACGACCTCGCCGAGCGAGCGCAGCGCCACGGCGGTCTCGCCGAGGCTCGGCAGCACCCGCTCGATGTAGCGCATGAAGACCCCGCTGGGGCCCACGACGAGCACGCCGCCGGACTCGTAGCGGCGCCGGTCGCTGTAGAGCAGGTACGCCGCGCGGTGCAGCGCCACCACGGTCTTGCCGGTGCCGGGGCCGCCGGAGATCGACACCACGCCCTTGCCGGGCGCGCGGATCGCCTTGTCCTGCTCGGCCTGGATGGTGGCCACGATCGAGTGCATGGAGCGGTCGCGGGCGCGGGAGAGCTGTGCCATCAGGGCGCCCTCGCCGACGATCGGGAGGTCGGTCTCGACGGAGTCGTCGAGCAGCTCGTCCTCCACGCTGACCACCTTGGGGCCGACGCAGCGCAGCACCCGGCGGCGTACGACGTCGTGCGGGGTGGCCGCGGTCGCCTGGTAGAACACCGCGGCGGCGGGCGCGCGCCAGTCGATCAGCAGCGAGTCGCGCTCGGAGTCGCGCAGCCCGACCCGGCCGATGTAGCGCGGCGCCGGGTCGCGCTCGGGACGCAGGTCCAGGCGCCCGAAGACCAGGCCCTCGTGGGCGGCGTCGAGCTGGGCGAGGCGCTTGGCGGCCTGGAAGACCATCGCGTCGCGCTCGACCAGGCCACCCTCGTGGCCGATCTTGCCGCGGTCGTGGCCCTCCTTCGCCAGCTGCTTGGCCGCCTCGGCGGAGTCCGCCAGCTGCCGGTAGACCCGGTCCACGAACGCCTGCTCCGCCTGGAGCTCCTGCTCGACCAGCTCGTCACTCACGGATGGATCCCCTCGACACACGGTTCCGCACTCGGACCGGCCAGCGCCGGCTGTACTGCCCCACCCGCGTGACGGTCGGGGCAAGCGAGCAACTGTATCCGGCCCCCGGCGAGGACCGGAGCGAACCGGCGACTTCTGGCCCCGGGGTGCGACCCCGCCCACGCCCCCATGACCCCGAGAGCTCCCCGGCAGCGCCCTGGCGGAGCGGGAAGGAGCGGGGCGGGGGGGAGTCAGCGGCGCAGCGGCCGGTACACGACGACGGAGGCCTCGACGTCCTCGACCCGGCCGGCACCGGGCGGGTCCGAGCGCACGGTGTCGGTGTCGACACCGACCGCGTAGACGTCCCCGGCCGGCAGGTGGATGCCGACCCTCCCCGCGGCACCCACGAACGGGGTGCTGAAGGCCGAGCCGGGCCGGCGGCCCTGCGCCACGAGCGCCGACACGGGGCCGCCGGGGGTGACGTAGTGGACCGAGACCGGACCGTCCGTGGTGTCGATGCGCACCGTCTGCGCCGTGGAGGTGAACCGGTGCACCCGGTCGCGCCGCCACAGCGTCCCCTCCTGGATCACCTCGCCGAGCAGCATGTCGTGGACCCGGAACCGCTCGCCCGCCTCGTAGACCCCGACCCCGACGACGAGGTCGTCGGCGGTGACCGGCTCACCCCGCCCGAGCTCGTCGCGGGTGACCCAGACCGCGAACGTGTGCGCGGCGACGTCCGTGCCCCACATGCCGCTGGCGATGCTGGTCGGGTCGTCGCCGGGCTCGGCCGTGCAGCGGTGGCCACTCCCGCGGGTCCCGCCGTCCACCGCGACGTGCAGGAAGAGCCCGCGCTCGCTCGTGCGGCAGTAGGTCGAGAAGGACAGGTCATCCAGGCGACCACGATGGGCCACCTCGAGCTCGCCCCGGCCCGGCTCGGAGAAGCCCCCCGCGACCAGCGTCGTGCCGCCGATCCGCTCGCGCCAGACGGCGTGTCCGTCGCTGGGGCCCTCGGGGAGGGCGTCGGTGCGCTCGTAGACCGCCCAGGTCACGGTGGCGTCCCCGGACGGTGTTGGCGCCGCACCGGCCGGGCTGCCGAGCTCCAGGCTGACCGCCCGCACCCCGAAGGGGTCGACGGTGACCGGCAGCGCGTCGGACGCGCGGCCCAGCACCTCACCGGCGCCCCGCACCGTGACGTCGCCCCCGCCCAGCCCGTCGGTGGCGACGGTGAGCAGCAGGTCGTCCCCGTCGCCGGGCTCGACGCGCAGGTCGTCGGTCGTCGCGTCGCTCAGCTCGACCCGCTCGGCGGCCACGACGGCGTACTCGAAGCCGTTCCACACGATGCTCCGCTCGATGTCGAGGCCGCGCGCGGGGTCGACCGTGTCGGCGCGCTCCCCGCCGTCCAGCCCGACGCCCAGGCCGATCCCGGTCACCGCCACCACGGCAGCGACCGCGCCCGCCACGGCCACCCGCCGCCGACGTCGTACGACGCGCACCCGCTCGCGGACCGCGGCGGGGCGCCCCGCCAGCGCGTGGTCGGGACCCTCGGCGGCGTGGTGCAGGGTGGTCTTGAGGTCGTCGATGCTGCTCATCGCAGGTCCCCCTCGGGAAGGTGGGTGCGGTCCTCGCTCAGGGCGGGGTCGATGCGGAGCCTGGCCAGCGCCTTGCTGGCCTGGCTCTTGACGGTGCCGACGGAGCAGCCGAGCAGGTCGGCGGTCTGCGCCTCGGTGAGGTCCTCGACGTAGCGCAGCACGATCACCGCGCGCTGGCGCCGCGGCAGCCGGCCCATCGCCGTCCACAGGTCGTGCGAGGTGTCGGTGGCGGCGCTCGGGTCCGGCGCCGCGGGCCCGGTCGGCTCGGGCAGCTCGGCGGTGGCGTGCTCGCCGTTCCAGCGCCGCCGCCACCACGAGGAGTACGTCGTGACCAGGATCCGGCGCACGTAGGCCTCCGGGGAGGACTCGATCCGCGACCAGGCGAACCACGCCTTGGCCAGCGCGGTCTGCAGCAGGTCCTCGGCCAGCGCGTGGTCGTGGGTCAACAGGTACGCCGTGCGCAGCAGCCCGGTGGAGCGGGCGGCCACGAAGTCGTCGAAGTCGATCGGCTCCACGCTCCCCGCTCCCCCCGCGACGGCGACGGCCTGCGGCGGCCCTGGCAGTGTGCTCATGCCCCTGAGGACCACCTGGGAACCGTGAAGGGTTGCCCGCCGGCGGGACTTTCCCACGGGACGACCGGGTCAGCGCCCCCGCTGGAGGAAGGCGGTCATCGCGGCGCGGGCCTCCTCGGAGCCGAACAGCCGTGCGCTCAGCTCCGCGAGCCCGGGCCCCTGCTCGTCGAGGCGGGCGACCATGTCGCGGTTGAGCAGCGCCTTGGTCTCGCGCAGCCCCTGCGCGGCCCCGGTCGCCAGGCTGGCGCAGACCCGGTCCACCTCGGCGTCCAGCTCCGCGGCCGGCACTGCGGTGGTGACCAGGCCGTACGCCGCCGCGTCGGCGCCGCTGAACACCTCGCCGCCGAGCGCGGCCAGTGCCGCGGCCCGCGAGGTCAACCGGGGCAGCACCGTCACCGAGATCGCAGCCGGCGCCAGGCCGAGCTTGACCTCGGTCAGCGCGAAGGTGGCGTCGTCGGCCGCGACCGCCACGTCGGCGGCCGCGACGATGCCGGTGCCGCCGGCCCGCACGGCACCGTGGACGCGGGCGACCACCGGCTTGGGCAGGGCCAGGATCCTGCGCTGGAGCGCCACGATGCGCGACGCACCCTCGGCCATCGAGCCCGCCCGCGCCTCGGCCAGGTCGGCGCCCGAGCAGAACACCCGCCCGGCCGCGCGGACCAGCACCACGCGCGCCGCGTCGTCGGCCGCGGCCCGGTCCAGCGCCTCCTCGAGCTCGGTGAGGAGCTGGCGCGAGAGCGCGTTGCGGTTGTGCGGGGAGTCGAGCGTGATCGCGGCGACGCCGCCGACGACGGCGTACTCGACCACGGGTGCGGGTGCCTCGGCCATGCGGGGCATCCTGCCCTGCCGCGCGCCGCGGCACGCAGACATCCGCGGGGCGGCGCGGTTCCGAATCATCCCCATGAGCCACACGCCGAGTCCGCCCACCCGCTCCCTGGCACGCCGCGGCCTGGTCTGGCTCGGCTACGCGGGGTGCGGCGTGCTGGCGGCGCTGGTGGGCACCGCGGCCGGCCACCTGACGGCCTCGCTGCTGGACCCGGCGTCCTCACCGGTGCTCGCGGTCGGGTCCACGGTCATCGACCTGACCCCGACGCCGATGAAGGAGTGGGCCATCCGCACCTTCGGCGACGACGACAAGACGGTGCTGGTCGGCTCGGTGATGGCCGGCGTGCTGCTGCTCGCCGGGGTCGCCGGGCTGCTCGCCCGCCGCCGCCCGGCGGCGGGCGCCGCCCTGCTCGCCCTGCTCACCGTGCTGGCCGGGGCGGCCGCCCTGGCCCGGCCGCAGGCGGCGGTGACCGATGTCGTGCCCAGCCTCGTGGCGGCCCTGACCGGGGTCGGCGCGCTGCTGTGGCTGGTCCGGGCCGCCGACCCCGACCCGTGGCCGGCGCCGCCGGCGGGCGGCTCCACCTCCACCACCCCGAGCACCTCCCCGAGCCGGCGCGGCGTGCTGGTGGCCGCCGGCGTGCTCGGCGTCGCCGCCGCGGTGATGGCCGGGGCCGGGCGCTGGCTGACCCGGCTGCGCCTGCAGCCCGCGGACGTCGACCTCCCGGCGGCGACCGACCGGGCCCCGCGCTTCCCCGCCGGGCTGGAGGAGCGGTTCCCCGAGATCACCGCCCTGCGCACGCCGGCCGAGGACTTCTACCGCGTCGACACCCGCCTCGACGTCCCACTCGTCGACGTCGACGACTGGCGCCTGACCATCGACGGCGACGTGCGCAGCACGGTGACCTTGAGCTTCGAGGACCTGCTCGCGATGCCGCTGGTCGAGCGGGACATCACCTTGACCTGCGTGAGCAACTCCGTCGGCGGCCCGTACGTCGGCGGCGCGCGCTGGCTCGGCGTACGGCTCACCGACGTGCTCGACCTGGCCGGCGTGGGCACCAGCGCCGACCAGATCCTCTCCACCGACGTCGACGGGATGACGATCAGCACCCCGCTCGACCTCGCCACCGACGGCCGCGACGCCCTGGTCGCAGTCGGCATGAACGGCGCCGCGCTCCCCCGCGAGCACGGCTTCCCGGTGCGCCTGGTGATCCCGGGGCTCTACGGCTTCATCAGCGCCACGAAGTGGCTCGAGCGGATGACGCTGACCACCTACGCCGCGGAGTCGGCGTACTGGACCGACCGCGACTGGGCGACCGACGCCCCGATCAAGCTCGCCAGCCGGATCGACACCCCGGGCTCCTTCGACACCATCGACGCCGGGGACGCCGTCATCGGCGGGATCGCCTGGGCCCAGCACCGCGGCGGCGTGGCCAGGGTCGAGGTCAGCATCGACGGCGGCGCCTGGCAGCCGGCACGGCTGGGACCCGACGTGGGCGAGGACTACTGGCGCCAGTGGTGGATGCCCTGGGCCGCCGAGCCCGGCCGCCACACCCTCACCGTGCGCGCCGTGAACGGCGACGGGGAGACCCAGATGCCGGTGCGCGCCGCGCCGTTCCCCGAGGGCGCCAGCGGCCTGCAGGAGATCGTCGTCGACGTGGAGTGAGACGTCGGCGTACCGGTGTGGAGGGGTGAGGTCGGCGCCACACCGGACCAATCCGGACCGGCGATCGCACCGAACTCCCGATGACAGCCGAACGAGAACGCACCATCCGATCGAAAGGCAGTTCCATGAAGCGCAGCTCCCTTCGCAGCACCGGCGCCCTGGCGGCCATCGCCGTCACCATGTCCCTCGGCTTCGCGGCCTGCAGCGACGACGACGGCGGCGACACCGCCTCGGACACCGCCTCCTCCTCCAGCCCGTCCGAGGAGATGTCGCCCTCGGACGACATGTCCTCCGACGACATGTCCCCTTCCGACGACATGACCGACACCGAGATGGCCATGGGCTCCGAGGTCTTCGGCGCCGCGTGCAGCGCGGTCCCGACCGAGGGCAAGGGCTCCCTGGACGCCATGGCCACCGAGCCGGTCGCCAACGCCGCCGCCTCCAACCCGCTGCTCTCGACGCTGACCGCCGCGGTCACCGAGGCCGACCTGGTCGACGCCCTCAACTCCGCCGAGGACATCACCGTCTTCGCGCCCACCAACGAGGCCTTCGCCGCGATCCCGAAGAAGGACCTCAACGCGGTCCTGGCCAACAAGAAGCTGCTGACCAAGATCCTCACCCACCACGTGGTGACCGAGGAGGTCGAGCCCGACGAGCTCAACGGCACCTTCGAGACGCTGAACGGCGACAAGCTCAAGGTCACCGGCTCCGGCGAGGAGTTCAGCGTGGGCGACGAGAAGGCCGCCGTGCTGTGCGGCAACATCGACACCGCCAACGCCAAGGTGTACCTCATCGACACCGTGCTGATGCCCTGAGCATGACGACCAGGCACTGACGCGCAAGGATCTACTCGTGGACCCCACCCGACCGTTCGCCGGCGTCCCCTCCCCGGAGGGGACGCCGGCGGTCCCCGACCCAGGACCGCTCCTCAGGAGCGCCTCCCGCGGGGACCAGGCAGCCTTCGCCCAGCTGTACGACCTCACTGCCGCCCGCGTGCACGGCCTCGCCCTGCGCGTGGTCCGCGACCCGGCCCAGGCCGAGGAGGTCACGCAGGAGGCCTTCCTGGAGATCTGGCGCACCGCCAGCCGTTTCGACCCCGACCGGGGATCTCCGCTGGCCTGGATGCTGACGATCACCCACCGCAAGGCCGTCGACCGGGTCCGGTCGGCCGAGGCGGCCACCCGGCGTGACGTGACCTACCACCAGCAGAACCAGCCGGTCGAGCACGACAGCACCGCCGAGGCCGCACACGCCTCCCTCGAGGCCCGCCGGGTACGCGGCGCGCTGGGGACCCTGACCCCGGTGCAGCGCGAGGCCCTCGAGCTTGCCTACTTCGGCGGTTACACGCACACGCAGGTCGCCAGCATGCTGGACCTGCCCGTCGGGACCGCGAAGACGCGGATCCGCGACGGACTGATCAGACTTCGAGACACGATGGGAGTAGGCCAGTGAGCGAAGACATCCACGCGCTCTCGGGCGCCTACGCCGTCGACGCCCTCGACGACGACGAACGCGTCCACTTCGAGCGTCACCTGGCCGGGTGCGCGGCGTGCCGCGCGGAGGTCGACAGCCTCCGCGACGCCACGGCGCTGCTGGCCGAGACCACTGCGGTGCAGCCGCCGGCCGCGCTGCGCGACTCGATCCTGGCCCAGATCGCCCAGGTGCGACCGCTGCCGCCCGTCGTCGAGGAGGGCACCACCGTCCTCGCCGCACCGGAGCAGCCCGCTCCCGCACCGGGGACCGGCGGTGCCGCCGACGGCGGCGCCGACGCCCCCGTTCCGATCACCTCCGCGCCGTCGCGCCGTCGTCGGTGGGCGGGCGTCCTCGCCGTGGCCGCCGCCGCGGTGGTGGCCGCCGTCGGCGTCACCGTCACCCAGCCGTGGGACGACGGCGGGACCGACTCCCCGACCCTGTCGGCCGTGGAGCAGGTGCGCCAGGCCTCCGACCTGGAGGCCTACACCCAGGCCTTCCCGGACGGCTCCGAGGCCACGGTGCTGGTGTCGCGGGAGCTGAACAAGGCGGTCCTCGAGACCGAGGACATGGCCCCGGCCCCCGAGGGCAAGGTCTACGAGGTCTGGCTGGACCACCGCGAGGTCGGGATGGTCAGCGCGGCGATCATGCCGAAGGGCGAGGACAACACCGTCGTCCTCGCCGGCGACCCGGCCACCGCGATCGGCGCCGGCATCACCATCGAGCCCGAGGGCGGGTCGGACACCCCGAGCGACGAGGTCGTCGCGCTCTTCGAGTTCGACAAGGCCTAGCGGGCTCATCGCCCCGACCGCACGACGGGCGCCGGTGTCGACCTGACACCGGCGCCCGTCGGTGGTTCGCTGGGACCATGGACGCTGTCGAGGCGGCGTTCGCCGCCACCCCGCGCACGAGGTTCCTCCCCCGTGCGGAGCGCCGGCGCGCCGACCACGACGGCCCGCTGCCGATCGGCCACGGCATGACCTGCTCCCAGCCGCGGACGGTCGCCGCCATGCTGCGCCTGCTCGACGTACGCCCCGGGGACCGGGTGCTCGACGTCGGGTCCGGGTCCGGGTGGACCACCGCGCTGCTCGCGCACCTGACCGGACCCACCGGCGACGTCCTCGGCCTCGAGGTGGAGCCGGACCTCGTGGACCTCGGAACCGCCAACCTCGCCGGACACCTGGCCGGACAGCACGCCGCCGCCCACCGCCCGGGGGCGCGGATCGAGGCGGCCCGCCCCGGCGTGCTCGGCGACCCCGGCGGCGCGCCGTACGACCGGGTGCTGGTCTCCGCCGAGGCCCGCGACCTCCCCACCGCCCTCGTCGACCAGCTCGGCCCCGGCGGGCGGATGGTGGTCCCCGTCGACGGCACGATGCTCCTGGTCCGCGCCACCCCGACCGGCCCCGAGGTGACCCGGCACGGCGCCTATCTGTTCGTGCCGCTGCGCGAGCCGTAGGCGGCGGGTGGCCGCCGGTCGAGCCGGCGCCGTTGGTCGAGCTCGTCGAGGCCCCGTTGGTCGAGCGGCGCCCGTTGGTCGAGCTTGTCGAGACGCTGGGGAAACACCCTTGCTCTCGAACATGCGTTCGAGTAGACTGAGGCATGGCCTCCCCCGAACTCCCCGACTGCGACTCTCCGGCCGCCGTGCTGGCGTTCGCACGGCGCCGCCGGGCCGCAGCCCAGGCCGCGGAGGTCGACGTGCTGGAGGCCGCTCTGGTGTGGGCGGCGATGCACCCCGAGGAGTCGGTGTCCCCGGCCCCGACCACCGGGCTGGTGTTCGGGGAGCTTGCCGTCCCGCTCGCGGGTGAGGGCACGCCCCTGGTCGCGGAGTTCGCGCCGATGGAGCTGGGCGTCGCGCTCGACATGTCCACCGACTCCGCGAAGACGCTGATCGGGGACGCCCTCGAGCTGGCGCACCGGCTGAAGCGCATCTAGGCGCTCGTGCAGGCCGGCGAGGTCCCCGCGTGGAAGGCCCGCCGGGTCGCGCAGCTGACCACCACGTTGCCATTGGTCGCCGCGGAGTACGTCGACCGCCAGCTCGCCCCTGTGGTGGGGAAGGTCGGCTTCGCGGCGATCGGGCGGCTCGTCGACCACGCCCGAGTCACGTTCGACCCCGAGGGTGCGGAGAAGCAGCGGCGCGAGGCGGCCGACGGGCGCCGTTTCGACGTCCACACCGAGTCGGCCGACTTCGACGGGACCGTGCAGGTCGAGGGCACCCTCGACCTCGCCGACGCGCTCGACCTGGACGCCGCAATCCGCCAGGGCGCCCAGGAGCTGGCTGCGCTGGGGTCGGAGGAGTCCCTCGACGTGCGCCGCTCGATGGCGGCCGGCGAGCTGGCTCGGCGCCAGCTGGCGTTCGACCTGATGACCGAGGCCTGCGACGGCACGGCTTCGGTGGTCAAGCCGCGGCAGGTCGTCATCCACGTGCACCTCTCCGAAGCGGCCCTCGGTGGGAAGCCGGGCATCGCGCGGGTCGAGGAGACCCGCTCCATCGTCTCCACCGAGCAGGTCCGCGACTGGTGCGGACCCGACACCCAGGTGACGCTCAAGCCGGTCATCGACCTCGACGCCCACCACCACACCGACGCCTACGCCGTCCCCGACCGGCTCACCGAGCAGACCCGCCTCACCCAATCGAGCTGTGCCTTCCCGTGGTGCGAACGCCCGGCCCTTCGCTGCGACACCGACCACGTGATCGCCCACGGTTCGGGCGGCCCGACATGCAGCTGCAACCTGGCGCCGCTGTGCCGGCGACATCACCGGGCCAAGACCCACACCGGTTGGACCTACGAGAAGACCGCCCCGGCGACGTTCCTCTGGCGATCGCCCCACGGTCTGCACCTCGTGAAGTCCGACGGCGCCACCCGCCTCCTCACCGCACACCCACCGGACGAGTGAACCCGAGCGTCAGGACCCCGCCAGCACCCTGCCGGCGGGGCCAGACCTCTGCCCGGGTCTCGACGAGCTCGACCGACGGATCCTCGGGGACCGCTCCACTATGGTGCGGGCATGGGCGAGGAGCTGGGGGGCGTGGGGCCGCGCGCGGCCGAGGAGCTGGTCCGACTGGGATCGGCGGACAACTTCCGCGACGTGGCGGGACCGGGGTACCGGGCGGGCGACGGTACGCCGTTGCGCGGTGGGGTCTACTACCGCTCCAACGAGCTGCAGCTCACCGACGAGGACGCGGCCTCGATCGCGGCCCTGGGCGTGAGCGCGGTCCACGACCTGCGCACGCTGCCCGAGGTCGAGCACCGCCCCAGCGTGGACGTGCCCGGCGCGACGCGGCACCACGTCGACGTCCTCGGCATCCCGCTCGATGCCATCTCCGAGCTCGCCGACGCGGAGTCGGCGGTGGCACTGATGGAGCGGGTCTACCTCGGGTTCGTCGGGGAGCCGACCACCCGCGAGGCGCTCGGCTCGCTGCTGACCTCCTTCGCCGACGACGGCGTGCACCTCTTCCACTGCAGCGCCGGCAAGGACCGCACCGGCTGGACCGCCGCGCTGCTGCTCCACATCGCCGGTGTCGCCGACGACCTCGTCCTGGCCGACTACCTGCTCACCAACACCCGCGCCGAGGCCAGCCGCGCGGCCACCCTGCGTCTGCTCACCGAGGCCCAGGGCCCGGAGCAGGCGGCCGTCTTCGAGCCGGTGCTGCTGGCCGATGCCGCCTACCTGCACACGTCGTACGCCGCGGTCGAGGAGCGCTACGGCACCCGCGAGCGCTACCTGCTCGACGGCCTCGGCCTCGAGCCGCGGGTGCTGACCACGCTCCGCGAGCGGCTGCGCGCCTGACGTCCCGGCCCCACGGCGTACCGCCCTGGGCTCAGCGCCGCTGCTCGTCCGGCAGCTCGCGCGCCTCGACCTCGACCTCGCCGTCCGGGTGCGGGTCGAGCTCCTCGAGCTCCTCCTCGCTGCGCCCGGCGTCGACGTCCTCGTAGCCCGCCAGGTCCAGCGGGAGGGTCGGCTCGGTCTCGGCCTCGGCGTCCGGCTCGACCGGCTGGTCCAGCGGCGAGGGGCCGTAGGAGACCCGCACCCGCTGGAAGCCCTTGTGCCGTTGGGAGCGGACATAGCTGGTGTAGGCGCGCCGGTCGGCGTCGGTGAGCCGGACCCGGTCGGTGAACGCCGTCATCAGCGCGCGCGGCCACAGCTTGCGCACCGCGACCACGTTGACCTCGATGCCGACGACCGCCATCGCCGCCGCCATCCACAGCACCCCGATCAGGCCGAGGACGAGGGCGAAGGTCTTGTTCATGTCGCTGGTCTCGGCCAGGACGTTGGTGACGTAGAGCGTGCCGAAGTACTGCAGCGTCTGCCACAGCACCGCGATCACGAACGCGCCGGGCACCGAGCCCCACAGCGGGTGCGAGCGGGCCAGGCCCATCCGCATCACGACGGCGAGCACCAGGGTCGTCGCGACCACCGTGACCACCACGATCGGCCAGCGGTAGGACGCCACCCGTTCGCCGAACACGGTGGCCTGGCTGAGCGCGGAGCCCAGCGAGAGGGCGAGCAGCGCGAACCCGACGGTGAAGATCAGCCCGACGCTGCGCAGCCGCAGCAGGATCGGGTTGGGGCGCTTGTTGCGCGGGACCGCCCAGGCGACGTTGAGCGCGTTCTGCACGGCGGTGCCGAGCCCGAGCGCGCCGTACAGCGCGACGCAGAAGCCGACGATCACACCGCTGGTGGAGCCCTTGATCCCACCCGGGCGGCCGAGCTGGTCGCCGATGATCGGGAACTGCCCGAGCGCCGAGTCGAGCACCCGCTCCTGCAGGTCCAGGTCGCCCTGGAGCACGAAGCCGAGGACCGAGGTGGCGAGCAGGAGCAGCGGGAAGATCGCGATGAACGCGTAGTAGGTGATGATCGCGGCGAGGTAGTTGCCCTGGTCGTCGGAGTACTTGTAGATGACCGCGATCGGGAAGCCGAGGATCGGGACCCGCTGCTGGGTGCGGTCCACCCCCTCGCTCACTCGTCCCACGGACCTCACGCTACCGGCGTCACGCCAGCAGCGCGGTCACCAGCAGCACGACCGGCACGCTGGCGAGCGTGCTGACGAAGATCGCGTCGCGCGCCAGCAGGCTCGCGCGGTCGTAACGGGTGGCGATCACGAAGACGTTCTGCGCGGTCGGCAGCGCCGCCAGCACCGTCACCGCGAGCAGCGAGTGGGCGTCGAGGTCCAGGACGAAGCGCCCGACGAGGTACGCCGCGATCGGCTGGACGGCCATCTTGGTCGCCACGATCGCGCCCAGGTCCAGCGCGGGCACGCCGCGCCCGGGCAGCGGGCCCAGCCGCAGCGCGACGCCGTACGCGATGAGCATGGAGGGCACCGCCATGCCGGCCACCAGCTCCAGCGGGTCGTGCACCGCGCCGGGCAGCTCGGTGTCGGAGAGCGCCAGCGCCAGGCCGAGCAGCGAGCCGACGGTGATCGGGTTGGTGAACGGGCGCCGCGCCACCGCCCACACCGACAGCCGCTGCGGGCTCTCCGCCGCGTCGAGCAGGGTCAGCGCCAACGGCTGGAGCACCAGCAGCTGGAGCAGCAGGGTGGGCGCGACCAGCGCCGCGTCGCCCAGGACGTACGCCGCGATCGGCAGCCCCAGGTTTCCGGCGTTGACGTAGCCGCCGCACAGCGCGGCGACCACCGTCGTGCCGAGGCTGCGTCCCTGCGCCACCGCGACCGCGGTGACCAGGGCGACCGCCACCAGCACCGCGGCGGTGGTGGCGACCAGGTTGCCCGAGAAGACCTCGCCGAGGTCGCTGTCCTCGAGCACCGTCACCAGCAGCGCCGGGCTGGCGACGTAGAAGGCCAGGTTGGACAGGGTGCGCTGGCCGGCGCCGTCGACGATGCGCAGCTGGCCGAGCAGCAGGCCGAGTGCGATCAGGATCCCGATCGTCGCGAACCCCTCGAACACCCCCTGCACCCGAGGAGCGTAGGTGGGCCGTGCGCCGTCGAACGCCGGGTCTCGACCCGCGACCCGTCGCCCGCCCCGGCCGGTAGTCCGTCACACAGGTGTCGTCATCGAGCCGTTTCACGACACCTGTGTGGCGGACTATCCCGTCGAGCCAGGATCCCGTCGAGCCAGGCTCAGTACGACTTCGGCAGCCCCAGGGTGTGCTGGGCGACGAAGTTGAGGATCATCTCCCGGCTGACCGGCGCGATCCGGGTGACCCGGGCGGCGACCAGCAGGCCGGCGACGCCGTACTCCTGGGTGGCGCCGTTGCCGCCGTGCACGTGCACGGCGGTGTCGACGGCCTTCACGCAGGCCTCGCCGGCGGCGTACTTGGCCATGTTGGCCGCCTCGCCGGCGCCCATGTCGTCGCCGGCGTCGCACAGCGCCGCCGCCTTCTGCGTCATCAGGCGGGCCAGCTCGAGCTCGATGTGCGACTCGGCCAGCGGGTGCGCGACGCCCTGGTGGGCACCGATCGGGGTCTTCCAGACGGTGCGCTCGCGGGCGTAGCCCACCGCCTTGTCGAGGGCGTAGCGGGCCAGGCCGGTGGCGAACGCCGCGGCCATGATCCGCTCGGGGTTGAGCCCGGCGAAGAGCTGGATGATGCCGGCGTCCTCGTCGCCCACCAGCGCGTCGGCGGGCAGCCGGACGTCGTCGAGGAAGAGGGTGAACTGCTTCTCCGGGCTGACGATCTCCATCGCGATCTCCTGGGCCTCGAAGCCCGGGGCGTCGGTGGGGACCACGAACAGGCACGGCTTGAGGTTGCCGGTGCGAGCGTCCTCGGTGCGCGCCACGACCAGGACGTTCTCGGCCTCGTCGACGCCGGAGATGTAGACCTTGCGCCCCGAGAGCACCCAGTCCTCGCCGTCGCGGCGCGCGGTGGTGGTGATCCGGTGGGAGTTGGAGCCCGCGTCCGGCTCGGTGATCGCGAAGGCCATCGTGGAGGTGCCGTCGGCGATCCCGGGCAGCCAGCGCCGCTTCTGCTCCTCGGTGCCGAAGCGGGTGATCACGGTGCCGCAGATCGCCGGGCTGACGACCATCAGCAGCAGCGGGCAGCCCTGCGCGGCCAGCTCCTCGCAGACGGCGGCGATGTCGCCGATGCCGCCGCCCCCGCCGCCGTACTCCTCGGGGATGTTGATCCCGAGGTAGCCGTTGCGGCCGATCTCGAGCCACAGCTCGGTGCTCTTCTCGCCGGCACGCGCCTGGCGGGCGAACCAGTCGCGCCCGTAGGTGCCGGCCAGCTTGGCGACCTGGCGGCGCAGCTCCTGGCGCTCCTCGGTCTCGGAGAAGGTGGTCATCGGTGCTCTCCTTCATCAGGGGTATCGGTGGGGCCGGGATCGACCACGGCGAGGACGGCGCCGGCCGCGACCTGCGCGCCCGGTACGACGTCGAGGACGCTCAGCACGCCGTCGACCGGCGCGCTCACGGTGTGCTGCATCTTCATGGCCTCCAGGACCAGCAGCGGCTGCCCGGCACGGACCCGGTCGCCGACCGCGGCGGCGACGCTGACGACGCTGCCGGGCATCGGGGCCAGCAGCGAGCCGCGCGCGAGCCGCCCGGACGCCGCGGAGGGGTCCGCGAACCGCGGCACCCGCTCCAGGCGCACGTGGCCGGTCGGGGCGTCGACCTCGACCACCTCGCGGCCGCGCGGGCCCGAGACCGCCACGTCGTACGTCGTGCGCACGCCGTCGCGCTCGAGGGTCACGGCGATCGGGCCGGCCGCGACCACCGCGAGGTCGCCGGTGCGTGCGGTGGGCGCCACGGTGTAGCCGGAGCGACCGCCCCACCAGGCGACCTCGACGTCCTCGTCGTGGAGGCGGAGGGTCGTGGTCTGCGGGGCGGAGACGACGTTGCGCCAGGCGACCGGGACGCCGCGCTGCACGGTGCGTGCGGCGACGGCGCGCTCGGCGAGGGCCAGGGCGGCGGCCACGGGGGCCGCGGGGTCGGGCTCCGCGCGCGCCGCGACGTGCTCGTCGAGGAAGCCGGTGCTCAGCTCGCCGGCGAGGAACGCCGGGGAGGTCAGCACGGCGACCAGCTGGTCGCGGTTGGTGGCGACGCCGTGCAGCCGCGCGCGGCGCAGCACCCCGGCGAGGCGGCGCGCGGCCTGCTCGCGGGTGGGTGCGTGGGCGACGACCTTGGCGAGCATCGCGTCGTAGTGGGTGGTGACGGCGTCGCCGGCGGCGAAGCCTGCCTCGACCCGGATGCCCGGCTCGGCGGGCACGTCGAAGGCGGTCAGCACCCCGCTCTGCGGCTGGTGGCCGCGGGCCGGGTCCTCGGCGTACAGGCGCACCTCGACGGCGTGCCCGTCGGCCCAGGGCTCCCCGCCGACGGTGTCGGGCAGCGTCAGCGGCCGGCCCTCGGCGACGTCGAGCTGGAGCTGCACCAGGTCGACGCCGAGCACCTCCTCGGTGACCGGGTGCTCCACCTGGAGGCGGGTGTTCATCTCCAAGAACCAGAACCGGCCGGTCCCCGGGTCGAGGAGCAGCTCCACGGTCCCGGCGCCGACGTAGCCGATCGCCTCCGCGGCCCGGCGCGCGGCGTCGAGCAGGCCGCGCTCGACCTCGGCGGACAGGCCGGGGGCGGGCGCCTCCTCGACGACCTTCTGGTGGCGCCGCTGCACCGAGCAGTCGCGGGTGCCGAGCACCACGATGCGGCCCGCGCGATCCCCCAGCACCTGGACCTCGACGTGGCGGCCGCGCTCGACGTAGGGCTCCACGAAGACGGTGCCGTCGCCGAACGCCGCGGCCGCCTCGGCGCGGGCCCGCTCGACCTCGGCGTCGAGGTCGGCGAGGTCGCGCACCACGCGCATGCCCCGGCCGCCGCCGCCGGCGGAGGCCTTGACCAGCAGCGGGAGGTCCGCCTCGGTGGGCCGGTCCGGCGCCTCCAGCACGGGTACGCCGGCTGCCCGGACGATCTGCTTGGCGCGGACCTTGGAGCCCATCTGCTCGATCGACTCCGGGGCCGGGCCGACCCAGGTCAGCCCGGCGGCCAGCACGGCGCGGGCGAAGTCGGCGTTCTCGGACAGGAAGCCGTAGCCGGGGTGGACGGCGTCGGCCCCGGCGCGCAGCGCGGCGTCGACGAGCAGGTCGGCGCACAGGTAGGTCTCGCCCGCGGCGGTGCCGGGGAGGCGGACCGCGAGGTCGGCCTCGGCGACGTAGGGCAGCTCGGCGTCGGCGTCGGAGTGCACGGCGACGGTCTCGATGCCGAGACGGCGGCAGGTCCGGAAGACCCGCGCGGCGATCTCCGCGCGGTTGGCCACGAGCAGGCGGGTGATCATGGCCCTCACATCCGGAAGACGCCGTAGGGACCGGCACCCGGGTCGGGGCTGCCGGCGATCACCGAGAGGCAGATGCCGAGCACGGTGCGGGTGTCGCGGGGGTCGATGACGCCGTCGTCGTAGACCATCCCGGAGAGCACGAACGGCAGGCTCTGCTCCTCGATCTGCTGCTCCACCATCGCGCGCATCGCGGCGTCGGCGGCCTCGTCGTAGTCCTGGCCGCGGGCCTGCGCGCCGGCGCGGGCGACGATCGAGAGCACCCCGGCCAGCTGCGCGGGACCCATCACGGCCGCCTTCGCGCTGGGCCAGGAGAACAGGAAGCGCGGGTCGAAGGCGCGGCCGTTCATGCCGTAGTTGCCGGCGCCGTACGACGCCCCGACGAGCACGGAGAGGTGCGGCACGGTGCTGTTGGCGACGGCGTTGATCATCGCCGAGCCGTGCTTGATGATCCCGCCCTGCTCGTAGCGCTCCCCGACCATGAAGCCGGTGGTGTTGTGCAGGAACAGCAGCGGGGTGCGCGAGGAGTTCGCGAGCTGGATGAACTGCGTCGCCTTCTGCGCCTCCTCGCTGAACAGCACGCCCTGGGCGTTGGCGAGGATCCCGATCGGGTGGCCGTGCAGGCGGGCCCAGCCGGTGACCAGCGAGGTGCCGTAGCGCGCCTTGAACTCGTCGAAGGCGACCTCGTTGCCCGGTCCCGGCCCGTCGACGAGGCGGCGGACCACCTCGCGCGGGTCGAAGGGCTCGCGCAGGTCGCCGGGGACGACGTCGAGGAGGGTCTCGGGGTCCAGCTCGGGCTCGGCGTGGCCGAGCGGCGCCGTGGCGGCTGCGGCCGCGGGGCGCTCCCGGTTGAGCCGGGCCACGATCCGGCGGGTGATCCGGAGGGCGTCGCGCTCGTCCTCGGCGAGGTGGTCGGCGAGCCCGGAGACCCGGGCGTGCATCTCCGCGCCGCCGAGGGCCTCCTCGTCGGCGTCCTCCCCCGTGGCCATCTTGACCAGCGGCGGGCCGGCGAGGAACACCTGCGCGGCCTCCCTGACCATCACGGTGTGGTCGGAGAGCCCCGGGACGTAGGCGCCGCCGGCCGTGGAGGAGCCGAAGACGACCGCGATCGTCGGCTGGCGCCGCGCGCTGGCCCGGGTCAGGTCGCGGAACAGCCGGCCCCCGGGGATGAAGATCTCCTTCTGGGTCGGCAGGTCCGCGCCGGCGGACTCCACCAGGGAGATGATCGGGAGGTCGTTCTCCGCGGCGACCTGGTTGGCGCGGAAGATCTTGCGCAGGGTCCACGGGTTCGACGCCCCGCCGCGCACCGTCGGGTCGTGCGCGGTGACGAGGCACTGCACGCCCTCGACCACGCCGATGCCGGTGACCACGCTGGCCCCGACCGCGAAGTCGGAGCCCCAGCCGGCCAGCGGGCTGAGCTCGAGGAACGCGGAGCCCTCGTCGAGGAGCAGCTCGACGCGCTCGCGCGGGAGCATCCGGCCGCGGGCGCGGTGACGTGCGACGTACTTCTCCCCGCCGCCGGCGACCGCCTGGGCGTGGGCGGCGTCGAGCTCGGCGACCCGCTCCAGCATCGCCTCCCGCGCCGAGGTCATCAGGAGTAGCCCAGCAGCTTGGCCGCGAGGTCGGTGAGCACCTCGGTCGCGCCGCCGCCGATCGGCAGCAGGCGCGCGTCGCGGTAGTGCCGCTCGACCTCGGTGCCGTGCATGTAGCCGGCGCCGCCGAAGAGCTGGACCGCCTGGTCGCAGACGTACGACGCGGTCTCGCAGGCGGTCTGCTTGGCCAGGCAGGCGTCCGCGATCACCATCTCGCCGGCGGCGTGGCGGCGGGCGACGTCGTGGGTGTAGGCCCGCGCTACTTCCACCTGGCGGTGCATCTCGACCAGCTTGTGGCGCACCGCCTGGCGCTTGATGAGGGGCTGGCCGAAGGTCTCGCGCTGGGTGGCGTACTCCTTGGCCAGGGCCAGCGCGCGCCCGGCGATGCCGTAGCCGTGCACCGCGAGCGCCATCCGCTCGACGACGAACTGCTCGGCGATGTACCAGAAGCCGGCGTTCTCCTCGCCGACCAGGTTGGCCACCGGCACCCGCACGTCGACGAAGGAGAGCTCGGCGGTGTCGGAGCAGCGCCAGCCCATCTTGTCGAGGCGACGGTCGACGGTGAAGCCGGGCGTGTCCTTGTCGATCACCAGCAGGCTGACGCCGCTGGAGCCGGCGCCGCCGGTGCGCACCGCGGTGGTCACGAAGTCGGCGCGCACGCCGCTGGTGATGAAGGTCTTGGCGCCGTTGACGACGTAGTGGTCGCCGTCGCGGGTCGCGGTGGTGCGCAGGTTGCCCACGTCGGAGCCGCCGCCGGGCTCGGTGATCGCCAGCGCGCCGATCATGTCGCCGGCCAGGGTGGGGCGCACGTAGGAGTCGATGAGCTCGGGGGTGCCGTGCGCGGCGATGTGCGGCAGCGCGATGCCGTTGGTGAACAGCCCCGCCATCAGGCCGCTGGAGGCGCCCTCGGCGAACATCCCCTCCTGGAGCGCGAGGGTGTCGAGCAGGTCGCCGCCCTCGCCGCCGACCGACTCGGCGAAGGAGACGCCGAGCAGACCCTGGCGGGCGGCGGCGCGGTGCAGCTCGCGCGGGATCTCCCCGTCGTCCTCCCACTGCTGCAGGTGCGGTGCGACCTCGCGGCGCGTGAACTCCCGGGCGGTCTCCTTGAGCGCGGCGCGGATCTCCGCGGCCTCCTCGGGGGTGCGGACGTCGGTGGGGTCGGCGGTGGCGGTCATGCGAGGTCCTCCTGGACGTGGACGGTGCGCGAGCGGACCCACTCCCCGAGCCCCTTGGCCTGGGGGTCGAACCGCGTCGAGGCGGCGACCCCCTGCCCGAGGAGCCCGTGGATGACCACGTTCACGGCACCGAGGTTGGGCAGCACGAAGACGTCGATGTCGAGGTCGGCTGCTTCGGGGACGAGCTCGCGCACCTTGCGCGGGCTGATGAGCTTGGCCAGCCAGGTCACCCGGTCGGCGTGGCCGGCCAGGCACGCCGGTGCGTCGTGGGCGACCCAGAGCCCGAGGTTGGCGTCGCCGCCCTTGTCGCCCGAGCGGGCGTGGACGAAGGCGCCGAGCGGCATCCGGCGGGTCAGCGAGTCCGGCCGGGCGGGGTACGGCGAGGGCCGGCGGCCGGCGTCGCGGACCTCGGGGTCCTGCGGGCCGGGGCCGAGCTCGGGCGGGTCCGCGACCGGTTCGCGGCGCCCGTCGGCGTGGACCACGGTGTGCGCGACGGCCGAGCGCGCGACGTACGCCGCGCGGTAGACGCCGTACGCCGTGGGCGGGCCGGGGGGCGTGCTCAAGCTGAAGCCGGGGTACGACGCCAGGCCGAGCTCGACCGCGGCGGCGGTGAACTCCTTGCCGACCGGGCCGGGCTCGGGGTCGAGCACCGTGCAGCGCAGCAGCGTGGAGGCGGCCTCCTCGGTGTCCGCGCCGGGCTGGGCGCTGCGGGCGCCGGACCAGCTCACCTCGGCGGCGGTGAGCCGCGGGGTGAGCTGCTCGCGCACCCAGTCCGCCTTGGCCTCGATGTCGAGACCGGTGAGCACGAACTCGACGGTGTTGCGGTGCCCGCCGACCTCGTTGACGCAGACCTTCAGCTCGGCCGGCGGCGGCGTGCCGCGGGTGCCGGTGAGCGCGACCCGGTCGTGGTCGACCTGCTCGAGGCGGACGGTGTCGAGGTGGGCGGTGACGTCGGGGCCGAGATAACGGGCGGACTGGATCTCATAGACCAGCTGCGCGGTGACGGTGTCGACGCTGACCGCGCCCCCGGTGCCGTCGGGCTTGGTGATCACGCTGCTGCCGTCCGCGGCGATCTCCGCGACCGGGAACCCGAGGGGCAGGGACGGGTCCCGGCCGTCCTCGAAGAGCCGGCGGAAGCCGGAGAAGTTGCCGCCGGTGGCCTGGGTGCCGCACTCGAGGACGTGCCCGGCGAGCACGGCGCCGGCCAGCTCGTCGTAGGAGTCGGGCGTCCAGCCGTGGTGGGCGACCGCGGGGCCGAGCACCAGCGAGGCGTCGGTGACCCGGCCGGTGACGACGACGTCGGCGCCGCCGCGCAGGGCCGCGGCGATCCCGAACCCGCCGAGGTAGGCGTTGGCGCTGAGGGCGCCGTCCAGCGCGAGTCCGGCGGCGTCGGGATGGGCGCCCGCGAGCAGGTCGTCGCCCTCCACGTGGGCGACCGCGACGTCGAGCCCGAGGCCGCGGGCGACCTCGCGGACCCGGTCGGCCAGGGCCGCGGGGTTCAGGCCGCCGGCGTTGCTGACGATGCGGACGCCGTGCTCGAGGGCGGTGCCGAGGCAGTCCTCGAGCTGGCGCACGAAGGTGCGCGCGTAGCCGAGCGCGGGGTCGCGGAGCCGGTCCTTGGCCAGGATCAGCATGGTGAGCTCGGCGAGGTAGTCACCGGTCAGGACGTCGAGGTGGTGGCCCCCGACGGTGCCCTCGACCATCTCCCGCATGGCGGAGAGACGGTCGCCGTAGAAGCCGGAGCAGTTGCCGATGCGCAGGACCTCAGCCACGGGTGCTCCTCGGGTCGCGGCCGACGCCGGGTGGGCCGGCGAAGGCCTGGGCGATGTCCAGCCAGTGCTCGGCGTCGCCGCCGGTGGCGATCAGGGCGGTGTCGGCGCGGTGGGCGCGCTGGGTGACGAGCAGGCACAGGTCGAGGGCCGGCCCGGTGACGCGCTGGGCGGCGTCGGCGGGTCCCCAGGTCCACACGGCACCGGAGGGCGCGTCCAGCTGCACCCGGAACGGCTCGGCCGGCGGCGTCTCGCCGCGGGTGAGGTAGGCGTGGTCGCGGGTGCTGACGCCGAGGTGGGCGACGTGCCGGATCCGGTCGGTGGGCTCCGGGCGGGCGCCGAGGGCGTCGTGGACGTCGAGGGCGTGCGCCCAGGTCTCCATCAGCCGGGCGGTCGCCATCGAGGCGACCGACATCGGCGGGCCGTACCAGGGCAGTCGCACGCTGGAGGGGTGCGCGCGCAGCGCGGCGCCGAGCGCCCGCCGCGCCAGGTCCCAGCGGGCCAGCAGGTCCAGCGGGTCGAGGCGGGCGAGCTCGTGGGCGCCGTCGTCGACGTACGACGCGGGGTCGCGCAGCGCGCGGTCGACCTCGGCGTCCCAGGCGCGGGCGCCGTCGGGGGTGTGGGCGTCCGCGGCGAGCAGGGCACGCTGGTCGGTCCAGGCGAGGTGGGCGACCTGGGTGGCGATGCTCCACCCGGGCGCGGGGGTGGACGTGGCCCAGGCGGCGGCGTCGAGGCCTGCGACGGTGTCGCGCAGCTGGTCGCCCTCGGCGGCCAGGTCGGCGAGCAGCTCCTCGAGCAGCCTCATCGCGCACCGCCCGGCCGCTCGCCGCGCCCGGGCGCGTCGTCGAGGACCAGCGCCCAGCGGTCGAGGATGCGGGCCCGGCGGCGCGCGTCGTCGGTGAGGGTGTCGGCGAGGCCGAGGCCGCGGACCAGGTCGAGGGTGGCCTGCACCAGCTCGCGCACGCCCGGCACGGACTCGTCGGCGCCGAGCAGCTCGACGGTGCGCCGGTGGAGCTCGCGCCCGACCTTCTGCTCCAGCGGCGCGACGGCGCCCATCAGGGTCTCATCGGTGCGGGCCGCGACCCACAGCTCGAGGGCCGCGGTGAAGATCGGGGAGGTCACGTGGTCGGCGAGCATCTGCAGCACCGCGCGGGTGCGCGTCGGGCCGGTGGGCAGCTGGGCCGCGGCCTCCTCCAGCTCGCGGGCCCGCACGTCGGCGACGTGCTCGACGGCGGCCACGACCAGGGCGTTCTTGGTCGGGAAGTGGTGCAGCTGGGCCCCGCGGCTCACCCCCGCCCGCTCGGAGACCACCGTGGTCGAGGTGCCGCCGAACCCTCGTTCGGCCAGGCACTCCACGGTGGCCTCCAGCAGCCGCGCCCGCATCGCCCGCGTGCGCTCCTCCTGGGGCACCCGCCCGGCAGACGCGGGGGTGCTGGACGAGGGACTCTCCGGCGACGTGCTCACGCCCCCAGCATGGGCCCTTCGCAAACAAACAGTCAAGCCTGACTTTTTCTACACCGCCGAGTCGGCGCCGGTTGAGTCGGCACTTTCGACCGTTGAGTCGAGGGTTTGGACCGGGCAGGCCGGCGCGAGCTCTCGACTCGACCGTCAGAAGTCTCGACTCGACCGTCGGGGGTCTCGACTCAGCGGTAGGTCAGGAGGTCCCCGTCGAGGTGGGGGTGTTCGTTGAAGCTCAGGAGGCGGGGGCCGGTGGAGCCGACGACGACGCGGGTGACGCCGGCGTTGACGACCACGGTGTTGAAGCGCGACCACAGGCGGGCGGCGAGGGCCGCGTCCCCGTCGCCGGCGCCGCCGACCAGGGTCGCGCAGGCGGCGGCGACCGGGCCGCCGGAGGTCACCGCGACGACGACCTGCCCGCTGCCGGCCCGGTCGGTCGCGCGCTCGAGCGAGCCGCGCACGCGGCCGAGGAAGGCCGGCCAGGACTCGTCGTACTCCGCGTCGTGGGTGCCGGCGCACCAGCGCGCGGTGGCGCGCTCGAAGGCGGCCTGGAAGGCGCGGCGGTCCAGCTCACCGTGGGGTACGGCGGGGTCCGCGGCGACCACGGCGCGGTGGTCGAACTCGTCCCAGCCGGCGTCCACCTCGACGCGCGCCGGGTCCCAGCCCGGCGCGCCGTCGGCGCCCTCGAGCATCGCCTCGAGGGTCTCGCGGTGCCGGCGCATGTCGCCGCGCAGCAGCGCGGTGGGGGCGATCCCCCGGGCGGCCAGGTCGGCGCCCAGCGCCTGGCCCTGAGCCCAGCCGGTCGGCGACAGCACGTCGTAGTCGTCGGCCCCGAAGGAGGCCTGGCCGTGGCGCACCAGCAGCAGGAGACCCATGCGCCCGCACGCTAGAGCATCACCGTGACCTCCGACCCACCCCGGACGGCCGACCGGCGCCGACCCCGCGGATGCGGGACCGACGCCGGTCTGGGGGTGCGTGCGGCGATCAGGCCGGGAAGGAGCCCCCGCTGGCCGCCAGCTCGCGCAGGTACGCCGTGGGGCGGAAGCGGTCGCCGTACTTCTCGGCGAGCTCGTCGGCGCGGGCCACGAACGCGGCCAGGCCGATCTCGCCGTCGGCGCCCTCGTAGCCGGTCATGAACTGCGCCGCGCCGCCGGTCATGGGCGGGAAGCCGATGCCCATGATCGAGCCGATGTTGGCTGCCGCGGCGGAGGTGATCACGCCCTCCTCGAAGCACTTCGCGGTCTCCAGTGCCTCCGCGAACAGCATCCGGTCCTTGCAGTCCTGGATCGACGGCTGCTCATCGGCGACCGGGAACAGCTCAGCCAGGCCCGACCAGATCGAGCCGCGCTTGCCGGCCTCGTCGTAGTCGTAGAAGCCCTTGCCGCGCAGCCGGCCGGGGCGACCGGCCTCGATCATCTTGTCCACGACGACGGTGCCCGGGTGGGCGTCGTACGTCGAGCCGTCGCGCTCGGCGGCGGCCTTCGTGGCGGCGGCGATCTTCGACATCAGCTCGAGGTTGAGCTCGTCGGAGAGCTGGAGCACCGGGGCCGGGTAGCCGGCCTGGGTGGTGGCCCGCTCGATGGTCCAGGGCTGCACGCCCTCGGCGAGCATCGCCATGCCCTCGTTGACCATGAACCCGATGACCCGCGAGGTGTAGAAGCCGCGGCTGTCGTTGACCACGATCGGGGTCTTGCGGATCTGCTGGACCACGTCGTAGGCCTTGGCCAGGGCGACGTCGGAGGTCTCCTTGCCCTTGATGATCTCGACCAGCGGCATCTTGTCCACCGGGGAGAAGAAGTGCAGGCCGATGAAGTCGGCCGGGCGGTCCACGCCGGTGGCCAGCTCGCTGATCGGCAGCGTGGAGGTGTTGGAGCACAGCAGCGCGTCGTCGTTGACGTACGGCGCGACCTCGGCGAAGACCTTGGCCTTGAGGGCCGGGTCCTCGAAGACCGCCTCGATCACCAGGTCGCAGCCGGCGAGGTCGGAGGCGTCCCCGGTCGGCGTGATCCGGTCGAGCAGCTCCTGGCTCTTCTCCTCGGTGAGCTTGCCGCGGCCCACGGCCTTGGCGTTGATCTTCTCGGAGTAGGCCTTGCCCTTGGCGGCGTTCTCGGTCGAGACGTCCTTGAGCACGACCTGCATGCCGGCGCGGGCGCAGACGTAGGCGATGCCGGCGCCCATCATGCCGGCGCCGAGGACGCCGACCTTGGTGGCCTTCCACGGCTCGATGCCCTGCGGGCGCAGCGAGCCGGACTTGATCGCCTGGAGGTCGAAGAAGAACGCCTGGATCATGTTCTTGGCGCCCTGGTTGATCACCAGGTTGGTGAGGTAGCGCGACTCGATGCGCGAGGCGGTGTCGAAGTCGACCTGCGCCCCCTCGACGGCCGCGGACAGGATCGCCCGGGTGGCCGGGTAGACGGCGCCCTTGGTCTGCTTGCGCAGCAGCGCCGGGAACGCCGGCAGGAAGCCGGCGAGGGCCGGGGACTTCGGGGTGCCGCCGGGCATCTTGTAGCCCTTGGCGTCCCACGGGTTCTGCGAGGCCTCGGGGTTGGCCTTGATCCACGCCTTCGCGGCCGGGACCAGGTCCTCGCGGGTGGCGACCAGCTCGTCGACCAGCCCCTTCTCCTTGGCCTGGGCGGGCTTGAACTGGGCGCCGGTGAGCAGCACCTCCATCAGGCCGGCCTGCAGGCCGAGCAGGCGCACGATGCGGGTGACGCCGCCGCCGCCGGGGAGCAGGCCGAGGGTCGCCTCGGGCAGGCCGAGGGCGACCTTGGGGTCGTCCACGGCGATGCGGTGGTTGCAGGCCAGGCAGATCTCGAAGCCGCCGCCGAGCGCCGCGCCGTTGATGGCGGCGACGACCGGGCGGGGGAAGGTCTCGAGGCGACGCAGGTCGGCCTTGATCCCCTCGGCCATGTCGAAGACGTTCTGCGCGTCGTCCTTGGTCGCGGTGACCATGTTCTTGAGGTTGCCGCCGGCGAAGAAGGTCTTCTTCGCGCTGGCCAGGACCACGCCGGTGACCGACTCGGGGTCGGCCTCCAGCTCGGCGTACAGGCGCCCGATGGCGTCGGCCATCGAGGTCTTGTACAGCTCGTTCATGGTGTTGGCGCTCGCCGTGGGGTCGTCGAGGGTCAGGGTGACGATGCCGTCGGCGTCGCGCTCGTAGCGGACGGCCGACTCAGTGGTGGTGGTGCTCATCGCTGTATGGGTTCCTTCGGTTCGACGGGCCGGTCAGACGATCTCGACGATGGTGGCGATGCCCATGCCGCCGCCCACGCAGAGCGTGGCGAGGCCGCGGCGCAGGTCGCGACGGCGGAGCTCGTCGACCAGGGTGCCGAGGATCATCGCGCCGGTCGCGCCGAGCGGGTGACCCATGGCGATCGCGCCGCCGTTGACGTTGGTGATCTCGTCGGTGATCCCCATGTCGCTCATGAACCGCATCGCGACGGCGGCGAACGCCTCGTTGATCTCGAACAGGTCGATGTCGGAGACCTCGAGCCCGGCCTTGGCGAGCGCCTTGCGCGCCGCCGGCGCCGGACCGGTGAGCATGATCGTGGGGTCGGCGCCGGACACCGCGGTGGCGACGATGCGCGCCTTCGGGGTCAGCCCGAGCTGCTGGCCGACCTCCTCGGAGCCGATCGCGACCAGGGCCGCGCCGTCGACGATGCCGGAGGAGTTGCCGGCGTGGTGGACGTGGTTGATCCGCTCCACCCAGTGGTACTTCTCCAGCGCCACGTCGTCGAACCCGGCGTCCGCGCCGATCTGGGCGAAGCTGGGCCGCAGCCCGGAGAGGCTCTCGACGCTGGTGTCGGGGCGGATCAGCTCGTCGGTGGCGAGCACGGTCAGGCCGTTGAGGTCCTTGACCGGTACGACGGAGTCGGCGAAGTAGCCGTTGGCCCACGCCTTCGCGGCGCGGTGGTTGGACTGCGCGGCGTACGCGTCGACGTCCTCGCGGCTCCAGCCGCCGAGGGTGGCGATCAGGTCGGCGCCGATGCCCTGCGGCACGAAGCCGGACTTGAGCGCGGTGGCCGGGTCGGAGGCCCAGGCGCCGCCGTCGGAGCCCATCGCGACGCGGCTCATCGACTCCACGCCGCCGGCGAGGATCAGGTCCTCGAAGCCGCCCCGCACGCGGGACGCGGCCTGGTTGACGGCCTCGAGCCCGGAGGCGCAGAAGCGGTTGAGCTGCACGCCCGCGACGGTGTCGGGGTAGCCGGCGGCCAGTGCGGCCGTCTTGGCGATGTCGCCGCCCTGGTCGCCGATCGGCGAGACCACGCCGAGCACGACGTCGTCGACGCGCGCGGCGTCGAAGGAGGGGTTGCGGACCTTGATCTCGTCGAGCAGCCCGACCACGAGGTCGACCGGCTTGACCTCGTGCAGCGAGCCCGCCGCCTTGCCCTTGCCGCGCGGCGTACGAATGTGGTCGTACACGAATGCTTCTGCCATGACCGTCCTTGCGAAAGATGTGTCGATGGTCGGGCCTGCGCCCGGGTTGGTCCCTTGATTGTGACACCATTAGTGTCACGGTCAAGAGCGTCGGGGCAACTCGCCCCGTGTGACCTGGACCACGCGGACGACGCCGCGACAGGAGGCCACGACCATGACCCAGATCGAGTCCGGCGAGCTGCTCACCTTGGAGGAGCTCACGACACGCATCGGCATGAGCGTGCGCAACGTCCGCTTCTACACCTCCAAGGGCCTGGTCCCGCCGCCGGTGCGACGGGGTCGCTCGGGCTACTACGGCACCGACCACGTCGCCCGCCTGGAGCTGGTGCAGGAGCTCCAGGGCCACGGCTTCACCCTCGCCGCGATCGAGAAGTACGTCGCCGCGATCCCCGCCGACGCGACGCCCGAGGACATCGCCCTGCACCGCACGATGCTGGCGCCCTGGCAGGCCGACCAGCCGGCCGAGATGACCCACGCCGAGCTGGAGCGGCGCGCCGGCCGCTCGCTGTCCGACGACGACCTGGCGACGCTCGCGGCGCTCGGCATCGTGGTCCGCAACCGGCGCGGGCGCTACGAGGTGTCGCTGTCGCAGCTGAGCGTCGGCCTCGGCCTGCTCGACCTGGGCTTCCCCACCGAGGCGGCCGTCGCCGCCGCCGAGGTGTACGCCGCGCACGGGCGCGCACTGGCCCGCGAGCTCAACGAGCTGTTCCGCACCATGGTCTGGCCGGTCTACAAGGAGGCCGGGACCTCCCCGGAGAAGATCCAGGAGGTCGTCGAGCGGCTCAAGCCGCTGTCGATCGCGAGCCTGGTGACCGCCTACGAGACGGCCATGGACGAGACCAAGCGCGAACGGATCGCCGAGCGGGCCCGCCGGGCGCGGGACCAGCAGCCGGAGGAGCCCGCCGCGCGGGACGCGCGCTAGCAGCGCCCCGGCCCGCTTGCGGGTCGTTCCTAGGGTGGCTGCATGACGTCCCCCACCGTGCTCGTCACCGGCGCCACCGGCTTCGTCGGGCGCCGTCTGGTGCCCGCGCTGCTCGACAGCGGCCACCGGGTCAAGGCGATGACGCGTCACCCCGACACCTACCGGGGCCCCGGCGAGCCGGTCTTCGGCGACGTGCACGACCCGGGCACCCTCGGGCCGGCGCTGGAGGACGTGGACGTCGCGATCTACCTCGTGCACTCCCTCGACGACGACGACTTCGAGCGCAAGGACGCCGACGCGGCCCGCGGATTCGGGATCGCCGCGGCCGCCAACGGGGCGCGCCAGCTGGTCTACCTCGGCGGGCTCGGCTCCGAGGACGAGACGCTCTCCCCGCACCTGCGCTCGCGCCGCGAGGTGGAGGACCTGCTCGGGGAGGCCGGCGTACCGGTGACGGTGCTGCGCGCCGCGATCGTCGTGGGCGCGGGGGGCATCTCCTGGGAGATGACCCGGCGCCTGGTCAAGAACCTGCCCGCGATGGTGGTGCCCCGGTGGGCCGCGACGCTGACCCAGCCGATCGCGATCGACGACGTGGTGCGCTACCTGGCGGGGGTCGTCGACAACGAGGCCGCGACGGGGCGGGTGCTCGAGATCGGCGGCGCCGACCAGCTGACCTACCTGGAGATGCTCCAGCAGGCGGCGCGCGAGATGCACGGGCGCCGGCTGCCGATCCTGCAGGCCCCCGTCGGGACGCCGGTGCTGTCGTCGTGGTGGATCAAGCTGGTCACCGGGGTGGACACCACCACCGCCGCCAACCTGATCGAGTCGATGGGCAACCGGGTGGTGGTCACCGACCCCGCGATCCGCGAGATCGTGCCGGGCGAGCCGCTGGCCTACGCCGACGCGGTACGCCGCGCGCTCGCGGAGGACTGAGGGGGCCCAGGCAGGCCGGGCGGCTCAGGCGCCGAAGACCAGCGGGAGCACCAGCAGCATCGACAGCGACCACGTGCAGTGGGTCAGGATCGGCCCGAGGATGCCGCCCGAGGCGCGGCGCTCCAGCCCGACGACCACGCCGAGCAGCAGGGCCGCGAAGGACAGCATCAGGTTGCCGGTCGCCAGCGTCGCGACGCCGTAGGCCAGCGTCGTCCAGGCGACCGGGTGCCGCGGGATCGCGGCGTACACGGCGCCGCGGAAGAACAGCTCCTCGGCCACGCCGTTGGCCGCCGTGATCACCACCAGCAGCGGGACCGACCCCTGGTCGGCGAAGTCGAGCACCGAGCTGACCTGGCCGGAGAGCCAGGGCAGCTCGCGCACGGCCAGGCCGCCGACGACGAACAGGCCGGCCAGCCCGGCCCCCAGGGCGATCGGTGTCGCCCAGGGCCGGACCAGCTCGTCACGTCGCGCGATGCGGCCCAGGTGCAGGGGCCCGGAGCAGAACGCCCCGAGCGCCCACACACCGGCGAGCCCGAACGTCGCGGGGTAGAACCAGGCATTGCCCGGCTCGATCCGCAGCGACAGCCCGAGCACGACGGCGCCGACGAGCACGAACCCGGCGGTGACCAGCTGGCGGCGGCGCAGCGCTGCGGGCGTCTCGCGATGATCGCGCGGGACGACCTCCCACAGGGAGCGCTGCAACCAGCTGCGCACCGGGCTCATGGCTTTCGAGACTAGCGGCGACCCGAGGAGAAGCTCGCCGCGCTGTGGCTGCCACCGGTGGCGCTGCCACCGCTGCTGCCGCCACGGGCCGGGCGGCCCGAACGGCCCGCACCGGCGGGCTTGCTGGCCGACCGGGAGCCGGACTGGCCGCCGGAGCGACCGCCGCCCTGGCCGCCGCGGCTCGAGGACTGGCCCGAGCCCGACGCGCCGCCGCGGCGCCGGTTGCGACCGCCGCCGTTGCCCGCGGGGCCACCGCTCGACGGACGACGGCCGGGGGCCTGCGCCGGAACCTCGAGCTCGAGGCCGCCGATGACGATGGTGCGCTCGCCGGGGGCCAGCGTGGTGAGCATCGGGTGCTTCGGGCCGTCGATCTTGGTGATGGTGGGCTTGATGCCCGCCGCACGGGTCAGGTCGCGCACGTCGCGGACCTGGTCGTCGGTCATCAGCGTGATCACGGTGCCCGCGGCACCGGCGCGCGCCGTACGGCCCGAGCGGTGCAGGTAGGCCTTGTGCTCGGCCGGCGGGTCGGCGTGGATCACGAGGGCCACGTCGTCGACGTGGATGCCGCGCGCCGCGATGTCGGTGGCGACCAGGGTGCTGGCCTTGCCGGCGTGGAAGGCGTCCATGTTGCGGGTGCGGGCGTTCTGGCTGAGGTTGCCGTGCAGCTCGACGGTCGGGACGCCGGACTTGTTCAGCTGGCGGGTCAGCGCCTTGGCGCCGTGCTTGGTGCGGGTGAAGACCACGGTGCGGCCCGGCGCGCTGGCCAGGTCGACCAGGACCGACACGCGCTGTTCGCGGGGCAGGTGCAGGACGTGGTGGTCCATCGTCGAGACCGGCGACTGGGCCGAGTCGGCCTCGTGGGTCACCGGCTGGTTCAGGAACCGCTTGACCAGCACGTTGATGCCGTTGTCGAGGGTCGCCGAGAACAGCAGGCGCTGGCCCTCGCGGGGGGTCTTGTCCATGATCCGGCGCACGGCCGGCAGGAAGCCGAGGTCGGCCATGTGGTCGGCCTCGTCGAGGATGGTGACCTCGATCGAGCCGAGGTCGCAGTGACCCTGACTGATCAGGTCCTCGAGGCGGCCCGGGCAGGCCAGGACGATGTCCACGCCGCGGCGCAGGCCGGCGACCTGGGGGTTCTGCCCGACGCCGCCGAAGATGGTCTGGGTGGTGAGGCCCGCGGCAGCGGCCAGCGGGTCCAGCGCCTCCTTGATCTGGCCGACCAGCTCACGGGTCGGGGCCAGGATCAGGGCGCGGGGGCGGCCGGCGGCCGAGCGGCGACCGGCGGAACGCAGCCGGGTCACCAGCGGGAGCAGGAACGCGTAGGTCTTGCCGGAGCCGGTGCGGCCACGGCCGAGCACGTCGCGCCCGGCCATGGAGTCGGGAAGAGTCGCCGCCTGGATCGGCGAGGGGACCGTGATGCCGCGCTCGGTGAGCAGGGCGACGAGGTCGGAGGGCACGCCGAGATCGGCGAAGGAAGAGGAAGACAAGGAAATATCACTCACTGTGGCGGTGTCTCGCCAGAAGAAGGGGCTCGTCCGGCTCCGGTGACGGAGCCACAGGGACGAACAGCAGGCCCGAGGCAAGACAGGACGGGCCGCGTGTGCAGCGTACGGCGCCCCGCCCCCATCTCTCGCATCCCCGCGCCGCCTGCTGGGTCACACGGGCCTTCCGCGAGTCGGCCCGTGTGGTGGCGCGAGTCGGCGCTTGTGGTGTGCCGCTCGACCGACGGGAGGGTGGTTCGGCACCAATGGCGCGCCGGGCCGGCCAGATGCCGTCCCGGCGCACCAATCGTGTCGACAGCGGCTACTTCAGGCCGTCCTTCAGGTCCTTGGCGGCGTCCTTGACGTGCTCGCCGGCCTGCTTCACGCCGGCGGACGCCTGGTCGCCCTTGCCCTCGGCCTGGAGGTCGCGGTCCCCGGTGGCCTCCCCGGTCTTCTCCTTGCCTTTGCCGCCGAACTCCTCGGCCTTGTTCTTCGCCTTGTCGGTGAATCCCATCGATTCCTCCTCGAACGTTGCGGACCCTTCCGGTACCCGTTCGGGCGAACTTCAGGTGAAGCGGAGCACCCCGTCGTCGATCCGGTCGCGCCGGATGGTGCGCACGTCGGTGAGGTAGTTCTGCTTCAGCATCCACGGCGCGCGGTCGCCCTGGCGCGGCAGCCGGTCCAGCGCCCGCAGCACGTAGCCGGACTGGAAGTCCATGAACGGGCGCTCGCCCACGCCCGGCTCGCGCACGGGTACGACGCTGCGCGCGCCGCGCTCGTCGAGGTGGCGCAGCAGGCGTGCGACGTACTCGCTGACCAGGTCGGCCTTGAGCGTCCAGGAGGCGTTGGTGTAGCCGATCGTGTAGACGAAGTTGGGCACGCCGCTGAGCATCAGCGCCTTATAGGCCATCGTCTCCGACAGCGTGACCGGCTCGCCGTCGACACTGAGCGCGATCCCGCCGAACGGCAGCAGCCGCAGCCCGGTCGCGGTGACCACGACGTCGGCCTCCAGCTCCTGCCCGGAGGCGAGCCGGATGCCGCGCTCGGTGAAGGTGTCGATCGTGTCGGTCACGACGGAGGCCCCGCCGCTGCGGATGGCGCGGAACAGGTCACCGTCCGGCACGAAGCACAGCCGCTGGTCCCACGGGTCGTAGCTGGGCCGGAAGTGGGTGTCCACGTCGACCTCGGGCGGCAGCTGGGCGGCGACGCCGGAGCGGATCAGCCGCTTCACGACGCCCGGACGGCGCCGCGCGACCTGGTAGAACGCGACCGCCTGGAGGATGTTCTTCCACCGCACCACCGGGAACGCCAGGCGCGCCGGCAGCCGGTCGAGCACCTTGGCGACCGGGTCGCGGCCCGGCCGGGACAGGACGTACGTCGGGGAGCGCTGCAGCATCGTCACGTGCTTCGCGTCCGCGGCCAGGGCCGGGACCAGCGTGATGGCGGTGGCCCCGCTGCCGATCACCACGACCCGCTTGCCGGCGTGGTCGAGGTCCTCGGGCCAGTGCTGGGGGTGCACGACCTCCCCGTCGTACCGCTCGATGCCGGGCAGCTCGGGGGTGTGGCCGCTCTCGTAGTCGTAGTAGCCCGAGCAGCAGTGCACGAAGCCGGCGGTCAGGGTGAGCTCCTCGCCGCCTCGGTCGACCCGCACCCGCCAGCGGGCGCTCGCGGAGTCCCAGTCGGCGCTCACGACCCGGTGCCCGTAGCGCACCAGACGGTCCACGCCGCGCTCGCGGGCGACGGTGCGGACGTAGTCGAGGATCGACGCGCCGTCGGCCAGCGCGGTGTCGCCCACCCAGGGCCGCCAGCGGTAGCCGAAGGTGAACATGTCGGAGTCCGAGCGGATCCCGGGATAGCGGAACAGGTCCCAGGTGCCGCCGCTGACGTCGCGGGCCTCGAGCACCGCCAGGCTGCGCCCGGGGTGGTGCTCGCGCAGCTGCGCGGCGGCGCCGAGGCCGGACAGACCGGCCCCGATCACCAGGACGTCGACGTGCTCGGGGGCGGGCCCGGGAGTAGTGGGGTCGGCGCTCATGCCCGCAGCGTAGGGCGGGGCCGATGAGCCTGCCGGCGCCGACTCGGCCAGCGGCGGCTCAGGACTCCGGCAGGTAGTGGGTCCAGGGCCGGCTCAGCGCGAAGACGCGACCGGTGATCTCGCGGGGCACGATCTCGACGACGTTGTACTTCGCGGTCCCGACCCAGGGCCGCAGCGGGAGGTTGTCGGCGCGGTGCGCCTCGTCCTCCTCGAGCAGCCGGGCGGTGCCGCGCACGACCACGCTGCGCGCCTGCTCGTCGTCCATCTCGTCGATCTCGAGGACGACCTCGCCGTGCATCACGACGCTGAGCAGCTTCTCGCCCTCGGCGGTGCGGAACAGCAGCGTGTCGTGGTCCACCGCGTAGTTGATCGGGACCAGGTGGACCTCGTCGACGAGCCGGAACGCCATGCGCGCCAGCTCGTGGGAGCGCAGCATCCGCCAGCACTCCTCGGTGTCCAGGACCGTCACCATCTCGTCGCCCACCGACATCGGCACTTCCTCCTCGTGCTGTCCCCGCGGTTCCAGGGGCCTGCGACCAACCTAGGTCGCGTCGTCGGGCCGGCACAGGGCCGGAGGTCCCGGTCCTTCGCCGAGTCGGCGCTCGTGGTGGCGCGAGTCGGCGCTCGTGGCGCACCCAAGTCTCGGCTCGAGCGTCAGAACTCTCGACTCGACCGGGCGGAAGTCTCGACTCGACCGGGCGGAAGTCTCGACTCGACGGATCAGCGGGCGAAGAGGTCCACGAACCGGGCGAGCAGGCGCGGGGGCTCGGTCACCACGGCGGAGCGGGCGTGGGCGATCAGCTCGGCCTCCTCGAGCGGCTCGAAGTAGCCGTGGTGGCGGTAGATCTCGATGCGCTTCACCAGGCCGTCGTCGTCGAGCTCGGGATGGAACTGGGTGGCGTAGACGCGGGAGCCGAGCCGGAACGCCTGCACCGGGCAGGTCTCGGAGGAGGCCAGCAGCACCGCGCCCTCGGGCAGCCGGCTGACCGCCTCCTTGTGGCCGACGAACGCCTGGAACTCCGGCGGCATCGTGCCCAGCAGCGGATCGACCGCACCGGCCTCGGTGAGCCGGACCGTCACCGCGCCGATCGGCTCGCCGTGCTCGCGGTCGACGTGCCCGCCGCGCAGCCCGCCGAGCGTGCCGATGCCGTAGCAGGCGCCCAGGAACGGCGTGTCCGCCTCGACCACCCGCTCGGCCAGCGCGCGCAGCTCGACCTCCGCGCGCAGCTGGTCGGGTCCCTTGAGCTGCGGCGGGTCGGTCACGGTGTACGGCCCGCCGCCGAGCACGATCCCGGACCAGTCCTCGAGGTCGAGGTCCCCGACGGCGTCCGCCAGCGACCCGCGGTCCAGGCGCACCCGTCGTACGTCGCGCTCCTCCAGGCCGGCGCACCGCAGGACCGCGGCGTACTCGGCATCGGCGGCGTCGTCCTCGGGGCGGGTGCCCAGGAACAGGAACGGCCTCATGTCGTCTCCACCCGCGTCGTGTCCATCAGCCCCCGGTGTCCCGTCGGGCTCAGGTTCAGGCCTGGACCGCGACCCCGCGCTCGAGCAGGCCGTCGACGTCGGCGATCCCCCAGGCGCTGAGCGCCGCGCGGGTCTGGGCGCCGGCGGTGGCCGGGGGCGGCGTACCGATGGTGGCGCGGGTCCGCGAGAAGCGGGGCGCGGGCTGCGGCTGGAGGAAGCCGTCCTTCTCCACGAACACCTCGCGCGCCGCCATGTGCGGGTGCGTGGCCGCCTCGCTGATCGGGATGATGCCGGCCACGCACGCGTCGGTGCCCTCGAAGAGCTCCACCCACTCGGCCTGGGTGCGGCTCAGGAACGCCTCGGTGATCAGCCGGCGCAGCTCGTCGGTGCGCTCGAGCTCGAACTGGCCGGGCGCGCGGTCCTTGATGCCGAGCAGGGTCACGAAGGCGTCGAAGAACTGCGGCTCCAGCGCGCCGACCGACATGTGCCGGCCGTCGGAGGTCTCGTAGATGTCGTAGAACGGCATCCCGCCGTCGAGCAGGTTGGCGGCGCGCTCCTCGGTGAAGGTGCCCATCGCGAGGAACGCCGCGCCCATCGCGTTGAGGTGGGCGGTGCCGTCGACGATCGCCGCGTCGACGACCTGGCCGCGGCCCGAGACCTTCGCCTCGAGGAGGGCGGCGAGGATGCCGATCACGAGGTACGTCGAGCCGCCGCCGAAGTCGCCGACCAGGTTGGTCGGGAAGTGCGGGCGGCTCTTGTCCTGCCCGAGGCCGTGCAGCGCACCGGTGATCGCGATGTAGTTCATGTCGTGCCCGGCCGCCTGGGCCAGCGGGCCGTCCTGTCCCCAGCCGGTCATCCGGCCGTAGACCAGGCGCGGGTTGACCGCGTGGCAGTCCTCGGGACCGAGGCCGAGGCGCTCGGTGACGCCGGGGCGCATCCCCTCGACGAGGACGTCGGCGTCGGCGACGAGCTCCAGGACGGTCTTGGTCGCCTCGGGGTCCTTGAGGTTGAGCGCGACGCTGGGACGCCCACGGTTGAGCAGGTTGCCCGCGCCGCCGGCCAGCGCCTGGCCGCCCGGCCGCTCGACGCGGATCACGTCGGCGCCGAGGTCGGCGAGGATCATGCACGCGTGCGGACCGGGCCCGATCCCCGCGATCTCGACGACCTTCACCCCGCGCAGCGGCCCGCTGCCCTGACCCAGTTCGTACGTCATGGCGCCGATCATGACAGAACCACTGTCACAGTGGGAGGGGGTTCCCGGGGGCGTCTCGGCGCGGGGTGGGGCGCGACCGGCGTTACAGCCCGGGGGCGGTCGGCAGCACCCGTCGCAGGAACTCCCGCGTGCGGGGCTCGCGGGGCTCGCTGAAGATCTGCTCCGGCGGGCCCTGCTCGAGGATGCGGCCGCCGTCGAGGAAGCAGACGTGGGTGGCGACGTCGCGGGCGAAGGCCATCTCGTGGGTGGCGATCACCATCGTGGTGCCGGCGGCCGCCTCGGTGCGGACGATGCCGAGCACCTCGCCGACCAGCTGGGGGTCCAGCGCCGCGGTGATCTCGTCGAGCAGCAGCAGGCTGGGCCCGGTGCACAGCGCGCGGACCAGGGCGGCGCGCTGCTGCTGGCCGCCGGAGAGCCGGTCGGGGTGCTTGTCGGCCTCGTCGGCGAGCCCGAAGCGGGCCAGCAGGTCGCGGGCGCGCTCCTCGGCGGCGGCACGCCCGACGCCGTGCACCCGCCGCGGGGCGAGCGTGCAGTTGTCCAGCACGGTGAGGTGCGGGAAGAGGTTGTAGGCCTGGAAGACCATCCCCATCCGCTGGCGCACCTCGCGCGGGTCGACGCGCGGGTCGGAGATCTCGCGACCCTCGAAGCGGATCACGCCATCGTCGATGTCCTCGAGCAGGTCGATGCAGCGCAGCAGCGTGGACTTGCCCGAGCCCGAGGACCCGATCAGGCAGACCACGTCGTGGGGGTTCACGGTCAGCGAGACCCCGTCGAGGACGAGGCGCTCGCCGTAGGGCTTGCGCAGGTCGCGGACCTCCAGCAGCGGCTCGTTCACAGGACCACTCACAGGGCACCCGCCCGTTCCTTCTCGACCCAGCGCCGCTGCAGCCAGTCGGTGAACCGCGCCAGCGGCACGGTGAGCACCACGAAGAACAGCGCGACGACGACGTACGCCGTGTAGTTGAAGTGGTACGCCGTGTAGTCGCGCGCGGCGTACACCGCGTCGAAGGCGCCGACGAGGGAGACCAGTGCGGTGTCCTTCTGCAGCGACACGAAGTCGTTGAGCAGCGGCGGCACCACCCGGCGCACGGCCTGCGGCACCACCACGAACCGCAGCGCCTGGCCGCGGCTCAGCCCGAGCGCGGAGGCGCTGTTGAGCTGGGAGGGGTGGATGGAGTCGATGCCCGCGCGGAAGACCTCCGCGACGTAGGCGGAGTAGGACAGCACCAGCGCGACGGCCGCCCAGAACAGCCCACTGGTGGGCAGGCCCTCCAGGCGCAGCGCCGGGACGCCGAACCCGAGCAGCAGGATCAGCAGCACCGTCGGCACGCCGCGCAGCACGTCGGTCCACAGCACCGCGACGATGCGCAGCGGGGTGAGCAGCGCGGACCGCGAGACGCGGACCAGCGCCAGCGCCAGGCCGATCAGCAGGATGAACGGCTCGGCGGCGAGGAAGATGAGCACGTTCTTCCAGAACACTCCCCAGATGTCGGGCAGCACGTCCCGGGCGTGCCCAGGGTCGAAGAACGTCTCACGCACCCGCTCCCAGCCGGGGGTGCTAGTGACGCCCAGGGCGAGCAGCGCGAAGACGACGACGGTCGCGGCCGTCGCCACCAGCACCGAGGATCGGCGGCGCGCCCGACGCACCCGGCGCCGCTCGAGCTCGCGCTCGCTCGGCGCCCAGGTGTCAGTCATGGGGATCAGTCAACACGGGAGGAAGGAGTGCCGGACCGGCTGTCCCGCTCAGGACAGCTCGGGCACGCCCACGACGTCGGAGAGCCACTCGGTCTCGATCTCCTCGAGCGTGCCGTCCTCGCGCATCTCGGCGAGCGCGGCGTCGACGCACGGGACCAGGTCGCTGCCCTTCTCGAAGAGCATGCCGAACTCCTCCTGGTCGCCGGTCTCGGGCTGGAACTGCCCGATGATCTCGGAGCCCTCGATCTCGACGGCGGAGATGTAGAAGGCGGTCGGCAGGTCGGCGAGGATCGCGTCGACCTGGCCGTTGAGCAGCGCCTGCTTGGCGGCGTTGGTGTCCTCGAAGACCAGCGGCTCGGCGCCGGGCTCGATGACCTCGCGGATCGCGGTCAGCGAGGTGGTGCCGGTCTGGGCGCCGAGCTTGAGGCCCTGGAGGTCGGAGATGCTGGACGCCTCGGCGCCGTCGGTGCCCTCGAGCGCGATCACCGCCTGGGCGGCGGAGTAGTAGCCGTCGGAGAAGTCCACGACCTCGGCGCGCGCGGGGGTGATCGAGATCTGGTTGATGTCGAAGTCGAACTTCTTCTCACCCGGCGCGTAGGAGGCGTTGAACGGCACCCGCACCCAGTCGACGTCCTGGGCGTCGAAGCCGAGGCGCTCGGCCACCTCGTAGGCCACCGCGGACTCGAAGCCCTGGCCGTTGGTGGCGTCGTTGTCGACGAACCACGGCTCGTACGCCGGGGAGTCGGTGCCGATGGTGAGCTGGCCGTCCTTGATGAACGTCGCACCCTCGGCGCACTCAGCCGGGTCGGTCGTGGCCGCGTCCGACGAGGTCGCCGCCGGGTCGCTCGCCGTCTCGTCCTCGGGGGCGCACGCGCCGAGGAGGGCGAGGCTGAGGACGGCGGGCACGGCCAGGGAGCTACGACGCAGACGCATGAGGCGAATCGTAGGCGGCGCAGCGGCCCGGACCCACCGTGTCCGGGCCCGAGTGAGCCAGGTCACCGGCGGCGCCGTACGGCAGGTTTGCACCTTGTTGCATAGGTGGGCCAGGGTGTCGCCATGGCCCTGGACCACGCACTCCTCGTCGCGCTGCGCGAGCAGCCCGCCTCCGGCGCGGACCTCACCCGGCGCTTCGAGCGGTCGCTGGGCTTCTTCTGGAGCGCCACGCACCAGCAGATCTACCGCACCTTGGCGCGGATGGAGGCCCGCTCGTGGGTGAGCGTCACCGAGGTCGCGCAGACCGACCGGCCCACCACCAAGGTGTACGACGTCTCCCCCGCGGGCTGCGAGGCGCTGGCCGCCTGGCTGGCCGAGCCGTCGGTGACCGAGCCCTCGCGCAGCGACCTGGCGGTGAAGATGCGCGGTGCCTCGTTCGGCGACCGCGACGCGGTCCTCGCCGTGGTGCGCGACGCCCTCGCCGACCACCTCGCCCGCCTCGAGCACTACCGCTTCCTCGAGGCACGCGACCACCCCGACCCGTCCGCCCTGAGCGGCCTCGAGCTCGACCAGCACCTCGTCCTGCGCGGCGGGATCCGGCTGGAGGAGTTCTGGGTGGCCTGGCTGACCGACTACCTGGAGGCCCACCGATGACCGCCGACGCGCCCGCGCCGTACCCCCACCTGCTCGAGCCGCTCACGCTCGGCCCGCTCACCCTGCGCAACCGGGTGGTGATGGGCTCGATGCACACCGGGCTGGAGGACCGGGTCCGCGACCTGCCGGCGCTCGCGGCGTACCTCTCCGAGCGCGCCCGCGGCGGCGCCGGGCTGATCATCACCGGCGGCTACGCCCCCGACAAGCGCGGCTGGCTCAAGCCGCTGGCCTCCGAGCTCACCACCCGGCTCCAGGCGATGCGCCACCGCGAGGTGACCGGCGCGGTGCACGACGCCGGCGGCGCGATCGCGCTGCAGGTGCTGCATGCCGGGCGCTACGGCTACCACCCGTTCAGCGTCTCGGCCTCGGCGAAGCGCTCCCCGATCACGCCGTTCCGCCCGCGCGCGCTCTCCACCCGCGGCGTGGACCGGACGGCGACCGCGTTCGCCCGCACCGCCGCACTCGCGGTCAAGGCGGGGTACGACGCGGTCGAGATCATGGGCTCGGAGGGCTACCTGATCAACCAGTTCCTCGCCGCGCGCACCAACGACCGCACCGACGCGTGGGGCGGCACCGCCGCCAAGCGGATGCGCTTCCCCGTCGAGGTGGTGCGCCGCACCCGCGAGCTGGTCGGCGAGGACCTGCCGATCGTCTACCGGATCTCGCTGCTCGACCTGGTCGAGGACGGCCAGACCTGGGAGGAGGTCGTCGAGCTGGCGCACCTGCTCGAGGAGGCCGGCGTCAGCGTCCTCAACACCGGCATCGGCTGGCACGAGGCGCGAGTGCCCACGATCATCACCCAGGTCCCCCGCGGCGCCTGGCGCACGCACACCGCCCGGCTGCGCGCCGAGGTCGGGGTCCCGGTCTGCGCCTCGAACCGGATCAACACCCCCGAGCTGGCCGAGGAGATCCTCGCCGCCGGCGAGGCCGACCTGGTCTCGATGGCCCGCCCGCTGCTGGCCGACCCGGCGTTCGTCGAGAAGGCCGCCGCCGGGCGCGCCGACGAGATCAACACCTGCATCGCCTGCAACCAGGCCTGCCTGGACCACGTGTTCGCGAACCGCTTGGCCTCCTGCCTGGTCAACCCGCGGGCCGCGCGCGAGACGACGCTGGTGCTCGCGCCGACCCGGCGCCGGGCCCGGGTCGCGGTCGTCGGGGCCGGCCCGGCCGGGCTCGCCGCCGCCGTCTCCGCGGCCGAGCGCGGTCTCGCGGGCACCCTCTTCGAGCGCTCCCCGCAGCTGGGCGGGCAGTTCCGCCTCGCGATGGCGGTGCCCGGCAAGGAGGAGTTCGCCGAGACGCTGCGCTACTTCACCCGGCGCCTGGAGGTGCTCGGCGTCGAGGTGCGTCTCGGGGTCACCGCGACCGCCGCCGAGCTCACCGCACGCGACGACGCCGGCGCCGCGGCGTACGACGAGGTGGTGCTGGCCACCGGCGTCGTCCCGCGGGTGCCCGACCTCGAGGGCGTGGACCACCCCTCCGTCGTGACGTACGCCGACGTCCTGTCCGGCCGGGTGGTCCCGGGCCGCCGGGTCGCCGTCGTGGGCGCGGGCGGCATCGGTGTGGACGTCAGCCACTGGCTGTCCCACGACCCGCGCGAGACCGAGGACGACTGGCGCGCGCACTGGGGCGTCGGCGACCCCTCGCTGCACCGCGGCGGGCTGACCGAGCCCAAGCCGCGCACCCCGCTGCGCGAGGTCACCCTGCTCCAGCGCAAGACCACCCCGATCGGCGTCGGCCTGGGCAAGACCTCCGGCTGGGCGCACCGCGCGGTGCTCAAGCAGTCCGGGGTCGAGCGGGTCACCGGCGTCACCTACGACCGGGTCGACGACGCCGGGCTGCACTACACCCGCGACCGCGAGGCGCACCTGCTCGCGGTCGACCACGTCGTGCTGTGCACCGGCCAGGAGCCGGTGCGCGAGCTGTACGACGAGCTGGTCGAGGCGGGGGTGGCCGTGCACCTGATCGGCGGCGCCGACGTGGCCGCCGAGCTGGACGCCAAGCGCGCCATCGAGCAGGGCACCCGGGTGGCCGCCGCGCTCTGAGGCCGGCCGGGCGGACGGGCGGGGTCGGATAGTCCGCCACACAGGCGTCGTCATCGGGCGGATCGACGACACTCCTGTGCCGGACTATCGTCCCCGGGCCAGCAGCCCCGCCGCCACCGTCTCCAGGCCGACCGCGCGGGAGGCCTTGAGGAGCACCGTGTCGCCGGGGCCGACGTGGGCGCGCAGCCAGGCGAGCGCGGCCTCGCGGTCCGCGACCCGTTCGCCGCCGGCCGGCCAGGCGCCGGACCCGACGGCGAGCAGCACGTCGACGCCGGCGGCCCGGGCCTGCTCCCCCGCCGCGGCGTGCAGCGCGGCGGACCCCTCCCCGAGCTCGCGCATCTCGCCCAGCACCGCGACCGTGCGCCCGGGACGGGCGCGCCCGAGGTCGACGAGGGTGTCGAGCGCGGCGCGCACCGACTCGGGGTTGGCGTTGTAGGAGTCGTCGAGCACCACCAGCCCGTCGGCCCGCTCGTGGACCGCACTGCGCGACTGCGGCGCCGGGCGGGCGGCGCTGAGCCCGGCGGCGACCTCGTCGAGGGAGCGGCCGCCGGCCAGCGCCATCGCCGCGGCGGCCGCGGCGTTCGCCACCTGGTGGCGCCCGGTGAGCGCCAGGCGCACCGGCGCCTCCTCACCGGCGTGGGTGAGCACGAAGGAGGCCCGTCCGCGGGCGTCCAGCGCCGGCGCGCGCCACGACACCTCACCGGTGCGGCCGAAGGTCAGCACCCGCGCCCGGGTGCGCACCGCCATCGCGGCCACCTGCGGGTCGTCGGCGTTCAGCACCGCGGTCCCGCCGGGCGCCAGCGCCTCGACCAGCTCGCCCTTCGCGGCCGCGACCAGCGCCGGGCCGCCGAACTCCCCCACGTGCGCGGAGCCGACCGCGAGCACGGCGGCCACGTCCGGCGGGGCGACCTCGCTCAGCCAGGCCAGGTGGCCCAGGCCCCGGGCGCCCATCTCCAGCACCAGCTCGCGGGTGTCGGGGCGCAGCCGCAGGCAGGTCAGCGGCACCCCGAGCTCGTTGTTCAGGTTGCCCGCGGTCGCCACGCAGCGCTCGCCGCCGGAGCCGAGCACCGCGGCCAGCAGCTCCTTGGTGGTGGTCTTGCCGTGCGAGCCCGTGACGGCGTACGTCGTGGGCGCCACCGTGTCCACGACGTGGCGCGCCAGCCGGGCCAGCGCGACCGCCGGGTCGCGCACCACCACGGTCGGGGCGGCGGTCGGCCGGCTGCCCAGCACGGCGTGCGCCCCGGCGGCGTGGTCGTGGCCGTCGGCGTGCTCGCCGGCGATGGCGACGAACAGCCCGCCCGGCTCGGGGTGGCGGGAGTCGAGGTAGGCGGCGCCGCTCACCACGGTGCGCCCGGCGCGCGGGTCGCCGTGCACGGTGCCACCGACGACGGCGGCGAGGTCGGCCAGGGAGATCGCGATCATGGCTCCACCCTCGGGCGCGCGGGCCCCCGCGCGCCTCGTCCTCGCGGCCATCCCTCCGGTACCAGCGGCCCCTTCCCCGGCACCTGAGGCGGAGGCGGCACCCCCGCCCCGGCGGCGAGGTTGGAGCCATGACGATCCTGCTCTCCGACCCCCGGGTCGCCGCCGTGCCGGTGCACGAGTGCGGCGAGCCGCTGGTCGCCCTCGACGCCTCCTTCGGCCCGGCCCGGGCCCTGGTCCGTGCCGGGCTCGCCGCCCGGCTTGCGGCGGCCCGCGACGCGCTGCCGCCCGGCATCGGGCTGCGGGTGCTCGAGGGGCACCGCAGCGTGGCCGACCAGCGCCGGATCATCGAGTGGTACGCCGGCGAGGTCCGCGCCGCCCACCCCGACGCGGACGCCGCCGAGGTGGAGCGGCTGACCAGCCAGTTCGTGAGCCCGGTGGCGGTCGCGCCGCACGTCGCCGGCGCGGCGGTCGACCTCACCCTCGTCGACGCCTGCGGCGACGAGCTCGACCTGGGCACCCCGGTCGACGCCACCCCCGAGCAGTCCGACGGGCGCTGCTGGACCGCGGCGGCCGGGATCGGCGCGGACGCCCGCGCCCACCGGGACCTGATGGCGCGCGTCCTCGGCGGCGCCGGGCTGGTCAACTACCCCACCGAGTGGTGGCACTGGAGCCACGGTGACCGCTACTGGGCGCTGCGCACCGGCGCCCCGGCGGCCCTCTACGGCCCGCTCGAGGCCTCCCTCGGCGAGGGCGCCGCCACGGGCACCGGCGCCGGGGCGGCGGCGTGAGCGCGGTGCCGCTCGCGCGCGCCGCGACCCGCTCGGCCGCGCCGCGGCTGCTGGTCGACCCCGAGGCGGTCGCCGCCAACACCCGGGTGCTCGCGGCCCGGGTCACCCCGGGCGCACCGGGCGCACCGGGCGGGACCGCGCTGATGGCGGTCGTGAAGGCCGACGGCTTCGGCCTCGGCGCGGCCACGGTCGCCCGCGCCGCGCTCGCCCACGGCGCCACCAGCCTGGGCGTCACCACCGTCGCGGAGGGCCTGGCGCTGCGCGCGGAGGGCATCGACGTCCCCGTGCTCAGCTGGCTCAACGGCGTCGACGCCGACTTCGCCGGCGCGCTCGCGGCCGGCCTCGACCTCGCCGTACCGTCCACCGAGCACCTCGGCGCGATCACCCGCGCCGCGTCCCCCGGGCGGCCCGCGCGGGTGCACCTGCACCTCGACACCGGGCTGGCCCGCGACGGCGCCGAGCCGTCCGGCTGGGCGACCCTGTGCCGGGCCGCGCGCACCGCCGAGCGGGCCGGGCTGGTGCAGGTGGTGGGCGTGATGGGGCACCTCGCGCTCGCCGACGAGCCGGGCCACCCGGCCAACGCCGTGGGCCGCACCCGGTTCGCCTGGGGCGTGCAGGTCGCCCGCGCCTGCGGGCTGCGGCCCGCGCTGCGCCACCTCGCCGCGACCGCGGCCACCCTCACCGACCCGCAGAGCCACCACACCCTGGTCCGGGTCGGCGCCGGCCTGGTCGGCATCGACCCGAGCGGCACCACCGCGCTGCGCCCCGCGGTCACCCTGAGCGCCCCGGTGGTGCAGGTGCGCCGGGTCCGCGCCGGCACCCCGGTCGGCTACGGCCACACCTGGACCGCCGCCCGCGCGACGACCCTCGCCCTGCTCCCGGTGGGGTACGCCGACGGGCTGCCGCGCGCCGCCTCCGGCCGCGCCTCCGTGCTGCTGCGCGGGCAGCGCCGGCCCGTCGTCGGCCGGGTCTCGATGGACCAGGTGGTCCTCGACCTCGGCGACGACGCCGTCGCACTCGGCGACACCGCCACCGTGCTCGGCCCCGGCGACGCCGGGGAGCCCACCCCCGCCGAGTGGGCCACGTGGTCGGGGACCCTCCCCCACGAGGTGCTCACCGGCTTCGGGCCGCGACCCGACCGGGTCGTGGCCACCACCGTCCTCAGGAGCGTCCGATGACCACCGCAGCCCGCACCCCCGTCCCCGCCCGCACGCCGATCGGGCGGGTCGCCGTGATCGGCGGCGGCACCAGCTGCGAGCACGACGTCTCCCTCGCCTCCGCGGCCGGGGTCGCCGAGGCGCTGCTCGCCGGGGGTCACGACGTCGTCCGGCTCACCATCGACCCCGAGGGCGTGTGGCGCGACGGCGGCGACCGGCCGATCGGGCTGGCCGGCGCCGTGCACGTGCTGCGCAGCTGCGCGGTCGCCGTACCGGTCGTGCACGGCCCCGGCGGCGAGGACGGCACCCTCGCGGCGCTGCTCGACCTCGCCGGCGTCCCCTATGTCGGCTCCGGCGTGGGCGCCGGCGCGCTGGCGATGGACAAGTGGGTGACCAAGCTCGTCGCCGAGGCGCTCGGGCTCGCCACGGCGCCCGGCGTGCTGCTGACCCGCGCCAGCGCCGCGGCGTACGCCGTGGACCACCCGGTGGTCGTGAAGCCGGTCGCGGCCGGCTCCAGCCACGGCGTGTCCCTGGTCCGTGAGCAGGCCGAGCTGGCGGCAGCGCTGGACGCGGCGTTCGCCCTCGACGACCGGGTGCTCGTGGAGGACGTCGTCGTGGGCCGCGAGATCGACGTCGCGGTCCTGGCGAGCGGGGCGGAGCTGCTGGTCTCCCCCGCCCTGGAGATCCGGGTGGACGGGCTCTTCGACTTCGAGGCGAAGTACGGCGGGGGCGCGGACTTCGTGGTGCCCGCCCCGCTGTCGTCCACCGAGCAGAAGGCCCTGGAGTCCGCCGCGCTCGCGATGTTCACCGCGCTCGGGTGCCGCGGGGTCGCCCGCATCGACTTCTTCCTCACCGAGGCCGGGCCGGTGCTCAACGAGGTCAACACGATGCCCGGCTTCACCGCTCACTCGCAGGTGCCGCAGATGTTCGCCGCGGCCGGAATCGACTACGTCGCCCTGGTCGACCGGCTGGTGCGCGACGCCGTGGCCGGGCGCGCTACGCCGCGCGCGGCGGCATGAGGATCGACGGACTGGACCTGCTGCGCGGCGTCGCCGTGGCCCTGGTGGTGCTGCGCCACGCGCTGCCGGAGGTCTTCCCGGGCGCCGGGGTGGTCGGGGTGGTGATGTTCTTCGCCCTCTCCGGGCACCTGATCACCGGCCTGCTGCTGGAGGAGGCCGGGCGCACCGGCCGGGTCGCGCTGGGCCGGTTCTACCGGCGCCGGGCCCGGCGGCTGGTCCCCGCGCTGGCCGTGGTGGTCGCGGTGTGGCTGCTCGTCACGCTGACCCTCGACCCGATCGGGGAGCGCGACGAGGTCGCCCGCACCCTGCTGGTGGCGATCACCTGGACCGGCAACCTGCCCGGGCTGGTCCCCGGCGGCGCGACGTTCCACCTGTGGACCCTCGCGACCGAGGAGCAGTTCTACCTGCTCTGGCCGGCCCTGCTGTCGCTGGCGGTGGCCCGCGGTCGGGTGCGGCTGCTGCTCGCCGTCGCCGCGGCGGCCTGCCTGCTGGCCTGCGTGGCGACCACGCTGTGGCTCGCCGAGGACCCGGACCTGGCCTATCCGCTGCCGACCTCGTGGGCGCTGTGCTTCGTGATCGGGGCCGCGAGCCGGGTCCTCCTGGAGCGTCGTCCGCAGGGGGTCGCCGTACCGCCGGTGCTCGTGGTGCTCACCGTCGCCGCGCTCGGGGTGCTGGCCGTGGTTCCATTGCGCGGTCACGCGCTCACCTACCTGGCAGGAGGTCCGGCCATCGCTGCGCTCACCGCGGTGCTGCTGCTCGCCTGGCGACGATGGCGGACCATCACCGGCCCGCTGCGCGCCCTGGTCTGGCTCGGCACGGTGTCCTACGGCGCCTACCTGTGGAGCTACCCGCTCACGCTGTGGCTGCGCCCCCACGCCGAGCTCGGCGGGGTGGTCGCGGCCGTGCTGACCGTCGGCGCCGCCGCGCTGAGCTGGTACGCCGTGGAGCGGCCGCTGCAGCGTCGCCGTACGACGACCGTGGCGGTGCCGGCATGAGCGCGTCCGCACCCGCGCCCCACCCGCTGGACGACTGGCGGCGCTGGGCGCCGGACCTCGCCGTGGGCGCCCTGGCGGTCCTCGTCGGCATGCTGGAGGTGCTCGGGACCGAGATCTACCCCGAGGAGAGCCGCACGGTCCTGACCCTCTACGTCCTGGGCTTCGCGGCCGCCGCCGGGCTCAGCCGGCACGCGCCGGCGATCGCGCTGGCGCTGGTCTGGCTGCTCGGCGTCGCCCAGGTGGTCACCGAGACCCGGATGCTGCTGGTCGAGCTCGCGGTGATGCTGGTGGCGTTCGGCTGCGCCCGCTGGGGCCGGCCCGCGACGGTCTGGGCGAGCGCCCTGAGCATCCCCGTCGGCGGGCTCGTGGTCTTCCTGGTCGCGGTCTGGTTCGCCGACTCCGGCGTGGTCTACACGGTGCTGCGCAACTACCAGGGGCCGCTCGAGCTGGCCTACTCCCTCGGCGACACCTGGCAGGTCGCGATCGCGCTCGTGGTCCTCGCGGTGCTGGCCGTGCCGTGGCTCGCCGGCCTGGCGCTGCGCTTCCTGGCCCGGGCCCGCGACTCCCGGGCCTCGCAGGTGGTCGCGGAGGACGAGGCAGCGATGGCCGTGCGCGAGCGCGAGCAGGCCGAGGAGATCGCCCGGCTGCGCGATGAGCAGACCCGCCTGGCCCGCGACGTGCACGACGTCGTCGGCCACTCCCTGGCCGTGATCCTGGCCCAGGCCGAGTCGGCGCAGTACCTGCCCGACGCCGACACCACCGCGCTGAAGCAGACGATGTCCACGATCGCCACCTCGGCCCGCAGCTCGCTGCAGGACGTGCGCCAGGTGCTGACCAGCACCCAGGCCCCGGTCGCCGCCCCCGGCGGGCTCGACGAGCTGGTCGAAGGGGTCCGGGCGGCCGGTCACGACGTGGTCGCCACCGAGGTCGGTGTCCCGCGGCCGATGCCGCCGGAGCTGGAGACGGTGGCCTTCCGGGTGCTGCAGGAGATGCTCACCAACGCGATCCGGCACGGGCGCCGCGACACCCCGGTGCAGGTCGAGCGGCACTGGGACGGCGAGCTGCGCATCGAGGTGCGCAACAGCATCGCCGTGGCCGCGGGCGTGCCCGACGAGGACCTCACCCGCCCGATCGGCGCCGTCGACCCGGACGCCGCCCCGCCCGCGGCTCCCGGCGCCGGCCGCGGCCTCGAGGGCATGCGCCGCCGGCTCGAGGCGGTCGGCGGGCGCCTCGACGTACGACGTCGCGAGGAGGCCGGAGGCCCGACGTTCACCGCCACCGCGTGGGTCCCGACCCGGGGGCTGAGCCGGTGAGCGCGCCGGTGACGGGCTCGGCTTCCGGCTCGGCGGGCGCGCCGATCCGGGTGCTCCTCGTCGACGACCAGGAGCTGTTCCGCGCGGGGGTGTCGGTCATCGTCGACGCCCAGGAGGGCATGGAGGTGGTCGGGCAGGCCGCCGACGGCGTCGAGGCGGTGCGGCTGGTCGAGCAGCTGACGCCCGACGTGGTGCTGATGGACATCCGGATGCCGGAGATGGACGGCGTCGAGGCGACCCGGCAGATCTTCGCCCCCGAGCGGGTGGCCCGGCGCTCGCGCCCGGTGCGGGTGGTGGTGCTGACGACGTTCAACCTCGACGACCGCGCCGCCACCGCGATCCGGCACGGCGCGAGCGGGTTCCTGCTCAAGGACACCACCCCGCGCCAGCTCGGCGACGCGATCCGCACCGTGCACGCGGGCAACGCCGTCCTCGCCCCGACCGACCTGTCGACGCTGCTCGACGGGCAGTTCCGCAGCGCCACGCCGCCGCCCACGGAGTACCTCGGGCTCACCGAGAAGGAGCGCGAGGTGTTCACCGCGGTGGCCCTGGGGCTGTCGAACACCGAGATCGCCGGCCAGGTCTTCGCCAGCGAGTCCACGGTGAAGACCCACGTGGGAGCGATCCTGCGCAAGCTCGCGCTGCGCGACCGGGTGCAGATCGTGGTGTTCGCGCACCGGCACGGGCTGGTCTGAGGGGTCGGGCACCAGCCCGATAGTCCGCCACACAGGTGTCGTGATCGGGCGGATCTGCGACACCTGTGTGGCGGACTATCGCCCCCTCAGGACCTCGCAGGCTCCTCGTCCACCCGCTCCAGGAACGCGAGCACCCGCTCCAGCAGCAGCGCCGAGGCCGCCTCGTCGTGCGAGGCGAGGCTGGGGTCGGTGAACAGGTGCTCCTCGCCGGGGTAGACGAAGACCTCGGCCAGCCCCGGCTCGGCGGCGAGGAGGTCGCGGGCGGCGGCCAGGTCGCCGTCGCCGGCGAAGAACGGGTCGTCGGCCATCCCGTGCACCTGCACCGGCACGCCCCGGGGCCAGGCCCCGAACTCCTCGGTCGGCAGGAAGGCCTCCAGCAGGAGCGCCCCGCGCACCCCCGGCCGGCTCTGCGCCAGGGCCTGGGCGGGCATCACCCCGAGGGAGACGCCGGCCACGACCAGGTCGTCGGGGAGCCCCTCGGCGGCGGCGCGTCCCCGCTCGAGCAGGACGTCGAAGCCCACCGAGCGGGCGTGCGCCACCCCGGCGTCGAGGTCGTCGAAGACCCGTCCCTCGTAGAGGTCGGGCAGGTGGACGGTGTGGCCGGCCGCGCCCAGGCGGTCGGCGAGGGAGCGCATCCCGGGGGTGCGCCCGCGGGCGTGGTGGAGCAGGAGTACGTCGGCCATCCGTCGACGATGACACCTCGCGCCGACACCCGCCAGAGGCCGCAGCCACCCGGCGGGGAGGCTCAGCCCACCGAGCGGGTCTGCGCGGCGATCATGTCGGCGTACCAGTCGAAGGAGCGCTTGGGGGTGCGGCGCTGGGTCTCGTGGTCGACGTGGACCAGGCCGTAGCGCAGCGTGTAGCCGCGGCTCCACTCGAAGCCGTCGAGCAGCGACCAGGTGTAGAAGCCGCGCACGTCGACCCCGCGCTGGACCGCGTCCGCGACCGCGCGCAGGTGCACGTCGAGGTAGTCGATGCGCTGCTGGTCGTCGATGGTGCCGTCCGGGCCCGGCGCGACGTCGTAAGCGCACCCGGCCTCGGTGATCACGATCGGCGGCAGCGCGGCGCGGTAGCGGGCCCGCGCGGTGATCAGCCACTCGCGCAGCGCGGAGGGCACGACCGTCCAGCCGCTGTCGGTGGTCGGGTAGCCCAGCAGCGGCTGGAGCTCGAAGGGCAGTGCGGCGTCCTCGTCGGTGGCCGCGACCTTCAACGGGCTGTAGTAGTTGACGCCGTAGAAGTCGAGCGGCTGGCGGATCGTCGCCAGGTCGCCCTCGACGATCTCCGGCTCCAGCAGCGGCAGCAGGTCCTCGGGGTAGCGCCCCAGGAGCATCGGCTCGAGGAACATGCCGTTCCAGAACGCGTCGAACAGCTTGCCGGCGCCCACGTCGGCGGGGTCCTCGGTGGCCGGCCACATCGGCGCGTGGTTGTTGGCGCACCCGATGCTCGAGGCGCCGGCCTCGCGCAGGGCGACGGCGGCGCGCCCGTGGCCCAGCAGCAGGTGGTGCGCCGCGGCCACGGAGTCGAAGAGCAGCTCGCGCCCCGGCGCGGAGGTCCCGATGCCGTAGCCGACGAAGGCCGCGACGTTGGGCTCGTTGACCGGCACCCAGTGCGTCACCCGGTCGGCGTAGCGGTCCGCGACGATCGCGGCGTAATCGGCGAACCGGTCGGCGGTGGCCCGGTTGAGCCAGCCGCCGTCGTCCTCCAGCGCCTGCGGGAGGTCCCAGTGGTAGAGCGTGACCATCGGCTCCACGCCGGCCTCGAGCACCGCGTCGACGACCCGGTCGTAGTGGTCCAGGGCGCGCCGGTCCGGTGCCCCCGCGCCGGTCGGCTGGATGCGCGGCCAGGCCAGCGACATCCGGTAGCCCTGCACGCCGAGCCGTCCGACGAGGCCGATGTCCTCGGGCCAGCGGTGGTAGTGGTCGCAGGCGACGTCGCCGGTGTGCCCCTCGAGGGTGCGTCCCGGGGTGTGGCTGAAGGTGTCCCAGATGCTGGGCCCGCGGCCGTCGACGTCGACGGCACCCTCGGTCTGGTAGGCCGACGTGCTGACGCCGAATCGGAAGCCTGGAGGCAGCACGGGGAACGAGCGCTCGGGGGGCACGGCACAATCATGGCCGTGACCACTGAGATCCGCCGAGGTTCGGCCCGATTCACCGAGCGGTTCCGCGGCCGGGTGACCCACCACTCCTTCTCCTTCGGGGAGCACTACGACCCCGACCGGCTGCGGCTGGGACCGATGGTGTGCCACGACGACCACCTGCTCGCCCGCGGGCAGGGCTTCGAGTCCCACCGCCACTCCGGCCTGGAGATCGTGACCTGGGTGGTGTCCGGCGCCCTGGAGCACACCGGTCCCGAGGGCTCGGTCGTGCTCGAGCCCGGCTCGGTCGCGGTGCTGCACACCGGGGCCGGCGTCGAGCACGCCGAGATCGCCGTCGCCCCGCAGACCCGCTTCGTCCAGGTGTGGCTGACGGCCGACGAGGACGCCCCCGAGCAGCCGTCGTACGACGTGCGCCCGGTCGACCTCGACGCCGCCGAGGGCTCGCTGGTGGAGGTCGCGCAGGTGGCCGGGGCGACGTTCTCCGCCGCCCGGCTCGACACCGGCGAGAAGCTGCTGATCCACGGCGGGGCGCTCACGCACGTGTACGTCGCCACCGGGGCGCTGCTGCGCTCCTCGCTGGCCCAGCCGCTGGCCGCCGGCGACGCGTTCGTCTTCACCGACGAGTCCGCGCACCAGGTGACCGCCGCCGTCCCCACCGACCTGCTCGTGTGGACCCTGCCGCAGGCCTGAGGCGGCCCGGCCCGTCGCTCACGCCAGCACCTGCAGGGCGGCGGGCAGCACCTCCACGCAGAGCCGGTCCGGTGCGGTGAGGGTGCCGAGCGGCTCGCCGTCGGCGCTGACCTGGACCGGGGTGGGCGAGGTGAGGGTGAGCTCGACGCGGCGCCCGGTGAGCAGGGTGACCTCGGGGCGCTCGACGTGCCCGCCGGCGTACACCGTCGGCAGCGCGCGGATCAGCCCGGTGCGCGAGGCCGCCTCGATCACCACCACGTCCAGCAGCCCGTCGGCGAGGTCGGCGGGCGGGGCGATCCGCATGCCCTTGCCGTAGTACGCCGAGTTCGCCACCACCACCGTCGCCGCCGAGCAGCGCCGCCGCACGCCGTCCACGCTCAGCTCGAACGCGGCCGGCCGGTAGGTCGCGAGCGCGCGCACCGCGGCCCACGGGTACTGCGCCCGCTGGGGCACCCAGCGCATCCCGTGCACGAGCGCGGCCGCGCGGGCGTCCACGCCGGAATAGACCGAGCCGGCGACCACTCGCGGCGCCTGGCCGGGCAGCGTGACGCGCACCAGGTCGACGCGGCGCGGGCGCCCGGTGAGCAGCGCCTCGGCCTGGGCCTCGGGCCCGGCCGGCACGCCGAGCATCCGCGCGAAGTCGTTGCCGCGCCCGGCGGGCACCATCCCGAGCGTGCCCCCGCCGGCGGCCACCGGCCCGGCGAGGGAGGAGAGCATCCCGTCCCCGCCCACGGAGACCACCACGTCCTCGCGTGCCAGCGCCTCGTCGACCAGCCGGGCCATCGCCCGTGGGCCGGGCGAGTAGGTGACGTCGACGACCGCGCCGGCGTCGCGCAGCAACCGGGCGATGCCCACCACGGCTCCCGGCGCCGCGCCCCCGCCGGACGCGGGGTTGACGAGGAACGTGAAGGACCGGGTCACGGCACCAGCACCCCCGGGTTGAGGATCCCGGTCGGGTCCAGGTCGGCCTTCACCGCGCGCAGCACCGAGACGCCCAGGTCGCCGATCTCGGCGCGCAGCCACGGGCGGTGGTCGGTGCCGACGGCGTGGTGGTGGGTGATGGTGGCCCCGGCCGCGACGATCGCCGCGGAGGCGGCCTCCTTGGCGGCGGCCCACCGCGCCAGCGGGTCGTCGCCCTGCCGCGCGGCGACGGTGAAGTAGAGCGAGCACCCGGTCTCGTAGACGTGGGAGACGTGGCACAGCACCAGCACCGGTGAACCCAGCGCGGTCTCCAGGGCCTCGCGCACCGCGGCGTGCAGGCGCGACACCTGCGACCAGAAGGTCGCGGTCTCCAGGGTCTCCACGAGCACGCCGACGTCCAGCAGGGCGTCGCGCAGGTACGGCGCGGCGAAGCGCCCGTGCGCCCAGGACCGGCCCGGCTCCTCGCCGAGCGGGGTGCCGCCGAGCCCGCGCAGCACCTCGGTGACCGCGGCCCGCCGGGCGGCCACCGCCGCCGGGGCGCCCTCGAACCCGGTCACCATCAGGCAGCCACCGGCGCCCTCCGCCGGTGCGCCGAGGTCCTCGGGGTGGGCCAGGTCGAGTCCGGTCTCGGTCTCGTCGGAGAGCCGCAGCACGGTCGGCAGCAGCCCGGACTGGGCCAGGGTGCGCATCGCGGTGGTGCCCTCGGCGAAGGAGGCCCAGCGCCAGCCCTCGTAGACCTTCTCCGCCGGCAGCGAGCGCACCCGCACCGTCACCTCGGTGATCACCCCGAAGGCGCCCTCGGAGCCCAGCAGCAGCTGGCGCAGGTCGGGACCGGCGGCGCTCATCGGCGCCGCGCCGAGGCGCAGCTCGCCGCGCGGCGTCGCCACCCGCAGCCCCACGACCAGGGCGTCGAAGCGGCCGTAGCCGGCGCTGGACTGTCCCGAGGACCGGGTGGCGGCGAACCCGCCGATGCTGGCGTGCTCGAAGGACTGCGGGAAGTGCCCCAGGGTCAGCCCCTCGGCGGCCAGCAGCGCCTCGGCCTCGGGGCCGCGCAGGCCGGGCTCGAGGGTCGCGGTCATCGAGACCGGGTCGACGGCGAGCAGGCGCCGCATCCGGCCCAGGTCGAGCGAGACCAGCCCGGCGAACCCGTCGCGCCGGGCGGCCAGCCCCCCGGTGACCGACGTACCGCCCCCGAAGGGGACCACCGCGACCTGGTGGGCCACGGCCCAGTCCAGCACCGCGGCGACCTCCGCGTGGTCGCCGGGGCGCACCACGGCGTCGGGGGCGTCGGCCAGGTCCCCGGCGCGCTGGCGCAGCAGGTCGGGCGTGGAGCGGCCGCGGGTGCGCAGCCGCCGGGTCGCGTCGTCGGTGCACACGTGCTCCGCGCCCACGACCGCGCGGACCTCGTCGAGCAGGCCGGGGTCGATCGCCGGCGCGGGCAGGACCACCTCGGCGAGCGCGGGTCGCTCCTCGATGCCGAAGACCGCCTCCACCAGCGCCCGGGCGGGCGCCGGCAGCGGCACGGCGAGAGCCGGGTCGCCCCAGCGGGAGGGGTGCATCTCTCCAGAGGTGACGTGCGTCATGCGTTACAGTGTGACATATGACGTCACTTCGTCACACGACTTCGGGATCGACGCCCGGCCAGGGCGCGCGCCCCGACGCCCGCGACGCCTACCTCGACGCCGCGCGGGCGTGCATCCTCGACGTCGGCTGGCGGCGTACGACGCTCACCGAGGTCGCCCGCCGGGCGGGCGTGTCGCGGATGACGATCTACCGCACCTGGTCGGACATGCAGCAGCTGCTCGGCGACCTGATGACCCGGGAGTGGACCGGGCTGGTGGAGGCCACGGTGAGCGGCCTGGACCCCGAGCGCTCCGCGGTGGAGCGGCTGGTCGAGGCGGTGGTCACCACGGTGCGCCTGCTGCGCGAGAACGAGCTCTTCGTCCGCATCGTCGAGCTCGACCCCGAGCTGGTGCTGCCCTACCTGCTCGCGCGCCGCGGCCGCTCCCAGGACCTGATCCTCGCGGTGCTCACCGACGCCGTCGCCCGCGGCCAGGAGACCGGAGAGGTCCGCGCCGGCAACCCGGTCGCCATCGCCCGCGCGCTCCTGCTCGCCGCGCACGGGTTCGTCCTCTCCGCGCACACGATGGTCGACGAGGAGGTCGGCGAGGCCGACCTCGAGGCCGAGCTGGCGCTCGCGACCGCCCGGGCCCTGGCCCCGTGAGCACCGCCGCCCGCGCCCCGGGCCGGATCACCGCCGGCCTCGCCGGGGCGCCGCAGCGGGTGGACCTGGTCGTGGTCGGCCTGGGCATCACCGGCGCCGGGGCCGCCCTCGACGCCGCCACCCGCGGGCTCTCGGTGCTCGCCGTCGACGCCCACGACCTTGCGTTCGGCACCTCGCGGTGGTCCTCCAAGCTCGTGCACGGCGGGCTGCGCTACCTCGCCAACGGCCAGCTGGGCGTGGCCCACGAGAGCGCCGTCGAGCGGGGCCTGCTGATGGAGGTCACCGCCCCGCACCTGACCCACCCGATGCCGACGCTGCTGCCGCTCGGCTCCTCGGTCGGGCACGGCCAGGCCGCGCTCGTGCACGCCGCGCTGCGCGCCGGCGACCTGCTGCGCCGCGGCGCCGGCACCCGCGCCGAGACCCTGCCCGGGCCGCGCCGGCTCTCCGCCACCGAGGCGCTGGCGATGGTGCCCGCGCTGCGCGCCGAGGGGCTGCGCGGCGCGCTGCTGTCGTGGGACGGCCAGCTCGAGGACGACGCCCGCCTGGTCACCACCGTCGCGCGCACCGCCGCCGCCCACGGCGCCCGGGTCCACACCCGCGCCCGGGTGCTCGCCGCGAGCGGGACCCGGGTCCGGCTGCGCGACGAGCTCAGCGCCGCGACGTACGACGTGGAGGCGCGCGCGGTCCTCAACGCGACCGGCGTCTGGGCCGGCGACCTGGCCGGCGAGGTGCGGCTGCGCCCCAGCCGCGGCACCCACCTGGTGCTGCGCGGCGAGTCACTGCCGGGGCTGCACGCGTCGGTCTTCGCGCCGGTCCCCGGGTCCACCAGCCGGTTCGTGCTGGTGCTGCCGCAACCCGACGGGACCGTCCACGTCGGGCTCACCGACGAGCCGGTCACCGGCCCGCTCCCGGACGTTCCGGTGCCCAGCGAGCCGGAGATCGGCTTCCTGCTCGACGTGGTGTCCGCGGCGTTCGCCCGCCCGCTGCACCGCACCGACGTCGTCGGGGCGTACGCCGGGCTGCGCCCGCTGCTCGCCGGACCGGGCCCGGCGGAGGGTGGCGGCAGCGACGGGGGCACCGCCGACCTCTCGCGCCGTCACGCGGTGCTGACCGGGCCCACCGGTCTGGTCACCGTCGTCGGCGGCAAGCTGACCACCTATCGCCAGATGGCCGAGGACGCCGTCGACGCCGCGCTCGACGCGGCCCGGGCGCACGGGCCCCTGGCGGCGGGACCCTGCGTCACCCGCGCCGTGCCGCTGCTCGGGGCCGCGCCGCGCGGCGAGCTCGCCCGCCTCGAGCAGCACCCACGGCTGGTGCGCCGCTTCGGCACCGAGGCCGAGCTGGTGCTCGCCAGCGCCCGCGAGCGCACCGGCCTGGGCGAGGAGGAGCTGCTGGCCCCGGTCGCCGACGGGATCCCGGTCACCCTCGCCGAGCTGGTCTTCGCCGTCACCCACGAGGGGGCCCACGACGTGGGCGACCTGCTGGACCGGCGTACCCGGGTCGGGCTGGTCCCCGCCGACCGGGCCCGGGCCGTCCCCGCCGCCGAACGGGCACTGGCGGTCGCTGCCGAGTACCGGTGATTTCCGGACACCGATGAGTATTCGCATCGACGCCGGTCGGTGACCAGGGACACACTGGTGGGCGAAGGGAACGCGGCATGACCGAGCGGACGGCGACGCAGGTGACCGAGCAGACGACCGAGCTGGACGACTTCCAGGCACTCACCGAGCGCTACCAGCGCGAGCTGCTGGCGCACTGCTACCGGATGAGCGGCTCCGTGCACGAGGCGGAGGACCTGGTCCAGGAGACGTTCCTGCGCGCCTGGAAGGCCTCGGCGGACTTCCAGGGCCGCTCCTCGGTGCGCACCTGGCTCTACCGGATCGCGACCAACGTGTGCCTCACCAACCTCGAGGGCCGGCCCCGGCGACCACTGCCCGCCGCCCTCGGCACCGCCGACCAGATGGGGGGCGACGCCCTCGAGCAGGACCACGAGGTCGCCTGGCTCCAGCCGGTCCCCGACGCCGCGGTCCTGGTCACCGAGCGGGACTCGATCCGGCTCGCCTTCGTCGCGGCGCTCCAGCACCTGCCGGCCCGGCAGCGGGCCGTGCTGATCCTGCGCGACGTGCTGCGCTGGTCGGCCGCCGAGGTCGCCGAGGCCCTCGAGACGAGCACCGCGGCGGTCAACTCCGCCCTCCAGCGTGCGCATGCACAGGTGAAGAGCCGCGGCCTCACCGAGGACTCCGTCGAGGACGACCTCACCCCGGCCCAGCAGCAGCTGCTCGACCGCTACGTCGACGCGTTCTGGCGCAAGGACGTCGACACCATCGTCACGCTGCTCACCAGCGAGGCGGTCTGGGAGATGCCGCCGTTCCTGAACTGGTACATCGGCCCGGAGAGCATCGGCACCCTGATCGAGCGCAACTGCCCCGGCGGGTGCAGCGACATGCCGATGCTGCGCACCTCCGCCAACGGCCAGCCCGCCTTCGGCCTCTACATGCGCACCCAGGAGCGCGACTTCGTGCCCTTCCAGCTCCAGGTGCTCGAGCTCGACGGCGACCGGGTGGACCACGTGCGCGCCTTCTTCGACACCTCGCTGTTCGCCAAGTTCGGCCTCCCCGACCGGCTCCCGGCCGACTACCGTCCCGGCGACCACCCGCTCAGCCTGGTCGTGCGGTGACCCGGCGGCTCGACGGGGACGTCGAGCTGCTGGAGCGTTCGCTGGCCTACGCCGGCGGCGTGCTCGTCGGGGTCGCGACGGGCGACCTGTCCCGTCCGACCCCGTGCGCGGCCTGGGACCTGGAGCGGCTGCTCGCCCACCTCGAGGACGGCCTCGACGCCTTCCTGGAGGCGGCCACCGGGCGGATCGCCGCGGGCCCCGCGGTGTCCGGCGCCGGCCCGGCGCAGCGCGCGGCCGCGCTGCGGGACAAGGCCGGGGTCCTGCTCGGGGCGTGGGTCGGCGGGCCGGGCGGCTGCGGCCGGCGCGAACGGGTCGGGGTCGGCGACGCGGAGCGCGGCACAGCGGAGCTGGAGGCCGGGCTGCTGCTGCGCGCCGCGGCCCTCGAGGTCGCCGTGCACGCCCACGACGTCGCCGTGGCGAGCGCCTCGCCGGGCTCCCCGCATCCGTTTCCCGAGGACCTCGCACGCGACCTGCTGGCGGTGGCTCACGAGGTGGTGGCGGCCGAGGACCGCCCGGCCCGGTTCGCCGCGCCCCGCGTCGTACCGGCCGGGGCGACGTACGCCGACCGGCTGCTGGGCCACCTGGGACGAGCACCTCACCTGTGGGAGGGACCAATCGCGGCAAAGCCGCACGGACGGGACGGCGGTCTCCCTAACCTGCCCTCATGACCCGACACGACCCAGGCCCGCTCCGCGCGGCCGTACCGGTCGAGCCGGCCGACCCGGCCGTGATCGCCGCGGTGCGCCACCTGTACGCCGGGCGCGTGAGCGAGGCCCTGCAGCTGCTCGAGCAGCCCGCGCCCGGGCCCCGGCGCCCGGCCGACCAGGTGCTGGCCTCCGCCTGCACGATCGAGGCGCGGCTGGGCCGCGGCGAGCTGGACGTGGCGATGCGCGCCGGCGAGGGCCTGCTGGCGATGGTGGCCGCACGGAAGGCCACTCCCGCCGCTGTCGATGGCGGTGCGGATGGTCTTGCCGCTGACTCCGCGCACGACCCGGTCGCGGCGATCGCGCACCACAGCTGCGGCGAGCTGGCCGCCGCCCTCGGCGACACCGAGGACGCGCTGGAACACCACCTGGAGTGCGGGCGGCTGCTCGGCCCCACCCCCGCCGACCCGCAGGAGGCGTACCTGCTGCCCTGGCGCGGCAGCGCGGCGATCGCACTGGTCCGCCTCGGCCGCGGACGCGAGGGCAACGACCTGGCCACCGAGTGGCTGGAGGTCGCCACCGCGTCCGGCTCGCCCTTGGCACACGCCCACGCCCTGCGGATCCTCGCGGTGGTCGGCGCCGGCCCGCACCGCACCGAGCGGCTGACCGAGGCCCGCGCGCTCCTGCTCGACCACCCCGCGCCCCGGCTCGCCGCCCAGATCGACACCGACCTCGCGGCACTGATGCTGCTGCAGCACCCGCGGGAGTCGCCGGAGCGCCAGCACGCCGTGCGGATGCTCCGCGACGTCGAGGAGTACGCCGGCCGCGAGCAGCTGCGTCCCCTCCAGGCCCGGGCGCGCGGGCTGCTCGCACGCGTCGGGGAGGCCCCCCGGCCCCACCAGCGCGAGGCGCTCGCGACCCTGACCCCCACCGAGCAGCGCGTCGCGCGTCTCGCCGCCGACGGCCTCACCAACCGCCAGATCGCCGAGACGCTGGTGGTCACGGTGAAGGCGGTCGAGTGGCACCTCTCCCACGTCTACCGCAAGCTCGACATCCGCTCCCGCACCCGGCTGGCCGCGGCGTTCGACCTCGCGGTCTGAGCGGGGCGGCCGCCGCGAGAACGTTGTCGTTTGGTCCCCAACGGCAACGTTTCCGGGCTCAGGGCTGTCGTTCGTGCCCGATCGTGAGGTGGGTCGAGGCCCGGTCATCGACGCTCGCGCAGCAGGTGTCGCCCAGCCAGGCCTCCCCCTCGCGGGTCAGGACCCGGCGACCCAGCGCAGGGAGCGGCCGTGGCCGTGGGTCCAGGCGACCGCGCGGCCGTCGACGCCGGTCACGAACGTCGGGTGCCCCTCGGGGACCGGCGGTCCGGTCTCGGTGATCCGCGGCAGCACCCCCTTGCCCTCGTTGCTGACCCAGTGGCAGGCCCCGTCGGCGACCAGGCCGGTCATCAGGTCGTGGAAGCGCTCGCGGCCCTCGGGCTCGAGGTAGGCCACCACCGCGCTGTGGAACACCACCACCGGGCCCTGCCCGGCGGCCACCTCGAGCAGGTCCGGCAGGTCGCTCAGCAGGTCGCCGCGGACCAGCCGCGGCGGCTCGGCGCGGGCGATCGCGATCGCGTGGCGCAGCCGCTCGCGACGCTCGTCCTGCTCGGGCCAGACCAGGTTCTCCAGCCAGGCCATCGCGTCCTCGTCGGTGACGTCGCCGGGGTTGAGGTCCAGGCCGCCGCGCCAGGCCACCTCCGGCAGCCGGTCGGGCAGCGGCGGCAGGGCGCCGCGCACCGCGCAGGTCAGCCGCGGCTCCCCGCCCAGGCGCACCTCCCCCGCCTCGGTCCGCCAGGCGTAGCCCCACCGGTCGGGGTAGAGGCACAGCCCCGCGCTCGCACCGACCTCGAGCAGGCTGATCGGGCCCTCGAGCCCGAGCGAGGTGATCGCCGGCAGCAGGGTGGCCATCCGCCCGGCCTCGTTGGTCTGGGTGGAGCGGCTCAGGATCGTCTCGCGGATCGTCCCGTCGTCGTCGAGGAGCGCCGAGCGGAGCGCGTCGTACGGCCCGGGGGCGGGTACGCCGTGCCACCGGGCGGCCGCGAAGACCAGGTTCGGCTGCTGCTTGATCGGCGGCAGCGTGGCCAGCCAGGCCAGGACCTCCTCGTCCCGGGCGACCGCGGCGGCCCACTCGCTGAAGCAGGGCGAGTCGCGGGCGTCCGTGGCGAACATGGCGTACTGCTCGGCCGGGTCCATGAAGGGCTCCATGGCCGCATCATGGACCAGCACGGCCCGGGATGACGCTAGGGTGCAGGCACCGGTCGTCATGGGGGACGGCCACGTGGGGGGAGCACGATGACGCCGTTCCTGATCATCGGGATCGTCGGGCTGGTGCTGCTCGCCGTCTCGCTGCTCTTCGGCGACGTGCTGGACGGCGTCGGCGACGGGCTCCTCGGCGGCCTGGGCGGCGACCTCTTCTCGACCGCGGTGATCGGCGCCTTCGTCTCGGCCTTCGGCTTCGGCGCCGCGGCCGTGGACGGCGCCGACGGGCCGATGGCCCTCGCCGTACCGGTCGGCGTCGGAGCGGGCGTGCTCTTCGCCTGGTTCGCGGCCCGCCTCACCTCGCTGGTCCGCGGCGGCGGCAGCGACGACACCGTGCGCACCGACGACGCCATCGGCCGCGACGGCACGGTCACCACCGAGATCCCCGCCGACGGCCTCGGCACGGTGCGCGTCCTGGTCGGCGGCCACGTGCTGCGCCTCAACGCCCGCGCCGCGGAGCCGATCCCGTCCGGCACCGCCATCCACGTCACCGGGGTGCTCTCGCCGACCGCCGTCACCGTCGCCCCGGTCTGGCCGATCCTGCCCGACTGACTGACCACCCTCCCGCGCCGCGGGAGACCCTCGAAAGGACCCCCGTGCCAGATTCCGCACTCGTCCCCGTCATCGGGCTGATCGCCCTCGTCGTGCTGCTCATCCTGCTCGTCACCAGCCGCTACAAGGTGGCGGGACCCAACGAGGCCTTCATCGTCACCGGCCGCAAGGGCAAGGCGGTGATCAACCCGGAGACCGGCGCGCTGACCACGGACCTGTCGGGGCAGAAGGTCATCCTCGGTGGCGGCACGTTCGTCATCCCGTTCGTGCAGAAGCTCGGCACCCTCGACCTGTCCAGCCGCCGGATCTCGGTGCAGATCCGCGGCGCCGTGTCCGGCCAGGGCATCAAGCTCAACGTCGAGGGCGTCGCGATCGTCAAGGTCGGCGGCAACGCCGACCAGATCCGGCTCGCCGCGCAGCGCTTCCTCTCCCAGCAGGGCGACATCGAGCCGTTCACCCAGGAGGTGCTGGCCGGCGCGCTGCGCTCGATCGTCGGCGGCCTCACCGTCGAGCAGATCATCCGCGACCGCGGCGCCTTCGCCCAGCGGGTCGCCGACGAGTCGGAGAACTCCCTCACCGGCCAGGGCCTGATCCTCGACACCTTCCAGATCCAGGACGTCACCGACGACGGCAGCTACCTCGCCGACCTCGGGCGCCCCGAGGCGGCCCGGATCGGCCAGACGGCCGCGATCGCCGAGGCCAACGCCCGCCAGGCCGCCGAGCAGGCGCGCATCAAGGCCGAGGAGGAGATCGCGATCGCGCAGCGCACCCTCGCGCTGAAGCAGGCCGAGATCAAGGCCGAGACCGACGCCGCCTCCGCCACCGCTGCCGCCGCCGGCCCGCTCGCCCAGGCCGAGCGCGACCAGGCGATCTTCGCCGAGCAGGAGAAGGTGGCCGTCCAGCAGGCCGCGCTGACCGAGCGCCAGCTCGAGACCGAGGTCCGCAAGCCCGCCGACGCCGCGCGCTACCGCGTCGAGCAGGAGGCCGAGGCCCAGCGCAACGCCGAGATCGCGGCCGCCGAGGCCCGCAAGGCCGCCTCGATCGCCGCCGCCCAGGCCAAGGCCGAGGAGGCCCGCCTGACCGGTGAGTCCGAGCGCTCGCGCCGTGCCGCGCTGGCCGACGCCGAGGCGATCGAGGGCGCGAAGCGCGGTGAGGCCGAGAAGGCCCGTCGTACGGCGGAGGCCGACGCGGTCCGCGCCGAGGGCGAGGCCAAGGCCGCCGCCACCCTGGCGATCGGCCAGGCCGAGGCCGAGGCCATGGACCGGCGCGCCGAGGCGTTCGCGCACTACAACGACGCGGCCGTGCTCCAGATGCTCATCGAGGTGCTGCCGCAGGTGGCCCGCGAGGTGGCCGCCCCGATCGGCGCCATCGACCAGCTCACCGTCGTCTCCACCGACGGTGCGGCCGCACTCCCGCGCCAGGTCACCGACAACGTCGTGCAGACGATGTCGATGCTCAAGACCTCGACCGGGCTCGACTTCGAGGCGCTGATCAAGCGCGCCGTCGAGGGCGCCGTGCCGTCCGCGAAGACCGACGCCCACCCGGGCGTCAACGACCACGACGGCCAGGAGCTCGCCCAGCGCTCCTGAGCGCCACGGGTCGGACCGCACGCAGCCGAGGGGTGGACCGCCGTGGCGGTCCACCCCTCGGCTGTCTGTGGGTGCTCTGGGCCTCGCGGCGGCCCTCAGTCGGCGGGCAGCGCGACGTAGGTGGTCTCGAGGTACTCCTCGATCCCCTCGAAGCCGCCCTCGCGCCCGAACCCGCTCGCCTTCACCCCACCGAACGGCGCCGCGGGGTTCGACAGCAGGCCGGTGTTGATCCCGACCATCCCGAAGTCGAGCGCCTCGGCCACCCGGATCGTGCGCGCCAGGTCGCGGGTGTAGACGTAGGAGGCCAGGCCGTACTCGGTGTCGTTCGCGCGACGTACCGCCTCCTCCTCGGTCTCGAAGGTGGTGACCGGCGCGACCGGGCCGAAGACCTCCTCGCGGGACAGCGCCGCGTCGTGGGGTACGCCGATGAGCACGGTCGGCGGGTAGAAGTAGCCGTCGCCCTCCGGCACGCTCCCGCGCCCGGCGACCTCGGCGCCGTCGGCGACCGCGGCGTCCACGAGGCGGGTCACCGAGGCGACGGCGTCCTCGTCGATGAGCGGGCCGACCTCGACGCCGTCCTCCTGGCCGCGGCCCACGCGCATCGCGGCCATCCGCTCGCCGAGGCGGCGTCCGAACTCCGCGGCGACCGAGGAGTGCACCAGGAACCGGTTGGCGGCGGTGCAGGCCTCGCCCATGTTGCGCATCTTCGCCACCATCGCGCCGTCGACGGCCGCGTCGAGGTCGGCGTCCTCGAAGACCAGGAACGGCGCGTTGCCGCCGAGCTCCATGCTGAGGCGCTGGAGGTGGTCGGCGGACTGGCGCACCAGCGTGCGACCGACGGCGGTGGAACCGGTGAAGCTCACCTTGCGCAGCCGCGGGTCGGCCTGGAGGGTCTCGCTGACCTCCCGGGAGCGGGTGGTGGTGACGATGTTGAGCACGCCCGCGGGCAGGCCGGCCTCCTGGAGCACCGCGGCGAGGGCGAGCATCGTCAGCGGGGTCTGCTGGGCGGGCTTGAGGACCATCGTGCAGCCCGCCGCCACGGCCGGGGCGATCTTGCGGGTGCCCATGGCGAGGGGGAAGTTCCACGGGGTGATGAACAGGCAGGGCCCCACCGGCTTCTTCATGGTCACCAGCCGGCTGCCGCCCGCGGGGGCGGTCATCCAGCGGCCGTGGACGCGGACCGCCTCCTCGGAGAACCAGCGCAGGAACTCGTTGCCGTAGCCGACCTCGCCGCGCGCCTCCGCGACCGGCTTGCCCATCTCGAGGCTCATCAGGTGGGCGAAGTCCTCGGCGCGCTCGGCGATCATCTCGAAGGCCCGGCGCAGGATCTCCCCGCGCTCGCGCGGTGGCGTGCGGGCCCAGTCGTGCTGCGCCTCCACCGCCGCGTCGAGCGCCGCCACCGCGTCCGACACCGAGGCGTCGGCGACGTCGGTGAGCACGGAGGCGTCGGCGGGGTCCCAGACCTCGAAGCGGCGCCCGTCTCGTGCCGGGCGCCACGCGCCCGCGACGAGAAGGTTGCGGTGGTCGGGTCCGAGGAGGTCGAGTCCGCTCATGCAGCGATCCTGCCACCACGGACCCACTGGGCCGGGTCTGCGCAGGTGACGTGATCCACGCCGCAAATCCTGCGGTATCTCCGGAGATTCCCCTGACACCGCCCGGACGGGCGTGACAACATCTGGATGTCGATTTCGGAGGGAGCACTTTGAATTCGACATGAACCCCTCGCCGACCCCATGCGGCGAGGGGTTCGCCCTTTCTCCCGGGCGGTGCCCGACCGAGGGCTGGCGTCAGCGGGCGGCGCGGAGGACCTGCGCCAGGACCGGGCCGGCGGTGCCGGAGCCGGAGTCGCCGCGCTCGACGAATACGGCGACGGCGAGGTCGCCCTGCGCAGCGACCATCCAGGCGTGGGTGTCGACCTTGCCGGACGCGCCGAACTCGGCGGTACCGGTCTTGGCGATCACCGGCGGGCCCGGCAGGTCGGCGAGCAGCCGGCCGCTGCCGTCGGTGACCACCGCGCGCAGCATCGCGCGCAGCTGACGGGCCTCTGCGCCGGTCAGGGGTGCGACGTCCTCGGGCGCGCTCACCTCGGCCTCCTCGAGCAGCCGCGGGACCACCAGCGAGCCGGCCTGCACCGAGCCGATGACCGCGGCCATCACCATCGGGGAGGCGAGCACGGTGCCCTGGCCGATCATGTCGGCCGCGGCCTCGGTCTCGCTGGCGGGCGGCTCGACGCTGCCGAAGTAGGCGGGGAACCCGAGGTCGTGGTCGACCCCGAGTCCCAGCGACGCCGCCGCGGCCGCGAGGTCGTCGGCGCCGAGCCGGTCGCGGGCGCCGATGAGGGCGGTGTTGCACGAGTTCGCCACCGCGTCGCGCAGCGAGATCCGGCCGAGCGCGGCCGCCGGGTAGCCGGAGTAGTTCTCGAACCGCTTGCCGTCGACGCTCACCGACGGCGGGCAGGAGACCGCGCTGTCCGGGCGCAGGCCGGCGCGCAGCAGCGCGAGGCTGGTCGCGATCTTGAAGGTCGAGCCGGGCGCGTACTGGCCGTAGGTCGCGACGTTGTAGCCCTCGGTGCCCGGTCCGTTGGCGGCCGCGAGCAGGGCCCCGTCGCTGGGCCGCAGCGCCACCACGGCGCTGGGCGAGGACTCGTCGGCCAGCGCCGCCTCGGCCGCCGTCTGCAGGTCGAGGTCGAGGGTGAGCGCGAGGTCCTCGCCGTCGACGGCGTCGACCCGGTACAGCTCGCGCTCGTCGTCGCCGCCGGACGGGTCGTCGGAGATCGCGGCGACCACCACGCCGGGGGTGCCGCGCAGCTGCTCGTCGTAGCGGGCCTGCAGGCCGGAGAGCCCAGCGACGTCCCCGGCGCGGTAGGCCTCCGGGTCCTCCTTGACCATCTCGGCGCTCACCGGACCGACGGTCCCGAGGATCGCGGCGGCGAACCCGCGGCTCGGGGCCAGCGGCTGCTCGTCGGGGATCCCCAGCACGCCCTCGATCCGGGGGTAGGCGCGGGCGAGGGCCGGCTCGACGTCCTCGCGGCGCAGCGTGATCGCCTCGACGAAGGCCAGCTCGCCCGCGGCCCGCACGCGCTCGACGTACGCCGCGGCGTCGAGGTCGAGCAGCGCGGCGAGGCGGCGCGCGGCGGCGACCGCCTGCGGCCGGGTCACCCGGGACCGGTCGACGCCCAGGCGCAGCACCGGCCGGTCGGTCACCAGCGCCAGGCCTCGGGCGCCGAGCAGGTCACCGCGGGCCGGGGCGACGGTGGTGGCGTCGAGCAGCTCGTCCTCGGCCAGGGACCCCTCGACCACCGTCGGGGCCCAGACCGCCCGCCATCCCTCGCCGGCCCGCTCCAGCGTCACCTCGGTGGTGTAGTCCCACGGCTGCTCCGCGAGCGGCCAGCTCCACTCCAGGGTGGCCGTCGCCTCGGTGCCGTCGTCGTCTGGCGCCTGCACGTCCGCGACCCGCACCTTCGGCTCGACGTCCCCGAGGCGCGCCACCGTCTCGGGGTACGCCGCCGGCGCCTGCGCCCCGAGCGGACCGCCGAGCTCCACGCCCTCGAGGTCCCCGGCCTGGAGCGCGGCCGCCAGCGCCTCGGCCTCGGGGCGCGGGTCGGGCCCCTCGTCGTCCTCGGTGCAGGCGGTCAGCGACCCGGCGAGGGTCAGGACGAGGGCGAGCGCCCCGGCGCGCGCCGGGAGCCGGGTGGGACGAGACATGGGTGCGATCATGCATCACCCGCCGTCGCGCAGGCGGGCCGACACCAGCGGCGCGTAGCCGGCGCGGTGGCCCGCGCGGTTGGGGTGGTAGCTCTCGCGCAGCGGGCGCGAGAGGCCGTTGACCCACTCGCGGTCGTCGCAGACCGCGTGCCCGGTGAACGCGGCGGTGGGGTCGGCGAAGCCGAAGCCGGCGGTGCGCGCCGCCGCGCGCAGCGCCGCGTTGAGCGCGCGCTGGGTCGCGGCCAGGCGGCGCTGGTCGTCCGGGGAGAACCAGGTGGCGACGTTGCAGTCCTCCCCCATGAACAGCCGCGGGTAGCCGACCACCACGACGACCGCGCCGGGTGCCCGGGCGGCGATGCGTCGCATCAGCAGGTCCAGCCGGTCGGGCAGCACGTCGCGGACGACCTTGTCAGCCCCGTCCACCGCCTCGGCGCAGTCGCCCGCCCACCGGGGCAGGGCGCACTGGGTGAGCACCGCCTTGAACCGGGCGTCGTTGCCGCCCGCACCCACGGTCACGTAGTCGGCCCCGACGAGCGCGGCCAGCTGGCGGCGACGCACCTGCACCGAGGTCGCCCCCGAGCAGGCCTCGAACCGCAGCCGCCACCCCGCGGCACGCGCCAGGCGGGCCGGGTAGGCGTGGGCCGAGCGCAGGCACCCCGAGCCGTCGTCGAGGTAGGTGCGGGTGCCGACGCCGGAGGAGAAGGAGTCGCCCAGCGCGACGTACACGGGGGGCGCGTCGTCCCGGCCCGCACCGGGTCCCGACGCGGCGGCCGCGCCGCCCGGTGGACCGGCGAGGACGGGCAGCGCCAAGACCATGACGAGGCTGAGCAGCAGGGCGAGGGATCGGTGCACGGCGACCTCCGGGGCTCCGTGGCCGCGGGTGCGGCCGCAGCTCCAGCCGAGCACCGGGCGCCGCCACCCACCAGGGTCCTCGGGAGCTCGTGTCGAGGACCGCGCACGGGGACCGCCTGTGCACCGCCGGTGGCCTGCCCGCCCCGATGACCTGACCGACCTGGCCGGTCTGGCCGGTCTGGCCGGTCTGGGTCTGGCCCGGTTTGGCGGGACCTGCCTAGGTTGTGCCATGGCCTCCCTCACCGACGCGCCGCCGACCTCGCTGCCGCGCACCCTCGCCCGCCGCCTGCTCGGCGCCGTCCTCGTCTTCGCCGGCGTCAGTCACCTGACCTTCGCGCGGGAGGAGTTCAGCGCCCAGGTGCCCGACTGGTTCCCCGTCGACGACGACCCGGTGGTGCTGGTCTCGGGGATCGCGGAGATCTCCCTCGGCGCGGCGCTCTTCGCCTGGACCCGCGGCCGGATCCCGACCGGCCTGCTCGCCGCGGCGTTCTTCATCGCGATCTTCCCCGGCAACATCGCGCAGTACCTCGAGGGAACCGACGCCTTCGGCCTGGACAGCGACCGGAAGCGGTTCGTGCGCCTGTTCTTCCAGCCGGTCCTGGTCGTCTGGGCGCTGTGGAGCACCGCAGCCTGGCGCGACCGCCCACGCCGCTGACGCACCGACGTCCCCCCGAGACGCCAGCAGGGCCCGCCGGTCGAACCGGCGGGCCCTGCTGTGCGGATCTGGAGCGGTGTCGCTCAGCCCTTGTGGCGCGGCTTGCGGTACCGCTCGCCGTCGGAGGAGTCCTCGCGACGGGGCGCGGAGCTGCGACGCGGGCCGTTGTCCTTGGTCAGCTCGATGAGCTTGCCGGAGATGCGGGTTCCGCGCAGCGCCTCGAAGACCTCGTCGGGAAGGTCCGCGGGCAGCTCGACCAGCGAGAACTCCGGGCGGATCGCGATGTTGCCGAAGTCCTGGCGACGCAGGCCGCCCTCGTTGGCGATCGCGCCGACGATCTGGCGCGGCTCGACCTTGTGGCGCTTGCCCACGCTGATGCGGTACGTCGCGAGCGGGACGTCGCTGCCCCGCGAGGTGCGCTGGCCGCGGGTGGCGGAGCGCTCGGGACGGTCGCGCTCCTCGCCGCGCGGCTCACGGATCGGGCGCTCGGCGGCCGGGTCGAGCAGCAGCGGCTCGTCACCCTGCGCGACGACGGCGAGCGCGGCGGCCACGTCGGCCTCCGGCACGTCGTGGTTGCGCACGTAGTGGGCCACGATGTCGCGGAACTTGTCGATCCGCTCGGTCTGGCCCAGCGCGGCCGTGATCTGGTCGTCGAAGCGGGACAGACGCGTGTTGTTCACGTCCTCCGCGCTCGGCAGGTGCATCTGGGTGAGCGGCTGGCGGGTGGCCTTCTCGATGTGCTTGAGCAGGTAGCGCTCGCGCGGGGTGATGAAGGAGATGGCGTCGCCGCTGCGACCCGCGCGGCCGGTGCGGCCGATGCGGTGCACGTAGGACTCGGTGTCGGTGGGGATGTCGTAGTTGACGACGTGGCTGATCCGGTCGACGTCGAGACCACGGGCGGCGACGTCGGTGGCGACCAGGATGTCGAGCTTGCCCGACTTGAGCTGGTTGACCGTGCGCTCACGCACCGCCTGGTTGACGTCACCGTTGATCGCGGCGGCGCTGAAGCCGCGGGCGCGCAGCTTCTCGGCGAGCGTCTCGGTCTCGTTCTTGGTGCGGACGAAGACGATCATGCCCTCGAAGTTCTCGACCTCGAGGATGCGCGTGAGGGCGTCGACCTTCTGCGGGTAGCTCACCGTCAGGTAGCGCTGGGTGATGTTGGAGGCGGTCCCCGTCTTGGCCTTGACGGTGATCTCCTGCGGGTCGTTCAGGTACTTCTTGGAGATCCGGCGGATCTGCGAGGGCATCGTCGCGGAGAACAGCGCGACGTTCTTGTCCGCAGGGGTGCCGGCGAGGATCGTCTCGACGTCCTCGGCGAAGCCCATGTTGAGCATCTCGTCGGCCTCGTCGAGGACGAGGAAGCGCAGCTCGGAGAGGTCGAGGGTGCCCTTGTCGAGGTGGTCCATGATGCGACCCGGCGTGCCGACGACGATGTGTACGCCGCGGCGCAGCGCGGAGAGCTGGACGCCGTACCCCTGGCCGCCGTACACCGGCAGGACGTGGACGCCCTTGAGGTGCGCGGCGTAGCGCTCGAAGGCCTCGCAGACCTGGAGCGCGAGCTCACGGGTCGGGGCCAGCACGAGCGCCTGCGGGGTCTTCTGCTTGATGTCGAGGCGCGACAGGATGGGCAGCGCGAAGGCCGCCGTCTTGCCGGTGCCGGTCTGGGCCAGGCCGACGACGTCGCGGCCGGCCAGCAGCGGCGGGATGGTCTGGGCCTGGATCGCAGAGGGGGTTTCGTAGCCGACGTCACGCAGCGCCTTGAGAACGGCGTCGTCGAGGCCGAGCTCTGCGAAGGTCGGGGTCTCTGACACGGTTTCTTCGGTGCTCACGAGCCCCACGGTAGTGGTCCGCGCCACCCAGGCCCGATTCGTGGCGGTGGAGTGATTCGTCACGCGGCCGCCAGCGACGCGCCCATGAGACGTCGCGCACACGAGCCTCTCGGTGGAGCAGTCCGTCCCGTGCGGTCCGCCGAGGCCCGGCACGACGAGGCCCGGCACGACGAGGCCGTGACCTTCGCCCCGGCGACGGTCGGTGACGTGAGCTGCTCGTCACCGGGGACCTGCTCGTCACCGGGACCTGCCCGCCTGGCGCTGAGCCGCGACCGGAGCCGGCGAAGCCGGTGCGCTCCGTGTTCCGCTCATCGCGGGCCGAGGCTCACTCCACCGTCACCGACTTGGCCAGGTTGCGCGGCTTGTCGACGTCGAGGCCGAGGTGGCTCGCGGCGTGGTAGGCGAGCAGCTGCAGCGGGATGGTGAGCAGGATCGGGTCCAGCTCGCGCTCGGTGCGGGGCACGTCGATGCGCGCGACGCCCTCGCGGCCCTCGAGGTCGCCGAGGTCCACCTCGCGATGGGTGACCACGACCAGCGGGCCGCCGCGTGCGGCGATCTCGTGCAGCGCCCCCACGTTGCGGTCGACCAGCTCGTCGGCGGGCACGATCGCGACCGTCGGCACGGCCGGCGAGATCAACGCCAGCGGGCCGTGCTTGAGCTCGGAGGTCTGGTAGGCCTCGGCGTGGCGGTAGCTGATCTCCTTGAACTTCTGCGCGCCCTCGCGGGCCACCGGGTAGCCGCGCACCCGGCCGATGAAGAACAGGCTCTCCGCCTCGGCGAGGCGCTTCGCCAGCGGCACCAGCTCCTGCTCGGAGTCCAGCACCTCCTGGATCTGGCCCGGCAGCGCCTGGAGCCCGGCGATCAGCCGGCGCCCGTCGGCGACGGACAGGTCGCGGACCCGGCCGAGCTGGAGCGCGAGCAGCGCGCAGCCCAGGAACATGGTGGTCAGCGCCTTGGTCGAGGCGACCGCCACCTCGGGCCCGGCGTGCAGGTAGATGCCGCCGTCGCACTCGCGCGCGATCGCGCTGCCGACGACGTTGACCAGGCCGACCACCCGCCCGCCCTTGCGGCGGATCTCCTGCACGGCGAGCAGGGTGTCGACGGTCTCGCCCGACTGGCTGATCGCGACGTAGAGGGTGTCGGGCTCGATCACGGGGTCGCGGTAGCGGAACTCGCTGGCCGCCTCGGCGTCCGCCGGGATCCGGACCAGCTCCTCGATCAGCGTCGCGCCCATCTGCCCGACGTAGTACGCCGAGCCGCAGCCGAGGATCTTCACCCGGCGTACCGCGCGGGTCTCCCGGGCGTCCATGCCGAGCCCGCCGAGGTGCGCGGTGCCGAACCGGTCGTCCAGGCGCCCGCTCAGCACCCGCTCGGCGGCCGCGGGCTGCTCGAACATCTCCTTGAGCATGTAGGAGTCGTACTCGCCGGCGTCGAAGGCGGCCGCCTCGATGTCGAGGTGGGTCGGGGTGGTCGCGGTGGCGCTGAGGTCCTGGCGGTACGTCGTGAACCCGCCGGCGGTCAGCGTCGCCATCTCGCCGTCCGCGAGGTGGGCCACGGTCGTCGTGTAGCGCACCAGCGCGGCGAGGTCCGAGGCGACGTGCATCTCGCGCTCGCCGACTCCGATGATCAGCGGGCTGCCGTTGCGGGCGATCACGATCCGATCAGGGAAGTCGGCGTGCAGCACCGCGATCCCCCAGGTCCCCTCGACGAGCGAGAGGGCGTCGGCGACCTTGGCCTCGAGCGTCTCGGCGCCGGAGCGGCCGATCAGGTGGGCCAGTGCCTCGGTGTCGGTGTCCGAGGTGAGCTCCACGCCCGCGTCGGTGAGCCGGGCGCGCAACGCGGCCGCGTTGTCGATGATGCCGTTGTGGACCACGGCGACGCGGCCCGACGCGTCGGTGTGCGGGTGGGCGTTGGCGTCGGTCGCCGGGCCGTGGGTCGCCCAGCGGGTGTGACCGACGCCGACCCGCCCGGCGAACCGCTTCGGGAGCGCGTCCGCGAGGTCGCGCACCCGCCCGGCGCGCTTGACGATCCGCGGGGCGCTGCCGGCGGCCGGCGGCAGCACCGCGATGCCGGCGGAGTCGTAGCCGCGGTGCTCGAGACGTGAGAGGCCCTCCAGCAGCAGCGGGGCCGCCTGCTGGGTGCCGATGCATCCGACGATTCCGCACATGGCCGTGCCTTTCCAGACGTAAGAGGGGGGATGTGGGCGCCGCCGTCAGCCGTAGACGATGCGGCGCACCTGGCGCTCGGTGAGCGCGGGGCCGGCCACGACGCGGGAGGCGAGCTCGGTGGCGAGCGCGGCGAAGACCTGCTCGTTGCGAGCGCCGGCGCTTCGCAGCTCCGCGTGCCGGCGGCGTACCAGGTCCTCGACCGGCTCGTGGTGGAAGGACAGGACGTCCACCACCACCCGGCGCGCCTCGGACTGGCTGAGACCGGTGGTCCGCGCGACGTGGTCGATGAGGACAGGGTCGGCGAACATGCCGTCCACTGTGCTCCGCAACAGGCGCTGTCGCAACCTTCTGCCCGAAATCGGGCAGAAAATCACAGAACCGCCCCATGCCAGCCACGGCGATCTGCCCCGCCCTCCGAAAAACGACACCTCGCCCTGCGGCCCCGCGTGATGCGCGGACAGTGGGGGATGGCGTGCACATCTCGCAGTGAGGACGTGCCCAGGTGGGGCGCCTGGGCCGAATCGCGCGGCGGGTCGCGTGTTCTGGTGGAGATCGGGTAACGTAGGTGAACAGAAGATGAACAGGAGGTGTCAGATGCTCGACACAGGACACGCCGCACGGGCGACCGACCGACCCCGGATGCGCTGGGTGGACGTCATGGGTCCCGACGGCCGCAGCCGACTCGAGGCGCGCTGGGTACCCACCGCTCGCGCCTCCCAGGTCAGCCAGGGCGGCCAGGTCGGCCAGCACGCCGCCTGACCCGCACCCCACTGGTCCCACGCCGGTCACCGACCGGCCGCACACCAGTCATCAGGGCCGCGATCCCGACCGGGATCGCGGCCCTGTTGCGTATGAACGACGCGCCCGTCGACCCGCGGGCGAAAATGCTCACGGGTCCGGGAATGGATCGAGGCCAGCCCGGGTTACGGTGGTTGAAACTTCAACACTTCTGCCTACGGAGCGCCACCATGAGCATCTTCAGCCGCAAGCCCACCGCCGAGCCCGCCACCGACGTCTTCGACGCGCCCACCAGCGCGGTCGACGACCTGACCGGCTCCTACACGATCGACCCGAGCCACAGCCGGATCGGTTTCAGCGCCCGTCACGCCATGGTGACCACGGTGCGCGGCTCGTTCCGCGACTTCGCCGGCACCGCCACCATCAACACGACCGACCCGTCGGCGTCCTCGGTGAGCATCACCATCAAGACGGCCTCGATCGACACCGGCAGCCCGGACCGCGACGGACACCTCGCCTCGGCCGACTTCTTCGACGCCGAGAACAACCCGGAGATCACCTTCGTCTCGACCGACGTGTCGAAGGTCGACGACGACACCTGGGCGATCACCGGCGACCTCACCATCGCGGGCACCACCAAGTCGCTCACCATCGCCTTCGACGAGACCGGCTCGGCGCAGGACCCGTTCGGCAACCTCCGCGTCGGTTTCGAGGGCGCCACCGCCATCAACCGCAAGGACTGGGGCCTGACCTGGAACGCCGCGCTCGAGACCGGCGGCCTGCTGGTCTCGGAGAAGATCAAGCTCGAGTTCGACGTCTCGGCGATCAAGAACGCCTGAGCGTCTGCGAGCGGGCGCGGGGGTCGGCGCGGCGCGGGTAGTTCGCCACCGCCGCACCAGCACCACCTCCAGCACCACCCCACCGGGGCCTGCCGAAAACGGGAGGCCCCGGTCGGCATTTCCTGCTGCACTCAGGGGATGAGCGCAGCCGCCCCCGAGCCCGCCGACGGACTCCCCGCCGGGCTCACCACCCGGCCCCTCGCCCCGAGCGACTCGCGGGCGGTCTTCGAGCTGATGGCCGCCCAGGAGCTCGCCGATGTCGGTGAGGTGGTGATCGAGGAGGCCGACCTGGTCGCCGACTGGCAGCGGCCCTCCCACGACCTGGCCGCGTCCTCGGTGGCCGTGCTCGACGGCGAGCGGATGGTGGCGTACGCCGAGGTCGACGGCGAGCGCGGTGACGCGGCCGTGCACCCCGACCACCGCGGTCGTGGGATCGGCACGTGGCTGGCGCACCGGATGCAGGACCTCGCGCGGCGCCAGGGCAGTCGGACCATCGGGATGCCCGTGCCCGAGGGGTCGCCGGGCGACCGGCTGCTCGCCGCGCTGGGCTACCAGGTGCGCTGGACCAGCTGGGTGCTCGAGCTGCCGCCGGGCGCCGAGGTCCCGCCCCGGCCGCTGCCGGACCGATACACGCTGCGTGGCGCCCGCGAGGACGAGCTCCGCGCCTGCTGGACGCTGCTGGAGGACGCCTTCTTGGAGTGGTCGCGGCGCGAGCGGGAGTCCTTCAAGGACTGGACCGCCCGGGTGCCCGACCGGCCCGGCTTCGAGCCGTGGCACCTGCGGGTGGTCCTGGACCCGCACGGCGACGTCGTGGCGTGCGCCGTCGTCCTGCTCGCCGGGGACTGCGGGTACGTCGACCGCCTCGCCACCCGTCGCGACCAGCGCGGCCGCGGTCTGGCCCAGGCGCTGCTCGTCGACGCCTTCGCCCAGGCCCGCGTGCACGGCGCCACCCGCTCGGAGCTGGCGACCGACTCCCGCACCGGCGCGCTGGGCCTCTACGAGCGCGTCGGCATGGTGGTCACCTCGACCTGGGTGCACCGCGCGATCGCGCTCTGAGGCCGAGCAGCGTCGAGCCGCGGCGCACCGAGGAGCCGGCCCGAAGCCGTACCCATGCGCCCCGCGATCTGCTTGGGTGTGGGCCATGGCCAGCTTCGCCGCGCGCTACGACCTGCGCGCCCCGGGCGCCACGCCCGCCGAGCGTCACGAGCTCTACACCCGCGCGGTCGAGCAGGCGGCGTACGTCGACGCCCACGGCCTCGACGCGCTGATGGTCTCCGAGCACCACGTCGCCGAGGACGGCTACCTGCCGAGCCCGCTGCTGCTGGCGAGCGCGTTCGCGGCGGTGACCCGGCGGGTCCCGATCACGGTCTCCGCGCTGCTGGTCAACCTCTACGAGCCGGTGCGGCTGGCCGAGGACCTCGCCGTGCTGGACCACCTCAGCGGCGGGCGGGTCAGCTACACCGTCGGGCTCGGCTACCGCCGCGAGGAGTACGACGTGCACGGGCGCCCCTGGTCCACCCGCGGGCGCGACCTGGAGGAGCGGCTGGTCGAGCTGCTGCGGCTGTGGCGCGAGGGCGTGACGACCCCGGGGCCGTTCTCCGACCCGCACCCGGTGCTGTTCTACGGCGGCGGCACCCCGGCCGCCGCCCGGCGCGCGGCCCGCCTGGGCCTGCACTTCCAGCCCCAGCACGCCGACCCCGCGCTGCGCGAGACCTACGAGCAGGCCTGCCGCGACGCCGGCCACGAGCCCGGGATGGTGCTCACCACGCCGCGCACCGGCCCCGCCAACGTCTTCTGCACCCCGGACCCCGAGGAGTTCTGGGAGCGCTGGGGCCACCACCTGCTGGCCGACGCCACGTCGTACCAGCAGTGGCACGGCGAGGCCGCCTCCCACGTGCTCGACCCGTCGCGGACGGTGGAGGAGATGCGGGCCGCGGGGGTCTACCTCGTCCTCACCCCCGACGACCTCGTCGAGCGGATCCGGGCCCGGGAGGTGCGGCTGGTGACCAGCCACCCCGCGTGCGGCGGGCTGCCGGCCGAGCCGTCGTGGACCAGCCTGCGGCTGGTGTGCGAGACGGTGCTGCCGGCGGTGCGCGGGTAGGATCGGCGCGAGCCGCGAGCGCGGCTCCCGGACGAGGGGACCCGTACCCGGCCAGCGACAAGACGGGCCATGGAGGTCTCCCATGTCCTGGCTCGTGCTCGCCCTCTCCGGTGCCCTCGAGGCCGTCTGGGCCGTCGCCCTCGGCCGCTCCGACGGCCTGTCCCGGCTGGTGCCGTCGATCGTGTTCGTCGCCGGCCTCACCGCCAGCATGGCCGGCCTGGCCTGGGCGATGCGCACCATCCCGACCGGCACGGCGTACGCCGTCTGGGTCGGCATCGGCGCCACCCTGACCGTCGCCTGGTCGATGGCCACCGGCACCGAGGACGCCTCGGTCGTCAAGGTGCTGCTGCTCGCCGGCATCGTCGGCTGTGTCATCGGGCTGAAGGTCGTGAGCTGAGGCCGGTCCTCGGGTTCCGGCGGCGTCGCCGCCGCCGCAGCCCCCCAGCTCAGCCGAGGACCGTGGTGACCACGTCGGTCACCGAGGGCCGTCGGGGCGTGGAGGAGAAGCCGAAGCGCGGGGGCGGGTCGACCGGGGCGAGGGTGCCGAGGTCGGCACCCTCCCAGGCACCGCGGGCGGCGAGGACCCTGCGGACCCCGGTGGCGCCGTAGTACTCCCGGCGCCCGCCCCCGGCACTGCCGCGGGTCCGGACCCCGCGCAGCACCACCCGCGCCACCGGGTCGGTCAGCGCGCACCACGCCGGGGCGGTGGACAGGCCGCGCGGCACGACCGAGAGCAGCCGCCCGAGCCCGGTCGGGGCCCCCACGACCAGGTCGAGGTGCAGCGAGGGCGAGCGCACCTGCCACAGCGAGGGGTCGCTGGTCACCGTGAAGTCCTCGACCCGCACCTCGTCGAAGGAGTACGTCGCGGCGATGAAGTCCGCGACCTCCTCGCGCGGCGCCAGCAGCACCCGGTGGCCGCTGGCGGTCTCGACCATCGCGTCCGAGAAGGCGCCCATCGGGGTGTCGTGCCAGTGCCCGACCACGACCCGGGTGCCGCTCGAGGTGCCGGCGCCCGCGATCCGGCCGGCGAAGCGCTGCCGCCTCATCGAGACCTCCGCCCCGGCCAGCTCCCCGCACCCCTCATCGAGACACCCTCACCGGCGCTGCCCCGCCCGGGCGGCACGCGCGGTCGGCTCCGCGGTGAGCGGGTCCTCGGGCCAGGAGTGCTTCGGGTAGCGCCCGCGCAGCTCGCCGCGCACCTGCGGATAGGCCTGCTGCCAGAACGACGCGAGGTCGGCGGTGACCGCGACCGGGCGGCGCGCCGGCGACAGCAGGTGCAGCAGCACCGGCACCCGCCCGCCCGCCAGGCGGGGCGCGTCGCTCCAGCCGAAGACCTCCTGGAGACGGACCGCGAGCACCGGCTGGTCGGCGCCGTAGTCCAGGCGCACCGTCGAGCCGCTGGGCACGGTGACCCGCTCGGGCGCCAGCTCGTCGAGGCGGGACGCCTCCGGCCAGGGCAGCAGCCGGCGCAGCGCGCCGACCAGGTCGAGGCGGCGCAGGTCGCGGCCTCCGCGCAGCCCGGCCAGCTCGGGGCCCAGCCAGGTCTCGACCGTGGCGCTGAGCGCCTCGTCGGACACGTCCGGCCACGGCTCGCCGAGCGCGCGGTGCAGGAACGCCAGCCGGGCGCGCAGCGCGGTGGCGGCCTCGGTCCACGGCAGCAGGGCCACGCCCTCGCGCCGCAGCGCCTCGCTCACCGCCTCCGCGACCAGCGCGGGCGGCGGGTCGGGCAGCGGCACCGAGGAGAGCTCGATCGCGCCGAGCCGCGTCGTACGACGGGCCACGACGCGGCCGTCCTGCCAGATGACCCGGTCGCGCTCGTGCCACAGCGACGGCGCGGCCTCCAGGGCCAGGTCCTCGCTGAGCGGGGCGGCGGCGCGCACGGTCGCGTCGCGCTGGCCGGGGCGGCGCTCGGCGTCGGCGACCACGAGCCAGGGCAGCCCGGCGAGCGCGGTCTGGCCCGGGGCGAGGACGGCTCCGGTCCCCGACGCCATCAGGTACGCCGAGGAGTCCCGGCGCCGGCGTGCGATCCGGTCCGGGTGGGCCAGCGCGGCGACCAGCCCGACCGCCAGGTCGTCGGTGAGGACCTCGGCGCCCGGGCGCTCCTGCCGCTCCCCGGGCGGCAGCGCGTCGCGCAGGCGGCGTGCCTGGGTGCGCCACGCGCCGACCGGCAGGCCGGGCGCGCCGCGGCGCAGCGCCCGCAGGGCGGCGACCAGGTCCCCGTCGGGGACCCGCACGTCCTCGGAGAGCAGCGCCACCACCTCGGCCGCGCGCCGCGCGCCCACCAGCCCGGCGCCGTCGAGCAGCGCGCGGGCCAGGCGCGGGTCGGTGCCGACCCGGGCGATCTCGCGGCCGCGGGCGGTCACGGCGCCGGCCACCTCGACCGCTCCGAGGGCGACCAGGGTGGCCCGGGCGGAGGCGAGCGCCGCCGGTGGTGGCGGGTCGAGCAGCGCCAGGTCGGAGCCGTCCGGGCTGCCCCACACGGCGAGCTCGAGGGCGAAGGCGGTCAGGTCGGCGGTGGCGATCTCCGGCGCGGGGTGCGGGTCGAGGTGGGTGTGCTCGACGGCCGACCAGCAGCGGTACGCCGCGCCCGGGCCCTCGCGCCCGGCCCGCCCGGCCCGCTGCTCGGCGCCGGCCCGGCTGACCGGGACCGTCACCAGCCCGGCGAGGGCGCGGCGGTGGTCGGTGTGCGGCTGGCGGGCCAGGCCGGCGTCGACGACCACCCGCACCCCGGGCACCGTCAGCGAGGACTCCGCCACCGAGGTCGACACCACGACCCGGCGCCGCGCCCCGGCGGTGAGGGCCAGGTCCTGCTCCTCGGTCGGGAGTCGGCCGTGCAGCGGGCGCACGTCGGCGTCCAGCCCCGCGAGACGGCGCACCACCCCGCCCACCTCCCCGACGCCGGGCAGGAAGACCAGCACGTCGCCGGGCTGCTCGGCCAGCGCCCGCCGCGTCGTGGCCGCCACGTGGTCGAGGAAGGCGGGGGTCACGCCCCGCTCGTCGAGGCGTCGTACGCCGGGGGGCGGCGGGCACCAGTGCTCCGCGACCGGGTGCAGGGCGCCGGGCACCCCGACCACCGGCACCGGCGCCCCGCTGCCACCCTCGGCGTCCCGGCCGGCCAGGACCGCCGCCGTGCGCCCGGCCTCCACGGTCGCCGACATCGCGACCACGGCCAGGTCGGGGCGCAGGTTGTCGCGGACGTCGACCAGCAGGGCGAGGGTCAGGTCGACGTCGAGCTGGCGCTCGTGCACCTCGTCGAGGACGACCGCGGCGACGCCGGGCAGCTCGGGGTCGCGCTGGAGGCGGCGCAGCAGCACCCCCGTGGTCACCACCTCGATCCGGGTGGCCGCGCCGACCCTGCGCTCCCCGCGCACGGCGTACCCGACCGTGGCGCCGACCGGCTCGCCCAGCAGGTGGGCCAGGCGACGGGCCGCGGCGCGCGCGGCGATGCGCCGCGGCTGGGTCACCACGACCCGGCCGCCGAGCGCGGCGGCGACCGCGGGCGGCACCAGGGTCGTCTTGCCGGTGCCCGGCGGCGCGTGCAGCACCGCCGCCCCGCGCGCGGCGATCGCGTCGACCAGCGCGTCCAGCCCGGCCGCGACCGGGAGGTCGGGCGGGGCGGCCAGCAGCCGCTCGATCGGGTCGGAGCTCACCCGGTCAAGTCTGCCGACCCGGCGGTCGCCCCCGCGAGCCGGCCTCAGCGGATCGGGGCCCCGGAGATGGCGCGGGCGATCACCAGGCGCTGGATCTCCGAGGTGCCCTCGAAGACGGTGTAGATCTTGGCGTCGCGCGACCAGCGCTCGACGGGGTACTCGCGGGTGTAGCCGTTGCCGCCGAGGATCTGCATCGCCTGGGTGGTCACCTTGACGGCCGTCTCGCCGGCCACCAGCTTCGACATCGAGCCCTCCGCGGCCTCGAAGGTCTTGCCCTGGGCGGCCATCCACGCGGCGCGCCAGACCAGCAGGCGGGCCGCGTCGATGGAGGTGCGCATGTCGGCGAGGGCGAAGGCGATCGCCTGGTTCTCGATGATCGGGCGGCCGAACTGCTCGCGGGTGCGGGCGTAGTCCAGCGCCACCTCGTAGGCCGCCCGGGCGATCCCGATCGCCTGCGACCCGACGGCGGGGCGGGTGCGCTCGAAGGTCGCCATCGAGGCGTTGCCGCGGGCGCCGCCGCCCTCGCGGGCGCGTGCCAGCCGGGCGTCGAGGCGCTCCTTGCCGCCGAGCAGGCAGCGCCCGGGCACCCGGACCCGGTCCAGGACGACCTCGGCGGTGTGCGAGGCCCGGATGCCGTGCTTGTGGAACTTCTGGCCCTGGCTCAGGCCGGGGGTGCCGCGGGGCACCAGGAAGCTGGCCTGCCCGCGGGTGCGCAGGTCGGGGTCGACCACGGCGGTGACCACGTGGACGTCGGCGATGCCGCCGTTGGTCGCCCAGGTCTTGGTGCCGGTGATGACCCACTCGTCGCTCGCCTCGTCATACGTCGCACGGGTGCGCATCGCGCCGACGTCGCTGCCCGCGTCGGGCTCGGAGGAGCAGAACGCCGCGATCCGCAGGTCACCGGGCGTGCCGAACATCTGCGGGGCCCACTCGCCGACCTGCTCGGGGGTGCCGTTGGAGCTCAGCGCCGCCGCGGCCAGCGCGGTGCCGACGATGGAGAGCCCGATGCCGGCGTCGCCCCAGAACAGCTCCTCCATCGCGACCGGGAAGCCCAGGCCGGTCTCGTCGAAGGACTGGGTGGCGAAGAAGTCCAGCGAGTAGAGCCCGATCTTGGCGGCCTCCTCGAGCACCGGCCAGGGGAACTCCTCGCGCTCGTCCCACTCCGCCGCGGCCGGGCGGACGACCCCGGCGGCGAAGTCGTGCACCCACGAGCGCAGCTCGACGTGGTCGGGAGACAGGTCGAAGGACGGCGAGGTCGAGGTCACACGGGTGAGCGTAGTGACCGCACGGGCCGTCCGGGGCCGGGCCCGCTCACCCGGCGGGCGATCACGAGGACCCCGGTCAGCACGGCCAGGACCGCCAGCAGCGGCAGGTGCAGCACCACGGCGAGCAGCAGGAGCACCCCGATCACCGGGGCCGCGCGCGGCCCGCGACGAGCGGGCGTGACGGGACCCGGCGCCCAAGCACGCGGGGCGGCAGGAGCGCCGACGGCGGGCAGGTCGGCGAAGAGCGGCACCAGGTCGCCGTGGGTGCGCGCCGTCCAGATCCGGTCGAGACGCTCCGCGTGCTCCTCGGGGTCGAGGCGTCCCTCGGCGTAGTGCCCGGCCAGCACGTCGGCCGCGGTCTGCCGTTCGGCGTCGCCGATGCGCACGCGGGCGGCGTCCCCGGGGGTCATGACGACGTTCCCTCGTCCAGGGGTGCGTCGGGCCGCTCGTCGCCGTCCGGGCCCGGCCGGTCCGGCACGTCGGTCTCGTCGTCGGGGTCGGCGCCCTCGGAGTCGGCCAGCACGCTGTAGAGCCGGCGGCGGGCGTCCACGAGGATCTCGACCGCCGCGGCCCGCTGGCGCGGCGTACCGGTGGTGACCACCTGCCAGACGGCGCTCATGACCTGCCCGATCTCCGGCTTCAGGTCGGTGCCGCCGGGGTGCTGGCCCTCGCCCTCGCGCTGCTCCGCGGGGTCCTCGAAGGGCGCCCAGACCGCCGCAAGGTCCTCGGCGTGCTCGGCGACGTAGGTCGCCCCGGCCTGGGTGAGCAGCAGCGAGCGCCGGCCGCGGTCGGAGACGGTCTCGACCAGGCCCTCGTCCTCCAGCTGCTGGATGGTCGGGTAGACCGATCCGGGGCTGGGCTTCCACGCGCCGCCCGAGCGGGCCTCGATCTGCTGGATCACCTGGTAGCCGTTGAGCGTCTCCCCGCTCTTCTCCGCGGTGGCGAGCACGTCGAGGATCGCCGAGCGCACGTCACCGCGGCGCACCCGCGGGCCACGCCGCTCCTCGCGGGCGGGCTGGCCGAGCCCGAAGATCCCGGACAGCCACGGCGGCGGCCCGCCGTGCCCGCCCTGGGCCCAGGGCGCCCCGAACCCGCTCCCGAAGCCGCCGCTCGACCCGCCGGGGCGCCGGTGGCCGCGTCGGCCGCCCTCCTGGTCCCATCCCCCCGGACCGCCGCGGTGCTGCGCACGCAGCCCCTCCAGCTCCTGGGCCCACTGCTGGCCCCACTGCTGGCCCAGCGCGCCGAGCCGGCCGAGGTCGCGCCCCAGGCCGCCGTCCCCACATCCCTGTCCGTGTCCCATGTCGACTCCCTCGTCGTAGGTGTTCGTGTGGTGCACCGGCCGGGCGAGACGATGACGACCGGTCGGCGATATATCGCGAGCGTACGCCGGAGCGCGGGGTGGAACAAGAAACCCGGGAGCGAGGGGCTGTTCTGACATTTGTCATGGCACACCGATGAGGCCACGCACTGCCGCGGACGCGCGCGGCACGACATCGTGGGAGCCATGACAACCACGTCCCGCACCACCGACGACTCGCCCGCGGTCCGTCTGCGCGGGCTCCGGCGCACCTACGGCACCGGGGAGTCGGCCTTCGAGGCCGTGCGCGGCGTCGACCTCGACGTCGCCCGCGGCAGCGTCGTGGCCCTGCTCGGCACCAACGGCGCCGGGAAGACCTCGCTGCTGGAGGTCGTCGAGGGCCTCGCCCCCGCGAGCGCCGGCTCGGTGGAGGTGCTCGGCCTGGACCCGGTCGCGGACCGGGCGAAGGTACGACGCCGCACCGGCGTGCTCCTCCAGCGCAGCGGCTTCGCCGCCGACCTCACGGTGCGCGAGACCCTGGAGCTGTGGGCGGCCACGCTGAGCAACCCGCGCCCGGTGTCCGACGGCCTGGCCATGCTGGACCTGGCCGGCCGCGCCGACACCCGCGTCGGGGCGCTGTCCGGCGGCGAGCAGCGGCGCCTGGACCTGTCCTGCACGTTGCTCGGCGACCCCGAGCTGGTGCTCCTCGACGAGCCCTCGACCGGCCTGGACCCCGAGAGCCGCCAGCGACTCTGGGACCTGGTGCGCGAGTTGCGCGACGCCGGGCGCACGGTCGTGCTGTGCACCCACCACCTCGAGGAGGCCGAGGCGCTGGCCGACCGGATCGCGATCATGCACGGCGGGCGGATCGTGCGCGACGGCACCGCCGCCCAGATCACCGCCGAGCGGCCCTCGCGGGTCCAGTTCGCCACGCCCGTGAGCGCCGAGCCGCTGCCGGCGCCCGAGGCCCTCGGCGCGCGCCACGTGCACGCCGAGCACGGCACCACCACCGTCGAGACCGACGACCTGCAGGTCACGCTCGGCGCGCTTCTCGGCTGGGCCACGCGCCACGGCGTACGCCTCGAGCGCCTCGACGCCCGCACCGCCAGCCTGGAGTCGGTGTTCCTCGACATCGCCCGCCACCCCGCCGACGACGACCCCCGCACCGGGCCCCGGCCCGGCGACCGCGCCCTCGAAGGGACCGCCCGATGAGCTTCTTCGCCCCCGCCACCCCGTCCACCGCCCCGGAGCCCTCCCCGGCCCGGGACTCCCTGCGCCGCCTGAGCGGGCTGGTGCGCGCCAACGCGCGGCTGGTGGTGCGCAACCGGCTGACGCTGTCCTACGCCGTGGTCCTCCCGGTGCTGCCGCTGCTCCTGGTGCTCGCCGGCGAGCGCGGCGAGGTCGGCCCGGGCGCGGCCGCGGTGATCACCGTGGTGATGCTCGCGCTGCTGTTCCCGGTCTTCTACAACACCTTGTCGATGATCGTGACCCGCCGCGACGAGCTGGTGCTCAAGCGGATGCGCACCGGCGAGGTCCGCGACGCCGAGCTGCTGGTCTCCCTCGCCGCCCCCGGCGCGATCATCGCCATGCTGATCGCGGTCGTGACCGTGCCCGCGGCCATGGCCCTGGGCGTGCCCGCGCCGCGCGCGCCCGTGCTGTTCCTGCTGACCGTGCTGCTCGCCTCGGTGACGCTGGCGACCCTGGCGTTCTGGACCGCGGCCTGGACCCGCAACGCCGAGGCCGCCCAGCTGACCAGCATGCCGGTCATGGGGCTGCTGGTGCTGGGCCAGCTCGCCGTGGGGTTCCCCGACGAGGTGAAGCGCTGGATCGCCTTCACCCCGGGCGGCGCGGTCACCGACCTGGTCCGCGGGTCCTGGTTCGGCCTCGGCCCCGACGACGACGTCCCGACCATGGGCGGCCTGGACGCGTGGGCGGGCGCGGCGGTGCCGCTGCTGGTGCTCCTCGCCTGGACCGTGCTCGGCGGCTGGCTGGCCGCCCGATCCATGCGCTGGGAGCCGCGCTCCTGAGCGGTCACCACCGGGCACAATGAGCCCGCACCACCCGCCACCCGCACCCACCGAGGGGGACCCCGATGAGCACACCTTGGTGGCGCTGGGCCGGCCGCGACGAGGTCTCCCGCGTCGACGCCTACACCCGCCAGTCCCTCTACGTGCTGCTGTGGGGCTCCCCGTTCTTCTTCGCCCTGCAGGCGGTGGCCCAGGTCCCGGTCGAGCAGTACGACCTCGCGCTCGCCGTCAGCGTCGCCGGGCTGGTCCTGTGCCTGCCGGCGACGCGGGTGCTGCGCGAGGTGATCGAGGTGCACCCGTCGGCGGGGCCGCTGCCGCGCCGCGCCGTACCCTTCCTCGCACTGCTCGCCGCGGCGTACGTCGCGGCGCTGTGGCTGCCCCAGGAGACCCGCGGCCTGGCGGTGATGCTGGTGTGGAGCGCGCTGGCCTGGTCGGTCGCCGGGCTGCGCGGCCGGACGGCCACCGCCGTGCTGCTGGCGGTGCTCACCGTCGCGCCCGCGGTCGCCTCCGGCGAGCCGGTGCTGGCGCTCCTCGGACTGGGCGTGGGCGGCTTCTTCGTCTTCACCGTGCGGGTCTCGCTGTGGGTGCTGGCGGTGGTCCGCGAGCTCGACGAGGCGCGCCGCAGCCGGGCGGCGCTGGCGGTCGCGGAGGAGCGGCTGCGCTTCTCCCGCGACCTGCACGACGTGCTGGGCCGCCACCTCTCGGTGATCGGGGTGCAGGCCGACCTGGCCGCGACCCTCGCCGAGCGCGGCGACCCCGGTGCCGGCGCCCGGATGCGGGAGGTCCGCGCGGTCGCCCACGAGGCGCTGCGCCAGGCCCGCGAGCTGGCCCGCGGGTACCGCGGCACCGACTGGGCCCAGGAGCTCGAGGGCGCCCGCTCCCTGCTGCGCTCCGCCGGCACGGAGGTCGACGTGGCCGTCGACGCGCTGCCGCCGGCGTGGCACGAGCCGGCCGCGTGGGTGGTGCGCGAGGCGGTCACCAACATCCTGCGCCACTCCGCCGCGACCCGGGTCGAGGTGCGCTGGGCCGACGGCGAGCTGTGCGTCACCAACGACCGCCCGGCCCCCGCCGGCGCCCAGGTCGGGACCGGGCTGCAGAGCCTCTCGGACCGGTTGGCCCCGCTGGGCGCCGCGCTGCGCACCGCGCACACCCCGGACCGCTTCTCCGTGGTCGCGGCCCTGCCCGGCACGGCCCCCGCCGTGGTCCCGGCCGCCGGCGCGGGGCTGGCCGCCGGCGCGGGGCTGGCCGCGGCCGAGGGCGGTGCGCGATGATCCGACTCCTCCTCGCCGACGACGAGAACCTGATCCGCGTCGCGCTCGCCCAGCTGCTCGGCCTCGAGGAGGACCTCGTGGTCGTCGGCCAGGCCGCCTCCGGCCCCGAGGCGCTCGCCGTGGCCCGCGCCGAGCGGCCCGACGTCGCCGTCCTCGACCTGCAGATGCCCGGCCTGGACGGGATCGGGGTCGCCGAGGTGCTGGCGACCGAGCTGCCGGGCTGCGGGGTGGTGATGGTGACCGGGCACGGGCGCCCGGGACACCTCAAGCGCGCCCTCGGCGTGGGCGTGCGCGGGTTCCTGCCCAAGACGACCTCGGCGAGCACCCTGGCCCGGGTGGTGCGCGACGTCCACGCCGGGCGCCGCTACGTCGACCCCGAGCTGGCCGCCGAGGCGATGGCCGCCGGCGACAGCCCGCTCACCCCTCGCGAGGCCGACGTGCTCGAGCTCGCCGCCGACGGCGCGCCGGTCGAGGACATCGCGCGGCGCGCCTCGCTCAGCCCGGGCACGGTGCGCAACTACCTCTCCAGCGCGACCTCCAAGCTGGGCGCGGCCAACCGCCACGACGCCTGCGCCAGCGCACGCCGCCTGGGCTGGATCTGAGGGCTCAGGCCGGCCGGGCGAGCCAGCGCGCGTACGCCTCGAAGGTGTAGGGGCGCCCCAGGAAGTCCGCGACCAGGTCGGCCGCGTCCTTCGAGCCGCCCCGCGCCAGCACCGTGTCGCGGTAGCGCCCGGCGACGACCGGGTCGAACAGGTCGCCCTCGTCGAAGGCGCTGAACAGGTCCTTGGCGATCACCAGCGACCACATGTAGGTGTAGTACGCCGAGGAGTAGCCGCCCAGGTGACCGAAGCTGGCGAACATGTGGGTGCCCTCGACGTAGGGGTACGGCGAGTAGCGCGCCTGCAGCTCGCGCGTGCGGGCGGTGAGGTCGGCGGGACGTTCCACGTGGAACCAGTACGACATCGCGGCGTAGAACATCTGCACCCGGGCCTGGATGCCCTTGCCGTAGTCGTCCGCGGCGCGCATCCGCTCCACCAGGTCGGCCGGGATCGGCTCGCCGGCGGCGTTGGTGGCGAAGGAGGCCAGCACCGCCGGGTCCCACGCCCACTCCTCGAGCATCTGGCTCGGCGCCTCGACGAAGTCCCACTCGGTGGCGACCCCGGAGAACGCCACCCAGCGCTGGTGCCCGCCGAGGACGTGGTGGACCAGGTGGCCGAACTCGTGGAAGAGCGTGACCACGTGGTCGTGCTCCATCAGGCCGCGCGCGAAGTTGCACACCAGCACGCCCTCGGGCAGCTGCGTGCCCTCGACGCCGGAGACCAGGTCGAACTGGGCGGCGTGCTTGTACTTGCCCTCCCGCGGGTGCAGGTCGAGGTGGATGCGGCCCAGCGGCGCGGCGTCGGCCGGGTCGTCCGCGCGGCGCACGTCGTACGTCGTGACGTCCTCGTGCCAGGTCGGGGCGTCGGGCACCTCGTCGTAGCGCAGCCCGAAGAGCCGGCCGGTGACCTCGAGCAGGCCGCGGCGCACGGTGGCGAAGTCGAGGTAGGTCCGCACCTGCTGGGAGTCGACGTCGTAGCGCTCGCGGCGCACCAGCTCGGAGTAGTACGACGCGTCCGCCGACGGGATCGTCTCCGCGTCGGGAACGTCGCGGCGGTAGCGCTCCAGCAGCACCTCGAGGTCGCGGCGCATCGGCTCCTCGGCGGCGGCCGCGATCCGGTCGATGAACTCCGGGATCGCCGGCCCGGAGCCGATCATCTTCACCTCCGCGTCGTACGCCGCCCAGTCGGCGTAGCCGAGCAGCGTCGCCAGCTCGTGACGCAGCGCGAACATCTCCTTGAGCACCGCGTCGTTCTGGGGCCAGCCGCGGGTGAGGAAGGCGAGGTTCATCGCGGCGCGGACCTCGGGGTCGTGGGCGAACATCCGCACCGGCACCGCGTCGGGGTAGTCGGTGGTGGCGGTGACCTGCCCGTCCTCGTCGGCGGGGTGCGCGTCGAGCCAGTCCTGCGGCAGCCCGGCGTACCGCTCGGCGGGGAAGGTGATGGTGCGGACGTCGTCGCGGGTGTTGCGGCTCAGCTCCTGGTCCAGCGCGGTGAGCCGCTCGCGGATCTCGGCGAGGCGGTCGCGGGTGTCCTCGTCGCGGTCGACGCCGGAGCGCCGGAAGTCGCGCAGCGTGTGCTCCAGCAGCCGGGTCGCGTCGTGGTCCAGCCCGGCGGGGTCGAGGGCGGAGAAGACCTCGAAGAGCGCGCGGTCCTGGGAGAGCTCGGTGCCGAGCCGGTCGGCCTCCACCTCGGCCTGCTCGGCCTGCTCGCGGACCGCGGGATCGGGGTGCACGTTGGCGTACAGCGACCCGACCGAGGCGACCCGGCCCAGCTCGATGCACAGCTCGTTCCAGAGCTCCAGGGTGCCGAGCGCGTCGCCGCCACCCTCGCCGGCGCGGAGCCGGTCGGCCACCGCGCGCGCCGCCGCGAGCCGCTCGCGGGACTGCTGCTCGACCCAGCCCGACGCCCCGTCGGCGGCGGGCAGGAGGACCGGGGACGGGGTGGGTGCGCTCATGGGCGTCAGCCTGCCACGGCTCCGGGGCGTGGGGTGGGGTGCGGCGGGGCCTGGGGGTGGCTGGGGGTGGCGGGGGGCGAGGGGGTAGTCACCCCGCCCAGTGGCTGGACGACCGCACCTCCCGGACGGCCGAGCAGGCCGTACGATCCGGTCCATGTCGCCACGCCTGCTGCTGAGGTTGCTGGGCATCGTGCTGGTGACCGCGCTGGTCACGGCCGGCACCGCGGTCCCGGCCTGGTCCCCGGCCGACGCCGGTGGCGTGGCCTCCGCCTCCGAGCGCGCCGGCTCCGACCCGCGCCGCACCCGGCCGCTGTACGTCGACGACCGGATCCCCGCCGCCACGCAGGAGAGCCGCTACGCCCGGATCGCCCGGGCCCCGCAGGCGACCTGGTACTCCTCCGAGCAGCACCCGACCGCCCAGGTGACCTGGGCCGTCTCCGACCAGGTGGCGCGCGCCAGGGCGACCCGCTCGACACCGCTGCTGGTGCTCTACGCGATCCCGGGGCGCGACTGCGGCCAGTACTCCGCCGGCGGCCTGCCCGACGCCGCGTCGTACCGCGCCTACGTGCGGGCCTTCGCCCGCGGCCTGGGCAAGAAGAGCAAGGCGATGGTCGTCGTCGAGCCCGACGCGATCCCCTTCATCGGCGAGCCCGGCTGCGCCGACACCGCCGCGCGCCTGAGGATGCTGCGCTTCGCGGTCACCCGGATCGCGAGGACCGGGGCGTGGGCCTACCTCGACGCCGGCCACTCCGGCTGGACGCCGTACACCGGCCGCGCGCAGCTGCTCAAGCGCGCCGGGGTCGCCAAGGCCCGCGGCATCAGCACCAACGTCTCCAACTTCCGACCGCTGGGCGAGGAGCTGACCTACGCCGCCACGCTGCGCCGCGAGCTGTCCCGGATCGGGGTGAAGGGCACCAAGCACGTCGTGGACACCTCGCGCAACGGGTTCTCCGCGCCGGTCGCCGGGGACGTCATCAACCCGACCTGGGCGCGCCTGGGCGCCGCGCCGCGGCTGCGCTTCCGAGGCGCCCTCGACGCCACCGTCTGGGTCAAGCACCCCGGTGAGTCCGACGGCGCCTGGAACCGCGGCAACGCCTCGGGCCAGTGGTGCGACCTGCTCGCCGACCGGCTGCTCGGCCTGCGGGAGTCGCCCGCCTGCTGAGCGCCGTCCATCCGGGCGACCCCGGCACCGGAAGGGGCCGGGCGCGGCGTAGGTTCTCCCCTCGTGCCTGGGCTCAAGTCGATCGTCGCTGACACCCGGCCGCTGCAGAACCCGCACTTCAAGCGGCTGTGGCTGGCCAACATCATCACGGTGATCGGCGCCCAGCTGACCGTCGTGGCGGTGCCGGCGCAGATCTACGCCGACACCGGCTCCTCGGCGTACGTCGGGCTGACCGGCCTCTTCGGCCTGGTCCCGCTCATCGTCTTCGGCTTGTACGGCGGGGCGCTGGCCGACGCCTTCGACCGGCGCACGATCCTCGTGGTGACGACGCTGGGCCTGATCGGGACCAGCGCGCTGTTCTGGCTCCAGGCGGCGGCGGGCTCGACCAACGTGTGGCTGCTGCTGAGCCTGTTCGCGGTGCAGCAGGCGTTCTTCGCGGTCAACCAGCCGACCCGCAGCGCGGTGGTCCCCAAGCTGGTCTCGGCCGAGCTGCTGCCCGCGGCGAACTCGCTCAACATGACCGTGATGCAGGCCGGCGCCATCGCCGGGCCGCTGGTGGCCGGCGTGCTGATCCCGGTGCTGGGCTTCGAGTGGCTCTACCTGATCGACACGATCACCCTGCTGGCCACGCTCGGCGCGGTGCTCAGGCTGCCCGCGCTGCCGGTGCTCGGCGGCGTGGTCGGCGCCCCCGGGCTTCGCTCGGTGCTGGAGGGCCTGGCCTACCTGCGCCACCACCCGGTGCTGCTGATGTCCTTCGTCGTCGACGTCATCGCGATGCTCTTCGGCATGCCCCGGGCGCTGTTCCCGGAGATGGCCCACGTGGACTTCGGCGGGCCCGAGGAGGGCGGGCTGATCTTCGCGCTGCTCTTCGCCGCCATCCCGGCGGGCGCGGTGATCGGCGGCATCTTCAGCGGCTGGGTCTCCCGCGTGCACCGCCAGGGCCTCGCCGTGATCGTCTGCATCCTCGTGTGGGGCGCGGCGATGACCGGGTTCGGCGTCGCGGTCGGGCTGGCCAGCCACGCGCACACCCTGATGCTGTCGGTGGCGCTGGTGATGCTGGTGATCGGCGGCGCGGCCGACATGGCCTCCGCGGCGTTCCGCACCAGCATGCTCCAGAGCGCCGCGGCCGACGAGGTCCGCGGGCGCCTCCAGGGCGTCTTCATCGTGATCGTCGCCGGCGGCCCGCGCCTGGCCGACGTCGCGCACGGCGCCGCGGCGGCCTCGGTCGGCGCGGCCGCGGCCGCAGCCGGCGGTGGCGTGCTCGTGGTGGTCGGCACGGTCGTCGCCGCGCTCGCCGTACCGTCCTTCGTGCGCTACCGCGTGACCCGCACCGCATCGGGGGCCTGAGCGGGGGTGAGGATGTCGGGTCCGCGGCTCCGGCTTCGTAGGATCCGCCGGTGACCGCGACCGACGACCGCACGCCCTCCGCGAGCGTCCCGGGCATCGACCCCGACGACCTCGCCACCGCTGTCCGGGTGCTCAACCAGCTCCACGAGCTGCCCGACGACCACCCGGACATCCGCACCGTCAAGCACGCCGCGTCGCACATGTACAAGGCGCTCAAGCGCGAACGGCGCACCCGCAAGCGCGAGGCCGAGCTGGCCCACGACCGCGCCGTCACCGAGGCGACCGCGACCGGGTCGGCGATGCGCATCGACGACGAGACCGCGGGGATCCCGCTGGTCTCCACCGCCCAGGGCGCCTTCGCCGGGGAGCTGATCAACCCGCGCGGCTGCTACATCTGCAAGAACGACTACACCCTGGTCGACGCCTTCTACCACTGGCTGTGCCCCTCCTGCGCGGCCCTGAGCCACGCCAAGCGCGACCAGCACGCCGACCTGACCGGCAAGCGCGCGCTGCTCACCGGCGGGCGCGCCAAGATCGGCATGTACATCGCGCTGCGGCTGCTGCGCGACGGCGCGCACACCACCATCACCACCCGGTTCCCCAAGGACGCGGTGCGCCGCTTCGCCGCGATGGAGGACTCCGCGGACTGGCTGCACCGCCTCAAGATCGTCGGCATCGACCTGCGCGACCCCACCCAGGTCGTCTCCCTGGCCGACGACGTCGCCGCGGACGGGCCGCTGGACATCCTGATCAACAACGCCTGCCAGACCGTGCGCCGCTCCCCCGGCGCGTACTCCCAGCTGGTGGAGATGGAGTCCGCGCCGCTGCCGACCGGCATCGAGCTGCCGGCGATGGTCACCTTCGACCGGGTCAGCGACGCCCACCCCGCGATGATCACCGGTGCGCTGCGCGAGCACGCCGTGGCCCACGCCGACGAGGCCGGTGCGCCGGCCGCCGCGCTGGCCGCGACCACCGCCGCCGACCTCACCGCGCTGGCGCTCAGCGCCGGCTCCGCGTCCCTGGAGCGCCACCTCGACGGCACCGCCGTGGACGCCGGCGGGCTGCTGCCGGACCTGCAGTCGACCAACTCCTGGACCAAGGGCGTCGACCAGGTCGACCCGCTGGAGCTGCTCGAGGTCCAGCTGTGCAACCAGACCGCGCCGTTCATCCTGGTCTCGCGCCTGCGGCCCTCGATGCGCGAGGCGGTACGCCGCGGCGCGCGGCGCGCGTACGTCGTGAACGTCTCGGCGATGGAGGGGCAGTTCTCGCGGCGCTACAAGGGCCACGGGCACCCGCACACCAACATGAGCAAGGCCGCGCTCAACATGCTCACCCGCACCTCCGCCGGCGAGATGTTCGAGACCGACAAGATCCTGATGACCGCCGTCGACACCGGCTGGATCACCGACGAGCGCCCGCACCAGGAGAAGCTCCGCATCGCCGCCGAGGGCTGGCACGCCCCGCTCGACCTCGTCGACGGTGCCGCCCGGGTCTACGACCCGATCGTGCAGGGCGAGGCCGGCGTGGACCTGTACGGCCACTTCCTGAAGGACTACGCGCCCAGTCCCTGGTGAGGCCGATCGCTGCTGCGGGTGCGGTGAGCTACGGACGACCCCCGAGCAGCCCCCGCACGTACTCGGCCTGCCCCACGTGGCGCAGGTCGTCGTCGAGCACGCTCACCAGCCGGACCCCGAGGGTGACCGGCGGGTCCCAGCGGGTGTCGACGACGCGGTCCAGGTCGTCCTCGCCGACGGTGGCGAGGAATGCGAGGGTCTGCGCGTGGACGGCGGTGAGGTACTCCGCGAGCAGGTCGCCCTCGGCACGCACCACGTCGACCTGGGTGCGGGTGTGCCCGTAGCCGGTGTCGCTGACCACGAGCGGCAGGTCGAAGCGGCGTACGAAGTCCTGGTCGGTCCAGACCTGGGGACGCCCGGCGACCTCGGCGACGTGGTCGTCCTGGACCCGGGTGAGGTGCCAGACCAGCCAGCCGATCGGGTTGGCGTCGTGACCGGGGCGGCGCGACAGCTCGCCGAGCGAGAGGCCGTCGACGACCGCGGTGCCGCTCTCGAGGACGCGTCCGAACCCGTCGGACAACAGCTGTGCGGGTGTCATGTCCCGACGGTACGGATGTGCGGCGAAACCGGGTACCCCCCGCGCATGAGCAATCTCGGATACACCCTCATGACCGAGCAGAGCGGGCCCCGCGAGCTGGTGGGCTACGCGGTGGACGCCGAGCGCGTCGGCTTCGACTTCGCCGTCTCCAGCGACCACTACTCCCCCTGGCTCACCGAGCAGGGGCACGCGCCGTACGCCTGGACGGTGCTCGGCGCGGTCGCGCAGGCGACCGAGCGGATGGGGCTGATGACCTACGTGACCTGCCCGACGATGCGCTACCACCCGGCGGTGGTGGCGCAGAAGTCCGCGACGCTGCAGCTGCTCGCCGAGGGCCGCTTCACCCTCGGCCTGGGCAGCGGGGAGAACCTCAACGAGCACGTCGTCGGCGCCGGCTGGCCCACGATCGGCGTGCGCCAGCGGATGCTCGCGGAGGCCGTCGAGGTGATCCGCGCGCTGCACACCGGCGACCTGGTCGACTACCGCGGCGAGCACTTCGAGGTGAACTCCGCGCGGGTCTGGGACGTGCCGGAGCAGGGCGTCGACCTCGCCATCGCGGTCTCCGGTGAGCGCTCGATGACCGAGCTCGCGCCGCTGGCCGACCACCTGGTCGCGGTCGCCCCGGAGGCGGAGATCATCAACACCTGGAACGCCACCCCCGGCGCCCCGCAGATCCCCGACGGCGCCCGCGCGATCGGGCAGATCCCGATCTGCTGGGGCCCCAGCGAGGAGGAGGCCACCGCCCTCGCCCACGAGCAGTTCCGCTGGTTCGCCGGTGGCTGGCAGGTCAACGCCGACCTGCCCACGCCGTACGGCTTCTCCGGCGCCACCCAGTTCGTGCGCCCCGAGGACGTCGCGGGGCAGATCCCCTGCGGCCCCGACCTCGACGCGATCGTGGAGGCCGTCGGCGCCTACTGGGAGGCCGGCTTCACCGACGTCGCGCTGGTGCAGGTCGGCGACCGCTGGCAGCAGCAGTTCCTCGACCATGCCGCCGCCCCGCTGCTGGAGAAGCTGCGCGCCGCCGCTCCGTGAGGTGCGGCGGGGGCCGCGACGGGCGGCGCGCCCCGCGTCACCGCTCGCGGGCCGCCCACTCCTCCGCCAGCAGCGCATAGCTGAACCCGTCGAGCCAGCCCAGGTCGCGGTGCAGGGACTCGCGGACGGTGTGGGCCTCGCGGCGCATGCCGACGCGCTCCATCAGCCGCCACGAGGCGGTGTTGTCGGCGAAGCACTCGGCGACGACCCGGCGCAGCCCCAGCGCGTCGAAGCAGGTCCCCAGCAGGGCGCGCACCGCCTCGGTGGCGAAGCCGCGGCCGGCGTACGCCGGGTCGAGGACCCAGCCCAGCTCGGCCTGGCACGCCCGGGCGGCCTCCGCGACCTCGACCTGCGCCCAGGCGTCGCCCACCCACAGCATCAGGTCGCCGATCACCGGGCCGCCGTCGCTGCCGAGCTCGACGACCAGGGTCCGCGCCAGCCGGTCGGGCTCAGCGAACGACGCGGCGTACGACGCGGGATCGCCCGGCGCGGCGGTGATCCAGCGCGAGACCTCCGGCAGCACCCGGATCCGGTACGTCGCCTCGACGTCGCCAGGAGTCGCCGGGCGCAGCACCAGCCGCTCGGTGCGCACCGGCCAGGCGACCGAGTCGAGCGGGCCGCTCATCCCTCGCCCTCCGGGCGCAGCCGCTCCAGGCGCTGGGCGAGCAGGTCGGCGCGGTGCGCGTTGCCCTCCAGGCGGACGTAGCGCTCGCCGTACACCGCGAGCAGCGCGTCGTCGAGGCGGCGTACGGCGCCGGGCGGGTAGCGGTACTCCATGCGCCCGTTGAGGTCCCACGCCAGCGCCGGGCGGATCACCTCGCCCAGCTCGTCGAGGGAGGTGATGTCGAGCTCGCGCAGCAGCCCGGAGATCCAGGCGTAGTGGTCGCTGCGCGACCAGCCCGCGTCGTGGTACTGCCCGGCGAGGAACGCCGCGAGCTCGCGCGCGTCGATGCCGCTGCCACCCGGCTCGTCGGGCTCGTGGCCCACCCGGTCCGGGGTCGGGTCCTGCGAGGAGCCGCGCAGCCGGTCGCGGATCGTGGAGAACTCCTGGTCGGCGAGCTCCAGCAGCCCCGCGGCCAGGGTGAAGCGCCGGTCGAAGTCACGGGCGTGCTCCTCGGGGATCGTGCCCTTGTAGCGGATGTCGTGCTCGAACTCCGCCCAGGCGTGCTGCAGCACCGTGCGGATCTGGATCTGGGCGACCCGCACGTGCAGCGGCGCCAGGTCCTGCTCCTCGAGCCGGGCCGGGTCCAGCTCGACGAGCAGGTGCCGGCTGGCGTAGCCGAAGCGTCCCTCGGCGGCGGTCTCGCTGCCCATGTCGCGGTCGTCGAGCACCGTCACCTGGCTGGCCAACAGGTCGGCCACCGCGGCGACGTCGCTGTGCACGTAGGTCACCACGCGCACCCCGACCTGGTCGGTGATGTCGCGCAGCGGGTCGGGGTAGAGCAGCTCGCCGTCGCGGGTGCGCGTCGCCTTCTCCGCGAAGCTCGCCACCGACTTCGTGCGCCCGGTGACGGTCAGGTAGTTGATGCCGGCCTCGTCGAGCACCCGGGTCACCAGGTCGACGGCCAGCGCACCTCCGCGGGACAGCTCGGGGTGGCGCAACGCGTACTCGCGCACCGCCTCGGCCACCGCGTCCTCGCCGCCGGCGGCGGGCGAGGGGCCCTGCGGGGTCAGGTCGGCGGGCAGCGTCGGGGTGACGATGTAGCCGTCCTCCCACGACGAGCCGCCGTCGTCGCCGTACGTCGTGAGCCGCTCGGGTGCCCGGTGGGAGAGCAGCGCGACGTAGGCGCAGACCACCGCGTCGACCTGGTCCTCGACCACCCGCAGCTCGCTCTTGCGGGTCGCCGACTCCGCCGCCCGCCGCAGCGCGGCCCACGCGGGGCCGGCGAGCAGCAGCGGCGTCTCGCTCGCCGCGAGCCCCTCGAGCAGGCCCATCAGCACCAGCAGCTCGGCGCGCATCGAGGCCTGGTCGCGACCCTTCTTGTCCTTGTACTTCAAGGTGCGACCGAGCCGGAACAGCGCCACCGTGGCCGGGTGCGGGTAGACCTCGATCGCGCGCCGGCTGCGCCCCGAGCGCGGGTTGACGTCGAGGCCCAGGCGGGCGGCCAGGCGCTGGGCGCGGCTGCCGTCGCGGAAGTCGGGCTTCGCGGTGTTCGAGGGGTGCGCGCCCGCCTCGAACCGGGCGAAGTCGCGGTTCAGCGCCGCCTCCGCGGGCCGGTTGCCGGAGGCGTTGCGCACCAGGATCGGGGCGTCGAAGGCCACCACGCAGGGCCCGGCGACGTACGGGTCCAGCTCGGCGACGACCTCGTCGTCGCTGGTGACCGCAGCGACGTGCACGAGGCGACCGCCCGCATCGAGCACGGCGATCCCCGTGGGCCGCTGGAGGCCCCAGGCCAGATCCACGCCGACGAGGTGGAGATCGGGTTGCATGGGATCAGCCTGCCGCATGGCGCCCGGCGCGCGCCCGGACGGGGGCAGGCGGCCCCGACGCCGTAGGCTCTGCGGGCTAACGGCTCGCGGTACGGGTACCGCTTCATCAGCGATCCCTGAGGATCCGCGTCCGCGACCACCAGCGTCGAGCACCCCTGGAGCCCCCCACGATGACCACCACCACGCACCTGCAGTCGTCCCGCATCGGACCCGCCGCCCACCTGACCGCGGAGGACGTCGAGGCACTCGGGCGCGAGATCACGCAGATCCGCCAGGAGGTGCTGGACTCCCGCGGCGCCCGCGACGCGGCGTACATCCGGCGGGTGATCGCGGCGCAGCGGGCCCTGGAGCTCTCCGGGCGCGCGGTGCTGGTGCTCGCCAGCAACCGGCGCGGCGGCTGGGCGCTGGGCACGCTGATGCTCGGCGTCGCCAAGAGCCTGGAGAACATGGAGATCGGCCACAACGTCCTGCACGGGCAGTGGGACTGGATGCGCGACCCGAAGATCCACTCCACGACCTGGGACTGGGACCACGCGTCGCCGCCCGCGCAGTGGAAGCGCGCCCACAACGAGACCCACCACACCTACACGAACATCCTCGGCAAGGACAACGACCTCGGCTACGGGATCATGCGGGTCGACGAGGCCCAGCCCTGGAAGCCGCGCTACCTCGTGCAGCCGGTGTGGAACGCGATCAACGCGCTGATCTTCGAGTACGGCATCGCGATGTACGACCTCGACTTCGGCGACTCTCTGCGCAACAAGACCGGGTTCACCGAGGAGAAGAAGGCGGAGATCCGCACCACCCTGCGCAAGATCGGCAAGCAGGTCACCAAGGACTACGTCGTGCTGCCGGCGCTCTCGGGACGCCACTGGCGCGCCACGCTGACCGCGACCGTGACGGCCAACCTGCTGCGCAACGTCTGGTCGCACTCGGTGATCATGTGCGGGCACTTCCCCGAGGGCGTCGAGGCCTTCGAGATGGAGCGGCTCGACCCCGACGAGACCCGCGGCGAGTGGTACCTGCGCCAGATGCTCGGCTCGGCGAACATCTCCGGCCCGCCGCTGGTGCACCTGATGACCGGCAACCTGTCGCACCAGATCGAGCACCATGTCTTCCCCGACCTGCCGAGCAACCGCTACGCCGAGATCGCCCCGCGGATGCGCGAGCTCTTCGAGCGCTACGGCCTGAGCTACAACGTGCGCCCGCTGCCCCAGCAGGTCGCCAGCGCGTGGCACAAGGTCGTGCGGCTCTCCCTGCCCAACGGCTGGCTGGAGCGCACCAACCGGCACAACTGGCGCAGCCAGCTGCGTCGGCTGCGCCGCAGCGACCCGCCGCTCCCCTCCCCGATCTGAGGCGTGACACAGATCACCTCCATGGGTCAAGGTGGGCACTCGTCCCCCCACCTCCCAAGGAGATGAGCTGTGAGCGCATCACGAGGTCGCGCGGCGATCGCCGCATCGGCCGTTCTCGGTGTCGGACTCGCCCTGCTCGGTCCGGCCGCCCCCGGCCAGAGCAGCACCCCCGCGCAGAGCACCCAGGCCGTGCAGGAGCGGGTCCACGCCAAGCCGGGCAAGGCCAAGCCCGGCAAGCCCGGCAAGCCCGGCAAGCCGAAGCCCAAGCTGACCGACAGCGAGAAGCTGCGCAAGGCGGTGAAGACCCCGCGCATCGTGGCCCACCTGCGCCAGTTCCAGGCGGCCGCCGACCGGTACGGCGACCGCGCGGCCGGTCACGAGGGCTACAACGCCGCCTCGCGCTACGTGGAGTCCCGGCTGCGGGCGGCCGGCTACTCCCCGCGCCGGCAGTACTTCGACTTCGTCTACACCCGGGTCAACGCCAACACGCTCACCGCCGGCGGCGAGGAGATCGCCAACGAGGTGCTCACCGGCTCGCCGAGCACCCCCGCGGGCGGGGTCACCGCCGACCTGGTCGCGCCGGCTGCCCCGCAGGGCTGTGACGCCGCCGCCTGGCAGGGCGTGGACGTCGCCGGCCAGATCGCCCTGGTCAACCGCGGCACCTGCAGCTTCCAGATCAAGTCCGAGGTCGCCAAGGCCGCCGGCGCCGCGGCCGTGGTGATCTGGAACAACGCCCCCGGCCCGCTCAGCAACGCCACGCTCGGGGAGTCCACCGATGCGCTCGCGCCGACGACGGGCATCAGCCAGGAGGACGGGCAGGCGCTGCTCGCCGACCTGGCCGAGGGACCCGTCGAGGCGACCGTCGACCTGGACGTCACCGTGGAGGAGCGCCGCACCTGGAACGTCATCGCCGAGACCCGCCGCGGTCGCGCCGACGACGTGGTCATGGTGGGCTCCCACCTCGACGGCGTGCAGGACGCCGCCGCGATCAACGACAACGCCTCCGGCAGCGCGACCCTGCTCGAGACCGCGATCCAGCTGAAGAAGATGGAGGGCCGGCTGCGCAACAAGGTCCGCTTCGCCTGGTGGGGCGCCGAGGAGCTCGGCCTGCTCGGCTCGACGCACTACGTCGACCAGCTGGTGGCGAACGATCCCGAGGCCCTCGACGACATCGCCGTCTACCTCAACTACGACATGGTGGCCTCGCCCAACTACGTCATCGGCGTCTACGACGCCGACGAGTCCACCGAGGAGGCCAGCGCCCCGGTGCCGGCCGGCTCGATCGAGACCGAGCGGCTCTACCGCTCCTACTTCCGCTCGGTGAGGCAGCCGGTGGTCGACACGGCGTTCTCGGGCCGCTCGGACTACCAGGCGTTCATCGAGAACGGCGTCGCCGCGGGCGGGTTGTTCAGCGGCGGCGACGGCGTGAAGTCCGAGGAGGAGGTGGCGCTCTTCGGCGGGACGGCCGGGATCACCTACGACCCGAACTACCACACGCCGGCCGACGACCTCACCAACATCTCGCGGCGCTCGCTGACGATCATGTCCGACGCGATCGCGCACATGACGATCCGGCTGGGCCGCAGCACCCTGGCGATCGACACCCCGGACGACGCGCGGCCCACGGGTCGCCGCAGCGCTCCGTCGGTCCCCGAGGGGGTCGTGGTGCGCTGACCCGGCGCCACCCCTCGCAGACCACAGGTGCCGCGTCGCCTCCGGGCGGCGCGGCACCGTCGCGCTCAGGACCCGCCCGTCTCCTCCGCGACGTGCGCGGCCAAGGCGCGGCGCGCGACCGCCAGGCCGGCGTCGAGGGTGGCCAGGTCCTCGTCGTCGAGGTGCTCCAGGAGCCCCAGCCGCGAGCGCAGCTGGAACGACGCGAGCTCCTCGAGCGCCTGCCGCCCCGCCGGGGTCGCCACCAGGTGCCGGGCACGGCGGTCCTGCGGCGCCTCCTCGCGCACCAGCAGCCCGTGCTCGCCGAGGCGGCGGATCAGGCCGGACACCGTCGCCGCGGTGACCCCGAGGGCGCCGGCGACCTCGTGGGCGGTGATCGGCGCCCGGTGCACCGCGAGCAGCAGCACCTTGAGCTGCTGCAGCGACAGCTCGCTGGCCACCAGGGCCTCCAGGCGCAGCTGCGTCGCCAGGTCGTCGAGGGCCGCGAGATGGCCTGAGACCGAGGCCACCAGCTCCTCGCGCTGGCAATCCGGTGGCGTCACCGCGTGCTCCCTATGATGATGCGGGCGTTCCTTAGCGTCGCCCTAACCAAATGCGGTACCCCGATCTCGCCTGAACAGAACACAGGAGCGCCCCGGTGGGCCACCTCGCCTCATTCTCCCTGCGCAACCGCGCCTTCGTGGCCCTGGCCACCGTCCTCGTCGCGATCTTCGGCTTCCTCTCCCTGGGGTCGCTCAAGATGGAGCTGATCCCCAACCTGCAGTTCCCCGCGGTGGGCGTGGTGGTGCCGTACGCCGGCGCCTCGCCCGAGGCCGTGGAGCAGGAGGTCACCATCCCGGTGGAGGACGCCCTCGCCGGCATCGACGACCTCGAGGAGATCTCCTCGACGTCCTCCTCCGGCTCCGCGCTGGTGCTGCTGACCCTGACCTACGGCACCGACCTGGACCGGGCACAGCAGCAGGTCGAGTCGGCCGTGACCGGCCTCGACGCGCTGCCCGACCAGGTCGAGCCGGTCGTCTTCGCCGGCGACTTCGACCAGTTCCCGGTCATCCAGCTGTCGGTGACCTCCGACGCCGACGCCGCCCGGCTGGCCAGCGACCTGGACCGGGTCGTGATCCCGGAGCTCGAGGACGTCGAGGGCGTGCGCGAGGTCCAGCTGACCGGCGGGCCCCAGGACCGCGTCGAGATCACCCCGCTCCCGGCCGCGGCCGCCCAGGGCGTCAACGCCGGCTCGGTCGCCGAGGCCCTGCGCGGCTCCTCGATGGTGCCCGCCGGCAGTCTCGACGCCGGTGACCAGAGCCTCTCGGTGCAGGTCGGCACCACCCCGACCACGCTGGAGCAGCTGCGCGCCGTCCCGGTCGCCGTCGGTGAGGGCACCCGCCCGCTGGGCAGCGTCGCCACGGTGAAGGTCGCCCAGGTGGCGCCCACGTCGTACGCCCGCACGAACGGCGAGCCGAGCCTCTCCCTCGCGATCACCAAGACCCCCGACGGCAACACCGTCGACATCTCCCACGAGGTCGCGGACCTGATCCCCGAGCTCGAGGAGTCCCTCGGCTCCAACGCCGAGTTCACCGTCGCCTTCGACCAGGCACCGTTCATCGAGAAGTCGGTCGAGGACCTCACCACCGAGGGCGGCCTCGGCCTGATCTTCGCCGTCCTGGTGATCCTGCTGTTCCTGTTCTCGGTGCGCTCCACCATCGTCACCGCGATCTCGATCCCGCTGTCGCTGCTGGTCACCCTGATCGGTCTCCAGCTCGGTGGCTACACCCTCAACATCCTCACCCTCGGCGCGCTCACCGTCGCGATCGGACGCGTCGTCGACGACTCGATCGTGGTGATCGAGAACATCAAGCGGCACCTGTCGTACGGCGAGGCCAAGAGCACCGCGATCACCACCGCGGTGCGCGAGGTCGCCGGGGCGATCACCTCCTCGACGATCGCGACCGCCGCGGTCTTCCTGCCGATCGGCATCGTCGGCGGCCAGGTCGGCGAGCTGTTCCGCCCGTTCGCGGTGACCGTCGCGCTCGCGCTGATGGCCTCGCTGCTGGTCGCGCTGACGATCATCCCGGTGCTGGCCTACTGGTTCCTCAAGGAGACCACCGGTCCCGTCGACGCCGAGGTGGTCGCCGCCGAGGCCGAGGCCAAGGAGGAGCGCAGCTGGCTGCGCCGCCTCTACGACCCGGCCGTGCAGTGGGTGCTGCGCAAGCCGTGGGTCACCGTCGGCCTGGCCTTCCTCGTGCTGCTCGGCACCCTGGCCCTCACCCCGCTGATCAAGACCAACTTCCTGGGCAGCAGCGGGCAGAACACCCTCAGCGTCACCCAGGAGCTCGAGCCCGGCGCCAGCCTGGCCCGCCAGGACGCCGCCGCCCGCGGCGTCGAGGAGATCATCGGCGAGCTCGACGAGGTCGAGACCCTCCAGGCCACGGTCGGCTCCGACCCGGCCACCGCCCTGTTCTCCGGAGGCAGCACGTCGTTCGCGCTCACCCTCGCCGAGGACGCCGACGCCGACGAGGTCGCCGACGAGCTCACCGAGCGCCTCGAGGACGCCGACGGCGAGGTCACCGTCTCCGCGGGTGACGCCGGGTTCGCCTCCGCCCTCGAGGTCGTCGTCACGGCCACCGACCAGGGCGCGCTGACCGAGGCCGCCGACCTGGTCACCGAGGAGCTGCGCACCGTCGACAGCATCGGCGTGGTCACCTCCGACGCCGCCGCCGCGCAGCCGATCCTGAGCGTCCAGGCCCGCGAGAGCGCCGAGGCCAGCGGCCTCACCTCCTCGGTGCTGGGCCAGCTGCTCGCCGCGACGCTGTTCCAGCCGCCGGTGGCGCAGGTGTCGGTCGACGGCCAGCAGCTCGACGCCGTCGTCGTCTCCGGCCCGCGCCCGACCTCGGTCGAGGAGCTCGGCCAGCTTCCGGTCGGCCCCGGCGGCGCCACCCTCGGCCAGGTCGCCGAGCTCGAGGAGCGCCAGGTCGCCACCGCGATCACCCGCGCAGGCGGCGAGCGGACCATCACCATCAGCGCCGAGCCCGACGCCGACGACCTCGGCGCGGTGACCTCCGACGTGCAGGCGCTGCTCGACGACCTCGACCTGCCCGAGGGCACCGACGTCTCGCTCGGCGGCGTCTCGGAGGACCAGGCGGAGGCGTTCGCCCAGCTCGGCCTCGCCCTGCTGGTCGCCATCGCGATCGTCTACCTGGTCATGGTCGCGACGTTCCGCTCCCTGGCCCAGCCGCTGATCCTGCTCGTCTCGGTGCCGTTCGCGGCCACGGGCGCGCTGCTGCTGCTGGTGGTGACGGGCATCCCGCTCGGCGTCGCCTCACTGATCGGCGCGCTGATGCTGATCGGCGTCGTGGTCACCAACGCGATCGTGCTGATCGACCTGGTCAACCAGTACCGCGAGCGGGGCGCCTCGATCACCGAGGCGCTGCGCGAGGGCGGTGGCAAGCGGGTGCGCCCGATCGTGATGACCGCGCTCGCGACGATCCTCGCGCTCACCCCGATGAGCCTGGGGCTCACCGGCGGCAGCGCGTTCATCAGCCAGCCGCTGGCGATCGTGGTCATCGGCGGCCTGCTCAGCTCGACCTTCCTCACCCTGCTCCTCGTCCCGGCGCTCTACCTGCTGGTCGAGCGGCGCAAGGAGAAGCGGGCCGCGAAGAGGGCCGCCAAGCGCGCCGCCCCCGCCGAGGAGCGCGACACCACCCCGGAGCCGGTGGGCTGACGCTCGCCCCTCCCGCACCGCATGTAACGCGGGGTTATTGCCGCTGAACACGCCGCCCACGGCGTGGGAAGCGTCCATAACCCCGCGTTACAGCTATTTCGGGGCCGGACCGCCGCTAGGGCATCACCGGCGGCACGTACTCGAACGTCATGCCGAGCAGCCACAGCAGCAGGAGCACCACCGGTAGGTGGAAGAGGAACTGCAGGAACGTGAAGCCCACCAGGTCGCGCGCCCGCAGGCCGAGCACCGCGAGCAGCGGCAGCATGAAGAAGGGGTTCACCAGGTTCGGCAGTGCCTCGGCGGCGTTGTAGATCTGCACCGTCCAGCCGAGGTTCATCCCGACGTCGCTGGCCGACTGCATGACGTACGGCGCCTCGACCAGCCACTTGCCGCCGCCGGACGGCACCAGCAGGCCCAGCAACGCGGTGTAGAGCGCGATCACGACCGCGAACGCGCCACCGCCGCCGATGCCGGTGAACAGGTCCGCGAGGTGCTCGGACACCGTGACCCCGCCGCGACCCTCGGCGCGGGTGAGGATCGCGGCCATCGCGGCGTACAGCGGGAACTGCACGAGCACGCCCGCCGTCGACGGCACCGCCTTGGTCGTGGCGTCGAGGAAGCGGCGCGGCGTGCCGTGCAGGACCAGGCCGAGGACCAGGAAGACCAGCAGGTAGCCGTTGAGGTTGCTCAGCACCGTCAGCACCGGCAGGTCGATGAACTGCCAGACCAGCCACAGCAGCGTCAGCATCCCGATCAGCGCCGGCAGGATCCGCGAGTGCTCCAGCCACTCCCCGGGCCGGGTGCGCGCCGCCGGCTCGGCGACCCGGTCGTCGAGGTCGACACCGAGGTCCTCGGCGGTGCGCACCGCCTCGCCGCGCGGCGCGGAGGCCCAGGCGATCACGACGCTGAGCACGATCAGGACCGCGGCCATCACCAGCGACTGCCAGGTCAAGATCGTGGCCCCGAAGTCGAGCACCCCGGTGATCTCCAGCAGCTCCGGCGGCAGCGAGGCCGGCGTGGCCTGCAGCTGCGCAGCCGAGGAGGACAGGCCGAGCGCCCACACCGCGCCGAGGCCGAGGTACGCCGCGGCGCCGAGCGCCCGGTAGTCCGCCCGCAGGTCCGGACGGCGCGCGATCGCGCGGGCCAGCAGCCCCGAGAACACCAGGCTGAGGCCCCAGTTGAGCATCGAGACCAGGCACGACAGCAGCGCCACGAAGGCGACCGCCCCGCGCGGCGTGGACGGCACCCTCGCGATCCGCTCGATCAGGCGCGCGACGGGTGGCGAGGTGGCGACGATGTAACCGGTGAGCACCACCATCGCCATCTGCAGGGTGAACGCGGTCAGGTCCCAGAAGCCGCCGCCGAACGCCTCGGCGACCACCCGGGGGCTGGACCCGTTGACGAACGCCGCCAGCGAGACGACGACGACGCCGACGAGGGCGAAGACGTAGGCATCGGGGAACCAGGTCTCGGTCCACGCGGCGGTGCGCTGGGCGAACCGGGCGAGCCCGCGCTCGCGCGCCTGCTCGGCACCGGTGTCCGGTCCGCGTTCCGACGGGGCCTGGGGGGTGGCCTGGGACATCGCGACTCCTTCGATCCGAAGCGGCAGGCAGGGCGCGCTGCCAGGCAGACGATGCCCGCGAGGTCGGGATCGAATCCGCCCCGCTACAGCCCCATCCGGTCCACCACGTGCTCGGCGATCGCGAGGCTGGAGGTGGCGGCGGGCGAGGGCGCGTTGCGCACGGTGGTGACCGCCTCGTCGCCGAGCACCCGGAAGTCGTCGAGCAGGCTGCCGTCGCGCTCGACGGCCTGCGCGCGCACCCCGGCACCCGCGCGGACCACGTCGGCGGCGCCGATCTGCGGCACGTAGCGGCTCGCGACGGCCATGTAGGCACGCACCGACAGGCTGCCGCGCAGCTCGCGCGCGCCGGTGCGCCAGTGGGTCGCCGCCAGCCGCCAGAAGCCCGGCCAGGCGGCGAACTCGCGCAGGTCCTCGAGGCGGGCGTCGCGGCGCCGGTAGCCCTCACGGGCCAGCGCCAGCACGGCGTTCGGGCCGACCTCGAGGCCGCCGCCCACCCGGCGGGTGAAGTGCACGCCGAGGAACGGGTAGCGCGGGTCCGGGACCGGGTAGACCATCCCGCGCACCAGGTCGGCCTTGGCCGGGCGCACGCTCATGTACTCCCCGCGGAACGGCACGATCCGGGGCCCGGCGCTGCCGTCGGCCCACTGCGAGACCCGGTCGGCGTACAGCCCGGCACACACCACCAGCCGGTCCACCCGCAGCGGGCCCTGCGTGGTCGCCACCTCGACGCCGCTCGCCGTACGACGGATCCCGGTGACCTCGGTGCCGGTGCGCACCTCTCCGCCGGCGGCGCGCACGTCGTCGGCGTAGGCGTGCGCGACGGCGACGTAGTCGGTGATCGCGGTCTGCGGGGAGTGCAGCGCGACCAGCCCGGCGGCGTACGGCTCGACCTCGGTGATCCCGGCCCCCTCGACGCGGCGCAGGCCGGGTACGCCGTTCTCGGTGGCGGTCCTCTCCAGGGTGTCGAGCCGGCCCAGCTCGGAGCGGTCGACGGCGACCACGAGCTTGCCGCACTCCTCGTAGGGGATCGCGCGCTCGGCGCAGTACTCGCGCAGCAGGCTCCGCCCCCGGGTGCACAGCTCGGCCTTGAGGCTGCCGGGCCGGTAGTAGATCCCCGCGTGCACGACACCGGAGTTGTGCCCGGTCTGGTGCCGCGCGAGCTGCTCCTCCTTCTCCAGCACCACCACCCGGGTCCCGGGGCGGCGCCGGGTGAGCTCGCGCGCGACGGCCAGCCCGACGATCCCGCCGCCGACGACGCCGATGGTCTGCCCGATCCCCTCCGTCATGGCGCGATCCTCGCGCATCCGCGCCGAGGACGCCGCCGATCCCCGCCAGGGCTCAGCGGACCACGTCGTAGACCCCGAGCCGGATCCCGTTGTCGTACGTCGCGTGCTCGACCAGCTCGAGGCGGCCGTGGTGGTCGGCGTCGGAGGCGAAGAGCCGCTTGCCCGCGCCGAGCACCACCGGGAAGGTCAGCAGGTGGTAGCGATCCACGAGCCCGGCCGCGGCCAGCCCCTGGGCGAGGGTCGCGCTGCCCTGGACGTGGATCGGGCCGCCGTCGCCCTGCTTGAGCTCGGCCACCTCCGCCAGCGAGCCGAGCGCCGTCGCGGGGCCCCACGGCAGCTCGCGCAGGGTGGAGGAGACGACGTACTTGGGCATCGCGTTGTACTCCGCGAACTCCGCCATCGTCGGCCACACCGGCGCGAACTCCTCGTAGGTCACCCGGCCCAGCAGCAGCGCGGAGGCCTCCGCCTGCTCGCGGCCCTTGATCTCGTAGGCCGCCTCCTCGAAGGGGACGTCGGTGAAGGTCCACCCGGCACGCGGGTGCGCCCCGCCGCCGGGTGAGTCGATCACGCCGTCGAGGCTGATGAACTCGGTGACGATCAGGGGTCGCATGCCCGATGCTGACACGCCCCCGCCGCCGGCGGGACCTCCATTTCGGGGCTATCCGGGCGGCGGGTCGCCGTACCCGCCGTCGCGCAGCCCGGCCTCGACCTCGAAGCGGTTGCGCGCGCCGGGGCGGCGCAGCTCCTCGAGCAGGTAGCGGGGCCCGAACCCGAGGCCGTGGCGCGCCCACTGCTCGGCGTGCACCGCCTCGTGGCGCAGCACCCCCCGGCCGGGGCGGGGGTTGCCGGTGAGGTACGCCCCGCCGTACGTCGTGCCGCCGCGCGCGTAGCCCCCGCGCATCCCGGCGCACACGAACAGTCCCGCCTCCTCGTCGTACGCCGCCCGCGCGCCCCAGCACCGTGCCCAGGCGAGCGCCACGGCCGTCACCGCCGCGGACTGCCACGACCCCCGGGTCACCCGCCGCCACCGTCCCTCGCGCACGTGTCGATTCTGACGCTCTGGCCCCCGAGGGGTGATAGTCCGCCACACAGGTGTCGTCGATCGGCGAGATCACGACACCTGTGTGGCGGACTACCGGGAGGGCCCGATGAGTCCCCCTCCCCACCACGGTCTGAGTCACCACGACCCCGACCCCGACCTCGAGGAGCAGGCCGTGACCCAGCAGGTACGAGTGCACAACTTCTGCGTGTCCAGCGACGGGTACGCCGCGGGGCAGGGACAGAGCCTCGAGCGCCCGTTCGGCCACGCCGACCCGGGACAGCTGGTCGCGCGGGCGGGTGCCACCGCGAGCTGGCCCAACCGCACCGACCCGGGCGGCAGCCGCGGCCTGGACGACTACCTGGTGCGCGACTTCCACCGCAACATCGGCGCCGAGATCATGGGCCGCAACAAGTTCGGCCCGCAGCGCGGCCCGTGGCCCGACCTGAGCTGGCAGGGCTGGTGGGGCGAGGACCCGCCGTTCCACACCCCCGTCCTCGTGATGACCCACCACGAGCGGCCCTCGTTCAGCCTGTCCGACACGACCTTCCACTTCGTGGGCGGTACGCCGGCGGAGGTGCTCGACCGGGCGTTCGCGGCCGCCGACGGCAAGGACGTGCGCCTCGGCGGCGGCGCCGACACCGTGCGGCAGTTCCTGGACGCCGACCTCGTCGACACGCTGCACGTCGCGGTGGCACCAGTGGAGCTCGGCGCCGGCTCTCGGCTGTGGGAGAGCCCCGCGGACCTGCTCGACCGCTACCACCTCGACGTCGTCCCGAGCCCGTCCGGCGGCGTGGTGCACCACCTGTTCTGGCGCCGCTGAGGGCCGACCCGGGCTGGCCGCGGCGCCCGTGGCGCGCTGTAACGCGGGGTTATTGTCGCTCCACACGCCTCCTGAAGCGTGTTCAGCGTCAATAACCCCGCGTTACAAGCGGGCGGGGGTGGCGCTCAGCAGACCTCCACCGGCGTCGCCTCGGTGATCCGGTACTCCGAGCGGGCGTCGAGGAGCAGCGGGATCAGCGGCTGGTCCTCCTGCGCCATCGTCACGTAGGACCCCTCGGCGTTGTTGCGCCAGGTGATGCCGTGCAGGCGCAGCGTGCGGGCGACGTCGCGGCGCTGCTCGAGGGTGAGCTGGTAGCCGCACATCGGCTCCGGCTCGACGTCCGAGGCCTCGGTGGGCAGCACGTTGTCCTGGCCGGCGAAGTAGACGACGCCGCTGCGGCTCGCGCCCTTCGCGATCGCCCGCTCGGCGGCCGCGGCGGTCTCGCGGAGCAGGGTGTCGCGGTTCTCCAGGGTGAACTGCGCGCTGCCGACCGCGCTGAGGTAGTTGACCTCGACCCGGCGCCGGTTGGTGAGCGCCTCGTCGGCCTCCTCCTCGGCGTCCAGCGGCTCGTTGGCGGTCTCGCTCAGCATCCCGGCGACGTGCTGGAGGCCGGCGTAGTTGCGCAGGATCCGGCCCTGCTCGTCACCGGCGACCTGGCGGAACGGCTCGCCGTCCTTGACGAAGATGCCGTACTCCCCGGAGGTGTAGCCCGAGGCCTCGACCTGGCCGCCCGCGTAGTCCTCGCTCATCGTCCGGGCGAGGTCGTGCACGGTCGGGTCGACCTGGCGGTTGCGCGGCCACAGCTGGAGCAGGTCGGTGCGGTAATAGGGGTTCGGGCCGTACTCGTGGAGGTCGTTGAGCACGTCCGGCTTCCAGTCGCGGATCAGCTTCACCACCGTCCGCGCCTCCGGCGACTCCAGCGCCATGTAGTCGCGGTTGACGTCGAGGCCCTGGGCGTTCTGGCGGGTGTTCGCGACCCAGCCGTCGGGGTTGAGGTTGATGAAGAGCACCGTGGTGTCGCGGAGCAGCCGGCGCCACGCGGGGTCGGTGGTGGTCGACATGTCGCGGGCCAGGCGCATGCACGCCTCGCGCCCGGAGTTCTCGTCACCGTGGACCGAGCAGGTGTACATCAGCACCGAGCCCTCGGCGGCCTCCGCCGCCGACGCGGGCGCCGGGTCGCCGACCGCGACCAGCTGGAGCGGCCGGCCCTCGACGCTGCGCCCGACCCGGGTCACCTTCACGCGATCGCTGCTGCGGTCCAGCTGGCGCCAGAACCGCTGGGACTCGGGGACCGTCGTCCAGCGCGCGCCGTTCGACTCCTCGAACGGCGTGCGCAGCGGGCTGGGCGCCGCCTGCAGGGTCTCGGGCATGTCCGAGCCGCCGCCGGGTTCGGCCTGGCCGGGGGCGGGGCTGGCGCCCCACAGTCCGGCGGCGACCAGCGCGGAGGCGGTCAGCGTCGCGACCGTGGCACCGACCCGGCGGCGGGTGCGTGCGCGGCGAGCGCGAGAGGCTGCGGGTGAGCGGGGCGGGGGTACGGGGGTCATGGCGCTCCTCGAGAACGCGCCGCGCCCGGCCCGTTCTGCCTGCCCGAGTCGCAGCGGAGTTGGTGGGGCCCTTCACCATCCTCGCGCCGCGCCGCCGTGGCAAGGACCCCCTCGGGTGACCGATGGCCCTCCCGCCCGTGGTGCATCCTGTCCGGACACCGTCGATCACGGGGAGGTCTCGGGCGTGGACAACCACAGCTTCTTCAGGCTCGGGGGCGGGCGGGTCGCGCCGTTCGCAGACCACGCCCCGCTCCCGCCCCACGACGGCGCGGTGCTCGTCGCCGAGCTCACCGTCCACGAGGGACCGCACGGACCCCGGCGCCTGGTCGTGTGCCGCCGCGACACGGACGTCGCCGTACGCCGCCCCGACGGCCGGCTGCTGTGGCTGGAGACCGACGACCTCAGCGCGGCCCGCGACCCCGACGACCCGGCGTGCGTGCTCGTGACGCACGGTGACGCCGAGAGCCCGATGCTCCTCCCGCCCGACTACGGGACGGAGGGGCTCGCGATCGCGTCCCTCGAGAGCTTCTGCGACTCCTTCGACGTGGAGGGCTGGCCCGAGGTCGCGGGCCCGGCCGACCCCGTCGCCGTGCCCGGTCTCGGCGAGGCGCCGCGCGAGACGACCCTCGTGCGCTGCGCGCTCGAGTCGTACGGCGCGTGCGAGCTGCACCTCGATGACCGCACCGGGCTGGTCCTGGGCGTCCGGGCGGGCGCGGCGCTGGCCGCTGACGGCGCGACACCGCCCGCGCGCGGCTCCCTGCTGCTGGAGGTGTCCGTCCTGCGCGAGGAGCGGTCCCTCGCCTCCGCCGCCTGGTTCGAGCCGGGCGACCTGTAGCCGGGGCTGCGTGGCCCGCGCGATCCCGGGTACCCGCGCAGCACGACCCCGGGGGAGCTGGGAGCTGATCATGGACGACACCGACAGCGGGAGCACCGGCGGCCCGGACGCGCCCCGGGAGCAGCCCGACGCAGGACCCGACCAGGGCGCCGAGACCACGCGGCACGAGGAACGCGCCGAGATCGGCACCGAGCGCCGCGAGGCGGGCCGGGTCCGGGTGCGCACCGAGGTCGAGACCGTCCCCACCCAGGCGGTGGTCTCCCGCGGGACCGAGGAGCTCGACACCTCCGAGCGGGTGCCGGCGGGCGAGGCCGACAGCGGCGAGGTCGAGACCCTCGAGGACGGGTCGCTGTCGGTCCCGCTCTTCGAGGAGATCCTCGAGATCACCAAGAGGCGGGTGGTGCGCGAGCGGGTGATCGTGCGCAAGCAGACCGTCGTCGAGGAGGAGACCGTCGAGGTCGAGCTGCGCCGCGAGCACGTCACGGTGGAGGCCGACGACGGCGTCGAGGTCGAGCACCGCGACCACGGCCCGTCCCAGCCGTCCTGACCCCCGTCCCGGCACGACCCCGGACGCGCGCAGCGACCGCCCGCACCCGGAGGCACGAGCGGTCGCGGTGGGTCAGCGAGCGTCGGGGTCAGCGGCGTCGGTCGTCGACGTCGCCCTCCACCTCGATGTGCTCCTTGCGGACCTCCTCGGTCACGGTCTCGTCCTCGACGGTGCTCTCCTTGCCCAGGCGGACCCGCTCGACCGCCTCGGTGGTCTTGCCGACCACGGGGCGCTCCTCGTTGAGGACCACCTCGTGCTCCTCCTCGGAGATGTCGGGACCGTCGAGCGCCTGGTCGACGTTGCCGCTGGTGACCGGCTCGGACTCCACGACCGCACGCTCCTTGGTGACCGGGACGGTGTGCGTCTCGGTCTCCGTGGTGACGTACTTGCGCAGTCGCGCCCGGCCCGACTCCCGCGAGGCCTTGCCGACGTCGAGGCGCTCCTCCGAGCGCGTCATCGCGTCGTCGGTGTTCGGCCCGGACACGTCCTGCCCGGCGGGCTGGGTGCCCATCGTGCCGGTGCCGGTCCCCATGCCGCTGACGCCGGGATCGCCGGCGAGGTACCCGGACCCGAGCCCGTAGTGGGCGTAGAGGCGCTCCTCCTCGCCCTCGGGGAGGTGCCCGTCGCCCTCGAGGTCGACGTTGGGGGCTCCCTTGATCAGGTCCTTGTCGTAGGGCAGCCGCAGCGCGGAGCCGTCGAACTCGGCCTCGGCCACCGGTACGAACGACTCCTTGGTGCCGAAGAACCCGGTGTTGACGGTGACGAACTCGGGACGACCCGTCGCGTCGTCCATGAACAGCTGGCCGACCTTGCCGATCTTGGCACCGTCGGTGCCGTACGCCGTCGAGCCGATGACGTTCGAGGCCTGTGTCTCGTCGAACATGTGTCGCTCCCTCCTCGGGAATGTGCGTTTCGAGCCTGTAGCCGTGGTCCGACAGACCATGCACACCGCGCCCGGATGGGCGCCCGGACCACCGCAAGGGGTGGGGTGGACCCGCGCGTCTCAGGCGTCGTTCCGCGACCAGGCGTCGGTCTGGGTGAGGCGGAAGAGGTACGCCATCGCCGGCACCACCAGCACGACCGCGAGCGCGACGGTGACCAGCAGCGCGCGGAGCGTGGTGTCCGCGCCGGCTGCGTCGTTGATCGTCACCTCGTCGACGAGCAGCCACGGGTACTGCGCGACCCCCCAGCCGGAGATCACCGCGGCGACGGCGACCAGCGCGCTCACCCGGGCCACCGCGAAGCGCCGCAGGTAGACCAGGACCAGCGTCGCGACCCCCGCGATCCCGGAGAGCACGATCAGCGGCGCCGCCTGGGTCTCCAGGCCCTCGGTCAGCGTCGGGGCGTCGCGGCGCAGCGGTACCAGCGCCACGAACACCAGGACGCCGGTCGCGACCCCCACCCCGAGGGTCCGGGTCCGCAGCTGGCCGGCCAGCCGGGGCTGGCCGGTGCGCTCGGCGTCCGCGCACAGGAAGCACCCGGCGAGGAACGCGCAGGTCCCGACCGCGATCAGCCCGCCGAACAGCGACGTCGGGTTCACCCAGGAGCCGATCCGGTCCCCGGTGCCGTCGGCCGGCACCCGTCCCGAGGCGATCGCGCCCGCCACGGTGCCGAAGAAGAACGGCGCGATCAGCGAGGACCCGGCGAAGACGGCGCCGAACAGCCGCGCCTGGCTCAGCGTCTCGGCGTACTTGCGGAACGCGAAGGCGGCCCCGCGCAGCACGATGCCGGCCAGCGCGAAGAGCATCGGCAGGATCAGCGTCGACATCGCGGTCGCGAAGGACTCCGGGAAGCCGGTCCACCACATCACCAGCACGTAGATCAGCCACACGTGGTTGGCCTCCCACACCGGACCGATGCTGTGGTCGATCAGCGTGCGGAGCGCGGCGCCCGTGCGGGCGCCGCCCGCGGTGAGGTCGTAGAAGCCGGAGCCGAAGTCGGCGCCCCCGAACAGCGCGTAGGCCACGACGCCGACGAAGAGTGCCGCGGCGACCGCGACCGCGAGGGTCATCTCCGCTCCCCGGTGCCCTCGCCCGGGCCGGCGGCGCTCTCGGTGGTGACGAGCGCCTCCTCCGGGCCGTACGGGCTGGGCAGGTCGGCGTCGCCCTTGCGCCAGCGCCGGGCCATCGAACGCAGCACCACGATCGCGCCGATCGTCATGCCGGTGTAGACGACGACGGTGGCGGCGAGCATCCACCACAGGCCCGGGTTGTCCCCGGCCGCGTCGGAGGTGCGCAGGATGTTGTAGACGACCCACGGCTGCCGGCCGACCTCGGTGGCGATCCAGCCGGCCTCCATCGCGACGATGGCCAGCACCCCGGACACCGCCACGAAGCGCAGGAACCAGCGCCGCTCGACCAGGTCGTGCCCGCGCCAGCGCGCGAGCCAGTACACGACCACGGCCGCCGCCAGCAGCGTCCCGATGCCGACCATGGTCTGGAAGGACAGGTGCGTGAGGTTGACCGGCGGCCAGTCCTCGCGCGGGAAGCTCTCGAGCCCCTCCACGGGGGCGGTGAAGGAGTTGCGGGCGATGAGCGAGCCGAGGTACGGGATGTCGACGGCCCACCGCACCGTGTCGTCGATGAGGACCCCGCCCAGGCGCAGCGGCGAGGGGCTCTCGGTCTCCAGGGCGAGCTCGAACGCCGCCAGCTTGGCCGGCTGCGCGTCGGCGATGCGGCCGCCGAGCAGGTGGCCGACGAACGGCTGCACGACCGCCGAGACGCTGGCGAACGCGAACGCGACGTCGAACCCGAGCCGGTGGCGTCGGTCCCGGCGCCCGCGCAGCATCCCCACCGCGTAGACCGAGGCGATCATGAAGCCGACGACCATGTACGCCGCGACCCACATGTGCAGGAACTGCCAGAATGCCGCGGAGCTGAACAGCACGTCCCAGGGCCGCACGTTGGTGACCGCGCCGTCGACGATGTCGAAGCCGACGGGCACGTTCATCCACGCGTTGACCGCGACCACGCAGTAGGTGCCGACCACGCCGGTGACCGCCATCGGCAGCACCATCAGCAGGTGCCGCTTGGGCGGCATCCGGTCCCAGCCGTAGAGGTAGATGCCGAGGAAGATCGCCTCGAGGAAGAAGGCCAGGCCCTCGAAGGCGAACGGCAGGCCCAGCACGTCGCCGTAGGTGCCCATCAGCCCGGGCCACAGCAGGCCCATCTCGAAGCTGAGGACCGTGCCGGACACCGCCCCGATCGCGAAGAGGACCGCGGAGACCTTGCCCCACTTGCGGGCCAGCGCCAGCGCGTCCGAGTCGTCGCGGCGGATGCCGATGAGGTGCATCGTGAAGATGACCGCGGGGAACGCGACGCCGAAACAGGCCAGGATGATGTGCCACCCCAGCGACAGCGCCATCTGCTGCCGGGCGGGGAGCAGCCCCGCGGGCTCGGCCGCGAGGACCTGGATCACGACGTCTGTGACGGGCACCTCATCGACGGTAGGTCGGAGTCCGGCGCCGCGCCACCCCCGCAGGGGCGCGGGAGGCGCCGCCGTACGCCTACCAGGCCAGCACGCCGGCCTCGTCCTACCTAGCCGGGGTACGCCGTCCCTGGCGCCCCACGCGTCTCGACCAGTCCGGTGCCGCTGCGGTGCTGCTCGAGTCGGCACGGCGCCGGCCCGGGTGGCCCTCGTGTGTCGCCGGGAGAACGCACCTCCCCCAACGACATGCCCGATCTGGAGCTCGCCTGCCCCGGCGGCGGGGCGGCCAGCACCGACCTTCAGGCGATCTCGGGGCCTGCGGTGATCAACTTCTGGTACGCCGCGTGTCCCCCCGTGCCGCAAGGAGATCCCGGCCCCATCCAGGAGTTCCGCAACCAGTGCGGCGACCGCGTCGTGGAGAGCGAGCTGGGTGTCGCGCTGGGGGCGTGACGCCGCGATCCCCCGTTCGCCCTCCACGCCCGCCCGCCATGCGGGAGCATCGACCTCCTGTGCCCTCTCAGGAGGAGCACCCCCCCCGACACTGAGCCGGGACCCCGGCAGAGGAGCAACCATGAAACGACTTCTGCCCGTCCTCGCCGCCGGCGCGGCGCTGAGCCTCGCCGCCTGCTCCACGAGCAGCAACGACGGCGGATCCGCTGACCCCACCGACGTCCCGGCGGACGCCGCGGCCGCGGAGGCGGCTGCCTGGGCCGCGGCGATGGAGATGTTCACCAAGCGGGTGGCGCCCGACTCGCCGGTCTCGACGATGAACGAAGCCCTCGGCTGGAACACCGACACCGGATTCGCGGTCGTATCGCTCGAGAGGTCCGCCGGGGGCACCCCCTCGACGTTGTGCGCAACCTCGACGACCGACGAGGCGTACTTCGCCTACGACGCGGCGACCGAGGGCACGGGCGCGGACGCGATCTCGACCGGCGCGCTGCGCGCAGGACCCGGCACCGCGTGCTCCTTCGACGACGCCGACGCCACCGGCCTGGTCACGTTCACCGTGCTTGGTGAGGACGAGGTCGAGGTCGACACCGTCAAGGGCGACCCGCCGCAGGCCCTCCTCGACCTGCTCTCGCTCACCGGCAACTGACGCCGCGCTGCGCCAGGACCCCTGGGCGGCAGCAGCCACGCCGGCATCGGCGCCGCGTGCCGACGATCGACGAATCTGAAAGGCGTTGACGCCCAGGTGTCGCGAACTTGCAACGTCCTTGACCGCGAAAATGAAACGCGCAGTGAGGCTCTCAGCGCCTACAACCCGGACCACTACGTTCCCGCAGGCGGATCGCCGGACCGCTAAGAGTGCTCTGCTGCAGCACGGTGGACTCCATGAAGGGATTCGCGAAGCAGACAGGCCCCTCCGCGGCACCGTAATGAGCGCTCATGCGACCTCGTCTGCGCTCCACGGCCTTGCGGGCTCGACCATTCTTGTCATCGCGATGCTCGTTCTCGCCTTCACCTCCGAGCATGAGCGCTCAAGAAGATTCACAAGCGGACCTTCGGCCACGAAGGAGTGGCGACTGCAGAGTCCCTTCAGCCGCCAAGGAGTTGCTTCCATCAGATCTGCGCGTGCTTTCCTGCGCTGCGGACGGGCGGCTGGTGCCCCGGTTTTCTTCCTCGCTGCTGCGCATCGGACATCCGTCGCCCTAGTAGTCAGCAACGCTCGCTCCTGCGATCGGCTGCCCACCGCCGACGGGCTCATCTGGCTGACGGCCCTTCGCCGTCTGGCCGACGGAGCGGAGCCAGGAAGGCAGCCAGTTCCCGGGCTGCTGCTCGCGTCTCGTCGGGCAGCGTGCTGTCGTTGCTCATCATCCGCAGATACGACAGAGCGTCGCCGTACCTGCGAGCCGCAGCAGTGCGCTGGTCCGTGCCGTTCAACAACGTCTTCGCTCGCTTGTTGACGCCTCGCGGCGGTACGACACCGTCGAAGTCGAAGGTGAACAACGCGATCCCGTTGGCGCCGGCGTACGCGATCGCCTCCTTGGTGTAGCGCGACGAGGTGAAGAACAGTCCTTCGGTGCCTGGGCGTCGGGCGCCGTTGAGCCGCTGGATGTCAGGGCGCCCGATCGCCTGGTTCGCATACCGCTTGACCTGGACCGAGAAGCCCCTGGAGACGACGTCGATCCCTTCGTCGCGCCCACCCGACGTGACCTTCACCTTGTTCGCTCCGAGCACGGTGCGCAGCACGACCGCGACGTACTGCTCCGCTGACCGCGGCCCGGCGGTCGCGTGGTCGATGGGCGGGAACTTGTGCGGGCTGGCCGCGATGGCCCGCTGATCCTCGGCTTCCTTCTGCGCCGCTGCCTTCTGCGCGGCCCTCTCGGCGGCAGCGGCTTCGACTGCGGCCAGACGGGCCTGCTCGGCTGCCCTCTTCTTCGCCTTCTTCGACATCGGCGCGACGTTCACCGCGGCCTGAATCGCCTCATGGACTGCCGCGTCCACAGCCTGCTGCCTGGCCCGCCCGTTCTCCCGTTCGCCCGCCCGACCGACCGCGCGAGCCGCCCCCTTCGAGACCGGCTTCGAGTTGGACTTCGAGTTCGGCGCGGGCACCGACCTAGTTTCGCCGACCTCCTCCCCGACGGCATAGACACCCTGAACCGCCCCGGCCGCTCATCCGGCCACCGAACAACTCGCTCGCGCCTACCCGCGAACTGGTTTCCAGAGCGGAAGGGGCTGCTGCACGAACGGGTGACAGGTTTACAACAGACCGGGGGCAGACCCCTATCGCGGAGATCCCCCCTTAGCGCATGCTCGTTCGCCGCGCGGTGACCAGGGCCCCGAAGGGTGCCGTGCCCAACAAGATCAACGCGATCCTCGACGGCGCCGCGTCCCCCGCATCCTCGTTGATACACGGCGTATCAGCGTACGCTGGCGAATCCGAACCGCGGAGGCCGTCATCGCCACCACCTCCAGGCGCGCGCTGGTCGTCAGGGACGACACGCGTCGATCGGACTGGGGCGCGAGCGACATGCCGATCGGGCTCTTGGAGATCGCCACGAGCGCCCGGATCCGTCGGGCCCGTGAGCGCTTGGACCGACTGGAGGAGATGCACGACGCGCTGCGTCTCTCCGAGCACTACTCCCAGCGTGAGATCGCCGAGGTACTGGGCACCACCCAGCCGCGTGTGCACCGCATGCTGAAAGCGATGGAAGGACGCTCCGCAGACGTCGAGACGCCCGAGGAGATCATCTTGCGCGCCATCGTCGCCGACGTCGACGGCCCCGAGCGCGAGCAGATGATCCAAGCGCTCATCGGCTACGACTACACCTTCCGCGAGTACGCCCCGGAACCGCTTGAGGGCGCCATCGAAGGCACCTGGGACGAGGTCACTCACGCGTCCATGACCGGGCTTCTCTCCGAGGAGGAGTACGAGCGTGTCCGCGACGCAGTTCAACCACCGAGACCGTGACCGCGTCCATGCCGAGCGGACGCTCCTACGTGGCCGTCCGGCCCACTGGCGAACGCGCCGTCGAGCCTGGACGCCTTCCTTCGAGACCCAGCCCTCCAGCGCGCCATCATCAAGACCTACAGCGCCAGGCAGCCCAAGGTCCCCACCGAGGGGCGGGTCATCATCGTCACCGCCGGGCCACCCCGGCGTCGGGAAGTCGTACGCGCTGAGCCGCATCCTCGACGGCCACCGGCGCATCGACCCCGACAAGATCAAGGACATGCACACTCGCCGACCGCAACCTCCGGGGTCAGCGCGAAGTACCAGGCGTCGTAGCCCTGGGGACGGTCGAGATGGTTGACGGACGCACGCTCATCCGCCGTAGGCCAACTGCTCTGCCGCGCCGAACGCGGCGAGGACCACCTCGGCCCCTTCGATCCCGCGCGTGCGGAGCACGTCGATGGGCCTGAGCCCTCCGAGGAACGCGTTCGGATTGAACGTCCAGTTCCGGGCGCCCATGCGCTCGAAGATCCGCGCGGCTCGCGAGGGGAGTCGCGCGAGGTCATTGAGACGGCTCTCCTGCTCAGGCGAAGGGGAGCCCGCCCCGTCGCGCCACATCGCCACCTGTTCAACGGGGACATCGAGGAGGTCAGCGACCACGACCAGAGAGTGGATCAGCGCGAGCACTGCCTCAGTGCGAGCCGAGACGCTGCACACCAGGTGCCCACTCGACTGCCCCATCGCGATCCACGGTACGTCGCGGCGCTCTGTCGCTAGGGGCCCCAGGGGACGCCTCGCCGCATGCCGACGAGTCGGCGGCAGTCAGCCAGGCATGCCCCATCCCGGAGGCGGCGCAGACGGTTCGAAGGCTCCGCGCAGGTAGGTCCCAGGGACTGCCCCCGGTCTTGTTGACACTCGGGGTTTGCGGGGATCAGGCCGCTTCTGAGATCGCGTAGATCATCTCAAACTCGACCGGGGTGAGCTTGCCGAGGCCTCGTTGGCGACGCCGGCGGTTG
>NZ_JABJRA010000006.1 GCF_013155365.1 Nocardioides sp. zg-DK7169
CCTGCGCGGCGGCCTCGGCCTGGGCGCGGGCGGCCTGCTCGGCCTCCTCGCGCAGCCGGGCGGCCTCGGTGGCGGCCTGCTCGGCCGCGGCGCGGTCCTCGGCGGCCTCGGTGGCGGCCTGCTCGGCGGCGGCACGCGCGGCGAAGGCCTCCCCCACAGCGACGGCGCGCTCGGCCACCAGCCGGTCGGCGGCGGCACGGGCCACGGTCGCCTCACGGGCGGCGTCCTCGGCGACGAGGCGCTCGGCGTTCGCCTCGGCGGCGGCCAGCTCGGCCGCCCGGCGCAGGTTGGTCGCCTGCTCGGCGGTGGCCTGGGCCTCGCCGAGCCGCGCGGCGTACTCCTCGGGGCTGAGGAGGGGAGCGGCCGGAGCAGCGGGTTCGGTGGGTCCAGCAGGCACAGGTGCCTTGTCGCGACGCCGCCAGCGGCGCCCGCCGGTCTGGTCGGATTCGTCGAGTGAGGTGGCCGCGTTCATCGGCGCTGAGCGTAGTCGAGTTCCGCCGCACGAACCCCACTGGTCACAGCCCCCGTTGTCGGCCGACCGACGAACCCGCCCGCTCAGCCCCGCCGGTACTGCACGTGCGTGTCGACGTCGTCGTGGCGGAAGCCCAGGCGGGAGTAGACGGCGATGGCGGGGGCGTTGTCGGACTCGACGTAGAGCAGCACCTCGCGCACGCCCGCGTCGGTGAGGTGGTGCAGGCCGGCGAGGGTGAGCAGGGTGCCGAGCCCGCGGCCCTGGGCGGCGGGGTCGATGCCGACGACGTAGACCTCGCCGAGCTCGGGGGAGTGGCGCTTGGTCCAGTGGAAGCCGAGCAGCCGGTCCGAGCCGGGCTCGGTGGCGACCAGCAGCCCGGCGGGGTCGAACCAGTCGGCGCTCATCCGCTCCGCGAGCTCCGCGGCGTCCATCGCCCCCTGCTCGGGGTGCGCGGCGAAGGCGGCGGCGTTGACCCGCACCACCTCGTCGGCGTCGCCGGGGCGGTAGCCGCGCACCTCGATCCCCTCGCGCGGCTCCAGCGCCGGCAGCGGCTGGGTGGCGTCGCGGCGCATCACCCACAGGTCGCGCACCCGCGCGAAGTCGTACGCCGCGGCGAGCGCGGCCGCCCCGGGGTGGTTGCCGTGCGACCAGGCCAGCAGCGGCCCGGCGCCGTCCACGGCGACCAGCACCTCGCCCAGCAGGTCGCGCCCGACCCCGCGACGCCGCGCGGCGGGCCGCACGACGAGGGTCAGCTCGTCCCCGACCAGCAGCGCGAAGCCGTCCTCGCGCTCCCAGGTGCGCACCCGGTCGGGGTGGCGCAGGGCGCGCCAGGTCGCCTCGTCCAGCGGCGCGGCGCCGTCCGCCTCCTCGGCCTCGCGGGCGATCTCCTCGATGCTCATGCGGCCACCCTGCCACGGCGCCCGGAGGGTGGGGTTGACCACACTGCGATGCCGGTCACGCGGGCCGGCTCGCCGCCCGATAGGGTCGCCGGGCCGACCCCCCTGCATCGACTGGAGTGCCCGCGTGGAGCTGCGTGACTATCTGAGGCTGCTTCGGCGGCGCTGGCTGATGATCCTGTCCGTCACGGCGGTGGTGCTGGCGGCGGCGGCGACCCTCACCTTCACGGCGACCCCCCAGTACCAGTCCTCGGCGCAGCTCTTCGTCTCCGTCTCCAGCCAGAGCGGCGGCAGCGACGCCTACCAGGGCGCGCTGTTCTCCGGCCAGCGGGTGACTTCCTACGCCCAGCAGGTCGGCACCACGCAGCTGGCCGACTCGGTGATCGCCGACCTCGACCTCGACCTCACCCCGGGTGAGCTCAAGGACAAGGTCTCCGCCTCGGTCCTCCCCGAGACCGTGATGGTCAAGATCACCGCGACCGACCCCGAGCCGGCCCTGGCGCAGGCGATCGCGCAGTCCTACGCCGAGCAGCTCTCGCTGTGGATCGACGAGATCGAGACCGTCGGCGGGCGCACCCCGATCCGCGCCAGCCTCTCCGACGCCGCCTCGCTGCCCAGCGACCCGTCCTCCCCGCAGCCGGTGCGCAACCTGGGCCTCGGCCTGGTGCTCGGCCTGCTGCTGGGCGTCGGCCTGGCGCTGCTGCGCGAGCTGCTCGACACCTCGGTGAAGGACCCGGCCGAGGCCACCACGCTCAGCACCGCGCCGATGCTCGGCTCGGTCGCCTACGACGCCGCGGCCCGCACCGAGCCGCTGATCACCTCGCTGCCCTCCACGGCGCCGCGCGCCGAGGCGTTCCGGGTGATCCGCACCAACCTGCAGTTCCTCGAGGTCGACCACCCCGAGAAGGTCGTCGTGGTGACCTCCGCGCTGCCCAACGAGGGCAAGACCAGCACCGCGCTCAACCTCGCGCTCTCCCTCGCCCAGGCGGGCCAGAAGACGCTGCTCATCGAGGGCGACCTGCGCCGGCCCAAGGCCAGCGCCGCGCTCGGCCTCGACCATGCGGTCGGCGTCACCACGATCCTGGTCGGCAAGGTCAGCCTCGAGGAGGCGCTCCAGAAGCACCCCGACAGCGACCTGTCGGTGCTCAGCGCCGGCGCGATCCCGCCGAACCCGGCCGAGCTGCTCCAGTCGCACGCGATGACCGAGCTGCTGGCCAAGATCCGCGCCGACTTCGACGTCGTGATCATCGACGCCCCGCCGTTGCTGCCGGTCACCGACGCCGCGCTGCTGGCCTCGCACGCCGACGGCGCGCTGCTGGTGGTGCGCTACGGCTCCACCACCCGCGAGCAGCTCACCCAGTCCGTGGAGCGGCTGTCCAGCGTGGACGCCAAGCCGCTGGGCCTGGTCATGAACATGGTGCCCTCGCGACGCCACGGCAGCGGCTACGGCTACGGGTACGGCTATGGCTACGGCTACGCCCCCGAGACCGTCGACTCCGGCAAGCGCAAGAAGGCCTGACCCCGCTCCCCGCGTCCGGCCCCGCTCAGCGGGGTCGGACGCCGAGCAGCGCCCCGGCTCCGCGGCCGTCGACCGGCTCGCGCTGGGCCAGCCGGCCCAGCGCGACGGCCCGCTCCACGAGTTGGGCGTTCGACTCCACCGGCAGGCCGGGGGCGTAGGAGAGCACGTCCTCCATCCCGACGCGCAGGTGTCCGCCCATCGACAGCGCCGCCAGCGCGACCGGGAGGGTGGAGCGGCCCACGCCGGTGGCCGACCAGCTGGTCACCTCGGGCGGCAGCATCGCGACCGCCGCCACCAGGGCCGGCGCCGTCCCGGGCATCCCGCCGGGCACGCCCATCACCAGGTCGCAGTGCACGCGCCCGCCGTACGGCAGCCCCTCGGCGTCGAGCAGCCGGCGCAGCGCGGCGACCTGGCCGAGGTCGAAGAGCTCGAACTCCGGCACCACCTCCCGCTCCTGGCTGAGCAGGTAGAGCTCGCGCACGAACGGCCACGGGTTGAGGAACACCTCGTCGCCGAAGTTCACCGTGCCCATGGTGAGGCTGCACGAGTCCGGCGCCGCGTCGAGCACCCGCAGCCGATCGTCGAGCGGGTCGTGCACCGAGCCGCCGGTGGAGAGCTGGACGACGAGGCCGGTGCCCTCCCGCAGCGCCGTGACGGTCTCGGTGAGCCGCCCCAGGTCGAGCGTGGGCCGGTGCTCGGCGTCGCGGATGTGCACGTGCACCATCGCGGCGCCGGCGGCCTCGCAGGCCTTGGCGGCGACGACCAGCTCCTCCAGCGTCGTGGGGAGCTGGGGGCAGTCGCTCTTGGCCGTCTCCGCGCCGGTGGGCGCCACGGTGACGAGCAGGGCGTTGCGGGGGAGCGGGCTGGGGTCCGGGGCGGCCGTCATCCCGGCATGCTGCCAGAGACCGCGGTGCGAGAACATGCCTCCGTGCGAGCGGTGATCCAGCGTGTCCTGCGGGCGAGCGTCCGCGTCGTCGACGACGGGTCCGTCGACCCGGTCGGCCGGGTGGTCGGCGAGATCGCGGAGCCCGGGCTGCTGGTCTACCTCGGCGTCACCCACGACGACGGCCCGGCCGACGTGGCCTGGACGGCGCGCAAGGTCTGGGACCTCCGCCTGCTGCGCGAGGAGCGCTCCGCCTCCGACATCGGCGCCCCGGTGCTGGTGGTCAGCCAGTTCACGCTGTACGGCGACGCCCGCAAGGGCCGGCGCCCCACCTGGCAGGCGGCGGCGCCGGGGCCGGTCAGCGAGCCGCTGTACGACGCGTTCTGCGCCGAGCTCGAGCGCCTCGGCGCCCACGTCGAGCGGGGCGTGTTCGGGGCGGACATGCGGGTCGAGTCGGTCAACGACGGCCCGATCACCTTGCTGCTGGACAGCCCCCGCCCCTAGCGGGGCGGTTCAATAGACGAGCGCCTGCACCCCGTCGCGCAGCGCCTCCTCGGCGAACACCGCAGCCCCCGCGATCCGCACGCCCTCAGCGACGTCGGCCTGGGTGATCCCGCGACGGGTGGCGCACTGGGTGCACACCGTCACCGACCCGCCGCCCAGCACCACCTCGAGCAGCGCCGCCACCGGCGTGGCGTGCTCCAAGCCGAGGTCGAGGCCTCTAGCTGGCACCGCGGCCCAGACGGCGTCGCCGGTCAGCCAGAGCGACACCTCCGCCCCCGCCGCGACGGCAGCGCCAGCGACGGTGAAGGCCTGGTTGGACCGTTCGGGGTCGTCGGCGCCGCAGGTGACCTTGACGAGGAGGGGGCGAGGCATGGGCTGAGGCTAGAGGACGACGTCCTCCAGCATCTGCGGCCCGGCGGCAAAGAACATTTTCTGACAGGTGGTCGCGCTGCTATCCCGGCCGATCGCGGCTAATAACGCCAGGCGGCCACGAGGCCGCCGACGAAGGCGCCCAGGAGGAACCCGAGGGAGAGGTACATGAGTCGGAGCGCGGTCAATTGGCCGCGGAGGCACTCGGCGATCAACGTGGCGGCCTCATCGGCTGAGGACATCGCTCACCACCTTCTTTGTGACTTCGTAGGTCAAGGTGCCCCCGGCCACAGCCCCATCGAGCATCCCCAGGATCGTGACGAGTGAGACGAGGAACGCCACTATGGCCGCGCGAGGCTTGTCACTGATCTCGTTGCGGATGAGTTCGGCTAGGCGTTGGTCGCGCGCCGAGACCGTCACGGCAACAGCATCCGCGATGTGCTGGAGATCAGCATCGGAGAGCCCGGGGTCCTCGGCAGCATTGACGAGTCGCTGTACCTCGGCTTGGACCTGCCGCAGAGCGAATCGCGACCAGGAAGGCGCCGAGATGGCTGTCGCAAGGCCCTCGACATCGAAGTCGTAGGTGCCCTCCATTACCGCTGACTCGGCCCCGCACCTCGGGCAACTCTCAAAGCAGTTCTGAATCGTGACGTTCGAACTGGAACTGACGCCGAATCGACGAGACGCGAACGAGCCGTGGGTTGGGCAGACGGCAACAACTGGCATACGCGGACCCTAGGGCGTCCGGGCGAGGCTTGCTGACGAGTCGCTAACCCGGTCGCAGACAGTGCGAGTGCTCACGTTTCGACAGGGCGGAGGACGGGCCCTCGCCCCATGACCTAGCCTTCGGCTCGTGGTGAAGTCACGGGGGCGGTCCAGGTCCAGGTCCAGGTCCAGCCGCGATACGTCGGTCGGTCGGAAACTACGAGCCGCGGCCGGCGTTGCCCTGGTTCTTGCGGTCGCGATCGGCTGCATGGTTGGCCTGAGTCAGTGGCGCAGCGAGGTCCAGGCCGCTGCGGATCGCGCCAAGTCGGCGCCCCCGCTGGACCCGTTCCCGACGCCCGAGCCCGGCCTATCCACGGTCTTCCACGGCGACTCCATCACGCAGGCAGACACCGACACCTTCGACTCCTTCCCCGGGCAGGGGTCGTGGGTCGGGCACGCGTTGTCGTACAAGGACATTCCGTGGGAGTACCGGGCCACGACCGCGGTGGCGGGTCAGACCACGACCGAGATCCGCGCGCGGTTCGCCGCAGACGTGCTATCCCGCAAGCCTCAGGCCGTGGTGCTTCTGGCCGGCACCAACGACATCGGCCAGGGCGTGACCACCGCTGAGACCATCGCCAACCTGCGAGCGATGATCGAGGCAGCGCAGCGTCGCGACCTCGAGGTCTGGCTGATCTCGCCGCCGCCCCGTGCCGACTATGCCGCGCAGGTCTCGGCCCTGATCGCCGCGGAAGAGGCTCTCGCCAAGGAGCTGGGCGTCCCGCTGATCGACGGGCACACGGCCCTCGCCGCTCCCCAGGGTGGCTACAAGCGGGGCTTGAGCAGCGACGGCATCCACCCGAACCGCGAGGGCGCGGAGGTCTTGGGCGAAGCCGTCGCCACTCAGGTCGTCAAGGGCGACCGCTGAGGGCGAGCAGCTCTCGCTTCAACACATCCGCCTGGCGCCGGGCGCCTCGGTCCGCCGCGCCGCTCACGGGCAGCGGGTGCACGTTGTCGCCGGCGTTCACGAGGGACTTCCCTCCATCAGCGCGCGCGGCGAACGCCTCGAACGTCGGCACGTACACCCAGTCCCGCTCTCGGGCGTGCGCACGCAGAGCGGCCATCCGAGCGCGCTGGCCGACCTCGTTCGCATCGCCTGTGAAGCGAGGGTTCTGCGAACAGACGACGACGGGGATCTGGTCGTCGTACTTGGCGTGCATCGCGGACACGAACCCGTCCACTGCCGCCAGGAACGCCGCTCCGGTGTCGGCGCCGTAGTTCTGCCCGTGGTTGACGACCAGGACGTCAGGGCGCTCGGGATACATCGCGTCGATCCGCGCCAGCTGAGAGGCGATGGTCGAGCCCGCGATCATGCCGTTGTAGACCGTCGCCCACGGGAGAGGACTCGGAACCGCAGGGGTCGGGTCGCTCGGGGCGGTCGTGACGGCGCCTCGCACTTCCAGCGTCTCGGCCTGCCACGTCGGGTCGGCGGGCGAGTTGAACCCGACCGTCGTCATCGCCTCGACGGCAGCGAGATCGCCGCCCGTGAGCTCGAACGACATCGACTGTCCGTTGACTGTTGCGGTCAGCGTGGTCCCGCTCAGAGAGAGGGCGAAGACGTAGTCGGCCGCGGGCTGGCCGGAGGGGATCGTGTTGGCCGGGAGAGTGCCCAGCACGGTCGCGGTGCCCGCGATCCGCTTGACCACCGTCACGGCCACGCTCGTGGACCCGGCGAGGGCGATCTCGAGGTCATTCGAGGCGTCCTTGCGCACGCCGTAGAACTTGGTCTGCTTGTTGCTGGCGTTGTTGCTCGCGATGCGCATCGTGCACGATGCCGCGAAGTCGGCGCCGCTGCGGGCAGCGAGGGGCGCCGCGACGATGGCACTGGAGGCCCCCGTGGTCACGAGGCGGTCCCCATCGGTGGACAGCACGCCAGTGGTCCCGGTCCAGGCCCCCGCCCCCGTGTCGAGCGCAGAGCCGACAAGCGGGCCGGTTCGGGCGAAGCTGTCGTATCCAATCAGCGTGTTCGGCACCGTGCCTCCCGGAGTGCCCGGGGTCGCGGGGGACTCGGCGGTCTGCCAGATCGTGAAGTCCGACGGGTAGGCGTCGGGGGTCTTCTGCCAGCGGAGCAGGCGCGCCGGGCGGTCAGGCCAGTGCTCGGCGAACAGCTCCTTGAGCGCGGTCTCGTAGAACTCGTCGGCGTAGTCGCCCGTCGAGTCGCCGGCCGAGGCGATCACGACCGACCTCATCGCTCGCATGTCGAGCGCGGCGATCGCTTCGTCCACAGTGCGAGCGTTCAGGCGCGCCCGGCTCACCCCCGCCGCAATCGAGGCAGATAGCAGCGCCGCGAGGGCGCGCTAGTTGTCGCATGCCGATGAACCAGCCCGAACTCCTAGACTGGACCCCATGCCCTTCGAGATCCCCCAGAACCTCCACCCCGACTGCGCCCCGCTGGCGTGGCTGCTCGGCACCTGGCGGGGCAACGGGCACGGCGACTACCCCTCGATCGAGAAGTTCCAGTTCGGCCAGGAGCTGATCTTCACCCACGACGGACGCCCGTTCTTCCACTACATGTCGCGCGCGTGGATCATCGACGACAACGGCGAGAAGGTCCGCGACGCCGCCCTCGAGAGTGGCTTCCTGCGTGCCCAGCCCGGCGGCAAGGTCGAGATGGTGCTCGCCCACAACACCGGCATCTCGGAGATCTGGTACGGCCAGGCCGAGGGCGGCAAGCTCGAGATGCACACAGCCGGCGTGGCGTTCACCGAGACCGCCAAGGAGGTCACCGCCGGGCACCGTCTCTACGGCAACGTCGAGGGCGACCTGCTCTACGCCTACGACATGGCAGCCACCGGCCACGAGCTCCAGCCCCACCTGTGGGCCCGGCTGAAGCGTGCCTGAGGTGCGGACACCGTGACCGAGGAGCTGCGCGACCGGCTGCGGGGGAAGGGCTACCGGCTCACCCCCCAGCGCGAGCTGATCCTGCGCGCCGTCGAGAAGTTGCGCCACGCCACCCCCGACGAGGTGTACGCCGAGGTCCAGGCCGCCTCCAGCGCCGTCAACCGCTCCACCGTCTACCGCACCCTCGAGGTCCTCGAGGAGCTCGGGTTGGTGCGCCACGCCCACATCACCGACCGGGCGCCGACCTACCACGCGGTCGGCGACCACGAGCACTTCCACCTGGTGTGCCGGAATTGCCAGGGCGTCACCTCGGTTGACCCCGACGTGATCGCGCCCGCGATCGAGGCGCTGCGCGCCAGCCACGGCTTCGCACCCGACGTGGGCCACCTGACCGTGTTCGGCACCTGCGCCGACTGCCAGTCCACCGCTAAGGACCTCCCGTGACCAGCTCCCGCCCCGCCAGCCCGCTGCTCGCCCTGCCCGGCGCCGTCGCCGGCAACGGCCCCGACGCCCCGGTCGCCGCCCACTACGGCAGCCTCTACGGCGAGCAGCGCACGCTCGAGGCCGGCGAGGGCTTCGTCGACCTGTCCCACCGCGACGTGGTGCGCATCAGCGGCCCGGACCGGCTGACCTGGCTGCACTCGCTGACCACACAGTTCCTCGAGGGGCTCGTCCCGAGCCGCTGGACCGGGGCGCTGATCCTCAGCCCGCAGGGCCACATCGAGCACGGCTTCGTCGGCATCGACGACGGCGAGACCTTCATCGCCCACACCGAGCCCGGCGCCGGCGCCGCCCTGGCCGGCTTCCTGGACCGGATGCGGTTCATGATGCGCGTCGAGGTCACCGACGTCAGCGATGAGCTGGCGGTCACCTGGCGTCCGAGCCGCGCCGGTGAGGACGCCGGCTGGTACGACGCCTACGAGCTGGTCCCGCGTGAGCAGCTCACGGCCTACGCCGAGGCGGCCGGCCCGGCCGCCGGCACCTGGGCCTTCGAGGCGCTGCGGATCGCACGGGGCGAGCCGCGGATCGGCGCCGACACCGACACCCGCACCATCCCCAACGAGGTCGGCCTGATCGGCCCCGCGGTGCACCTGGACAAGGGCTGCTACCGCGGCCAGGAGACGGTGGCCCGGGTGCACACCCTGGGCCGCCCGCCGCGCCGGCTCACGCTGCTGCACCTCGACGGCTCCGAGAACGTGCTCCCCGAGGTCGGGGCGGACCTCACCAACGACGACGGCAAGGTCGTCGGCCGGGTCGGCAGCTCCGCGCGCCACCACGAGCTCGGCCCGATCGCGCTCGCGCTGGTCAAGCGCAACGTCCCCCTCGACGCCCAGCTGCTCGCCGGCGGGCTCGCGGCGGCCCAGGAGGTCGTGGTCGACCCCGAGGTCGGTCTGCACGTCCGCCCGCTGCGCTGACCTTGCCGGCCGATGGCCGGCGGACACGATGGCGGGGATCAGGCCGGACGGGCGGCGCGCAGGCGGTCGAGGGCGTCCTCGAGGTCGGCGCGGTGCGGGATCCAGCCGCGGGCCAGCTCCGCGGCGAACAGGGCCGTGAGCGCCTCGAGCTCGCTCGCGGTCACGAGGTGCTTGACGGTGAACTCCTGCGGTGTGCTGTGGATCAGCGCCATCGGTCCTCCCCAGGTCCGGATGCCAAGACGCCCCGCCTGGCGTACAGGCGGGGCGTCAACCCACGTCGCTACCTCAGAAGGCCCTCCAGCGACGTGAGGGTGCGGCGCTGCCAGTACACGCCACGCATGTGAGTCGCGTCATACCCCAGATTGGGTATGTCGGTCGCTCGGCAACCGGGTCGGGGTCAGACGACGGTGAGCGCGCGATACACCAGCACCGCGGTGATCACCAGCAGCACCGCCAGCGCGGCGAGCTGGACGGTGCGAATGACCTGGTGCTCGACGTTGGGGTGCTGGCGCAGGTGGCGCCAGCGGCGCCGCATCGTCATCCGGCGCTGTGGTGCCGGCGTGGACAGGTGGTCGCGGCTGCGCAGATCGTTCATGGTCTCCCTCGATGCTGGGCCGAGATGGGTGGCGAGAGCACCAGCGCACACCCGGGGCACGGCATCCGGGGTCGCGGACGGGACCGGCCGCCGGTTTCCCCACGACAGCGACACGCTCCGGGAAGACGATAGGGAGTGCCGCTGGCGCGGGACGGGGGATCGCGGAACTGGCGTCCGGCTGGCCGGACCGGTCCAGACCTCAGACCCGTTCGTCGACGGCGTCGTCGGCAGACGCGGCCGCTGGGGGCGCGTCCTTCTCCTTGGTCGGCAGCACGAAGCGATAGCCGACGTTGCGGACGGTGCCGATCAGCGTCTCGTTCTCGGGGCCGAGCTTGGCGCGCAGCCGGCGCACGTGGACGTCGACGGTGCGGGTGCCACCGAAGTAGTCGTAGCCCCACACCTCCTGGAGCAGCTGCTGGCGGCTGAAGACCCGACCCGGGTGCTGGGCCAGGAACTTCAGCAGCTCGAACTCCTTGAACGTCAGGTCAAGGGACCGCCCGCCGATCTTCGCGGTGTACGTCGCGTCGTCGACGACCACCTCGCCGGAGCGGATCACGTGGGCGTCGGGGTCCGCGGCCTCGCGCTGCGCCGCCATCCGGCCGACGGCGAGCTTGATGCGCGCCTCCAGCTCGGCCGGCCCGCAGGTGTGCAGGACGACGTCGTCCATGCCCCAGTCGTGGGTGACCACCGACAGGCCGCCCTCGGTGACGATCAGCAGCACCGGGACGTCGGTGCCGGTGGTGCGGATCAACCGGCACAGGTCGCGGGCCTGCGCGAGGTCCTGCCGCCCGTCCACGAGCAGCAGGTCGGAGTCGGGCGCCTCGAGCAGGGCGCTGCCCTCGGCGGGCAGGATCTTGACCTGGTGGGGGAGCAACGAGAGGCCGGGCAGCACGCCGGAGGACGGCTGCAGGGCGCTGGTGAGGAGCAGGAGTGTGCTCACAGTGGTCTCCTCCCGAGGGGGGCAGGGGACCGAAACGCAACGCTGGGCTCCGGCCTGTTAACCGGGGAGTTTAGGTAACGTCACAGACATGGTGGAAGGTGCCCGCTGGTGAATGAGACGCAGGTCATCCGGATCAGGTACTGGGCGGCGGCCCGCGCGGCCGCCGGGGTGGCCGAGGAGCAGGTGCCGGTCGACGGCCCGGTCCGCCTCGGCGATCTGGTGCGCACGGTGCTCGCGCGCCACGAGGACAGCCGCTTGGGCGACGTCATCGCCTCCTGCTCGGTGCTGCTGGGCGAGCAGCCGGTGAGCACCCGGGACCCCGACGAGGTCGTCGTGCCGCCCGGCTCGTCGGTGGAGTTCCTGCCGCCGTTCGCCGGGGGATGAGCCGCGAGGGCTGCCGCGTGACGTGGGTCTCGGGCTCCCCGCGGGGTGTCACCGAGCCGTAACAGTTCGAAACATTCGAGGACGTCGGCGCTCCTACGGTGCGGTCTCCCGCATCCCTCCGCCGCCGTTCGGGCGCTCGGTGGAGGCAGTCCTCGAGGAGTGCCCCTTGCACAACTATCTGCGCCGACGCGCATCGGTCGGCCTGTCCGCCGCGCTGCTCGCCGGCTCCCTGGCCGGCATGGCGCTGGCCCCGGCCGCCTCGGCCGCCGACCCCGTCCTCGCCTCCGGATCCGACTGGAACGTCGTCTCGGCGCCCGGTGGCTACCTCGTCACCGTCGAGCTCGACGAGCCGCTGCCGATGCGCTCGGACGCCCCGACCATCGTCGTCGACGGCGAGGCCGTCGGTGCGGCCGTCGAGTCCGCCGACGGTCTCTCGCTGACCGCGTTCACCTCCGACCCGGCGGTCGCCGGCGCCGAGAGCGCCGAGGCCGGCTGGTCCAGCCAGTCCGTCCCGGGCTCCTCCGCTCCGGACCGCGCGGTCGAGGTGCCCGACGCGCCGGCGCCGTCGGAGATCTCCGCCGACCCCGCCGCCAAGGGCAGCTACGCCTGGACCGAGTCGATCTACAAGTTCGGCGACCAGGCGATCGACCTGGCCGCCATCGGCGGTGTCCGCGGCGAGCTCGAGGGCAAGGTCTACCTGCCCACCACCGGCGGGCCCCGGCCCACCGTGCTGCTGCTGCACGGGCGCCACACCTCCTGCTACGGCACCGGCCCGACGCACAACAACCGCTGGCCGTGCGCCACCGCCCCGGACAACGAGCTGCGGATGTCGATCCCCAGCTACGCCGGCTACGACGGCACCGCGCAGGCGCTGGCCAGCCACGGCTACGCCGTCGTCTCGATCTCGGCCAACGCCATCAACTCCAACGACAACCAGCTCGCCGCCGACCGCGGCGCGGTCGCCCGCGGCCAGCTGCTCCTCGACACCCTGGAGATGCTGCGCAAGGCCAACGCCGGCGAGAAGGTCGCCTTCCACGACGAGTGGACCGACCGCACCCTGACCCTCGACGAGGCGCTCGTCGAGGGCGCGCGCTCGTATGAGCTGCGCCGCGAGGGCTTCGTCAACGGCGCCCCCGACCTCGACCAGGTCACCGCCGCCGACCTCGTCGGCCGCTTCGACCTCAGCTCGATCGGCATGATGGGCCACTCCCGCGGCGGCGAGGGCGTCACCGCGGCGGCCACCCTCAACCAGGGCCTCGACACGCCGTGGGCGATCGAGTCGATCCTGCCGCTCGCACCGGTCGACTTCGGCCGGATGACGGTGCCCAACGTCCCGATGAACGTGGTCCTGCCCTACTGCGACGGCGACGTCTCCAACCAGCAGGGCCAGCACATGCTCGACGACTCGCGCTACGCCTTCGGCGACGACGTGCTGCGCTCGGGCACCTGGGTGATGGGCGCCAACCACAACTTCTTCAACACCGCCTGGACCCCGGGTGAGTACAAGTACAGCGTCAGCGACGACTGGAGCAACAGCGCCGCGCGGCGCACCGAGGCCATCTGCGGCACCGACCCGTCGGTCGCCGGCACCTCGATCCGCCTCTCGCCGTCCGAGCAGTACGAGCTCGGCAACGCCTACATGACCGCCTGGTTCCGCGCCACCCTCGGCGGGGAGGAGCGCTTCCTGCCGCTCTTCGACGGCTCCGGCACGGTCCCGGCCTCGCTCGACGGCGCCGACGTGCGCACCGTCGCCACCGCGCCCTCCTCGGCGCGCTCGACCATCGCCTCCTTCGAGAAGGCCTCCTCGCTGGTGCGCCCGGTCGGCAGCGCCACCGCCGCGCCGTGCGCCAGCATGGGCGCGCGCACCACGGTGCAGTCGCTCGCCGCGTGCAGCACCTCCCTGGCCTCCGCCCAGCTGCCGCACTGGACCCCCGCCACCAACGGCGGCAACGTGCCGGCCACCCCGGTGACCCGGTTCTCGTGGACCGGCGCCAACGGCCAGCTGCGCGTCAGCGTCCCGGCCGCGCGCCGTGACGCCGGTGCCTACGACCGCCTCTCGGTCAAGCTGGCCGCCGACGAGACCGTCGAGACCGCCACCGACCTGGTGCTCTCGGTCGTCGACGGGGCGGGCAGGACCTTCAGCGCCCCGGTCTCCGAGCTCAACCCCTACGCCCTGGTGCGGATGCCGACCTCCACCAGCAGCGCCGCCACGTCGACGCTGAAGAAGATCGTGCTCCAGCAGGTCAACGTCGCGACCGCCGACCTCGCGGCCGCCGGTCTCGACGTGGCCAACCTGCGCGAGGTCCGCTTCGCCGCGGCCCCCGGCGCCGAGCAGGGCGCGGCGTACCTCTCCGACCTCGCCTTCGAGAGCTCCTCCGTGGGCACGCCCACCGTGAAGCGCGAGCCGGTGCTCGGCGTCTTCGCCCCCGGCGTGGACGAGGGCAACGCCCCCGGCACCTACGACATCGCCGTGCACCTCGACGCCCCGGCGTCGGCCCCGGTCACCGGCTACGTCTCGCTGCTCGGCTCGGCCACCAGCCGCGCCGCCGCCGCGATGGAGAAGGTCACCTTCGCCCCCGGCGAGACCTGCAAGGTCGTCACCGCGCCGCTGCCCGGCGACACGGACGCGAGCAGCACCAACGGCACCTCCGTCACCGCCAGCGTCATCAACACCGCCAACGCGGTGATGGGCCACGACGCCATCGTCTTCACCACCATCCGTGAGGACGACGGCGTCACCGGCAGCGCCACCGAGCTCCCCGCCTTCGGCGAGCCCGGCGACGTCTGCGCCGAGCTGGCGGCCGTCCAGGCGGGCGGCACCGTCACCGCGCCCGAGGCCTTCACCCCGGGCACCGAGGCCGGGCTCAGCGCCGCGGGCTTCCGCGCCGGTGAGGCCGTCACCTTCGCCGCCGATGGCCTGGAGCCGGTGACCGTCGTCGCCGACGCCAGCGGCACGGCCACCGCGAGCCTGACCGTGCCCGAGGACGACACCCGTCGCCTCGTCCCGGTCACCGCCACCGGCGCGGCCACCGGCCGCATCGCCACCGGCGAGCTCGCCCGGGTCAAGCGGGTCGCCACGATCGCGGTCGAGCTCGACGCCGCGAGCAACGTGTTCGGCGCCGCCAGCACGGTCACCGCCCGCGTCGAGGAGACGTCCGGCGAGGTCGAGTTCGGCTACGGCGACACCACTGTCGCGGTGCCGGTCGACGCCTCCGGCGTGGCCACGCACGCCCTCCCGGCGTCGCTCCCGGCCGGTCGCCACACGATCACCGCGCGCTACCTCGGCACCGACGAGACGGCGGCCACCGAGACCGTCAGCACGACCTACCGGGTGACCAGGAAGGCGACCACCACGTCGCTCAAGGTCGCCAAGCAGGTCCGCAAGGGCGCCAAGCTCCAGGTGACGGTCAAGGTCGGCGGCAAGGTCGCCCAGACCGCGGTCACCGGCAAGGTCCGCCTCAAGGTCGCCGGCGCCGCGTCGACGACCCGCACCGCCAAGGTCGGCCCCGCCGGCACCGTCCGCTTCACCCTCGTCGCCCCGCGACGTGGCGCGAAGCTGACGCTCACCGCCCGTCACCTCGGTGGCGGCAGCTACGCCGGCAGTGCGTCGAAGACGGTCCGCGTGACGCTGCGCTGATCAACGCGTGACCACCGGGGCCCGCGCGCCCCGTGCAGCACCGCGAGGGCGGGAGATCACCGATCTCCCGCCCTCGTCGTACGTCGTGGCCGGCGGCGTCGCTGATCAGCGGGGACGCGCCAGGACGGCGCAGGCGGCCACCCCGAGGCCCCAGAACCCGAAGACGGGGAGGTCGCCGACGTTGATGCCGTGCCCGGGAGCCACCGGGAAGAGGGTGCGGCCCGACCAGGGCCCGTGCCCGGCGATCAGCAGCACGGCGAGCGCGGTGAGACAGAGCGCGGCGACGAGGGCGAGGGTCATCCGCAGCACCCGCTCATCGTAGGCGCGCGATGCGCCGGAATGTGCGGGTCTCCGCGCGGGTTGGACCTTCGTGACCCCCGGCATCTGGATCGCGCTCGGCGCGCTCGTGCTCGCCCTCTCCTTCGGTGCCTACCGCGCGCGCACCGACGGCCGATTCCGTGCCGCGCGCCGAAGCACGGAGGGGGAGCCCGGGACTGCCCCCGCTTTGGTTGACGCGTAGCGGTTGGGGTGTTCAGGCCGCGTCTGCGGCTGCGTAGATCATCTCAAACTCAACGGGCGTGAGCCTGCCAAGTCCTCGCTGTCGTCGGCGGCGGTTGTACTTCGTTTCGATCCAGCGGACCATCTCGAGCCGCAACTCGTCGCGGGTGTCCCAGCGGCGGGTGTTGAGCACGTTCTTCTGCAGGAGTGCGAAGAAGCTCTCCATGCTGGCGTTGTCACCGGCCCCGTAGGAGCGGCCCATCGACCCGACCAGGCCGTTGTTGGCCAGGAGCTGCTGGGTGCGTTTGGCGCGAAACTGACCGCCTCTGTCCGAGTGGCACACCGTGCCGACTGGTGAGCGAAGCGCGATCGCGTTCCGCATCGCAGCCTGCGCCAGCGACGACTTCATTCGCAAGTCGATCGAGTAGCCGACGATCTTGTTGGAGAAGACGTCCTTGATCGCGCAGATGTAGAGCTTGCCTTCACGCGTGGGGTGTTCTGAGATGTCCCAGAGCCACACCTTGTTCGGGCCGTCGGCGACGAACTCGTGCCGGATCACGCCGTGCTCATCAACGACCGCGAGCAGGTCGTCGTGCGGGGCCGGGCCCGTCGAGCCGGGCTTGGACCGTTTCTTGTGATGGCTGGCGGTGATTCCGGCGATGCGGCAGAGCCGATGCACGCGGTTCTCACCAACCTTGATGCCGTGCTCGTCGGCCAGCTCGTCGGTAAGGAACCGGTAGCCGAGCGTGGCGTCGTCTTCGTGGATGTCGTAGAGGACGTCGATGACGTGGGCGTCGTCCCAGTCACGTTGGGACACGGGATCCTTGAGCCACTTGTAGTACCCCTGGGTCGTCAGACCCAGGACCCTGCACGCCACCGCGACCGGCACCCTGATCGGGGCACCGGCCGCGGCCATTTCGCGGACGAGCGGGAATACTATTTTCCCGGCAGGTTCGCCTGAGACAGGTAGGCGGCTGCCCGGCGAAGGACTTCGTTCTCTTGTTCGAGGAGACGGATCCGCTTGTTCGCTTCGCGAAGCTCCTTGCGGTCGTCGTCGGTCATACCCGGACGCTTGCCGTCTTCGATGTCGGCCTTCTTCATCCAGTTGGCCAGCGAGCCTTCGGAGATGCCGAAGTCCTTCGCGATCTGAGCCAGTGACGACTGGCCCTGGCGGGCCACTCGCACGACGTCGTCGCGGAACTCCTTGGGATAGGGCTTTGCCACGAGGGACATCCTTCCAGCGAGGAGTGATCCTCACAGGTCAGGCATCAACCAAACTCGGGGCAGTCCCCCCGCTGCCACCGCCGGTCCTGTCGACGGACCGGAGCCGGCGCCGTCTGTCGAGTCGCGGGCCTGGGACGCCGTCGCGGCGGCACTGCCGGACGAGCAGCTGGGGCAGCGGGCGACCCTCGTGCAGTTCTCGACCGCCTTCTGCGCGCCGTGCCGGGTCACCAAGCGGGTCCTGGCCGAGGTCGCGGACGTCGTCCCCGGGGTGCGCCACGTCGAGGTCGACGCCGAGCACCACTTGGCGCTGACCCGCGAGCTCGGCATCCTGCGCACGCCCACGACGCTCGTCCTGGACAAGCACGGCGACGAGGTCACGCGAGCAGCCGGAGCGCCCCGCAAGGAGCAGGTGATCGCGGCGCTGGGTCGAGTCGGGGACGACGAGGCCTAGGTCAATGCTGGTGCACCGGCGAGGTGCAGCCGCACTGTTCACCCCAATGCGTGTGGTAGTCGTCGACGACGACGTGGCAGGTGTGGTCGCGACCGAACCGACGGCGAAACCGGGTTGTGGGATGTCCGCACGTAGAGCACAAGACTCCAGGCTCCGGCGATCGCGTGCGTGACTGCGGGGGCATCACTAAGCCGAACATGGCGAGACAGTTCCACTGTGATGGCCATCACGGACTGTTTGGGTGCTCCCGCTACCCCATGTTGGGGAGAACTACTACGGGAACAGGTAGGACTCGTGCTCGCCGATTCCGGTGCGCAGGCGTTCGATGTCGATCTTCACCATGTGCTCGATGACTGCGGGGAAGTCGAGGGTCGGCTCCCAGGAGAGCTGTTCGCGCGCCTTGGCCGGGTCGCCGTAGAGGTCTGCCACGTCGGCAGGTCGCATCAGCGCGGGATCCTGCTCAACGTGGCTCATGGGGTCGTCGATGCCGATGGCTGCGAATGCAACCGCCAACAGGTCGGACAACGCGCACGAGGTGCCTGTGGCCACGATGAAGTCCTGGGGTTCGTCGACCTGCAGCATCAGATGCATCGACCGCGCGTAGTCGCCAGCGAACCCCCAGTCTCGGCGGACATCGAGGTTGCCGAGAGTGACCGAGGACCGTCGCCCGAGGGCGATCTCCGCGACGGCGCGAGTGATCTTTCGTGTCACGAAGCTGTCGCCGCGCAACGGGCTCTCGTGGTTGTACAGCGTGCCAGTGCTCGTGAACAGGCCGTAGGACTCCCGGTAGTTGACCGTGAGGTGATGGGCGAAGCTCTTCGTGGCGGCGTACGGGCTGCGCGGGTGATGCGGTGTGCCCTCCGTCTGCGGCTGATGGTCGGCGATGCCGAACATCTCGGAGCTGGAGGGTTGGAAGTAACGAGGTGCCGCACCATGGCGGTCCCGGTAGGCGATCAGCTCCTCCAAGATCCGGAGCACTGCCATGCCGTTGGTCTCGGCCACGAGCTCGGCCTGGTCCCAGCTGGCGCCGACCGAGGTGAATCCGGCCAGGTTGTACAGCTCGTCGGGCGCGACGTCCTCCAACAGGCGTGCGAAGCCGCCGCGGTCCTGCTGGTCGAGCTCGACCACGTCGACCCCGGACAGATAGACGGCGCGTGACCTGAAGGTCGAGCTTCCGGGGCGAACGGTGCCCACCACCCGGTATCCCTGATCCCGGAGCAGTCGGGCGAGATAGATGCCGTCCTGGCCGGCCACCCCGGTGATGAGGGCGCGTGGCCCGGATGCAGTGCTCATGGTGCGGCGATCCTAGTCACACACTGCAGAGTCTCGCATAATGGAACGACCGTCTAGCATGTGAGACCGATGGTGAGCCGACGTGTCGCCCTACATACGGTGGGCTCATGTCCTCGACCTGGTTGACCAAGCGACGCGCAGTGGACCACTGCCGTGTGCGCTCGTCCCTGTGTCGACCCTCCTGAAGGCCCCCGAAGCTCTTTAGTCGAGTCATCTACTGCACTAAACTCGACGAAGGTGCTCTTCGCGGCGTGCCGAGACGTTGCCAGTTGCGTCACCGAGTTCCTTCTCGCAGGAGATGACATGTCCACGACCGTTCCCGCCCAGCGCACCCGCGCCGCGGCGACCGTCGACCCGCGCGGGCCGCAGTTCACCGCCGCGGTGACCGCGGTGCTGTTGCTGGTTGTGCTCGTGGTGCCGACCTCGGTGGCCACCGTCTTGATCGCCGTCCAAGCGGCGCTCTTCGCGCTTGGGGCAGCCCGCGGCGTCCAGCACACGCCGACCGCGTGGGCGTTCCGCGCCTGGGTGCGCCCGCGCCTGACGCCGCCCGCCGATCTCGAGGACGCCCGGCCGCCGCGCTTCGCCCAGGCCGTCGGCCTCGGCTTCGCGATGGTCGCCCTGATCGGCTTCCTCGCCGGCGCCGACCTGGTCGGCCTGGTCGCCACCGGGTTCGCGCTGGTCGCGGCCCTGCTCAACGCGCTGTTCCGCTTCTGCCTCGGCTGCGAGCTCTACCTGCTGCTCCGCCGCTTGGCGCCCCGACCGTCCTGACCTCACCGCCACATCAGACCCCGCGTCGCCTGACGCAACAGAAAGGTAGATACATGAGCCGCGAGAACGCCCTCGTCTCCGTCCAGTGGGTGGAGGACCACCTCGACGACCCGAAGGTCGTCGTCATCGAGGTCGACGAGGACACCGCGTCCTACGACCGCAGCCACATCCGTGGCGCGATCAAGCTCGACTGGACCACGGACCTCCAGGACCAGGTCCGTCGCGACTTCGTCAACAAGGAGCAGTTCGAGGCGCTGCTCTCCGAGCGCGGCGTCTCCAACGACGACACCGTCGTGCTCTACGGCGGCAACAACAACTGGTTCGCCGCCTACGCCTACTGGTACTTCACGCTCTATGGCCACAACGACGTCAAGCTCATGGACGGCGGCCGCAAGAAGTGGGAGCTCGACTCCCGCGAGCTGGTCTCCGAGGTCCCCACCCGCGCGAAGACCACCTACGTCGCCAAGGAGCAGGACCACTCGATCCGCGCCTTCCGTGACGAGGTCGTCGCCGCGATCGGCACCCAGAACCTGGTCGACGTGCGCAGCCCCGACGAGTACGCCGGTCGTCTGATGGCCCCTGCACACCTCCCCCAGGAGCAGGCTCAGCGCGCCGGCCACATCCCCACCTCGGTGAACGTGCCGTGGAGCAAGAACGCCAACGACGACGGCACCTTCAAGTCCGACGAGCAGCTCGAGGCGCTCTACAACGAGGTCGGCTTCGACGAGGACAAGGACACCATCGCGCTGTGCCGCATCGGTGAGCGCTCCTCGCTGACCTGGTTCGTCCTCCAGGAGCTGCTGGGCAAGAAGAACGTGAAGAACTACGACGGCTCGTGGACCGAGTACGGCTCGCTCGTCGGCGTCCCCGTCGTCCTCGGCGACGAGCCCGGGGAGGCCTGAGCATGTGCGGTGCAACTGCGGGCGGCCTGTCGCTCGACGGCGTGAACGTCGCCAAGGAGGCCATCATCCAAGGCCAGGTACTGCGTGACAGCGAGCCAGTCGGCAATGCCTACGTCCGGTTGCTCGACGCCACCGGCGAGTTCACCGCCGAGGTGCCCACCTCGGCGAGCGGGCACTTCCGCTTCTTCGCGCACGATGGCGAGTGGACATTGCGGACGCTGGCGCCGAAGGCGCTGCCGAGCGATCGAAGGGTGCGCGCTCAGACTGGCGTGATCGCAGAGATCCTGATCTCGCTATAGGGGAAGCAATAGAAATAGCAACGGCGCCGGCATAGAAATGCCGGCGCCTGTTGCATTCCACCCCGAAGACCATTGCACGGCTACGGCAATGTATCCCGACTGTTCGCGGGACCCGTCCATCACGCGGGACGATCAACCTCCAGAGCCATACTGATCGATTATCCACGCTTTTCTTGACGACTACCAGGGGGTACGTCTGAGAAACATAGCGCGGTCATGAGGAATAGCATCACGGCATAGCCGCGGTTTTCTGCCGGGAAGCCATTAAAAAGTAGCGCAACGGTCAAAGAACCACAGATCACGACGAACAGCCGACCGGCGGTCGCTTGTGGACCAAGTGCAGTCGCGGAACGATAGAGAAGGCGATGCAGGCGAATAAGGCAGATTGAAATGATAAGCGTTCCTAGGATGCCGAACTTGACCAAAACAACGATCGGAGTATCGAGGGTGAAATTATCCACTGAATCTGCGGTGACGTTATGATGGGGAAACGTATGCCCGAGGCCCCGACCGAGAACCAGATTCTGATCCCAAAGCCCGATCGCCCAAGAAGTAGCGGTGTCTCGCGCATTGGCGGACGCGTCGGCGGTGATAGCACTACTCCCGACCGCGAATAGGTCCAAGAACCAGCCCAGGCGACTGGAGGCGACCCCACCTCCCACGGCGTCAGAGATGAATAGGATCGCCACGAGAGCGCCCGATCCGATGAGCCCTGCTATAACTGGCCGAACCACATTCCTCATCCAGATAAGGGAGAATCCTATGCAGACCGTGAGCGATACTGCTACATAGAGCATTGGGGTTCGTCCGCCTGAGAGCAGGAGGAGCCCAAGCTGGAGGTAGGCGAGGATCAGATAGACAAGTCGGTGGCGACTGGAGCAAAAATAGATCGATAAACAGATTGCAATTCCAGGGAGTGCAGCATAAGAGGATGCGAGACCGAACTGGGGCAGCTCGACCGACCCGCCAGTGCGCCGCGACAGCCAACTAGACGCGAAGGAAAAGCTAGCAACGACGCCCGAAATGATAGTAAGTGACACCACGACACGATGACTAAGGACCTTACCTGCACGCGCCCCGACGGCAATACTTGCTGGGATTAGCAGGTAGTTTAAGCCGTCACGAATCCAGTCGGTCAGAGGGACATCGTTTGCGAGCAGGTGGAAAGCCGAGAAGTATGTGACCAGAGCTAGGGTGATGATCGATGCGCGCAACTGCGGAAGAATCGACAATCGCGCAGGTTCGTCACCTAGGGAAAACCATGCGACCGCACCGATGGCTACCAGAGTCAGCACGAAGAGTAGTTTGAGCGCCGCTGGCAAGGCTGGGTTCTGAAAGACCGCGAGGTACCCAACAAGAGTCCCGAAGAAGACCCAGCGCCAGATCTCCTGACCGTCCAAGTCTCGCCCCTGAGCCCGAGGTGTAGGCCAACTCGGAGAGCGTGTCGCAACTCGCTGCATTACCATAGAAATCCAACCCCGTAACAGTCAAGTGTGACGTCGCGTGCCTGCTCAGGCATTCCGCTTGGCGGAATGCGGTCGAAGGAATGTGACCAACAGCAAGGAGGTTCCCCTCCCGTTGAGGCCCATGATCGACCGCCAGTATGTAGTGTACTCGACCGACGGGGCACGAACCCTGGCAGGAACAACTTGGAGGTTAAGTGCGGGTCGCGATTCTGAGCCCATGGGGTGCAGGCGGCGGATATAGTGGTCCCCTCACCTTCATGGATCGACTTTTCGGGGCAGTCAAGAGCGAAGATCCGAGTATTTCGTTCGACATCATTGCGCGAGAGCGCCCAGATGAGGTGGCCCCGTCTTGGGCGAGTGACGTGATCTTCGTCGGCCCACGTAAATCGTCAGGATTCTCCACGGGGGACCAGGTCCGCTGGGGACTAGGCGCCAATCGGTTCTTGCGAAGATCCCGTGGAAGGTATCAGTGCCTCCACTTGCAGGGCGTGTATCTTCCGAACCAATTATCATTACTCGCCGCTAAGGGCTTGCCGACAACTACGGTGCTCCCGGTCCTCGAGGACGGAGATCTCGTAAGCAGTAAAGCGCTGACGGGACTCATGAAACGCATTCTCGTGCGGAATGTGATCGCCAAAGCGGCAGTCGGTATTGCGATAAGTGACGGTATTGCTCGGGAGCTTCAAGCGGCCGGCATGGCGGGGGAGCAAGTCGCCCGATTCGGAAATGTTGTCGAGTTTGGACGCGTCGTCGAACGGGCACCCAGGCCGGACGTGAACGTGCTTGGATTCGTGGGGAAGTTGGGCCCAGTCAAGCGCCCACACCTCATCCTCGAGGCGATTCGGAATCAAATTGACAGTGGGGCTAATGTGCGAGGCCTGTTTGTGGGTCCCTTCGCTACGCCGGAGTATCGGCGATACTTTGAACAATTGGTCGCACGCCTTGGGCTTGAGGAGGCTGTCGAGCTGACGGGTTTCGTCGCGGATCCGCGCGACCACATCGCCTCAATGGACCTATTCATTCTTCCGTCCGCCAGCGAAGGTCTGCCGGGAGCAATGGTCGAAGCCATGGCCGCAGGAGTTCCTTGCATAGTAACTGATGTGGGTGCGATGGGGGACGTTGTTCGGACGTCTGGCGGCGGATCGGTTATTGAACCTAGCAGTGATGGTATAGCGGCCTGCGTAGACGGCTACCGCGCGAATCCGGATGCCCTCACTAAGGCGTCCTCGTCAGCGCGCGCATTCGCTGCGCAGAATTTCTCTGCAGAGCAGGTTGCGCGAGAGTATATTCAACTGATTCACGCTCACCAATCGGAACTGAGGACAAGGTGAACGACCAATTACCAACGATCGACGGTCTGCGAAGCTCGCTTAGAAAATACGTCGGCAAAACCGCTTGGCTTGTGCCGATGACGTTCTCGGACGGACGGGTCCTGGGCAACAACGGTGATCACCTTATGAACCGGATCTTCCGTAGAGTCCTGGAAGAGGACCTACAGATCGCAATCACTAGCACACCGCAGAACGCTGATCTCGTGGTCGTCCCTCCGAACGGTGCGCTGGTCGAGACCTACGCATTTCCGCGTCTACTCAAAGATCGGCTAATCGGCACAGAGCGTCTCCCCCTCGTGATCTTCCCGTCGTCCGCCTATTTTCCCAACGTGGATCCGACCGCGATGTTCGGAGACAGAGATTCCGAGACTGTTTGGATCTTGCGCGAGAAACACTCCCTGGATCATCTTGTCGATAGATGGGGTGACGTCCTGGATTCGGCGGAGGTATCGTTGATCTTAGATCACGACATTGTTGCGTCGGGTAACCAACACGTTACCGATATACTTGGGCCGCCACTCACTGGCGGCGGACTGCTTGTTGCAGCGCGCGAGGACCGCGAGGCGACACCGGCGGCGCTCGACAGTTCTCCGGCGTCCGCGGCGACGTCGCGCGCTTTCGCGAGACTGAAGCAGAGCGTGCCCCAAGGCGCTATTTATACCGCCGTCGCGCGCGCTTCCCGCAGGGAAAGGCGGGCGCATGCGGCGGAGACCCTGATGCGCGACGTTCCAAGCAGTATTAGGGGTGAAAGCGAGGAGCACAGTCGTCGCACTACAATCGACCTGAGTGCGCCCCAATATGCGACTTTCAAACGGTATCGCCGAATTCTTCAGTCGGCGGACATGGTCGTGACGAACCGTTTACACGTGGCCCTGCCCGCGGTCATCATGGGTAAGCGGGTCATCTTAGTTGAGGCTGGCTACCACAAGCTTCAGGGCGTGTATGAGCAGTCGCTCCGCGGTATGTCCAACCTTCTGTTCGTACCTCGCAAGCCTTGACGACGAAGACCACGGCGACCCGCGGTGTAGCGACCTTAACCCTTGGGTCGATCGTCGCGGCTGGGCTCGCTGCCCTAGCGCAATTCGTTCTGGCGATTTGGCTGAGCCCGGATGAGTTCGGGCAATGGGCTGCCGCACTATCGGCAACAGCGTTCTTAGTCGGAGTAGCAAACTTCGGTGAGGTTAACGGGTTTCTTTCAGGACGTTCTGAGTCATTAGCGAGATCAATGCGTATCGCCACGCTCCTGAACCTAGGGCTAGTGGCGGGCGTTTTCCTGATCGCAGGATTTTACTGGACTGCTGGGCGGCACGATGTGGCGCTGCTGTGCGTGGTCCTCGGGTTCACCGTGCCAGTGCAGGGACGAAACGGGCTGTTGCACGCGGCAGCGATTGATTCGGGCCTGTACGGGCGGGCTGTCGCTGCTCAATTGGTCGGAGCGGCGGTGAGGTTGGCAATCGGCGTCGCCGTGGCTGCCGCCAGCTCGTCAGCGATCGCTCTTGCAGTTGCGCAGTTGGGCGCTACGGTTGCAATGAACCTTGTTCTATCGGGTGTGCAACGTCGGGCGACCTTATCCGGGCCTGCGCCAGCCCGAGACGTGGTCGTGAGGACGACAGCCCGAGAACGCGCCGCGTGGGCCGTAAACTCGCTTCTGGTGACAATTCCGCTTCAGATCGGCTATTTTGTTGCTCAATTTGTCGCGGCGCCGGCAATAGTCGGACTCTATTATCTCGCCAACCAGATCGCACTGGCGGTGAGCGGTACTGTGTCTGGTCCGGTCGCGAAAGTGGTCCTCTCAGTACTCTCGAAGAGTCCCGCTGGGGTTAGAGAGGCGATTGCGTTTCGATTCGGCAGCCTGCTCGGGAGTGGAATGGCGGTAGTGGTTGGCATCGGAGGAACGGCAGCATTGTATGGCACAGACCGCGTTCCTGAGGAATGGTCGCAGGTCGTCCCTGGTGCCATCATCTTGATGGCAAGTCTTCCCGCCCGTATGACGACTCCGGTGGTGGATTCTTATCTCCAGTCGGTTGGGCGCTGGTGGCGGAGTAGTGCGTTTAACTTCGTCGATGCGATCGGGACCGCGATATGCGCATTAATGCTTTTGTTTGTGGATTTTATGGCATTCGCAATTATCCTGAGCGCTTGGAAGGCCTCCTTCGCCCTCGCTCGGTCGTCGATCGCGCTAGGTGAGATACCAGTCGGTCTGCGTGCGGCCGTTGCGATAGGATTCGAGATGTCCTTTATCCTCACGGTTGTTGGCACAGTCGTTGGTCCCGGCGCCGGGACGTTGTTAATCGGGGCCGGCGTGGTTGTGGCCAGCTGCCTTGTGGTCGGGCTACTTCGGAGAGCGCCAGAAGACCTAGGAATGAGTAGGACGGGGAGTCGGTCGTGATGAGTTCGGTCAGCGAGAGCGCGGGCGATGGCGGCCTGACGCGTGCGCTTATGATCAATGCGTACTCATACAAGAATGCTGGCGATGCGGCCATCATGCTTTCGAGTGCGCGGATCCTGTTCGAGAACGGCTTTGATGAGGTGGTCATCTCTAGTCGATACGACGATGGGGCGAACTACCGACCTCACGGCGTCGGCGTGGTATCCGAACTGATCCCGTTTCCGAATCGCGGTGACACGTCCGCGCTCGGGCAGGCTACAGCAGCGGCCTTCGGACTAACAGCGGCGGCTTTGTGTATCGCAGTCGGGACGTTTCTGCCCCGAGTCGGGCGAGTATTGTCGCGTTTCCTTCTCCCGCGTACGCGAGGGCTGCATGGCCGGTATCAGTTGCTAGCGATCGCGGGTGGGGGATACATGTATTCGGCGAAACGACTTCTGAACCTTAGTCTCTGGCACAGCTTGCTCACGATTCGGCTAGCGCAACTGCATATCGGCAAGACTGCGATGTTCCCGCAGAGTCTTGGTCCAGTGAATAATGCGTTTGATCGCTGGGTGATCGAACGTGCTCTGTCGCGCACGCAAGTAATAGTGCGCGAGCGCGAGTCGCTTGAGCGTTCTGTCTGTCCGCCAAGGGTCAGCGTATCGGCTGTGGTCCCAGACGTGGCGTTCTATCCGTTTCGAGATGGCGACGAAGTTGCCGCGGTCAGTTCGATTCCAACGGTTCGGATCGCCGTCATGGACTGGCGCTGGTCCACATCGGTGTCCGCGGAGGCATTCGACCGGTACAAATGTGAGATTTCAAAGTTGATTAGTCTGCTTGACAACGCTGGTTATCGCGTCGTTCTTGGCGGTCACTCGCGGCTTCCGGAGCACGACCAGGATGACATCGCAGTGGCACGTGTCATTGCAGAAGGAGTCTCGTCAGCAACCGAGGTAGACGATAATTGTGACGTCAGTCATCTTCTGAGCATGTATCAGAGCGCCCAGGTTGTGATCGGCACGCGGCTCCATGCCTGCATCATGGCGCTCTCCGTAGGGACGCCCGCGATCGCGCTTGCGTACCAGTCAAAGGCAGTCGGGGTAATGCGCGACTCCGGTTTAGAGCAATCAACTTTCATGGCCGATCAGTTTCGTGCTGACGAGGTTTTCAATCGGGTCCGCTCGTTGACTCAAGGCGGTGATGCGCGCCGTCGAGGCGTTGGGCGGTCGGCCGATATGCGCGCGCGAGTCGCGGACCATTACGGTAGGGTGCTTAAGTGATGCGAGACGTCGTTTTTTGGCTGCCGGCGATCAATCCCTACTGGCATGAGCGCTTTGTAGCGCTCCATTCGGCCGGCGAGGTCGATTTCGAGTGTTGGTTCTTGGATCACGTCGACCCAGACCGAGACTGGGTTGTTGATGAAGCGGATATGACGTACCCTCACACGTTTCTCTCGGACTCGCGCGAATCTCTGCTTTCAACCCTTCGGAAGCTCTACCTACGCGCGTCACCCGCTCGCGTTTTCACGTTCCATTATGAGCCTAGGCTTTGGTTGGTTTGGGCGCATAGGTTGAGGGGGCGCCATGTTGCGCTTTATTGCTTGATGACGTGGGACTCCTGGGTTCAGCGGTCCAAGTCCAAAGAGCTTGCCAAGAAGATCTTTTTCCGGCTAAGCAGTTCGACGCTTACTCCTGGCCCAGACTCGGATGCGTGGGCTCGTAGCTACGGTGCTCGGAATCTGTTCCGGCTGCATCACGCCGTCGATGTTGAGGCATTGAGCGCCGCGGGCTCACATCGTGTTGACTCTCCTGAACTGCGGCTTCTGTATGTTGGACGCCTGGTCGAGGACAAAGGCGTGCCCTTCATCCTTTCGGTTGTTGAGGACCTACTGGAGCGTGGGCTTCCGATCACTCTTCGGATCGTGGGCAGCGGTGCTCTAGAAGCCGAGGTTCAGTCGCTCGTGGCACGGTGGCCTGACGCCGTTGTATTTGACGGGTTCGTGCAGTCTGCTTCGATGCCTTCGCGTTACGGGGACTCTGACGTGCTGCTGTTCCCTACACTCGGTGACCCCTACGGTCTAGTGGTTGATGAAGCTCTTGCCGCTGGGCTGCCGGTCATCTCCTCGGATCGCGCAGGGGACATATCTTGGCGATTAGCCGATGGGCGGGGGTGGGTGCTCGACCCGGAGGCAGCGGGTGATTGGGCGGCTACGATCGAGCGGCTCGCGCGCGATCGCGAGTTGCTTTCACGGTCTCGTGCCGCTGCGGTTTTATTTAGTCGTGGGCATGACGTTCAGAGGTGGGCTACCGAAATTAAGCGGTGGGTCTCGAGCACAGCATAGTTGGTTGGTTTGTTCTTCGATAGGAGTGCTGGGATGGGTGTTCGACGCGCATTAATTACAGGCATCACGGGTCAAGATGGCTCTTACCTCGCCGAACTTCTGCTTGGTAAGGGGTATGAGGTTCACGGCCTTATTAGGCGTGCATCCACGTTTAATACTGCCCGCATTGATCACCTGTATCAGGACCCGCACGATCCAGAGGCGCGCTTGTTTCTTCATTATGGAGATCTCTCGGATGGAGCTCGGTTGGTTACTCTCCTTCATGAGATTCAGCCGGACGAGGTCTACAATCTTGCGGCGCAGTCTCACGTCCGCGTGAGTTTCGACGAACCGGAGCACACTGGCGATACAACCGGGATCGGTGCGATGCGTCTCCTGGAGGCGGTTCGAATGGCGGGTATTCAGTGCCGCTACTACCAGGCATCGAGTTCTGAGATGTTTGGGGCCACCCCGCCCCCTCAGAATGAAGAGACGCCGTTCTATCCGCGTTCGCCGTACGGTGCAGCCAAGGTGTATGCGTACTGGGTGACGAAGAACTACCGTGAGGGTTACGGTATGTTCGCGGTCAATGGGATTCTTTTTAATCACGAGTCTCCGCGCCGAGGTGAAACCTTCGTGACCCGCAAGATCACTCGGGCCGTAGCACGTATCAAGGCTGGCCTGGAGTCGCACGTGTACCTCGGCAATCTTGACTCCGTTCGTGACTGGGGGTACGCCCCCGAGTACGTCGAGGGCATGTGGCGGATGCTCCAGGCCGAGGAGCCCGACGACTTCGTCCTTGCTACCGGCGGTAACTTCACGGTTCGTGACTTCGTCGTTACCGCGTTCGAGCACGCGGGTTTGGATTGGGAGAAGCACGTGCGTTTCGACGAGCGTTACCTCCGTCCGACCGAGGTGGATGCACTCGTTGGAGACGCCGATAAGGCCCACGCGAAATTGGGCTGGAAGGCGACGGTCCAGACGGACGAGCTCGCGCGGATTATGGTGGACGCCGATGTCGCGGCCCTCGAGTGCGAGGGGCGGCCCTGGATTGACCAGGTGCAGCTCGGGGGCTGGCCGGTCGTTGGGGGCCGCGGGTGACGCCTGCTGTTTCGCAGCCGCTCGACCGCGACGCCTGCACATACGTCGCGGGGCATCGTGGGCTGGTCGGGTCTGCGATCCATCGCCGTCTGCTGGCGTCGGGATTCAACCATGTGATCGGCGAGCGCTCGTCTGTGCTGGACCTGCGCGATCGTGATCAGGTCTTCGACTACTTTTCGCAGCATCGGCCGAGGTATGTGTTTCTGGCTGCTGCGAAGGTCGGTGGCATCCTCGCGAACAGCACGTACCCTGTCGAGTTCTTGTCCGAGAATCTGCGTATCCAGACCAACGTCATGGATGCGGCTCTCGAGCACGGCACGGAACGTCTGTTGTTCCTGGGTTCATCCTGCATCTATCCCAAGCTTGCCCCTCAGCCGATCCAAGAGGATTCGCTGCTTACCGGGCATCTCGAGCCGACCAACGATGCTTACGCGATTGCCAAGATTGCGGGCATCCTGGGTGTTCAGGCAGTGCGTCGACAGTACGGCCGTCCGTGGATCTCGGCGATGCCGACGAACCTCTACGGCCCCGGGGACAATTTCTCCCCAACTGGTAGCCACGTTTTACCCGCCATGATTCGCCGCTACGACGAGGCGGCGAAGGCGGGTGCGGTCAGCGTCACCAACTGGGGTTCAGGATCGCCCCGGCGTGAGTTCCTGCATGTCGACGACATGGCGGACGCGTGTCTGCACCTCATGGAGCACTACGACGGCGCCAGCCAGGTGAATGTGGGGACCGGTCGGGACGCGACGATCCGGGAGATCGCGGACATCGTCGCGGAGGTCGTGGGCTTCGAGGGGAAGACCCTCTGGGACACGTCCAAGCCGGATGGCACTCCGCAGAAGCTTCTCGATGTCAGCAGGTTGCGCGACGCGGGCTGGGAGGCCCGGATCGGCCTACGGGACGGACTGAAGTCCACCGTTGAGTGGTACCGCCAGCACGTTGACAGCCTTCGGGAATCAGGCTGACACGCTAGACAAGGAAAGGCCCGGCGATCACTCGCCGGGCCTTTCCTTTCGATCTGCTGTCAGCTGGCGCTGTTGATCATCCCTGCACCGACGGTGATGCCGGTCGCCTCGTCGATCAGGATAAAGGACCCGGTGGTGCGGTTCTTCGAGTACGGGTCGCAAAGCAGCGGCACCGTGGTGCGCAGTTGGACGCGGCCGATCTCGTTGACCCCAAGTTCCTTGGTCTCCTGGTCCCGGTGCAGCGTGTTGACGTCCAGGCGGTACTGGATGTCCTTGACCAGGGCGCGGGCGGTGCGGGTGGTGTGCTTGATGGCCAACTTCTGCCGCGGCTTGAGCGGGGTGGTGGTCATCCAGCAGATCATCGCGTCGATGTCCTGGCTGGGCTGCGGCGCGTTCTTGATCCGGGCGATCATGTCGCCTCGGGACACGTCGACGTCGTCCTCGAGGCGGATCGTCACGCTCATGGGCGGGAACGCCTCGGTGATCTCGCGGTCGAACAGGTCGATCCCGGCGATCTTGGAGGTCATGCCCGAGGGCAGCACGACGACCTCGTCGCCGGGCTTGAGGACGCCGCCGGCGACCATGCCGCCGTAGCCGCGGTAGTCGTGGTGCTCATCCGACTTCGGGCGCACGACGTATTGCACCGGGAAGCGGGCGTCGATCAGGTCGCGGTCGGAGGCGACGTGGACGTGCTCGAGGTGGTGCATGAGCGTCGGGCCGGAGTACCAGTCCATGTTCTCGGAGCGGTTCACGACGTTGTCGCCCTGGAGCGCGGAGATCGGGATGACCTCGAGGTCCGGGATGTTGAGCTTGGTGGCGAACTGGGTGAACTCGGCGTGGATCTTGTTGTAGACCTCCTGGTCGAAGCCGACCAGGTCCATCTTGTTCACCGCGAGCACCAGGTGGGGGACCCGCAGCAGCGACAGGATCACAGCGTGCCGGCGGGACTGCTCGGTCAGGCCCTGGCGGGCGTCGACGAGCACCAGGCCGAGGTCGGCGGTCGAGGCGCCGGTGACCATGTTGCGCGTGTACTGCACGTGGCCCGGGGTGTCCGCGATGATGAACTTGCGGTTCGGCGTCGCGAAGTAGCGGTACGCCACGTCGATGGTGATGCCCTGCTCGCGCTCCGAGCGCAGGCCGTCGGTCAGCAGCGCGAGGTCGGTGTAGTCGTAGCCCTTGGACTGGCTGGTGGCCTCGACGGCCTCGAGCTGGTCTTCGAAGATCGACTTGGAGTCGAGGAGGAGACGGCCGATCAGGGTCGACTTGCCGTCGTCCACGGAGCCGGCGGTGGCGAACCTCAGCAGGTCCATCTTGTCGCTCTTGATGGTGCCCATCAGAAGTAGCCTTCCTTCTTGCGGTCCTCCATGGCGGCCTCGGAGAACCGGTCGTCGCCACGGGTGGCGCCGCGCTCGGTGACTCGGGCCACGGCGACCTCGTCGATGATCTCCTCGATGGTCGAGGCGGTGGACTCCACGCAGCCGGTCAGCGTGAGGTCACCGACGGTGCGGAACCGCACGGTGCGCTCCTCGGCGACCTCGCCGGGGCGGCACGGGTTGTACGGCGACTCGGTGAGCAGCATGCCGTCGCGCTCGAAGACACGGCGCTGGTGGGAGAAGTAGATCGAGGGGATCTCGATCCCCTCGCGGCCGATGTAGTCCCAGATGTCCAGCTCGGTCCAGTTGGAGATCGGGAAGATCCGCATGTGCTCGCCCTCGTGGATGCGCCCGTTGTAGAGGCTCCACAGCTCGGGACGCTGCATCTTGGGGTCCCACTGGCCGAACTCGTCGCGGTGGGAGTAGACGCGCTCCTTGGCGCGGGCCTTCTCCTCGTCGCGGCGCCCGCCACCGAAGGCGGCGGTGAAGCCGTTCTCCTCGATCGCGTGCAGCAGGGTGCCGATCTGCATGCGGTTGCGGCTGGTCTTGCCGTCGTCGACGACGACGCCGTTGGCGATCGCCTCCTCGACGCTCGCGACGATGAGGCGCACGCCCAGGCGGTTCACCCAGTTGTCGCGGGTCTCGAGGACCTCGGGGAAGTCGTAGCCGGTGTCCACCTGGAGCACCGGGAACGGGATCTTGGCCGGATAGAAGGCCTTCTCGGCAAGGCGCATCATCACGATGGAGTCCTTGCCACCCGAGAACATTAGGACGGGCTTCTCGAACTCGGCGGCGACCTCACGGAAGATGTGGATCGACTCCGCCTCCAGCTGGTCGAGCTGGCTCAGCCGGTAGTCGGCATGCGTTTCGGTCATGAAAACAGGGGACCTCTCATCGGGGTAGCAGCGGCCATCGTAGCGGCGAGTCGGCGCGGGGTAGGAAAGCGCACCTGACCGAGTGTGTTGGGTCACGCGGGGGGTGCGTGTCGGGGTCCGCTGGATGGGACCCGGACGTGCTCTGTATTACGTCTGGGGGACCCGCCGGACGGCGGTGCCGTGCGCCCCTACGATGACGGCCATGCGTATCTCCGTCTTCGGTTGTGGCTATCTCGGTGCCGTGCACGCGGCGTGCATGGCAAAGCTCGGGCACGAGGTGGTCGGCGTCGACGTCCTGCCGGCCCAGGTTGCCGCCCTCTCGCGCGGCGAGGCGCCCTTCTTCGAGCCCGGCCTGCCGGAGTTGCTCACCGAGGCGGGTGCCTCCGGTCGCCTCGCGTTCACCACCGACGCCACCGCGGCCGCCGAGGCCACCGTGCACTTCATCTGCGTGGGGACGCCGCAGAAGCCCGGCGAGAACGCCGCCGACATGCGGTTCGTGAACTCCGCGGTCGAGGCGGTGCTGCCGCTGCTCAAGGCCGGCGACGTCGTGGTCGGCAAGTCCACCGTCCCGGTCGGCACCGCCGAGGAGATCGCCCGACGCATCCACGAGGTGCAGCCCGAGGCCGAGCTGATCTGGAACCCCGAGTTCCTGCGCGAGGGCTTCGCCGTCAAGGACACGCTGCACCCGGACCGCTTTGTCTACGGGGTCGCCGATACCGAGCAGGGCCGGGCGGCCGCCGCCGTCCTCGACGCGGTCTACGCCGACGCGCTGGCCGATGGCACCCCCCGGATCATCGCCGACCTGGCCACCGCCCAGCTGGTGAAGGTCGCAGCCAACTCGTTCCTCGCCACCAAGATCTCCTTCATCAACGCGATGGCCGAGCTGTGCGAGGCCACCGGGGCCGACGTGACCCTGCTGGCCGACGCGATCGGCCACGACGCGCGCATCGGGCGCCGCTTCCTCAACGCCGGCGTCGGCTTCGGTGGCGGTTGCCTGCCCAAGGACATCCGGGCGTTCATGGCGCGCGCCGGCGAGCTCGGCGTGGACCAGGCGCTGAGCTTCCTCAGCGAGGTCGACTCGATCAACATGCGCCGCCGGGTGCGGATGGTCGACCTGGCCCGTGAGCAGTGCGGCGGCTCCATTGTCGGTCGCACCATCGCGGTGCTCGGTGCGGCCTTCAAGCCCGACTCCGACGACATCCGCGACTCTCCGGCCCTCAGCGTGGCCGCCCAGATGCAGCTCCAGGGCGCCAAGGTCACCGTGACCGACCCCCAGGCCATCCACAACGCGCGCAAGAAGTGGCCCGAGCTGGCCTACGCCTCCACGGTCAAGGAGGCGGTCCAGGACGCCGATGTCGTCATGGTGCTCACCGAGTGGCCCGAGTACGTCGCGCTGGACCCCGAGGAGCTCGCACCGCTCGTGCAGGGCAAGCAGCTCATCGACGGCCGCAACTGCCTCGACCCGGCCACCTGGCGGGCGGCGGGCTGGACCTACCGGGCGCTCGGGCGTCCGTAGTCCTTGTGAAGATCATTCAGGTGCTGACCTATGTCAGCGAGGACGGTGCATACGGGGGACCGGTCGCAGTCGCGCGGATGCAGTGCGAGCAACTCGCAAACCTCGGGCATGAGGTGCACCTCGTGGCGGGGTGGGATGGGAAAGCGAAGCTGACCATCCCGGGTGTCCTCGTTCATCTCCACCGAGTTCATAAGATCCCGGGGCTTGGGTTCGCGGGGTACTTCTCCGCTGGGGCCTTCAGGGAACTGAGAGCACTCCTGCCCAATGCGGACGCCGTCCACTTCCACTTCGCTCGAGATCTGGTGCAACTCCCCGCGGCGCGCTACGCCCAGCGCCGTGGTGCGCCGGTTTTTTTGCAGGCACACGGGATGGTGCGGCCGGATGGGCGGCTGCTGGCGAAGCTCCTAGATTTGGTTTTTGTCCGGCCTGTCTATCGGGCGGCTAAGAATCACTTCCTGTTGACCGACCGGGAAGCAAAGGACCTCGCTCTTGTGGAGAAGTCCGCGCGAAACGCGTCCATGATTCGAAACGCCGTGAAGGTCCCGCTCGTTCATGCGGCATGGCCAGCTATTGGTTCTCCTCGGGTTATCTATGTCGCTCGCCTTCAGGCGCGAAAGAGGCCCCTCGCCTTTGTTGAGATGGCTGCGATCCTTCGGCGGCAGGGCCTGGACGTCAGGTTCGACATGTTCGGGGCTGACGAGGGTGAAGGCCACGCGGTGCGTGCGGCGATCCGTGATCGTGAGCTGGACGATGTGGTCAGGTACCACGGACCGATCGGCCCCGATGAGGTTCTCGCCAAGCTCGGAGGTGCGCAGGTGTATGTGCTGCCGAGTGTCGACGAGCCTTTTCCGATGTCCCTGCTCGAGGCCATGGCCGTGGGTCTGCCGTCGGTGATCACGGACCAGACGGGCTTGTCGCTCGAGCTCGCAGAACGGGGTTCTGCGCAAGTGACCGACGGTTCGCCCGAGGTGCTGTCGGAGGCGGTCAAGGCACTGCTCACGGATCCGGAGAGGTGGGCTGCTGCCTCGGTCGCTGCCCGGGCCGATATATCGGCCCACTTCAGCTGTGAGGCGGTTGCCGAGAGTCTGGAAACTACCTACAGAGGTGGCAGTTTGCGTCAGGTGGTCGGTTCATGAGTCGTGCGAGAGTCCTCGTAGTGGGCCTGAACTATGCCCCCGAGGAGACGGGTATTGCCCCATATACGGCCGGAATGGTGCGAGGGCTGGCGCAGGAGTTCGACGTCAGCGTCGTGACGGCCTATCCGCACTACCCGCAGTGGGAGATTGCGCCGGGGTATAGCGGTTGGAGCATGTCTGAGTCAGATGCCGGTGTCCCGGTCCGTAGGCTGCGTCACTATGTGCCCGGGAACCCCGGCGGTGCTAGCCGCATCCTCAGCGAAGCATCCTTTGCTGCGCGGATTGGGTTGAGCCGCGCCGGCAAGCCAGATGCCATCGTCGCGATCACCCCCGCGCTGCTGCCGCTTCTGCCCGCTGTGGCGCAGGCCGCGCGCCGTGGCATCCCCGTCGGTGTGGTCGTCCAGGATCTTTACGGCAAGGCGGCGAGTGAGCTCGGCCTGATGGGCGGCAGGCTTGACCGCGCCGTGAACGCCTTGGAGGGTCGCCTTCTCCGTTCCGCGTCGGCCGTGACCACGATCCACGAGCGGATGGCGCGCTCTATCGCCGATGACCATCGTGTTTCCGCGGATCGGCTGAGGGTCATCCCCAACTGGACCCACATCTCACCGCCCACCGGTGACCGCGACAGCACCCGCACGCGGCTCGGGTGGGACGGTGAGTTCGTGTTGCTGCATGCGGGCAACATGGGCGCGAAACAGGGGCTCGAGCATGTCGTAGAGGCGGCGCGCCTCGCCGACGAACGCGGCACCGACGTGCGCATCGTTCTCATGGGAGATGGCGCGCGCCGTCGTGGGCTGGAGGCTCTGGCATCAGGTGTCCGTCGGGTCGAGTTCATGGATCCGGTGCCTGGCGCCGAGTTCGCGGACGTCGTCGCCGCTGCGGACGCGTTGCTCCTGCACGAGCGTCCTGGCCTCAAGGAGATGTGCGCGCCGTCCAAGCTCACGTCCTACTTCGCGGCGGGGCGCCCGGTCCTCGGAGCGACCGACCCCGACAGCGCCGCGGCCTTCGAGATCCAGGCCAGCGGGGCTGGCATCGTCGTCGAGCCCGGTGATCCGTCGGCGTTCTTGGAGGGACTCGCCATCCTCCAGAAGGAGGACGGCACTGCCCTCGGAAGCCGTGGGCGTGACTACGCCACTGGACGGCTGTCCGAGGAGAACGCCATGGACTCCTACCGGAACTGGGTGCGGGACCTGATCAAGCGGGGTCGCTGAACCTCTCGCCCACGACGCTCGGGTCGGACGACCCGAAGATGGCGTTGGCCGGCACGGTGCCTTTCACGACTGTGTTGGGGAGGATCAGAGCAGATCGCCCGATCTGCGAGCCTCCGAGGACCATGCAGCGCGACGTGACCCAGGCGCCCTCCTCGATCACGACCGGTCGGGTCAGCAGCGCCATGTCCCGCTTGAAGGCGTGAGTGCCGGTCGTGACGAAGGAGTCCTGACTGACCACCGCGTCGTGGCCGATCGTCAACTGGTCCTGATTGTGGAGCCAGACCCGCTCGCCGATCCAACAGCGGTCTCCCACCGTGAGCTTCCACGGGAAGCGAACCTTTAGGCCTGGGCGCATGATGACGCCCTGCCCGATCTGCGCGCCGAACTTCCTCAGGACCCACACCCGAAGGGCAGAGCTGAGCTGGTAGCTGTTCGTCACGAACACGATCTCGCACAGGCTCCAGAGTGCGACGACCCATAGCGGTCGGTCCCATGACTCGCGCGATCCGGGAGCTTTGGACAGGTCGATCACGGGAACATCGGAGCTGGGCATGACGCCACGCTATCGGCGGTCCGCCGAGGTGCGAGGTGTCGGCTCGAACGATGGATCCTCGAGCTCGGCGACGGTGGGTGTTCCGAACATTGGCAGCCCCTGCCCCTTGCGCAGGAAGCCCCAGATCAGCGGGACCAGCAGGACCATCACCATGCCCACGCCGGCGATCAGCATCGGGTGGGTCTCCTCGACGCCCAGGGGCGCCCAGCCGGCCTTGTCGAGCAGCGCAACGCCGGACATCGTCAGCACGACGACGATGGCGCGGCGGATGAAGGACTGCGGCACCCGCGGGGCGATCTTGGAGCCGAGGATCGTGCCCGGCACCGACCCGGCGATCAGCGGCAGCAGCAGGGCGAGGTCGAGGCCGTGCAGCGCGATGTTGGAGATCGCGGCGGCCAGCACGAGCGGGATCGCCTGCACCAGGTCGGTGCCGACGAGCCGGACGGCGGAGAGCCCGGGATAGAGCATCAGCAGCGCGATCATGATCACCGAGCCCGAGCCGACGCTGGTGATGCCGACGAGTAGGCCGCCGAGGGCGCCGACCAGGAGGGTCGGGATCGGGCGGATCGCCGGGTCGGGGTCACCGCTCGGGCCGCCGGCGCGGACCCGCCGCAGGTTGATGTAGAGACGCAGCGCGTAGGTGGCGGCGGCCAGCAGCAGCGCGAAGCCGATCCAGAGCTTCAGGACGTCGTCGAGGTCGCCGGGGTCGGTGAACCAGGCCAGGATGTGGGGCCCGGCCAGCGCGGTCGGCACCGAGCCGAGGACCAGCCACTTCGCCATCTTGAGGTTCGGCGAGCCCTCCCGGGCGTGCACCACGGCCCCGCCGGTCTTGTAGACCGCGGCGGCGGTGAGGTCGGCGGTGACAACAGTCGCGGTGTCGCCGACGCCGAGGAAGATCAGCGCCGGCGTCATCAGCGCGCCGCCGCCCATGCCGGTGAGCCCGACCACGATGCCGACGACGAAGCCGGCGATGAGGATCGACAGCGCGCTGAGGGTGACCAGCTCGAGGAGGAGGTCGCTCACGCGCGGGTCTCCGTCCCGGTGAGGGCGGGGAGGATGTGGCGCAGGTGGGCCTCGATCGCCGCGGCGGCGGTCTCGGCCGCGTCCGGTCCGCGGCGGTAGGGGTCGGCGACGTCGAGATCGGGGGAGGCGGTGCCGCGTCGCTCGGCGACGACCGCGAGGAGGTCGCGCCCGGTGAGCTCGGATCCGGCGGCGCGGACGGCCTCGTCGAACTGCCCGAGGGTGAAGACCTTGCGGAACAGGCCCGGGTGGTCGTCGAGGATGAACGCGCGGTGCGCGGCCTCCGCGGTGAGGACCAGGTCGGCCTCGTCGAGCAGCTCACGGGTGAGCGGACGGCTGCGGAAGGACTCGTGGCCCTCCACGCCGCGCGGGGCGAGGGTGGTGGCCATGACGTCGTCCATCGCGTGCGCGGCGAAGCCGTGGGTGCCGGCGCTGGCGAAGGTGACCGCGGCGTCGGGGCCGGCCAGGTGGCGGGCGAGGCGCTCCATGAAGGCGGAGCGGCAGATGTTGGCGGTGCAGACGAACAGGACCTTGAGCGGCTCGTCCGCTGCGGGGGTCTCGCCGGGCTCGACCGACAGGGTGGGCTCGACCGGCGGGGTGATGAGGTCGAGGTGGCCGCTGGCACGGAGGGCGGTGAGGACGTCGTCGAGGGCGGCGTCGATGGTGCGGCCGGTGGTGTCGACGACGACGTCGGCGTCGTCGGGGACCTCGTAGGGCGAGGAGATGCCGGTGAACTCGGGGATCTCGCCGCGGCGGGCCTTGGCGTAGAGGCCCTTGCGGTCGCGGCGCTCGCACTCCTCCAGCGGGGTCGCGACGTGGACGAGGAAGAAGGCGCCGCCGGCCTCGTCGACCATCGCGCGGACCTGCTGGCGGGTCTCGTCGAACGGTGCGATCGGGCTGCACACCGCGACGCCGCCGTGGCGCGAGATCTCCGCGGCGACCCAGCCGATGCGGCGGATGTTGGTCTCCCGGTCGGCCTTGGAGAAGGTGAGGCCGGCGGAGAGGTTGCGTCGCACCACGTCGCCGTCCAGCGAGGTGACGGTGCGGGTGCCCTGCTCGAGGAGGCGGTCCATCAGGGCACGGGCCAGGGTGGACTTGCCGCTGCCGGACAGGCCGGTGAAGAAGAGGACCAGGCCCTGGCGCTCGGTCGGCGGCTGGTCGAAGTCGACGACCTCGGCCACGGACGCCGGCAGCTCGCCGTTGTCGTCGCTCAGCCCGAGCACCCGGTCGGCGCCGGCGTAGTTGGCCACGACCTGCAGGCCCAGCTCGTGGTCGAGGGTCGCGTCGCCGCGCGAGGCGAGCGGCACCGCCACGACCGCGGCGTCGTCGAGCAGGTCGGCCGCGCGCAGCGTGGCGCGCAGCAGCGCGACCGGGGACAGCAGCGGGGTGCCGTGCCCGACCAGGGCCAGCAGCACCACCGGGCCGGCGGCGCGCAGCGTCTCGAGCTGGGCGCGGGTGAGCGCGTCGGTGACCGGCACGAACGTGCGCCCGGCGTACGACGCCCGCACGGTCGCGGGGTCGAGGTAGAGGCGGCGGAACGGGCCGAACTGCGCGTGGGTCAGCGCCTCGACCTGCCCGCCCGGCACGGTGACCCGCGCGAGGGGGAGGCCCTCGGGGTCGACGAGCTCGACGCCGCCCGCGGCGGTGGCGGCCTCATCGACCTCCGGGGAGAGCGTGAGGGTGACCGGGCTGCCCGGCTCGTTGAAGGCCACCGTCGGGCGCAGCGCCCCGGTGATCAGCAGCTCGAGGTCGTCGAGCTCCCGGGCGGTGGGGCAGAACTGCGGCAGGGGTGGGGTCGACACGGCGGCAATCCTGTCACGGGGCCGCTGGCATGCTGGCAGCCATGCCACTGCCTGTCGTCGTCGCCGAGGTCGTCCGTTCCGGGTTCGTCGAGGGCCGCCACCACGGCTCCGTGGTCGCGCTGGACGCTGGGGGCGGGGTCGACTGGGCGGTCGGGGACGTGACGTCCCCGGTCCTGCCGCGCTCGTGCAACAAGCCGCTGCAGGCGGTGGCGATGGTCCGCGTCGGCCTCGACCTGCCGCCGCAGCTGCTGGCGCTGGGCTGCGCGTCGCACTCGGGGGAGGACATCCACGTCGAGGGGGTGCGCCGGATCCTGGCCGGCGCCGGCCTCGACGCGAGCGCGCTGCGCAACCCGGCCGACCTGCCGCTGGACCCGGTCGAGCGGGACCGGGTGCTGCGTGCCGGCGGCTCGGCGGACCCGGTGCACATGAACTGCTCGGGCAAGCACGCCGCGATGCTGGCCACCTGCGTGGCCAACGGCTGGGACACCGACACCTACCTCGACCCCGCGCACCCCCTGCAGGTGGCGATCCGCGCCACTTTTGAGGAGCTCACCGGCGAGGAGGCGCGGGTCGCGGTGGACGGCTGCGGCGCCCCGCTGCTGTCCACGTCCCTCACGGGCCTTGCGCGCGCGTTCGCCCGGCTGGCGACCGCCACCGACGGGCCCGAGCACCGAGTGGCCGAGGCGATCCGCCGGCACCCGGCGTACGTCTCCGGCACCCGGCGCGACGAGCGGCTGCTGTTGGGCGCGCTGCCCGGAGCGATCGCGAAGTTCGGCGCCGAGGCCTGCGAGGTGGTCGCGCTGGCGGACGGGCGCGCCTTCGCGCTCAAGATCGAGGACGGCGGCGACCGGGCCCGGCCGGTGCTGATGGCTGCCGCGCTGGTGCGCAGCGGGGTGGACACGGAGCCCGGTGTCGACGGCGCGGCCCTGCGCGCCACCGGGGAGGCGCCGCTGCGCGGCGGGGGAGCGGTGGTGGGCGAGGTGCGCGCGGTCCTGTAGCGGGCCACCTCCTCTGCTTGCAGAGGCAAGCGCCGTAACCCGCAAGAAATCTGGGCGTTCCGGGCACAAGTGCTTGCATTTGCTAGCAACAGCAAGCACAGTGGGCGCATGGCGAAGGGCAAGGTCGGCAAGACCGTCGAGACACTCGGCGACTACCTGCGAGAGCAGCGCACCTCCGCGCAGCTCTCGCTGCGGCAGCTCGCCGAGCTCGCCGGGGTCTCCAACCCCTACCTGAGCCAGATCGAGCGCGGCCTGCGCAAGCCCTCGGCCGAGGTGCTGCAGCAGATCGCGAAGGCACTGCGCATCTCCGCCGAGCAGCTCTACCTGCGGGCGGGGATCCTCAGCCCCGAGGACGGGGTCGGCGGCTCGGTCGAGCTGGCGGTCCTCAACGACACGGGGCTGACGGAGCGGCAGAAGCAGTCCCTGCTCGACGTCTACGCGTCGTTCCTCGCGCTCAACGCCGCCGAGCAGCGCCCGGCGGGCGACGACCGCTAGCACCCGACGGCCCGACATGGGGTCGGGCCGCACCCACCCGAAGGAGGCCGTCATGGCCAGGACCACGTCTGAGACCAAGCTCGACCTCAAGAACCTCGACCTGCGTGCGGGCGCGACCCGCACCCTCTATGCCGGCGCCGGCGTCGCGGACCTCGCCGTCTCGGCGGTTCGCGGGTACGTCGCCCAGGTGCAGCAGAGCGTTACCGCCATCGATCTCGAGCCCCAGGCGCTGCGCGAGCAGGCGACCACCGCGGTCAGCTCGCGCTTCGAGGCGCTCAGCAAGGACGCCCGTGAGCGGCGCAGCGCCGTCGAGGCCCGGGTCGCCGACCTCCAGGCCGAGGCGCTCGCCCTGCCCGCTCGCCTCCAGGGCGTCGTGGACGACAACGTCGCGACCGTCGTCGGCGCCTACGGCGACCTCGCCCAGCGCGGCGAGGCCCTGCTCACCCGGATCCGGCGCCAGCAGTCCACCCAGGAGGCGGTGAGCGCCGCCAAGACCACCACGGCCAAGGCGAAGACCACCCGCACCCAGGGCGCCGCGGCGACCAAGTCGACGGCCAAGAAGGCCACCTCGACCGCGAAGAAGGCAGCCGGCACGACGAAGAAGGCCGCCGCCAAGAAGTCCTCCGCGCCCAAGAGCAGCGCGAAGGCCACCGCCACCGCCGCCAAGAAGACGGTCTCCGCGGCCGGCACCGCCGCCGCCGAGGGCGCCGCCAAGGTCGGCGACTGACGTCGGCAGCCAGACCTGCCCGAAAGATTGGCCATGAGGCCCCGCGGACCTGGTCCGCGGGGCCTCATGCCGTCGTGGGCTTCTTTGCCGCTCCCGGCTCTGTAGGCTGGAGGAGTGATGGAGATCCTGCAGATCGAGGGCCTGGTCGGCCTGCTGGTGCGCTTCGCCCTGCTGGTGGTGGCGATCTTCGCCTTCGTGACCAGCCTGATGCACCCGGCGGAGGAGTACGTCGCCGCCGGAAAGTGGACCAAGCAGGGCTGGACGATCGTGCTCGGCCTGGGTGTCCTGTTCTCGTTCATCGGCATCCTGCCGTTCTTCATCAGCCTCGCGTTCGTGATCGCGGCGTTCGTTTTCCTCGCCGACGTGCGCCCGGCGCTGCGTGGTCTGCGGCGCCGCTGAACTCTGCCTGAACTGGTCCAGAAGGACCGCCCGAACCCTTAGGCTGGTGGCTTACGGGGACGGGGCTGTCCCACGCCTACACACTTCAGGGTGGACATGACGATGACGGGTGAGTCCGAGCAGCGACCGTGGGGCGCGTGGTACGTCCTCGACGAGGGCGACGGCTTCAAGGTGAAGCGGATCGACGTCCAGCCGCACCAGCGGTTGTCCTACCAGACCCACGAGCATCGCGCCGAGCACTGGTTCATCGTCACCGGCAAGGCCACCTGCGTCATCGACGGCAAGACGATCATCGCCGGCCCCGGCGAGACCGTGGACGTCGAGATCGGGCAGCCCCACCGGATCACCAACGAGGAGGACGAGCTCCTCCAGATCGTGGAGATCCAGATGGGGCGCTACACCGGCGAGGACGACATCGTCCGGCTCGAGGACGACTACGGGCGTTCGCCGGAATAGTCCGCGCGAGCCCTTATGACGAAGCCCCGTCCGGTGTTCCGGACGGGGCTTCGTCATATGCTGGGCCTACGCGCAGGCCTCATGGCCGGCGTCAGTAGGCGCCACGGCTGCTGAAGACGGCGCTCACGGTGCGGGCCAGGATCGAGAGGTCCTGCAGCATCGACCAGTTGTCGACGTAGTAGAGGTCGAGGCGGATCGCCTCGCTCCAGGACAGGTCGGAGCGCCCACTGACCTGCCATAGGCCGGTCAGTCCGGGACGGACATGCAGGCGTCGGGCGGCGTCGGGGGCGTAGCCGGCGACCTCGATCGGGAGGGGCGGGCGCGGCCCGACCAGGCTCATGTCGCCGCGCAGGACGTTGACGAGTTGCGGGAGCTCATCGACCGAGAGGCGCCGCATCCATTTGCCCGGCTTGGTGATCCGCGGGTCGTCCTTCATCTTGAATAGGCCGCCGTCGTAGCCCTGCTCCTCGTGGAGTTGCTTCAGGATCTCCTCGGCGTTGGTGACCATGGTGCGGAACTTCAGGCAGCTGAACTCGTGGCCGTCTCGCCCGATGCGGGTCTGCCGGAAGAGGACCGGGCCCTTGTCGGCGAGCTTGACCTGGAGCGCGGCGAGCGCGAAGAGCGGACTGAGCGCCAGCAGCAGCAGCGCCGACCCGACCACGTCGAACGAACGCTTGCCCCAGCGCGAGGCGTCGCTCCAGGCCGGGGGGTCGATATGCATCAGCGGGAGACCGCCGACCGGGCGCACGTTGACTCGCTCGCTGGAGATGTCGGTGACGTTCGGCGCCACGACGACCTGGACGTCGTGGTGCTCGAGGTCCCAGACCACCTGACGCATCTGGTTGGCCGAGCTGAGGGCACCGCCGGCGAAGAAGATGACGTCAGCTCCGGAGGCGACCACCACCGAGGTCGCGTCGTCGGAGTTGCCGAGCACCGGGACGCCGAGCTGGGTCTCCTCTGACAGGTCGTGCGCCGGGGTGAGGCACCCGACGACCTGGTAGCCGAGCCACGGCTCACGGCGCAGCACACCGGCCACCTCGTCGATGTGGGACGGCGACCCGGCGATCAGCACTCGGTGGCGCAGCACGCCGCGGCGGCGGGCGGTGTGCAGGGTCCGGCGCAGCGCGAAGCGCCCGCACAGGAGTGCTGGCGCGCCGAGGAGGAAGGCGAGCAGGAAGAAGCCGCGGCTCAACTCGAAGCTGGCGAGGTAGCAGCCGACGCCGAGCAGGCCTGCCGTCGCGAGCGTCGCGTTGAACACTCGCTTGAACTCGTCGGGCCCGGCGCCGAAGAGCGACTTCTCATAGGCCCCGGAGAGGGCGATGGTCAGCAGCCAGCCGACGACCATCAGGGGGCCGACGACGCCCAGGCTTCCGGACACGTCCGTGGGATTGTCGAAAAGGCCGAACCGCTCCCGACCGAAGGTCGCCAGCCCGGTCACGGCCGTCACCACTGCGAGGTCGATGACCAGCGCAGTGGCCGGCAGATACCGAAGCGCCCGGCTGGGCGACGCGGTCACCACCCGCTGCATTTGTTGGTCGGACAGAACCGTCACCTAGTGCTCCCGCTGGCGTTCCTGAAACGCCGTATCCCCGTTTTCGCCCCGTCAGGCCGTCCGCCGACCATTGTGGCCGTTCTCGTGCGTCATCGCACAAAATCTCGTGACCTGTGTCAATCGTTCACGTCACAGCAACATCGACTTCTTCGCGGCGGAGCGGCATCGCTTGGTGCGAATCTCTCAGGTCGCGTGGAAGCGGCTGCGGCACTGGCACGCCCAGCCGTGGTCGGTCGGCGCTCCGCACGGCACCCGCGACGGGCGGGTGCCGGGCAGCAGGCCGCGCAGTCGCTCGCCCGCCGGCAGCGGGTGCTGTACGTCGTGTCCGCAGCGCGTGCAGCGGCTGTGTCCCCCCATGGACCCTCCTCCGAGTCGGGCACAGCATGCGCCCGTCGGAGGCCCGCCCGCCGGTTTTGTGCCGGATCGGGGCGCGGCCTACCTCACTTGGGGTAGGCGTCCCCTGCGGCCTGGCGGGCAGCCCAGGCGCTGGCCACCATCGCGCGCAGGTCGTGGCGCATCACCCAGTCGAGGTCGCGGGCCGCGAGCTCGCCGGTGGCGACGATCCGCGCCGGGTCGCCCGGACGGCGCGGCTGCACCCCGGGGGTGAAGTCGATGCCGGTGACCTCGCGGATCGCGTCCATGATCTCGCGCACCGACGCGCCGTGGCCGCTGCCCAGGTTGTAGACCCGCTCCACCAGCTCGCCGGCGGCGAGGCGGCGGGCGGCCGCGACGTGGGAGATCGCCAGGTCCTGCACGTGGACGTAGTCGCGCACGCAGGTGCCGTCGGGCGTGGGGTAGTCCTCGCCGAAGATCTTCGGGGTCTTGCCGTGGAAGAGCGCCTCGAAGACCAGCGGGAACAGGTTGTGCGGGCTGGTGTCGTAGAGGTCGGGGGAGCCCGAGCCGACCACGTTGAAGTAGCGCAGCGAGGTGTGGCGCAGCCCGTAGGCGCGCTCGGCGTCGCGCAGGATCCACTCGCCGATCAGCTTGCTCTCGCCGTACGGCGACTCCGGGGCGGTCGGGGTCTGCTCGGTGACCAGGTCGACGTCGGGGGTGCCGAACGTCGCGGCGGAGGAGGAGAACACCATCTGCTCGACGCCGGCGGCCTCCATCGCCTGGAGCAGGTGCACCGTGCCGGTGACGTTCTGCTCGTAGGTGTGCAGCGGACGGCTCACCGAGACCCCGGCGTACTTGAAGCCGGCCAGGTGCACGACGCCCTCGACGTCGTGCTCGCGCAGGAACGCGGCGACCGCGTCGGTGTCGAGCAGCGAGGCGCGCAGGAACGGCACGTCGTCGGGGACGAACGACGCCACCCCCGAGGACAGGTCGTCGACCACCACCGGGGCGATACCGGCCTCGCGGAAGGCGCGCACGACGTGCGAGCCGATGTAGCCCGCACCTCCGGTGACCAGCCAGCTCATCTCTTCGTCCTCTCGATCGCGGACCGGTCACGATAGCGGCCGGGCCCGCGACCGCCCCGTCCGCCACGTCGTCCGGCTCGTCGCTACCCTCGCCGGGTGAGCTGGTCCGCGCGCAACACCCACCGCTGGGACGAGTGGGCGCTCGACGCACTCCTCGCCGCGAAGGGCGACCAGCGGGTCAGCCTTGTGGTGCCGGCGCGCAACGAGGAGAAGACCGTCGGCGACGTGGTCGGGCGGGTGCGCACCGCGCTGGTGGACACCGTCGCGCTGGTCGACGAGATCGTGGTCATCGACTCCGACTCCACCGATCAGACCTTCGCGGTCGCCACCGACGCCGGCGCCGCGGTGCACCGGGCCGCGGAGATCCGCCCCGACCTCGGCACCCGCCCCGGCAAGGGCGAGGCGATGTGGAAGTCGCTGTTCGTCACCACCGGCGACGTGGTCGTCTTCATGGACGCCGACCTGGTCGAGTGGGACACCCACTTCGTGCCCGGCCTGCTCGGCCCGCTGCTCACCCGTCCCGAGGTGCAGCTGGTCAAGGGGTTCTACGCCCGCCCCGGGCTCGACGAGGCGACCGGCGCGTCCACGCCGTACGCCGGCGGCCGGGTGACCGAGCTGGTCGCGCGCCCGCTGATCGCGCTGCTCTTCCCGCCGCTGGCCGGGCTGGTGCAGCCGCTGGCGGGGGAGTGGGCGGTGCGCCGCGCGCACTTCGCCTCGCTCTCGGTGCCCAGCGGCTACGCCGTCGAGCTCGCCGCGCTGATCGACACCTGGCGCACGCACGGTCTGAACGCGATCGCCCAGGTCGACCTCGGGAGTCGCTCGCACTCCCACCAGGGGCTGCACGACCTCGGCGCGATGGCCACCCAGATCCTCACCGCCGGCTGGGCCCGCTCCTCGCACAGCCACCACGCCGACGCGATCCCGCTCACCCAGTTCCTGCCCGGGGCGGTGCCCACGGTCCGCGAGGTGCCCGTGACCGAGCGCCCGCCCGCCGCCCCGCTGCTGGAGGCCCCGTGACCCTGCGCCTGCGACGCCACGCGTTCGCCGACGACACGACGCTGATGATGGCGATCGTCAACCGCACCCCCGACTCCTTCTACGACCGCGGCGCCACCTGGGCCGAGGACAAGGCCTTCGAGCGGGTCGCCAGCGTCGTCGCGCAGGGCGCCGAGATCGTCGACATCGGCGGCATCAAGGCCGCGCCCGGCGCCGAGATCGACGCCACGGAGGAGAAGGCGCGCGTCGTCGACTTCGTGGCCCGGGTCCGCGAGGCCTACCCCGCGCTGGTCATCTCGGTGGACACCTGGCGCGCCGAGGTCGGCGACGCGGTCTGCGCCGCGGGCGCCGACGTGCTCAACGACGCCTGGGGCGGCGCCGACCCCGAGCTGGTGGACGTCGCCGCCCAGCACGACGCCGCGATCGTGTGCACCCACACCGGCGGCGCCCGCCCGCGCACCCGCCCGTTCCGTGTCGAGTACGACGACGTGGTCCGCGCGGCCATCGACGACACGCTCGCCTACGCCGAGCGCGCGCTGGCCGCTGGCGTGGCGCGCGAGTCGGTCGTGATCGACCCGGCCCACGACTTCGGCAAGAACACCCGCCACTCCCTCGAGCTCACCCGCCGCCTGGGCGAGATGGTGGCGACCGGCTGGCCGGTGCTGGTCTCGCTGTCCAACAAGGACTTCGTGGGCGAGACCCTCGACCTCCCGGTCGGCGAGCGCCTGGTCGGCACCCTCGCCGCCACCTCGGTCTGCGCGCTGGCCGGGGCCCGGATCTACCGCGTCCACGAGGTCGTCGAGACCCGCCAGACGGTCGACATGGTCTGGACCATCGCCGGGCGCCGGCCGCCGGCCCGGGCGATCCGGGGGCTGGCATGAGCACCCGCATCGTGCTGGTGCCCGGCACCCTCGCGCTGCTGCCCGAGCACGCCTCGCTGAACGACCCGGTCGCGGAACTGCGCGCCGCCTGCCTGGCCGCCGTCGCCTGGCTGGGGGCACCCGACCAGGTGCTGGCCGACCCGCAGGGACGCCGGGTCGCCGACGCCCTGGTCGCCGAGGCCGGGGTCACCGGCCGCGCGCCGGGCGTGGAGCGGGCGGTGCTGGTGGTCGGCAACGGGAGCGCCACCCGCAGCGAGAAGGCCCCCGGCCACCTCGACGAGCGCGCGGAGGCCTTCGACGAGGCGCTCGGCGCCGCGCTGCGCCGCTGCGACCTGCGCGGACTGGACCTCTCCCTGGCAGATGAGCTGTGGGCCCGCCTCGGCGGGATCCCGGCGCTCGGGGACCTGCTCGGCCCGGACGCCGAGGTGAGCGTGGACCACGACGCCGCGCCGTACGGCGTGCAGTGGTGGGTGATGAGGTGGACGTGCGGGTCCTGATCGGCGACCCGGACGCGACGCTGGAGGAGCTCTACGCCCCGCCGCGGCTGCCGTGGCTGCGGGCCAACATGGTGAGCACCCTCGACGGCGCCGCCACGGGCGCCGACGGGCGCAGCGGCAGCATCAACAACGCCGCCGACAAGCAGGTCTTCGACCTGCTGCGGCGCACCTGCGACGCGGTGCTGGTCGGCGCGGGCACCGCCCGGGCCGAGGGCTACGGCCCCGCCGCGCGCCCGATCGTGGTGGTCAGCCGGCAAGGCGGCGTGCCGCCCACGCTCCGCGCCGCCCAGCGCGGCCGGGTGCTGCTGGCCACCTGCGCGGCTGCGCCCGACCTCGACGAGGCGGTCGGCATGCTCGGTGTGGAGCAGGTGCTCGTCTGCGGGGACACTGAGGTGGACCTCGCCGGGCTGGTCGGGGCACTGCACGCCCGCGGGCTGCGGCACCTGCTCTGCGAGGGCGGTCCGCGGCTGCTGGCCGACCTGTTGGCCGCCGGGCTGGTCGATGAGCTCGCCGCGACCTACGTGCCGGCGCTGGTGGGGGGAGTGGGCCCGCGGATCACCGCGGGCGCGCCGCTCGACGTGAGGGCGTCACCGCACCTCCTGCTCGAGGAGAGCGGCACCATGCTCGGCCGGTGGTGGCTGAACCGACCCGATGTCCGAGGTCCCGGCGCGCGAGGTTAATCGCCGGTTACCTCGACCCGAGCCGCCATTAAATGCTCGTGTGATCCCCGTCAAATCGTGGGATGGATGTGCATCACATCCAAAAGGTGTGCTTAGGTCTGTGGTACGGACCTATACGGCACACGCCCTCCAGTGCCAAGAAAACCGGGGAGAAGACTTATGAAGAAGCTCATCGCAGGCCTGTTTGCGGCCATCCTGACCACCGCCGGCCTGGTTGCGGTTTCCTCCGCTCCGGCCCAGGCCGCCTGCAAGCAGGGTTACACCTGCGTCAACACCCGGGTGAACATCGCGGGTGCCAACGTCGTCAAGCGCGGCAAGCCCGTCAAGGTGAAGTTCCGCGTCGGCACCAACGGCAACATCGCGCCCAAGGGAACCGTCACTGTCGTCCTGAAGAAGGCGCCCAACGGTCGCACCATCACCAGGACCGTCTCGGCTCGCAAGGCCGCGACCGCCATCAACTTCGGCAAGCTCGGCAAGGGCAAGTGGAACCTCACCATTCGCTACAACGGCGACGACGGCTTCAAGAACGCCAACAACAAGAAGACGATCCGCGTCCGCTGATCTCCAGCTCTTGAACGGTGCCCCGCGGCGTGGCCGCGGGGCACCGTTGCATTTCGGGACAGAAGTCGCTCGTGGCACAGGAATGCATAGGGTGATCGCCATGCGTTCTCGCCGGGCTTGGCTGTGGCCCCTTCTCACAGTGGTCCTGCTCGTCGGTGCCTGGGGGGCCTGGGCGGCGTGGCAGACCTGGAAGGTGTACGGCGACCTCAACGTCGCGGTGGAGAAGGTCGACGCCATCGAGGGAGCGGTCGAGACCGGGGACTCCGCGGCTATGCAGGCCGCGCTCGAGGACCTGCGCGCCGCGGGCGACACGGCTCGGGACCGCACCGACGGCCTGGGGTGGACGGCGCTGACCTGGCTTCCGGTCGTCGGCGACGACGCGAGCGGCGTGCGGGCGGTCGCCGAGGTGGTGAGCGACCTTGGTGCCGACGGGGTGGAGCCGATGGTGAGCGCCTCCGACGGCCTCGACCGGTTGGCGCCGAAGGACGCGCGCGTCGACGTCGACGCGCTCATCGAGCTGCGCGACCCGGTCGCGCAGGCCTCCACGGCCCTGTCCGCCGCCTCGGCGCGGCTGGGCGAGGAGGACCCGTCCGGCTACGTCGGCCGGCTCAAGACCAAGTACCGCGAGCTCGCCGCGGTCGTCCGCGACGCGGACCACGCGCTCTCCTCGGTCGACACCGCGCTGGCGGTGCTGCCGACGATGCTGGGCGCCGACGGCCCCCGCAACCACCTGTTGATCTTCCAGAACAACGCGGAGATCCGCGCCACCGGCGGGCTCCCGGGAGCGGTCACGCTCGCGACCGCCCGGAACGGGAAGATCGAGCTGGTCCGCCAGGAGGCGGCGAACTCGTTCACCCGCCTGCCTCAGCCGGTGCTGCCGCTGACCGACGCGGAGAAGCGGCTCTACGGCCCGTTCCTCGGCACCTTCATGCTCAACGCGACCTTCACCCCCGACTTCCCCCGCGTCGCGGAGCTGATCAGGGCCCGCTGGGAGCGGGAGCAGCCCGAGACGATCGACAGCGTCGTGTCGCTGGACCCGGTCGCGCTGTCTTACGTGCTGAAGGCGACCGGCCCGGTCACGGTGCGCGACGTCGAGCTCACGGCCGACAACGTCGTTGACGAGCTGCTGCACGAGGTCTACCTGCGCTACGAGGATCCCGCCGAGCAGGACGAGTTCTTCCGCGAGGTTGCTCGCACGACGTTCGACCTGATCTCCACGGGCGGCGGCGACGTCCGGGCACTGATGAGTGCCCTCGCCCAGGGCGCGGACGAGGGACGCATCTACGTGCACTCCTTTGACGACGGCGAGCAGCAGGCACTGGTGGGCAGTGACGTCGCCGGCGAGTTCGTCACCGACGTGGCGGCGGACCCGCAGGTCACGGTCACGCTCAACGACCTCACGATGAGCAAGATGTCCTACTTCCTCGACTACGACGTGAGCGTCACGGCGACCCACTGCGGCGGCGGTCGCCAGGCCTACACCGGCCACATGCGCGTGAAGTCGAGCGCCCCGGACGACGCGGCGTCGCTGCCGAGCTACATCACCGGCGGCGAGGCCTCCCCGGCCGATCCCGGCACCCAGTTCGTGGCGATCCGGCTCTACTCGCCGGCCGGTGGCGAGGTCGCCGGCGTCAAGCTCGACGCCATGTCGATCAACGACCGACCGATCGATCAGGACGGCCGCAAGATCGCCGAGATCCAGCTCGCCCTCGAGCCCGGCCAGGAGAGCAACATCCGCTGGACCATGAAGTCGGGCGCCGACCAGACCGGCGACACCGAGGTCCAGGTGACCCCGGGCGTGCAGCCGGGTGCGAAGTCGTCGGTGGCGCGCAGCGCCTGCTGAGCCGCCCCCTTCGAAGTTTCAGTCGTTCCTGGCCGGTCATAGTGCCTCCACCGAACCCACGCCGGGTCGGCAGCCTCGGGAGGTACTGCGATGACCGACGACCACCTGATCATCTCGGTCGAGACCGTCGAGGCGTCGGACTCGTGGGGCTTCGTCGGAGTCGTGCGAGTGGGCGGGATCGAGGCCTACCGGACCATCCGCCGCTACTCCTCACCGAGCGCCGCGCACACCGCCGCGGTGCAGCTGCTGGTCAACACGGTCGGGATCCTGCTCGCCGGTCAGGAGTGGCGGGGCGCTGCCGAGGAGTTCGGACACCCGCCTCATCGCGTCGAGCTCGGATTCGGGCTCGGTCTGGACCGACAGCCGCAGGAGGGCCACGCCACCGGGCCCGGCGCGTAGCCCGCGCGCGCCGTCCTGCGACGCCCCTCAGCGGGCCACGTGGTCGCTGTCGTCCACGACGCGGGTGCCGTTGCGCAGCCACCAGGCGGCGTTGTCGCGGACGACCTGGGGGAGGGTGTCGTCGGCGACGATGGTGCGCAGGCGGGGGTCGCCGACCATGCCGAGGCCCTGGAGGGCGGCGTTGGCGGCGTTGATGTCGCCGCGCAGCGCCTCCTCGACCTGCCGCTCGGGCGGCTTCTCCCCGGCGGTGCCGAGCAGCAGCAGGCCGATGTGGCGAAAGACCGGGTCCGGGTGGTCGACCCAGGTGCGGGCGGTGCGGGGCACCGCGCCGAGGCGGGAGAACGACAGCCGGGAGCGGGCGCGCAGGACGACGTAGGGATCCGTGTGCTCGGTGGCGATCTGGGCGATCTGCTCGTGCAGCGGCACCGTGATCGCGGGCAGGCCCGAGAGCAGCGCGAACGCGGTGCTGGCGCGCACGTCGTACGGGCCGAAGGCGCTGTCGAACAGCAGCCGGGCCAGCATCGGCTGGTAGGGGACCTCGACCTCGCGGCACACCGCCCGGGCCCGCTCGACGCACTCCAGCCAGATCGCGCTGTCCTGGTCGTCGGCCGCGCGCAGCGTCTCCACCCCGACCGAGGACAGCCGGTGCGGCGGGGCCCACCCGGCGAGCCGGCGGCGGCGCTGGTCCGGCGGGATCAGCCGCAGCACGTGGGAGACGCACTCCCAGTGCTGGGAGCCCGGCTCTGTGGTCTCGTACGCCGCGGCGACGAGGTCCACCAGCGGGACCCAGAACTCCGGGTCCGGGCTGGCCTGCCCCATCTTCTCCAGCGCGACCGCCGCGCTGACATTGATCTGCATCCGCGGGTCGCCGAGCTGGGTGGCCAGCCACCGGGCCGCGTCCGAGCTCGGCTGCTCGGCCAGCACGCTCAGCGGGCCGCCCACCATCTGCGCGTGGGGGTCGGCCACGATGTCCTTGACCGCCTCCAGCACCACCGCGCCGTACCCGCTGCGGCGCAGCAGCGCCAGCGCCTCGTGCCGGATCGGGTAGGCCCGCCCCTGGGAGCGGCCCAGCTCGCCGGCCAGGCGGCGGACCAGCGGCTCGGCGATGCGGTGGGGGAGCCCGAGCGCGAACGGCTGCGACATCGCGCGCGCCCAGGTCAGCCACTCGCTGCCGTCCGGGTCCCCGTCGAGCACCAGATCGGTGAGCGCGGAGAGCCCGGCGACCGTGTCGACCACCTGCCCCGGCTCCCGGTCCACCGGGCCGTTGCCGAAGTGGCGGCACAGCACGTCCACGGGCGCCCGCAGCGCCCCGGGCGGCAGACCCAGGACCCGCTCGTAGGCGTCGATCACCACCCCGCGCCGGGTCCGGCCGGTCTCGATGCGGTGCAGCGCGGTCACGTTGGTCTCGACGACCGCCGCCATGTCCTCGAGGCGGACGAAGCGCCCCTCGCCGGCGACCAGCCGGGCCATCCGCAGCAGCCAGCCGATGCGCGCGCCCGTGTCGATGGTGGGACCGAGGAGCGGCGTGGTGTCCTCGAGCACGGTGAGTGGCGCGGCCATGCGAAGTGGTCGTCCCCCTGGATTGTTGCGACGTCGTTGTCGCGGTCCGACGACGGTATCCCCCGGGCGCCGATCGGGGTCGATTTTACCGGTCTTTAAGTCGAGTGGCTTGCCAACCATCCTTTTGGGGGATTTTTTCCCCATTCTCGGGTCGGGAGGATGCGTGCCGCCGGTCCACGGGGGAGTGTCCCAGCCGCCCGATAGGCTCGCCGACGTGAGCGACGAGGTGCTGATCGAGCGGGGCGACGGCGTCGTCACCGTGACCTTCAACCGGCCGGAGCGCCGCAACGCCTTCACCCGGGCGATGTACGCCGAGCTGCGCGACCTGTGCGCCGAGCTCCAAGGCGCCGACGACGTGCGCGCGCTGGTGCTGCGCGGCGCGGGGGGCAAGGCGTTCGCGGCCGGCAACGAGATCAGCGACTTCCTCGACACCGACGCGGTCGCCTACGAAGGCTGGATCCGCGAGCTCCTCGAGGCCCTCCACGCCCTCCCGCAGGTCACCATCGCCGCGGTCGACGGCGTCTGCGTCGGCGGCGGCCTCGCGGTCGCCACCCACTGCGACCTGCGGATCGCGACCCCCGGGTCGCGCTTCGGCTACCCCATCGCGCGCACCCTCGGCAACGCTCTCTCCGCCTCGGTGGTCTACCGCTGCGCCGCCGTCTTCGGGGAGTCGCTGACCCGCGAGATGCTGCTGACCTCGCGGCTGCTCGCCGCCGACCGCGCGTACGCCGTGGGCGCGCTGCTCGCCGTCACCGACGACCTCGACGCCGAGGTCGCCACCGTCCTCGACGGCCTGCGCGCCGCCTCCGGGGTGACCCTGCGCGCCACCAAGTCCCAGCTACTGGCGCGCGCCCGGGTCGCCGAGGCCTCCCCGCGTGAGGACGACGTGCTGCTGCGCGAGGTCTACACCGGACCGGACTTCGCCGAGGGCGTGCGGGCGTTCCTCGCCAAGGAGAAGCCGGCGTTCCGATGAGCGACGCCTCCCGCGCCCGCGCCGTGCTCGCCGCCGTCGAGCGGCGCTTCGACGACCTGCGCGACCGGCGCCGCAGCGACGAGCGGCCCGCGCACTTCCGGATCGTGGCCTACGTCGGGCACGGCAGCCCCGGGCGGGTGATCCTGCGCGGCCGGGTGCTCGACAACCCCGCCCCGGCGGAGACCATCGAGGGCGAGGCCGTGTGGGCCGCGGTCCGCCGCAGCGCCGCGGGGTTCCTCACCCGACAGATGCCCGGCGTGCGGCTCAAGGCCCGGATCGGGGTCGCGGAGGCCACCACCGAGACCGACCGCGACGGCTACTTCGAGGTCGAGCTGGAGGCCCACGACCTGGTCGCGCCCTGGACCGACGCGCGGGTCTCGCTCGCCGCGCCGTACCGCGGCATCGAGGCCGCCGGCGCCGTCGTGCAGGTGCGCGTCGCCGGCCCGCAGGCGCGCCTCGGGGTGATCTCCGACGTCGACGACACGATCCTGCAGACCGGCGTGCAGCGCACCTGGTCGATGGTGCGCCAGACCCTGACCGGCTCCGCGCTGACCCGGACGCCGTTCGCCGGCGCCGCCGAGCTGTACCGGGCCCTGGAGGGGCCCGGCAACCCGTTCTTCTACGTCTCCTCCAGCCCCTGGAACCTCCACGACTTCCTGCTCGGCTTCCTCGACCACCGTGGCTTCCCCGCCGGGCCGCTGCTGCTGCGCGACCTGGTCGGCGACGGCCGGATCGGCTCGCGCGGGCACAAGCTCGCCCGGATCGAGGAGGTGCTGCGCCTGCACCCCCGGCTGCGCTTCGTGCTGGTGGGGGACTCCGGCGAGCACGACCCGGAGATCTACGCCGAGGTCGTACGCCGCCACCCCGGGCGCATCGAGGCCGTCTACATCCGCGAGGTGCGCCTGGACCCCGAGGACGGGCGCGTCGAGCAGGTCGCGGAGAGCTGGGAGCACGACGTGCCGTTCGTGCTCGCCCACGACTCCGCCGCGGTGGCTCATCACGCCGTGGGTCTCGGGCTGCTCACCGACGCCGACGTGGCTGCGGTCGAGGCGGCGGTGCGCGGAGGCCGCTGAGGGCTTGCTGCTCGGTTACGGGCGCGCCAGCGAGGCATGGGCGGTGAGGAGCGAGGGGCCGTACCAGGTGAGCAGGCGGCCGCTGACCAGCTCGGTGGGCAGCGCGAGCGCCTCGGGGCCGTCCTCGGCGGTGAAGAGGTAGGGCTCGTCGGGCAGCAGCACCACGTCGGCGCCGCAGGCGTCCAGGTCGGCCGGCTCGACCCGCGGGTAGCGCTCGGGGTGCCCGTCGTACACGTTGGCCAGGCCGAGGCGCCGGGCCAGGTCGCCGGTGAAGGTGCGCGAGCCGACCACCATCCACGGGTCGCGCCAGATCGGGATCGCGACCCGGCGGGTCACCTCAGGCGGCGGCCCGGCCCACAGCGCGCGGGCCTCCTCCAGCCAGTCGGGGCGGGGCCAGCCGAGGACGTCGTCGAAGAGCTCGTCGTACGCCGTGAACGCGTCGGGCACGCTCTCGATCTCGCTGACCCAGACGGTGACGCCCGCGTCGCGGAGGCGGCGTACGTCGAGCTCGCGGTTCTCCTCCTTGTTGGCCACCACCACGTCGGGAGCGAGCTGGAGGATCTTGGCGAGGTCGGGGTTCTTGGTGCCGCGGACGCGGGTGACGTCGAGGTCGGCGGGGTGGGTGCACCAGTCGGTGGCGCCCACCAACGACTCGGGCCGCGCCCCCGCCAGTGCCTCGGTGATCGAGGGCACCAGCGAGACGACGCGGCCCGCAGTCATGTCGTGGTCCGGGGGAGCCTCAGCGCAGGCCCATGACGCCGGAGAGCGCCGGCTTCCAGGGGAGCTCGTTGGTCTCGGCGACGCGGGCGTCGATCTTCTCGGCGACCTCGGCCGGCCACGGGGCGGTCTTGCGGGTGGCCATGTCGATGCGCAGGAAGACCTCCTCCTGCTGGTAGGCGACGCGCTTGTTGGTCTCGTCGACCAGGTAGATCACCGCGTGCACGGCGCGCTCGGAGCGGCCGAGGAGGCGTACGCGCACCGTGATGTGGTCGCCGGTGTGCAGCTCGGTGAAGTAGGTGAGGTGGTGCTCGGCCGAGAACACCGCCAGCTGGGTGTGGCGCCAGTCGGTCGCCACGCCGACCTCGACGAGGGACTCGTCCAGGCCCTCGCTCGCGATGCCGATGTAGTGGCGGATGTTGAGGTGGCCGTTGATGTCCTCGAAGGCCACGGGGATCCGCTGGGCGGCATAGGCGGTCAGGCTGGTGATCTCGTCATAGGACGGCACAGTGCTCACGAGGGGTCAGGGTACCGATCGGGCCGCGCGGCGGAGCGGGAGGGTCTCGGTCGTGCCCGATCGGGGTGAGGTGTGTCCCGGGTCTGGGTGTGGGCCCGAGTGCGGATAGTCCGCCACACCAGTGTCGTGGATCGGCGATCGGACGACACCTGTGTGGCGGACTATCGGGTACGACGGACCCGACGGGTACGACGGACCTCACACGTTGCGCCGGTACTGCCCGCCCACCTCGAAGAACGCCTCGGTCACCTGGCCCAGCGTGCACACCCGGGCGGCGTCCATCAGGACGGCGAAGACGTTCTCCCCGGTGACGGCCGCCTCCTTGAGGCGGGCCAGCGCCGCGTCGGCCTCGTCGCGGTGCGCGGCCTGGAACTCCTGCACCCGGCGCAGCTGGGACTCCTTCTCCGCGGTGGTGGCGCGGGCGAGCTCGACGTGCACCGGGGTGCCGCCGTCGGCGTCGGGCTTGCGGAAGGTGTTGACGCCGATGATCGGGAGCGAGCCGTCGTGCTTGCGGTGCTCGTAGAGCATCGACTCGTCCTGGATCCGGCCGCGCTGGTAGCCGGTCTCCATCGCGCCCAGCACGCCGCCGCGCTCGTTGATCCGGTCGAACTCCGCGAGCACCGCGGCCTCCACCAGGTCGGTGAGCTCGTCGATGATGAAGGAGCCCTGGAGCGGGTTCTCGTTCATCGCCAGGCCCCACTCGCGGTTGATGATCATCTGGATCGCCAGCGCGCGGCGTACCGAGTCCTCGGTGGGGGTGGTGACCGCCTCGTCGTAGGCGTTGGTGTGCAGGCTGTTGGCGTTGTCGTAGATCGCGATCAGCGCCTGCAGCGTGGTGCGGATGTCGTTGAAGTCCATCTCCTGCGCGTGCAGGGAGCGACCCGAGGTCTGCACGTGGTACTTCAGCTTCTGCGAGCGCTCGCCGGCGCCGTACCGCTCCTTCATCGCGACCGCCCAGATCCGGCGCGCGACCCGGCCGATCACGGAGTACTCCGGGTCCATGCCGTTGGAGAAGAAGAAGGACAGGTTGGGCGCGAAGTCGTCGATGTCCATGCCGCGCGCGAGGTAGGCCTCGACGTAGGTGAAGCCGTTGGCGAGGGTGAAGGCGAGCTGGCTGATCGGGTTCGCCCCGGCCTCGGCGATGTGGTAGCCGGAGATCGACACCGAGTAGAAGTTGCGGACCTGGTTCTCGATGAACCACTCCTGGATGTCGGCCATCATCCGCAGGGAGAACTCGGTGGAGAACAGGCAGGTGTTCTGGCCCTGGTCCTCCTTGAGGATGTCGGCCTGCACGGTGCCGCGCACGCTGGCCACCGCGTGGGCGGCGAGCATGGCGCGCTCGTCGGCGTCCGGCTCGCGGCCCTCGCGCTCGCGGAACGCGTCGACCTGCTGGTCGATGACGGTGTTGAGGAAGAACGCCAGCACCGTCGGCGCCGGGCCGTTGATGGTCATCGAGACGCTGGTGCTCGGCGCGACCAGGTCGAAGCCGGCGTAGAGGTCGCGCATGTCCTGCAGGGTGGCCACCGAGACGCCGGAGGTGCCGACCTTGCCGTAGATGTCGGGGCGCTCGTCGGGGTCGCGGCCATACAGCGTCACCGAGTCGAACGCCGTGGAGAGCCGGGTCGCCGGCTGGCCCTCGGAGAGGATCTTGAAGCGGCGGTTGGTGCGCGCCGGGTCGCCCTCGCCGGCGAACATCCGGGCCGGGTCCTCGTTGTCGCGCTTGAACGGGAACACCCCGGCGGTGAACGGGAAGAACCCGGGGAGGTTCTCGCGGCGCCAGAAGCGCACCAGCTCGCCGTGGTCGCGGTACGCCGGCAGCGCGACCCGGGGGATCTTGTTGCCGCTCAGCGACTCCTTGGTCAGCCGGGTGGTCAGCTCCTTGTCGCGGACCTTCACCACCTGCTCGTCGCCGGAGTAGGACTCCACCACCGCGGGCCACGCCGCGAGCTGGTCGGCCACCTCGTGGGGGAGGTCCTTGCGGGCCTGCTCCAGCAGCGCGGGTACGCCGCCCTGGGCGTCGTCGGCCAGCTCGGCCGCGACCAGCTCGAGGCGCTGCAGGCGGCGCGCCGCCTCGGCGTACTCCTCGGTGCGGGCGTGGTAGCCGCGCACGGTCTCGGTGATCTCGGCGAGGTAGCGCACCCGCTCGGGCGGCACCACCTGGCGGATGCCGGAGGAGTGGCGCACGTCGACGCGCGGCAGGGTGCCCTCGGTGACCGGGAGCCCGGCGCTGGCGAGCAGGTCGCGCAGGTGCTGGTAGAGCGCGGTGACGCCGTCGTCGTTGAAGGTGGCGGCGCTGGTGCCGAAGACCGGCATCTGGTCCGGGGACTTGTCGAAGGCCTCGCGGTTGCGCATCACCTGGCGGGCCACGTCGCGCAGCGCGTCGTGGGCGCCGCGGCGCTCGAACTTGTTGATCGCCACGACGTTGGCGAAGTCGAGCATGTCGATCTTCTCCAGCTGCGAGGCGGCGCCGAACTCGGGCGTCATGACATACATCGCCAGGTCCACGAAGGGCACGATCGCGGCGTCGCCCTGGCCGATGCCGGGGGTCTCCACGATGACCAGGTCGAAGCCGGCGGCCTTCATCACGTCGATGACGTCGGGCAGGTGCTCGGGGACCTCGTGGGCGCCGCGGGTGGCGAGGCTGCGGAAGAAGATCCGATCTCCGTCGAGGGAGTTGGCGCGGATCCGGTCGCCGAGCAGCGCGCCGCCGCCCTTGCGTCGGGTCGGGTCGACCGCGATCACCGCGATCCGCAGCTTGTCCTCCTGGTCCACGCGGAAGCGGCGCACGATCTCGTCGGTGAGGCTGGACTTGCCGGAGCCGCCGGTGCCGGTGATGCCGAGGACGGGTACGACGCGGGCCCGGGCGGCGGCACGGATCTGCTCAAGGTCGGCCTCGGGGAGGCGGCCCAGCTCGGCGCCGGTGATCGCGCGGGCGATGGCGAACCGGTCGCCGGTGCGGACCTCCTCCGCGGTGACCGCGCGGGCCGCCCACAGGTCGATGTCGCAGTCCGCGACGACCGAGCCGATCATCCCGACCAGGCCCATCCGCTGGCCGTCCTCGGGGGAGAAGATGGTGACGCCGGAGCTGCGCAGCCGCTCGATCTCGTCGGCCACGATCACCCCGCCGCCCCCGCCGACGACCTGGACGTGCTCGGCGCCGCGCTCGCGCAGGGACTGCACGAGGTACTCGAAGTACTCCACGTGCCCGCCCTGGTAGGACGACACCGCGACGCCCTGCGCGTCCTCCTCCAGCGCGGCGTCCACGACCTCCTGCACCGAGCGGTTGTGCCCGAGGTGGATCACCTCGCAGCCCTGGCTCTGGAAGATCCGGCGCATGATGTTGATCGAGGCGTCGTGGCCGTCGAACAGGCTGCTCGCCGTCACCAGGCGGACCGGGTTGCGGGGGTGGTCCTGTTGCGGGTCCTGCTGCTGCGGGTCGGGCATCGGGGGATCCTCGCGCTCGGGTTTTGTTGGACGTCCTAGGAATCGATGCTAGGACATCCAAGCAAGTGGGGGAAGGGGGTGGTGGGTGCGCGCGTAACTGCGCAATTGCTGGGCTTGGCACCGGGTTTGGCGCGGGGGCGGTGTTTTTCCCAGCAATTGCGCCGAAAAGCACCCACCCCCGGCTCCCGCCCCGGATCCCGGTGGCTGGGATGTGACGTGGGACGCGGGGAGAGGGGTAGTTCGTGACGTTAGGGCCTGTGGATAACGCTTTCCGCAGTCCCTAACGTCACGAACTACCCGCCGACCTCGTCACCCAGCGCCGCGCGCAGCGCGCCGAGCAGGTCGGTGAGCCGGGCGACATTGGGGCCCGGGAGCCCGGGCTCCTCGAAGACCCGCGCGTTGAGGCCCGCGGTGGCGCGCTCGACCACCTCGCGGCCCTCGTCGGTGATGGAGGCGAGGACCACGCGGCGGTCGCCCTCGCGGCGCAGGCGCTCGACGTACCCCTGCTTGACCAGCCGCTCCACCGCGCTCGTAACGCTGGTCGGGTGCACCTGGAGCAGCGAGCCGAGGCGGGTCATCGGCATCGCGCCGGACTGCACGAACGACAGCAGCCGCAGCACCTCGTAGCGGGCGAAGGTCAGCCCGAGCGGGCGCAGCACCGCCTCGATCCGCTCCATCAGCAGCTGCTGGACCCGCACCACGGAGGTCACCATCGCCATCCCGTCGGCGGCGTCGTCCCAGCCGTGCCGACGCCACTGGGCGTGGGCCTCGCGGATCGGATCGCGCTCGGGGGTCACGGCGACAGGCTACGGCGTCGATGTTGGACGTCCTAGGATCCGGGCATGAGCCAAGAGAAGATCGTCCTCGTCGACGGCGCCCGGACCCCGGTCGGCAGCTTCGGCGGGGTGTTCAAGGACGTCCCCGCCCACGAGCTCGGCGCGACCGCCGCCCGGGCCGCGCTCGAGCGCTCCGGCGTCGCGCCCGAGGACGTCCGCGAGGTCGTCATGGGCTGCATCGGCCAGGTCGGCCCGGACGCCTACAACGCCCGCAGGGTCGCCGTCGCCGCCGGGCTGCCGACCAACACCCCGGCGTACACCGTCAACCGGCTGTGCGGCTCCGGCCTCCAGGCGATCTGGTCGGCCGCGATGGAGATGCGCTGGAACGACCTCGACATCACCCTCGCCGGCGGCGACGAGTCGATGACGCGGATGCCGTTCTACGACTTCGGCGCCCGCAACGGCTACAAGCTCGGCAACCGCGCGCTGGTCGACGGCACGGTGATGATGCTGACCGACCCCTTCCACGACATCCACATGGGCGTGACCGCGGAGAACGTCGCCAAGAAGTACGGCGTCTCGCGCACCGAGCAGGACGAGTTCGCGGTGGAGTCGCAGCGTCGCGCGGCCACCGCCGCGGCGAAGGCGGCCTTCGCCGAGGAGATCACGGCGGTCGAGGTCGGCGGGCGCCGCCCGTTCACCGTCACCGAGGACCAGCACCCCAAGCCCGAGACCACCCTGGAGACCCTCGCCGGGCTGCGGCCGGCGTTTACCAAGGACGGCACCGTCACCGCCGGCAACGCCTCCGGCATCAACGACGGCGGCGCGGCGGTGGTGCTGGCCACCGAGACCGCGGCCCGCGAGCGCGGCCTGACCCCGCTGGTCTCCCTCGAGGCGGTCACCACCGCGGCGATGGAGCCGGAGCTGATGGGCTACGCGCCGGTGCTCGCCCTGCAGGCGCTGTTCGAGAAGACCGGCCTCAGCCCCGCCGACATCGACACCGTCGAGCTCAACGAGGCCTTCGCCTCCCAGGCGGTCGCGGTGATCCGCGACGCCAAGCTGGACCCCGCGAAGGTGAACCCGTACGGCGGCGCGATCGCGCTCGGCCACCCCGTCGGCGCGACCGGCGCGATCTTGTCGGTGCGCGTCGCCAAGGACATGGTGCGCCGCGACCTCGAGACCGGCATCGTCACCATGTGCATCGGTGGCGGCCAGGCGCTCGCCGCGCTGTTCCGGAGGGTCTGATGAGCACCGTGACCTACGCCGTGGCCGCCGGCGTCGCCGAGATCCGCCTGGACCGGCCCGCGGCCTCCAACGCCGTCGACCTGCCCACCGCGCACGCGCTCGCCGAGGCGGTGGCCCGCGCCGGTGCCGACCCCGAGGTCGGCGCGGTGCTGGTGACCGGCGCCGGCAAGCGGTTCTGCGCCGGCGGCGACGTGGCCACGATGGTGGCCGCCTCCGACCGCGCGGCGTACCTGCTCGAGCTGGCCGACGCCCTCGACGGCGCCCTCCAGGCGCTCGCCGCGCTGGACAAGCCCGTCGTCGCGGCCGTGCAGGGCGCGGTCGCCGGCGCCGGGATCGGCGTGATGCTCAGCTGCGACGTGATCGTGGCCGAGGCGGCGACCAAGATCGTGTTCGCCTACCCGGGCGTCGGACTCACCCCCGACTGCGGGGTGTCCTGGCTGCTGCCCCGCGCCGTCGGCCAGCAGCGCGCCCTCGAGCTGGCCCTCACCGGCCGGGTGCTGTCGGGCACCGAGGCCCGCGAGTGGGGGATGGTCACCGAGGTCGTGGAGGCCGACGCCGCCGCCCGCGCCCGGGAGATCGCCGTCGGCCTCGCCGCCGGCCCCGCCCACGCCTTCGGCCAGGCCCGCCGCCTGATCCGCGGCTCGTGGTCCCAGACCCGCGCCGAGACCGGCGCCGAGGAGTCCCGCACCATCGCGGCGGCCGTCTCCACGCCGTACGCCGAGGGTGCGCTGGAGGCGTTCGTGGGTCGCTGAGCCCTGGGGATCGTCCGTGACGAGGGGGTAGTTCGTGACGTTCGGGACGGTGGAGGACGTGGTCCACAGTCCCTCACGTCACGGACTACCTCGATCGGGGTCCTTCGCCCCCCGAACGCGATAGTCCGCCACACCACTGTCGTGAAATCGACTTTCGACGACACCTGTGTGGCGGACTATCCGGATCGGGCCAGAACAACCCCAACCCCCACCCCCGGAACAACCACCACCCCCCGCGGGTTGGGAACAACCATGCGCGGTGACGACTCCCGCCGGGTGGCGTTGCTGCTCGGCCTCCTCTTCGGCCTGGCCGGCATGGGGTCGTCCTCGGCGTCGGTGGCGGTACCGCTGCTCGGCCCCGACCTCGATGTCGGAACCGGGGTCGCGACCTGGACCATCACCATCTACGCGCTGACGCTCGCGGTGACGACCGCGGTGTACGGCCGGGTCTCCGACCTGGTCGGGGTGCGGATCCCGCTGCTCGTCGGTACTGGTCTGATGACCGCCGGCGCGCTGCTGGCCGCGGCCGCGCCGACCTTCGAGGTGCTCGTCGTCGCACGGGCCTTCCAAGGCGCCGGCGCCGCCGCGATCCCCACCCTCGGGGTCGCCGCGGTGAGTGCGCGGTACGACGGGGCGATCCGCGGCCTCGCGCTCGGCCGGCTCGCCGGGATGGCGGGCGCGGTCAGCTGCCTCGGCCCGCTGGCCGGCGGGCTGGTCGAGCACGCCTTCGGCTGGCGCGCGGTGATGGCGCTGCCGGTGCTGGGCGTGCTGGTCCTGCCGTTCCTGTGGCGCGCCCTCGCCGGCGGCGGCAGCGGGGCCAGCCTCGACATCCTCGGCGCGGTGTTGGTCGCGGGCACCGCCTCCGGGCTGGTGCTCATGGTGCAGTCGCCCTCCACCGGCTGGCTGATCGCGGTCGTCGGCCTGACGCTGCTGGCGCTCGGCGCCCCCGCGGTCGCGCTGCAGGTGCGGCGCCGCCCCCACGGGTTCCTGCCGCTGTCGGTGGTGCGCAACGGCGCCGTCGTACGCAGCGCGCTGGCCGCGGCCGCCGTACCCGCCGCGTGGTTCGCCCAGCTGGTCGGCGTACCCGCCCTGCTGATCGCGCAGGGCTGGGAGGCCTGGCAGGTCGGCCTGCTGCTCGTCCCGAGCGCGCTGATCTCGCTGATGGCGCCGCGCCTGGTCGGCCCGGTGCTGAACCGGATCGGCCCGCCGCGCGCGCTCGCCATCGCCGGGGTCGGCGCCAGTGCCGCCCTGGTGCTGGGCGCGCTGGGCGCCGGCGGCGCCTCCGGGGTGCTGCTCGGGCTGTCCATCGCCGCGGTGACCGTGGCCTTCAGCTTCGGCCAGCCCGCGCTGATGGCGGCGGTCGGCGCCGCGGTGGACCCGGCCGTGCGCGGGGTCGCGCTCGGCGTGGCGACGCTGTTCTTCCTGGTCGGCGGCTCGGTCGGCTCCGCGGTGGTCGGCGGGCTCGGCGACGTGATCGGGATCGGCCCCAGCTTCGCGGTGCTGGCGGTGCTGCCACTGGTCGGCGTGGCGGTCCTCGCCCCCGACCTGCGGCGTACGCCTGCGCGCGCCCCCGTCTGAGGGCACCATCGGCGTCATGCAGATCGGCATGACGCTCCCGGTGATGGAGCCGGACCTGTGGCAGCACGGCGCGCGCACCCTCGAGGAGTGGTCGCGGGCGGTGGACGAGGGGCCGTTCTCGAGCCTGTGCTTCGGGGAGCGGATGGCCTTCGACAACCCCGAGACGATCGCGCTGCTGGGCGCCGTCGCGGCCTGGACCTCCGGGGTGCAGGTGGTGACCACGGTGCTGGTGCCGCAGCTGCACGACCCGGTGCTGCTCGCCAAGTCGCTGGCCACCGGCGACCAGCTCACCGGCGGTCGGCTCACCGTGGGGGTCGGGGTGGGCGGGCGCGAGGAGGACTATCGCGCCGCCGGCGCCGACCCGGCCACCCAGACCATGCAGGAGATGGCCGACCGGGTCGCGGTGATGCGGCGGGTGTGGGCCGGCGAGGACGTGACCGGCGCGCGCCGCCCGGTCGGTCCGCCGGTGGTCCGCCCCGGCGGCCCGCAGGTCCTGGTCGGCACGATGGGCCCGCGCACGGTGCGCCACGCCGCCGGCTGGGCCGACGGCCTCGCCGGCGTCACCCTCGACCTCGACCTGACCGGGGTCGGTCGCCTCTTCGACCTCGCCCGTACGGCGTGGGGCGCGGCCGGCCGCGGGACGCCCCGGCTGACCACGTCGTTCTGGTTCGCGCTCGACGAGGAGGCCGGCGGGCCGGACGAGGCACGCGCCCAGGTCCACCGCCATCTGCGGCACTACATGAACTGGCTGCCGCCGCGCCTGGTCGACGCGATGGCGCCGACCACCGGGTTCGCCGGCACCACCGAGCAGCTGGCCGCGGTGCTGCGCCGCTTCGCCGAGCTCGGCACCGACGAGGTGCAGCTGATCCCGACCGGCTCCGCGGTGTCCCAGGTGCACCGGGTGGCCGAGGTGGTGGGGCGGCTGGGGGTGTGAGTCCGGGGCGGACTACCTCTCGCTGGCGGTGTCGCCCCCGCTTCGATAGTCCGCCACACCGGTGTCGTGAATCGGGCCGATCGCGACAGTGGTGTGGCGGACTATCCGGATCGCCCCGCCCACCTCACCCCAGCGCCGCCGCCAGATCGGCCACCTGCGCCAGCGGCGCGTCGTACCCCGGGAAGTAGCAGCAGACCCGGTCGGTCAGGTCACCGAAGCGGCGGTGCAGCTCGGCGGCGCAGTCCTCCGGGGTCCCGCGTACGGCGAGGGTCTCGACCATCTCGTCGGTGACCAGCGCCTTCATCGCGTCGACGTCGCCGCGCTTGGACAGCGCGTTGAGCTCGGGCTGGGCGTCGCCCCAGCCCTGGATGTCGAGGACGGTGCGGTAGGCGGGGGTGGAGCCGTAGAAGGCCAGCAGGGCGCGTACCCCGTCGGTGGCGGCGGCCAGCTCGGCGGGGGTGCGGCCCATCGCGAGGATCGCCTGCGGGGCGATGGCGAGGTCCGACCGCTGCCGCCCGGCGCTGGCCAGGCCCTCGTCGACGGCGGGCAGGGTGTGCTCGCGGATGTGGCGGTGGCTGTGGAACGGCATCACCAGCAGCCCGTCGGCGACCTCCGCGGCGGTGCGCGTCATCAGCGGCCCGAGCGCGCCGAGCAGCACCGGCGGCGGCCCCCACGGCAGCGTGCCCGGCACGAAGGTCGGCGGCATCAGGGTGTGCCGGGTGTGCTCGCCGCGGAAGTCCAGCGGGGTGCCGTCCTGCCACGAGGACAGGATCGCCTTCACCGCCAGCACGATCTCCCGCATCCGGGCGGCGGGCGGCGACCAGGTGGCGCCGTACCGCTTCTCGATGTGGGGGCGGATCTGCGAGCCCAGCCCGAGGCGGAACCGCCCCTGCGACATCAGCTGGAGGTCCCACGCGGCGTGCGCGAGGTGCATGGGGGAGCGCGGCATCGCGATCGCGACGTTGGTCATCAGGTCGACCCGGCCGCCCACCCCCTCGGTCGCCGCGGCGACCCCGAGCGGGAGGAACACGTCGTGCGGCCCCTCGAAGGTGAACAGCCCGGCCACCCCGCAGCCGGCGAGCTCACGCGCCCGGGCGGCGACCTGGTCGGGACGGGCGTCGAGCTGTACGTCGAGCAGCATGGCCGCAGCGTAGGGGAGCCGATCGCCGCCCGGGCCGGTTCGTCGCGGCCGCCGGGACCCTCGACTCAACCGGTCGGAAGTCTCGACTCAACCGTCACAAGTCTCGACTCAACCGTCACGACCCTCGACTCAACCGGCGGGGAGGGCGCGGCGGTCCAGGCGCCAGGCGGCGAGGGCGGCCAGCACCCAGATCGCGGCCATCACCAGCAGGGCGCCGCGGAAGCCGGTGTCGCCGACGCCGCCGAGCAGGTGCATGAGGGTCACCGAGAGGGCGCTGCCGACGGTGAACCCGAGGGTGCGCAGCACCTGGTTGAACGCCAGCGCGCTGCCGGTCTCGCCGGCCGGCAGGTGCGGGACCATCAGGGTCGCCAGCGAGGAGAACGTCAGCCCGCTGCCGAGCCCGCCGACGCCCATCGCGACCAGCACGTCGGTGAGCGTGTCGTGGCGGAACGCCAGCAGCAGCGTCGCCACCAGGAAGACCAGGCACCCGCCGGGCAGCAGCACCGCGGTGCCGAGACGGCGCGCGAGCAGCTGGGCGACCCGGCTGCCGGCCACGCTGAGCAGCGAGTACGGCACCAGCACCCACCCCGCGACCGCCACCGAGCGGCCCAGCCCCCAGCCCGGCCCGGGCGACCCGGACTGCACGAGCACCACGGCCAGGGTGAGCATCGCGTACATGCCGACCCCCGCCACCACGGCCACCAGGTTGGGCGCCGCCAGCCCGGGGCGGACCGCGAGGCGCAGGTCGACCAAGGGGTGGTCGACGCGCAGCGCACGGCGTACGAACCCGGCGAGCAGCGCGACCCCGAGCCCCGCGGGCACCAGCGTGGTCGCCGAGGACCAGCCCCAGACCTCGCCGCGGCTGATCGCGAGCAGCACGCCGAGCAGGCCACCGGCGGCCAGCACCGCGCCGAGCCAGTCCACCCGGGCGGCCGGCCGCTCGGTGTCGTGCGGCACCAGCGCCACCGCGAGCACCAGCGTCGTCCCGGTCAGCGCGGCGCCGAGCCAGAACGCCGCGTCCAGCCCCCAGGCGCCCGCGACCGTCGAGGTGAGCGGGTAGCCGAGCCCGGCGCCGGCCACCGTGGTGACCGACAGGATCGCGACCACGCCGCCGAGGCGGCGCGCCGGTACGACGTCGCGCGCGACGGCCATCCCGAGCGGCACCAGCGCCAGCCCGACGCCCTGCAGGGCGCGCGCGGCCACCAGGGTGCCCAGCGAGCCGGCCAGCGCGGCCAGCACGCAGCCGAGGGTGACCACGGCCAGGCCGCCGAGCACGACCGGGCGCCGGCGCGGACCGCTGCCGAGACGACCGAGCACCGGCGTGCTCACCACCCCGGCCAGCAGGGTCGCGGTGAGCGCCCACTGCGCGTCCTCGAGGGGTACGCCGAGGTCGCGCGCGAGCGCGGGGACCAGGGGCGCGCCGAGGCTGCTGACCACCGCGGTGACGGTGGTCAGCAGCGCGAGCGTGACCAGGAGCAGCCGCAGGCGCACCGGCCCGATCGGCCGGCCGGGCGCCCCTGGCGCAGGGCTCAGCGAGGCGCCATCCGCAGCGCGCCGTCCATGCGGAAGACCTCGCCGTTGAGGTAGTCGTGGTGGACCAGGAACAGCGCGAGGTCGGCGTACTCCGCGGCGCGGCCCAGGCGCTGGGGGAACGGGATGCCGGCGGCCAGGCCGGCGCGGAACTCCTCCGAGACCGTCGCCAGCATCGGGGTCTCCACGATGCCGGGGGCGATGGTGTTGACCCGGATGCCGTACTGCGCGAGGTCGCGCGCGGCGGGCAGGTTGAGCCCGACGATGCCGCCCTTGGAGGAGGCGTACGCCGCCTGGCCGACCTGGCCCTCGTAGGCCGCGACGGAGGCGGTGTTGATGACCACGCCGCGCTGGCCGTGCTCGAGCGGCTCGGTGGCGGCGATCTTCTCCGCGGCCAGGGCCATCACGTTGAACGAGCCGATCAGGTTGACCTGGACGACCTTCGCGTAGAAGGCGAGGTCGTGCACGCCCTTCTTGCCCAGGATCCGCATCGAGGGGCCGATGCCGGCGCAGTTGACGACCGTGCGCAGCGGGAGCCCGGCGGAGGCGGCGGTCTCCACCGCGGCCTGCACCTGCTCGGCGTCGGTGACGTCGACGGCGACGTAGGTGACGCCCTCGACGTCGGGTGCGCCCTCGATCGCGGCCGGGAGGTCGAAGCCGAAGACGCGGGCGCCCTCGGCGGCCAGCGCGGCGGCGGTCGCGGCACCGAGCCCGGAGGCGGCCCCGGTGACGATGGCGGCGGTGTCTCGGATCTGCATTCAGCTCTCCTGCGGGGTAGCGGGGTGTGCGGGGATGATCGTGCCGCCCGGCTGGGCGATCGCCTGCAGCTGGGGGAGCAGGTCCTCCAGCGACCGGCTGGTACGCAGCAGGACCACGGTGGTGTCCAGCGTGCCAGTGTCCTCGCCGCCGGTGCCCGCGGCGTCCCGGCCGGCGTCCCGGCCCTGCTCGCCGAAGAGCGCCACCGCCTCCGCCATCGCGGCGTCGAACTCGGCCTCGGCCTGCTCCGCGGTGGCCCGCTCGTCGCGCAGCCAGGCGCGCAGCACGTGGTTGTGCGCGGTCACCACGACGTTGGCCATCAGCTCGGCGCGCAGCGCGGTCCCCGGCGTACCGCCCATCCAGGCGTGCAGATGGGTGCGGAAGGTGCGCTGGTACTGCAGCTGCCCGGCGATCTCGCGGGCGCGCAGCGCGGGCACGCTGCGGGTCAGCCGGTAGCGGATCCGGGCCCGCTCGCCCTCGGCGAGGTAGTGCTGGAGCACGATCCGCGAGGCCTCGGTGACCGCGACCAGCGCGGTCGCGGCGGTGCCGGTGGTCAGCCGGTCCGCGACCGCCGCGACCATCCGCGCATGGTCGGGGAAGATCACGTCCTCCTTGGAGCCGAAGGCGCGGAAGAACGTCGTACGGCCGACGCCGGCGCGCTCGGCGACGGCGTCGACGGTGGTCTCCTCGAAGCCGCGCTCCTCGAACAGCGCGAACGCCGCCTCGACGATCCGGTCCCGGGTGCTGGTCATTCGGCTCCACTCTGAGGCGGGTTGGTCGTAGTCTGCGGTACTGAGTACCGTGTAGAAGGTATCCAGTATCAAACGGGAGGACCACCTCAGTGCAGAACATCGGCGTCATCGGGTGCGGGTTGATGGGTGCGGGCATCGCGGAGGTCTCCGCGCGCTCGGGCCACGACGTGATCGTGGTGGAGTCCAGCGACGCGGCCGCGGCCGCCGGTCGCTCGCGCCTGGAGAAGTCCCTGGCCCGGGCGGAGTCGAAGGGCAAGATCGAGTCGGCCGCCGCCGTGCTCGAGAAGATCCGCGTCGTGACCTCGCTGGAGGAGCTGGTCGACCGCGACATCGTGATCGAGGCGATCATCGAGGACGAGGACGCGAAGGTCGCCCTCTTCCGCGAGCTGGACCGCATCGTCGCCTCCCCGGACGCAATCCTGGCCTCCAACACCTCCTCGATCCCGATCATGAAGCTCGGCGTGGTCACCACCCGCCCGCAGAACGTGATGGGCATCCACTTCTTCAACCCGGTGCCGGTCCTCAAGCTCGTCGAGCTGGTCCCCTCGCTGCTGACCGCGCCCGAGGTCACCGAGCGCGCCCGCGTCTTCGTCGAGGGCAGCCTCGGCAAGGTCGCCGTCGACTGCCAGGACCGCGCCGGATTCATCGTGAACTCGCTGCTGATCCCGTTCGTGCTCTCCGCGATCCGCATGTTCGAGTCGGGCTTCGCCAGCGCCGAGGACATCGACCGCGGCCTGGTGCTGGGCGCCGCGCACCCGCAGGGCCCGCTCGCGCTGGCCGACCTGATCGGGCTGGACACCACCAAGGCGGTCGCCGAGTCGCTCTACGAGGAGTTCAAGGAGCCGCTGTACGCCGCCCCGCCGCTGCTCAACCGGATGGTCGACGCCGGCCTGCTCGGGCGCAAGACCGGCCGCGGCTTCTACACCTACTGATCACTCCCACTCCCGAGGAACCCCGATGAACCCCGACTTCGACATCTACCGGCTCTCCGAGGACCACGAGGCGATCCGCGAGGCCGTCCGCGACATTTGCGAGGCCAAGATCGCGCCGTACGCCGCCGAGGTGGACGACAAGGCCCGCTACCCCCAGGAGGCGCACGACGCGCTGGTCGCCTCCGACTTCTTCGCGCCGCACGTGGCCGAGGAGTACGAGGGCGTCGGCGCCGACGCGCTCGCGACCTGCATCGTGATCGAGGAGGTCGCGCGGGTCTGCGCGTCGTCCTCGCTGATCCCGGCGGTCAACAAGCTCGGCTCGATGCCGCTGATCCTGGGCGGCAGCGAGGAGCTCAAGCGCAAGTACCTCGTGCCGATGGCGCAGGGCCGGGCCGGGTTCTCCTACGGCCTCTCCGAGCGCGACGCCGGCTCCGACACCGCATCGATGAAGACCCGCGCGGTGCGCGACGGCGACGACTGGGTGCTCAACGGCCAGAAGTCGTGGATCACCAACGCCGGGGTCTCGGAGTTCTACACCGTCCTCGCGGTCACCGACCCCGAGGGCGCCCGCGGGCGCAACGTCTCGGCGTTCATCGTGGAGAAGTCCGACGAGGGGTTCACCTTCGGCGAGAAGGAGCGCAAGCTCGGCATCAAGGGGTCCCCGACCCGCGAGCTGCTCTTCGACAACGTCCGGATCCCCGGCGACCGGATGATCGGCGAGCACGGCACCGGCCTCAAGCTGGCGCTGCGCACCCTGGACCACACCCGCGTCACCATCGGCGCGCAGGCCATCGGCATCGCCCAGGGCGCGCTCGACTTCGCGGTCGGCTACGTCAAGGAGCGCCAGCAGTTCGGCAAGCACATCGCCGACTTCCAGGGCATCCAGTTCATGCTCGCCGACATGGCGATGAAGCTCGAGGTCGCCCGCCAGATGGTCTACGTCGCCGCGGCCAAGTCCGAGCGCGACGACGCCGACCTCGGCTTCTTCGGCGCCGCGGCCAAGTGCTTCGCCTCCGACGTCGCCATGGAGATCACCACCGACGCGGTGCAGCTGCTGGGCGGCTACGGCTACACCCAGGACTTCCCGGTCGAGCGGATGATGCGCGACGCCAAGATCACCCAGATCTACGAGGGCACCAACCAGGTCCAGCGCATCGTGATGGCCCGCTCGGTGCTGAAGGGCTGACCCCTTCGCCGAGTCGGCGCCAGTGGTGTGGGTGCACGCCGCAAAGCAGATAGTCCGCCACACCACGGTCGTCGTACGCGCGATTCACGACCCTGGTGTGGCGGACTATCGCGTTCGGGGGTCGGGGGGTCTCGGGGTCGGCCACCGGTACGCCGGCGATGCCGCGTTGTGCGCACTGCCTAACCTCGGAGGGATGAGCTCCCCCGCCCCGAACACCGCCCTGGTCGTCGGCGCCACCGGCATCGCCGGGAACGCCCTGTCCCGCCTCCTCATCGACGCGGGCTGGGACGTCCTCGGCCTGTCGCGACGCGCCGCGAGCGACGTCAGTGGCGTCGTACCCGTCCAAGCCGACCTGACCGACGCCGCCGGCCTCCGTGACGCCCTCGGCGGGCACCGACCGACGCACGTCTTCATCACCGCCTGGGCCCGTCAGGAGACCGAGGCGGAGAACATCCGGGTCAACGGTGCGATGGTCCGCGACGTCCTGGAGGCCGTGCGCCCCGCGGGGTCGGTGCGTCACGTCGCGCTGCTGACGGGCCTCAAGCACTACCTCGGCCCGTTCGAGGCGTACGGCGAGGGCAACGTCCCGGACACGCCGTTCCACGAGGACGAGGACCGGCTGCCGTACCCGAACTTCTACTACGCGCAGGAGGACGAGCTCTTCGCTGCCGCCGAGCGCGACCGCTTCACCTGGAGCGTCCACCGGGCCCACACGATCATCGGCTACGCCCTGGGCAACGCGATGAACATGGGCCAGACGCTCGCCGCGCAGGCCGCCGTCTGTCGCGAGGAGGGGCTGCCCTTCGTGTTCCCGGGGTCCGAGACCCAGTGGAACGGCGTGACCGACATGACCGACGCGGGGTTGCTCGCCGAGCAGATGCACTGGGCGGCCATCACGCCCGCCGCCGCCGACACCGCCTTCAACGTCGCCAACGGGGACGTCTTCCGGTGGCGCTGGATGTGGCCGCGCCTCGCCGAGCGCCTCGGCGTCCGCCCCGTGGGGTACGACGCCGCCCCGCGCCCCCTCGAGGAGCAGATGGCGGGTGCTGCACCGGTGTGGGCCAAGCTGGCCGCACGCGAGCAGCTGCGCGAGCACGACCTGGACCGGGTCGCGTCGTGGTGGCACACCGACGGCGACCTCGGCCGTGACCTGGAGTGCTTCACCGACCTGGCCCGGAGCCGGGCCGCCGGGTTCACCGGCCACCGCTCGACGCTCGCCTGCTTCCTCGAGCTGTTCGACCGTCTCGAGGAGGAGCGGGTCGTGCCCGCGCCCCGATAGCTCGCCCCGATCCGGGCCCCCGAGCGGCACCCGGCAGCGGCCCGGATGTACGCCACGAAGCGGATAGTCCGCCACACCAGGGTCGTCGTACGCGCGATTCACGACCCTGGTGTGGCGGACTATCGCGTTCGGGGGGCCGCCGGCCGGGCCCCACAAGACCTTCCACCGGACTACTGCGTCGGTGCGGGAGGTGAGACGCTCACCCCACCGGAGGCAGCTCCGGGAACACCGGCCCGCCGCCGAACATCAGCCGGGGAGAGACCGGGCGCCCGCCGTCGGGCTCGACGACGCCGTACTCCTCGGCGACCTCGGCGCTGATCAGCGCCTGGCCGGTGCGCCGGTGCAGCTGCGGGTCGGCGGCGAGGGCGGCGAGGACGCGGCCCTGGAGCTCGGGGGTCTCCGCGTCGCTGACCGGTACGCCGGCGATGTCGCGCACCCCGCTGGCGAGCAGCTGCTCGGTGCGGACCAGCCCGGGCCACAGCGACAGCACGGTGACGCCCTCGCCACGCAGCTCGAGGGCGGCGTCGTGGGTCATCTTGTCGAGCGCGGCCTTCGACATGCCGTAGAGCGTGGAGTGCAGGTAGGCGCGGGCGCCGACCGAGGAGATGTTCACGACCAGGCCGCTGCCCCGGGCGATCATCACCGGCGCGGCGGCGCGCATCGCGACGAAGTGGGCGCGCAGGCCGACGCCGATCAGGGTGTCCCAGTCGGAGAGCGGGCGCTCCCAGAACCGCTCGGGGCGCACGTGGTTCATCCCCGGCCCGGCCCAGGCGTTGTTGACCAGCAGGTCGAGGCGGTCGCCGTCGGCGGCCACCTCGGCGACCAGCCGCTCCACGTCGGCGTCGTCGGTGTGCTCGCAGCGCCAGGCGCGCCCGCGCCCGCCGGCCTGCTCGACCCGCTCCACCGTGGTCGCGAGCCGCGACTCGTCGCGACCCGACACGTGCACGGTCCAGCCGGCCTCGGCCAGCCCGACCGCGATGCCCTGCCCGACGCCCTTGCTGCCGCCGGTCACCAGCGCCACGCGTGCGCCGCTCACGACAGGGTCTCCACGATCTCGGCGCCCTCGGGCAGCGGGGTCGACAGCGACCACAGCATCCCCACGTGGCACGAGCGGATCCGCCAGGCGCCGTCCTCGACCTCGTAGCGGTCGTCGTACTCGATCGTGCTCACCCGCTCGGTGCGCTCCACCCGGTTGACCTGGCGGAAGCGCAGCGTCCACGCGCCGCGGGCCTCGGCCTCGGAGAGGATCTCGACGTCGGCGTGCATGCCGTGGTGCATGTCGAGCACGACGTACTTGCCGTCGCTGCGCGCCAGCGCCATCCGCCGGTAGACCTCCGCGATCCCGTCGGCGTCGTCGAACTTCCCGAGCGCCGGGCCGTAGTCGATCGAGGCGCCGCGCGCGACGAAGCACTCCCGGAAGACCTCGGGCTGCTTGAGGTCGCACGCCCTCAGGTAGCGGTACTTCAGGGCCTTGATCGCCTCGATCGCCTCGAGCCGGGCGATGCGCTGCTCCAACGTGGGCTCCACGGTGGTTCCTCTCGGGTTCGGTGGTGCGGGACGAGCGGACGGGACCGGTTCAGGCGGGCTCGACCAGGTGGCAGGCGGCCTGGCCGCCGCCGGCGACCGGACGCATCGGCGGCGCGACCTCGTGGCAGACGTCGATCGCCAGCGGGCAGCGGGTGCTGAAGACGCACCCGGCCGGCGGGTTGGCCGGGTCGGGCAGCTCGCCCTCGAGCCGGGTACGCCGCCGGGTGCGCTGCACCCGCGGGTCCGCGACGAGCGCCGCGGAGAGCAGCGCCTGGGTGTAGGGGTGCTCGGGGTGGTCGAACAGGTCCTCGGTGCGCTGCTGCTCCACCAGCCGGCCCAGGTACATGACCGCGACCCGGTCGGCGATGCTGCGGACGACGGCGAGATCGTGGGTGATGAACAGGCAGGCGATGCCGAGCTCGGCGATCAGGCTCTGCAGCAGCTGGAGGACCTGGTTCTGGCTGGAGACGTCCAGCGCGCTGACCGCCTCGTCGGCGATCACCAGCCGCGGGCGCAGGATCAGCGCCCGGGCGATCGCGATCCGCTGGCGCTGCCCGCCGGAGAACTCGTGCGGGTAGCGGTCGGCGTGCTCGCGGCGCAGCCCGACCAGCTCGAGCATCTCCACCACGCTGGCGCGACGCTGCTTGCGGTCCTGGTCGGTGTGGACCATCAGCGGCTCGGCGATGATCTCGGCGACCGTCATCGCGGGGTCCAGGGAGGAGAACGGGTCCTGGAAGACCATCTGCATGTCGCGGCGCGCGCGGCGCAGCTCCTTGCGGCCCAGGGTGGTGAGGTCCTGGCCGTCGAAGCGGACCTCGCCGCCGGCGGGGCGGATGAGCTGCATGATCCCGCGCACCGCGCTGGACTTGCCGGAGCCGGACTCGCCGACCAGCGCGACCACCTCGCCGGCGGCGACCTGGAGGTCGACGCTGCGCACCGCGGCGACCGTACGCCGCCCGCGCGAGCGGTACTCGACGCGCAGGTCGCGCACGTCGAGGAGCGGGGTGGCGGGGACCGCGGGGACCGCGGGAGTGGTGCTCATGCGCGCCTCCCGGCGGGGGTCAGGTCGAGCTCGTCGGCACGCCGGCAGCGGTCGGTGCCGCCGCTCGGGCGCGGGGTCAGCGGGATCGGGCCGGCGTGGCAGGCCGCCTCGGCGAAGCGGCAGCGCGGCCCGAAGCGGCACCCGGTGGGGAAGGCGGTGGGCAGGGGAGGGGAGCCCGGGATGACCTCCATCCCGCCCACGCCGTCCACGCGCGGCAGCGAGTGCATCAGCCCGGAGGTGTAGGGGTGCCGGGGCCGGTCGAAGAGGTCGAAGAGCTCGGCGTGCTCGACGACCTGCCCGGCGTACATCACCACGACGTCGTCGCAGGCCTCGGCCACCACGCCGAGGTCGTGGGTGACCAGCAGGACGCCCATGTCGAGGTCGCGCGCGAAGCCGCGGACCAGGTCGAGGACCTGCGCCTGGATGGTGACGTCCAGGGCGGTGGTCGGCTCGTCGGCGATCAGCAGCTTGGGCTCGGTGGCCAGCGCCATCGCGATCATCACCCGCTGGCGCATGCCGCCGGAGAACTGGTGCGGGTAGTCGTCGAGGCGCGACGCCGCGCGCGGGATGCCGACCAGGTCGAGCACCTCGGCGGCGCGGCGGCGGGCCCCGGCCCGGTCGGCGCCGCGGTGGCGGCGTACGACCTCGCCGACCTGCGACCCGACGGTGTACGCCGGGTTCAGGCTGGTCATCGGCTCCTGGAAGATCATCGCGACCTCGTTGCCGCGGACGTCGGCCATCTCCCGCTCGCTGAGGGTGAGCAGGTCGCGGCCGTTCAGGAGCACCTCGCCGGAGCTGATCCGCCCGTTCTGGGAGTCGATCAGGCGCAGCGTGGAGAAGCAGGTCACGGACTTGCCGGAGCCGGACTCGCCGACGAGGGCGACGACCTGCCCGGCACCGACGTCGAAGGAGACGTCGCTGACGACGGCGTTCCACTCGCCGCGGACGGCGAACTCCACGGTCAGGTCGCGCACCGAGAGCAGGGGCGGGGCCGAGGGCGTCGTGGGAGCCGCCGGCGCCGGCTGGGGGGTCTGGGTCGGGTGGGTCATCTCAGGCCCTGGTCCTCTCGCGACCGACGGAGTCGGCCATCGAATCGCCGAGCACGTTGCAGGCCAGCACGCAGGCCACCACGGCCGTGGCCGGCACGATGATCGGCCACGGGGTGTAGAACCACGCCGCGCGGCCCTCGGACAGCATGCTTCCCCAGCTCGCCTCGGGCGCCTGGACGCCGAGGCCCAGGAAGCTCAGCGAGGACTCCGCGAGGATCGCGAAGCCGAGCGCCAGGCTGATCTGCACCGCGAGCGGGGAGACCACGTTGGGCAGCACGTGGCGGCGCAGCACCCACGAGGTGGGGGTGCCGATGCTGCGCGAGGCCTCGATGAAGGTCTCCTCGCGCACCGCCAGCGTGGCGGCGCGCACCACCCGGAAGAAGCGGGGGATGAACACGATGCCGATCGCGAGCATCGCGTTGGTCAGGTTGGGACCCATCACGCCGACGATGGCGAGCGCCAGCAGCAGCGGCGGGAAGCTCAGCAGCGCGTCGGCGATGCGGGAGAAGACCGCGTCCCAGGGTCCGCGCAGCAGCCCGGCGAGCAGCGCCGGCGGTACGCCGAACGCGAGGCCGACGAGCACGGAGATCGCCGCGGCCTGGGCGGCCACGCGCGCGCCGTACATCAGCCGGGAGAGGGTGTCGCGTCCCAGGCTGTCGGTGCCGAGCAGGTGGTCCGGCGACAGCGGCGGGAGGCGGCGCGCGGTGAGGTCCTGCACGACCGGGTCGTGCGGCGCCAGCCAGGTGGCCGTCACCGCCACGAACAGCCACAGGGCCACCACGAACAGCGCGGCGCGCGAGGTCCACGGGCCGGTGAAGCGGCGCAGGAAGCGGCGCCGCGGCGACTCGTGGCGCGGCGGGGAGGGCGCGCCCGACGGCTCGGTGACGGGCGCCTCGACGACGGGCGGGATGTCGGGGGTGGGCACGAGGGACATCAGTGCGCCTCTCCGCGAGGGTTGAGGTAGCCGTAGGTGATGTCGACGACCAGGCTGGCCAGCACGGTGATGGCGACCGCGAAGACCACCATCCCCTGGATCGCGGGCAGGTCGCCGGCGAGCACGGACTGCACGGCGAAGTCGCCGAGGCCCTTGATGCCGAAGACGGTCTCGACCACCGCGGTGCCGCCGAGCAGGTAGCCGACCTGGATGCCGATGACGGTGATGACCGGCATCAGGGCGTTCTTGAGGGCGTGCTTCCACACCACCGTGCGGGGGAGCATCCCCTTCGCGACGGCGGTGCGGACGTAGTCCTGGCGCAGCACGTCGGACAGCGACGCGCGCAGCTGGCGCGCGATCTCGGCGGCGGCGACGACGCCGAGGGCGATGCCGGGCAGCAGCAGGTGCTGCAGCCACGGCCACACGCCCTCGGACAGCGGCGTGTAGCCGGTCGCCGGCAGCCAGGCCAGGTTGACGCCGATCACCAGCGCCAGCAGCAGGCCGAGCACGAAGTTCGGGGTCGCGAGGCCGACGGTGCTGGACACCGTGACGACGCGGTCCTGCCAGCGCCCGGCGCGGCGCCCGGCGAGCACGCCGGCGGGGATCCCGATGAGCAGCGCGAACACCATCGCCACCGCGGTCAGCGAGACCGTGACGGGCATCCGGGTGAGGATCATGTCCAGCACCGGGGTGCTGAAGGTGTAGCTGGTCCCGAGGTCGCCCTGGAGCAGACCGCCGACGAACGAGAAGAACTGCTCGTACGCCGGGCGGTCCAGCCCCAGGTTGGCGCGGACGGCCGCGATCTGCTCGGGGCTCGCCCCCTCGCCGGCGATCCGGTGGGCCGGGTCGCCGGGGATCAGGAAGACCAGGCTGAAGGTCGCCAGGGTGACGATGCCCATCAGCGGGACCAGCAGGAGCAGGCGCCGCCCCACCAGGGGCAGCACCCGCGCGGTCGCGGCACTTGCCGTGCCCATGTGAGCTCCTCGAGTCGAGATGTGCGGGTCGGGGGTACGGCGATCAGCCGGTGATGCCGACCCCGCGGAACTCGCTGTTGCCGATGAGCGGCGCCTCGTAGCCGACGACGTCCTCGGTGCACACGGTGCCGACGGAGTTGAAGGTGATCGGGACGACGGCGCCGTGCTCGAGCACGGTCAGCTGCGCGGCGTCGAGGAGCTCGCCGCGGGCCTCGGTGTCCTCCTCGGCGTTGGCGGCGGCGAGGGCCTCGGCGAAGCCCTTGGGCTCGACGTGCGAGACGTTCTGCGGCGCCGCCTTGGAGAAGTAGTTGGTCAGGAGCATCGAGGGGTCGGGGCGACCGGTCCAGCCGGAGATGACCGCGTCGCCGTCGCCGTTGAGGAAGCTGACCCCGGCGTCGGCCGGCGGCAGCGCCTTGATCGTCATCTCGATCCCGACTGCGGCGAGCTGCTCCTTGATGATCTCCGCGGTGGTGACGAACTGCGGGATGGTCAGGGTGATCGCGGTGAAGGAGAACCCGTCCGCGAGGCCGGCCTCGGCGAGCAGCTCCTTGGCGCGGTCGGGGTCGTAGGACATCAGGTCGGACACCGCGTCGTTCGGGACGAAGTAGTCGTCGGGGAACAGGCCGGTCGAGGCCTCGCCGTGGCCCTCCTGCGCGGCCTGGAGGACGGCCTCGCGGTCGATGGCGTGGTTGAGCGCCTGGCGCACGCGGACGTCGCCGAACTCGCTCTTGGTCTGGTTGGGGAACAGCACCGTCTGGGTGAGGACCGTGCGGGTCTCGACGTTCGCGCCGGGGATCTGGCTGGCGGGGTCGATCATCGCGGGGGAGACCAGGGCGCAGTCGAACTGGTCGGAGCCCACGCCGTTGAGCACGGTCTGTGGGTCGGTGATGACCTGGAGGTCGAAGCCGGCGAGCTTGAGGCCGTCCTCGTCCCAGTAGTTCTCGGTGGCCTCGAACTCGTAGCGCGCACCGGGCTGGGAGCTGGCGAGGGTGAAGCGGCCGATGCCGTCTGGGGCGAGGGCGAGGGCCTGGGGGTCGTCGAACGCCGAGGGGGTCACCATCATCCCGCCCAGGTCGGAGAGGCTGAGGACGAGGTGGACGGCGGGCCCGCCGAGCACGAGCTCGACGGTGGCGTCGTCGACCACGCGGACGCTGTCCACGGCGCCGAGCTGGGCGGCGGTGATGGAGTCGTCCTGCATCGCGCGGTCCAGGTTGGCCTTGACCGCCTTGGCGTCGAACGGGGTGCCGTCGGGGAACTCCACGCCTTGGCGCAGGTTCAGCGTCAGGGTCGACATGTCGTCGGCGAACTCCCACGACTCGGCCAGGCCGGGCACCGGCTGGCCCTCGGAGTCGACGTGCACGAGGCGGTCGTAGGCGTAGCTGAGGACCAGGAAGTCCGAGCTGGACACGGTCTTGTGCGGGTCGAACGACGTGGCGCCGCCGGACGCGGCGTACCGCAGCGTCGCGGTGGGGTCGACGTCGCCGGTGTTGGCGCTGCCCGAGCCGCCGTCGCCGCCTCCGCAGGCGCTCAGCAGGACCAGGCAGGCCGCAGCGGCCAGGGTGGGGATGCGCTTCATGTGGTGGTGTCTCCTCATTGCCCGCCCGGACGGGACCGTTCCATGGGCAGGGTTGTGCTGCCCGTCACAAGGCCTCGATCCTCGCCACGTCAGCGTCTGGACCAGGGCCCGATCCCGGTGAGCGGGAGCACCAATCCGGGTCCGGCTCCCACCCGCCGAGTCGGGGCGTGTGGTGCGCCGAGTCGGGGCGTGTGGTTGCGCGAGTCGGCGCGTGTGGTGCGCCGAGTCGGCGCGTGTGGCGCGCCGAGTCGGCGCTCGTGGTGCTGGGTGCCGTCAGAGGCCCAGATCGGTGGCGAGACGGTCCAGGTAGCCCAGGAACGCGGACTCCTCGGAGTCGGGGACCGACCACACCGCCTCGCCGACGCCGGCCGCCTCCCAGGGCTCGAGGTCGGCGAGCGTCGGTCGCAGCGCGCGCACGTCGGGCTGCCCGGTGCGTCCGGCCTCGGCCCAGGCCTCGCGCAGCGCGCGGACCCGGTCGGGCAGGTCGGTGTCGAGGGGAGTCGTCAGCCAGCCGTCCGCGTTCGCCGCGATCCACGCGAAGGTCTTCGGGCCTGCCTGCGCCCCGATCAGCACCGGCACGTGCGACTGGATCGGCTTGGGCCAGGCCCAGGCGGCCTCGAAGGAGACGAACTCCCCTCGATAGGACGCCTCCTCCTGGGTCCACAGCGCCCGCATCGCCTCGAGGTACTCGCGCAGCACGGTGCGGCGTCGGGTCGGCGGCACCCCGTGGTCGGCCATCTCGTCGGTGTTCCACCCGAAGCCCGCCCCCAGGCACAGCCGTCCGCCGGAGAGGTGGTCGATCGAGGCGAGCGTCTTGGCGAGGGTGATCGGGTCGGACTCGACCGGCAGCGCGACCGAGGTCGAGAGCTGGATGCGCGAGGTCGCCGTCATCGCGCTGGCCAGCGCCACCCACGGGTCGAGCGTCCGCAGGTAGCGGTCGTCGGGGAGGTCGGCGCCGCCGGTCGCCGGGTGCGGGGCGGTACGGCGTACCGGGATGTGCGTGTGCTCGGGCACGTAGAAGGTGTCGAAGCCTCGCTCCTCGGCGGCTCGGGCGGCAGCGGCGGGTGTGATCCCTCGGTCGCTGGTGAACAGTGAGACTCCATGGCGCATGCGCCGGGACGCTAGGGCCACCCGGTGTGGCGCGGGTCACTCGTCCCGGTGAGCGACACCCTTCTCGCCGAGTCGGCGCTCGTGGTGCGCCGAGTCGGCGCTTGTGGCGCACCGAGTCGGCGCGCGTGGCGCTGGGGGCCGGGGTGACAATGGTCGACGGTCCCGCGACGCCCCGCGCGACCGTCGCCCTCGCACCGAAGAAGCCCTCCGTGAGCCGCACCGCACCGACGCCTGCCCCCGCCCAAGCCGCCCATCTCGCCGAGCCCACCGTCCGTACGGCGCTGCGCTCGCCGCGCCTGCTGCGTACCGAGGTGCTCGCGGGCCTGGTCACGGCGTTCGCGCTGATCCCCGAGGCGATCTCGTTCTCGATCCTGGCCGGGGTGGACCCGCAGGTCGGGCTGTTCGCCTCGTTCACCATGGCGGTCTCGATCGCGGTCCTGGGCGGGCGACCCGCGATGGTGTCGGCGGCCGCAGGCGCGGTCGCGCTGGTGCTGGCGCCGCTGGTGGACTCGCACGGCACCGACTACCTGATCGCCGCGGTGGTGCTGGGCGGGCTGATCCAGGTGGTGCTCGGCGTCGTCGGGGTGGCCCGGCTGATGCGGTTCATCCCGCGCCAGGTGATGGTCGGCTTCGTCAACAGCCTCGCGGTGCTGATCTTCATGGCCCAGGTGCCGCACCTCATCGACGTGCCGTGGCCGGTCTACCCGCTGGTCGCGCTCGGGATCCTGGTGATCGTCGGGCTGCCGCGCCTGACCACCGCGGTGCCCTCCCCGCTGGTCGCGATCGCGCTGCTCACCGCGCTCGCGCTCGCCGGCGGCCTCAACCTCCCCGACGTCGGCGACGAGGGCGACCTGCCCGACGGGCTGCCCGCGCTGCTGGTCCCGGACGTGCCGTGGACCCTGGAGACCCTCCAGGTGATCGCGCCGTACGCGCTCGCGATGGCGCTGGTCGGCCTGCTGGAGTCGCTGCTCACCGCCAAGCTCGTCGACGACATCACCGACACCCGCTCCGACAAGACCCGCGAGGCCTGGGGTCAGGGCGCCGCGAACGTCGTCACCGGCTTCTTCGGCGGCATCGGCGGCTGCGCGATGATCGGCCAGACGATGGTCAACGTGAAGGTCGCCGGCGCGCGGACCCGGATCTCGACCTTCCTCGCCGGCGTCTTCGTGCTCGTCCTAACCGTCGGCCTCGGCGACCTGGTCGGCCAGATCCCGATGGCCGCGCTGGTCGCGGTCATGATCATGGTCTCGGTGACCACCTTCGACTGGCACTCGATCGCGCCCGGCACGCTGCGCCGGATGCCGCGCTCGGAGACCGCGGTCATGCTGGCCACCGCGGTCGTGGTCGTGGCCACCCACAACCTCGCGATCGGCGTCGTCGCCGGCACCCTGGTCGCGATGACGCTCTTCGCGCGCCGGGTCGCGCACTTCACCGACGTACGCCGTCGCGTGGTCGCCGACGCCGAGGGGGAGCGGGCGGTCTACACGGTCACCGGCGAGCTCTTCTTCGCCTCCAGCAACGACCTCTACACCCAGTTCGAGTACGCCGCGGACCCCGACCGCGTCGTCATCGACCTTGCCGGCACCCACGTCTGGGACGCCTCCACGGTCGCGTCGCTGGACGCGATCACCGCGAAGTACGCGCGCAAGGGCAAGTGCGTCGAGATCGTCGGCCTCGACGACGTGAGCGCCGCGCGGCACGCCCGGCTGACCGGGAGCCTCGCCCAGCACTGAGCCGGCCGTCGGTTGCGCAAACCCATCGATGAGTGTCAATATCGACGGGTGTCGAACTCCTCCCTCGAGCTGCCGCTGGCCGACGACCCCGCCGCGCGCTGCGTACCGCTGACCCGTGAGCCGATGGACGCCGAGCAGGCAGGCGCCGTGGTGCCGCTGCTGAAGGCGGTCGCCGACCCGGTGCGGCTCCGGCTGCTCTCGCTGGTGCTGGCCCACGAGGGACGCGAGGCGTGCGTGTGCGACCTGACGCCGCACTTCGAGCTCTCCCAGCCCACCATCAGCCACCACCTCAAGGTGCTGCACGACAGCGGGCTGCTGGAGCGCGAGAAGCGCGGGACCTGGGTGTTCTACCGCGCCCGCCCCGAGGCGCTCGCGACGCTGGCCGGGCTCTTCGTCGAGGCCGACGCATGAGCGCGCCGAGCCCCGGGCACGCCCCGAGCCCCGGCCGGACGCAGGAGCCCGCCCCGGAGCACGCCGTCATGGAGCGCCTGTCCACCCTCGACCGGCTGCTGCCGCTGTGGATCGTGCTCGCGATGGCGGCCGGCCTGCTGCTGGGCCGCGGCGTACCCGGCCTGGACGACGCGCTGGCCGCCGTCGAGGTCGAGGGCGTCTCGCTGCCGATCGCGATCGGCCTGCTGGTGATGATGTACCCGGTGCTGGCCAAGGTCCGCTACGGCGAGGTCGGCCGGGTCGGCGCGGACCGGCGGATGCTCGGCTCCTCGATCGTCCTGAACTGGCTCCTCGGCCCCGCGCTGATGTTCGCGCTGGCCTGGCTGATGCTGCCGGACCTGCCGGAGTACCGCACCGGCCTGATCATCGTCGGCCTCGCCCGCTGCATCGCGATGGTGCTGATCTGGAACGACCTGGCGTGCGGTGACCGCGAGGCCGCGGCGGTGCTGGTCGCGCTCAACGCGCTGTTCCAGATCGTCGCGTTCGCGGCGCTGGGCTGGTTCTACCTCTCGGTGCTCCCGGGCTGGCTCGGCCTCGAGCAGTCCGACCTGGACGTCTCGATGTGGCAGATCGCCGGCTCGGTGCTGGTCTTCCTCGGCATCCCGCTGCTGGCCGGCTTCCTCACCCGGGTGCTCGGCGAGCGCACGCGGGGCAGGGACTGGTACGAGGGCACCTTCCTCCCGCGCCTCGCCCCGACCGCGCTCTACGGCCTGCTGTTCACGATCGTGCTGCTCTTCGCCCTCCAGGGCGACGCGATCACCGCGCAGCCGCTCGACGTCGCCCGGATCGCGCTGCCGCTGCTGGCGTACTTCGCCCTCATGTGGGGCGGCTCGATGCTGCTCACCCGCGCGATCGGGCTGGACTACCCGCGCGCCACGGCCGTCTCCTTCACCGCCGCCGGCAACAACTTCGAGCTCGCGATCGCGGTCGCCATCGGCGTCTTCGGGGTCTCCTCGGGCCAGGCGCTCGCCGGGGTCGTCGGGCCGCTGATCGAGGTGCCGGTCCTCGTCGGCCTGGTGTACGTCGCGCTGTGGGCGCGCCGCTTCTTCCCCGACACGGTGGCGGGAGGAGGGCGGCGATGAGCGGCGAGGTCCCGCAGGTGGTCTTCGCCTGCGTGCGCAACGGCGGCCGCTCGGTGATCGGGCGGGTGCTGACCGAGCACTACGCGCAGGGTCGGGTCGTCGCCCGCTCCGCGGGGACCCAGCCGGGGGAGCACATCCACCCCGAGGTCGCCGCGGCGCTGAGCGACCTGGGCCTCGACGTCTCCCGCGAGGTGCCCGAGCTGCTCACCCGCGAGACGATCGCCGCGAGCGACCTGGCGATCACGCTGGGCTGCGGCGAGGAGTGCCCCTTCGTGCCGGGGGTGCGCTACGTCGACTGGCCGGTCGCCGACCCCGGGGGCCAGGACCCCGCGACGGTACGCCGGATCGTGGCCGACATCGACGCGCGGGTGCGCGCGCTGCTGGCCGAGCTGGTCCCGGACCTCGCGCTGGCGCCGTCGGTGGTCGCGGGCGGCTGAGCCGGCCTGCGGCGCCCCGCCGGCGGGGCGCCGGCGGGGCGGACCCGGGCGGACCGAGGTCCCGTGTCCTGCGGACCTACGGCCCTCGCCGCACCCCGCGGTGCGCCGGGATGCTGGGCGCGCCGGCACCGGCCGGCAGTCCCAGCGGACCACCCACGCAGCAGGAGCACGCCGTGACCGCCGTCGACGACCTGGCCGTCGTCGCCAACGAGATGAACCCCGGAAGCTTCGAGTTCGGGGCGGTCTGGTGGGCCGGGTTCATCGCCGTCGTCGCCTTCAGCGTCGTCGCGATCATGGGCCTGTTCCTGTGGCAGGCGGTCAAGGAGCCCGCCGCCAGGCCGGCCCACGCCGAGCCCCGGCGTACCCCCGCGCCCAGCCCGTTCGCCTGAGGCGCGACGCCTCAGGCGCTCGCCCCGCGCGCCAGGTCGGCGTGCTCCTGACGCAGGGTGCGCTTGACGATCTTGCCCGAGGGGTTCTTGGGCAGGGCGTCGGCGATCACGACGTACTTCGGCGCCTTGTAGTGCGCCAGCACCGTGCGGCTGTGCTCGAGCACCTGCTCGGGGGTGAGGTCCGCTCCCGGCTTCGCTACGACGACCGCGGCCACCGCCTCGACCCAGTGCGGGTGGTCGACGCCGAAGACCGCCACCTCCGCGACGCCGTCGAGGGTGTAGATCGCCTCCTCGACCTCGCGGCTGGCGACGTTCTCCCCGCCGGTCTTGATCATGTCCTTCTTGCGGTCCACGACGTAGAGGTGGCCGGTGTCGTCGACGTAGCCGAGGTCCCCGGAGTGGAACCACCCGCCGCGGAACGCCTCGGCGGTCTTCGCCTCGTCCGCGTGGTAGCCCAGCGTGGCGTGCGGTGAGCGGTGCACGATCTCCCCGACGGTCCCGGTCGGCACCGGTACGTCACGGTCGTCGACGATGCGCGTCTCGACGTTGAGCGCCGCGCGGCCGGCGGACCCGGCGTACGCGATCTGCTCCTCGGGGCCCAGGATCGTGGCGAGCGGCGACATCTCGGTCTGGCCGTAGAAGTTCCACAGCGACACCCCGGGCAGCCGCGACTGGATCTCCTTGAGCACCTCGACCGGCATCGGCGAGGCGCCGTAGTAGCCCTTGCGCAGCGAGCTCAGGTCGGTGGTGTCGAAGTCGGGGTGGCGCAGCAGCGAGATCCACACCGTCGGCGGCGCGAAGAACTTCGTGACCCGCCGCTCGGCGATCGTGCGCAGGATCGCCGCCGGGTCCGGCCCGGGCAGGATCACGCTGGTCGCGCCGAGGTAGACGTCCGGGCCGAGGAAGCAGTCCAGCTGCGCGCAGTGGTAGAGCGGCAGCGTGTGCAGGTCGACGTCGTCGGCGTCCATCCCGCCGTCGAGCGCGCACGAGACGTACTGCCACATCAAGGCCCGGCTGCTCAGCTGCGTGCCCTTCGGTCGCGACTCGGTGCCGGAGGTGTACATCAGCCGCACCGGGTCGTCGTCGTGCACGGCCACCGCCGGGGGAGCGCCGTCGTGGTCGAACCACTCCTGCGCGTCCGCCCAGCCCGCGGGCACCTCCCCGCCACCCAGTCGTACGACGGCCCGCACCGGTACGTCGCCCTCTGCGGCGTCCAGCGCCTCCCGCGCCACCGGCACCAGGGCGTCCTCGACCACGAACCCGCGGGCGCCCGCGTGCTCGAGGATGTAGGCGACCTCGGCGCCGCCCAGCATGAAGTTGACCGGGACCAGCACGACGCCCACCCGGGCGGCGGCGAAGTCGAGGACCGCGAACTGCCAGCAGTTGTGGCACAGCAGCGCCAGCCGGTCGCCCTTCTCGAGCCCGGCTGCGGTGAGGGCGGCCGCCGTACGGTCCACGACGGCGTCGAGCCCGGCGAAGGTGAGCTCGACGGACCCGTCGACGATCGCGGTCTTGGCGGGGAAGCGCTGCGCGGTGCGGCGCGGCAGGTCGCCGAGCGCGTGCTGGCGGGCCTGCTGGACGAGGTCGGAGGTGGCGGGTGCGGTCATCGAGCAGCTCCTGGCACGGTCGTCCCGGGTCCTGTGACCCGGCTCACCGACACAGTACGGCCGCCCCCACCCCGCCGAGTCGGCGCTTGTGGCGCGGCGAGTCGGCCCTTGTGGCGCGGCGAGTCGGCCCTTGTGGCGCGGCGAGTCGGCGCTCGTGGCGCGACCACCCTCGACTCGACCGTCACAAGTCTCGACTCGACCGGTCACGACCCTCGATTCGAGCGTCAGAAGTCTCGACTCAACCGGTTGCCTCCCTCAGGCGGACGCCCCGGCCCGGTCGATCCGCTCCTGGCGCAGCTTGCCGGTCTGCACCTTGCCGGTGGCCAGGCGCGGGATGTCGCGGAACTCCACGACCCGCGGGACCTTGAAGCCGGCGAGGTGGGCGCGGACGTGGTCGCGCAGCTCCTGCACCAGGTCCGGGCCGGCGGCCGCGGGGTCGGTGGGCTGCACGAGCGCGTGGACGTACTCGCCCATCTCCTCGTCGGGCAGCCCGAAGACCACGACGTCGTCGACGGCCGGGTGCATCACCAGGCAGGCCTCGATCTCGGCGGGGTAGATGTTCACGCCGCCGGAGATGATCGTGAACGCCTTGCGGTCGGTCAGGTAGAGGTAGCCGTCGGCGTCGAGGTAGCCCAGGTCGCCGACCGCGGACCAGGTCGGGTGCTCGGGGTGGCGCGACTGGGCGGTCTTCTCCGCGGCGTTGTGGTACTCGAACGGCGTCTTGTCCCGCTCGAAGAACACGGTCCCGGCCTCGCCGGTGGGCAGCTCGCGGCCCGCGTCGTCGCAGATCCGGATCGCGCCGAGCACTGGGCGCCCGACCGAGCCGGGGTGCTCCAGCCACTGCCGGCTGTTGATGAAGGTCATCCCGTTGCCCTCGCTGCCGCCGTAGTACTCATCGACGATCGGGCCGAGCCACTCGATGGTGCGCCGCTTGACCTCCGGCGGGCAGGGCGCGGCGGCGTGCAGGAAGGAGCGCAGGCTGGAGGTGTCGTGGCGCAGCCGCGCCTCGTCGGGCAGCTTGAGCATCCGCACCATCATCGTCGGGACCACCTGGGTGTGGGTGACGCGGTGCTCCTCGACCAGGCGCAGGAACCGCTCGGCGTCGAACTTCGTCATCACCACCACGGTGCCGCCGAGCTCCTGGGTCGCGACCGAGAACTGCAGCGCCGCGGCGTGGTACAGCGGCGCCGGCATCAGGTAGACCGAGTCCGCGCCCATGCCGAGCAGCGGCCCGGTGATCGCCGAGGTCCGCGTCGCCGCGGGGTCGTCGACGCGCAGCCCGCACAGCGGTCGCCGGATGCCCTTGGGTCGCCCGGTGGTGCCGGAGGAGTAGAGCATCACCTCGCCGCGCGGCTCCTCCTCGAGCGGCTCGCCGGACTCCCCGGCGATCGCGTCCTCGTAGGACTCATGGCCCTCGACCGGGCCGTCGAAGGCCAGCCAGGTGGCGCAGCCCGGGACCAGCTCGCGCACGGCGGCGGCGCGCTCGGCCATCGCGGCCGACGTGATCAGCGCGCGGGTGCCGGAGTCCTCCAGGATGTACGCCGCCTCCTCCGCCGTCGCGTGCCGGTTGACGCCGGTGACGTAGAGCCCCGAGCGGATCGCGGCCCAGTAGACCTCGTAGTAGCGCGGGTGGTTCTCGGTCCAGATCGACACCTGGTCGCCGGGGCGCAGTCCGCGGGCGCGCAGCAGCCGGGCCAGCTGGTTGGAGCGCTGCTCCAGCTCGGCGTAGGTGACCACCTCGCCGGTCTCCATCACGACGGCCGGCTTGTCCGGGTGGGCCAGGGCATGCGTTCGGGGGTACATCGGGCTCCTCGTCGTGGCGGTCCGGGTGCCGGGTCGGCGCTCGCAGCAGTCGGATGGGACGAGGTGATTGACACCACCATCCCTCGGGCTGCATGTTGTCCCCATCACATGACTTTGTCTAGTCAAAGTGGCCGCTCCGTTCAGGCGTGTCGGCCGCACACCCCCGAGGAGCCCATCGCGATGACCGCTGCCCCCGAGCCGAGACCGGACACGGACGTGGAGACCCTGCTGCGCGCCCGGGTGGACGCCCTGGTCGCCGAGCACGGTCCCGACTCACCCGACCTGCTCGGTGCGCGGTACGACGCGGGGCTGGCCTTCGTGCACCACCCCGAGGGGCTGGGCGGCCTGGGGATCTCCGCGGTCTGGCAGTCCCGCCTCGAGGAGCTGCTGGTCGCAGCGGGCGTGCCCGCCCCCGCGCCGTACCGCAACCCGCTCGGGACCGGCACCGCCGTGCCGACCCTGCTGGCGCACGGCACCCGCGCGCTCCAGGAGCGCCACTTCCGCCCGGCCTGGACGGCGGAGGAGATCTGGTGCCAGCTCTTCAGCGAGCCCGGCGCCGGCTCCGACCTGGCCGGCCTCGCGACCCGCGCCGTGCTCGACGGCGACACCTGGGTGGTCAACGGTCAGAAGGTGTGGACCTCCTACGCCCACCGTGCCCGCTGGGGCCTGCTGCTCGCCCGCACTGACCCCGAGCTCCCGAAGCACCAGGGCATGACGATGTTCGTCATCGACATGCACGACCCCGGCGTCGAGGTGCGCCCGCTGCGCCAGGCCACCGGCGGCCAGGAGTTCAACGAGGTCTTCCTGAGCGACGTGAGGATCCCCGACTCCGCGCGCCTCGACGCCCGCGGACGCGGCTGGGACGTCGCCCGCACCACGCTGCTCAACGAGCGTGCCGCCCTCGGCGCGCGCCCCGCGCCCCGCGAGGACGGCCACATCGGCTGGCTCGCCCAGCTGTGGCGCGAGCGCCCGGACCTGCGCACCCCGCAGCTGCACGGCCGCGTCGTGGACGCCTGGATCCGGGCCGAGGCGGTGCGCCTCGCCAACGAGCGCATCCGCCAGCTCGCCGCGACCGGCCGCCCCGGGCTCGAGGGCTCCGGCGCGAAGGTCCAGCACGCCGAGACCACCCAGCTCGTCGCCCGGGTCCGCGCACAGCTCGATCCCGAGGCGGCGCTGCGCTACGACGAGTGGGACCCCGACCTCGCCCCGCCCCGCGAGGAGCGGGTCGCCGGCTACCACTACCTGCGCTCGCGCCCGATGAGCATCGAGGGCGGCACCACCCAGATCCTGCTGAGCCAGATCGCCGACCGGGTGCTCGGCCTGCCCCGCGAACCCGCCCTCCCCAAGGAGACGCCATGGCTGGAGATCCCCCGATGAGCGCCCTGTCCCTGATCGAGAGCGAGGACGCCACCGCGCTGGCCGAGCAGGTCCGCGCCGTGGCCCGGGGCTGGACCCCGGGCGCCAGCGCTCCGGACGCCTGGGAGCGGATCGGCGCCCGGCTCGGCGTCGCCGGCCTGCTGGTGCCCGAGGCGTACGGCGGGGCCGGCGCCGGCATGCGCGAGGCGGCCGCCGTCGCCCAGGCGCTCGGTCGCGACCTGGTCACCGTGCCGTACCTGACCAGCGCGGTCACCGCGACCACGGTGCTCACCGGGCTCACCGGGCTCACCGACGGCTCGCCCGCCGCGGCGGACACCCTGGCCGAGCTCGTGGCCGAGCTCGCGGAGGGCGCCGCGGTCGCGACCGTGGTGCTCCCCGCCACCAGCGTGTCCGGGGACCCCGCGGCGCGCCTCGAGGAGCGGGCCGACGGCGCCGCGGTCCTGCACGGCCGGGTCGCCGGCGTGCTCGGCGCGGGGGAGGCCGACCGCCTCGTCGTACCGGTGCGCGACGCCGACGGCCGCTACGCCGTCGCGCTGGTCACCGGCAGCGCTGGCGTCACCGTCACCCGCGAGACCAGCCTCGACGAGACCCGCCCGGTGAGCGTGGTCGAGCTCGACGCCGCCCCGGCGGTCCTGCTCGCCCGCGGCGCCGCGGCGCAGCAGGCGGTACGCCGCGCGATCCGCGCCGCCGTCGTCGCCGTCGCGGCCGAGCAGGTGGGCGCGATGGAGTGGGCCGTCGAGGCGAGCACCGCGCACCTCGGCGTACGACGCCAGTTCGGGCGCGAGCTCGGCAGCTACCAGTCGCTGCGCCACCTGGTGGCGCGGATGTGGATCGACCTCCAGCAGGCCCGCGCGGTCACGCTGCACGCCGCCGCGGCCCTCGACGCCGCGGACGAGCTGCCCGAGGACGAGGTCGACCTGGCGGTCAGCCTGGCCTCGGTCCACGCCCGCGGGCGCGCGCTGTCGTGCCTGGAGGACACCCTCCAGGTGCACGGCGGCATCGGCTTCACCTGGGAGCACCCGCTGCACCGCTACCTCAAGCGCTCCCTCAGCCTGGGCGCGGTGCACGGCACCGCCGACCACCACAGCGACGAGGTCGCCCGGCTGGCGGACCTGCCCGCCCCCGGAGCCCCAGTCGGCGCCGGGGCAGTAGCCGGGGCAGGAGCCAGCCATGTCTGACGTCCTGGTCGAGGAGGCCGAGCCCGGCCACGTGGTGGTCACCCTGAACCGCCCGCAGACCCTGAACGCGATGGCGCTCAGCATGGTCGCCGAGCTCCACGACGTGCTCAGCGAGCTGAACGCCTCGCCCGCGGTGCGCACCGTGGTGCTCACCGGCGCCGGTCGCGGCTTCTGCTCGGGTGCGGAGATCAAGTCCGCCGACGACGCCCGGCGCGACCAGCCGCGCCCGGACCAGAACAAGGTCGCCCACCTGCTCGGCCAGCAGGAGGCGATCGTGAAGGTGCACGAGCTGGTGCACCGGATGCGGGTGCCGGTGATCGCCGCGGTCAACGGCGTCGCGGTCGGCGGCGGCTTCTCCCTCAGCCTGGCCTGCGACATCCGGGTGGCCGCGCGCAGCGCCCGGTTCGGGGCGGTCTTCATCCGGCACGGGATCTCCAACGCCGACATGGGCACCAGCTACTTCCTGCCCCGCCTGGTCGGGGCGTCCCGCGCGGCCGAGCTGATGCTCACCGGGCGGGTCTTCGACGCCGAGGAGGCCCGCGACCTGGGCCTGGTCGTCGACGTCGTCGACGACGGCACGGTGGTCGACCGGGCGCTGGCCACGGCCCGCCAGGTCGCGGAGAACTCCGCGCTCGGGGTGTGGATGACCAAGGAGACGATGTGGCAGACCATCGACGCGCCGTCGCTGCGCCACGCCCTCGACATGGAGAACCGCACGCAGATCATGTGCGTCGGCAGCGGCGAGCTCGAGCGCGCCTTCGCCGGCTTCAAGGACGGTGGCCGGCCGGAGTGGTCGCGCCTGTGAGTGACGGATCGCGCTCGCGGGTTGCCGCGCGCGCCACGGAGATGGGACGCAGATGAGACGACGTACGGGGACGCTCCTCGCCGGCCTGGTGGCCGCCAGCCTGGTGCTGGCCGGCTGCGGTGGCACCGACACCGAGGAGAAGCAGGACACGGGTGCGCCCGCGGAGTTCGCGAACGGCTTCGTGGTGGAGCCCGACGACTCCGGCGAGCCGACCCGGGGCGGTCGGCTCGAGGTGGTGACCTACTCCGAGGCGCGGGTCCTCGACCCGGTGCAGACGATCGCCAACGGCAGCAGCGGCGGCACCGAGATGGCGGCCGTCTTCGACCTGCTGGTGCGCTACGACCAGGACTCCGAGACCTACGTGCCGCAGCTGGCCGAGGGCCTGGAGGCCAACGAGGCCCAGGACGAGTGGACGCTCACCCTGCGCGACGGCGTCACCTTCAGCGACGGCACGCCGCTCGATGCGGACGCCGTCGTGTGGAGCCTGGACCGCTACGTGGAGAAGGGCGGGGGACAGGTCTCCTTCCTGACCCACGCCGTACGGTCCTGGACGGCGAGCGACGCGCGCACCGTGCGCTTCGAGCTGACCCGGCCGTGGGCCGACTTCGGCTACCTGCTGTCCACCGGGCCCGGCATGGTGGTGGGCAAGGGCTCCGACCAGGGGGAGCGGTTCACCCCGATCGGCGCCGGCCCCTACGTGCAGGAGCGGTACACGCCGCAGGAGGAGCTGCTCCTCACCGCCCGCGAGGACTACTGGGGCGGCGAGCCGCCGCTGGAGTCGCTGCGGTTCTTCCCGATCTCCGCGGAGTCCGGCCGCCTCGACGTGCTGCGCAACGGCGAGGCCGACATGGCCTACCTGCGTGAGGCGCCGACCGCCAAGGAGGCGCTCGAGGACGGGTACGGCGGGTTCATGGAGATCGGCAGCATCTCGCGCGGCCTGCTGCTCAACCACCGCGAGGGCAGCGCCACCGAGGACGTCCGGATCCGCCAGGCGCTGATGCACGCGCTCGACGTCGACGTGATCAACCAGCGCACCGCCGAGGGCGTGGGCCTGGTGTCCACCGGCATCCTCAACGACCTCTCCCGCTGGGACCTCGAGGCCGAGCCGCTGGAGCACGACGTGGAGAAGGCCAAGGAGCTCGTCGAGGCCGCGAAGGCCGACGGCTTCGACGGCACCATCAGCTTCAAGGGCGTCGCGAAGGTGTCGGAGACGATGGGCGTCACCCTGCAGGGCCTGCTCAGCGAGGTCGGCCTCGAGGTCTCCCTCGACTACGTGCCCTCGGTGACCGACCTGGTCAACGACATCTACGTCACCAACGACTTCGACATGGTGATCTGGAGCTTCGGGATGCCCGACCGGGCGGTCTACCCCGAGCTCTACGAGAAGGTGCACAGCAGCGCCCGGGGCAACTCCGGCGCCTCCTCCGACCCCGAGCTGGACCGGCTGATCGAGGAGCTCGGCGCCGCGGGCAGCCCCGACGAGCAGCAGGGCGTGCTGGAGCAGATCCAGGAGCAGTGGAACGAGACCGTGCCCTACGCGCCGCTCGGCGCCACCCCGGAGTGGAACGCCTGGGGCGAGGACGTCCACGGCATCGTGCCGAGCATCGACAGCATCATGCTGCTCGGCGGGGCCTGGAAGGCGTGAGCGTGAGCGAGCACGACGAGGCACTGCTCGGTGGCCAGGTCGCGCTCGTGACCGGGGCCGGCAGCGGGCTGGGGCGCGCGTTCGCGCTGTCCCTGGCCCGCGCCGGCGCCGCGGTCGCGGTGTGCGGACGGCGCCGGGAGCCGCTGGACGAGGTGGTCGCGGAGATCGGGGCGGCCGGTGGCAAGGCGCTCGCCGTGACGCTCGACGTACGCGACCCGGCGGCGGTCGTGGCCGCGGTGGACCGCGCCGAGGAGGTGCTGGGCGGGCTGGACATCGTGGTCAACAACGCCGGTATCCCGGACGCCCGCCGCGCGCACAAGATGCCGCTGGAGCTGGTCGACGCGGTGCTGGAGACCAACCTGCGTGGGCCGTGGCTGCTCGCGACCGAGGCGGGCCGGCGCTGGATCGCGACCGGGCGCCCGGGTCGGATCGTCAACGTGTCCTCCATGTCCGGCTACTACACCGCCGGCAACGCCGCCGCGCTCTACTCGGTCACCAAGGCCGGGCTGAACCGGATGACCGAGGCGCTGGCGATGGAGTGGGCGCGCTACCCGATCAACGTCAACGGCATCGCGCCCGGCTCCTTCCACTCCGAGATGATGGACGGCCTGATCTCCCGCGTCGGCGACATGTCGGAGTCCTTCCCGCGCAAGCGGATGGGCCACGGCGCCGACCTCGAGGGCACCCTGCTCTACCTGGTCTCCCCGGTCTCGGAGTTCGTCACCGGCACCGTCATCAAGGTCGACGACGGCCAGCTTCCCCGCTGACCCCCGCCTTCGCCGAGTCGGCCCGTGTGGCGCGCCGAGTCGGCTCTTGTGGTGCGGCGAGTCGAGACTTCTGACGGTCGAGTCGAGACCTCTGACCGGTCGAGTCGAGAGTTCTGACGGTCGCGCTCGGCTTCGCCTCGTCGTACGGCGTGACGTCTCGACTCGACCGAGGGGGCAGTGCGGCCCGGTCGCACGGGGCGGCGAGGATGGGGACATGACCGAGCAGTCCAGCCCCCGTCCCCGTTGGTTCACCGACACCAAGGACGGCCACTCGCAGTGGTACGTCGAGCGCTTCCGCGCCCTGGCCGCCGAGGGCGCCGACCTGGCGGGGGAGGCTCGCTTCGTCGACGCGATGGTCGAGCGCGGGGCGCGGATCCTCGACGCCGGGTGCGGAGCCGGCCGGCTCTCCGGCGAGCTCGCTGCCCGCGGCCACACCGTGGTCGGACTGGACGCGGACCCGGTGCTGATCGAGGCCGCCCGCGTCGACCACCCCGGGCCGACGTACGGCGTCGTCGACCTCAGCGAGCTGGAGCTCGCCGACGTGGGCGGAGAGCCGGTCGACCTCGTGGTCTGCGCGGGCAACGTGATGGTGTTCCTCGCGCCGGGCACCGAGCGCCGGGTGCTCGCCAACCTCTGCGCGGTGGTCCGGCCAGGCGGCCGCGTCGTGGTCGGCTTCCGCCGCGACGAGGCCTACCCCTTCGAGCGGTACGACGCCGACCTGGCCGACCTCGCCCGCGAGGGGGTGGCGCGGGTCGAGCAGCGCTTCGCCACCTGGCACCTGGACCCGTTCACCGACGAGTCCGACTTCGCCGTCACGGTGCTGCGCGTGGGCTGACCCGGGGGGTGACGGGGTGTCGCGCCCCTCGTCGTACGACAGAGGTCTCGACTCGACCGGTCGAAACTCTCGACTCGACCCTCAGAAGTCTCGATTCAACGACGAAGGGCCCGCCCCGCAGCCGAAGCTGCGGGACGGGCCCTTCGTTGTCGTGCGGGGTCAGGCCTTGTTGGCCTTGCGGGCGCGGGAGGCGGTCTTGGCGCGCTCGCCGGCGTCCAGGACGACCTTGCGGATGCGCACGGCGTCCGGGGTGACCTCGACGCACTCGTCCTCGCGGCAGAACTCCAGGCACTGCTCGAGGGAGAGCTTGCGCGGCGGGATCAGCTTCTCGAAGTTGTCGGAGGTGGCGGACCGGATGTTGGTCTGCTGCTTCTCCTTGGTGATGTTGACGTCCATGTCGTCGGCGCGGGAGTTCTCGCCGACGATCATGCCCTCGTAGACCTCGGTCGTCGGCTCGACGAACAGGGTGCCGCGCTCCTGCAGCGAGGTCATGGCGTACGCCGTGGCCGCACCCTTGCGGTCCGCCACCAGCGAGCCGTTGTTGCGCGAGCGGATCTCGCCGGCCCAGCGGTCGTAGCCCTCGGAGATGTGGTGGGCGATGCCGGTGCCGCGGGTCTCGGTGAGGAACTCGGTGCGGAAGCCGATCAGGCCGCGCGCCGGGACGATGAACTCCATGCGGACCCAGCCGGTGCCGTGGTTGGTCATGCCCTCCATGCGGCCCTTGCGGGCGGCGAGCAGCTCGGTGATCGCGCCGAGGTGCTCCTCGGGGGCGTCGATGGTCAGGCGCTCGATCGGCTCGTGGATCTTGCCGTCGATCTCCTTGGTGACCACCTGCGGCTTGCCGACGGTGAGCTCGTAGCCCTCGCGGCGCATCTGCTCCACGAGGATCGCGAGCGCCAGCTCGCCACGGCCCTGGACCTCCCAGGCGTCGGGGCGCTCGGTCGGGAGGACCTTGAGCGACACGTTGCCGATGAGCTCGGCGTCGAGGCGGTCCTTGACCAGGCGGGCGGTGACCTTGGAGCCCTTCACCTTGCCGACCAGCGGGCTGGTGTTGGTGCCGATGGTCATCGAGATCGCCGGCTCGTCGACGTGGATGAGCGGCAGCGCGACCGGGTTCTCCGGGTCGGCCAGCGTCTCGCCGATCATGATCTCGGGGATGCCGGCGATCGCGACGATGTCGCCGGGGCCGGCGGTCTCGCCCGGCTTGCGGTCCAGGCCCTCGGTGATCAGCAGCTCGGTGATCTTGACGTTCTTGACGGTGCCGTCGCGGCGCATCCAGGCCACGGTCTGGCCCTTGCGCAGGGTGCCCTCGTGGATGCGGACCAGCGCGAGGCGGCCGAGGAACGGCGAGGCGTCGAGGTTGGTGACGTGCGCCTGCAGCGGCGCGCCCTCGGTGTAGGTCGGCGCCGGGATCGTGTCGATGATCGTCTTGAAGAGCGGCTCGAGGTCCTTGCCATCGGGCAGGGTGGCGTTCTCGGGCTTCTCGAGGCTCGCGATGCCGGCCTTGCCGGAGGCGTAGACGACCGGGAAGTCCAGGGCGTCCTGGCCGTGGGTGTCGTCGAGCAGGTCCATGAACAGCTCGTAGGTCTCGTCGACGACCTCGGAGATCCGGGCGTCGCCACGGTCGACCTTGTTGACGACCAGGACGACGGGCATCTTGGCGTTGAGCGCCTTGCGCAGCACGAAGCGCGTCTGCGGCAGCGGGCCCTCGGAGGCGTCCACGAGCAGCACGATGCCGTCGACCATCGACAGGCCGCGCTCGACCTCGCCACCGAAGTCGGCGTGGCCGGGGGTGTCGATGATGTTGATCGTCATGCCCTCGGGGGCCGACGCGCCGTTGTAGTGGATCGCGGTGTTCTTCGCGAGGATGGTGATGCCCTTCTCGCGCTCGAGGTCGCCGGAGTCCATCACGCGGTCGGCGACGCTCTCGGCCTCGTGCTCGGAGAAGGCGCCCGCCTGGCGGAGCATCGCATCGACCAGCGTGGTCTTGCCGTGGTCGACGTGCGCGACGATCGCAACGTTGCGCAGGTTGGCGGACTTGGTCTCAGACATCAGGTGGGGAGTCACTTCCGATCGGGGCGAGGGACCCAGAAGGGCCGCGCCGATCTTAAAGCCCCGAGGTGAATCGCTCCGCATCGTGGCGTACGTCGAGAAGGCGCCGGGAGGTGATCCGCACCGCGCGCGCGAGCATCGGCACGAACCGCTCGACGGGTGCGCTGCGTCCGGGCAGCCCCACCGAGATCGCCCCCACCGGGCCGTCCGGGCCGACGATCGCGGCGCCCACCCCGCGCAGGTCCCAGGGCATGTCGTCGCTGGTGATCGCCAGCCCGCGGCGCTGCCGGATGGCGTGCAGGCGCCGGTGCAGGTCGCTGCTGGCCCGGCCGCCGGCGAGCAGCCGGTCGACCTGCTCGGGGGCGAGCGCGGCGAGCATCGCGCGGCCGGCGACTGCGTCCTCGGCGCGGTAGCGGGTGCCGACGGCGGACGGGATGTCGGAGCCCGCGAGCCCGCCCACCTTGTCCAGCACCTCCACGCTGCCGCCCTCGAGCACGGTGAGGTGGACGACCGCGGACGTCGCGGCGTGCAGCTCGTGGAGCGCGCCGGCCGCGGCGGCGCGCAGCGGCACGCTGCTCTGCACCCGCCGCCCGAGCCGGTGCGCGCGCGGCCCGAGGGCGTAGCCGTGCGGGCCGTGCTCCAGCCAGCGCATCCGGGTCAGCTCCGCCAGCAGCCGGTACGACGTGGAGCGCGGCAGTCCGGCCCGCGCGGCGACCTCCTCCAGCAGCAGGTGGTCCGGGCCGGTCGCGAACGCGTCGAGGACCAGGGTCAGGCGCTCGACCATGCCGGGGCGGCTCGGGGCGGGAGTCCGCGCCTCGGCCTCGTCCATCGGCTCCTCCAGGTTCCAGCCAGCGGGACCGAGTGTGACACAGTGCACAACCCGCCACGAGCGTCCGCGGCATGGCACTTCACATCGCCGACCTCGTCGAGCACGCCGTGGACGTCGTCCCCGACCGGCTGGCGCTGGTCGCCGGGCAGACCCGGCTCACCTACGCCGAGCTCGAGGCCGCCGCGAACCGGTTCGCCCACCACCTGCTCGAGGCGGGGATCGGGCCGGGCGACCACGTCGGGCTGATGGCGCGCAACACCGCCGAGCACGTGGTGGCGATGCTCGGCTGCTTCAAGGCGCGCGCGGTGCCGATCAACGTCAACTACCGCTACGTCGAGGCCGAGCTGGACCACCTCGTGGGTGACTCGGGGATGGTCGCGCTGGTCCACGAGGCCCGCTACTCCCCGGTGCTGGACGGCGTGGTCCCCGGCCACGAGCGGCTGCGCCACGTGGTCGTCCTCCCCGACGGCACCGAGCCCCGGCCCACGGCGTACCGCTGGACCGCCTGGGCGGACGCGGTCGAGGGCCGCTCGCCGGAGCGCGACTTCGGCCCGCGCAGCCCCGACGACGTCTACATCGTCTACACCGGCGGCACCACCGGCTACCCGAAGGGCGTGATGTGGCGCCACGAGGACGTGTGGCGCACCCTCGGCGGCGGCCTGGACTTCGTCACCGGCGCGCCGATCGAGGAGCACGACCAGTCCCGTGCCGCGCTCGCCGGCCCGCACCTGGTCTGCCTGCACCTCGGCCCGGTCATGCACGCCAACGGCCAGTGGGGGATGCTGCTGCGCTTCTTCGGCGGTCACACCAACGTGCTGCTCGCGAAGTTCGACCCGGCGCAGGTCTGGGCCACCGTCGAGGCCGAGCGGGTCAACACGCTCTCCCTCATCGGCGACGCGATGGCGCGCCCGCTCATCGAGGAGCACGAGCGCGGCCGGTACGACGCCTCCTCCCTGGCCACCGTGACCAGTGCGGCCGCGATCTTCTCGGTGGAGGTCAAGGAGCGCTGGCTGCACGCGCTGCCCGACGTGGTGGTGCTCGACGTCATCGGCTCCTCCGAGACCGGCATGACCGGCAACGGCCGGATCCGGACCGAGACCCTCGCCGACAAGGGCAGCCTGGTCGAGGTCGGGCCGGAGACGGTCGTGATCGACGAGGAGGACCGGGTCCTCGACCTGGACGCCGACGTGGGCGCGACCGGCCGGATGGCGCGGCGCGGCAGCATCCCGCTGGGCTACCTCGGCGACCCCGAGAAGACCGCGCGGGTCTTCCGCACCATCGACGGCGTGCGGCACGCGGTGCCCGGCGACTACGTGCAGATCGAGCCCGGGCGCCGCCTGACCCTGCTCGGCCGCGGCTCGGGGTGCATCAACACGGGCGGCGAGAAGGTCTATCCCGAGGAGGTCGAGGTCGCGCTCAAGTCGCACCCGGCCGTGTTCGACGCGATCGTCCTGGGCCTGCCGGACCCGACCTACGGCCAGCAGGTCGCCGCGCTGCTCCAGCCGCGCCCCGGGGCCGCGCTCGACGTCGAGGACGTGCGCCGCCACCTGCGCACCCGGCTCTCCGGCTACAAGGTCCCGCGCACCGTGCACGTCGTCGCCGAGGTCCCGCGCCACGTCACCGGCAAGGCCGACCACCGCCGGGCCCGCGACCTTGCGGACTCCCTCGCTGCCCCCGCGGCTGCCTCCCGGACCGGCGCCGACCGCGGCGCGGAGGTCGGCTCGTGACCTCCTTCGCCGAGGTGGACCGCCCCTCGCCCGGGGTGGCGGTCGTGACGCTGAACCGCCCGGAGCGGATGAACGCGATGGCCTTCGACGTGATGGTCCCCGTGCGCGACCGGCTCGTGGAGCTCGGGCGCGACAACACCGTCCGCGCGGTGGTCCTCACCGGCGCGGGGGCGGCGTTCTGCTCCGGGGCCGACCAGGAGTCCGCGGGACGCCCGCCGTACGCCGCCGGCCTGCCGCGCCCGGCGTACGCCCTGCGCTCGCTGGAGATGCTCGAGGACGTCGTGGGCACGCTGCGCCGGCTGCACCAGCCCGTGATCGCGGCCGTGAACGGTGCGGCGATCGGCGGCGGGCTGTGCCTGGCGCTGGCCTGCGACCTGCGGATCGCCGGGAGCACGGCGTACTTCCGCGCCGCGGGGATCAACAACGGCCTCACCGCCAGCGAGCTCGGGCTCAGCTACCTCCTGCCGCGCGCGGTGGGCTTCAGCCACGCGGCCGACCTGATGTTCACCGGTCGCGACGTGGACGCGGCCGAGGCCGGGAGGATCGGGCTGGTCTCCCGGGTGGTCGACCCGGTGGTCGCCGAGGCGGTGGCGATCGGCGAGCGGATCGCTGCGCTCTCCCAGCCGGGCATCGAGCTCACCAAGCGGACGCTGCACGCCGGGATCGCCGCGGGTTCCCTGGAGAGCCACATGCCGGTGGAGGGGATCGGCCAGCTCTACCTGCGGCTGCTGACCGACAACTTCGAGGAGGCGACCCGGGCGCGCAAGGCCGGTCGCCCCGCCCGGTTCAGCGACGACCGGTCCAGCGACGACCGGGCCGTCGGTCCGGCGGGCGGGCCAGGTGTCCGCGACGGGGCGGGCGGGTAACGACGCGGAAACGTCCCCGACCGAGAGCGAGACCCCGTGGCGACCTACGACTCCAACCTCCAGGCGGCAGTGGACGCGACGTCCATGGTCAGGGACGCGGGCGAGACGGACCTGCTGACCTACCTGCGCGAGCAGCTCGCCGACCGCGACATCGAGACCAACGACACCGCCTGGCTCGAGCGGACCGTCGAGCGGATCCGCGAGAACCCCAACTACATGATCGAGGACGAGCCGGAGGACTACCGGCCGAAGGGGTGAGGCGCGTCGGCCTCCCACCGGCGAACGCCTACCCGTTTGCCCTCGCCCGTTCGGGTTATCGAGTCTCATCGGCCTCGACCGAGGCCCCGGAGAAGGAGCTCACCTGTGAACACTCGCACCATTGCAGTCCTGGCGCTGGTCCTCGTCGTGGTCGTGCTGCTGATCCTGCTGCTCTGAGCGCGCTGGCGGCGCCGCGTGTCCGCCTCCCCGCCGTACGGCGGGGGAGCGGGCCGGCGTCACGTCCGGGCGATCCTCGCGGGAGGGGCCCCTTGAGGGAGCGGGATTTTCCCCGCGACACTGGAATCGGTTCACGCCGAGGGGGCGCCGACTGGCACAATTCAGGGTGGTGAGTACCGACATCCGCGTCCCTCGGTCTGCCGTCGCGCTCCAAGTGCTGCGACCGGCAGCGCTGGAGGTTGTCTCCGTACTGGTCCTGTTCGCCGTCTACAACGTCGGACGGGTGATCGCCACCGGCCGGGTCGCCTCGGCAGACGACAACGCCCTGGCCATCCTGCGCTTCCAGACCGCGCTCCAGTTGCCGGACGAGGCGTCGATGCAGTCGTGGGCGCTCGGCGTGCACCACTTCGTCGGGCTCGCCGACCGCTACTACCTGCTGCACTTCCCGGTCACGATCGCGGTGCTGGTCTACCTCTACGTGCGGCGCCGAGATGTCTACTACTGGGCCAAGCGGGCGCTGGTGCTGGCCACCGCCGCCGGGATGGTGATCCACATCGTCTGGCCGGTGACCCCGCCGCGGCTGCTCGAGGCCTCCGGCATGGTCGACACCGGGCAGAGGGCCGGCACCAGCGTCTACGGCGGCTCGCCGTTCGCCGGCCTCGCCAACGAGTACGCCGCGATGCCGAGCCTGCACGTCGGCTGGGCGCTCCTGCTGGCGATCGTGCTGATGAGCATCACGCCGGGCAGGTGGCGGGCGCTGTGGCTGCTGCACCCGTTGTTCACCACCGTGACGGTCGTCGTGACCGCCAACCACTACCTCCTCGACGCCGCCGCCGGCGCGCTGCTCGTGATCGCCGGGCTCTGGCTCAGCCGACCCGGTGGACCTTGTGCTGTGCGGCCTGGGCGCGGGGGCGGATGACCAGCTCGTCGATGTTGACGTGCGGCGGCCGGGTGATCATCCAGCCGATCGCGTCCGCGACGTCCTCGGCGACCAGCGGCTCGGCCACCCCGGCGTAGACCGCGTCCGCGCGCTCCTGGTCGCCCCCGAAGCGCACCAGGGAGAACTCCTCGGTGTGCACCATCCCGGGAGCGATCTCCATGACCCGCACCGGCTGGTCGAACAGCTCCAGGCGCAGGGTCTCGGTGACCACCTTGGTGCCGTGCTTGGCGGCGGTGTAGCCCGCCCCGCCCTCGTACGCCGTGCGCCCGGCGGTGGAGCCGACGTTGAGGATCGCGCCCGCGCCGCTCGCGATCAGCGCCGGCAGCAGCGCCCGGGTGACCTGCATCAGGCCGACCACGTTGATCTCGTACATCCGGCGCCACTCGTCGCTGTCGGCCTCCGCGACCGGGCGCATGCCGAAGGCACCTCCGGCGTTGTTGACCAGCGCGTCGAGGCGCCCACCGACCCGCTCGGCGAGCGCGGCGACGGCGTCGGTGTCGGTCACGTCGCACACCACGGCGGTGCCGCCGATCTCGGCGGCCAACGCCTCGATCCGCTCGGCGCGGCGGGCGGCGCAGAAGACGTGGTAGCCGGCGGCGGCCAGGGTGCGCGCGGTCGCGGCGCCGATGCCGCTGCTGGCCCCGGTGACGACGGCGGTGCGGGTCTGGGGGGTGTTCTCCGAAGTGCTCACGGCGCCATTGTGCAGTAGATCTGTCGACTTCGCGCGATCCCGGCGGGTGATCTCGAAGGGTGGTGCCGATGCCGGAGGGGCGCGCGGTTCCCGGATCATGGACACGCCGGGAATCTGCGGGCGGTCTCGGGCGTTCGCCCCGATGGACCGCTGACCCCGAGGAAGGACAGGCGTGGAGGACACTCGCGACGACATCAGGCGCGTGGCGATGATCAGCCTGCACACCTCGCCGCTGGACCAGCCCGGCATCGGTGACGCGGGTGGGATGAACGTCTACGTCATCGAGCTCGCCCGCCGGCTGGCCCACCAGGGCGTCGAGGTCGACATCTTCACCCGGGCCACGAGCTCGGCACTGCCGCAGGTCGTCCCCGCCGGCGACGGGATCGCCGTGCACCACGTGCCGGCAGGTCCCTTCGAGGGCCTCACCAAGGCCGAGCTGCCCGCCCAGCTGTGCGTGTTCGCGCGCGAGGTGATGCGTGCCGAGGCCGCGCAGCCGCTCGGCCACTACGACGCCGTGCACTCCCACTACTGGCTCTCCGGGCAGGTCGGCGCGCTCGCCCGCGACCGCTGGGGCGTCCCGCTGGTGCACTCGATGCACACGATGGCGAAGGTCAAGAACGACGCCCTCGCGACGGGGGACACCCCCGAGCCGATGGCCCGGATCATCGGCGAGGAGCAGGTCGTGGCCGCGGCCGACATGCTGATCGCGAACACCGACCTCGAGGCCAAGCAGCTGATCAATCTCTACGACGCCGACCCGGGCCGGGTCGAGGTCGTCCACCCCGGCGTCGACCTCGGTGTCTTCCGCCCGCTGGACCGCGCCGCGACCCGCCGCGAGCTCGACCTGCCGGCCGACGCGCACGTGCTGCTCTTCGCGGGGCGCATCCAGCCGCTCAAGGCCCCCGACGTGCTGCTGCGCGCGGTCGCGGTGATGCTCGAGCGCTCGCCCGGCCTGCGCTCGCGGCTGATCGTCCCGGTCGTCGGCGGTCCCTCCGGCACCGGCCTGGAGCGCCCCGAGTCGCTCGCCGCGCTGGCCCGCGACCTGGGCATCGCCGACGTCGTCCGCTTCGTCCCGCCGGTCACCCAGCCCGAGCTGGCCCGCTGGTACGCCGCCGCGACCGCCGTCGCCGTCCCGTCGTACAACGAGTCCTTCGGGCTGGTCGCCGCCGAGGCGCAGGCTACCGGCACCCCCGTGGTCGCCGCGGCCGTCGGCGGCCTCACCACCGTCGTGCGCGACCGGCACAGCGGCCTGCTCGTGGACGGCCACGACGCCGGGCGCTGGGCCGACGCGCTCTCGCAGGTGCTCGGCGAGGACCTGCGGGTCCGCCTCGAGGCCGGCGCCCTGGAGCAGGCCCGGGAGTTCTCCTGGGAGGCCACCGCGAGCCGCACCCTCGAGGTCTACCGCCGCGCGGGCGCGCTGATGCGCGAGCCGGTCCGGTGAGCGCCGACGACGCGGCCGCGGTCGTCCGCGAGCACCTCACTGCCTCCGGCCTGGAGTACGACGAGGACCGCCCCGGGTTCTTCTCCTTCGCCCTCCCGGGCGAGAAGAAGCTCCAGACCGCGGTGCGGCTCGACGTCGGCGAGCACGCGCTCGGCGTGCACGCCTTCGTGTGCCGGCGCCCCGACGAGAACCACGAGCGCGTCTACCGCTGGCTGCTGGAGCGCAACCTGCGCCTGTACGCCGTGTCCTTCGCCCTCGACACCCACGGCGACATCTACCTCGACGCGCGCCTCCCGCTCGCCGCGGTCAGCCCCGAGGAGCTCGACCGGGTGCTCGGGGCGGTGCTCAGCGCCGCCGACGACTCCTTCAACACCATCCTCGAGCTCGGCTTCGCCTCCTCGATCCGCAAGGAGTGGGAGTGGCGCAAGCTGCGAGGCGAGCCCACCCACAACCTCGAGGCCTTCCGCGGCTGGCTCGAGGCCGGCGAGGAGCCGAGCCAGAACTAGGCCGGGCCCGACTCCGGCGCGGCCTCGCGAGGCACCCGGGTCGCGCGCGGCTTGCGCCGGGCGACCGCGACCCCGACCAGGGCGAGCGCGCCGCCGGCGTACGCCATCGCGGGCGGCGACTCGGAGAGGAACAGCAGCCCCATCACGATGGTCAGCGGCGGCACCAGGTAGGTCGTGACGCCGAGGTTGCTCGCGCTCATGTGCGACAGCGCGTAGGCGTAGGTGGTGAACGCGATCGCGGTGGGGAAGACGCCGAGGTAGACCACCCACAGCGTCGAGCCGAGCGGCGCGTCGGCGACCTCGGTGAGGAGGTTGCCGGCGAAGGGCAGGCACGCCACCGCGCCGACGGTGCACGCCAGCCAGGTCACGTGCAGGCCGGACAGGCGGGCGACCAGCGGCTTCTGCAGCACCAGGCTGATCGCGTAGACGACCGCGGCGAGCAGGCACAGCAGCACGCCGACCAGGTCCCGCTCGCCACCCTCGGAGGAGGACAGGCTGATCAGCGCGACCCCGGCGAAGGCGAGGGCCAGGCCGAGGCCGAGGTACGCCGTGAACCGCTCGCCGAGGAACATCGCGGCGAGCAGCGCGATCAGCACCGGCGCGACCTGGATCAGCATCGCCGCGGTGCCCGCGTCGACGCGGTGCTCGCCCTCGTTGAGCGCGACGTTGTAGATGCCGAACCACAGCACGCCGATCGCGACGATCGAGACCCACTCGCGCCGCGTGGGCCGCGGCAGGCCCTGCGGCAGCGCCACCGCTGCCAGCACCAGCGCCCCGACGAGCAGGCGTCCCAGCGACAGCGCGCCGGGGGAGAAGTCGTCGGCCAGGTGGCGGATCGCCACGAACGCCGAGGCCCAGCACAACAGGGTCACCGCCACCGCGGCCAGCGGCAGCCAGCCCGGCGCCGCGGTGGCCGAGGCCGTCGTACGACGCGGGGCGGGGGCGGGGGATCCGGGGCCGGTGGCGCCGTGGAGAGGGGTTCGCACCGATCGATCCTAGGAACCCCGGGCTCCGCCCCGCACGCGGTTTCCGGACGCGGCAGCGCGGGATCCGGCCAGGTGGGCGCCGCCGCCCGCATGACGCCGGCCTCGGCGCCCGGGCCGGCCGAGGCCTACAGCTCCAGCTTGTAGCCCAGCCCGCGCACGGTGACCAGGTAGCGGGGGTCGCTCGGGTCCGGCTCGAGCTTGCTGCGCAGCCGCTTGACGTGGACGTCGAGGGTCTTGGTGTCGCCGACGTAGTCCGAGCCCCACACCCGGTCGATCAGCTGGCCGCGGGTGAGCACCCGGCCGGGGTTGCGCAGGAACATCTCCAGCAGCTCGAACTCCTTCAGCGGCAGCCGCTGCTCCTGGCCGTCCACGGTGACGATGTGGCGCTCGACGTCCATGCGCACCGGCCCGGCCTCCAGCGTGGCCGGGGCGGCCTCGGGCTCCTGGCCGCGGCGCAGGACGGCGCGGATCCGGGCGACGAGCTCGCGGGGGGAGTACGGCTTGGTGACGTAGTCGTCGGCGCCGAGCTCGAGCCCGACCACCTTGTCGACCTCGTCGTCCTTGGCGCTGACCATGATCACCGGGACGTTGGAGGTGGCCCGGATCTGGCGGCACACCTCCGTGCCGGGCAGGCCGGGCAGCATCAGGTCGAGCAGCACGATGTCCGCGCCGTTGCGGTCGAACTCGGTGAGGGCGGCGTGGCCGTCGGCGGCGACCGCGACCTCGAAGCCCTCCTTGCGCAGCATGTAGGCGAGTGCCTCGCTGTAGCTCTCTTCGTCCTCGACGACGAGTACCCGGCTCACGGGCGGTCCTCCTGCTTCATCTCGGCACCGAAGTGCTGGGGGAGCGTCAGGGTGAAGGTGGAGCCCTGGCCCTCGATGGACCACACCCGGACCTCCCCTCCGTGTGTGGCGGCGACGTGCTTGACGATGGACAGGCCGAGCCCGGTGCCGCCGGTGGAGCGGTGGCGCGCGGGGTCGACACGGTAGAAGCGCTCGAAGATCCGGTCGATCTCGTGCGAGGGGATGCCGATGCCCTGGTCGACGACCGAGACCTCGACGGTGCCGTCCTCGGTGGCCTTGCGCCCGACGACCACGGAGGAGTCGGGCTCGGAGTAGGCGATGGCGTTGGCGACCAGGTTGGTGACCGCGGCGGTGACCTGCTCGTGGCTGCCGAAGACCTGCAGGCCCGGCGTACCGCGGGTGTGCACCCGGATGCCGCGGGACTCCGCGTCGATCTTGCTGGTGTCGACCGCGGCGTTGACGACGTCGTCGAGGTCGACCACCGACGGCGCCTCGAGCGGGTCGTCGGCCTGGAGGCGGGAGAGCTCGATGATCTGCTGGACCAGCGCGGTGAGCCGATCGCTCTCGGTGAGCATCCGCGAGGCGAAGCGGACCACGGCCTCGGGGTCGTCGGAGGCCTCGGCGACCGCCTCGGAGAGCAGCCGGATCGCGCCGACCGGCGTCTTCAGCTCGTGGCTGACGTTGGCGACGAAGTCGCGGCGAACCGCCTCGACGCGCCGCTCGCGGGTGCGGTCCTCGACGAGCGCCAGCACCAGCCGGGGGCTCAGCGGGGCGACCCGCGCGGTCACGTGCCGTACCGGCGCCCCGCGCCGCTCGATGACCAGCTCGGTGTCGCGGATCTCGCCGTCGCGGCGCACCTGGCGCACCATCTCGGCGAGGTCGTCGGAGGCCAGTCGGTGCCCGCGCACCAGCCCGAGGGCGTACGCCGGGGCGGAGGCCTTCAGCACCACGTCGGCCTCGTCGACCACGACCGCGCTGCTGCGCAGCACCGAGAGCACGGTGGCGACGCCCGGCGGGACCAGCGGCTCCTCGGCGGGGGTCACCCGGCGCTGCTGGCGGTCGCTGATGTGCCAGGCGAGCACGGCGCCTCCGGCGACGATGGCCCCCATGACGGCGGCGAGGAACGCCTGGGTCGTTGGGTCCACGGGTCAAGGGTACGGCGAGCCGCGACCGCCCCGCGCCGCGAACGCCCCGGCTTCGCAACGTTCACCTGTCGTTCACGAGGTCACCCCGAGAGGTCACCTCCAGTGGCTACGGTCGCCCTCATGCGTGATGTCTTCAACGACCAGCTCGACCAGATGATCGGCGACCTCGCCAGCATCTGCGACGACGTGCGGACCGCGGTGCACGACGCCACCGTGGCCCTCCTGACCGGGGACGCCGCCGTCGCGGAGCGGGTGATCAGTGCCGACGAGGCGATCGACGCCGCCCGCGAACGGGTGGAGGAGACGGCGTTCTCCCTCCTGCTGCTCCAGCAGCCGGTCGCCCGCGACCTGCGCACCATCGTGTCCGCGCTGCGGATGGTGAGCGAGCTCGAGCGGATGGGCGACCTCTCGGTGCACGTCGCGAAGGTGGCGCGCCTGCGGGTCCCGCACGTCGCGGTCCCCGACGACGTGCGCCCCACCATCGAGCGGATGGCCGAGGTCGCCGAGACGATGGTCAGCGAGGTACGCCGGGTGATCGCCCGCCGCGACGTCGCCGCCGCCATCGCGCTGGGCCGCGCCGACGAGGAGATGGACCAGCTGCGCCGGCGCAGCTTCACCCAGCTGCTCTCCGAGGACTGGCCGCACGGCGTCGAGGCGGCCGTCGACCTGGCCCTGCTGGGCCGCTACTACGAGCGCATCGCCGACCACGCGGTCTCCATCGCCCACCGCGTCGTCTTCGTCGTCACCGGTGAGGACCCGCGCTCGGTCGAGGTGTGAGCGCGGGGCGGCCCGGAGTGGTCGCTCGACGCGTGGACCACCCCGAAATGGCCGGTAGTTCATGACGTTAGGGAGTGTGGAGAACGTTATCCACAGTCCCTAACGTCACGAACTACCTCGCGGTGTCGTGCGCGCCCGGAGAGCGTCGCTGGGTCAGCGACCCTGGTTCGCCACCGCCGCGGCGGCCTCGGCGGCCGCCGCGGGGTCGAGGTAGACGCCACCGGGCACCGTCGGGTTCAGGTCGTCGTCGAGCTCGTAGCGCAGCGGCATGCCGGTGGGGATGTTCAGCCCGGCGATGTCCTCGTCGCTGATGCCGTCGAGGTGCTTGACCAGCGCACGCAGGCTGTTGCCGTGCGCGGCGATCAGGACGGTGCGGCCGGCGCGCAGGTCGGGGACGACCTCGCTCTCCCAGTACGGCAGGAAGCGCGCGATGACGTCCTTGAGGCACTCGGTGCGCGGCATCTCGGCGCCGAGGTCGGCGTAGCGCGGGTCGCCGACCTGGGAGTACTCGTCGGCGTCGTCGAGCGGCGGGGGAGGCGTGTCGAAGGATCGGCGCCAGAGCATGAACTGCTCCTCGCCGTACTGGTCCTTGACCTGCTTCTTGTCCTTGCCCTGGAGCGCGCCGTAGTGGCGCTCGTTGAGGCGCCAGGAGCGCTTCACCGGGATCCAGTGGCGGTCACAGGCGTCCAGCGCGATCGCGGCGGTGGTGATCGCGCGGCGCTGCAGCGAGGTGTGGACGATGTCGGGCAGCAGACCGGCCTCGCGCAGCAGCACGCCGCCGCGCTCGGCCTCGCCGCGACCCTTGTCGGTCAGGGCCACGTCGACCCAGCCGGTGAAGAGGTTCTTGGCGTTCCACTCGCTCTCGCCGTGGCGCAGCAGGATCAGCGTGGCGGCCATCAGTGCTCGCCCTCGCTGTGCCCGGCCTCCGGGAACTCGCAGGAGTAGGCCTCGGCCAGCTCCTCGTCGGAGGCGCCGTCCTTGACGGAGGTGTCCGCACCCTCGAAGGCGTCGCAGTTGGTCATGACGGGGATGTCGAGCTCGACCGTCTCGCCCTGGTCGAACTCCAGCTGCAGGGTGACGTGGCCACCCGCGGCGACGTCGCCGTCGAGGTGGACGTCCTCGTCGGCGAGGTTGACGTAGCCGCGCGCCGGGATCTCGAGGTTCTGGGGACCCTTGACGTCGACGCCCTCGCCGTTGATCGAGACCAGGGTGCGGGGCTCGTCGGGGTCGTTGTTCGACAGGCCGGCGACGAAGGTGCCGCGACCGGGCTGGGAGGCGACGACCACGGCGCCGACGACGTCCACGGTCTCGTCGCGGTTGTTGGTGCCGGCGGCCGGGGTGTAGACCCGGTCGGTCGCGTAGTCGAACCCGCACGAGCTGAGGACGGGGACGGCCAGCACGGTGGCGCTCACGGCGAGTGTGAGCTTGCGGCGCAGGTGCATTCTGATGCCTTCGTGGTCGAGCGGGCAGAACGTCCACAGCCTAGCGCCCGTGAAACCCCCGGCTCGGCCGGGTCGGCCCCCGGCGGACCGGGGTGGTTCAGCGGCTCAGCCCGACCTGCACCCCGGCCACGCACAGACCGCCCAGGACGAGCAGCAGGTAGATCGTGGTGACGGTGAGCAGCCGTGAGGCGCCCAGGCGCAGGCCCAGGCGCAGCGGCAGCGAGCGCCAGCCGTCGGCGTTGTCCGGCACCAGGCCCCACACGGCGCGCAGCACGTGCACCCCGATCCCCAGGAACGCCGCGAGGACCACCATCACGGGCTCGGGGGCCGAGCCGGTGTCGGCCCCGCCCCACCCGCCGTAGGAGAGGTACGCCGGGTACAGCGCGAAGGAGGCCGCCCAGGGCAGCCAGGACAGCAGCCCGCGGCGCAGCGCCAGGTTGCCGACCATGCCGATCGCGAGCGAGGCGAGGTAGCACAGCCCCGCGGTCACCCCCGTGGCCACCGACAGCGGTACGACGAGGAGCACGGCGCACAGCAGCGCGAACCACGCGGTCCCGGGGTCGAGCAGCCCCTGGGCGATCGGCTTGCCGGGCAGGTCGTGGCGCCGGTCCCGGTCCCGGTCGACGAGGTCGTTGTGCCAGCCGAGGATGCACTGGCCGACCAGGACGGTCGCGAACACGACGCCCACCTCGCGGCCGGGTCGTCCGGCGACCGCGGCGGCGAGCGCGACCCCGGCCGCGGTGAGCAGCGCCTGCTTGCCGTGCGCGGCGCGCAGCAGGAGCAGCGGCACCGCGTCGGCGACCCGGCGCCGGCGCGGCTGCGTCGGGCCTTCGGGGGCGGGTGGGTCGACCGGGAAGGGGAAGGCGGGCGGGACGGGTGCGGGACCGGTGTCGCCCGCCTCGACCACCGTCGTACGCCGGCGCCAGGGCATGGGTTTCGCCATGCCCGGCAGTATCGGTCACGGGGGGTGCGAGGAGGTGTAACTACCGCTTTCACCAGCGGTTTTCCTGGTTTCGTCCCAACCCACGAGATGGTCTCCACCACACTCCCCAGCGGCCTGTCAAGCCTCCAACTGGGTGCTCTGGTGCCCTGACCTGCGGAAACGTCTCGGAGGCGGGGGCTGACACGTGTTAGACTGGTTCCCTAGGAAGGGGAACCTGACATATGTCTTTCACCGTCGGCGAAACGGTCGTCTATCCGAATCATGGGGCCGCGGTCATCGAGAACATCGAGACCCGCAAGATCAAGGGAGAGGACCGGGAGTACCTCGTCCTGCGCATCGTTGCGCAGCAGGACTTGGTCGTCCGTGTCCCGGCCGACAACCTCGACCTCGTCGGGGTTCGCGACGTCGTCGACAAGGAGGGCCTCGACCGCGTGTTCGACGTCCTTCGGGCCGCCCAGGTCGAGGAGCCGACCAACTGGTCGCGTCGCTACAAGGCGAACCTCGAGAAGCTGCACAGCGGCGACGTCATGAAGGTCGCCGAGGTCGTGCGCGACCTGTGGCGCCGCGAGCGGGACCGCGGCCTGTCGGCCGGCGAGAAGCGGATGCTGGCCAAGGCGCGCCAGATCCTCGTCTCCGAGCTGGCCCTGGCCGAGCGGACCAACGAGGACAAGGCCGAGGCCATCCTCGACGAGGTGCTCGCCTCCTGATCCACCCTGCCTGCTGAGCCGTACGGCGCGGGCACGACGACGGCCCCCGGGTGCAGACCCGGGGGCCGTCGGCGTTCGCGACCGCCGCGCCCCTACGGTGGACGTCATGGGTGAGCTGGACGACGACTGGCGATCCGACGCGCTGCCGGCGCTCGGGGTGGTGCTCGACGAGGGCCGCGGGGCGCTGCCCTTCACGCTCCTGCACGGCGAGGCCCTCGTGGCCTGCGCCTCGTGGGCGCTCGGCGAGGCCCAGGTGACCGCGCTCGACCTCGGCACCCCCTGGTGGGCGGTGCAGGAGACCGGGGAGCCGCTGGTGCTCCACGACGTGCTCTGCCCGATGACGCCCGCGGAGTTCGTCGCCGGCTGCGTGACCCGCGCGGTCGAGGACGACGTGGTCGTCGTGGGCGTGCGCCCGGTCACCGACACCGTGAAGCACGTCGAGTCCGGGTTCGTCGGCGAGACCGTGGACCGCTCCGGTCTGCTCGCCGTCGTCTCCCCGGTGGTGCTGCCCGCCTCGGTGGTCGCCGCCCTGCCGGACTGGCCGGGCGACGACCTGGCCGCCCTCGTCGACACGCTGGCCCGCCACCACACCGTGGTGCCCGTGGAGGCGCCGGCGACGGCGCGGCGGGTGGGTAGCGAGGAGGACGTGCGCGTGCTGGAGGCGCTGACCCGGCCCGAGGACGGGACCGCCGACCTGCTCGGCGAGCTGCGCTGAGGCCGCTCGAGCAGGTCGGGCAGCTCAGGCCAGGAGCGCGGCCGCGAGGGCGACGTCCTCGGGGAAGGTGATCTTGAGGTTGCGCGGCCCGCTCGGCACGGCCGCGATCCGCACGTCGCTGTAGCGCGCGAGGCAACCCGCGGTGTCGGTCGCCTCGAAGCCGTCGCCGCCCGCCGCGACGTACGACGTGAGCAGCTCGCGCGCCCGGAACGCCTGCGGCGTCTGCACGCCGGCCAGCTCGCCGGTCACCGCGCGCAGGTCGGTGGTGATGAGCCCGGACAGGGGAGCGACCGGCAGCGCGCCGCCGTGGACCTGCGCCGCGCGGACCACGGCCTCGAACAGGCCTGCGTCGGCCAGCGGCCGGGCCCCGTCGTGGACGGCGACCACCTCGACCGCCCCGGCCTCGATGTCCGCGGCGAGCACGCGCACCGCGCTCCACTCCGAGGCGTGCCGGGTGGCGCCGCCGGTGACCACGACGACCTCGCGGTCCTCCAGGTGCGGCCCCACGGCCTCGCTCACCGCCTCCAGCTCGCCGGGGCGGACCACGAGCACCACGCGGCGTACGCCGGGGAGCTCGAGCGCCGCGCGCAGCGACCAGGCCAGCACCGGGCGCCCGTGCAGCGGCAGCAGGACCTTGTTGGTCCCGGCGCCCACCCGGGAGCCGGACCCGGCTCCGAGGACGACGACGGCGGACGCTGGCATGGTGCTCACGGCCGTCGAGGCTACCGTCCGGCGGCCCGCGGAGCCGCGCGGCCGGGCCGGCGTCCGCGGTGAGGGTTTTCCTGACCGTTACATGGCGAAACAGGCGTCGAACACGGCGGACCTACGTTCGGGAGCCGAAGGAGGCCCCATGTGCTCGCTCCCCCCGAACCATCCGCCCCCGTTCCGCGCGCTCGGCGAACCCAGGTGCCGCGAACCCGTCCGCCGACGATCCCCGGCCCCGGGGCCGCCCCGATGACCCCGCCGCGCGTCTCGACCGAGGAGTGGCAGCCGGTGTGCCAGGTCGCCGAGCTGGAGGTCGAGAGGGGGGCGACGGCGCTGGTGCACGGCCAGGCCGTCGCCATCTTCCGCACGGGCGACGACCGGATCTACGCGCTCGGCAACCACGACCCGTTCGCGAAGGCCTCGGTGCTCGCCCGCGGGATCGTGGGCCGGCGCGGGGAGGTGCCGTTCGTGGCCTCCCCGGCCCACCGTCACGCCTTCGACCTGCGCAGCGGCAGGTGCCTGGAGGACGCCCACGTCTCCGTCCCGGCGTACGCCGTGAAGGTGGTCGAGGGGGTGGTGCTCGTCGGGTCCCGCAAGCAGGACGACGCGGCCTGAGCGGCCGGAGACGAGTGCCGGAAAGGAGGGGGAGAGTGGTGACGGTGCCGATGAGACGGCTGGTGACGCTCGCGCGGCGTACCGGCACGGACGACGCGGTCAACGCGGTCGCCGAGGAGGTGACCGAGCGGGCGGCGCACGCCCTGGGCGTGCCCGGCACGGTGTCCTACGAGCCGGGGCCGAGCGGTCCCGGCGGCATCACGGTGCCGCTGCTGCTCTCCTCCGCGCACGACCTGTCGGTGGCCTCGATCGGGCCCCACCCGCTCCTCGCCGCCGCCCAGGCGGCGCGGCTGGTGCGGGCGGGTGCCCGACCGGGCACGCCGGTGGTGATGGTGGCGCTGGGCGCGCAGGGGCCCGGGATCGCCGAGCACCTCGAGCGTGCCCGCGAGCTGCTGGCGCAGAGCTGGACCGGTCCGGTCGAGCTGGCGACGCTGACCGGCCCGGGCCCGCGCCCCGAGCAGGTGCTGCGCCGGCGCGTGGCGGTCTCGCCGTACCTCCTCTCGCCCGGGCCGGACGCCGACCAGGTGCGCGCGCTCGCGCACGCCGCCGGCGCCTCGGTGGTGGCCGACGTCGTGGGGACGCACCGGTTCGTGGCCGACCTCGTCGTACGCCGCTTCCGCGCCGGCGCCGCCCGCTCCCGCGCGGCCTGAGGGCCGCCCGGGGTCAGCGCGCGGTCATCACCAGCGCGGTCGCGATCGCCGCGACGCCCTCGCCGCGGCCGGTGAGGCCGAGGCCGTCGGTCGTGGTGGCCGAGAGGCTGACCGGGGCGCCGACGGCCGCGGTGAGCGCCGCCTCGGCCTCCGCACGGCGGGCCCCGATGCGCGGGCGGTTGCCGATCACCTGCACCGCGACGTTGCCGACCGCGAAGCCGGCCGCGTGCACCCGGCGTACCGTCTCGGCGAGCAGCGCGGCCCCCGAGGCGCCCGCCCACTCGGGCTCGGAGGTGCCGAAGTTCGTGCCGAGGTCGCCCAGCCCGGCGGCGGAGAGCAGCGCGTCGCAGGCGGCGTGCGCGGCGACGTCGGCGTCGGAGTGGCCGGCCAGGCCCTGGGTCTCCTCGGGCCACGACAGCCCGCCGAGGTGCATCTCGACGCCGTCGACCAGGCGGTGCACGTCGGTGCCGACGCCGGTGCGGAACGGGAAGGAGGGCGACGACGCGGCGGGAGAGGGCTCGGGGGCGGGGGCGTGGTCCACACGAGGATCATGCCGTGCGCCACAATCGCCCCTGTGACGACATCCCGCACCTGGTCGATCGCCGGCATCGTGGCCGGTGTCGCCGGCCTGGCGACGAGCTACGCCGTGGCGATGGCCCTCACGATCCGCGACTCCCCGGTGGTCGCCGTGGCCGAGCGGGTGATCGCCTGGACGCCGGGGAAGGTCGCGGAGTACGCCGTCCGCTACCTCGGCGAGCACGACAAGAGCGTGCTGCTGCTGGTCATCATGCTGGCGCTCCTGGCGACCTTCGCGTGGGCGGGCCGGCTGGCCGGGCGCACCTGGTGGGCCCCCACGATCGTGTTCGCGGTGCTCGCCGGGCTCGGCGGCTGGGCGGTGATCGCCCAGCACAACGCGACGACGGTGGACCTGGTGCCGGTCGCCACCGGCCTGGTCACCTGGCTGGTCTGCCTCTCGCTGCTCACCGACCCGCTGCGCCGCCGCGACCGCGCGGCCTCGGCGCTCGCCCAGCCGCACGAGGCGCCCGCGCGGGACCCGTTCGTGGTCCGCGGCCTCAGCGCGACGCCGGGGGAGGTGCACGACCACACCCGGCGCACCTTCCTGCTGCGCGCCGGGCTGATGACCGCCGTCGCGGTGGTGCTCGGCACGGTCGGACGCGGCATCGGGCGCGGGCGGCGCCACGTCGAGGAGACCCGCCGGCTGCTGAAGCTCCCGGGGGTGACGCTGCCCGAGGTGCCGCCGGGGGTGCGCGTGGACGTGCCGGGCGTGACGCCGTGGCACACCCCGAACGACGACTTCTACCTGATCCACACCGCGATCGCGGTCCCCACCATCGAGCCGGCCGACTGGACGCTGCGCATCCACGGCCTGGTGGACCGCGAGATCGTGCTGACCTACGGCGACCTGATCGCGCGGCGCACCACGGAGGCCTGGATCACCCTGAGCTGCGTCTCCAACGAGGTCGGCGGGACCCTCGTCGGCAACGCCTGGTGGAGCGGCGTGCGGGTCGCGGACCTGCTCGCGGAGGCCGGCGTACGACCCGGCGCCGACGCGGTCCTGCAGACCTCCGAGGACGGCTGGACCTGCGCCACGCCGCTCGAGGCGCTCACCGACGACCGCGACGCGCTGCTGGCGGTCGCGATGAACGGCAAGCCGCTGCCGCTGGAGCACGGGTTCCCGGTGCGCACCATCGTGCCGGGCCTCTACGGCTACGTCTCGGCCACCAAGTGGGTCGTGGACCTCGAGGTCACCCGCTTCGAGGACGTCGAGGCGTTTTGGACCCAGCGCGGCTGGGCCGAGCGCGGCCCGGTCAAGATCGCCTCGCGCATCGACGTGCCCCGCAACGAGGAGGTGCCGCCCGGGCCGTTCCGGGTCGCCGGCGTCGCCTGGGCCCAGCACACCGGGATCGCGGCCGTCGAGATCGCCGTCGACGGCGGGCCCTGGGAGCCGACCACCCTCGCCGAGGTCCCGAACGTCGACACCTGGGTGCAGTGGGCGACCACCCTCGACCTCGCGCCGGGCGAGCACACGCTCCGGGTGCGCGCGATCGACCGCGACGGCAACGTGCAGACCGGCGTCGAGGCCCCGCCCGTCCCCGACGGCGCCACCGGCTGGCACGAGGCCGGCGTGAAGGTGCTCGAGGAGGCCTGAGCCGGGGCCGGGCTGGGCGGCCGCGCCGAGGTCCGCCCGGTCAGCGACCGGGGGCCCGGGTCACCAGTTGCCGGGGGAGGGCGAGGGGAGCGGGTGGGCGGCGTCGCGGATGACGTACGCGAGACCGCCGGAGCGGGGGAGCCAGACGTTCTCCAGCTGTGCGCGGGAGTAGGTGCGGCGCACGCCGTCGCGGGTGGGGGAGGCGGGGTCGTTGACGACCACGTCGCCGGACTCGGTGAAGCCGACGACGACCAGCAGGTGGCCGTTGGTCGCGGAGATCGGCGCCCCGGAGAGCTCGCCGCGGCCGAAGGACACCGAGATCACCACCGGGATGCCGGCCAGGATGAACCGCTCCACCTGCACCATCGAGGTCAGCCGGGTGACGAAGGCGTCGCCGGCCAGGCTCGCGGCGTACGCCGTGTTGAAGGGCCAGTTGCCGGTGCCGCGGTAGGCGTGGTCGTAGGTCATCCGCGCGGCGTGGTCGACCCACGGGTCGGTGTGCCCCGCGCCCACCCACGAGTACGCCGCCGGCTTGGGCAGCCGGCCGTAGTGGCCCAGCACCATCGAGGTCGAGGTGGGCGAGCACCACGCCTGGCCGCCGCCACCCCACTGCGGGGAGTGACCCTGGTGGGTCATCTGGGAGTAGCGGGGCACGTCGAGGACCACCCCGCGGGCCTTGCCGGGACGCGAGGTGGTGACCGGGCCGGAGGGCAGCCGCGAGGACATCGCGCCGACCGAGACCAGCTTGGGCTTCGCGGCGGTGCCGGCCTTGCGCAGCAGCGTGACGCGCAGCTGCCAGGAGCGCAGCCCGGCGGGCTGGCGGGCCACCCAGGTGTCGACGTTGACCGAGGCGAGGTCGTCGTCCTGACCGGAGACGGTGGTGCGCTTGACGTGCTGGTCGTGCGCGGCCCAGCGGGCCAGCACGTCCCAGCTCGAGCGGGTGCCGTCGGGCGCCCGGCCGCGCACGCTGACCTCGACCAGCGAGGCCGCCGGGGTGCGCGCCGACCACGACGCGATCAGCTCGGAGTAGTCGAAGCCCGGCGCGGTCCACGGCGAGAACCAGGTCCCCGCGTCGTACCGCGTGCCGTCCAGGCGCCGCGTCGCCCTCGGCTGCGACAGCACCACCTTGCCGGCGTGCACGGTCGTGCCGCGCATGGTGCCGCGGCGCAGCTCGGCCGGGGTGCGCCAGCGGGTCAGGTCGACCTGCCGCGCGGCACTGCGCGCGGTCGCACCCGCCGACACCGGCACGAGCGACGGCCCGGGCGAGGCTCCGTCGGCCGCCGAGACGGGCGAGGCCGGGACCAGCCCGGTCAGGGTCACGAGGCTGGTGGCAAGGGCAGCGGCGAGGGGAAGGCGCACCCGGCCCACGATACGACGATTGGTCACTCCTGTCCCACCTGTCACACCAGTCAACCGGAGCGGCCCCACGGGCCGCGGGCGGCGCACGGATGCGGTCCCGGACGAGCGCCCTCCCTAGACTGGCCCGGTGACATTCAGGCTCTACGACAGCGCGACCCGCGAGGTCCGTGACTTCGTCCCCCTCGAGGAGGGGAAGGCGGGTCTCTACGTCTGCGGTCTCACGGTGCAGTCGGAGCCGCACGTCGGGCACGTCCGCTCGGGCGTCAACTTCGACGTGCTCCAGCGCTGGCTGCGCCACCTCGGCTACGAGGTCACCTTCATCCGCAACGTCACCGACGTCGACGACAAGATCCTGGCGAAGTCGGCCGACCAGGACCGGCCCTGGTACAACCTCGCCTACGACATGCAGCGCCGGCTCACCGCCGCCTACGCCGCGCTCAACGTCGCCCCGCCGACCTACGAGCCGTTGGCGACCGGGCACGTCCCGGAGATGGTCGAGCTGATCGAGCTGCTCATCGAGCGCGGGCACGCCTACGCCGCCGAGGACGGCTCCGCCGACGTCTACTTCGACGTCCGCAGCTGGGCCGAGTACGGCGCGCTGACCCGTCAGGGCATCGACGACATGGAGCCCGCCGGCGACGCCGACCCGCGCGGCAAGCGCGACCCCCGCGACTTCGCCCTGTGGAAGGGCCGCAAGGACTCCGAGCCCGAGACCGCCTCCTGGCCCAGCCCCTGGGGCCGCGGCCGCCCGGGGTGGCACATCGAGTGCTCCGCGATGGCCGGCAAGTACCTCGGCACCGCCTTCGACATCCACGGCGGCGGCATGGACCTGCGCTTCCCGCACCACGAGAACGAGCTCGCCCAGTCCCGCGCGGCCGGCCAGCAGTTCGCGTCGTACTGGATGCACAACGCCTGGATCACCACCGCCGGCGAGAAGATGAGCAAGTCGCTCGGCAACAGCCTGACCATCCCGGCCGTGCTGCAGCGCTTCCGCGGCATCGAGCTGCGCTACTACCTGGTGGCCGCGCACTACCGCAGCCACGTGGAGTTCAGCTTCGAGGCGCTCGAGGAGGCCGCGTCCGGCTTCCGGCGCATCGAGGGCTTCCTGGAGCGGGTGCCCGCCGGCGAGCCCGGCGCCACCGGCGTGCCGACCGCCTTCACCGAGGCGATGAACGAGGACCTCGGCACCCCCGCCGCCGTCGCGACCCTGCACGACGCCGTCCGCGAGGGCAACCGCCTGCTCGCCGCCGGCGACGAGGCCGGCGCCCGCGAGCGGGCCGGCGAGGTCCGCGCGATGCTCGACGTCCTCGGCCTCGACCCCGCGGACCCCGCCTGGGGCGCGCCCGCGGGCAACGACGACCAGCTCACCCATGCCGTCGACGTCCTCGTCGCCGGCCTTCTCGAGCAGCGGGCCCAGGCCCGCGCGGCGAAGGACTTCGCCGCCGCCGACGCGATCCGGGACCGGATCAAGGCGGCCGGCGTCGAGGTCACCGACACACCCGACGGACCGAAGTGGAGCCTCGCCTGATGGCAGGGAACAGCAAGCGCAAGGGCGCGATCCGCAAGACCAGCAAGGGCCCGACCGTGGGCTCGGGCGGGCGCGTGCGCCGCGGCCTGGAGGGCAAGGGGCCGACGCCGAAGGCGAAGGACCGCCCCTACCACCAGGCCTACAAGGACGCCAAGCGCGCCGAGCGCTCCGGCGGCCAGGGCGGCCGACCGCGCCGCAAGACCTCCGGCGACGCCGAGTGGATCGTCGGGCGCAACCCCGTCGTCGAGGCGCTGCGCGAGGGCGTCCCGGTCATCGGCGTGTACGTCGCCGAGGGCACCGAGCGCGACGCCCGCCTGCGCGAGGTGTTCCGCCTCGCCGCCGAGCGCGGCATCGCCCTGCTCGAGGTGGCCCGCTCCGAGCTCGACAAGATCACCAGCGTCGCGGTCCACCAGGGCATCTCCGCGAAGGTCCCGGCCTTCGAGTACGCCCACGCCGACGACCTGCTCGAGCTCGCGGCCGAGAACGTCGAGAAGCCGCTGATCGTGATGCTCGACCACGTCACCGACCCCCGCAACCTCGGTGCGGTCATCCGCTCCGCGGCCGGGTTCGGCGCGCACGGCGTCGTGATCCCCGACCGCCGCTCCGCGAGCATGACGGCCGCCGCCTGGAAGACCAGCGCCGGCGCCGCGGCCCGGATCCCGGTGGCCCAGACCGTCAACCTGGTGCGCCAGATCAAGGCCTACCAGGAGGCGGGCTGCATGGTCGTCGGCCTGGCCGCCGACGGCGACATCACGCTGCGCGAGCTGGTCGCGCCCGACGGCCTGGCCGAGGGCCCGCTCGTCGTGGTGGTCGGCTCCGAGGGCGAGGGCCTCTCGCGCCTGGTCGCGGAGACCTGCGACCAGCTGGTCTCGATCCCGATGGCCAACTCCCTGGAGTCGCTGAACGCCGGCGTCGCCGCCAGCGTCACCCTCTACGCCGTCGCCGAGGCGCGTGCCGCCCGCTGACCCGACCGCTCCTGGCCCGACCGAGGAGCACGCAACGCCGGGCGACGCCACCAGCGCCGCCCGGCGCAGCCGGCGACCGCTCGTCGTCGCGGCGTACGTCGTGGTGTGGCTGGTGCTCGCGCTCGCCCTCGGGCTGGGGCAGTTCCTCGGCAGCTCCAGGGCGGTCTCGGTCGCCGGTCACCAAGCGGTGCTGAACCCGGACTTCTCCGGGGAGGTGGTGCTGCTGACCGGCCCGGTCCTGCCCGACCTGCGGGTGGACTCCGGCAGCCGGATCGGCGTGGAGCTCCAGCTCGGCAAGACCGACGCCTCCTCCACCGACGCGCTCTTCGAGCGCTACGGCTACATCGCCAGCCAGCCCGACGGCATCCGGGCCCGGCTCGCGGCCACGGTCGTCGACGTCGCCGTGGAGTCCGCGGTGCGCGGCGCGCTGCTGGCCGCGATCCCGGTCGGGGTGTGGCTGCTGCTGGGCCCCCGCCGGCGCCGCGAGCTGCTCCGCCGGGTGCCGACCTGGCAGGGCGCGGTGGCGATGGGCGCCACGGCCGTGCTCGTGGTCGGGCTGTGGGCGCCGTGGGAGGACGGCCCGCCCGAGGACACCGACCGCTGGATGACCCTCGGCGCGTTCCTCGGCTCCCAGGTGCCGATCCCCGAGGAGGCCGCCGACCTGGAGGTCCGCGGCGACGTGACCACCGCCCAGACCCGCCGGCTGCTCGAGAGCGCGGTCGACACCTACGAGAAGAGCAAGGCCTTCTACCTCGCCGCGGAGGAGAAGGCGAGCGACCTCGACCTGCGCCGGCCCGGTCCCGACGAGAGCGTCGCGCTGCTGATCTCGGACCGCCACGACAACATCGGCATGGACGCCGTGGCCCGGGCGATCGGCGACGCCGCCGGCGCGACCGCGGTCCTCAACGCCGGCGACGACACCTCCACCGGCGCCGAGTGGGAGGGCTTCTCCCTGGACTCCCTCACCGCCGCCTTCGACGAGGAGCCGTACGACGAGCGCCGCTACGGCGTCGCGGGCAACCACGACCACGGCGACTTCGTGCGCGACCGGCTGGTCTCCGACGGCTGGCAGATGCTCGACGGCGAGATCGTCGAGGGCCCCGGCGGCTCCACGATCCTCGGCGTCGACGACCCGCGCTCCAGCGGCCTGGGCAGCTGGCGCGACGAGACCGGCCTCAGCTTCGACGAGGTCGCCGCACGCCTGGCCGACACCGCCTGCGAGGCGGCCGAGGACGAGGGCGAGCCGATCGGCACGATGCTGGTGCACGACGCCAACCTCGGCGACGAGGCGCTGCGCCGCGGCTGCGTCGACCTCGTCGTGGGTGGCCACCTGCACGTCGACGTCGGGCCCGAGCGGGTCGTGGCCGAGGACGGCGCGGTCGGCTACAGCTACACCAACGGCACCACCGGTGGCGCGGCGTACGCCATCGCGATCGGCTCGAAGATCCGCCGGCCGGCCCAGGTCAGCCTGATCACCTACCGCGACGGACGCCCGGTCGGCATCCAGCTCGTCGAGCTGCAGACCAACGGCCGCTTCGACGTGGCGCCGTACGTCGAGCTCGACCGCGACTGACCCGGGCTCCACCCCGGGCGGCGTCGACCCCGTTGCGGGGCGACACGCCGACCCGGCGACCTTTTCGAGTGGCGGCCGTCACCTTTGCCGTGGGACCTCGTTCATGAACTGGTACCTGTTCTAGTTCTGCTGGAGGATCCCGTGGCCCGTCCCGCTCGCCCGACAACCGGTCGACGTCCGCGCGCCGCTGCGCCGGCAGCCGCCGCCGCGGCGGTGCTCTGCCTGGTCCTGGCCGCCTGCGGCTCCCAGCTCGAGCCGGAGACGGTGCTCGGCACCGCCGGCTCCGCGGGCCAGGGGGCGGGCGCGGTCGGCGAGAACGGCCAGCCGCTCGCCGACGGCTCGGTGCCCGGCGGCGCCGGGGCCCCCGGCAGCACCGGCGCGCCCGACGGCTCCACCGGCTCCACCGGCTCCGGCTCGGACCCCGGCAGCGGTGCCGGCGGCGGCGGGGGCGGCGGGGGCGGCGAGGGAGGTGCACCCGGCGGCGGCACCCAGGGCGGCGGCGAGAACGCGCCGACCGGCGAGGTCAAGGCGGGCAGCTGCCAGGGCTTCAAGAACCAGACCGGCATCACCGCCGACAAGATCGTCATCGGCAACGCCGCCGACGTCTCCGGCCCCGTGCCCGGCCTCTTCGAGGCCAGCCAGGACGCCGTGCGCGCCTACGTCGCCTACTTCAACGCCACCACCGACCTGTGCGGGCGCAAGCTGGAGCTGAAGACCTACGACAGCCGCAGCGACGCCGGCGCCAACCAGACCGCCTACACCGACGCCTGCGACACGACCTTCGCGATGATCGGCTCGATGTCGGCCTTCGACTCCGGCGGCTCCAGCACCGCGCAGGGCTGCGGCCTGCCCGACATCCGCTCCGCGGCGGTCACCGCCGACCGGGCCTCCTGCTCGACCTGCTTCGGCGCGCAGTCCACCAGCGCCACCGAGTTCCAGAACGCGGTGCCCGACTACGTCGTGCGCAACCACCCGGGCGCGGCGAAGAAGGCCGCGATGCTCTACGTCAACGCGGGTGCGGCGAGCGAGAACGCCAAGTACCAGGCCGCCGCGATGGGCAAGCAGGGGATGAGCTTCACCTACGTGCAGGGCCTGGACGTCGCGGAGTTCAACTACGCGCCGTACGTGCAGGCGATGAAGGACAAGGGCGTGGAGTACGTCCAGATGATCGGCGCGAGCGCGCAGTTCGTGCGGATGGCGCAGGCGATGAAGCAGCAGGGCTTCGAGCCCGAGGTCTTCATGCTCGACCCGACCGCCTACACCCAGGAGTTCGTGGGCGGCGGCGGCGACGTCGAGGGCACCAAGATCTTCGTGAACTTCACACCGTTCGAGGAGCAGGCGAAGAACAAGGAGCTCCAGCTCTACCTGAGCTGGCTCAACCAGGTGAAGCCCGGCGCGCAGCCCAGCTTCTTCGGCCTCTACTCCTGGTCGGCCGCGCGGCTGTTCGTCGAGCGCTCCACCGCGCTGGGCGGCAAGCTCAGCCGCTCCACCCTGGTCGCCGACCTCAAGGGGGTCGCCAAGTGGGACGCCAACGGCCTGCACGCGCCGCAGAACGTCGGGGCCAAGCGGACCGGCGACTGCTGGCGCTTCCTCGAGCTCAAGGGCGGGCGCTGGGTGCCCTCGGGCGGCACGGCGTACTCCTGCAAGGGCACCACCAAGGTCGGGTGAGCCCGATGGCCGCCCGTGGACCGCGTCACCTCCGGTGCCGCGCGTCGTTTCCCCTCACATCCCCGACAACCCCGTCCGCCGTCAGCACCCCGAAGGAGGCCTGAGCGATGAGCACATTCCTGGCCTTCACGATCTTCGGGCTCTTCAGCGGCGCGGCGTACGCCATCGCCGCGAGCGGCCTGGTGCTGACCTACACGACCACCCGGGTCTTCAACATCGCCCACGGTGCGCTCGGCATGGTGATGTCGTTCCTGTTCTGGGACTTCAGCGTGCGCCAGGGGATGCCGACCTGGCTCGCCCTGGTGCTGGTGCTGCTCGTGGTGGCGCCGGCCGTCGGCTGGTTCCTCCAGCGCTTCGTGTGCCGCGGGCTGGGGGAGGGGCCGGTCAGCGTGTCGCTGGTCGTCACGGTCGGTCTCCTGGTCGGGTGCATCGGCCTGGCCACCCAGGTCTGGAAGCCCGAGGCGCGCAGCGTGATGCCGTTCCTGCCCGACACCCGCGTCCAGCTGGGCTCCATCACCGTCACCGGGCACCAGCTGATCACCATCCTGCTGTCCGCGGTGGTCGCGGCCGGGCTGTTCCTGCTGCTCAACCGGACCCGGATCGGCACCGCCATGCGGGCCTCGGTGGACAACCCCGAGCTGCTCAAGCTCTTCGGCGGCCGCCCCGACACCGCGGCCGCGCTGTCGTGGGCGATCGGCACCTCGCTGGCCGCCCTCGCCGGCGTCCTGCTCGTCTCCCAGGTCGGCCTGGACTACTACGCGCTGACCCTGCTGGTCATCAACGCCTACGCCGCGGCGATGTTCGGGCGGCTCAAGAGCCTGCCGATGACCTTCGTCGGCGCGATGGTGCTGGGCCTGTCCACGTCGTACGCCTCGGGTTACCTGCCCACCGAGGGGATCTTCAACTCGGTGCGCAACGTGATGCCCGCGCTGTTCCTGTTCGCGGTGATCGTGGCGCTGCCCCAGGCCCAGCTGCGCATCGGCCAGGTCAAGGGCAGCGTGGCGGCCCCGGTGCCCTCCACCCCGAAGGCGCTGGCCTGGGGCGCGGTGCTGCTCGGGGTCGTGGCGATGCTGTCGGGGTCGATGTCGACGGCCAACCTGCTGCTCGTCGGCACCGCGGCGACCTACGCGATGGTGATGCTCTCCCTCGTGCTGCTCACCGGGTACGGCGGGCACGTCTCCCTCGCCCAGCTCTCCTTCGCCGGCGTCGGCGCACTGGCCTACGCCAAGCTCGACGAGCCCAGCCTCTACGGCCTGGCCCTCGCCTCGCTGATCGCCGCGGGCGTCGGGGCGCTGGTGGCGCTGCCGGTGCTGCGGCTGACCGGGCTCTACCTCGCCCTGGCCACCATGGCCTTCGGCGTCATCATGGACAAGCTGGTCTTCCAGCACGAGTCCGCCTTCGGGTTCAACGGCACCCTGCCGGCCGGCCGGATGTCGTTCTTCGGCACCGCGGTCAGCTCGACCGGCGGCTACGTGATGCTGATGGCGGTCTTCTTCGTGCTGATGGCGCTGTTCCTGCTTGCGCTGCGCCGCGGGCCGCTGGGCCGGGTGCTGATCGCCATGCGCGACAGCCCGGCCGCCTGCGGCACCCTCGGGCTGGACATGCGCTGGTTCCGGGTCGGGCTGTTCGCGCTGTCCGCGGGGATGGCCGGCATGGCCGGGGCGCTCTTCGCCGGGCTGCGCGAGACGATCGGCGCGGCCGACTTCCAGTTCTTCAACAGCCTGCCGCTGCTCCTGCTGGCCGTGGTCTTCGGCGTCACCACCGTCACCGGCGCCACCTTCGGTGGCATCGGGCTGATGCTGATGCCGGTCCTGCAGAGCGACTACCCCGAGCTGTCCGGGCTGATCTTCGCGGTGATCGGCTTCGGCGCGGTCGCCCTCGGCCGGGACCCGAACGGCCTGGCCAACCTGGTCTTCAAGGGCGGGCGCCTGGCCCAGACCCGGCTGCTGCCGCGGGTGCGCGCCAGCCTCCCGGAGCTGCCCGCGCGGGGCGAGGCCGCCCCCGACCCGTCGTACGACGAGGGCGCGGACGCGCCCGACCAGTCCCAGCAGAAGGAGGTGCCCGTCCATGCCGCTCCTTGAGGTCGACGACGTCGTGGTGCAGTTCGGTGGTGTCACCGCGGTCAACCACGCGTCCTTCGAGGCCCACGCGGGCCGCATCACCGGGCTGATCGGGCCGAACGGCGCCGGCAAGACCACGTGCTTCAACGTGATCAGCGGGCTGCAGAAGCCCACGAAGGGGCAGGTCCGCTTCGAGGGCCGCGCGGTCACCCGGCTCCCGGTCAACCGCCGGGCCCGGCGCGGCATGGGCCGCACCTTCCAGCGCCTGGAGGCGTTCGGGTCGCTGACGGTGCGCGAGAACGTGCGCGTCGCCTTCGACATCCATCGCGGCGTCCTCGGGATGCTGCGCCCCGCCGCCTCCGACGTCGACGCGCTGCTCGAGCGGGTCGGCATCAGCGCCTACGCCCACGAGCGCGCCGACTCCATCCCCACCGGCACCGCCCGGCTGCTCGAGCTGGCCCGCTGCCTGGCCGGCGAGCCGTCCCTGCTGCTGCTCGACGAGCCGTCCTCCGGCCTCGACGAGTCCGAGACCGACGCCTTCGGGGACCTGCTCGCCGAGCTCGCCCAGGAGGGCCGCGCGGTCCTCATGGTCGAGCACGACATGGACCTGGTGATGTCGGTGTGCGACGACATCCACGTCCTCGACTTCGGCTCGGTGATCGCCTCCGGCGCACCGAGCGACATCCGCCGCGACGCCGCCGTCCAGAAGGCCTACCTGGGCTATTCCGACAGCGACGACGACGGCCTCCCAGCAGGTGCGGGTCACGTCGGCCGTGGGGGTGTCGACGTGACCCGTACCGATCTTCCGCCGGTCGGCGTCGACGACATGGGCGACGAGACGACGGTGCTCCCCGCCGTGCGGGAGCCGATCCGATGAGCGTCCCGATCCTCGAGGTCCTCGACCTGCACGCGGCGTACGGGCGCATCGAGGTGCTGCGCGGCGTCGACCTCACCGTGCCCAAGGGCGCCGTGATGGCGCTGCTCGGGCCCAACGGCGCCGGCAAGTCGACCCTGGTCAAGGTGGTCTCCGGGCAGAAGAGGGCGACCGGCGGCGACATCCACCTCGGCGGCGTCCACGTCACCGACGCCGACTCCGCCGAGCTGGCCCGGGTCGGGCTGTGCACGGTGCCCGAGGGGCGCTCGGTCTTCCCCAACCTCACCGTGCAGGAGAACCTGGTGCTGATGTCGTACGCCGGGGTCCCGGCCGACGCGGTCCTGGACACCGCGTTCTCCTACTTCCCGCGGCTCGCCGAGCGCCGCCACCAGCTGGCCGGCACCATGTCGGGCGGGGAGCAGCAGATGCTCGCGATGTCGCGGGCGCTGGCCTCCGACCCCGCACTGCTGCTGCTCGACGAGCTGTCGATGGGCCTGGCCCCGCTGATCGTCGACGAGCTCTACGACACCGTGGCCCAGATCGCCGAGAGCGGGGTCTCGATCCTGTGCATCGAGCAGTTCGCCCGCACGGCGCTGCGGGTCTCCGACTACGCGGCCGTGATGATCGGCGGCCGCATCGTCGCCACCGGCGAACCCGCCGAGATCCTCGAGACCATGGACGACGTCATCCTCGGAGGTGTCGCATGACCCCCAGACCGAACCGACGCTCGCGGCGAGCCCGACTGGCCGCCCCGCTGCTCGCCGCCGGTCTCCTGGCCGCAGGGCTGCCCCTGGGCGCCCCGGCCACGGCGAGCGAGGAGGGCGCCCCGACCGAGGGCGCCCCGAGCGAGAGCGACGGTGAGGGCGCGGACCCGGGCTCCTCCGGGGGGACGGAGCCCGGGTCCGGCGCGGACGGCGCGTTCAGCGGCTACAACATGTCCGGCTGGGCGGCGCCGATCCGCCTGGAGGTCTACGAGCCGGTGCTGCCGATCCCCGCGCAGCCGCAGCTGGAGCTGATGCTGGGCTACAGCAAGGTGCTCGCCGACTCCAGCAGCGGCAAGGGCCGGGCGAGCTACCTGTGGCCCGGCGACCCGCTCGGCGAGGGCCTCAAGACCTTCCTGGAACAGCTCGGGTTCCCGCAGGCCGGCGTCGACGCGCTGGCAGGCAACGGCTACCCGGTGCAGGTGAACTCCGGGTTCCCCTCCGGGCCCGCGAACCAGCGCCAGGAGCCGCTGCCCGGCGCCGTCATGCGCACCACCGCCAAGGAGGGCTCGGTCGTCGCCAAGACCGGCTTCTCCAGCGACTGCGACGTGGAGCGCTCCGACCACGACCTGCTGGGCGGGCTGCTCGACGGGAGCCTGCTCAGCGGGCTCACCGGCGGCCTGCTGGGCGGCCTGTCCGCACCGTCGGCGTCCGCGTCGTCGGGGGACCCGGCGGCCGCGGCCGAGGAGAGGCCGTGCCCGATCCCGGCGGCGCTCGCCGCGCTCGTCGACGTCGACGGGTACGTCGCGCTCACCCGGTCCACCGTGAGCGGCGGCGAGGCCAGCCTGGTCTCCAAGGCCGCCCTCGGCGAGATCAAGGTCCTCGGCGGACTGCTCACCCTCTCCGGCATCACCGCCGACGCCTCGGCGGTCAGCGACGGCACGAAGGGCCGCGCCGAGGGCGCGGCGAGCTTCGGCACCCTGGAGGTCCTCGGACAGCGCTTCAGCATCGGCCCCGAGGGCGTCGAGGCCGCCGGACAGACCTTCCAGATCCCCGGGCTCGGCACCGACCCGGCCCGGGCCCTGAAGCGCCTGGGCATCACGATCACGCTGCCGGAGGGCAAGCGGACGGTGAAGGGCGACCAGGCCACCACCACGGTCTCGGCGCTCCAGGTCGAGATCGACACCGCGATCCTCAGCCCGCTGCTCAAGCAGCTCAAGGGCCCGCTCGACCTGCTGGTCGGGAACATCCCGTTCCCCGAGGAGGCGGCGATCGTGAAGAGCCTGCTCTCCTCGATCCCCGACCTGGCGCCGCGGCTGGTGCTCACCCTCGGCACCGCGACCGCCACGGTCGACACCGTCCAGGGCATCGAGCCGCCCGCGGTCGACCCGCCCACCGAGCCGACCGACCCGGGGACCGACCCGGGCGCGGAGCCGGGCGGCGGGGACGCCGCCGTACCGCCCACCGACGCCGGGGCCGGCAGCGGCACCGACGCCCCGGGCGCCGGGAGCGACGTGCCGGGTGCCGGAGGCGGAGGCGGCGGCGACGCCGCGCCGGGCGACGGGGAGATGCCCGCGGCCGCACCGGTCGCCGCCGGCCTGCCGGCGCTGTTCTCGATCCCCGGGATGCTGCTGCTCGGCGGGATCGCCCTCGCCGGCGTCGCCGGCTCCTACCTCCGCAAGATCGGCGCGCTCGCCCTCGGCGGCGGGGCCCCCTGCACGCACGGCCTCGACACCGGCCTGCCCGACCTCCGAAAGGCCTGACCCGCGATGACCACGATGCAGCCCGCCGCCGACTCCCGGCACACCGGCACCCTCCCCGCCCACCTGCCCCGCGCGGGCGGCCGGGGCGCGCCGGCCACCTCGGGGGCCGCGCCGCTGAAGAACAACCACTACCAGCTGCTCCAGATCGTGCTGTTCTGGGCGGGTGCGATCCTGCTGCCGCTGGGCCTGGTCGTGATCGTGCTCGGCTGGTACGGCGCCGCGAACACGCCGTACCAGTACGACCAGCTCTCCTACCTGGTCTCCGGTGGCCTGCTCGGCCTCGGGCTCACCTTCTGCGGCGGGTTCCTCTACTTCGGGGCCTGGCTGGCCCGGATCGCCGACGACGGGCGCGAGTCCTCCAAGCGGCTCGCCGACACCCTGCTGGTGCTCGCCGACGTCACCTCCCGCTCGGCCGCGATCAACGACCAGGGCGTCGACGTCGCCGCGCTCCCCGTGACCGCCGGCGACGGCACCACCATCCACCGCCGCGACTGCGCCCTGATCGCCCACCGCGAGGACCTCCACCCCGTCGGCGAGAACAACGCCCACCTCACCCCCTGCCGGGTCTGCCGCCCCTGACCACCCGTCCCGTACGCCGAGTCGGCCCGTCTGGTGGCGCGAGTCGGCTCGTGTGGTGTGCCGAGTCGGCGCTCGTGGTGCGGCTCAGGTGTCGGCCTCGGTGGTGACCAGCTCGTCGGGGCGTCCCGGAAGGACGTGCGCGACGTAGTCGGCGGCGGTGTCGAAGATGCTCACCTCGTGCCCGGCGCGCTCGGAGAGGTACCACCGGTGCACCAGCACCTCGTGGAAGAACTCCGCCGGGTCCAGCTTGCCGCGCAGCTCGGTCGGGATCATCGCGACCAGCGGCTCGTAGACGTCCGCCAGCCAGCGTGACGCCACCCGGCCGCGGTCCTCGCGCCCCAGGCCGTGGTGGGCGGTGTACGCCGCGAGGTCGTTGAGCAGCCGGCGCGCCTGGGCGTCCTCGACGTCGAGGCCGGTGAGCGCGCGCAGCTCGCGACGGTGGTGGCCGAGCTCGACCACCTTCGGCTGGATGCGGACCTGGTCGCCGTCGAAGTCGGTGACGATGTCGAGCTCGTCGACGTCGAAGCCGAGGTCGTTGAGGCGCTCGATGCGCTGCTCGATGCGCCACATCTCCGCGACGCTGAACTCCTCGACGTCGGTGAGCTCGGCCCACAGCGCGGTGTAGCGCTCCTGGATCGACATCGCGATCGCGTGCGCCGGCGCCTCCGGGTCGAGCGTTCCGGAGGCCTGGAGGTCGAGGAGCTCGGCGAAGACGTTCTCGGTGGCGATGGTGATGTCGTGCTCGCGCATCGGCCGCGACAGCGTCGGGCGCAGCTCGCCGGTCTCCGCGTCGACCAGGTACGCCGCGAACCCGCCGGCGTTGCGCCGGAACAGCACGTTGGACAGCGACACGTCGCCCCAGTAGAAGTCCGCGAGGTGCAGGCGGGCCAGCAGCACCACCATCGCGTCCACGAGCGCCGGGACCCGGTCGCTGGTCAGGCCGTGGGAGAACAGGGTGCGATAGGGCAGCGAGAACTTCAGGTGCTCGGTGAGCAGCGCGGCGGGCAGCTCCTCACCGTTCGCGTCGACGCGTCCGGTGACCACGCTGTGCGGGCAGACCGCCGGCAACCCGAGGCGCTGGAGGTCGCGCAGCAGCCGGTACTCGCGGAAGGCGATCGCCTCGACGGTCTCCTTGACGGCGTAGGTGCGCGACCCCAGCCGGATGAACCGGACGACGTGGCGCGAGAGCCCGCGAGGCAGCGGCAGGACGAACTCGTCGGTCCACTCCTCCAGCGGCACCGACCAGGGGACCCCCAGCAGGGCCGGGTCCGGTCGGCTCGCGACCATGCGCAGCGCCATCGCTCCACCATAGGGGTGCCGCCCGGTCGGCGGCAGGTGCCTCAGAGGCGCCAGCCGGTGAGCGAGGCCCCGTCGCCGGCCGGCACCACCACCTCCTCGCCCTCCCGCACGAGCGGCGTCGAGGCACCCTCGGTGGCCAGGACGACCGCCCCGTCGAGGCGGCCCGCCGCCCCCAGCAGCTGCCCCGCCGGCAGTCGCACGGCGGGCCCCGCGGCGCGTCGGGCGGCGATGAGGACGTCGCCGTCGGGGTGCTCGCGCACGAAGACGAGGGTGTCGTCGTCCACGTGGGCCCAGCGCAGCCCGCCGCGGCGCAGCGCGACGTGCTCGCGCCGGGCCGCGGCCAGCGCGCCGTACGCCGCCAGGGTGGCGGTGTCCCAGCGCTCGCGGTGCTGCCAGGGCATCGGGCGCCGCGAGTCCTCGCCGACGATCCCCTCGAGCCCGATCTCGTCGCCGGCGAAGACCATCGGCACGCCCGGCAGCGTGAACTGCAGGCCGGCGGCGACCCGGTGCCGAGCGGGGTCCTGGACCACGGTGCGGATCCGGGCGCTGTCGTGGGAGCCGAGGATGTTCCACGAGGTGCTCGCCGCGCGCCAGCCGTAGCGCGCCAGCCACTCGCGGAGGGTGCGCTGCACCAGCGGCCCGGGGCGCCGCGGCACCGGCAGCGGGCGCCCGAAGGCGCGGGCGGGGGAGTCGGGCGCGCGCAGCCAGGACCACACCGGCCAGGAGAAGCCGGAGTAGTTCATCGTGCCGTGCCACCCGTCGCCGTCGAGGTCGCCGGAGGCGTCGTGGTTGTGCTCGCCGATGACCAGCGCGTCGGGCCGCTCGGCCTGCGCGGTACGACGTACCGCCCGCGCGACCTCGTGGTTGACGTCCAGCGCCCCGAGGCGCCCGGTCATGTTGGCGACGTCGATGCGCCACCCGTCGACGTCGTACGGCGGGCGCAGCCAGCGGGCCACGATCGAGTCGGGCCCCTCGACCATCGCCGCGCGCAGCCCGGGGTCGGCGTGGTTGAGCTTCGGCAGCGTCGCGAAGCCCATCCAGCACTCGTAGCCGCCGTCGGCGTCGAAGTGGTACCAGCTGCGGGTGGGCGCGTCCGGGTCGGCGACGGCAGCGAGGAACCACTCGTGGGTGTCGCCGGTGTGGTTGGTGGTGAGGTCGCCGAGCAGGCGCCATCCGCGGGCGTGCACGGCGCGGGCCAGCCGCTCGTACGCCGCGTCCCCGCCGAGCAGCGGCTCGACGCCGTCGAAGGTCGAGGCGTTGTAGCGGTGGTTGCTCTCGCCGGGGAAGACCGGCGTCGTGTAGAGGATCGTGGCGCCGACCGCGGCGACGTGGTCCAGGTGCTCCACGACCCCGTCGAGGTCGCCCCCGAAGAGCTGGAGCGGCGTGCGCGGGTCGGAGAGCTCGAAGACGACCTCGTCGTCCCAGTCCGCCGGCTCCGCCCAGGCCGGCGTCTCCCGCTCGTCGGCGGCCGCGGAGCGGGCGAAGCGGTCGGGGAAGACCTGGTAGACGACACCGTCGCGGCCCCAGTCCGGCGGCGGCTCGTGCGCGGAGACCCGGAAGTCCAGGGCGTCCGCGAGGTCGTGCTCGACGGTCCCCGCTGCGGTCAGCCAGCGCTGCTGGCCGTCCGCGTCGGCGAGCAGGAAGCGGTAGTGCGTGACCGGGTTGCGCACCGGCAGCGCGCCCTCCCACCACGTGGTGTGTGCGTCGCGGGCCACCGCGGTGCAGGGGTGGAAGACCGGCTCCGCGTCGTACGTCGTGCGCACCCAGACCCGTTCGACCGGGTCCTCGGCGCTGGTGCGCAGGCGCACCGTCACCGTGGCGCCGAGCACAGGCGCCTCCTGGTCGAGGTACGTCGGGGAGCCGTCGTGGTGGGGCTCGTGCAGCAGGTTCACGCGTCCAGCGTCCCCGATCGGGCCGCCCCGGGGCGAGGTTCCGGGACGTGCGTCACACCGTGGCATCCTTGACTCCGGCGCGCAGCCGGGTCCCGGTTTCGTTGCCGCGGCGAGCCCGGAGGACAATAGGGGTGACCGCGTACTGTCGGTCGAGCCGCCCCACACGCCCGAAGGTGACCAGAGCATGACCGAAGAGCAGCCGCCCGCTGCCCCGTCGGACGTCGCCGCGCCCGCCGGACGACGCAAGGCCAAGCCCCAGCGTCGCCACACCGTGGCCAAGGTGATCGTCTCGATGATCCTCACCCTCGGCATGGTGAGCGCGCTCGGCACGATCTGGCTCTACCGCGACCTGACGGACAACATGACCGTCGAGGACCTCACCGACCAGCTCGGTGACCGGCCCGACAAGGCGGTCGACGACGGCCCGCAGGAGCCGCTGAACATCCTGGTGATGGGCTCCGACGACCGTGACGGCGCCGGCAACAACATCGACGGCCTCACCGGTGGGGGCCAGCGCTCGGACACGACGCTGCTCTTCCACCTCTCCGGCGACCGCTCGCACGCGTACGGCGTGAGCATCCCGCGCGACTCGCTGGTCACCCGCCCGGACTGCATCGCCGAGGACGGCTCGGTGATCCCGGGCAAGGAGAACGCGATGTGGAACGACGCGTTCGCGCTCGGTGGCCCCGCCTGCACGATCCACCAGTTCGAGGAGCTCACCGACGTGCTGGTCGACCACTACGTGGTGGTCGACTTCGCCGGCTTCAAGGACATGGTCGACGCCATCGACGGCGTCCCGGTGTGCGTGCCCGAGGACATCGACGACCCGAAGCACGGGATCTTCATCGAGGCCGGCACCCGCGACCTGAGCGGCGACGACGCCCTCAACTACGTCCGCGCCCGCTACACCCTGGGCGACGGCTCCGACATCGGCCGGGTCAAGCGCCAGCAGGCGTTCGTCGCGGCGATGGCCAACAAGGTCGTCTCCGGCGGCGTGCTCGCCCGCCCGGACCGGCTGATCGGCTTCCTGCAGGCGGCGACCAAGTCGCTGACCGTGGACCCGGGGCTGAGCAACCCGCTGAAGATCAGCAAGGTCGGCCTGGGCTTCCAGGACATCGGCCTGAGCAACATCCGTTTCATCACCGTGCCGTGGGCCTACGACACCCGCGAGGAGTTCCGCGGCCGCGTCGTGTGGACCGACGCTGCGGCGACGGTCTGGAAGCGCGTGCGCGACGACGAGCAGATCTCGCGCCGCCTCGACAGCGGTGCGATCAACGCCGCGACCGTCCCGGGAGCGGGCGGCTCGGGCTCCGGGTCCGGCGATGGCGACGGGGGCGACAGCACCAGCCCCTCGCCGAGCGACGACCCCGACACCGCGGCCCGCGACGAGGCGCAGCGCGAGGCCCTGGAGAGCGCGGGGCTGTGCGTGTGAGCACCGCACCCCAGCCCGAGAAGTCCCGCTCCGAGGAGCCCCGGCCCGAGAAGCCCCGCGCCGAGCGGTCCGAGTCGGACTGGGAGCGCAGGAAGCGCCTCGCCGACGTGTTCGGCGAGACGCTCCCCGAGACCACGCGCGACGAGCGCGAGCCGGAGCCCGGCGGGGGCCGTGGCAGCGACGACTGGCTGCTCTCGCAGGTGCCGCCGCACCACGGTTCCTGAGCGGCTCCGGGCTCAGACGCCCGGGTTGGTGGCTCCCGGACCGCCGGTGACGCCGGGGTTGGTGGTGCCGCTCGTGCCGGACGGGCCCTGCTGGGCCGCGAGCAGGTCACGGATCTCGCCGAGGATCTTGATGTCCTCCGGGGTGCCGGGAGGGGCGCTGGGGAAGTAGCGCTCCTTGGCCTTGGTGTACGGCGCGACGATGAAGAAGTAGACGACCGCGGCCAAGATGACGAACGACACCAGCGCGGTGAGGAACGCCCCGACCGAGACGCCCCCGGGGTTGTAGGACGAGAAGTTCGGCGTGTTGAAGACCTTGCCGATGAGGTCCATGAGCAGGTTCACCATCGCCTCCACCACGGTGGCGAACGCGCCGCCCATGATGAACGCGACGGCGAGCTCGATGAGGTTGCCGCGGAGAAGGAAGTTCTTGAATCCGCTCAGCATGGGTGCTCCTAAGCGAGAGCCGGGGGGGAGAAACAGGTCACGGAAGGCTAGCGGCTGTAGGAGAAGCTCAGGTAGTGCCGGGCGGCCGCGTCGGCGAGGCCGGGCACGTCGCCCTCGAGCGCGCCGACCACGACGAGCCGGCCCCCGAGGCCCTGGGCGCCGGCGTCCGCGGCGTGGTCCGGGACCGCCAGCACCGGCACGGAGTGCGCCACGACCGCCGGCTCGCCGCCCTGCGGGTCGGCCGCCACCAGGTCGACCACGTCGCCGACGCGGAGCAGCGCGACCATGCCGGCGTCGGGGAGCCGGACCGGCACCGCGACCGTGCCGGGGTGGGCCTGGGTCAGCGCCGGCCCGACGAGGCGTACGTCGGTCACCGCCTCGCCGGCGCGCAGCGGGGAGGCGAGCACCCGGCCGACCGGCTCCTCGGCCAGCCCGGCGGGCGCGGTGCCGGGCGCGAAGCCGACCTCGACCAGGTCGCCCGCGACCAGCGCCGCGCCGGAGGGCAGGTCGCGCGCGGCGACGAGCACCGGCTCGCGCTCCGGCGGGGCGGCGGCGCCCGCCTGGAGCCCGGCCGCGACCGCGACGGCGGCGAGCAGCGCGGCCAGCAGCCGGCGCCGGGCCAGCACCGCACGGCGTACGGCGCGCGCGGCGCGGACCGGTCCGCGCGGGGTGACGGGGGAGAGGTCGAGGGGCACGCCTCGACGCTAGGACGCACCGAGGCCCTCCGCAGCGGCCCTCCACAGGGGCCGCCCCGAAGGGCCGGACGGGCTCGCGAGGAGCCCTGGTCAGCGGGGGATCAGCGGGCGGTCAGCTCGCGGTGCTGGCCGTGCTCGTGGTGCTGGAGGACGAGGAGGTCTCCGACTTCGTCGTGGTGCTGCTCGAGGAGGAGTCGCTCGAGGAGGACGTCGAGGAGCTCGCGGCGGGCTCGCTCGCCGAGGACGAGGAGCGGCTGTCGGTGCGGTAGAAGCCCGACCCCTTGAAGACGACGCCGACGGCGTTGTAGAGCTTGCGGAGCTTGCCGGTGCAGGCGGGGCACTCGGTCAGGGCGTCCTCGGAGAAGCTCTGGACCTGCTCGAACTGGTGGCCGCACTCGGTGCAGGCGTACTGGTAGGTAGGCATGGGGGCTCCGGGGTGCTCGGGACTGCTGGGCGGACGAGGTCCGCGCTGGAAGGTCGTGTCGACGCCGAGGTGACGACGTTGGCACTCGACGTGCGCGAGTGCCAATGATACGACACGGCAGAATGGCACGCGATGAGCAACGCCACATCCTCGCAGGGCCGGGTCCGTGGGTGGGCCCGGTCGTTCGCGAGCCAGCCGCGGGCCGTCCGCGTCACGACGTACCTCGCGGCGGTGCTGGCCGTGGTGCTGGTGGCCGGGCTGCTGGCGGCGACGGCCCTCGAGCGCCGGGCGCTGCCGCAGCTCGACGGGTCCCGCGAGCTGCCGGGGCTGGGCGCCGACGTCGAGGTGCTGCGCGACGAGCACGGCGTGCCGCAGATCTACGGCGACTCCCTGGACGACCTGATGCGGGCCCAGGGCTACGTGCACGCCCAGGAGCGGTTCTTCGAGATGGACGTGCGCCGCCACGCGACGGCCGGCAGGCTCGCCGAGCTGTTCGGCGAGAAGGCCGTCGAGAGCGACGCGATGGTCCGCACGATGGGCTGGCGGCGGGTCGCGGAGCGTGAGCTGGCGATGGTCGCCCCCGCGGCCCGGGAGGCCCTCGAGGCGTACGCCGCCGGCGTCAACGCGTTCCTCGAGCAGCACTCGACCTCCGAGATCGCGGTGGAGTACACCGTGCTGCGCCTCGGCGGGCTGGGCTACTCCCCGGAGGAGTGGACGCCCGTGGACTCGCTGGCCTGGCTCAAGGCGATGGCGTGGGACCTGCGCGGCAACATGGGCGAGGAGATCGCCCGGGCGCTGGCCGTGGCCGAGGTCGGGGTCGAGCGGGCGCGCCAGCTGTGGCCGGCGTACCCGTTCGAGGAGCACGCGCCGATCGTCGGCGAGGGCGCGGTGATCGACGGCGTCTTCGAGCCCGGCGCCTCCGGCCCGGACAGCCGCAACCCGATGCGCCCCGGCTACACCGCCGGCGAGCGCGCGGTGCTGCGCGAGGTCGGGGCCAGCGTGCGGGCGCTGCCGGCGCTGCTCGGGCGCGGCGACGGCATCGGCTCCAACAGCTGGGTGGTCGACCCCCGGCACACCACCACCGGCGGCGCGCTGCTCGCCAACGACCCGCACCTCGGCGTCACGATGCCGGGGGTGTGGATGCAGGTCGGCCTGCACTGCCGCACCGTCTCCGAGGACTGCCCGCTGGACGTGTCCGGCTTCAGCTTCTCCGGGGTCCCCGGCGTGATGATCGGGCACAACGGCGACATCGCCTGGGGGTTCACCAACCTCGGGCCGGACGTCAGCGACCTCTACCTCGAGCAGATCGACGGCGGCCGCTGGCTCGACGACCGCGGCTGGCGGCCGCTGGAGGTGCGCCGCGAGACCATCGAGGTGGCCGGCGGCGACGACGTCGAGATCGTGGTCCGCAGCACCGACCAGGGCCCGGTGCTCTCCGGCGTCTCCGACCAGATCGCCTCCGTGGGCCTCGCCCGCGGGGAGCGCGACGGGCGGGAGTACGCCGTGTCGCTGGCATGGACCGCGCTGGACCCCGCCCCGACCGCCGACGCGATCCTGGCGCTCAACCTGGCCACCGACTGGGACTCCTTCCGCGCCGCCGCCGCGGCGTTCTCGGTGCCGGCGCAGAACCTCGTGTACGCCGACACCCGTGGCCACGTCGGCTACCAGGCCCCCGGGCGGGTGCCGGTGCGCAAGTCCGGCAACGACGGCACGATGCCCGGGCGCGGCTGGCGCGCGGAGGACGAGTGGACGCCGACGTCGGTGCCGTTCGACGCGCTGCCCTTCGCCCTCGACCCCGACGAGGGGTTCGTCGTCACCGCCAACCAGGCGGTCGTCGGGCCGGGCTACCCCTACCACCTCACCGACGACTGGGACCGCGGCTACCGCTCCCAGCGGATCCGCGACCGGCTCACCGACCGGCTCGCCGACGGGGGTCGGGTCTCCGCAGACGACCTGCTCGACATCCAGCTGGACCGGCACCACCCGCTCGCCGCGGTCCTCACGCCGTACCTCCTCGACGTGGGGCTGCCGGCCGGTTACGCCTCCGACGGCCAGCGGGTGCTGGAGGAGTGGGACCACAGCCAGGGCGCCGACAGTGCGGGCGCGGCGTACTTCAACGTGGTGTGGCGCAACCTGCTCGAGCTGACCTTCCACGACGAGCTCTCCGAGGAGCTGTGGCCAGACGGCGGGCAGCGCTGGTACGCCGTCGTCGAGGACCTGCTCACCCGCCCCGACGACCCGTGGTGGGACGACGTGCGCACCGAGGAGCGCGAGACCCGCGACGACGTCCTCGAGGCGGCGCTCATCGAGGCCCGCGACGACCTGACCCGGCTCTCCGACCGCGACCCAGGCTCTTGGCGCTGGGGCCAGCTGCACCGCCTCGAGCTGCGCTCGCCGTCGCTGGGGGAGTCCGGGATCGGCCTGGTCGAGCGGCTGGTGAACCGCGGCGGTTGGCAGGTCGGCGGCGGCAGCTCGACGGTCGACGCGACCGCCTGGGACGCCGCCGAGGGCTTCGAGGTCAGCGCCGCCCCGTCGATGCGCATGGTGGTCTCGCTCGCCGACCTCGACGACTCCCGCTGGATCAGCCTCACCGGGGTCTCCGGCCACCCCGCCAGCGAGCACTACACCGACCAGACCGACCTCTGGGCACGCGGCGAGACCATCCCCTGGCCCTTCGGCCGCGACGAGGTCGAGGCCGCCGCCGAGCACCGCCTGGTGCTCGAGGCGGTCGAGGACGACGAGGACTGAGGCTCGGCGTCCCGCGCGCCGGCGGCCGAGCGGGGCGAGGTTGCAGCTGCACGCCGGGCCACCGGTCGGGCCGGTGGCGTGGGCGACGACGTGGTCGGTGTGCAGCGCCGGTGGTCGAGCTTGCCGAGACCGGAGTCAGAGGGCCGAGCCGGGGCAGGGGTGTGACCCCGCCGGCTTGCTGCTGGCGGGGTCCGGTGCGGTGGATCTACTCGTCGGGCGGGTGGGTGGTGACGAGGCGGGTGGTGCCGCGGTCCTTCACGAGGTGGAGCCCATGGGGTGAGCGCCAGAGGTACGTCGCGGCGTCGGTCTTGTCGTAGGTCCAGGCCGTGTGGGTCTTGGCCCGGTGATGTCGGCGGCAGAGCGGGGCGAGATTGCAGCTGCACGTCGGGCCACCGGTCGGGCCGGTGGCGTGGGCGACGACGTGGTCGGTGTCGCAGCGCCTCGCCGGGCGTTCGCACCACGGGAACGCACACGTCGGCTGAGCCAGACGGGTCTGGTCGACGAGCCGGTCCGGGATCGCGTAGGCGTCGGTGTGGTGGTGCGCCTCGAGGTCGATCACCGGCTTGATCACCACCTGCGCGTCACCGCTGCACCAGTCACGGACCTGCTCGGTCGACACGATCGACCGGGTTTCCTCCACGTGTGCAATGCCTGCCTCGTCGCGGGAGATCGCGGCGTGGGAGAGGTGGACGTGGATGACGACCTGGCGGGGCTTCACCACGGACGCGGCGCCCTCACCCGCTTCGGCGCGCAGGTCGAACGCCAGCTGCCGTCGGGCGAGCTCACCGGCGGCCATCGAGCGGCGCACGTCCAACGACTCGGTGGACCCGAGCGCGGAGAGCTCCTCAGCCCCCTGGCGGATCGCAGTGTCGAGGTCGATCGCGTCGGCGAGGTCGAGGACGCCCTCGACGTGCACGGTGCCGTCGTGGGTGGCCTCGCGGGTGCGGACGTCGAAGCGGCGCCCGTCGGCGGCCTTACAGCGCTGCCTCTCCGCACCCTCGGGGTCGAAGGTGACGCGGGCCTGGTCGACGAGCCGCTCGATCCCGGCCCAGCCGATCTTCCCCACGAAGCCGGCGAGCTGGCGGTCCACGAACTCCGCACCGTCAAGGGGAAGGGCGGTGGTCAGCTGCGCGACCCGGCGGGCCTTCCACACCGGCACCTCGCCGGCACGGACCAGCCTCCAGGTGCGCTTCAGTCGGTGCGCGAGCTCGAGCGCGTCACCGACCAACGAGCGGGCGGAGTCGGTGGACATGCCGAGCGCGGCGCCGAGCTCCATCGGCGCGAACTCCGCCACCAACGGCGTCCCCTCGCCGGCCAGCGGCACCGCCAGCTCGCCGAAGACCAGCCCGGTGGTCGGTGCCGCGTCGGCGACCGACTCCTCGGGGTGCATCGCCGCCCACACCAGAGCGGCCTCCAGGATCAGCACCTCGCCGCGCTGCACCGCAGCCCGCTGCTCCTGCGCGAACGCCAGCACGGCGGCTGGGGTGTCGCACTCGGGGAGTTCGGGGGAGGCCATGCCTCATCCTGCTCGAACGCGTGTTCGAGGACAAGGGTCTCTCCACCGCTGTCCTCAGGTTCCTCGGCCGTGCTCTCGACGAGCTCGACCGACGGTGCGCTCGACCCGGAGACCTAGATGTGATGACCAGGCACGTTGGTCGAGGTCGTGTGACGACACGATCTGAGATGTAGATGGGTGAAGGCCTCCCCGGTGTGGAGTGGAGCTGTCTAGAAACCGCTCCGCCACCAAGGAGGCCTTCGTGTCCCACGCTACCCATGCCAACGCTGCTCTGACACCACGAGCCCGGCTTAAGCTCGCGCGTCTGGTCGTCGATCACGGCTGGCCACCCGCTCGAGCAGCCGAGCGTTACGACGTCTCCTGGCGCACCGCGAAGAAGTGGGCCGACCGCTACCGCGATGAAGGCCCTGCAGGCATGTTTGACCGCTCCTCGGCACCGCACCATCGACCGAATCGGACGCCGGCGCCGGTGGTCCGCAAGATCGTGCACCTGCGCTGGAAGCAGCGACTCGGCCCGGTCGAGATCGCCGACCGGCTCAACATGGCGTCCTCGACCGTCCTCGACCGTCCACGCGGTCCTGGTCCGCTGCCGCATCAACCGCCTCACCCACATCGACCGGGTCACCGGGGAGCCGATCCGCCGCTACGAGCACGAGCACCCCGGCGACCTGCTCCACGTCGACGTCAAGAAGCTCGGTCGCGTCCCAGACGGCGGCGGGTGGCGCTACGTCGGGCGCCAGCAAGGCAACCGCAACCGCGCTGCCACCCCGGGGATGCCCCGCAACAAGTGGCGCAATCCCCAACTCGGGACCTGCTACCTGCACACCGTCATCGATGACCACTCCCGCGTCGCCTATGTCGAAGCCCACGACGACGAGACCAAGGAGACCGCCGCCCTGGTCCTGCGCAACGCGGTGGCCTGGTTCGCCGAACGCGGAGTCACCGTCCAACGAGTCCTGTCCGACAACGGCAGCTGCTACAAGTCCCACCTGTGGCGCGACACCTGCGCCGAACTCGGCATCACGCCAAAGAAGACCCGGCCCTACCGGCCCCAGACCAACGGCAAGATCGAACGCTTCCACCGCACCCTGGCCGAGGGCTGGGCCTTCAAGAAGTTCTACAACTCCGAATCAGCCCGACTCGCGGCCCTGCCAGGATGGGTCCACCAGTACAACCACCACCGGCCCCACTCGGCCATCGGGAAGCGCTCACCCATCACCAGGTTGAACAACCTGGCTGGGCATCACACCTAGAACCGCACCAACCCCGCGGGGGAGCAGGCGGCGGTGACCGGGCGGTCGTGGGGCTCGACGGGGACGTCGAGCCCGATCTCGTCGTCGTAGAGCAGGACGCAGGTGAAGGTGCCGGCCGGCACCCGGCCGAGGGCGCGGTCGTAGGAGCCGCCGCCGCGGCCCAGGCGCATCCCGTCGGGGGCGACGGCCAGGCCGGGGACGAGCACGGCGTCGGCGGTGGCGATCGCTTCGACGCCGAGGGAGTCCTCGGGCTGGAGCAGGCCCATGCGCGCCGGGGCGAGGGACTGCTCGCCGCGCCAGGTGCCCCAGTCGAGGTCGCCGTCGGGCAGCAGGCGCGGCAGGATCACCCGCCGCCCGGCCTGGGTGAGGGCCTCGAGCAGGACCGTGGTGCCGGGCTCGGTGCCGACGGAGACGTAGGCGGCGACGGTGGCGGCGCGCGCCACCTCGGGCGCCTCGACCAGGTGTCCCGCGATCGCCCGCGAGGCCGCGCCGATGTCGGTCAACGGCAGTCTGCGGCGCGCCGTCATCAGCCGGTCGCGCACGGCCGTCTTGGCGGCCGACGCATCGGCTGGTGGGAATCTGGGATGCATTTGCGGGTCTGGCACATCGCGAGCCTACGATCGGCACATGGGTAGTGCAGGCCTGAAGCAGGCGCGCGAGAAGATGGCGGCCGCCGGGGTGGACGAGGTGGCGATCGAGACCTTCGCCCACTACTACCGGCTGCTCGAGCACGGGGAGACCGGGATGATCCCGGAGTCGACGATCGAGCCGGTGGACATGGAGTCCCTGGCCGACGTCGAGGTCCCCGCGGACGTCGCCGGCGAGGCGGTGCGCCACACGGCGGTGATCAAGCTCAACGGCGGGCTCGGCACCTCCATGGGCATGGACCGCGCCAAGTCCCTGCTGTGCGTGCGCCGCGGGCTGTCGTTCCTCGACATCATCGCCCGCCAGGTGCTGAACCTGCGCAAGCAGTACGACGCGACGCTGCCGCTCATCTTCATGAACAGCTTCCGCACCTCCGCGGACACGATGGCCGCGCTGGCCCGCTACGAGGACCTCCCCGTCGAGGGCCTGCCGCTGGAGTTCCTGCAGAACAAGGAGCCCAAGCTCCTCACCAAGGACCTCACCCCGGCCAGCTGGCCCGCCGACCCCGACCTGGAGTGGTGCCCGCCCGGCCACGGCGACATCTACACCGCGCTGCGCGGCACCGGGCTGCTGGAGCGGCTGATCGAGGCCGGCTACCGCTACGTGTTCGTGTCCAACTCCGACAACCTCGGCGCCGTGCCCGACGCCCGCGTGGCCGGCTGGTTCGCCCAGAGCGGCGCGCCGTTCGCCATCGAGGCGGTACGTCGTACTCCCTCGGACCGCAAGGGCGGCCACTTCGCGCGGCGCCTCAGCGACGGGCGGATCGTGCTGCGCGAGACCGCGCAGACCCTCGACGCCGACAAGGACGCGCTCGCCGACCTCGACCGGCACCGCTTCTGCTCGACCAACAACCTGTGGTTCGACCTGCGGGCGATGCAGCAGCTCCTCGACGAGCGCTCCGGCATCCTCGGCCTGCCGATGATCCGCAACGTCAAGACCGTCGACCCGGGCGACTCCTCGAGCCCCGAGGTGGTCCAGATCGAGACTGCCATGGGCGCCGCGATCGAGGTCTTCGAGGGCTCCCAGCTGATCGAGGTGGGTCGCGACCGGTTCATCCCGGTGAAGACCACCAACGACCTGCTGGTGCTGCGCTCGGACGTCTACGACATCCGCGAGGACTTCGTGCTCGACCCGTCCGTCGAGGAGGTCCCGTTCATCGACCTCGACACCGGCTTCTACAAGCTGGTCGGCGAGTTCGACAAGCGCTTCCCCGAGGGCGCCCCCTCGCTGCGGCGCGCCAGTGCGTTCCGCGTCGACGGCGACGTCACCTTCGCCAAGGGCGTGCAGGTGGTCGGCGACGTCGAGGTGCATGCCGACTCCGCCCGTCGCATCGAGCCCGGCACGGTCCTCGCGGCCGAGAGCTGAGGCGCGGATGAGTGGACAGCACGAGCCCGCCCCGGCCTCCGGCGCCCCGGCCCCCGACCTGGTCAGCGTCGAGGAGCACCTCGACCGGGTGCTGCGCGACCTGCGCCCGCTGCCGGACCACCCGCAGCCGCTGATGGACGCGCTCGGCCTGGCCTGCGCCGAGGACGTCGTCGCGGAGGTCGCGCTGCCGTCGTTCGACAACTCCGCGATGGACGGCTACGCCGTGGTCCACCGCGACGTCGCCAGCGCCAGCGCGGACGCCCCCGTCCACCTGCCGGTGGTGGGGGAGATCGGCGCCGGCAACGCCCAGCTGCTCGCCCTCTCGCCCGGCACCGCCGCCAAGATCATGACCGGCGCCCCGGTGCCGGCCGGCGCCGACGCGGTCGTGCCCTACGAGTGGACCGACCGCGGCGTCGCCCAGGTCCGCATCGACCGCGCGCCCGCCCGCGGCCAGCACATCCGCCCGGCCGGCGAGGACGTCTCGATCGGCGACCTCGTCGTCGAGCGCGGCACCGTGCTCGGCCCGCGCCACCTCGGGCTGCTCGCCTCGCTGGGCCGCGCGAGCGTGCGATCGCGCCCGCGCCCCCGCGTCGTGGTGCTCTCGACCGGATCCGAGCTGCGCGACCCCGGCACCCCGCTGGGCCACGACTCGATCTACGACGGCAACTCCTTCCTCCTCGCCGCGGCCGCGCGCCGGGCCGGGGCGCTGGCCTACCGGGTCGGGATCGTCCCCGACGAGCCGGCGGCGTTCCTCGAGGCGCTCGAGGACCAGCTGGTGCGCGCCGACGTCGTGGTGACCTCCGGCGGGGTCTCCCAGGGCGACTTCGACGTCGTCAAGGAGGCGCTCGCGCCCACCGGCGTGTGGTTCGGCGGCGTGGCGATGCAGCCCGGCAAGCCGCAGGGCTTCGGCTTCGTCGGCGAGGACCGCACCCCGATCTTCACGCTGCCGGGCAACCCGGTCTCCTCCTACGTCTCCTTCCAGCTCTTCGTGCTCCCGGCGCTGCGCCGGCTGATGGGCATCGAGCCGTCGGTGCGCCCCACCGTCCCGGCGCGCCTGACCCGCTCGGTCGCCTCGCCGGCGGGCAAGCGGCAGTTCCTGCGCGCGGAGTACGTCGTCGAGGGCGGCGGCCCCTCGGTCGCGCCGGTCGGCGGCGCGGGCTCGCACATGATCGGCGAGCTGGCCTCGGCCAACGCCCTGATCGTGGTCCCCGAGGACACCACCTCGCTCGCCGCCGGCGAGCGGGTCGACGTGCTGCCGCTCGACACCGACCTCTGACCCCAGGCGGAGCAACCGCCGCCCCCAGGAGGACCCATGACCGACCGCCCGGCCCAGCTGACCCACGTGGACGAGACCGGCGCGGCGCGCATGGTCGACGTCTCGGCCAAGGACGTCACCGCGCGCGCGGCGACCGCCTCCGGGCGGGTGCTGGTCTCCGCGGACGTGGTGGCGCTGCTGCGCGGGGAGGGCGTGCCGAAGGGCGACGCGCTGGGGGTCGCGCGGGTCGCCGGGATCATGGCGGCCAAGCAGACGCCCGCGCTGGTCCCGCTGTGCCACCCGCTCGCGATCTCCGGGGTCACCGTCGACCTCGACGTCGAGGACGACGCCGTCGCGATCCGCGCCACCGTGCGCACCACCGACCGCACCGGCGTCGAGATGGAGGCGCTCACGGCCGTCTCGGTCGCGGCGCTCACGGTCGTCGACATGGTCAAGGCGGTCGACAAGGGCGCGGTCATCACCGACGTCCGGGTGGAGGCCAAGAGCGGCGGCCGCTCGGGCGAGTGGAGCCGGGCGTGAGCGGCGCCGGGGAGGCCCGCGGGCTTCCCGCGGCCGTCGTCGTCGCCTCCAACCGCGCCGCGGCCGGCGTCTACGAGGACGCCACCGGCCCCCTCATCCGCGACGCCCTGCGCGGCCTCGGCTTCGTCGTCGACGAGCCGGCGGTGGTGCCCGACGGCGCACCGGTCGGTACGGCGATCCGCGCGGCCGTCGACGCCGGCGCCCGGGTGGTGCTGACCACCGGCGGCACCGGCCTCACCCCGACCGACCGCACCCCCGAGGTGACCCGCGAGCTCCTGGACCGCGAGGTCCCCGGCGTCGCCGAGGCGATCCGGGCCCACGGCGTCGCCCAGGGGGTGCCCACCGCGGTGCTCTCGCGCGGCCTCGCCGGGGTCGTCGGGCAGTGCCTCGTGGTCAACCTCCCCGGCTCCCGCGGCGGGGTCAAGGACGGCCTCGCGGTGCTCGAGCCGGTGCTGGTGCACGCCGCGGAGCAGCTGGTGGGGAGCGACCATTGAGCGGCGCCCGGGTCTCCCCGTCGGCCGGCGTGGCCTGGCCGGTGCGGCTGAGCTCCGGGCCGGTGCTGCTGCGCCCGCTCTCCCTGCGTGATCGCGACGCCTGGCGCGAGGTCCGCACCCGCAACGCCGCGTGGCTGGTGCGCTGGGACGCCACCGTCCCGCCGGGCGCCGACGCGCGCCCCACGTCGTACCGCTCCCTGGTGCGGACGCTGCACCGCCAGGCCCGGCTCGGCACGACGTATCCCTTCGCGATCGAGGTCGACGACCGCTTCGTGGGGCAGGTGACGGTCAACAACGTGGTGCGCGGGTCCGCGCAGTTCGCCTCGATCGGCTACTGGCTGGACCAGGACGTCGCCGGGCGCGGGATCATGCCGCGGGCGGTGGCGATGGTGATCGACCACTGCTTCGGCCCGCTCCGGCTGCACCGCATCGAGGTCGCGATCCGCCCGGAGAACTCCAACTCGCTGCGGGTCGTGGAGAAGCTCGGGCTGCGCGAGTACGGCCTGGCGCCGCGCTACCTGCACATCGACGGGGACTGGCGCGACCACCGGCTCTACGCGATCACCCGCGAGGAGTGCCCCGGGTCGCTGCTGGACCGGCTCGACCCGGCCTAGCGGTCCGCGGCGGCCCTGGCGGGCCAGAGGCGTCCGGTGGGCGAGACGCGGGGCAAAAAGTCGGGCTCAGTCACACGAGCCCCAGAAGTAGTTTTGCGACACACCTCCCGATCTCCGGAGGTCGATGCGGATGCGCTCCTAGGCTCTTGACCCGTGAACCCGAGCGCACTCATCTTCCTCGCCCTGGCCGTGGCGTGGGCGGTCTATCTCGTCCCGAAGGCGCTCAAGCATCACGACGAGGCGGTGCGCAGCCGGTCGGTGGAGCGGTTCTCCGACACGATGCGGGTGCTGGCGCGCCGTGAGCCCGCCGCCGAGCGCGGCAGCTCGCGCACGGTCCTCACCCCGGGCCGCGCCCCCGCGGCGCCGGTCGTGCAGACCAAGCCGTCGGCGGTCGCTGCGGCTCCGGAGCCCGTCGTACTCACTCCCGCGCAGCGGCGTGCGCGCCGCGAGGCCGCGAACCGGGCGGCCGCCCGTCGCCGTCGCGTGCTGGTCGCGATCCTCGGCACCAACGCGCTCGTCATCGGGCTCGCGTCGTTCTCGGTCGTCTCCTGGTGGTGGGTCGCCGCGCCGGTCGCCCTGCTCATCGCCTGGCTGGTCGCCTGCCGGCTGATGGTGCGCCAGGAGCGAGGCCTCACCGCGCGCGTGGCACGCCCCGCGGCCCCCGTCCCGGCGGCGGCCGAGGAGGCGCCGGGCGAGGACGCCGCGCCCGGGACCGCCGGCACCGTGACCGCCCAGGAGGCGGACAGCGAGGCGCCCGGCGAGAGCACCCAGGAGATCGGCGTCCTCACGCTCGCCCCCGACGCCGAGTCGGGCCTGTGGGACCCGGTGCCGGTCACCCTCCCGACGTACGTCTCCAAGCCGGCGGCGGCCCGCCGCTCCGTGCGCACCATCGACCTCGAGGACACCGGCGTGTGGACCTCGGGCCACACCGACGCCGACAGCCAGCTCGCCCGCGAGGCGGCGGACGCCGAGCGCGCCGAGCGCGCGGCCCGCACCGAGGGCGACGACCAGCGGGCCTTCGGGTCCTGAACCGCCGCTCCCGCCCGGCCGATTGGCTGGGCCGGGGGAGCGGGTGCTAACGTTTCGCCCGCGTCAGCAACGACGCGATGGGGCTGTGGCGCAGTTGGTAGCGCGTCTCGTTCGCAATGAGAAGGTCAGGGGTTCGAATCCCCTCAGCTCCACCGAAGACACGAACGGCCGGCGAGGATCTCGCCGGCCGTTCGTGCGTGTGCGGGGGTCGCGCCAGGCCATGTCGATAGTCCGCCACACAGGTGTCGTGGATCGGGCGAAACGCGACACCTGTGTGGCGGACTATCCCGTCGGCGCCGGCCCGGCCCTACCCCGTCCGCCCCCGCCACCCGCTGTGCTCGCGCACCACCTGCCGCAGCCGGCGGCTCCGGACCCGCGCGGCCGGGGAGCCGAGGGCGCGCGGCGGGCGAGCGGCCCGTTCGGCGATCGCGCGGTAGAAGGAGTGCTTGATCGTCTCGGCGGCCACGACGTACGCCAGCGTGATCAGCAGCAGCGAGCCCAGCACCGCGGCGGGCAGCGCGCGCAGGCCGAGCACCGACGCGGCGGGGGAGTAGGGGATCGCGATCGTGACCACCGCGACGACCGCGGAGGTGATCAGCAGGCCCCGCCCCGGCCTGCTGCGGTACGCCGGACGCCGGGTGCGCAGCACCAGCAGCACGGTGAGCTCGGTCAGCGTGGAGCCGACGAACCACGCGGAGCGGAACAGCGTGGAGCCGGAGTCGAAGACCTGGAGCAGCACCGCGAAGGTCAGCAGGTCGAAGGCGGTGCTGAGCAGGCCGAAGAGCACCATGAAGTCGCGGATGAAGCCGATGTCCCAGCGCTGCGGGCGCTCGCGCTGCTCGGGGTCGACGGTGTCGGCGGCGATGGTCGTGCTGGGGATGTCGGAGAGGAAGTTCAGCAGCAGGATCTGGCGCGGCAGCAGCGGCAGGAACGGCAGGAACGCCGAGGCGATCACCATGCTGATGACGTTGCCGAAGTTCGCGCTCACGGTCGTCATCACGTACTTCAAGGTGTTGGCGAAGGTCTGGCGCCCCAGCTGCACCCCGTGCTCCAGGACCGAGAGGTCCTTGTCCATCAGCACGATCGCGGCGGCGCTCTTGGCCACGTCGACAGCGGTGTCGACCGAGATCCCGACGTCGGCGAGGTGCAGGGCACCGGCGTCGTTGATGCCGTCGCCGAGGTAGCCGACGATGGCGCCGCCGCTCCGTAGCGCGCGGATGATCCGCTCCTTCTGCGAGGGGTCCACCTCCGCGAACACCTGGGTCTCGCGCGCCCGGGCGACCAGCTCGTCCTCGTCCAGCGACTCGATCGCGGAGCCGGTCAGCAGCCCGGTGGGGTCCAGGCCGACCTCGCCGGCGACGTGCGCGGCCACCCGCCGGTTGTCCCCGGTGATCATGCGTACGCCGATCCCCGCCGCCGCCAGCTCGCCGAGGACCCGGGAGGCGTCCTGCTTCGGCGGGTCGGCGAGCACCAGGAAGCCCGCGAACTCCAGGTCCCGCTCGTCCTCCACCGTGACCGTGTCGACACCGGGCAGCTCGCGCCGCGCGAGGGCCAGCACCCGGAAGCCGGCGTCGCTGAGCTCGCGGAACCGCGCGTCCAGCTCCTCGCGCGGCGTACCGGCGGCGCAGACGCCGACCACCGAGTCGTAGGCGCCCTTGCACACCAGTCGGCGCCCGTCGGGTCCCTCGACCAGCACGCTCAGCCGCTTGCGGGTGAAGTCGTAGGCCACCTCGTCGACCGCGGCGTACGACGGGTCCGGGGCGCGGGTCGCGAGGATCGCGGTGTCGATCGGGTTGGCGTACCCGCCCTGCAGCCCCGCGTTGAGCGCCGCGAGGGCGAGCACCTCGTCGCTCTCGGCGCCGCTCGGGTCCAGGGCGCCCCGCAGCTGGACGGTGCCCTCGGTGAGGGTGCCGGTCTTGTCGGTGCACAGCACGTCCATCGCGCCGAAGTCCTCGATGGCGTCCAGACGCCGCACGATCACCTGCTTCGCCGCCATCCGGCGGGCACCGGTGGCCAGGCTGACGGAGATGATCGCCGGCAGCATCTGCGGGGTCAGGCCGACGGCGAGCGCCAAGGAGAACAGGAGCGACTCCGCGAACGGCCGTTCCAGGGTCAGGTTGAGGGCCAGGATCACCAGCGCGAGCACGAAGGTCACGCGCGCCAGCAGCAGCCCGAAGCTGCGGACCCCGCGCTCGAACCCGGTCGCGGGCGCCGACTCCTCCAGACGACCGGAGAGCCGGCCGAGCTCGGTCTGTGCGCCGGTCGCCACCACGACGGCGAGGCCGCGCCCGCTGACCACGTGGGAGCCGAGGTAGAGCACGTCGTGGCGCCCGGCCAGCGCGGTCTCCGCGGGCACCGGCGCGGGCTGCTTGTGCTGGGGGAAGGTCTCGCCGGTCAGCGCCGCCTGGTCCACCTGCAGGGCGTCGGCGCTGACCAGCCGACAGTCCCCGGGGACGACGTCGCCGGCCTTGAGCACGACCAGGTCGCCGGGCACCACCTCCTCGAGCGCCACCTCGGCCGGGGCACCGTCGCGGCGCAGGTCGGCGTGGACCTGGACCAGCGCGAGCAGCCGCTGCATCTCCACCGAGGCGCGGTGCTCCTGGTAGAAGCCGAGCAGGCCGCTCAACGCGACGATGGTGAGGATGATCGCCGCGTCGGTCACGTCGCGCAGCACCAGCGAGACCAGGCTGGCGAAGACGAGGATCAGGATCACCGGATCGGCGAACTGCTGGGCGAGCGAGACCACCCAGCTGCGGTGCCGCGCCGGCGCCAGCCGGTTCGGCCCGGTGGTGTCCAGGCGTCGCGCCGCCTCGTCCGCGGAGAGGCCGGCCTCGTCCACCTCCAGGGCGCGCAGCACCGACTCGGCGGGCTCCGCCCAGAAGGTGTCGAGGTCGCGCGTCTGCGGACTCATTCCCCCGAGGGTGGGTCGGTCCTCACGCGTCGTCCACGGGCGAAGTGCCCGGGTCGCCCGGGTCTCCCGGGCCGGGGGGTGCTACTCCGGCGGCGAGGCGCCGGACAGCAGCGCCAGCGCCGCGCTGGCGGCGGCGTCGCCGAGCTGGCGCACGTCCTCGCCGTCCTCGACGGCGCGGGCGACCAGCTCGCGCAGGCCGCCGATGAGCACCAGTGCCAGCGGGGCACGGTCGGCCACCAGGTCACCGGCGCCGGCCTCCTCGGCCACCCGGGCGATCAGGTCGGCGAAGGCGTCGTTGGCCAGCCGGGTGAGCTCGCGCCCCGCGGAGCCGAGCGCGGGGACCTCGCGGATCCAGGCCAGGGTCAGGCCCGGGTCGGCGGCGACCTCCTCGATCCAGGCGGCGACCGCCTGGGTGACCTGCTCGGGCAGCGGCAGCTCGGGGTCGATGGCGGCCTCGACGCTGGCGACGGTCTGGGTGTTGCGGTCCTGGAGCAGCGCGACCAGGCAGGCGTCGCGGTCGGCGAAGTGCTGGTAGAAGGTGCGGCGCGAGGTGCGGGCCCGGCGCACGACCTCGGAGACGGTGACCTCGGCGAAGGGGTTGTCGCGCAGGGCCTCGGCCATGGCGGCCAGCAGCCGCGCGCGGTGCTCGCCGACGGCGGCGGTGGCCTGTGCGGGGTCAGCTGGGGTCATCGGGACTCCTTGCCGGTGTCGGGTCCTCGTCGTACCGTAGTTGGTACGACGACGTACCGGAGTGGGAGGCTGCTCGTGGGAACGACACTGGCACAGACGCGGCCGGGTCTGCACGCGGTGCGCCCGGCACTGCGGTGGGGGCTGAACCACGCGCTGCCCCGCGGCGCGATGACCCTCGCGGCCCGCGGCGGTGACCTGCACTCCCGGCTGGTGGTGGGGATCGGCCCGGACGGGGAGGACTTCTGGCGCCTCGCCGAGGAGGTACGACGTGCCGGACCGCTGCCCCGCAGCCGCTTCGCACACGTGACCGCCTCGCACGCGGTGGTGCGCGAGGTGCTCGCCAGCCCGGACTTCCGCGCCGGCGTCGCGGTCGGCCCCGGCGGGCCGCTCGGCCGGCTCGCCGCGTGGGCGCAGGCCGACGCGCCGATGGGCCCGCTCTCACCGCCGTCGCTGCTGGTCAGCGAGCCGCCCGACCACACCCGCTACCGCCGGCTGGTGACCCGCGTCTTCTCGGTCCGCGCCGTGCAGGACCTCACCGAGCGCACCCGCGAGATCGCCGAGCGCCTCGCCGACGACCTGGAGCGGCGCAGCCGCACCGAGCCGACCCTCGACCTGGTCCCGGCGTACTGCGCGCTGCTGCCGGTCACGGTGATCGCGGAGATCCTCGGGGTCCCCGCGCACGAGCGCGACGTCGTCCTGCGCCTCGGCAGCGCCGCCGCGCCCAGCCTCGACCTGGGCCTGTCCTGGTCGCGCTTCCGTGCGGTCGAGGCGGCGCTGCGCGACTTCGAGCGCTGGCTGACCCACCACCTCGAGCAGGTACGCCGCGCGCCCGGCGAGGACCTCCTGAGCCAGCTGGTGGCCGCGCAGCACGACGACGGCAGCGGCGGGCTCACCGACGCCGAGCTGCGCTCCACCGCCGGGCTGGTGCTGGCCGCCGGCTTCGAGACCACCGTCAACCTGCTCGGCAACGGCGTGGCGCTGCTGGGCGCCCACCCCGAGCAGCGGGCACTGCTGGCCGAGGAGCCCGAGCGATGGCCCGACGCGGTCGACGAGGTGCTGCGCCTCGACCCGCCGGTGCTGCTGACCGGCCGGGTCGCCACCCGCGACACCGTCGTCGCCGGCGTACCGGTGCCGGGCGGCTCCGTGGTGGCCGCCCTGCTGGCTGCCGCCAACCGCGACCCGGAGGTCTTCGCCGACCCGGCACGCTTCGACGTGACCCGGTCCAGCGCGCGCGACCACGTCTCGTTCTCCTCGGGGCGGCACTACTGCCTCGGCGCGGCGCTGGCGCGGATGGAGGGCCACGTCGGACTGGAGACGCTGCACCGGCGCTTCCCCGCGCTGGCCGTGGAGGCGGGGGGCCGGAGGCGTCCCACGCGCATCCTGCGCGGCTATGACGTGCTTCGGGTATCTCCGCGAGCCGGTTGTGTCCCCGGGGCGCCTGCGCGCTAGCATCGGTGCCAAGCACCATCTCCCGGGTCTCGCCGTCCGGTCCGCGTCTGTCGGATCCACGCGCACGGCCCCCGGGGAACCGCATCACGACCGCCGGGCGATCGACCCGATACTCCGTCGTATGGCACGGACGAGGGGCACGGCGTGGACCGCGTGCGGGGTGCCGCACGCCCCGACCGGGGCGGAAGGCAGTCCAGAGGAGGACCCTTGGCCCGAGGAGGCCAGCGCCAGGCCGGCGCTACCCGCACCGCACCCCGCGCCCGTCGTCGTCAGCGCGAGCTCGACAACGAGGGGCTGATCCCCGTGCTGGCGCGTGCCGTGCGCGAGGTCGAGACCGGGGTGCAGCGCAAGGCGGTGCGCCCCTCGACCCGCACGAAGTTCCAGGTGGTCGCGCTGCTGGTGCGCGAGGAGCGCACCCGGGTCAAGAACGACGCCGACCTCAGCGAGGGCCGCCGGGCCGAGGAGCTCAAGCGCCTCGACGGCATCGGCACGATCCTCGCCAAGACCGCCGCGCGCGACCCCTCCCTGCTGGCGCTGCTCGCCGAGGACGCCAAGGTCACCGAGGAGGCCCGCGAGCTGCGCCGCGAGATGGTGCTGGCCGCCGGCCTCGAGCCCGTCGTCGAGGAGGAGCCCGAGCCCGAGGCGGTCGTCTCGCCGTTCGCGCACCCCGAGCGCCAGGTCGTCCCGCAGTCGGTGATCGCCCGCAAGCTCGCGAACCCGTTCCTCGCCCCCGACTTCTCCTTCGCCGCGCGCAACGGCCACCCGCGCCGCCTCGCCGGGTGGGAGCTGCTGGGCCCGCTGTTCCGCTCCTTCGAGCAGGCCGGCGCCAGCGCCTGCATGCCGCTGCCCGAGGAGAGCGCCGTACGCGCCCCGCAGGGCCTGGAGCTGATGCCGCACCAGGCCCGTGTGGTCGCCGCTGCCGCCGCCGGGCACCGCTCCTTCCTGCTCGCCGACGAGCCGGGCCTGGGCAAGACCGCCCAGGCGCTGATGGCCGCCCACGCGGCCGACGCCTACCCGCTGCTGGTCGTCGTGCCCAACGTCGTGAAGACCAACTGGGCCCGCGAGGCGCACCTGTGGACGCCGGGGCGCACCGTCACCGTCATCCACGGCGACGGCCACGACGTCGACGGCTTCGCCGACATCATGGTGATCAACTACGAGATCCTCGAGCGCCACGTCGGCTGGCTGAGCGACTTCGGGTTCCGCGGCATGGTCGTGGACGAGGCGCACTTCATCAAGAACAAGTCCTCCCAGCGCTCCCAGCACGTGCTGCACATCGCCGACCAGATGCGCGAGCGGATCGCCGCGCCGCTGATGATGGCGCTCACCGGTACGCCGCTGATCAACGACATCGAGGACTTCCGCGCGATCTGGCAGTTCCTCGGCTGGATCGACGACGTCAAGCCGCTCGGCGCGCTGATGGAGGCGCTCGAGGACACCGGCCTGACCCCGGCCGACCCGGCGTTCTACCCCGCCGCGCGTGGCTGCGTGGTCAACATGGGCATCGTGCGCCGTCGCAAGATCGACGTCGCCAAGGACATCCCGGCCCGCCGGGTCGCCGACCTGCCGGTCGAGCTCGACGACGAGGCCGGTCGCTCGATCCGCGCCTCGGAGCGCGAGCTGGCCCGCCGCCTGGTGGAGCGCTACCTCTCGGCGCTCGAGGTCCGGGGGCAGTCCTACGACGGCATCGACGAGGAGCTGGTACGCCGCGTCGCGACGTGGGAGCGCGAGGACACCGCGTCCACCAAGGACGGCGAGAACGTCTTCAGCATGATGCGCCGCATCGGCCAGGCGAAGGCCGGCCTCGCCGCCGACTACGCCGCCCAGCTGGCGCGCAGCGTCGGCAAGGTCGTCTTCTTCGCCAAGCACGTCGACGTCATGGACGCCGCCGAGGAGACCTTCGCCCGCCGCGGGCTGAAGTACTCCTCGATCCGCGGCGACCAGACCCCGAGGGCGCGCCAGAAGGCGATCGACGCGTTCGTCGAGGACCCCGAGGTCGCGATCGTCGTCTGCTCGCTCAGCGCCGCCGGCGTCGGGCTCAACCTGCAGGTGGCCTCCAACCTGGTGCTCGCGGAGCTGTCGTGGACCGACGCCGAGCAGACCCAGGCGATCGACCGGATCCACCGGATCGGTCAGGAGGAGCCGGTCACGGCGTGGCGGATCATCGCCGCGCAGACGATCGACACCCGGATCGCCGAGCTCATCGACAGCAAGGCCGGCCTGGCCGCGCGTGCCCTCGACGGGTCCGACGAGGAGATCGGCGGCTCCGCCGACGTCCAGCTCGAGGCGCTCGTCAGCCTGCTCACCGACGCCCTCCGGGAGCGCTTCGGACGCTGACCGGCCGGTGACCCCCCGGGGTTCCTCGGCACCCTTCGCCGACTCGGCCCACCGCACGCGCCGAGTCGGCGAGATGCGGGGGCGTGGTCAGCGGGGGGCGATGAGGCCGGGGCCGAAGACGAAGCGGTCGACCTCGAAGCGCAGGGCGACGCGGGCGGGGTTGGGGCGCGGGGCGCGGTAACGGGCGGTGTAGCACTCGATCGCGCGGGCCACGGAGTGCTCGTCGTCGCAGACGGTGGCGGTGCCCTCCAGCGTCGACCAGCGGGGGCCGTCCACGGAGCACGCCGCGACCGGGGCGTCCGGGCCGGCGGCACGCACGTGGGCGACCTTGTGCGAGCCCGCGCTGGTGATCGCCCAGGCGCACTTCTGCTCCAGGTCCAGCGCCACCCCCCCACCGGTACGACGTGCGGCCGGCCGTCCGGGCGCACCGTCGTGAGCGTGCAGATGTGGTACTCGCTCCAGAAGTCGAGCAGCGGTGCGGGGATCGAGTCCCAGCCGGGACGGAAGGTCGTCATCGCGTCATTATCCGGTCGTCGTGGTGAACGGGTCAGTGCGGGGCCGCCGCGGTGTCGGGGCGGCGCACCCGCCGGCCTCCACCGCCGCGCTGCGCCGGTACGACGGGGAGCGCCGCGGTGGCCGCGAGCAGCACCACCGCGCACGCGCCGGCCGCGATCGCCGTGGGCAGCGACTCGGGGGTCTCCGCGGTCCGGCCGACCGCCACCCACGCCAGGCCCCAGGCGCTGGCCAGCGCGACCGCCCACCGGGCGCCGTAGCGCCAGGCGAACAGCACCTCGAGGGTGGTCAGCAGCGCCAGCAGCGCGATGGTGCCGACCACCGCGACGGTGTCCTCGGAGGAGACGTCGATGCGCGAGTCGCCGACGGCCGCGGCGGTGTTGGCGCAGGTCGCGACCGCCACCCAGCCCAGGTAGAGCCCGAACGTCGCGTCCACGGCCAGCCGGTCCACCCAGCCCTCGGCGCGGTGCCGGGCCAGGCGGCGTACCAGCTCGACCAGGACCGCGAGCAGCACGACGATCACCACCACGCTGAGCCACACCAGGTCGGCCTGGGTGACCAGCAGCCAGGTCGCGTTCAGCACCATCGACGCCGCGGCCAGCCACCCGGTCGCCCGCGCGCGGGGGTTCGTCGCGTTGCCCGGCAGCAGCTGCCAGATGGTGTACGCCGCCAGCCCGACGTAGATCACCGACCAGATCGAGAAGGCCGTCCCCGCAGGCGCCACCAGCGTCGCGTCGGCCGACAGCGCACCGCCGGCCGTCTCGGCGACCGGGGTGCCGATCACCCCGGTGCCGACGAGGGTGCCGACGACGCAGAAGACCTCGGCGAGGACGACGACGAGCTGGCGGACGCGGTCGGTGCGGGTGGGGCCCATGGGCGGCAGTACCCGCAGCCGCCCAGATCCAGCGGGCTCAGATCCAGCGCTCGAACCAGATCCGGGCCAACCACTCGCCGTGCGTGAGCAGGCCGTTGGTGAACAGCGGCCAGAACCAGGCGAAGTTCAAGACCGCCAGCACCACGAACGCCCCCGACACGATCACCCCGGTCGTACGCCGGGCGCTGGGGACGCGTGAGGGGCCGATGAGCCTGCCCATGGCCAGGGTCAGCGCCAGCACGACGAACGGCAGCGTCATCACCGCGTAGAACAAGAAGATCGGCCGGTCGTCGTAGAGCATCCACGGCAGCCAGGTCGAGGCGGTGCCGACCACGGCGACGCCGAAGCGCCAGTCCCGCATGCCGACCCAGGCGAGCACGGAGAACAGCAGCGCGAGGAGGCCGCCCCACCAGATCACCGGGGTGCCGATCAGCAGCACCTGGCGCAGGCAGTCGCTGTCCGGGGCCGCGTCGCAGCCGCGGGTGCCCGGCTCGATCCCGGTGTCGGCGGAGACGCCGACCGGGCGGTTCAGCATCAACCAGCCCAGCGGCTTGGAGGCATAGGTGTGCTCGGCGTCGTTGAGGAAGTGGGTGTGGAAGGTGTAGACGTCGCGGTGGTAGTGCCACAGCGAGCGCAGCGACTGCGTGACCTCGCCGAGCCCGTCGGCGTCCGGCTCCTCGGCGGTCGGCCAGGTGGCGTCGCCCTCCGAGACCGCCCGGTCGCCCTCCATGTGGCTGTAGCGGGTGTACTGCGTGGAGGAGAGGTGCTCCTCGTACTCGTCGGCGTGCACCAGCCACCCGGTCCAGGTCGCGGTGTAGACGACGCCGGCGAGCACCACGAGGTAGCCGAAGGCCGGCAGCCCGTCGGTCAGCGCCGCGCGCAGCACCGGACGCCGTACGCCGAGGGCCCGGCGCGCGCCCGCGCTCCACAGCCAGCACAGCAGGCCGAACGCGGCCAGCGGGTACAGCGCCGTCCACTTGGTGCCGATCGCCAGGCCCCACGCCACGCCGCCGGCGAGCAGCCAGGGGCGCCACAGCATCGCCCGCACCGGGCCCCAGCCGCTGGTGACCTGGTCGGGGACCAGCGCCGCGAGCCGGGCGCGGGACCAGTCGCGGTCGTTGACGATGCAGGCGACGCCGCACAGCGTGAACAGCGCGAGGAAGATGTCGAGCAGCGCGAGCCGGGAGAGCACGAAGTGCAGCCCGTCGAGGCTGAGCAGCAGCCCGGCCACGCAGCCGAGCAGCGTGGAGCCGGTCATCCGCCGCACCAGGCGGCACATCACCAGCACCATCAGCGCGCCGGCCACCGCCGCGGAGACCCGCCAGCCGAACGGGTTCATCCCGAAGGCCCACTCGCCGAGCGCGATCAGCCACTTGCCGACGTCGGGGTGCACGATCATCGACGGGTCGTCGGTCCACAGCCCGGTCGTGGTGCCGTCGAGGATCTTCTCGTCGGCGTCGTCGACGTAGGTGCGCACGTAGCCGTTGTTGAGCAGCGACCACGCGTCCTTGGCGTAGTAGGTCTCGTCGAAGGCGAACTCGCGCGGCGTGCCCAGGTGCCACAGCCGCAGCACCAGGGCGAGCAGCGCGACCCCCAGCGGGCCCACCCAGCCCATCAGCGGGTCGCTGGCACCGATCCGGCCGCGCAGGCGGACCCGGGCCGAGGGACGCGCCTCGACGGGGACCCGGGGCGGTCCGGCCGCGGGGGCCGGGCGGGTGGACGTCACGGGCACGAACAATACGGGCGCTCGGGGCCGGCCGGCGGGTGCTGACATGATCGTGGCCATGACTGGCGTGCTCGTCCTGGCCGCGACTCCGATCGGGCAGGTGGGCGACGCCCCGCCCCGCCTGGTCCAGGAGCTGACGACGGCGGACGTGATCGCCGCCGAGGACACCCGCCGCTTCAAGCGGCTCACCACCGACCTCGGCGTCACCGTCACCGCGCGGGTGGTGTCCTACTTCGAGGGCAACGAGTCCGCCCGCACCCCGGTGCTGCTCGAGGCCCTGCTGGCCGGTGAGCGGGTGCTGCTGGTGACCGACGCCGGGATGCCCAGCGTGTCCGACCCCGGCTACCGCCTGGTCGCGGCGGCCGTCGAGCACGACGTACGCGTCACCGCGGTGCCGGGGCCCTCCGCCGTCCTCACCGCGCTCGCGGTGAGCGGGCTGCCGGTCGACCGGTTCTGCTTCGAGGGGTTCCTGCCGCGCAAGGCCGGCGAGCGCGCCCGCCGTCTCGCCGGGCTGGCCCGCGAGGAGCGCACGATGGTCTTCTTCGAGGCGCCGCACCGCACGGAGGCGGCCCTGGCGGCGATGGCGGAGGCGTTCGGGGAGGACCGCGCCGGCGCGGTGTGCCGCGAGCTGACCAAGACCCACGAGGAGGTACGCCGGGGTCCGCTCGGCGACCTGGTGACCTGGGCCGCCGACGGGGTACGGGGAGAGGTGACCGTGGTGGTCTCCGGGGCCGACCCCGCGAGCACGATCGGGACCGATCCCGAGAGCCTGCGCGCCGCGGTCGCCGAGCGCGAGGAGGACGGCATGACCCGCAAGGAGTCGATCGCGGAGGTCGCGAAGGTGGCTGGCGTGCCCAAGCGCGAGGTCTACGACCTGGTGCACCGGGGGAGCGGGTCATGAGCGAGCGGCTGACCTCCTTCGAGCGCGACGGGCTGGTCTTCGACGTCCGCGACGCGGGGCCGCTCGACGGCGAGCCGGTGGTGCTGCTGCACGGCTTTCCCGAGCGCGGCAGCTGCTGGCGCAAGGTGGAGCCGCTGCTGGCCGAGCACGGGCTGCGCACCTACGCCCCCGACCAGCGCGGCTACTCCTCGGGTGCGCGCCCCACGGGGCGCCGCGCCTACCGCACCGGCGAGCTCGTCGCCGACGTCGCGGCGCTCATCGACCGCATCGGCGGCCCGGTGCACCTGGTCGGCCACGACTGGGGCGCCGCCGTGGGCTGGGGCCTGACGATGACCCGCCCCGAGCTGGTACGCACCTGGACCGCGATCTCGGTGCCGCACACCGGTGCGTTCACGTCCTCGATGCTGACCTCCACCCAGGGCCTGCACTCCACCTACATGGGGTTCTTCCAGCTGCCGGTGGTGCCCGAGCTGCTCGCTTCCCGCGGGCTCTTCGAGCCCTGGCTGCGCCGCTCGGGGATGGACGCCGAGGACCTCGAGCTGTTCCGCACCGACGTCCTGGAGGACGGCGCGCTGCCCGGCGGGCTGGCCTGGTACCGCGCGCTGCCGTTCTCCCTGGGCGGCGCCAACGGGCGCAAGGTCACCGTGCCGACCACGATGGTGTGGAGCGACGGGGACGTCGCGATCACCCGGGCGCCGGTCGAGGCGACGTCGGCGTGGGTCGACGCGCCGTACGAGCTGGTGGTGCTGGAGGGGGTCTCGCACTGGATCCCCACCCACGCCCCGCGGGCCCTGGCCGACGCGGTGCTGGCCCGGACCGGGGCGGCATGACCCAGCAGCGTCCGCCCGTGCCCGAGCCGCTCCCGCACCCGGTCGTCGACAACCACTGCCACCTCGACATCGCCCGCGGCGAGGAGCCGGTGACCCCGGCCCCCGAGGCGCTCGCCGCCGCCGCGGCGGTGGGCGTGACCCGCATCGTGCAGATCGGCTGCGACCTCCCCGGCGCCCGCTGGGCGGTCGAGGCGGCCGCGACGTACGCCCCGATCGTCGCCGGCGTCGCGCTGCACCCCAACGAGGCGCCCCGGCTGGCGGCGACCCCCGGCGGGCTGGACGCGGCGATGGCCGAGATCGAGGAGCTCGCCGCGGCGCACCCGAGGGTGCGCGCAGTGGGGGAGACCGGTCTGGACCACTTCCGCACCGGCGAGGACGGCCGCGCCGCGCAGGTCGAGTCCTTCCGGCGCCACATCGACCTGGCCAAGCGCCTGGACAAGACCCTGGTCATCCACGACCGCGACGCCCACCAGGAGGTGCTGGCGGTGCTGGAGGAGGAGGGGGCCCCGCCGCGCTGGGTGATGCACTGCTTCTCCGGCGACGCCGACTTCGCGCGGGCCTGCGTGGACCGCGGCGCGTACCTCTCCTTCGCGGGCACGGTCACCTTCCGCAACGCCCAGCCGCTGCGCGACGCGCTGGCCGTGACGCCGCAGGACCGGGTGCTGGTCGAGACCGACGCGCCGTACCTGACCCCGCACCCGCACCGCGGCGCGACGAACGCCTCCTACCTGGTTCCCCTCACGATGCGGGTGATGGCCGAGGTGCGCGGCGAGGACCTCGGCGAGCTCTGCGCGGCCGTCGACGCCAACACCGAACGGGCCTTCGGCGGCGCCTGGTAGCCGTCCGCGAGACGGGCGGGAAGCGCGCCCGGGACCTGCACTCCGAGGGTCCGTCGAGGGTGCTCGCGGCCACGAGACCCTGCTCACGCCGGCACAAGATGTGGGACGAGGGTTTGCAATCGGCCCCGGATCTTGTTCCAGTAGACGACTTGTAGGCCGGGATCGGGTCGATCAGACCAGTGCACCGCGGCCGCCGAGCGCCCCCATCGCGGCCCGGCAGCCGTCCCGAGAACGAAGGTCGGCACTGGCGAGCACCACCTCGCACACCCCGTGTGCGTCCCGCGTGCACCACCGTGTGCACGCACTGACACCCGAGGCCCGGACAGCACGACGTATGGAGAATCGTGGCTTCCACGCAGCCCACAATGCGCGCCCGTCTGGGCCGCATCACCCGTAGCCGAGCGCTCCTGGGGATCCTGGCGACGGTCGTCGTCCTGGCGGTCGCCGGCACCACGCTCGGCTACAGCGCCCTGACCACGACGGTGACCCTGTCGCTCGACGGGGAGTCCCGCGAGGTCCGCGCCATGGGCGACACGGTCGGCGACGTCCTCGAGTCCGAGGGCGTCGAGGTCGGCAAGCACGACCTGGTCGCGCCCGGTGTGCACGAGGAGGTCACCGACGGCACCAAGATCTCGGTGCGCTTCGGCCGCCCGCTCGAGGTGACCGTCGACGGCGAGACCCAGACCTACTGGGTGACCTCGACGGCCGTCGAGGACGCCCTGGGCGAGATCGGCCGGCCCTTCGCCGCCGCCCGCATCTCCACCAGCCGCGGCGCACTGATCGGCCGCGACGGCCTCGAGATCGCCGTCGTCACGCCCAAGGTGCTCACCTTCTCCCTCGCCGGTCGCAAGCCGGTGAAGAAGAAGGTCACCGCCCTCACCGTCCGTGAGGCGCTGGACACCATGGACGTCAAGGTCGACAAGCTCGACATCGTCAAGCCCGGCCTGAAGACCAAGGTCGAGGACGGCGACACGATCGTCCTGACCGACATCCGCAAGGACACCCGCCGCGTCGAGGGCGAGTCGATCGGGTTCACCACCGAGGAGCGCGACGACGCCTCGATCTACGAGGGCGAGGAGAAGGTCGGGCGCGAGGGCCGCGCGGGCAGCCGCGACGTCGTCTACCGCCTCACCTACCGCAACGGCGAGGTCGTGGACCGCAAGGTCGTGAAGCAGACCGTCACCGCCAAGCCGGTCTCGCGCATCGTGCTGGTCGGCACCAAGGAGAAGCCGGCCCCCGCGCCGGCCCCCGCGGCCGACTACAGCGGCGGCGACACCGTCTGGGACCGCCTCGCGCAGTGCGAGTCGGGCGGCAACTGGGCCACCAACACCGGAAACGGCTACTACGGCGGCCTGCAGTTCAGCGCCGGCACCTGGGCCTCCGTCGGCGGCACCGGCCTGCCGCACCAGCACAGCCGCGAGGAGCAGATCAAGCGCGGCCAGATCCTGCAGTCGCGCGCCGGCTGGGGCCAGTGGCCGCACTGCTCCTCCCAGCTCGGCCTGCGCTGAGCCCCCACGACGAGGTCGCCTCGACTGCGGGAACCGGGCCCACGCTGACTACGCTGGCGCCCATGTCTGACACCTCCGCCGGTCCGAAACTGCTCGGACCGGCGGAGGTGCGTCAGCTCGCGGCCGAGCTCGACCTCCGCCCCACCAAGCAGCGCGGCCAGAACTTCGTCATCGACGCCAACACGGTGCGCCGCATCGTGCGCGAGTCCGCGATCACCGAGGCCGACGTCGTGGTCGAGGTCGGCCCCGGCCTGGGCTCGCTGACCCTTGCGCTGCTCGAGGTCGCCGGCCGGGTCACCGCCATCGAGCTCGACCCGGTGCTCGCCGCCCGGCTGCCGCAGACCATCGCCGAGCACGCCCCCGCCCAGGCGGACCGCTTCGAGCTGGTGCTGGGCGACGCCATGCGGGTCACCGAGCTCCCCGGCCCCGCGCCCACCGCGCTGGTCGCGAACCTGCCCTACAACGTCTCGGTGCCGGTGCTGCTGCACCTGCTCGAGCTGCTGCCCTCCCTGGAGCGCGGCCTGGTGATGGTGCAGGCCGAGGTCGCCGACCGGCTGGCCGCCCGCCCCGGCTCCAAGGTCTACGGCGTCCCCTCGGTCAAGGCCGCCTGGTACGCCGACGTGAGGCGCGCCGGCTCCATCGGGCGCAACGTCTTCTGGCCGGCCCCCAACGTGGACTCCGGGCTGGTCGCCTGGACCCGCCGCGAGCCGCCGACCACCACCGCGACGCGCGTGGAGGTCTTCGCCGTCGTCGACGCCGCCTTCGCCCAGCGCCGCAAGGCCCTGCGCGGCGTGCTCAAGCCGCTCGCGGGCTCCGCGGCGGTCCTCGACGCCGCGCTCGCCGCGGCCGGGATCGACCCGCTGGCCCGCGGCGAGTCGCTGGGGATCGAGCAGTTCGTCGCGCTGACCGAGGGCATCGTCGCCGGGCGCCGGGAGGAGCGCGGATGAGCGAGCGCACCGTCCGTGCCCCCGCGAAGATCAACCTCCACCTCGGCGTCGGTGCGCCGCGCGAGGACGGCTTCCACCCGCTGGTGACCGTCTACCAGGCCGTCGGCCTGCACGACGACGTCACCGTGCGCGAGGCCGACGACTGGAGCGTCGAGGTGGCCGTCGCCGACTGGATGGCCGGCGTCGAGCTGCCGCCGGTCGAGGACAACATCGTCACCCGCGCCGCCGACCTGCTCGCCGCGCACCACGGCGTACCGCGTCGCGGGGCGGTGCACGTCGCCAAGGCGATCCCGGTCGCCGGCGGCATGGCCGGCGGCTCCGCGGACGCCGCGGCCGCGCTCGTCGCGCTGGACCGTCTCTGGGGCACCGGGACCACCGACGAGGACCTGCTGGCCCTGGCCGCCGAGCTCGGCAGCGACGTGCCGTTCGCCCTGGTCGGCGGTACGGCGCTGGGCACCGGCCGCGGCGAGCTCGTCGAGCGGGTCCCGGACGCCGGCACCTGGTGGTGGGTCGCGGTGCCCGCGCACGCGGGGCTCTCGACCCCGGCGGTCTACCGCCACTTCGACGTGATGGTCCCCGATGCGAGCGCGCAGCCCCCCGTCCCCGACACGCTGCTGGCCGCCCTGGCTGCGGGCGACGTCGACGCGCTGGCGGCCGCGCTGCACAACGACCTCCAGGCACCCGCGCTCGACCTGCGTCCCGAGCTCGGTGCCCTGATCGCCCGCGGGGAGGAGGCCGGCGCGCTGCGCGGGCTGCTCTCCGGGTCCGGGCCCACCTGTCTGTTCCTCTGCCGCGACGGCGACCACGCCCGCGAGGTCGCCGCGGCCCTCGACGCCGGCGATCCCGGCGACCACCCGCACCCGACCGTCCTCGTCGCCAACGGCGCGGTGTCGGGAGCCCACCTCGTGGAGTACGCGTGAGCACCGCCCCGAACAACCTGATCAACCTCGAGCGCGTCTCGAAGTCCTACGGCGTCCGCCCCCTGCTGGACGAGGTCTCCCTCGGCATCGGCGCGGGGGAGCGGATCGGCATCGTCGGGCGCAACGGCGACGGCAAGACCACCCTGCTGGAGGTGATGACCGGCATCGAGGAACCCGACTCCGGCCGGGTCTCGCGCATCCGCGGGCTGCTGATCGGCTACCTGCACCAGGGCGACGAGCTCTCCGACGAGCACACCGTCCGCGAGGCGGTCCTCGCCGGTCTCGCCGACCACGAGTGGGCCGCCGACCCGAGCACCCGCGAGGTCGTCGAGGTGCTCCTGGCCGGGATCGACCTGGACCGGCCGGTCGTGGGCCTCTCCGGTGGCGAGCGGCGCCGCTGCTCGCTGGCCGCGCTGCTGATCGGCGAGCACGACCTGCTGGTGCTCGACGAGCCCACCAACCACCTCGACGTCGAGGCGGTCGCCTGGCTGGCCGCCCACGTCGCCGCGCTGCCCTCCGCCCTCGTCGTGGTCACCCACGACCGCTGGTTCCTCGACGCCGTGTGCCAGTGGACCTGGGAGGTCCACGACGGCGCGGTCGACGCCTACGAGGGCGGGTACGCCGCGTTCGTGCTCGCCAAGGCCGAGCGCCAGCGCCAGTCCGCGGCCTCCGAGGTGCGCCGGCAGAACCTGGTGCGCAAGGAGCTCGCCTGGCTGCGCCGTGGCGCCCCGGCACGCACCTCCAAGCCGAAGTTCCGCATCGACGCCGCCAACGCCCTGATCGAGGACGTGCCGCCGCCGCGCGACCGGCTGGAGCTGCAGAAGTTCGCCACCCAGCGCCTCGGCAAGGACGTCCTCGACGTCGAGGACGTCGACCTGTACCGCGGCGAGCGTCAGCTGCTGCACCACGCGACCTGGCGCATCGGCCCCGGCGACCGGATCGGCATCGTCGGCGTCAACGGTGCGGGCAAGACCTCGCTCCTCTCGCTGCTGTCGGGCGACCTGCAGCCCAGCGCCGGCAAGGTGAAGACCGGCCGCACGGTCGCGCTGCGCCACCTGACCCAGCAGCTCGACCACCTCGACCCGACCGCGCGGGTGCTGCCCACCGTCGAGCGGGTTCGCCAGCTGACGCGCACCACCGACGGCGGGGAGATCACCGCGACCTCGATGCTGGAGCGCTTCGGCTTCACCGGCGACCGGCTCACCGCGCGCATCGGCGACCTCTCCGGTGGCGAGCGGCGCCGCTTCCAGCTGCTCATGCTGCTGCTCGACGAGCCCAACGTGCTGCTGCTCGACGAGCCGACCAACGACCTCGACATCGACACCCTCAACGTGCTCGAGGACTTCCTCGACCGTTGGCCCGGCACCCTGATCGTGGTCTCCCACGACCGGTACTTCCTGGAGCGGGTCACCGACTCGATCTGGGCGCTGCTCGGCGACGGCACCGTCTCGATGCTGCCGCGCGGGGTGGAGGAGTATCTCGAGCGGCGCGAGGCCTCGCTGGCGGCCGTGGACGCAGCCGCCGCCGCGGCGGCTGCCGCGCCCGCCGCCGTACCGACCGGGGCGACGGGGGCGACGGTGGCGTCTGGGAAGGCCCGGTCCGGCTCGGCCGAGGAGCGCACGGCGCGCAAGGCGCTGGCGCGGGTGGAGAAGCGGCTGGCGAAGATCGCGGAGCAGGAGGCCGTGCTCGAGGAGAAGATGGCCGCCAACCTCGAGGACTACGCGCTGCTCGCGGACCTCGGCAAGCAGATGTCGGCGCTCGCGGAGGAGAAGGACGCCCTCGAGCTGGAGTGGCTCGAGGCCTCCGAGCAGCTGGGGTGAGCCGGCCCAGCCGGGGTCAGGCGCCCGGCGTCAGCTGAACGGCACCAGCAGGGTGCGCAGCAGCGAGGCCAGCTGGGCCTGCTGATCGGTGTCGAGGTCGGCGAGGATCCCGGCCTCGGCCTCGAGCAGCTCGGTGAACGCGCTGTCCACCGCGCGCTTGCCGTCGGCGGTCAGGCGCACCAGCACGCCGCGTCGGTCGTGCGGGTCGGGGAGGCGCTCGACGAACCCGCGGGCGGCCAGCCGGTCGACCCGGTTGGTCATGGTCCCGCTGGTCACCAGCGTCTCGCGCAGCAGCCGCCCGGGGGAGAGCTCGTACGGCGTACCGGCGCGGCGCAGCGCGGCGAGCACGTCGAACTCCCACGCCTCGATGCCGTGCTGGGTGAAGGCCTCGCGCCGGGCCAGATCCAGGTGGCGGGCGAGGCGGGAGATCCGGCTGAAGACCGCGACGGGTGCCAGGTCCAGGTCCGCGCGCTCACGTCCCCAGGCCTCGACCAGCTCGTCGACCTCGTCCCGCATGGCGTCATGGTACCGCCCGGGTCGAGAATCTTGACATCGAGAGACTCGCGGCGGAGGATCGAAGTGTCTCGACGTCAAGAGACCTCCGATCCGCTCGCCCCGGGAGGCCCCATGAGCACCGGACCCGTTCCGCCGACTGCCTCCGGGTGGGACCCGGAGCGCTATCTCGCCTACGCCGACGAACGCGCCCGCCCGTTCCTCGACCTGCTCGCCCGCGTCGATGCCCGCGCGCCCCGACGGGTGATGGACCTGGGTTGCGGGCCGGGCAACCTCACCGCGCTGCTGGCCGCCCGCTGGCCGGGGGCCGAGGTGCGCGGGATCGACGCCAGCCCGGAGATGGTCGCGCGGGCGCACGCCGACCACCCCGGCCTCGCGGTCGAGGTCGGCGACCTGCGTGCGTGGTCGCCCGACGAGCCGGTCGACGTGCTGGTGGCCAACGCGGTCCTGCAGTGGCTGCCCGACCACCTCGCCCTGCTTCCCCGTCTCGTGGCGGCGGTGGCGCCCGGCGGCTGGTTCGCCTTCCAGGTGCCGGGCAACTTCGCGGAGCCCAGCCACGCGCTGCGCCGCGAGCTCGCCGCGGAGGAGCCGTACGCCGCCCACACCGCCGGCGCCGCCGAGCCGGGCGCCCACGACCCTGCGGTCTACCTCGAGGCGCTGGCCGCGCTCGGGTGCCAGGTCGATGCGTGGGAGACGACCTACCTGCACGTGCTGGAGGGCCCGGACCCGGTGTTCACCTGGATCTCGGGCACCGGAGCCCGGCCCACCCTCGAGGCGCTCGAGGCGGCGTCGCCACGGTTGCGCGCCTCCTTCGAGGTCGAGCTGCGCCGCCGCCTCGCCGCGGCGTACCCCGCCGCGCCGTACGGCGTGGTGCTGCCCTTCCGCCGGGTCTTCGTCGTGGCCCGCCGCCCGGAGTCGGAGGTGGCGTCCTGATGCCCGGGCGCGCGCCGCTGCGTCTGCACCACGTGCAGGTCTCCTGCCCACCGGGCGGGGAGGAGCTCGCGCGACGGTTCTGGGGCGAGGGGCTCGGCCTCGCCGAGGTCGAGAAGCCGCCGGCCCTGCGCTCGCGCGGTGGCGCCTGGTTCCGCTCCTACGACGCCGACGAGCAGGTGGTCGCGGAGGTCCACGTGGGCGTGGAGGACCCGTTCGTGCCGGCGCGGCGCGCGCACCCGGCCCTGCTGCTGGCGAGCGTGGCGGACCTCGAGGAGACCGGGTCGCGGCTGGTGGCGCTCGGCTTCGAGGTCGACGACCGCGAGCGGCACACCTTCGACGGCCACGAGCGGCTGCACGTCCGCGACGGGCACGGCAACCGCGTCGAGCTGCTGGTCACGGCCGGCTGAGCCCGCCGAAGCCACGGGCAGCGCGAGGACGTCCGGGCATGCAGGGGCCCCTCGAGCGAAGCGGGGGGAGCTACGCCCGAGGGGCCGCGCCCCACGCTAGCAGTCCCCGGCCGCGAGCGAGAGCGTGCCCAGGTCTCGGATCGCGGCGCAGGAGCGCGCGAGCATCGTGGCGAACATCCGGTCGCCCCGCTCGGTGCGGGTCCCGTAGGCGCAGCCGAAGACCGCCACCAGCGGCCCCTGGAGCATCGCGTACCGGTAGTCCTCGAAGGCCTCCTCGCGGGAGTAGCCCGTGACACCGTGCCCGAGCAGCGCCGCGTGCCAGGCGTCGACCAGGTCGCGCTCGTGCGCGCGGCGCTCGCCGACGTCGAGCCCGGTGCCGAGGAAGTACGCCAGGTCGCGCGCCGGCAGCGCGAGCGACAGCGTCTGCCAGTCCAGCGCCACGCAGCCCGCGTCACCGTCGGCGGCGAACATCAGGTTGTCCAGGCGGTAGTCGCCGTGCACCAGCCCGAACCGCTCCGCGCGCCCCCGTGCCCACCGCTCGCACAGCGGCACGCAGGCCGCCAGGGTCGCGGCGTCCGCGGGATCGACGAGGTCGCCCAGCCCGGCGAGGAAGATCTCGGTCGCGGGCCCGAAGAGCTCGCCCAGCAGGGCGGCGTCCTCGGCGCCGGTGCGGTCCAGCCCGTCGATGGCGGTGAGCGTCGGGTCGCACCAACGGGGCCCGTGCAGTCCGGCGAGGTTGAGGACCGCGTCGCGGGCCTGCGCGGGCGAGCAGCCCGCGAGCTGGTCGCCCTGCACCCGTGGGGCGAGGTCCTCCAGCAGCAGGACGAAGTCGGCCCCGTCGCCGGTCCAGGCCGCGTGGTGCACGCGCGGCACCCGCACCGCGACGGTCGGCGCGATCTCGTCGTAGAAGCGCAGCTCGCAGCGGTAGGCACCGGCCACCATCGCGCGGGCGCCGGGATCGGGGGTGGGGAGCTTGGCGAGCAGGGTGGCGGGCACGCGGGTGCCGACGTCGGGACCGGCCAGCCGCAGCCGCACGCAGGTGCCCATCTGGCCGGTGCCGACCGGCTCGGCCGCCACCGCCTCGATGCGTACGCCGAGGGCCGCGGCCAGCCACGGCGCGGTCAGCTCGTCCGGGGTGGTGACGACCGGCGCGGCGCTCACCGGGACCAGCCCGGGTTGCGCGGCAGCGTGTCCAGCCCGTCGGGACGGACCGCTCGCCAGGCGTCCAGCACCGGGGCCAGCTCGGCAGGAGTGGCGCCGTGCAGGATGACGCTGTCCGCGCCCGCGTCGAGCTGGTCGCGCACCCGGGTGGCGCACTGCGCGGGGGAGCCGGTCGCCGCCGGGAGCCAGTCGGCGGGCAGCAGCTCGGCGAGCCGGGTGAGCTCCTCGACGGTGCCGACGGCGTCGAACGCCCCGGCGTACCCGCTCACCACGGGGTCCTCGCGGAAGCGGCGCAGGTCCTCGGGGTCCCACCCGTTGGCGCGCACCAGCACCTCGCCGTACCCCTGGAGGTAGGTGGCCAGGCGCCCGACGAGGCGGCGCAGGCGCTGCTCCTCCTCGATCTCGTCGCTCACGGTGGCCAGCACCGCCCAGACCCGCACCGACGCGGGGTCGCGGCCGGCCTCCTCGGCGGCGCGGCGCACGGTGGCCACCGAGCGGGCGAGGGTCTCGTCGGTGAGGAAGGTGTGCAGGACCACGCCGTCGGCGACCCGCCCGGCGAGGGCGAGCGACGTCGGTCCGATCGCGGTCATCAGCACCGGCACGTGCTCGTCGAAGGAGGGGTCCTGGGACAGGTAGGGGTAGCTGCCGGCCGGGCCGTCGTGGCCGAAGGCCTCGCCGCGCCACAGCCGCCGGTAGATCCCGACCGCGTCGGCCAGCTGGGCGCTGGTCACGCGCGGCAGCCCCATCACGTCGAAGAGCAGGTCGAAGCCGCGCCCCAGGCCGAGCGCGTAGCGCCCCCGGCTCATCCGGTGCAGCGTCGTCGCCATGGTGGCGGTGACCAGCGGGTGGCGGGTGTTGTGGTTGGTGGCCGCGGTGCCGATCCCGATCCGCTCGGAGGCCGCGACGGCCGCGCCGGCCAGCACGCCGGCGTCCTTGAGGTTGAAGCGCTCGGAGAGGAAGACGGCGCCGATGCCCAGCCGCTCGGCGAGGCGGACCTCGTCGAGCAGGTCGCCGGGGGAGGAGGTGTGCCCGGCCAGGCCGTAGCAGCCGATCTCGGGCAGCGGCTCGATGGCCGCCTCGGGTCCTGCTGTGGCGTGGGTCACGTCGCGGACGCTAGCAGCGCAGTTGACACGTGTCAGCCCACAGCGCCCCACCGGGCGCCGCCCAGGGTGGGTGGACGCCGAAGTTACTGATCGGTAATCTCCGGGCCATGAGTCAGGTCCTCGCGCTGTGGCGCAAGACGAGCAGCATCCCCGTCGTCGGCACCCGGGTCTTCTCGGTGCTGTTCTCCCAGAAGGCGCCGTACTTCGCGACCGTGCGGCCCCGGTTCACCGTGCTCGAGCCGAACCGCGCCGAGCTGGTGGTCCGCAGCCGCCGCGGGGTGCACAACCACCTCGGGACCGTGCACGCGATCGCGCTGTGCAACGGCCTCGAGGCGGCGATGGGTGCGTTGGCGGAGGCGAGCGTCCCCGCGGACCGGCGCTGGATCCCCAAGGGGATGGAGGTCGCCTACACCGCGAAGGCCACCGGCGACGTCACCTGCATCGCCGAGACCGACCCCGAGCAGTGGACGGCGGACGCCCCCGACCTCCCGGTGCGTGTGCACGGCCGGCTGGCCGACGGCACCGTGGTGATCGAGGGCGTCATCCGGCTGTGGGTGACCCCGCGACGGGTCTAGAGCGTGCCGCGGCCGTCGTCGAAGCCCGTCGCAGCGACCTCGAGCGGGGCGGCCTTCTCGCCGACGTAGCGCTTCTGCGCCCACGTCGCGAGTGCGGTGAGGAGCAGGTTGACGACGATGTAGATCGAGGCGATCACCAGCGCGGCCGGGACCTGGTTCTTGAACTCCTGCGAGATCTGGTCGTAGACGTAGGTCAGGCCGGGAGCCAGGATGTAGGCGCCGAGGCTGGTGTCCTTCAGTGCGACGATGCACTGGCTGATCAGCGCGGGGAGCATGATCTTGACCGCCTGCGGCAGCTGGATCTGCACCATCACCTGGGTCTTGCGCATGCCGAGGGCGTAGGCCGCCTCCACCTGGCCGCGCGGGACGGCGTTGATGCCGGCGCGGAAGACCTCGGCGAGGACCGCGCCGTTGTAGCAGGTCAGCGCGATGATCACGCACCACATCGGGGACAGCGGGCCGTTGCCGATGGCGAACAGGTAGAAGCTGAAGATCATCAGCATCAGCACCGGGACGGCGCGGAAGAACTCCACGACGACCCAGGACGGCCAGCGCAACCAGGCGTGCTCGGAGACCTTGCCGATGCCGAACACGAGGCCGAAGACGATGGCGAGGACGATGGCGCCGAAGGCCATCTGCAGGGTGTCGAGGAGACCCTGGAGGATCACCTCGACGTACGACGGGGTGAGGAAGACCTCCCACTTTTCGTACTCGAGCTGCCCGGTGACCTGCAGGCGCCAGGCGAAGAACCCGATGATGCCGGCGAGGGCGAGCAGGGTGAGGACGGTGTAGACGCGGTGGCGCGCGATCGTGCGCGGCCCGGGCGCGTCGAAGAGGACGTTGCCGCTCATCTCAGGCCACCTTCCACTTGCGCTCGAGGACGTAGGACGAGAGGGCCACGATCTCGACGAGGATGATGTAGCCGAGGGCGAAGAGCAGGAAGATCTGGATGCGCTCGTCGGCGTTGTTGTTGGTGAAGGCACGCATGGTGGCGGTCGCCTCGGCCATGCCGAACGCGGCGGCGACGGAGGTGTTCTTGATCAGCGCGACCTGCACGCTGGTCAGCGGAGGGACGACGGCACGCAGCGCCTGGGGGAGCACGACGTAGCGCATGCTCTGGGCGAAGGTCAGCCCGACGGCGCGGGCCGCCTCGGCCTGGCCGAGGTCGACGGAGTTGACGCCGGAGCGGAAGGCCTCGCACACGAAGGCGGAGGTGTAGAGCGTCAGCGCGAGGGTCGAGCGCACGAAGAACGCCGAGACGCTCCAGCCGGCGATCTCGATGTCCTCGACCCACTTGAAGTTGTAGCCGAGCTTGGGCATCGCCGCGGCCATGAAGATGAAGATCATCAGCAGCGGCGTGTTGCGGAAGATGATCACGTAGAGCGCTGCGGCGCGGCGCATGATCGCGACCGGACCGACCCGCAGCGACGCGAGGAACAGGCCCAGCACGAGCGAGCCGATGCCGGAGACGACGAACAGCCCGAGGGTCACCCCGAATGCCTTGAGGTACTCGTCGAAGTTCGAGAAGACCGCCTCCACGGGCGTGTCCCCTTCCGTGAGGGACCGGCGGGAGCCTGTCGGGACTCCCGCCGGTCAGTGACGTGCGAAGGTCAGGCGTCGCAGGACTGGAGCTCGGGCTTCTCGGGAGCGTCCACGCCCGACTCGCCGAGGGTGACGTCGAACGCCTCCTCCCACGAGCCGTCCTCGAAGGCCTGGGTCAGCGTGTCGTTGATCCACTGGCACATCTCGGGACGGTCCTTGGAGTAGCCGATGCCGTAGAGCTCCTCGGAGAACGGCTCGCCGACGACCTTGAGGTCGTCGGGCTGCTCCGCGGCGTACCCCAGCAGGATCGTGCCGTCGGTGGTCATCGCGTCGACGGTGCCGTCGAGGACCTGGTCGACGCACTCGGAGTAGGTGTCGAAGCCGCGCGGCTTGGCACCCTCCTTCTTGACGTTGTCCAGGGAGGTGGAGCCGGTGACCGAGCAGACCTCGCTGCCCTTGATGTCCTCGACGCCGTTGATCTCGTCGTTGTCGGAGCGGACCAGCAGCTGCTGGCCGGTGACGTAGTACGGGCCGGCCTGGCCGACGACCTGGCGGCGCTCGTCGGTGATCGAGTACGTCGCGATGACCAGGTCGACCTCGCCCTCCTGGAGGAACGGCTCGCGGTTGTCGGAGATCGTCTCCTTCCAGGTGATGTCCTCGGGGGCGATGCCGAGCGAGCCGGCGAGGATCTTGCCGATCTCCGGGTCGAAGCCGCGGGGCATGTCGTCGGTGGCGCCCTTGAAGCCCAGGCCGGGCTGGTCGTACTTCACGCCGATGGTGATCTTGCCGTCCTCGGCGAGCTCCTTCATCCGAGTCCCGTCCTCGAACTCGTCTGCGGCGTTCTCCGCGACGTCGACGTCACGGGTCTCGCTGTCGTCGTTGCCGGCGTTGCCGCAGGCGGTGATGGAAGTGGCCAGGACGGCGGCGGCTGCCGCTGCCGTGAACCGGCGGAGGGTCGGACGAGGTCGCATGCTGTCTCCTTCAGTGCTTGAGGATCTTGCCGAGGAAGTCCTTGGCTCGATCGCTCTGCGGGTTGGTGAAGAACTCTTCGGGGGTGTTCTCCTCGACGATCGCGCCGTCGGACATGAAGACCACCCGGTCGGCGGCGGTGCGCGCGAAGCCCATCTCGTGGGTGACCACGACCATGGTCATGCCGCGTCGGGCCAGGTCGACCATGACCTCGAGGACCTCCGAGATCATCTCCGGGTCCAGGGCCGAGGTCGGCTCGTCGAAGAGCATCACCTTCGGCTCCATCGCCAGCGCGCGGGCGATCGCGACGCGCTGCTGCTGGCCGCCGGAGAGCTGGGCGGGGTACTTGTCGGCCTGGTGGCCGACCCCGACGCGGTCGAGCAGCTCGCGTGCGCGCTTCTCGGCGTCCGCCTTGGACTGCTTGCGGACCTTGATCGGCCCGAGGGTGACGTTCTCGAGGATCGTCTTGTGGGCGAACAGGTTGAAGCTCTGGAACACCATCCCGACGTCGGCACGCAGCGCGGCGAGCTGCTTGCCCTCCTGGGGCAGCGGCTGGCCGTCGAGGCTGATCGTGCCCTTGTCGATGGTCTCGAGGCGGTTGATGGCGCGGCACAGCGTGGACTTGCCCGATCCCGAGGGACCGATGACCACGACCACCTCGCCGCGGCCGATCGACAGCTGGATGTCCTGCAGGACGTGCAGGCTCCCGAACCACTTGTCGACGTGGTCCAGCACCACCAGGGGCTCAGTCATGGTCTCCTCCGTGCCCACTCGGGGGAGGCGTGAACCCCCGGAGATCGGGTAGGTGGGTAGGTGTGTCCGAACTGTGACCTGTCTTCAGGCACGGTCCCGACGGATCGGTGTGGTCGCCTGCGATGAGTCGCGGCGTCGGGGAGGATATCCCAGTGAGCACACACGACGCCTTCAGCACCATCTCCGTGCGGCACACCGACGGCAGCCGCGAGGTCCACGCATGTGCCCGGTTCCTCGGGATCCGCGACGGCTACCTCTTCCTCGAGGACGGCGTCCCGACCGACCGCGCGGGCATGGGCATCAAGACCGCCCAGACCCACGTGCTCGCCCTCGCCGACGTCGCCGCGGTCGACATCGAGACCCACCCGGACAGCGACGACAACAGCGAGACCGGCCTCGCCCTGGAGTCCGCCGGGCTGCTGAACCTCGACGGGACCGTCTACGCCGGCTGAGCCGGGCGTCCGCGGACCTCGGCGGCGGCGCTCTGATCTCCGGCTGCTGCTGTCGTGGACGGGCGGGCAGAAGTGCGGTGCCGGCCCTGGGGGCCGCCTGAGGCGGAGGTCTCAGCGCGACTTCTGCCCGCCCGCTGCCGCGTTGTCCGTCCGCGGCATCCTGAACTGGCGCGCGCCAGCAATGGTCAGCCGGTGCCCTGGCCAAAGATGCGCCAAGGAGAGTCGGGCGAGTCACGCACCAACAGGTAGCCCCACGTCGTGGTTCCCTCGGGCATCGAGACGTCGCCGTGGAAGAGGCGCCAGTCCACGTCGAAGGTCACCGGGACGTTGGCAACCTCTTCGGGGGCCGAGCGGCCCGAGAGCTCAGGGCGTTCGGTGAAGTGGTCGCGCACGTCCACGTCCGTCAGGCTCGCGACCTGGCGGCACCACGATCGGGCGCTGTCCTTGGCATCGCTTGCCATGACGGTCTCGGCGGTATCGCAGTCGTGGGCGTTCAGAGCGTCGAGGTACGCCGTCACCACCTGCTCCGGAGTGGCGTTGTGCGCGGGAACAGCGATGTGATCGGACTGTCGTGGGAGGAGCAGTAGGTAGGCGACAACGCCCACGACGATGACCACGCTCACGCCCAGGACCACGCCCATGACGAGGCGCCGTGAACCCTTCGACACCCGTGCATCCTCACATTCCATCCCCGCCTTGCGAGACCTCGTCCACGATGCTGAGCCTGCCGAGCAGTCGGTCGTAGGACAGCGCGGTCGATTGCCGGAGCCTCTTCTCCTTGGCAACGGCGAAGAGGTGGTCGCCCGCTCGGCGGAGGGCCGCGTCGCGAGCAGGTGCCTCGGAGTTCGCCGAAGCGGCGGCGGCGCTCGTAGGCTTGAGCGGTTATGAGCAACGCGCGCACGTACGAGGTCCGCACCTACGGGTGCCAGATGAACGTCCACGACTCCGAGCGCCTGACCGGGCTGCTGGAGGACTCGGGCTACGTGCCCTCCCCGGCCGGCGAACAGGCCGACGTCGTCGTGTTCAACACCTGCGCGGTGCGCGAGAACGCGGACAACAAGCTCTACGGCAACCTCTCCCACCTCGCGCCGATCAAGGCCGCCAACCCGGGCATGCAGATCGCCGTCGGCGGCTGCCTGGCGCAGAAGGACCGCTCGACGATCACCGAGCGGGCGCCGTACGTCGACGTCGTCTTCGGGACCCACAACATCGGCTCGCTGCCGGTGCTGCTGGAGCGGGCCCGGGTGCAGGAGGAGGCCCAGGTCGAGATCCTGGAGAGCCTCGACGTGTTCCCCTCGACGCTGCCCACCAAGCGCGAGTCGGCGTACGCCGCGTGGGTGTCGATCTCGGTCGGCTGCAACAACACCTGCACCTTCTGCATCGTCCCGGCGCTGCGCGGCAAGGAGAAGGACCGCCGCCCCGGCGACATCCTCGCCGAGGTCCGCGCGCTGGTGGCCGAGGGCGTCAGCGAGATCACCCTGCTGGGCCAGAACGTCAACGCGTACGGCGTGGAGTTCGGCGACCGTCAGGCCTTCTCCAAGCTGCTGCGGGCGTGCGGCGAGATCGAGGGCCTGGATCGGGTGCGCTTCACCAGCCCGCACCCGGCGGAGTTCACCGACGACGTCATCGAGGCGATGGCCGAGACGCCGAACGTGATGCCGAGCCTGCACATGCCGCTGCAGTCCGGCTCCGACCGGCTGCTGCGTGCGATGCGCCGCTCCTACCGCTCCTCGAAGTTCCTCGGCATCATCGAGCGGGTCCGCGCCGCGATGCCGGACGCCGCGATCACCACCGACATCATCGTCGGCTTCCCCGGCGAGACCGAGGAGGACTTCCTCGAGACGATGCGGGTGGTGCGCGAGTCGCGCTTCTCCAGCGCCTTCACCTTCCAGTACTCCAAGCGCCCCGGCACCCCCGCCGCCGACCTGCCCGACCAGGTGCCGGCCGACGTGGTCAAGGACCGCTACCTGCGCCTGGCCGACCTGGTCTCCGAGATCGCCTGGGAGGAGAACAAGAGGATCGTCGGGCGCACCGTCGAGCTGATGGTCGCCGAGGGCGAGGGCCGCAAGGACGCCGCCACCGCGCGGCTGTCCGGCCGGGCGCCGGACAACCGCCTGGTGCACTTCGAGGCCGACTTCTCCCGCGTGGACGCCGACTCCGTGCGCCCCGGGGACATGGTCACCGTCGAGGTCACCTATGCCGCGCCGCACCACCTGGTCGCCGACGGCCCCGTCCTCGGCGTACGACGCACGCGCTCGGGCGACGCCTGGGAGGCGCGCACCGCCGCGCCGCAGGCCTCCGGCGTCTCGCTGGGGATGCCCGCGATCGGCGTACCGGCGCCGCTGCCGGACGCCGCCCCCGCCTGCGGCGTCTGAGGCACGTGGCCGCCTCGGGCCGCGCCACCTGACGCCGACCGAGCCCAGCCCCACCCAGCAGCGAACCCCTCTCGACCGCGGTCGAGAGGGGTTCGCTGCGTCGGGGCTCAGCGCGTCAGCGCTTCACCTTCACCTTCCGGGTGAGGACCGCGCGGGCGACGTCGTCGTTGCCCTGGTAGGTCACCACGAGCGGTGCCTTGGTCCGCAGCTGCTTGGCGGTGAAGAACGCCTTCTTCAGCTTCGGCAGCCGTACGACGGCGCGGCCGTCGACCAGGCGGGCCTGGACGGTCTTCTTGCCGAGCTTGACGGTCAACCGGCCGTTCGTGGCCGCGCCGGTCAGTCCGCGGGCGGCGAGGGTCGCGGTGACCGTCGGTCGCTTGCCGAGCCGGACCGTCTTCGCGGTGACGGCGACCTTGAGGCTCGCCGCCAGCTTGGCGCTGGTGGCGCTGACCGCCTCGCTGGTGGCGGGGTCCCACCGGCGGTCGGCCGGGACGAACGCGGCGGTGTAGCTCCGCCTGCCCAGGGGCGCCCGGTCGACCTGCAGCGTCGCGACGCCGTCCGTCACGGCGACCGTGCCCAGGACGGTGGCGCCGTCACGGAACTCGACGCTGCCCTCGGGGGCGGGGTCGCCGGCCACCTCGGCGGTGAGCGTCGCCGCCCGGCCGAGCGTGGTCACCGTGAGGGAGAGCCCGGCCTCGGCGACGGGCGCGAGGACCAGCGTGGCCGTGGCCGCGCCGGAGGTGCCGACGGCGTTGAGCGCCACCACCGAGACCTCGTGCTCGCCCGGTGCGAGGTCGGCGACGTCGAGCACGGACTCGGTCGCGTCGGCCGCGACCTCCTCGGTGAGCTCGCCGACGCTCACCCGGTAGCCGGTCACAGGCGTGCCCCCGTCGGAGGCGGGCGCCTCCCAGGCGACGCGGGCCGAGCGGTCGCGAGGCTCGAAGTCCGCCGCCAGCGCGCGCGGGGCGCCGGGCTGGACCATGACGTCGGCCGAGGCCTCGGCGGACGACTGGCTCCACCGCTTGCTCGTGGGCACGACGACCGCGACGTAGGTCTGCCGGCCCAGTGGCTGGTCGGTGAGCGTGAGCTCCGCGACGCCGCGGGTCGTCGTCGCGTCGGCGACCAGCGCGAGGTCGTTCGCGCGCCGCACGGTGACCCGGCCGTCGACCAGCGCGTCGTCCGTGCTCGACCGGGTGGTGACCCGCAGGGTCACCGTGCGCCCGCTGGTGTCGGCGGTCATCGCCGTGCGGCTCGCCGTGGGAGCGGGGACCTCGAGCTCGGCGCGGGCGGGCGTGGAGGCGCCCCGCGCGTTCACGGCCTGGACCTGGAGGCCGAACGTGCCGGTCCCGGCCGGGAGGGTGTGCGAGGTGGCCGACGCCGCGACGGTGTGGGTGGCACCGCCCGCGGTCACGCGGTACGCCGTGACGGCCGAGCCGCCGGTGTGCTCGGGCGCGCGCCAGGTCACGGTGACCTCACGGGTGTCCTGGTCTAGGCTCAGGGCGAGGTCGCGCACCGTCGACGGGGCGGTCTGCGGCGTCGTCGCGGTGGCGGTGCGGGACGGGCTCCAGCGCTTGTCCGCGGGGACGTACTCCGCCGTCAGCTCAGTGCCGACGACGTCCTCGTAGGGCACCGTCACGGTCGCCTCGCCCCGCACCAGCGCGACGGGCGCCACGAGCTCGCGATCACCGGCCGTCACCCGCACGGTGCCCTCGGCCGTCGTCGTGCTGGAGGTGACCCGGGTGCGCAGGCTCACCGTCCTGGCGGCGTCGGCGTAGGTGGCCGTGAGTGCCGTGGTGGTCGTGGCCGGCGCCGGGGACCTGAAGGTCGTCCCGGCCACCTGGCCGTCGCCGAGGGCGTTGTTGGCGTTGACGTAGACCTGCAGGTCCCCGGCCGGGACGTCGGTGAAGGTGTGTCGCCGCGCCGAGGCGTCGAGCCGGATCGTCGGCATCTTGCCGAGCTGTTCGCCGACGGTGTAGCCGGTGACGGGGTGCCCGCCGTCCTCGGCGGGCGGCTGCCAGGTGACCGTCAGGTTGCGGGTCGCGGGGTCGAAGCTGTGCGTGAACGCGGTCGGCTGCAGCGGCGGGGTCGTGACCGGTACGCCGTCACACCCGGTGACGCTCCAGTCGTAGTAGCCCAGCACGCCGTAGTCGTTCTGGTACTCGCCCCTGGCGTCGGTCATGATCTGCAGGTAGTACGTGTCTCTCGGCAGGCCCTTGATGGTGGTGTCGATGTCCTCGCGGCTCGACGGGGCGTGCTCGAAGACGTCGTCTCCGACGGAGTTGTTCACCTTGATCCGGGTGTCGGTGTTCGAGCCCTTGGGGGCGATGTTGACGCGGACCTTCACATCGCCCTGACAGGTCCCCAGCTGGAAGGCGTCGATGTCCCGGGTCTCGTGGTGACCGTCCTCGCCGCTGGTCGCGGCGGTACGCGTCCATCGCGCGTCCTGCCAGTTGTCCGGCCCGCCGTCCGCGCGCGAGCCGAGCCGGCCGCGGATGATCGACAGGTCCTCCTGGTCGGGCCGGGTGGCGTCCGGCCAGGCGCCGTTCGCCCACCGGGTGTGTTCCTTGCCGTAGCTGTTGCCCATGATGGGTGCCCAGCCGCTGTGGCCGGCGTAGTACTCCGTGCTGCCCTTGCCGTGGTGGCGCAGGCCGAGGTTGTGGCCGATCTCGTGGCTGGTCACCTCGGCCACGTTGGCCGCGGAGTTCCCCGACCCGCGGGTGAAGGACCAGGCCGGCTTGTACTGGTGCCAGTACGGGTCGATCCCCACGTAGGCGACGCCGCCGCAGCTCTCGTCGCACAGCGCCTTGTGCGCGGCCTTGTCGCCGGTGATCACCGCGTGGTAGCCGCGGAAGGTGAGCAGGTTGGCGGGGGCGACCGTGGTGACGTTGACGTTGAAGGGGTGGAAGTCCTCGGCGACGCGCTGCCAGACCTCGATCACGGCGCGCTTCTCGTCGTCGTTGAACGCCGCGCCGTTGTTCTTCGGGTCCCATCCGGGGACGCTCCCGGAGAGCCCGTAGCTCTGCTGCCACGCCGAGCCGTAGGAGGAGGAGATCTCGACGCCGTCGAAGTCGAGGTAGATCGTCGCGCTCGCCCCGGGCAGCGAGTTGAGGTTGAACGCGTCCTTGACATCGATGTCGCGGGCGATGGCCGCGACCCCGGGGGCCTGGTCCTGGTCGCCGTCGATGCCGTGGTCGTGGTCGTCCGGGCTCGTGGACGCGTCGCGCAGGTGGGCCGGCGCGGCGGGGTCGACGAAGAGCAGGTCGCCGTCGGGAGTGACGTGCAGGGTGTCCTGCGAGTCCAGGTCGTGACGCAGCTCGGCGACGGAGAGGTCGTTGTGCTCGGCGACGTCGCGCAGGTCGGCGCGCTCGAGCAGCTCGAGCGCCTCCGGGCCGGGGGTCGGTTCGGCGAGCAGGTCGGACAGGTCGGGTCCCTCGCCGGCGCCCGTGCCGCCCTGGGGGGCAGGTGTGCTCGGAGAAGGGACGGCCTGGGCGCTGGGCGTGGCGCCGAGGGTGCTGAGCACCAGCGCGCTACCGAGCGCGAAGGTCGCGCCCAGTCTGAGGGCGCGCCGACGCCGGGAATGGAACAGGGAGTGCACGTGCAGTCCTCCGTGAACGGGCGCACTCCCGAGAGCGCGCGCAGGGTCGTTTGAAGAGACGACTTTAAACGGAGGCTGCGTGCATTTAGTACTCCGTCTTACGGAGTGTCGTGTTAGTGGGGGCCGGCGGCCCGGATCAGGGTTGGTAGGGCTTGTCCGCCGAGCGCGGGTCGGCGCTGGGGTAGCCGGCCTTGGGGGGCAACCCGGCCGGGTTCTCCTCGCGGCCGCCGGGTGACTTCTCTGGGGGATTGTCCTCTGCGGGGTCCGGCTCGTCCTCGGGCCCGGCCGCCGCGACGCCCCCGGGCCCCGCGCCCGTGGTCACGTCGCGCTCGCCGGTGCGGGCGGTCTGCCCGGGGCCGGTGGGGCCGACCCGCTCGCTGCTCACCCCCATGTCGCCGTCGCGGTCGTGCGTGGGGTCGGGACTGGTCTCGGGCCCGGGCTCGACGTCCGGCGGCGGGCCGGGCTCGCTCATGCGGGCGACTCCTCCTCGGCGGGAGTGGGCTCCTCGTCGCGGGTCGCCTCGGTGCTGGTGTCCTCGCCCTCCTGCAGCGTGTCCGGGGCGGAATCGGTGTCCACCGCGGGGTTGGCCTCCAAGGTGAGGTCCGCGGGGACGGCGCTGCGCTCCTCCGGCAGGGCGTCGGCGCCCCCGGGGTTGGGCTCGCCGGGCTCGATCACCGGGTCGGGCTTGGGGCCGAGGTCGACCTCGTCCTTGCTCATTCAATGCTCCCTTCGAAGCCGAGGGTCAGGTAGGGAGGGGCGGTACCCGCCGCGATCGCCTCCAACACCACCCGCTCGTGGGGGACCACCGGGTCGGGCAGGGCCGCCAGCGGGAACCAGCGCAGCGCGGCACAGCGGTGCGGCTCCACCACTCGCGGCGTGCCGCGCCACGAGCGCGCGGTGAAGAAGAAGTCGACGCGTTCGCCGATCGGCTCACCGCCGCCGGTGCGCTGCAGCGTGGTGAGGAAGTCCAGCGCGAGGTCGTGCACGCCGATCTCCTCGGCGGCCTCCCGGCGCGCCGCGTCGTACGCCGTCTCGCCGCGCTCCACGTGCCCGGCGGCGCCCGCGGCCCAGTGCTCGTCCATGAAGCCGGTGCCGCGGCGCAGCTGGAGCAGGACCTCCCGCCCGTGCGGCCCGTCGCGGACCGGGAACACGTAGGCCGCCGGCACCACGACGAACCGCCCGTGGGGCGGTGCGGTCACTCCTCGTCCGTCTCCACGAGGTCCTGCGGGGTCTCGGCGGGCTCGCCGTCCGGCTCGTACACGGTGCCGGTGTCGGGGGAGACCTGGTCGCCCTCGTCCGCCTCGGGGAGGTACTCCTCGGCGTCGGGGGCCTCGGTCGGGGCGACCTCCTCGGCCACCACGTCCTCGGGCACCTCCGGGGAGAGGTCGCTCATCGGGCCCCGCCCTCGCCGTCGCGCCGGGGGCGGTCGAGCTTCGTGAGCGCGTCCTTGGCCTTCGCCACGCCGGAGCCGATCCTGTCGGCGTGCTTGCCGCCGGTGCGCTGGTCGATGGTGTGGGCGGCCTTGTCGATGCCGCCGGAGATCTTGTCGCCGTGCTTGTTCACCGCGTCGCCGAGCTTGGCCCTGGCGTCGTCGAGGAATCCCATGGGTGTCTCCTGCCGCTGGGGTCGGGGTCGATCTTCCACGGTAGCCGCGCCCGCTACTGCGACGGCTGGTCGAGGGAGGTGGCGGCGTTCTCCTGCTGCACCGCGGCGTCGACGGCGTCCTGCTGCGGTCGGTCGCCGTGCGGCGTGGGGACGTCGCGGTCGTCGCTGATCTCGTCGGGCTCGGGGTCGGCGCCGGTGGGCTGCTCGGGTCGGGACTCGGTCATGAGGTGCCCGTACCCGCAACCGGCGCCCGTACCCGCAACCGGCGCCCGCTCACGCGAGGGATCGCGCGGGCGGGCGCCGGTCGGGCGGGAGCCGTGGGTCAGCGGCGGTGCGTGTGCGCGATGTAGACGTCGCAGTGCGCCTTGTGCGCGATCTCGCTGGCGATGCTGCCCAGCACCCGGGCGAGCCCCTGCACGCGCTTGTTGCCGACCACGATCAGGTCGGCGTCGAGCTCGTCCGCGGCGCGCACGATCGCCTCGGCGGGCTGCCCGACGGCGGCGGCGGTGTGCACCTTGAGGTCGGGGAACTCGGTGCGCAGCGCGTCGGTGACCTCGTTGGCCACCGAGAGGGCGTCGCCCTCGGAGCTGTACACGAACTCGTCGCTTCCGGCCTTGAAGCGCTCCACCTCGAACTTGCCGTACGCCGAGAGCACGTGCAGCTCGGCGCCCAGCGACATGGCCAGGCGGGCCGCCGTCCGGGCGGCCTCGGCCGCGGTCTCGCTGGCGTCCACGCCGGTCACGATCCTGGTCGTCATCTGCACTCCTGAGGGGGTCGGCGAACTTGCCTGGATCCTAGGGGGACCGCACGCGGGTCCCGAGGTCTCGTCGCAGTCAGCGAACGTCGTCGTGGAATCCGACACTGGTGTAGGCCGGCACCTCACCCGCGGCGAGCAGCTCGAGCACGACCCGCTCGTGCGGCACGACCGGCTCGGGCAGCGCGACGAGCGGGAACCAGCGCAGGTCCGCGCACTTCTCCGGCTCCACCACCCGGGGCTCGCCGCGCCACGTGCGCGCGGTGAAGAAGAAGTCCACCCGCTCGTCGATCGGGTCGGCGTGCAGGGTGCGCTGCATCGTGGTCAGGAACGCCAGCTCCAGGCCGTCGACGCCGGTCTCCTCCAGCGCCTCGCGCCGCGCCGCGTCGTACGCCGTCTCGCCGCGCTCGACGTGGCCGGCGGCCGCGGCCGCCCAGAACCCGTCCATGTAGGGGGTGTTGCTCCGCAGTTGGAGCAGCACCTCGGTGCCCTGCGGGCCCTCGCGCAGCAGGTACACGTAGGACGCGGGGACCACCACGAAGCGGCCCTGGTGCGGGTCGGGCTGCGCATCGGTGCGGGGGGCGGCGTGGGGGTCGGGGGATCCCATGGGGTGCTCCTGGGGCGGTGCGGGCGGCGAGGGGGCGATCGGTCACCGTAGCGGCCTTGCGACACTTCTCCCGTGTCCGAGCAGCCCCCCGCGTCGCGCGTGCCGGTCGTCGCCGTCGTCGGCGCGACCGCGTCCGGCAAGACCGCGCTCTCCCTGGACCTCGCCGAGCGGCTGGGCGGCGAGATCGTCAACACCGACGCCATGCAGCTCTACCGAGGCATGGACATCGGGACCGCGAAGCTGCCGGCGGCGGAGCGGCGCGGGATCCCGCACCACCTGCTGGACACCCTGAGCGTGCGCGAGGCCGCCAGCGTGGCGGAGTTCCAGGGCCTGGCGCGCGGGGTGATCGCCCGGCTGCGCTCCGCGGCGAAGGTGCCGGTGCTGGTCGGCGGCTCGGCGCTCTACACCCGCGCGGTCCTGGACCGCTTCGAGTTCCCCGGCACCGACCCGGAGGTGCGGGCCCGGCTGGAGGCCGAGCTCGACACGGTCGGCCCGGCCGCGCTGCACGCCCGGCTGCGCCAGGTCGACCCCGAGGCCGCCGCCTCGATCCTGGTCGAGAACGGCCGCCGGGTCGTCCGGGCGCTGGAGGTCGTCGAGATCACCGGACGCCCGTTCTCGGCGTCCCTGCCGGTGCTGGAGTACGTCGACCCGCACACCGTGCAGGTCGGCGTCGACATCGACCGGCCCACCCTGGACGCCCGGATCGAGCAGCGGGTCGCGCAGATGTTCGCCGACGGGTTCGTCGCCGAGGTGGAGCGGCTGCTGGCCGAGGGCCTGGCCGAGGGACGCACCGCCGCCCGGGCGATCGGCTACCGCGAGGTCGCGGCCCACCTCGCCGGCGAGCTGTCCGAGGACGAGGCCCGCGAGCGCACCGTGATCGCCACCCGCCGCTTCGCGCGGCGCCAGGACGGCTGGTTCCGCAAGGACCCCCGCATCCGGTGGGTGCGGTACGACGACCCCGACCGGGTCGAGCGGGCGCTGGAGGCGGTGGCCGGTGTCCGGGCCGGCGCGTGAGCGGGAGACCGACCCGGATCCGCAGGAGCTGGGCCGGGTGGACGAGCTGCTCGCCTCCACGCGCGGACTGCGCGACGGCGCGGTCGTCGGTGTCACGGCCGCCGGGCGCAGCCGGGTCTGGCACCGCGGCCCGCTGCCCGACGGCGCCGCGTCGGTGTTCGAGATCGGCTCGGTGACCAAGACGTTCACCGCGCTGCTGCTGGCCGACCTCGCCCGGGAGGGGATCGTCGGGCTGGACGACCCGGTCGCGGCGTACCTCCCGGTCGCGCCGCCGGTCCTCGGGCGACCGATCACGCTGGCCGACCTGGCCACCCACCACTCCGGGCTGCCCCGGCTCCCGGCCGGCATGACCGGCCCGTCGCTGAGCGGCACGGCGCGCAGCGTCGACCGACGCGACCCCTACGCCCACCTCGACGAGGACGCGCTGGTCGACGCGATACGCCGTACTTCTCCCACACGCCCGCCCGGGGAGCGGTTCGGCTACTCCAACCTCGGCGCCGGGCTGCTGGGCTGGGCGCTGGCGCGCCGGCTCTCCACGACGTACGCCGCACTGGTGGCGCAGCGGGTGACGGGCCCCCTCGGGCTGGCCGACACCTGGATCGACCCGCCGACCGGAGCCGCCTGGCGGGTCGCGACCGGGCACGGCTGGTGGGGGCGCGAGGCGCACCCGTGGGACCTCGCCGGGCTGGTCGGGGCGGGTGGGCTGCGCTCGACCGCGGCGGACCTGCTCGCCTACCTCGCGGTGTTCGCCGAGGGCGCGACCGGACCACTCGCGGCGGCGGCCGCGGAGGCCCGCCGCCCGCGACACCGGGTCGGCGAGCTCGAGGTCGGGCTCGGCTGGTTGCGGACGACCCCCACGGGCCGGGCCTCCGGGCGCCTCGGGGTGCGCGAGCCGGTGCTCTTCCACGACGGCGGCACCGGCGGGTTCCGCTCCTTCGCGGCGCTGGTGCCCGCGACCGGTACGGCGGTGGTCGTGCTCTCCGCCCGGGCCCGCGGCGTCACCGGGACGGGCCTACGGGTGCTCGCGGCCGCGGCGGGGGACTGAGCAACCTCGGTCGGGCGGCCGGGGCCCACCGCGCCGCACACTTGTCGCATGGCCGACACCACTCCCGGCCGCGACCGGCTGCGCGAGCTGCTGGACGCGGTCCTCGACGAGGACAACACGACGCTCGCGCAGATGGCGCAGGACGCCTACGCCTCGCCGTACCACTTCACCCGCCAGCTCTCCCGCGGCGCCGGCGAGCCGCCGGTGACGATGCGCCGGCGGGTGATGCTGGAGCGCGCGGCCTGGCAGCTGCGGCAGGGCACCTCGGTGACCGACGCGGCGTGGGCGGCGGGCTATGAGTCGGTGGAGGGGTTCAGCCGGGCCTACTCCCGCGCGTTCGGCCAGCCGCCGAGCGCGGTCACCGCGGAGTCCGGCACCCACTGGCTGCCTGCCCCGAACGGCATCCACTTCCACCCGCCCACCTCGCTGTGGGTGGAGGAGCCGGGCGCGCAGCCGGGCGGGGAGGTGACGCTGCTGCTGGTGCACCACGACCTCGACGACACCCGCGACCTGCTCGAGGCGGCCAAGGGGGTGCCCGACACCGAGTGGCGCGCTGCACGGCTGCCGGGGCACGCACCGCTGCCGTTCGACGGCGAGGAGGCCTCGCTGGGCGCGGTGCTGCAGCACCTGGTCCGCACCAAGGAGGTCTGGCTGGCCTCGATCACCGGCGCCGACGAGCCCCCGGCCGGGCCGGACGACCCGGCTGGCCTGCTCGCCCGCCACGACGCGGTCGCGCCGCGCTGGCTGGCGGCGCTGCGCGACATCGAGCGGCGCGGCGCCTGGGGCGACCGGCTCGTCGACGCGCTCTGCGAGCCGCCGGAGAGCTTCGTGCTGGGCAGCGTGGTCGCCCACGTCCTCACCTACTCCGCCCACCGGCGCGTGCTCGCGCGCTGGCTGCTCGGGTCCGCGGCCCCGGGCTGGCCCGAGGGCGACCCGATCACCTGGCTGCGCCGCAGCACCGGAGGTCTCGCATGAGCCGCACCGTCTACTACACCGCCACCACCCTCGACGGCTTCCTCGCCGACGAGCACGACTCCCTGGACTGGCTGCTGAGCCAGGACATCGACGAGCGCGGCGCGATGAACTACGAGGACTTCTACGCCGGGATCGGCGCACTGGCGATGGGCGCCACGACCTACGAGTGGGTCCGCGAGCACCTCGCGTCCACCGGCGAGCAGTGGGCGTACGACGTGCCCTCGTGGGTCTTCACCCACCGCGACCTCCCGGTGGTGGGGGAGCGGACCCGGCTCACCAGCGCGCCGGTGGAACAGGTGCACGCGGCGATGCTCGAGGCCGCCGGGGACCGGGACCTGTGGATCGTCGGCGGGGGCGACCTCGCGGGGCAGTTCGCCGACCGGGGGCTGCTCGACGAGGTCGTGGTCTCGATCGCCCCGGTGACGCTGGGCTTCGGGCGCCTGCTGCTCCCGCGCGCCCTGGACCTGCGCCTGGTCGAGCACGACCGCAACCGCGCCTTCCTCTGCGCGCGCTACGAGGTCGTCGGCCCGCGCTGAGGACGCCCCGGGAGATCGGGTGAGCAGGATCTCGCAAAGGGGGTACTCGTGCGGGGACCGTCGACTCGGGAGGACCGCCATGCGCCGTACCGCCACCGCCCTGCTCGCCCTCAGCCTCGCCGCCGTGGCGGTGCCCGTCACCGCCCCCGGCGCCGCCGCGGCGCCACCGGGAGCGGGCGGGAGCAGCGCGAAGCCCGGCAACGGTGCGGTCCCGGAGCCGCGCAAGGTCGCCACCGCGGTGGGCGCGGGCGGCGCCGTCTCCACCGTCGACCCCTATGCCACCCGGGTGGGCCTGCGGGTGCTGCGCCGCGGCGGCAACGCCGTGGACGCCGCGGTCGCCGCGGCCGCGACCCTGGGCGTCACCGAGCCCTACAGCGCCGGCATCGGCGGTGGCGGCTACTTCGTGCACTACGACGCCAAGACCGGGCGGGTGCGCACCATCGACGGCCGTGAGACGGCGCCGGCGAGGATGCGCAACGACTCCTTCGTCGACCCCGCCACCGGCGAGCCCTACCCGTTCACCCCCGACCTGGTCACCAGCGGCGTCTCGGTCGGCGTGCCCGGGACCCCGGCCACCTGGCAGGACGCGCTCGCGCGCTGGGGCACCCTCGACCTCGCCGACGCGCTGCGGCCCGCGACCCGGATCGCGGACCGCGGCTTCGTGGTCGATCAGACCTTCCACGACCAGACCGAGGACAACGCCGAGCGGTTCGGCGCCTTCACCTCCACCCGCAAGCTGTTCCTGCGGGGCGGCAAGGCGCCCCGCGTCGGCAGCGTGCTGCGCAACCGCGACCTCGCCCGGACCTACGACCTGCTCGCCCGCCGCGGGGCCCAGGCGTTCTACCGCGGCCCGCTCGCCCGCGACGTGGTCCGCACCGTGCGGACGCCCCCGAAGACCCGCACCACCGACCTCCCGGTGCCGCCCGGGCGGATGCGGCTCTCCGACCTGCGTGACTACCGCACCGCCAAGCAGGCCGCGACCCGCAGCCGCTACCGCGACGTGGTCGTGCACGGCATGGCGCCGTCCTCCAGCGGCGGCACCACCATCGGCGAGGCGCTCAACATCCTCGAGCGCTTCGACCTCGAGGACCTCGACGACACCGCCGCGATGCACCACTACCTGGAGGCCAGCGCCCTGGCCTTCGCCGACCGGGGCAAGTACGTCGGTGACCCCGCCTTCGTCGACGTCCCGGTCTCCGACCTGCTGAGCGACCGCTTCGCCGCCGAGCGCGCCTGCGAGCTCGACCCGGCGCAGGCCGCCACCAAGCCGGTGGCCGCCGGCGACGTCACGTCGTACGACGGGCGCTGCGACGCCCCGGCGCCGGCCGGGGAGGTCGCGGAGGACACCGAGAACATCTCCACCACCAACCTCACCGTGGCCGACCGCTGGGGCAACGTCGTGGAGTACACCCTCACCATCGAGCAGACCGGCGGCTCCGGCATCGTCGTGCCCGGTCGCGGCTTCCTGCTCAACAACGAGCTGACCGACTTCAGCACCGTCTACGACCCGCAGGACCCCAACCGCATCCAGCCCGGCAAGCGCCCGCGCAGCTCGATGTCGCCGACGATCATCACCCGCGACGGCAAGCCGGTCCTCGCGCTCGGCTCGCCCGGCGGCTCCACGATCATCACCACCGTGCTCCAGATGATCGTCGGCGTCGTGGACCGCGGGCTCAGCCTGCCCGAGGCGATCGCCGCCCCGCGTGCCTCCCAGCGCAACACCGCGGCGGTCACCGCCGAGCCGGCGTTCATCGACCGGTTCGGCACCGACCTGGAGGCGCTCGGCCACACCCTGACGCCCTCGGGTGACGCCTTCACCAGCGCCGCGCAGATCGGCGCGGCGACCGCGATCGGCTTCGGCCCGCGGGGTCGCCTGACCGCGGTGGCCGAGCCGGAGCGACGCGGCGGCGGCAGCGCGGGAGTGGTCCGTCCCGCGCGCTGAGCGGCCCACGGCGTAGGTTTGGCGGGTGACCGAGCAGACCGACGACCCCGCGCAGTGGCCGACGGTGGCCACCGCCGAGGAGCTCGTCGAGCTGCTCGGGGAGCCCGCGCCGCGGTCCCGTGACAAGGCCCGGCACGCGCTGCTCGACGTCGACCGGGCCTGGCTCGCCGCCTCGCCGTTCTGCGTGATGGCGACGGCCTCCGCAGCCGGGGAGTGCGACGCCTCGCCCAAGGGAGACCCGGCCGGGTCGCTGGTCCACGTCATCGACGAGCGGACCATCGCCCTGGCCGAGCGCCCGGGCAACCGGCGCGCCGACGGCTACCGCAACATCGTGGAGAACCCGCACGTCGGGCTCACCTTCCTGATCCCCGGTCGCGGCGACACGTTGCGGATCAACGGGCGCGCCCGGCTGGTCCGCGACGCGCCGTTCTTCGACGACCTCGTCGTGCGCGGCCACCGCCCGGTGCTCGCCGTGGTGGTGGCGATCGAGGAGCTGTTCTTCCACTGCGCGAAGGCATTCCTGCGCTCGGGGCTGTGGGACCCCGCGACCTGGGACCCCGAGGGGGCGGTCCCGCGCCGCGCGGCGCTGGCCGCCGAGACCGAGCCGACCGGGATGAGCCTGGCCGAGCTCGACGAGCACTACCGCCCGGAGAACTACACGAAGGGGCTCTACGCCTGATGCACTACGAGTTCCTCAAGGGTCACGGCACCGAGAACGACTTCGTGATCCTGCCCGACCACGACGCCGCCGTGCACGGCGAGCTGGACCCCGCCCGCGTCCGCGCGCTGTGCGACCGGCGCGCCGGGATCGGCGGCGACGGCGTGCTGCGCGTCGTGCGGACCGCGGCGTACGACGCGGCCCGCGAGCACGTGGACCCCGCCGAGGCGACCTGGTTCATGGACTACCGCAACGCCGACGGCTCGGTCTCGGAGATGTGCGGCAACGGCGTGCGGGTCTTCGCCCGCCACCTGGTCGAGGAGGGCCTGGTCGACGCCGGCAAGCCGGTCCCGGTCGGCACCCGCGACGGGGTCAAGACCGTGACCGTCGACGGCGACGCGATCACCGTCGACATGGGCGTCGCGCGCGTGCTCGGCGGGACCGTGGTCTCGGTCGGCGCGCACACCTGGCCGGCGCTCAACGTCGACATGGGCAACCCGCACGCCGTGGCCCGGGTGGAGTCGCTCGAGGCGGCTGGCCCGGTGGGGTCGCTGCTGGAGTCCCCGGCGTACGACCCGGAGGTCTACCCGCACGGCGTCAACGTCGAGTTCGTCCTCCCGCGCGGCCCGCACCACGTGGAGATGCGCGTCCACGAGCGCGGCTCGGGGGAGACCCGCTCGTGCGGCACCGGCGCCTGCGCGGTCATGGTCGCCACCGCGATCCACGAGCACCACGGCACGATCGGCTCGCCCCCCGCGGCCGACGCGACCTACCGCGTCGACGTCCCCGGCGGCTCGCTCTCGATCACCTGGACCACCGAGGGCCGCGTCCTGCTCACCGGTCCCGCCCTCGTCGTCGCCCGCGGCACCACCGCCCTCTGACCCCTGGCCCGCCGGTTGAATCGAGACCTCGGACCGTCGAGTCGAGCGCTTGGACCGGTCGAGTCGAGCCCTCGGACCGTCGAGTCGAGCCCTTGGACCGGTCGAGTCGAGCCTCGAGACCGTACGCCGGGCACGGCGCGGCACCTGTGACGCGGCCCACGTGACGGGGGTCGCACCGCGGCCCCTATGCTCCGGCGCATGGACATCAACGGAGCAAGCGCGATCGTCACCGGCGGCGCCTCGGGGATCGGGGCCGCGGCGGCCCGCCAGCTGGCCGCCCGCGGGGCCCGCGTCGTGGTCGCCGACCTGCAGGACGAGCGGGGCCAGGCCCTCGCCGACGAGATCGGGGGCGTGTTCGCCCACGTCGACGTGACCCGGACCGAGGAGATCACCGCGGCCGTCGCGCTGGCCGGCGAGGTCGCGCCGCTGCGCGCGGTGGTCAACTCCGCCGGCATCGGCTGGGCCCAGCGCACCATCGGCCGCGACGGCACGCTGGAGTCCGCGCACTCCCTGGAGGCCTTCACCAAGGTCGTCGGCATCAACCTGATCGGCACCTTCGACATGGTGCGCCAGGCCGCGACCGCGATGAGCCGCAACGAGGCCGACGCGGACGGCTGCCGGGGTGCGATCGTCAACCTCGCCAGCGTGGCGGCCTTCGACGGCCAGATCGGCCAGGCGTCGTACTCCGCCTCGAAGGGCGGCGTGGTCGGCATGACCCTCCCGGTCGCCCGCGACCTCGCGGCCGCCGGCATCCGGCTCAACACCGTCGCCCCCGGCCTGATCGACACCCCGATCTACGGCGAGGGACCGGAGTCGGAGGCGTTCAAGGCCAAGCTCGGGGAGTCGGTGCTGTTCCCGCGCCGCCTCGGCACCCCCGACGAGCTCGCCTCGATGGTGCTCGAGTGCCTGACCAACTCCTACATGAACGGCGAGGTCGTGCGCGTCGACGGCGGCATCCGGATGCCCCCGAAGTGAGCCCCCGGCAGTAGCGCCCCGGGTGCTGCGTCCGTGCAGCGTGACCGCGTCGCCGGGACCGTGCTCGGCGGCCCGGATCGGGGGTACCGGTTCGGCGTGCGGCGGGCACGCCGGCGAGCGGGCATAGTTAACCGGTCGCGGACGTTCACCCGGGGACCTACTCTGGAAGGCGTATGACGAACTCTTCTGCATCTCACTTCAGCCTCGACGACGAGCTCGAGGAGACCACCGGCTGGGACGACTCCGACCCGAGCGCCGCGCACGCCGGCGAGCGCGCGGACGGCCCCGACGAGCCGGACGACGACCTCGACGACCAGCAGGTGGAGGACCACTCGGGATGGGCCGACGAGCCCGACCCCGAGGAGGAGCCCACGGTCGGCGCGATGGAGCTGGCCGAGCGGCACGCCCTGCGCCGTGTCGCCACGCTGCGCACCGACCTCGAGGACATCACCGAGGTCGAGTACCGCCAGCTGCGCCTCGAGCGCGTCGTGCTGGTCGGGGTCTGGACCGAGGGCTCGGTCCAGGACGCCGAGAACTCCATGGCCGAGCTCGCCCTGCTCGCCGAGACGGCCGGCTCGGAGGTGCTGGAGGCGATCTACCAGCGTCGCCAGACCCCCGACCCCGCGACGTACATCGGCCGCGGCAAGGTCGACGGGCTGAAGGAGATCGTCGCCGCCACCGGCGCCGACACCGTGATCTGCGACGGCGAGCTCGCGCCGAGCCAGCTGCGCAACCTCGAGGACCGGCTCAAGGTGAAGGTCGTCGACCGCACCGCGCTGATCCTCGACATCTTCGCCCAGCACGCGAAGTCCAAGGAGGGCCAGGCGCAGGTCGAGCTGGCCCAGCTCAGCTACATGAAGCAGCGCCTGCGCGGCTGGGGCGGCAACCTGTCGCGCCAGGTCGGTGGCCGGGTCGCCGGCGGTGCCGGCATCGGTGGTCGTGGTCCGGGTGAGACCAAGATCGAGACCGACCGGCGCCGGATCAACACCAAGATCGCCAAGCTGCGCCGCGAGCTCAAGGAGATGAAGGGGACCCGCGACACCAAGCGGTCCGAGCGTCGTCGCCACCAGATCCCGAGCGTCGCGATCGCGGGCTACACCAACGCCGGCAAGTCCTCGCTGCTCAACCGGCTCACCAACGCCGGGGTGCTGGTCGAGGACTCGCTGTTCGCGACCCTCGACCCGACCACGCGGCGCACCACGACCGAGGACGGTCGCGTCTACACGATGAGCGACACCGTCGGCTTCGTGCGCCACCTGCCCCACCAGCTCGTGGAGGCGTTCCGCTCCACGCTGGAGGAGGTCGCCGACGCCGACCTGATCCTGCACGTCGTCGACGGCTCGCACCCCGACCCCGAGGGCCAGATCTCCGCGGTCCGCGCGGTGCTGGCCGACATCGAGGCCGCGGACGTCCCGGAGCTGATCGTCATCAACAAGGCCGACCAGGCCGACCCGATGGTGATCGCGCGGCTCCAGCAGCGCGAGCCGCACTGCGTGGTGGTCTCCGCCAAGACCGGCCAGGGCATCGCCGAGGCGCTCGCCGTCATCGAGAGCGAGCTGCCCCGGCCCGACGTCGAGTTCCGGGTGCTGCTGCCCTACGAGCGCGGCGACCTGGTCAACCGGATCCACCAGCAGGGCGAGATCGAGTCGCTCGAGCACACCGCCGAGGGCTCCCTGGTCCGTGGTCGCGCCAACGCCGACCTCGCCGGAGAGCTCGAGGAGTACGCCGTCCCGGCTCCCGCCTGACGGCCCCGCCTCGTCGGGCCGGGGCGCAGCGGTCACGCACCGCGGCGCTCCGGTCCGGTGACGAGCAGGTCACAGGTCGGACGCGTCGGCGCGAACGGCTGCCGCGCGAGCGCCTGCGGCCGACAATGGTGACGTGGTACGTCGTGGGGCCCAGGTCGCCCGTCCGGAGACGCCTGCGGGCGCCGAGACCGTCGCGCGTCCTTCGCGCTGGCGCCGGCGTGCCGCTGCCGTGCTGGCCGCGGTGGTGACGGCGGCCGCGGTGTCGGTGTGGGTCGCCGGGCAGGCGACCGGTGAGGCCGCCGGTCGCTGTGAGCGGTTCGCGGCCGCCTCGAGCGACCGCGCCGGCGTCGTGACCGGGATCGGGCGCCCGGCGCTCGTGGTCGGGGACTCCTACGCCGTCGGCCTGCTGCTCGACGACCCGCTGCGGGCCTGGCCCGCGCGCCTGGACGGCCGGGTCCGCGTGGCCGGGTTCTCCGGCTCCGGCTTCAGCCGCGGGGCGAGCGGCTGCGGCGAGGTCTCCTTCGCCACCCGCACGTCCGCCGCGCTGCGCGCCCACCCCGCCGCCGAGGTCGTGGTGGTCGAGGGCGGCCTGAACGACCACGACCAGACCCGCGCGGCGATCGTGCGCGGCTTCGAGCGGGTGGTGGCGGCCGTTGGGGACAGGCACCTCGTGGTGGTCGGCCCGCCCGCGGCGCCGTCGCGGGCCGAGCAGGCCCGGCGCGTCGACGCCCTGCTGACCCGGCTCAGCGCCCGCCACGGCACGACGTACGTCTCGATGAAGGGGCTCACGCTGCCCTTCCTGCCCGACGACCTGCACCTGACCCCCGAGGGCCACACGGCCTTCGGCGACCGGGTGGCGACGGCGCTCACGCGGTTGTGAGGACGCCGTGGGGGCCGTCGGTGGTCGCGGTTAGGGTTCTCCGGTGCCCACCACTGCCGAGCAGACCTCCGTCCGCGACGTCCTGGCGACGGCCGTGCGTGCGCTCGGCGGCGCCGAGCGCGAGGGCCAGGTGCAGATGGCCGAGGCCGTCGGGCGCGCCATGGAGGAGGAGCAGCACCTCCTGGTCCAGGCCGGCACCGGCACCGGCAAGTCGCTGGCCTACCTTGTGCCCAGCCTGCTGCACCGCGAGCGGGTCGTGGTCGCCACGGCCACCCTCGCGCTCCAGCACCAGCTGGTCGAGCGCGACATCCCGCGCCTGACCACCGCGCTGAAGGGCCAGCCCGGCGTCGACACGTCGTACGCCGTGCTCAAGGGCCGTTCCAACTACGCCTGCCTCCACCGCGTCCGTGAGGGTGTGCCGGACGACCAGGGCGCGCTGGTGCAGCTGCCCGAGGGCTCGATGGGCGCGAAGATCCTCGAGCTGCGGGCCTGGGCCGACAAGGAGGCCGAGGAGGGCGGCAGCGGCGAGCGCGACAACGCCCCGCGCCACACCGACAAGGAATGGCGCCAGGTCAGCGTCAGCCACCGCGAGTGCCTCGGCGCAGCCAAGTGCCCGTTCGGCCAGGAGTGCTTCGCCGAGCTGGCCAAGGAGAAGGCCCAGCAGTCCCACCTGATCATCACCAACCACTCGCTGCTGGCGATCGACGCCGTCGAGGGCGTCCCGATGATCCCCGACTACGACGTCGTGGTCATCGACGAGGCGCACGAGCTGACCCAGCGGGTCACCCAGGCGGCCACCGACGAGCTGTGGGCCGCGGAGGTGGAGCGCGCCGCGCGGCGCGCGCAGCGCTACGTCGACGGCAGCGAGGCCGACGACCTCTCCGATGCCGCGGACGCCCTGCGCGCCGCGATGGGCGAGGCCCGTCCCGGCCGCCTCGAGCAGCTGCCTCTCGACCTCGGCGACGCGCTCGTCCTGGTCCGCGACAGCGCCCGCGCAGTCATCTCTGCCTTCCCCAAGGACAAGGACCGCGACGGCGAGGCCGACGCCGGCCGCACCCAGGCGCGCGGCACGGTCCAGGAGGTCTTCACCACCGCGGAGCGGATGGCCGCGCAGCTGGACTCCGACGTGCTGTGGATGACCGAGGGCTCCGAGCGGATGCCCCCGCGCCTGTGCGTCGCACCGCTGCAGGTGTGGGGCCAGATGCGCGACAAGCTGCTCAACGAGAAGACGGTCGTGTTCACCTCGGCCACCCTCATGCTCGGTGGCGACTTCAGCTCGGTGGCGACCAGCGTCGGTCTCAAGCCCTCCGAGCGCGTCATCGACGGGTCGCCGACCGCGGCCGCTCCGGGGGAGGGCCAGCCGTGGCGCGGCCTCGACGTCGGCTCGCCGTTCGACTACGGCCAGCAGGGCATCCTCTACGTCGCGCGCCACCTCCCCCCGCCGGGACGCGACGGCCTCGTGCAGGCCCAGCTCGACGAGATCGTCGAGCTGATCGACGCCGCCGACGGTCGTGCGCTCGGGCTGTTCTCCTCGCGCCGGGCCGCGGAGGCGGCCGCAGAGGAGGTCCGCAAGCGGCTACCGCACCTCACCACGCTCGCGCAGGGCGACGCGCAGCTGCCCGAGCTGGCCAAGCAGTTCGTCGCCGACCCGCACACCTGCCTGTTCGGCACCTTGACCCTGTGGCAGGGCCTCGACGTCCCCGGTGAGACCTGCCAGCTCGTGCTCATCGACCGGATCCCGTTCCCGCGCCCGGACGACCCGCTGATGTCGGCGCGGCAGAAGGCGGCCGACAAGGCCGGCGGCAACGGCTTCATGCAGGTCGCGGCCACCCACGCGGCGCTGCTGATGGCGCAGGGGGCGGGTCGGCTGATCCGCACCACCTCGGACCGCGGGGTCGTCGCGGTGCTCGACCCGCGGCTGGCCACGGCGCGCTACGGCGGGTTCCTCAAGGCGAGCCTGCCCTCGATGTGGACGACGACCGACCCGGGCATCGTGCGTCAGGCGCTCACCCGGCTCGCGGGCAAGCCCACGACCTGAGCCGGGCCGTGCCCCGGCCGCGCATCAGATGGTGCGGCACGGGGCGCGGGTCGCGCACCCCGTGCCGGGACGGCTCAGACGCGGCGCAGGACCGCGGTGACCTTGCCGAGGATCGAGGCGTGGGTGCCGTCGATCGGGTCGTAGGCGTCGTTGTGGGGGAGCAGCCAGACCTGGCCTCCCTTGCGCTGGAAGGTCTTCACGGTGGCCTCGCCGTCGATGAGGGCGGCCACCATGTCGCCGTTGTCGGCGGTGGACTGCTGACGGATCACCACGTAGTCGCCGTTGCAGATCGCGGCGTCGATCATCGAGTCACCGGCGACCTCGAGGAGGAAGAGCTGGCCGTCGCCGACGAGCTGGCGCGGCAGCGGGAAGATGTCCTCGACGCGCTCCTCGGCGAGGATCGGCCCACCGGCGGCGATGCGCCCGACGACGGGGACGTACGACGCGGCCGGCAGGCTGTCGCCGATGCCGGTCTCGTCGATCGAGGACTCCTCGCTGGAGGACATGGCCCGTCGCGCGGCCATCACCTCGGGGAGGAACACCTCCAGGGCGCGCGGGCGGTGCGGGTCGCGCTTGATGAAGCCCTTCTGCTCGAGGACCTTCAGCTGGTGGGCGACGCTCGAGGAGCTGGTCAGGCCGACGGCCTGGCCGATCTCGCGCATGCTCGGCGGGTAGCCGCGCTTCTCGATGCACTCGGTGATGTGGGTCAGGACCCGCACCTGACGCGGGGTGAGCCCGGTCGCGTCGGCAGGACCGTCGGGGAGCTCGGCGACCCCGTCGCTCTTCTTCTTGGCCATCTGTGCCTTCCCTCGGTGTGCTCGTCCGGGCTGTCCGCGCCCTCGGTGGGCCCGGGGGAGGCCCGGGGCCGGCGGCGTGTGCCCACGCTAGCGACTGGCACCCCCAGAGTTCAAACATCTGTTCGAAGAGGGCGTGTCGCAGCGGGATCGCCCCCCACTGGAGCCCCATCTCTCGAACATTTGTTCGCCAGGGTGCTTGCGAAGTTCGAACACCTGCTCTAACGTCGAGCATGTGTTCGATCGAACCTCTGATCGAGCAGCTGATCCGGTCCCGGCTCGACGGGACTGTCGGTGGTGGCCGTTAGACATCTTCTTGACGCCACGACCGAGGCTGACCACCACTTCCCCAGGAGCCCCGATGAGCACGCTGAACCCCACGACCTCCCTGTCCCAGCCGTCCGCGACCGCCGGTGCGGTGCGCGGGTCGCTGCGCCTGACCCGGCGTGGCCGTGTCGCGGTCTTCGTGCTCAGTGTGGCGATCCTGCTCGGCATCGGTTTCGCCCTGGCCGGCGGCTCGATGGCCACCGCCGAGAAGGGCGAGGCCGAGCCGACGGAGATCATCACGGTCGGCACCGGGCAGACGCTGTGGGACATCGCCTCCGAGGTCGGCGACAGCGGCGACGTGCGCGACGCGATGCGCCACATCGAGAAGATCAATGCCCTCGACTCCACGATGCTCGTCGCCGGCCAGCGCCTCGCGGTGCCGATCGGCTGAGCGGGCGCTCAGACATCACCGGTCGCCTCGACCCCGATCGGTGAGCAGGGGAAGCCAGGGGGCGGGACCATCAGGTCCCGCCCCCTGTCGCGTCCCTGGTCGCGTCAGGGTCGTCGGGTCAGCGGGCGGCGCGCCGCCCGCCCGGCGTGACGGGGGCGGAGGCGGCGATCGTCGGCTCGGGGGAGTCCGGGGTGGTCGGCGCGGAGGTGATGCCGAGCTCGCGCAGCAGGCGCGCGATGAGCATCAGCCCGACGAACAGGCAGGCGACCGCGCCGGTCGAGGCCAGTGCGAGGAACCACCAGCCCTGGGAGTCGCCGCCGCGGGCGCTGGCGCCGAAGTCGATCGCGGCGAACACCAGGTAGCCCCACGCGACCACTGCGAGGGTGACGCCGCCGGCCAGGCCGAGCAGGCGTGGCTGCACCGTCGGCGTCCTCTTCGTCCCCCGCCTGGAACCCGCCCGCTTGCCCTTGCTCGCCACGGCGTCATTGTTGCCGATCGGCGCCACGTCCGGGCGGCGACCCGCGCGTTCGGTGCCGTGCGTGTGGGCCGCCTCTCGGTCCGAGCGTCGCGGCTCGCAGGCCGCTGACCTGCACAGACGAGGCGGTCCGTACCGGAGGAGGGATTTGCTCTGCGCGGGCTTGCAGACGATCCGCCGCGCGCGTACGGTTACCCCTACATCTAGTACTTACAGCGCTGTAGTTATCCACATCTAGTGCACAGCTCGGCGGCTCAAGACTCACAGATGTGAGCGAGTTCTACACAGAAGACCCCCCGTTATCCACACCCTGAGGCTCCTTCGCCCCGGGCGTTTGTGGCGCGCCTGAGAGGAGCCCCGGATGCACTGTCCCTACTGCCGGAACACCGACACTCGGGTCATCGACTCCCGGGTCGCGGACGACGGCGGCTCGATCCGGCGCCGGCGGACCTGTGGGTCCTGCGCCAAGCGCTTCTCGACCGTCGAGCTCATGCAGCTCATGGTCCTCAAGCGCTCCGGCGCGAGCGAGCCGTTCACGCGGGACAAGGCGGTCTCGGGCGTGCGCAAGGCGTGCAAGGGCCGTCCGGTGAGCGAGGACCAGCTCGCGTGCCTGGGTCAGGCGGTGGAGGACGCCCTGCGTCTCGCCGGTCAGGCGGAGATCCCGGCCCACGAGGTGGGCCTGGCCATCCTCGGTCCGCTGCGCGAGCTCGACGAGGTGGCCTACCTCCGCTTCGCCAGCGTCTATCGCGCCTTCGAGTCGGCGGACGACTTCGCCGCCGAGATCGCCACGCTCCGCGCCGAGCGGAGCCCCGGTCAGCCCACCGCCACGACGGGCTGACCCCACGAACAGCCCGGTGCGTAGTGGGGAAGCTGCGCACCGGGCCTTCCACCAGCTTCCTCCACCACTTGTCGGTGCTCGGAGAGACCATCGACAGTGAGAGCACCGACCGGAGCACCACCGAGCATGAGCACCACAGCCAGCAACACCAGCCACGACGCATCAGAGGAGACGGGCATGACGGAGACGGTCACCAGCGCAACCAGGGGGCGCAAGGCCGCGAAGAAGGGCCTGAAGGTCGAGCGGGTGTTCAGCACCGCGGGCGTGCACCCCTACGACGAGATCAACTGGGAGCGTCGCGACGTCGTCCAGACCAACTGGCGCACCGGCGAGACCGTCTTCGAGCAGCGCGACGTGGAGTTCCCCGACTTCTGGTCGGTCAACGCCTCGACGATCGTGACCACCAAGTACTTCCGTGGCGCCGTCGGCACCGACTCCCGCGAGACCGGCCTCAAGCAGCTCATCGACCGCGTGGTGCACACCTACACCAAGGCGGGCCTCGAGCACGGCTACTTCGCCAGCGCCGCGGACGCCGAGGTCTTCGAGCACGAGCTCACCTGGCTGCTCGTGCACCAGTACTTCTCCTTCAACAGCCCCGTCTGGTTCAACGTCGGCACCGAGTCGCCCCAGCAGGTCTCCGCCTGCTTCATCCTCTCGGTCGACGACTCGATGGACTCGATCCTGAACTGGTACAAGGAGGAGGGCTTCATCTTCAAGGGCGGCTCCGGCGCCGGCCTGAACATCTCCCGCATCCGCTCCTCCAAGGAGCTGCTGCGCTCCTCCGGCGGCACCGCCTCCGGCCCGGTCTCCTTCATGCGCGGTGCCGACGCCTCGGCCGGCACGATCAAGTCCGGTGGTGCCACCCGTCGCGCCGCCAAGATGGTCGTGCTCGACGTGGACCACCCCGACATCGAGGAGTTCGTCGAGACCAAGGCGCGCGAGGAGGACAAGATCCGCGCGCTGCGCGACGCCGGGTTCGACATGGACCTCGGTGGCAAGGACATCACCTCGGTCCAGTACCAGAACGCCAACAACTCCGTCCGCGTCTCCGACGAGTTCATGCGCGCCGTGGAGGAGGGCACCGACTTCGGTCTGCGCTCGCGCACCACCGGAGAGATCATCGAGCGCGTCGACGCCCGCGAGCTGTTCCGCAAGATCTCCAAGGCCGCGTGGGAGTGCGCCGACCCGGGTCTGCAGTACGACGACACGATCAACGACTGGCACACCAACCCCGAGACCGGCCGCATCACCGCGTCCAACCCGTGCTCGGAGTACATGTCGCTGGACAACTCCTCGTGCAACCTCGCCTCGCTGAACCTGCTCAAGTTCCTCAAGGACGACGACACGTTCGACGGCGAGCTCTTCGCGAAGGCCGTGGAGTTCATCATCACCGCGATGGACATCTCCATCTGCTTCGCGGACTTCCCGACCGAGTCGATCGGCGAGACCACCCGTGACTACCGCCAGCTCGGCATCGGCTACGCCAACCTCGGCGCGCTGCTGATGGCGATGGGCCTGGGCTACGACTCCGACGGTGGCCGCGCGATGGCCGCGACCATCACCTCGCTGATGACCGGCACCTCCTACAAGCGCTCCGCCGAGCTGGCCGCGATCGTCGGCCCGTACGCCGGCTACGCCCGCAACGCCGACGCGCACAAGCGGGTCATGCGCAAGCACCAGGCCGCCAACGACACCGTGCGCCCGCTGCACGTCGCCGACGAGCAGGTCCACAAGCTCGCCACCCAGGCCTGGGCCGACGTGATCGCGCTCGGCGAGACCAACGGCTTCCGCAACGCGCAGGCCTCGGTGCTCGCGCCCACCGGCACCATCGGCTTCATGATGGACTGCGACACCACCGGCATCGAGCCGGACTTCTCGCTGGTCAAGTTCAAGAAGCTCGTCGGTGGCGGCTCGATGCAGATCGTCAACCAGACGGTGCCGCGCGCGCTGAAGAAGCTCGGCTACCAGCCCGAGCAGATCGAGGCGATCGTCGAGTACATCGCCGAGCACGGCCACGTCATCGACGCCCCCGGCCTGAAGACCGAGCACTACGAGGTCTTCGACTGCGCCATGGGCGCCCGCTCGCTCAAGGCCATGGGCCACGTGCGGATGATGGCCGCGGCGCAGCCGTTCCTGTCCGGCGCGATCTCCAAGACGGTCAACCTGCCGGAGACGGCGACCGTGGAGGAGATCGAGGACGTCTACATGCAGTCCTGGAAGCTCGGCCTCAAGGCCACCGCGATCTACCGCGACAACTGCAAGGTCGGCCAGCCGCTCTCCGGCGGCAAGGGCGACAACAAGGGCACCGAGGCGAAGCCGGCCGAGGTGGAGACCAAGGTCGTCGAGAAGGTCGTCTACGCCCCGACCCGCAAGCGCCTGCCGAAGTCGCGCGTCTCGCGCACCACGTCGTTCACCGTCGGCGGTGCCGAGGGGTACATGACCTCCGGCGCCCACGACGACGGCGAGCTCGGCGAGGTCTTCCTCAAGCTGGGCAAGCAGGGCTCGACCCTGTCCGGCGTGATGGACGCGTTCTCGATCGCGGTCTCGATCGGCCTGCAGTACGGCGTCCCGCTGGAGACCTACGTCTCGAAGTTCACCAACCTGCGCTTCGAGCCTGCCGGCCTCACCGACGACCCGGACGTGCGGATGTCGCAGTCGATCATGGACTACATCTTCCGTCGCCTGGCCCTGGACTACCTGCCTTTCGAGCAGCGCGCGGCGCTGGGCATCTACTCCGCCGACGAGCGTCAGCGCCACCTCGAGACCGGCTCGTATGAGTCGGTCGAGGAGACCGGCGCCGCCGCCGAGCTCATCGAGGACGCGCCCGCCGCGACCACCCCGGTCGTTCCCGTGGCGAAGCCGGCCCCGGCCGACGCCCACACCTCGGCCGAGCTCATGGAGAAGATCACCGGCTCCGCGGTCGACTCCCCGCTCTGCTTCACCTGCGGCACCAAGATGCGCCCCGCCGGCTCCTGCCACGTGTGCGAGGGCTGCGGCAGCACCTCGGGCTGCAGCTGAGGTAGCCAGCCCACGATCGACACGCGGCGAACCCGGCCCCTCCGTGTGGGGGGGGTCGGGTTCGTTGCACGTTGTACGGGAGACTGTCGACGTGGGCCTGACCGTGCATGTCCCCGCTTGGCGCCTCGAGGAAGACGGCGCCGTCATCGTCGTGGGTGACCAGTTCGGTGCGTGGCTGGAGTTCCGCGAGAGCAGTCGAGGGGACCAGGCTCCCGATCAGCACCACCGGCTGACCGGTCTCGCCCGGGCCATTCCTCCGTGGGCCGGAGCGGAGGGTGGCAGGCATCCGACGATCATCGACGCGGACGGCGCAAGCATCTACTGGGATGCGCCCCAGTCGGTCACCGGCCCCGTCGACCTCCTCGGCGTCGTCTCGGCGAACAACGTCGATGTCCCTGACGGCTTTCCGACGACGGAAGGCCTGGTGACGCGGGTCCGCATGGAGTGGCAGGAGTGCCGACCCGGTGACGACACTGCCTGGTACCCCGTCCCGGGCACGGCCCGCTACGAGGACCTTCAGTCGAGCTACCTGCCGCACGCTGGGTCCCTCGACCCAGCGACGCGCGCCGTGTGGACGGGCGTTCTCGTGGACCTCGAGGTGACGAGCGGATAGTCGTCGTCACCATCCGGATGGTCGCAGCTCGGGCGCCTTTATCCACAGATTCAGACTTTACCTTCTTGGCTATTTCGAACACTTTCGAACACGGATAGAATAGTGCTTGGCAACCACTTATCCACCACGTCCTCTCGGGAGGCGACGATGGCCGACACGGCTCATCCCTACCTCGCCGACGTGGGGTGCGCAGAAGCGTTCCTCGACAAGATCGCGGACCGGGACCCGACCTTCCTGTCGGTGCCCGAGAAGCGTCAGGCGTTGCGGATGACGGCCCACCTGGCCTCGCGCGCGCAGGCGATGCACGCGCGGGTGATCGCGTGCGCCGATGACGTGGCCGACGCGGACGGGTGTCGCGACGTGGCCGCGTGGGTGGCGCACCGCACCCACACCTCAGGGGCGGCCGCCCGACGGTTGCAGCGGCTCGGGGTCGCGTGCGAGCTGCGTTGGCACCGCGTCGGCACAGCACTCGCCGGTGGGCACGTGAGCGTCGACCAGGGCCACGTGATGGTCGCTGCGCTCGACGACCTCACTGATGCGTTCGACCTCGTCGAGGCGAGCGCGGAGGAGTGGTCGGCGATGCTGGCCCGCGCCGAGACCTACCTCGTCGAGCAGGCCGCCGACTTCGGGCCGCGCGAGCTGGGCCGTCTGGCCGAGCGGCTGCTGGAGGTCGTCGCTCCCGAGTGGGCGGAGAAGGTCGAGGAGGAGCAGCTGCGCGCCGCGGAACGCCGCGCTCGGCGGCGTACGACGCTGGGCGTGCGGCACCTCGGCGACGGCTCCGCGATCATCCGCGCCCAGGTGCCGGAGAGTGTCGCGCTGCGCCTGACCACGATGCTGGAGTCGTTCACCAACCCCCGCCGAGCGGATGAGCCGGCGGCGGACGGGCGGCGGGTGCCCTACGAGCGTCGGTTGGGCGAGGCGTTCTGCTCGTTGTTGGAGGCCATCGATCCGTCCCGGCTGCCGCTGCACGGTGGGGACGCCACGACCTTGGTGATCACGATGGACCTGACTGCGCTCGTCGAGGGACTGGGATCCGCCACCCTCGCCGACGGCTCACGTATCACCGCCGGCGAGGCCCGGCGCCTCGCCTGCACCGCCCACCTCGTCCCGGCAGTACTCGGCACCAAGTCGGTCCCGCTCGACCTCGGCCACGCGAATCGCCTCTTCAGTCCCGGTCAGAGAAAAGCCCTCGCTATTCGCGACAAGAATTGCCGCGCGGACGGGTGCACGATTCCCTCGACCTGGTGCGAGGCACATCATCTGAATCCGTGGTCAGCAGGTGGAAAGACCGATCTCGACAATGGAATCCTGCTCTGCAACCATCACCATCACCTGATCCACGACGATCGATATCTGCATCAACGCATGCCGAACGGGGACCTGCGATTCACTCGGCGAACCTAACGACCGCCCGATCTGTCCTACCGTTTGTCCCAGGTGCCACACAGTGCTTCGGAGAGCCGCCACAGCTCCTCCGCCTGGTCGGCAGCGACTGCGTGGGGCGCGGGGGTGTTCTCCGCGCAGTCGGAGAGATAGAGACCACCGCGGCCGTCAAGCTCGTGGCTGGTCGCCGCCCAGACGGAGGTGGCCGCTCCGTCCTGCACGGTCGAATACACCAGCGGCGGGGGCTTCTCGCCGCTGGGCGCCCCCGCGCGCTCCGCGACCAGCTGCTTCAGATGGCGCATGTCCTCACGGGTCATGTAGCGCCCGAGCGTGGTGTTCACGGTGCCCGGGTGTACGGCGAACGCGTGCACGCCGTACCTGCCGGACCGGCGCTCGAGCTCGACGGTGAACAGGATGTTCGCCGTCTTGGACGCCGCGTACGCGGCGAACTTGTCATAGGGCCGCCGCTCCCAGTTGGCGTCAGCCAGGTCGACGCCGTGGGCGCGGTGGCCGGCGCTGGAGAGGTTCACGACGCGTGCGCCCGATCCAGCCAGCAGCAGGGGCATGAGCTGCTTGGTCCACTCGAAGTGCCCGAGATGGTTGACCCCGAACTGCCACTCGAACCCGTCGCTGGTCCGTTCCAGCGGTGTGTACATGACCCCGGCGTTGCTGATCAGCACGTCGACCGACTCATACCGGTGCCGGACCTGCCCGGCGGCGCGGCGGACCTGCTCGAGGGACGCGAGGTCCAGCTCGAGCAGATCGAGTGACGCGTCCGACTGCCGTTCGAGGATCGTGGCCCGAGCGGCCTCGAGTCGCTCTTGGCCTCGACCGCACAACACGACATGGTGACCCTGTTCGGCCAGGCGAGCCGCGGTCTCCAGGCCCAGACCGGCGGTTGCACCGGTCACCACGTGTACGGCGGGCTCGGGCGGGCGGTTCGACGACATGCCGCCCATCCTCATGCTCCTCCGACCCAAGATGCCGGCCGCGGCCCGCTCAGTGGCCCCGGCTGCGGTTGTCCGCAGGTCGTGTGCTGGACGCGGGCTTGAGGTGCGCGCGGGTCCGCCCCTCACGAGCCCAGCTTCACCCACCGCCCCTCGGAGACCACCTCGACCACCCCGTCGACGACCTTGATCGCCGTCTGCTCGTCGATGACGTACGCCGGGGCGCCGAGCTCGGCGGCCCATCGCTCGGCCGCCTCCATGGTGTTGGTCGGGAAGAGGTCGAGGTGGGGGAAGATCGAGAAGTCGACAATCCCCAGGGTGCGGTCGTCCGGGGCGTCGGGCCACTCGACGAAGTCGTCGCCGATCCGCGGGGTGAGCACCATGCTGCCGGCGCTCACGCCGACCCAGACGGTGTCGGGGAGCGAGGGGAGCAGGTCGGCGAGCCCGGACTCCCGCATCCAGTGGCACAGGTAGGTGGCGTCGCCGCCGTCGACGAGCAGCACGTCGGCGTCGCGCACCCACGGCACCCAGCGGTCTGCGCCGATCGTGGGCAACGCGGTCAGCTCGAGGACCCCGAGCGAGGCCCACCCGAGACCGGTGAGGTGGCCGAAGCGCGAGTCGGGGGCCGCGGCCACCAGCCCCTGCACCGAGGAGGGGCGACACATCGGGTGCCCCCACTGCGCGGTGGGGATGACCAGCGCGTGCGACTCGGCGACGGGGTTGCCGAGCATCTTCTCGAGCTCGGCGTGGATGCTCGGGTTGGTGACACCGCCGGAGGTGAGCAACAGCTTCACGGATGACTCCTGGGACCTGGGAGGGGACGTGCGTGGAGACCCGGGACGGCGCAGGAACTCAGCGGCGCCGGTCGAGGGCGTCCGCGCCCGAGCGCTAGCCGGCCGGACGGACCGGCGTCACGTCGGCGGCCGCGTCGGGAGCCGCGTCCGGCGGGGTGTCGTCGGTGTCCTTGCCGTGCCAGTGCCGGGGGAGCCCCATGGCCGGGAGGATGATGAGGGCCATCAGCGCCCACGCCACCCAGAAGGCGAACCCGTAGGAGTCGGCGAGGAGCGGTCCGACCACCGGCATCTCCTGGCGCGGGATCGAGGAGAGCTCGGTGCTGCCGCCACCACTGCCGCGGCTCGCGGAGTCCACGCCGCGCTTGATGAGCTCGTGGGTGAAGTGGTGCGTCAGCGCGGTGACCAGCAGCGCGCTGCCGAGCGACGCGCCCACCTGCTGGGTGGCCGAGAGGGTGGGTGCGGCGCGGGACGCCCTGTCCTTCGTCAGCGTGCTGTACGCCGAGGAGATGGTCGGCATCATGACCGCGCCCAACCCGATGCCGCGCACGAACAGGGCGAGCGAGAGCCACCAGTAGGAGGTGTCCGTGCCGACCTGCGTGAACGGCAGGGTGCCGATGAGCGCGAGCACGACGCCGACGGGGACGACGTACCCCGCGCCGATCCGGTCGGTGAGCCGGCCGGTGAGGATGACGGCCACGACCGCGCCGAGGCCCTGGGGCGCCAGCAGCAGGCCCGCGTCGAGCGCCCCCTGGCCGCGCACGGTCTGGTAGTACAGCGGCAGCAGCAGCATCCCGCCGAACATGCCGATGCCGACCAGGAAGATCGCGACCGTGCTGCTCGCGAAGACCCGGTTGGTGAGCAGCCGGACGTCGATGATCGACGCCGGCCCGCGGATCAGGCTCCACGCGGTGTAGGCGACCAGCCCGACCCCACCGCCGATGAGCCAGCCGAGCACCCCCGCCTTGTCGAAGCCGCCCTGGGAGCTCGCCTCGGAGAGACCGTAGAGCAGGCTGGCGAGGCTGCCGGAGAGCAGCACGAGGCCGATGACGTCGAGCGCGCCCGCGTCGTCCTCGGGCCGGCCGCCGGGCAGCTTCCAGACCGCCAGCGCGATCGCGATGAGTCCGACGGGGACGTTGACGACGAAGATCCAGTGCCAGGTCGTGTACTCGACCAGCAGGCCGCCGAGCACGGGCCCGAAGACCGGGCCCAGCAGCATGGGGATGCCCAGGATGGACATGGCACTGCCCATCCGGTCCTGCCCCGCGGCCTTGGCGATCATCGCCTGCCCGGCGGGCAGGAGCATGCCGCCGCCGAGGCCCTGGAGAATGCGGAAGCCGATCAGGCTCTCGATGTTCCAGGCGGCCGCGCACAGTGCGGAGCCGAGCATGAACAAGGTCACCGCCATGATCCAGATCGTCTTCGACCCGAACCGGTCCATCGCCCAGCCGGTGATGGGGATGACCATGGCGACGGCGAGCAGGTAGCCGGTGACGACCCACTGCGTCTTGTTCAGCGAGGCGTCGAGGTCGGAGCTCAGCGTGTCGAGCGCGACGTTCACGATCGTGCTGTCGAGCACCGGCATCAGCATGCCGGCGACGACCACCAGACCGGTGACGAGGACCGCCCGCGGGATCCTGCCCGTCTCGTCGGAGGTGGTTGCCATGGAGGCTCCAGCCACTGGGGTTCAGGGGATGACCCGGGCGCACCCGGCCACCTGCCACGGTACGACCGTGAAGTGACCTTGGTCACGGCAGAACGGCGCTGCGGAGTGGGCAATCACGCACTTGCGCTCGACGCGGAACACCTGGGCCGCACCGGTGTTGTGCACGGGCATGGATCTCTTCACCCCCGTGACCCTCGGCGACCTCGAGCTGACCAACCGTCTCGCGATGGCGCCCCTGACCCGGATGCGCGCGGGCGCGAGCGGCGTACCGAACGACCTGCTCGTCGAGCACTATGCCCAGCGCGCCGGCCTCGGGCTGATCGTCACCGAGGGGACCTACCCCCGCCACGAGTCCCAGGGGTTCGTCGGCCAGCCCGGCATCGTGAACGACGAGCAGCAGGCCGGCTGGGCGCGGGTCGCCGAGGCGGTGCACGCCCGCGGCGGGCGGATCGTCCTGCAGGTGATGCACGCCGGCCGGGTCACCCACCCCGACGTCAACGGCGGGCGCCGGGTCGAGGCGCCGAGCGCCATCGCCATCCAGGGCGAGGGGCACACCGAGAAGGGCAAGCAGTCCTACCCGGTCCCGCACGCGCTCACCCTCGAGGAGGCCCAGGAGGTCAAGGCCGACTTCGTCGCCGCCTCCCGGCGCGCGATCGCCGCCGGTCTGGACGGCGTCGAGGTGCACGGCGCCAACGGCTACCTGCTCCACGAGTTCCTCTCGCCGGCCTCCAACCAGCGCACCGACCAGTACGGCGGCTCGCCCGAGGCCCGCGCCCGCTTCGTCGTCGAGGTCGTCACCGCCGTCGCCGAGGCCGTCGGCCCCGGCCGCGTCGGCCTGCGGCTCTCGCCCGAGCACAACATCCAGGACGCGCTGGAGACCGACCGTGACGACGTCCTGGCGACGTACGGTGCCCTGCTCGACCAGCTGCGCCCGCTCGGCCTGGCCTACCTCTCGCTGCTGCACGCCGAGCCCGCCGGCGACCTCGCCCAGGAGCTGCGCCGCCGCTTCGCCGGCCCGTTCATGGCCAACAGCGGCTTCGGGACGGTCACCACCCGCGAGGAGGCGGTGCAGCTGATCGAGGCCGCGCACGCCGACGTGGTGGCGGTCGGGCGCGCCGCGATCGCCAACCCCGACCTGGCCGAGCGCTGGCGCGGCGAGCACCCCGAGAACGCCCCGGACCCGGCGACCTTCTACGGCCCCGGCGCGGCCGGCTACACCGACTACCCGTTCCTCACCGCGTGAGCACCTGAGGGCCTGAGCGCATGGACGAGGAGATCGCGGAGACGCCGGGCGACACCCCCGCCCTGCGCGCCCTGACCGCGGCGGGCATCGCGCACACGGTGACCCGCCACGGCCCGGTCGGCTCCCTCGCGGAGGCGGCCGAGCGGCGCGGCGTCGAGCCCGGCGCGATCGTCAAGACGATGGTCGTACGCCGGGGAGCGGGTGACCACCTGTTCGTCCTGGTCCCCGGCGACCGGGCGATCTCGTGGCCCAAGCTGCGCGCGCTGCTCGGCGTGAAGCGGATGTCGATGCCCGACGCGGAGACCGCCCGGGAGGTGAGCGGCTACGAGCGCGGCACCATCACGCCGTTCGGTGCCGCGACCACGCTGCCGGTGGTCGCCGACGAGCGGATCGTGGGACGGACGATCTCCCTCGGCGGCGGCGCCCACGGCGTCGCCGCCACGCTCGCCGCCGACGACGTGATCGCCCACCTCGGGGCGCAGGTGGCCGACGTGACCGAGCCGGCCTGAGGGTGCGCCCTCGGCGCCGTACCGCACTTCGGGCATAGCGGCGGGGAGACCGCGCCGGGGCGCAGCGGCGTCCCTATCGTCCCACGACGCGCGCCGACGACGAACCGGAGGACGGCATGCACGCAGTGGTGGTCTACGAGAGCATGTGGGGCAACACCCGCGAGATCGCCGAAGCCGTGGCGCAGGGCCTCGGCGAGGGCACCCCCGTGATCGAGGTCGCCACGGCCCCCGCGCTGCCCGACGGCCTCGACCTGCTCGTGGTCGGTGGTCCGACCCATGCGTTCTCGATGTCGCGGCCCAGCACCCGGGAGGACGCCGGACAGCGCGGCGCCGGTGCGGATTCCTCGGCCCCCGGCCTGCGCGAGTGGCTGGCCGGTCTGCCCGGCGACTTCGCGGTGCCGATCGCCACCTTCGACACCCGGGTCCGCACCGTGCGGCACCTGCCCGGGTCCGCGGCGAAGGCCGCGAAGCGGGAGGTCGAGCGCCACCACCACGGCACGGTGGTGGACGCGGTGAGCTTCTACGTCCACGACGTCGCCGGGCCCCTCGAGGACGGCGAGCTTCAGCGGGCACGCGAGTGGGGAGCCGGCCTGGCGGCGGCGGGCATCGACGGGTCCTGACCCGGTGCTCCGCACCACCGCGCCAGCGCCTCGCGCAGCTCCGCCACCGCGGCGTCGGCCGGCTCGTCGATGCCTGCGGCCCACGCCACGTGGGCGTCCGGGCGCACCAGCAGGGCATCGGCTGGCCGGTCCTCGACGTGCGTGCGGCGGACCTCGACCCGGTGCCGCCACCCCTCGGCGGCGTCGAGCAGCTCGGGGCGGTCGGCGAGCAGGAGCAGCACCGGCCGGGCGCCGACCCGGAGCGCGGCGTCCGTCCCCGCGGCCATGTCCCGATCGAGCGCTACCGGCACGAACGCCCCCACGAGCGGGTGCCGCTCGTGGCCGGGCAGCGGGTAGCGGACGTCGGTGCCGGCCATCAGCGACCCCAGTCGGCGCAGCGGCTGCTCGTCGGTCAACAGCTCGCCCAGGAGCCCGCGCAGCGCCTGCGCGGCCGCGTCGTGGCCGCGCCGCAGCGCGACCTGCGCCTGGGTGTGCAGCATGGTCCGCTCGGCGGCGAGGCGACGCTCCTCGCCGTACCCCTCCAGCAGCCCGGGCGGTGCCCATCCGCCGACCTCGGCGCCCAGCCGCCAGGCCAGGGCGACGGCGTCGAGCAGGTCGACGTTGAGCGCCGCCCCCGGGGCCGGGAACAGGTGCGCGGCGTCCCCGGCCAGCAGCACCCGCCCCTCGCGGTACCGCTCGGCCTGACGGGCGTGGAAGGTGAAGCGGGTCAGCCGGATCGGCTCGCCCAACGGCAGGTCGACCCCCAGCACCCGCCGCACGCTGGCCCGCACCTCCTCGACGTCCATCGGCTCGTCGTCGTCGTGGGTGCCGGTGTCGGGCTCGCTGGTGAACACCCCGAGCACCCCGGGCTGCGCCGACCCGGCGGCGAACTCCCCGCGCTCGGTGCGGGTGAAGCCGAAGGCGATCCGGCCGACGCCGTCCACCTCCAGGTCCCCGGACTCGAGCAGCCGCACCGACGCGGGCATCGTGGTGGAGGCGAGGCGGTGCACCTCCGGGTACGTCGTGCCCGGGAAACCGATGCCGACCAGCTCGCGCACCCGGCTGCGCGCCCCGTCGCACCCCACGACGTACGACGCCCGCAGGCGGCTGGTCCCCTCCGGGCCGCGGACCTCGACCTCCACGCCCGCCTCGTCCTGGCGCAGGTCGACCACCTCGTGCCCGCGGCGCACCTGCGCGCCGAGCTCGCGGGCGAACCCCTCGAGCACCTCCTCGAGCAGCGGCTGCGGCAGCGGCAACGCGGCCATCGGCGGGTCCGGCAGGCGGCTGAGGTCCACGTGCATCCCGCCCCACGGGAAGTGCGGAGCCGGCCGCGGTGCCGTGCTCGCCGCCTCGAAGCGCGGCAGGTCGCCCCGCAGCTCCAGCAGGTCGAGGACCTGCCCGCTGAGCCCGCCCGCCTTCGCCACCTCCCGGATCCGCGGGTGCCGCTCCAGCACCACCACGTCCACGCCCGCCCGGCGCAGCTCCACCGCCAGCAGCAGGCCGGTCGGCCCGGCGCCCACCACGATCACGTCGGCATCCATTCCCACCACGTCCCGTCCCTCGCCCCGGGCGCCGGAGACGACGCCCTCGGCCGGCGATTCTTCGACGGCACGGGGGTCTTGCCGCAAGCCCCCGGAGCCGCTATACGTTGAAGAGGGAGAGGCGAGGGCCTCTCCTCCTCCATGTCCGGGACCCTCACCGCCCGCGCTAGTCGTGACCTGACCCACCGGGTGTCGCGCGAGGAGAGCGACGGCGCCCCGCGCTGACCCGCGCGGCCGCCACGGCGCCGTCGGCGCTCTGGCGTAGCGTCTCCGGTGTCGGCGCGGCGCCGGCACGGTCTGAGGAGAGGCGGCGGATGGACGAGCAGCGCGACGGGTTCGACCGGGAGGTCGACGACGCCTGGCGCCGGTTCCGCCGCGGCCTGGCCGACGACCTCGCGGCCCTGGAGGTCGGCCAGGCGGTGCACGTCGGGCTCCGCGAGGCCCAGACGGGTGCCGCAGCCGACGACCCGGCGTACGTCGTGTTCGTGCGCGAGGCCGGCGACCGGCTCCGCGTGGAGGCCGGGGGAGGCGAGCCGGACCCCCAGGAGATGCACGACCTGGGCTGGGGCCTGCCCGCCTTCCAGCCTGCCGGCGAGGCCGTGCACGAGCTGGTGGTGGCGGTGCGTGAGGTCGACCGCGTCGCCGCCCGCAGCATCGACACCCTGCGCGCCGTCCACGGGTGCCTGCATCCCGCGCTGCTCGAGGTCGAGGGCCTGGACTCCTGGACCGCCGCCCCCGAGCCCGCCGAGGCGCCGAGCGTCGACGAGCCGCTCGCGACGGTGCCCCTCGACGACGAGCACCTGCGCAACCTCGTCCACGACGCGCTGCGCCCGATGACCACCGAGCCGGTGCACACCGACGACGGCGACCTGGTGGTCCCGATCTCCGACGACAACGCGGTCGTGGTCCGGGTCCTGCACGACGAGCCCGCCCTCGACCTGCTCATGGAGGTGGTCTGCGACGTGGTCGACACCGACCGGCTCCCGCTCGAGCTGGAGCTGCTCAACCGCGACGCCACCCTCGGGCGCTACCTGTTCTGGGACGGCTCGGTGGTGATCACCCACCGGGTGGTCGCGATGCCGCTCGCCCCGGTGGCGCTGCGCGGGACCGTCGCGGTGCTGGTCGACGAGGTGGAACGGGTCGCGGCCGACCTGCACGCCCGTGTCGGCGGCCGGCTGCCGCTCGAGCGTGAGGTGAGCGCGCCGCGGCGGGCCCCGGCCCCGCTGCACCCCGCCGTGGCCACCGTGGCCGAGCTGCTCCAGGACGACCCGGACCTCTCGGTGGAGACCGTCGCCCACCTCTTCGGCCACGACCGCCACGAGCTCGTGCGCCAGCTCGTCGCGCTGCGCCGCGCCGAGCCCCCGCTGCCGGAGGCCGACCTGGCCCCGTTGCTCGCCCACCTGCGCCGCGCGCTGCGCCTGGTCGCCGACCGGGAGGCCGGGGTCCCCGCGCCGTCGCCCGGGCCCGGCCCGGCGTCCCACGAGCCGCCGGCCGGGGCGGTCGCTGCACCGCCGCCGGGCCCCGCGGAGGAGTCTGAAGGTTCCCTCAAGAAACCCTCAAGAACGAGCATCTCGGTTCGGATCGGGCCGGAGACGACGTAGAGTTTCTCTCGACCCCGCTGGTGACCCGAGACGCCAGCGGGGTCGCTCCATTTCTGCAGCAGTGCATCCGGCTCCGCCGGGGCGACCGGCCGGCGGTCCGCGGTCCTCGCCTCGGATTCGCCGCCGCACCGCGGCACTCAGGCGCGTTGCCGTGCGTTGATACCTTGAGGTTCACCAACGCAGCCGAGTCACGGCACAGCTTGCAAGGAGCAAATGACGCATGGACGTCCCCACCTGGGTCTGGGGCATCACGATGGCATCCATCGTGGGGCTGCTCGCCTTCGATTTCTTCTTCCATGTGCGCAAGGCACACGTGCCGACGCTCAAGGAAGCCTCGATCTGGTCGGCGATCTATGTCGGTCTCGCCCTCGTGTTCGGGTTGCTGGTGCTCGTCTTCGGCGGCACCACCATGGGCGGGGAGTACTTCGCCGGCTACATCACCGAGAAGGCCCTGTCGGTCGACAACCTGTTCGTGTTCCTCGTGATCATGGGCAGCTTCCGGGTCCCGCGTGAGGACCAGCAGAAGGTGCTGCTCTTCGGCATCGTGTTCGCCCTCATCGCGCGCTCGGCGTTCATCTTCGTGGGCGCGGCGCTGATCAACCAGTTCGCCTGGATCTTCTACCTCTTCGGCCTGATCCTGCTGCTGACCGCGGGCAACATGCTCAAGCACGACGAGGGCGGTGAGGAAGGGGCCGACAACTTCATCGTCAAGCTGGCGCGTCGCTTCCTGCACACCAGCGACCACTACGACGGCGACAAGCTGTTCACGATGGAGAACGGCAAGAAGGTCATGACGCCGATGCTCCTGGTCATGGTGGCCATCGGCGGCACCGACATCCTGTTCGCCCTGGACTCGATCCCGGCGATCTTCGGCCTGACCCAGAGCGCGTTCATCGTGTTCACGGCCACCGCCTTCAGCCTGATGGGCCTGCGCCAGCTCTTCTTCCTCATCGACGGGCTGCTCGACCGCCTCATCTACCTGTCCTACGGCCTCTCGGCGATCCTGGCCTTCATCGGCGTCAAGCTGATCCTGCACGCGCTGCACGAGAACAACGTGCCGCTCATCAACGACGGCGAGCACGTGAAGGTCTTCGAGATCACCACCGGCCTCTCGCTGACCGTGATCATCGGTGTCCTCGCGGTCACCGTCGTCGCGTCCCTGGTCAGCAAGAAGGGCAAGGCGATCACGGCCATCAACAACGCCCGCCGCCACGCCCAGGCCTACCTGGACGCGGAGTACACCCAGGACCCCGCCGAGCGCCAGCGCATCTACCAGGCCCTGCTCCGCGAGCGCGCGCAGATCATCGCGCTGGGCGACAAGTACCGCGAGCTCGTCCGCGAGGAGCGGCCCGACGCGCTCACCCTGCTCACCCAGGCGCGCGAGAGCCACGACACCGCCGTCGCCGCGGGGCGCGAGCGGCCCCAGAGCCTCGACGACCACGTCTGAGCGCAGGGCTCGCCGCACCGGCCGGGCCCACGCGCCTGCACCCTCGAACGGGGCCGCACTCCTTCCGGAGTGCGGCCCCGTCGCCAATCTGCGGGTCCCGCCGCGCGCGGGCGGTGCGGGTCGTAGCCTTGCGGAGCCATGCAGTGCCATCACTTCGACGCCGGACGCTGCCGCTCGTGCACGTGGATCGAGCGGCCCTATGCGACCCAGCTGGCGGACAAGGAGCGGCACTGCCGTGAGCTCCTCGGCCCCATGACCGGCCTCACCTGGCTGGAGCCGGTCGCCAGCGCCGAGTCGGCGTTCCGCAACAAGGCGAAGATGGTCGTCGCCGGAACCCTCCCCGAGCCGACCCTCGGCATCCTCGACCCCGTCGGCGGCGGGGTGGACCTGCGTGACTGCGGACTGCACGCGCCCCTGATCCAGGCCGCGCTGCCGGTGCTCGCGGACTTCGTCACCCACGCCGCGCTCACGCCGTACGACGTGCGGGCGCGGCGCGGCGAGCTCAAGCACCTGCTCGTCACCGCCTCGCCGGACGGCGAGCTGATGGTCCGCTTCGTGCTGCGCTCCACCGAGTCGCTGGCACGCATCCGCAAGCACCTGCCCGGCCTCCTGGAGCGGCTGCCCGCCCTGGCCGCGGCGTCGGTCAACCTCCAGCCGCACCACAAGGCGGTCCTCGAGGGAGCCGACGAGATCGCGCTCACCGAGCGCGAGACGCTGCCGATGGCGGTCAACGGCCTGGTCCTGCACCTGCGCCCGCAGAGCTTCTTCCAGACCAACACCGAGGTCGCCGCGGCGCTCTACCGCCAGGGACGCGAGTGGGTGGAGGAGGCGGCTCCGCGCACCGTCTGGGACCTCTACTGCGGGGTCGGCGGCTTCGCGCTGCACGTCGCGGCCCCCGGGCGCGAGGTCATCGGCGTGGAGACCAGCACCGAGGCGGTCGCGAGCGCGAGCCTCACCGCGACCGAGTCCGGCCTGGACGGCGTCCGCTTCGTCGCCGACGACGCGACGGCCTACGCCCTCGCGGCGCCGAGCACGCCAGACCTCGTCGTGGTGAACCCGCCCCGGCGGGGGATCGGCCCCGAGCTCGCCGGCTGGCTGGAGACCTCCGGGGTGCGCCACGTCGTCTACTCCAGCTGCAACGCCGTGAGCCTGGCCAAGGACCTGGCCGCGATGCCCTCGCTGCGCCCGGTGCGCGCGCGGGTGCTCGACATGTTCCCGCAGACCGCGCACTACGAGGTGATCGTCCTGCTCGAGCGCCGGCCGTGAGGCCCGTCGCCCGCGCTCGTTGCCCGGGCTGAGCCGTTGGTCGAGCCTGTCGAGACCGCCGACCAAAGTCGGATGCGGCCGCGTGCGGGTCCTCGCTAGCCTCCGTGCCGTGAGGTCGATCGGGAGACAGTGGCGCCGCGGCGTACGACGCGGGTCCTGGCGCGCCCTTCCGCCGGAGGAGAAGGCCCGCCGGCTCGCCGAGCTCCGCGCCCGGCACCAGGCCCAGATCGAGGTCGAGGCGCGGCGCCTGCGCCGCTGAGCGTCCCGGCGCCACACCCGCCGCGGGCGGAGAGGTCAGGCGCCCTCGGGCCCGGCCAGGATCGCGGCGAGCGCCGCGCGGTGGCGCGCGTAGGCCCGGCGCCCGACCGCGGTGATGCGGAACGTGGTGCTCGCCCCGCGCCCGCGTCCGGACTTCGTGGTCTCGACGTAGCCGGCCTTCTCCAGCGTCGCCATCTGCTTGGACAGGTCGGAGTCGCTGATGTCGAGGTGCTCGCGCAGGAACGTGAAGCTCACCGAGCTCGCGGAGGACAGCATCGCCATCGCCGCGAGCCGCTTGGGCGCGTGGATGACGGGGTCGAGGTCCTCGATCACGCGAGCCGCTCCCGGGTGCGCCGCGCTGCGGCGGCGTACGCACGCTCGTAGACGACGATCCCCGCGACGGTCGTGACGAAGGCGACGGGGGCGGCCAGGACGGGGCCGACCAGCCGCCAGGCCAGGGCGGTCGACCCGACGATGCCCACCAGCACCCCGGCGTAGCAGGCGAACGCGGGGCGGAACTCCCGCGGCGCGCGGCGCAGGTTGGGCATCGCGCCGTGGTGGCGGGAGTACCAGCTCAGGAACAGCCCGACGAGGGCCGCGAGTCCCACCATGCCCACGATCAGCCACACGCCGTGGCCCTCGCGCAGCGTCAGCAGCAGCACGTAGGCGGTGACCCAGACGCCCATCGCGGGCGGGTACCACCACGGGGTCGGCGGGTAGTCGGTGTACGGCGCCGCCTCGGCGCGCTCGGCGGCCCGCTGGGCCCGGACGAGCTCGGCACGATCAATGCTTTCCATGTTGGAAACCGTAGCGATCACTTTCCGGACTGGCAAGCGTTCGGGGGTGCGTGACGCTCTCCCTCGGGCACGACGTACCGTCTGTGTCGTGGCTGATGCGGACTACTGCGACCTGTGTGACCTCCCCCTCAGCACCTGCGTGCACGGCATGCCGAAGCCGGCGCCACTGCCCGACCCGCCGCCGAAGGTGAGCACGCCCCGCGTGCGGAGCACCCGCGTGCCCGGCACCCGCGAGGCCCCGCCGCGCGTCGTCCCGCGCAAGTGGACCCAGCCCCACGAGCTGGTGCCGCACGTGATCGCGGTGCTCGACGAGGCCGGCGGCGAGCTCGGCGCCGACGACATGTTCACCGCCCTCGAGGAGCGCCTGGTCGACGACCTCAAGCCCGGCGACCGCGAGAAGAACCCCCAGGGCGAGCTGCGCTGGCGCGCCGCCGCGCGCAAGGCGCGCAAGGAGCTCATCGACAGCGGCGTCCTGGTCGCCGCGGGCCCCGGGGTCTGGAAGCTGGCCTGACACGCACCGCGCGGCCGGCCACCCTCGGGTGATCGGCCGCGCGGCGTGCTGCTCGTTGCCGTCTCAGCGACGGTGGTGGTGCTTCGTGGACCTCTTCGCCTTGGCCCACACCAGCTCGGAGAGGCTGCCCGGCCCGAAGATCGGGCTGGTGACGAGGACGCGCCCGTCGGGGCCCACGTCCACGCCGGAGGTCAGCGTCAGCTGGTCACGCACGAGCTCGCGGACCTGGGTGCCGCCGGAGCGGGGGTGGGTGATCATGAACAGCCCCCCGACGTCCGCACCCTCGAGCCCCAGCTCGAAGGCCAGCCAGCTGGCCTTCGACAAGGTGGCGACGTAGATGGTGCCGCGTCGGTCGACCGCGAGGTCGACGATCGAGGTGAGCCCGTCGGCCTCCACGGTGCAGTCGCCCGTGTCGGGGCTCATCGGGTCGCAGGTCACGCCGGTGGCTCCGGGCTCGACGCGCCACACCTGGGAGGTCCCGGGGGTGGCCGGGAAGCCGCGCAGCTCGCCGATGTAGATCGCGCCGTCCGGGCCGACGTCGACCGAGGTGGTCACGGCCTCGCTGGGGATCTCGGTGCCCGGGGGCGGGAGCGGGTTGCCGTCGGGGTCGGTCGCCGGGAAGCCCTCGGGCACCGCGATCGTGCGCGGCAGGACCTCGGCGACGGTCGAGATGTCGCCCTCGTCGGTCACGTGCAGGACGTCGTTGCCGGCCGCGTCGGCCACCAGCACACCGCCGTCGGGGTGGGCGGCGAGGCCGTAGGGGTTGGACTCCTCGGGGACGCCCTCCACGTTCGAGGGGTCGGGGTCCTCGGCCTGGTAGGCGGCGATGTCGGCGAGCGCGGTCGGCTCGTCGTCGCCGGGTCGCCAGGTGTAGAGGGTCGCCCCTCCGGTGCCCGGCTCGCCGGCGCCGCTGAGCAGGTAGACGGTGCCGTCGGTGCCGACCGCCACGGCCGGTGCGACGCCGGCGGCGCCGGGCACGGTCCCGAGCTCGGTGACCCGGGTCCGCCTGCCCTTCGTGACGACGATGCTGAAGGTGCCGTCGCCCTCGGTGACCAGGGTGCGGCCCCGGCCCAGGCCCGCGACGCCGCGGGGACCCTCGAGGTCGGCGACGGTGCGCAGGTACGGCGCGGGCTTGTGGTGCCCGTGCCCATGCTTGTGGCCGTGGTGCCCGTGGCCGTGCTTGTGCCCGGGGTGGCTGTGGTGCTCGTGGTGTCCGTGGCCCGGGCCTCCGCCGGCGGAGGCGGCGGGCCCGGAGAACAGGGTGGTGGAGGCGAGAGCTGCGGCCGCGAGGGCCGCCACGACGGTGCGTGTCGAGGGGGATCGGTGCTGGTGCATGGGGGTGTCCTCTGGTCTCGGGGGTCCTCGGTGACCCCTTTGCCACGCAAGCCCACCCCCGCCCGGAGCGTCATCACCAACATTGGTCGTTGTCCCTGGGCCCCGTCGGCGCGCGAACGCCGACGCGGCCCGCCCCCTCGGGGACGGGCCGCGCCGGGATGCTCAGCGGGGTGCGGCGCTCAGCGCTCGACCACCACGTGCTCGTTCGGGACGCAGTGCGTCATGGTGATGCCCTCGACGTCGCGCGGCCCGTTCTTGCCGAGGTTCGCGGCTCGGGCCTGCTCCTCCTCGCTGAGGGTCTGGGTCGCCAGCGGCGGCAGCCCCCGGACGTCGTCGGCGCTGATGCCGAGGCCGTCGCCGACGCGCTGGCCCAGCTCGTCGTCGCACATGAAGAAGTGCCAGACCATCCGCTCCTGGACCTCACGGGTGGCCTCGGAGACGTTGGCGACGAAGTTGGCGACCAGGTCGTCCTTCTCCCACTGCTCCATCAGCTGGTAGCGCTGACCGGCCTGCTTGTAGTCGTTGGTGCGGGGGAGACGGGCGCGGGTGAGCGGGCCGTTGATCTCGTGATGGCTCTCCACGGGCCCGGGCTTGTCCGCCTCCTGCAGGCCGCCCATGGTCGAGGGCTCGTAGTTGACGTGCGGGTTCTGCCCGGGCGCCAGGTCCACCTGGTAGCTCATCTCGCCGCCGCGCTGGTTGGTGTGGACCGTGGCGTTCTTGGGCGAGTTGACCGGCAGCTGGAGGTAGTTCGGGCCCACCCGGTAGCGCTGGGTGTCGCTGTAGGAGAAGGTCCGCCCGACCAGCATCTTGTCGTCGGAGAAGTCCAGGCCGTCGACGAGGACGCCGGTGCCGAACGCGATCTGCTCGTTCTGGTTGTGGTGGTCGCTGACGTTGGAGGTCAGCGTCATCGTCCCCACGTGGTAGGGCTCGAAGAGCTCCTCCGGCCACACCTTGGTGTCGTCCAGCGGGTCGAAGTCGAGCTCGGGGTGCTCGTGGTCCTCCATCAGCTGCACGTAGAGGTCCCACTGGGGGTGCTCGCCGCGCTCGATCGCCTCGTAGAGGTCCTTCGAGGCGTGCCCGAGGTCGCCGGCCTGGATGTTCGCGGCGTCGGCCTCGGTCAGGGACTTCACCCCCTGCTTGGGGTACCAGTGGTACTTGACCAGGTGGGAGACGCCCTCGGCGTTGACCCACTTGTAGGTGTTCACGCCGAAGCCCTGCATGTGGCGGTAGTCCGACGGGATCCCGCGGGGGCTGAAGAGGTTCACCAGCATGTGCATCGACTCCGGGGTCTGCGACATGAAGTCGAAGATCCGGGCCGGCTCCTGGCGGAAGGTCACCGGGTCCGGCTTGAGGGAGTGGATGACGTCGGGGAACTTGATGGCGTCGCGGATGAAGAAGACGCCGAGGTTGTTGCCGACGAGGTCCCAGTTGCCGTCCTCGGTGTAGAACTTCACCGCGAAGCCGCGCGGGTCGCGCGCCGCCTCGGAGGAGTCGCGGCCCCCGATCACGGTGGAGAAGCGGATCGCGAGGTCGGTGCGCTTCCCGGCCTGGAGCACCTTGGCCCGGGTGTAGCGCTCGATCGGCTCCCCGTTGACGGTGCCGGTCGCCTCGAAGTGGCCGAAGGCGACCGCGCCGCGGGCGTGGACCACCCGCTCGGGGATCCGCTCGCGGTCGAAGTGGGAGACCTTTTCCAAGAAGTGGTAGTTCTCCAGCGTCGCGGGCCCGCGGGCCCCGACGGTGCGCTGGTTCTGGTTGTCGTAGACGGGGTGACCCTGGCGGGTCGTGAGCTTGCGCTCGTCGCTCATGGCGTCGTCCTTCCGGTGCTGGTCGTGGATGTCCTGTCCGAGTCTGTGCGGAGGTCGCTGGGCCGGCCGTGGGACTGGCCGTGGGACTGGCCGTGGGACTGGCCGAGGGGGTGGTCGTCGGGCGCGGACGCGCACGCCGCGCACAGGCCCCAGAACACGATCTCGGCCTCGTCGAGGACGAAGCCGTGGGTGTCGTCCGGGGTCAGGCAGGGCGCGGAACCGGTCGCGCAGTCGAGGTCGCTGACGACCCCGCAGGAGCGGCAGGTGACGTGGTGGTGGTTGTCGCCCACGCGGCTCTCGTAGCGCGACCCCGAGCCCGGCAGGTCGAGGCGGCGTACCGCCCCGATCCGGGTCAGCGCCTCCAGGCAGTCGTACACACCCTGGGTGGAGACCTTGCCGATCCGCGCCCGCACCCGGTCGGCCACCTGCGCGACCACCAGGTGCTCGTGGGTGCGCTGGGCGTCGTCGAGCACGGACAGGACCGCCACCCGGGGGCGGGTGACGCGGAGTCCGGCTGCGCGCAGCCGGTCTTCGGGGCGGATCATCATTTGGCGGTACCCGTCTGGAACCACTCCAAACAAGGCGGCCGCGCTGGAGGCTGTCCGAGGGGTCAGGTGTCGCGCAGCTCGTAGAGGCGGCGCCCGCTGGGGACCACGTCGATGTCGCGGTCGGCGCCCATCCGCCGCACCGAGGCCATCAGCGCGCGGACCCGGCGCGCGAGCTCCGCGTCGTCGCCCTCGCTGCCGTGGAAGGCGTGCCGGTCGTGGACCGCCTCCGGGACGAACAGCTCCTCCACCACGGCGGCCACGTCGGTCCCCTCGGGGGTGAGGCAGCCCCGCACGATGTTCTGCACGTAACCGAACGTCGCCTGGGTGCGGATCGCGACGCCGGTGTGGTCGACCTGCCAGATCCGCAGCCACTCCTCGTAGGGCAGCTCCTCGGGACGGCGCAGCAGCGCCACCTGGGCCAGCGCGTCGGCCCGGCTCCCGTCCCACGTCTCGGGCGGGTCCAGACGACGGCGCTCCTCGACGCGCCAACCGTCGACCCGGTCGACCCCGGCCACGCCGCAGAGCGCGGCGGTGAGCAGGTCGGCATCGGGGTCCTCGCCCCACACGCTCACGACCGCGCCGACGTGGGCGCCGCCCGAGGCGATCCGCATGGCGTCGGTGACCTCCTCGTCGTCGAGGTTGAGCTGGAGCCGCTCGGCGCCGGCGTCGCGGAGCCGGTCGTGCAGCCGCGGGGCGCGCAGCACCGAGGACAGGTCGCGGCCCCGCACGGCGTACATCAGCTTGGTCATGGCGGTGACCGTAGCGTCTCGCGGGCGTCGGCGTGGCTCCACAGCGCAGGACGGCGGACGGTTCGACGGGCACCGACGCCGGGAAGGGTGGGGGACAGCGTCCTCTCGGACGACGCCGGACCCAGGAGTCGCCGTGCCCCATCCGTTCGACCTCCCGCAGCGCCTGTGCCTCACGCCCGCCTTCGACGCCCGCGAGCGCGCGGTGCTGGCGGGGTTCGCCACCGGTGCCGTCCGGAGGGTCTGGCCCGGTCAGCCCGGTGCGCGCTCCCCGTGGACGGTCTGCGCGGACGGCTGTTGCCTGATGCTGAGCGACCGGGTCGGGCCGGACACAGCGGCGCTCTGGCTGCGCTTCCTGCTGCGCGAGCTCGTCGCCCCGCGCTCGGAGGCGGCGCGTCGACGCGCCGAGGCCGCCGGCCTGGTGCCGCACCGGGTGGACGGTCGGGTGCTCGTCGCCCGCGACCAAGGCGAGCCCGGGGAGGCAGGGGAGCCGCGGGGCGCCGCGGGCGCGGGTCCGCCGCGGCTGATCCGGGTCGCCGACAGCCGGGTGCGTGAGCTGGCGCTCGACGACGAGCTCGTGGCGCTCGACGAGCGCCGTCGCCCGGCCGGCCGGGCCGAGGTCGTCGACCTGGGGCGCCACCGGGTGGGGGAGGAGCCGGACTGAGCCGCGTCGCCCAGCCGGCCGCCCGGCCGGATCAGCGGAGGTCGGTCCCTCTCTCGGCGCGGTGCGCCAGGACGGCGTCCATCCAGAAGCGCAGCTCGTGGTCCTTGCCGAGCGCCTCCCGGTCGACGGCGATCCACCCCTCGCCCATCGAGCGGCCCGCGCCCATCTCGGCCCGGCGCGCGCCGGGTGCCCCGAGGTAGTCGGCGTCCCGGCCGGGCGACACCCGCACGAGCAGCGCGCCGCCGCCGGCCGAGACGCAGGCGACCATCGCGTCGTCGACCATGAACGCGAGACCCCCGAACATCTTCACCTCGCGGACGTCCCCCGCCCCGGCCACGGCGTCGCGGACCCGCGCGGCGAGCTCGGCGTCGTGGGCCACGGCGGTCTCCTTCCGGCGGGTTCGGTGAGGTCGATCCTCCGCGCCGACGGGGAGCTGCGCCACCCGGATTCGGGGGATGTGGCGGTCTGGCTCAGTCGCGGAGCACGCCGGCGGCGCGGGCCGGGGCGGCGTACGCCTCGGCGAGGGAGGCCACGGTCTCGTGGGCGTTGAGGCCGCTGGGGTTCGGCACCACCCACAGCTCTGCGCCCGCGAGCGGCTCCGGCTGCTTGCCGAGCACCGCCTTGGGCAGCCCGAACGCGGCGCGGTACGCCGTGATCCCGGCGATCGCCACCACGGCCGGCCGATGCTGGCGGATCGTCTCGACCAGCAGCTCGCCGCCCTCGCGCAGCTCCTCCCGGCTCAGCTCGGAGGCCTTCGCCGTGGCCCGCCGCACGACGTTGGTGATCCCGATGCCGCGCTCCCGGAGCCGGTCGCGGTCCTCCTCGTCCATGCCGTTCGCCGGATCGATGGGGTGCTCGATGATCCCGGCGCGCAGCAGGGCGGGGTAGAAGCGGTTGCCGGGGTGGGCGAAGTGGGTGCGGGTGGCGGCGGTCCACAGGCCGGGGTTGATGCCGACGAACAGCAGGCGCAGCCCGCCGGGATCCGGCATCAGGTCGGGCACCTCGGCGTCGCGGAAGGACTCCAGCTCCGCGCGGGTGAACGTGGTCCGGGCAGGGCGGGCGGGTCGGTCGCTCACGCCGGCAGCCTGCCACGCGGGCCGGGGCCGGCCCGGGGCGGGTCGACGCGGTCAGGGGGCCGGGACGCTCAGCACCGCGAGGGCGTTCGCCACCCGGCGCTCGGCGCCGTCGGAGGGCCGGTTCGCCACGTCGTACAGACCGGGGGTCCGCGTGACCGCGAGGGTCGAGGAGCCGCCGCCGTCGAGGTTGAGCGCCGCCTCGGCACCGAGCTCGGTCATCATCGCGGCGAGCTCGACCATCGTCAGGCCGCGGCTGTGGCCGTCCTGGCGCCCGTCGACGACCAGCAGGAGCAGCTCGCGGGTGTCGCGGTCGATGCCGACGGCGGTGCGGGGGTGCATCTCGACGTCGTCGACCACCTGCGTCCGGCCGCCCTGCAGGAGCACCTTGTTGCCCCCGATGGCCAGGCGCGGGCGTCCGGCGAGGTGCCAGCGCACATCGATGCGCTGCCCGGGACGCAGGGTCGCGAGCCGCTTGGCGCCGGCGCCGCGGCCGACGAGCAGGCGACCGCGGATCGGCTGGTTCGCGCTCAGCACCGTGCGGTTGGCGACGACGCGGCCCTGACGGAGCTCCACGACGCGCACGTTGCGGCGCTGGCCGCCGGTGACGCGGTGGCCCGAGGTCGGGCCCCAGGCGGGGGTGTAGACGCCGATCCCGCCGGCCGCGACCCGGGGCGAGTTGACGTTGGTGACCGCCCAGGCCGGGCGTTGGGGGATGCGCGCGCGCAGTGGCACGGTGCCGATCCGGGGGACGCCCCGGGCGTCGAGGTAGAAGGCGCTGTTCCAGCCCGACCGCGGCGCGTGGCGCACGCCGGCGTCCGCGGGCCGGCCCACGCCGAGCGGAGCGCCGGTGCGCCCGATGTCGAAGAAGTCGCCGTTGACCCCGGCGAGCGCGCCGCGGCGGGCGAGCAGCTCGGAGACCGGAGAGGTCGACGCGACCGGTCCGGGGCCCGCGTAGTCGAGCCGGACCCGCGGGTTGCGCCACTTCACCGACAGCAGCGACGCGGCCACCCGGCCGCGGGCGTCGGTCTGGGACCAGGTGGTGAGGCGTACGCCGGGGGCGAGCCGCTCGACCACCGGCTCGGAGCGGACCGGTTCGGTGCGCAGCGATCGCGGGACCTGCGGGGCGCGCGGGCCGACGACCCCGTCGGAGGAGTGGCGCGGGAGCGCGTGGGTGTCGCCGGCGGACGCAGTCGCGGTCGCCGTGGGTGTCGCGCCGGCAGTCGCCGAGCCGGGCAGCGTGGTGAGGACCAGGCAGGCGGAGGCGACGAGCGCAGGCAGCAGCGTGCGGAGACGGTGCTGTCGGGGGTGAGCGCCGCGCCGGTGGCGTCGGCTCATCCGCAGCCCACCGCGCCCAGCCGGGCGAGGCCCTCGAGGTCGCCGGGACCGAAGTCGTCCTGCCCCACGCTGTCCTCGTACATCAGCTCGCTCCGGTCGTCCACGTGTCCCAGCCCGAGCACGTGCGCGAGCTCGTGCATGAGGATGGCACGCATCGTGTCCTCGCCGCCGCGGCGTGCGTCGAGCTCGTCGTACAGGCCGACGTCGAGGGTGACCGAGCCGGTGATGTAGCGGCGCTTGCCGCTCTGCTCGACGTAGGTGCTGCCGCCGAGGCCGGCGACCTCACCGGCCAGCTGGGGCACCTCCTCGGGCGAGGCCCAGCCGATCAGGACGGGGGAGGGACGCCCGAAGCCGTTGATGCGGCCGGTGAAGTCGCGGTCGTCGGTGGTGCCCTCGTCCTCGAAGACGAAGCCGCTCGCGGTGCTGACCCGCTCGACGGACTCCTCCACCAGGCGCTCCCAGTCCTCGGGGGCGCCCTCGGGGTTCACGACGTAGCGGATCGGGCGGCACCGGTTCCAGGCGACCGGGTCGTCGCTGCCGGGCTGGGTGGCGGCGAAGGAGTACTCCCCGTCGGTCGTGATCCCGACGCTCTCGGCGAGCGCCCCGTCGAGGCCGACGACCTCGCGCAGGCGCTGTCCCGCGCCGGAGGGGTCCAGCAGGAAGACCCCGAGGATGATCATCGCGACGATCACGAGGCCGGGGAGCACAGGTCCGCGCTCCTTGCGCTCCGCGCGTGCGGTCTTGCGCGCGCGGGAGCGGTGCCGGCGCCCGTGGACCGGCAGCGGGATCGGCGCGTGCGTCTGCGGGTGCTCGCCGAGGGAGCGGATGGCGTCGTCGACGCCGCGGTCCTCACGTGCCAGCGCCTCCAGCTCGCGATCGAGCTCGCGCGCCCATCGCCGCTGCTCGCGCCGCTCCCGGAATCCCACCTCGCCCATGATGCCGGGTCTGTGTCCACAGGTGGTCAGGATGGGGGGTTCCGTACGCCCGATCCGCCGGTAGTTTGCCGGTGGGCGTCCCGGTCCGGGTCCCCACCGGCTCTCGGAGGCTGACATGAGACGTGCGTGTCTGGTGGTCGCGGCCGCCGTCCTGGTGGCGAGCTCCTCGGCCTGCTCGGAGGATCCCGAGGAGAAGGCCGACCCTGCCCCGGCGCCCACCCCCACGGCCACCACCACCCCGGCCGCCGCCGGCCCGGTCGAGCCGACGCTGCCCCCGGAGGCGGAAGGGGACGACGCCGCGGCTGCGGAGGCGTTCGTGGAGTACTTCTGGGCGATGGTGAAGTACGCCGAATCCGGCCAAGACATCCACGCGCTTCGCCGGCTGATGTCCGAGCATTGTGAAGGTTGCGGTGGCGGGATTAGATTTCTTCGCGAAGTGTTTCGGGATGGTGGCCGCATCGAAGGGGGAGACGTCGTGCTTTCCCGTTTCGAAACTACGGAACTGCGAAGCGGGCCCGCCATTCTGCATGAGGTTCGGGTTGATATCACCAGCACTCGCCAGGTTGTTTCTTACGCTTCTGATCGAGAAGAGCAAGTGTTTCCCGCCGGGACCGTGCGAAACCGATTCATCGTGATCAAGCACGACGGGCAGTGGCTCATGGATCGGTGGGAAGTGCTGTGAACCCCTTACTCCTCGCGGCCGTACTCGCCTTGAGCGCGCCTCCCACGGTTGGCAATGGACCCGCGATGAGGAGCGACCCAGTTGACGTCGACGTCAAGACACATACGACGGGCATCAACGTGGCAGCTCAGACGAGTTCGGGCCCGCTAGGTGGGAATCCGCAGCCAACTTCCGGATCATCCAACGAGGGTCCCCAAGGGACGTGGCATTCGGCCCCGACCTGTGCGATAGGAGGTTCGGCGACCTGTTACGAGGTCGTTCTCTGCCCGGACGGATCAACAATGCAGACGATCTGGTTCGAGTACTCCGACGGCACGCTTGGGCCCCCCTACTCAAGTTGTCCTCAGGCCGAGGAAGCCGAGGACGTCGCCGAGCCCGTGGTGATCACGGCGGGGATGGCGGCGCAGGCGCTGCGGCAGGTGGACCTGCCGGCTTCCGAGCTGCAGGTGCAGCCGCCGGGTGGGCGGACGCTGGTCAACTTCGAGACCAACTTCTTCACCAGCGCCGACGCCTTGGACCGCACCGTCCGGCTGCTCGGGCAGCGGGTCGACCTGCGGATCCGGCCGGCGTCCTTCGAGTGGCGCTTCGGTGACGGGAGCACGCTGCGCACGCGCGAGGCGGGGGCGCCGTACCCCGACCTGCGGGTCACCCACTCCTACCTGCGCAAGGGCGCGGTCGCCGCGGCCGTGGACACGACCTACGAGGCGGACTTCCGGGTCAACGGTGGGCCTTGGGCGCCGGTCGCCGGGACGGTCACGATGACGGGTCCCGCGGTGGGGCTCGAGGTGGTGACGGCGACGCCGACGCTGATGGGCTATCGCTGACCGGGCGGCCCCATGGCCTAGTCTCGCGGCGTGACCGCGCCCGGCGAGCCCTGGAACACCTTCGCCGAGGGGGACAACCTCGAGGTGCTGCAGCGGCTGCGTGACGAGGGTGCGGCGTACGACCTGGTCTACATCGACCCGCCGTACAACACCGGCAACGACTTCGCCTACAGCGACCGGATCAAGGGCGACCGGACGACGACGCGGCACCAGGCCTGGGTGGCGATGATGCGCCCGCGGCTCGAGCAGGCGCGCGAGCTGATGAGCGCGACCGCGGCGATCTTCGTCAGCATCGACGACAACGAGGTCGCGCACCTGCGCCTCCTGCTCGACGAGGTGTTCGGCGAGCGGCAGTTCCTCGCCCAGGTCGTGGTCAACCTCAACCCCAAGGGCCGCCAGCTCGGCAAGGGGTTCGCGACCAACCACGAGTACCTCCTCGTCTACGCCAAGGACGCGCGCACCTGCGTGCTCGACGCGAGCAGCCCGGACGCGGTCGACCCCGACGACTTCCCGCTGGTGACGCCGGACGGGCGGCACTACCGGCACCTGCCGCTGCGCAACACCAACAAGAAGTTCAACCCGGCCACCACCCCGACGCTGCACTACCCGCTGTGGGGGGACCCCGAGAGCGGCCGGGTGCGCACGGAGGAGTTCGAGGGCGCGAGTCGCATCGAGCCGGTCTTCGGCGACGCCCGGCCGGCCGTGTGGCGGTGGAGCCGACCGCTGGTCGACGCCCGTCCCGACGACCTCGTGTGTCGCCGGATCAAGGGTCGGCTGGGGGAGCGCGCCGACATCTTCCAACGCGACTGGCTGCACGAGGGGCGCCGCAAGAAGCTGCGCACGATCTGGCTCGCCGAGGAGGTCGGCAGCACCGACACCGCGGTGGCAGAGCTCAAGGCCGTGCTCGGCCACGTCTTCGAGTCGCCCAAGCCCACCGCGCTGCTGCGCCGGGTGCTGCAGACGATGCCTTCCGACGGGCGGGTCCTGGACTTCTTCGCCGGCAGCGGCACCACGGGGCACGCCGTGGCGCTGCAGAACGTCGCCGACGGCGGCACCCGCACCTGCCTGAGCATCAACAGCGCCGAGCCGACCCGCGCCGGGTCCAACGCCCGGCTCGCCGGCTACGCGACCGTCGCCGACATCACCCGCGCCCGGCTGCGGGCCGTGGCGGACACCGTCGGGGGCGGGTTCGCGGAGCGCTGAGCCTCAGACCCCGACCGCCAGCTCGAGGGCGTCCAGCTCGGCGTCGAGGTGGCCCAGGATCGACTGGAGGCTCGGCACGGTGCGACGGCAGCCGGTCAGCCCGAAGCACATGGTCTCGGCGTACGACGTGCAGGTGATGTTCAGCGCCATGCCGTTGATCGGGATCGACAGCGGATAGGTGCTGTCCAGGCGGGCGCCGTTCCAGTAGTGGGTGGTGCGCGGGCCCGGGACGTTGCTGATGATCAGGTTGTACGGCGAGCGCACGATGCCCTGCATCCGCAGCAGCGGCGGCAGGATGGCCGGGATCTGCCCGAGGGCGCTCATCGCGACCACCTGCAGCGGCGTCATCGAGGCGAGCGACTCCTTGCCGGCGCGCATCGAGCGGTGGATCGTCTCGAGCCGGTCCGCGGGGTCGGCGAGGTCGGTGCCGAGGCGGCACATCACCGACCCCACCGCGTTGCCGCCCTCCACCGACCCGAGCTGGGACTCCCGCGCGCGCAGGCCCACGGGCACCATCGCGACCAGCGGTGCCGACGGCAGTGCGTCCAGGTCCAGCAGGTAGCGGCGCACCGCGCCGGCACACATCGCGAGCACCACGTCGTTGATCGTCGCGTCACCCGCCTTTCCGACCCGGCGCAGCCGCTCGACCGGCCACCCCTGGGCGGCGATGCGACGAGACCCGGTGATCGGTTGGTTGAAGATCGTCTTCGGCGCGTGCAGCGAGATCGCCGAGGTCTCGTTGCGTGCTGCACGCGTCAGCGTCCGCAGCAGCGCCGCGGGCATCCCGGCGGCCTCCGCGGTGAGCGCCAGGCCGGTGCGCAGCGCCTCGATCGGGACCTCCGTGAGCGGGGTCGCGAGCGTGGAGCGGGGGACCTCGACCTCCACCTCGACCTCGGTCTCGAGCGCGTCAGGCTCGACCGGCGGCGCACCGGCGTCCCACGGCGCCGGCATGCCACGCTCGTCCGGATCGGTGGTCAGCACGCTCTGCATCAGCCGTGACGCGGCGACGCCGTCGAGCAGGGCGTGGTGGATCTTGGTGTAGAGCGCGACCCGGCCATCGGCGAGGCCCTCGATCACGTGGGCCTCCCACAGCGGTCGCTCGCGGGGCAGCCGGGAGCTGTGCAGGCGCCCGCACAGGTCGAGCAGGTCGCGGGCCCGCCCCGGCGCGGGCAGCGCGCTGTGCCGCACGTGGTAGTCGATGTCGAACTGCTCGTCGGGGCGCCAGACCAGCTGCCCGGCGGTGGACAGGGACCGGTGGGGGTGCTGCAGGAAGAGCGGCCGGGTGCGGTCCGAGTGCCGCATCGCGTCGTACATCTCGCGGGTGTAGCCGGGCCCGGCGTCCGCGGGGTTCTCGAAGAGCTGCAGGGACCCGACGTGCATGGGCTGCCGTCGGCTCTCGACGGTCAGGAACGCGATCGACGTCGGGTCGATGGGAGCAGCGGCCACGAGGTCCCCCTGATTCGTCGTCCACCAAGCGGCGGGACCCGAACTATGGCTCGCGGTGACGAGCGCCACAAGGGGGGTGGGTCGCGCGCGCCCTTCGCGGGCCGCGTGGTGTCCACAGGCCACCCCCGGTGCGCACCCTCCCCAGGTCCGTGGTCGGCCCCCGCCTGGCGCCCCCGCCGGTACCTAGCGTCCTTCGCACCCGGAACCCTCCGGGAACCACCGACCCACGGGAGTCCCCATGCACCAACGTCTCGCCCTCATGATCGCCGTCCCCGCCGCCGCGCTGGTCGCCGTCATCGGCACCGTCGCCGTCGGCCCGGCCAACAGTGCGCCGTACGCGCCGGCCGGCGACACGATCGTCGAGGTCACCGGCGACGCCGCCAACGGCTTCGAGATCCACCACTACGACGGCACCTCGCTGTTCCCGCCCACCGACTCCGAGGCACGTGCGGAGTGCAACGAGTACGACAAGCGCGTGCAGCGGGTGCGCTGCCGGGTCGAGGTCCGCACCTGGTACCGCGACCTCGGCGACCTCAAGCAGGCGCTGGCCTGGGCGCACGCCTCCTGAGGCACACCGGTCGTGCCGGGCGAGGGGCGGCGCTCTGGCACGATCGGGGCATGGAGGCGCGGCCGTTCGACGAGGTACTGATCAAGAGCCGGACATCCCTGCGCTTTCGCCGCAAGCGGCTCTCCTCCAAGCGCTGGCAGATCGCCCAGGCCTCGGCCGCCGCCGGGATCGCGTGGTTCATCGCCGCGGACGTGTTCCACCACGAGCTGCCGTTCCTGGCGGCGACCTCGGCGATGCTGTGCCTCGGCACCTCCTACGGCCAGCGGCTGCGCCGGGTCGCCGAGGTGATGATCGGGGTGGCGATCGGGGTCTTCGTCGCCGACCTGTTCGTGCTCGAGTTCGGCACCGGCGGCTGGCAGATCGCGCTCATCGTGGCGATCTCGATGTCGGTGGCCTTCCTGCTCGACGGCGGCCAGCTCTTCGTCAACCAGGCCGCGATCCAGGGCATCATCGTCTGCGCGCTGGTGCCTGAGCCGGGGCAGGCGTTCACCCGTTGGACCGACGCGCTGATCGGCGGGTCGGTCGCCCTGGTCGCGGCCACTGTCGTCCCTGCGGCGCCGTTGCGCCGTCCGCGGGAGCAGGCCGCCGCCGTGATGCGCAAGCTCGCCACCCTGCTGCGCACCGCGGGCGAGGTGATGGTCGACGGAGAGGTCGAGCGCGCCTTCGCGCTGCTCGCCGATGCCCGCTCCACCGACCACCTGATCCGCGAGCTCCAGGACGCCGCCGACGAGGGCATGTCGGTGGTGGCCTCCTCGCCGTTCCGGTTCCGGCACCGTGAGGGCGTACGCCGGGTGGCCGACCTGGTCGGCCCGCTCGACCGGGCGCTGCGCAGCACCCGCGTGCTGGTGCGCCAGGTCGCGGTGGCCGCCTACCGCCGCCAGCCGATCCCGCAGTCCTACTCCCGGATCGCGCTGGACCTGGCCGACGCCGCGCTCGAGGTCGCCGCCGAGCTCCAGGCCGACCGGATGGCCACCGCAGCCCGCCCCACGCTGCTCGCGGTCGGCAACGGCACCGCCCACGTCGAACGCAACGACGACCTCGCCGCGGACGTGGTGCTCGCCCAGCTGCGCTCGATCATCGTGGACCTGCTGCTGCTCTCCGGCCTGGACCAGACCGAGTCCACCGACGCACTCCCGCCGCCGCCACGCTGAGGGATGCCGATGACCGGATGGGTGCTGCACGTCGATCTCGACCAGTTCATCGCCGCGGTCGAGGTGCTGCGCCGTCCCGAGCTCGCGGGACGCCCGGTGGTCGTCGGAGGCCGGGGCGACCCGACCGAGCGGGGGGTCGTCGCCACCGCGTCGTACGAGGCCCGCGCCTTCGGCGTCGGCTCGGGGATGCCGCTGCGGGTGGCCGCCCGGCGTTGTCCCGACGCGGTGTTCCTGCCGGTCGACCACCCGGCGTACGACGCCGCATCGGCCCGCGTGATGGCGACCCTGCGCGAGCTGACGTGGGGCGGGGCCCCGGTCGTGGTGGAGGTGCTGGGCTGGGACGAGGCGTTCGTCGCCGCGGACCCGCCCGCCGCCCTGGGCAGCGATCCCCAGCCGGTCGCCGACCGGGCCCGGGCCGCGGTGCTCGAGGCCACCGGCCTGCACAGCTCGGTGGGGATCGGCGACAACAAGCTGCGCGCCAAGATCGCCACCGACCTGGGCAAGCCGCGGGGGACGTTCCGCCTCACCGCCGACACCTGGCTGCCGGTGATGGGGGAGCGGCCCACCGACGCGCTGTGGGGCGTCGGGCGCAAGACCGCCGCCCGTCTCGGCGACCTCGGGCTGACCACCGTCGCCGAGCTCGCGGCGGCCGACCCCGACGAGCTCGCCGCTGCCTTCGGCCCCAGGACCGGGCCGTGGCTGGGCAGGCTGGGCCGTGGGGTGGACGCTAGCCCGGTCGACGCCACACCGTGGGTGCCGCGCGCCCACGGCCGGGAGACCACCTTCCAGGTCGACCTCGACGACTGGGAACGGATCGCCGAGGAGGTGCGCACCCTCACCCGGCGGGTCGCCGCCGACATCGACGCGGAGGGCCGGCCGGCCGCGCGGGTGGGTCTGAAGGTGCGCTTCGTCCCCTTCACCACCGTGACCAGGAGCCTCACCCTCCCCGTCCCCACCGCCGACCCGGCCGCCCTCGCCGACGCCGCCGTCAGTCTCCTGGCCCGCGTCGACCGGACCCGCGCGGTCCGCCTGCTCGGGGTGAGGCTGGAGATGGTGCCCCCGCCCGACGGCTACCCCCGCTGAGACGGCCCCGGGCGGTCGCCGTCCTGCTCGTCCCAGTCGGCGAACCGGCTGGTGACGTTGCCGGCGTCATCGATGGTCACCCACTGTCCCTGCCCGGGTCCGAGGTCCTCGGGCTCCTCGGGGGGAAGCTCCCGTGTCTCGGACGGCGTCCAGTCGTAGGTCCCGTCGTAGACGAGGAAGCGGACGCCGTCCGGGGTCGCAAGCACGCAGTCCTTGATGGTGGTCGCTGCCGGGTCCCCGTCGCCGTACATGATGCTGAGGTAGTCGTCCCAGTCCTCGGGGCTCATCACCACCTCGACGGTGCGCGAGCGGCCTGGAGGGCGCTCGATGGTCACCTCGACGCCATCTGGCACCTCTCGGGCGCTTCCCAGCTCGGCGAGGTACTCGATGAGGCGCTCCCAGATGCGCTCGTATCCCATGCGCGCAGCATCTCGCACCGATCGAGGGAACCCCGACAGAGGCAGGTCCGGCGGAGGGATCAGCCGCGGCGTCGGCCGAGCTTGTCGAGCCCCCGGGGGCGGTCTGCGTCGGCCAGACGTCTTTACCCTGCAGCTCTCACCGACCCCTTTTCATCGAACCTCTGTTCGAGTATGATGAGGCATGGCCGACCCCGAGCTCCCCGACTGCGACACTCCAGCCGCCGTGCTGGCGTTCGCGCAGTCCCGTCGGGCTGCGGCCCAGCGGGCCGAGGTCGACGTGCTGGAGGCGGCCCTGGTGTGGGCGTCGATGCACCCGGAGGAGTCGGTGGCCGATGCCCCCGCCTCGGGGCTGGTGTTCGGGGAGCTGGCTGTCCCGCTCGCGGGTGAGGGGACGCCGCTGGTGGCGGAGTTCGCGCCGATGGAGCTCGGTGCCGCTCTCGGCATGTCCACCGACGCCGCGCGGTGCCTGGTCGGTGACGCCCTCGAGCTGGCCCATCGGTTGAAGCGGACCTGGAAGCTGCTGCGCGCTGGCGAGGTGCCGATGTGGAAGGCGCGGCGGCTGGCGCAGCTGACGTCCGCCCTGCCGCTGGAGGGTGCGGAGAAGGACCGGCTCGCCGCAGCCGACGGGCGCCGGTTCGACGTGCGCACCGATGAGGCCAACCACCACGGCATCGTCCATGTGGAGGGAGTCCTCGACCTCGCCGACGGGCTCGATCTCAATGCCGCGATCTCGCAGGGCGCCGAAGAGCTCGCCTCGCTCGGATCCACCGAGTCCCTCGACGTGCGCCGCTCGATGGCGGCCGGTGAGCTCGCCCGGCGCCAGCTCGCCTTCGACCTCCGTGCCGAGGCCGGAAGCGCCGGTGAAGGTGCAGCCTCGGTGGTGAAGGCGCGGCAGGTGGTCATCCATGTCCACCTTGGCGACGCCGCGATCAGCCGCGACGAGGCCGGCTTCGCCACGGTCGAGGAGACCCGGTCGATCGTCTCCACCGAGCAGGTGCGCCAGTGGTGCAGCGGCCAGGCGCAGGTCGTGATCAAGCCGGTCATCGACCTCGAGGCCCACCACCACACCGACGCCTACGTCGTCCCCGACCGACACGTCGAGCAGACCCGGCTCACCCAGCCGGGGCGAGTTCTAGGTAGTGGTGCGAGAGGCCCGCGAGGCGTTGCGACACCGACCACGTCACCGCGCACGGATCAGGCGGGCCGACGTGCAGCTGCAACCTGGCGCCGCTCTGTCGGCGTCACCATCGGGTCAAGACCCACACCGCGTGGACCTACGACAAGACCGACGCCGCGACGTACCTCTGGCGATCGCCCCACGGGTTGCACCTCGTGAAGGATCAGGGCACCACCCGGCTCGTCAGCGCGCACCCGCCCGACGAGTAGCGGCTGCGGTCAGGAGCCCAGGCTCTCGCGGAGCTCGCGGACGACGGAGTCGACCACGGCGACCAGGTCGCCACCGGTGCGGTCGGCGACGGCGCGCTGGCGCTGGTACGACGCGCCGCGAGCGGGGATCTCGGCGACGGAGGCGAGCTCGGCGGAGCAGCCGAGGCGGGCGGCGACCGGCTCGAGACGTGTGAGCAGGTCGGTGAGGTCGTCGGTGATCAGCCGCTCGCGCGGCTCGGAGTCGAGGATCACGATGGCGTCGAGGCCGTAGCGGGCGGCCCGCCACTTGTTCTCCTGCACGTGCCAGGGCTGCATCGTGGGGAGGGTCTCGCCGGTGGCGAGGCGGGTGTCGAGGTCGACGACCAGGCACTGCATGAGCGCGACCAGCGCGGAGAGGTCCTCGAAGGTGGAGACGCCGTCGCAGACCCGGTTCTCGATCGTGCCCAGGTGGGAGGAGGGCCGCAGGTCCCAGCGGATCTCGGAGAGGTCGTCGATGACGCCGGTGGTCACCTGGTCGCCGGCGAAGGACTCGAACTCCGACCACGTCTGGAACTGGAAGGGCAGTCCGGCGGTGGGGAGCTGCTGGAACATCAGCGCCCGGTTGGAGGCGTAGCCGGTGTCCACGCCCGCCCAGATCGGGGAGGACGACGACAGCGCGAGCAGGTGCGGATAGTGGTTGAGCAGCGAGGACAGCACCGGCATCACGCGGTCCTGCGCGGGCAGGCCGACGTGGACGTGCAGGCCCCAGATCAGCATCTGGCGACCCCACCACTGGGTGCGGTTGATCAGCTCCTCGTAGCGGTGCCCCTCGCTGAGCTGCTGCCCGGTCCAGGACGCGAACGGGTGCGTGCCCCCGCCGTACAGGTCGAGGTCGAGGTCGTCGGCGGCCGCCATCGTGGGCTCGAGGGTCGCGCGCAGGTCGTCCATCGCCTCGCCCACGGTGCCGCAGATGCCGGTCACGATCTCGACGGTGTTCTTCAGCAGCTCCTTGTGCAGCCGGTCCGGGTGCGGGAGCCGCGGCCGGGCACGGGCGAAGAGGTGCGAGGCGTCGTTGCGCAGGTCGCGGGTGCGGCGGTCGACGAGCGCGAGCTCCCACTCCACGCCGATGGTGGGGGCCGGGGAGGCGTGGAAGTCGATCCGCACGCGCACAGCGAACCACAGCGCACCCAACGGCTCCATGTCGGCGACGAGCGGGCCCGGGCGTACTGCGGCGCCGGTCACGTGGGGGGTCTCTGGCACCATCGCAGTCGTGCTCGACCCCCGCCAGGTGAATCAGGTCCTCGACTTCTGCCTCCGCGTCGGAGAGCTCCTGCTGGCCTCCGGTGCCGGCGCGGCGGACGTCACCGCGACGATGCAGAGCGTGGCCCAGCACCTCGGCCTGCGGGGCGCCGACACCGACGTCACCTTCACCTCGGTCTCGATGAGCCACCACGCCGACCCCGAGGAACAGCCGATCGTCGCGACCCGCACGGTCAAGCAGCGCACCATCGACTACGAGCACCTCACCCGTGTCGACCACCTGGTCCGCGCGATCCTCCACGACCAGATCGACCTCAAGGAGGCCCGGACCTCGCTGGCCCGGATCGTCTCCTCGGGCCACATCCGCGCCCGCTGGCGGGTCACCTTGGCCTGGGGAGCGATGTGCGCCGGTGTCGCGATCCAGCTCGGCGGCGACCTGTACGTCGTCCTGGTCGCCTGCGTCGCGGCCATGCTGATCGACCGGCTCCAGCTGCGGATGTCGCGCGCCCGGCTGCCGTTCTTCTACCAGCAGGTCGCCGGCGGCGGCCTGGCCACGGCGGTCGGCGTCTCCGCGGGCCTCGCGCCCGTCGAGGTCGACATCTCGCTCGTCATCACCGCGAACATCGTCATGCTGCTGGCCGGTATCGGGTTCATGGGCGCCCTCCAGGACGCGCTCAGCGGCTTCTACGTCACCGCCGGCGCCCGCCTCACCGAGGCGATCCTGGCCACCGCCGGCATCATCGGCGGCGTCAGCGGCGGCCTCAGCGTCGCCCAGATGATCGGGGTCGACATCCCGCCGCTCGACCCCGGCCGCGGGGACCTGCAGACCTTCGGCATGCTCGTGGTCGGCGCCGCGGTCTGCGCGGCCTCCTTCTCCTACGCCTCCTACGCGCCGGGCCGCATCATCGCGCCGATCGCCGGCGTCGCCGCGGTCGCGATCGCGATCGCGCAATCCATCGCGCTGCCCGGCATCGGGCGTACCTGGTCGGTCGCGATGGCCGCCCTCTTCGTCGGTCTGGTCGCCTTCTCGGTCGCCGGGCGCATGCGCGTGCCACCGCTGGTCGTCGTCGTGTCCGCCGTCGTGCCGATGCTGCCGGGGCTCTCGATCTACCGCGGCCTCACCCTGCTCGCCGAGGGACGTCCCGGAGACACCTCGGCCGGGCTGCTGGCGATGGTCACCGCTGCCTCGGTGGCGATCGCGCTGTCGGCCGGCGTGATCCTGGGCGAGTACATCGCCCAGCCGCTCAAGCGCGAGGCGCGCCGCCTCGAGACCCGCCTGGCCGGGCCGCGCCTGGTCGGCCCGATCCGCGACCGCAGCACCCGCACGCGCCGCCGCCGCTCCGAGAACGGCAACGGCAACGGGGAGGCGACCGCGGTCAACGGGGACTGAGCCCGCGCACCCGTTCCAGCCACGCCCCCGCGCTCCCGTCGTACGGCGGGGAGGCGGCGGCGACCGCGCGGCGCACCCGCTCGCAGCTGTCCAGGGCGGCCGCGACCACGCCGGCGGGGTAGTCGAGGTCGACCCGGTGCGCGGCGAACTCGTCCTCGTCGTCGACCCAGACCCGCCCGGTGTCGCCCCGGATCACGTCGAGGTCCAGGTCGACGCTGCGCAGGACGGGCACCTCGCCCTCGCGGTCCCACCGGGGTGGGGAGGCGATGTCGACGTAGAGCGTGCACCAGTTGCCCGGTCCGTAGAACGTGGGCAGGCTCCACGCGCTGGGGCTCACCAGCGTCACCGAGTCGACCTCGGAGACGTAGGCAGCGCCGGGACGCGCGTGCCGGGTGCCGGCGGGGAAGCCCAGCCAGTCGCCGTGCTCGTCGCTGCCGAGCAGCAGCCCGTCGAACTCCCAGTGCGCGCCGCCGCCCCACTTGGTGATGACGACCCGGATCGGGCTGCCGGGGCTCCCGGCTCCGGTCGGCACAGCCGCGCCTAGACGATCTCGACGTGCTCGGGCAGCGTCTTGCGGGCCACCCGCGCCGCGACGTCCTGGAACCGCGAGCCCAGCAGCTGGCCGAGGTGGTGCACCGCGTGGGCGTCCGGGCCGACGAGCACCCGCCCGCGCCCGCGCAGCACCCCGGAGACGATCACCCGCGCCGCCTTCTCCGGGGTGGTGCGCGCCAGCCGGGTGTCGAAGAGCTCCGCGGTCGCGGCGGCGTCCTCCTTCGCGGAGACCCGGGCGCTGCGGGCGATCGCGGTGCGGATCCCGCCGGGATGCACCGAGGTCACCCCGACCGGGTGCCCCGCGCGGAGCATCTCGGAGCGGATCGCCTCGGTCATGCCCCGCACCGCGAACTTCGTCGCGTTGTAGATGCTCTGCCCCGGCATCGGCACCAGGCCGAAGAGCGAGGAGAGGTTCACCAGGTGCCCGTCGCCCGAGGCGATCAGGTGCGGCAGGAACTCCTTGCTCCCGGTCAGCATCCCGCCGAGGTTGATGCCCATGATCCAGTCGATGTCGTCGTACTCGAGGTCGGTGAAGTCCCCGGCGAGGGCCACCCCGGCGTTGTTGACCATCACGTTGACCCGGCCGAAGTGCTCCGCGACGGCCGAGGCGTACGCGGCGAACGCAGCCCGGTCGGCCACGTCGAGGCGGTCCGCGCGCACCTGCCGGGCCCCCGCGGACCCGGCCAGCCGGACCGTCTCGGCCAGGCCCGCCTCGTCGACGTCGGAGAGCGCGAGCAGCGACCCGTGCCGCGCGCACTCCGCGGCCAGGGCCCGTCCGATCCCGGAGGCGGCGCCGGTGATCACGACCACCTTGTCGTCGAGGGTCCTCATGCGGTCACGGGGTCCGGGGCGGCAGCGCTCATGGGCAGACCGTAGTGACGCCCGCGCGACAGGGTCAACGAGCGCGCGCCGCGCCCTCAGGCGCCGACCAGGTCCGCGAGCTGGTCGAGGCCCCAGAGCAGGTCGTCCTCGGCGATCACCAGCGGGGGAGCGAGGCGGATCGTCGAGCCGTGGGTGTCCTTGGCCAGCACCCCGCGCTCCATCAGCCGCTCGCACACCTCACGCCCGGTGCCGACGCGCGGGTCCACGTCGACGCCGGCCCACAGCCCGCGGGTGCGTACGCCGACCACGCCGCGCCCGAGCATCGCGTCGAGGCGTTCGCGCAGCACCTCGCCGAGGTCGCGGGCGCGCGCCTGGTGCTCGCCGGTGGACAGCATCTCCACCACCGTGCGCCCGACCGCGCACGCGAGCGGGTTGCCGCCGAAGGTCGAGCCGTGCTGGCCGGGACGCAGGACGCCGAGCACGTCGCGGTCGGCCACCACCGCGGAGACCGGCACGATCCCGCCGCCCAGCGCCTTGCCGAGGACGTAGAGGTCGGGGACGACGCCTTCGTGGTCGCAGGCGAAGGTGCGCCCGGTGCGCCCGAGGCCCGCCTGGATCTCGTCGGCGGCGAGCAGCACCCCGTGGCGGGTGCAGAGCTCGCGTACGCCGCTCAGGTAGCCGAGCGGCGGGATGACCACGCCGCTCTCGCCCTGGATCGGCTCGAGGAGCACGGCGACCGTGGCGGGGGTGATCGCGGCCTGGAGGGCGGCGAGGTCGCCGTAGGTCACCGTGCGGAAGCCCGGGGTGAAGGGCCCGAAGCCGTCGCGCGCCTCGGGGTCGTCGGAGAACCCCACGATCGTGGTGGTGCGGCCGTGGAAGTTGCCGCTCATCACGATGATCTCGGCGGCGTCGGGCGCGACGCCCTTGACCTCGTAGCCCCACTTGCGCGCGACCTTGATCGCGGTCTCCACGGCCTCCGCCCCGGTGTTCATGGGGAGCACGAGGTCCTTGCCGCACAGGTCGCCGAGCGCGCCGCAGAAGTCGGCGAACTGGTCGTGCACGAAGGCCCGGCTGGTGAGGGTGAGCCGGTCGAGCTGCTCGTGGGCGGCGCGCAGCAGCGTGGGGTGGCCGTGGCCGAAGTTGAGCGCGGAGTAGCCGGCGAGCAGGTCGAGGTAGCGGGCCCCCTCGAGGTCGGTCATCCAGGCGCCCTCGGCGTGCTCCACAACGACCGGCAGCGGGTGGTAGTTGTGGGCGGTACGGGCGTCGGCGCGCGCGAGCTGGCGGCTCGAGGGCGTCTCCAGGTCCGCCCGGCGGGCCTGGTCGGTGGTGGTGATCCCGGTCGTGACGGTCGTCATCGGATGTCGCCTCCTCGCGTCTACGTGCCTGGTGGCCCGGCCGGCGGATCCGGCGAGCCCGGTCGAGTCTGACGAGATTGTCAGACAATCTTGGCGTCAGCGTAACCGCAGCGGCGTCGCCCGGCGACCCCTTTCGCCGGGGTTTCGCCGCGGCGCGTCGTCCCGGGTGGCGGCGGGTGTCAGGCGGGCCGGAGGGTGACGCGGAGCGTGGTGTCGCCCGGGGCGCTGCGCAGCTCGACCCGTCCTCCCTGTGCCTCCAGGATCGCGCGCACCAGCGCCAGGCCGAGCCCGGCGCCACCGCTGCGCTGCCGCGAGGCGTCGCCGCGCACGAAGCGCTCGAAGGCGTGCTCGGCGAGGTCGGGCGGGAAGCCGGGGCCGTCGTCGTGGACGCTGAAGCCGCCGGGGCGCGCGGACACGGCCACCGTGGTGCCGGCCGGGGTGTGCCTGCGGGCGTTGCTGAGCAGGTTGCTCACCACCTGGTGCAGGCGCTGGGCGTCGCCGAGCACCATCACGGACTCCTCGGGCAGGTCCAGGCGCCAGTGGTGGTCCGGGGCGAGCACCCGGGCGTCGGACACCGCCTCGAGCAGCAGGAGCGTGAGGTCGACCGGCTCGCTCTCCAGCGGCCGGCCGGCGTCGAGACGGGCGAGCAGCAGCAGGTCCTCGACCAGCGAGGTCATCCGCCCGGACTCCTCCTCGACCTTCGCCAGGGCGGTCCGGGTCGCCTCGGGGTCGTCGGGCCGGCGCCGGGCGAGCTCGGTGTAGCCGGCGATCGTGGCCAACGGCGTCCGCAGCTCGTGGGAGGCGTCGGCGACGAACTGGCGCACCTGCTGCTCGCTGCGGTGCCGGGCGGCCAGCGCGGAGCCCACGTGCGCGAGCAGGGTGTTGAGCGCCGCGCCCACCTGCCCGACCTCGGTGCGGTCGTCGGTGAGGCGGGCCGGCACCCGGGTGCTCAGGTCGACGTCGCCGGAGGCGAGCGGCAGCGCGGCGACCTCGTGCGCGGTGCGGGCCACCTCGGTGAGGGGACGCAGCTGGCGGCGTACGACGACCGAGCCGACGACGGCCGCGGCCGCGACGCCGAGGAGCACCAGCACGACCTCCCAGCCGATCAGCGTGCGGACCGCGTCGTCGACGTCGGCCGTCGGGAGCCCCAGCACCAGGACCCCACGGTCGAGCTCGAGCGCGGCCGCGCGGTAGCTCCCGAGCGCGCCGAGGTCGACCTCGCGCGGGCGTCCGTCGGTGGGCATGTCCTCGAGCGCCGCGACCTGGTCGTCGTCGAGCTCGCGGCGGCTCCCCGGCCCGTCGCCGAGCACGGCGCTGTCGTCCCGGCCGTCGCTGGAGATCGCGAGCACGACGGTGCCCGGCGCCTGGTTGCGCGGGTCGATCGCCAGCGGGGCGCCGGGCGGGACCCGGGTGGCGCTGCTGAGCGCCTCGCGGACCTCCGTGTCGACCTGGTCGTGGAGCCGGTCGCTCATCGCCAGCGTGGTGACCGTGGCCACGAGCGCGGTGACCACCGCGACCAGCGCCACGGCCGTGAGGACCAGGCGGGCGGTGAGGGAGCGCCAGCGGCTCATGTTGCCGGCTTGAGCACGTAGCCCGCGCCGCGCATCGTGTGGATCATCGGAGCGCGCCCGGCGTCGATCTTCTTGCGCAGGTAGGAGATGTAGAGCTCCACCACGTTGGCCTGCCCGCCGAAGTCGTAGTTCCACACCCGGTCCAGGATCTGGGCCTTGCTGAGCACCCGGCGCGGGTTGCGCATCAGGTAGCGCAGCAGCTCGAACTCGGTGGCGGTCAGGTGCACCTCGTCGCCGCCGCGAGTGACCTCGTGGCTGTCCTCGTCGAGGACCAGGTCGCCGACCACCAGCACCGAGCCGGCCTGCGCCTGCTGCGCCCCCGCCCGCCGCATCAGCGCGCGGAGCCGGGCCACCAGCTCCTCCAGCGAGAACGGCTTGGTCACGTAGTCGTCGCCACCGGCGGTGAGCCCGGTGATCCGGTCCTCGACGGCGTCCTTGGCGGTCAGGAACACCACCGGTACGTCGGGGTCGTGCGCGCGCATGCGGCGCAGCACCTCCAGCCCGTCGAGGTCGGGCAGCATCATGTCGAGCACGACCGCGTCCGGGCGCAGGTCGCGGGCGACGCGGACCGCGTCCAGCCCGGTGAGGGCCGTCTCGACGGTCCAACCCTCGTAGCGCAGGGCCATCGAGATGAGCTCGGCGATGTTGGCCTCGTCGTCGACGACGAGGACGCGTACCGGAGTGCCGTCCGGGCGGGTGAGATCGGACCTGGCCATGCCCTCATCGTCCTCGCGAACCCTGTGCGTGTCCTGTGCGTCCCGGGTGGTTTCCGGCGAGCCGGATCCCTGCCGGACTCCGAGGTGACACACAGGGAACGCACAGCTCCCGGCGCCACGATGGCGACGTCGCAACCGAAGGAGGAGAGATGACCCAGACCCCTCAGAACCCCCAGCCGCAGGGCCCGCGTCCCTCGGCTCCGCTGGCGAACCAGCCGACCACCCCGCCGACCGGCCAGCCGGCCGCCTCGGAGCGGAAGTCCTGGCGCGAGCGGACCTTCCCGCTCCGCTCCCTGGCCGCCGTCGGCGCGGCCGGGCTGCTGCTCGGCGGCTTCGCCGGCGCCGGCATCGGCGTCGCGGCGGCCGACGACGACGGCTCGCAGGGCCCCGACGACGTGCCCGCCCAGGGCGAGTGGCGGGGCGGGCCCGAGGGCGACCAGCAGGGCGACGGCCAGCAGATGCCCTACGGCGGCCCCGGCATGCCCGACGGCGGCCCGGGGATGCCCGACGATGATCAGGGCATGCCGGACGGTGGCGAGGGCATGCCGGACGGCCACGAGCACGGTCCCGAGCGGTACGACGGACAGGACCGCCCCGACGGCGAGGACCGCCCGGACCTCTCGGAGGACCAGGCCCAGGACGGGTGAGCCGGCCCGGACGACACGCAGGCCCGATGACCCCGCGGTCATCGGGCCTGCGTCGTCAGTGGCGAGGACGCGGCTGGGTCAGCCGATCAGGTCGCGCACCGCGAGCGAGGCGAAGACCATCGCGCTGCCCAGCGGCGCGCCCGGCGCGGGGTAGACCCCGCCGAACATCGAGGCGGTGGAGTTGCTGGAGGCGTAGAGCCCCGGCAGCGTCGAGCCGTCCTCGCGCAGCACCCGGCCGACGGCGTCGGTGACCAGCCCGCCCTTGGTGCCGAGGTCGGAGAGCACGAACCGCGCGGCGTAGAACGGCGCCTTGTCGCACGGGGTGAGGGCCTTGTTGGGCCCGGTGCCGACGGCGAAGAAGGTGTCGTACTCGTCCTGGCCGCGGCCGAAGTCCGGGTCGACGCCCTGCTCGGCGTGGGAGTTGAAACGCTCGACCTGCTCGACGAGGGCGTCGACGGGCAGCCCCGTGGCCTCGGCGAGCTCCGCGATCGTGTCGGCCTTGACCCAGGTGCCCGCGGCGAGGTGCTCGTCGGCGTCACCCTGGGGGATGGCGATGGCCGGCAGCTGCCCGCCCTCGCGGTCGTCGAAGATGTACCAGGAGGGGATCCGCTCGGGAGCCTTGGCCATCTCCCGGCCGAACCGGTCGTAGGGCAGGGACTCGTTGGCGTAGCGGCGCCCTGTGCTGTCGACCATCAGGCCGCTGCGGAAGCCGAGGGTGAAGGAGCCGGCGCCGGAGGGCTGCTCCAGGCCGGGGCAGAACCAGCCGACGCCACCGAAGTCGGCCGCCGCGCCGATCGCGATCGCGGCCTCGATCGGCTCGCCGGTGTTGGTGCCCGCGGGCGCCATCGTCCAGGCGGCGTCGCCGGGAACGCCGTGCGCGGCGCGCATCTCCGGGTTGCGCTCGAAGCCGCCGGCCGCCACGAGGACGCCGCGCTCCGCGCGCAGCTCCACGGGGCCCTCGGGGGTCATCGCTGCCGCGCCGACCACGCGGCCGGCGTCGTCGGTCACGTAGCCGGTGACCGGGAGGTTCGTGCGGATCTCGCCGCCCGCCTCGACGTACGCCGCCGCGAGGCGCGCGATCAGGGCCTGGCCGCCGGTGAGCGAGGAGCGCCCGCCCTGTCCGACCCGGTCGAGCTCGACCGGCGGGCGCACCAGCGGCGCCACCTCGGCCGGCAGGTCGGCGCGGTCCACGGCGCTGACCTGGATCGAGCGCCCGTTGGGCACCCGGCCGGGCGCGTCGAAGTACTCCGCGAACGGCACCGGCACGAAGTCGATGCCCATCGCCTCGAGCTCGGCGACGAGCGCGGGCGCATGGCCCACGAAGGCCTCGAGCTTGTCCTGGTCGGGGTCGCTCAGCACCGCGTTGAGGTAGGTGCGCGCCGCGTCGGTGGAGTCCGGGAGGCCGGCGCGCTGCTGCACGTCGGTCCCCGGCAGCCAGCAGGCGCCACCGGAGTACGCCGAGGTGCCGCCGATGTACTCCGTCTTCTCCACGACCACGGTGCGCAGGCCCGCCCGGGCCGCGAGGAGCGCCCCCGTCAGCGCGCCGCCACCGGAACCGACCACCACCACGTCGTACTGCTCTGCCTGGGTCATGGCGCGAAGGTAGAACACGTCACACCGCCCGTCCACGCGTGTTCCCGGTGGACGGTCGGGGTCTTGCCGGGGTGCGACGCACCGACGGGTGGGACCGGCGCTAAAGGATTCGCCTCCCCGGGTGCTGGCGGCGGATGATCGACCTCGTGGGACACGTGGATGTGGCAGGGGTGCGCTACGAGCTGCCGGACGGGCGGGTGCTCCTCGACGAGGTCTCCTTCCGGGTCGGGGAGGGCGCCAAGGTGGCGCTGGTCGGGGCCAACGGCGCCGGGAAGACCACGCTGCTGCGCATCGTCACCGGCGAGCTGGCCCCGCACGCCGGATCGGTCACCCGCTCCGGCGGCCTGGGCGTGATGCGCCAGCACGTTGCCGCCGGCTCCACGACCGTCGCCGAGCTGCTGCTCTCGGTCTCGCCCCAACGCGTGCGCGACGCGGCCGCCGAGGTGGACCGCCTCGAGGCCGCGCTGATGGACACCGACGACGAGCGCACCCAGATGAAGTACGCCGAGGCGCTGGGCGAGTACGCCGACGCCGGCGGCTACGACCTCGAGGTCGTCTGGGACGTGTGCACGACCGCGGCGCTCGGCGCGCCGTACGACCGGGTGAAGTACCGCGACCTGACGACCCTGTCGGGCGGTGAGCAGAAGCGCCTGGTGCTGGAGTTCCTGCTGCGCGGGCCCGACCAGGTGCTGCTGCTCGACGAGCCGGACAACTACCTCGACGTGCCCGGCAAGATCTGGCTCGAGGAGCGGGTGCGCGAGTCCGACAAGACGATCCTGATGGTCAGCCACGACCGCGAGCTGCTCAACAACACCGCGACCCGGGTGGTCACCGTCGAGCTGGCCAGCGGCGGCCCCGGCGTGGGCAACTCGGTGTGGACCCACCCGGGCGGCTTCACCTCCTACCACGAGGCGCGCACCGACCGGTTCGCGCGCTTCGAGGAGCTGCGCCGCCGCTGGGACGAGGAGCACGCCAAGATCAAGGCGCTGGTGCTGCGGCTGAAGGTGAAGTCGGAGTTCAACGACGGCATGTCCAGCCAGTACCGCGCCGCCCAGACCCGGCTGCGCAAGTTCGAGGAGGCCGGCCCGCCGACCGAGCAGCCCCGCGAGCAGCAGGTGACGATGCGCCTCACCGGCGGCCGCACCGGCAAGCGGGCGGTGGTCTGCGAGGGCCTGGAGCTGACCGGGCTGATGCGCCCCTTCGACCTCGAGGTCTGGTACGGCGAGCGCGTGGCCGTCCTGGGCTCCAACGGATCGGGCAAGTCGCACTTCCTGCGGCTGCTGGCCGCGGGCGGGACCGACCCCGACGTGGAGCACCGCCCGGTCGGCGACCTCGCCGTCGCCCCGGTCGCGCACACCGGCCGCGCCCGCCTGGGCGCGCGGGTGCGCCCGGGCTGGTTCGTGCAGACCCACGACCACCCCGAGCTGGTGGGTCGCACCCTGCTGGAGGTCCTGCACCGCGGCGACGGGCACCCCGACGGGCGCCGGGGCATGGGCCGTGAGCAGGCCAGCCGGGTGCTGGACCGCTACGAGCTCGCGCACGCCGGCGAGCAGACCTTCGAGTCGCTCTCCGGCGGCCAGCAGGCGCGCTTCCAGATCCTGCTGCTCGAGCTCTCCGGCGCGACCGTCCTGCTCCTCGACGAGCCGACCGACAACCTCGACGTGCAGTCCGCCGAGGCGCTCGAGGCCGGCCTGGCCGCCTTCGAGGGGACCGTCCTCGCGGTGACCCACGACCGGTGGTTCGCCCGCGGCTTCGACCGGTTCCTGGTCTTCGGCTCCGACGGCGAGGTCTACGAGTCCGACGAGCCGGTGTGGGACGAGGGACGGGTCGTGCGCGCGCGATGAGCCGGACGTGCCCGGGCCTGGAGATCGTCGCGGTCGACCCGCACGACGAGCAGGCCCTCACCGCCTGGTACGACGCGTACGCCGAGGCCGAGCGCCACGGGCGCGGCCGCACCGCCACCGTCTGGCAGCTGCGCGAGCTCCAGGTGATGCTCGCCGAGCCCTCGATCCGGCGCCGCAGCACGGCGTGGGCCGGGCGCGTGGACGGGCGGACGGTCGCCGCGGGCTGGGTCCAGCTGCCGCTCCTGGACAACCTCGAGCGCGCCGAGCTGTCGGTGCAGGTGGTCCCCGCCGCCCGGCGCCGCGGCCACGGCACCGCCATGCTCGCCCACCTCGAGCAGGTGGCCCGCGAGGAGGGACGCACCGTGCTGGGCGCCGAGGCGACCTACGACTACGACGCCGGCCCGGACGGCGCCGGCGAGAGCGGGCCGGAGTTCGCCCGCGCCCGTGGCTTCGACCTGGTGCTCGGCGACGTGCAGCGGATCCTGGACCTGCCGGTGCCCGACGAGGTCCTCGACCGCCTCGCCGCCGAGGCCGCGCCGCACCACACGGCGTACACGCTGCGCTCGTGGGTGGGCCCCGTGCCCGAGGAGCTGCTGGTCGGCTGGGCCGACCTGACCTCCTCGCTGATGACCGAGGCGCCGATGGGGGAGCTGGACGTCGAGCGCGAGTCCGCCAGCACCGAGGCGGTGCGCGACGCGGAGGCGCTCGTGGCCAAGCAGGGCCGCACGAAGTACAACACCGTGGCGCTGGACGCCGAGGGGACGGTGGTCGCCTACACCGACCTCGCGACCACGGTGCACGAGCCGGGCCGCGCCTACCAGTGGGGGACCCTGGTGCGCCGCGAGCACCGCGGCCACCGTCTCGGCCTCGCGGTGAAGGTCGCCAACCTGCGCCTGCTCCAGGCCGAGTGCCCCGACCTGGACCACGTCGTCACCTACAACGCGGAGGTCAACGCCCACATGGTGGCCGTCAACGACGCGCTGGGCTATCGGGTGACCGCGCGGCTCGGGGAGTTCCAGAAGCGGCTGGCCTGACCCGTCCGAGGACGGGACAGGCCCCGCCGCCGGTGGCAGCGGGGCCTGCGGGAGCCGGTGTCGACCGGCAGGGGATCAGCCCGGGATCAGCCCGGGATCAGCCCGGGATCAGCTCTGGGCGGCGTCCGAGCCCAGCTCGAGGTCGGTGGTGCGCTCGTCGCCGTCGCGGCGGTAGGTCACCGAGACGACGTCGCCCGGGCGGTAGGACCGGATCGTCGCGATGAGCGAGTCGGCGCTGGTGACCTGGCTGTCGTCGATCTTCACGATGACGTCGCCGGACTCCAGGCCGGCCTCGGCGGCGGCGGAGCCCTTGCCCACCTCACGGACCAGGGCGCCCTCGCTGCCGTCGGCGCTGTCGCGGGTGACGTCGGAGACCGTGATGCCCAGGCGGGCGTGCGTCGGCTCCTCGCCGTCGATGATCTGCTCGACGATCGGCATCGCCGCGTCGATCGGGATCGCGAAGCCCAGCCCGATCGAGCCGCCCTCGCTCTGCCCGAACGGCGAGGAGGAGCCGGTGGTCTGGATCGAGGAGTTGATGCCCACGACCCGGCCCTGGACGTCGACCAGCGGGCCGCCGGAGTTGCCGGGGTTGATGGCCGCGTCGGTCTGGATCGCGGGGTAGGCGGTGGTGCTGCCGGTCTGGTCGCTGCCGACGCCGACCGGGCGGTTCAGGGCGCTCACGATGCCGCTCGTGACGGTGGCGTCGAGACCGAACGGGGAGCCGATCGCGACCACGGGCTCGCCGACCTTGAGGTCGTTGGAGTTGCCGATGGTCGCCGGGGTCAGGTCCTTGACGTCCTCGGCCTGGATCACCGCGAGGTCGGTGAGGCTGTCGGTGCCGAGGATCCGGGCCTTGGCCCGGCGCCCGTCGCTGAAGGACACCGAGATGCTGCCGCCCTCGCCGGCGACCTCGACGACGTGGTCGTTGGTGAGGATCTTGCCGTCGGAGCTGATCACGACGCCGGAGCCGGAACCGGCGCCCGAGCTTCCGGAGACGTCGATCTTGACCACCGACGGGAGCACCTTGTCGGCCACGGCCTGGACCGAGCCGGCGGCGGCAGGCTCGTCCCCGTCGTCGCTGGTCACGGTGGGGGAGAAGGTCTCGCCCATGGGGGAGGAGTCCGCGCCGTCGTCGTCGAAGGCGTTCCAGGCGGCGGCGCCGCCCACACCGGCGGCACCTCCCACGAGCAGGGAGGCAGTCACGACCATCGCCGCGAAGCGGCGCCGCCCGGAGACGGCCGACCCGGTTGCGGGTCCGGCCGCCGGCATCGGGGAGGTCAGCGGCGGCGGCGGGGGGCCGAGCGGCTGACCGAACGGGTGACCGGTCGTCGGGGTCACCGGCTGGGTGTCACCGGGCTCCGGTCCACGCGGAGCTCCGGCGGGGGGCGGGAAGGGAGGCTGGTCGGTCATGTACACAAGAGTGCCCACCCTGTCTGTGACATTCCTGAGACCCGGCTGGGGAGCGCTGAAGAAACGGTGCGTGGCCGGCGCGTGGAAGGACCTGCGTCGGCGGGTGCGCGACCAGACCAGTGTCGGTCGCGGGTAACACCGCCCCCACAGGCCGGGAACTCCTCGCCCACGGGTCGGCGACAGCCCGGTGCGGGGGCCGCCGCCGCTGCTTGGCTGGCCCGGACCGCACACCCGGGGGAGTCGTCATGAGCCTGCACCTGTCCGAGAGCATCTCGTCCGTACCTCGCCCGAGGGTCCGCGCCCGCACCGGGCGGCGCGCGCTCGGCGCCGCCGTCGCGCTGGTCCTGGGCGCCGCCACGCTGTCCGTGGCGGCGAGCGGGGGAGCCGCGGCCGCCACGACCCCGTGCGCGCCGGTGACCCACCCGCTGGGCCTGGCCACCGGCTGGACCGAGTTCGTGGAGGGCAACGGGCACCGCACCTCGGAGTCCGAGGGATCGGTCGCCTACGGCGGTGACCTGCTCACCCCGATGACCGTCGGCGGCGACCTGACCGTCTCGCCGAGCACGCCGACCCTCGTGGTGGCCGGCCGGCATGGTGAGTGGTTCAACCTCCAGCGCGGCAGCGCCTTCGTCACCCCGCGCAGCGGCGTGAACCTCAACGGGGGCGGCTCCTACCTGAGTGCCAACCCGGTCGACTTCGCCGCCGCGTTCACGCACCTGCGGGCGACCTCGACCGCCTGGGGCGCGGCCCCGCAGAGCGGCACGCTCGTGCGCGATGGCGACACGCAGAACAGGGTCCTCGTGCTGCGCGGCACCGACACCGCGCTCAACGTGTTCCACCTCGACCAGGCGCTCCTCGACGAGGCGCGCACGATCTCCTACGACGTCCCGCCCGGCGCCGCCGTCCTGGTCAACGTCGCCGGCACCAGCGTGCGCATCGACGGGGACAAGAAGATGACGCTGACGCCGGACGGGGCGCAGCCGACGACCGCCGGCGTCCGCGCCCGGGGTCCGTTCCTGTGGAACTTCCCGGAGGCCACCAGCCTGCGGATCCGGGTGGGCAGCGACTTCGGCGGCCACCTGATCGCGCCGCGCGCCGCGGTCCGGGTGGACCTCGGGGTGATCGTGGGGCAGGTCGTCGCCGCGTCGTTCCACTCCGACAACGAGACCCACGCCGCGTTCGTGCCGGCCAGCGTCTGCCTGCCCGCCCCGCCCCTGGACCCCGAGGACCCGGAGGTCCCCGAGCCCCCGAAGCGTTCCGACGTCACCGTCACCAAGACCGCCTCCGCGGCCAGCGTGCCGGGCGGGAGCACCCTCGTCTACCGGCTGCGGGCCACCAACCTCGGCGCCGCGCCGGCCACCGGGGTGGTCGTCACGGACCGGCTGCCCGGCGGCGTCACGTTCGTGTCCGCGAGCGCACCCTGCACCCACGCCGGCGGCACCGTCACCTGCGCCGTCGGGACCCTGGCGCCCAGTGCCTCCCGCGAGCTCGAGGTGCGCGTCCTCGTCGCCCCGATCGCCGGTGCGGGCCGGCCCTCGCACCCGCAGGCCTACCACTCGCTCACGCCGTACAAGGTCGAGCAGCACGTCGACCTCGAGCCCGGCCAGACGCGCAGCGTGCGTGTGGACTGCGGGCCCGGTGACCTGGTGAGCGACGGCGCGCTGCGTACCGACCACGTCGACCAGGGCACCGGCACGCTCGCCGACGTCCGCATCCTCACCTCCCACGCCGTGGACGCGCGGACCTGGAAGGTCGTCGCGCGCAACCACGCGACCGGCCGGGCCCAGGCCAAGGCGTACGCCGTGTGCCTGCCCGGGCACACCGAGGTCGCGGACCGCCAGACCGGCCACGGCGACGGCCACCGGCACCCGCTGGAGCTCGACGCCGAGCCGGTGACCGCGACGGTGGCCTACGGCCCCGGCACCCACCTCCAGACGCTGACCTGCCCGACGGGCAGCCGCCCCGTCGCGCCCGGCCACGCCGTCGCCGGCGGGCGCGCCACGCTGGTCTCCAGCGCGACCGGCACCGGGAGGAGCCGCACCTGGACCTTCGGCGTGCGCGTCGACGACCCGGCGACCGTGACGTTCAGCGTCTCCTGCCTGCGCACCACGACCGGTGCCGTGCAGGGCCACACCCACGAGCTGCACCTCACCCATGTCGTGCGCGAGGTGGTGCTGCGCCCCGACACCGTCACCGAGGAGCAGGTGACCTGTCCCGACGACGCCAAGGGCATCGTCGCGACCTTCGACCTGCCCGACGGCGTGCACCCGCTGGGCCACGACCCGAGGCTCAAGGCGCGGGCCTTCCGGCTGCTCACCGCTCCCGGGCCGAGCCGCACCGCGGTGCTGGACCTGCTGTGCCTGGGGGACCGCACCAGCACCGAGGCAACGGGCACGGGCTCACCCGTGACGCTGGACAACACCGCCGCGGTCACCAGCTCCTCGGTCGATGCCGACCCGGGCAACAACAGCGCGACCGCGACCGTCGTGGTCACTCCCGGCGCCGTCACCGCCGCCCTGCTCCCCGCGGGCCAGGTCGTCGGTCGCCAGGTGCGGCTGCGCGTGGTGTCCTCGGTCCCGACCCGTGGCCGGGTCGCCGTGCGCGCCGCCAACGGCCGGGTGCTCGCCCGAGGCACCCGCGTCCTCAAGGCGGCCACGCCCACCACCGTGACGCTGCGCCTGACCCGACCGGGCGTGCGCCAGCTCGGCTCGTTGCGCGGTCAGCGGACCCGGCAGGTCACGGTCGTCGTCCGCCCGCGGGCCGGGCGCAACCAGACCCGCACGGTGACCGTGCGCCGCTGACGCACCACCATGCCGAGCGCGGCCTGCCCCGGACGGGGCAGGCCGCGCTCGCGTCCCCCGGCGCGAGCGCCGCAGGGTCGCCAGACGCAGCGACCCCGGTCGGCTCAGGGCCGTCCGGGGTCGTTGCGGGGGAGTGCGTGGGCGAAGGTCAGGCCCAGCGCTCCGAGGCGGGCACGAAGTCGAGCGTGCGGTCGCCGGTGTAGATCTGCTTCGGACGGGCGATCTTCTGCTCCTTGTCCTGCACCAGCTCGTTCCACTGGGCCAGCCAGCCCGGGGTACGACCGATGGCGAACAGGACGGTGAACATCTCCGGCGGGAACTGCAGGGCCTCGTAGATCAGGCCGGAGTAGAAGTCGACGTTCGGGTAGAGCTTGCGCTTGACGAAGTACTCGTCCTCGAGCGCGATCTTCTCGAGCTCCTGGGCGATCTCGAGGAGCGGGTTGACCCCGGTGACCTCGAAGACGTCGTCGCAGGCCTTCTTGATGATCTTGGCGCGCGGGTCGTAGTTCTTGTAGACGCGGTGACCGAAGCCCATCAGCTTCTCGTCGCCGTTCTTCACACCCTCGATGAACGCGGGGATGTTCTCCTTGGTGCCGATGCGCTTGAGCATCCGGAGAACGGCCTCGTTGGCGCCACCGTGCAGCGGGCCGTAGAGCGCGCCGATGCCGGCCGCGACGGCCGAGTACGGGTCGACCTGCGAGGAGCCCACCGAGCGCACGGCGTTGGTGGAGCAGTTCTGCTCGTGGTCGGCGTGCAGGATCAGCAGCACGTCGAGGGCCTTGACCAGGCGCTCGTCGGCCTCGTACTTCGACTCGCTCATCTTGAAGAGCATCGAGAGGAAGTTGGCCGTGTAGGACAGGTCGTTGTCCGGGTAGACGTAGGGCTTGCCCTGCGCGTGCCGGAAGGACCAGGCGCCCAGGGTGGGCATCTTGGCGATCATGCGGACGATCTGCATGTGCCGGTTCTCGGCGTCGCCGATGTTGGCGGCGTCGGGGTAGAACGTCGACAGGGCCCCCACCGACGACATCAGCATCCCCATCGGGTGCGCGTCGTAGCGGAAGCCCTGCATCAGGGACTTGACGTTCTCGTGGACGAACGTGTGGTAGGTGATCTCGTGCACCCACGCCTCGTACTCCGCCTTGGTGGGGAGCGAGCCGTTGATGAGGAGATAGGCCACCTCCAGGAAGTTCGACTTCTCCGCCAGCTGCTCGATCGGGTAGCCCCGGTACTCGAGGATGCCCTTCTCGCCGTCGATGTAGGTGACGGAACTGCGGCAGGAGGCAGTGTTGACGAAACCGGGGTCGTAGACGGCCAGGCCGGGACTGTCGTCCGAGGCCTTGATCTTCCCCAGGTCGGCGGCCTTGATGGCGCCGTCGGCGATGGGGACGTCGTACTCCTGTCCGGTGCGGTTGTCGCGGACGGTGAGAGATTCGGTCACGTCGCCCAACCTAACGCTCCCTGCCCCGCTCCGCGTAGGCGGTGTCCGGGTCGCGGGCGGTCGGTGCGCCCACGGTGGTCCGGCGCAGGGGGCGACCCGCAGCATTTTGACCCTCCGCGCGGCGTGCCCGTATCGTGAGTGGTCGCGTCTCCTGCCGCGCTCTCGACCTGTCGCACGGTCGGGGTGCAGCCCCGGGCTCCGCGGGTGGGCAACCACCTCGCGGGAACGTTCGGGCAGTTGTTCGTCAGAGGACGCCGCAGCACCACCCGCCAGGATCTCCCTGGTCGGGTCCTACGAACGAAGAAGGCTCGACATCGTGCGTACGTACAGCCCGAAGCCCGGTGACATCCAGCGAGACTGGCTTGTCATCGACGCCACCGACATCGTCCTCGGCAAGCTCGCCGTCCAGACCGCCAACCTCCTGCGCGGCAAGCACAAGCCGATCTTCGCCCCGCACGTCGACGCCGGTGACTTCGTCATCATCGTCAACGCGGAGAAGGTCGCGCTGTCCGGCACCAAGAAGACGACGAAGATGGCCTACCGCCACTCCGGCTACCCGGGCGGCCTCTCGGCCACCCCGATCGGCGAGCTGCTGGAGAAGGACGCTCGCAAGGCCATCGAGAAGGCCGTGTGGGGCATGCTCCCGAAGAACCGCCTCGGTCGGCAGATCCTCAAGAAGCTGAAGGTCTACTCGGGTCCCACCCACCCGCACCAGGCCCAGCAGGCCGTCCCCTTCGAGATCACCCAGATCTCCCAGTAATCGTTTTCGCCGACCAAGTCTGAGTGAGGAATACAGTGGCTGACACCACCGAGGTCGAGGAGACCTTCGAGACCGACGAGCAGGGCATCGCCTACAGCTCGGAGAGCGCCCCGTCCGCCGACGCCCCCGAGCGTCCCGCGACCATCGCCCCCGCAGCGGCCACCGGCCGCCGCAAGGAGGCCGTGGCCCGCGTCCGCATCGTCCCCGGCACCGGCCAGTGGACGATCAACGGCCGTGAGCTCGACTCCTACTTCCCCAACAAGCTGCACCAGCAGGTTGTCAAGGAGCCCTTCACCGCGCTGCAGCTCGACGGTCGCTTCGACGTCATCGCGCGCATCCACGGTGGCGGCATCACCGGCCAGGCCGGCGCCCTGCGTCTCGGCGTGGCCCGCGCGCTGAACGCCGTCGACCTCGACGCGAACCGCGCGACGCTGAAGAAGGCCGGCCTGCTCACGCGGGACGCCCGCGTCATCGAGCGCAAGAAGGCTGGTCTCAAGAAGGCCCGCAAGGCGCCGCAGTTCAGCAAGCGCTGATCGCCACCGCGACACGCGTGGCACGCCTTTTCGGCACGGACGGGGTCCGGGGCGAGGCGAACGGTGTTCTCACCGCTCCTCTCGCCCTGGACCTTTCCGTTGCAGCAGCCCGGGTCCTCGTCGACCGCGGTGACTTCAGCGGACCCCGTCCGCTGGCCGTCGTCGGTCGTGACACACGCATCTCGGGGCAGTTCCTGGAGCACGCGGTGGTCGCCGGCCTGGCGTCCGCCGGGTGCGACGTCCTGCGCCTCCGGGTGGTCCCGACCCCCGGTGTCGCCTACCTGACCGGCGCCCTCGGCGCCGACCTCGGGGTCGTCATCAGCGCCTCGCACAACCCGATGCCCGACAACGGCATCAAGTTCCTGGCCCGTGGCGGGGTCAAGCTCGACGACGCCGTGGAGCGCCAGATCGAGGCCGTCATGGGCACCGAGTGGGACCCGCCGCGCGGCGCCCACGTCGGGCGGGTGACGCCGTACGCCACCCCGATCGAGGAGTACGTCGAGCACCTCGTCGCCACGACGCAGCCGCTCGCCGGCCTGCGCGTCGTCCTCGACTGCGCCCACGGTGCCGCCTCGGTCGCCGGACCGATGGCGCTGCGCGCCGCCGGCGCCGAGGTCGTCGCGATCAACAACCAGCCCGACGGGCTCAACATCAACGACGGCTGCGGCTCCACCCACCTCGAGCCGCTGCGTGCGGCGGTCCTCGAGCACGGCGCGGACGCCGGCTTCGCCCTGGACGGCGACGCCGACCGCTGCCTGGCGGTGGACGCCGAGGGCCACGTCGTCGACGGCGACCAGATCATGGCCATCCTCGCGCTGGGCATGCGCGACGCCGGCCTGCTCGCGCAGGACACCCTCGTCGCGACGGTGATGAGCAACCTCGGCCTGGTCCGCGCGATGACCGAGCACGGCATCGCGGTGCGCCAGGCCCAGGTCGGCGACCGCTACGTGCTGGAGGAGATGAACGGCGGCGGCTTCTCGCTGGGCGGGGAGCAGTCCGGGCACGTCATCATGAGCGCCTACGCCACCACCGGCGACGGCGTGCTCACCGCGCTGCACGTGCTCGAGCGGATGGTGCTGACCGGCCGCTCGCTCGCCGATCTCGCGGCGGTGATGACGCGCTTCCCGCAGGTGCTCGTCAATGTGCCGGGCGTCGACAAGACCCGTGCTGCCAGCGACCCCGTGCTGCGGGCCGCGGTCGAGGCCGAGGAGGCCGCGCTGGGCGAGGACGGACGGGTGCTGCTGCGCCCCTCCGGAACCGAGCCGCTGGTGCGGGTGATGGTCGAGGCCCCGACCGCGGAGATCGCCGAGAGCGTCGCGGGACGCCTCGCCGACGTGGTTCGCGACCGATTGGCCCTGGCCTGAGCCAGGCCCTAGATTGCGCCGGATGACCCACTCCGGACCCGAGCTGAGAGTCGAGGGGCTGAGCAAGTCCTTCGGTCCCGTGCGCGCCGTCGACGACCTGTCCTTCACCGTGCGCCCCGGCGCCGTCACCGGCTTCCTGGGGCCGAACGGGTCGGGCAAGACGACGACGCTGCGGATGCTCCTCGGGCTGACCGCCCCCACCGCGGGCCGCGCCCTCGTCGACGGCACGCCGTACGCCGCCCTGCGCCGCCCGGCACGGGTGGTGGGGGCGTCCCTGGAGGCGGGGTTCCACCCCGGGCGTACCGGGCTGGGCCACCTGGAGGTCTACGCGCCGCAGGTCGGGGTGTCGCGCCAGCGCTGCCGCGACCTGCTCGACCTGGTCGGGCTCACGGCCGCCGCGGACCGCAAGGTCGGCGGCTACTCGATGGGCATGCGCCAGCGCCTTGCGCTGGCCACCACGCTGCTCGGCGACCCGCCCGCCGTCGTGCTCGACGAGCCCGCGAACGGTCTGGACCCCGAGGGGATCGTCTGGCTGCGCGGCCTGCTGCGCGCCTTCGCCGCCGAGGGCCGCACCGTGCTGGTCTCCAGCCACGTCCTGGGGGAGGTCCAGCACACCGTGGACGACGTCGTCATCATCGCCGGCGGTCGCCTCGCGCACGCCTCGTCGCTGGCCGCCCTGGCGGACCTCGCCGTGCAGGAGACCCTCGCGGTGTCGCCGGACGCCGCGCGCCTGGCCGCGCTGTGCCGCGAGCGCGGGTGGGCGGTGGCGCCCGAGGGCGCCGGCCTGCTCGTCTCCGACGTGTCCGCCGCCGAGCTCGGGGCGGCCGCCTTCGCCGCCGGGGTCGAGCTGCACCAGCTCACCCCGCGCGGCACCGACCTCGAGCAGGTCTTCCTGCGCCTGACCGCGCCCGGCCGGCCGGCCCGCGAGCCGGAGGCGGTGGTGGCCCGATGAGCGCCGCGATCCGCGCCGAGCTGCGCAAGATCACCTCCACCCGGCTGTGGTGGGTGCTGCTCCTCGCCCAGGCCGGCTACCTGGGCTTCATCGGGCTGGTGATGGCCTTCTCCTTCACCGTGGAGATGCCCGAGGGGACCTCCAGCGGCCCGGCGCTGTCCGGGATGGACGCGGCGACCGCGACGTACTCGCTGGTCAACGCGATCGGCTACGTCTTCCCGCTGGTGATCGGCAGCCTCGCGGTCACCACCGAGTTCCGCCACCGCACGATCGGGCAGACGCTGCTGGTCGAGCCGCGGCGCGGGGTGGTGCTGGCCGCCAAGCTGATCGCGACCGTGCCGCTCGGGCTGCTGTTCGGCGTCGTCGGCGTCGCCTCGCTGGTCGGGGCGTCCGCGCCGCTGCTGGCCTGGCAGGGCGACGGAGCGTTCCTGGGCGACCCGGAGGTCCTCGCGATCCTCGCGCTGGGCGTCGTGGTGATGGCGCTGTGGGCGGTGATCGGCGCCGCGTTCGGCAGCGTGGTGACCAACCAGGTCGCCGCCATCGTGGTGATCCTGGCCTTCACCCAGTTCGTGGAGCCGGTCGCCCGGCTCGCGCTGTCCGCGGTGGACGGCCTGGAGCAGGTGGCCCGCTTCCTGCCCGGCTCGGCCGCCGACGCGGTGGTGGGCGCCAGCCTGTTCAACGAGATCGGGGAGGGCTCGCTGCTCTCGCGTCCCGCCGGCCTGGCCGTGCTGCTGACCTACGCCCTCGTGCTCGCGGCGATCGGGCGGGCCACGACCCTGCGCCGCGACCTCGTCTGAGGCCGGGCTGGGCGCCGCTCAGACCTTGCGCAGGCGGACGTAGCGCACCGAGTGGTCGGCGTCCTTGCGCAGCACCAGGGTGGCGCGCGAGCGGGTCGGCAGCACGTTGTCGACCAGGTTGGGGCCGTTGATGGTGTCCCAGATCCGCTCGGCCTCGGCGACCGCCTCCTCGTGGCTGAGGGCGGCGTACTTCGCGAAGTAGGAGTCGGGGTCGCGGAACGCGGTCTTGCGCAGGCTGAGGAAGCGGTCGACGTACCACTCGCGGATGTGGTGGGTGCCGGCGTCGACGTAGACGCTGAAGTCGAAGAAGTCGCTGAGGCCCAGGCCGGTGCGGCCGTCCTCGCGGGCCCGCGCCGGCTGCAGGACGTTGAGGCCCTCGACGATGACGATGTCGGGGCGCTTCACGACCACCCGCTCGCCGGGGACCACGTCGTAGGTGAGGTGGGAGTAGACCGGCGCCTCCACCTCGTCCTTGCCGGACTTGATGTCGACCACGAAGCGCAGCAGCGCGCGGCGGTCGTAGGACTCCGGGAAGCCCTTGCGGTGCATCAGGCCGCGCCGCGCGAGCTCGGCGTTGGGGTAGAGGAAGCCGTCGGTGGTGACCAGCTCGACGTTGGGGTGCTCGGGCCAGTGCGCCAGCATCTGCTGCAGCACCCGGGCGGTGGTGGACTTCCCGACCGCGACCGAGCCGGCGACGCCGATGACGAACGGCGTGCGCGGGGGAGTGCGCTGGTGCAGGAAGGCCTCCTGAGCGCGGTGCAGGTCGCCGGCGGCGCTGACGTACAGGCTCAGCAGCCGGCTGAGCGGGAGGTAGACCTCCTGCACCTCGTCGAGGTCCAGGGCGTCGCCGAAGCCGCGCAGCGCGCGCAGCTCGTCCTCGCGCAGCGGGTTCGCGGTCTCCTCCGCGAGCGCGGCCCAGGCGGCGCGGTCGAGCTCGACGTACGGCGAGGCCTCCCGAGTGAGGTCACGGCCTGGATCGGTGATCGAGGCCCGGAGACCGCCAGAAGACATGGTCCCGATTGTTGCAGCCCTGGGCGCCTCGGCGTTGTGGCGTCCGCCTCATCGCGTCGACGTGGGTGCACGGGACGGGGTGGGAGGCGATCTAGAGTGGGGCCCATGTGCGGCATCGTTGGCTACGTCGGCCACCAGCAGGCCCAGGACGTGGTCATCGAGGGACTGCGACGACTGGAGTACCGCGGCTACGACTCGGCCGGCATCGCCCTGGTCGCCGACGGCGCGGTCGCCAGCGACAAGCGCGCCGGCAAGCTGGCCAACCTCGAGAAGGCGATCGCCACGACGCCGCTGCCCGCGTCGCGCACCGGGATCGGCCACACCCGCTGGGCCACCCACGGCGCGCCGAACGACGTCAACGCCCACCCCCACCTCGGCGCGCGGCGCCGGGTGGCGCTGGTGCACAACGGCATCATCGAGAACTTCGACGACCTGCGTGCCCGCCTCGAGGCCGACGGTCACGAGCTGGTCTCCGAGACCGACACCGAGGTCGCGGCGCACCTGCTGGAGCTCCAGGTCGAGTCGGGCGTCGACCTGACCCTGGCGATGCAGCGCGTCTGCCAGCAGCTCGAGGGCGCGTTCACCCTCGTGGCCGTCGACGGCCAGGACCCCGACCGGGTGGTCGCCGCCCGCCGCAACTCCCCGCTCGTCGTGGGGATCGGCGAGGGCGAGAACTTCCTGGGCTCCGACGTCGCGGCGTTCATCCAGCACACCCGCGAGGCCCTCGAGCTCGGCCAGGACCAGGTCGTCACGATCACCGCCGACGCGGTCGAGGTCACCGACTTCGACGGCTCGCCGGCCGAGGGCCGCCGCTTCCACGTCGACTGGGACCTCTCCGCCGCGGAGAAGGACGGCCACGACTGGTTCATGCGCAAGGAGATCTTCGAGCAGCCCCGCGCGGTCGCGGACTCGCTGCTCGGGCGCCACACCCGCACCGGGCAGCTCCAGCTCGACGAGATGCGCCTCTCCGACCAGGAGCTGCGCGACATCGACAAGATCATCATCATCGCGTGCGGCACGTCCTTCTACGCCGGCATGGTCGCGAAGTACGCCATCGAGCACTGGTGCCGGATCCCCGTCGAGGTCGAGCTGGCCTCCGAGTTCCGCTACCGCGACCCGATCCTCGACTACTCCACGCTGGTCGTCGCGATCAGCCAGTCCGGCGAGACCGCGGACACCCTCCAGGCGATCCGCCACGCGCGGCTCCAGCGCTCGAAGGTGCTCGCGATCTGCAACACCAACGGCTCGACGATCCCGCGCGAGTCCGACGCGGTCATCTACACCCACGCCGGTCCCGAGATCGGGGTGGCCTCCACCAAGGGCTTCCTGACCCAGCTGATCGCCTGCTACCTGCTCGCGCTCTACCTGGCCCAGGTCAAGGGCACCCGGTACGGCGACGAGATCTCCCAGGTGATGGAGCAGCTCGAGGCGATCCCCGACCAGGTGCAGCAGGTGCTGGACGGCGCCGAGCAGATCTACGAGCTCGCCCGCGCCCACGTCGGCACCAGCTCGGTGCTGTTCCTGGGCCGCCACGCCGGCTACCCGGTGGCGCTCGAGGGTGCGCTCAAGCTCAAGGAGCTGGCCTACATCCACGCCGAGGGCTTCGCCGCCGGCGAGCTCAAGCACGGCCCGATCGCGCTGGTCGAGGACGGGCTGCCGGTGCTGTGCGTCGTACCGCCCCGGGGTCGTGACCAGCTGCGCGACAAGATGATCAGCGGCATCCAGGAGGTCCGGGCGCGCGGCGCCCGCACCATCTGCCTGGTCGAGGAGGGCGACGAGGCGATCACGGCGTACGCCGACGAGCTGGTGCGCCTGCCCAGCGTCCCGGTGCTGCTCCAGCCGCTCGTCGCGGTCGTCCCCCTCCAGCTCTTCGCCTGCGAGCTGGCCACCGCGATGGGCCACGACGTCGACCAGCCCCGCAACCTCGCCAAGTCCGTCACCGTCGAGTAGAGCGGCGATGGCGGTGATCGGCGTCGGCATCGACGTCTGCGACATCGAGCGCTTCGGCGCCTCGCTCGAGCGCACCCCCGGGCTGCTGGTCCGGCTGTTCACCGAGGCCGAGCGCACCCGCGCCGTCGCCTCGCTCGCCGCCCGCTTCGCGGCCAAGGAGGCGCTCGCCAAGGCGCTCGGCGCGCCGCGGGGGATGGCATGGCACGACTGCGAGGTCGTCAGCGAGTCCTCGGGTCGCCCGGTGTTCGCGCTGCGCGGCACGGTCGCGGCGGCGGTCGCGGCCGCCGGGGCCACCCACGTGCACCTCTCGCTCTCCCACGACGCCGGGGTCGCCTCGGCGATGGTCGTGCTCGAGTCCTGACCGACCGGTCCGGACAGGTCCGGCACTCCCGCCCGTTCGCCGGACAGCCGACGCGCGCCGGGTGAGGATCGAGCCTCTCGGGGCTCAGGTACGAGCCAGGACCGCCGCCGTCGCGTCGTGGTCGGCAGGTGCCTGCGCGGCCGCAGGGTGCGGCACCTCGCCGGGGGGCGGGCGTAGGTCAGGGAGTCCGCACGCCGGTGAAGCACCACCTCGTCCGGCTGCTGCTCGTCCTCGCCGCAGTCGTCTCCGCCGGTTTCCTCGCGGCGGTACCCGCTGCCGCATCGCTGGAGAGCGCGGGGGAGTTCACGGTCTACGCCCACCGCGGCTACACCGAGAAGGCCCACCCCGAGAACACCCTCGCGGCCCTGGAGCACGCGCGCCGCCACCGGGCGCGTGCCGTCGAGGTGGACATGCGCGTCACCCGCGACGACCGGATCGTGCTGATGCACGACCGGACGCTGGACCGGACGACGACCTGCCGGGGGCCGGTGCGCAGGCACACGGCGGCCAGCATCCGACACCGGTGCCGCACGAAGCTGGGCAAGGAGCGGGTGCCGACCCTCAAGCAGGTCCTGGAGTGGGCGGCGCGGCACCGGATGCGAGTCATCCTCGAGGTCAAGGTGGACGCGCCGGTCAAGGACGCCTGGACGCCGGGCATGTTCGTGACGCTGGACCGGATGATCACCGAGCACGGCCTGCAGGACGAGGTCATCCTGCACTCCTTCAGCGCCCGGCGCCTGCGGCTGGCCAAGGAGGCGGCCCCCTCCCTGCACGTCCAGGTCATCACCCAGCGGTGGGCTGCCGTGGCTCCCGTGCGGGCCTGGGCGGACGGGGTGAACGTGTGGGCCCGCCACCTGAACGCCGCGCGGGTCGAGAGGCTGCACGCCGACGGGCTCTACGTGCTCGGCCGGGACTCCGACGAGCCCGCGGACTGGCGCAGGATCCGGCGCAGCGGTGCCGACGGGCTGGTCACGGACGCGGTCCCCGGCGCCCTGCGGATCGCGCCGCCCGGGCGCTGACGCACCGCCCGCCGCCCCGGGTGAGAGCGCCGTCACGGCCCGCTTTCCACTGAGTGGAACGCGCGACCCCTTCTGTTTCCCACTCGAAACGGACGCGAAACAACGCGTTCCTAACGTCTGGACCATCACAGCAGCACCGACGGAAGGGACGCGCGTGAAGAAGCAGACCAGGACCCTCACCTCGCTGGCCGCAGCGGCGGTCATCGGAGCGAGCGTGCTCGGCGGAGGAGCGCTCGGCGCCCCCGCCCAGGCCGCGCCGTCGTCCGCCACGGACGACGCAGCCGCCGCCTACCTCGCGCCGTACTGGACCGAGGCCGACCTGACCGGCGACCGCCAGGTCACCCGTGCGGACGTCGACCTGCTGGTCGCGGCCCTCGGCACCGAGACCGGCGACGCCGGCTGGGACGAGGTCGCGAAGGGCGACCTCGACGCCGACGGCGTCGTGGAGCTGAGCGACGTCGCCGACCTCGCCCAGCGGATGGTGTACGACGACGGCGCGTTCGAGCTGGTCGAGGCGACGGCGCTGGAGATGCAGGCCGCGATGAACGCCGGCGTGATCACCTCCGTGGAGCTCACCCGCTCCTACCTCGAGCGCATCGCCGCCTACGACGCCAAGGAGACCGACCCCTCGGCCCCCGGGCGCGCGCTGAACTCGATCATCGCCACCAGCGACGTCGCCCTCGAGGCGGCGGCCGCCAGCGACGCCGCGCGCGCCGAGAACGGCGGCCCGCGCAGCATGCTCGACGGGATCCCGGTGCTGCTCAAGGACAACTACGACACCCGCGACATGGCGACCACGGCCGGCTGCTCGTGCTGGGAGGACAACCTCACCGAGGACGACGCGTTCATGGTGAAGGGCCTGCGCGAGGCCGGCGCGATCGTGCTCGGCAAGGCCAGCCTCGACGAGTTCGCCTACGGCTTCGCCTCGGAGTTCAGCGCCGGCCAGCCGGTGGGCTCCTCCAAGCTCGTCGCCAGCCCCTACCTGCTCTCGCGCACCGCCGGCGGCTCCAGCGGCGGCACCGGCGCCTCCATCGCGGCCAACCTCGGCGCGATCGGCTTCGGCACCGACACCGGCGGCTCGATCCGGGTGCCCTCCAGCTACAACCAGCTGGTCGGCGTGCGCCCGACCGTCGGGCTGGCCAGCCGCGACGGCATCGTGCCGCTCGCGCTCAGCCAGGACACCGGCGGCCCGATGGCCCGCACCGTCTCCGACGCCGCGATCGCCCTGGACGCCGTCGTCGGCGTCGACCCCGCCGACCCGGTGACGGCCACGCAGGTCGGCAAGGTCCCGGAGTCCTACACCGAGGGGCTGGACCCCGAGGCGCTCGCCGGCAAGCGGCTGGGCTACCTGGCCTCGATGGTCCCGAGCAACGCGGCCGCGAAGCGGCTGTTCAACCAGGCGGTCGCCGACCTGCGCGCCCAGGGCGCGGTCGTCGAGGAGATCTCCATCGACGGCATCGCCCCGATCCTGAGCGAGGGCAGCGGCAGCACCAACGAGTTCAAGCGCGACCTCGCGGAGTACGTCGAGCACCACCTCAGCGACGCGGTCACGATCCGCACGCTGGACGACATCATCGCTTCCGGCCGGTTCGTGCCGTCGCGGCGCAGCACCTTCACCAGCCGCAACGCCGTGACCCCCGAGCAGTACGACGCCTGGATGGAGCGCCACACCGCGGTCCTCGACGAGGGCGGCACGCTGGTCACCGGGGCGCTCGACGCGAACGAGCTGGACGCGCTGATCTACCCCAGCGGCACGCCGTACGGCACCCACAGCACCAACATGCGCCTCAGCCCCAACACCGGCCTGCCCGCGGTGACGGTGCCGATGGGCCAGGCGATCGAGGCCGACAACTCACTCACCGGCGCCGGCGTCAACCTCGAGCTGCTCGGCCGCGACTTCAGCGAGGGCGAGCTGCTCGCGATGGCCTACGCCTACGAGCAGGCCACCCAGCACCGCACCGCCCCGAAGCTGTACGGCCCGCTGGAGGAGAAGGCCCCCGCGACCCCCGTGGCGGCGTCCTCCGGTGAGCCCGGCTGGACCGTGACCACCTCGACCGACGAGGTCGCGGCGGGTGAGACGGTCACCGTGACGGTCACGGCCGACGCGGCGAGCGACCTCTACGCCTACGACCTGGCGCTCGACTTCGACCCCGAGGTCCTGGCCTACGTCGAGGGCAGCGCGAGCACCCCGAACACCGGCGCGACGTACGGCGTGGCGAGCGACGGCACGCTGAACGTCGTCCACACCGAGCTGGGCGAGTCCCCGGCCAGCGACGGCACGGTCGTGCTGGCCGAGGCCACCTTCACCGCGGTCGGCTCCGGCTCGACCAAGGTGCTGGCCTCCGCGGTCGAGCAGGTCTCCACCGACCTCGCCGAGACCACGGCGACCGACATCGGCTCCGCGGACCTCACGGTCGAGGGCGCGGCACCTGTCGCCACCACCGCCCCGTCGGTCAGTGGGACGCCGACCGTCGGCAAGCGACTGGTCGCCGCCCCCGGCGCCTGGGACGTCAAGGGCGCCAGGTTCTCCTACCAGTGGCTGCGGGCCGGCACGCCGATCCCCGGCGCGACCTCCCGCACCTACGCGGTGGCCCCCGCCGACGCCGGTCGTCGCCTCGCCGTCCGGGTGACCGCGTCCCGCGCCGGTCACGCCGCCGGCACCGCCGTCTCGCAGCGCACCGCCAAGGTCGCCGCCGCCCGCACCCGCCTCACGGTGACGGCGCCGGCGAAGGTGCGCCCCTCGGCCCGCCCGGTGCTCCGGGTGCAGCTCTCCGCCTCCGGCGTGAAGCCGACCGGCACCCTCCGGGTCACCTATGGCGGCAAGGTCGTCGCCAAGGCGCTCCGAGTGAAGGCGGGTCGGGCCACCTTGACCCTGCCGGCCAAGCGCCCCGGCACCCGCGTGGTGCGCGTGGTCCTCACCCCGGACCAGGGCTTCACCAAGGCCACCGGCACCGCCAAGGTGACCGTGCGCCGCTGATCCTCTCCACCCCCGACGGGCGTCGCCCGGACCGATCGGTCCGGGTGGCGCCCGTCGGCGTTTCCTCGGGTCCGTCGGTCGAGCGTGTCGAGGCCTCAGCAGGAGAGCAACGGCCTCGGGAGAACTCCTTGCTCTCGAACGTGCGTTCGAGTAGACTGAGGCATGGCCTCACCGGATGTCCCCGACTGCGACACTCCAGCCGCCGTGCTGGCGTTCGTGGAGGCGCAGCGGGCTGTCGCCCAGGCTGCGGAGGTCAAGGTCCTTCAGGGGGCGCTGGCGTGGGCGGCGATGCATCCGGAGGAGTCGGTCTCGACGGCTCCGACGACCGGTCTGATCTTCGCCGAGATAGCGGTCCCGCTCGCGGGCGAAGGGACCCCGCTGGTCGCGGAGTTCGCGCCGATGGAGCTGGGTGCTGCCCTCGGGGTGTCGACGGATTCGGCGAAGTCGTTGATCGGGGATGCGCTCGAGCTGGCCCACCGGTTGAAGCGCACGTGGGCGCTCGTGCAGGCCGGGAAGGTGCCGGCGTGGAAGGCCCGCCGGGTCGCGCAGCTGACCACCACGTTGCCATTGGTCGCCGCGGAGTACGTCGACCGTCAGCTGGCTCCGGTCGTGGGGAAGGTCGGCTTCGCGGCGATCGGGCGGCTGGTGGAGCATGCCCGGGTGACCTTCGACCCCGAGGGTGCGGAGAAGCAGCGGCGCGAGGCGGCCGACGGGCGCCGTTTCGACGTGCACACCGAGGCGGCGGACTTCGACGGCACCGTGCAGGTCGAGGGCACCCTCGACCTCGCCGACGCGCTCGACCTGGACGCCGCGATCCGCCAAGGCGCGGCGGAGCTCGCCGCGCTGGGCTCGGAGGAGTCCCTCGACGTCCGGCGCTCCATGGCCGTCGGTGAGCTCGCCCGGCGCCAGCTCACCTTGGACCTGATGGCTGAGGCGGGCGAGGGAGCAGGGTCGGTGGTGAAGCCGCGGCAGGTCGTGATCCACGTCCATCTCTCCGAGGCGGCGCTCGGCGGCGAGCCCGGCATCGCAAGGGTCGAGGAGACCCGGTCGATCGTGTCGACCGAGCAGGTCCGCGACTGGTGCAGCGGTGACGCCCAGGTCGTGATCAAGCCCGCCATCGACCTCGACGAGCATCACCACACCGACGCCTACGCGGTCCCCGACCGCTTGGCCGAGCAGACCCGTCTGACCGACCCGACCTGCGCGTTCCCGTGGTGCGAGAGGCCGGCGAGACGCTGCGACGCCGACCACGTCGTCGCCCACGGCGAGGGCGGCCCCACGTGCAGCTGCAACATCGCGCCGCTGTGCCGGCGACATCACCGGGCCAAGACCCACACGGGCTGGACCTGCGAGCGGACCGATCCGGCGACGCACCTCTGGCGATCACCCCACGGCCTGCACCTGGTCAAGGACCGCGGCACCACCCGCCTCCTGACGGCACACCCACCCGACGCGTAGGAGAGCTCCGCCCGCTCACAGTCGGTCACCACCCCGCCAGCACCCCACTGGCGGGGCAGACCCCTGCCCGAGGTCTGGCCGTGGGTCTCGACAGGCTCGACGAACGGGTGTCAACGGGGGCCGGCGGGCGTCGACCCACGCCGGTGGGTGACCCGCGGGCGCTAGCCTCGGCGGGGTGAGGCATGCGCACACCGTCGAGCAGGTCCGGGCCGCCGAGGCGGAGCTGATGGCGCGGCTCCCCGCGGGGACGCTGATGCAGCGCGCGGCCCACGGGCTCGCCCATGCGGTGCTCGACCTGCTCGACGGCGGGTACGGGCGCCGGGCCGTGCTGCTGGTCGGGTCGGGCGACAACGGCGGCGACGCGCTGTACGCCGGCGCGCTGCTCGCCCGGCGCGGCTGCCGGGTCGAGGCGTGGCTGCTGTCCCCGCGCGCCCACGAGGGCGGCGTCGCCGCGCTCCGTGCGGCCGGCGGGCGGGTGGTCCGTGGCGTCCCCGACACGGCGTCGCACACCGAGCGCGCCGAGCGGCCCGACGTCGTGCTCGACGGCATCGTCGGGATCGGCGGGCAGCCGGGGTTGCGGCCCGAGGCGGTCGCGGCGCTGGACGCGCTCGCCGGCGTACCGGTGGTCGCGGTCGACGTGCCGTCCGGCGTCGGCGTCGACACCGGCGAGCTCGACGGGCCGCACGTGCGGGCCGCGCTCACCGTCACCTTCGGCACCCACAAGATCGCCCACCTCGTCGACCCCGCCGCCGCGGCCTGCGGCGTGCTGCACCTCGTCGACATCGGCCTCGACCTGCCCGACGCGCCGCTCGAGGCGCTCCAGCCGTACGACGTCGCCCGGCTGCTGCCGCGGCCGGCGCCCGACGCGCACAAGTACATCCGCGGCGTCGTCGGCGTCCGGGCCGGGTCCGCGCGCTACCCGGGCGCGGCGGTGCTGAGCGTCGCCGGCGCCGCGAGCGGGCTGTGCGGGATGGTGCGCGTCGTGGGGGACCCCGCCGTCACCGCCCGCGTGCGCGAGTCCCACCCCGAGGTGGTGGGCGAGGGGCGCGTGCAGGCCTGGGTGGTCGGCTCCGGCGGCGACGAGCACGCCGCCGAGGCGCTCGCCACCGCGACCGGCGAGGGGGTCCCGGTCGTCGTCGACGCCGATGCCCTGGCCCACGTCACCGGCCGGCTGCCGGCGCCCGCCGTGCTCACCCCGCACGCCGGCGAGCTGGCCGCGATGCTCGGCGTCGAGCGCGCCGAGGTCGAGGCGGCCCCGCTCGCCCACGCCCGCCGCGCCGCCTGGACGTACGACACGGTCGTGCTGCTGAAGGGCCGCCACACCCTGGTCGTCCGGCCCGACGGACGCGGCCGGGTCACCACCACCGGGACCCCGTGGCTGGCCACCGCCGGCGCCGGCGACGTCCTCGGCGGGCTGATCGGTGCGCTGCTCGCGGCCGGCCTGGAGCCGTACGACGCGGCCTCCGTCGGGTCCTGGCTGCACGGCGCCGCGGCCACCCTCGCCTCGGACGGTGGCCCGCTCGTGGCGGGCGACGTCGCACGGGCGATCCCGGACGCGGTGCGTGGCCTCCCGGGCCGCCCGGTCCTCTAGTCCACCGCGGGTCCGCAGGGGCCATCTCTCCCGTCGAGGGCCGGGATGGGAGAATCGGAGCCATGACCGCCGCGCGAGCCGAGATCGTCGTCGACCTCGCGGCGGTGCGGCACAACGTCAGGCGGCTGCGCGAGCTCGTCGGCGACGACGTGCAGATGATGACCGTCGTCAAGGCCGACGGCTACGGCCACGGCATGGTCGAGGTGGCCCGTGCGGCCCGCGAGGCAGGCGCCGACTGGCTCGGCGTGGCCACCCCCGAGGAGGCCCTCGCGCTGCGCGAGTCCGGCGACGTCGGACGGGTGCTGTGCTGGCTGGCCGCGCCGGGGGAGAACTACGGCGCCGTCATCGGCGCGGACGTCGACGTCACGGCGTACTCCGTCGCCCAGCTCGACGAGATCGCCGCCGGTGTCGCCGGCGCCGGTCGCCCCGCGCGGGTGCAGCTCAAGATCGACACCGGCCTGTCCCGCGGCGGCGCCACCCGCGCCGACTGGCCCGCAGTCGTCGAGCGGGCCCGGCGCGGCGAGGACGACGGCCTGTGGCGCGTCACCGGCATCTGGTCGCACTTCTCCTCCAGCGACGAGCCCGACGACCCCGCCAACGCCGCCCAGGAGGACGTCCTGCGCTGGGCCGTCGAGGTGGCCGAGCAGGCGGGCCTGCGCCCGGAGGTGCGCCACATCGCGAACTCCGCGGCGGCGGTGCTACGACCCTCCTCGCGCTTCGACCTGGTGCGCTGCGGGCTGGCCTCCTACGGCCTGGACCCCGCCCCGGGGCACCTGCCCGACCTGGGCCTCGTGCCCGCGATGACCGTGCGGGCCAGCCTGCTGCTGGTCAAGGACGTCGCGGCCGGCGACGCGGTCTCCTACGGCCGCACCTGGGTCGCCCCCGCTGCCACCACGCTCGGCCTGGTGCCCGGCGGGTACGGCGACGGCGTCCCGCGCCACGCCAGCAGCCGCGCCGAGGTGTGGATCGACGGCAAGCGGCGTCCCGTCCGCGGACGGATCTGCATGGACCAGTTCGTCGTCGACCTCGAGGGCGACCGGCCCGAGCCGGGCGCGGAGGTCGTGCTGTGGGGCACCGGCCTCGACGGCGCGCCGACGGCACAGGACTGGGCCGAGGCCGCCGACACGATCAGCTACGAGGTCGTCACCCGCATCGGCGGGCGCCTGACCCGCCGCCACGTCGACACCGAGGCGAGCCGGTGGGGCTGAGGACGCGGATCCTCGGCGCCGGTGGCGCCGCCGGACTGGCGCTCGCCGGCACGGCGTACGGCGTGGCGTGGCGGCGCCGACGCCTCGACGGACGCGCCGGCGAGGACGTCGCGTTCGGCAGCCTGCGCTCGGACCCGCTGACGGTCGTGGCCGACGACGGGGTGCCGCTGCACGTCGAGATCGACGAGCCGGACGCCGGCGCCCTGCCGCTCACCGTGGTGCTCGTCCACGGCTACGCGCTCAACCTGGACTGCTGGCACTTCCAGCGCGCGGCGCTGCGCGGCCGGGTCCGCACGGTGCTCTACGACCAGCGCTCCCACGGTCGCTCGGGGCGCTCCTCGCGCGAGAACGCCACCATCGACCAGCTCGGCGAGGACCTGCGGCGCGTGCTCGAGGAGGTCGTGCCCGAGGGCCCGGTGCTCCTCGTGGGGCACTCGATGGGCGGGATGAGCGTCGTCGCGTTCGCCGAGCAGCACCCCCACCTCTTCCACGACCGGATCACCGGCGCCTGCCTCATCTCCACGACCGCCGGCGGCCTCGACGTCGGCCGGCTGCTGCTGCCGGTGGTCCCCGCGAAGATCGGCCTCCCGCTCGCCCGGGGGACGATCGCCACGCTCGCGCGGCGCGCCGGCGCCGTCGACGGGCTGCGCCGGGCCGGTCGCTCGGTCGCCACCGTCGCCACCGACCTGTTCGCGTTCGGCGACAAGGTGCCGACCTCCTACGTGGAGTTCGTGGACCAGATGCTGTCGGCGACGCCGTTCGAGGTGGTCGCGGGGTTCTTCCCGAGCTTCGGGGCGCTGGACAAGTTCCACGCCGTCGACGTCCTCTCCGACGTCCCCACGCTCATCATGTGCGGCACCGCCGACCGGGTGACCTCGATCGGGCACAGTCGCAAGCTGCACTCGCGGATCCGCGACTCCCGCCTCGTCGAGCTCGACGGGGCCGGGCACATGGTGATCCTCGAGCGCCACCAACAGATCAACGACGAGCTGGACGACCTCATCGACGTCGTCCTCGACCAGGAAGGGACGCGATGAGCGTCGAGGTCCGGCGGGTCGGCCCGGAGGCGGCCGCGGACGTGCTCGCGGTGGTGCGGGCGGCCTTCGCCGCGCGACCGCCGCTCGACCCGCCCGCCGATGCGCTCGCGGAGACCGAGGAGTCGATCGCGGAGATGCTCGGGCGCTACGGCGGGCTGCTCGCGCTGCTCGAGGGCCGCCCGGTCGGGGCGCTCGTGCTGGACCCGGTGGGCAGCACGATGTACCTGCGGCGCTTCGGCGTACACCCCGACGCGCAGGGGCACGGCATCGCCCGCATGCTCGTCGACGCCGTCGTCGACGCCGCCGAGGGGTACGACGACGCGACGGTCGTGGCCCGCGAGGAGCTGCCGCGCACCCTGCGCTTCTGGGAGCGCCAGGGGTTCCGCGAGATCGCGCGCAGCTCGCCGCTGGTGGAGATGCGCCGCCCGCTGCGCACCTGCGTCTACGACGCCGACGACGCGGACGCGATGCAGGCGCTCGGGCGTTCGCTGGCCGGCCAGCTCCAGCCCGGCGACCTGATCGTGCTGTCGGGGGAGCTGGGCGCGGGGAAGACCACGCTCACCCAGGGCATCGGCGCCGGCCTGCACGTGCGCGGTGACGTCACCTCGCCGACGTTCGTGATCGCCCGGGTGCACCCCTCGCTGGTCGGCGGGCCGGACCTCGTGCACGTGGACGCCTACCGCCTCGGCGGCATCGAGGAGCTCGACGACCTCGACCTCGACACCGACCTCGACCACGCGGTCACGGTCGTCGAGTGGGGCGAGGGGCTCGCGGAGGGGCTCACCGAGTCGCGCCTGGAGATCCGGATCGTGCGCAGCACCGCGACCGACCCGGAGGACGAGATCGACCCGCGCCGGGTCGAGATCACCCCGGTCGGGCCGCGCTGGCACGCGCTGTCCTTCCGCGGCCTGGGCTGAGGCGCCCAACCACGAGCGCCGACTCGGCACGCCACAAGCCCCGACTCGCGCCACCACGAGGGCCGACTCGGGGGAGGGGGAGGGGCGCGGGTTAGCCTCGGGGACGTGCTGCTGGCCTTCGACACCGCGACCCCCCAGGTGAGCCTCGCCCTGCACGACGGCGCCGACGTGGTCGTCGAGCTGACCTCCGAGCGGCCGATGAAGCACGGCGAGCAGCTCGCCCCGCTGATCGCGGCCGGCCTGGAGCGCGCGGGCATCACCCGCCACGACCTCACCGCCGTCGCGGTGGGTGTCGGCCCGGGCCCGTTCACCGGCCTGCGCGTCGGCCTGGTCACCGCCCGCACCCTGGGCCTGGTCCTCGACATCCCGGTGTACGGCGTGTGCTCGCTGGACGTGCTGGCGCTCGAGGCGGCCCCGGCGCTGGGCACGCCGTTCCTGGTGGCGACCGACGCGCGCCGCAAGGAGGTCTACCTGGCCTCCTACGACGCCGACGGCAGCCGGGTCGAGGGCCCGGTGGTGGAGAAGCCCGTTGCCGTCGCCAGCGACCTCCCGGTCGTCGGTGAGGGCGGCGCGCTCTACCCCGAGGCGTTCCCACGCGCGACCGGGCCGCAGCGCCCGAGCGCCGGCTGGCTGGCCCGTGCGGTGGCCGAGGAGCTCGCCGAGCTGCTCGACCCCGAGCCGCTCTACCTGCGCCGCCCCGACGCCGAGACGCCGGGCGCGCGCAAGCAGGTCTCGTGATCCGCGTGGCGACCCTCGCCGACCTCGACGCCGTGGCCGACCTCGAGGTCGACAACCTCGGCGTCGATGCCTGGTCGCCGGGGCTGGTCGAGCAGGCGATCACCGACGAGCACGCCTCGCTGCACGTCTGGGTCGCCGAGGACGACGACACCGGCGAGGTCGTCGGGCACGCCGTGGCGGCCGTGGTCGACGTGACCGAGCTCCAGCGCATCTCGGTCGCCGGCACCCACCGCCGTACCGGCCTGGCCAGCGCGCTGCTCGCCGAGGTCGTGCGCACCGCCGAGCGGGCCGGGGTCGAGCGGGTGGTGCTGGAGGTCCGCGAGGACAACGCCGGCGCCCTGGCCTTCTACCGTGCCCACGGCTTCGTCGAGCTGGCGCGTCGGCGCGGCTACTACCGCGACGGCACCACCGCGATCGTGCTCGCGCGGGACCTGACGGGGACAATGGCCTCGTGAGCACCAGCAGCGAACCGCTCGTCCTCGGCATCGAGACCTCCTGCGACGAGACCGGCGTCGGCATCGTGCGCGGGCACACCCTGCTCGCCGACGCGGTCGCGAGCAGCGTCGACGAGCACGCCCGCTTCGGCGGCGTCGTGCCCGAGGTCGCCAGCCGCGCCCACCTCGAGGCGATGGTGCCGACCATCGAGCGGGCCTGCGAGACCGCAGGCGTCTCGCTCGGCGACGTCGACGCGATCGCGGTGACCAGCGGCCCCGGGCTCGCCGGCGCGCTGCTGGTCGGCGTGGCCTCGGCGAAGGCGCTCGCGCTCGGCCTGGGCAAGCCGCTGTACGGCGTGAACCACCTCGCCTCCCACGTCGCCGTCGACCAGCTCGAGCACGGCCCGCTGCCCGAGCCGTGCATCGCGATGCTGGTCAGCGGGGGGCACTCCAGCCTGCTGCGCGTCGAGGACGTCACCAGCGGCGTGCAGCCGATGGGCCAGACCATCGACGACGCCGCGGGCGAGGCCTTCGACAAGGTCGCGCGCCGCCTCGGGCTGCCGTTCCCCGGCGGCCCGCACATCGACCGGATCGCCCGCGAGGACGGCCAGGTCGTCATCGACTTCCCCCGCGGACTGACCTCGCGCCGCGACCTGGAGCGGCACCGCTTCGACTTCTCCTTCTCCGGGCTCAAGACGGCCGTGGCCCGCTGGGTCGAGGCCCGCGAGCGCTCCGGTGAGCCGGTGCCGGTCGCCGACGTGGCCGCGAGCTTCCAGGAGGCGGTCTGCGACGTGCTCGTCCGCAAGGCCCTGGACGCCGCGCGCAGCGAGGGCATCGAGGACCTGCTCATCGGCGGCGGCGTCGCGGCCAACTCCCGCCTCCGGGCCCTGGCCGAGGAGCGCGCCTCCGCGCTCGGCATCCGGGTACGCGTCCCGCGCCCGGGGCTGTGCACCGACAACGGCGCGATGGTGGCCGCGCTCGGCGCCGAGATGGTCGCCCGCGGCCGTACGCCGTCCTCCCTCGACCTGCCCGCCGACTCCAGCCTCCCGGTCACCGAGGTGCTCGCGGGCTGAGCGCCGCGCGGCGCACGCCGCTCCCTGCGGGAGGGGCGGGGCTCCCCGGCGGAGCCGGCTGTGGCGGTTCCGTACGGTTGCCCCAGACCCCGTCGAACAGCAGGAGGAAACGCATGCAGCAGGTGAAGGCCGTCGTCGCACTGGCCAAGGGGGCCCCCGTCGAGGTGGTCACCATCAACGTCCCCGACCCCGGCCCGGGCGAGGCCGTCGTGAAGATCCAGGCCTGCGGGGTCTGCCACACCGACCTGCACTACCGCGAGGGCGGCATCAACGACGAGTTCCCGTTCCTGCTCGGCCACGAGGCCGCGGGCATCGTGGAGGCCGTCGGCCCCGACGTCACCGAGGTCGCCCCGGGCGACTTCGTGGTGCTCAACTGGCGCGCGGTGTGCGGTGAGTGCCGCGCCTGCAAGCGCGGGGACCTGCAGTACTGCTTCAACACCCACAACGCGACACAGAAGATGACGCTGGAGGACGGCACCGAGCTCAGCCCGGCCCTGGGCATCGGCGCGTTCGCCGAGAAGACCCTGGTCGCCGCCGGCCAGTGCACCAAGGTCGACGCCGACGCGCGCCCCGCGGCCGTCGGTCTGCTCGGCTGCGGCGTGATGGCCGGCATCGGTGCCGCCATCAACACCGGCGCGGTGACCCGCGGCAAGTCGGTCGCCGTGATCGGCTGTGGCGGCGTGGGCGTGGCCGCGATCGCCGGCTCCGCGCTGGCCGGTGCGAGCCCGATCATCGCCGTCGACATCGACGCCGCCAAGCTCGAGAAGGCCCGCGAGCTGGGCGCCACCCACGTCGTGGACTCCTCGAAGGTCGACCCGGTCGAGGAGATCAAGCGGATCTGCGCGGAGACCTACGAGGGCGCCGAGGGCGCCGACGTCGTCATCGAGGCCGTCGGGCGTCCCGAGACCTGGAAGCAGGCCTTCTACGCCCGCGACCTGGCCGGCACCGTCGTCCTGGTCGGCGTCCCGACGCCGGACATGCAGGTCCCTGAGCTGCCGCTCATCGACGTCTTCGGCCGCGGCGGTGCGCTCAAGTCCAGCTGGTACGGCGACTGCCTGCCCAGCCGCGACTTCCCGATGCTGGTCGACCTCTACCGCCAGGGCCGCCTCGACCTCGACGCGTTCGTGACCGAGGAGATCGGCATCGACGACATCGAGGCCGCGTTCGAGAAGATGCACCACGGCGAGGTGCTGCGCTCCGTGGTGGTCCTGCCGTGACCGCCCGCGTGGACCACGCCGTCTCCAGCGGCACCTTCAGCCTGGACGGGCAGACCTTCGAGGTCGACAACAACATCTGGGTGATCGGCGATGACCGCGAGTGCGTGGTCATCGACGCCCCGCACTCGGTGGACGACATCCTCGCCGTCGTCGGGGACCGCACGGTCAAGGCGATCATCTGCACCCACGCCCACGACGACCACGTGCGGGTCGCGCCGGCGCTGCGCGAGCGCGTCGGGGCGCCGATCATGCTGCACCCCGACGACCGCCCGGTCTGGGAGCTGACCCACGGAGGGCCCGACGACGTCGACGCCCAGCTGTGGGACCTCGACCTCGCCGACGGCCTCACCATCGAGGTCGCCGGCACCACGCTGCGGGTGCTGCACACGCCGGGTCACGCGCCCGGCGCGGTCTGCCTGTACGCCGAGGACCTCGGTGCCGTCTTCACCGGCGACACCCTGTTCCAGGGCGGCCCCGGCGCGACCGGCCGCTCGTTCTCCGACGCCGACGTGATCGTCGCCTCGATCCGTGCGCGGCTCTTCGCGCTGCCCGACGAGACGGTGGTGCACACCGGTCACGGCGACGACACCACGATCGGTGCCGAGAAGGCCGCGCTCGGCGCCTGAGCGGTCCTCACCCCACGGGGTGCAGCCCGCGGCGGACCCGGGACACGCCCGGGTCCGCGGCGGGGTCCTCGCGGAGCGGGGGCGGCCTTTGTAGCGTGCGCCGGACGGGGCGGGCCCTCGCCCCGGACAGCTACGCGAAGGAGCGCCCATGCGCACCGTGCTCGACAAGCTCATCTCCTGGACCGGGCTCGCGCTCGCGGTCGTCCTGCTGGTGGCGGGAGGCCTGCTCACCTGGGCCAACGTCTTCATCGACGACCAGGTCGAGCAACAGCTGACGATGCAGGACATCACCATGCCGGAAGGGGCGGCGCTGGACAGCCTCGCCGCGGAGGACCGCGAGGCCCTCGAGGAGTACGCCGGGACGCCGCTGGACAGCGGTCCGAAGGCGAAGGCCTTCGCCGACCACTACATCCTCGCCCACATGAACGCCTCCAGCGACGGCCGCAGCTACGAGGCGGTCAGCGGGGAGTACCTCGCGATGAGCGAGGAGGAGAAGGCCTCCGAGGCCGGGCAGGCGATGGCCGGGCTGCGCGAGAGTCTGTTCATGGGCAGCACGCTGCGCGGGCTGCTGCTCTACGGCTACGCCTTCGCCACGATCGGCACCATCGCGGGCTATGCCGCCATCGCCGCGTTCGTCGGGGCGGCCGTGCTGCTGGTCCTCGCCGCGCTCGGCCTGGTGCACGCGCGCCGCTCGTCGGCGCAGCGCGCCCCGGAGCCCGCAGCCGTCTGACCCCTGCCGGCGCGTCCGCTCAGAGCGGGCGCACCAGCAGCGCCGTCCCCGCACCGGCGACCCTCGTCATCACCAGGGTCGCCGGCGTGTCGCCGTCCAGGGCCAGCCGCTTGCGCAGCTGCTCGGGCACGACGTCGACGCCGCGCTTCTTGATCGTCAGGGTGCCGATGCCGCGCGCTCGCAGCGCGGCGCGCAGCTGCTTCTCGCGGTAGGGCAGCTCCTCGAGCACCTCGTAGGAGCGGGCGTACGGCGTGGGGGAGGCGCTCGGCGAGGTCACGTAGGCGATGTGCTCGTCGAGCAGCGTGCCGCCGGTGAGCGCGGCGACCGCGGTCACCAGCCCGGCGCGCACGACCGCCCCGTCGGGCTCGTGGAGGTAGCGCTGCACCGCACCGACACCGACCGCGGCGGCGCCGGGGTCGTCCTCGTCGGTGAGGGTCGCCAGGCCGTGCTCGGCGATCACGGTGGCGCGCCGCGCGACGGTGGCCAGGCGGCCCGACCAGAGCGCGGCCTCCTTGACGTCCCCGTGGTCGCTGACCCACTCCGCCTCCACCCCGGCGGGCACCAGCGCGTGCGGGATCCCCGGCGCGACCTTCACGCAGGAGTCCCGGGCCAGCAGCCGCTCCACGAAGGACCACGGCGGCGTCCAGTCGTCGACGTCGAAGGAGCGGCCGCGGGCGCTGCGGCGCGCCGGGTCGGCGTACGCCACGTCGAAGGGGGAGGTGTCGAGCTCGGTGGCGTCGGCGACCATCGCCGCTCCCTCCAGGCCGAGCGCGGCGAGGTTGGCGCGCGCCACCTCGACCCGCAGCAGGTCCAGGTCGACGCCGGCGGCGGTGATCCCGGCCCGGGCGGAGGCGAGCAGGTCGCCGCCGATGCCGCACCCGAGGTCGATCAGCGTGCGCGCCCCGAAGGCCGTGAGCCGGGCGGCCCGGTGCGCGGCGACCGGGGCGCGGGTGGCCTGCTCCAGGCCGTCGGGGGTGAAGTACATGCGGCGCGCGTCGTCGCCGAACTTCGCGACCGCGCGGCGGCGCAGGGTCGCCTGGGTGACCGCCGCGGCGGCGTGCTCGGCGCTCGCGACGCGGCGCAGCGGCGTCTGGGCGCGCAGCGGGTCCAGGTCGGCGAGCTCCTCGGCGCAGGCCAGCAGCCGCTGCCCCTCGTCGGTGAGCAACCAGCGGAATGCGTCGAGGTCCACGCGCCGATCCTGTCAGGTCGCGACCGCGCGCCGTGCACCTGGCGGCCGGGGGGCTCTGGCACTCAGCCCGGGGGAGTGCTAGTTTTCTGACTGGCACTCTCCCTAGGAGTGTGCCAGCGCCTGACAGACCGGTGCGGCACCCGCGACGGCGTACCGCGTCCTCAAGGCACCACCACGTGCATCACACATCGCTACGAAGTGCCAGAAAGTGGAGGTCGACATCGTGTCGGTCAGCATCAAGCCCCTCGAGGACCGGATCGTCGTCAAGCCGCTCGAAGCGGAGCAGACCACGGCCTCGGGCCTGGTCATCCCGGACACCGCCAAGGAGAAGCCCCAGGAGGGCGAGGTCGTGGCCATCGGTCCCGGCCGCTTCAACGAGGACGGCGACGAGCGCATCCCCATGGACATCTCCGTGGGCGACAAGGTCATCTACAGCAAGTACGGCGGCACCGAGGTCAAGTACTCCGGCCAGGAGTTCCTGATCCTCTCCGCCCGCGACGTGCTGGCGATCGTTTCCTGATTTCCCCGATGGTCCGGCACGTCCCGGCCGGCTCGTCCGGGCCGGCCGACGTGCCGGACCTTCGTTCTTTCCGCCTTTCCTGAGGAGAGCAATGCCCAAGATCCTGGAGTTCGACGAGCACGCCCGTCGCTCGCTCGAGCGCGGCGTCGACGCGCTCGCCAACGCCGTCAAGGTGACCCTCGGCCCCAAGGGCCGCTACGTCGTCCTGGACAAGAAGTGGGGCGCCCCGACGATCACGAACGACGGTGTCTCCGTCGCTCGCGAGATCGAGCTGGACGACCCGTTCGAGAACCTCGGTGCCCAGCTCGCCAAGGAGGTGGCCACCAAGACCAACGACATCGCCGGTGACGGCACGACCACCGCCACGGTGCTCGCCCAGGCGATGGTGCACGAGGGCCTGCGCGCCGTCGCCGCCGGCGCCAACCCGATGGGCGTCAAGCGCGGCATGGACGCCGCCGCCGAGGCCGTCAGCAACGCGCTGCTCGAGGCCGCGCGCGACGTCGACTCCAAGGAGGACATGGCCTCGGTCGCCACGATCTCCAGCCGCGACGCCCACATCGGCTCGCTCCTCGCCGAGGCCTTCGACAAGGTCGGCAAGGACGGTGTCATCACCGTTGAGGAGTCCAACACCATGGGCACCGAGCTCGAGTTCACCGAGGGCATGCAGTTCGACAAGGGCTACATCTCGGCGTACTTCGTGACCGACCAGGAGCGCATGGAGGCCGTCCTCGACGACCCCTACATCCTTCTGCACCAGGGCAAGATCTCCGCGATCACCGACCTGCTGCCGCTGCTGGAGAAGGTCATCCAGGCCGGCAAGCCGCTGTTCATCATCGCCGAGGACGTCGACGGCGAGGCGCTGTCGACCCTGGTGGTCAACAAGATCCGCGGCATCTTCAACGCCGTCGCGGTGAAGGCCCCGGCCTTCGGTGACCGCCGCAAGGCCATGCTCGAGGACATCGCCGTCCTGACCGGTGGTCAGGTCGTCGCCCCCGAGATCGGCCTCAAGCTCGACCAGGTGGGCCTCGAGGTCCTGGGTCAGGCGCGCCGCGTCGTCACCACCAAGGACGACACCACGATCGTCGAGGGCGCCGGCGAGGCCGCTGCCGTCGAGGGCCGCGTCGCCCAGATCAAGGCCGAGATCGAGGCCACCGACTCCGACTGGGACCGTGAGAAGCTCCAGGAGCGTCTCGCCAAGCTCGCCGGCGGCGTGTGCGTGATCAAGGTCGGCGCCGCCACCGAGGTGGAGCTGAAGGAGAAGAAGCACCGCATCGAGGACGCCGTCTCCGCGACGCGCGCCGCGATCGAGGAGGGCATCGTCGCCGGTGGCGGCTCCGCCCTCATCCACGCGGTCTCCGTCCTCGACGACGACCTCGGCCTCACCGGCGACGAGGCCGTCGGCGTGCGGGTCGTGCGCCGCTCCGGCGTCGAGCCGCTGCGCTGGATCGCCGAGAACGGTGGCGAGAACGGCTACGTCGTGACCACCAAGGTCCGCGAGGGCTTCGAGGCCAACGGCTTCGCGTTCGGCTTCAACGCCGCGACCGGCGAGTACGGCGACCTGGTCGCCCAGGGCGTCCTGGACCCGGTCAAGGTCACCCGCTCGGCGCTCGTCAACGCGACCTCCATCGCCGCGATGCTGCTGACGACCGAGACCCTCATCGTCGAGAAGCCCGCCGAGGAGGAGGAGCCCGCGGCCGCTGGACACGGCCACGGACACGGTCACTGACCGCTCCTGCACCAGCAAACGACGGCGCCGGTCCCCGCGAGGGGGCCGGCGCCGTCGGCGTACCGGGGCAGGAGCGTCAGGGCAGGGAGGTGCCGGCGGCGCCGCCCACGGTGCGGCAGTCCGGGCGCACCGCCGGGCGCTCGGCCTCGCGCAGCCGCCAGATGGTGGCCTCGCCGTCCCCGCAGTCGGTGGTCTCGGGGACGTAGCGCTCCTCGACCGCCTGGCGCAGCAGCTCCCCGCCCTCGCGGGTCCAGGCGGTGAAGGGGAACCACTCGACCAGCCAGGTCGGGGCGTCCGGTCCGTTGACCAGGGCGCGCAGCTCGGCCAGGTCGGGGTCCAGGGTGCGCATCGGCAGGCTCCACAGCTGCTCGTACGGCGAGTCCAGGCCGCTGCTGATCTGCAGGTCCGCGCGCCCGCCGAAGACGGTGAGGGTGTCTCCCGGCTCGGCGGCCTCGCCGATCGCGGCGCCGAGCTGGACCTCGTCGGTCTCCTGGTTGCCGGTGAGGTTGTACGCCGCCCAGGAGACCAGCGACACCGTGCAGGACACGACCGCCAGCACGATCACCCCGCGCATCGCGAGGCCCCGCCCGGTGCGGTGCCGGGTCAGCAGCGCGGCGGCGAGGGCGGCGGAGGGCACCAGCGCGAACAGGTAGTCGGGCCAGTAGCTGCCGCCCAGCACCATCCCGAGGGCGTCGTAGGCCAGCATCAGGGCGGTGGCCGCCGCCAGCGGCGCGTCCTCGCGCCACTCGCTGCGCAGGTGCACCACGAAGCCGCCGAGCACCAGCAGCAGGCCGGCCATCAGCGCGATCACCACCAGCTGGACGGCGCGTTCGTCGGCGGCCTTCGAGCTGTGGGAGGCGAGCACCGCCGAGGCATCGGCGCGGAAGCCGTAGATCGCGTACCACAGCGTCCCCGGTCGGACGCCGGCCGCGACCGCCCAGCCCAGCGTCGCGAGGACCGGTACGGCGGCCCCGGCGAGGCCGGCGGCGGCCAGGCGCAGGAACGCCCGGGCGTCGATGCGCCGGGTGAGCAGCGAGACCAGCAGCAGGGCCCCGGCGAAGACAAGTCCGCCGAGCAGGTTCTGCTTGAAGCCGACTGCTGTGGCCGCGCTCAGCCCGGCGAGGGCGGCCAGCGGCACCGAGCCGCGCCGCAGCGCCAGGATCGAGAGCAGGCAGCCGGCCATCACGAAGGGCAGCCCGAGCAGCTCGCCCTTCACCGCGACCAGGTTGATCAGCGTGCTGGAGGTGATCGCGGCGACGCAGAGCGCCGTCCAGCGGGCGGAGGTCTCGCCGGCGACGAGGCGGGCGGTGCGGGCGGCGAGCAGCACCAGGGCCGCGCAGGCGAGGGCGCCGAGGATGCGGATGAAGTGCGGGCCGCCGATCGCGTCGGAGGCCCGGAAGACCGCGATCAGCAGCGGCGGGCGGTCCACGAAGTAGTGGCCGTAGAGGCTGTCGGCCTCCGGCGCCCAGCTGCGCGCGACCAGGGTGAAACCGGCCTCGTCGGGCCGGATCGGGCGGGTCAGCCCGGACAGCCGCAGGACGAAGGCGGCGAGCGCGGCCAGCGGGATCGTCCAGCGCGACTCGACGGCGCGGGTGATGCCCTGCGCCACCCGTCGTACGGGTCCGGGCACGGTGCCGGCGCTCGGCGCGGGACCGGGCGCGGTCCGGTCGGGGAGCCGCTTCGTCACGTCCGCCACCCTTGCAGGTCGGCCCTCCGCGTGCAGGATCGCCCCGCGGGTTGTTGCGCGCGCGAAACCTCGGTGTCCCCGTCCGGCAACGCGCCCGGGGCAGGGTCGGGGCCATGCTGTGGAGAGTGCGGACCCGCCTGCCCGACCGTCCCGGATCCCTCGCCGCCCTCGCGCGCGCCTGCGGCGAGGCCGAGGTGAACATCCTCGGCCTGCAGATCTTCCCCGACCTCGGCAGCGTCATCGACGAGCTGGTGCTGCGCACGCCCGCGGGCTGGGCGCCCGACCGGATCGCCGGGTTGGTCGAGCAGGCCGGCGGCCGGGTGCTGAGCTGCGCGCCGTGCGGGGAGGCGGCGCTGGTGGACCAGCCGACCCGCTACGTGCGGGCTGCCCGGACGGTGCTGGAGGAGCCGGCGTCGTTCCCCGAGGTGCTGGCGCGCCTCTTCGACGCCGAGGCCGAGCCGGCCGTGGGCGGCGCGGAGGGCGCGAGCCAGGGCGACGTCATGGAGGTGAGCGTCGGCGAGGTCCAGGTGCAGCTGCGCCGCAGCGCGCCGTTCACCGCCACCGAGCACGCGCGGGCCGCCGCGATGGCCGAGCTGGTCAGCGACGTGCTGCGCCGCACCCGCCCGGCCCGGGAGCCCGGCGCGCCGGGGCCGCTGCCGGGGCGCCGGCTCGGCGAGGGCCGCGCCCCGCAGTACGTCGTCCAGTCCGGCGCGGTCTCGGCGGTCCGCGAGGGCGCGGTGGTCGGCAGCGCCACCTTGGAGGCGCCGTCGCCGGCGGAGCCCGACGTACGACGGGTGGTGCTGTGGGTCGACCCGGACTGGCGCCGACGCGGGATCGGCGCGCGGCTGCTGGTCGAGGCGGCCCGGTTGGCGCGCACCCACGGTGCCGCCGCACTCGTCTTCACCACCCGCGCGGACAACCGGGCGGTGCTGCCGCTGGTGATGGCCGCGGGGCTTCGCGGGCGGATCCGGATGAGCGCCGACGTGCTCACGGTCCGGGTGCCCGTCCGCGACCTCACGCCGCTCGGGTGATCGTGGGCGGCGGGATCTAGACTGGAATCGTGGAGCTCCCCGACAAGTTCGCGAACCTGGGCCTGACCTACGACGACGTCCTGCTGCTGCCGGGTCACTCCGACCTGGCGCCCTCGGACATCGACACGACCTCGCGGCTGACCCGCGAGATCTCGTTGAAGGTCCCACTGGTGAGCGCGGCCATGGACACCGTCACCGAGTCGCGGATGGCGATCGCGATGGCACGCCAGGGCGGCCTCGGCGTGCTGCACCGCAACCTGTCCATCCAGGACCAGGCCTACCAGGTCGACCTGGTGAAGCGGACCCAGACCGGCATCATCACCAACCCGGTCACCATCGGCCCCGACGCGACCCTCGAGCAGCTCGACCAGCTCGCGGGGGAGTACCGCGTCTCGGGCTTCCCCGTCGTCGACGCCGACCAGCGCCTGCTCGGCATCATCACCAACCGCGACCTGCGCTTCACCCCGGTCGCGGAGTGGGCCGGCACCAAGGTCGCCGAGGTGATGACCCCGATGCCGCTGATCACCGGCCCGGTCGGCATCAGCCGTGACGAGGCCACCCTCCTGCTGCGCCAGCACAAGCGCGAGCGGCTGCCGCTGGTCGACGACCAGGGCCGCCTCGCCGGGCTGATCACCGTCAAGGACTTCGTGAAGTCCGAGCAGTTCCCCAAGGCCACCAACGACGCCCAGGGCCGGCTCATGGTCGGCGCGGCGATCGGCTACTTCGGCGACGCCTGGGAGCGCGCCACGACGCTGATCGAGGCCGGCGCCGACGTGCTCGTCGCCGACACCGCGCACGGCAACGTGCGGCTGCTGCTCGACATGGTCCAGCGCCTCAAGAGCGACCCTGCCACCCGCCACGTCCAGGTCATCGGCGGCAACGTCGCGACCCGCGAGGGCGCGCAGGCCTTCGTCGAGGCCGGAGCCGACGCGGTCAAGGTCGGCGTGGGCCCGGGCTCGATCTGCACCACCCGCGTCGTCACCGGCGTGGGCGTCCCGCAGATCACCGCGGTCTACGAGGCCTCGCTGGCCTGCAAGCCCGCCGGCGTCCCGGTGATCGCCGACGGCGGCATGAAGTACTCCGGCGAGATCGCCAAGGCGCTCGTCGCCGGCGCCGACGCCGTCATGCTCGGCTCCCTGCTCGCCGGGTGCGAGGAGTCCCCGGGCGAGCTGGTCTTCGTCAACGGCAAGCAGTTCAAGGCCTACCGCGGTATGGGCTCGCTGGCGGCGATGTCGAGCCGCGGCAAGAAGTCCTACTCCAAGGACCGCTACTTCCAGGCCGAGGTCGCCAGCGACGACATGATCGTCCCCGAGGGCATCGAGGGCCAGGTCGCCTACCGCGGCCCGCTCTCCGCGGTCGCCCACCAGCTGCTCGGCGGGCTCACCCAGTCGATGTTCTACGTCGGCGCCCGCACCGTCCCGGAGCTGCAGGACAAGGGCCGCTTCGTGCGGATCACCCAGGCGTCGCTGACCGAGAGCCACCCCCACGGCGTCCAGATGACCGTCGAGGCCCCCAACTACTCCGGCCGCTGACCCGAGCGTCGAGCCAGACAGGATCCACCGTGACCGAGATCGAGATCGGCCGTGCCAAGCGCGGTCGCCGTGCCTACGCCTTCGACGACATCGCGATCGTCCCCTCCCGCCGCACCCGCGACCCCGAGGAGGTGAGCGTCGCCTGGCAGATCGACGCCTACCGCTTCGAGATCCCGGTGCTCGCCGCGCCGATGGACTCGGTGATGTCGCCGGCGACCGCGATCGCCTTCGGCCACCACGGCGGGCTCGGCGTGCTCAACCTCGAGGGCCTGTGGACGCGCTATGAGGACCCCGAGCCGCTGCTCGAGGAGGTCTCGCGCCTGCAGGGCGTCGACGCGACGCGCCGCATGCAGGAGATCTACGAGGCGCCGGTGCGCGCCGAGCTGATCACCGAGCGGCTGCGCCAGGTCCGTGAGGCCGGCGTGACGGTCGCGGGCTCGCTGTCGCCGCAGCGCACCAAGGAGTTCGCCAAGGCGGTCGTCGACGCGGGCGTCGACATGTTCGTCATCCGCGGCACCACGGTCAGCGCCGAGCACGTCTCCAGCCAGGCCGAGCCGCTGAACCTCAAGGAGTTCATCTACGAGCTCGACGTCCCGGTGATCGTCGGCGGTTGCGCGACGTACCAGGCCGCGCTGCACCTGATGCGCACCGGCGCAGCCGGCGTGCTCGTCGGCTTCGGCGGCGGGGCCGCCCACACCACCCGCACCGTGCTGGGGATCGCGGTCCCGATGGCCTCGGCGGTCGCCGACGTCGCCGCCGCGCGTCGCGACTACCTCGACGAGTCCGGTGGCCGCTACGTCCACGTCATCGCCGACGGCTCGATCGGCAAGTCCGGCGACCTGTCCAAGGCGATCGCCTGCGGCGCCGACGCCGTGATGGTCGGCTCGCCGCTGGCCCGCGCCACCGACGCCCCCGGCCGCGGCTTCCACTGGGGCACCGAGGCGCACCACGCCGAGCTGCCGCGCGGCCAGCGGGTCGGCTTCGACCAGGTCGGGACGATGGAGGAGATCCTGTTCGGTCCCTCCCGCGTCGCCGACGGCACGATGAACCTCGTCGGTGCGCTGCGCCGCTCGATGGCCACCACCGGCTACACCGAGCTCAAGGAGTTCCAGCGCGTCGAGGTGGTCCTCGGGTGATCGTCGCCGCCGGGCAGGAGGCCGCCGTCGCCGGTGACCTCGCGGTCAACGCCGCCACCGCTGCCCGGCTCACCGAGCAGGCGGGCGCCGCAGGTGCCCGCCTGCTCGTGCTTCCGGAGGCGTTCCTGACCGGGTACGACGAGGCGGTGTTCGCCGGTCCGCTGCCCGACGAGGCCGACCTGGCCGGCCCGCTGCTCGACGGTCTGCGGGCCTCGGCGGCTGCAGCCGGCACCACAGTGGTGCTGGGCACCGCGCTGCAGCGCGGGCCGCGGCGCACGCTCAGCAGCGTGGTCGTGCACCCCGACGGCCGCACGCTGGCGGCGTACGACAAGCAGCACCTCTCCGGCTACGAGAACGACCACTTCACCCCCGGCGAGCACGGCGCCTCGGTGACGCTCGACGGGTGGGAGCTGGGACTGTCGATCTGCTACGACGGCTGCTTCCCGGAGCACGCCCGGGCCGCGGCCGACGACGGGGCGCTGGGCTACCTCAACGGCGCGGCGTACTTCCCCGGCGGGGAGCACCGCCGCGACACCTACTACCCGGCCCGCGCGCTGGACAACGGCTTCTTCGTGGTCTTCTCCGGGCTGACCGGGCGTTGCGGCAGCGAGTCGTTCATCGGCGGCTCCGCGGTCTACGACCCCGAGGGCCGCCCGCTGGCCCGTCTCGGCACCGAGCCCGGCCTCGCCGTCGCCACGCTCTCCCGCGATCTCCTCGCCGCCACCCGCGCCGCCCACCCCATGCACCGCGACCACCGCCCCTCCCTCGGCCCCCGTGCCCGCGTCTGAGGGTTGAGTCGAGACTTCTGACGCTCGAGTCGAGAGTTGGTGCGCTCGAATCGAGAGTTCTGACTCCCGCGCACACCACAAGGGCCGACTCGCGCAACCACAAGGGCCGACTCGCGCAACCACAAGAGCCGACTCGCGGAAACACGGGGGTGACCAGGGGACCGGGAGACTGGGGGCATGAGCACGCCGATCGCCCTGAGTCCCGGGTCCCGCGCCGCCGCGCTGGAGGCGATGGCTTCCGAGCCGCTGGACGTGCTGGTGGTCGGGGGAGGGGTGGTGGGCGCCGGGGCGGCGCTCGACGCGGTCACCCGCGGCCTGTCGGTCGGCCTGGTCGAGCAGCGCGACCTCGCCTCGGGCACCTCGAGCCGCTCCAGCAAGCTCGTCCACGGCGGGCTGCGCTACCTGGAGATGCTCGACTTCGCACTCGTCCGCGAGGCGCTCCACGAGCGCGGCCTGCTGCTCACCCGCCTCGCCCCGCACCTGGTGCGCCCGGTCGCCTTCCTCTACCCGCTGCACCACGCCTGGGAGCGGCCGTACGTCGGCGCCGGCGTCGCGCTGTACGACGCGATGGCGATGAGCGGGCGCCACGACATGGGCGTGCCCAAGCACAAGCACCTGTTCCGCAAGCAGGTGGCGCGGATGGCGCCGGACCTGCGCGTGGACGACCTGCACGGGGCGATCCGCTACTACGACTGCCAGGTCGACGACGCCCGGCTGGTGATGACGCTGGCGCGCACGGCAGCCGACAACGGCGCACACGTCGCGACCCGCACCCAGGTGACCGGGTTCCTGCGCGAGGGGGAGCGGGTGGTCGGCGTGACCGCGCGCGACCTGGAGAACGGCGTCGACCTCCAGATCCGGGCCCGCACCGTCATCAACGCGGCCGGGGTGTGGACCGACGCCGTGCAGGACCTGCTCGGCGGGGACGCGCAGCTCGACGTGGACGCCTCCAAGGGCGTCCACCTCGTGGTGCCGCGCGACCGGATCCGCTCCGAGTGCGGGTTCATCACCAAGACCGAGAAGTCGGTGCTGTTCGTGATCCCGTGGGGGCTGTACTGGATCATCGGCACCACCGACACCGCCTGGGACCTCGACCTCGCGCACCCCGCGGCCAGCCGCGCCGACATCGACTACCTGCTGGCCCACGTCAACACCCTGCTCAAGGACCCGCTCGACCACGAGGACGTGGTCGGGGTGTACGCCGGGCTGCGCCCCCTGCTCAAGCCGGTGGCGCGCGACGGCGACCTGGGCGAGACCACCAAGCTCTCCCGCGAGCACACCGTCGCCGAGCCGGTGCCCGGGCTGGTCCTGGTCGCCGGCGGCAAGCTCACGACGTACCGCGTGATGGCCAAGGACGCGGTCGACCACGCGCTGCGCGAGGACGAGCGGGTGCCGGCGAGCATCACCGAGCGGGTCCCGCTGGCGGGCGCCAGCAGGTTCGAGGCGCGCACCAACCAGCGGGTTGCCCTCTCCCGCGCCGCCGGCCTCGAGCTCGGGCGCATCGACCACCTGCTGGGGCGCTACGGCGGGCTCGTGGACGAGGTCCTCGACCTGCTCGCCGCCCGCCCCGAGCTCGCGGAACCGCTGGCCGGCGCCGAGCACCACCTCGCCGGGGAGGTCGTCTACGCCGTCACCCACGAGGGCGCCCGTCACCTCGACGACGTGCTGACCCGACGGACCCGCATCTCCATCGAGACCTTCGACCGCGGGGTGGCGGCGGCCCGTCCGGCCGCGGTCCTGATGGGCGGCGAGCTCGGCTGGGACGACGCGACCGTGGAGCGCGAGGTCGACCACTACCTGCGCCGGGTCGAGGCCGAGCGGCGCAGCCAGCTGATGCCCACCGACCAGGAGGCCGACGAGGCCCGGGTGCAGGTCGCCGACATCGTCTGAGGCGGATCCGGCGGAACGCGTTGACAACTAGAACGTGTTCCACCGATGCTGGCGCCACGTGCGACGCACGTCACACCGTGAGGAGCGCTCGTGACCCAGGCACCGCCCCCGGCCGACATGACCCTGCAACGCTCCAGCCGCGACGCCAGCGGGGTCCCGACCCGCATCGCCGCCTGGCTGGCCACCCACCTGCCACCCGGCGCCGACCCGGAGGTCACGCTGCTCACCGGCAGCGACGCCAACGGCATGTCCTCGGAGACGCTGCTGCTCGACGTCACCTGGACCGAGGACGGCGAGACCCGCGAGGGGCGCTACGCCGCCCGGGTCGCCCCCGCCGAGGAGGACTTCCCCGTCTTCCCGGAGTACGCCCTCGCCGAGCAGTACGACGCGATCCGGCTGGTCGGCGAGCTGAGCGACGTGCCGGTGCCGCAGGTGCGCTGGCTGGAGCCGACCGGCGACGTCCTCGGGACACCGTTCTTCCTCATGGACCGCCTCGAGGGGGTCGTGCCGCAGGACGTCTTGCCCTACAACTTCGGCGACAACTGGCTCTTCGACGCCACCCCGGCGCAGCAGCGACAGCTCCAGGACGCCACCGTCGACGTGCTCGCCCGGCTGCACGCGATCCCCGACGCCGCCTCGAGGTTCGGCTTCCTCGACCCCGGTCGCCACGGCCACGAGGGCCTCACCCCGCTCGCGCGCGCCCTGGCCCGCACCCGTGCCTGGTACGACTTCGCGATCCCCGACGTCGGGCGCTCCCCGATGGTCGAGCGCGGCCTCGCCTGGCTCGCCGAGCACCTGCCCGAGACCGACGAGGCGGTGCTGTGCTGGGGCGACTCGCGCATCGGCAACGTGCTCTACGACGACTTCCGCCCGGTCGGCGTCCTGGACTGGGAGATGGCCACCCTCGGCCCGCGCGAGCTCGACGTGAGCTGGATGCTCTTCGCTCACCAGGTCTTCGAGTCCATCACCGGGCTGCTGGAGATGCCCGGGATGCCTCACCTGCTCGCCGAGGCCGACGTGCGTGAGACCTACGAGCGGCTCACCGGGGTCACCCTCGGCGACCTGCGCTGGTACGACGTGTTCAACGGCGTGCAGTGGTGCATCGTCTTCATGCGCACCGGGGCCCGCCAGATCCATTTCAACGAGATCGAGCGCCCCGACGAGGTCGAGGGGCTCTTCCACTGCAGGTCGCTCGTCGAGCGGCTCCTCGAGGAGGTCGGCGCATGATCGGTCCGCTGGACGAGTACCCGCTGCACCAGGCGCCGCTGCCGATCGGCTGGCCCGCCAGCAGCGACCGCAACTTCTACGACCGCTCCTACTTCAACGCCCACGACCGCACCGGGGACGTCTTCGTGATCACCGGGCTGGGCTACTACCCCAACCTCGGCACCAAGGACGCCTTCCTGCTGGTGGCCCGCGACGGGCGGCACACGGCGGTGCACCTCTCCGACCTGTGCGACGGCGACCGGCTCCACCAGCGCGTGGGCGGCTACCGCCTCGACGTCGTCGAGCCGCTCCAGCAGCTGCACATCGAGCTGGAGGAGACCGACGGCATCGCCGCCGACCTGACCTGGACCGGCTCCTTCCCGGTGCTCCAGGAGCTGCCGCACGTGCTGCGCTCCGGCGCCCGGGTGACCCTCGACGCCCAGCGCTTCGCCCAGGTCGGCACCTGGGCCGGGCACGTCACCGTCGACGGGGAGCGCATCGAGGTGACCCCGGACCGCTGGGTCGGCACCCGCGACCGGTCCTGGGGGATCCGCCCGGTCGGCGACCCCGAGCCGCCCGGCGCGCCCACTGACCCGCCGTTCGAGGGCATGTGGTGGCTCTACGTCCCGATGCGCTTCGAGGACTTCGCCGTCGTGGTGATCCTCCAGGAGGACCCGGACGGCTACCGCACCCTCAACGACTGCCACCGCATCCACCCCGACGGCCGCGTCGAGCAGCTCGGCTGGCCGCAGGTCCGCATCCACTACGCCCCCGGCACCCGTACGCCGAGCGGCGCGACGATCCGCTGCACGACCCCGGCGGGGGAGGCTCTCGACCTCGAGGTCTCCTCGCTGCTCGCCGCGCCCCTGCACGTCGGCGGCGGGTACGGCGGGGACCCGGACTGGCTGCACGGCGCCTGGCGCGGGGAGAAGTTCAGCGAGCGGGTCACCTACGACCTCGACGACGAGGCGGTGCGCGGGCGCTTCATGTTCGGGTGCACCGACCACGTCGGGCGCGCGCTGCTCACCGAGGGTGGTCGCACCCACGAGGGCTGGGGGCTCTTCGAGCACTTCTGCATCGGGCGCCACGACCCCAGCGGCTTCACCGACTTCTTCACCCTCGCGCCCTGACGGACCCGACCAGCCCGACCGGCCGCACCGATCCGACGCCACGACCCGCACCAGGAGATCCGATGACCCTCGACCACAGCCTCGACCGGGACGCCTTCTTCGTCGACGGCACCTGGACGGCGCCCGCCACCGACGCCACCTTGCAGGTGGTCTCCCCGCACAGCGAGCAGGTGGTCGCCACCGTCCCCGAGGGCAGCGCCGCCGACATCGACGCCGCGGTCGCCGCGGCCCGGCGGGCCTTCGACGAGGGGCCGTGGCCGCGGATGGCGCCGCAGGAGCGGATCGCGGTCATCGAGGCCTTCTCCGGGCTCTACGCCGCCCGCATGGGGGAGATGGCCGAGCTGATCACCACCGAGATGGGCTCGCCGATCTCGTTCTCCCAGCTCGGGCAGGCCCCGGCGCCGTGGATGCAGATCGAGGCGTTCCTCGGCATCGCCCGCGACTTCGCCTGGGAGGAGACCCGGCCCGGGGTGCTCGGCGGCGACGTCGTCGTACGCCGTGAGCCGGTCGGGGTGGTCGCGGCGATCCCGCCGTGGAACGTCCCGCAGTTCACCACCATCTCCAAGGTCGTGCCCGCGCTGCTCGCCGGCAACACCGTGGTGGTCAAGCCGGCGCCGGAGACCCCGCTGGACTCCTACCTGATGGCCGAGCTGCTCCTCGAGGCCGGCGTCCCGGCCGGGGCGGTCAACATCGTCGCGGGCGGCCGCGAGGTCGGCGAGCACCTGGTCGCGCACCCCGGCATCGACAAGGTCGCGTTCACCGGCTCCACGGCGGCCGGGCGCCGGATCGCGGCGGTCTGCGGCGAGCAGCTCAAGCGGGTCAGCCTGGAGCTGGGCGGCAAGTCCGCGGCGATCGTGCTCGAGGACGCCGACCTCGAGGCCACGATGGCCGGGCTGCGCTTCACCGCGCTGATGAACTCCGGGCAGGCCTGCGTGGCCCAGACCCGCATCCTGGCGCCCCGCAGTCGCTACGCCGAGGTCGTGGACGCGCTCGCGGAGACGGTCTCCACGATGAGCGTCGGCGACCCGGCCGACCCGGCCACCGAGATCGGGCCGATGGTCGCGCAGCGCCAGCAGGAGCGCGTCGAGAAGTACATCGCCCTCGGCCAGGAGGAGGGTGCCCGGCTCGTCATCGGCGGCAACGGCCGCCCGGACGGGCCCGAGCGCGGCTGGTACGTGCGCCCGACGGTGTTCGCCGACGTCGACAACCGCATGCGCATCGCCCAGGAGGAGATCTTCGGGCCGGTCCTCGCGGTGATCGCCTACGACGGCGTCGACGACGCGGTCCGGATCGCCAACGACTCCGACTACGGGCTGGCCGGCACGGTCTGGACCTCCGACGCCGACGCCGGCCTCGGGGTGGCCCGGCGGGTGCGCGCCGGCACCTACGGCGTGAACACCTACACGATGGACTTCGCCGCGCCGTTCGGCGGCTTCAAGGACTCCGGCATCGGGCGCGAGTTCGGTCCCGAGGGCCTGGCTCAGTACACCGAGCTGAAGTCGATCTACACCGGCGCGCCCCAGATGGGCTGAGCGCACCCGCATTGACATCGGTCGGCGTCCTGTCAATCGGGACGGATGCTACCGAGAGGTAGTTTCGGAGACCGCCGTCACATACTCTCGGTACATGAGCGCCTCGAACCCCACGCCCTCCGGTGGCCCCCTCGTCGAGGGACCGCACGACCCCGAGCACGACCCGACCGCGTCGTACGCCCTCGAGCCGGACTACGTCAGCGCGCTGACCCGCCGGATCGCCGCCACCTCGGGGCGCACCCACGAGGTCCGCTCGCCGCTGAACGGCGCGCCCCTGGCGCACGTGCCGCAGTCCAGCGAGGGCGACGTCGCCGAGGCGTTCGCGCGGGCCCGCCGCGCCCAGGAGGCCTGGGCCCGGGTGCCGGTGGCCGAGCGCGCCGCCGCCCTGCTGCGCCTACACGACCTGGTGCTGGACCGCCAGGACGAGATCGTCGACCTGATCGTGTGGGAGTCCGGCAAGGCCCGCAAGCACGCCTTCGACGAGCCGCTCCACATCGCGCTGACCGCGCGGTACTACGGCCGCACCGCCGGCCGGCACCTGGACCCCCAGCGCAAGCTCGGCGTGATCCCCGGGCTCACCCGGGTCGAGGTCAACCGCGTCCCCAAGGGCGTCGTCGGCATCATCTCGCCGTGGAACTACCCGTTCACGATGGCGCTGTGCGACGGCCTGCCCGCGCTGGTCGCCGGCAACGCGGTGGTGATCAAGCCCGACGCCCAGACCATGCTCTCGGCGGCGCTGGCCGCCCAGCTGGTCGAGGAGGCCGGCTTCCCGGCCGACCTGTGGCAGGTCGTGGCCGGCCCGGGCGCGGAGATCGGCACCGCGGTCATCGCGAACGCCGACTACGTCTGCTTCACCGGCTCCACGGCCACCGGCCGGGTCGTCGCGCGCGGGTGCGCGGAGCGGCTGATCGGCTGCTCCCTGGAGCTCGGCGGCAAGAACCCGCTGCTGGTCCTGCGCGACGCCGACGTCGAGCGGGCCGCCGAGGGCGCGGTGCGGGCGTCGTTCTCCAACGCCGGTCAGCTGTGCGTGTCCTCCGAGCGGATCTTCGTCGCCGACCAGGTCTACGACCGGTTCGTGGAGCGCTTCGTGGCCCGCACCCAGGCGATGACCCTGGGCGCGACCCTCGAGTGGGGCAACGACATGGGCCCGCTGATCAGCCAGGCGCAGCTCGACACGGTCAGCGCCCACGTGGAGGACGCCGTCGCCAAGGGCGCGCGGGTGCTCGCCGGCGGCAGGGCCCGCCCCGACCTCGGCCCCTACTTCTACGAGCCGACGATCCTCGAGAACGTCACGCCGGACATGACCTGCTTCGGCCAGGAGACCTTCGGCCCCGTGGTCTCGCTGTACCGCTTCCACGACGAGTCCGACGCGATCGCCCGCGCGAACGACGGCGAGTACGGCCTCAACGCCTCCGTCTTCACCCGGGACGGCGCGCGCGGTCGCGCCGTCGCCGCCCAGATCAAGTGCGGCACGGTCAACGTCAACGAGGCCTTCGGTGCGGTCTTCGCCAGCATCGACAGCCCGATGGGCGGCATGCGCCAGTCCGGGATGGGCCGGCGCCAGGGCGCCGAGGGCATCCTGCGCTACACCGAGCCGCAGTCGGTGGCCACCCAGCGGCTGATCCGCATCGCGCCGATGCTGGGCATGTCCGACGAGCTCTACGGGAAGGTCATGACGGCCAACCTGCGGGTGATGAAGAAGCTCGGCCGCCCGTGAGCGCGCCGTACCGAACGGGGGAGAAGGACGTGGACGACACCACAGGCGAGGCATCCGGGCCGGACGGCGGGCTCGACTTCGACGTCCTGGTGGTGGGCTCGGGCTTCGGCGGGTCGGTCACCGCCCTGCGGCTCGCGGAGAAGGGCTACCGCGTCGGCGTCCTCGAGGCGGGCGCGCGGTTCCGCGACGAGGACCTGCCCAAGCACTCCTTCGAGGTCGACAAGTACCTCTTCCGCCCCGAGATCGGCTGCTACGGGATCCAGCGCATCGACGCGATCCGCGACTGCATGATCGTCTCCGGTGCCGGCGTGGGCGGAGGTTCGCTGGTCTACGCCAACACCCTCTACGAGCCGCTGCCGGCGTTCTTCCGCGACCCGCAGTGGAGCCACATCACCGACTGGCAGGCCGAGCTCGCGCCGTACTACGACCAGGCGAAGCGGATGCTCGGCGTGGTGCCGAACCCGCTGCGCACCCCGGCCGACGAGGTGATGGAGAAGGTCGCGACCGAGATGGGCGTGGGCCACACCTTCGGGCCCGCGCCGGTCGGGGTCTTCTTCGGGGGCCCGGGCAACGAGCCCGGCGACGTCGTGCCGGACCCGTACTTCGGTGGTGTCGGGCCGGACCGCAAGACCTGCATCGGCTGCGGTGGCTGCATGACCGGCTGCCCGCACAACGCGAAGAACACCCTGGTCAAGAACTACCTCCACCTCGCCGAGCAGCGCGGCGTGAGCGTCCTGCCGCTGACCACCGTCACCCGGCTCGCGCCGCGCGCCGGGGGCGGGTACGACGTGCACGTGCGCTTCACCAAGGCCAAGACCGGGCGACGCTCCGCGCGCCGGGTGCTCACCGCCGACCAGGTGGTCCTCGCCGCCTCCGCGCTCGGCACCCAGCGGCTGCTGCACCGGATGCGCGACGAGGGGCACCTCCCGCAGATCTCCGAGCGGCTGGGCTACCTCTCGCGCACCAACTCCGAGTCGATCCTGGGGGCGATCGCGCCCGACACCAAGGTCGACTACAGCCAGGGCATCGCGATCACCTCCAGCTTCCACCCCGACGCCGACACCCACATCGAGCCGGTGCGCTACGGCAAGGGCAGCAACTTCATGTCGCTGCTGCAGACCGTGCTCACCGAGGGCGACGGGCCGGCGCCGCGCTGGCAGACCTGGCTGCGTGAGACGTGGAAGCAGCGCGCCAGCGTGCGCGACCTCTACGACCTGCGGCACTGGTCCGAGCGCACCGTGATCGCGCTGGTGATGCAGAGCCTGGACAACTCGATCACCACCTACACCCGACGCATCCCGGGCACCCGCAAGCGCTACCTGACGTCGCGCCAGGGCCACGGCGTGCCGAACCCGACCTGGATCCCCGCGGCGAACACGGCCGTGAAGGCGATGGCGCGCATCATCGGCGGCACCCCCGGCGGCAACATCGGCGAGCAGTTCAACCGCCCGCTGACCGCCCACTTCATCGGCGGGTGCGCGATCGGGGACTCCGCGGAGACCGGCGTCATCGACCCCTACCAGCGCGTCTACGGCCACCCCGGCCTGCACGTCGCCGACGGCTCGGCGGTCACCGCCAACCTCGGGGTGAACCCGTCGCTGACGATCACCGCCCAGGCGGAGCGGGCGATGTCGCTGTGGCCCAACAAGGGCGAGGCCGACCCGCGGCCCGCGCTCGGGTCGTCGTACGTCCGCATCGACCCGGTCGCGCCCCGCGCCCCGGCGGTGCCGCCGACCGCGCCGGCGGCGCTGCGCCTGCCGGTCGTGGGCGTCAGCTGACGCCAGCGCCGCACCGGTCTGGACCGGAAGGGCCGCCGGACACCCGTTCGGCGGCCTTTTCCCGGTCCGGCGTAACCGGCCCCGGGCGGGGTCGTTGGGCCGGACAGACCCGGTGTCCCATCAGCTCCCTCCTCTCCGGCCGGGTCGGTGGTCCACGCGCTGTCCTCCAGGGCATGGACGATCAGGGCCCGGCCACCTCCCTCCCCGGCCGGGCCCTGATGCATTTCCGGGGCCGCCGCGTCGGTAGGATTTGGCCATGTCTTCTGCGACCCCCTCGGCGGCCACGCCGGACCATGACCTCGTCCTGGTCGTCGACTTCGGCGCGCAGTACGCCCAGCTGATCGCGCGCCGCGTGCGCGAGGCCCGGGTCTACTCCGAGATCGTCCCGCACACGGTGCCGGTCGCCGAGATGCTCGCCCGCAAGCCCAAGGCGATCATCCTGTCCGGCGGCCCCTCCAGCGTGTACGCCGAGGGCGCGCCCGGCATCGACCAGTCCCTGTTCGAGGCGGGCACTCCCGTGTTCGGCATGTGCTACGGCTTCCAGCTGATGGCCCAGGGTCTCGGCGGCGAGGTCGCGCACACCGGTGCGCGCGAGTACGGCCGCACCCCGGTGACGATCGCGGAGCCCGGCACCCTGCTCGCCGGCGTACCGGTCGAGCACAAGGTGTGGATGTCGCACGGCGACTCGGTCGCCCAGGCGCCGGACGGCTTCACCGTGCTGGCCTCCACGCCGGACACCCCGGTCGCGGCCTTCGAGAACGTCGACCGCGGCTTCGCGGGCGTGCAGTGGCACCCGGAGGTGCTGCACTCCGAGCACGGCCAGGAGATCCTCGAGCACTTCCTTCACGACATCGCCGGCTGCCGCCAGACCTGGACGATGCTCAACATCGTCGAGGAGCAGGTGGCGCTGATCCGCGAGCAGGTCGGCGAGGGGCGTGCGATCTGCGCACTGTCCGGCGGCGTGGACTCCGCGGTCGCCGCGGCGATCGTGCAGAGGGCCATCGGCGACCGGCTCACCTGCGTCTACGTCGACCACGGCATGATGCGCGCCGGCGAGACCGACCAGGTCAAGCACGACTTCGAGGAGGTCTTCGACTCCCTCGACGTGGTGGACGCCGCGGACCAGTTCCTCGACGCGCTCGCCGGTGTCACGGACCCCGAGACCAAGCGCAAGATCATCGGCCGCGAGTTCATCCGCACCTTCGAGGCCGCCCAGCTCCGGGTCTTCGGCGACGCCCACGGCACCGGCTACCTGGTGCAGGGCACGCTCTACCCCGACGTCGTGGAGTCCGGCGGCGGCGCCGGTGCCTCCAACATCAAGTCCCACCACAACGTCGGGGGACTGCCCGACGACCTCGACTTCGAGCTCATCGAGCCGCTGCGCACCCTGTTCAAGGACGAGGTCCGCGCGGTCGGCGAGCAGCTCGGCCTCCCCGAGACCATGGTCTGGCGCCAGCCGTTCCCGGGTCCCGGCCTCGGTATCCGCATCATCGGCGAGGTCACCCGTGACCGCCTCGACATCCTGCGTCAGGCCGACCTGATCGCCCGCGAGGAGCTCACCCGCTCGGGCCTGGACCGCGAGATCTGGCAGATGCCGGTGGTCCTGCTCGCCGACGTCCGCTCGGTCGGCGTCCAGGGCGACGGCCGCACCTACGGCCACCCCGTCGTGCTGCGCCCGGTCACCTCCGAGGACGCGATGACGGCCGACTGGGCGCGTCTGCCCTACGAGGTCATGGAGCGCATCTCCACGCGCATCACCAACGAGGTCGCGGAGATCAACCGGGTGACGATCGACATCACGTCGAAGCCCCCGGGGACCATCGAGTGGGAGTGACCGCAGCGACGAAGGAGCGGAGGTCAGCTCCCACTCGTTCAAGGGGAGTGTGGGAGTGACCGCAGCGAGGTACGAGCGGAACTCAGCTCCCACTCGTTCAAGGGGAGTGTGGGAGTGACCCCGGTTCGCGTGTGATCGCAGCGAGGGACGAGCGGAGGTCAGCGCCCGGGCCAAGTTGGGCAGCGACGAAGGAGCGGAGGTCAGCTCCCACTCGATCAAGGGGAGAGTGGGAGTGACCCTGGCTCGGGTGTGATCGGAACTCAGCTCCCACTCGTTCAAGGGGAGTGTGGGAGTGACCCCGGTTCGGGTGTGATCGCAGCGAGGTACGAGCGGAGGTCAGCGCCCGGGCCAAATGGGGGCGGTACAGCTGCCGAACTACTGGACGAAGTCCCTCGTCCCCGCCGTCCCACGCGGCAACCCGCCCGCCCGCCGACCTCCACCAGTACGTCGGCAGGCGTGGCCGGGCTCTCCGGGCTCTCAGACCCCTGCGGCCAGGGGAGCGAGCACGTCGTCGGCGAAGCGGCGCATGCCCTCGAGCTTCTGCTCGAGGGCGGCGTCCATGCCGTGGTAGTAGGCCCACGGCATCGTCATGCACTCGGTGACACCGCCCTCGCGCGCCCGGACGAAGTGCTCGGGCAGGTAGGCGTCGGTGAGCGCGACGAGCACCTCGAAGTCGCCGGTGCGGCCCAGCTCGCGGCGCACCTCGGCGAGGCGGGTGGCGTGCGCGATCGCCTCGTCGGTGCGGTACATGTCGCCCACCCAGCCGTCGTGGCGCGCGGCGCGGCGGAAGGCGACCTCGGAGAGGCCGCCGACGTAGATCGGGGGCTGCTCGGTCGGGGTGGGCTCCATCGCCAGCGGCGGCACGGAGTGGAACTCGCCCTCGAAGGACTTCATCCCGGGCGTCCACATCGCGCGGCACAGCGCCAGTGCCTCGTCGGTGCGGCGGCCGCGGGTGCGGAAGTCCTGCCCGAGGAGCTCGAACTCCTCCTCGCACCAGCCGATCCCCACACCGAGGGCGACCCGGTTGCCCGACAGCACCGCGGCGGTCCCCACCGACTTGGCGACGGTCAGTGGGTTGCGCAGCGCCGGCACGTAGACGGTCGTGACGAAGCGCAGCCGGGTGGTCACCGCGGCCAGCGCGCCCACCAGCACCCACGGGTCGGGCCACTGCGCGTCCAGGGCCCAGCGACGGCTCCCGTCGGGCGTGTAGGGGTACGGCGTGCGCAGCGTCTCGAGGTCGACGACGTGGTCGGGCACCGCGATGCCGTGGTAGCCGAGCTCGTCGGCGGTGCGGGCGATCGGCACCAGCTGCTCGGTGGGCATGAAGGCCGTGTTGATCGAGAAGTGCATGCCGCACCCTAGAACGTGTTCTCGTTCGCGGGGAGTGCTTCGCCGGCGGCGCCGCGGCCCGGCCCTAGGATGCGGGGATGGAGCGCGCGGTGCACCACCTGGACCTGTGGGTCGACGACGCCGAGCTGGCGGTCGACGAGTGGGGCTGGCTGCTCGGCGAGCTCGGCTGGGAGGTCGACATCGCGGGCTCCTCGTGGGTGCACCCCGACGGGACCTACCTGTTCCTCGAGCGCTCGCCGGACCAGCTCGACGTCGCGCACGACCGGATGCGCCCGGGGCTCAACCACCTCGCCCTGCTGCTCCCCGAGGACGCCGACCGCGCGATGCTGGACCGGGTCCGCGCCGAGTCCTCCGGCCACGGCTGGCACGAGCTGTTCGCCGACCGCTATCCGCACGCGGGCGGGGAGCAGCACACGGCGCTGTTCCTGGAGAACTCCGAGGGCTTCGAGGTCGAGGTCGTCCTCGCCGAGCGCTGAGGGCTCAGACCTCGTCGATGATCGCGCGCCGGCGGGCGGCGTGCTCGTCCTCGGTGATCAGTCCCTGGTCGCGCAGCGAGGTGAGCTCGCGCAGCCGTTCCGCGACCGGTCGCGCCGAGCCGGCCGCGGTGCGGGCGTCAGGATCCGCGGGCGGGCGTCGGGCGCGCAGGCTGGAGGCGAGGTACGTCGCGCCGAGGCCGTCCTCGCTGAGCAGCGCCATGGTCGCCGCGTCGCCCTCGTCGAGGCCCGACTCGCGTGCCATCCGTCGGGCGGCGGACACGCGCCACATGGTCGCCGCGATGCCGAGCGCGGCGACCAGGACGAAGAGGATGACGAAGGCGGCGGGGATGCCGGTCCCGATGTCCGCGCCCATCTCGCCGTCCCAGATCACGGTCCCGTCCTCGGCGCAGCTCGACGGCCCCTCGTCCTCGGGCCAGGGGCAGTCGACGACGTACGGGAGAGTCGGCATCCGGGCATCCTAGGCGCGCGGCGCCCGCGTCACGGGCGAACTTCCGTCCCCGTAGCCTCGCGCCATGATCCTCGAGCACGCGCTGCTGCCCGTCCGCCCCGGCGAGGCCGAGGAGTTCGTCCTCGCCTTCGCCGAGGCGAAACGGATCATCGCGGCCAGTCCCGGGTTCGTGCGCCTGGAGCTCTCGCGCTGCGTCGAGCGGCCCGACACCTTCCTGCTGCTCGTGGAGTGGGAGCGGCTGGCCGACCACACCGAGGGGCTCCGCGGCTCAGCGGCGTACCAGGAGTGGCGCCGGCTGCTGCACCGCTTCTACGACCCGTTCCCGGTGGTGGAGCACTTCGAGCGGGTCCTCGAGGCCTGAGCCGGGCTCAGCCCTGGCCCGGCTCGTCGTCGGGCACGACGTGGACGGCCGCCTCCTCGGCGGACGCGGCGGCACCGTCGATGCCGACGTCGCGCCCGACCAGGTCGGCCTCGGTGTCCTCGCCCAGGCCCTCGTCGGGGTCCACGAGCCGCCCGGCCCGCTGGTCGCCGACCTCGGTGCTGGCCGCGGCGCCTTCGATGACGTCGAGGTCCTCGGACTCGGCCTGCTCGTACGGGTCCGGCTCGGGGATCTCCTGGCGCTCGCGCTGGTCGATGGTCTCGCGGTGCGCCTCCTCCCAGGGCGTGTTGCCGTAGCCCTGGGCGGGGGAGTAGCGCTCCGGCGGGGAGTACCCGCGGTCGGCCTCGTCGGCGACGTCCCCGTCCAACAGCATGTCCTCGGCGCTGGGCTGGTCCTCGTCGTCGACGCTGTAGTCGCCGTACGTCTCCCGGTCGCCGGGGTCGGGGGTGGTGTCGTCGCTCGTCATGCGGCCTCCTTCATCGGGGTGGGTCCGGTTGTGGGTACCCGTGGCCGACACCGGCCATGCGAGATCCGGAGCACGCCCGGAGGCCTCAGCCGACCGCCAGGACGGTGCGCTCGGCCGCCATCAGGACCGCTCCCACGAGGCTGGCCCGCTCGCCCAGCTCGCTGGCCTGCACGGGGGTCAGTGCGACCGCGTCCAGCGCGTGGCGGCGCAGCCCGATGCGGGCGGGGTCCAGGACCAGGTCGCCCGCGCGGGCCATGTCGCCGCCGACGACCACGACGGAGGGGTTGAGCAGGTTCACGATGCTCGCCAGGCCCCAGCCCAGGTGCAGCCCGGCGTCCTCGAGCGCGCGCTGGGCCGAGACGTTGTCGGCGCGGGCGGCCCGCACGATGTCGTCGAAGCAGGCGCCGGGCAGCTGCCCGGCCATCAGCGAGAGCACCGTGCCGATGGAGGTGTAGGCCTCCAGGCAGCCACGGCTGCCGCAGCGGCACAGCGGGCCCTGCTCGTCGAGGGTCAGGTGGCCGATCTCCCCGGCGCTGCCGCCGGAGCCGTGGAAGAGCTGGTCGTCGATGACGATCCCGGCGCCGACGCCGGAGGAGATCTTCACGAACACCGAGCTGCGGTGCCCGCGTGCGACCCCGACCCGGTGCTCGGCGAGCGCGCCGAGGTTGGCGTCGTTCTCGACCTGCACGGGGGCGCCGAGCGCCTCGGCGGCGGCGGCGCGGGCGTTCACGCCCTCCCAGCCCGGGAAGATGGCGGCCGACCCGATCGTGTCGTCGCTGACCGGTGCGGGCAGGCCCATCGCGACGCGGCGTGGCGGGCCCTCGCCCTCGAGCAGCTCCTCCAGCAGCGAGGCCGCCAGGGCGAGCGCGCCGCGGTGGTCCGCGGGGTCGTGGAGGGGTACGCGACGCTCCCGGCGGACCCGTCCCACCAGGTCGCCCACCGCCACTGCGACGTGGCTGTGGCCGAAGTCGATCCCGGCGACGGTGCCGGCGCCAGAGGACAGTCGGACCGAGGAGCCGCGCCTCCCGGCGCCCGGCGTGGTCTCGGCGAGCCCCGCCGCGCTCAGCTCCCGCACGATGTTCGACACCGTCGCCGGCGCCAGGCCGGTGGTGCGTGCCAGCTCGGCCTGGGTGTACGCCGTGGACGGGGCGCCGTCCGCCGGGGCGTCGGCGACCGCGCCGCGCAGCACGTCGAGAACCCGCTGCTGGTTGGCCACGCGCAGCGAGGACGTGGAGCCCGGGGCAGCGCGGACGGTGGACATGAGGCGAAGCGTGCCTGCCGGTCGACGTAGCGGTCAAGAGTTGATGCCAAAGCGGCTCCTACCCTCCCTTGGTCACGATTCGCGTTCACACCTTGACGACAAGAGTGTGACGTTCGACACTCGACGGCGTCCCTTTCAGCGGCGTCCGCCGCCCAGACGAGGAGCGACATGACCATCCACCTTCACCGCGTCGCGGCCCTGACGGCCGCACTCATCATGGGCGCCGGCTCTCTCGCCGCCTGCGGCGCCAACGACGACGACAGCGACAACGACAGCGGCGGGGACGACACCGCCTCGGGCGGCACCATCGCGCTGCTGCTCCCCGAGTCCAAGACCACCCGCTACGAGGCGTTCGACAAGCCGCTCTTCGAGGCGAAGGTCGCTGAGCTCTGCCCGGACTGCGAGGTCGACTACTACAACGCCGACCAGGACGAGCAGAAGCAGGCCCAGCAGCTGACCAGCGCGCTCACGGCGGGCGCCGGGGTGGTCGTGCTCGACCCGGTCAACGGGGCCGGCGCCACCGGCATGGTCCAGGAGGCGCAGAGCCAGGACGTGCCGGTCATCGCCTACGACCGCTTCATCGAGGGCGCGGACTACTACATGTCCTTCGACAACGAGACCGTCGGCAAGATGCAGGCCGAGGCGCTCGTCGAGGCGGTAGGGGACAAGGGCGACATCCTGATGCTCAACGGTGCGCCCTCGGACCCCAACGCCGCGCAGTTCAAGGCCGGCGCGCACAGCGTCCTGGACTCCAGCGGCGTCACGGTCCTCGAGGAGTACGACAACCCCGACTGGAGCCCCGAGAACGCCCAGCAGTGGACCACCGACCAGCTGAGCAAGTACGACCCCAGCGAGATCGTCGGCGTGTACGCCGCGAACGACGGGCAGGCCGGCGGCGTGGTCGCCGCGCTGACCGGCGCCGGGGTCGCGCGCAACCAGCTCCCGCCGGTCACCGGGCAGGACGCGGAGGTCGCCGCCATCCAGCGGATCCTGGCCGGGGAGCAGGCGATGACGATCTACAAGCCGATCGCGATCGAGGCCGAGACCGCGGCCGAGGTCGCCGTCCAGCTCGTCAACGGCGAGGAGCCGGGCACCACGAGCGACACCGGCGTGGACCAGAGCGACTTCGAGGGCGTGACGTCCTACATCTTCGACCCGATCGTGGTCACCCAGGACAACGTGGCCGACACCGTGGTCGCCGACGGCTTCTACACCCCGGAGGACATCTGCACCGGGGACTACGTGAAGGCCTGCGAGGAGGCTGGCATCTCCTGATGAGCGCGATGACGCAACGGGTGGGCAGCGGCCCGGCGCAGGGAGAGGTCGTCCTCTCCCTCGCCGGGGTCCACAAGAGGTTCGGTGCCGTGCAGGCGCTCACCGACGTCCACCTCGAGGTGGCAGCCGGGGAGGTGGTCGCCCTGGTCGGCGACAACGGCGCCGGCAAGTCCACGCTGGTCAAGGTGATCTCCGGGGTCTACTCGCCCGACGCGGGCGACATCGTCTTCGGCGGCCGGATGATCACGGTGGGCGGACCGGCGGCCGCCCAGGCGCTGGGCATCGCGACGGTCTTCCAGGACCTCGCGCTGTGCGACAACCTCGACGTCGTGGCGAACCTGTTCCTCGGCCAGGAGCTGCGCCGTGGCCCGGTCCTCGACGAGATCGAGATGGAGAAGGAGGCGTGGCGACTGCTGCGCACCCTCTCCGCCAAGATCCCGTCGGTGCGGATCCCCATCGCCTCGCTGTCCGGCGGCCAGCGCCAGACCGTGGCCATCGCACGCGCCCTGGTCGGCGACCCGCGGGTCGTGCTGCTCGACGAGCCGACCGCCGCGCTCGGCGTCGCCCAGACCGCCGAGGTGCTCAACCTCATCGAGCGGCTGCGCGAGACCGGGCTCGGCGTGATCCTGGTCAGCCACAACATGGCCGACGTCCAGGCGGTCGCCGACCGCATCGTGGTGCTGCGGCTGGGCCGCAACGCCGCGGAGTTCCGCACCGAGGACGCCACCACCGAGCAGCTGGTGGCCGCCATCACCGGCGCCTCGGACAACGTCGTCGCGGCGCGCGCGGACCGGCACCGCCAGGCCGACCCCACCCACCCGGAGGCAGAGCTGTGAGCAGCACGCTGGACCCGACGTCCTCCCGCGTCGCCGCCGACGTCGCCGACGAGCGGCTGATCCAGGACCGCGGCCTCGGTGGCGCGGTCGCGTCGGGCTGGGCACGGCTGCGCGGCGGCGAGCTCGGCGCACTGCCGGTCGTCTTCGGGCTGGCGGTGATCTCGCTGGTCTTCTACTCCCAGGAGGCCACGTTCCTGTCCTCGCGCAACCTGGTCTCCATCACCCAGTTCGCCGCGCCGATCGGCGTCATCTCCCTGGGCATCGTGCTGGTGCTGCTGCTCGGCGAGATCGACCTCTCGGTGGGCTCGGTGTCGGGCTTCGCCGCCGCGTCGATGGCGGTGCTCGTGGTGAACAAGAGCCAGTCGCTGTGGGTCGGGATGCTGGTCGGGATCCTGATCGGCACCGCGATCGGCTCGGTCTACGCCCTGCTCTACACCCGCATCGGCGTGCCCAGCTTCGTGTTCTCCCTGGCCGGCCTGCTCGCCTTCCAGGGAGCGCTGCTCTACGTGCTCGGCGACCAGGGCACCATCGTGCTCCCGATCGACTCCGGGCTGCGGGAGTTCGCGCGCGACCGCTTCCTCACCGACGTGCAGGCCTACGTGCTGCTCGCGGTCGTGGTGGCGGTGTACGTCGGCTCCCAGGCGCTCGCGGCGCGCCGGCGCCGGGCGGCCGGGCTGACGCCGCCCAACATGGCCCTGGTCGCGGTCAAGGGCGTGCTGCTCCTCGCCGGGCTGGGCTTCTTGACCTACTACCTCGGCATCGACCGCGGGTGGGGCTACCTGTTCGTGCTGTTCGCCGCGCTCGTGGTGGCGATGGACCTGGTGCTGCGCAAGACCCGCTGGGGACGCCACGTGTACGCCGTCGGCGGCAACGAGGAGGCCGCGCGCCGCTCCGGCATCAAGGTCGGCCGCATCTACTTCTCCGTCTTCGCCGCCGCGTCGACCTTCGCCGCCCTCGGCGGCATCCTGCTCGCCGGCCAGCTGACCTCGGTCTCGCAGAGCAGCGGCACGACCGACACCAACCTGACCGCCATCGCGGCCGCGGTGATCGGCGGGACCAGCCTGTTCGGCGGCCGCGGGACGGCGTACTCCGCGCTGCTCGGCATCATGGTGCTCCAGGCCATCCAGAACGGCCTGAACCTGATGAACGTCGACTCCTCGGTGCGCTTCATGGTCACCGGCGCGGTGCTGCTGCTGGCCGTGGCCATCGACTCGGTGTCGCGTCGGGTGCGCTCCTCCAGCGGACGCGGCTAGCCCAGAGGGAGACGACGAAGGCGGCGCGTCCCACCAAGGGGAGGTGACACTCCCGCCGGAGGTCTGACGGCATCTCCTCCCACGGCTAGGCGGGCAGGCGCCGGCGCCCTACCCAAGGCGTCGCTCCTCAGCCGTCGAGGCGGACGAAGGCCCAGCAGTCATCGAAGCGGCGCTCGGCCAGGTCGGAGCGGCGCATCCAAATCTGCAGGTGTCGCTGGCCATGGAACCAGTCCTCATCGGTGAACTGGCCCGGGTTGATGTCAGCGAACATCACGTGCTCGTCATCGCCGCTTAGCGGCAGCTGGGCGTCGAGGATCTTCTGGTAGTCGGGGTTGAACTCGTTGTAGCCGTAGCCACAGAGTCGCGACACGGGTACGAGGCGTGATGGGTCGCCGCCCCACGGCGCACTGGTGGCTGCCAGGTCGGGAGCCAGCAACCTGTTGTGGGTGTAGGGATAGTTCTCCAGCCAGGTCCGGCTCCGCTGGTATCGATCCCAGGTGTCCTGGTCGGGATGGTGGAGGTCGAGGACCGAGGGGACGGTGGCCATCGGACTCGGCCGGGCCGCCAGTGGGCCGGTACGTGCGGCGATGGGAAGGTCGTCAGGGAGGGCGGTGGGGGCGAAGTCATCGAAGTCATCGGTGTCGAACCAACGCACTCGTCAAGCGACGTCGCCGGCGTCCTCAGGGTTCCCGTAGGTCTCCAGGTCATGGAAGACCTGCAGCAGGCCGCGGGGCGGCAGCCCGATCTCGGGTCTCATCATTTCCCAGTCGTCATCGAGATCGACCTGGACCACGTGCGCGAGCGGCGTCCCGTCGGCCCTGCGCGGCCACTCCTCGCCCGCCGGGGCGAGCGGGCGGCCCGCGAACCAGGACCGCGTGTACCGGGCGAGCTCGGCCTCGTCATCGGTCTGGGGGAAGGTCGTCACCCGGACCAAGGCCGCGGCCACGCGGATCGGCATCTGCTCAGCACTGAACGCGACCTCGGGGTGCGCGCGAAACGCGTCCGGGTCTTCCATCGCGAGCATCCGGTTGGGGACCAGCACCGCGTACAGGAACGAGTGCCAGTCGCTCTCGGGGTCTGCCTGCCTCAGAGCCTCGAGCAGCTGCGGCGCCAGCTCTGGCTGGCCCCGCAGCATCTCGACGACCTGCTGCACGAGACTCATGTAGACGGCGTGGCTGCGGTCCTCGCTCCACGTGCGCGTGCGCTGCACGTGATCGGCCCACAACCCGCGGACGTCATCGTACGGAGTCAACGTGCTCCTTCTCTTGGCGTCGAACTCGGCTCTCCGACTCTCGCCCTCAGCGGGGCTGGTACGTCGTGGTGCGCTCGGCGACCGGACGGCCGATGCCGGCGCCGATCTCGACGAGCTCCTCGATGGTCTTGGCCGAGCCGTGCTCGGAGCCGGCCATCCGGGAGATCGTCTCCTCCATCAGGGTGCCGCCGAGGTCGTTGGCGCCGGCCGCGAGCATCGCGCGGGTGCCCTCGACGCCGAGCTTGACCCAGCTGGTCTGGATGTTGTCGATGCGCCCGTGCAGCAGGATCCGGGCCAGCGCGTGCACCGCGAGGTTGTCGCGCAGGGTCGGGCCGGGGCGGGCCACGCCGGCGAGGTAGATCGGCGCCGAGGTGTGCACGAACGGCAGCGGCACGAACTCGGTGAACCCCTGCCGGCCGGCCTCCAGCGACTCGTCCTGGATCCGCGAGAGCACCCGCAGGTGGCCGACCCAGTGGCGCGGGTTGTCCACGTGGCCGTACATCATCGTCGAGGTGGTCGGGATGCCCAGGCGGTGCGCGGTGGAGACGATCTCGATCCAGGTGCGGGCCGGGAGCTTGCCCTTGGTGAGCACCCAGCGGACCTCGTCGTCGAGGATCTCCGCGGCGGTGCCCGGCAGCGAGCCGAGCCCGGCCTCGCGAGCCTTGATCAGGAAGTCCTCGATGGACAGCCCTGTCCGGGCGGTGCCGTTGACGACCTCCATCGGGGAGAAGGCGTGGACATGCATGTCCGGCACCCGCGCCTTCACCGCCGCGACCAGGTCGAAGTAGGCCGTCGCCGGCAGCTCGGGGTCGATGCCGCCCTGCATGCAGACCTCGGTGGCGCCCAGGTCCCAGGCCTCGGCGGCGCGGTCGGCCACCTCGTCGAGGGACAGCGAGTAGGCGTCGGAGTCGGTGCGCCGCTGGGCGAAGGCGCAGAAGCGGCAGCCGACATAACAGACGTTGGTGAAGTTGATGTTGCGGTTGACGACGTAGGTGACGGTGTCGCCGACGGCCTCGCGGCGCAGGTGGTCGGCCAAGCGGCACACCTCGTCGAGCAGCTCGCCCTCGGCGGTCATCAGCGTCAGCGCGTGGGCGTCGGAGAGGTTGCCAGGATCGGCCTCCGCCGCGGCCAGGGCCTCGCGGCCCTCCGCGGTGAGCACCGCCGGTGCCCCGTCGGCCGAGCCCGTCGAGATCCCGCTGGTGGACACCGCCGCCTCGCGCACGGCGTCCCAGTCGCCGTAGACGCTCTCGAAGTCGCCGCGGCGGTCCTCGCTGCGGCCCTCGGAGTCGACGGCGGTGTGCAGGTCGGTGCGCCCGGCGCTGGCGAACCCGCCGTCAGGCTCCTGCCACGGCAGCCCCACCGGGCGTACGCCGGGGCGCGCGAGACCCGCGCGGGGGCCCTCGAGGATCGCCATCGCGGCGACGTGGCGGTGCAGTCGGGGGTCCACCCACGGCGTGCCGCCGGTGAGCGAGGGCACGACGTACTCGGGGTGGACGGTGAGGCGCGGGACCAGCTCGAAGCCGCACGCGGCGCTGACCTCGCGCAGGCGCTCCAGGGAGGGCCAGGGGCGCTCGGGGTTCACGTGGTCGGGGGTCAGCGGGGAGACCCCGCCCCAGTCGTCGACGCCGGCGTCGAGCAGGGCGCGACACTCGGCGAGGTCCACCAGGTTGGGCGGGGCCTGCACGCGGGCCTTCGGGCCGAGCACGAGGCGGGTGACCGCGATCGCGGCGCGGTACTCCTCGAGGCCGAGGTCGTCGGTGTGGCGCATGGCGGTGTCCGGCTTGGCGCGGAAGTTCTGGACGATGACCTCCTGCACAGCGCCGTAGGCCCGCGCGGTGGCGCGCAGCGCGAAGATCGTCTCGGCGCGCTCGGTGAGGTCCTCACCGATGCCGACCAGCAGGCCGGTGGTGAACGGCACCGCGAGCCGGCCGGCGTCCTCGAGCACCCGCAGCCGCAGCTCGGGGTCCTTGTCGGGGGAGCCGTAGTGCGCCTCGCCCTTGGTTTCGAAGAGCCGGCGCGAGGTGGTCTCCAGCATCATCCCCATCGAGGGGGAGACCGCCTTGAGCCGGTTCATCTCCTCCCACGACATGACGCCGGGGTTGAGGTGCGGCAGCAGGCCGGTCTCCTCCAGGACCCGCACGGCCATCGCGCGCACGTAGGCCAGCGTGGAGTCGTAACCCTGCTCGTCGAGCCAGTCCTGGGCCTCGGGCCAGCGGTCCTCCGGGCGGTCGCCCAGGGTGAACAGCGCCTCCAGGCAGCCCAGCTCGGCGCCCTGGCGGGCGATGTCGAGGATCTCGTCGGGGGAGAGGTACGGCGCGCGTTCCTCCCGGGCGGCCTGGCCAGGGGTCTCCACGAACGTGCAGTAGTGGCAGCGGTCGCGGCACAGACGGGTGACCGGGATGAACACCTTCGGGGAGTAGGTCACCACGGCGGGGCGGCCGGCGGCCACGAGCCCGGCGTCGCGGACCTTCGCCGCGGCGGCGCAGAGCCGGTCCAGGTCGGGCCCGCTCGCGGCGAGCAGCGCGCCCGCCTCCGCCACGTCGAGGGCCGCGCCGCGCTCGGCGCGTGCCAGCGCCCGGCGTACCTGCTGCGGGGTGGGACGGTCAGTGGTCTGGCTCACCCGAGTCAGGCTAACCGCGCAGGGCGGCTTCCGCGTCGGGGGCCCGGTCCGCGGGAGGCCCGGTGCGATCCAGGCGGCTGGGCCACCAGATGCGCGGGCCGAGGTCGAGGTTGAGCGCGGTGACCAGCACCGAGCGGACCACCAGGGTGTCGAGCAGGACGCCGAGCGCCACCGTGACGCCGAGCTCGGCCAGGAAGACCACCGGGATGGTGCCCAGCATCAGGAAGGTCGCCGCCAGCACCACGCCCGCCGAGGTGATCACACCGCCGGTGGAGGCGAGCGCGATCAGGGCGCCCTGGCGGGTGCCGTGCAGGACGGTCTCCTCGCGGACCCGGGTCATCAGGAAGATGTTGTAGTCGATGCCCAGGGCGACCAGGAAGACGAACGCGAACAGCGGGAACCCTGGGTCGGAGCCCTCGAAGCCGAAGACGTACTCGAAGAGCAGCGCGGAGATGCCGAGCGCGGCGCCGAAGGACAGCACGACCGTGGCGATCAGGACCAGCGGCGCCACCAGGGCGCGCAGCAGGACGATCAGGATCAGCAGCACCACCGCGAGGATGAGGGGGATGATCACCAGGTTGTCGCGGATGGCGGCGGTCTTGGTGTCCAGGTAGACCGCGGAGCTGCCCCCGACCACCGCGTCGGCGCCGGGGACGGCGTGCACGGCCTCGCGCGTCGCCTCCACGACGTCGAAGGCCTGGGTGGAGGAGACGTCGGCGCCGTCCAGGGCCGCCTCCACGAAGGCGGTGTCGCCCTGCACGACCGGTTTTCCGGCGGCCACCAGGCCGTCCACGCCCGCGAGCGCGTCGACGACCGCGGGCACCGAGCTGGAGTCGGTGACCACCTGCACGGTGTTGGACTGGTCGACCAGGCCGTGCTCGGCCAGCACCGCCTGACCGTCGATCGACTCCAGGTCGACGGTGTAGGAGTCCTCGGTGGCCAGCCCCTGGGTGTCCAGGCGCAGCCAGCCCAGGCAGGCCACGGCCAGGATCGCGGCGGTCACCACCCACACCGCGCGGGGACGCGGGCGGATCGCCTCGCCCACCCGTGCCCAGAACCCGCTGCGGGTCGGCTCGGGGGAGCGGTACGCCGGCCGCTTGGGCCAGAAGACCCAGCGCCCGCAGATGACCAGCAGGGCGGGCAGGAAGGTGATCATCACCAGGAAGGTGACCGCGATGCCGACCGCCGCGACCGGGCCGAGGCCCTTGGTGGAGTTGAGGTCCGCGGCGAGCAGGCAGAGCATGCCCGCACAGACCGTCGCGGCGCTGGCGAGGATCGCGGGGGCGGCACGGTGCAGTGCGACCGCCATCGCCTCGTGGCGGTCCTCGTGGCGGCGCAGCTCCTCGCGGTAGCGCGCGGTGAGCAGCAGCGCGTAGTCGGTGCCGGCACCGATGACCAGGATGCCCAGGATCGCCTGGGACTGGCCGTTGACCGTGAGGTCGGCGTAGCGCGCGAGCAGGTAGACCACCCCGCCGGAGGTGAAGTAGGCGACCACGGCCGACAGGATCGGCAGCAGCCACAGGACCGGGCTGCGGTAGGTGAACAGCAGGATCACCACGACCACGCTCAGGGTCAGCAGGATCAGCGTCGTGTCGATGCCCTCGAAGGCCTCGGCGGCGTCGGCCGCCTGGCCGCCCGGCCCGGCGATGTAGACGTCCGTGCCGTCGGTGGCCGCGATGCCGCGCAGGTCCTCGGCGGCGTCGGGCATCCGGTTCCAGCCCTCGGCGCCGAAGTCGAAGGTGACGATGGTCTGCGCCACGGCGCCGTCGGCGGACACGAACGGGCCGAGCACCTGGCCCGAGACGCCGTCCACCTCGGCGTACTCGGCCACGTCCTCACGGAGTGTGGAGAGCTGCGCGGGGTCCAGCGAGCCGCCGTCGGCGCGGTGCACCACGATCGTCGGGATCGCGTCGGGGTCGCGGAACGGCTCGAGGCGCTCGATGGCCCGCGTCGACTCCGCGGACTCCGGCAGCCACGACGACGCCTCGTTGTTCTGCACGTCGGTGAGCTGGCCGGCGAGACCGGCCATCGGGATCACGATCAGCACCCAGACGACGGCCACCACCCACTTGGTGACCCGGCCGGTGAGTCGTCCTGCGATCTGGCGATGCATGTGTGCTCCCGCGGTCCGATCGGTTCCCCGGGGCGCCCCGGGCTCCAGGGTGACGACCCGCGCTCCGCGCCGATCTCACCTGTCCGCGGCAGGTGGTCTGGACCAGTTGTCGGGGCCGCGTCACACGTGGCGGGGCGCGGTCGCGTACGCCGCGCTCAGACGTCCACGCGCAGCCAGAGGTGGACCGGGTCGCCGAGGTGCAGCGCCTCGGCGCGGCGCACCCGGTCCTTGACCGGGACCACGTAGCCGCCCTCGCGGGGCCACAGCGCGGTGGTCCACTCGGTGCCGCCGACGCGCAGCGTCACCGGGACCATGCCCCAGCCGTAGGAGACCAGCGGGGCCACCTCGTCGAGGGCGACGCACTCTTCAGGCGGCACCACCACGAAGTGGTACGGCGCGGGACCGCGCCACTCCACCAGCTCGCCGCTGAAGGACAGCTCCATCCGGCCACCCTAGGTGCGGCGCGCCTCAGCCGGCGGGGGCGTGGATCGCCTGGCGCACCCGGTCGCAGAGCTCGACGTACTCGGGGAACGCGCGGATCTCGGCGGCGGGCAGGCGGGGGCCGCCCTCGTTGAGGACCGCTGGGACGTCGAGGACGATCCGGCCCGGGCGCGGGCTCATCACCAGCACTCGGGAGCCGAGGAAGACCGCCTCGTCGACGCTGTGGGTGATGAACAGGATCGTCTTGCCGGTGGCCCGCCAGATCTCCAGCAGCTCCTCCTGGAGGCGTTCGCGGGTGAGCGCGTCGAGGGCGCCGAACGGCTCGTCCATCAGCACGATGTCGGGGTCGTTGGCCAGCACCCGGGCGATCTGGCAGCGCTGCTGCATGCCGCCGGAGAGCTCGTAGGGGCGGTGGTCGTGGAAGTCCTCGAGGCCGACGAGGCGCAGGTGCTCCTCGGTGACCCGGCGCCGTTCGGCGCGCCCGACGCCGCGCAGCCGCGGGCCGAGCTCGACGTTGCGGCGTACCGAGAGCCAGGGGTAGAGGGTCGGTTGCTGGAACACCACCCCGCGCTCCTCGCCTGGGCCTTGCACGGGCCGGCCGTCGAGGGTCACCCGGCCCTCGCTGGGCGACATGAAGCCCGCGAGCAGGCGCAGCAGGGTGGTCTTGCCGCACCCGGAGGGCCCGGCCAGGGCGACGAGCTCGCCGGGCTCGATGGCCAGGTCGATGCGGTCCAGGGCGGGGACGGCCGCGCCACCGACGTCGAAGTGGTGGCGGACGCCCTCGAAGGCGATGGCGCGGCCGTGGCTCACTGCGCGGCCCTCGTGGCGGGACCGGCGTCGACGTGCTCGTCGTACTGCGCCTGCGGGCCGACGGCGTCGATCTCGCCCTGCTCGTAGAGGAACTCCGCGGTGGTGCGCAGGTCGCGGGCGAGCTTGCCGCCGAGGTAGTCGGCGGAGGCCTGCTCGTCGGCGCGGAGGTAGTCGAGGCCCTCGAACTGTGCCTCGGCGGCCTCGGGGTCGATGCCGAGCACGACGGCGACGGAGTCGGCGGCCGCAACCGGGTCGTCCTGGATCAGGCCGACCGCATGGTCCTGGACCTTGGCCCACATCGTCAGGAAGTCCTCGTTGTCCGCGGCCCACGAGCGCTCCACGGTGCCGACGTCGAACGTCGGGCGCCCGGCGGCGGCGGTGTCGGCGCTGGAGAGCAGGCGGGTGCCGCCGTCCTCGAGCAGCTGGCTCTGCACCGGGTCCCAGACCCACGCCGCGTCGACCTGGTCGCTCTGCCAGGCGGCGGGCATCTTCTCGGGGTCGAGGTTGATCACCTCGACGTCCTTGGCGGGGTCGAGGCCGGCATCGGCGAGCGCCTGGAGCAGCGAGTAGTGCGCGGTGCTGCTGAACGGCGTCGCGATCGTCGTGCCCTCGAGGTCGGCCACGTCGGTGATGGACGCGTCCTTGACGATGAGGGACTCGGCGTCGCCGATGACGTCGTGGATCCAGACGACCGCGAGGTCGACGTCGCGCATCGCCGGCGCGGAGGAGGCCCGCGTGGCGGGCGCCGAGCCCATCAGGCCGAGGTCGACCTCGCCGGCGCCGTAGTAGGTGATGACGTCGCCGCCGGAGGCGGCCTGGACCCAGGAGATGTCGGCGTTCGGCAGGCAGGCCTCGAGCAGGCCGAGGTCCTTGACCACGACGTCGGCGTTCGGGATCGCCTGCCAGGCGATCCGCGCGGTGGAGGTGACCGACTCGTCGGGCTCGAACGGGCAGTCGGTGGCGGGGGCCGCACCGGCGTCGGCGCTGGTCTCGGAGTCGCCACCGCAGGCGGCGAGGGACGTGGAGAGCGCGACGGCGCCGAGGGCGGCGAGGCCCCTGGTCAGGGAGGTTCTCACGGGTGGTGCTCCTTGGAGTCGGGATGGGTCGGCCCGAGCCGGGGACGGGAGGGGGAGTCGGGGGACGTGGGCGGGCGGAGGCGCCGGGGGCGGGGCCGGTCAGGCCTTGCCGCGCCACGGGACGAGGGCGCGTTCGAGGCTCTTCAGGCCCAGGTCGAGGGCGATCGCGGCGAGGCCGATCACGACGATGCAGGCGATGACGAGGGCGGAGTTGAGCTGCTCGCCGGCCAGGTAGGCCAGGCCGCCGATGCCGGGGATGCCGTTGGCTATCTCGGCGGCCACCACGGTGGTCCAGGCGAAGCCGACGGCCACCCGGACGCCGGTGAGCACCTCGGGCAGCGTGGCGGGCAGGGCCACCGAGGTGAGCACCTGGCGCCGCGAGGCCCCCAGGGAGCGCGCGGCGTTCAGCATGTCCTCGCGGACCCCGCGTACGCCGCTGATCGTGGCCATCGCGACCGGTGGGAACGCGGCGAGGAACAACAGCCAGATCTTGGAGGTGTCGCCGATGCCGAACCAGACGATCAGCAGGCCGATGTAGGCCAGGGGCGGCAGCGAGCGCAGGAAGTTGAGGTAGGGCTCCAGCACGACGCCGACCCAGGTGGTCGCCATGAGCAGACCGAGGGGGACGCCGACGACGATGGCGGCGCCCACCCCGATCGCGATGCGGCGGAGGCTGGCCAGCAGGTGCTCCCACAGGTAGTGGTTCTGCTCTCCGCGCACCATCCGGTCCGAGCCCTCGCGGACCGGGTGATCGGTGTTGGCCTGCACGAAGGCGTCCCACACCGCACCGGGGCCCGGCAGGTAGAGCGGCCGGACCAGCTCGAGGCGGGTGATGAGCCACCAGGCCGCGACCAGGACGGCGAGGGACAGCGCGTGCACCCCGGCGCGCCGCAGGCGGGCGGCGGTGCGCGGGGGCCGGCGAGGCCCGGTGCCGGGTCGCGCGGGCGCCGCGGGTGAGGAGGTCGCGAGCAGGGCCATGGAGTCATCAAACCACATGGAATTAATAGACTTACAAGACGGCGTGACAGGCAGTGCCTTGCGGTCCAGACCACACCGCGGCGCCTCCTCGTGGGGGACCTCTGGTGCCCGCGGAGGGTCGCTGGCAGGGTGGCGGCATGTATCCCGGGACCTGGGCAGCCACGCATCCGGACCGCGTCGCGCTCGTCATGTCCGGCTCCGGCCGGAGCCTCACCTACGCCGAGCTCGACGAGCGCAGCCTGCGCCTCGCCCAGCACCTGAGGGCGGCGGGGCTGCGGCGCGGCGACGTCGTGGCGCTGCTGAGCGACAACTGCCCGGAGGCCTACGAGGTCTACTGGGCGGCGCTGCGCTCGGGCCTCTACGTCACCGCGGTGAACCACCACCTCGCGCCCGAGGAGGCCTCCTACATCGTGCGCGACTGCGGCGCGCGGGCGCTGGTCGTCTCCGCGGGCCGCGCCGAGCTGGTCGAGCGCCTCGACGTCGACGTCCCCGAGCGGCTGGCATACGGCGGGGAGGTGGCCGGCTACGGCGACTACGAGGCCGCGCTGGCGGCGGCGTCCGTCGAGCCGCTGGCCGAGCAGCCGCACGGCGACGACTTCCTGTACTCCTCGGGCACGACCGGGCGCCCCAAGGGCGTGAAGGTCGACCTGCCGGACATCGCCGTGGACGAGCCGGGCTACCGCTACGTCACGATCTTCGGCGGCCTGTACGGCTTCGACGAGGAGACCGTCTACCTCTCCCCGGCGCCGGTCTACCACGCCGCGCCGCTGCGCTTCGGCGGCGTCGTGCACGCCCTGGGCGGCACCCTGGTGATGATGGAGCGCTTCGACCCCGAATCGGTGCTCCGCGCGATCGAGGAGCACCGGGTCACCCACACCCAGATGGTCCCCACGATGTTCGTGCGACTGCTGAAGCTGCCCGACGAGGTGCGGGCGAGGGCCGACGTCAGCTCGCTGCGCTGCGTCATCCACGCCGCCGCACCCTGCCCGGTCGAGGTCAAGCGGCGGATGATCGACTGGCTCGGTCCGGTCGTGCACGAGTACTACGCCTCCACCGAGGCCAACGGCGCGACGTTCATCGACGCCGAGCGCTGGCTGGCGCACCCCGGCTCGGTGGGCACCGCGCTCCTCGGCGTACTGCACATCTGCGGGGAGGACGGCACCGAGCTGCCGCCGGGCGAGGTCGGCACGGTCTACTTCGAGCGCAGCGAGCTCGGCGGGCGGATGCCGTTCAGCTACCACGGGGATGCCGCCAAGACCGCCGGCACCCAGCACCCGCAGCACCCGGACTGGACCACGGTCGGCGACCTCGGGTTCGTCGACGGGGAGGGCTACCTCTACCTCACCGACCGGGCGGCGTTCACGATCATCTCCGGCGGGGTGAACATCTACCCCCAGGAGATCGAGGACCTGTTCAGCCTGCACCCCGCGGTCTCCGACATCGCGGTCGTGGGGCTGCCGGACGACGAGATGGGGGAGCGGGTGGTCGCCTTCGTGCAGCCCGCGGAGGGCGCCGTACCGGGTCCGGCGCTGGCCAGCCAGCTGCGCGCCCACGCCCGGGAGCGCCTCGCGCACTACAAGGTGCCGACCGAGATCGTCTTTCGCCGCCTCCTCCCGCGCACCCCCACCGGCAAGATGGTCAAGCGCCAGCTCCGCGCCGAGTACGCCGAGTCCCCCTGACCCCTGACCCCTGACTCCTTCCCCCGCCCGTGCTCGTCGGCTCCGCTCCGCGTCGTACGCCGAGTCGGGGTCAATGGCGTGCCGAGTCGGGGCTGATGGTGCGCCGAGTCGGGGTCAATGGCGGGGTTCTCCCCAGGTTCCTGTGCCGAACCTCGCCACGAGGGCCGACTCGCGCAACCACACGAGCCGACTCGCGCAACCACGAGGGCCGACTCGCGCAACCAGGAGGGCCGACTCGCGCAACCACGAGGCCCGACTCGCGCAACCACACGAGCCGACTCGCGCAACCACAAGGCCCGAGTCGGCGGAGGGTCAGGTGTAGAGGGAGTCGAGGACGTCGGCGTACTTGGTGTGGACGACGCGGCGCTTGAGCTTCAGGGTGGGGGTGAGCTCCTCGGACTCCGGGGACCACTCGACGGGGAGCAGCTCGAAGGCCTTGACCTGCTCGGGGCGCGACAGGCGGGAGTTCGCGGCGTCGACGGCCTGCTGGGCCATGGCGAGGATCGCGGGGTGCTGGGCGAGCTCGGCCAGGTCGGCGGTGCCGAGCCCGAGCCGCTCGGCGACCACGGGGGCGACCTCCGCGTCGAGGGTCAGCACCGCGACGACGTAGGGCCGGCCCTCGCCGAAGACCAGGGCGTGGCCCACGATCGGGGACTCCTTGAGGAGGTTCTCGATGTTCGACGGCGCGATGTTCTTGCCCGAGGAGGTGATGATCATCTCCTTCTTGCGGTCCACCACGGTCAGGAAGCCGTCCTCGTCGAGCACGCCGATGTCCCCGGTGTGCACCCAGCCGTCGGCGTCGACCAGCGCGCGGGTGGCGTCCTCCTGCTGGTGGTAGCCCGGCGTGGTCACGGGGCCGCGGGCGAGGATCTCGCCGTCCTCGGCGATCCGGATCTCGATGCCGGCCAGGGCGCGCCCGACGGTCCCCATCCGGAACGACCCGGGGCCGCACGCGGTCACCGCCGCGGTGGTCTCGGTCATCCCGTAGACGTCGTAGATGGCCATCCCCAGCCCGCCGAAGAACCGCGCCACCTCCAGCGGCATCGGCGCGGCGGCGGACGCGGCCCACTCGCAGCGGTCCAGCCCGAGCAGGGCGCGCAGCAGGCCGAGCACCTGGGCGTCGGCCGCCTCGAAGCGCGCTTGGAGCTCGGGGGAGGTGCTGTGCCCGACCTGGGTGGACTCCACCCACTCCAGCCCGACCGCCATCGCCTGCTCGATCCCGGCGCGGCGCTGCTCGTCGGGCTCGGCGGCGAGCTTCGCCGAGACGCCGGTGCGGATCTTCTCCCAGACCCGCGGCACCCCGAAGAAGCGCGTCGGGCGCACCTCGCCGAGGGTGGCGAGCAGCAGCGCGGGGTCGGCGATCAGGTGCACGTGGGCGCCCTTGACCTGCGGGACGTACATGCCCAGGATCCGCTCGGCGATGTGGGCGAAGGGCAGGTAGGAGATGAAGATGTTCTCGCCCTCGGGCCGCGAGGTCCGCAGCGAGCACTCCGCCTCGAACATCACGTTGTGGTGGGTGAGCACGACGCCCTTCGGGTTCCCGGTCGTGCCGGAGGTGTAGAGGATCGTCACCGCCTGGTCCGGCTCGATCGCGTCGATGCGGGCCCGCACCTCGTCCGCGTGCGCGGCGCGGTACGCCGCCCCCTCGGCCAGCAGCTGCGACCACCCGACGTACCGCTCGCCCTCGGGCAGCCCGTCGAGCGCGCTCTCGTCGAGCACGACCACGCGGCGTACCGAGCCGCTGGCGTCCAGCGCCGGGCCCCAGCGGGTGAGCTGGTCGGCGCCCTCGAGCACCACGACGCTCGGCTCGGAGTGCCCGGCGACGAAGGAGACCTGGTCGGGCGCCAGGGTCAGGTAGACCGACATCGGCACCGCTCCCGCATGCACGGCGCCGAGGTCGGCCACGACGTGCTCGATGCGGTTGCCGGCCATGATCGCCACGGTGTCCCCGGGAGCGACGCCGAGCGCGACCAGCGCGGCCGCGACGTCGAGGGCCTGCCCGTGCAGCTCCCGCCACGACACCGTGCGCCAGCCCGGCGCGTGGGCGCCGCCCGGCTCGACGATCCCGACCTTGTCGGAGTACGCCGGGGAGTCGCCCATCTCCTCGACCGTGCGGGCGAGGGCGGCCGGGAGGGTGAGCCCGGCGATCTGCTGCTCGATCTCGCGCCGCGCCTGGAGCACGGCGGGATCGGTGGAGGAGGAAGTGGTCGGGTCGGCGGTGGGGGCGGCGGGGTCGGTCATCAGTAGCTCCTCGGGAGATCCAGCATCTGGGTGCCGATGTGGGCGAGGATCAGCTCCTCGGCCACGGGGATGTTCCTGCCGATCCGGGCGTCGCGGAAGAGCCGCTCGACCGGATGCTCCTGGGAGTACGCCATGCCGCCGTAGGTCTGGAAGGCGCGGTCGGCGGCCTCCCACGCGACCTGCGCGCCGGTGAGCTTGGCGATGTTCGTCTCGTTGCCGCAGGGGCGGCCGTGGTCGAAGAGCCACGCCGCCTTGTAGGTCATCAGCCGGGCCAGCTCGGTCTTCGCGCGCACCTGGGCGAGGGGGAACGCGATCCCCTGGTTGGCCCCGATCGGGCGGCCGAAGACGACCCGCTCGCGGGCGTAGTCGGCGGCCAGCCTCAGCGCCGCGTCCGCGGCCCCGACGCCGCCGGCCGCGGCCAGGATCCGCTCGGGGTTGAGCACGTCCCACAGCACCCGGAAGCCCTGGTCGACCTCGCCGACCACCCGGTCCAGCGGCACGCGCACGTCGTCGAGGAACACCTGGCTGGAGGTGACCACGTTGCCGCCCATCTTCGGGATCGGCGTCCAGCTCAGCGTCCCGGCGTCCCGCGCCTCCGCGACGTCGACGAGCAGCACGGTGAACCCGGCCGTGCGCGAGCCCAGCTGCTCCTGGGCGTCCTCGGCGCGGGTGGTGCGGGCGACCACCAGCATCCAGGTGGCGTTCTCGACGCCGGAGATCCAGATCTTCTGCCCGCGTACGACGAGCTCGTCGCCCTCGCGGCGCGCGGAGGTGCGGATCTCGATGGCGTTGCTGCCCGCGTCGGGCTCGGTCAGCGCCAGGCAGAACTGGGTGCTGCCGTCGGCGACCCCGGGCAGGATCTCGCGGCGCTGCTCCTCGGTGCCGTGCCGCGCGAGTGTAGTGGCACCGAAGCCGGGGGTGAGGATGTAGAGGAACGTCCCGGCCGTCCCGCCGGAGGCGGCGAGGGTCTCGCAGGCCACCGCGAGCTCGAGCATGCCGGTGCCCCCGCCGCCGTACTCCTCGGGGACGGTGAGCCCGATCCAGCCGCCGTCGGCGAGGTCGCGCCACGCCTCCGCGGGGAAGCGGTGCTCGGCCTCGCAGCGCGACCAGTAGGCGTGGTCGTAGCGCGCGGCGACGGCCGCGACCCCCTCGCGCACGGCCAGTGCGCTCTCGGGGAGATCGAAGTCCATCGCCGCGCCCCCGCTCAGATCCCGAGCGTCCGACCGATGATCTCCTTCTGGATCTCCGTCGTCCCGCCGTAGATCGTCTGGATCCGGCTGTCGACGTAGGCCTTGGCGATGGGGTACTCGTTCATGTACCCGTAGCCGCCGTGCAGCTGGACGCCCTGGTCGGCGAGCTTCTTCTGCAGCTCGGTGGTCCACCACTTCGCCATCGAGGCCAGCGCGGTGTCGACCTTGCCCTCGTTGAGCTTGAGCACGCAGTCGTTGACGAAGAGCCGGGCGATGTGGACCTCGGTGGCCATCTCGGCGAGCAGGAACCGGTTGTGCTGGAACTTCCCGATCGGCTTGCCGAAGGCCTCGCGCTCCTTGGCGTAGTCGAGGCTGAGGCGCAGGATGTGCTCGCAGGCGGCGACGGCGATCGCGGCGATCGAGATCCGCTCCTGGGGCAGGTTCACCATCAGGTTGATGAAGCCGGAGCCCTCCTCGCCGAGGAGGTTCTCCTTGGGCACCGCGACGTTGTCGAAGAACAGCTCGGCGGTGTCCTGGGCCTTCAGGCCGATCTTGTCGAGGTTGCGGCCGCGCTCGAAGCCCTCCATCCCGCGCTCGACGACCAGCAGGCTGATGCCCTGGTGGCCGGCCTCGGGGTTGGTGCGCGCCACGACGATGACCAGGTCGGACAGGATGCCGTTGCTGATGAAGGTCTTGGAGCCGTTGAGGACGTAGTGGTCGCCCTTGTCGACGGCAGTGGTGCGGATGCCCTGGAGGTCCGAGCCCGCGCCGGGCTCGGTCATCGCGATCGAGGAGATCAGCTCGCCGCTGACCAGGCCCGGCAGCCAGCGCTGCTTCTGCTCGGGGGTCCCCAGCTCGCTGATGTAGGGAACGATGATGTCGGTGTGCACCGGGAAGCCGAGGCCGCTCGCGCCGACCCGGCCGATCTCGTCGGAGACGACCATGTTGTAGCGGAAGTCCTTGATGCCCGGGCCGCCGTACTCCTCGGCGACGTCGAAGCAGAGCAGCCCGGCCTCGCCGGCCTTGCGCCACACCTCCCGGGAGACCTGGCCGTCACGCTCCCACTGCTCGTGGAACGGGACGACCTCCTTCTCCAGGAACGCGCGCATCGTGGCGCGGAAGTCCTCGTGCTCCTGCTCGAGGATCGACGGGGTCTCAGGCATGGGGTTCCTTCCGGGTGGCGCCGCCGGGCGGGGTGCGAGGCGACGTCATGGCTCAGGTGCGGGGTCGGGCACGTGACCTGGGTCTCGTGCAGCCCAACTGTGACAGCATCGCTGTCACAGTTCAAGGGCTGTCGAGGCGGTCGATACCGTGGAGGTCATGAGCGAGCACCTCGGGCGCGACCAGCTCCTCACCGTCGACGAGCTCGCCGCGGTCACGGGGACGACCGTGCGCACGACGCGCTACTACGCCAGCCTCGGCCTGGTGCCGCCGCCGGTACGCCGGGGACGGGTGGCCTACTACGGCCCCGTGCACCGCGCCCGGCTGGACATGGTCCGGGCGCTCCAGGACCACGGGTTCACCCTCCAGGCGATCGAGCGGTTCCTGACCGGCCTCCCCTCGGAGGCCACGGTCGAGGAGCTGGCGCTGCAGCGCGCGATGCTCACCTCCTGGACCGGGCAGCCGGCGGTGGAGCTGGTCCTCGAGGAGCTCGAGGAACGGGCCGGGCGCCGCCTGGACGCCCACGACCTGCGGATGCTGGAGAAGGTCGGCAGCATCGAGCGCGGGGCCACCGGGTACGTCGCGCTCCCCAGCCTCGCGGTGGGCGTGGAGCTGCTGGACATGGACGTGCCGGAGGACGCCGTCGAGGCCGCGGGCCAGGCGATCCGCCGGCACATGGGCGCGCTGGCCGACGAGCTCACCGACGTGCTGCGCGAGGGCGTGCTCGCGCCGTACCGCCGCGAGCCGCACTCACCCGAGGACGCCGCGCGTCTCGAGCACACGATGTCGCGGCTGCGTCAGCTGACCCTCGAGGCCGTGGTGACCGGGTTCCAGCGGGCGGCGAACGCCGTCATCGCCCGTTCCCTGCGCCAGGGCTGATCCCCAGTGCGCGGCGCAGCGGCTTGGTGAGCTGCTCGGCGTAGACGGTGGTCACGTGCTCCCCGTCGCGCATCGCGACGTGGGATCCGATCACCGCCGGGCAGCCCTCGTCGGTGCAGAACCACCGCTGCACGTCGATGAAGTCGATGCCGCGCTCGTGGGCCACGCGGCGGCTGTCCAGGGCGACCAGCCGGTCGTGCTCGACCGGGTCGCTGAGGCAGTCGCCGAGGCTGGCACCGGTGCTGCCCAGGCAGTCCACGGGGGAGTCGGTGCGCTTGGGGGTGTCGCCGAGCAGCACGGTGCGCCCGGCGTGCGGGGAGACCTCGTCGAACAGCTCGGCGAAGCCGGTGCGGGTCGCTGCGCGGATGGTGTCGTCGTCGCGGGTCAGCTCGCCGTCGATGATGGCGCGGGCGGGGGCGGTGCCGGTGACGACCAGGAGGTCCGGGGCCAGCTCGGCGACCTGCTCGGTGGCCCACTCGTTGAAGCGGGTGCAGTCCTTGACCTCCTCGCCGGCGTTGGTCCCATGGGTGACCCGGACCGGGCTGCACCCGGGCCGGACCAGGTAGTAGGCGGCGTAGCCGGCGTCCTCGGCGATCCGGTCCAGCGCCGGGATCCAGTGGCGGCCGTGGGAGTTGCCCAGCAGCACCAGCGTGCGCTCGGCGTCCGCGTCGCCGCGCACGCACAGCGTCCACGGCTCCTCGCGATAGTCGCAGTCGCCGACGTCGGCGCGGTCCTTGCGCAGCTCCAGCACGGGCGGCTCGAGCGAGCCCGGCACGCGGGCGTCGGCCAGTGCGGCGGTCACGGAGGCCTGCACCAGCGCCACGGCGGAGTCGTCGGAGAGCTGCCCGCCCGAGGGCGCCTCGTTGTAGTCGGTGACGGTGATGGCGGGCGCGTCGTTGGTCGCGCGGTCCAGGAGGGCGACCGAGGTCAGGGAGCCGACGAGCACCACCGCGACCGCGGCCGGGTAGAGCGTCAGCGCCCGCGAGATCGGGGTGGGGGACAGAGTGCGGAAGGGCGTCTCGACCCAGCGGTAGCTCGCCCAGGTCAGCAGTGCGATGAACGCGACCGCCACCAGGGTCTCGCGGCCGGTCAGGTCGCGCCCGACGTGCTGGGTGGCGATCGCCAGCACCGGCCAGTGCCACAGGTACAGCGAGTACGACGCGTCGCCGACGACGCGCAGCGGGCGGATGCCGAGCAGTCGCTGCATCAGCGGCGGCTCGGTGCCGCGGTGCTCGGCGCCCGCGACCATCACTGCGCCGGTGCCCAGCACCGGCAGCAGGGCGGCCCAGCCGGGGAACGGCATCTCCTCGGTGACCGCGAAGCAGGCCACGACGATCGCGGCCAGGCCGGTGGCGGCGAGCAGGTTGCGCGCCCGGTCGGTGAGGCTCCCGGCGAACAGCGGCGCGGCCATCGCCAGGAGCGCCCCGACGCCGAACTCCCAAGTGCGGGTGAAGGTGGAGAAGTACGCCGTGTCCGGGCTGGCGCTCGAGGCGTGCAGCGACCACAGGAAGCTGGTCAGGGTCATGACCCCGAGCACCAGCGCGATCGCCGGCAGCGGCGAGCGCGCCGCCGAGCGCGCGCCGCGGGCACCGGCGCCGGCCGAGCGACGGCGTACCCACCAGATGCAGAGCACCAGCACCAGCGGCAGCACGAGGTAGAACTGCTCCTCGACCGCCAGCGACCAGTAGTGCTGCAGCGGCGAGGGCGGGATGTCCTGCGCGAAGTAGTCGGTCTCCTCGGAGGCGAAGCGGATGTTCGCGCCGAAGAACGCCGCCCAGAGCCCGTCGTACGCCGCGTCGCGGGCGTCGACCACGTTGAGGAAGTGCCACGACGCCCCGACGGTCACCAGGGTCACGAACGTCGCCGCCGGCAGGATCCGGCGCGCGCGCCGGGCGTAGAACCCCACCAGCGAGATCGTCGAGTCGCGCCGGATCTCGCGTAGCAGCAGGTAGGTGATCAGGAACCCGGAGACGACGAAGAAGACGTCGAGGGTCACGAATCCACCCGGGTAGGGGCTGTAGCCGGCGTGGTAGAGCAGGATGGCGAGCACGGCGAGTGCTCGCATGCCCTGGATGTCGTCGCGGAATCCGCTGCGGCGCACGAGGGTCCTTCCGAGTCGGATCGGGGTGCGACGCCACCCTGTCACACGTCCGGGGAGCCCTCTTTACCCCCTGTGCGGGCCCTCATGCGCCCTGAGGCGTCCCCAGCGGTCCGGGAGTCAGGAGACCCACTCCTTGACCTGGGCGATCGTGGCGACCGGGTCGTCGGTCACCGGGGCGACCTGGAGGCTGGTCACGCCGGCCTCGCGGAACGCCGCGATCCGCTCCTGGACGTAGGACGCGGGACCGACCAGGTTGCCCGCCTCGAGCCACTCCAGCGGGACCTTCGCCTCGGCCTCGCGCTTCTTGCCCGAGAGGTAGAGGTCCTGGATCTCCGCGGCCTCCTTCTCGTAGCCGTAGTGGCAGGCCAGCTCGTTGTAGAAGTTCTTGCCCCGCGCGCCCATGCCGCCGACGTAGAGGGCGTACATCGGACGCATCAGGTCCAGCAGGCCCTTCACGTCCTCGCCGATGGCGACCATGCCGCCGGCGCTGATCTCGAGCGGCGCGAGGTCGGGGGAGCGCTTCGCGGCGCCGCGGGCGAGGGCCTCGCCCCACACCGACTGCGCCTTCTCGGGGAAGAAGAGGAACGGCAGCCAGCCGTCCGCGACCTCGGCGGTCATCGCCACGTTGCGCTCGCCGAGCGCGGCCACCCACAGCGGGACGGCCGGTCGCTCGGGCTTGTTGAGCAGCTTGAGCGGCTTGCCGAGGCCGAGGCCCTGGTCCTCGGGCAGCGGGAGGGTGAAGATGCCGTCGTGGACCAGCGGCTCGCGGCGCAGGCCCATCCGGATGATCTCGATGACCTCGCGGGTGCGTCCCAGCGGCCGGTCGTAGGGCAGGCCGTGGAAGCCCTCGACCACCTGAGGGCCGGAGGCGCCGAGACCGATGACGGCGCGGCCGCCGGAGACGTTGTCCAGCCCGGCCGCGGTCTGCAGCAGCGCCCCGGGCGTGCGGGAGTAGACGTTGAGGATCCCGGCGCCGATCTCGACTGTCTCGGTGCGCGCGGCGAGGTAGCCCATGAGCGTCGGCGCGTCGAAGCCGTACGGCTCGGCGACCCAGATGGTGTCCAGGCCGGCCTTCTCGAGGCCGACCACCTGGTCGGCGCTCTCGCGGGGGTTGCCGGCGTACACCAGGGGCATCGACAGCTTCATGGTCACCTCTTCGGGCCTCGACGTCAGGACACCGCCGTCCTTGACAGCGGAACTGTCAACGTAGCAGCGCGTGCCACTCCTCGATACTCCGCCGCGCGCCCCGGTGCCGGTGCTGGGATCATCGCGGGACAGACCGTCGCTGAACCGAGGAGAGCACCTTGTCGTCGTCGTCGTACCGCATCGCCGTGATCGGAGGCACCGGCCCGCAGGGCAAGGGCCTGGGCTACCGCTTCGCCCGTCACGGCCACACCGTCGTGCTCGGCTCCCGCTCGGCGGAGAAGGCCGAGCCGGTGGCCCAGGAGGTCACCGAGCGGCTGGCCGGCGTCGAGGGTGCCGGCAGCGTCACCGGCGCCTCGAACGCCGACGCGGTCGCCGCCGCCGACGTGGTGCTGCTCGCGGTGCCGTGGGACGGCCACGACGAGCTGGTCGCCACGTTGGACCTCGCCGGCAAGACCGTGATCTCGTGCGTGAACCCGCTCGCCTTCGACAAGCGCGGCGCGCACGGCCGGGTCATCGACGAGGGCGAGGGCTCGGCCGCCGAGCACGCCCAGTCGCTCGCCCCCGAGGCGACCGTCGTCGGCGCCTTCCACAACGTCTCGGCCGTCCACCTGTGGGGCGACCACGACTACCTCGACGAGGACGTCCTCGTCGTCGGTGACGTCGTCGAGGCCAAGCAGGTCGCCCAGGACCTCGCGGTCGCGGTCACCAGCCGCCGCGGCGTCGACGCCGGCAAGCTGCGCCTGGCCCGGGTCCTCGAGCCGCTCACCGCGGTGCTGATCTCGGTGAACCGCAAGTACAAGGTCAACTCCGGCATCCGCCTCAGCGGCCTGGAGGACGTCGAGCGCTGAGCGCGGCCGTGCTGTGGGTCAGTCCTGGTGCTTGCCGTTCCAGCTGTCCCACAGCGCGGCGTACGACCCGCCGGCCTCGACCAGCTCGTCGTGCGAGCCGAGCTCGCTGATCCGCCCGTCCTCGACCACGGCCACCCGGTCGGCGTCGTGGGCGGAGAAGAGCCGGTGCGCGATCGCGATGACCGTGCGGCCCTCGAGGACCGCGCCCAGCGAGCGCTCCAGGTGCCGCGCGGCGCGCGGGTCGATCAGCGAGGTCGCCTCGTCGAGCACCAGGGTGTGCGGGTCGGCCAGCACCAGCCGGGCGAGCGCGACCTGCTGGGCCTGTGCGGCGCTCAGCGTGGCGCCGCCGGAGCCGACCACCTCGTCCAGCCCGGCCGGCAGCGCCTCGACCCAGCCGAGCGCGTCGACGGCGTCCAGCGCCGCGCGGACCGCGTCGTCGTCGGCGCCGGGACGGGCCAGGACGACGTTGTCGCGCACCGTGCCCGCGAAGACGTGGTGCTCCTGGGTCACCAGCGCGACGTGGCCGCGCAGGTCGTCGAGCGGCAGCTCGGTCAGCCCCACACCGCCCACGGTCACCGAGCCGGTGCGCGGCGGGTGGATGCCGGCGAGCAGCCGGCCCAGCGTGGACTTGCCGGCGCCCGAGGGGCCGACCATCGCGATCCGCTCGCCGACGCCGACCTTCAGGTCGACGCCGTGCAGGACGTCGCGGCCCTCGACGTAGGAGAACCGCACGTCGGCGGCCTCGATCTGCTCGCCGTCCGGCCGGGCGCCGGTGACCTCGCGGTCGTCGGGCACCTGGGCGACGCCGAGCAGGCGGGCCAGCGACGCGGCGCCCATCTGGAGCTCGTCGAGGATCGAGACGATGCGGTCCACCGGGTCGATGAGCATCTGCACGTAGAGCACCGCGGCGGTGACGTCGCCGAGGGAGACCCGGCCCTCGGTGTAGAGGTAGCCGCCGAGCAGCAGCGTCGCCACCGTGGGGATCAGGTAGGACAGCTCCATGCTCGGGAAGAACACGGTGCGCAGGTGCAGCGTGTAACGCTCGGCGCGGTAGGACTCGCGGATGTCGTCGTCGATCGCGCCGAGCCGCTCGTCGGCCAGGTCCAGCGCCTCGACGGTGCGCGCGCCCTCGACGGTCTCGGTGAGCGTGGCGTTGATGGCCGAGTACGACGCGCTCTCGCGCAGGTAGCCGTCCTTGGCGCGGGCGAGGTACCAACGCAGGCCGATCACGAGCGGCGGGACGCCGAGCAGGCACGGCAGCGCCACCCACCAGCCGACGCTGATCGCGGCGGCGAAGGTGATCACGGCGGTGACCAGCGCGATCGTCCACTCCGGCAGCGCCCACCGCACCGACCAGCCGAGCTGGTCGACGTCGCGGGAGGTGCGGGTGAGCAGGTCCCCGGAGCCGGCCGACTCCACGACCCCGACGGGCAGGGCGAGGGAGCTCTCGACGAAGTCCTCGCGCAGCTCGGCGAGCACCTGCTCGCCGAGCACCTGGCTGAGGTAGCGGGCGAAGCGGGTCAGGACGGTCTGGAGGACCACGAACCCCGCGAGGAGCAGCATGATCTCGTCGACGTGGCCTGCGGTGGTGCCCAGCTCGACCGCCTCGACGAGGTCGCCGAGCAGGCGCGGTGCGGCGAGCGCGGCCGCGGCGGCCAGGACGTGCAGGCCCAGGGCGCCGAACAGCAGCCGCGGGTGGCGGCGGGCGAGGCGCTTGACGTAGGAGCGCAGGGCGCGGCTGTCGGCGACCGGCAGGGCGGTGGTGCTCATGCGCGCAGCTCCTCGTTGTCCGTGGCGGTGTCCGGTGCGACGTCCGCGGCGGTCTCGCGGGTGACGACCGCGCGGTAGTCGGGGCAGGAGGCGAGCAGGTCGGCGTGGGTGCCGGTCGCCACGACCACGCCGTCGCGCAGGAACGCGACCTCCTCGACCGCGTCGAGCATCAGCGGGCTGGAGCTGGTGACCACCGTGGTGCGACCGGCGCGCTGGGCGTGCAGCCGCGCCGCGATGCGCGCCTCGGTGTGGGCGTCGACCGCGGAGGTCGGCTCGACGAGGACCAGCACCTCGGGGTCGCTGGTGAGCGCGCGGGCCAGCACCAGGCGCTGGCGCTGGCCGCCGGAGAAGGAGCGGCCTCGCTCGGCGACGCGGGTGTCCAGGCCGTCGGGGAGGGCGGCGAGGATGTCGTCGGCCGACGCGGTGTCCAGCGCCCGGGCGACCCGGTCGCCGCCGGTGCCGGTGACGTCGAGGCGGTCGCCCAGGCGCCCGGAGAAGAAGACCGAGGCGGTGTCGGAGACCACGATCCGCTCGCGCACGTCCGCGCGGCGCAGGTCGGGCAGGGCGACCCCGCCGAGGGTCACGTCGCGGTCCACCTCGGCCGCGCACATGCCCAGCCGGTCGGCCAGGGCCGCGGCCTCGTCGGGGTGCTCGCTGACGATCGCGACGAGCGAGCCGGCCCGCACCTTCAGCCCGCTGCGCGCGTCCACCAGGTCCGAGCCCGGGGGCGGGGGCGTGGCCGGCACCGCGGGGTCGGTGTGGTCGGGGGTCAGCGCCAGCACCCGGGCGACCCGGCGCGCGGAGACCCGGCCCCGGATCAGCTTGTTGGCGTACTCGGTGGCGGTGCGCAGCGGGATCATCAAGAACGCGGAGTAGCCGTAGAAGGCCACCAGCTCACCGGCGGTGATGCGCCCCTCCACGGCGTACCGCGCCCCGATCCAGACGACGACCACGACGAAGACGCCGGGCAGGAAGACCTGGAGCGCGTCGAGGACCGACTGCACCTTGGCGACCCGGACGCCGGCGCGGCGGGTGGCCTGGGACTGGCGCACGTAGCGGTCGTGGAAGACCTGCTCGCCGCCGATGCCGCGCAGCACCCGCAGCCCCGAGACGATGTCGGAGGCGGTGTTGGACAGCGAGCCCATCAGCTCGCGCTGCTCGGTGCTGCGGCGCTGGAGCGGGGCGAGGACCGGCCCGACCAGCAGCATCAGCAGCGGTACGCCGAGGAGCACCACCAGGCCCAGGGTGACCGAGGTCTGCAGCAGGATCACCGCGACGACCACGAACGACACGACGGCGCCGGCGAAGCGCGCCGAGACGTCCATGACCTGGCCCAGGTGGGACAGGTCGCTGGTGCCGATCGCCACGACCTCGCCGGTGGAGACCTTGCGCGGCAGCGTGCCGCCGAGGTGCACGGCGTGGCGCCCGACGAGCTGGACGGTGCGGTAGGCGGCGATCAGCCAGTTCGTGACCGCGAAGCGGTGGCGCATGATGCCGCTGGCCGACTGCACCAGCCCGATGAGCAGCATCAGGGCGGCGAGCTCGAGCAGCGCGTCACGGTCGCGCGCGGCCACGCCGCGGTCGATGGCCAGGCCGATGACGGCCGGCATCGCGGCCTGGGTGCACATCCAGACGATGCCGAAGAGCATCCCCATGACCAGGGTGCGCCACTGCTGGCGGGCCAGCCACCACAGGAACCTCCCGGGGGAGCGGTGGTCGGCGGTGCCGGGATGGGCGTGGGGGAGCTGGTGCACCGACCGACAGTACGTAAGGGGCTGCGGCGTGATCCAGTCGTTATCGAGGGTGCCGGTGGGTGCCGGGGGCCGACAGGAGCAGCGGCAGCACGACCAGCAGGACGAGGAGCACCGCCGCGACCACGGAGCCGGTGACGAGTGCGGCGCTGCGGTCCACGACCACGTCGAAGATCAGCACCGTGATGCCGCTGACCAGGAGCGCCAGGCAGCCGAGCACGCCGGCCATCAGCCAGTGGGTCGCGTCGACGATCAGCTCCTTGACGTGACGACCGCTCAGTCGCCGGTGCACCGCGACCGGCGTCAGCACCAGCGCGGTGGTCAGGGCGGCGAGCAGCACCAGGCCGAGGTACCAGCCGCGCTGGAAGGCGTCGAGGTCGTCGAAGGCCTCCTGGAAGGGGAGGGTGAGCAGGAAGCCGGCGGTGAGCTGGGCGCCGGTCTGCATGACCCGCAGCTCCTGGAGCTGGTCGGCGAACTTGCGGTCCAGGCGCTCCGCGGGCGTCTCGCGCCGCCCGCCCTGGTCGACCGGATCCATCGGCTCCACCGCACCTCCCGGTGCTCGGGCTTGGGCTGCCCGTCCCTAGGCGGGGTCGCCCCCGCTCGGCACGGCCAGGTCCTCCACGACCTCGGTACCCGGGAGCCGGGCGAGGAGGCTCCCCGGCACCAGCAGCTTGGAGCGCCGCAGCCCGGTGCCGATGACGGCGACCTCGCAGTCCAGCACCCGGCTGTCGGCGAGCACGCGCCATCCGGCGGGCAGCCCGACCGGGGTGATCCCGCCGTGCTCCATGCCCGACTCCGCGACCGCGCGGTCCATCGCGAGGAACGACGCCTTGCGCACGTCGAGCAGCCGCTTGACCCGGCTGTTGACGTCGGCGCGGGTGTCGGCTCGCACCAGGCACGCCGCGACCCGCTCGGCGCCGTCGCGCCGGCCCGCGACCACCACGCAGTTCACGCTCCAGGCGAGCGGGACCTCGTACGCCTCGCTCATGGCGGCGGTGTCGGCGAGGGCGGGGTCGATCTCGACGACGGCAACCTGGTCGGCGTGCTCCCAGCCGGCGAGGGCGGCGGCGACCGGCGCCGCGAGCAGCTCGGGGTGCTCGCGGGCGGCCAGCGAGGGGAGCGTCGGAAGCGAGGGAAGCGCAGGCATGGCGCCCATGATGGCGCGGCCCCGGGCATTCATCCCCGCGCCACGGTCCGGACACGGGCGCGCCACCCCCGCGCGACCCGGGCATGGGAGGCATGGTCCGTGAGCCTGCCGACGAGCCTGCTGACCCGTCCCCCGACCGTGCGCCCCGGCCCGGGCCCGACCAGGCGGACGGCGAGCCTCGTCGTGACCCCGGAGGTCGTCGCGCACCGCGGCGCCAGCGGACACCGCCCCGAGCACACGCTGGACGCCTACCGCACCGCGATCCGGATGGGCGCCGACGCCCTCGAGCTGGACCTGGTGCCCACCGCCGACGGGGTGCTGGTGGCGCGCCACGAGAACGAGCTGAGCCGCACCACGGACGTCGCCGAGCGCCCGGAGCTGGCCCACCTGCGCACCACGCGGGTGGTCGCGGGGACGACGCTCACCGGCTGGTTCAGCGAGGACCTGACCCTCGCGCAGCTGAGGACCCTGACGGCGCGCGAGCGGATGCCGGGGCTGCGGCCGGGCAACACCCGCCACGACGGCCGTGAGGGGGTGGCGACCTTCACCGAGGTGCTGGCGATGCTGGGGGCCGAGTCGACCCGGGCCGGGCGGAGCATCGCGCTGCTGGTCGAGATCAAGGAGCCGGCGTACTTCGCCGGGCGCGGGATCGCGGTGGAGGAGCCGCTGCTCGCCGACCTGGCCCGGTACGGGCTCGACGGGCCGCGCTCGCCGGTGGTGCTGATGTCCTTCGACGGCGGTGTCCTGCGGCGCCTGGCCGCGCGGACCCGCCTGCCGCTGGTCCGGCTGCTCGACCTCGGCGACGACGTCGGCCCCGCGGCGCTCGACGAGATCGAGACGTACGCCGACGGGCTGGGCGTCCACCACGAGCTGGTGCTGCCGCGCACCCCCGAGGGGTTTCTCGCGCCGGCGACCGGGCTGGTCCGCGACGCGCACCGGCGCTGGCTGGGCGTCCACGTGTGGACCCTGCGCGCGGAGAACCGGTTCCTGGCCCGCGAGCACCGGCGCGGCGCCGACCCCGCCGGCCACGGCGACGTGGGGGCCGCGGCCGCCGCGCTGCTGGCGGCCGGGGTGGACGGGCTGATCACCGACCACCCCGACCTGGTGCTGCCCGCCGTCCGGGCGCTCGCCTGAGCGGTGCGCGCCCGGACGGCGCTGCCTCAGAGCAGGTCGTCGAGGTCGGTGTCCCGGCCGGCCTGCGCGGCCGGACGGGAGCGGCGCCTCGCCGCGAGCACGCTGGCGGCGAGGCCACCGGCTCCCGCGAGCACCCACGGGAGGGGCAGCAGGAAACGGATCGCGTCGCCGGTCACCACGTCGCCCTTGACCAGGGCCCAGACCGCCACCAGGCCGACCAGGGCGATGCCCATCACGAGCGGGCCGACGCTGAGCGGGTGCCGCCCACCGGTGTCGGGGGTGCTCCAGCGGTCGTCGTAGCTGCTCATCGGCCCGCCTCCTGGGACTCGGTGTGGACCCGGACCCGGCCGATGCCGAGGTCCGCGGTGATCTCGAGCGCCTCGCCCGAGGGGCCGGTGGTCCCGGTGCTGGTGATGCCCAGCCCCCCGTCGTCGTGCTCGAAGACCTCCGCGCTGCCGATGCCGACGTCCGCGGTCACCTCGACCCGCAGGTCGTCGGGGACGATCACCTCCACGCGGCCCACGCCCCCGTCGATCTCGATCGAGCGGCCGGCGAGCGCCTCGGGGTCCTCGAGCGCGGTGAGGTCGAGGACCAGGTCGCCGGCATCCATGTCGTAGGAGCTCTCGACCTCGAGCGAGGTCAGCGGGCGGTACTGCGCGTCGGTCTCGGTGAGGTTCTCACCGACGGCGGTGCCGCCCATCACGAGGGCGGCGACCAGCCCGACGGGGATCAGCCCGCCGGTGCGGCCGAAGAACGCGCCGACCAGCAGCATCACCCCGCAGGTGGCGGTGACGAGGGCGGCGTACGCGCTGTCCGGGACCGGGGCGCCCGCAGCGTCGATGAGACCGAGGATCCCGACGCCGAGCGCCGCGAGGGCCATGGCGGGCCAGAACAGCCGCGGCCCGCGGCGGGCCGGGTTCGGCGGGGTCGGCGGCGCGACGTGCTGCCAGACGTAGGGGGTGCCCGGGCCGGCGTACGGCGCGGCGTACGGGCCGGTGCTCCAGCCCGCGGGCTCGGTCTGGGGTGCGGCGCCGGGGGCGTCGACGGGGGTGTCGGCAGGGGCGTCGGGGGCCGGCGCGACGGTCGCGTCGGGAGAGTCCGCAGGCGCGGCGCCGGGCGCTGCAGGCGCGGCGTACTGCTGGGCGTAGGGGTACTGCGCGTACGGGTGCGGGCCGTAGGGGTGCTGATAGGGCCGCGGCGGCGGTGGGGTGCCCTGGCGCCGGCTGCGGGTGACGAGCACCAGCGCGATCGCGCCGAGGATCGCCAGGGGCCACGGGAAGCCGATCACGCCCCACGAGTCGCCGGCGAGCGCGAGCCCGGCGAGTCCGGCGGCGACCAGCAGCACGATGCTGCGGGTGCGGTCGTCGAGGCGCACGGGGGCCTCGGTGCCGTCGTCCTGCGGGACCAGCAGCCAGCAGGCGCCGTACAGCAGCAGCCCGGCGCCGCCGAAGAAGATCAGGACCACGAACGCGACCCGCAGGATCACCGGGTCGATGTCGAGGTGGCGGCCCAGGCCGCCGGCGACGCCGGCGACGTGGCGGTCGGTGGTGCTGCGCCGCAGCCGACCGAGGTCGCGCAGCTCGTCGGCGCGGGGCCGGGGGCCCTGCTCCGGTCCGACGGGGGCGTCGGGTGGTGTCGTGGTCATGGCCCCAGCCTGCCGTCCCGGCGGCCCGCCCACCATCGGGGACGACCCTGATCCGCACCTGGGGAATCCCGCCGCGGGACGGCTCGGGTGCCGGGGAAGGACCGGGGTCGGACCAGGGGTCGGACCCCTGCGGCGGGAGCGCCGGTTGTGTGACGATGGGAACCGTCATGAGCAGCCCGTCCAGCACCGCGCCGACCCCGGCGGCCGGGGCCCCGTACCAGCCGCGCAAGGCCTACCGCGACACCCACGACGTCGTGATCGGCGGCGTCGCCTCGGGCCTGGCCCGGCACCTCGGCCTGCCGGTGCTCACCGTGCGGGTGGCGTTCCTGGTGCTGGCGCTCTTCGGCTTTCTCGGCGTCGCGCTGTACGCCGGGCTGTGGATGGTGCTGCCGGCCGACAACCGGTTCGCCGCCGACGCGCCGGGCCTGGAGGCCGCCACCCGCGACGGTCGGCGCCCCGGCCAGCGGCGCCGCTGGCAGGACTACGGCCCGATGATCGCGCTGCACACCCTGGCCTTCGGCCTGGTGCTGACCGCGGAGGCGATCTTCGGTCGCGGGGCGATCTTCTGGCCGGTCTTCCTCGGGCTGGTGGGGCTGGCGCTGCTGTGGCGCCAGGCCGACGAGGCCCAGCGGGAGCGCTGGCGCGACACCAGCGGCCGGGTCGACCCGCTGCGCATCGTGTTCGGCACCGGCGGCTGGGGCGCGGTCGCCCGGGTCGCCGCGGGGGTGAGCCTGGTCGTCGCCGCCGCGCTCATCGTGGGTCTCGACGGGGCCTCGCTGTCCGACGCCCGGGGCGCGATCGCCGGTGCGGTCCTGGTGCTGCTCGGCATCGCGGTGGTCGTCGGGCCCTGGGTGCTCCGCCTGGCCACCGACCTCTCGGCCGAGCGCGAGGAGCGGGTCCGCAGCCAGGAGCGCGCCGACGTGGCCGCGCACCTGCACGACTCGGTCCTCCAGACGCTCGCACTGATCCAGAAGAACGCCACCGACGCGGCCACGGTCGCCCGGCTGGCCCGCGCCCAGGAGCGCGACCTGCGCGCCTGGCTCTACGCGGGGGAGGCGCACGACGAGCGCACCCTCGCCAGCGCGCTGCGCGTCGCGATGGCCGAGATCGAGGACGCCCACGGCATCAGCGTCGACGTCGTGACCGTCGGCGACTGCGACTTCGACGAGCAGCTGCGCCCGGTCCTCGCCGCCGCCCGCGAGGCGGTCACCAACGTCGCCAAGCACGCCGGCACCGGTCGCGCGGACGTCTACTCCGAGGTCACCGACGCAGGTGTCGACATCTTCGTGCGCGACCGCGGCCGCGGCTTCGACCCCGACGACATCCCCACCGACCGCTACGGCGTGCGCCACAGCATCGTGGACCGCCTCCAGCGCCACGGGGGCAGCGCCGAGATCCGCTCGGCGCCCGGCGAGGGCACCGAGGTGCGCCTGCACCTGCCCCGCCCCACCAGCACCGACCCGCACCGAGGAGACGAGAGATGACCGAGCCGGACGCCCCCACGACGGGACCTGCGGGCGGCAGCACCGCACCTGGCGCCGCCTCCGGCGCGCCGGTGCGCGTGGTCGTGGTGGACGACCACGCGATGTTCCGCCGCGGCGTGCGTGCCGAGCTCGCGGCGGTCGGGGCCGGGGTGGTGGACGTGGTCGCCGAGGCCGCCGACGTGGACGAGGCGGTCGCGGCCGTGCGCGCGCACCGACCCGACGTCGTGCTGCTCGACGTACACCTGCCCGGCGGCGGTGGGGTCGAGGTGATGCGTCGCCAGCCGCCGGACGGCACCCGCTACCTCGCGCTGAGCGTCTCCGACGCCGCCGAGGACGTGATCGGCACGATCCGCGGCGGGGCGCGCGGCTACGTCACCAAGACCATCACCGGACCCGAGCTCGTCGACGCCGTACGCCGGGTCGCCGACGGCGACGCGGTCTTCTCCCCGCGACTGGCCGGCTTCGTGCTCGACGCCTTCGCCGGCTCCATCGAGCTCACCGCGGTCGACGAGGACCTGGACCGCCTCACCGAGCGCGAGCGCGAGGTGATGCGCCTGATCGCCCGCGGCTACGCCTACAAGGAGGTGGCCAAGGAGCTCTTCATCTCGATCAAGACCGTCGAGACCCACATGTCCAGCGTGCTGCGCAAGCTCCAGCTCTCCTCGCGCCACGAGCTCACCCGCTGGGCCTCCGACCGCCGCCTCCTCTGACCCCGGCCTGTCGTTCAATCGAGACTTCTGACGGTCGAGTCGAGGGCGGAGTCAGGCGGTCGAAGCAACGCTGAGTGATTGGCGGTGTGGTGATGCCGAAGTTCGTGCCGTACGACGATGTGAACGAGGTCTTCGACCTGGTCTGTTCAGGGATGTCG
>NZ_JABJRA010000007.1 GCF_013155365.1 Nocardioides sp. zg-DK7169
AAGGCCCCCAGCAGAACACTGGGTTGATAGGCCGGAGGTGTACAGCAGCAATGCCTAGCCGACCGGTACTAATAGGCCGAGGGCTTGTCTTACACTCACTTTGCTGAAACTATCAAGACGACCGCGCATGATCGCGTCCACGATCCAACACAACACCACATGCACGACATGTGAATAGTGGCTTGGCTCCCCAGACACCCACCCCCGAACCCTCACAGGTTTGTGGCTGGTGGTGATGGGTGGAGTCGATAGAGTTACGGCGGCCATAGCGAAAGGGAAACACCCGGTCCCATCCCGAACCCGGAAGTTAAGCCTTTCAGCGCCGATGGTACTGCAACCGAGAGGTTGTGGGAGAGTAGGACGCCGCCGGACAATCATTCACAGAAAGGGTCGCACCCGTGAGGGTGCGACCCTTTCTGCTATTTCGCGTGCAGGTGGCGCGACAGCTTCCGCGCGCAGCAGCTGGTCGTGCCGGACGCCGTTGTGGGGGGTCGCCGGCGCCCGGCACCGAGCCATCCTAAGCACTCCTCTTGCCGCTGGGTAGTGGTCTGGACCGAGCGGGGACATGGTGCAGGCGGTCCGGGTCACCGGTGGATGTCCCCCTACGAAGTGAGGTCCCCATGTCCGTGCTGCGCCGTGTCACTGCTGCCTTCGGCTCCGCCGTCCTGATCACTGTGCCGCTGAGCATCGTCGGCGCCCCCGCCGCGAGCGCGGCGGAGCGCGAGTTCCGCTGCTCCGGCGCGTCCGTCGACTTCGAGGTGGAGCGCGAGGGCGGACGATTCGAGGTCGACGTGAGCATCGACGGCACCCGCAACAGCCGGTGGCGCGTCACGCTGCGCCAGGACGGCCGGGTCGTCAGCAACCGCGTCCACCGTGCCGACAACGACGGCGACGTGGACGTGCGCCTGCGTCGGCCCAACACCCCCGGCGCCGACGTCTTCAAGCTCCGGGTCAAGAAGATCGGCGGCGCGCCCGCCTGCACCAGCAGGATCCGGCTGCGCTGACGCCCGATGATGTGGACGTGCCAGCGACGCCCCACCTACTGAGCCGCACGGACGCGCGACGCATCGCGGTGCAGGCCCAGCTCCTCGCTCGCCCGCGCCCGGGCGGCCTGGGCGCGGTGGTGCGCGGGGTGTCGCTCGTCCAGCTCGAGCCGACCGCCGCGATCGCCCCGAGCGCGGACCTCGTGCTCTGGAGCCGGCTCGGCGCGGCGTACGACCCCACGCACCTGCGCGCCGCGCTCGACGAGCAGCGGCTGGTCGAGATCGGCGGCTTCGTGCGGCCGCTCGAGGACGTCGTCCTGCTGCAGGCGGAGATGGCGGTGTGGCCGGGGCCGGAGCCGCGGCGCGCGTGGCAGGTGGAGCTGGCGGAGTGGCTGGGTGCGAACGACGCCTCCCGTCGCGAGGTGCTGGCGCTGCTGCGCTCCGACGGTCCGCTGCCCGCGAGCGAGCTGCCCGACACCTGTGCGCGGCCGTGGCGCTCGAGCGGGTGGAACGACTCGCGCAACCTGCGGATGCTCCTGGAGGTGCTGGTGCGCCGAGGCGAGGTCGCCGTCGCCGGGTACGAGGGGCGGGAGCGCCTGTGGGACCTCGCCGAACGGGTCTACCCCGAGGTCCCTGTGCCGCCACTGGCCGAGGCGCGTCGCGAGCGGGCCGTGCGCCGGCTGGCCTCCCTCGGCATCGCGAGGCCGGGCGGGCCGCAGGACCCCGGCGAGCCGATCGACCTGCGCGACGTGGGGGAGCCGGCCGTCGTCGAAGGGCTGCGCGGATCCTGGCGGGTGGACCCGTCATGGATCGGCCGGCCGTTCGCGGGGCGTACGGCGCTGCTCTCGCCCTTCGACCGGTTGATCAAGGACCGCCGCCGCCTCAGCGAGGTCTTCGACTTCGACTACCTGCTGGAGATGTACAAGCCGGCCGCCCAGCGCCGCTGGGGCTACTACGCGCTGCCCGTGCTCCACGGCGACCGGCTGGTCGGCAAGCTCGACGCGCAGGCCGACCGGGACACCGGGGTGCTGCGGGTGCAGGCGCTCCACCGCGACGTGCCGTTCACCGCCACCATGGACGCCGCCGTCGAGGCGGAGGTCGCTGCCCTGGCCGGCTGGCTCGGCCTCGAGGTCGAGGGCCCGGGATGACCTGCACCGGGTCCCGCGCGAGCGATAGGTTGCCACCCGTGTCCGAGACCGTGAGCCCGCCCGGAGTCGTCGCCCTCAACCACGTCGGGGTGAGCGTCGCCGACCTGCCCCGGGCACGCGCCTTCTGGGCCGACGGCCTCGGCGCCGCCGACCACGGTGCCTTCGGCTGGCCGGCCGGCACGGCGCCCGCCGACGAGTCGCTCGCGACCGAGGGCACCGCCGCCGAGGTGGTGCTGCTGCGCACCGACGCGGCGTTCCTGGAGCTCTTCGCCTTCTCCGCACCGGCATCCGCGCCCCGCCCGGGAGGCACCCCGGGGGTGAGCGCCCTGCGCTGGGCGGTCCCGGACGTCGCGGCCACCCGCGAGCGCCTCCGCTCGCTCGGGGCCGGCACCGTGCCCGCCGACGAGACGCTCCCGGTCCGATGCCCGGACGGCACCGAGGTCACGCTGTGCGCGGCGGGGGACGGCCCGACCGGCCTCGTGGGCGCCACCGTCGCGGTGGCCGACCCGGAGCGCCACCCGCTCCCGCCGGTCCCCGGGCCGGTGCGTGTCGACCTCGTGGACGGCGCGGACGCCCCGCCCGCACGCCCGGTGGACCACGGCGTCAACCACGTGTGCCTCGACGTCACCGGGATCGCGGACCTGCGCGCCGGGCTCGAGGGGGTGCGCTGGCATCACGACGTGTCCGAGTCCAGCGGCGGCATCGCGGCGGTCTGCTACGGCACGACCGACGACGGGCTGCTCGTCGAGCTGCTCGAGAGCCGCTCGCCCGAGGCGTTCTTCGCCCGCTGCAAGCTGGTGCACCCGTGAGCGCGCTGGACGCCGGGCGGGTGCTGGTGGTCGCCGCCACCCCCGAGGAGGCGGGCCACCTGCCCGCGGGGACGCCGCTGGTGGTGACCGGGATGGGCAAGACGCTGGCGGGTGTCGCCACCGCGCGGGCGCTGTACGAGCGCGCAGGCCAGGTCGACCTGGTGGTCAACCTGGGCACCGCGGGCGCGCTGCGCCCCGGGCTGGTCGGCCTGCACCGACCCCGCCGGGTCCTCAACCACGACCTCGCCGCCGGGGCGATCCGCTCCCTCGGCCACGACCCGTTCGACGAGCTCGAGCTCGCCCATGGCGATGAGACCGTGCTGGCGACGGGGGACGCGTTCGTCAGCGACCCGGTCGTCCGCGACCGGCTCGCGCAGCGCGCCCACCTCGTCGACATGGAGGGGTACGCCGTGGCGTGGGCGTGCCGCGAGGCCGGCCTGCCGCTCCTCCTGGTCAAGCACGTCTCCGACAGCGCGGACGCCTCGGCGCACGACTGGCCGAGCGTCGTCGACGCCAGCGCGCGGGTGCTCGCCGAGGCGCTGGCCGAGCTCCTCGAGTCCGGGCCGGACGGGCCGGACGGGCCGGACGCTCAGACCGGCTGACCGGTCCGCTCGCCCGGCTCGCCGTCGAGGTCGTCGTACGGCGTGTCCGTGCCGCCGTCGGCCGGCCCGCCCATGCCCGGCTGCGCGACCACGGAGGCCGCCGCGGCACTGCTGACCGCGGCCTCGGCGGTGGCGTCCGAGGCACGCGAGGCGGCGTCCAGCGCGCGGCGCACGGGGCGCTGGCCCAGCAGCGCGAGGAGCACCGCGCCCACCGTGGCAGCGACGGTGACGACGAAGGCGGCGCCGTACCCCTCGGCGTCGGCCGCCCGGCCGGCGGCGCCGGAGCCGAGGGCGTAGCCCACGCCGGTGGCCCCGCCGAGCAGCGTCATCGCCATGCCGACGCGCGACATCGGCACCAGCCGCTCGCCCAGGGTGAAGACGCTGATCATGTACGGCGCGACGGCGAAGCCGAGCAGCAGCACGACCGCGATCAGCGCACCGATCGAGTCGACGCCGAGCAGCGGGGTGGAGAGCACCACGAGGGCCGCGGCGAAGGCGAGCACGCGCCGCTCGAGGCCGAACCGCTCGGGCAGCGCCACGGTGGCCAGTCCGGCCAGCACGCTGCCGACGCCGAGGAGCGCGTGCACGAGCCCGGCGACCTCCGGGTGCCCGGCCTGGTCGGCGAGCGCGGTGGTGCCGGTCTGCACGGAGCCGAACAGCATGCCGACGAAGAGCTGGGCGAGGAGCAGGCCGCCGAGCAGCGGGGTGAACAGCCGTCCACCGACCTCCGCGGCACCCTGCACGGCGCGGCCGGTGAGGCGCGCGGTCGGGTGGATCGCGAAGGCGCTGCCGAAGACGAGCAGCAGCACGGAGGCACTGACGAGCGCGCCGCCCGGGGAGGCCAGGGCGACCAGCCCGCCGACGAGCGCCGGGCCGAGGACGAACGCCGCCTCGTCCGCGGCACCCTCGTAGGAGAACGCCGCCGACATCAGCCGGCCCTGGCCGGAACCGGCCTCCTGGGTGATCGGGCGCCAGCGCACCCGGGCGAGCGGGCCGACCTGCGGCATGAAGAAGCCGGCGAGGGCCGCGCTGGCGATCAGCACGCCGTCGGCGGCCCCGGCGTCGGTAAGGGCGACCAGCGCCCCCAGGCCGGCGGCGCCGAGGACGGACTGGACGAGGACGACCGGGCGCTGGCCGATGCGGTCCGCGAGACCGCCCGCGAGCGGGGAGCCGATCGCGTTGGCGACCGCGAGGCCGCCGGCGGCGGCGCCGCCGGTGCCGTAGGAGCCGGTGCTCGTGGCGACCAGGAGCAGGGTGCCGATCTGGCTCATGCTCATCGGCAGCCGCCCGAGGAAGGCGACGACGACGTAGAACCAGCCGGTCAGGCCGAAGAGACGACGGTAGGTGGCGAGGGGGGACACGTGGGGAGACTTCCTTCGGGCGCGTTCACGAGCGCGCCGAACCCACCACCAAGACGCGCGGAACCCTTAACCGAGCCCCTAGCATATCGAGCGACCGGTGGGCTGCGCATTTCTCGGCGCCGCCCACGGCAGACTGGGGCGCATGCCTCTCGGGTCCCGCATGCTCTCGTCCCTGCTCGCCACGACCGGCGTCCTGACGGGGGTGGTGGTCAGCGCCCCGGACGCCCGCGCGCTCGATCCGGCGCCGGTCACCCTCGCCCTGGAGGCGCCGCGCGCGGTCGCCGGCGAGGTCAGCGACGTCTCGCTCTCGCTCGGCACCGACACCGGGCCGGTGCTCGCCGCGAGCGTGCGGGTCGAACGCCGCGTCGGGGGCGAGTGGAGCCCGCTGACGACCGTGGTGACCGACGACACCGGCCACGCGGTGGTGCCGCTGCGGCTGCGCAAGGTCGCGGCCGACAACGTCGTGCGTGCCAGCTGGTCGGGCGACGAGACCTACGGGCCCGCGCGCGCCACCCTCACCGTGCGGCTGCGCAGGCTCACCAGCCGCCTGGTGGTGCGCGCGCCGGCCCGCGTCGTCGACGAGCAGCAGGTCCGTGTCGAGGTGCGCTGGCGCGCCGGCGGCCGGCCGGTCGCCGGCCGGGTGCAGGTGCTGCGCCGCGACGCCGGCGGCCCCTGGCGCGCGGTGCGCTGGGTGCGCACCGGGGGCAAGGGCGCGGCGAGCCTCGTCGTACGACCGCGGGTGGACACGGCCTGGAGGGCCAAGGCGCCCGCCGTCGACTGGGCCACCCGCGCCACCAGCAAGGTGCGCCGCATCGACAACGTGCCGCCCGGCACACCGGTGTCCCTCCCGGCCGCGGCACCGAAGCCGCGGGTCTCCCTGCCGCGCCAGCAGCGGGCGATCGGCACCGGGCCGAACCCGGTGGTCACGACCATCCCGGACGGGGTCTGGCGCACCATGACCGGACGCAGCTGGCACGCCGGCTGCCCCGTGGGTCGCGGCGGTCTGCGGCTGCTGCGGATCAACTACTGGGGCTACGACGGCTACCGCTACCGCGGCGAGCTGGTCGCGAACGCGGACTCCGTGGGCCGGATGTCGGCCGCGCTCGCCTCCATGTACCGCCGTGAGCTGCCGCTGCGCTCGATGTACCGCGTGGACCGGTTCGGCTGGTCCAAGCGGCTCAACGGCGCCGACGACTACGCCTCGATGGCGGCCGGCAACACCTCGGCGTTCAACTGTCGCCACGTGGTCGGGCGCCCCGGCGTCCGTTCGCCGCACTCCTACGGCCGCTCGCTGGACGTGAACCCGTGGGAGAACCCCTACCGCGCCTCGCACGGCTGGACCCCGAACTCCTGGTGGGTCGGGCGCAGCCACCCCCGCGTCGCCTGGCGCTCGAGCGGGCACCAGGTGGTCCGGCTGATGGCCTCGCACGGCCTGCGGTGGACCTACGGCACCAGCGACGCCCACCACTTCGATGCCACGCCCGGCGGCGCCGCGGGGCGCCTGCTCACCCCGGCCGAGCTGCACCCCCAGTGCGACGGGTTCGTGTGCAAGTGAGCAGCGACTGCGCGTTCTGCGCGATCGTCGCCGGCGAGGCCGCCGCCGACGTGGTGCTGGAGACCGACGACCTGGTGGCGTTCCTCGACCGACGCCCGGTCTTCAAGGGCCACGTGCTGCTCGTGCCCCGCACGCACGTCGAGACGCTGCCGGAGCTGCCGGCCCGGCTGCGCGACCCGTTCCTCGAGGCCGGGCAGCGGCTCGCGACCGCCGTGGTCACCGGGCTCGGTGCCCAGGGCAGCTTCGTGGCGATCAACAACACCGTGAGCCAGTCGGTGCCGCACCTGCACCTGCACGTGGTGCCGCGCACCAAGGGCGACGGGCTGCGCGGGTTCTTCTGGCCGCGCACCCGGTACGCCGACGCCGAGGAGCCCGCGTCGTATGCCGCCCGCCTGCGCGCGGCGCTGGAGGACGCCGGGGGCGGCGCCGCCTAGAGTGACCGCGGTCACCAGCACACGCCACGACGGAGGAGTCAGCATGGGTCGTTTCGAGGGTCGCGTCGCCGTCATCACCGGGGCCGCCCGCGGCATCGGATTCGCCACCGCGACGCGCTTCGCCGAGGAGGGCGCCTCGGTCGCGGTCATCGACCTCGACGAGGAGGCGGCCGCCGCCGCGGCCGCCCGCCTGGCGCCCGTCGACGGCGCGAGCGCGATCGGCGTCGGCGCCGACGTCAGCGACGCCGGTTCGGTCGCCGCGGCACTCGCCCGGGTCGTCGGCGAGCTCGGCGGCCTCCACGTGCTGGTCAACAACGCCGGCATCACCCGCGACAACCTGCTGTTCAAGATGAGCGAGGACGACTGGGACCTGGTCCTGGGCGTCCACCTCAAGGGCGCGTTCCTGATGAGCAAGGCGGCCCAGGAGCACTTCGTCGCCCAGCGCTACGGCAAGATCCTCAACCTCTCCAGCACCTCCGCGCTCGGCAACCGGGGCCAGGCCAACTACTCCGCCGCCAAGATGGGCGTGCAGGGGTTCACCCGCACCCTCGGCATCGAGCTCGGCCCGTTCGGGATCAACGTCAACGCGATCGCGCCGGGCTTCATCGCCACCGAGATGACCGACGCGACCGCGGCACGCCTGGGCATCGAGCTCGAGGAGTTCCGCCGCCTCAACGCCGAGGCCAACCCGGTGCGCCGGGTCGGGCGGCCCGAGGACATCGCGGCCGCCGCGGCGTTCCTGTGCAGCGACGAGGCGTCCTACATCACCGGCCAGACGCTGTACGTCGACGGCGGGGCCACCCTCGGCTGAGGAGGGGTCGAGGCGCGGATCACACTGCTTCGGTGCGGGGAGGCGACCGGGTATTCTGGCCTTCGGGCGCGCCTACCCTGCTGCGGCGGTGTCGCCCGCCAGACTGGGTGAGGCGACGCCGACCGCTCGCCGCACCCGACGGGTGCCCCCTTCCCCGACGTCGACCTCGAACGGAGCCTTCCCGTGCGCCGTGCCCGCCTCCTGGCTGCCACCGTCCTCGCCTCCAGCCTCGCGCTGACCGCCTGCGGCGGCGACGAGCCCGCCGACTCCGGAACCGACGAGCCGAAGGCCGCCGAGAGCAGCGTGGAGGCGACCTGGCCGCTCACCGGCCTCCCGGTCGGTGACGGCGAGGACGCCAGCCAGGACCACCCGGTGATGGTCGTCAAGATCGACAACAGCTCCGCCAGCAGCCCCCAGCTCGGCCTCGGCAAGGCCGACCTGGTCGTCGAGGAGCTGGTCGAGGGCGGGATGACCCGCCTGGCCGCCTTCTTCTACTCCGAGCTGCCGGACAAGACCGGGCCGGTGCGCTCCATGCGGGCCAGCGACATCGGCATCGTCGCCCCGAGCGAGGGCGTGATGGTCACCAGCGGCGCGGCCCCGGTCACCATCGAGCGGATCAACGACGCCGGCATCAAGTTCTTCAACGAGGGCAGCCCCGGCATCAGCCGCGACAACGCCCGCTCCGCGCCGTACAACCTCTTCGCGGACCTCGGCGTCATCGCCGAGGAGGCCGCCGGGGGCGACGAGCGCCCGGACGACTACCTGGAGTGGGGCAGCTCGGACGACCTGCCCAAGGGCCAGCCGGCCAGCACGGTCTCGGCCAGCTTCTCCGGCGGGCACACGACGAGCTGGCGCTTCGACAAGGGCGCCTACGTCAACGAGAACTCCTACGCCGCCGACGGCGAGGAGTTCCGCGCCGACACCGTGCTGGTGCTGCGGGTGAAGGTCGGCGACGCCGGCTACCTCGACCCGGCGAACAACCCGGTGCCCGAGACCAAGCTCGACGGCAGCGGCGAGGCCCTGCTGTTCCACAAGGGCCGCCTGGTCCGCGGCACCTGGACCAAGGACGGGCTGGACGCTCCGATCGAGCTCTCCACCAAGGCCGGCGACCTCACCGTCCCGGCCGGCCACACCTGGATCGAGCTGGTCCCGCAGGACGGCGGGGACGTCACGTTCGGGAAGTGACGCCCGGCGCCCCGGCCACGCGCCGGGGCGCTCAGCCCCGCGTGTCCGGCCCGGCCGGGGTCGAGGTGGGCAGCTCGACGCCCTCGTTGGCCAGCGACTGGAAGCCCATCAGGATGAACGTGATGGCCGTCTCCACGCGCTGTGCGGCCGCGACCGGGTCAGGGTCGGTGCTCACCGTCTCGCCGGCCGTCGACATCGCGCCGAAGAAGATCCGCGCGAAGGTCTGGAGCATGTCCTCGTCGAGCTCCCAGGTGCCGGCCTCGACGACCGAGCGCACGATCTCCAGGACGTTCGCGAACGTCGAGCGCTCCTCCTGCTCGCGGTAGCGCTCGTAGCCGAGCACCGCCGGGCCCTCCTGGATCACGATGCGGCGGTAGGCCGGCTCCTGCACGACCGCGAGGAACGCCCCGAGGCCGGCCCGGGCCTTGTCCCACGGGTCGCGGTGTCCGCGCAGCGCCTTCTGGATCGTCCTCGACGCCGCGCTCTCCACGCCCTCGAAGACCGCCTCGAAGAGCGCCTGCTTGCCGGTGAAGTGGTGGTACAGCGCACCCTTGGTCACCCGGGCGCCGGCCACGATCGCGTCGAGGGAGGTGGCGGCGTACCCGTGCTCGGTGAACAGCTCGGCCGCCACGTCCACCAGCGCGCGCTTCGTCGAGGCGGAGTACTGCTGGCGCCGGCTCGCCCCGGATCCGCCGGGGACCTTCGGGACGAGTCGGGCGACGGGGGACTTCGGCATCCCGCCAGCATATGACCTACCCGCGGTACGTCGGGGCGTGCGGCACCCCGGGGACACCGCCCGGTCGCGGGAGGGACCGGCGCACCGGGGGAGGTGCAAGATGGAACCATGGCAGCGGATCGAGGCGGGCTCGGCACGAGACCGGGAGCCGGCATGCTCCTGGTCGCCAGCCCCGAGCTGATCGACCCCAACTTCGCCGAGACGGTGGTGCTGCTCCTCGACGTCGACCCCGAGGGCGCGCTGGGCGTGGTGCTGAACCGGCCCTCGCCGGTGCCGGTCGCCGACGTCCTGCCGGAGTGGTCCGCCGCGGTCGCGGAGCCCGAGCTGCTCTTCGAGGGCGGCCCCGTCGGGCCCGACGGCGCGCTGGCGCTCGCCCTGAGCGAGGGCGCCGCGGACGACCAGCCGGTCGGGTTCCAGCCGGTCCTGGGCGACCTCGGCATGGTCGATCTCGACGCGCCGGTGGAGCTGGTGCGCGACCAGCTGCGCGAGCTGCGCATCTTCGCCGGGTACGCCGGGTGGGGCGCCGCGCAGTTGGCGGAGGAGATCGCCGAGGGCAGCTGGTACGTCGTCCCGGCCCACGCCGACGACATCTTCCGGGTGGACCCGACCCAGCTGTGGCGCGACGTGCTGCGCCGCCAGCCCGGCGAGCTGGCGTGGGTCTCGACACGCCCGATCGACGCCGGGCTCAACTGAGCGCCCGCCGCCCGCGCGGACGCGGCGCGCCGGCCGGCGGGTGCGCCGGGGGCCGCGTCGGCGGATGAGACCACCCGCGCGGACTGACGTACCCTTGAGCCGTGAGCACCATCGGATTCGGGACCGGCACAGCCGTCGACGAGCGGGTACGCGAGGACCGTTCCACGCTCCCCACCCAGGGTGGTGACCACGAGCGCTTCTCGCACTACGTGGACAAGGACAAGCTCACCGAGGCGATGGTGATGGGCACGCCCGTCGTCGCCCTGTGCGGCAAGGTCTGGGTCCCCAGCCGGTCACCGGAGAAGTTCCCGGTGTGTCCGGAGTGCAAGGAGGTCTGGGAGGAGCTCAACGACGACGAGGGCAAGGAGTGACCGGGGGCACCGACGCCGCCGAACCTCAGCCCAACGCACTCAGCCCGGCCTGGCCGGAGCGAGCCGCGTGGGGTACCGCGCCGTCCCTGCGTGCGTGGCAGTCCGCTGCCATGCAGAAGTACTTCACCGAGCACCCGCGCGACTTCCTCGCCGTCGCGACCCCCGGCGCCGGCAAGACCACCTTCGCGCTCTCCGTCGCCTCCGAGCTGCTCGGTCGCCGGATCGTGGACCGCATCATCGTGGTCGCACCGACCGAGCACCTGAAGACCCAGTGGGCCGAGGCCGCCTCCCGTGCGGGCATCCCGATCGACCCGACGTACTCCGCAGGCAAGGGCAAGACCTCCGGCGACTACGTCGGCGTCGCGGTGACCTACGCCGGCGTCGCGGTCAACCCGCTCGCGATGCGGATCCGCGCCGAGCGGTTCAAGACCCTGGTGATCCTCGACGAGGTCCACCACGCCGGTGACGCGCTGAGCTGGGGCGAGGGCGTCCGCGAGGCCTTCGAGCCGGCCACCCGCCGTCTGGCGCTGACCGGTACGCCGTTCCGCTCCGACATCAACCCGATCCCGTTCGTCACCTACGCGCCCGGTCCCGACGGCGTGCCGCGCTCGGTGGCCGACTACACCTACGGCTACGGCGACGCGCTGGCCGACCACGTGGTCCGCCCGGTCCTGTTCATGGCCTACTCGGGCGAGATGTCGTGGCGCACCAGCGCCGGCGACGAGATCGCCGCCCGCCTCGGCGAGCCGCTCACCAAGGACCTGACCAACCAGGCGCTGCGCACCGCGTTGGACCCACAGGGCTCGTGGATCCCCTCGGTGCTCGCGGCGGCCGACAAGCGGTTGTCCGAGGTGCGCCGCCACGTCCCCGACGCCGGCGGCCTGGTGATCGCGACCGACCAGGACGCGGCCCGCTCCTACGCCAAGACGCTGCGCCAGATCACCGGCGAGTCCGCGACGGTGGTGCTCTCCGACGAGAAGGCGGCGTCGAAGAAGATCGGCGAGTTCTCCAAGTCCGACAGCCGCTGGATGGTCGCGGTCCGGATGGTCTCCGAGGGCGTCGACGTCCCGCGCCTCTCGGTCGGCGTCTACGCCACGACCACCTCGACGCCGCTGTTCTTCGCCCAGGCCGTCGGCCGCTTCGTGCGCTCCCGCTCGCGCGGCGAGACCGCGTCGGTGTTCCTGCCGAGCGTGCCCAACCTGCTCGCCTTCGCCTCCGAGATGGAGGTGACCCGCGACCACGTGCTGCAGAAGAAGGTCCGCAGCGAGGACGACGTCTTCTCCCCGGAGGAGCGCCTGCTCGAGGCGGCGAACGCCTCCGAGGCGGCCTCCTCGGACCTGCTCGCGTCCTTCGAGGCACTGGGCTCGGAGGCCCGCTTCGACCGGGTGCTCTTCGACGGTGGCGAGTTCGGCCACGCCGGCGAGGTGCAGGTCGGCTCGGAGGAGGAGATGGACTTCCTCGGGATCCCCGGCCTGCTCGAGGCCGACCAGATGCGCGACCTGCTGCGCCAGCGCCAGAGCGACCGCGCCCGCAAGCAGAAGTCGGCGCTGGCCTCGCGTGTCGACGAGGCCCGCAAGGCCTCCGAGGACCTCACCGAGGTGACGACCCACGAGCAGCTCGCGGTGCTGCGCCGCGAGCTCAACGGCCTGGTCGCCGCCTGGTACCACCGCACCGGCACCCCGCACGGCATGACCCACGCGAAGCTCCGCAAGGAGTGCGGCGGCCCCGCGGCCGCCGTCGCCAACGCCGAGCAGCTGCGTGCCCGCATCGACAAGGTCCGCGACTGGGCGGCGCGCAAGACCTCCTGAGCCCGCTCAGGCCGGGTCCACCGCCGCACGCACGAGCGGCAGGACCCGGAACGGGACCTGGGTGGCCAGCGCGATCACGGTCGCGGAGCGCACGATCGCCGGGTGCGCCAGCACGGCGTCGATGACCCTTTGGAGGTCGGTGTTGGAGCGCGCGACCACGCGCACCCACAGGTCGCCGGCGCCGGTGATGGTGTGCGCCTCCAGCACCTCCGCGATCGCGGCGAGATGGCTCCCGACCGCGTCGTGGCCGCCGGCGTCGGGGGACTGGCGGATCTCCAGGGTGAGGAACGCCGTGACCGGGTGGCCCAGCGCGGCGGGGGAGACCTCGGGGCCCCAGCCGGTCACCACCCCGCCGGTCTCGAGCCGGTCCAGCCGCGCCTGCACGGTGCCGCGGGCGACGCCGAGGCGCCGGGACGCCTCGAGCACCCCGACGCGGGGCTCGGCGGCGAACAGCTCGAGCAGCCGCCTGTCCAGATCGTCCACGTGTGCCCCCGTCCCGGCCACCCTCGCTGGGCAGTCTGTCCAGTGTTCCGGGCCACGATTGCACAACCTGTAGTCCAGGTCACACCCTGCTGACATGACCCTCACGCCCGACGAGATCAAGGCCGACCTCACCCTCGAGCAGCTGCGCCAGCTGGTGGGGCTCGTGGAGTACGACGCGGAGTCCGACCCGTTCCCCGTCACCGGCATGGACGCCGTCGGGTTCGTCGTCGGCAACGCCACCCAGGCGGCCGCCTGGTACCAGCTCGCGCTCGGCATGGACCTGGAGGCCTACCGCGGCCCGGAGACCGGCTGCCGCGACCACAAGTCCTACGTGCTGCGCTCCGGCAGCGCCCGGTTCGTGCTCTCCGGGGCGGTCTCGCCCGACAGCCCCCTGATCGAGCACCACCGCCGCCACGGCGACGGCGTCGTCGACCTCGCCCTCGCCGTCCCCGACGTGGACGTCTGCATCGACCACGCCCGCGCATCCGGGGCCACGATCCTCGAGGAGCCCCACGACGTCAGCGACGAGCACGGCACGGTGCGCCTGGCCGCGATCGCGACGTACGGCGAGACCCGGCACACCCTCGTCGACCGCTCCCGATACTCGGGCCCCTACCTGCCCGGCTACGTCGCGCGCACCTCCACGGTCGTGCGCCCCGCGGACCGTCCGGCGCGGCTCTTCCAGGCCGTCGACCACTGCGTCGGCAACGTCGAGCTGGGTCGGATGGATGAGTGGGTGGACTTCTACCGCCGGGTGATGGGCTTCGCCAACATGGCCGAGTTCATCGGCGACGACATCGCCACGGACTACTCCGCGCTGATGAGCAAGGTGGTCGCCAGCGGCAACCACCGGGTGAAGTTCCCGCTCAACGAGCCCGCGATCGCGCAGAAGCGCTCCCAGATCGATGAGTACCTGGAGTTCTACGACGGCGCCGGCTGCCAGCACCTGGCGCTCGCGACCGGCGACATCCTGCGCGCGGTGGACGTGATGCGCGAGCAGGGCGTGGAGTTCCTCAGCACCCCCGACTCCTACTACGACGACCCCGAGCTGCGTGCCCGGATCGGGGAGGTGCGGGTGCCGGTGGAGGAGCTGAAGAGCCGCGGGATCCTCGTGGACCGCGACGAGGACGGCTACCTGCTGCAGATCTTCACCCGGCCGATCGGGGACCGGCCCACCGTCTTCTTCGAGCTCATCGAGCGGCACGGCTCGCTCGGCTTCGGCAAGGGCAACTTCAAGGCCCTCTTTGAGGCGATCGAGCGCGAGCAGGAGCTGCGCGGCAACCTCTGAGGCCGCGCCTCCTCAGTCGCGGCGGGCCACGGCGACGAACAGCTCGCTGCCGACCTCGACGAGCCGGTCGGGGGTGAGCCCGGGCTCGTCGTGGAGCCAGTCGGCGACCAGCTCGGCGAGGCCGGCGACGAAGAACGTCGCGTGCACGCGCAGCCGGTCCGCGGGCAGGGCCCGCTCGCCCAGGATCGAGCGCGCCTCGTCGGTGACCACGCCGGCGAACCACGCGACCAGCTCGCGGCGCCGCGCGCGCAGCGGGGCGCTCGCGCTGGACTCCACCACGACCACCCGGGCCTTGGCCGGCGCGGCGACGAGCACGTCGACGGCGGCGCGCAGCGCGGCCCGGGTGCGGTCCAGCGGCTCGCCGTCGGTCGCCTCCACCGCGGCCACGGCGCTGGTCGCCAGCTCGCGGCACACCTCGTCGAGCGCGGCCACGAGGGCCTCGTCGCGGTTGCGGAAGCTCTCGTAGAAGTAGCGCTCGGTCAGCCCGGCGGCCTGGCAGATCGCGGTCATCGTGGCCTTCTGCTCACCCTGCTCGCCGAGCAGTGTGATCGCGGCGGCCAGCAGTCGGGCGCGGCGTTCCGCGGCCCGCTCCGCGGCGCTGCGCCCGCCGTAGCTCCTGGTGCCCTCTGTCGCCTGGCTCACAGGAAGACCTTGACATCTCCGCGGCGTACGTCAAAACTGACAGCGCTCCCTGTCAGATGTCGCACGGCCTCTGACGACTCCCCACCGATCGGAGTCCCGATGCCCTCCCTGCCGCTCGTCGGCGAGACCCTCGCCTATGTGCGCGACGCCCCCGGCTTCATGCAGCGCCGCTGGTCCGAGCACGGTCCGGTCTCCACGATCACCTTCCTCGGCCGTCCCTGGACCGTCCTGCTCGGCCCCGACGCCTGCGCCGAGGCGCTGCGCAACGCCGACAAGGCCTTCGCCAGCGGCCCGGGCTGGGGCTACCTGGTCGGGCCGTTCTTCGACCGCGGCCTGATGCTGCTGGACTTCGGCGAGCACCACCAGCACCGCCGGGTGCTGCAGCAGGCGTTCACCCGCCAGCGCCTGGAGGGGTACGCCGCGGCGCTCGGCCCTGCCGTGGCCCGCGGGGTGGCCGCGTGGCCCGAGCAGCCGGGCTTCCGCGCGTATCCCGCCCTGAAGTCGCTGACCCTCGACCTCGCGACCGAGATCTTCATGGGCGGCGCCGACCTGGCCACCCCCGACGAGCTGGCCCGGGTGAACCGTGCCTTCGTCGACTGCGTGCAGGCTGCGACCGGTCTGGTGCGCGCCGACGTGCCCGGCACCCGCTGGGGACGCGCCCACCGCGGCCGGCGGGTGCTCGAGGAGTTCCTGCACCGCCACCTGCCCGCGAAGCGCGCCGGCGGGGGAGACGACCTGTTCTCGGTGCTGTGCCGCCTGCGCGACGAGGACGGCACGGCGTTCAGCGACGACGACATCGTCAACCACATGATCTTCCTGCTGATGGCCGCGCACGACACCTCGACGATCACGGTCTCCACCGTGCTCCAGCACCTGGGCCAGCACCCGGAGTGGCAGGAGCGCTGCCGCGAGGAGTCGCTGGCGCTGCCCGAGCACCCGTCGCTGGCCGAGCTGGACTCCCTGACCTCGCTGGACCTGGTGGTCAAGGAGTGCCTGCGGCTGGTGCCGCCGGTCCCGGTGCTCGCGCGGCACACCGTGCGCGAGACCGAGGTGCTCGGGCACCGGATCCCGGCCGGGCGCCACACCGCGCTGATGCTGCACCACAGCCACCAGATGCCCGAGCTGTGGAGCGACCCGCAGCGCTTCGACCCCGAGCGGTTCGCCGAGCCGCGCCGCGAGGACCGCTCGCACCGCCACGCGTGGGAGCCCTTCGGCGGCGGCGTCCACAAGTGCCTCGGCATGGCCTTCGCCGGCATCGAGGTGAGCACGATCCTGCACCACCTGCTGCGCCGCCACCGCTGGTCGGTCGACCCCGGCTACCGGGCGCCGCTGAGCTATGCCTCCCTGCCCTTCCCCAAGGACGGCCAGCCGGTCGACCTCGTCCCCCTCACCCGTCTTCCCAGGAGCGCCGCATGACCCGTGACCTCGCCACGCTGTCCGTCCTCGTCACCGGCGGCGCCCGCGGCATCGGGCGCGCCACCGCCGAGCGCCTGGCCCGTCAGGGCGCCCGGGTCGCGATCGGCGACCTCGACGCCGACCTGGTGCGCGCGGTGGCCGCCGAGATCTCCGCGAGCCCCGCCGTCGTGGCCGCCGGCGGACGCGTCGTCGGCGCCGAGCTCGACGTCACCGAGCGCGACTCGTGGGACGCGTTCCTCGCCGCCACCGCCGACCTCGGACCGGTCGACGTGCTGGTCAACAACGCCGGCATCATGCCGCTGGGCCCGCTGCTCGAGGAGCCCGAGGCGCTGACCCGCAAGATCGTCGACGTCAACCTGCACGGCATCATCCACGGCACCAAGGCGGTCGTCCCGGCGATGATCGGCCGCGGCGGGGGCCACGTCATCAACGTCGCCTCCGCGGTGGGCCGGGTCCCGCTGCCGAACGGCGCGACGTACTCGGCCTCGAAGTTCGCCGCCGTGGGCTTCAGCGAGGCGCTGCGCGGCGAGCTGGCGCCCCTCGGCGTGCAGGTCACCGCGGTGCTGCCCAACGTGGTGCGCACCGAGCTCGGGGCAGGCGTGCCGGCGGCGCGCGGGGTCAAGGCGGTCACCGCCGAGGACGTCGCCGCCGTCATCGAGTCGGCGATCCACAAGCCGCGCCCCGAGCTGTGGGTGCCGCGCTACGCCCAGGTGATCGCCAAGGGTGCGCTGGTGCTGCCCCAGCGGGTGCAGGACGCGATGGCCCGCCTGATCAAGGCCGACAAGGTGCTCTCCTCGGCCGACCACGAGGCGCGGGCGGCGTACGAGGCGAGGGTCCGCACCCAGCACTGATCCGGGCCATGATGGGCCCATGACGACGTACGTCGGGTTCCTGCGGGCCATCAACCTCGGCGCGACCCGCAAGTTCCCCAAGGACGCGATCGTGGCCGCGGTGGAGTCGCTCGGCTTCACCGCGGTCGCGACCCACATCAACACCGGCAACGTGCGCTTCGAGACCCCGATGCGCTCCCGCGCGCGGATCGAGGCCGCCCTGGAGGGCGCCTTCGCCGCCGCGGCGGGCTTCGAGGTCCCGACGGTGGTGATGACCCCCTCGGAGCTGCGCGCCACCCTCGAGCACGCCGAGTCCTTCGGGCACGACGGCATGCACTATGTGTCCTTCCTCAAGCAGGAGCCCGCCCCCGAGGCGGTCGCGGCGCTCGAGGCGGGCAGCAGCGCCGAGGAGGTCGCCCGCGTCGGCGGCCGCGCGGTGCACCTGATGCTGGGGGAGAACTACCACCAGGCGCGGCTGACCAACGCCGTGGTCGAGCGGCACCTCGGCGTCGCCACCAACCGGAACCTCACGGTCGTGCGCACGATCGTGGACAAGTGGTGCTGAGCTGAGGCTCGCCCGCGGCCGCGGCGTCACTCCCCGCGGAACACCGGGCGCCGCCGCTCGGAGAAGGCGCGCATGCCCTCGGCGACGTCGCGGGTGCGCAGCAGCACGCTCTGGCCGGTGCGCTCGCGCTCGAGCGCGTCCTCGAGGTGGGGGAGGGTGGCGGCGTTGACCGCCTTCTTGGCCGCCGCGAAGGCGAGCGGCGGGCCGGCGGCGAGGCGGCGGGCCAGGGTGGCGACCAGGTCGGGGAGCTCCTCGTCGGGGGCCAGGTGGGTGACCAGGCCGGCGGCCAGTGCCTCGGCGGCGCTGAGCGGCTCGGCCAGCAGGGCCATCCGCATCGCGCGGGCCCGGCCGATCGAGGCGGCCACGGTGGCGCTCGCGCCGCCGTCGGGCATCAGTCCGACCCGGCTGAAGGCCAGGAGGAACGAGGCGGACTCCGCCGCGACCACGATGTCGGCGGCGAGCGCCGCGGAGCAGCCGACGCCGGCGGCGACGCCGTTGACCGCCGCGAGGACGGGCTTGTCGAGGTTCACCACCGCGCGGATGATCCGGTTCGCGGCGTCCAGTGCGCGGACGTCGAAGCGCTCGTGGGCGTCCTGGCCGGAGATGTCGGCGCCGGTGCTGAACGCCGCGCCGGTGCCGGTCAGCACCACCGCGCGCACCTCGTCGCGCGCGGTCGCCCGCTCCAGCTCCTCGGCCAGCCCGACGGCCATCTCGTCGCTGAGCGCGTTGAAGACCTCGGGGCGGTTCATCCGCAGCCACAGCACGCCGTCGGCGAGGTGGACCTCCAGGTCAGACAACGTCGACCCCCGCCTCGCGCAGCTGCACCAGCGCCGCCTCGGTGGTCTCCGGCGCCACGCCGGCGCACAGGTCGAGCAGCACCCGGGTGGCGAAGCCCTCGCGGACGGCGTCGAGCGCGGTGGCCCGCACGCAGTGGTCGGTGGCGAGGCCGACGACGTCCACCGCCTCGACCCCGCGCTCGCGCAGCCAGTCGGCCAGCCCCGCGCCGGAGTGGTCGCGTCCCTCGAACCCGGAGTACGCCGCGGCGCGCTCGCCCTTGCGGAACACCGCGTCGAAGGGCCGCGGCTGGAGGTCGGGGTGGAACTCCTCGCCCGGGGTCCCGACCGCGCAGTGCACCGGCCAGGAGTCGACGAAGTCGGGGGTCTCGGACCAGTGGTCGCCCGGGTCGACGTGGTGGTCCTTGGTGGCCACCACGTGGCCGTAGCCGGGGGCGTCGGCGGCGCCGCGCACCGCCCAGCGCTCCAGCAGGTCGCCGACCTCGCGGGCCACCCTCGCGCCGCCGCTCACCGCCAGCGAGCCGCCCTCGCAGAAGTCGTTCTGGATGTCCACCACGACCAACGCACGTGTCATGGCACGACCCTAGACCGGGGCCGGGGACGCCAGCAGGCCCAGCGAGGACCAGAGACGCTCAGACGTGCAGGGTCGGGATCACCGGCTCGCCGCGCGAGAGCTTGCGCGCCGCGCGCGGCAGCTCGGCCCGGGCCATCTGGTGTCGGTCGCGGGCGGTCTCCAGCGACTCGCGCCCGACCACCTCCCCGTCGCGGACCAGGGGGACCAGCAGCGCCCGGTCGTCGCCGTCGTCCTCCGGCGGGGTGCCGACGCCGACGACCTCGGCCTCAGCGACACCGCGCCTGTTGCGTCGCCGCAGCGCGTACTTGCGCCCGCCCAGCGAGCTCTTGTCCTTGCTGAGCTTGGCCACCGAGACCAGCGAGCCGTCCGCCCCCTCGCGCGCGACCAGCTTGTAGACGAGGCCCGAGGTGGGGTGGCCCGAGCCGGTCACCAGCTGGGTCCCCACGCCGTACCCGTCGACGGGCGCGGCGCCGAGCGCGGCGATGGCGTACTCGTCGAGGTCGCTGGTGACGATGATCCGGGTCCCGGTCGCGCCGAGGGAGTCCAGCTGGGCGCGCACCTCATGGGCCAGCACACCGAGGTCGCCGGAGTCGAGGCGCACCGCGCCCAGGCCGGTGCCGGCAGCCTCGACCGCGGCCCGCACGCCCGCGGCGACGTCGTAGGTGTCGACGAGCAGGGTGGTGTCGGCGCCCAGCGAGGCCACCTGCGCGCGGAAGGCATCGGCCTCGGAGTCGTGCAGGAGGGTGAAGCTGTGCGCGCTGGTGCCCGTGCTCGGCACGCCGTAGCGCTGCCGCGCGGCGAGGTTGGAGGACGCGGTGAAGCCGGCGACGTACGCCGCCCGGGCCGCGGCGACCGCCGCCTCCTCGTGGGTACGCCGGGCGCCCATCTCGATGCAGGGCCGGTCCCCGGCGGCGCAGGTCATCCGGGAGGCGGCGGAGGCGATCGCGCTGTCGTGGTTGTAGATGGAGAGCAGCAGCGTCTCCAGCAGCACCGCCTCGGCGAACGTCGACTCCACCACGACGAGCGGGGAGTAGGGCAGGTAGACCTCGCCCTCGGGGTAGCCCCACACGTCCCCGGAGAAGCGGTAGGACGCCAGCCACTCCAGCGTCGTGCCGTCCACGACCCCGTCGAGCGCGGCGAGGCTCTCGTCGTCGAAGCGGAACGCCTCGAGCGCGTCCAGTGCCCGGCCCACGCCCGCGACCACGCCGTAGCGCCGGCCCTCGGGCAGGCGTCGGGGGAAGAGCTCGAAGACGGCCCGGCGCCCGGCCGTGCCGGCCGCCAGCGCGGCCTGCACCATGGTCAGCTCGTAGTGGTCGGTGAGCAGGGCGGTCGAGTGGGGCGTCGACGGGGACGCGGTGGGAGAGGCCACCGGGTCAGTGTGCCAACATGGTCAACGTGTCCGCCGCGAGCCCGGTCGAGGTCGAGCCGACGGTCGTTCCCGATGACCTCACCCACCTGTCCAAGCCGTGGGTGACCATCGTGTGGAACGACCCGGTCAACCTGATGACCTATGTCACCTACGTCTTCGAGACCTACTTCGGCTACCCGCGCAAGAAAGCGGAGAAGCTGATGATGGAGGTCCACGAGGACGGCAAGTCGGTGGTCAGCTCCGGCACCCGCGAGGAGATGGAGCGCGACGTGCAGGCCATGCACGAGTACGGCCTGTGGGCCACCTTGCAGAAGGCGGAGTAGCGATGATCAGCACCGGTTTCGAGCGGCACCGCCGCAGCGGACGCATCATCGCCAACTTCACCGCCTTCGAGGCGGACCTGCTGCGCTCGCTGGCCTCCCAGCTCGTCGAGCTGCTGCGCAACGAGGCGGCCGTCCCGCGCGAGGACCAGGACCCGTTCGAGGCGATGATGGACTTCTCCGGGCCGACCACGGTCCCCGAGGACCCGGTGCTGGCGCGACTGTTCCCCACGGCGTACACCCACGACGAGGAGGCGGCCGGCGAGTTCCGTCGCTTCACCGAGGGCGCGCTGCGCGACGGCAAGGCGCAGGCCGCGGCCACGGTCATCGAGACCCTCGAGGACGCCGGTCTGCCCGCCGAGGTGGACGAGGACCGGATGGTCTTCATCGACGTCGAGCTCGACCGGGAGACCGCACACACCTGGATGCGGTCCTTCACCGACATCCGCCTGGCCCTCGCCACCCGCCTCGGCATCGAGGACGGCGACGAGGAGTTCTGGCTCTCCCTGCCCGACGAGGACCCGCGCGCCGCCGCGCACGACATCTACGAGTGGGTCGGCTACCTGCAGGAGACGCTCGTCCAGTCGCTCATGTCCTGAGGCCGCCGACGAAGAACCGCCCGGAACGCCGAAGGGGCGCCCCCACCGCTCGGATCCGACGGCGAGGACGCCCCTCTCGACGTACGGGTCAGACGACGCCGAGGGAGAGCATCGCGTCGGCGACGCGCAGGAAGCTGGAGACGTTGGCGCCGGCGACGTAGTTGCCGGGCTGGCCGTACTCGTCGGCGGCCGAGGCACACCGGTCGTGCACGCCGACCATGATCTCGCGCAGGCGCTGCTCGGTGTGCTCGAAGGACCAGGAGTCGCGCGAGGCGTTCTGCTGCATCTCCAGCGAGCTGGTCGCGACGCCACCGGCGTTGGCGGCCTTGCCCGGCGCGAACAGCACACCGGCCTCCTGGAACAGGCGGGTGGCGTCGGGGGTGCAGGGCATGTTCGCGCCCTCGGCGACGGCGCGCACGCCGTTGTCGATGAGCGTCTTCGCGGCCGCCCCGTCGAGCTCGTTCTGGGTCGCGCAGGGCAGTGCGACCTCGCAGGCGACGTCCCAGACCTGGCCGTTCTCGACGAAGGTGGCGCGGGGGCGCTGGGCGGCGTAGTCGGAGACCCGCTGCCGGTCGACCTCCTTGACCTGGCGCAGCAGGTCGAGGTCGAGGCCGTCCTCGTCGACGACGTAGCCCGAGGAGTCCGAGCAGGCGACGACGTGCGCGCCGAGCTGCATGGCCTTCTGGGCGGCGTAGATCGCCACGTTGCCGGAGCCCGACACGATCACCCGGCGACCCGACAGCGACTCGCCGCGGGTGGCCAGCATCTCCTCGGTGAAGAAGACGGTGCCGTAGCCGGTGGCCTCGGTGCGGACCTGCGAGCCGCCGTACGACAGGCCCTTGCCGGTCAGCACGCCGGACTCGTAGCGGTTGGTGATCCGCTTGTACTGGCCGAAGAGGTAGCCGATCTCGCGCTGGCCGACGCCGATGTCGCCCGCGGGGACGTCGGTGTACTCGCCGAGGTGGCGGTAGAGCTCGGTCATCAGCGACTGGCAGAAGCGCATGATCTCGGCGTCGGAGCGACCCTTGGGGTCGAAGTCCGAGCCGCCCTTGCCGCCGCCGATGGGCAGGCCGGTCAGCGCGTTCTTGAAGATCTGCTCGAAGCCCAGGAACTTCACGATGCCGAGGTAGACCGACGGGTGGAAGCGCAGCCCGCCCTTGTAGGGGCCGAGGGCGGAGTTGAACTCGACGCGGAAGGCGCGGTTGATCTGCACGCGGCCCTGGTCGTCGGTCCACGGCACCCGGAAGATCAGCTGGCGCTCGGGCTCGCAGAGACGCTCGATGACGGCCTGGTGCAGGTACTCCGGGTGCTTGTGGACCACCGGGCCGAGCGACTCGAGGACCTCGAGGACGGCCTGGTGGAACTCGCGCTCGCCGGGGTTGCGCGACAGTACGGTCGCGTAGTGCTCCTGCAGCGCGGTGTCGAGCTTCTCCATGCGACAAACCTTAGGTGCTGGCTGGGAGGCCCCCACGCCCGGATGTCCCGGTCGAGACCGCGGCGCGTGCCGGTGTGAGGTGCGTCGCTCCCCTCCCGCGCCGTCGTGCGGCGCAACATGGTGGCAACAGGCCGGCAACAGCGCTGTCACACTGGGGCCGTGCCGATCCCGCCGTTCATCGTCGACCTGCGTCGCAGCGTCGGCACGCACGAGCTGTGGCTGCCGGCGGTGACCGCGGTGGTGCTCCACGAGGGCCGGGTGCTGCTCGTCGAGCGCGCCGACAACGGCCGCTGGGCGCCGGTCACCGGCATCCTGGACCCGGGGGAGGAGCCCGCGATCGGGGCACGCCGCGAGGCGCTGGAGGAGACGGGTGTGGAGATCTCGGTCGACCGGCTGGCCGCGGTCTCGGTGAGCCCGCGGATCACCCACGTGAACGGCGACCGCGCGGTCTACCTCGACCTCACCTTCGCCTGCTCCTGGGTGGCGGAGGACCCGTACGTCGCCGACGACGAGAGCACCGACGTGCGGTGGTGGCCGATGACGGACCTGCCGCCCATGGCTGCCCACATGCTGGCCGGCATCGAGGCCGCGGCGTCGGGGGAGAGCACCCCGCGCTTCGTGCGCTGAGCGCGCACCCACACCGCGGGAGCGGGCGTGTGCCACGCCTCGTCGTACGCCGTCCGGGTCCCGGGCGGGTGCTCGGCGCGCCTGCCGCTACCCCTAGTCTGGAACGGTGCTGACCATCGACCAGGCGACCTTCGACGCGATCGTCGCGCACGCCAAGCGCGACCACCCCGACGAGGCCTGCGGCATCGTCGCGGGACCGTACGGCAGCGACCGCCCCGAGCGGTTCGTCGAGATGGTCAACGCCGCGGGGAGCCCGACGTTCTACGAGTTCGACTCGATGGACCTGCTCGCGCTCTACAAGGAGATGGACGAGCGCGACGAGGAGCCGGTGATCATCTACCACTCCCACACCGCGACCGAGGCCTACCCGAGCCGCACCGACATCGGCCTGGCCAGCGAGCCGAACGCGCACTACGTGCTGGTCAGCACCCGCGAGCACGGGAATAACGACGGTCCCGTGGAGTTCAGGTCGTATCGGATCCTCGACGGCGAGGTGACCGAGGAAGAGGTCGTCGTCGTCCCCGCACTGGGCTGAGGACCCTCCGACCGCAGCACCCGCACGACCCTGCACCGAGCGCAGAGACCTGCGCGCACCACGACATCGCACGACATCGCTGAATCCCTGAGGAGCTGTTCGAAGCCATGGCCATCGAGGTCCGGATCCCCACCATCCTGCGCACCTACACCGGCGGCGAGAAGGCCGTCTCGGGTGACGGCGCGACGCTGAGCGCGCTCATCGACGACCTCGAGGGCAGCCACCCCGGCATCAAGGACCGCCTCATCGACAACGGCGACCTGCGTCGCTTCGTCAACGTCTACATCAACGACGAGGACGTCCGCTTCATCGGCGGGCTCGAGGCCGAGCTCTCCGACGGCGACCAGGTCGTGGTGCTTCCCGCCGTGGCCGGGGGCTGCTGAGAGCGCGACGGCCCCGCGATGATCACCACCCCGGCGCGGCGCACGTTCGTCCTGGTCGACGGCGAGAACATCGACGCGACCCTCGGCAACTCGCTGCTGGGCAGGCGCCCGCAGCCCGACGAACGGCCCCGCTGGGAGCGGGTCACGGCCTACGCCCGTGACCTGTGGGACCAGCCGGTCACCGGCCTGTTCTTCCTCAACGCCTCCAGCGGGCAGCTGCCGACGAGCTTCGTCCAGGCCCTGCTGGCCATGGACTACCGGCCGATCCCGCTGGCCGGGCGCAGCGACGAGAAGGTCGTCGACGTCGGCATCCTGCGCACCCTCGAGGCGCTCATCGGCCGCGACGACGACGTGCTGCTGTGCAGCCACGACGCCGACTTCGCCGACGCGCTCGGCCGGCTGCTCGGCAACGGGCGCCGGGTCGGCGTGGTGGCGCTGCGCGAGTACGCCAGCACCGCGTTCGACAACCTCGGGCTGGAGGTCCACGACCTCGAGGACGACGTGCGTGCCTTCAACGTGCCGCTCCCGCGGGTGCGGATCATCGCGCTGGAGGACTTCGACCCCGAGCGCTTCCTCAGCTGAGACGCGGGCCTGCGGGCCACGTCGTCGGTTCCGATCCGATCCCACCCGAATGGCATCCTGATACCCATGCGCTACGACAACCTGCTCGCCTCGGTCGGCAACACCCCGCTGGTGGGTCTGCCTCGGTTGTCGCCGAGCCCCGAGGTCCGGCTGTGGGCCAAGCTGGAGGACCGCAACCCCACCGGCTCGATCAAGGACCGCCCGGCCCTGAAGATGATCGAGGAGGCCGAGAAGAGCGGCCTGCTCCGTCCGGGTTGCACGATCCTGGAGCCCACGTCCGGCAACACGGGCATCTCCCTGGCGATGGCGGCCAAGCTCAAGGGCTACCGCATCGTGTGCGTGATGCCGGAGAACACCTCCGAGGAGCGGCGCCAGCTGCTGCGGATGTGGGGCGCCGAGATCGTCTCCAGCCCCGCCGCCGGCGGCTCCAACGAGGCGGTGCGGGTCGCGAAGCGGATCGCCGAGGAGCACCCCGACTGGGTGATGCTCTACCAGTACGGCAACCCCGCCAACGCCCTCGCCCACGAGCAGGGCACTGGGCCCGAGCTGCTCGCCGACCTGCCCTCGATCACCCACTTCGTGGCCGGCCTCGGCACCACCGGCACGCTGATGGGCGTCTCGCGGTTCTTCCGCTCCGCGAAGCCCGACGTACGCATCGTGGCGGCGGAGCCGCGCTACGGCGAGCTCGTCTACGGCCTGCGCAACCTCGACGAGGGCTTCGTCCCGGAGCTGTACGACGCGGACCTGATCGACTCCCGCTTCTCCGTCGGCCCGCGTGACGCGGTGCGCCGGGTGCGCGAGCTGCTGGAGCTCGAGGGCATCTTCGCCGGCGTCTCGACCGGCGCGATCCTGCACGCCGCGCTCGGCCAGGCGGCCAAGGCGGTCAAGGCCGGGGAGACCGCGGACATCGCCTTCGTCGTGTGCGACGGCGGCTGGAAGTACCTCTCCACCGGCGCCTACGAGGGCACGGTGGACGACGCCGAGGAGCGCCTCGAGGGCCAGCTCTGGGCCTAGCCCGGGGTCCGTCCGCGGTCCGTCAGCGGTCCGTCCTGGGGTGCCGGTGGCGAGGGACACCCCGCCGTGGACGTGACGTCGGTCGCGACACGGTGCGCGCGGGCGCGCGACGCCCTAGCCTGTGCGACGTGCCTGCCCTGACGACGACCTGCCTCCCGTGCTGCCGGGGGCGTGCATGAGGCTGACGATCGTCGGGTGCTCCGGGTCCTTCCCAGGGCCGGACTCGCCCGCGAGCTGCTACCTCCTCGAGGCTCGTCACGACGACGGGACCGGCGAGCGGACCTGGCGCGTCCTGGTCGACCTCGGCTCCGGCGCGCTCGGCGCGCTCCAGCGCCACGTCGACCCGCTGACGATCGACGCGGTGCTGCTGAGCCACCTGCACGCCGACCACTGCCTGGACCTGTGCGGCTACTACGTGATGCGCCGCTACCACCCCGACGGCGCGCAGCCGCGGATCCCGGTGTGGGGCCCCGCCGACACCGCGGACCGGATGGCGCGGGCCTACGACCTGCCCCAGGAGCCCGGCATGCGCGAGGAGTTCGACTTCCGCGTCTGGGACGGCCCGGTCGACGTCGGCCCCTTCCACGTCGAGCCGGTCCCGGTGGACCACCCGATCCCGGCGTACGGCCTGCGCGTCAGCGCCGACGGTGCGGTGCTGGCCTACACCGGCGACACCGGCCCCTGCCCGGGGCTCGAGGACCTGGCCCGCGACGCCGACCTGCTGCTCGCCGAGGCCTCCTTCGTGTCCGGGGTCGAGAACCCGCCCGCGCTGCACCTGACCGGCACCGACTGCGGGGAGGTCGCGCGGCTGGCCGGGGCCCGGCGCCTGGTGCTCACCCACATCCCGCCGTGGCACACCCCGGACGTGGCGCTCGCCGAGGCGCAGGGCGAGTACGACGGCCCCGTCGAGCTGGCCCGCCCCGGCGCGGCGTACGACCTGCACGGCTGAGGGGCGCCCGCGGGTCCTGCTCAGGCGGGGCCGGCGTCGTGCACGCAGATCGCGATCTGCACCCGGTTGGTGACCTCGAGCTTGTCGAAGAGCCGTGACACGTGCGCCTTGACCGTCGGCACCGACAGGTGCAGCGTCCGGGCCACCTCGGCGTTGCTGAGACCGCGCCCCACCGCGAGGGCGACGTCGAGCTCGCGCTCGGTGAGCCGGTCCAGGCGCGCCCGGGCCCGCCCGGCCCGGTCGTCGGGCACGTCGGCGCGGAAGCGCTCGATGAGGGTGCGGGTCACCGAGGGCGACAGCATCGGGTCCCCGGCGGCGACCCGGCGGATGGCGGTGAGGATCTCGGCCGGGGCGGTGTCCTTGAGCAGGAAGCCGTCCGCACCCGCCGACAGCGCGGCGAGCACGTGCTCGTCGGCGTCGAAGGTGGTCAGCACGATCACGCGCGGGCCCTCCTCGGCCATCAGCTCACGGGTCGCGTCGAGGCCGTTGAGGTGCGGCATCCGGATGTCCATCAGCACGACGTCGGGGCGCAGCCGCCGGGCCAGGTCGACCCCGGCGCGCCCGTCGCCGGCCTCGCCCACCACGACGACGTCGTCCTGCCCGCCCAGCATCAGCCCCAGCGCGGAGCGCACCAGCGGGTCGTCGTCGACCACGAGCAGGCGGGTCGGGGGCGGGCTCACCGGGCCCACGGTATCCACCCGCGCAGGACGAATGTCGCACCCTCGCGACCGTGGCTCAGGTGGCCGCCGCGCAGCTCGGCGCGCTCGCGCAGCCCGACCAGCCCGACGCCGGCACCGGGGGTCGCGCTCGTCCCGAAGCCCACGGGGTTGCTCAGGCAGGCAGTGACGCCCGCCTCGGGCGACCCGGACAGCGCGACGGTGACAGTGGAGCCCGGCGCGTGCTTGCGCGCGTTGGTGAGCCCCTCCTGCACGATCCGGTAGAGCGTGCGGCCCACGGCCTCGGGCACCGGCTCCCGGTCCGCCAGGCGGTCGTCGAGGTCGACGGTGAGCCCCGCCAGCCGGGCCTCGGCGACGAGCGCGGGCAGGTCGTCGTACGTCGGCTGCGGGGAGTCGAGGACCTCCCCGCGCAGCACGCCGAGCACGCCGCGCAGGTCGCTCAGCGCCTCGTGCGCCCGCTCGCGGATCGCCCCGGCACCCGCGCGCATCTCCTCGGCGCTGAGGTCCTCGCGGAAGCTCAGCGCGCCGGCGTGCATGGAGATCTGCGAGATCCGGTGTGCCAGCACGTCGTGCATCTCCCGGGCGATCCGGGCCCGCTCGGCGTCGCGGGCGCCGGTGACGCGCAGCTCCTGCTCGGCCTCGGCCCGCTCCGCGCGCTGGCGCAGGCTCCAGACGAGCTCACGTCGCGAGCCGATGTACATGCCCCAGGCGCACATGCCCGACACGAGGGCCGCGTTGAGAGCGAGGTCGATGGGCCAGGGGTCCCGGGGATCGAGCGGCTGGACCTGGTTCCACGTCATTCCGGCGGCGATCCCGAGAACCGCGACGGGGACGATCTCGTTCCACCGGCGTCGGGTGGCCAGCGACACCGTGGCGAGCAGGGCCGGCCCCGTCGCGAGCGAGAACACCGTGGAGAGCAGGGCGGTCGCGACCGCGACCGCGAGCGGCCAGCGGCGCCGGCACGCGGCCAGCGCGAAGGCGGGGAGCGCCATCGCCAGCTCGACGGTCCGCATCGCGTCGGACTGTCGCTCGGCGACCAGCGTCCAGAGCATCAGGCTGACCGTCAGTGCCAGCAGGACCCGCCAGGTGCGGCCCCACCCGCTGAGCGGGGGAGGGGGCGGTGCCGGCTCGTCCACGCGGAACAGGCTAGGCGTCCGCACGGCCCCGCGGCAGCCGTCCCCGGTCGCAGGCACCCCCTACTTAGGTCACCGTCCGCCAGCCGCGCGTCCCGTGCGCGGCAGGGACGGGCTCTGGAAGGGTGGGCGCATGATCACAGTCGAAGGACTCACCAGGACATACGGCGCGTTCACCGCCGTCGACGACGTGAGCTTCGTCTGCCAGCCAGGACGGGTCACCGGGTTCCTCGGTCCCAACGGTGCCGGCAAGACGACCGCGATGCGCATGATGGTCGGGCTCACCGCCCCCACCCGGGGCCGGGCCACGATCGGTGGACACCGCTACGCCGACATCCCCAACCCCGGGCGCCACGTCGGCGTCCTGCTCGACGCCTCCGCGCAGCACGCCGGCCGCACCGGCCGCGAGGTCCTCACGATCGGCGCGAAGACGATGGGCCTGCCCGCCTCGCGCGTCGACGAGATGCTCGCGCTGGTCTCGCTCAGCGACGCGGAGTCCAAGCGCCGCCTGCGCAACTACTCCCTCGGCATGCGCCAGCGCCTCGGCATCGCGCACGCGCTGCTCGGCGACCCCGAGGTGCTGATCCTCGACGAGCCGGCCAACGGCCTCGACCCCGCCGGCATCCGCTGGATGCGCGGCCTGCTGCGCGGGTACGCCGAGCGCGGCGGCACCGTGCTGCTCTCCAGCCACCTGCTGCACGAGGTCGAGCAGATCGCCGACGAGCTGATCCTCATCGGCCGCGGCAAGATCGTGGCCCAGGGCGACCGCGAGACGCTGCTGGCCGACGCCGGCCCCGCGAGCAGCCTGGTCACCGCGCTCGACAACGACGCGCTGGCCGCCGCGCTGCGCGCCCAGGGCATCCAGGTGAGCGCGTCCGGGACCGGACTGCGCGTCGCTGCCTCCCCGGAGACCGTGGGCCGCACGGCGCTCGACGCCCGCGTCGTGCTCACCGACCTCCGCACCGGCCAGGCCGGCCTGGAGGACCTCTTCCTCGAGCTCACCGCCGACACCCAGCGCGAGGGCCACCCCGCCGCCGCGACCCAGCAAGGAGCCTCCGCATGAGCACCCCCGACCTGACCGCGACGGCGCCGCCGCGCACCATCGACATCTCCGGCACCGCTCGGGTCCCCTTCACCCGGCTGGTCGCGGTGGAGTGGCGCAAGATGCTGGACACCCGGGGCGGGTTCTGGCTGATGGCGATCACCGGGCTGCTCCTCGCCGGCACCATCGCCCTCGTGCTGCTCGTCGTGGCCCTCGCGGACGACGCGCGGGTGAGCGCCAACGACCTCTCCCAGATCCTCTCCATCCCGCTCTCGGTGCTGCTGCCGGTCTTCCCGATCCTCGTGGTGACCAGCGAGTGGAGCCAGCGCACCGGCCTGGTCACCTTCAGCCTCGAGCCGCACCGGCTGCGGGTGCTGCTGGCCAAGCTCAGCGCCGTGGTGCTGCTCGCGCTGGCCACGATGGTGCTCGCGGTCGTGCTCGGCGCGATCACCAACCCGGTCGGTGCCGCGATCGGCGGCTACGACGTGCGGTGGAACCTCGAGGCCGGCACCCTCGTGATGACGGTGATCAGCCAGCTGTTGTACTTCCTGATGGCCTTCGGCCTGGCGATGCTGATGCTGAGCACCCCGGCGGCGATCGCGGTCTTCTACGTCGTCGCGATCATGCTGCCGTTCATGGTCTACTCCATCCTCTACGCCGTGTTCGACTGGGCGCAGTCGCTGATCCCGTGGATCGACCTGAGCTTCGCCTTCACGCCGTTCCTGGACGGCTTCGACGGGGTCGACGGCCTCGACGTCGCCCGGCTGCTGGTCGCGGTCGCCATCTGGATCGTGGCCCCGATGGTGCTGGGCGCCCGGCGGGTGCTGACCTCCGAGCCCAAGTAGGCCCCAGCAGGCCGACGGCGCGACCGTCGGCGCCGGGTCGTAGCCTTCGGGCCATGACACGTGCCGACGGTCGCGCCGACGACGAGCTCCGCCCCATCACCATCACCCGCAACTGGCTCGACCACGCCGCGGGCTCCGTCCTCGTGGAGTTCGGTCGCACCAAGGTGCTCTGCGCCGCCTCCGCCTCCGAGGGCGTGCCGCGCTGGCGCAAGGGCTCCGGCCTCGGCTGGGTCACCGCCGAGTACGCCATGCTCCCCGCCTCCACCAACACCCGCTCGGACCGCGAGTCGGTCAAGGGCCGCATCGGCGGGCGCACCCACGAGATCAGCCGCCTGATCGGCCGCTCGCTGCGCGCCGTCATCGACTACCAGGCGCTGGGGGAGAACACCATCCAGCTCGACTGCGACGTCCTCCAGGCCGACGGCGGCACCCGCACCGCCGCGATCACCGGCGCCTACGTCGCCCTCGCCGACGCGGTCGCGCACCTGCGCTCCACCGGCGCGATCAAGGGCGAGCCGCTGACCGGCTCGGTCGCCGCCGTCAGCGTCGGCATCATCGACGGCGTGCCGCGCCTGGACCTTCCCTACGAGGAGGACGTGCGCGCCGAGACCGACATGAACATCGTGATGACCGGCACCGGCTCCTTCATCGAGGTGCAGGGCACCGCCGAGGCCGCGCCGTTCGACCGCGCCGAGCTCGACGCGCTCCTCGCCCTCGGCGAGAAGGGCTGCGCCGACCTGACCCGCATGCAGATCGAGGCGCTCGCGCGATGACCCGCGTCTTCCTGGCCTCGCGCAACGCCAAGAAGCTCCAGGAGATGGAGCGGATCCTCGGCGAGCACGTGCCGGGCGCGGTCGTGGTCGGGCTCGACGACGTCGCGCCGTACGACGAGCCGGTCGAGGACCAGCCGACCTTCGCCGGCAACGCGCTGCTCAAGGCGCGGGCCGGTTTCGAGGTCACCGGGCTGCCCTCGATCGCCGACGACAGCGGTCTGTGCGTCGACGCGCTGAACGGCATGCCGGGCGTGCTCTCCGCGCGCTGGAGCGGCCCGCCGAAGTCGGATGAGCGCAACAACGAGCTGCTGCTCGCCCAGCTGGCCGACGTCCCCGACGAGCGGCGCACGGCGCACTTCGCGTGCGCGGTCGCGGTCGTGCACGCCGGCGGCGAGCTCGTCGTCGAGGGGCGCATGGACGGGCGGGTGATCCGCGAGACCCGGGGGACCGGCGGCTTCGGCTACGACGTGCTCTTCGAGGCCGACGACCGGCCCGGGCTCACCACCGCCGAGCTGGACCGCGCCGAGAAGGACGCGATCTCCCACCGCGGGCGCGCGCTCAGGGAGCTGGCACCTCGGCTCGCGGCTCTGCTCGCACCCGGCGACTGACCAGCGCGCCCCAGGCTGCGGCGAGCACGAACATGAAGACCGAGTAGACGGCTGCCGGGATCGACATCTCGGTGGAGTCGAGCACCTCGACAGCCACGTAGATCGCCAGCGTGGCGTTGTGGACGCCGATCTCCATCGACGACGCGATCGCCTGGTCCTCCCGCACGCCCGCGGCGCGCGGGACGACGTACCCGACGACCAGGCTCAGCGCGCAGAACAGGCCGGCGGCCAGGCCGACGTCGGCGAGGTAGTCCCCGACCTCCTCGCGCTGGTCGAGCAGGATCCCGAGCACCAGCACCGCCAGCACGACCGCCGAGCCGATCCGGACCGGCCGGTCGGCGCGCTCGGCGAGCGCCGGCCGGGCCGCCCGGACCGCCATCCCGAGCGCGACCGGGAGCAGGACCACCGCGAAGACCTCCACGACCTTGGTGAACTGCAGGCTGACCGTGTCGCCCTGGTCGTAGTGGGCGATCGCGAGGTTGGTGATCAGCGGCAGCGTGCCGATCGCCAGCACCGAGTTGATCGCGGTGAGGCTGACGTTGAGGGCGACGTCGCCGCGGAACAGGTGGCTGTAGAGGTTCGCGCTGGTGCCGCCGGGCGAGGCGGCCAGCAGCATCATGCCGATCGCCAGCAGCGGCGGCAGGTCGAAGGCGGTGACCAGGCCGAAGCACAGGACCGGGAGCAGCACCAGCTGGCAGCCCAGCGCGACCACCACCGCGCGCGGGTGCCGTGCCACCCGGCGGAAGTCCTCGGGGGTGAGGGAGAGGCCCAGGCCGAGCATGATGATGCCGAGCGCGATCGGCAGGCCGACGGTGGTGAGCGCGGAGTCCATGGCGGGACTGTAGTGACCCGCGTCACTTCGTGGGCCCGGATCGCGCGGTCCCGGCTCCGGGGTGCGACCGGCCCGCCCGGTACCGTCGGCAGGTGACCCCGCCCTCGGCCCGCTCCTCCTTCCGGATCCGACGTCCCCTCGCCCGCGCGCTGCTGCGCCTGGCCCGCTGGCGCACGGTCGGCACCGTCCCCGAGCGCGGTGTGCTGGTCGGCGCCCCGCACACGTCCAACTGGGACTGGGTGCTCACCATGCTCCTGGCCTGGGACAACAACGTGAACATCCACCTGCTGGTCAAGAAGGAGCTCTTCGTCGGCCCGCTCGGCTGGTTCCTCAAGGCCTCGGGTGCGGTGAAGCTGGACCGCGCCGACCCCGGCGCCACCATCCGCGAGCTGATCGAGCAGGCGAGCGCCTCCGACGAGCCGTTCCTGCTCGGGATCGCCGCCGAGGGCACCCGCGACCGCGGGGAGTACTGGAAGTCCGGCTTCTACCGGATCTCCCAGCGCACCGGCCTGCCGGTCACGCTGGCCTTCCTCGACGTGCCGACCCGCACCGTCGGCTGGGGCCCCACCTTCCAGCCCTCCGGCGACGTCCGCGCCGACATGGACCGGGTCCGGGAGTTCTACGCCGACAAGCGCGGCTTCCGCCCCGACGACTTCACCCCGCCTCGCCTGCGCGAGGAGGAGCGCTGACCGGCTGATCGCCGGCCTCGGTGCGCTCGGAGAGACTCGAACTCTCACTGGCCAGGACCTAAACCTGGTGCCTCTGCCAATTGGGCTACGAGCGCGCTGCCGCGCCGAGTCTAGGCAGGGCGCCGCCCGCGTGGAGCGGCGCCCGGCCCCCCGGCGTACGGCGGGGGTCAGGCCTCGTTGAGGGCCAGGTCGCGCTTGAGCTTCGCGACGTGGCCGGTGGCCTTGACGTTGTACTGGGCGAGGAAGACCTTGCCGTCCTCGTCCACCACGATCGTGGAGCGGATGACGCCCTCGACGACCTTGCCGTAGAGCTTCTTCTCGCCGAACGCGCCGTAGTCCTTCATCACCTGCTTGTCCGGGTCGGAGAGCAGCGTGATCGACAGCCCGTCCTTCTCGCGGAACTTCGCGAGCTTCTCGGGCTTGTCCGGGGAGATGCCCAGGACGTCGAACCCGGCGCCGCGCAGCGCCTCGAGGGAGTCGGTGAAGTCGCAGGCCTGCTTGGTGCAGCCCGGCGTCATCGCGGCGGGGTAGAAGTACACGATCACCTTGCGGCCCAGGTAGTCCGAGAGGGCCACCTGCTTCCCGGTGTCGTCGGCGAGGGTGAACTCGGGGGCGGTGTCGCCGGGGGACAGGCGGGTGCTCTCGCTCACGGGGGTCTCCTCGATGCTCGAAATCTGCTATTGCGACAAATGTGCAACAGCGTAAAGTGGGCGGACAGGGCAGGACGCCCGGTCGCCAAACTAGCGGCACCCCCTGCAAGCACCTGGAGCGAGTCCATGCACGTGCCCGACGCCTTCCTCGACGCTCCCACCTCGATCGCCACCGGTGTCGTGGCCGCCGGCGCTGTCGCCCTCGCGCTGCGCCGCGCCCGCACCGAGCTCGACGACCGGACCGCGCCGATGGCCGGGCTCGTGGCCGCGTTCGTGTTCGCGGCCCAGATGATCAACTTCCCGGTGGGCGCCGGGACCAGCGGCCACCTGATGGGCGGCGCGCTGGCGGCGGTCCTGGTCGGACCATGGACGGCCGTCCTCTGCCTCGCGGTGGTGCTCCTGGTCCAGGGCCTCTTCATGGCCGACGGCGGCGTCACCGCGCTCGGCACCAACATCGTCCTGATCGGCGTGGTCACGACCGCGGTCGGATGGCTGGTCTTCCGCGGCCTGCGCGCCGTGCTCCCGCGGCGCCTCGGCGTCGTCGCTCCGGCCGCCGCGGTCGCCGCGCTGGTCTCGGTGCCGGCGGCCGCCGTGGTCTTCACCGCCCTCTTCGCGGTGGGCGGCACCGTCCCGGTGGAGAACGGCGACGTGCTCGCCGCGATGGTCGGCTGGCACGTCCTGATCGGGATCGGCGAGGCCGTGGTCACCGGCCTCGTGGTCGGCGCGGTCGTGAAGGTCCGCCCGGACCTCGTCCACGGCGCCCGCGACCTGATCGCCGAGCGCACCCTGGAGATCCGCACGACGGGGACCTCCGCATGAGGACCCGCCGCTTCTACGTCGTCGCCCTGCTGGTCGCGCTGCTCGTCGCCGGGGTCGGGAGCTACTACGCCAGCGCCCACCCCGACGGACTGGAGTACGTCGCGGAGAAGACCGGGTTCCTGCACGCGGCCGAGGACTCCGCCGCCTCCGACAGCCCGCTGGCCGACTACCAGGTCGTCGGGGTCGACGACGCCCGCCTCAGAGGCGGGCTGGCCGGGGTGCTCGGCGTACTGCTGGTGCTCCTGATCGCCGGTGGCCTGGCCTGGGCGGTGCGACGGCGCGGGCGGCCGGACGAGGCGGAGCGGTCCGCGGACGAGCCGGTCGAGGACCCGGCGAAGCGGCGGTGAGCGGGGGCCACGCGCACCTGCTGCACCACCACGGGCACAGCCCCGTGCACCACGCACCCGCGCACCTCAAGCTCGTCGCGCTGCTGGCCTTCGTCCTGCTCGTGGTCGCCACCCCGCGGGAGTGGTACGCCGTGTTCGCGGGCTGGGCGGTGCTGCTCGTGGCGGTCATCGCCTTCGCGCGGGTGCCGCTGCGCCACCTGGTGCCGCGGATGGTCATCGAGGTGCCGTTCGCGGTCTTCGCGGTGCTCGTGCCGTTCATCGCCACCGGCCCGCGCACCGAGGTGCTCGGCGTGAGCGTCTCCGAGCCGGGCCTGGTCGCCGCGGGCGCCCTGCTCATCAAGGGCACCCTCGGGGTGCTGGCGTCCCTGACGCTGGCCGCGACCACCGAGCCGACCGAGATCCTGGTCGGGCTGCGCCGGCTGCGGATGCCGGAGCTGCTCGTGCAGATCATGGGCTTCATGGTGCGCTACCTGGAGGTGGTGACCGGCGAGATGGCGCGGATGCTGACCGCCATGCGCTCGCGCGGCTGCCAGCCGCGCTCGCCGCGCCACTGGCCGGCGCTGGCCCGCTCACTCGGCGCGCTGTTCATCCGCTCCTACGAGCGCGGCGAGCGGGTCCACCTCGCGATGGTCTCGCGCGGCTACACCGGTAGCCTCCCGGACATGAGCGGGATCGCGGCAGGAGCGCCGGACGCCCGGCACGAGCGGCCGTGACGACCCCGGTCCTCGACGTGCAAGGCCTCGCCTACGCCTACCCCGACGGCCGGCAGGCGCTCTACGGCGTCGACCTGCACGTGCACCGCGGGGAGCGGGTGGCGCTGCTCGGGCCCAACGGCGCCGGCAAGACCACGCTGGTGCTGCACCTCAACGGCATCCTCACCGCCGGTGCCGGGTCGGTCAGCATCAGCGGGCTGCCGGTGGTGAAGAAGAACCTGGCCGAGATCCGGCGCCGGGTCGGGGTGGTCTTCCAGGACCCCGACGACCAGCTGTTCATGGCCACCGTCGGCCAGGACGTCGCGTTCGGCCCCGCCAACATGGGCATCCGCGGCCCCGAGCTCCGGCACCGGGTGCTGGCCGCGCTCGAGATGGTCGGGATGGCCGAGCACGTCGACCGCGCGCCGCACCACCTCTCCTTCGGCCAGCGACGCCGCGTCGCGCTGGCCACGGTGCTGGTGATGGAGCCCGAGATCCTGGTGCTCGACGAGCCGTCGTCCAACCTCGACCCGGCCTCGCGTCGCGAGCTCGCCGACATCCTGCGCTCCCTCGACGTGACCGTCCTGATGGTCACCCACGACCTGCCCTACGCCCTCGAGCTGTGCCCGCGTGCGGTGGTGCTCCACGACGGGGTCGTGGTGGCCGACGGCGCGACGTACGACGTGCTGCTCGACGAGGAGCTGATGCGCGCGAACCGTCTGGAGCTGCCCTTCGGTTTCGACCCGCGCACCACGCGGGCCGCGCCCGACGCGGATTGATAGCCTCCCCTAGTCCAGCACCGTCGGGGTCCACCCGGCCGAATCCCAGGAGCAGGCCCGTGAGCAACGCCAACGACACCTCGGCCCTCGAGCGCGAGATCGAGGAGACCCGCGAGCGGCTCGCCGGCACCATCGACCAGCTGCTGTACCGCTCCAGCCCGAAGACCATCGCCAACCGCGAGATCGCCTCGCTGAAGGCGCACTTCGTCGACCCCGCCACGGGCGAGCCGCGCACCGACAACATCCTCAAGGTCGTCGGCGGCGTGGTCGGCGCGATCGCCCTGATCGTCGTGATCCGCAAGGCCGTCGGCTGATCGTCGTGAGCGAGCGCACGCCGATCAAGATGCTCCACGACCGCATCCTCGTCGAGGTCGACGGGGAGGCGGGGGAGCGGCGGTCCTCCGGCGGGATCGTGATCCCCGCGACCGCCGCCATGGGCGCGCGACGGCTGAGCTGGGCCAAGGTCATCGGGACCGGCCCGACCGCGCGCGCCGTACAGCCCGGGGACCGGGTGCTCTTCGACCTCGAGGACAAGGCCGAGGTCGAGGTCTCCGGCGAGGTGTACGTCGTCATGCGCGAGCGCGACGTCCACGCGGTCGCCGCGGACCGGATCGCCGACGAGTCGACCGGCCTCTACCTCTGACCCACCCGCTCTCGTTGAATCGAGAGTTCTGACCGGTTGAGTCGGTACGTCGGACGCCATTGGCGCCGACTCGGCGCGCCATTGGCGCCGACTCGCGCGGGCACCCGGCGTGGGTTACGGGGCGACCTGGACGACGACCTTGCCCTGGTTGCGGCCGCCCATCAGGCGGGCGAAGGCCTCGGGGGCCTGCTCGAGGCCGACGTAGCGGTCCTCGAGGAGGCGGACCCGGCCGTCGGCGATGAGGCTGCCGAGACGGCTGGCCTGCTCGGCGACGAGGTCGTGGTGGTCGTAGACGACCATCCCGCGCACCTCCGCGCGGGCGGTCATCACCGCGCCGGCGCGGACGGTCGTGGGGGTGCCGCCGTTGTACTGGTCCATCAGGCCGCACAGCGAGACCCGCGCGCCGAGCGCGAGCTGCTCCATCACCACGTCGAGGGTGGCCTGGTCGCCCATGTGCAGGTAGGCGTCGACGCCGTCCGGGCAGGCCTTGCGCAGCTCCTCGGCCCAGCCGTCGCGTCCGCGGACCACGGCCTCGGCGTACCCGAGCTGCTCCACCGCGATCGCGGCCTTCTCGTCGGTGCCGACGATCGCGACCGCGCGGGCGCCAGCCACGGTGGCCAGCTGCCCGGCGACGGCGCCGACGCCGCCGGTGGCTGAGGAGACGACCACGGTGTCGCCGACGCGCGGCACCAGGTGCCGCACGTGCGCGGCGTACGCCGTGAGGCCGGGCATGCCGAGCGCGCCGAGGGCGGCGCTGGCCGGGACGCCCGGGCGCCGGGGGACGGGCGTCACCGCGGCGGCGGGCAGGACCGCGGTCTCGCGCCAGCCGGTCTCGGCGAGCACCAGGGTGCCGACCGGGACGGAGTCGTCCGCGGACGCGGTCACGGTGGCGATCGAGCGGCCGGGCACCACGTCCCCGGGTCCCACGGGTGCGTCGCCGAGGTGACGACCGCCCAGCGTGGAGCGGATGTAGGGGTCGAGGGACAGGACCTCGACGGCCACGGTGACCTGGCCCGCGGTCATCTCCGGCACGGCGACGGTGGTGACGGCGAAGTCCTCGGCGCAGGGGACCCCGTCAGGGACCCGGGCGAGGGTGACGGCGCGGGCGGAGGTGGTGGCCATGTCGTGCTCCTGGGGCTGGTCGGGGTGGCTGGGACCGAGTCTCGCACAGCGATATATGATCTACGAGCGCCCGTTGCGGGACGTGGAACATGGTTACACTCCCAGCCGTGCCGGACACCTTCCTCTTCGGGCCCCTGATCTCCACCGACGACATCGCCGCCCACCAGCGCGTCTTCGGCGTGGCCTTCGACCTCGTCGAGGCGGGCCGCTCGCAGGTCCCGGGCGCCGACGCGCAGGCCCTCTTCGGCTCCGGCGTCGACATCGCGAACCTGGTCTCCCTGCAGACCGAGGGCGTGCCGGCCGGCGTGGTCCTCGCCGACTTCGGGCCGCGCTCCGCCGAGACGGTGCGCGACCCCGACACCTGGATCCACCGCGACGTCCTGCGCGTGGTCGACTTCCACGCCCCGGACTTCCCTGCGGCGGTGGCGCACGCCCGCGCCTCCGGGTGCGAGGTCGAGGGCTCCGAGGCGGAGTACGAGGGCGAGGACGCGGGGTTCCGCGAGGCCCACCTGCGCCTGCCCGACCACGTCGTCGCGGCGGTGCTGGGCGCTCCGGCGGACTTCTTCGCCGACTTCGTCCAGGTGTCGGACCGCCGGGTGAGCGAGGTCGTGAGCATCTCGCTGCCGCTCAGCGACGCCACCGAGACCCTGGACTTCCTCGCCCGGGTGCTCGGCTGGGACGTGGTCTACGAGCTCACCTTCCGCGACGCCTCGTTCAGCGAGCTGCTCGGCACCGACGAGGAGCTCACGGTGCGGGCCCGGATGGTCGGCCCGGCGCGCAACCAGCCGTACCTGAACCTCGTCGACTACGGGCTGCCCGCCACTGCTGCGGCCAGCCTGCGCGGGCGTGCGGTCGCGCCGCGCCGCGGCCTGCTCGGCGCGGTGCTGGGCACCTCCGACCTCGACGCCGTGCGTGCGGCCGCCGGCGCCGCGGCCGGCCCCGTCGTACCGCTGGGGCTGGCGCCCTTCGGGGAGACCCGGGCCTGCGTGCTCGACCTGCCCCCGGGCGTCCCGCTCCTGGTCCTCGAGGCCCGCTGACGGCACCTGCGAGCTTCGCAGGACGGGCGAGGCGCGTGGCGCCCGGCAATGTGCGCGTAACCATGGCAACGTCCGTGTAACACCGTTCCGCCACAGTGGGCGTGAGGGCGGCCGGCGGTTCCCGCCGTGCCCGCGGAGCTCAGGGGGACGTCCCGGTGGTCGGCCCCTTGACCATGTGGTCCACACCACCTACCTTTGCCTCATTCCGCACAAAGAAAAGTCGTTTCGACTAGCGGAACGCATGGGACGTCATCGGGGACGGGCCGGTGCCTTCAGGCTTGAGAAGCAGAATGGAGCCCACATGAAGTTCAATCGGCGCAGCCCGCAGGCCGCAGGCCGCCAGGTCGGCCGTCTCCGGCTCGGCACCGCCGCCGTCGCCGCTCTCGGCCTCGGTGTGCTCACCGCCTGCGGTGGCGGCTCGGGCACCTCCGACAGCGCTCCGGAGAGCACGACCATCAAGGACCTGGTCGTCGACGTCCTGTCCGAGCCCGACTCGCTGGACCCCTTCTACCGCAACACCGCCGAGACCCAGCGCTACTACCGCCTGGTCTACAGCAGCCTGCTGCAGTGGAACGAGGACGGCACCCTGGAGCCCGACCTCGCCGCCGAGATGCCCGAGGTCAGCAAGGACGGGCTCACCTGGACCGTCACCCTGCGCGAGGGCGTCACCTTCCACGACGGCTCCCCCCTGACCGCCTCGGACGTGGTCCACACGATCGAGGAGGCCCAGGACCCGCAGAACGGCGCGGTCTGGCTGGCCGGCATGAGCTACGTGAAGTCGGCCGCCGCGCAGGGCGACGACACGGTGGTGCTCACGCTCAGCCAGCCGTACGCCTACCTGGACGGCAAGCTGGCGATGCTGCCGATCATCTCCGACGAGGACGACTACAAGCCCAACGCGACGTACGCCACCACCGGCAACGGCAGCGGTCCGTACGCCCTGTCCTCGCTCAAGCGCGGCGACTCGCTGGTCCTCGAGCGCAACGAGGACTACTACGGCGAGCCGATGAAGTTCGAGACCATCACCTTCAAGGTGGTCCCCGAGGACGCCTCGCGCATCGCGCGGCTCACCAACGGCGACTCCCACATCGTGCCCGACCTCCCGACCGAGCAGGTCGACCTGGTCACCGAGCGCGGCGCCAACGCGGTCACCGTCGAGTCCAACGTCTCGCGGCTCTTCGCCTACCCCTCGATGAAGGCCGACCGGCCGACGTCCAACGCCGACTTCCGCCTCGCGATCGCCTATGCGGCGGACCGTCAGCGCATCGTCGACCAGGTCTACGGCGGCGCCGGTCGCCCGAACAGCACCTACCTGACCTACGGCACCCTCCACCACGACGAGGACCTCGGTCTCGCCTTCGGCGCGGAGCCGGACCTGGACAAGGCCAAGGAGCACCTGGCCGCCTCGGGGGTCAAGCTGGACCGCAAGCTCAGCATCATCGCCGTCAACGACCCGCAGGTGACCAGCGCCGCCACGATCCTGCAGTCCAACCTCAAGGACCTCGGGATCGAGTCCAGCGTCGAGTCCCAGGACGTCGCGGGCTTCTACGCCAACCTGGTCTCGGGCGAGTACGACCTGATCCTGTTCGACGCCCCGGCGTCGACCTCGACCGGTTTCTCGCCCGACTACGTCAACGGCGGGCTGAACTCCCAGGCGGCGAACAACTTCGCGAAGTTCGCGGACGACGAGATGGACGAGCTCCTCGAGGTCGCGCTGACGGCGCAGACCAAGGAGGAGCAGGCCGAGGCGTGGCGCGCGGTGCAGCAGCGCGACATCGAGACCCAGGGCAACATCCAGCTCGTGGTCTCGCAGATCAGCCAGGCGTGGTCCAAGCAGCTGGTCGGCTACGAGCCGTCCGCGCTGCTCTGGCTCAACACCCTGCGCAACGTGAAGTAGTCCCGCGAAGACACGGGGAAACGGCGCCGGTCCGGGTGGCAGCACCCGGGCCGGCGCCGCCGTGCGTCCCCGCCTCGGGGCCCGCTCAGGCGGCGAGCAGCCGGCGGCGCAACCAGACGCCGAGGACCACCAGCACCAGGGCCGAGAGCAGGAATGCGACCAGCTCGCCGTTCTCGGTGACGCCGGCCGAGACGGCGACCTGCCCGGCGGAGGCGAGGGTGGCGATGCCCAGCACCGTGCCGATCTGGCGCATCAGCGCGACCGAGGCCATCGCGGGGGCGCTCTGATGGCCCTGTGCTGCGTCCAGCAGTGCACTGGTGTCGAGGGAGTACAGGACGCCGCACCCGACGCCGATGAGCACCAGCGGCACGACCAGTGCGCCGACCGGCAGGTCGCCCCCGAGCGCCAGTGCCAGGTACGCCGCGGCCAGGACCAGCAGGCTCCCGCCCATCAGCGTGGGGGAGGAGAGGAACGGGCGCAGCACGTTGACCAGCACGCCGGCGATCGGCATGCCTGCGTTCGCGACCAGCAGCAGCAGGCCCGCGGTGGTGACGCTGAGCCCGCGGGTGTCCTGCAGGTGCATCGACAACAAGAACGCCGCCCCGTTGATGACGGCGTTGTAGCCCAGGCAGGCGATCAGGACCGCGCGGATGCGCGGGGAGGCGAAGAGCTCGAGGTCGAGCACCGGCCGCTCCGCGCGGCGCTCCACCCGCACGAAGACCCCGACCAGCACCGCGGTGCCGGCGTACGCCGCGAGCAGCGGGACGGCGCCGGCGGTCCCACGGCCGGTCGCGATCAGCGCCCAGGACAGCAGCGCGAGCGTCGCGCACGCCGTCGCCAGCCCGGCCAGGTCGAGGCGCCCCGCCTCGCGCCGCGCGGTGTTGTCCAGGCGCCCGGTCACCAGGACGGCGAGCAACGCGACCGGGACGACCGCGGCGAACGTCGCGCGCCATCCGTAGGCCTCGGCCAGGGTGCCGCCGAGGAGCGGGCCGAGGAGCAGTCCGGTGGAGCTGGCCATCATCCAGTGGCTGACGCTGCGCGCCCGGTGGGCCAGGTCGACGTTGCCGCCGAGCAGGGTGGGGCCGTTGGGCAGCACCAGCGCCGCGCCCACGCCCTGGACGACGCGCGCCGCGAGCAGCACCGCGAGGTTCGGGGCGAGCGCGGCGGTCGCGGCGCCGGCGGCGAACACCAGCAGTCCGGCCCGCAGCGTGCTCCGGGCGCCGAAGCGCTCGCCGAGCAGCCCGCTGACCGGCATCGTGCTCGCGGCGACCAGCGGGAAGATCGCGGTCAGCCACTGCAGGCCGCTGATCCCGGAGCCGAGGTCGGCGCCGATGGTCGGCGCGGCGACCACCAGCGAGGTCTGGTCGAACATCACGCAGCCCATGCCGATCGCGCACATCAGCGCCACCAGGAGCGGCGGGCGCTGCCGGCTCGTCGCCGGGATGCCGGTCGGGCGGGGGACGGCAGTGCTCACGAGATCTCCGGTTCCTCGAGCGACGGGCGGCCTGGATCCGAGCGTCGAGGGGTGGGCAGCCGTTGACGGCGCCGGCCTCTCTGATTACGCTCAGTGAAACGATGTTTCCGTTAGTGGAACATAGAAACGGTCTGATCCGCTACGGACGATCGGCCGTCGAGAGAGGAAGACGATGAGCCTTCAGTTCCTGCAGGAGGTCGTGGTCGCGAGCGCCGACGTGCCGGCCGCGACCCGCTTCCACCGCGAGGCCTTCGACCTCGAGGTGCTCGAGGAGGCCGACGGCTCGGTCCTGCTCGGGGTCCCGGGTGCCCCCGCGGGGCGGCTGCGCCTGGTCCCGGCGAGCTCCGCACCGAGCGAGGACGCCCCCGAGGTGTGGGACCTCGGCGCCCGGCTGCTCGGCATCTACTCCCGCGACCTCGACGCCACGGCGGCGGCGATGGCCCGCGCCGGGGGAGCGCCGCGTCGTCCGGTGACCTACCCCTACGGCGAGGCCAGCCTGTCCGAGCTGGTCGGCCGCGGCCCCGACGGGGTCTGGTGGACCATCCCGCTGGCCGTCACTGGCGCGCACCGCCCCAGCGCGGCGTACGACGCGGACGCCGTGCGACGCCACTCCGAGCTGCACACGGCCGTGCTCGTGGTCGCCGACCACGAGGCGGCCGTCGCCTTCTTCGAGGCGGCCGGGTTCAGCACCCTGTTCGACGGCGCGATGACCGGCGCCCCGTTCGACGACCTCGTCGGCATGCCGGCCGACGCCGCCCTCCGCCTCGCCTTCATGGTCGGCCCCGAGCACCAGCCGGCCCGCCTGGAGATCATGTCCTTCACCGGCGTCCCCACCCGCGACCGCAGCGCCGACCCGGTCGGGATCCGGCGCCTGGTCCTGGTCTCCGACGACCCCGAGGCGACCCGCGCGGCCATGGTCGGTGCCGGCGCCGAGGTCCTCGAGGGTGGCATCCTGCGCGGCCCGGTCGGCGTCGAGATCGAGGTCGTCGCCGAGGGCGCGCGATGAGCACCGTCCCGGTCGTGGTCGTCGTGGGGACCGGCGGCGCCGGCCTCACGACCGCGATCGCCGCGGCCGAGCACGGCGCCCGGGTGCACCTGGTCGAGAAGCAGCCCGGCATCGGCGGGATGCTGCACATCGCGAACGGCGAGTTCTCCGGCGCCGGCAGCCGCCGCCAGCGGGAGCGCGGCATCGACGACAGCCCGCAGCGCCACCTCGAGGAGGTCGAGCGGATCTCCCACGGCCGCATCGACCGCGACCTCGCCGCCCTGTCGGTGCGCCACCAGGGCGAGACCGTCGACTGGCTCGACGACCTCGGCTTCGAGTTCCACCCCGACTGCCCCGGGCTGATCCACGGCCACGAGGTGTACGACGTCCCGCGCACCTACTGGGGCGTCGAGCACGGACGCTCGGTGATCACCGTGCTCGAGCGGCTGCTCGCGGAGCAGGTCGCCGCCGGCCGGGTGCTGCTGCACCTGTCCACCACGATGACCGGCCTGCTGCGCGAGGGCGACCGGGTCGTCGGGGTCGAGGTCGAGCACGAGGGCGCCACGCGCCCGCTGACCGGGGACGCGGTCGTGCTCGCCACCGGCGGCTACGACGCCAACCTCGAGCTGCGCAACCGGTTCCTGCCCGAGGGCTGCCACGACGTGCTCGTCGGCTGCCTCGACCACGCCACCGGCGACGGCCTGCTCGCCGCCGAGGCGCTGGGCGCCGCGGTCTCCTCCGACGGCATCTTCCTGCCGGTGATGGGGCTGATCCCGGACCCGGCCCGGCCCCAGCACGCCGTCGACTACCGCGAGGCGTTCGTCGAGATGGCGCCGGCCTACCGCGCCCCGCACGAGATCTGGGTCAACCGCGACGGGCACCGCTTCGTCGCCGAGGACACCACCAGCCCCGAGCACCGGGAGCGGGCCCTCATCCGCCAGCCTGGCAACACCATGCACGTGGTCTTCGACGCCGGTGTCGTCGAGAACGCGCCGGTCAGCCTGATCCGCAACCCCGCCGACGAGTGGACGCCCGCCCGCTTCGCCGAGGCCTGCCGCACCAGCCCGTGGGTGACCCGCGCGGACTCCCTCGCCGAGCTGGCCGCCCTGCTCGACGTCGACGCGGACGCGCTGGCCGCGAGCGTCGCGTCGTACAACGAGGCGGTGACCAGCGGCTCGGACCCGCTCGGCCGGACCACCCTGCCGCAGCGCCTGGACCGGGCGCCGTACTACGCCATCACGACCGTGGCCTCCTCGATCCTGTCGCGCGACGGGCTGTCGGTCGACACCTCGATGCGGGTCCTCGACACCTCTGGCGAGGTCATCGAGGGGCTGCACGCGGTCGGCGAGCTGCTCGGCAACAACAAGTTCGCCGGCGACAACTACGTCGGTGGCATGAGCATCACCCCCGCGATGACGCTGGGTCGTCTGCTGGGCCGTCAGCTGGCCAGCCGGCTGGCCGGCGCCGGCACCAAGGAGAAGAGCTGACATGGCCGAGCCCCTCATCATCGGCGGCGTCGACGCCGCCTTCATCGGGGTCAACGACCTCGCCGCCCAGCTCGACCTCTACGTCGGGCAGCTCGGCTGGGAGGTCGCCGAGGAGGGCGTGATCCCCGCCGCCGAGGCCGCCGCCCTGTGGGGCGAGGGGGTCGGCGACCTGCCGGTCACGGTGCTGAACGCCGCCGGCGCCCAGCACGGGCGGCTGATCCTGCTGCAGGTCCCGCAGCAGGAGGTCCCCGAGCACCCGCTCCAGGCCGACACCGGCCTGGTCGCGATCAACATGTACACCCGCGACATCGAGGTCAGCCACACCACGCTGGCCGAGGCCGGCCAGCAGTGGCGCACCCCGCCGGCGACCTGGGCGGTGCCGCTGGGGGACAAGCTGGTCTCGGTCACGCAGGGCTTCCTGCTCGCGCCCGAGGGCACCGACATCGTCTTCGTGGAGCCCGCCGAGGCCCGCGGCACGGCCGCCTGGGACGCCGACCCCGACCGGCACTACACCGAGCTCACCTCGGTGGTGTGCCACGTGCCCGACTTCGAGGCGGAGGCCGCCTTCTGGGGGCCCGAGGGCCTCGGCCTGCAGAGCTGGTACGACGTGTCCTTCACCCACCCCGGCCTCGACGAGATGGCCCTGCTCCCGGCGGGCTCGGTCATGCGCCTGAGCTTCCTCGCCGGGCCGGCGACCGCCCGCCTGGAGGTCACCCGCCTCGAGAACCGGACCCTCGGCACCGACCGCCGCGCCCACCAGCGGACCGGTCGGCACCTCGGCCACACCGGATGGCTGTTCAAGGTGCGGAACCTTGAAGAAACACTGTTCCGCGCAGAGCAGTTAGGCGGTACACTCTGTACTAGAAACCAGGCGGGACCGTCGGTCCTCTTCGGCGAGAAGTCGGTGGCGTTCGTGGACACCCCCAACGGACTCCCCGTGACCTTCGTCGAGATCTCCGGCTGACGCGCGTGCCTGGGGCGCGTGCTCGGCAGTCGTCGAGCAGTGCGGCACCACGCACCACCACCACCCATCGAGAGAGAAGAGGCGCGTCATGCGACCGCACGTGGAACTGATCCAGGAAGACGACTACGTCTGGCACGGCGCCGAGCTGCCGGGCGGCGAGGGCCGCGCGAGCGAGCGCCGCCTCTCGGTCGACGAGGAGGACGGCTCGTCCTCGCTGCGCGTCGACTTCCACACCGAGTGGGGCCGCAGCGCCGGCATCCACCACGCGAACACCGAGTACTACGTCCTCGAGGGCGAGATCGACTACGGCGGTCGCAAGATCGGCAAGGGCGGCTACGTCTACGCGCCCAAGGGCGTGCCGGTCGACTACCTCAAGGTCGCCGAGGGCACCAAGCTCCTGCACTACCGCGAGTACGGCGACGCCGGCTTCGACGCGGTGGACTCCCTCGCCGGTGCCAAGGCCTGGGACGACGCCCGCGAGGACGTCATCGTCATCGACTCCGAGGCGATGAAGTGGGACGCCGTCCCCAACCCCGGCCCGATGCCCGGCCTGTACATCAAGTACCTGCACGTGGACCCGGTCACCGGCTTCTACACCCGTCTCGTCCACGCCCAGGAGGGCTGGTCGGACCACCGCCTCGCGCACCACCCGTGCTACGAGGAGGCCTACACCACCCAGGGCCACATGGAGTACAACTTCGGCACCCTGGACCTCGGCACCTACTTCTTCCGCCCGGCGCGGGTGAAGCACGGCCACTTCACGACCATGGAGGGTGGCGCCACCTGGCTGCTGCGCTCGGACGGTGAGCTGAAGAACTGGTACACCCAGAACGAGTGGGTGCGCTGGGGCGGCGACGGCGTCAACTACACGCCCGAGGGCCTGAACGAGGCGCCGCACGAGCCGGCCCGCTGGTCCTCCTCGACCCACGACCTCGCCGAGCCGTGGCGCTCGGACGAGGACATGCGTCAGATGACCGCCGCGTGGCAGTTCCAGATCGACCAGGGCCAGAACAACACCCCGGTCAAGCACCAGGGCCTGGGCGCCGACCCGTCGGTCCTCGCGATCATGAAGGCGATGGACGCGGCCAACCTCCAGGGCGGCCACGGTCACGACCACGACCACGAGCACGGCCACGACCACTCGCACGACGACGAGCACGGTCACGACCACGAGCACAGCCACGACGAGACCCCGGCGCGCGAGACCATCAACCTCGACTGGGGCTGGAGCGGCCGCGACGTCGAGCACCCCGACGAGCGCACCGGCAAGTTCGCGCACAACTGGGGCACGCGCGTCGACTGGAAGGACGGGGACCCCATCCCCGCCCCGATCATCTCCTCGCTGCCGGTCCGCAGCCGCTCGCGCGGCCGCTGGGACGGCGACGGCATGTGATCACCCGGTGCGCCCCACGTCGTACGGCGTGGGGCGCACCACCTCTCAGCGGCCGGGCCCGCCCGGCCGCTGAGCCCCGTCCGATTCCGCCTCCACAGCGAGGCGCCCCCGAGGAGTGAAGAGCGATCAGCACTGAGACCAGCTACGACGTCGTCGTCGTGGGAGCCGGCACCGCCGGGATCCCGTGTGCCATCCACGCCGCCCAGGGCGGCGCCCGGGTGCTGCTCGTCGACAAGGAGTCCAAGGTCGGCGGCACGCTCTTCATCACCGGTGGCCACATGGCGGCCGGCGGCACCAAGCGGCAGGCCGAGAAGGGCATCGTGGACTCGCCCGAGGCCCACCTCGCCGACGTCCGCGAGATCAGCGCCGGCACCGCGCGCGACGACCTGATCACGATCGTCGCCGACCACGCCCCGCAGACCCTCGACTGGCTCCACGAGCGCGACTTCCCCTGGGCGCCGGAGACCCCGCGGATCGTCTACGGCCACGAGCCCTACAGCGTCGCGCGCACGGCGTACGGCAAGGACGAGGGCCTCTCGATCCTCGAGGTGCTGCGCGCCGAGCTCGACCGCACCGTCGCCGAGCACGACCTCACCGTGTGGACCCAGGCGCCGGTCATCGAGCTGCGCCAGGACGCCGAGGGTCGGGTCATCGGCGTCTCGGTCCTGCGCGGCAGCGACGAGGTCGAGATCGACGCCGGGGCCGTGGTCCTGGCGACCGGCGGCTACGGCGCCGACGCCGAGCTGTTCCTCGAGCTCGAGGGCGCGCCGCTGGTCTCGGCGGCCGCGAAGACCTCCACCGGCGACGGCATCCACCTCGGCATGTCGGTCGGCGCCCGCCTCCAGGGGGAGGGCACCTACCTGCCGACCTTCGGCGGCCTGCCCGACCCGCAGGCCCCGAACCGCGCCAACTGGAACGACCGGCAGCGGCTGACCAGCGAGCGCCCGCCGCGCGAGATCTACGTGGACGTCCACGGCAGGCGCTGGGTCGCCGAGGACGAGGAGTCCATCGACCAGAAGGAGCGGGCGCTGGCCACCATCACCGACCAGACCTTCTGGACGGTGTTCGACGACGCGGCGCTGAGCCTGTCCACCGGCACCCTCAACGAGATGGTGGTCGGCAAGGACCCCGACGCGGTCCGCGCGATGGTCAACAACCGCCCCGGCCTGCACTCGGCGCCCACGCTCGCGGAGGTCGCCCGGCTGGCCGGGATCGACCCGGACGGCCTGGAGGCGACGGTCGCGGCGTACAACGACGCGGTGGTGAACGGCGTGGACCCGGAGTTCGGCCGCACCTACCTGCCCGCGCCGATCGCCGAGGGCCCGTTCTACGCGATCCGCAACCACGCGATCACGCTGGTGACCTTCCAGGGCCTCGACATCGACGCGGACTTCGCGGTCCGCGACGAGGCAGGCGAGACGATCCCCGGCCTCTACGCCATCGGCGAGGTCATCGGCGCCGGCGCCACCTGCGGCAACAGCTTCTGCGGCGGCATGCTGGTCACGCCCGCGCTGACCTTCGGGCGGCTGCTCGGCACCCGCCTCGCGGCCGGCTGAGCGGTCCCGACCCGGTGCCCGCGGCCGACGACGCGCCCGTGCTGCAGTCCCTCGACGTCCCCGACAGCAGCTGGCTCGACCTGACCATCCCGGGCTCTCAGCCCGAGGTCAGGTTGTGCCGGCTGCATGCCGACCCCGTCTCGAAGGCAAGCGTCTCGCTGGTCCGGTTCCCGCCCGGATGGCGCCGCCCCGGCTCGGGGCACTACCTGCCGGCCGAGGAGTTCGTGGTGCTCGAGGGCTCGATCGACGTGGTCGGGACCCATCAGCCGGGCGACTACGTCTACCTGCCGCCCCGCACCGTGCGCGCCGACACGCGCTCGGACGGCGGCGCCCTGGTGATCGCCTGGTTCTCCGGCGTGCCCGCGTGGGTCGACGGCGAGCCGGCGGTGCCCGCCGCGCAGGACCCGGTCGCGCTGGACGCCCGCGGCGTCCTGCGCGCCGATGCGCCCGAGGTGCCGGGGGAGTACGCCGTGCTGGCCGACGGGCTGAGCGCCCCGCTGCAGCACGACGCCGACGTCCTCGACCTCGAGGCGCGTCTGTGGGGCTGGCTGCCGGCCGGCACCCCGCCGCCCGTCGGCCGCGCGCCGCTGCACGTGCGCGTCTGGGGCTGAGCACCCTGCTTCTCGGGGTGCGCCCAATTACCTGACATATCGGCCGCCCCTTCCCAAGGCGGCGTCGCGGGTGGAGGATTCCCTTCACCGAATCGGGAAGACGTTTCGCACAGCGGAATGAATCGATGACCCGGCGACGGTGCCGCGGTCGTCGCGCAGCGGAGCGTCCGTCCCCGATCCGGCGGTCCTCCCCCCAGGTGCGCCCTCACGCACCGACCCGCGAAAGGCCGACTGTGACTGCGATCTGCATCGACCACGTCTCCAAGAGGTACGGCCCGCCCGGGGCGCCCCTGATCCTCGGCGACATCGAGCTCGAGATCCCCGAGGGGCAGTTCGTCGCCCTTCTGGGTTCCTCGGGATGCGGCAAGACCACGCTGCTGCGCATCGTCGGCGGCCTCGAGACCGCGACGTCGGGCCGCGTGGAGGTGGCCGGGCGCGACCTCGGCACCACCGCCGCCTCGCGGCGCCGGGCGCTGGGCGACGTCGGCTTCGTCTTCCAGGAGCACAACCTGCTGCCGTGGCGCTCGGCGCTCGCCAACGTGCTGCTCCCGCTGGAGAACCGCAAGGTGCCGCGGTCGGAGCGCCGGGCGATCGCCGAAGCGATGCTGGAGGTCGTCGGCCTCTCCGCCGCCAGCGCCAAGCTGCCGCACCAGCTCAGCGGCGGGATGCGCCAGCGGGTCGCGATCGCCCGGGCGCTGTCCTACGACCCCTCCGTGCTGCTCATGGACGAGCCGTTCGGCGCCCTCGACGCGCAGACGCGGGACAACCTCAACCTCGAGCTCCAGCGGATCTGGCTGGAGAAGCAGAAGACGGTGGTCTTCGTGACCCACTCGATCCAGGAGGCGGTCTTCCTCGCCGACCGCGTGGTGGTGATGCAGGCCGGCCCGGGCCGGATCGTGGCGGACGTGCCGATCGAGCTCGAGCGGCCCCGCGGCATCGACGTGCTGGCCACCCCGGAGTTCGCCCGCTACACCGGCGTGCTGCGCGAGGCGCTGACCCACCAGGCGGCCACCGACGAGCGCGGGAGCGCGGCATGAGCGCGCGGAGTCTCCTCGACCGGTACCTGGTGCTGGTGACCACGCCGCTGCTGGCGCTCGCGCTCATCGGCGGGTGGCAGCTCTACGTCGAGCTGAGCGACGTCTCGCCGTTCATCGTCCCGCCGCCGGGGGACGTGTGGACCGCCCTGCGCAGCCAGGTGAGCGACCCCTACATCTGGAAGGTGCACGTCTGGACGACCTTCGTCGAGACGGTGCTGGGCCTGCTGATCGGTGCCGTCATCGGCGTCGGCGCGGGCTTCGCCATCGGCAAGTCCCGGATCCTCAACCTCGTGCTCAAGCCGTTCCTGGTCCTGCTCCAGGTGACGCCGAAGGTCGCGCTCGCGCCGCTGTTCGTGCTCTGGTTCGGCTTCGGCGAGGAGTCCAAGATCGCCCTCGCCGCGCTCGTCTGCTTCTTCCCGCTGATGGTCAACACGGCGTTCGGCATCCAGTCCCTGCCCCAGGGGCACACCGACATGGCCAGCTCGATCGGCGCCGGGCGCGTCTTCCGGTTCCTGCGCGTCGAGGTCCCGCACACGATGGCCTTCATCCTGGCCGGCCTCGAGCAGGCGATCGTGCTGGCCACGATCGGCGCGATCGTCGGGGAGTACCTCGGCGGCGACAAGGGCTTGGGCCGCTACGCGCTGAACCTGCAGAACAACCTGCAGATCGACCTGCTCTTCGGCGCCATCGTGCTGATGGCCCTCTACGGCCTGGTGCTCTACCTGGCCGTGACCTCCCTCAAGCGGTTCCTCATCCCGTGGCACGAGTCCGTCCGGCTCACCCGGCCCGCCCCCTGATCACCCACTGATCCCCCCTGAGCACAGGAGAATCCATGCACCAGAACGGACTGAGCCGGCGCAGCGTCCTCTCATGGGCGGCCGGCCTCGGGGTCGCGATCCCGACCGCCTCGCTGCTGAGCGCCTGCGGCGGTGACGGCGGTGGCAGCGGCAGCGGCGGGGGTGGGACCCGGCGCACCTACCAGACGGCGCTGGGCTACAACGTCGGCAACTGCCCGGAGATGGTGGCCCGCGAGGCCGGCTTCTTCAAGGACCTCGGCCTCGACGTCGACGTCATCTCCTCGACCGGCACGCCGCAGGCGATGTCCGGGCTGATCGCCGGCTCCACGGCCTACACCCGCTTCCAGTCGATCAGCGCGCTGATCACGATCGCCAACGAGGACGCGCCGTTCGTCGCCATCGGGATGCCGGTGCAGCGCACGGCCTTCGAGCTGCAGTCGATGGCGGAGTCCCCGGTCGCCGGCATCGCCGAACTGGAGGGCCGCGCCGTCGGCGTCGTCTCGGCCGGTGGCACCACCGACCAGCTGATCGACCTGATGGCCGTGCAGGCCGGCATCGACCCCGGCTCCATCGAGCGCAAGGTCACCGGGCTGGGCACCGCCGCCTACCAGTTCGCCAAGAAGGGCGACGTGGCCGCGTGGATCGGCAGCGCGGCCGAGCGTGAGGCGCTCGAGGAGGCCGGCAGCGGCGTCCACGCCTGGAACTTCGACGACGTGATGCCGGTGCCCGCCGACACCTACCTCACCACCCGCGACGAGCTCGACAAGCACCGCGACGTCGTGGTCAAGGTGCTGGCCGGGTTCTACCAGGCCCTGGAGTTCGTCTGCGAGGAGTCCAACGACGCCCAGACCATCGAGTGGATCCGCAAGTACAACCGCGAGATCACCCCCGAGGACGCCCAGGAGCAGCTCGACCTGGTGCGCCCGCTCTACCTGGCCCGCGGCGAGGACCAGCTGATGGCACTGCACCCGCAGGAGTGGGAGCAGATGCAGGAGGCCCTGCTCGGCGCCAAGCTGATCGGCAAGAGCACCGACCTGTCCAAGGTCGTCCACCCCGACCTCCTCGCCGAGGCGAAGGCCCTGCTGTGAGCGCCCCTCGCTTCCGCGCCCTGGCCCTCCAGACGGCCTGCCACGCGATCAACGAGTGCCCCGACACCGCGTCGGCGCGCTCCGCGATGCTGGCCGCCGTCGACCGCATCCACGGCGAGGTGCTCGCCTCCCGGGCCAGTGTCGGGCAGGACCTGCGCCTGGTCGTCCTGCCCGAGTACGTGCTCAGCGGACCGCCGGCGGGGGAGGCACTGCCGGTGTGGGCCGAGCGCGCCGCGCTCGACCCGGACGGCCCGGAGTACCAGCGCCTCGCCGCGATCGCCCAGGACGCCGGGGTGTTCCTCGCGGTCAACAACTACGAGACCGACGAGCACTTCCCGGGCGTGTACTTCCAGGCCTGCGTGATCTTCGGCCCGACCGGGGAGCTGCTGCTGCGCTACCGCCGCCTCAACTCGATGTGGGCGGTCACCCCGCACGACGTGCTGGACCGCTACCTGGAGATCTACGGCGAGGACGCGCTGTTCCCGGTCGCCGACACCGAGATCGGCCGGCTCGCGCCGATCGCCTCGGAGGAGATCCTCTACCCCGAGATCGCCCGCTGCTTCGCGGTGCGGGGCGCCGAGATCTTCGTGCACAGCTCCTCGGAGGTGGCCAGCGGGCTGCAGTCGCCCAAGAACGTCGCGAAGCTGGCGCGCGCCCTCGAGAACAGCGCGTACGTCGTGTCCGCCAACACCGCCGGCCTCTACGGCACGGCGCTGCCCCCGCAGTCCGGCGACGGCAGCAGCAAGATCGTCGACCACCGCGGGCTGGTGCTGGCCGAGGCGGTGCAGGGGCCCTCGATGGCCGCGAACGCCGAGCTCGACCTCGCCTCGCTGCGGGCCTTCCGCCGCCGGGTGGCGATGGAGAACGTCCTGGCGCGCCAGCGCTTCGAGCTCTACGCCCCGACGTACGCCGGGACCATCGTGCACCCGGCGAACACCGTCGAGGGCGTGCCGGACCGGGCGCACTTCCGCAGCACCCAGGAGAGCGTCATCCGCGGCCTCGAGGCCCGCGGCATCATCTGAGCCAGTCGAGGAGACCGCGACATGAGCACCACGATCAACGACATCCTGCGCGAGAAGGTCGCCGGCGTGTGGGCGGGCACCTACACGGTGCTGCGCCCCGACGGCACCCTGGTCGAGCGCTTCGACAGCCGCCAGGAGGGCCGCATGACGGGCACCACCTGGACCGAGCGGGTGACCTACCTGCGTGCCGGCCAGGAGCCCTACGAGCACTACTACCACGCGACCGTCGACGGCGACTCGGTCCACTTCCACAACTCCGACATGTGGGGTGAGACCAGTCGGATCGGTGCGGAGGCGGTGATCTTCTCCTTCGGGTGGAAGGACCGGCCCGACGAGCGGATCATCGAGGTCACCCGGCCCGACGGGGACTACCGCACCCGGGTCTGGCAGCACTTCGAGAACGGCGAGCTGAGCAAGCTCACCATCATCGAGGAGCGCCGGGTGCCGGGCGCCGAGGCGGTCCGCTGGGACCCCGAGCAGAACCCGGTCTGAGCCCGGTGCCCGGGACGATCCTCATCACCGGCGGCGGCACCGGCCTCGGTGCCGCCATCGCCAGGCTCCTCGGTGCGCTCGGGTGGACGGTGCACGTCGCCGGCCGACGGCAGGCGCCGCTCGACGCGGTCGTCGCCGAGGTCCGCGGGGCCGGTGGTCAGGCCCACGCGCACGTCCTCGACGTGCGCGACGCCGAGGCCTGCCTCCGGGTGGTCGCCGACGTGGTCGCCTGCTCCGGGAGGCTCGACGCCCTGGTCAACAACGCCGGGGTGTTCCGGCGCGGCACCGCGTCCGGGGTCGGCGCCGATGACTGGGCGACCACCCTCGAGGTCAACCTCACCGGCGCGCTGCACGCCCTGCAGGCCGCCGTCGCCCAGATGCGGCGCCAGGCGCCGGTCGACGGCTGTCGCGGACAGGTGCTCAACGTCAACTCCGGCGCCGGGCTGCGCGGCTACGAGCCCGGGGCCGCCTACACCGCGTCGAAGTTCGGCCTGCTGGGCCTCTCCGACGCGCTACGACTGGAGGTCGCCCCCGACCTGGTCAAGGTCACCGACGTGGTGGTCGCGGCGGCGGTCGAGAGCGACCTGTCGACCGGCGGATCGGTACGCCGGCTGCCGGCGCTCGTCGTGGCGCAGGCCGTCGCGAGCGTCCTGACGATGCCCGGCGCCGCCGTGCTCAGCCGCGTCGACCTCACCCAGCTGCCCGAGCCGGAGCCGCAGCCCCCGGGACCCCGGTCCTGACCCCGCCGACGGGGCCCGTCCGGGCGCCCGTCCCCGTACAGCAGAGGAGCACGAGAGTGGAGCACGAGATCGTCACCGCGGTGAGCGACGTACGCGCCCGGGTCGCCGACTGGGTGGCGCGCGGCGTCGAGGGGAGGATCGAGGTCCTCGCGCAGTGGGCCGAGGAGCTGCGGGCCCGCCGGCCCGAGCTGCTGGCCGGCCTGGTGGCCGACACCGGCCGGATCGCGCTCTCGGACATGGAGATCGACTCCGTGCTGGCGTCCATCGAGCGCCAGTCGGGTTGGGCCCGGGACCTGCTCGGTGCGCCGGCCGGCCGGCCCAGCAGCGACGGCAGCGTGCTGATCACCGACGCGCCGGTGCAGCTCGGTGTGGTCGGGGTGATCTCGCCGTGGAACTTCCCGCTCCAGCTGGCCCTCATCGACGCGGTCCCGGCGCTGCTGGCGGGCTGTCCGGTGGTCGTGAAGCCGAGCGAGGTGACCCCCGGCTTCGTGCCCGCGCTGCGGGCGAGCATCGCCGCGGTCCCGGCGCTGGCGGAGGTGCTGGTCGTCGTCGAGGGCGGACCGGAGGCCGGTCGTGAGCTGGTCTCGCGCGTGGACGCCGTCTGCTTCACCGGCAGCGTGCGCACCGGCCAGGCCGTGGCGGTCGCGGCCGCCGAGGCGTTCGTGCCGTCGTTCCTCGAGCTGGGCGGCAAGGACGCCGTGATCGTCGCGGCCGACGCCGACCTCGACGTCGCCAGCTCGGCGATCCTGTGGGGCTCCACCGCCAACACCGGGCAGTCGTGCATGTCCCTGGAGCGGGTGTACGCCGAGCGGTCGGTCGCCGAGGAGCTCGTCGAGCTGATCGTGCGCAAGGCGGCCGCCGTGCGCCTCGCCGTACCGGCCCCGGCCGACGGCGAGATGGGCCCGTTCATCGACTCCCGCCAGGCGGCGGTCGTCGCCGAGCACATCCGGGACGCCGTGGAGCGCGGCGCCGTGGTGCGCCACGGCGGTGAGGTCGAGGAGCACGGCGGGCGGCCCTACCTGCGCCCCACCGTGCTGTCCGGCGTCGACCACACGATGACGGTGATGACCGAGGAGACCTTCGGGCCGGTGATCCCGGTGATGGCGGTCGACGACCTCGACCAGGCCGTCGCGCTCGCCAACGACACCCGCTACGGGCTCTCCGGTGCCGTCTTCGGCAGCCGCGAGGTCGCCCAGGCCGTCGCCGCCCGCCTCGAGGCGGGCGGCGTCAGCATCAACGACGTGTGCCTGACCGGACTGGTCCCGGAGGGGGAGAAGCAGGCGTTCAAGCTCTCCGGTCTCGGCCCGAGCCGCATGGGCCCGGCCTCGGTGCGTCGGTTCCTGCGCCAGCGGGTGCTGCTGACCCGCGAGGAGCCGAAGCTGCAGCCGTGGTGGTACCAGGCCTGAGCCTCACGTCACCTCTCGCACCTCACCAGGGCTGGATGCCCTCGTCGTCGCGGAAGGTGCCGGTCGGTCCGCCGTCGGGCAGCGTCGCGAGCTGGAGGAAGATCGCGGCGCCCTGCTCGGGCGTGCGGTGGCCCTGGAAGCCGTTGAGGTCGGTGGCGACGTAGCCGGGGCAGCCGGCGTTGATGAGGATCCCGGTGTCGGCGAGCTCCTTGGCGTACTGGATCGTGACGGCGTTGAGGAAGGACTTGGATGGCGAGTACGCCGCCGAGATCGGGCCGACGGCATCGGCCTGGGCGGTCTGCAGGGTGAGCGAGCCGACCGTGCTGGAGACGTTGACGATGCGCGGTGAGGTCGCGCGACGCAGCATCGGCAGCATCGCGTTGGTCACCCGGATCACGCCGACGACGTTGGTGTCGACGACCGCGAGGACCAGCTCGGGGCTCACCCGGGTCGGCTCCTGCGGCACCCCGCCGGTGACGCCGGCGTTGTTGACGAGCACGTCGAGGCCGCCCTGGGCCTCGAGCTGGGCCGCCGCGGCGGCGACGCTGGCGTCGTCGGTGACGTCGAGCGGTACGCCGAACACGTCGAGGCCCTCGGCGCGGAGCTTGGCCACGGCCTCCTCGCGCCGGCCGGTGTCGCGGGCGCCAAGGCCGACGCGGAACCCGAGGCGGGCGAGGCCGGCGGCGATCTCGTAGCCGATGCCCTTGTTGGCGCCGGTGACGAGCGCGGTCTTCTGGTCGGTCTGGTGGTGCTGGGTGGTCTGGGTGCTGTTCTCGGTGTTGTTCTCGGTCATGCCTCGATCCTGTGCGCCGCGTGCCGGGCGGGTCCAAGACCGATCGGGTCGGGTCCGATACCGCGCGGGTATCGCTGCAGGTGAGCGGGGTAACGTCGAGGTCGTGGAGACCCGCGAGCTGCGTTACTTCCTCGCCGTCGCCGAGGAGTCGCACGTCGGCCGCGCCGCCGAGCGCCTCGGGATGGCCCAGCCGCCGCTGTCGCGCGCGATCGCCGGGCTGGAGCGGCGCCTCGGCGCCGACCTGTTCGTGCGTACGTCGCGGGGGGTGACGCTCACGGGCGCGGGGGAGACGCTGCTGCGCGAGGGGCGGGCCGCGCTCGCCGCGGTCGAGGCGGCCGAGCGCCGTACCCGTCGTACCGCTGCGGCCGGCGCCCGAGCCCCCGTCGTGCTCACCGCCAAGGCGGGTGCGTCGAGCGAGCTGATGGCCAAGTTGCTCGACGCGTACGCCGCCGAGCCGGACGCCGTCGACGTGGACGTCGTGCTGAGCCCGCCCGGGCACCAGGCCGTGATGCTGCGCGACGGCCGCGCCGACGTCGCGCTCCTGCACCTGCCCTTCGACGACACGAGCGGGTTCGACATGGACACCCTGCTCGTCGACGAGCAGGTGCTGATCCTGCCCGCCGCCCATCCGCTCAGCAACCGGACCTCCCTGACCGTTGCCGAGGCCGCCTCGATCCCGGACCTGCCGCTGCCGCGGTGGCCGCACCTCGACGGCACCTACCCCGCCGGCCCGGGCCCCGAGCTCCGCGACCTGACCCAGGTCCTCCAGCTGGTCCGCCTGGGCCGCACCGCGATCATGCTGCCCGAGTCCGCAGCCGCCGGTCTGCACGACGGCCTCGCCGTCCTACCCCTCACCGACGCGCCGCAGGTCACCACCGTCATCGCCTGGCCCCCGCACAGCACCTCCCCGGGCGTCGCCGGTCTGGTGCGTACCGCGGGGAGGTTGTGAGGGGCTTGGTCTCCTAGCCCCCGCCGAGAGGCGGGGTCTGACCTGCGTCGAGGTGACGGTGCAACGCGGGGCACCCCGCCGCCTATGCCAGCACCAACCGGCTCGCCGACGTACCGGAACGGCCGGCAGCTAATGGCCCGGTGGTGCGAAGGCGCGCCGTACCGTCTCGCGGAGTAGATCGCGGCGCTGTTGGTGGACCGCGGCCGGCTCGTCCGCGGTCGCGGCGTAGACGTTGCTCACGGGCGACCACGCCATCGACATCGCGATCACCATTGCCATCACGTCGAACGGGTCGGCCCGGCCAGCGACGTCGCTAATGGCGCCCGACCGCTGTGCCGACGCGATCGCCGTGAGTTTGGGCTCGTCGATGCGGTCGTCGCCCAGGAGGTGCCCCGTCGGTTGTCGTTCGAGCCGGGCCCAGGTCGCGAGCCGGATCAGGTCGGGGCGGTCGAGATACTCGTCGTACAACCGCACCGCCCAATCGGCGAGGTCGTCGGCGGAGATCGGTACGACCTCCATGATGCGCTCCAGCGAGGCCGCGAAGACGGTGTCGAAGAGCCGGTCCTTGCTTCCGAAGTACGAGTAGAGCTGGGCCTTGTTCGTGGCAGCGGCGGCGGCGATCCGGTCGACCCGCGCCCCGGCGATCCCGTGCCGGGCGAACTCGTCGGTCGCCGCCTCGAGGATCCGTTGTCGGGTGGCCTCACCCTTGCTCGTCAGGGAGGTACCCGAGGATCGCGGCGTGCTCACGAGCCAAGAGTACCAACCGGTCTGTTTGGAAATTGGAACTCCGTCTGCCTAGAGTTGCCGGACAAACTAACCAGTTGGTTTTAGGAGTTCCCGATGCGAAGCACCACCGCGTACCAGGCGGCAACCCCTGGCTCGAGCCTCGAGCAGGTGACGATCGAGCGACGCGACCTGCGATCCGACGACGTGGCGGTGCGGGTGACGCACTGCGGGGTCTGCCACAGCGACTTGCACGCGCTCGGGGCCTCGGAGTCGAGCGCCTTCCCGGTCGTGCCCGGTCATGAGTTCGTCGGGGAGGTCACCGCTGTCGGTGCCGCGGTGACGGCGTTCGCCGTCGGCGACCCGGTCGCCGTCGGCAACATCGTGGACTCCTGTGGCTCCTGCCCGATGTGCCGCGCCGGCCAGGAGAACTTCTGCCGGGAGTTCCCCACCCTCACCTACGGCGGACGCGACCGGCTCGACGGCTCGGTGACCCAAGGCGCGTACGCCGCGGAGTACGTCGTGCGCGACCGGTTCGTCTACCACCGCCCGCCCGGCCTGGACCCCGCCGCCGTCGCGCCGCTGATGTGTGCCGGCATCACGGTCTGGGAGCCGCTGCGCCGCTGGCAGGTCGGCCCGGGAACCCGGGTCGGCGTGGTCGGTCTGGGCGGGCTGGGCCACCTCGCGGTCAAGCTCGCGCACGCGCTCGGCGCCCAGGTCACCGTCTTCACCACCTCGCCGAGCAAGTCGGAGGACGCGCGCGAACTGGGCGCTCACCACGTCGTCATCTCAACCGACGAGTCCGCGATGGCCGCGGTCGCCGACTCCCAGGACCTGGTCATCGACACCGTCTCGGCCGCCCACGATCTGACGCCTTACGTTGCAGCCGTCGCCCTCGACGGCACTCTGTGCTCCCTCGGGCACCTCGGCACGGTGACCATCGAAACCACGGCGCTCCTGATCGGTCGCAAGAGCCTGTCGTCCGCCGGCAGCGGAGGCCGACCAGCCACCCAGGACCTCCTCGACTTCTGCGGCCGGCACGGCATCACTGCCGACGTCGAAGTGCTGCCGTCGAGCGCGGTCGCGATCGCGCTGGACCGGCTCGCCCGCAACGACGTCCGCTATCGGTTCGTCCTGGACCTCACGGACCTCAGCTGAGACAGAGTCGTCGCTCCACGACTCCCCTATCGATGCCGCGCGCAGCCCTGGAGCCGCACACGCCGTGACACGCGAACCTGGCTCCGGACCCGGTCGCCGGAGTCGCGTCATATCGGCCCCCTTCTGTTGTCAACCGGTCCGGCGTAGCGTCTTGTCCGCGGGTCCGGGAAGTGGCTGATCCGAAGTGTCGATGAGCAGGGGAAGGTCGACCGCGCTGGATTTTTGAGACGCCCTGCAGTGCCCTCCCGGACCCGTGCCAACGTCCTCGACGGCGGCGCGTTGAGCGTCCTCGAGGAGTTGGCGGTAGATCGCATCTGAGATCCTGCGCTTGAGGCAGCGGATCGCCTCGAGGGGCTTCTTGCCCTCGGCTCGCTTGCGTCGGTAGTAGGCGCGGCCGTCGGTGTCGAGCCGGATCTGGCTGATCGCGGCGATGTGGATCATGTGGTTCATCCGCCGGTTCCCGGCACGTGAGAGACGGTGTCGGTTCTGCTCACCAGAGGAGGCGTCGAGGGGTGCGGTGCCCGTCCAGGACGCGAAGCGGTTGCGGTCGGCGAAGCGGGTCACGTCACCGACGTCGGCCAGGACACGGGCTGCCACGACGGGGCCAACACCATGAAGGTCCATCAGCCGGGAGCCTCGGGCCAAGACGATCGACTTCAGTTCGGCGGTGGCCTTCTTGATCTTGGCCTCGACCGAGACGAGCTCGGCAAGCTCCTCGGAGGCGATGCGTCGGCGGGTCTTCCCGGCGATGTCGCGCGGCCTCACGCTGGCCAGCATCGTTTTGGCCTGACCCGTGGTGAGGTCGCGTTTCGCCTGCCCTGGCAGGAGTTCAGCAAGCAGTGCCTGGAGCCGGTCGACGGTCTGGACCCGGCGCCGGGTGAGTGCTTCACGGCGGTCGGTGAGCATTCGCAGTGCCTCGAGTTCACCGTCGTGCTGCAGCACCCGCAGGGTCGTGGTGCGCACTGCGACGGCCGCGACCGCGTGCGCGTCGTGGGCGTCGGTCTTGCGGTTGTGCCCGGTGTCGAACAGTCGCACTCGGGCGGCGAGTTTCGCGGGCACGTCGACCACGTACTCGCCGTCTTCGAGGAGTCGTTGCGCGAGCGGTCGCCCGGCGCCGTTGCTGCCTTCGACCGCCCAGACCCGGTCCGGCCACTTCCTGGCGTAGGACCGCATCGCGGCGTAGCCGGCTCGGTCCGTGGTGAACCGACCTGATCCGAGCATCTGCTCGCGCTGACCGACGACCTCGATCGTGACCGACAACTTGTGGGGATCCACCCCGATGATGACCTGCTCGACCTTCTGACTCATGTGCTGCTCCCGCCTCTTCGATCCGATGTGGACGGCGAGGTGGGCATTGCTACTACGAGCAGGGCAGTCCCTTCTTGAGCCACGCCTCGTCACGGTGACCGGCGGGCCGCAGACCGATAGCGAGCCACACCAGAACAGCCGGTGGGCAGCCGCATAGAGAGCTGCCCGCCGATCACCTGGACCGAGTCTGGCCGGACGCCGGTCCTACGGGAATCGTCTAGTAGGCGCGGTAGGGACATGCCGGACCGCGTGCACGCGTAGCTCGGGCCGCGGGGAGTAGGGCTACAGCCCGGCGGACGACCACAGATGACGTGTCGGGCTCGGCCGGTCGGTCTAACAGCGTCGGTGGAAGGTGAGCTTCCCGCCCGGGAGAGTCGTGGTCTCGTAGGCCGGGTCGTGGGCGCGGGCGTGGTGGCGGGGGCAGAGGAGCCGGCCGCTGGCCACGCTGGTGCCTCCGCCGCGTGACCACGGGACGTCGTGGTGGGCGTGGCACAGGCCCGGTGGCCAGTCGCATCCTTCGGCGGTGCAGCCCCCGTCGCGCAGCGCGAGGGCGACGCGGTGGGTCTTGGTGTGCAGCCGCCGCTTGCGCCCGACGTCGAGGGGGCGGCCCTGGCCGTCGAGGACGGCCGGCACGATCCCGGCCTCACAGGCCAGGCGGCGCGCCTCGGTGGCCGAGATCGTCTCCCCGGTGTGCAGGTGCGCCGCGCGCAGCCCACCGAGCAGGGACTCCAACGGCATGGTGATGACGATGGTCGCGGCCACGCCCCCGGCGTCGGGCAACCGGTCGGTGGGGTAGCGCTCGAGGAACTCGCAGAACGCCTGACCCATCCGCTCCGGCCCCGGCCTCCGCTCAGCCCCCACAGCACCGGCGCCGTTCACCGCCTGCTGGTGCTTCGGCGCGGCGATCGCGAGGAGCGCGGCACGCAGCATCGCGGCGTGGTGGGTGGGGATGGTGAACCGGCCGTGGGTCTTGCCGTGGCCGTCGTCGGACATCGTGAGCCGGGCCGCGGCACGCGCCGCGGCCTCCTCGCGCTCCAACCGGGCGGCCTCGGCGGCGTCGGCCTGCTCGGGAGCGGCCACCTCGACCAGCCGCTTGGCCAGACGACGCAGGGTGATCGCGTCGTGCTCGCTCGCCTGCTCGAGGAGGAACTCCTCCGCCTTGGCCCGGATCTCCTCGTCGACCAGGTCGGCGGGCAGGTCGTCGACGGCGTCGATGATCACCTGGGCCTGGTCCAGGTGGATCTGCCCAGCCGCCAACGCGCCCCGGACACCGTCGTGGTGGCCGCTGTCGAGCGCCCGGGCAACCCGCATCAGCCGGTGGGCCTCCGGGCGGGTCAAGCGGGACTCATGGGCCCACCAGTTCGCAGTGCTGGTCGCACCGACCGCGTCACCGACCTCGACCGAATGCGCGTGGGCCGCGACCCGCAACCGCAGCTCCTGCAGCCGCGCGATCTCGGCCCCCAGGTCCAGCAGGGTCGCCCCGGCCTCCGCCTCGCTCAGCGACCACACCGGCGCCTCCGCGACCGCGTCCAGGGCCTCGTGCACGCAGGCCACCGCTGCGGCCACCGGGTGGCCGGATCGGGGCGGGCGAGGTGCTTCCATGGACCTACTCAACCATCGACCACCGACAGTCTCGGGCCGTCGTTCCCGCAGGTCAGGGGGCCTGTGGACAACCGTTCGGTCGGGCGGCTCAGCCGTCGAGGGTGTAGTCGAGCAGGAGCCGGTGGGTCCCGTCCTCCTCGACCACGACGCGGCCCGTCCCGGCGATGCTCGCGAGGTCGCCGGTGCCGCTGTCCGGGACGATCACAAGGTGCTCGTCGAAGCGGTCGGTGCCGTGCGTCGACGCCGCATGCACCACGTTGAACGTGCCGCGCCGTCCGCTCAGGGAGCTCGCGAAGGGTCTTGACCATGTGGGCGACGACTCCCGCTGGCGACGACCTCTCCGGGACGGCGATGCCGCCCACCGCGGTGGGGGAGCTTATCGGGGTCCAGACGGAGGTCGTGAAGGTCGAGGATCGTGCATGGCCCGACGGGAGGCGACCCGGCGCCGTCGTGGGGTGAAGGAGAGCGACGGCTCTCGCCCGCGTCGTACGACGACAAGGGCCCGGCCCACCGCGAGGTGGACCGGGCTCGTGGTCGTACGACGGAGCTCAGCCGGCGAGCGTGCCCGGCTTGAAGACGCCCAGGAACGAGGCGATCAGGACCAGCACCCAGATGGAGTAGACCCACGGCACGGCACGCTTCATCGCGCCGCCGATGCCGGCCTCGACCTCGGGGGTGGAGCCGGTGGTCATCAGGGCGCCGAAGGCGGGCCCGAAGGGCCGCAGCGAGACCCGGATCATGATGCCGCAGAAGATGCAGAGGGCGTAGGCGATGATCTTGCCGGCCAGCCACTTCGGGTTGGTGTCGACGCCGAACGGCGAGTCGACGATCAGCGCGTAGAACGCGGCGGCCAGCAGGCCGACGGTGATCGCGATCCGGACCACCCAGTCGGCGCGGTAGGCCAGGTCGGCGTGCTTCGCGGGGGACTTGAAGAAGGCGATGAGCATGATCGCCAGCCAGGCCAGCGAGCCGACCCAGGCGAGCACCAGCGGCCAGCCGTAGAAGATGTCGCGGCCGATGTCGCCGGCCGCCATCAGGGTCACGCCGCTGGGGAGCATCAGGATCAGGCAGATCCGCGGGGCCAGGTCGACCATGTGCATGATCTTCATGGCCGTGGCGCGGGCGGCCGGGGTGATGCTCGGGTCGACCACGAACTTGCTGGAGTAGAACACTCCGAGGTCGCTGCCCAGCCAGTAGGTCACCAGCAGGATGTGCAGGAGGATCGCGAAGCTGTGCAGGTCGAAACCGACTGCGGGTTCGATCGTCGCAGCGAGGTCCATGGGTCTCCGTTCGAGGGCAAGACGGGATGGGGAGCGCCGCGGAGCGGCAGGCTCAGAGGCGGATGTCGCGCTTGACGACCTTGCCCGCGGCGTTGCGGGGCAGGACGTCGGTGGTCGACCAGCGACGGGGGATCTTGAAGCCGGCGAGACGCGCGCGGCAGAAGGACTCCAGGTCGTCGGTGTCGAGGGTGGCGCCGGGGGCCAGGACGAGCACCGCCGCGACCTCCTCGCCCCACTTCTCCGAGGCCACGCCGAGGACGGCGGCCTCGGACACGGCCGGGTGCTCGGCCAGGACGTCCTCGACCTCGCGGGGATAGACGTTGATCCCGCCGGAGACGATCATGTCGCTCTTGCGCCCGACGATGTGGATGAAGCCGTCCTTGTCGAGGGAGACCAGGTCGCCGCAGGTGACGAAGCCGTCCTCGGTGGTGCAGCGGGCGGTGGCCTCGGGGTTCTTGAAGTAGCCGTTCATCAGGTACGGCGAGCGGCTGAACAGCTCGCCGCTGCCGCCGGGGCCGACCTCGACGCCGGCGTCGTCGATGACGCGCACCTCGGTCATGAACCACGGCTGGCCGACCGACCCGGGCCGGCTGGTCGCCTCGTCGGGGCGCAGGTTGGTGATGATGCCGCTCTCGGTCGAGCCGTAGAGCTCGTGGACGTCGACACCGGGGAAGGCGCCCATGACCCACTGCTTGAGCTCCCAGGGCAGGGCGGAGGCGTTGAAGTACAAGGTGTCCAGGCTGGACAGGTCGGCGGCGGCGATCGCCTCGTCACCGAGGCCGCGCAGCATCTGGGCGTGCGCGGGCACCAGGAACACCGACTGCACGGCGTGCCGGGCGACCAGCTCGAGCATCGTGGTGGGGGACCACTTGTTCAGCATCACGACGGTGCCGCCGGTGAAGACCGGCGCGTAGCCGAAGGCGAACCCGGCGCCGTGGTACATCGGCGCGACCGCGAGCGAGGTGCGGCCGTTGCCCAGGCCCCACTCGGCGGCGGCCTGGTAGAAGGTCAGCGACCGCGAGCGGTGGCTGATCATCACGCCCTTGGGCTGACCGGTGGTGCCCGAGGTGTAGGCGATGCAGAAGGGGTCGGTCTCCGCGACCGGGCGGCGCGGGTCGACGGGGGAGGCGGCGGCGAGCTCCGCGTCGTACGTCGCGAACTCCTCGCTGTCCCCGACCACGATCAGCGGCAGCCCCCCGGAGCGGACGGCCGGGCCGACGACGTCGATGAGCTCCTCGGCGGCGATCACGGCGCGCGCCTCGGAGTGCTCGAGGATGAACGCGGCCTCCGCGGCGGTGTAGCGCGGGTTGACCGGGACCATCGTCATCCCCGCCATCGCGATGCCGCAGGCGATCTCGGGGTGCTCAAGGCGGTTGCCGAGCCCGACGGCCACGTGGGCGCCGTCCTCGAGGCCGAGGCCGAGGAGCACGTTGGCGACGCGGGCGGCCCGCTCGCCGAGCTGGGCGTAGGTCAGGGTCCGGTCACCGTCGATGACGGCGAGGCGGTCGGGCGTCGCGCGGACGAACTCACGGACGCCGTTGGCGATGTTGAGCGGCGCACCGCCCGGAGCGAGTGACATGGGAAGCCCTTCCGGTTTTCAGGATGCGAAACAGCGTTCCACATCTGGGGCGTCCCCGTCCAGCGTTGCGCGACGTTCGGGGTGATTCTGGTCGGCCTGTCCAGTCCCGCGGGCCGTGTCCGGCCAGGGAGCACGGTTTTGCTTGCGACCGGGGGGAGAACATGGGAGAAACGAGATTGCCCTGTGTGGAACAGGTGGATCCGGCGGGCCGTTGTCCGCTGCGAGGCCCGCCCGGGCCGGGCGGGCGCCGCCGACCCGCCATGACGACGACACGATGTCCAGACATCTGCGAGGAGTTCAGGTATGCCCCCCACGGCCAAGTCGGTCACTGGCACCGAGAGTCAAGGCAGCGGCAGCGCCACCATCGCCACGGTCGAGCGCGCCGCCGACATCCTCCTGCACCTCGCGAACACCCGCGGCCCGGACTTCGGGATCACCGAGCTCAGCGAGCAGCTCGGCATGTCGAAGGCGGCGATCCACCGGGTCCTGGCCTCGCTGCGCGGCCGCGGCCTGGTCGACCTCGACGAGCGCACCCGCCGCTACTCCCTCGGCGTGGGCGCGCTGCGGCTCGGGCTGGCCTACCTCGATCGCATCGACGTGCGCCGGATGGGCCGCCCGACCCTCGAGCAGCTCTCCGCCCGCACCAACGAGACCGCCACCCTCTCGGTGCTTCTCGGCGGGCGCGAGCGGATCTACGTCGACCAGGTGACCCCGGACCGCGAGGTGATCATGTCGGTCTCCCTCGGCGAGCCGTACCCGCTGCACGCGGGCGCCTCGGGACGTACGTTCCTGGCCTACCTGCCCGAGGAGCAGGGCGAGACCTACCTCAACGACGTCCCGCTCGACGCGCTGACCGCCAGCACGATCATCGACGCCGACACGCTGCGCAGGACGCTGGCCGAGATCCGCGCCCAGGGCTGGGCCCGATCCTCGGGCGAGCGCAAGAGCGGTGCCGCGTCGGTCGCGGCCCCGGTGCGCAGCCATGACGGCTACCCGATCGCCGTGATCAGCGTGTGCGGCCCGGCGGAACGCCTGGCGAGCGAGTTCGAGGGCTGCCGCGACGCGCTGCTGCACGCCTCGCGGATGATGTCGCGCCAGTTCGGCTGGACCGGGGACTGATCAGCGACCGGGTCGAACGCCCCTCGGGGGCAGAATTAACACGAACGTTCCCGTTACCCCTTGTGGAACACCGTTCCTCTAGGTGAAACTCCTGTCTAGCGCGGCGTCGCCGGCCTCGGTCGCAGCGGTCCGCGCCACCAGCCGGATGTCCGCGTCTGCGGCGCTGCACAGGAACGAGGGAACCGATGGGCTCGCACCGACCCGTGCTGTACGGCGGACTCATCTCGACCGCGACGCCGCAGGCGCACGTACGCCTCTTCGGTGAGGTGTTCGGCATGGCGCTCGCCGGCGCGACCCGCCTCGACGGCGCCGCCGCGAGCGCCCTGTTCGGCGCCCCGCTGAGCGGCGCCGAGCTCGTCGTGCTCCAGACCCCGGGTGTCGAGTCCGGGGTGGTGGTCGTCGCCTTCACCCCCACCTCGGCCCAGACCGTGCGCAGCTACGCGACGCGGGTGGACCGCGACGCGTTGAAGGTCATCGACTTCTACGCCCCCGACTACGAGGCCGCGATCGCGCATGCCCGGGCCCTCGGCCACGAGGTGGTGGAGGCCGAGGCGGAGTACGAGCTGGCCGCCGGCACCTTCCGCGAGGCGCACCTGTGGGCCCCGGACAACGTCGTGACCGCGTTCCTCGGCGGCCCGGCGGACTTCTTCGCCGACTTCGCCCAGGTGGGGGACCGCCGTACCAGCGAGGTGCAGAGCATCTCGGCGCCGGTCAGCGACGCCCAGCCCGTGGTCGACTTCTACCGCGAGGTCCTCGGCTGGGACGTGGTGTTCGAGTACGCCATCGACGACCCGAGCTTCTCGGCCCTGGTCGGCATCGAGGAGCCGCTGCAGCTGCGCTCGCGCAACGTCGGGACCAGCACCCGCGAGCCCTACCTCGGGCTCATCGACTACGGCCTGCCCGCCGACGTCGGGGGATCGCTGCGCGGGCAGAGCGTCGCGCCGCGACGCGGGCTGCTCGGCGCGGTCGTGCTCGTCGCCGACCTCGACCCCGTGGTGGCCGCGGCCGGTGACGCCGCCGGCCCCGTGCAGGCGCTGGACCCCGTCGCGTTCGTGGGCCCCCGGGCCTGCGTCCTGACCCCGCCGCACGGGGTGCCGCACCTGGTCCTGGAGCGAGCGCGCTGACCGTGGTGCCGAGACCTGCCCAAGAGGCGTGGTCGGTGCCCACGGGCCCGGTCCGCGGTGTGAACGAAGTGTCGAGGAGTGCCACCGGAGCCGCCCGCAAGGGCGCACCGGGCGGCGAGAGGAGTGGAGCCGTGAGGCGGACGCAGAGGCGAGTGGGCCACGTGGACCCAGTGGGTCGAGCGGGGGTCCCGGCACCCCGGTGCTCGACCCCGTCGGGGGCCGGGCGCGATCCGCGCCCCGTCGGGCGGGAGGACGCGGCGTGCTGAGGATGACGCTCTCGCGGCTCGCCTCGGCGGTGCCCGTGCTGATCTTGATCTCGATGGTGTCCTTCGCGCTGCTGCGGCTCTCGCCGGGCGACCCGGCGCTGCTCTCGGTCGGGATGGAGGCGCCGGCGGAGGCGCTGGCCAAGGCCCGCGCCGAGATGCGTCTCGACGACCCGATCTGGACCCAGTACTGGGCCTGGATGACCGACATGGTCCGCGGCGACCTCGGTACGTCGTACTCCGACAAGGCGCCGGTGACCGAGGCGATCGCCGACCGGCTGCCCGCGACGCTCCAGCTCGCCGTGATGGCGCTCCTGCTCATCGTCCTGATCGGCGTCCCGCTCGGCGTGCTCTCCGCGCTGCGCGCGAACCGGCTCACCGACCAGATCATCCGGGTCGGCTCGCTGGCCGGCATCTCGGTGCCCAACTTCGTGGTCGCGCTGTTCCTGGTGCTGGCCTTCGGCTGGTGGTTCCCCGGGATCATGCCCTACCAGGGCTACGTCGCCCTGGGTGACGACCTGCTGCTCAGCCTCAAGACCACGCTGCTCCCGGCGATCGCCCTGGCGGCGCCGCAGATCGGCCTGGTCGCCCGGCTCACCCGCTCCAGCATGCTCGAGGTCCTCGGCCAGGACTACGTGTCCGCGGCCCGGGCGATGGGCGTGCGCGAGCGGGTGATCATCTGGAAGGACACCCTGCGCAACGCGCTGCTGCCCGTCGTCACGGTCCTCGGCGTGCAGACCGGGTTCCTGCTCGGTGGCTCCGTGGTGGTCGAGACGGTCTTCGGCATCCCGGGCCTGGGGCGCCTGCTCGTGGAGTCCTTCACGATCCGCGACTACCCCGTGACCATCGGCGTGATGATGTTCATCGCCGCGGTCTTCGTCTTCATCAACATCGTGGTCGACCTGCTCTACGGGGTCATCAACCCGCGCATCCGGGTCGGCTACGCGAGCGGGAAGGAGTGAGCGCGGTGAGCACCAGCATCCCCACACCGCCCGCCGTCGAGCCGAGGGACCCGGGTGCGGCGACGACGCCGGCACCCGCCTCGGTCCACCGGGCCGACGAGGTCGGCCTGCTGCGCCGGCTGGCCTCGAACAAGCTCAGCCTGATCAGCCTGATCGGCGTCGTCTTCTTCCTGCTGCTGGCCCTGGTCGGCCCGTTCTTCTCGCCCCACGACCCCGCGGCGCTCGGCGACGACCCGATGGCGGCGCCCAGCTCGACGTACTGGATGGGCACCGACTCGGTCGGCCGCGACGTCTTCTCCCGGTTCCTGCACGGCTCGAGGGTCTCGATCCTGGTCGGCTTCGTCGCCGTCGTCTTCGCGCTGGTCGTCGGGACCGCGCTGGGCATGCTCGCCGGCATGCGCTCGGGCAAGTGGCGCGACTCGGTGATCATGCGGCTGATGGACGTCATCTTGGCGTTCCCGCTGCTGGTGCTGGTGCCGGTGATCACCGGCATCATCGGCCAGCGCGACCTCTCCCTCGGGCCGATCCCGATCGGGCCCGAGGTGCTGGTGGCCGTCGCGATCGGCATCGTCCTGGTCCCCGTCTTCGCCCGCATCGCCCGCGCCAGCGTCCTGGCGGAGATGCGCGAGGACTACGTCATGGCGGTGCGCTCCTTCGGCGGCCGCAGCCGCGACATCCTGCTGCGCAACCTGCTGCCCAACATCGCGGCCCCGCTGGTCGTCCAGGCGGCGTTCGGCCTCGCCATGGCGATCACCGTCGAGGCGGCGGTGTCGTTCCTCGGCCTCGGCGTGCAGCCGCCCGGCGCCAGCTGGGGCACCCTGCTCGCCGACGCCCGCCAGTACGTCACCCTCGGCGCCTGGTGGCTGGTGGTGTTCCCGTCGATCGCGATCGCGCTCTTCGTGCTGGTCTTCAACCTGCTCGGCGACCAGCTGCGCGACGAGCTCGACCCGCGGGCCAAGACCGCGATGAAGAAGAGGTCCGGCGGTTCGCGGCGGGCCCGACGTGGCGCCGTTGCGGCCGCCACCCCCGAGCGTGTGGAGGGAGAGCAGCGATGAGCACCACGACGACGGACGGCGCCACGGCCGACGCCGCACCCGCGGTCCCGGAGGTCCTGCGGGTCACCGGGCTGCAGACCAGCTACCAGTTCCGCGGGACCCCGGTCCCGGCCGTGCAGGAGTTCTCCCTGTCGGTGCGGCCCGGCGAGATCGTCGGGCTCGTGGGGGAGAGCGGCTCGGGCAAGAGCACCGCCCTGAAGTCGATCCTCGGCATGCTCCGGCCGCCGGCCGAGGTCGTCGCGGACGAGATCGTGCTCGACGGGCGCGACCTGCGCGGCCTCTCCGCGGACGAGGCGCGGCGGGTCCGCGGCGGCGAGATGTCGATGATCTTCCAGGACCCCATCAACTCCTTCAACCCGGCCTGGACGATCGGCAGCCAGTTCCGCCGGGTGCTCGCCCTGCACCGCCCCGACCTGCGCCGCAAGGAGTACGACGCGGAGATCATCCGGCTGCTGCGCGGCGTCGGGATCGACGGCAACGGCAAGCTGGACTCCTACCCGTTCCAGTTCAGCCAGGGCCAGCTCCAGCGGATCATGATCGCGGTCGCGTGCGCCAGCAAGGACCTCAAGGTGCTGCTGGCCGACGAGCCCACGACCAGCCTCGACGTGACCATCGAGGCCCAGGTCCTCGACCTGCTCCGCACCCTGCGCGCCGAGCGCGGGCTGGCGATGGTGCTGGTCACCCACGACCTCTCCGTGGTCGCGGAGATGTGCGACAAGGTCGTGGTGATGTACGCCGGACGCATCGTCGAGGTCGCGGACGTCTTCGACCTCTTCGAGCGCCCGCAGCACCCCTACACCGCCCAGCTGCTCCGCGCGATCCCCGGCTTCCCGCACGACGGGGAGCGGCTCTACGCGATGCGCGGCGCCGTCCCCGGGCTGGACGCCCAGATCCGCGGCTGCCGCTTCGCCGACCGGTGCGACGCCAAGCTGGGCTCCATCTGCGACACCCAGGCGCCGGACCTCTATCCCGTCGGCGACCAGGGAGCCCGTGCCGCCTGCCACCGGGTCGTGACCGACCTGCCCACCCCCACGGTCCAGGAGACGAGCCGATGAGCACCCCAGCCCCCGACGCCGCGACCGCGCTGGTCTCGGTCCGCGACCTGAAGACCCACTTCCCGGTCGGCGGCGGCCTCCTGGCCAAGGCGCGGGGCAAGCAGCAGATCGTGCACGCGCTGGACGGCGTGACCGTGGACATCATGCCGCGCGAGACCCTCGCCGTGATCGGGGAGAGCGGGTCCGGCAAGAGCACCATGGGGCGCAGCATCCTGCGCCTGGAGGAGCCCACCTCGGGCTCGGTGTCCTTCCGCGGCAAGGACGTCACGTCGCTGTCCCGCGAGGACCTGCGCCGCCAGCGCCAGCACATGCAGATGGTGTTCCAGAACCCCTACTCGTCGGTGAACCGGCGCAACCGGCTCGTCGACATCATCTCCGAGCCGCTGCGGGTGCACGGGGTCGGCGACGCCGCGTCGCGGCGGGCGCGGTCGGTGGAGCTGCTCGAGCTGGTCGGCCTGAACCCGGACTTCCTGCACCGCTACCCCCACGAGGTCTCCGGCGGCCAGCTCCAGCGCGTCGGCATCGCCCGCGCGCTGGCCACCGGACCGGAGTTCCTGGTCGCCGACGAGCCGACCGCGAGCCTCGACGTCAGCGTCCGCGCCCAGGTGATGAACCTGCTCAAGGACCTGAAGGAGGAGCTCGGGCTGACGCTGATGTTCATCAGCCACGACCTCGCGGTCGTCTCCTACATCGCCGACCACGTCGCGGTGATGTACCTCGGGCGCATCGTCGAGGTCGGCACCCGCCAGCAGCTGGAGTCCGAGCCGCAGCACCCCTACACGCGGGCGCTCTTCGCCGCCGCCCCGAAGCCGGACCCGCGGCAGCGCAAGACCGAGCCGGTGCCGCTCGGGGAGGTCCCGAGCGCGATCGATCGGCCCGCGGGCTGCCACTACCGCCCGCGCTGCCCGCTCGCGATGGACATCTGCGAGGTGGAGTACCCGCGCCTGGAGCAGAAGGCCCACGGCCAGCAGGCGGCCTGTCACGCGGTGCCCTCGGCGCCGCTGCCCGCCGGCGCGACGGCGCTCCCGCTCACGACCGCCTGAGGCTCCCGGCCTGAGGCTCCCGGGCCGGTCCCGCCCCGCCGCGTGTGCGGCGGGGCGGGACCGCTCAGCCCGGCAGCTGCGCGAGGTCCACGCGGTCCCAAGTGGCCGCTCCGCCGAGGGCGAGGCACGCCTCGATCGTGTGCACGACCGTGCCGGGCGGGATCGTCGCGACGTCGCGGCCCGCGCTCATCTCGCTCTCGACCAGCCCGCGCAGGAGGTGCTCGGACGCGGCGTACGCCGAGCCGGCCGGGAAGGCAGTCACGCCGGCGCCGGAGCTCAGCGCGAAGACGTGGCCGCGGGCGCCGTCGAGCACCGCCCGGCCGATGCCGGAGCCGGCTCCGGTGACCAGGGCGAGGCCACGCGGACCCGCGGGCGGCTCACCGGCGCTCGTAGATCTCGAGCCGCTCGTCGTCCGGGCCGAAGTAGGCGCGGGCCGCCACCCGGCCCAGGCCCGGCAGCTCGAGCTCGACGCGCTCGCCGGCCGCCTCGGCCCCGATCGCCCCGAGCAGCAGCTCCGCGGCGCCCAGGTCGTCGGTCTCGAGGGCGGCGCTGAGGATGCCGAGGGCCGGCGGGACCGCGCGGCCGCGCTGGGAGCGGCCCGGGAACCCGACGTACTGGGCGATCTCCAGGCGTCCGAGGTCGGGCGCCTGCGGGTTCATCATGTTGATGTTGTGCAGGCCGGTCCCGGCGGGGAGGCCGAAGAACGACTCCATCTCGCGCAGGACCTTGTCGTAGAGCGGCCGCATGCCGAGCGCGGCGTAGAACTGCGCGGAGCGTCGCGCGTCGCTGCTGTGGATCGCCACGGTCTGCAGCGCCGAGGGCCGCCCGTCGTAGTCGGCCAGCAGCGACCCGGGGGCCGGCTCGAGCTCGAAGACGTCGAGGAGGACCCGGTCGGGGTCGTAGGACAGCGAGTCCCAGGCCGACAGGTCGGGGGTGACGGTCCAGTGGGTCGGGCCGGACCGCGCGCTGCCGCCGTGCGTGCGCACCGCCTGCACGGCGGCCTGGATCTCGGGGACCCGGACGTTGAGCGCGTAGTGGCCGTAGTCCTGCATCGCGGAGTAGTCGCCCCAGTAGAGCTCCCCGGGCCGGTCGAACTGGGCCAGGCGCAGCAGGCCGCTGGTGGCCCCCTCGGGCCCGAGCAGCACGGTGTCGGCACTCATGCCCTCGGGCAGGCCCCACAGCTGACCGAGGGCGTCGCCGGACAGGCGCCCCGCGCCGAGGACGACGTAGTCGAAGCACTCGGCGTAGAAGCGCTGCGAGCGCTCGAGGTCGGAGACGCCGACCGTGGCCACCCGGATCTCGCTGATCATGGTCCCTCGTTCCACTAGTTGAAACAGTGTTTCGCGAGTCTGGCGGCCGGGAGGAGGGGGTGTCAAGCGCGGGTCGAGGGACGGTCGGCGCTGGTCGACGGCGCCTTAAGTAGGACTTTATTCCTGCTGCCGCGACGCGGCCCTAGCGTGAGCGAAACCACGTTACGAACAGCGGAACGCGGGATCGATCACGGACGGAGGCGCGCTGAATGCTGTCCTACCTGGTGCGGCGCCTGGGCGGAGTGGCCGTCGTGCTGCTGCTCGTCCTGACCATGGTCTTCCTGATGCTGCACGCCACCCCCGGCGGCCCCGAGACGGCGTACCTCGGCAGCAACCCCACGCCGGAGAAGCGCGACGCCGTGCTCGCACAGCTCGGCCTGGACCGGCCGCTGTGGATGCAGTACCTCACCTTCGTCGGCAGCGTCCTCACCCTCGACCTGGGCAGCTCGCTGACGACCGGGACCCCGGTCACCGAGCTGCTCGGGGACCGGATGCTGGTCACCCTCGAGCTCGGGCTGGTCTCCTTCGTCGTCTGGACGGCGGTCGGCATGCTCGCCGGCGCGCTCGCCGCGGCCCGCCGCGGGCGACTCCTCGACGGGGTGGTCCGGGTCGGCAGCGTCGTGGCCCTCTCGATCCCGAGCTTCTGGCTCGGCCTGGTCCTCGTCCTGATCTTCGGCCTCTACGTGCCGGGCGTGCTGCCCAGCTCGGGCTGGGTGCCGTTCACGGAGGACCCGGTGGAGAACCTGCGCTCGCTGGTGCTGCCCGCCTTCACCCTCGGCATCGGCGCCTCGGCGGTGATCGCCCGGACCCTGCGGACCTCGATGATCGAGGCCCTCGACGCCGACCACGTCGCGTTCGGGCGGGCCCTCGGCCTGCCGGAGCGGACCATCCTGTCCCGGCTCGCGCTGCGCAACGCCGTCATCCCGACCCTCACCGTGCTCGGCATGATGCTCGGGACGTTCATCGGGGGCGCGGTCCTGGTCGAGAACGTCTTCAACGTGCCGGGGGTCGGGCAGCTCGTCGTGACCTCCTTCCTGGCCCACGACTACCCGGTGGCGATCGCGGCCACGGTCTGGACGGCGGGCACGTTCCTGGTCACCACGCTGGTGGTCGACCTCCTGTACTTCGCGATCAACCCGCGCATCCGTGCCCAGTTCGTCGGAGGTGGTTCCCGGTGAGTGCCCTCGCTCCCACGGTCCGTGCCAGGCGCCGCCCGAGGCTGCCCCGCCTCTCGGCCCTCGGCTGGATCGGGCTGGTCCTGGTGCTGGCGTTCTGCGCGCTGGCCCTGCTCGGGCCGCTGTTCTCGCTGCCGCCCGACGAGCGGACCGGCGGTCCGCTCGAGGCGCCCAGCGCCGCGCACTGGTTCGGCACCGACGACCTCGGGCGCGACCTGTTCGCCCGCACCGCGGTCGGGGCCCGGCTCTCCCTGATGGTCGCCCTGGGCAGCGTGCTGGCCGGCCTGGTCGTGGCCGTGCCGCTCGGCCTCCTGGCCGGCTACCTGGGCGGCACCTGGGTCGACGACGTGCTGATGCGGGTCATGGAGGCGCTCCAGGCGCTGCCGGTCTTCGTGCTGGCGCTCTTCGTGGTCGGCATGATCGGCACCGGCCCCACCGAGGTCGGACCGGTGACCCTCTCCGCGGGGGTCAAGGTGATCATCCTGCTCGCGCTCTCGTTCCTGCCGTTCTTCGCCCGGGTCACCCGGGCGGCGACCCTCGTCGAGGTCCAGGAGGAGTACGTCGCCGCCCTGCGGGTCGTCGGCGTCCCGCGTGGGCGGATCATGCTCGGCGAGCTGCTGCCCAACGTGCTGCCCCCGGTGCTGGTGCAGGGCTTCTTGTGGGTGGGCGTGGCCGTGTTCGCCGAGAGCGCGCTGTCCTTCCTCGGCCTCGGGGTGCAGCCGCCGCAGGCCAGCCTCGGCAACCTGCTCTCGGACGCGACCAGCGCCCTGATGATCGGCGGCTGGTGGCTCTCGGTGGTCCCCGGCCTGGCGATCCTGCTCGTCACGATCGGCATCAACCTCCTCGGCGACGAGGTCGACCGCCACCTCGGCGGCCGCTGACCGCACCGCCGCTCCCGGCTCGACCCACGGCCCAGACCCGGGCCGCCCCAGACCCAGGCACACCCCGGCCCCGCGCCCGTCGCGGTCCCGACCCCGTCGCGGACGCCCGTCCTCACCGACACCCCACCTCTGTTTCAGGAGCTCGCATGAAGACCGATTCCTTCGCCATGTCGCGCCGCACCCTGCTCGGCACCCTGGGCGTCATCACCGCAGGGGTGGCGCTGTCCGCGTGCGGCGACGACTCCAGCACGGGCGGCTCCGGGACCGGCGGCAAGCCGGTCGCCGGCGGCGCGCTGGTGCTCGGCCTCCCCGCGCTCTCGGACTACCTCAACCCCCTGGTCGCCACCACCAACTCCCTGGCCTGGGTGACCGACCCGGTCGTCGAGACGCTCTACACCTACGACGAGGAGATGCGCTCGGTCCCGCTGCTCGCCGCCGGCGAGCCGACGATCTCCGAGGACGGCCTCACCTGGACCATCGAGGTGGCGAAGGGCGTGACCTTCTCCAACGGCGAGCCGCTCACCGCCGAGGACGTCGCGGCCGTGATCAACCACGTCTCCGACCCCAGCGCCTACACCGACTGGACCAGCTACTTCGCCTACTTCGTCTCGGGCGCCAAGGCCAAGGGCCCGCGCACCGTCGTGATCTCCCTGGCGATGCCGTACGGCGTGCTGCGCTCGCACCTGAGCAACCTGCCGATCATCCACCGCGACTCGCTGAAGAAGAACGACACCACCATCGGCACCGGCCCCTACGCGATCGACAAGGTCACCCAGGGCCAGACGGTGCTGCTGCGCCGCAACGACGGCTACCACGGCACCCCGGGCGGCCCCGACACCCTGGAGTTCCGCGCGATCCCGGACGCCGGCACCCGCCTGGTGAACCTGCGCGAGGGCAAGATCCACGTGATGACCGACGTGCCGGCCAGCAACGTCGCGACCCTCGAGAAGGACGACTCGCTGACCGTCGAGGTCGTCGACGCCCCGATCTCGATCCTCACCTTCTTCAACGCGACCAAGGCGCCGTTCGACGACGTACGCGTGCGCCAGGCGCTCGCGCACGCCATGGACCGCGAGGGCGTGGCCGAGCTGGTGTACGCCGGCACCGCGGTGCCCGCGCAGGGCCCGGCCGGCCCGGCCCTCGAGGCGCACGACCCCGACCTCGAGCTCTACTCCGCGACCCCGGACGTGGAGCGCGCCAAGGAGCTGCTCGCCGAGGCCGGAGTCGCGGACGGCGTGGAGTTCACGCTGACCATCAGCAGCTCCTCGGAGGCCACCGTCAAGATGGCCGAGGTCCTGGCCCAGGGCTGGGCGAAGGCCGGCATCACCTGCCGCCTGGAGACCACCGACGCGGGCACCTGGATCACCCGCTGGATGGAGGGTGACTACCAGCTCTCGATGACCACCTACGTCACCGGCGTCAGCGCCGGGGCGAGCGCCTTCCCGCTGTTCACCTCCTACGCCTCGAGCAACACGATGAACTTCGGCTACTCCAGCAAGGAGGCCGACGCGCTGATGAGCCAGGCGTGGGCGACCACCGACGAGTCCGAGCGCGCGGAGCTGACCCGCAAGGTCGACCGGATCCTGGCCGAGGACGCGGTCGCCGTGCCGCCGGTCTACCCCCGGATGATCGTGGCCCAGCGCCGCGACGTCACCGGCCTGGACGCCGGGCAGCTCGCCGTGGGCCGCATCGACGCCGCCGCGCTGCGGCGCCTGGCCTGACGGTGAGGACCGAGGTGAGGGACCGCGGGGAGCCGCGGTCCGTGGACACCGGCGCCACGCCGGTGCTGCGCGTCGAGGGCCTCGACGTGACCTACCGGACCGGGCGGGGCACGCTCCCGGCCGTCCGCGACGTCTCCTTCGAGGTCAGCCGCGGCGAGGTCTTCGGGCTGGTGGGGGAGTCCGGCTCGGGCAAGAGCACCCTGCTCAGCGCGCTGATGCGCCTGCTGCCGCGGGGCACCGAGCTCTCCGCCGGTCGCCTCGAGCTGGAAGGAGACGACCTGCTGGGCATGTCCGAGTCCCGGCTGCGCGGCCTGCGCGGCACCGAGATGGGACTGGTGCCGCAGCGCCCCATGACCTCCCTGTCGCCGGTCACCCCGGTCCGCGCCCAGCTGCGCCGCCTCACCGGCGGGCAGGTCGACGACGCCCGGCTGCACGAGCTGCTGACCAGCGTCGGGCTCGGCGGGCTGCGCGAGCGGCTGGGGGACTACCCCTTCCAGTTCTCCGGCGGCCAGCTGCAGCGGATGCTGATCGCGATCGCGGTGCTCGCCCGCGAGCCCCGGCTGGTGCTCGCCGACGAGCCGACCACGACCCTCGACGCCACCGTGCAGGCCCAGGTGCTCCGGCTCCTGATCGACCTGCGCGAGCGGCTGGGCAACACCGTCGTGCTGGTGACCCACGACCTCAACGTGGTCGCCCAGGTCTGCGACCGCGTCGGCGTGATGTACGGCGGCCGGCTGGTCGAGGTCGCGCCCACGCGCGCGCTCTTCGAGGACCCCCAGCACCCCTACACCCAGGCGCTGCTCGCGGCGATGCCGAGCAAGCACGCGCCGGGGGAGCGGCTGCGCCCGATCCCGGGCACGGTCAGCGGCGCCCAGCGGCTGCCGGGGTGCCCCTTCGCCCCGCGCTGCCCGCGCGCCGACGCCCAGTGCCGCGCGGTCGACCCGGCGCCCCGGCCGATCGACGCGGCCACGGTCCGCTGCCACCACCCCGGGAGTGCCGCATGAGCGCCGCCGTCGAGCCCCTCGTCAGCGTCGAGGGCCTGGTCAAGCACTACCCGGTCCGCGGCCCGCGGCGCCGTCGCGGTGCGCCGGCCTCGGTGGTGCACGCCGTCGACGGGATCGACCTGCGGATCGCCCGGGGCGAGTCGGTCGCGCTCATCGGCGAGTCCGGCTGTGGCAAGTCCACGGTCGCGAAGGTCCTGGTCGGCCTGGTCCCGGCGACGCGCGGCGTGGTCCGGGTCGCCGGGCACGACGTCGTACCGGTGACGGTGCGGGACCCGGAGGCACGCCGCCGGGTGCAGCTGGTCTCCCAGAACCCCTGGTCGGCGCTCAACCGCGCCCGCACCGTGCGGCACATCCTGGCCCAGCCGGTGCTCCTGCACGGCCGGGCGACGGGACGCGACGCGGTGGAACGGCGCGTGGTCGAGCTGCTCGGCCTGGTCGGGCTGCCGGCCGAGTACCTCGACCGGCGTCCCCGCGACCTGAGCGGCGGCGAGCTCCAGCGGGTGACCGTGGCCCGCGCGCTCGCGACGGAGCCCGAGCTGCTGGTGCTCGACGAGCCGACCGCCAGCCTGGACGTCAGCGTCAAGGCGACGCTGGTCAACCTGCTCGCGGACCTGCGCGCCGAGCTCGGGCTCACCTACCTGCTGATCACCCACGAGCTCGACGTCGCCCGCCACCTCGTGGACCGGGTGGCGGTGATGTACCTCGGCGAGGTCGTCGAGACCGGTACCGCCGAGCAGGTCTTCACCGCACCGGAGCACCCCTACACCCGCGCGCTGCTGGCCGCCTCGCCGGCCGAGCTCGTGATCGGCCAGCTGCACGGCGACGGCCTGGTGGGCGAGGTGCCCTCGGCGATCGACGTGCCGTCCGGCTGCCGCTTCCACACCCGCTGCCCGTTCGCCACCGAGACGTGCACGACCGAGCACCCCCTCCTCCGCAGCCGGCCCGGCGATCGTGCCGTGGCCTGCCTGCGCATCGACGAGCTCGCCGACGTACCTGTCGCGGGCACCCCCACCGGAAGGACACCGCAATGAACCCCTGGGACCAGGACTTCCCGATCCTCAGCAAGCACATGGGCGAGTGGGAGGGCGAGTACGTCCACCTCGACCCCGAGGGCAACGAGATCGACCGGCACGCCTCGCACCTGCGGATGTGGGTGCCCGAGGACGGCTCGTGCGACATCAAGCAGATCAACACCTACACCTGGCCCGACGGCCGGGTCGAGGCCGTGGAGTTCCCCGGCATCCTCAAGGGCCGCGACGTGCACTTCGAGACCGACCGGATCTCCGGGCACATGCACCAGGCCGACGAGCTCACCATCCTGCTCACCTGGACCTACAAGGAGCTGCTGAAGAGCGGCAACTACCTCTACGAGCTCATCCAGCTCAGCCGCGACGGCCAGCAGAAGGTCCGCACCTGGCACTGGATGGAGGAGGACCGGCTGGTGCGCCGCACGGTCATCCGCGAGCGCAAGACCGCCTGACCCGAGCTGACCCGAGCCTCCCGCCCGGACGGCGGGCGCATCCCCCTGCGCCCGCCGTCCTCCGCACCCGAGCACGAGAGCGAGCCATGCACGCAGACACGAACCCCGGGCGCTACCCCGTCGCCCCGCTGGCCCAGGACGCCTGGACCCTCGGCGTCGCGCAGTCGCGCATCCACCCCGCCGCGGACCGCGCGGAGATGGACGACAACCTCCAGCACATGCTCCACCTCATCGACAACGCCTTCCACTACGGCGCCGGTCCGGACCTGCTGCTCTTCCACGAGTTCCCGATCAGCGGGTGGGACACCTGGACGCGTGCCGAGGCGCTCGAGCGCTGCATCACCCTGGACGGGCCCGAGGTGGCCGCGATCGCGGCCAAGGCGCGCCAGTACGGCTCCTACATCGCCTTCGGCGCCTACGTGAAGGACCCCGACTGGCCCGGCCACGTGCTGAGCATGACCAACCTCGTCGGCCCCGACGGCGACCTCCTCGCGAGCCACTGGAAGGCCCGCAACGTCCGCGGCCTGTTCCCGGGCTTCGAGCTGTTCACCACCTCGATCTACGACGTCCTCGACGAGTACGTCGCGCGCTACGGCGCCGACGCGGTGCTGCCGATCGCCCGCACCCCGCTGGGCAACATCACGATGTCCTCCGCCCAGCTCGAGCCCGAGCTGATCCGGGCGCTGGCCGTCAAGGGTGCCGAGGTGGTGCTGCGCACGGCGAGCGGGAGCTTCACCGAGACCGACGTCGCCGCGTCCGCGCTCTACAACCGGGTCTACGTCGCCATCGCGAACAACGCGCTCCTGCTGCGCAAGGGGCCCTACTTCGAGGACACCGGCGCCGGCGGCTCGGCGATCTACGGGCCGGACGGTCGCGCGATCGTCCGCGCCGAGGACAAGCACGAGACGCTGCTCCAGGCGCGGATCCCGATCGCGGAGTTCCGCGCCCGGCACCTGCAGCCCGACGTGCACTGGGACCTGTACCGCGACGTCTTCGACGGCTACGTCAGCCGGTTCCCGCCGAACCTGTTCGCCGAGGAGCAGCCCCCCACCCTCGGCGACACCGCGGCGTACGTCGCGGGCCGGAGCCGGTGGACCTGAGCCCCGCCCACGGCCCGCCGAGCGGCGCCCCGACGGGGCGCCGCTCAGCCGGTCGGAGCGCTCCGGGCGACCACCCGGTCCTGGGCGTGCAGGAAGAGCGCGAGGGTGAGGTCCATCAGCTCGCCGCACACCTTCTCGGCGCCCGCGACGTCCCCGGCCTGCACCAGGTCGACCAGCCGGCCGTGCCGGGCGGCGGTGTCGGGGGAGAAGTGCCGGTAGCGCTGGAAGTCCGGCACCCGCAGGCAGGCGTGCACGGTGCCGGCGAGGCGCGCGAGCATGTCGTTGCCCGAGCCGAGGTAGAGCAGCCGGTGGAAGGCGGTGTCGGCCTCGATCATCAGGCGCGGGTCCGCGGCGCGGGTCGCGCGGTCGATGCGCTGCACCGCGTCGGCGAGCGACTCCAGCACCGCCGGGTCGCCGTGCGCCGCGGTCAGCCCGGCGGCCAGCGGCTCGAGGCGCTCGCGCAGCTGGAGGGACTCGCGCAGCTGCACGAACCGGCGCGACCCGGACGCGCGCCAGCGGATCACCTGCTCGTCCAGGAGCGCCCAGCTGCTCGGGTCGGTCACCGTCGTACCGGTGCGCTGGCGGGCCTGCACCATGCCCTTCGCGGCCAGCGTGCGCAGGCACTCGCGCACCAGCGAGCGCGACACCCCGAGCTCGGTCGCGATCCGGTCGGGGTCGATCACGCCGACCACCTCCCCGGCGGCGATCTGGCTGCCGAGGCGCTCGACGATCCGCCCGTGCATGCTCGCCAGCTCGGCCGGCTCGGGCGGGACGGGCGGGTAGGACTGGCTCCGGGCCTCCACTCCGCGCGGAGCCGGGAGACGGCGGGTCGGCCGGGCGGCGCCGGTCGAGGACGGGGCGTGCGAGCGGTCCGCCACGGGTCGGTCCCCTTCGGTAGGCGTGGGAGCAAGTGACCGCACCATATAGGAACAATGTTTCAATTAATGGAACAAGTGGAGGTTCGTCCATGTCCGCATCCGCCCGGTCCTCGGGGTCCGGGGCCACGATCGCGACCGTCGAGCGCGCGGCCGACGTCCTCCTCCACTTCACCCGCGACCCGCGCGCCGACCACGGGGTCACCGAGGTCGCCGAGGCCATGGGGCTCTCCAAGTCCGCGGTCCACCGGGTGCTGAGCTCGCTGCGGCACCGCGGCCTGGTCGAGCTCGACGAGCGGACCCGCCGCTACTCCCTCGGGGTGGGCGCGCTGCGCCTGGGGCTGAGCTACCTGGACCGCATCGACGTGCGGCGCCTGGCCCGGCCGGTGCTGGAGGACCTCTCCGAGCGCACCGGCGAGACCGCCACGCTGTCGGTCCTGCTGGGGGAGCGGCAGCGGATCTACGTCGACCAGGTGACGCCCGAGCGCGAGGTGATCATGTCGGTGTCGCTGGGCGAGCCGTACCCGCTGCACGCCGGGGCGTCCTCGCGTGCCTTCCTCGCCTTCCTGTCCGAGGCGCAGCGCGAGCGCTACCTCGCCGGCGGCCCGCTCGCCTCGGTCCGCGCGGCCACGATCGTCGACGACGAGGGCCTGCGCGAGGACCTGGTCCGGGTGCGTGCCCAGGGGTGGGCGCGCTCGGCGGGGGAGCGCCTGGACGGCGCCGCCTCCGTGGCCGCGCCGGTGCTGCGCCACGACGGCACGCCGGCCGCGGTCATCAGCGTGTGCGGCCCGGCCTCCCGGTTCGCCGACGACCTCGACCACTGCCGCGAGCTGCTGCTCGGGGCCACCCGGTCGCTCTCGACCGGGCTGGGCTGGGTCGCGGAGGCCTGATCGCCGCGTGCCGAGCCGTTCGGGCCCGGCGTACCACTTGTGCGACACCGGACCGACGGCCAGAATGATTCCGCTAAGCGAAACAATGTTTCACGAGGAGGAATCGGTGATAGAGCGTCACTACGTCAGTCTCCCGGGCGGGCAGCTGCACTACCTGCGTGCCGGAGCGGGGGCGCCGGTCATCGTGCTGCACTCCTCGCCGATGTCGTCGGCCTGCATGACACCGTGGATCGAGCGGCTCGCGGCGTCCTTCACCGTCTACGCCCTCGACACCGCAGGCTACGGCCAGTCCGACCCGCTGCCGTACGGCGGCGCGGACCCCGAGATCGCCGACTACGGGCGCCGGGTGCTGGAGTTCGCCGACGCCGTCGGGCTGGAGCGCTTCATGCTCGCCGGCACCCACACCGGGTCCAAGATCGCGCTGTCCGCCGCGGTCCAGGCGCCCGAGCGGGTCGCGCAGCTGGTGATGGACGGCCTCGGTCTCTACACGGTCGAGGAGATGGCCGAGCAGCTCGAGCACTACACCCCGCCGATCGAGCCGGTCTGGCACGGCGGCCACCTCACCGAGGCCTGGCACCGGATGCGCAACATGTGGACGTTCTGGCCCTGGTACCGCCAGGAGGCCGGCCGGCGCCTCGATGAGTCCATGCCGGCGCTGGCCGACCTGCACCAGATGACCTTCGACATGCTGCGCGCCCGTCCCGACTGGGGCCTGGCCTATCGCGCCGCGTTCCGCTACGACGCCCGCGCGGCGCTGCGCGACCTGCGGGTGCCCGCGGTGCTGCTCGCCAAGCACGCCGACCCGCTGCACGAGCACCTCGACCGGCTGCGGGTCGAGGCGCCGACGATGGAGGTGCGCAGCGTCGACAACGCCACCCACCTCGACGACCTGGTGGCGGCCTTCGACCGCGGCCTCGGCCTGGCCGACGCCCCGCCTCCGCCGCCGGTCGAGCACCGTGGGGGTACGACGCGGACCTACGTGCGCACCGAGCACGGGGTCAGCCACGTGCGCCTCGACGGCGACCCCGCCGCCCCGCCGCTGCTGCTGGTCCACGGCTCGCCAGGCTCGGCGGACAGCTTCGAGGCCCTGATCGGCGAGCTGGCCCGGGACCACCTGGTGGTCTCGCCCGACACGCTGGGCAACGGCTACTCCTCCGCGCCCCGCGGCGAGGACCCCCGCATCGAGGAGTTCGCCGCCGCCGGCGCCGCGGTGCTCGACGCGCTGGGCCTCGCCGGCGTCACGGCGTACGGCAGCCACACGGGCGCCTGCATCGCCCTCGAGCTGGCCTGCCAGCGCCCGGACCTGGTGGCCAGCGTGGTCGCCGACGGCCTCCCGGTGCTGGGGGAGGAGGAGCGCGCCGACCTGCTGGAGAACTACTTCATCTCGATGGAGCCCGAGCGGCACGGCGAGCACCTGCTGCGCGCCTGGCACACGATCCGCGACGTGCAGCTGTTCTGGCCGTGGTACCGCCAGACCGCGGCGACCGCGCGGCCGACCGCGCCCTCGCAGCCCGCGCACCTGCACCGGCTGGTGATGGAGTTCCTCAAGAGCGGCCCGACCTACCGGCACTCCTACCGCGCGGCGTTCCTCTTCGACTCCCGCGAGCGGCTGGCGGCGGTCTCGGTGCCCACGCTGGTGTGTGCCGCCCCGGAGGACATGCTGCGCAAGGGCAGCGAGGAGGTCAGCGGTGAGGGGCGGGTCCGCTTCGTCGAGCTGGACCACGCCGCGGGGCGCGATGCGGCCTGGGCGGTGCGCCAGGCCTGATCCGGCGCGCCCCCGAGGGCAGGACCTACGACGACGCCCGCCGCTCCCCGAGGGGAACGGCGGGCGTCGCTGCGTCAGGCGCCAGGCAGCCGGTCAGGCCGTCGGGCGGGCCAGGTAGCGCCCGGGCGTCTCGTCGGTGACGACGCCGTCGGTCATGATCTGCTGGCCGCGCAGGAAGGTGTCGGTGACCTTGGCGGTCAGGTCGGCACCCTCGAACGGCGTGTACTCCTGGCTGGAGACCGAGTCCGCGGCGCGCACCGTCCAGGCCTGGTCGATGTCGACCAGCGCGACGTCGGCGTCCTTGCCGACCTCGATCGCGCCCTTGGTGGCCCCCAGGCCGTAGCGCTGCGCGGGGTTGGTCGCGGTCAGCTCGGCGATGCGGCCGAACGCCAGGCCGCGCTTGCGGCCCTCGGAGACCATGCCGGCGAGCAGGTACTCGGCGCCGCCGAAGCCGGACTTCGCCACGAAGACGTCGTCCTTCGGCTGGCCGAACTTCAGCTCCTCCTTGCAGCAGGCGTGGTCGGAGACGACCCAGTCGATCTTGCCGTCGAGCAGGTAGTCCCACAGCGCCTCGACGTCCTCGCGGGGACGCAGCGGCGGGTTCACCTTGCCGCCGACACCGTGCGCGGTGTCGCAGTCGGCGAGCAGGTGGCCCACGGTGACCTCGCGGCGGAAGTCGATGTGCGGGAACGCCGCGGCCATCGTCAGCGCCGCCTCGACGGCCTTGCGGCTGGTGAGGTGGAGCAGGTTGATCGTGGGCAGGTTGGTCTCGTGCGCCAGGTAGGAGGCGATCGTGACCGCGAGGCCCTCGGAGTGCGGCGGGCGCGAGGCGGAGTACGCCGGGAGGCCGGTGAGGGTGCCCTCCTCCTCGACGATCTTGGTGTAGGCGGCCATGATCTCAGCGGTCTCGCAGTGCAGCGAGAGCGAGATCTGGTCGGCGATCTCCGGGTTCTCCTCGCGGGCCTTCTGCACGCCGCGCATCACGAACTCGAAGTGGGCGTAGTCGTAGCGCTCGCCCTCGGGGGTCATCAGGAACTGCGACTGGTCGCTGCTGCGCCCGTGCAGGCCGTAGGAGCCGTAGAACATGAAGACCTTGAACGACGTCACGCCGTGGTCGCGGACGAGCGCGGGGATCTCCGCGATCTGCGACTTGCTCATCGGCGCCAGGTGGTAGGTGTAGTCGATCGTGGCGTTGCCGTCGGTCAGCTCCAGCACCTCGGGGAAGACGTCGGCGTAGTCGCCGGACTTGTTGAGGTAGTACTGCCCGGTGCGCATGTAGGACAGCGAGGTCGTCACGCCGCCCTGGGCCGAGGCGCGCGACTCGGTGCGCACGTCCTCGGGCAGCGGGTTGTAGATGCCCCAGTGCTGGTGGGCGTCCACGACGCCGGGGAAGGCGACCTTGCCGCCGGCGTCGACGACCCGGGCCGCGGAGTCGGCGGGGATGCCGGCCTCGATCCGGGCGAACTTCCCGTCCTTGACGGCGATGTCGACCGCCTGGGGGTCGTCGTGGCCGGGGAGGACGGCCTTGACGTTGGTGAGGAGGACGTCGTACTCGGTCACTCGGATTCTCCTTGCGCAGTGGGCTCGATGAACGTGGACAGCGGCGTGAGGACGGCCACCAGGTCGGTGGCCGTGTGCAGCGAGAGCACGTCGGCGCTGACGGCCTCTGCGGTCGCGGGTGCGAGGCGTCCGGCGACGTTGTCGCTGAACTTGCGCGCCAGCTCGGCGTCGGAGAGGGGACGGGCCGGACCGCCGCGGTTGGCCAGCACCTCCTCGACCAGGACCTCCCCGGAGACGGTGGTCACGGTGACCACGGCCGGGAACTGGAAGGGGTAGATCTCGTTGCACCGCTCGTCGGCGACCACGTCGACCTTGGCCATCAGCTCCCGGCGGGCCGGGTCCTGGGCGAGGGCGTCGGTGTAGTCGTCCAGGCCGGTGCCGAGCCCGCCGCCGCCGAACAGGCCGGCGGCGAAGGCGTACGGACCGGAGAACTGCGCCTGGTAGCCGGTCACCGGGGTGCGCTTGACCTCGATCGGCTCGCCGATGGTGCGCACCGTCGAGCCGGCGACCCCCACGACGACCGAGGCGACGTCCTCGGGGCGCAGGCCCCGCTCGCGCAGTGCGCGGCCGGCGTCGACGGTGGTGTGGGTGAAGTGGTTGGCCGGGTAGGGCTTGAAGAAGATGCCGGGCACCGACCACTCGGTGCCGAGGCCGTCGGTGATCGCCTCGGGGAAGAACTGGCCGTGCAGCCAGGCCTGGAAGAAGCCGAAGCGGCCCTCGAGGACGGTCGGCGGACCGGTGAAGCCGCGGCGCACCAGCTGGGCGGCGGTGACGCCGGCCTGGGCGGCGTACCCGCAGTGCAGGCGCTTGACGGTGCCGCCGGTCCGGTTGGCCTCGATGATGCCGGAGGCCAGCGACGCGGTGATGCCGAGCGCGTCGGCCACCCCCGCCTCGTCGAGCCCGTAGGCGATCGCGGCGGCGACCGCGGAGCCCATCGCGCCGGTGATCGAGGTGGCGTGCTGGCCGTGCTCGAAGAAGACCGAGTTGCCGAGCTCCGCGTCGTACCCGGCCATGCCGAGGCGGACAGCGACCTCGAGGCCGACGGCGATGGCGCGGACGGTCAACTCGCCGCTGGCGCCGGCGTGCTCGGCGGCGGCCAGCGCGGCCGGGACGACCGAGGCGGACGGGTGCAGCACCGAGGGCAGGTGGGTGTCGTCGTAGTCGAGGGAGTGGGCGAGCACGCCGTTGGCGAAGGCCGCCTGGATCGCGCTGACCCGGGTCGGCTCGCCGACGACCGTCGCCTGCGGGTGACCGCCCTGGTCGAGCACGTGGCCGATGGCCGCGGCGCTGGTCGGGAGCCGGTGCGCGGCGACGCAGAGGCCCAGGACGTCCAGGGTGCGCTGGCCCACCGACGCCTCGACCTCGGGCGGTACGCCGTGGGCCGCGGCGTCGACGGCGAACGCGGCGAGCTGCTGGGCGAGGGTCGGGCCGCCGCCCTGCTCGCCGGTCGGGTTGCCGGCGGGGCGGGCGTCGGCAGCGGGCGTGTAGCTCATGCGCCCACCACTGCCAGCGGGCGCACCGGGGAGCCGGTGGCGCCGAAGAACTTCAGCGGCGAGAGCACGAACAGGAACTCGTGCACCCCGGCGGCGGCGAGCGCCTCCAGGTCCATCGCCTCGATGATGTAGATGCCGGACTCGACCAGGAGCACCCGGTGGGCCGGCAGCAGGCCGTGACCGGCGCCCGGCTTGAGCTGCTCGTAGGCGATGGTGTCGGCGCCGGTGGCGTGGATGCGGTGCCCGGCGAGGAACGCCGCACCCGCCTCGGAGACGCCCGGGACACCGGTGGACAGGCCGCGGTAGAGGTCGCCGTCGCCGTTGTCGAAGTGCTGGCCCCAGCCGGAGCGGACCAGCACGACGTCGCCCTCGCGGATCTCGGTGCCCTGGGCGGCCAGGGTGGCCTCGAGGTCGGCCACGGTGATCTCCTGGCCCGCCTCGAGCCGGTCGACCCCGAGGGTGCCGGGCACGTCGAGCAGGACGCCGCGGCGCACCATCGGCTTGATGGTGTGCGCGCCGTGCTCGAGGAAGCGGCCGCCGACCTGCGCGGCCTCGGCGTCGAGGTCGCCGTGCAGCTTGCCGTCCTGGGAGACGTGGCTCAGCGCGTCGATGTGGGTGCCGACGTGGGTGCCCATCGAGATCATGTCGTTGGCCGCAGAGCCGCCGTCGGAGCGCACCATGTCGCCGTGGCGACGCGGCAACGCGTGCCAGTACGCCGGGTGGTTGGGCGACTGCGGCATGCCGACGGTGAGCGTGCGGCCCAGGTCGAAGATCTCCAGGCCGGCAGCGGCGGCGTCCAGGAGGCGTGCGGTGGTGGAGTCGGTCATCTGTCCTCGAAGTGTCGTGCGGGTCGGGGCGGCGGTGCGGGGTCGGCGGAGGTCAGCGGATGTCAGCGGATGACCAGGCGGCTGCGCAGGTCGGCGAGCTCCTCGGCGCTCAGGCCGAGCTCGCCGAGCACGGCGTCGGTGTCCTCGCCGTGCTCGCGACCGGTGAACCGGATCGAGCCGGGGGTCTCCGACATCCGCCACATGACGTTGTGCTGGAGCAGGGGGCCGAAGTCGCGGTCCTCGACCTCGGTGAGCATCTCGGTCTCGCGGATGTGCGGGTCCTCGACGATCTCCTTGGCGGAGTAGATCGGGGCGATCGCGGCGCCGGCCTCGGTGAAGGCGGCCACCACCTCGTCGCGGGTGCGAGCGCCGATCCAGGAGCCGACCATCTCGTCGAGCTCGTCGGCGTGCTCCGCGCGGGTGTTGCCGGCGGCGAACCAGGGCTCATCGATGACCTCGGAGTGCCCGACCAGCACCATCACGCGCTCGGCGATGGCCTGGGCGCTGGTGGAGATCGCGACCCAGTGGTCGTCGGAGGTCCGGTAGGCGTTGCGCGGGGCGTTGTTGGTCGAGCGGTTGCCGTGGCGGGTGCCGACGACGCCGGTCTGCTGGTAGACCGTGGGGCCGGGGCCGACGGCGGTCATGATCGGCGAGAGCAGGTCGAGGTCGATGACCTGGCCGCGACCGCCGTTGCGCTCGCGGTCCAGCAGCGCCATGGAGACGGCCGAGGACGCGGCGATGCCGGCGATCGAGTCCGCCAGGCCGAAGGCCGGCAGGGTCGGGGGCCCGTCGGCCTGGCCGGTCAGGTGCGCGAAGCCGCTCATCGACTCCGCCAGGGTGCCGAAGCCGGCGCGCGAGGCGTACGGACCGGTCTGTCCGAATCCGGTGATCCGGACGATGACCAGCCCGGGGTTGACCGCGTGCAGCTGCTCGGGGCCGACGCCCCAGCGCTCCAGGGTGCCGGGGCGGAAGTTCTCGACGACCACGTCGGCGCTCGCCGCGAGCCGGAGGAAGAGCGCGGCGCCGTCGGGCTCCTTGAGGCTGAGGCCCACGGTGCGCTTGTTGCGCGCGATCTCCTTCCACCAGATCGGCGTGCCGTCCTTCGCGGGACCGTGCCCGCGCATGCCGTCGACCTTGGCCGGGTGCTCGATCTTCACCACGTCGGCGCCGAAGTCGCCGAGGATCTGGCAGGCGAGCGGCCCCGCGAGGATCGTCGACGCGTCGATCACCGTGTAGCCGGTGAGCGGTCCTGCGGTCATGGGGTTCGCCCTCCGTCGTGTTCCGCCTTGCGAAACTGTATTCCAGAAGCTGCAATATAGGCCGGGGCGCCCGCCGAGCGCCAGTACGCCGCGGGAGCGGTCTGATCGGCGGGTCGCCTCGGGTCGCCCCGGGTCGCCCCGCGTCGGCTCAGAGGACGGGTGCGGCGAACCCGCCGGCCCGGCCGAGCATGGCCGGTGCCTGGGGCAGGCCCAGCTGCTCGGAGATCCACGTGCCGGTGCCGGCGACCGTCTCCGCGTCGATGGCGCTCGTGGTCGCGATCCCGGACTGGCGCAGCAGGTAGAGCAGGTCCTCGGTCGCGATGTTGCCGGTCGCGCCCGGGGCGAAGGGGCAGCCGCCGATGCCGCCGGTGGAGGCGTCGAGCACGCCCACGCCGGCCTCGACGGCGGCCAGCGCGTTGGCGTACCCGGTGTTGCGGGTGTTGTGGAAGTGCGCGCGCAGCGGCACGTCGGCGTCGAGCGCGCGCAGCCCGGCGACGAGCGCGGTGACCTGGCGGGGCACACCCACGCCGATGGTGTCGGCGATCGCCAGCTCGTCCGGGCCGCCGTCGAGGCAGCCCTTGGCCACCTCGAGCACCCGGGCGACGGGCACGGCGCCGTCGAAGGGGCAGCCGAAGGCCGCCGCGATGATGACGCTGGCACGCACGCCGGCGTCGCGGGCGGCATCGGCCATGTCGTGCCAGGCGGCGATCTGGGCGGCGGTGTCGGCGCCCTGGTTGCGCAGGGCGAGGCCGTCGGAGGCGACCACGACGGCGGTGACCTCGCGGCAGCCCGCGGCGACCGCGCGGTCCAGGCCGCGGCGGTTGAGCACCAGACCGATCGACTGGAGCCGCTCGTCGTCGCGCACGGCGGCGAGCACGTCCTCGGCGTCGGCCATCTGGGGGACCCGGTCGGGACGCGCGAACGCGGTGACCTCGATGCGGCGCAGCCCGGCGTCCAGGGAGCGGCGGATCAGCTCGGCCTTGACCTCGGTCGGCAGCACGCGCTTCTCGTTCTGCAGCCCGTCGCGCGGGGCGACCTCGACGATCTCGACGGAGGCCGGGGCGGTCGGAGGGGTGCTCGGGTGAGTTGTCACGGGTATCGTCCCAGTCCTCGGAGGTGCGGGGTGCAGGCCGATGATATCGAATATACGATCAGCGGCATGACCAGTTCCGAGACCGTGACCGGCCCGCTGCACGGAGTCCGCGTCCTGGAGGCCGGCCAGCTGCTGGCCGGACCGTTCGCCGGCACCCTGATGGGTGACCTCGGCGCCGACGTGATCAAGGTGGAGCCCCCGGGCATCGGTGACTCGATGCGCCAGTGGGGCCGCGCCACCGCGGCCGAGGGCAAGTCGCTGTGGTGGCCGGTCGTCGGGCGCAACAAGCGCTCGGTGACCCTGGACCTGCGCCAGGCCGAGGGCCAGGAGATCTTCCTCAAGCTCGTCGAGCAGGCCGACATCGTGGTGGAGAACTTCCGCGTCGGCACCTTCGAGAAGTGGAACCTCGGCTACGAGCAGCTGCGCGCCGTGAACCCCAAGATCATCTTCGTCCGGGTCAGCGGCTACGGCCAGACCGGCCCGTACGCCAAGCGCGCGGGCTACGGCTCGATCGGTGAGGCGATGGGCGGGCTGCGCTACATCGTCGGCGACCCCGACCGCCAGCCCTCGCGCACCGGCATCTCGATCGGCGACTCGCTCGCCGCCATGCACGCCACCATCGGCGCGCTCGCCGCGCTGCGCCACCGCGACGTGACCGGGGAGGGCCAGGTCGTGGACTCCGCGATCTACGAGGCCGTGCTCGCGATGATGGAGAGCCTGGTGACCGAGTGGGACGCCGCGGGCTACCAGCGCGAGCGCACCGGCGCGATCCTGCCGAACGTCGCGCCCAGCAACGTCTACCCGACCGCCGACGACAGCATGGTGCTGATCGCGGCCAACCAGGACAGCGTCTGGAGCCGCCTCGCGGCGGTGATGGGCCGTCCCGAGCTGGCCAAGGAGGGGCAGTACGCCACCCACACCGGCCGCGGCGAGCGCCAGGCCGAGCTCGACGACCTGATCTCGGACTGGACCCGCACGGTCGACTCCGAGGAGCTGCTCGGGCTGATGCACGAGAACGGCATCCCGGCGGGCCGCATCTTCAAGGCCGCGGACATGCTGACCGACCCGCACTTCGAGGCCCGCGAGGCCATCGTGCGGGTGCCGGACGAGTCCTTCGGCTCCCTGGCGATGCAGAACGTCGTGCCCAAGCTGTCCGCCACGCCCGGCTCGATCCGCTGGACCGGTCCCGAGCTCGGCCAGCACAATGGCGACGTGTACGGCGACCTGCTCGGCCTCAGCGAGGAGGAGCGCGCCGCGCTCCTCGACCGCGGCGTGATCTGAGCGATGGCGACCGAGCGCTCCGAGGACTACTCCTCGGCCGGCTTCCTGGGCCGGATCGGCCCGGGCAGCGCGCCCGCCGTGATCGTGGTCGACGTGTGCCGCGCCTACCTCGAGGGCGGTCCGCTGACCGACGCGGGCGGCCGGTTCGAGGCGGCCCGCGCGAGCGCCGCCCGCGTGGTCGAGGCCGCGCGCGCCCTCGGCCACCCGGTGCTGTTCACCGAGGTCCGCCTCGCCCCCGGGCGCGTCGACGCCGGCTGGTTCGGCGTCAAGGTGCCCGGCCTGGCGGCCTTCGAGAAGGGCTCGCCGTGGGCCGAGGCGCCCGAGGCGGGCCCCGCGCCGCTGCCCGGGGAGGTCGTGGTCACCAAGCAGTACGCCTCCGGCTTCTTCGGCACCTCGCTGGCCTCGACCCTGCGGGCGCTCGGCGTCGACACGACGTACGTCCTGGGGTTCTCGACCAGCGGCTGCGTGCGGGCCACGGCGCTCGACGCGCTCCAGAGCGGGTTCCGCCCGCTCGTGGTGCGCGACGCCAGCGGCGACCGCGACGCGGTCGTGCACGACCAGAACCTCTTCGACCTCGACGCGAAGTACGCCGACGTGGTGTCCGAGGACGAGGCCATCGACCAGCTGCGGGCGATCGCCCCGCGCGACCTGACCGGAGGACCTGCATGAGCATCGTCGAGCTGGACTCGCCGGACCTGGCCTGGGGCCAGCACACCGTGGCGGGGGCCGACGTCCCCGCCGGCATGGTGATGCTGCACGCCGACGCGCAGCGGCCCTACCGCGCCGTGCTGGTCGGCTTCCCCGACGGCTGGCGCCGCGACGTGACCGGCAACCAGCCGGCCGGCGAGGAGATGGTGGTGGTCTCCGGCGCGCTGCACATCAGCGGTCGCACCTGCGCCGTCGGCGAGGTGCTCCTCGCCGAGCCGCACGCCACCCGGGCTGCGACCTCCACCGAGCCCGGCACCCGCGCCGTCGTGTGGTTCACCGGCACGCCCGGTGGCTGGAGCGAGGGCGAGGCCGAGCATCCGGGCAATCTCGACGTGGTGCCGATCGCGCCGGGCGTCCTGCGCGGGCCCAGCGACACGCTGCCCGGCACCGTGGAGGTCCGCGAGGACGTCTCCGGCGCGGTGTTCGACAGCGACGTCGACCTCGTGTGGCCCGACGCTCAGCGCTACCTGCACCTGCCCGCCGGCACTCCGGCCCCCCAGGTCGCCGGCCCCGCCGTCGTACGCGTCTGGGGCTGAGCCCGCGCACACCACGAGCGCCGACTCGGCACACCACGAGCGCCGACTCGGCGGACATGACGAGAGCGCCCGGCCCTCCCTCTCGCGAGGGGGAGCCGGGCGCTTCGTCGTTGCGGGGCCAGGTGGCCCGGGATGGTCCCGGCAGCCGCGCTGGGGCTGCCGGGACCCGGGGTCAGACCACGGTGTCCGGGGAGACCCGGGAGGCGGCCGTCGCGCGGGCGGCGTCCTCCTCGAAGGAGTCACGGATCCAGAGCAGTGCCACCACCGCGGCGAACATCGCCGGCACCAGGACCAGCATCGCCAGGGCGAGCGGCTCCCCGTCGTAGCCGGTCGAGCCGACCAGGTCCGAGGTGGCGCCGATGAGCAGCGGGCCGACGGCGCCGCCGAGGGTGACCAGGAAGGTCAGCAGGGCGAAGCCCATGCCGCGGCGGTCCGCCGGGACGACGTCGGCCGAGGCGGCGGTGAGGTTCGGGATCGCGGCGGCGAAGCCGGCGCAGGCGGCGCACACGAGCGCGATGCGCAGCCACAGGCCGGGCAGCAGGACCGAGCCGGTCAGGGTGATGGCGCCGATGAGCAGGAAGCCGGTGGCCACCTTGATCCGCCAGCCAGGACGGATGCCGTGGAACTTGTCGCCCATCCGGCTGCCCAGCACGATGCCGATCACGATGCCGGTGCCGCCCACGCCGCCGGCGAGGCCGGAGGCGGCGTCGTAGCCCAGGTCCTCGGTGCGCTCCAGGAAGGTGGGCAGCCAGTAGAAGAGGCCGGCCACGCCGAGGGACAGCAGCGCCTGGCCCAGGATGATGCCCTTCAGGGTCTTGACCTTCAGCAGCCCCTTGGCCTCGGCGAACAGCGAGCTCTTGGAGACGGTCAGGACGCCGTGGGCGCCGTCGGCGCCGGTCGTGTCGGTGCCACCGCGCAGGCGGTCCATCCGGTCGCCGAGGCCGCGCAGCGGCTCGCGCAGGGTGAGCACGAGCAGCGCCACCAGGACGCCGGGGACCGCGGCGACGAAGAAGACCGCGCGCCAGTCGAGGGCCTCGGCGACGGCGCCGCCGAGGATCACGCCGGTCGGCAGGCCCATGTAGTAGCCGGCCCGCTCGAAGCCGAAGGCCTTGCCGCGGCTGCGCGCGGGGTAGTAGTCGGCGATCAGGCTCGAGGCCGGCGGGTTGTAGAGCTGGCCCGCGGCGCCGATCAGCACCCGGACCGCGAAGAACATGACCAGGCTGGTCGCCAGGCCGCTGAGCACCGAGCAGATCGCCCAGGTCAGCACCACGATGAAGATCGTGATGACCCGGGGCGCGCGGTCGGCGAGCCGGCCGGCCGGGAGCAGCAGGATCGCCGCGGCGAGGCTGGCCGCCGTCGGGATCGCACCGGCGACGGTGTCGTTGAACCCGAAGTGGTCCTGGATGGCCGGCAGGGCGCCGGCGATCAGGTTGATCTCGACGCGGTCGATGAAGGCGACCAGGGCGATGACCACGGCGGGCCACCAGCCCAGCGGTGCCGGCTTGTGCACGTCGACCGCCTGGGCCGGCCGCTTGGGGTAGACATCGAGCATCACGGGCTCGGACGCCGCTGCGGACGCGGCGCCGACGGCCTCTCCTGCGGGCCGTTGCGGTGCCACGTCGTGCGTGTCCGTCATGAGATCTGCTCCTGTCGTGGGACCGGGTGTGGGAGGCTTCGGGCAAGATCGTACAAGATATATAGGAGCAGATGTGTCGGTCCTTCGCGTCGCCGCAGTCCAGTTCGCCGCCACCGAGGACGTTGCCGAGAACCTCGCCACGTGCCTGCGCACGATCGACGAGGCTGCCTCCCAGGGCGCTCGGGTCGTCGTGCTCCCGGAGTTCTGCAACCACGTCTCCTGGTACGGCTCGCGCGAGCACGCCCGGGAGAAGGCGGTGACGCTCGACGGCGAGTTCGTCGCGGCGCTCGCCGAGCGCGCTGCTCGCCACGGGCTGTACCTGATGGCCAACCTGACCCTCCTGCGCGAGGACGGCCGGGTCAGCGGCAGCAACGTGCTGCTCGGCCCCGACGGTGCGGTGCTCTGCGTCAGCGACAAGCAGGTGCTGATGGGCAGCGAGCGCGACCACATCGACACCGCGGTCGAGCGGTCCCCGGTCGTGGAGACCGAGGTGGCTCGCTTCGGCCTCTACTCCTGCATGGACGGCGTCATCAACGAGACGCCGCGGATGCTCGCCGTCGAGGGCGCCCAGGTGCTGCTCAACAGCGTCAACTCCTTCGCCCTCGACGAGGCGACCCTGCACGTCCCGGTGCGCGCGGTCGAGAACAAGGTGTGGGTGGTGGCCGGCAACAAGGTCGGTCCGCTGGTCCCCGAGCACAGCATCCAGGCGGTCGCCGAGCGCGTGGGCGTGCCGGTCGAGCGCCTCCACGGTGCGGGCGAGGCCCAGATCGTCGCCCCGGACGGCACCGTGGTCGCCCGCGGGCCGCGCACCGGCGAGGCCGTGGTCGTCGCGGACATCGAGGTCGAGGCCGCGGACGACAAGCGTCGCCCCGACGGCACCGACCTGATGGCCGCGCGCCGTCCCGAGGTCTACGGCCCGATCGCCGAGGAGCCCCGCGGTCGCCGTGCGCCCGCCGGCGCCGCACGCGCCAGCGCCGTCGTGGTCGCACCGGCTCCCGGGGAGGACGTCGCCGCGCTGCTCGCCAAGGCCGTCGCCGAGGGCCCCGACCTGATCGTGCTGCCCGAGCTCGCCGCCCACGAGGGCGGTACGGCGGACGCCCCGGCGCGTGAGGACCTCGACGCTGACGCGATCGCCGCCGCCCTGGCCGGCACCCGCACCCTCGTGGTCACCAGCGTCGTGGACGGCGCCCGCCACCTCGGCCTGGTCGTGGGGGAGTCCGGCGTGCTCCTTGCCCAGCCGCAGCTGCACCGCAGCGCGCGGCACGCCGGCTGGCACACCGACCTCGGCAGCGAGGTCGCCGTGCTCGAGACCGCCTTCGGGCGCCTGGCCGTGCTCGTCGGCGACGACGCGCTCTACCCCGAGGCGTTCCGCCTCGCGGCGCTCCAGGACGCCGACGTCGTCGCGGTGCCGTTCAGCGCCGCCGAGCCGCACGACCTGGACCTGCTGCTGCGCGAGCGCGCGGCGGAGAACCGGGTCAACCTGGTCGCCGGTTCGCGGCGTACCGGTGCGGGCCTGAGCGGGGCGGCCGTCCCGCTGTCCCCGGACTTCACGCTGTGGGGCGATGGCTGGGAGAACGGCTTCGCCGGCGTCATCAGCTGCCCCGGGCTGGTCGTGGCCGAGGACTCGCTCACCACGGTGTCGCTGCGCCCGGAGTGCGCGACCAACCGCTTCGTCAGCAAGGGCACCGACGTGGTCGACGGGCGGCCGTGGTCGCTCGCGGCGCCGCTGGTCGCGCCGATCGCCGGCCGCTGAGCAGCAACCCCGGTCCGACGAGACGAGGGCCGCACTCCCACGGGAGTGCGGCCCTCGTCGCGTTGCTGTGGCCCGTGCTGTGGCTCGTGCGGTGACCGGGATCTCTCCCGGTGGGCGGGACGGCGCTCAGGCGGAGGTGTCGCCCCGGGCGGCCAGCGCCTGCAGCATCGCCTGCTGGGTGCTGTCGAGGTGGGCGATCCAGGCCTTCTTGAGGCCCTCGGTGTCGCCGGCGCGGGCCAGCTCGAGGAGCTCCTGGTGCTCGTCGATGCGGCGCTGCTGGGTCTCGGGCTCGCGGTCGAGGTTGTCCATGAGCAGGTGCAGGTAGCGGTCCGCGGACTTCCACAGCAGGTCGAGCACGCGCCGATCGGCGTTGCCGAGCACGTGGTCGAGCATCGCCGCGTGGAACGCGTGGTGCTTGGCGGCCAGGGCGGCCGGCTCGCGCACGATCCCGACGTACTCGGCGAGCGCGTCCTCGGCGGTCTTGAGGTACTCCTCGCGCATCGAGGCCATGGCGCGGACGGTCAGCTCGCCCTCGACGAGCTTGCGCAGCTCATAGATGTTGGTGAGGTCCTCGGCGCTCAGCGAGGCGACCAGTGCGGAGCGGCCGGGGCGCAGGCTGATCACGCCCTCGCTCTCGAGACGGCGCAGCGCCTCGCGCACGGGGATGTGGCTGACGGCGAACTGCTCGCACAGATCGACGATCGAGACTGCGGACCCCGGGGCGATGTCGCCGTTGAGGATCGCCCGGTGCAGCTCGTCGGTCACGCGGTCGACCAGGGACTGGTGCGCGATCGGGCGGACCGAGGTTGAGGCCTGTCGGGCCATCGGAACTCCTGGGGGATGGTGCGGGGGGCAGGGGGTGCCTCGGACTGCACAGATCATATATCGACGCCGCCCGGATGCGGCTTCTCAGGAACTGGTTCCCCCGGTCGGGACCAAAGTACTCTTGCGCGCCAGCGAAGAAGATATTGTATATTCTCCGACGAGGATGAGGAGGTGAGCCGTGGTCGATCCACAGGTCTTCCGGGACGTGCTGGCCCAATGGCCCAGTGGCGTGACCGTCGTGACGACGCTGGCTGCCGACGGCAGCCGGATCGGGATGACTGCGAGCTCGTTCTCGAGCGTGAGCGCGACCCCCGCGCTGGTCTCCATCTGCTTGGACCGCAAGCTCTACACCCACGACCAGATCGCGCAGGCGGGCTGCTTCGGCATCAACGTCCTGGCGAAGGACCAGATCGAGGTCGGTCGGCGCTTCGCCGGCATGGTCAAGGACTGCCCGGACCGGTTCGCGGGGGAGGAGTGGTCGACCGCCGAGACCGGCGTCGCGCTCCTCGACTCCGCCCTCGGCTGGTTGGACTGCCGCGTCGTGCACCAGTACGACGGGGGCGACCACACGATCTTCGTCGGCGAGGTGCTCGCGGCCAACGCCGCCCGCCGCTCCGCGCCGCTGCTCTACCACGCGCGCGGCTGGGGCCAGTTCGCCGACGTGCTCCCGGAGGTGGCCACCCTCGCCGACGGCGGCGCGGTGCAGGCGCTGCGCGAGCGCGGGGAGGACCCCGCCTCGATCGCGGCAGTCGTCGCGGCGCTGGCCGACGCCGGGATCCGGGTGCGGGTGCTCGACCTCACCGACGCCGGCTCCGGCCCTGACGCGCAGGACACGCAGGCGGCGCTCGCCGCGGTGCCCGGCGACGTCGACCTCGCGACCACCACCGCCCGGGTGGGCGACCGGCTCCAGGCCGAGCAGGCGCTGGGCCTCGGCATCGGCACCGTGGAGGTCGTCGCCGACCTCGGCACCGACCCCGACGCGGCCCTCGCCCGGGCGCTAGCCACCATCGAGGGCGTCGAGGACCGGGCCGCGGTGACGTTGCTCGACCCGTTCGACCCGGCGCGCGCCGAGAGCGTGATCGCCGCCGTGGTGGCCCTGGCCGACCGCGGGGTGCGCGAGGTGTGCCTGCCCGACACCGACGGCCGCGCCACCGCCCTCGAGGTCCGCGCCCTGCTCTCCGAGGTCACGCGGCTGGCCCGCCCGACCTCGCTGCGCATGGCGCTGCACGACCGCGACCGCCTCGGCCTGGTCAAGGCGCTCACCGCCCTCAAGAGCGGCGTCACGCACTTCGACACGACCCTCGGCGGGCTCGACGGCGCCGTCGCCTCCGAGGACCTGGTCCGGCTGCTCGAGACGCTCGACGTCACGACGCCCGCCGACCCCCACACGCTCTCCGGACTCGCCCAGCAGCTGCGCGGCGAGTCCACCTCGGGCCTGCTCGGCCCGGAGCCGGTCGCCGACCGGCCGGAGCTCGCTCCGGGAACTTCCACCCCTGACACCGTAGGAGCCGCAGGATGACGGCACGACTGACCGCAGAGCGCCTTCTGCCCGACCTCACCCCGGCAGAGCGCGCCCGCGCCGAGCGGGTCGAGGCCGTGCTCCCGGCGATTGCCGCCGCTGCCGAGGCGGCCGACGCCGCGGGCAAGCTGCCCGAGGGCCACCTCGAGCTGCTCGGCGAGGCCGGCCTGCTCGGCCTGGTGATCCCGGAGAGCTACGGCGGCCTCGGCGGCGGCCTGCGCGACCTCGCCGCGACGACGTACTCGATCGGCACGGTCTGTGGCTCGACCGCGCTCGCGTACTTCTTCCACTGCTCCTCCTCCTCGCGCGGCATGCTGCCGCTGGCCGCCCTCGAGGCCGGCCTCTACACCGACGAGGAGGCCCCGGTCGTCCGCGCCTTCGCCGAGAAGGTGCTGACCCTGATGGGCGCCGAGAAGAAGTCGATCGGCAACTTCGCCTCCGAGGCGGTCAAGGCCTCCAACGCCAACGTGCTGATCCAGACGACCGCGACGCGCACCGAGGGCGGCTGGCTGCTCAACGGCGAGAAGTCCTTCGGCTGCCTCTCCGGCTCCGGCGACTACGCCCTGGTGACCGCGCGCCGCGAGGACGTCGACGGCCTGGACGCGCTGAGCCTGTTCCTGGTCCCGAAGAACGCCGCGGGCTCGCGCCCCCGCCTGGACTGGTCGGGCCTGGGCATGCGCGCCTCCGACAACTTCGGCCTGGTCCTCGAGGACTGCTTCGTCGCCGACGACCTGGCGCTGACGGTGCCCGGCGGATTCACCCGCGCCACCCAGATGTCGCGCGGCTCGTGGGTCGGCAACCAGATCGCCATCGCGGCGATCTATGCCGGCATCGCGCAGGGCGTGTGGGACTACGCGCTGGGACGCACCATGGCCGCGACCTTCGCCGACACCGGCAAGCCGATCGCCTCCTCGCCGATGCACCAGGTGCTGATCGGCGAGGGCGAGCGCCACCTCGCCGAGGCGCACCTGTGGCTGCGCCGCCAGATCGAGCTGGAGGCCAGCGACCCGCCGATCCTGCCCAAGCCCGAGGTCGTCCAGAGCTGGAAGCTCGCCAAGGGCGCGATCTGCGAGCACGCCCACGAGGTCGCCCTCGCCGCGCTGAAGATGTGCGGCACCTCGGGCGCGCTGATGGGCAACGAGATCGGCCGCGCGGTGCGCGACACGACGATGGGCCTGGTCCAGGCGTTCCCGGCCGAGCGCGGCAAGCTCGACCTTGCGAAGATGATCGTGGAGAAGGAGGGCTGGGCCGGTCTCACCACGACCGACAGCTTCAAGCCCACCCCGACCAGCCCCGCCGCGAACGGGTCGGCGGTCAACGGTGCCCTCAACGGCGCCCCGGCACCGGCACTGGAGAAGGCATGACCGCCACCGACGCGACCGGCACCGCAACGGGACGCATCGAGGTCCCCGAGGTCGTCGAGATCATCGCCGGCGTCACCGCGACCCCCGGTGACCGCCTCGAGCTCGTGCTCGAGGACCCGTTCACCGGCGCCGAGCTCGGCCAGGCCGTGGCCAGCACGCCCGAGGCCGTCGAGCGGGCGCTGGCCGCCGCCGCCGAGGTGCACGCGTCCGGCTCCTGGTCGGGCACCCCGATCGAGCGCCGCGCCGACATCCTCGAGGCCGTCGCCGACGCGGTGATGGCCGAGGTGCCGCGCCTGGCCGCGCTGGAGTCCTTCGCCACCGGCGTCCCGGTCGCCCAGACCCAGATCGTCGCGCTGATCGACCACGCGGCCTTCCGCCTCGCGGCCGCCGCCATCCGCAACGGCGCGCTGCACGAGACGACCACCGGGGAGAGCGGCCGCGCCGTCGAGGTGCACCGCCTCCCGCTCGGTCCCGCGCTCAACCTGGTGCCGTGGAACGCCCCGGCCCCGATGGCCGCGCACAAGATCGCCAGCTCGCTGGCCGCGGGCGCGCCCACGATCCTCAAGCCGAGCGAGTACGCGCCGTACGCCACCACCGAGCTCGGGCGCATCGTCGCCCGGGTGCTCGAGGAGCACGGCGTCGCGCCCGGCACCTTCCAGCTCGTGCAGGGCGGCGCCCACGTCGGCGGGTCGATGGTGCAGGACCGCCGCATCCGCGCGGTCTCCTTCACCGGCGGCCTGGTCGGCGGCAAGGCGATCGCCGCGGCCTGCGCTGCGAACTTCACCTCCCTGCAGCTCGAGCTCGGCGGCAACAACCCGCTCGTCGTCCTCCCGGACGCCGACCCGGCCGCGGCCGCGCACCACGCCGCGGACCTGCTCACCACCCTCAACGGCCAGTGGTGCCGCGCCCTGGGCCGGCTGATCGTGCCCGAGGAGCTCGCCGAGGAGATCGTCGAGCTGACCCTGGGCCGCCTCGCCGACCTGCGCGTCGGCGACCCCCTCGACGAGGCGACCCAGCTCGGCCCGATCGTGCACTCCGTGCACCGCGCCCGCCTGGACGCCGCGATCGAGGAGCGCGTCGCCGCCGGCGGCACCGCCCGCTCCGCGACCACGCTGCCCGAGGACGGTCACTTCCTGGCCCCGACCCTCATCACCGGCGTGCCCGACGAGGCCGCCCACGAGGAGGTCTTCGGCCCGGTCGCGACCGTGCACACCTACCGCACCGAGGAGGAGGCGCTGGCCCTGGCCAACGCGACCCCCTTCGGCCTCGAGGGGTACGTCGTGGGCTCGGACGAGGAGCGGGCGCTCGCGGTGGCCCGCCGGGTCCAGGCCGGCGAGGTCAAGGTCAACGGCTCCACGATCATGAACCTGCACCTGATGACCCCCCGCCCCGCCTGGGGCTGGTCGGGCATGGGCGAGGAGGGCACCGTGGAGACCATCCGGATCTTCACCGGGGCCCGCGTGGTCGGCGTCGAGGGCGGCTTCGCCCTCCACGGCCGGTGACCTCGCACCAGCTCCTGCGTGCGGCGCCCGGCGGGGCCGCGGACCGACTGAGGTCGCTGCTGCACGGCAGCGAGCCCGACGGGCTCGTGCACCTGCCGGGCGTCCACGACGCGGTCAGCGCACGGCTCGCGAGCCGCGCCGGCGCCCGTGCCCTGCACCTCTCGGGCGCGGCCGTCTCTGCGGTGGAGCTCGGCCTGCCCGACATGGGCTTCGTGCACGGCACCGACATCGCCCGGCGGGCCGCGGTGATCGCGGCCGCGAGCGGCGGCGTACCGGTGCTGGCCGACGCCGACACCGGCTACGGCAACGCCCTGCAGGCGCGGCACACCGCGCTGGGCTACGCCGCGGCCGGCGTCGCGGGCCTGCACCTGGAGGACCAGGTCTCGCCCAAGCGCTGCGGGCACATGGCCGGCAAGGCCGTGGTCCCGCGCGCCGAGGCGGTGCAGAAGGTCCGCGCCACCATCGACGCCGGGACCTCGTTGGTCGTCGTGGCCCGCACCGACGCGCTGTCGGTCGAGGGCATCGGGGCCGTGGTCGAGCGGTGCGTCGCGTTCGCCGACGTGGGCGCCGACGCGGTGTTCCCCGAGGGGGCCGCGCTCGCGGACCTCGAGCGGGTCCGCGACGCCCTGGACACCGCCGGCCACCGGGTGCCGATGGTCTGGAACCGCTCCGAGGCCGCCGGCCCGGTCGAGTCCGGCCCCACCGCCGCACAGCTCGCCGAGGTCGGCGTGCGTGCCGTGATCCACCCCGTCTCCGCGCTGCTGGCCGCCGCCCGCGCGATGGAGCAGGTCTATGCAGCAGTCGTCTCGTCGGGCTCCGCGGCCGGCACCGAGCGCTGGGAGTGGTCCGCCCTCACCGCGCTCGTGCGCCAGCCCGAGCTGCTCGACGAAGAGTCGCAGTACGCCGTCGCCGAGGCCGAGCCCTCGGCGCACCTTTGAAAGGGAGACCGATGACCACCACCCCCGCCCCCCACCACAGCACCGTTCTCGTGGCCGGCGCCGGCGCGGTCGGCCTGACCGCCGCCCTGGTCGTCGCCCGCGCGGGTGTGCAGGTGACCGTGCTCGAGGCCGGCGCCACGCTGTCCACGGAGTCGCGCGCCTCGACGTTCCACCCGCCGAGCCTGGAGATGCTCGACGACCTCGGCGTCCTCGAGCAGCTGATGGCCCGGGGCATCGTGTCCACGGGGTTCCAGTACCGCGACCGCCGCTCCGGCCCGATCGCCGACCTCGACCTCGGGGTGCTCGCCGAGGACACCCGCTTCCCGTTCCGGGTGCAGTGCGAGCAGTCCAAGCTCACCCCGATCCTGCTCGAGGTCCTCGAGGGCCTCGACAACGTGACCGTCCACTTCGACCAGCGCGTGGTCAAGGCGGAGACCACTTCGGACACGGCGACCCTGACCACCGAGCGCGGCGACGTCTTCACCGCCGACTGGGTGCTCGGCGCCGACGGCTCGAACTCCCAGGTGCGCCAGACCGCGGGCTTCACCTTCGAGGGCATGACCTACCCCGAGCGCTTCCTGGTCGCCTCGACCACCGAGGACCTCGAGACGATCCTGCCCGGCATCTCCGCGGTCAACTACGTCTTCGACCCCACCGAGTGGCTGGTGCTGCTGCGCACCCCCGAGCACTGGCGGATCCTGTTCCCGACCGACCCGGCCACCGCCGACGAGGTCGAGATCGACGCGGCCCGGGTGCAGGAGCGCCTCGCCGGCGTCGCCGACCTCGGTCGCGAGTGGGACGTCCTGCACACCACGCTCTACCGGGTCCACCAGCGCGTCGCCGACACCTTCCGCAAGGACCGGCTGATCCTGATGGGCGACGCCGCCCACATCAACAACCCGCTCGGCGGCATGGGCATGAACAGCGGCGTCCACGACGCCATGCTCGAGGCGCTGACGCTGGTCGGCGTGCTCGACGGCTCGGCCACCCTCGCCGACCTCGACGAGGTCTGCGAGGCCCGTCGCCAGGTCGCGCTGTCCTACGTCAAGACCATCACCCACGACAACTGGGAGAAGCTGCGTCAGGACGACCCGGAGGCGCAGCGGGCCTACCACGACGAGCTGCGCGCCCTGGCCTCCGACCGCGAGAAGATGCGCAAGCACCTGCTCAACACCTCGATGATCAACTCGCTGCGCAGCGGCCAGGTCGTCGACATGGTCGGCGTCGGCGGTGCCTCGGCGTGAGGATCGAGCGCGAGAACCCGGCGCGCACCGACGAGCTCGTCGGTGCCGTCGAGTCCTCCGACGCGGCCGCGGTCGACGAGGTCGTCCGCCGCGCCCGCGCCGCCCAGGCCGAGTGGGTCGCCGTACCGGTCGAGAAGCGGGCCGCGCTGCTGCGCGCCGCCTCCGAGCGGGTGCGCGAGCACCTGGAGGAGATCGCCACCCTCACCGCGCGCGAGACCGGCAAGGTGCTCGCCGACTCGCGCGGCGAGGCAGGCTTCGCCGCGACCGTGCTCGGCTTCTACGCCGACCGCGGCGAGGCGCTGCTGGTGCCCGGCGGGTACGACGACGAGCGCGGCCGGATGAGCGTGCGGCACCGCCCGTACGGCGTGGTCGCGGCGGTCACGCCGTGGAACGCGCCGCTGATCCTCACCACGCTCAAGCTGGCCCCGGCGCTGGTGAGCGGCAACGCGGTGGTCGTGAAGCCCTCGCCGTTCGCGCCGTTCGGCATCGGCCGGCTGCTGGAGCTCGTCGGCCGCGACCTGCCGGCGGGACTGGTCCAGGTCGTGCACGGGGGAGCGGAGACGGCCACCGCGCTGGTCACCCACCCCGGCGTCGACCGGGTCGCGTTCACCGGTGGGGAGACCGCCGGGCGGGCGATCGCCTCGCTGGCCGGCCAGGCGCTCACCCCCAGCGTGCTCGAGCTCGGCGGCAACGACCCGGCGCTGGTGCTCGACGACGCCGCCCTCGACGACGCCGCGCTGGACCGGATGGTGATGGCCGCGTTCGCGACCAGCGGCCAGGTCTGCATGGCGATCAAGCGCCTCTACGTCCACCGCAGCCGCCTCGATGAGGTCGTCGTCGGCCTGGAGTCGGCGGCGGCGCGGGTGCTGCGCACCGGTGACCCGCTGCACGACGGGGTGAGCATGGGGCCCGTCGTGAGCGAGGCGTCGGCAGCGCGGGTGTCCGGGTTGGTCGGGGAGGCACGCGCCGCGGGTGCCGAGGTGCGCGACCTCGGCACCGTCGACGCGGCGACCGACCTGGCCCGGGGCTACTTCGTGCGCCCCACGCTGGTGCTCGGCGCCGCGGACTCCTCGCGCCTGGTCGCCGAGGAGCAGTTCGGCCCGACCCTGCCGGTGCTGGTCTTCGACGACGTCGAGGAGGCCCTCGCGCGGGCCAACGCCGGCGACCTGGGCCTCGGGGCCTCGGTGTGGTCGGCCGACGAGGACCGGGCCTTCGCGCTGGCGTCCCGCCTGGACGCCGGCTTCGCCTTCGTCAACACCCACAACCGCACCGGGATGGCGCTGCACGCGCCGTTCGGCGGCGTGAAGCGCTCCGGCTGGGGCCGCGAGTACGGCGACGACGGCCTGTGGGAGTACGTCCAGCCCTGCGTGGTGCACGCGCCCGCGGCGTTCCGCGCCGGCGGGGCCGGGCTCGCGGCGAACGCCTACCCCGGCTCCTGAGAGTTCGGGACCAAGGTCCCGAGCCGAGCCGCTCGATATAATATATAGTTCAGGCGTCACCGCCCGAGATCCCCAAAGGACACCCATGAGCCAGAACCTCAAGTTCGTCCAGGACTTCCTGGACGACGCCCCGGTCACGGACGTCTCCACCATCTTCGCGGAGTGGACCGACATCATCGATGGCCTCAAGGAGAAGGTGATGGCGCGCTTCGAGCTCGAGCGCGACCCCTCCACCGAGGAGCTCGAGGCGTTCGCGTCCGACGTCGACGGCGGCCCGAGCGGCAGCGTGCGCGGCTACACCGGTCCCGACGTGGACTGGATGATCCACTCGCACATGCAGAACAAGGGCCTCGGCTTCGTCAACGTGCACCTGACCATCTGGCTGGGCCCGCACATCGACGTCCCGCACTTCGGCATGGCGCTCGGCGCCTTCCCGCAGGGCTGGATGTTCATGGACTCGGTGCCGCGCAAGCTGGTCCCGACCGACGTGGACTACTACAAGAAGTACTACGAGCCGTTCAACGCCGAGTGGGAGCAGATCCACAAGAACACCCCGGGCATCGAGGAGTTCGTCTCCCGCGACGCCTTCGTCCGCGCGACCTACTCGCCGACCGCGTGGTCGTTCATGGGCCCCGGCTCCCAGCAGCTGTTCGACCTCGCGCGCAGCACCGCCAACGCCCACCTCGACCGCTGGCTGCAGTGGGTCGACGAGGCCGTCGCGGTCCCGGCGGAGAAGCGCGCCGAGCTGGCCGCGGGCGACCTGGCGACCCGCCGCAACATCGCCGAGCTCGACCCCGCCAACGTCGTGGCCGTGCGCTACTTCGGCGAGGAGCGCACCGAGCAGCTGGTCCGCGCCCTCTGGGGCGGCGACCGGGTCCTGCCCCGCCCGCTGGACGCCTGACCTCTCGCGATGAGCTCCCCTGTCACCCCGGTGCTGGTCCGGGCGGTCCGTGAGGCGGTGCGCGTCCCCGGCGCGCCCGCCCCCTACGACACCGCCCACGTGACCGTGCGCCACCCGGCCCGGCCGGCGACGACCGAGGTCGAGCGGATGAGCGGCATGCTCCCCGCCGACGCCTCGGGCGCGCCGTACCCGGTGGTCGTGGTGGTCCCGGGCGTGAACGTCTCCTCGGAGGGCTACCGCTGGCTGGCCGGCGCGCTCGTCGAGGCCGGGTACGTCTGCGTCACCTACGACTGGGTCGGGGAGCTCTTCGCGGGCCAGAACGGCCTCACGCCCGGGGTCGACCTGACCGCGGTCGGGCCCGACACCTACGGCACCAAGCCGACCACGCCCGCGCTCGCCGCGGTGCTCGACCGGCTCGCCGAGCTCCACGCCGCCGAGGATGGCGTGCTCGCGGGCCTGCTCGACCTGGACCGCGTCGCGCTGCTCGGCCACTCCGCCGGCGGCACGGTCGCCCTGCAGTCGGCGAGCCCGCAGTGGTTCCCCGGCGTACGCGCCGTCATCACCTACGCCTCGCACACGATGGCCTCCCAGCAGCTCGGCCACCCGGCCGGAACCCTGCTGCGCGCCCCCGTCACGGCGCCCGTCCTGCTCGTCGGAGGGAGCGCCGACGGCGTGGTCGCCGCCAGCGCGGTGCGCTACGGCGAGCGGGCCGGCGCGCCCGACCACGACCCGCTCACCCGCACCTGGGGCGAGGGGCTGCCGGGTGCGGCCGAGGCCTGGCTCGCGGTGCTGGCCGGCGCGGGGCACATGCTCCCCGCCACCCCCGACGACCCGTCGTCGGCGCGAGGCTTCCTCGAGGAGCCGCTCGCCGCCGACCAGGACGAGCTGCGCGAGGCCTTCGTGCGACTCGTCACCGACTTTCTTGCCGCGAAGCTCCGCGACGACCCGGCCGCCACGGCCACACTTCTGCACTACCTGGACCAGCCCAACCCCGTCTTCGCCGATATCCGGCGACGCTAGGAGGATCACGATGTTCAAGAACTTCTGGTACGCCGTCGAATTCGCCACCGACGTTGTCCCCGGCAAGCCCAAGAGGGTCAAGGTGCTGGGTCAGCAGCTGGTCCTCTACCGCAAGAACAGCGACAACTCCGTCGTCGCGATGTCGGACCTGTGCGTGCACCGCGGTGCCGCGCTCTCCGACGGCGAGGTCAAGGGCGACTGCATCACCTGCCCGTACCACGGCTGGGAGTACAACCCCGCCGGTGAGGTCACCAAGATCCCCGCGCACCCCGACAAGGGCATCCCGCGCAAGGCCCGCATCGACTCCTACCCGGTGCAGGAGAAGTACATGATGGTGTGGGTCTACATGGGTGACCTGCCCGAGGAGGAGCGCCCGCCGATCCCGGACTGGTCCGCGGTCGACGACACCGAGACCTACGCCGCCGTCACCGGCAGCTTCTTGTGGAAGTCCAACTACGAGCGGATCCTCGAGAACGGCGTCGACGTCGCGCACACGCCGTTCGTGCACGGCGGCGTCTTCGGCAACCCGGAGAAGCCCGAGGTCCCCGAGTTCGAGATCGAGGAGAGCCCCTGGCACTGCAAGGTGTCGGTGAAGCTCAACCCGCCGAAGTCCAAGGGCCTGTGGGGCGTCATCAACCCCAACAAGCAGGACCTCGCGAACCGCCCGCAGGTGCCGGTCTCCACCACCTGGTGGCTGCCGAACATGATCCTGCTCGAGGTCGACACCCCGATGGGTGCGATGAAGATCTTCGACGTCAACATCCCGATCGACGAAGAGACCACGCTGGTCAAGTTCATCGCCCTGCGCACCTTCTTCAAGGGCAAGTGGGCCGACCGCGACGCCAGGCGCCGCGTCTTCAAGGTGCTCTACGAGGACCAGGCGATCGTCGACGCCGTGCGTCCCGAGCTGCTCCCGTTCGACCTCTCCGACGAGCTGCACGTCAAGAGCGACTACAACGCGGTGCTCTACCGCCGCCGTCGCCAGCAGCTCATCGACATGGGCTGGTCGGTCGAGGGCAACACGATCGTCGGCGAGGGCCCGGCCCGCGTCGAGGCCCGGGTGATCCCGTCGCCGATCCGCAAGGAGGTGCCGGAGCTGGCCAGCGCGTGGAACTTCAAGGAGGTCCGCAGCCGCGAGCTCAAGGCCGGCATCCAGGAGAAGGAGGCGGCGGCCAAGGACGCCGCCACCGCGCGTACCAAGACCAAGGCCGGCGCCAACGGCGCCGCCGCGACCAAGACCCCCACCAAGAACGAGGACGTCAAGGCATGAGCCTGCCCGAGGAACTGTGCATCGGCACGCTGGACGAGATCGTCAAGCGCGGCAACCTGACCGAGATCACCGGGGCCGACGGCGGCCCCTTCCAGGTGCTCGGCTCCGTCATGGGTCCCGACCCGGTCGGGTCGGTCCGGATCTTCACCGGCGAGAAGATCGCGAAGGTCGTCTACGTCGGCATCGTGGTCCCGCAGATCCAGATGGACAGCCACATGGTGTTCGCGTTCATGCCCGACGACTCGCCGGTGCCGCACTACACCCTGGACTCGGTCCACGCGGGCGGGCACTACGCCTTCCACATCGACCTGATCCAGCGCGCCGACGCGGGCACCCACATGGTCTACAACGACTGGGCGCACACCCCGCTCACCGAGGCCTACGAGTCCGTCCACGCGATGGAGGGCCTCTCCAAGGCGGCCCTCGCGCCGCGCCAGCTCACCGTGATGTCCTCGTGGATGCTGGCCAGCCGCGCCAGCGAGGAGGCCTTCGCCGGCCTCCACGCCCCGGTCAACGCCTACCTCGACCACTGGTTCTCCCTGGTCGAGGGCGGCGTGCCGGCCGAGGTCGCCGCCGACCTCGCCGACACCGACCTGGCCGCGCGCGACGCGAAGAACCGGGCCCTGCTGTTCAGCCCCGACGTGGACAAGGTGTGGGCGCAGATCTCGCGCCTGCTCACCGAGCCGGTCGCCGAGAGCATCCGCCTGCAGCTGGTCGACAACGAGCTGCCTGCATGAGCGAGGCCCAGGCCAGCGAGTGGCAGAAGCGGATCGCGGGGGAGTGGCACGGGCGACCGTCGCTGTTCGACGCCGAGGGCAACCACGTCGGGTTCGAGCGGATCGCCCGGGCCAGCGTGGTCGAGAACGGTGAGACCAGCTACTGGATGAAGAGCCAGCTCGAGGGCAGCGGACCGCTGCGCAACCGCCTCGAGGTCGGCGCGACGTTCAACTTCGGGATCGTCGACTCCGACGAGAACCGGGTCTACGTCGGGCCGGACTTCTTCGGCACCGGCCAGCCCTACGGCACGCTCGTGGACGCGAACTACTACTCGCCGGCCTGGCAGGCCGACATGCACACCTGGAACCAGGTGCTGCCTGACGGTGACACGCAGGTCTACTCCTCGATCCTCTACGACGGCTGGTCGGTCGTGGCGCTGTTCAACGGCGTCTACACGAGGACCTTCGACCACGAGACCAACCCCGAGACCCAGGCGTACGTCGAGGACTGGATCGCCGCCGAGACCCGGCGCGGCCCGGTCCCGCAGGTGCTGCCGACCAAGGAGGCCGGCACCTACTCCGGCGTCCTGGCGGTGGTGGGGGAGGACCAGAAGCCGGTCGGCGAGGTCTCCGTGCGCATCGAGCACGAGCCCGTCGGGCTGCGCACGGTGCGCCACCGGGTGACCTGGACCGGCGCGCTGGAGCGCTCCTACACCTACGAGCGCCAGCGCGACGGCGCCCGGGTGCTCTACGAGGGCCCCGAGGTCTACGGCAACGCGATGACCTTCGGGCGCGCGGTCTTCACCAACCAGCACCTGGTCGGGCCCGACCTGACCGGTGTGGAGAAGATCCGCGGCCGCGAGTACGTCCTGGACCCCGAGACCCGCGACCTCGCGGTGGTGTGGCGGCTGTTCCACGGGGACCGCACCACCCACTTCGTGCACGGACTGCTGACCTGGGAGCCCCGATGAGCAGCACGGACGGTCGCGTCGTCGTCGTCACCGGCGGCACCCGCGGCATCGGCCTGGGCCTCGCGCGCGAGCTCCTCGCACGCGACGCCCGGGTGGTGATCTGCGGGCGCAGCGACGCCGCGGTCGCCCAGGCCCTCGGCGAGCTCGGCGCCGGCGCCCGCGCGAGCGGCCTGGCCACCGACGTGACCGACCGCGCCGCCGTCCAGGCGCTGTGGGACCACGCCGTGGCGGCGTACGGCCGCGTCGACGTGTGGATCAACAACGCCGGCATCTCCGCGCCGCACAGCACGATCGTGGACGCCGACCCGAAGACCGTCTCCGACGTCTTCGCGGTCAACGTCTCCGGCGCCCACAACGGGTGCGCGGTGGCGGGGGCCGGGATGGCCGCCCAGCCCGGCGGCGGCTGGGTGTGGAACATGGAGGGCTTCGGCTCCGACGGGCGCATCCAGGCCGGCATCGGCATCTACGGCGCCTCCAAGCGCGCAGTGCGCTACCTGACCGAGGCGCTGGTCAAGGAGCACAAGGAGAGCCCGGTCAAGATCGGCTTCCTCTCCCCGGGGATCGTCGTGACCGACCTGCTCATCGGCGACTACGAGGGCAAGCCCGAGGCGTTCGCGAAGGCCAAGAAGGTCTTCAACATCCTCGGCGACACCGTCGAGACGGTCACGCCCTACCTGGCCGAGAAGGTGCTCGCCGCGCAGAAGAACGGCGCGCGCGTGGAGTGGCTGACCAACGCCAAGGCGGCGCGGCGGTTCATGACCGCCGGCTTCCGCAAGCGCGACCTCTTCGCCGAGGCCGGCTGATGGACCTGGCGCGCGGCGTCGACGTCTGCGCCGAGTACGGCGTGGCGCTGGCCGTGGAGGACTTCGTCCCCTGCGTGCTCGCGCTCTCGGCGCTCGTGATCCTGGCCCAGGCCGTGCGTCGCCGGGTCCCGGCGGCCTATCCGGTCGCCCTCATCGGCGGCCTGGTGGTCTCGGCCGGCGGCTTCGGCAAGGCCACCTGGAAGCTGCTGGTGGCCACCGGCTGCTGGGAGCACCCGTGGCTGGAGGCGCTGCTCTTCCCGTGCCTGGCCTTCGGCTTCTCGGCCGTCGCCTGGGCCGTGCTCAGCGCGGTCAAGGGACGCGAGGTCGCCCCGCTGTGGTTCGTGCTCTTCCCGCTGGCCGCCGGCGTCGGCGCCGCGTGGATGAGCATCTCGGCGGGGGAGTACACGAACTGGCCGCTGCTGATCGCGGCCGCCGTGGGCGCCACGTTCCTGGGCGTCACGCTCGCCGCGACGGCGTTCCGCGCGGGCAAGGCGTCGGTCGGCGTCCTCTTCGTGGTCTACACCCTCGGCACCAACATCCTGCCGCCCCTGGCGGCGCAGCCCGAGCAGTCCGCCGAGCTGCAGTGGGCCGAGCAGCTGACCAACTCCGCGGTCCAGCTCTGCTTCCTGCTCGGGGCGCTGTGGCTGCGCGAACACATGACGAGCAAGGCGGCCGCCGAGGCCGCCGCGAAGACAGGAGTGCCCGCGTGAGCGTGGACCGACTCGGATGGCGCCGCAAGTTCGGCGTCATCGCCCCGAGCACCAACACGATCGTCCAGCCCGAGTTCGACATGATGCGGGTCCCCGGCGTGACCTCGCACTACGGGCGGATCTTCATCCCCGACGGCCGCATCGCGACCGACGAGGGCATGGAGAACCTCTTGGTGCAGATCCGCGCCAACATGGACGCCTGCGTCGAGAGCCTGATGACCATGCAGCCCGACTACATGGTCATGGGCATGAGCGCGGAGACGTTCTGGGACGGCGTCGAGGGCAACCGCGCCTTCGTCAAGCAGATCCAGGACCTCACCGGCGGCCTCGGGGTGGCCACCGGCGCCGAGGGCTGCGAGCGCGCGCTGAAGCTCTTCGGCGCCCGCAAGATCGCCGTCGTCACGCCGTACACCCCGATCGGCGACGCCAACGTGCGCAAGTTCTTCACCGAGCTCGGCTTCGAGGTCGGCCAGATCAAGGGCCTGTGCGTCAACAGCGCCGTCGAGATCGCCCACGTCACCGAGAAGACGCTGCGCGAGTCGCTGATCGAGATCAACGACTCCGACGTCGACGCGATCGTGCAGTGCGGCACCAACCTGTGCATGACCGAGCTCGCCGACGAGGCCGAGCGCTGGCTGGACAAGCCGGTGATCGCGATCAACGCCGCCACCTGGTGGATGGCGCTGCGCGACAACGGCATCGAGGACCAGCTGCACGGCTACGGCACGCTGCTGCGCGAGCACTGAGCCGTTCGACGCCGAAGGGCCCGCCCCGACCAGCCGGTCGGTGCGGGCCCTTCGTCGTGTCGCTCGTCGTGGTCGTGTCCGGGGGCGCGTCCCGGGCCGGGGGCCCCGCTCAGCCGCCGACGGTGACGTCGTCGAAGGGCAGCAGCGGCTCGACGGCGGGGAAGACGAGGGTCATCAGGACGATCAGCACGAGCGCCACGAGGACCAGCGCCTCGAGCAGCTTGAGCCAGGTCGGGCCGGGCAGGAGGCGCCACAGCGCTGCGTACATCGGTTCTCCTCGGAGGTGGGGCGGAGGGCGGGGAGGTGCGGGGGAGGCGGGACGCTCAGGCCAGGTCCGGCGGCGGGCCGGCCTCGGCGGCGTATCGCTCGACGAGCTCGGCGCCCAGGACCAGCCGCTCGCTGGAGCCCCAGCGCGGGTGGCAGGTCACCAGGGTCATGGTGCGTGCGGTCGGCTTGGCGCCCGGGAAGCCCGCGACCGGCTCGACGACCTCCACGGCGCTCGGGCTGACGATCCGGCTCCAGGTGACCTCGTAGACCAGCCACTTCCCGACCGTCTCCACGACGATCCGGTCGCCCTCGCCCACGCGGTCGAGGTTCGCGAACGGCTCGCCGTGCGTGGCGCGGTGCCCGGCGACGGCGAAGTTGCCGATCTGGCCGGGCAGCGCCGTACCGGGGAAGTGGCCCGGGCCGCGGGCCAGGTCGGAGTCGGTGACGCCCTCGACGACCACCCACTCCCAGTCGTCGCCCAGGGCGGGGATGTGCAGCACGCCGAAGCCCTCGCCGGCCCGTGGCTTCGCCGCCGGGTCCTGCTGGGCGCTCTCCTTGTCCAGCGACCGGAAGTCGTCCATCAGGCCGCGCTGGGCGGCCTGGGTCTGCTGATTGGTCCAGACCAACAGGTAGAAGGCGAAGGCCAGGAGGACGAGCCCCGCGGTCACCGCGAGCTCGGCAACGGCACGAATTCCTGTGGAGATCACGGTTCGTAGCATCGCTGACACCTCAAATAATATATCATCGCCAAATCGCGGAATCCGTCGCAGGGACCGTCGAACCGAGGAGACGCTACGGCTATGAGGACGAGTGCACGAGCACTGGGGGCGGTCCTCGCCTCCGGCCTGGTCGCATCGATGGCACTCGTGGGTGCCGGCAGCTCCGGAGCGGCCGACATCGCAGCCCCGGCAGCCGCGGCGGAGCCGGCCGCGTTGGTGGGCGGGTGCTGGACCTACACCCCGCGTCCCCTGAGCGACCCTGCCGCCCCGTCCGGTACGCCGCTCGAGGGCGAGCCCCTCGACCTGGCCGACCCGCCGCTCCTGGACCTCTCCACCGCGCTCGAGGCCTGGTCGCTCCCGGCGCCGGACCCGGAGGCGGAGCCGCTGGTCCACACGCTCAGCACCGCCGGCGACACGGCGGTCGGCGGGACCCGCACCTTCACCCTCGACCTCGCCGGGGGACCGGTCCTCAGTGACGTGCCGACCTCGGGCACCGCGACCTTCCACTTCGCCGTCGACGGCGCCGACGTCACGCCCGTCCAGGTCCCCTTCGAGATCGGTGCCGGCGAGGCGCTCCCGCAGACCCTCGTGGAGGGCAGCTTCGAGATCGCCGAGCCCGGCGCCCACCAGGTGGCGCTGCGCGGGGCGTTCTTCGACATGCCCCTGATCGCGCGCCGCGTCGCGTGCAACGGCCAGGTCGAGGGCGTCCCGGGCGGCACCAACCCGGCCACGGTCCCGCTCGACACCAACCTGGTCACCGACTTCGCCGCACTGGCCGCCCCCGCGGCGGCCGTCGCGGGCATCGAGGGCCAGCGGGTCCTGGACGCCGCGCGCTCCGGCGACACCGTCCGGGTCGCGGTCACCGGCCTGGCCTCCAGCGCCGACGCCACCCTCGCGCTGTGCGACGCCGCGGCGCTCTGCCTGCCACCCGCCACCTTCCGCACCGAGGCCGACGGCTCCGGGCTCGGGCAGGTGCGGGTACCGCGGGAGATCGCGGCGGGGGACTGGACCGTGCGCGTCTCCGACGCCGTCCGGGCCGTCGACCTGCCGCTCGCCGTGCTGCCCGCCCCCGCGATCACGCTGGCCGAGGACCGGGGCGAGAAGGAGGTCGAGGTCACCGTCGAGGGCGCGGGCTGGAACCCCGGCGCCCCCGTCGAGGTGCGCGGCTACGCCGGGCCCCGGCTGCTCGACGCCGCGGCCACCTCGGACCGCCGTACCGTCGTGCGCGCCGACGAGACCGGGGCCTTCACCGCGACCTTCGCCGCGACCGACCGGAGCACGAAGCGGATCGGCGCGGTGCAGCAGCGCCGCGACCGGCCGGCGCTGCGTGCCGGAGCCGTCTTCGGCGGCTTCGCGACCGTCGGCCCGCCGCCGCCCGTGGACCCGCCCGGGACCTCGCCCCCGTCGGTCCCCGCGGACCCGCCCGCCTCGGTCACGCCGGTCACGCCGGTCACCCCGGTCGCGCCCGCGCTGCCGACGGTCCCGTCGCTCGAGGACCCGCCCCTGAACATCCCGGCTCCCTTCGGCGGCAAGGTGCAGGACTTCGACCCGCCGGCGGTGACCCCCGACCCGGAGCCCGTCGAGACCACCCTGGCCATCGGGCAGGTCCGCCTCGAGGGGTCCGCCAGCTTCGGCGAGCTCTTCGGCGCCGCGCCCGAGCGCACCCTCACCTTCGTGGTGCAGAACCTCGGCGACGTCGCGGTGGAGGACCCCGAGGTGCGCCTCGTGGTCAGCAAGACCGACGACGTCGAGCCCGCGCCGGTCCAGGCCGGCATCGGCACCCTCGGGCCCGGCGACCAGGCGACCGTGGAGATCCCGATCGCGCTTCCGACCGCGGCCTTCGGCACCTACCACGTGCGCGGCGGCGTCGGGGACGCCGAGCTGACCAGCTTCGACCTGGAGTGGAGCAGCTATCCCTGGGGGCTGTTCGTGCTCAACGCCCTCGGCCTCGTGCTGCTCGGCTGGGGCGTACGCCGTCGCCTCGCCGCCCGCGGGATCGCGCTCTCCGCCCTGCTGCCGGCCGCGGCGCTGTCGCTGCCGGTGATGGCGCGTCGTCCCGCTCCGGCCGACGGCCCGCTCGGAGACGCCGTCGTCGACCTCGCGGCCCTGCAGAAGTGGTGGGACCTGCGTGACAACGGTCAGCGACCGCCCGCGCCCCGCCCCCGCATCCTGGGCGGCACGCCGGTGCCCCTGATGGCCACCGCCCCGGCCGCTGCAGGTGGCGGGCCGGACAGCGGGCCCGACGGGCCGGCCAACGACTCGATCGTCGACCTCGCGGCGGCTGCGGCGTGGTGGGAGCACCGCAGCAACGGCGAGCCGCAGCCGCGCCGGCGTCTGCTCGCCGTGGTCGGGGAGCCCGCGCCCCGCGCGGTCGGGCCGGTCGCCGTCCTGGACCCCGAGGCGGAGGCGGCGGACGCCGCGATCGTCGACCTCAAGGCCGCGGACGAGTGGTGGTCGCGGCAGGAACAGCGCCGGAAGGGTTACGGCCGTGGTTAATATCCTATATTCTTTGCGCATGACCCGCCGCCCGGATGAAGGAGCCCGCGTGACGCGCTCGAGAGCCAAGACCCCCTGGTGGCGCGACCGCTCGGCGGTGATCCGCACGACTGCCGTCGCGGCCTCCGCGTGCCTCGCGCTCGCCGGCTGCGGCGCGCTCATGCCCGGCGGCAACACGGGAGGTGGCGGCCTCGCAGTGGCCGCCGGACCCGGCCCCGGCGTCAGCGACGACTCGGTCAAGGTGGTCTTCGTGGCCGTCGACCTCGACGCGATCCAGAAGCTGACCGGCTTCGTCACCGCTCCGGTGGGCGACCAGGAGGCGCAGATCCAGGCCCTGGAGGACTGGGTCAACGACAACGGCGGCCTCGGCGGCAAGAAGCTCGACGCGGTGTTCCGCCTCTACGACGGACAGAACGACTCCCCGGCGACGGAGGAGCAGCTCTGCAACCAGGTCACCCAGGACGACAAGGCCTTCGCCGTCGTGCTGACCGGCCAGTTCCAGTCCAACGCCCGCCCCTGCTACGCCCAGCGCGAGACGCTGATGCTGGACGCGACGCTCTACGCCAGCGACACGGCGTACTACGAGGAGCTGGCGCCGTACCTGTGGTCGCCCAGCTTCCCCGAGTACGACTCCTTCATCCGCGCCTACGTCGCGGCCACGGAGAAGCAGGGCTTCTTCGAGGGCCAGAAGTCCGTCGGCGTGGTCGCGGCGGACTCCCCGGTCAACCGCCGCGCGGTGGAGGAGGTCGGGGTGCCCCTGCTGAAGGAGGCCGGCCTCGACGTGCAGGTCGGCTGGGTCGACCCCACCGACATGGGCACCCTCTACGCCGGCCAGGAGCAGGCGGCCGACACGTTCCGCAGCAAGGGCGTCCAGCGGGTCATGTTCTTCGGCGGCTCGCGCCTGGCCTCGATCTTCGCCAGCATCGCGGCCGGTCGCCAGTTCACGCCGAGGTACTCGATCTCCAGCTTCGACAACCCCTCGTTCTTCATCAACAACCCCGACCTGATCCCCGACGGCACGATGGACGGGATGATCGGCATCGGGTTCCACCCGCCGCAGGACGTCTCTGATGAGCTGGTGCCGTTCCCGGACCCGGACAACGCCGCCGAGGTGGAGTGCTTCGAGGTCTACAAGAACGCCGGCATCACCTTCGAGTCGCGCGAGAGCGCCCGCGTGGCGCTGCCGTACTGCGACGCCGCGCGCATGCTCAAGATCGGCGCCGACAACGCCAGCGGTGACCTCAACGCCCAGACCTGGTCCGATGCGATGGCGGCGAACGGCGAAGGCGTCGAGACCGCAGCCGGCTTCGGCGGTGCGCTCGACCGCGGCCGCGCGGGCGCCGGCGGCTACCGGGCCATGCGCTTCGACGATGAGTGCCAGTGCTTCGTCTACGACGGCGACGTGGAGCTCTTCGAATGACCGACGCCCCCGCGCTCTCCTGTGCCGGCATCCGCGCCTCCTACGGCCAGATGCAGGTGCTCTTCGACGCCGGCCTGGTGGTCGAGCAGGGCGAGATGGTCGCCCTGATGGGCCCCAACGGCGTCGGCAAGAGCACCTTGCTGAAGGTGATCGGCGGGCTGCTGAAGCCCGACGCCGGCACCGTGACCATCGGCGGGGTGGACGTCACCAACGCCGCGACCCGCAAGCGGATCGACCTGGGGCTCTCCCAGGTCGTCGGCCAGTCGGCGTTCGGGTCGCTGACGGTCGTCGAGAACCTCACCATGCACGGCTTCGCCGCGACCGACCGGCGCTGGAACGCCGAGGCCGTCGAGGCCGCGCTGGCTGTGTTCCCGCGTCTCAACGCCCGGCGCAACCAGACCGCCTCGACGCTCTCCGGCGGTGAGCGCCAGATGCTGGCCCTCGCCAAGTCGATCGTCGTGGAGCCCAAGATCCTGGTGATCGACGAGTTCTCCCTCGGCCTCGCGCCGGTGGTGGTCGGCGGCCTGATGGACCTGCTGCGCCGGCTCAACGAGCGGGGGTCGGCCGTGCTGCTCGTCGAGCAGTCGGTCAACGTCGCCCTCTCGCTGGTCGACCGCGCCTACATGATGGAGAAGGGTGAGATCATCGCCGAGGAGCGCGCCGCCGACCTGGCGGCCAACCCCGACCGGATCCGTGAGCTGATGCTCGGTGGCCACGCGGCGGGTGCCCGATGAGCGCCCTCGCCCTGGTGAACGGCGTGAACGCCGCGATCACCCCGATGTTCTCGCTCACCGACTTCGACTTCGGCCTCGACCGGATCGTCCTCGGACTGTTCTCCGGACTGACTTACGGGCTGCTCGCGATCGGCCTGGTGCTGGTCTACCGCTCCAGCCGGTTCGTGAACTTCGCCCACGGCTCCGTCGGCGCGTTCGGTGCCTCGGTGCTGGCACTGTTCGTCGTCGACTGGGGCGCACCGTACTGGCTGTCGTTCCTGCTCGCGATCGGCGTCGCCGGCCTGCTCTCCGCGGGCATCGAGGTGCTCGTCGTACGCCGCCTGACCGGGCGCCCGGCCCTGATCGGCATGATCGCCACGCTCGGGCTCTCGCAGTTCATCTTGATCATGGCGCTGGTCATCAACACCGACGGCATCAGCGGCTTCACCTTCCCGAAGCCGCCGTACCTCCCGACCTGGGAGATCGACTCGCTGCCGGTCGGCCCGCCGTACATCGCGATGTTCATCCTCGGTCCGCTGCTGCTGTGGGGCCTGGCCGTGTTCCTGCGCCGCCACCGCCTCGGCATGGCGGTGCGCGCGGCCGCGGACGATCCCGACGCCGCCCAGCTCGAGGGCATCCCGGCGCGCCGGATGGCGACCCTCGTGTGGGGCCTGGCCGGCGGCATCGCCGCCTTCTCGGCCATCCTGGTCACCCCGACGACCTCGGGGCAGGGCCTCGACGGGCTCGGCGCTGACCTGCTCCTCAAGGGTCTCGCCGGCGCCGTGATCGGTCGGATGACCTCGATCCCGATCGCGGTCGCCGCCTCCCTCGGGATCGGCGTGTTCGAGCAGCTGCTGCTCTCCAACCCCGACACCCGGTCGCTGGTCAACGTCGCCATCGGCCTGGTGATCGTGATCGCCCTGCTGCGCCAGCCGATCCTCGGCCGGGCCAGCAAGGAGCGCGGCGGCTGGCGACGCGTCGTCGTACCCCCGCTGCCGGAGGCCTACCGCACGGTGCGCAGCATCGTGTGGCTGCCACGGGTGCTGATGTGCATGGTCGCGATGGCGGTCTTCGGTCTCGCCTACGTCGTGTCCAACGAGACCGCGTCGATCCTGACCAGTGTCGCCGGCTACACCCTGGTCGGCCTCAGCGTCGGCCTGGTCACCGGCGTCTCGGGCCAGCTCTCCCTCGGCCAGTTCGCCTACGCCGGCATCGCCGCCGCCGCCTCGGCCCACGTGGTCGACGCCACCGGCAGCTTCGTGTTCGGCATCGTGGCCGGCGTCGCCTCCGCCGCGATCGCGTCGGTGCTGATCGGCATCCCCGCGATGCGGCTCAAGGGGCTCGCCCTCGCGGTCTCGACGCTTGCGTTCGCGTTGGCGACCACCTCGTGGCTGCTGCGCACCGACCTCTTCCTGGGCGATGGGCTGTCCCCGGCCAGCCCGACGGTCTTCGGCTACCCGGTGACCTACGCGGTCGACTACTACCTCTTCGCGCTGCTGATGCTGGCCATCGGCATCTGGTTCACCAACAACCTGCGCCACAGCGGGTTCGGGCGCAGCCTGCAGGCACTGCGCGACAACGAGGAGGCCGGCCGCGCCTTCACGGTCCCGGCCCGGCTGCGCAAGTTCCAGCTGTACGCCGTCTCCGGCGTGGTCGCCGGCCTGGGCGGCGTGGTCATCGGGCACGGCCAGACCTCGCTGACGGTCAACTCCTTCCCGGCCAGCGCCAGCATCGACGTGGTCGCGCTGACGGTCATCGGTGGCCTCACCCTGACCATCGGTCCGCTCATCGGCGCGCTGATCATCGTGGGCCTGCCCGCGATCGTCACCTTGTCCACCGCCGGCCAGGCCGCGCTGGCGATCAGCTGGCTGCTCGTCGTCATCCTGCTGCCCGACGGCCTCGGCGGGGTGCTCATCAACGTCCGTGACCGCATCTACGACGTCCTCGCCCGGCGTGCCGGCATCGATGTCGAGGTGGCCCGTCACGGGCCCGGCGAGCCGTCCACCTCCCCGCTGCAGGGGACGATGCGGCTCGAGGGTCTTGTCGAGCGTCCCGGTCCCGCGTCCGACGGTCCGGTCGCCGGGCTGGCCCCGGTGCTCACCGTCGCGGGTCTGTCCAAGCGCTTCGGCGGCGTCGTCGCCGTCGACCACGCGGACTTCGAGGTCGCGCCCGGGGAGATCCTCGGCGTCATCGGGCCCAACGGCGCCGGCAAGACCACCTGCTTCGAGATGGTCGCCGGCTTCACCAGGCCCGACGCCGGGCGGGTGGTCTACGACGGTGTCGACGTCACCAAGGCGACTCCCGAGCAGCGCGCCATCCAGGGCCTGGTGCGGTCCTTCCAGGACGCCGCGCTCTTCCCGACCCTGACCGTGCGCGAGACGCTGATGATCGCCCAGGAGCGCACGGACCCGACCGGCCTGTGGACCGCCTCGATCGGCGTACGCACCGGCGAGCGCGCCAAGCGCGTCGCGGCCGAGGAGCTGATGGAGCGCACCGGCCTCACGCCGTACGCGAACCGGATGATCTCCGAGCTCTCGACCGGCACCCGCCGGGTGGTCGAGCTGACCGCGCTGCTGGCGCTCGAGCCGAAGGTGCTGCTGCTCGACGAGCCGTCCGCCGGCATCGCGCAGAGCGAGAGCGACGCGCTGGGTGACCTGCTGCTCAGCATCCGCCGCGAGCTCGGCACCACGATGGTCGTCATCGAGCACGACCTTCCCCTCCTCTCGCGACTGTGCGACCGCATGATCGCGATGAACCTCGGCCGGGTGGTGGCCACCGGCACCCCCGACGAGGTCCGCAACGACCCGGCGGTCGTTCGCTCCTACCTGGGCAGCGAGCAGGCCGCGATCCACCGTTCCGGCGCCCACACGGCACCGGCCGCGGTGGTCACCGATCCGGCCCTCACTCGGGCCCAGCCGGTGGCCCCATGACCTCCGAACCTCCCCGCGCACGAACCCGTTCAGCCGCACTCGCTGTCCGCACCACGATCGAGGAGCCTTACGTGAAGAGAATGCCGACGATGCTGGCCAAGCTGGCCGCAGGCGCCGCGGCGATGATGCTCGTCACCATCGTCAACGCACCCCCGAGCTTCGCCGCACCGACACTGGAGGTCAGCCAGCTCGAGGGGCTGACCGACGGCCAGGTGCTGACCGTCAGCGGGGAGGGCTACGAGCCAGGCCTGTCCGGGATCGCGGTCGGGCAGTGCGTCGAGGGCTACGCCGGCCCCGCCGACTGCAACCTCCCCAACGGCTCGACGTTCCGCACCGCGGACGAGAACGGCTCGATCGGTGAGTTCACCGTGACCGTCAACGAGAAGTTCGGCGACCACGACTGCACGGTCGTGCAGTGCTACTTCGCCTCCGGCCCGATCCCGAACGCGGTGGACGAGGCGACCTACAAGGCCAACGTCGTCGAGCACAAGATCAGCTTCGGCGCGCCCGCGGCGCCCGCGGAGCCGGCCCCCGCCGAGCCGACGACGGCCCCCGCGGCCACCACGCCCACGACCGGCGGGACGGCGCTGCCGAAGACCGGTGGCGGCGACTCGATGCCCGTCGTGCTGCTCTCCGGCTCCGCGCTGCTGCTCCTCGGCCTCGGCGTGATCGTGGCCTTCCCGGGCCGCGGCCGGACCGGGGTCGCGCAGTGATCGCCGCGTCGTGGCACCGCCCGGTGGCGGCGTTCTTCGCGGCCACGGGCCTGGCGCTCGTCTCGCTGCCCGCGCTGGCCGCGCCTGCGACGGCAGCGGGACCTGCCTCGGCAGAGGTCACGTTCAGCAGCTGCCAGTTCCTCGGCTTCCCGTTTGACTACGACCCCCAGATCACTGTGGCCGCTCTCCATGCGGATGCGGCCAGCACCGACATCACCCTGGTGGCGGAAGTCGAGGATCTGCCCGGCGTCGCTCCGGTCCCGATGAAGGGCTACACCATGGACGCGACCTTGACCGTGTCCGTGGACGGCGCCGAGGTGGAGCTGAAGGGCGGTCACGCTCTCGCCGACTTGAAGCCCAAGGAGGTGATCCCCATCGCTGACCTGATCGGGAACGTCACCACCAGCAACCCGGCACTCGAGATCAGCGTCAGCAAGATCGCGTTCTCGACCTACGCGGGCGACCCGTCGAAGGCGATGACCGGAGAATGCGCGGTGACGTCACCCGTTGCGCTAGGGACGGCGACGGTAGAGATCGGAACCCCGCCGACGCCGACGCCCACCCCGACCCCGACGCCGACCCCCACCCCGACGCCGACTCCGACGCCCACGGATCCGCCGAAGGGCGGGGGCGGTGACAAGGGCGAGCCGGCCTCCGGCACTGTCGACTTCGAGTGCCTGCTGCAGGAGTTCAACTCCGACTTCAAGTACCCGGCGAAGATCACCGTCGCCGGTGCACGCGCCGCCGAGGATGACACCGAGGTCAAGCTGGCTGCCTCGATGAGCAAGATGCCCGGTATCGCGCCGGTGCCGATCGACGGGGTCGGCATGCGGGTCGAGCTCGACCTCGAGGTCGCCGGCGAGGCGACCACGCTCACCGGCGAGAACAGCCTGACGCTGGACACCTACGAGGAGATCCCGATGCCCTCGATGGCCGGCATGGTCGAGACCGATGCGGTGGAGGCGGAAGTCAAGGTCGTCGGCGCGGCCATCGAGACCGACGAGGTCGGCGGCACGTCGATCACCATCGGCTGTGAGGCGGAGAAGGTCCTGGGCAAGATGACCATCGGCGTCGGCGAGCTCGACGAGCCGGACGACGGCGACGACGGCAGCGGCGGCGGCACCACCACGCCCACGTCGGGTTCCACGCTGCCGCAGACCGGCGGCGGCGACTCGCTTCCCGTCATGGCGCTGTGGGCGACCGGTCTCACCCTGCTGGGCGCGGCCGCGCTCGTGCTGGTGCCGGGTGCGCGACGCAAGGTCGAGGCCTGAGGCCTCAGGCCTCGCTGAAGACGGCCGGCGCGAGCCTGCGGGGGCATGCGCCGGCAGGGCGGCACTGACGTTCCAGGCGTCGGCGTCGCCAGGGGCCGGGGTGGGGTCGGAGGACCCCCACCCCGGCCCTCCCTTTATTCCCGGGCCTTCGCCGAGTCGGCCCGAATGGCGCGCCGAGTCGGCCCGTGTGGTGCGCCGAGTCGGCCCGTGTGGTGCGCCGAGTCGGCCCGTGTGGTGCGCCGAGTCGGCCCGTGTGGTGCGGTGACTCGGCGCCATGGCGCCGCGGTCGCCGTACGCCATCGTGAGCCCGCCATTGGCGCCGACTCGGGCAACCATTGGCGCCGACTCGGGCAACCAGTGGCCCCGACTCGGGCAACCAGTGGCGCCGACTCGGGCAACCATTGGCGCCGACTCGGGGAGTACGCCGAACGGCCCCGGGCGGCGTTGTGTGCGCCGGCCGGGGCCGTTCGGGTGTGCGGGTGGTGCGGTGTCAGCTGCCGGCGGGGGCGACGAGGTCGCGGTACGCCGGGTCGAAGGAGCGGCTCGGGGTGAAGCCCGAGTCGATCAGCTTCTGCACCGAGATGGGCTTGGTGGGGCCCTCGATCTCGTTGCGGTACTCCAGCGCGGGGAGGCCCTGCTGCGCGGAGAGGGTGTCGAACAGCGTCGCGTTGGTCGGGCCGACCTCGGCGTGGGTGAGGTTGTAGACCCCCACCAGGCGCTCCTCGAGGGCGTGGACGACCGCGTCGGCGCAGTCCTCGACGTAGAGGCGGTAGAGCAGCGCGTCGCCGGAGAACGGCACCGAGCCGCCGAGGTAGTCGTGCGCCATCTTCACCTTGTCGGCGATCGGCGGGTCGCCCGCGCCGAAGATGTCGCCGCAGCGGAAGACCGAGACCCGGTCGCCCGCGGAGAGGTAGGCCTTCTCCATGAGCAGGAAGTTCGCCGGGCTCGGGTCGCCGGACTCGGTGGTCGGCGCGGTCTCGTCGACCACGTCGAGGTGGTTGGCGGCCGAGCCGTAGACCGAGAGCGAGGAGAGCGCGACGAGGTACGGCGTACCGGGCGCCGACACGACGTTCTCCGCGGTGTCGACCAGGATCTCCTTGTAGGTCTTCGCGCGCCCCTCGGGCGTCATCGACTGCGCGGCCGACGGGCCGGCGCTCACGACGACGGCGTCGGCCTCGGCGACGGCGGCGTGCACCGCATCGCGGTCGTTGCCGCGCAGGATGATCGCGTTGCCGAAGCGCTCGGTGAGCCCCTCGATCTTCGCCTCGGTCGTCGTGGTGACCGTGACCTCGTGGCCCAGGGCCTTGAGTCGGTCGGCGACTGCCGAGCCGACGAAGCCCGCCCCGATGATCAGGACCTTCATGCGGTTTCCTCCATCTGCTTGAAGCCGGCGCGGACCGCGACCAGCTCTTCGACCCGCTCGGCCCCGAGGAACTTCTTCGACAGCTCGTTCATGGGGTCGAGGGTGTATCCGTAGGTGCGCACCTGGTGGTCGCGGGCGCGCAGCGCGGCGCGCTCCTCGACCGGCGTCGCGACGGCGTCGCGCACCCAGCCGAGCCAGGTGTCGACGCGCTCGTTGACCGTCGCGCGCAGCGTCTCCACGACGTCGGCGGTGCGCTCGGCGACGTAGGAGTGGGCGACGGGGGAGAGGAAGGCGCGCATGTAGGTGCCGTGGCTGACCGACCAGGTGAACCGGTCGTCGCCGCGCAGCGCCAGGAACTTCTCGTTCTCCGGCTCGTAGTACGTCGCGAGGTAGTCGGGGTCGACCATCAGGTCGCGGCGGGCCACGAACTCGCTGTAGAAGAAGATCTGCGGGATCGTCCCGAACACGATGATCAGGTGCGGGACGTCGATCTGCGGACCGAGCCACACCTGCAGGTTCATGTCGAGGATCGAGTTCTTGCGGTTGCCGATCCAGGAGTGGACCAGCCACTCCGCGGTCGGGCCGTCGTTCGACAGGTCGCCGGCGAAGGTGTGCATCGCCCCCTCGTAGCCACCGTCGTCGGTGGACCAGTAGTCCAGTCCGGCGCTGGAGGGGTGGGCCTCCACCGGGAGCTCGGCGACGATGCGTTCCTTGGCCTCGCTCAGGATCTGCCAGAACTGCGCCCACAGCTCGGAGCTGTCGACGTCGGGTGACTCGGCGAGGAACTCGTGGATGGTCTTGGTCTGCGCACTGCTTCCGCTCACCCGCCGAACTCTATCTATATATGATCTATCTGACGAGAGGAACGCCGAATGATCGTGGTGGTGAGCCAGGCCTGGACCAAGCCCGGCGAGGAGCACGCGCAGGGCTACATCGCGTGCAACGAGGAGTTCGGCCGGTTCTTCCGCGACCACCCCGGCTTCCGGGGGCGCCGTCTCGTGCGCGGGGTCGAGGACCCCACCCACTTCACCCACCTGCGCTGGTTCGACTCGGTGGAGAGCTATGAGGAGTGCACGCGCGCCGAGGGATACGTCGAGCACACCCAGTTGATGTACGACCACCTGCGCCCCTACGACTCCTACCCCCGGGAGTACCTCGAGGTGGTCATCGACGAGGCGGGGCCGCTCGCGTGAGCGTCTTCGTCCTCGTCCACGGCGCGTTCCGCGGCGGCTGGGCCTGGCGGCGGGTCCGCCCGCTCCTCGTCGCGGCGGGGTACGACGTGCACGCGCCGAGCCTCCTCGGGGCCGGCGAGCGCGCGGCGTACGTCGGGGACGTCCGCGGCCTGGACAGCTGGGTCGACGACCTCGAGGCGCTGGTGGTGGTCGAGGACCTCCGGGACGTGGTGCTGGTCGGCCACAGCCAGGGCGGCCTGGTCACGACCGCGCTGGCGGCGCGGATCCCGCACCGGCTGCGCTGCGTGGTGCACCTCGACGCCGCCGTGCCGCGACCCGGCGAGCGCGCGATCGACCTGCTCGGCGCCGGCGGTCCCGTGCCCGAGCGCGGGGCGGTGGTCGCGCCCCGCCCGCTCGAGGCCGGCGGGGACCTCGACGAGGAGAGCGTCGCCTGGATGAACGCGCGCCTGTGCGCCACGCCGGTCGCTCCCTCCCTCGACCCGGTCCCGGCGGTGCCGGCGCAGGTGCCGCAGGTCTTCGCCTTCTGCGCCCGCACGCCCGACGGCTACCCCTCGCGGGTGACCCAGGCCCGGCGGGCGGCGGCGGGGGAGTGCGACGTCGTCCTCGACTGCGGCCACGACGCGCCGATGAGCGCCCCGGGGCTGGTGGCGCAGCTGCTGCTGGCGGCGGCACACGCGCCGGACGCCATACATCAGACATTTGAGGTCTCGCCCGGTTAGGCTGCGGGGCATGGCAGCACGATCCGAGCGCGGCACCGCGGGCGACGGCCCGGCGTACCGCACCCTCGCCGACACCCTGCGTGCGCAGATCCTCTCCGGGAAGCTGAAGTCCGGCGACCGGCTGCCGGCCGAGCCCGAGCTGTGCGAGATGTACGGCGTGTCGCGCAGCACCGTGCGCGAGGCGCTGCGCGCGCTCGCGACCGAGCAGCTGCTGGTCACCCGGCGCGGGGTCGCCGGCGGCTCCTTCGTGGCCGCGCCCCAGCCCGGCGACATCGCAGGGCTGGTGCAGTCCAGCCTCGCGCTGCTGACCGACGCCGACTCCGTCTCGGTCGAGTCGCTGCTGGAGGTCCGCGAGATGCTCGAGGTCCCAGCGGCCGGCCTCGCCGCCGCGCGCCACGCCGAGGAGCACCTCGCGCTGCTCGACGAGACCCTGTTCGATCCGCGCGGCGCCGACCCGGACGTGATGTTCGGGGCCAACCGCGACTTCCACGTCGGGCTGCTGCGCGCGGCGCGCAACCCGGTGCTGGAGGCGGTCACCGCCCCGATCTTCGGGGTCGTCTACGAGCGCTTCGTGCGCCGCCAGGCCCCCGAGCAGTTCTGGACCCGGGTCGACCACGACCACCGCGACATCCTCGACCGGGTGCGCGCCGGCGACGTCGCGGGCGCCGAGGAGGCCCAGCGTGCGCACCTCGGCGGCCTGCGCCCGACGTACGAGCGCATCGACCGCGAGCGGCGCGCCACCCGCGACTGACCGACCCTCGGACGGTCCGCCCCGGCCCTTGACGACGTAAACGTCAGACATTTAGGCTCGGCGCTGACATCGGATCGAGTGGAGGAGTACGTCGTGGGCGTGCAGGCAGGCTGGCAGGGACGGTTCTTCGAGGACTTCGAGATCGGGGACATCTACCAGCACCCGCTGGGGCGCACCGTCACCGAGGCCGACAACATCTCGTTCTCGCTGCTGACGATGAACACCAACCAGATGCACTTCAACAGCGAGTACGCCGCGAAGTCGGAGTTCGGCAAGCCGCTGGTCGTCTCCACCCTCACCGTCGCGATCGCGGTCGGGCAGAGCGTCACCGACCTGACCCAGAACGCGTTCGCCAACCTGGGCTGGGACGACATCAAGATGACCCACCCGGTCTTCGCCGGCGACACGCTCTACAGCGAGTCGGTCGTGCTGGAGAAGCGCGAGTCCTCGAGCCGTCCGCACGCCGGGATCGTGACCGTCAAGACCCGCACCCTGAACCAGACCGGCGACGAGGTCTGCTCGTTCAAGCGGATGTTCTACGTCTACAAGCGCGGCGCCGAGCAGCTGCAGGGGATCTTCCCGGAGGGCAAGAAGGCCCTCGTCGACGGCACCCCGCTGGCCGAGGGCTGAGCATGCGGATCACCTACGCCCCCTGGGGCGAGACGCTGGCCGAGCTGGCCGACGCCGCCCGGCGCGCCGAGGCGGCCGGCGCCGAGGTCGTCTGGGTGCCCGAGCTGCACCGCTCGGCGACCCTGAGCGCCGCGGCCATCGCCCAGGCCACCAGCACCGCCCAGGTCGGCACCGCGATCGCGCTGGCCTTCACCCGCAGCCCGATGGTGACCGCCCTCGAGGCGCTCGACCTCGACGAGATCTCCGGGGGCCGGTTCATCCTCGGCCTCGGCACCGGCGTGCAGCGCCTCAACGAGGACTGGCACAACGCCCGCTGGGGCAAGCCGGTCGGCCACCTGCGCGAGACCGTGCGCAACGTGCGGCACTTCTGGGAGACCTGCACGACGGGCGAGCAGATCAGCCTCGAGGGCGAGTACGAGCCGATGCGGATCCGCGGCTACGAGCGCCCCTTCCCGGTGCTGCGCACCGACATCCCGATCTACCTGGCCGCGATGGGCCCGGCGATGACCCGTCTCGCCGGTCGGATCGCGGACGGCTGGATCAGCCACGAGCTGTGCTCCCCGTCCTACCTCGAGCAGCGGATCCTGCCCGAGATCGACGCCGGCCTCGCCGCGGTCGAGGGGCGCCAGCGCTCCGACATCGAGCTCGTCGTCTCCGCCTGCTGCTCGGTGGACCCGGACACGGCGGCGGCCAAGCGCCGCGTCGCCGGCCTGGTCGGCTTCTACGCCAGTGTGCGGACCTACGCGGACTTCTTCGAGTTCCACGGGCTCGGCGAGCAGCAGCAGGGCGTCATCGAGGCGTTCCGCTCCGGCCAGGGCGCCGACTACCTCGCGGAGTCGGTCAGCGACGAGATGGTCGACGCGCTCACCCTCAACGGCGACCCGGACCAGGTCGCCGAGCAGATCGCGGCGTACGAGGGCAAGGCGGACGCCGTCAAGCTCAGCCCGCCGACCCACGGCATCGCGGCGGCGGAGACCCGCACCGCCCAGGACCGCATCATCGACCTGATCAGCATGATCACAGGAGGCCGTCAGTGAAGCCGCTCCAGGACGTCCGCATCATCTCCCTCGAGCAGTACGGCGCCGGCCCGTTCGGCAGCGTGCACCTCGCCGACCTCGGCGCCGAGGTCATCAAGATCGAGGACCCGAGCGTCGGCGGCGACGTCGGGCGCTACGTGCCGCCGTACTTCGAGGAGGAGGACTCGCTCTTCTTCGAGACCTTCAACCGGAACAAGAAGTCGATCTCGCTCGACATCAAGACGCCTGCGGGTCGGGCGGTCTTCGAGGACCTGGTCCGCAACGCCGACGCCGTCTACTCCAACCTGCGCGGCGACGTGCCGGAGAAGATCGGCATCACCTACGACCAGCTCAAGCACCTCAACCCCGCGATCGTGTGCTGCTCGCTGACCGGGTTCGGCATGACCGGCCCGCGCAAGAAGGAGCCCGGCTACGACTACGTGCTCCAGGGCCTGGCCGGCTGGATGGAGCTGACCGGCGAGCCGGACGGCCCGCCGACCAAGTCCGGCCTCTCGCTCGTCGACTTCTCCGGCGGGTACGTCGCCGCGCTGTCGCTGCTCTCCGGCCTGCACGCCGCGCGCCGCGACGGCGTCGGCATGGACTGCGACGTGAGCCTCTACGACACCGCCATGTCGATGCTGACCTACCCGGCCACCTGGCACATGAACGCGGGCTACACCCCGCAGCGCATCAGCCACTCCGCGCACCCCTCGCTGGTGCCGTTCCAGGCCTTCGAGGCCTCCGACGGCTGGTTCATCGTGGGCTGCGCCAAGGAGAAGTTCTGGGTGCGTCTGGCTGAGGTCATCGGCCACCCCGAGTGGGCGACGCCCGACTCGAAGTTCGCGACCTTCTCGCTGCGCCAGCAGCACCAGGCCGAGCTGACCGGGCTGCTCGAGGACATCTTCAAGACCGAGACCGTGGACCACTGGCTGTCGCTGTGCTACCCGGCCTCGATCCCGTGCGGGCCGATCAACGACGTGGAGGCGGCGCTGAAGGAGCCGCACACGATCGCGCGCAACCTGATCGTCGAGACCGAGCACCCCCGCTACGGCACGGTGCGCCAGGTCGCCTCCCCGGTGCGGGTCGGCGCAGAGCTCCCGACGTACGTCCGGGCGCCGCAGCGCAACGAGCACTTCGACCAGGTCCTCACCGAGGTCGCCGGCTACGACCAGGAGAAGATCGTCGAGCTCAAGGCGGCCGGCGCGTTCGGCCCGGTCGCCCCCGAGGGCACGGCCTGATGATCGCGCCGCAGCTCGCGGCCTGGGCGGTGGGGCCGCTCAGCATCCCCGACGAGGTCACCCACGCCGCGCTGCGGCACCTGCTCGACGGTCTCGGCAACGCGGTGGCCGGCGCTCGCGCCGGCGCCGCGCTGCCGGCGCTCACCGTGGCCACCGGCCTCGGCGGCCCGGCCGAGGCCACCATCCTCGGTACGACGACCCGCGTCTCCGCGCCCGCGGCCGGCCTGGCCAACGGCACCCTGGTCCACGCCCTCGACTTCGACGACACCCACGCCGGCGGACTGGTGCACTCCACCGCCGTCGTGCTGCCCGCCGCGCTCGCGGTGGGGGAGCAGGTGGGCGCCAGCGGGCGCGAGGTCCTCGAGGCCGCGGTCGTGGGCTACGAGATCGCCTGCCGGGTCGCGGCCGCAGCCCCCAACGGCTTCCACGCCGGCGGCCTGCACGCCACGATGGTGGCCGGGGTGTTCTCCTCGGCCGCGGTCGCCGCGCGGCTGATGGGCCTCGACGCCGCCACCACCACCCACGCGCTCGGCATCGCCGGCAGCCAGGCCGGCGGCCTGCTCGCCTTCCTCGCGACCGGCGCCAGCACCAAGCAGCTGCACCCCGGCTTCGCCTCGCAGTCCGGCATCCTCGCGGCCCGCCTCGCGGCCGCCGGGGCGACCGGCCCGGAGACGGTCTTCGACGGCCCGCACGGCGTGTACGACGCGCTGGCCCCGGCCTCCGTCGTCGCGGGCCGGGTGGACCGCGACGTGCTGCTGCGCGACCTGGGCAGCAGCGACCCCGCAGGGTGGGAGACCACCCGGATCGGGATCAAGCCGTGGCCGACCTGCCAGCTGGCGCACGTGAGCATGGCGGCCGCGCAGCTCGCGCTCGCCGACTCCGGCGCCGGGGCCGCCGACATCCTCGCGCTGCGGGCCCGGGTCCACCCGGACTCGGCGTCGGTCGTCTGCGCCGCCGACCGCGACCTGACCCGGCCCGCCAGCGGGTACGCCGCGAAGTTCTCGCTGCCCTGGAGCGTGGCCGCGATCCTGATCGACGGCACCGTCGGCGTCGACACCTACGCCGAGACCAACCTGGCCCGCACCGACATCGCCGAGCTCGCCGCGCGGGTCACCTGGGAGACCACCGCCGGGACCGGCGTCGCCGCCGATGCCGCCGGCGACGTGGAGATCACCCTCCGCGACGACCGCACGGTCGTCGGCCGCCTCGAGCGCAGCCCCGGCGGCGGGTCCAACCCGCTGTCCGAGGAGGAGCTGGCCACCAAGTTCGCCGGCAACGTCGGCGAGCTCGCCGAGGACCTGGCGAGCGCCGTGCGCGCCCTGCCGGACGCCGCCGACCTGACCCTGCTCCTGACCCTGGCCGCCCGGGCGGTCACGGACCCCGACTCCTCGTCCTCTTCCTCATCCAGCCTGGAGGCACCCGCATGACCCTGTCCGCCATCAAGCCCGCCGAGTTCCCCTGGTTCCCCTACGAGGGCTTCACCTTCTGCCTCGGCCTGTCCGAGGGCGACGCGGCCTGGACGTCCGGGCACACCTCGGCGCGCCACGACCCCGCGGTCGGCAAGATGACCGTCTCGGGGACCATGGAGGAGCAGTCGCGGATCGCCTACGAGAAGTGCCTGACCATCCTCGCCGGCGCCGGGTTCGGCCCCGAGGACGTCACCCGGGTCACCGAGAACGTCACCCTGGCCGGCCTGCACGAGTACGAGACCACCGCGGCCGTGCGCCGCGAGGTCTTCGGCTCCCACGAGCCGACCGTGCGCACCGTGGTCGTGGAGCGCCTGGTGCGCCGGGCCGCCTGGCTCGAGGTCGAGCTGCACGCGGTCAAGGGCGGCGGCGAGCAGCTGCGCGTGGCCAGCGAGGCCCGCGACGCCGGCACCTGGGTCGCCTCGCCGATCACCGAGGGCCACGACGGCACCGTCTACCTGCCCACGATGATCCCGGTGGACGCCGCCGGCGAGGTGGTGCACCCCGGCGACTTCGCCGCCCAGTACCGCTACTGCCTCGAGCAGGCCGGCGTGCTGCTGGAGCAGGTCGGGCTGAGCCTCGACCACGCGGTCACCACCTACGACTACTCCACCCCCGACACCCGGGCGGAGTACCGCAAGACCCACCGGGTCCGCAAGGAGCTGCTCGGCAACAACGAGGGCGGCGTCTACCCCGGCGCCGGCGGCATCCTGATGAGCCGCCTGCACAAGCCCGGCCAGCTGGTCGCCATCGACGTGACCGCCTCGCGCCACCCGCTCGAGCTGGTCAACCCCGGCTGGAGCCGCTACGACACCCTCACCTACGCCCCCGGCGTGAAGGCGGGCCGCACCCTGTTCATGTCCGGCTTCGCAGCCCTCGACATGGAGACCCAGGAGGCGCTGCACCCCGGCGACATCGGCGCCCAGGCCGAGGTCACCTTCGAGGCGATCCTGCACCTGCTCAAGCACGCCGGGCTGGACGCCAGCCACCTGCTGGAGACCACCGAGTACTGCGTGGAGTCGGCGATCCCGGACTACCGCGCCGTGGCCGGGGTGCGCGAGCGCCTGCTCCAGTCGCCGTGGCCGGCCTCCACCGGTGCCATCTGCCAGGGCCTGCTGCGCCCGGAGTTCCTGCTCGAGGTCTTCCCGCTGGCGCTGTACCCGGAGAACCACGAGGCGGGCCGATGACCGTCTCGCTGCTCACCGACGAGGTCCGCGCCCTCGAGGGCCGCACCAAGGTCTACACCGCACCGGAGCCGTTCGGCGCCGCGTCGGGCCGCTACTTCGGCCTCGCGATCGGCGACGACAACCCGCTGTACTCCGACCCCGAGTACGCCCGCGCGCAGGGTCTCGAGGGCGTCACCGCGCCGCTGACCCTGGTCTGCGAGACCAACCAGTACGCCGGCCTGCCGATGGACCACGAGGGGTACGCCGGGCACACCTGGGACCTCGACATCCCGAACAGCCGGCAGGTCCGCGGCGGCAACAAGTACACCTTCCACCGCCGCATCCGCCCCGAGGACGTGGTCACCGCGACCTGGCGGATCGCCTCGGTGAACGAGAAGGTGACCGGCTCGGGCAACGCGATGCTGATCATCGCCTCGACCGCGACCTACACCAACCAGGACGGCGAGCTGCTGGCCGAGAACGCGGAGACGATCATCTTCGTCTCCCTCGCGAGCGGCGGAGCGGAGCGACGAGCATGAGCGACACCTTCCCGACCACCTTCGTCGACCACGCGAGCCTCGCCGTCGGCGACGTCGTCGCCCCGCTGGAGCGCACCATCGGCCTGACCGACATGGTCGCCTACGCCGGGGCCACCTGGGACTGGCACAAGCTGCACTACGACACGGCGTACGTCGCGGAGAAGGGGCTGCCCGGCCCCATCGTCGACGGCCAGGTGTACGGCGCGCTGCTGGTCGAGATGCTCCAGGACTGGCTCGGCCCGCAGTCGTTCGTGCACGAGCTGGAGTTCACCTTCCGCAACCTGGTCTTCGTCGGCGAGCGGCTGCGGTGCACCGGCACGGTCACCGAGGTCTCCGGCGAGGAGCAGGACCGCCGGGTCACCGTGGAGATGAAGGTCGTCGTGGTGGCCGAGGACGGCACCGACGGACGGGCCGCGGCCGCGCCGGCGAAGGCCGTCGTGCTCCTCGGCACGCCCGACGGACCCGGGGCGTCGCAGTGAGCGCCGCCCGGGGGAGCGGCGTCGCGATCGTCGGCGCCGCGGAGTGCGACCTCGGCGTCACCGACTCCTCCATCCTCACCCTCCAGAGCCAGGCGGTCACCCGCGCGCTCGCCGACGCCGGGCTGACCCTGGCCGACGTCGACGGCATCGCGACCACCGGGGTCTCCCGGTTCTCCGCGACCCAGCTGGCCGACTACTTCGGGATCGTGCCGACCTGGACCGACTCCACCTTCGCCGGCGGCAGCGCGTTCGAGATGTTCGTCGCCCGCGCGGCGCAGGCGATCGAGGCCGGCCAGGCCAGCGTCGTGGTGATCTCCTTCGCCTCCAACCAGCGCTCGGCACGCTCGCGCAAGCTGGGCGGCGTCCACGAGCCGTGGATCCCCGAGGCGCAGTTCGAGGAGCCCTACGACATGCTCTACCCGCTGTCGTACTACGCGATGGCGGCGCAGAGCTACCTGCACCGCTACGGCGGCACCCGCGAGCAGCTCGCCGAGGTCGCGATCGCCGCGCGGGAGTGGGCGCTGCTCAACCCGAAGGCGTTCCGCCACGGCAAGGGCTCGCTGAGCGTCTCCGACGTCCTCGGCTCCACGATGATCTCCTCCCCGCTCACCGCGGCCGACTGCTGCCTGGTCACCGACGGCGGCGGCGCGATCGTGCTGACCTCATTGGAGCGGGCCCGCGACCTCAAGCAGGCGCCGGTCCAGGTGCTCGGCTACGGCGAGCGCACCACGAACACCTCCTTCACCGCGGTCGCCGACCTGTCGGTCCCCGGCGCCCGGGGCGCGGTGCAGGACGCCTACGCCCGCGCCGGCATCACGGCGGCCGACGTCGACGTCGCCGAGGTCTACGACTCCTTCACCATCACCGCGGCCCTCAGCGTCGAGGCGCTCGGGCTCTGCGGGGAGGGCGAGGCGCTCGACTTCATCGCCGACGGCCGGATCCGTCCCGGTGGCTCGCACCCGCTGAACACCAACGGCGGGGGGCTGTCCTACTGCCACCCCGGCCAGTACGGCGTGCTCCTGCTCGTCGAGGCCGTCCGCCAGCTGCGCGGCGAGTGCGGCGCGCGGCAGGTGCCGGGTGCCGAGATCGCCGTCGCCCACGGCACCGGCGGGATCCTGTCGACCCACGCGACCGTCGTCCTGGGAGGTTCGCGATGAGCGACATGACCGTGAGCACCGACTGGACCCCCGGCGAGGTCCCGCCTGCCGACGAGAACAGCGCGGCGTACTGGGACGCCACCCGCGCGCACCGGCTCACCGTGCAGTCCTGCACCGCCTGCGGCGCCGTCCAGCATCCGCCGCGCGCGCTGTGCACCGGGTGCGGCTCGATGGAGCACCTCACCCAGGTCGACGCGGCCGGCACCGGCACCGTCGACACCTTCACCGTCGTGCACCGGGCCCCGCGCCCGGAGCTGAACGCGCCGTACACCGTCGCGCGGGTGCGCCTGGCCGAGGGGCCGGTCGTGCTGACCCGCCTCGAGCCGGCCGAGCCCGGCGAGACCGGCTGGCGCATCGGCGACCCGGTCGCCGTCGCGTGGGCCGACCTGCCCGACGGCCGCGCCCTGCCGTACTACACCGCACCCACCCCGGACCCGTCCGGCACCACCAGCAAGGAGCACTGATGGACTTCCAGCTCGACGAGGACCAGCGCGAGTTCAAGGCGCTGCTGCGCCAGTTCGTCGACAACGAGATCGTCCCGGTCGCCCGCGAGTGGGAGCAGGCCGGGCGCTACCCGACCGAGATCGTCGAGGGCATGAAGGACATGGGCCTGTTCGGCATCACGGTGCCCGAGGAGTACGGCGGCCTCGACCTCGACCCGGTCGCCTTCGCCCTGGTCTTCGAGGAGATCGCGCGCGGCTGGATGGGCATCGCCGGCATCCTCGGCAGCCACTCGCTGGCCTGCCGTCTGATCTCGATGCACGGCACCGAGGAGCAGAAGCAGAAGTACCTCCCCGACCTCGCCACCGGCAAGCGCCGCACCGGCATCGGCCTCACCGAGCCCGACGCCGGCACCGACCTCCAGGGCATCCGCACCACCGCCCGCCTCGAGGGCGACCACTACGTCGTCAACGGCGCCAAGATGTGGATCACCAACGCCCGCTACGCCGACCCGCTGCCGGTCCTGGTCAAGACCGACCCGACCGCCTCGCCGGCCCACAAGGGCATGAGCGTGCTGCTCATCGAGGCCGGCACCCCCGGCTTCGAGGTCACCAAGGACATCCCGAAGCTCGGCTACAAGGGCACCGAGTCCTGCGAGATCCTGCTCGACAACGTCAAGGTGCCGGTCAGCCAGCTCGTCGGCGGCGTCGAGGGCCGCGGCATGCAGCAGGTCCTCTCCGCCCTGGAGTGGGGCCGGGTCAACATCGCGGCCCGCTCGGTCGGCATCGCCCAGCGCGCCCACGACGAGGCGCTCGCCTACGCCCAGGAGCGCAAGGCGTTCGGCCAGCCGATCTCCGACTTCCAGGCCATCCAGCTCAAGCTTGGCGAGCTCGGCACCCAGGTCCAGGCCGCGCGCCTGATGGCCTACTGGGCCGCCGACGCCGTGCGCAGCGGCCGCGCCGACGGCGCCACCGGCATGGCGAAGATCTTCTGCTCCGAGGTCGCGCTCCAGGCCGCCATCGACTCGATGAAGGTGCACGGCGGCTACGGCTACTCCACCGAGTTCGAGGTCGAGCGGCTCTACCGCGACTCGATCCTGATGAGCATCGGCGAGGGCACCAACGACATCCTGCGCACCGTCGTGGCGAAGTCGCTGATCAAGAAGGAGACGATCGTTGGCTGAGTCGACTGCCCCGCTTGCCCGCTCGGCGCTCTACGTCCCGGGCGATGCGCCCGACAAGCTGCGCAAGGCGCTCGACCGCGGCGCCGACGAGCTGATCGTCGACCTCGAGGACGCCGTGCTGCCGGCCAACAAGCCGCTGGCCCGCGACATCGTCGCGACCTGGCTCGAGGGCCTGCCCGAGACCGACACCCGGGTCTGGGTGCGGATCAACCCGGGCGCCGAGCGCGAGCTCGACGTCCGCGCCGTGGCCGGCTGCGCCGGCCTGGCCGGGCTCGCGGTCGCCAAGACGGAGTCGGCCCAGGAGCTGGTCGAGCTCGACGCGCTGCTCACCGAGCTGGGCTCGGAGGTCCGCGTCGTACCGCTGCTGGAGAGCGCCCACGCGATCCTCGCGGCCCGCGAGATCGCGGCCGCGCCGCGCGTGCAGCGCATCCAGATCGGCGAGGCCGACCTCTCCGCCGACGTCGGCATCACCGCCGGCCCGGACGAGCGCGAGCTGCTCTTCGCCCGCAGCCAGGTCGTGTTCGCCTCGGCGGCGGCCGGGATCGCCCCGCCGATCGCCCCGGTCTCGGTGGAGTTCCGCGACCTCGACGCCTTCCGCGCCTCGACCGAGGCCGCGGCCCGGCTCGGGTTCGTCGGTCGCGCGTGCATCCACCCCGCGCAGGTGGCGGTGGCCAACGAGGTCTTCACGCCCAGCCCGGAGCAGGTCGAGAAGGCCACGGCACTGCTGGCCCGCTTCGACGGGGCGGACGCCGTCGGCGTCGACGCGGACGGGCGGTTCGTGGACGAGGCGGTGCTGCGCCAGGCGCGCCTGGTGCTCGCGCGCGTGCGCTGACCCGCCGCTCGCGCCATCGTCGGGGGCCTAGCCTCGGGAGCATGCGCTCCCCCCTGCGAGTCCTCAGCGCCCCGGCCGTGGTGCTGACCTGCCTGCTCCTCCCGCTCACCCTCGCCGCCGTCTGGACGGCGGGGGTGATCGGGGACACCGATCGCTACGTCGACACGGTGGCGCCGTTGTCCAAGGACGAGGCGGTGCGCGACGCCGTCGAGGAGCGGGTGGTCAAGGAGACCGTCGGCAAGGTCGACCTGACCGGCGCCGCAGACCGGCTCGACTCGGGCCTCGCCGACTTCGGCGTCAGCGACGAGCTGCGCTCCTGGCTCGGCCCGGCCGCCTCCGACCTGGAGGAGAAGGGCGCCGCGCTGGTGGCGGGCGTCGTACGCCGGGTGCTCGAGCAGCCGTCGTTCGCGACCGCCTGGGACAGCGCCAACCGGGCCGCCCACGAGGAGCTGTTGCGCTCCCTGGAGTCCGGGCGGGCAGACGACGACGGCGTGGTGATCAGCCTCGCGCCGATCGTCGACGCCGTGATCTCCGACCTCACCGACCAGGGGGTCACGGTCTCCGGCACGCCGCTGGGCGCGGTGTCCTTCACGGTCATCGAGCCGCAGGACGTCGAGCGCGCCTCGCGCGCCTACCGCCTGCTCGACGCCTCCGCCACGGTGCTGCCGATCGCCTGGCTCGTCTGCCTGGTGCTGGCGCTGCTGACCGCCGCGAACCGCGCCGCCGCGCTGCGCCGCCTCGGCCTGGGCAGCGCCCTCGGGGTGCTGGTGCTTCTCGGGGCGCTCTGGGCCGGCCAGCGCCACCTGGTGGCCTCGGTGCCGGACGTCGACTCGGCGGTCGCCGAGGCGGTCAGCCAGGTGCTCCTCCACGACCTGCGCTGGGCCGCCTGGGTCTCGGTCGCGGTGTCGCTCGGCGTCTTCGTGCTCGGGGTGCTGCTGGGCGGCGTGCGCTCCCTGCGGCGCCCCTGACACCCCCTCTGACCTGCGCCGATGTCGGCGCGGGTGGTGCGGGCGGGCGTCGTCGCGACGCGCCGAGGGGCCCACGCCTCCGCGCCCCGAGCCGATCTCTCCCGTACGGTCGACGGGCGGCTGGCGCGTCGGAGACTCGGCTCCCTGTGTCCAGTCCGTGTCGATCCCTCACCTTCACGGGGCACCTGCGGCGCGCGTCCGGACACCCGGACCACTCGCTGCAAGGGCACGGACCGGACGAGCGCCAGGCGCAAGGACGTCGGAACTCGCCGACGCCGAATGCTGAGGAGCTCCCCAGACGTGCCAGTCATGCAAGCGCACGAGGTCTACAAGGTCTTCGGGCGCCGGCCCGAGCGCGCCGTGGAGCGGCTGCGCGCCGGCGCGACCCGCGAGGAGCTGCGCGAGGAGGGGTTGACCGCCGCGGTCATCGACGCCTCGTTCGACGTGGCCGAGGGTGAGATCTTCGTGGTCATGGGGCTGTCCGGGTCCGGCAAGTCCACGCTGATCCGCATGGCCAACGGGCTGGTCCTGCCGACGGCGGGCTCCTTCGAGATCGCGGGGGAGGACCTCACCCGGCTCGACGCGCGCCGGTTGCGCGCCGTACGCCGCGAGAAGGTGAGCATGGTCTTCCAGCACTTCGCGCTCCTGCCGCACCGCACGGTCGGCGAGAACGCGGCGTACGGGCTGCGGATCAAGGGGGTCAACCGCGCCGACCGCGAGCGCCGGGCCGAGGAGGCCCTGGAGCTGGTCGGCCTCGGCGGCTGGGGCGGCCACCTGCCCGGTGAGCTCTCCGGCGGCATGCGCCAGCGCGTCGGCCTGGCCCGGGCACTGGCCGCCGGCACCGACGTGATGCTGATGGACGAGGCGTTCAGCGCCCTCGACCCGCTGATCCGCCGCGAGATGCAGGACCAGCTCATCGAGCTGCAGCACCGGCTGGGAAAGACGATCCTGTTCATCACCCACGACCTCAACGAGGCCATGCGCCTGGGCAACCGGATCGCGATGATGCGCGACGGGCGCATCGTCCAGGTCGGCACCGCGGAGGAGATCCTCCACGACCCGGCCAACGACTACGTCGCCGCGTTCGTCCAGGACGTCGACCGCACCCGGGTGCTGACCGCCGCGTCGGTGATGGAGCAGCCGGTCGCGGTCGTCGGCGCCGACAGCGGGCCGCGTGCCGCCCACCGGCTGATGCGCGAGCACCAGACGGCCGCCCTGATGGTGGTCGACCGGGACCGCGGCCTGCGCGGCATCGTCACCGAGGACGACGTGGCCGCTGCGCTGGAGCGCGGCGAGACCGCACTGCTGCCGCTGCTGAAGGCGGCCGTGACCGTGGGTCCCGACGTGGCGGTCGCGGACCTGTTCGCGGCGTCCGCGGGGAGCGCCACGGCGCTCGCCGTGATCGACCGCGACGCCCGCCTGCTCGGCGTGATCCCCCGGGTCACCCTGCTGAGCGCGCTGGGAGCGATGAGCAACGACGACGCCGTCGGCAGCACCGGGGAGATCCCGGTCGTGGCTGCGGCGCCCACGACGGAGGGAGTCCGATGAGCTGGGAGCAGACCGACACCGGGGTGCCGCGGATCCCCTTCGGCGAGTGGGTCGACGAGGGCTTCGACTGGGTCACGAACACCCTCGGCGGGTTCTTCGACACCGTCGCCGACGTGACGGACACGCTGACGAACGGCCTCGCGGACCTGCTCAACACCCCGCCCGCGCTGGCCCTGGCGGTCGTGCTGGCGCTGCTGGCCTGGCTGGTGCGCGACTGGAAGCTCGCGCTGACCTCGCTGCTCGGCCTGCTCTTCGTGGCCGGCGTCGACCAGTGGGAGAACGCGATGGACACGCTGGCCCTCGTGACGGTTGCGACGCTGGTCGCGCTGCTCGTGGCCATCCCCACCGGGATCCTGGCGGCGGGGTCGCCCCGGGTCAGCCGGGTGGTGCGCCCGGTGATGGACCTGATGCAGACGATGCCCGCCTTCGTGTGGCTGGTGCCCGTCGTGTCGCTGTTCGGCATCGGCGTCTCGGGTGCCGTCGTCGCGACCGTGATCTTCGCGCTGCCGCCGGGCGTGCGCCTGACCGAGCTCGGCATCCGCCAGGTCGACCCCGAGGTGGTTGAGGCGGGCCACGCCTTCGGTGCCACGCCGGGCGAGATCCTGCGCGGGATCCAGCTCCCGCTCGCGCTGCCGACCGTCATGGCCGGTGTCAACCAGGTGATCATGCTCGCCCTGTCGATGGCGGTGATCGCCGGTCTCGTCGGCGGTGGTGGCCTGGGCGGCGTGGTGACCAGCTCGATCGCCAGCCTCAACATCGGGCTCGGCTTCGAGGCCGGCCTGTCGGTGGTCGTGCTCGCGGTCCTCCTGGACCGCGTGACCTCCGCGTTCAGCGACAACACCCCGCGCCCGCAGCGCCTGGGCGCGTCGTTCCTGCGGCGCTCGCCGAAGACCCCCGAACCCGCCGTCGCCTGACGCGGCGGCCGTCCCCGGCGCGGCTCGGGCGCCCGGGCACACCTGATGGACGAACGAGAGAGAGACGACGAATGAAGCGCACGAAGGTGACACGAGCAGTCGGAATGATCGCGGGCCTGCTGGCCCTCTCCACCACGGCGGTGGCCTGCGGCTCCGAGGACGGAGACGCCGGGAACGGCGGGGACTCCGCCGACAAGAGCATCACCCTGGGCATCATCCCGTCGTGGACCGACGGACTCTCCACGGCGTACCTGTGGAAGAACGTCCTGGAGGGCGAGGGCTACGAGGTCGAGATCAAGGAGATCGCCGAGGCGGCGCCGCTGTACACCGGTGTGGCCAAGGGTGACATCGACGTCTACCCCTCGGCGTGGCCGCAGGTCACGCACGCCTCCTACATGGAGGAGTACGGCGACGACCTGGAGGACCTCGGCGCCTACTACGACTCCGCCAAGCTCACGCTGGCCGTGCCGGAGTACACCGACATCGACTCCATCGCGGACCTGACCGGTGCGGCCGACCGCTTCGGTGGCCGGATCGTCGGCATCGAGCCCGGTGCGGGTCTCACGAAGGTGACCCAGGAGAGCGTGATGCCGGGCTACGGCCTCGACGACTACGAGCTGGTCACCTCCTCCACCACCGCGATGCTGGCCGAGCTGAAGTCGGCGACGAAGGCGGAGGAGGACATCGTGGTGACGCTGTGGAAGCCGTTCTGGGCCAACTCCGAGTTCCCGGTCAAGGAGCTCGAGGACCCCGAGGGCGCGCTCGGCGAGGCGGAGACGCTCAATGCGATCGCGACCGAGGGCTTCGCCGAGGAGCACCCGGAGCTGGCGGAGATGTTCGGCAACTTCAAGCTCGACGACGCGGCGTACGGCGCGCTGGAGAACCTCGTGGTCAACGAGTACGGCTCCGGCAAGGAGGAGGAGGCGATCGAGGCCTGGCTCGAGGAGAACCCGGACTTCGTGGACTCCCTCAAGGGCTGAGCACGACCGCCTCGGATGAAATCCTGAGCACGACGCACTGAGACACCGAACGGCCCCCGACCCGGATCATCCGGGTCGGGGGCCGTTCGTCGTGGCGGGACCGGATCAGGCCGGGGCGAGCGGCTCCGGCTCGTCGCCGCGCAGGCGGCCGAGCAGCACCATGCCGTGGTAGAGCACGATCGCGGCCAGGGTGCCCAGGGTGATGCCGGTGAAGGTCATGTCGCCGGCGTTGAGGGTGAGGTCGCCGATGCCGATGATCAGGGCGGCGGCGGCCGGGAACTGGTTGACCGGCTTGGAGAAGTCCACGCCGTTGTCCACCCACATCTTCACGCCGATCAGGCCGATCAGGCCGTAGAGCGCCACCGTCACGCCGCCGAGCACGCCGGCGGGGATGGTGTTGAGCACGGCGCCGACCTTGGGGGAGAGGCTGAGCAGCACCGCGACCACGCCGGCCACCCAGTAGGCGGCGGTGGAGAAGACCCGGGTCGCGGTCATGACGCCGATGTTCTCGCCGTACGTCGTGGTGGCCGAGCCGCCGCCGAGCCCGGCCAGGCCGGTGGCGACGCCGTCGGCGAGCAGCGCGGTGCCGGTGCGGTCGTTGATCGAGGGGTCTCCGACCAGGTGGGCGACGCTGCGCACGTGGCCGACGTTCTCGGCGATCAGCACGAAGACGACGGGCAGGAACATCGGGATGACCGACCAGGTGACGCTGGGGCTGGTGAACTCCGGCAGGCCGAACCAGTCGGCGTCCTTCACGGCGGTGAAGTCCAGGTCGCCGGCCAGGGCGGTCGCGACGTAGCCGACGACGACGCCGACCAGGATCGACAGGCGCGCGATCATGCCGCGGAAGGCCGCGGCGACCACGCAGATGGTGCCCAGCGTGAGGGTCGCGATCCAGGGCGCCTGCGCGAAGTTGCTCGTCGCCGTGCCGCCCAGGTTGAAGCCGATGAGGGCCACGATCGCGCCGGTGACCACCGGCGGCATCAGCGCGTCGATCCAGCGGGTGCCGGTCGCGGTGACGACGGCGCCGACGACGGCGAGCAGCCCGCCGGTGACCAGGATGCCGAACAGTGCGGCGCCCATGCCGTGGTCGCCCATCGCCGCACCGATCGGCGCGATGAAGGCGAAGGAGCTGCCGAGGTAGCTGGGCAGCCGGTTGCGGTTCAGCACGAGGAACAGCAGCGTGCCGAGACCCGAGAAGAACAGGGTGGTGGTGGGCGGGAACCCGGTGATGACCGGCACCAGGAACGTCGCGCCGAACATCGCGACGACGTGCTGGGCGCCGAAGCCGAGGGTGCGCGGCCACGAGAGCCGCTCCTCGGGGCGGACGATGGCGTCCGTGGCGACGGTGCGGCCGTCGCCGTGCAGGGTCCAGGGCATCGTGAAGGTCTCCTCCTGGGCCACCGTACGCGCGAGCGGTGTGCCCGCGGGACTGTAGCCGGGCCGGGGATCGATCGGAACACGCTGGTCTGGCCCGCGTGGTCCCGCACACACCAAGCGGGCACGCGGTGACCTGGTTGCCGGGCTGACGGGGTTGTCCACAGGTGCTCTGACCTGCGAGAACGACTGTCCGGGACTGTCGGTGGTCGATGGTTGAGTAGGTCCATGGAAGCACCTCGCCAGCCCCGATCCGGCCACCCGGTGGCCGCGGCGGTGGCCTGCGTCCACGAGGCCCTGGACGCGGTCGCGGAGGCGCCGGTGTGGTCACTGACCGAGGCCGAAGCCGGCGCGATGCTGCTGGAGCTGGGTGCCGAGATCGCCCGGCTGCAGGAGCTCCGTCTGCGGGTCGCCGCCCACGCCCACAGCGTCGAGGTAGGAGACGCGGTCGGTGCGACGAGCACCGCGAACTGGTGGGCGCACCAGTCGCGGCTGACCCGCCCGGAGGTCCACCGGTTGATGCGGGTTGCTCGGGCCCTCGACACCGGCCACCACGACGGTGTCCGGGGCGCGTTGGCGGCTGGTCGGATCCACCTGGACCAGGCCCAGGTGATCATCGACGCCGTCGACGACCTGCCCGCCGACCTGGTCGACGAGGAGATCCGGGCCAAGGCGGAGGAGTTCCTCCTCGAGCAGGCGAGCGAGCACGACGCGATCACCCTGCGTCGTCTGGCCAAGCGGCTGGTCGAGGTCGCCGCTCCCGAGCAGGCCGATGCCGCCGAGGCCGCCCGGTTGGAGCGTGACGAGGCCGCGGCGCGTGCCGCGGCCCGGCTGACGATGTCCGACGACGGGCACGGCAAGACCCACGGCCGGTTCACCATCCCCACCCACCACGCAGCGATGCTGCGCGCTGCGCTCCTCGCCATCGCTGCTCCCAAGCACCAGCAGGCCGTCAACGGCGCCGGGGCCGTCGGCGCTGAGCGGCGGCCTGGGCCGGAGCGGCTCGGGCAGGCGTTCTGCGACTATCTCGAGCGCTACCCCGCCGACAAGCTCCCCGACGCCGGGGGCGTGGCCGCCACCATCGTCATCACCATGCCCCTGGAGTCGCTGCTCGGCGGGCTGCGCGCGGCGCACCTGCACACCGGGGAGACCATCTCTGCTTCGGAGGCCCGCCGCCTGGCGTGCCAGGCGGGAATCGTGCCGGCAGTCCTCGACGGCCAGGGCCGCCCCCTCGACGTCGGGCGCAAGCGGCGGCTGCACACCAAGACCCACCGCGTCGCCCTCGCGCTGCGCGACGGCGGCTGCACGGCTGAGGGCTGCGACTGGCCACCGGGCCTGTGCCACGCCCACCACGACGTCCCCTGGTCGCGCGGCGGAGGCACCAGCGTGGCCAGCGGCCGGCTCCTCTGCCCCCGCCACCACGCCCGCGCCCACGACCCCGCCTACGAGACCAAGCACCTCCCCGGCGGCAAGCTCACCTTCCACCGACGCTGCTAGACCGACCGGCCGTGCCTGACCGCGTGCGGCAGTAGGGCAGCGAGACGCGCGGCGGCCCGACGCCGAGCGAGAAGCCACCGAGCACTCGACATATATGATCTACGCTGCCCTTCGACCCCACGTCGTCGAGGAGACCAGTGACCGACACCCGCTCCACCGCACCCGCCGCGGACCAGCCGCCCGGCACCCCCGAGGCGTCGAGCCTCTCGCCCAACCTGGGCCGCGCGCTCGTGCTGATCTCGGTGGCCCAGCTGATGCTGGTCCTCGACGGCACCATCACCAACATCGCGCTGCCGAGCATCTCCCGCGACCTCGGCATGACCGCGGCCGGGCTGACCTGGGTCGTCACGATCTACGCGCTCACCTTCGGCGGCCTGCTGCTGCTCGGCGGGCGCCTGGGCGACCTGCTCGGGCGGCGGCGCACCTTCACGATCGGCCTGGGGGTCTTCGCCCTGGCCTCGCTGCTCGGCGGCTGCGCCACCGAGGGCTGGATGCTGCTGGGCGCCCGCGCGCTCCAGGGCGCCGGCGCCGCGCTCGCCTCCCCGGCCGCGCTGTCGCTGATCACCACCAACTTCCCGGCCGGTCCGGCGCGCAACAAGGCGATGGGCGTCTTCGCCGGGATGTCCGGCATCGGTGCCGCCGTCGGTCTGCTGCTGGGCGGGTTCCTGACCGGGATCGACTCGGTCTTCGGCTTCGAGGTCACCGGCTGGCGCCTCACCCTGTGGATCAACGCGCCCATCGGCCTGGTCGCCGCCCTGCTCGCGCCGCGCTGGCTCAGCGAGTCCGAGCGCAACCGCGCCCGTCTCGACGTGCCCGGCGCGCTCACCGCCACCCTCGGCCTGCTCGGGCTGGTCTACGGCCTCTCGCGCGCCGGCGAGGCCGAGCACGGCTGGGGCGACCCGTGGACGCTGGCCTCGCTCGCCGCCGGCGTCGCGCTGCTGGTCGCGTTCGTCGTCATCGAGCGCCGCGTCGCCGGCCCGCTGCTGCCGCTGCGGATCATCCTGGACCGCACCCGCGGCACCAGCTTCGCGGCCATGTTCTTCGCCGCCGGCGCGATGTTCGCGATGTTCTACTTCAACGGCCAGTTCGTGCAGCGCATCCTCGGCTACGAGCCCCTGCACACCGGCGTCGCGTTCCTGCCGTTCTCCGTCGGCGTGATGGTCGGCGCGGTGATCTCCTCCAAGCTCGTGGTCCGGTACGGCGTCCGCTACATCACCGGCACCGGCACCCTGATGGCCTCCGCGGCGCTCTACGGGTTCTCCCGCTACGAGGTCGACGACTCCCCCGCCGCGGTGCTGCGCAGCCTGGCGCCGGGTGCGGACCCGCTGGGCGCGGACGTGTCCTACTGGGCCTCGATCTTCCCGTTCCTCGTCCTCATGGGCGTCGGCATGGGCATGACCTTCGTGCCGATGACGCTCACCGCCGTCCACGCCGTACGCCGTGAGGACGCCGGCGTCGGCTCCGGCGTGCTCAACACCGTGCAGCAGGTCGCCGGGGCGCTCGGCCTCGCGGTCCTGGGCACCGTGTCGCTGCACTTCGTCAACCGCACCACCGAGGACGTCGAGGGCCCGCTCCGCGAGGGCCTCACCGCGGCCGGCCTCGACCCGGACGCCTCGGTGCCGGGCGGCAGCCTGAGCAACCTGGACGCCGCCCTCTACACCGCGACCTACACCGAGGGCGCCACGAACGCCCTCCAAGTCGCCGCGCTGTTGATGCTCCTCGCCTCGCTGATCATCTGGACCTTCCTGCGGATCAGCCCCGAGGACCTCGGTGGGCGGACGGCTCCGGAGGTGCCGGGGGTCCCGGAGGTGCCGGAGTCGCCGGAGGTCAAGCGCGCGGACGCCTGAGGTCGGGCGGGGCTACAGCGGGGGACGAGCGCGCCCTGTGAGGCGGACGGGTTCCCCAGTCCGAGCCGCGGCTGATTACCCCATTCTGCAGATGTCTCTCGAACGTCCGTTCGACTAAACTGAGGCATGGCCTCCCCCGAACTCCCCGACTGCGGCTCCCCCGCCGCCGTGCTGGCGTTCGCCCAGCAGCGACGGGCGGACGCCCACGCAGCCGAGGTCGACGTCCTCAGGGCCGCTCTCGCGTGGGCCGACCTCCACCCGGCCGAGTCGATCGAGCCCGGCCCCGTCTTCGGGTGGGAGCTCGTCGTCCCCTTCGCCGGCGAGGGCGCCCCGGAGGTTGCGGAGTTCGCCCCGATGGAGCTGGGCGCAGCCCTCGGCATCTCCACCGACTCCGCCCGCGGACTGATGACGGACGCGCTCGAGCTGGCCCACCGCCTGAAGCGGACCTGGGCGTTGGTGCAGGCCGGCAAGGTCCCGCTGTGGAAGGCCCGCCGCCTCGCCCAGCTCACCCACAACCTCTCCCTCGACGGCGCCGCCTACGTCGACGGGCAGCTCGCCGCCGTCGCCGGCAAGGTCGGGCTGGTCACCCTCGCCCGGCTCGTCGACGAGGCCCAGGCGATGTTCGACCCCGACGCCGCAGAGAAAGCCAGGTTGGTTGCCGCGGAGTCCCGGCGCTTCAACGTGCACACCGCGGGCGCCAACCACGACGGCACCATCCACGTCGAAGGCGACCTCGACCTGGCCGACGCCCTCGACCTCGAGGCCGCCATCGCCCAACGCGCCGAGGAGCTGCGCCAGCTCGGGTCCATCGAGTCGTTGGACGTCCGGCGCTCCATCGCCGCCGGCGAGATCGCCCGACGTTGCCTCGGGCTCGACCTCACCACCGAAGCCGGTACATCCCCCGGCACCGCGTCCGCCGTGAAGCCGCGCCGCGTGGTCATCCACGTCCACCTCTCCGACGCCGCGATCTCCCGCGACGAGGCCGGCATCGCCCACATCGACGACACCCGGTCCGTCGTCTCGACCGAGCAGGTCCGCGAGTGGGCCGGCAACCCCGACACCGACGTGATCATCAAGCCGGTCATCGACCTCGAGCAGCACCACCACACCGACGCCTACGTCGTCCCCGACCGGACGGCCGAGGACGTGCGTCTCACCCAGCCAACCTGCGCGTTCCCGTGGTGCGACCGCCCCGCCAAGCGCTGCGACACCGACCACGTCACCGCTCACGACCAGACCGGGACAGGCGGTCCCACCTGCAGCTGCAACCTCGCCCCACTCTGTCGCCGACACCACCGGGCCAAGACCCACACCGCCTGGACCTACGACAAGACCGACACCGCGTCGTACCTCTGGCGATCACCACACGGACTCCACCTCGTGAAGCACCGAGGCGAGACCCGCCTGGTCACCGCCCATCCGCCCGGTTAGACGATCCCAGGCACCCCGACCCCGCACGGCTCTACATGCCGCCCTTGCTGTCGGCCTCTCCTGCCGCTGAGCCGCACCGACCCTGCCCATGCGGCGTGTGACGACTCAGCAGCGGGAACTGCGGGACCTGCTGGACCGCCGCGACCTGGGACGGACTGTTCTCACCCTGAGGCAGAGAATGGAGAAGACACCACGAACTCGATGCTGGACAAGGCCGGCAGGTCCCCCCCTCTGCGATTGAGGTGTGATAGCGCAGCGATACGCACGCTCTTGCCGATGAGCGCATGTGTCGAAGAGGGGGCTCGGAACCGCATCGCAGGACTAGGGTCGAAGGATGGAAGCAGACGACAACCGACCGAGCGGTGCCGAGGCCACGAAGGACTACAGCAGCCTTCCACCCAACGTGCGGCTTGACGCGACCATCGCCAGTGTCGATGCCGAGCCGGTGCCCGACCCCCAAGCGGGGCGGAACGTGGACCAGCGCCGAGCCCTGCACGACGACTGACCAGACTCGGTCCACGGGTGACGGCTCGCGAGTGATGACGGATCGACGCAACGAGCACCCCGACGAACGTCCGGATCTGCCGCGATCCGCGCGGATAGGACAGGCCAGTCGGCCCGGAGTGGTGCGGCTCGGCTGCCGCTATCACACCTCAATCGCAGAGGGGGGCAGGTCCTTCTGCGTCAATGCGCGAAGAAGTACGGCAGTCCCTTCAGAACGGGCCAGAGGGTCAGGGCGCGAATCAGTCATCCCCTCAATCGTGTCAGGCCGAATAGCGGCACTCTCACTCGGTCGACGCCTTGGTAGCAGGATTCCTTTTAACTTTCTAGGCCGACCTTGTTAGCCCGCCCGCGGGCCGGTCTCCTCACGCGACAACCAGGGTTTGACGTGCCGCTATGCCGGAGTGCAGCCGAAGCCAGAACTCAGGCGTGCTGGGCTACGTCGAACTCGTTGCCCTGGGGGTCAGCGAGCGTGACCCACCGAAACTCTCGTCGCCCCGGCGCTCGATGAGGGTCGCCCCGGCAGCGAGCAACGAAACCCTTGGGATGCGAGACGTCTCGCAGGCCCCTCGCCGAGGCCGCGATGACGGCGCCAGGATTCTGCCAATTGCCGGGAAAGTTCGACGCCCGCGATTCTCATAACTACCTCTCGAAACCATTTGGTTGAATCGATGTATTGACCGTTGGTTATGAGACCGGACTCGGGCGTCGGCGTACCCGAGCAACCGCGGCTCGCCCGCGCCCAGGACCTCCAGCGCGTCGGCCAGCTCGGCCGCTCGTTGCTCGTGCGGGGCCTACGCCGCGGTGACGACGGCGGTCCGCGTGCCCGACGCGGCGTGCTGGGCCAGGAGGCCACCCGCGGCCAGTGACTCGTCGTCGGGGTGAGCGAACACGGCCAGCAGGCTCGAGAACCTCACCCGTTCACCCTCAGAGGTTCGCGGCGGTGGTGCGCGCGAGCGCCAGCGCCCGGCGCGCCCAGGACGGCGAGGCGCCGGCCAGGCCGCAGGCCGGGCTGATCACCAGCCGGTCGCCGACCGTGGCCGGGTCGAGGCCGAGCATGTCCAGCCAGCGCAGCGTCGCCTCGGTGAGCGCGACGTCGCCGGGTGCGGAGGCCTCCTCGGCGATGCTCGGCACCATCCCGAGGACGACCTCGTCGCCTGCCTCGAGCGCCTCGGCGAGGTGGTCGTGGTCGGCGGCGGAGAGCCGGGCGTGGTCGACGGCGAGCCCTCGGGCCCCGGCGCCGCGCAGCAGGTCCAGCGGGGTGCCGGCCGCACACGAGTGCACCCACGGGACGCCGCCCTCGGCGGTGATCGCCGCCAGCACCCACTCCAGGTGCGCGGAGGCCTCGGGGAGGTCCACCGAGCGGTGCCGTCCGAAGCCGGACGCCGTGGGGATCCGGGCGCCGAGCACGGCCGACAGCGCGGGCTCGTCGACCTGCACGACCAGGCGCTGCATCCCCGGCACCCGACGGCGTACGTCGCGCAGGTGCTCGCGCAGCCCCTCGGCCAGTGCCTGGGCGAGGTCGGCCCGGGCGCCGTGGTCGGCCAGGATCTTGTCGCCGCGCGGCTTCTCCACCGTGGCGGCGAGCGTCCAGGGGCCGGCGACCTGCACCTTGAAGGTGCCGTCGAGGCCCTGCGCCTGCTCCTCGAGGGCGTCGAGGTCCTGGGCCAGGAGGCTGCGGGCGCGACGGTGGTCCACGCCGGACCCCCCGCCGGTGAGCCGCCAGCCGGCCGGCTGCAGGTCCACCCCGAGCTCGGCGACCACGGCGAGGGAACGCCCGGTCATCGAGGCGGTCGCGCCCCGTCCGGGGAGCTCGGGCAGGTGCGGCAGGTCGGGCAGCTCGCCGAGCACGAGGCGCACGGCCTCGTCGAAGTCGCGCTGCGAGGTGCCGGGCAGGGAGCCGATGGCGGTGGCGGTGGTCATGTGGTGGCCCGTCGGGTGCTGGAGATGGTGGCCGACCCGACCACCCGGGTGTGCTCGTAGATGACGACCGCCTGCCCCGGCGCGATGCCGTACGCCGGGTCGTGCAGCTCGACCTCGACGCCGGTGCCGTCCGGGCTCACGGTCACGCTCGCGCGGTGCTCGTCGCCGTGGGCGCGCAGCTGGACCGTGACGCCGTCGCCGGACAGGCGGGTGGGCACGGTGCCGCACCAGCGCGGCCGGATGCCGCTGAGGCCGTCCACGGCCAGCCCCTCGCGGGGCCCGACCCGGACGGTGCCGGAGACCGGCTCGATGTCGAGGACGAAGCGCGGGCGACCGTCGGGCGCCGGGCGCCCGATCCGCAGGCCCTTGCGCTGCCCGATCGTGTAGGCCCAGGACCCCTCGTGGCGCCCGAGCACCTCCCCGGTCGCGTCGTCGACGATGTCGCCGCTGGTGTTCGGCGCGCGGTCGCCGAGCTTCTCGCGCAGCCAGCCGGCGTTGTCGCCGTCGGCGACGAAGCAGATGTCGTGGCTGTCGGGCTTGTCGGCCACCAGCAGCCCGCGGCGGGCGGCCTCCTCCCGCACCTGCGCCTTCGGGGTGTCCCCGAGGGGGAAGTAGGAGTGCGCGAGCTGCTGCTGGTCCAGCACGCCGAGGACGTAGGACTGGTCCTTGCCGTCGTCGACCGCGCGGTGCATCTCGATCAGGCCGTCGGCGCCGGTGCGCAGCTGCGCGTAGTGCCCGGTGGCGACCGCGTCGAAGCCGAGCGCCAGGGCGCGGTCCAGGACCGCGGCGAACTTGATCTTCTCGTTGCAGCGCAGGCACGGGTTGGGAGTGCGCCCGGCGGCGTACTCGTCCATGAAGTCCTCGACCACGTCGGCGTGGAAGCGCTCGGAGAGGTCCCAGACGTAGAAGGGGATGCCGATGACGTCGGCGGCGCGACGCGCGTCGTTGCTGTCCTCGATCGTGCAACAGCCCCGCGCACCGCTGCGGTACGACGCGGGGTTGCGCGACAGCGCCAGGTGGATGCCGGTGACGTCGTGACCGGCCTCGTGGGCGCGCGCGGCGGCGACCGCGGAGTCGACGCCGCCGGACATGGCGGCCAGGACCTTCATCGGCGCCCCTCGCCCGCGGTCACAGCCGGGCCGCGCGGGCCCGCTCGACGCAGGGGGCGATCGCGGCGACCAGGGCGTCGACGTCGGCCTCGGTGCTGGTGTGGCCCAGCGAGAAGCGCAGGGAGCTGCGGGCCGCGGCGTCGCTGCGGCCCATCGCGAGGAGCACGTGCGAGGCCTGCGGGACGCCGGCCGAGCAGGCGGAGCCGGTGGAGCACTCGATGCCGCGCGCGTCGAGCAGCATCAGCAGCGAGTCGCCCTCGCAGCCGGGGAAGGAGAAGTGGGCGTTGCCCGGGAGCCGCCCGTCGGGGTGCCCGGTGAGCACGGCGTCCGGGACGGCCTCCCGCACGCCCGCGACCAGGCGGTCGCGCAGCGCGGAGACCCGGCTCGCGTGCTCGGGCTGGCCCTTCACCGCGAGCTCGACGGCCGCGGCGAGGCCCGCGATGGCGGGGGTGTCGATGGTCCCGCTGCGGATGTCGCGCTCCTGGCCGCCGCCGTGCAGCAGCGCGGTCACCGACAGCTCGCGGCGCACGATGAGTGCGCCCACGCCGTACGGCCCGCCGACCTTGTGGCCGGTCAGGGTCAGCGCGTCGACGCCGCTCGCGGCGAAGTCGACCGGCACCGCGCCGAGTGCCTGCACCGCGTCGGTGTGCACCGGGATCGCGTGCGGCGCGCAGATCTCGGCGACCTGCGACACGGGCTGGAGCGTGCCGACCTCGTTGTTGGCCCACATCATCGAGACCAGGGCGACCGAGTCGGGGTCTCGCTCGACCGAGGCACGCAGCGCCTCCAGGTCGACGACGCCGTCGGAGTCGACGGGCAGCAGCTCGACCTCGGCACCCTCGTGGGTGGCCAGCCAGTGCAGCGGATCCAGCACGGCGTGGTGCTCCACCGCCGAGGCCAGCACCCGCACCCGGCGCGGGTCGGCGTCGCGGCGTGACCAGAAGACGCCCTTGACCGCGAGGTTGTCGGCCTCGGTGCCGCCGGAGGTGAAGACGACCTCCCCGGGCCGGCACCCGACGACGCGCGCGATCGTCTCGCGCGACTCCTCGACCACCCGGCGGGCGCGGCGCCCGGAGGCGTGCAGCGAGCTCGGGTTGCCGACCTCGACGAGGTGGCGGTTCATGGCCTCGATCGCCGCGGGAACCATCGGAGTGGTCGCGGCGTGGTCGAGGTAGACGGTCTCGGGCATGTCGGGGTCAAGAGTACGGCGCGGGGCGGCGCGTCCCGAACCCGCACGCTCCTCGGAGACGCGCTCAGCGCGGCGCCGGGTCCGTGCACCGCTCGACGCCGCTCGCCAGCCAGCCGGTGCCGCTCGCGTCGCGCAGCACCTCGACCGCGGCGATGCCGGTGCCCGCGGCGTCCACGACGTACCAGGTGTGCTTGTCGGCGCCGCCCGGCTCGCTGCCCCGGATCGCGCGTACGCCGTCCTGCACCGCCGCCAGGGCGGCCGCCTCCGGGCTCGCCTCGCCGCGCGCGTCCTCGGCGTACCCGCTCGCCGCGCCCGACACCTCTCGGCAGCCCGGCGGCGGCCAGACCGGCGCCATGGCGGTGCCGTCGGACGGTTTGCCGGTGTCGGGTGTCGCGGTGGGTGTCCCCGTGGGCGTCGAACTCAGCGAGGCGGACGGCGAGTCGGCCCCGCGGGTCGACGTGTCGTCGCCGCAGCCGGCGAGCAGCAGCGCGGCGACCGCGAGGGCCGACAGCGGGCGGAGGAGGCGGCGCATGCCGGTGGGACGTGCGCGGGTCGTGGGCGGTTCCCCGCGCTCAGCGGCGCGGACGCTCCAGCACGACCAGGTCGTCGCGGTGCACGAGCGCGCGGTCGTAGCCCGTGCCGTGGTCGCGGCGCAGCTCCTCGCTGGAGCGGCCCAGCAGGCTCGGGACCTCGTCGGCGTCGAAGTTGACCAGGCCGCGGGCGACCCGGAGGCCGGCGGGGTCGAGCAGGTCGACCGGGTCCCCGGCGAGGAAGCGGCCGGTGACACCGGTGACGCCGGCGGCCAGCAGCGACGCGCCGCGCTCGCGGACCGCGCGCACCGCGCCGTCGTCGAGGGTGAGCGTGCCCTTGCCCTCGGCTGCGTGGCGCAGCCACAGCTGCCGGATCGAGCGGCGCCGGCCGGTCGGGTGGAACAGCGTGCCGACCGGGTCCCCGGCCAGGGCGGCGCCGGCGTTGTCGGCGCTGGTCAGCACGACCGGGATGGCGGCACCGGTGGCGATCCGGGCGGCCTCGACCTTGGTGACCATGCCGCCGGTCCCGACCGCGGAGCCGACGCTGCCGATCTCGACGCCGTCGAGGTCGGCGGAGGAGCGGACCTCCTCGATCAGCCGCGCACCGGGCTCCCCCGGCTTGGCGGTGTAGAGCCCGTCCACGTCGGAGAGCAGCACCAGCAGGTCGGCCTGCACCAGGTGGGCGACCAGGGCCGCGAGGCGGTCGTTGTCGCCGAAGCGGATCTCGCTGGTCGCGACCGTGTCGTTCTCGTTGACGATCGGCAGCACGCCGAGCTCGAGCAGCTTGGAGAGGGTCTGGTAGGCGTTGCGGTACTGCGCGCGGCGCACCACGTCGTCGACGGTCAGCAGCACCTGCCCGGCGGTGAGGCCGTGGCGGCGCAGGCCCTCGGTGTAGCGGTGCACCAGCAGTCCCTGGCCCACCGAGGCCGCGGCCTGCTGCAGCGCCAGCGCGCGCGGGCGCTTGGTCAGCCCGAGCGGCTCCAGGCCGGCGGCGATCGCGCCGGAGGAGACCAGCACGACCTCGGTGCCGCGGGCGCGGGCAGCGGCCAGCACGTCGACGAGCCCGCGCACGCGCGCCTCGTCGATGCCGCCGCCGTGGCGGGTGAGCGAGGAGGAGCCCACCTTGACCACGACCCGCCGCGCCTGGGTGACCGGCGTACGGCGGCCCCCCTCCGCCGCCACGCTCACTCCCCGGGGTCCTTCTCGGCCCAGTCGGGGTCGTCGGCCGAGCCGATCTCGTACGACATCGGGCCGATCCCGCTGCTGTTGCGCTCGGCGTCGAGACGGCGCGCCACGTCGGCGCGGGTCTCGTTCTCGCCGCGCTCGGGCATGAGCTCCTGGATGTCGCGGCGCCGGCCGGCGGCCGGGCGCGACTCGTCGAAGCGCTGGTCCTCGCCACGGCGGCCGAGCATCTCGGCGCCGGTCTCGATGCCGGGCCGGAAGTCGAAGACGACCGAGTTGTCCTCGGCGCCGATGATGACGGCGTCGCCGTCCTGGGCGCCCATCTTGGCCAGCCGGGCCTCGATGCCGAGACGGTTGAGCCGGTCGCCGAGGAAGCCGACGGCCTCGTCGTTGCTGAAGTCGGTCTGGCGCACCCAGCGCTCCGGCTTGGTGCCGCGCACCCGCCAGCCGTCCGGCGTGGAGGTGATCGTGAAGTCGTCGCCGCCGTCCACGCTGCGCGGGCGCAGCACGATCCGCTCGGCCTCCACCGTCGGCTGCGCGGCACGGGTCGCGGCCACGATCTCGGCCATCGCGAAGGTGAGCTCCTTGAGCCCCTCCCCCGACGCGGCGGAGACCGGGAAGACCCGCAGGCCGCGCTCGCGCAGCTCCTCGATGGTGATGTCGGCGAGGTCGCGGCCGTCGGGGACGTCGATCTTGTTCATCGCGACCAGGCGCGGGCGGTCCTCGAGGCCGCCGTAGCGGCTCAGCTCGTTCTCGATCACGTCGAGGTCGTCGACCGGGTTGCGGCCGGGCTCGATGCTCGCGGTGTCGATCACGTGCACCAGCGCGGCGCAGCGCTCGACGTGGCGCAGGAACTCGTGGCCCAGGCCGCGGCCCTCGCTGGCGCCCTCGATCAGGCCGGGGACGTCGGCGACGGTGAAGATCGTGTCGCCGGCGCGGACGACGCCGAGGTTCGGCACCAGGGTCGTGAACGGGTAGTCCGCGATCTTGGGACGCGCCCGGGAGATCGCGGCGATCAGGCTGGACTTGCCGGCGCTGGGGAAGCCGACCAGGCCGATGTCGGCGACGACCTTGAGCTCGAGGGCGATCTCGACCTCCTCGCCGGGCTCGCCGAGGAGCGCGAAGCCGGGAGCCTTGCGCTTCGCCGAGGCCAGCGCGGCGTTGCCGAGGCCGCCGCGGCCGCCCTGGGCGATGACCAGCTCGGTGCCGGCGCCGACCATGTCGGCGAGCACCTCGCCGCCGCGGATGCTCACCACGGTGCCGTCCGGCACCGGGAGCACCAGGTCGCTGCCGTGCGCGCCGTTGCGGAAGTCGCCCGCACCGTGCCCGCCGTTCTCGGCACGCCGGCGGGGGCTGTGGTGGTAGTCGATGAGGGTGGTGACCGAGGGGTCGACGCGCAGGATCACCGAGCCGCCGGGGCCGCCGTTGCCGCCGTCGGGGCCGCCGAGGGGCTTGAACTTCTCGCGGTGGACCGAGGCCACACCGTGCCCGCCACGACCGGCGCTGACGTGCAGCGTCACCCGGTCGACGAAGGTCGGAACTGCCATGGGTCTTACCGCCTACTCAAGAGGTCTGGGGTGGAGCTGTGGCGCGGGGCGCGTGGTCGCGGCCCTCCGTGCCGGGTCGGCGCCTGCTCGGCGCCGGGGCCGCGCCGGACGTGCCGGCGCTGGCCGTGGAACGGGGAAAGGGCGCCCCGGGGACCGGGACGCCCTTTCACCAAGGTCAAGCTGCGCGCGAGAGCGTGGTCACTCGCCCGCGACGATGTTGACGACCCGGCGACCGCGACGGGTGCCGAACTCGACCGCACCGGGAACCAGCGCGAACAGCGTGTCGTCGCCGCCACGGCCCACACCGGCGCCGGGGTGGAAGTGGGTGCCACGCTGGCGCACGATGATCTCACCGGCGTTGACCAGCTGGCCGCCGTACCGCTTCACACCGAGGCGCTGGGAGTTGGAGTCGCGGCCGTTCTTGGTGGACGCCGCGCCCTTCTTGTGTGCCATGTCGTGATCCTTGTGTTCGTGTCGGGCCTGCTCGGAGCGTGGGGCTCAGAGAGAGATGTCGGTGACCTTGACCTGGGTGTACTTCTGGCGGTGACCCTGGCGCTTCTTGTAGCCGGTCTTGTTCTTGTACTTCTGGATGATGATCTTCGGGCCCTTGGTGGCGCCGAGGACCTCGGCGGTCACGGACGCCTTGTCCAGCGCGGCGGCGTCGGACGTGACCGTCTCGCCGTCGACCGCGAGGACGACGGGCAGGGTCACGGTCTGGCCCACCTCGGTCGAGATCTTGTCGATCTCGATGACGTCGCCCACGGCAACCTTCTGCTGCTTGGCGCCTGCGCGCACGATCGCGTACACCGCGGTCTCCTTCGTCGTTACTGCTTCGGTTGGTGCGTACTGTCTACGTCGGCCGGCTGGGGCTTCCTGCGCACCCCGCCACTGGCCTCGGGCCAGGTCGCGGTGGGGCTGCCACACAGGGCCGCGGCACGTGTGAACGCACCGAGGGTCAATACTACGGACGCTCGGCACCCACCGCAAAACGGGGGGACGCCCAGCCCGGATCTGGCCGCTCGGACCCGTACCCGGCGCTCGTAGCGTACCCCGCGACGCGCGCTGCCCCCGCTCCGGGACCGGAGCGGGGGCAGTACGAGGGTGCAGCGGGGGTCAGCGCTTGCGCGTGCCCTTCTTCTTCACCGGGACGTGCTCGACCGACGGGCCGTCGCCGTCCTCGCCGCCATCGCCGTCGGTGGACCCGGCCGGCGCCTCGCTGGGCGGCCCGGCGGGGCGGGTCGCCGTACGAGTGCGGGTGCGAGTGACCACCTTGGGCGGCTCCGGCGTGCCGGCGGCCGCAGCCGTCGGCAGCGGGGCCGGGTCGGCGGCGATGATCGGCGCCACCGGCGTCGTGACCGTCACCGGCGAGCCGGCGGGCCGGGTGGCGCTGCGCCGACGGGTGCGGGTCACGACCTTGGGCGCGGCCGGCTCGACCGGAGCCGGTGCCTCGGCCGGGGCCTGCTGCTCGGGGGCCGCCGGGGCGACCGACTCCACCACGGGCTCGGCGGCCCGCTCGGTGGACTCGGCCGGCTGCTCGGTGTGCTGCGTGGACGCTGCGGTCTCGCGGCGCTCGCGCGGACGACGCTCACGGCGGGTGCGCTGGGTGACCTGCGGGGCCTCCTGCGCGGCCGTGGCGGCCTCCGAGGGCGCCTCCGGGGAGCTGGTCTGCTCCTCGGCGACAGGTGCGACGTCGGCAGGCGTCTCGGTGCCCTCGGCGGTCTCGGGGCGCGCCATCGCGGCGACGTCCTTCGGGGTGGGCGCCGGGGCGGACTGGCGCGAGCCCTGGGCGCCGCTGTCCGAGCCGCCGTCCTCGCCGCCGCGACCCTTGCCGCCGCGCTTGCGGCCGGTGCGGCCACGGCCGTCGTCGTCGCTGCGGCGAGGCTCGACCGGCTGGTCCTGGATCACGACGCCACGACCGTGGCAGTGCTCGCAGTTCTCGCTGAAGGCCTCGACCAGGCCGGTGCCGATCCGCTTGCGCGTCATCTGCACCAGGCCGAGGGAGGTGACCTCGGCGACCTGGTGGCGGGTCCGGTCGCGGCCCAGGCACTCGACGAGGCGACGCAGCACCAGGTCGCGGTTGGACTCCAGCACCATGTCGATGAAGTCGACGACGATGATGCCGCCGATGTCACGCAGGCGCAGCTGGCGCACGACCTCCTCGGCCGCCTCCAGGTTGTTCTTGGTGACCGTCTCCTCGAGGTTGCCCCCGGAGCCGGTGAACTTGCCGGTGTTGACGTCGACGACGGTCATCGCCTCGGTGCGGTCGATGACCAGCGAGCCGCCGGAGGGCAGCCAGACCTTGCGGTCCAGGGCCTTCGCGATCTGCTCCTCGACGCGGTACTCGGCGAAGATGTCCTTGCCGCCGTGCGCCTCGGGGAAGTAGCGCTCCAGGCGCGGCGCCAGGTCCGGCGCGACGTCCGCGACGTAGGACTGCACGGTCTCCCAGGCCTCGCCGCCCTGGATGACCAGGCTGGAGAAGTCCTCGGTGAACAGGTCGCGGACCACCTTGAGGGTGAGGTCCGGCTCGCCGTACAGCAGCTGCGGGGCGCTGCTCTTGTTGGCGGCCTTGGCCTCGATCGCCTCCCAGCGGGCCTTGAGGCGCTCGACGTCGTGGGTCAGCTCCTCCTCGCTGGCGCCCTCGGCGGCGGTGCGCACGATGACGCCGGCCGACTCGGGGACGATCTCCTTGAGCAGCGACTTCAGGCGGGCGCGCTCGGTGTCGGGGAGCTTGCGGGAGATGCCGCTGGTGGTGCCGTCCGGCACGTAGACCAGGAACCGGCCGGCCAGGCTGACCTGGCTGGTGAGGCGGGCGCCCTTGTGGCCGATCGGGTCCTTGGTGACCTGCACCAGGACGCTCTGGCCCGAGGACAGCACCGACTCGATCTTGCGGGGCTGACCGTCGCGGTGACCGAGCGCCGACCAGTTGACCTCGCCGGCGTACAGCACCGCGTTGCGGCCCTTGCCGATGTCGATGAAGGCGGCCTCCATCGAGGGCAGGACGTTCTGCACCCGACCGAGGTAGACGTTGCCGATGATCGAGGTCTGCGACTCGCGGGCGACGTAGTGCTCGACGAGCACCTTGTCCTCGAGCACGCCGATCTGGGTCAGGTCCTCGCGCTGGCGGATGACCATGACCCGGTCCACCGCCTCGCGGCGGGCCAGGAACTCGGCCTCGCTGACGATCGGGGCACGACGGCGGCCGGCCTCGCGGCCGTCGCGACGCCGCTGCTTCTTGGCCTCGAGGCGGGTCGAGCCGGAGATCGCGGTGATCTCGTCCTCGGCCGAGCGCGGCTTGCGCACCCGGGTGACGGTGTTCTCCGGGTCGTCGCCGGAGTCCGGACCGTCGTCGCTGGAACGACGACGGCGACGGCGGCGGCGCGAGCTGCTGCCCCCGCCCTGCTCGTCGGGGCCGGTGTCGGTGGAGGCGTCGGCGTCCTCGCCCTCCGCCTGCTCGGCGGAGCGGTCGGTGCTCTCGCCCTGGTCGCCGGACTCGGCGTCGCCCGCGGCGGAGTCGCCGTCCTGGGCGGAGCCGTCGCCGGACTTGCGGCGGCGTCGGCCACCGCGACGACGGCGGCGACGACCGCCGCCCTCGGAGTCACCATCGGAGTCGCTCTCGCGCTGGTCCTCGGCCTGCTCGTCGGAGGCGTCCTCGCCCTCGGTGGCCTGCTCGGCGCCCTCGGCGGTCTCGGTCGCCTCCGCAGCCTCGGTGGCGGCGGGGGTCTCGGTCGGCTCGGTGGCCGTCTCGGCGCCGGTCACCTCGAGGGCGGTCTCGCCCTCGGCGGTCTCCTCGGCGTCCTCGAGCTCGGCGGCGGCAGCCGCGGCTGCGGCCTCCGCCTCGGCGCGCTTCTGCGCGGCGGTCTTGCGGGTACGACGGGCCGGGGCCTTCTTCGCGACCGGCGGCTGGAACAGCGGCGCGACGGCACCGGCGGGAGCGTCGGCGGCCTCGGCAGCAGGGGCCTCGGTCGCAGCGGCGGTCTCGACGACGGCCTCGGGGGCCGCGGTCTCGGCGTTCACCGGGGCGGCGTCGGCGGCCGGCTCCTCGGCGCCGGCCTTCTTGCGCGCCGGGGCCTTCTTCGTGGTGCGCTTCGCAGCCGTCTTGCGCGTGGCCGTCTTCTTCGCGGGCGCCGCGGTCTCCTCGGCGGCGGGCGCCGCGGTGGCACCGGCGTCGGGGGCCGGTGTCTCGGTCGGCGGCTGGGCGGGAGCCTCGGCGGCCTCGGCGGTCCCGGCGGCCTCGGCAGCGGCGGCGGCCTTCTTCGTCGTCCGCTTGGCGGTCGTCTTCTTCGCGGTGGTCGCCTTGGCCGTGGCCTTCTTGGCGGTCGCGGTCTTCGCGGTGGCCTTCTTGGCCGCCGTCTTCGTCGCCGTCTTGCGCGCGGCGCGCTTCGCCGGGGCGGGCGCGTCCTCGCCGCTCGAGGTGGCGGGCTCCGAGGCGGTGGCCTCGGAGGGCGCGGAAGGCCCGGCGTCACCTGCCGCTGCGGGCGTGGTGGTGGGGTCGATCTGGTCGTCGGGCATGTGCTGCTCCTCGGCCCGGCGCGCAGCGCGGCCGGACGTGTCAGACGCCGGCGGCCCGCGTGCTCAGAGCCGACGGCGCAAAGCCTTCGGTGGCGGCGACACCCTCCGCGGTGCGTCACTGGCGGCAGGGCTGTCGCCTTCCGCGGTCGCCGGGCCCAGTCCGAGAACTGTTCGCGGACTCCCTGTCACGGAGCCCAACCTGGCCGCGTCGCGGTCTGGCGACGACTGCCTCCACTGTGCCGACCCCTGGCGGGGACCGGCGAGAACGTCGTCGAGTCGACTCGGGCGCTGCTCCTTGCCGGGCGGCCTGTAGGCCGCTCAGCGAGGACCGTCGCCGGTCATCAACCGTGGCGAGTATCGCACACGCTCGATCCTTTTGGTGTCACGCCGAGCTGTGGAGCGGGTCGCCGACCTCGCCGGAGGCCTCGTCCAGCGGGCCCTGGGCCACGCGAGTGAGGAGCGGCGCCTCACCCAGGTCCAGGCCGGCGACGGCCTTCAGACCGGAGAGCACGTCGTCGGGTCGCACCGACGGGGTGCCGTGGCGCAGCACCAGGTCGAGGCGGCTGCCGCGCTCCCGCTCGGCGACCGACAGGGAGACCACGGCGCCCCGGCAGTCGAAGGTGCGCAGCCCCTTCTTGGTCATCCGCTCCACCTCGACGCTCGGGGCGGCGAGGAACGCGGCGACCGCCGGCTCCACGACCGACGCCGGGGTGGCGAGGTCGAGGTGCCAGTGGCTGGCCTCGAGCAGGTCCGAGAGCGAACCGCCCGGGGAGACCACCACGTCGACGACGTCGAGCCCGTCGGGCAGCGCCTCCTCGAGCGAGGCGCGTACGACGGCCGGGTCGAGGACCTCCGCGAGGCCGATCTCGACGAACTCGGCCTCGCTGGCCGACCCGGTCGGCGCTGCGCCGGCGTAGGAGATGCGCGGGTGCGGGTTGAAGCCCGAGGAGTACGCCATCGGCACCCGGGCGCGGAAGATCGCCCGCTCGAAGGCGCGCGAGAAGTCACGGTGGCTGGTGAACCGCAGCCGTCCGCGCTTGGCGTAGCGGATCCGCAGGCGCTGGACGGGTGGGGCTTGCTGCTCGGGCTGCTCTCGCACCCCCACAGGGTACGAGAGGTCCTCCGCTTCCCCGCTTTCCTCCCTTCCCCGAGTCGGCCCTTGTGGTTGCCCGAGTCGGCCCTTGTGGCGAAGTTCTCCACAGCTGCTGGGGACAGTCCCGCCAATGGCGCCGACTCTGCGCACCATTGGCGCCGACTCGGCGGGAGAGGGGTGTGGGGCGGCTGGCAGCATGGCGCCGTGACCCGCCGCACGTCTGCCCTCCTCCTGCTCGGCCTGGTGCTCCTCTCCCTCAACCTGCGGCCCGCGGCGGTGAGCGTGGGCCCGGTCCTCGACGAGGTCCGGGACGGCTTGGGGATGTCGGCGGCGGCGGCCGGGCTGCTGACCTCGCTGCCGGTGCTGGCCTTCGCCGGGTTCGGCGCCGTCGCGCCCGCCCTGGCGCGCCGCGCGGGGATCCACCGGGTCACGCTCGGGGCGCTCGTCGCCGTCGTCGCGGGGCTGGCCGGACGGGTCCTGGTCGACCAGAGCGCGCCGTTCCTGCTCCTCTCGATGCTCGCGCTGGCAGGGATGGCGGCCGCCAACGTGCTGCTCCCCTCCCTGGTCAAGCTGCACTTCCCGCACCGCGTGGGCGCGGTCACCGCGATGTACACCACCGCGCTCGCGATCGGGCTCACCGCCTCGCTCGTGCTGACCGTCCCGATCTCGGAGGCGGCGGACAGCTGGCGGGTCGGGCTCGGGACCTGGGCCGTGCTCGCGCTCCTCGCCGCCCTGCCCTGGCTGGGCCTGATCGCGCACGACCGCACCCCCGAGGCCGCACCGCAGACCATCCGGTTCCTCGACGTCGCGCGCACGCCGATCGGCTGGGCGATGGCCCTGTTCTTCGGCCTGCAGTCGATCCAGGCGTACGTCGTGTTCGGCTGGTTCCCCACCCTGTGGCGCGACGCCGGCTACTCCGCGACCGCTGCCGGGCTCCTGGTGGGCGTCGTCGCGGCCGTCTCGATCCCGCTCTCGCTGTGGCTGCCGCGGCTGGTCGCCCGCACGTCGCGCACCGCCCTGCTGGTCCTGAGCGTGATCGCCTGCTACCCGCTCGGCTACCTGGCGCTGCTGGTCGCGCCGTACCACCTCGCGGTCCCCGCCGCGCTGCTCGTCGGCACCGGCGCCTCGATCTTCCCGGTCGTGCTGACCCTCATCGGCCTGCGCTCGCGCACCCCCGCCGGGACCGCGGCGCTCTCGGGGTTCACCCAGTCCGCGGGCTACCTGCTCGCCGGCATCGGCCCGTTCGGCTTCGGCCTGATCCACGACCTGAGCGGCGGCTGGACCGTGCCGCTCCTGGTGCTGCTGGCCATGCTGGTCCCGCTGGCCCTCGTCGCCGCGTACGCCGCGCGTCCCGCGCATGTCGAGGACCAGCTCCCCGGGGTCCACGCCGCTGCTCAGTAGGTTGGCCCGGTGACCCAGCCTCCGCAGTATCCCGACCCCTACGAGCCGGGCGATCCCTCCCCGTCCGCGCCGCCTCCGGGACCGCCGACCTCGCCCTGGGCCCAGCCGTCGGGCCAGTCCCACGACCAGCAGCCGTCCCCGCCCCCGTACGGCGAGAACCCCTACGCCCAGGCTCCCCCGCCGTACGGCCAGCCGCCGTTCGGGCAGGGCCCGGGCTCGCCGTACGGCAGCGCCTACCCCGGTGGCCCGCCGCAGCAGTCGGCGCCGCAGGGCATGGCGATCACCTCGCTGGTCCTGGCCTTCCTCGGCTGCCTGGTCGTGCCCGCGATCGTGTCGATCGTGCTCGCCGTGATCGTCCTGCGCCGCGGGCGCGACGGCCGCAACCACGGCAAGGGCCTGGCCATCGGCGCGATCGTCGTGAGCGGGCTGACCCTGCTCGCCACCATCGCCGTCGGCGCCCTGCTCGCGATCGGGATCGCGCTGAGCGAGGACGTCAACGACCTCGAGACCGGCGACTGCATCGACGCCCCCTCGCTGGCCGACGACGACGAGGAGTTCACCTCGATCGAGACCGTGTCGTGCGAGGAGCCCCACGACGGCGAGGTGCTCGGCACCGTCGTCCTGGACGCCGAGCAGGCCGAGCTCTACGCGAGCTCCCCGTTCGCCGGCGCGCGGTGGTGTGCCGAGGCGACCGGGTTCTCCCGCCCCGTCGACGGCACCGGGCTGTCGCTGATGCGCCTCACCAACTCCGCGGAGCCCGAGGCCGGCGACACCCTCGCGTGCGTCGTGTACGACGCGGACGGCGACAAGCTCGACGCGCCGATCCGCTGACCGGCTGACCCGCAGCAACGACAGGGGCCCGGGCCCCTCGCCTGGGCGAGGACCCGGGCCCCTGTTCGCAGCCCTTTTCGCCAGCCGGTGCGGCTCAGACCACCGACAGCGGCAGCAGCTGCCGCCCGGTGGGACCGATCTGGATCTCCGTGCCCATCTCCGGGCACACACCGCAGTCGTAGCAGGGGGTCCAGCGGCAGTCCTCGACCTCGACGTCGGCGCCGTCGGCGACCGCGAGGGCGTCCTCCCAGTCGGCCCACAGCCAGTCCTTGTCGAGACCCGAGTCGAGGTGGTCCCACGGGAGCACCTCGTCGTAGCCGCGCTCACGGGTGGTGTACCAGTCCAGGTCCACCCCGGCGCCGGCCAGCGCGCGCTCGGAGGCGGCGACCCAGCGGTCGTAGGAGAAGTGCTCGCTCCAGCCGTCGAAGCGGCCGCCGTCGCGCCAGACCTCCTCGATGACCCTGCCGACCCGGCGGTCGCCGCGCGAGAGCAGTCCCTCGATCGCGCCGGGCTTGCCGTCGTGGTAGCGGAAGCCGATCGCGCGGCCGAACTTCTTGTCCTCGCGCACCGTGTCGCGCAGCTTCTTCAGCCGCTCGTCGGTGGTCTCGTGGTCCAGCTGCGCGGCCCACTGGAACGGCGTGTGCGGCTTCGGCACGAAGCCGCCGATCGAGACCGTGCAGCGGATGTCGTTGCGCCCGGAGACCTCGCGGCCCTTGGCGATCACCTTCTTGGCGAGCTCGGCGACCTGGAGGACGTCCTCGTCGGTCTCGGTCGGCAGGCCGACCATGAAGTAGAGCTTCACCTGGCGCCAGCCGTGGGAGTACGCCGTGGCGACCGTGCGGATCAGGTCCTCCTCGGTCACCATCTTGTTGATGACCTTGCGCATCCGCTCGGAGCCGCCCTCGGGGGCGAAGGTGAGCCCGGAGCGGCGCCCGTTGCGGGAGAACTCGTTGGCCAGGGTGATGTTGAAGGCGTCGACGCGCGTGGACGGCAGCGACAGCGAGACGTTGGAGCCCTCGTAGCGGTCCGCGAGGCCCTTGGCGACCTCGCCGATCTCGGTGTGGTCGGCACTGGAGAGCGAGAGCAGGCCGACCTCCTCGAAGCCGGACTTGCGGATGCCGTTCTCCACCATCTCGCCGATGGTCTCGATCGAGCGCTCGCGCACCGGGCGGGTGATCATGCCGGCCTGGCAGAAGCGGCACCCGCGGGTGCAGCCGCGGAAGATCTCCACGCTGAACCGCTCGTGGACGGTCTCGGCGAGCGGCACCAGCGGCTTGCGCGGGTAGGGCCAGGCGTCGAGGTCCATCAGGGTGTGCTTGGCGACCCGGAACGGGATGCCGGGGCGGTTCGGCACGACCGCCTCGATCGAGCCGTCCTCGGCGTAGGCGACGTCGTAGAAGCGCGGCACGTAGACGCCACCACTGACCGCGAGGCGGCGCAGCAGCTCGTCGCGACCGCCGGGACGGCCCTCACCCTTCCACTCGCGCACGACCTCCGAGATCGCGAGCACGACCTCCTCGCCGTCGCCGAGGACGGCGGCATCGATGAAGTCGGCGATCGGCTCGGGGTTGAAGGCCGCGTGCCCCCCGGCGAGCACGATCGGGTCCTCGTCGCCGCGGTCGGCGGCGTGCAGCGGGATCTGCGCGAGGTCGAGGGCGTTGAGCATGTTGGTGTAGCCGAGCTCGGTGGAGAAGCTCACGCCGAACAGGTCGAAGGCCCGCACCGGGCGGTGCGCGTCGACGGTGAACTGCGGGATCGGGCCCTGCTCGTCGCCGGTGCGCAGCACCTGCTCCATGTCCGGCCAGACGGCGTAGGTGCGCTCGGCGAGGATCCAGTCGCGCTCGTTGAGCACCTCGTAGAGGATCTGGACGCCCTGGTTGGGCAGGCCGACCTCGTAGGCGTCGGGGTACATCAGCGCCCAGCGGACGGTCTCGCCCTCACTGGTGGCGGCGCCGCAGTCCCACTCCTTGACGGTGGAGTTGAGCTCGCCGCCGACGTACTGGATCGGCTTGGACACCGAGCCGAGCCGCGGCTCGAGGCGCGGGAAGACGGACGCGGGGGTGGGCATGCAGAGCACCTCACAGATCGGGGACCCACCTACTCTACGGAACCCCCGCCGAGGCCCCACATTCCTCGCGGACCGGCGTGCGGAGGGCCGCCACCGCTCCCCCTAGAATGAGCCGCGATGCCAACCAATGACGTCCGTGGTCCCTTCCAATGGGCGCTGGTCGTCCCCGTCGCAGCGGTGCTCCTGCTCATCGCCACGTGGTCCCGCCACGAACACTGGCTGGTGCTGGTCCTGATCGCCGGCGCCCTGGTGAGCTCGGTGATCGCCGCGGTGCACCACGCGGAGGTGGTCGCCCACAAGGTCGGTGAACCGTTCGGCTCGCTGATCCTCGCCGTCGCCGTCACGGTGATCGAGGTCGGCCTGATCGTGATGCTGATGATCGGCGGCGGCAGCGGCGCGAGCACCTACGCGCGCGACACGGTGTTCGCGGCGCTGATGATCACCCTCAACGGCATCGTCGGCATCTCGCTGCTGGTCGGCGCCCTCAAGCACCACCTGGTCAGCTTCAACCCCTCCGGCACCGGCTCCGCGCTGAGCACGGTGATCACGCTGGCCAGCCTGACCATGGTGCTCCCCGCGTTCACCACCTCCGGTCGCGGCCTGGAGTTCTCGGCCTCGCAGCTGACCTTCGCCGCCATCGCCTCGCTGGTGCTCTACGCCGGCTTCGTGTTCACCCAGACCGTGCGGCACCGCGACTTCTTCATCCCGGTGAGCTCCGACGAGCACGGCGTCATCACCGGCCTGCTCGACGAGGACGGCGACGGGCACGCCGACCCGCCGACCACCCGGGAGGCCTGGCGGAGCGTGGCGCTGCTGGTGGCCTCGCTGGTCGCGGTGGTCGGCCTGGCCAAGATGCTCTCCCCCACCATCGAGGACGCCGTCGAGGCGCTCGGCTTCCCGTACGCCGTGGTGGGCGTCGTGATCGCGCTGCTCGTGCTGGCCCCGGAGTCGATCTCCGCGGTGCGCAACGCGGCGCGCGACCGCGTGCAGATCAGCCTCAACCTGGGCTACGGCTCCGCGATGGCCTCGATCGGCCTGACCGTCCCGACGATCGCGATCGCCACGATCTGGCTGGAGGGCCCGCTGGTCCTGGGCCTGGAGCCGGTGCAGATGGTGCTGCTCGCGATCACCGTCGTGGTCTCGGTGCTCACCGTCGCCCAGGGCCGGGCGAAGGCGCAGCAGGGCGTGGTCCACCTGGCGCTGCTGGCGGCGTTCCTGTTCCTGTCCGTGCAGCCCTGACCCGGCCGCCCCTGAGCGGGCTGTGCCGGGGCGGGCCGTGCCTGGGCGGGCTGCGGCCCGGGCTCAGCGCCCGGCGAGCACCCGCACCGGGCGCGACGGCATCACGTAGCGCGTCGGCGCCGGGGTCGCGGTGCGCAGGTGGATGTTCTGCAGCAGGCCCACGGCGAGCAGGCCGGCGAACATCGAGCTGCCGCCGTAGGACACGAACGGCAGCGGGACGCCGGTGACCGGCATGATCCCCAGGCACATTCCGATGTTCTGGAAGGCCTGGAACCCGAACCAGCACGCGATGCCCGCCGCCGCGACGCGACCGAAGAGGTCCTCGCTGCGGTAGGCGATGACCAGCGCGCGCCACAGCACCACGCCCAGCAGGCAGACGAGCAGCCCGGCGCCGACCAGGCCCAGCTCCTCGCCGGCGACGGTGAAGATGAAGTCGGTGTGCTGCTCGGGGACGAAGCCCGAGCGGGTCTGGGAGCCGTCGAAGAGTCCCTGGCCGAACAGCCCGCCGTTGCCGACCGCGATCCGAGCCTGCTCGACGTTGTAGCCGGCCCCGCGCGGGTCGAGGCCGGGGTTGGTGAAGGCCATGAACCGGTCGATCTGGTAGTCCTTCAACAGCCCGGCCAGCACGGCGCCGGTCGCGACCGCCACGCCGGTGCCGGCCAGCAGGGCCAGCCAGCGCCGCGGGGCGCCGGAGGTGGCCAGGATGCCGAAGACCGTCGCGGTCAGCACCAGCATCGTGCCGAGGTCGGGCTGGAGCATGATCAGCGCCGCCGGGACCGCGGCGACCAGGAGCATCAGGCCCACCTCGACCGCGCCGACGCGTGCCTGCCAGCGACCGGCGGCGCGCTCGGCGAGCACGAGCGCCATGCCGATGATCACCGCCAGCTTGGCGAACTCCGAGGGCTGGATCGACATGCCCCCGATCACCAGCCACGAGCGCGAGCCGTTGATCGTGGAGCCCATCACGAGCACCAGCACCAGCCCCACCACGGAGGCGAGGTAGACCAGCGGCGCGAGCATCCGCACCCAGCGGTGCTCGACCGCCGTCACCAGCAGCATCAGCACCAGGCCGATCGCGACGTTGACCAGGTGCCGGCGCAGGTACGCCGTGGAGTCGCCGCCGGTGAGGACGTCGCGCGAGGAGGTCGCCGACCAGACCAGCAGGGTGCCCATCGTGACCAGGGCGAGGACGGCCACCATCAGCAGCCAGTCGATGCGGGGCGCGCGGAACCCGCCGGCGCCGGAGACCGGGCCTGCGTGTGCGGAGAACGGGCCGGAGAGATGCGGGATGCTCACCGCTGGTCCTTCCTCGAGGCGGCCGGCGCGGGCGGCAGGATCGAGCCGTCCTTGGTGAACGTCGGCAGGCTGCTGGGCGGGACGCTGCCCGGGATCGCGGCCTTGCCGGGCTTCACGACGCTGCCCTCCACGCCGTACAACGCCTCGTAGATGCGCCGCACGGAGTCGCCGTTGCGCCCCGAGCCGGTGCCACCCTGGCTGACCATCATCACCACGACGTAGTCGTCGGTGTAGGTCGCCAGCCACGAGGTCGACTGCTTGCCGTAGACCTCGGCCGAGCCGGTCTTGGCGCGGATCCGCACCTCGTCGAGGGGGAAGCCGATCAGCTTCCAGCTCATCGTGCCGCGGGTGCTGACGCCGGTCAGCGCGTTGTCGATGTAGTCGAAGACGCTCTTCGGGAGGTCCACGGTGCCGTTCTTGCGCGGCTTGATCTCGCGGATGACCTCGCCGGACGGGTCGACGATCGCCCGGCCGATGCGCGGCGCCCACAGGGTGCCGCCGTTGGCCAGGGCGGCGTACGCGCGCGCCAGCTGGAGCGGGGTGACGATGGTGTCGCCCTGGCCGATGGCGAAGTTGACGGCGTCGCCGGCGCGGTAGGCGAAGCCCTCGATGCAGAACTCGCGGGCGAACTTGTAGACGAAGTCGGAGGTGTCGGCGTCCTGCGGCGCGTCCGCGATGCCGCAGTAGTAGTCCTTCATCGACTCGTAGTAGGAGCGCTTCCACTCCCGGTCCGCGATCCGCCCGGGAGCCTCGCCCGGCAGGTCGATGCCGGTCGAGGAGCCGAAGCCGAAGTGCTGGGCCTCCTCCACGAGCGGGTCCTTGGCGTCGACGTCGTCGACGTCGGAGCCGTAGCGCTGCCAGTAGTCGAAGCCGATGCGGTAGAAGAAGGTGTTGCAGGAGACCTCGAGGGCGCGGTCGAAGCCGACGTAGCCGTGCGCGCCGGACTCGTAGTTCTTGAAGTCGCGGTTGCCGACCCGGAAGGTCGGCGAGCAGTTCAGCCGGGTGTCGGTGGTGTAGCCGTTGGTGAGCGCACCGGCGGTCATGAACGGCTTCCAGGTCGACCCCGGCGCGAACTGGCCCTGCGTGGCGCGCCCCAGCAGCGGGGTGCCGGCGGCCTCGGAGTAGAGCCGGGCCAGCTGCTTCTTGGTGATGCCGCCGACCCAGACCTCGGGGTCGTACGTCGGCTGGCTGGCCATCGACACGATCCGACCGGTCTTGGCCTCCATCACCACGACCGCGCCGGAGTCGGCCTCGTAGAGGCGCCCGGTGACCGGGTCGACCTCGGTGCGTGCCCGGGCGAGGGTCTGGGCCAGCTCGCGCTCGACCACGCCCTGCACCTTGGCGTCGATGGTGGTGACCAGGGTCTTGCCGGGCTCGGCGTTGACCTCGCCGCTGTCGCCCAGCACCCGGCCCATCGAGTCGACGGCCACGCTGCGGTAGCCGGGCATGCCGCGCAGCCAGGTGTCGTACTGCTTCTCCACACCGGCGCGGCCGACGACCGAGGCGCCGTTGAGCGACTCGTCGCCGTCGGCGGTGGCGAGGTCGAACTCCTCCTCGGTGATCGGGCTGAGGTAGCCGAGCACGTGGGCGAGGTTGGTGCCGTGCGGGCGCGGGTAGTTGCGCACGCTCTGCTGCTCGGCGAGCACCGCCGGGAAGTCCTCCGGCTGCTCGAGCACCCGCAGCGCGATCTCCTGGGGGACGTCGGTGGCCACCGGGACCGGCTGGTACGGCGAGCCGTTCCAGCACACGCCCGGGATGCTGCCGCTCTCGCCGCAGGTGACGAGCTTCTTGCGCACCTGCGGCACCCGCAGGTCGCTGATCTCCGCGACCCGGCCGAGCAGCACGTCCTGCTGGCGCTCGGTGAGCTTGCCCAGCACGGTGCGGTCGATCGAGAGCACCCAGGTGGTGCGGTTGGTGACCAGCGGGCGGCCCTGCGCGTCCACGATCAGCCCGCGCTGGGGCTGCACCACGATCTCGCGCACCGACTGCGAGGCGGCCTGCGCGGTGTACTGCTCGCCGCTGACCACCTGGATGTAGTAGAGCCGGGCCAGCAGGGTCGCGAACAGCGACAGCACCAGCACCTGGATCACGATCAGGCGCATCCGGCTGCGCCGCGAGCCCTCGGCGGAGGCGGCCATCAGCGCACCGCCCCGTCGCCCACCGCGGGCCTCATGCCGGCACCCGGTTCGGCTGGAGGCGGCGGAAGGCGCCCATCACCAGGGGCAGCACGAACGGCGTGAGCAGCACGTCCCACACCAGCGCGATCCCGATCACCTGGAGCAGCTCCCCGACGCCGAGCACCGGGTCGCGCAGCACCAGGCCGGTGAGCGCGAACACCGAGGTCCCGACGAAGGAGCAGGCCGCGACGGTGGCCACGACCGACACCGCGGTGGGCCGGACGTCCTGGCGCACCCGGCCGGCGACGTACCCGACGACGACGAGGGCCAAGGCCCAGCGCCCGGCGAGGTGGTCGGCCGGCGGGGCCAGGTCGAGCATCAGCCCGGCCACGAAGCCCAGCACCATCGCGAACTCGGCGCCGCGCACCAGACCGGCGCCGACGACCAGCAACAGGCACAGGTTGGGCACCACGCCGGCCCAGGACAGGTGGGAGAAGAACGTCATCTGGAGCACCAGGGCGAGGACCGCCCCGACGAACGCGACCAGCGCGCGGACGAGGGTCATCGCATGCTCCCGTCGGCCTCGATCACCGCGCGGTCGCTCTCGCTGCCCGAGGGCACCACTACGCCGACGACGTCGAGGCTGGCGAAGTCGACGTAGGGACGCACCACGGCGCGCTGGGAGGAGTCGCGGACGTTGGAGAACACCGCGGTCACCTCCCCCACCGGGATGCCGGAGACGTACGGCGCGCCGTTGCGGCTGCCCCAGGTGACCACGGCGTCGCCGCTGCCGGGGACGACCGCCTCGTCGAGGAGCTCGAGGTCGAGACGGGCCTCGTCGCCGAGCGCGCCGCGCCCGTGCAGGAAGCCGATCTCCATGCTGGAGCCGATCCGCCCGCCGACGACCGACTCGGGGTCGATCGCGAGCAGCACGGTCGCGGTCGTGCGGGTGACCCGCAGGACCCGACCGACCAGGCCGTCGTTGTTGACCACGGTCATGTCGGCGCGCAGCCCGGCCTCGGAACCGGCGTCGATGGTCACGGTGGCGGAGAAGGACTGGGAGGGACCGAGACCGACCACGCGGGCCGGCACCAGGGCGTAGCCGAGGTCGGAGGCGGCGCGGGTCAGCCCGTCGTACTCGGCCAGGCGGTTGCGGTCGTAGTCGGCGGTGCTGACCTGCGAGCGCAGGCGCGCGTTCTCCGCCTCGAGGGCGTCGATCTCACCGCGCAGGTCGCCGTGGCTGCGGAACCAGTCCGGGATCGAGACGAAGGGGCGCAGCAGCGCGGACGCGCCGACCTCGACCGGGCCGATCACCTCGCCGAGGGCGCGGCGCGCGGGCTCGACGACGGGGTCGGTCTGCTGGTCGAGGGTCATCAACGTGACGCAGGCCAGGACGAGGGCCACCGCCACCGAGCGGCGCGGACCCCGGGGACGCTCGAGGTCGCTGGCGCTGCGCCAGCGGCGCTCGCGGGACCGGCGCTGGTCGAGCCCGTCGAGCGCCATCAGAAGCGCCTCGGCTCCGAGACGAGCACCTGCTGGAGCGCCTCGAACTCCTCGACGCACTTGCCCGCGCCGAGGGCGACCGAGCTGAGCGGGTCCTCCGCGACGTGGACCGGCATCCCGGTCTCGTGGCGCAGCCGCTCGTCGAGGCCGCGCAGCAGCGCGCCGCCGCCGGTGAGCACGATGCCGCGGTCCATGATGTCGCCGGCGAGCTCCGGCGGGGTCTGGTCGAGGGTCGCGCGGACTGCATCGACGATGGCGTGCAGCGGCTCCTCGAGGGCCTGGCGGACCTCGGCGCTGGAGACCACGACGGTGCGCGGCAGGCCGGAGATCATGTCGCGGCCGCGGATCTCGGCCTCGGGCTCGTCGGGCAGCGGGAAGGCCGAGCCGAGGGTCATCTTGACCTCCTCGGCGGTGCGCTCCCCGAGCATCAGGGAGTACTCCTTCTTCATCCACGCCACGATGGCGGCGTCGAGGTCGTCGCCGGCGGTGCGCACGCTCAGGCTGGTCACGATGCCGCCCAGGGAGATGACCGCGACCTCGGTGGTGCCGCCGCCGACGTCGACGACCATGTTGCCGGTGGCCTGGTGCACGGGCAGCCCGGCACCGATCGCCGCGGCCATCGGCTCCTCGACGATGTAGACCTTGCGGGCGCCGGCCTGGTAGCCGGCCTCCTTCACCGCGCGCTGCTCGACGGCGGTGATGCCGCTGGGCACGCACACCACCATCCGGGGCTTGGCGAAGTAGCGCCGCTTGTGGACCTGCTGGATGAAGAAGCGCAGCATCTGCTCGGTCGCCTCGAAGTCGGCGATGACGCCGTCCTTCAGCGGGCGGATGGCCGCGATGTTGTCGGGGGTGCGTCCGATCATGCGCTTGGCCTCGTGGCCGACCGCGAGGATCTCGCCGGTGCTGGCGTTGAGGGCGACCACGCTGGGTTCGTCGAGGAGGACGCCCTTGCCGCGGACGTAGACCAAGGTGTTGGCGGTGCCGAGGTCGACTGCCATGTCCCGGCCGAAGAAGCTGTTCGCCATGGGGTGCCGCCGCTTTCGGATGGTGCTGGTGGGGAAGAGTCTTCAGGCTACGAAGCCGCGACCCACCGAAACGGGAGGACACGCGGCCCGCCCCCGCCAATTGCGCGAGTCGGCGCTCGTGGCGTGCCGCGTCGGCACGCGTCGACGACGTCGGGCCGGCACGCAGCGCGTGCCGGCCCGACGTACGGCGGGGCTCAGAGCTCGGGGAACCAGATGCCGATCTCGCGCGCGGCCGACTCCGGGGAGTCCGAGCCGTGCACGAGGTTCTCGCGGTTCGACAGCGAGTAGTCGCCGCGGATGGTGCCGGGGGCGGCCTTGCGCCCGTCGGTGGCGCCGTTGATGGCGCGGACGACCTCGATCGCCTCGTCGCCCTCGAGCACGAGCGCGACGAGGGGTCCGCTGGTCACGAACTCGCGCAGCGGCGGGTAGAAGTCCCGCTCCACGTGCTCGGCGTAGTGCTGGTCGGAGATCTCCGCGCCGATGTGGCGCAGCTCCATGGCGACGATCGAGAGACCCTTCGCCTCGTAGCGGCCGAGCACCTCGCCGACCAGGCCACGGCTGACGGTGTCGGGCTTGAGGAGGACCAGTGTGCGCTGCGTCATGCGCCAAGCCTATCCCCCGCATCGCGCCCCGCCCGTCCGCTCACGCGGACGTGGGCGCCACCCGGGCCAGGAGGTCGTCCGGCACCTCCCCGCGGGCGTCGGCGTCGGGCACCGGCGTCTCCCACACCCGGCGTACCGGCAGGTGCCCGCCCCAGGTCCCCGCGGCGACGTCCTCGGGGTCGTCGACCGGTCCGCCGGACCGCACCTTCATCGACGCCTCCGCGAGGGGTACGGCGAGCACGGCGGTCGCCGCCAGCTCCTTGCGGCTGCTGGGGCGCAGGGTCGCCGCCCGGCCGGGCACCAGGTGGTCGACGATGCCGTCGAGGGCACGCGCCCGCTCAGCCTCCGCCACGACCTCGCGGGCGATGCCGATCACCACCGCGGAGCGGTAGTTCATCGAGTGGTGGAACGCCGAGCGCGCGGTCACCACCCCGTCGACCTCGGTGACCGTGACACAGAGCGTGGCGCCGACCGCGGCGCGCAGCCAGCGGGCGGCGACCGAGCCGTGCAGGTAGAGCGTGCCGCCCGCGTCGGGGCCGTCGGGGTCCACGGCGTACGCGCGGTGCGGGCGGTGGGCGAGAGCGGGAGCGTCATGGGTCTATCGTCGACGCCCAGTGGCCCGTCGTCATGGGCCAATCCGAACCCAGAACGACAGGACACTGATGACCCGGACACCTGGCGCTCCCGCTCTCCCGGTGGCCCTCGACCGCGGGGCGGGGACGCCGCTCGGCACCCAGCTCGCCGACCAGGTGCGCACCCGGATCACCTCCGCGACCCTCGCGGCCGGCACCCGGCTGCCCAGCAGCCGCGCCCTGGCCGCCGAGCTCGGGGTGGCCCGGTCGGTCACCGAGCAGGCCTACGCCCAGCTGGTCGCCGAGGGCTGGCTGGAGGGCCGCCACGGGTCGGGGACCTTCGTGTCCGCCACTCCCCCGCTCGCCGCGCCGCGACCGGCGTCGCGCCCGGCCCGCGACGAACCGCCGCTGCTGCGGCTCAGCACCGGGACGCCGTGGATCGATCCCGCGCACGCCGCGCTGTGGCGCCGGGCCTGGCGCGAGGTCTCCGCCGCGCGCCCGCCGGCCGGGTACGACGACCCGCGCGGCCTGCGCGAGCTCCGGGTGGCGCTGGCCGAGCGGCTCGCCCACGTGCGCGGCGTGGTCTGCGACCCCGACGAGGTCCTGCTCACCGCCGGCACCACCGAGGGGCTGCGGCACGCGCTGGGCGCCCTGCCACCCGGGCCGGTCGCCGTGGAGGACCCGGGCTACCGGGCCGCGGCGGCCACCGTGGCCGCGACCGGGCGCGCCCTCCACGACGTACCGGCCCTGGAGGTGCCCGACCTGACCGGCACGGTGGCCGTCTACGTCACCCCGGCCCACCAGCACCCGCTCGGGCGCACCATGCCGGGTGCGCACCGGGCCGCGCTGCTCCGCGAGGCGCGCCGCGCGGACGCGCTCGTGATCGAGGACGACTACGACTCCGAGCTGCGCTACGACGTCGCGCCGGTGCCGGCGCTCGCGGGGCTCGACCGCGAGCGGGTCGTCTACCTCGGCACCGCCAGCAAGTCCGTCGCGCCGAGCATGCGGCTCGGCTGGCTGGTGGCCCCCGACGGGGTCCGCGAGCACGTCGAGCGCGAGCGCGCGATCACCCACGACTCACCGCCGTGGCCGGTGCAGCGCGCGCTGCTCGCCCTGCTGCGCGACGGCTACGTCGACAAGGTGGTCCGCTCCGCGCGCCGGGTGTACGCCGAGCGCGCGGCGCGGGTGGTGGGCGCGCTCGCGCCGTACGGCGAGCTGACCGGGCCGGTCGCGGGGATGTACGCGACGTTCGTGATGCCCGAGGAGCAGGCCCGTGCGGCGCACGCCGCCGGGCGCGCCGCGGGGTACGACGTACCGCTGCTGGCCGACCAGTGCCGCACCCACGTCCAGCACGGCCTGGTCGTCGGGTTCGGCGGCTCGCTCACCGACCGCCAGCTCGACCACGCGCTGGCGGTGACGACCCGGGCGCTGCGCGGCTGAGGCAGCGCCACGAGCGCCGACTCGGCGAGGAGGGACGGGTCAGGCGGTGGAGGCGGGGCCAGTGGGGCCGGCGTCCTCGCCGGACTCCTCGCGGGCGTCCCAGGCGGCCCAGGCGGCGGCGCGCTCGGACTCGATGCGGCGGCCGAGGAAGTAGGCGGTGCCCCACAGCACCGCGAAGATCGCGCCGAGGAAGAACATCATCGGGACGACGAAGCCCAGCCCGATCGCGGCGACCTGCACGACCCAGCCCGCACCGTAGGCCCACTCGCGGCGCAGCATCCCGGCCAGCAGCAGGCAGACGACGGTGAGGCCGACCCCGACCGCGATGGCGACCGAGGCGTCGACGTCGGAGACCATCACCATCACCGGCGTCGTCAGGCCGAGGACGACCGCCTCGAGGCCGAGGATCGCCGCGCACATGCCGCGGCGCGGGGAACGGGTCCGCTCGGGGTTCACGGACGTCTCGTCGCTCACTTGGGTCCTCCCAGCAGGGTGCGGGCCTCGCCCACGGTGATGACCGACCCGGTGACCAGCACCGCGCCGGTGCCGACGGAGGAGCGTCCCTCGCCGGACTCGGCCAGCCCGGCGGCGACGTCGAGCGCGTCGGCCAGCCTCGGCACGACGCTGACCCGGTCCTCGCCGAAGATCTCGCGGGCGATCTCGCCCAGCGCCTCGGGGTCGGTGGCGCGGTCGGTGCTCGCCCGGGTGCACACGACGTGGGCCAGGCGCGGCTCCAGCGCGGCGAGCAGCCCCTCGGCGTCCTTGTCCCCCATCACCCCGACGACCCCGATCAGCGGGTCGAAGGCGAAGGAGTCCTCCAGCGCCGCGCCGAGCGCCTCGGCGCCGTGCGGGTTGTGCGCGGCGTCGAGCACGATCGTGGGCGAGCGGCGCACGACCTCGAGGCGGCCCGGCGAGGTCACCTCGGCGAACGCCCGGCGTACGACGTCGTCGGCCAGCGGCTCCTCGCCGCCGATGAAGGCCTCGACCGCGGCGAGCGCGACGGCGGCGTTCTGCGCCTGGTGGGCGCCGTGCAGCGGGAGGAACAGCTCCTCATAGCGCCCGCGCAGGCCCTGGAGCGTCACCAGCTGGCCGCCGACGGCCGGGACCCGGTGCAGCACACCGAACTCCATGCCCTCGCGGGCGACCTTGGCGCCGACCGCGGTGGCCCGCTCGAGCAGCACGACGGCGACGTCGGGCTGCTGCTCGGCGATGACGACGGTGGAGCCAGGCTTGATGATCCCGGCCTTCTCGACGGCGATCTCGGCCGGCGTCCCGCCCAGGTAGCGGGCGTGGTCGAGCGCGATCGGGGTCACGACCGCGACCGCGCCGTCGGCGACGTTGGTGGCGTCCCACGAGCCGCCCATCCCGACCTCGACGACGGCGGCCTCGACCGGGGCGTCGGAGAACGCGGCGAAGGCCATCGCGACCACGACCTCGAAGAACGACAGGGGGTGCTCGGAGGCGGCGTCGACGAGGTGGGTGTAGGCCGCGACGTCGTTGAACGCGCGCACGAAGTCCTCGTCGCTGAGCGGCTCGCCGTCGATGCTGATCCGCTCGCTCATCCGCTCGACGTGCGGGCTGGTGAACCGACCCGTGCGCAGGTCGAGGGCACGCAGCAGGGTGTCGATCATCCGCGAGGTGGAGGTCTTGCCGTTGGTGCCGGTCAGGTGGATGACGGGGTAGCTGTGCTGCGGGTCGCCGAGCAGGTCGACGAAGGCGCGGATCCGGTCGAGCGAGGGCTCGAGGCGGGTCTCGGGCCACCGGGACAGCAGGGCGTCCTCGACCTCGTCGAAGGTCCGGGCGAAACGTGGCCCGTCGGGGGCATCGGGGGTCTGGCTCATCGCGGCACGAGTCTAGGCGCCCCGACCGCGTGGCCCCGCGGCGCGGCCCGGGTCGGCGCCGGCGCCCGCCATCGACAGCCGTCCGCAACCCGTCCGCGCGGACGCGAGACAAAAAGGAGAACACGTTCTAGGTTGACCGCCATGCAGACCACCGTCGCGCTCGTCGAGTCTCCCGGCCAGGACTTCGCCCTCACCGAGGTCGACCTCGACGAGCCCCGGCCCGACGAGGTGCTGGTGCGCATCGTCGCCACCGGGCTGTGCCACACCGACCTCACGATGCGCACGATGCTGCCGGCCGAGATGTTCCCGAACGTCTTCGGTCACGAGGGCGCCGGCGTCGTCGAGCAGGTCGGCGCCGAGGTCAGCGGCATCGCGGTCGGCGACCACGTGGTCCTCAGCCTGCGCTCGTGCCGCACCTGCGCGGCGTGCCGGGCCGGCCACGTCGGGCACTGCGAGCAGACGCTGGTGCTCAACTACCTGGGCTACCGCCCCGACGGCTCCACCACCCACCACCGCGACGGCCAGCCGGTGCTCGGGTCCTTCTTCGGCCAGTCCTCGTTCGCCCGGCACGCGATCGCCCACCAGGACAACTGCGTGGTCGTGGACCCCGCGCTCGACCTGACCCTGCTCGCGCCGTACGGCTGCGGGTTCCAGACCGGCGCGGGCACGGTCCTCAACGTGCTGCGGCCCGAGCCGGAGGACAGCCTCGTCGTGCACGGCGTCGGCGCGGTCGGCCTGGCCGCGGTGGCCGCCGCCCTCGCCGAGGGCGTGCGCACCGTGGTCGCCGTCGACCTGGTCCCCGCCCGCCTCGAGGCCGCCGCCGCGATGGGCGCGATCCCGCTCGACCCGGCCTCCCTCGAGGGCACGACACTCGTGGAGCGGCTGCGCGAGCTGACCGGCGGCGGCGCGCGCCACGCCATCGACACCACGGCCGTCCCGGCGGTGGTCCGCGAGGCGATGCAGGCCCTCGGCCCGCGCGGCACCCTCGTCGCGCTCGGCCTGGGCGCCGAGGAGTACGCCGTGGACGCCGTCGACCTGCTCCAGGGCGGCAAGACCCTCACCTCCTCGATCGAGGGCGACTCCGACCCGCTGGAGATGGTGCCGCGGCTCATCGACCTGCACCGGGCCGGCCGCTTCGACCTCGACCACCTGGTGACGACCTACCCGTTCGCCGACATCAACAAGGCCGTCAACGACCTCCACGAGGGCCGGGTGATCAAGGCGGTGCTGGTCTGGTGAGCCTCGCCGCAGCGGATCGGACCAGTCCCGGCACGGCTCGATAGGATATACACCTCCTCGACGAGAGGAGTCCGGCATGCGTCTGGGCGTGGTGATGGGGACGGGGCACGGCACCGCCGGCGCCACCGGACGGCTGGTCGAGGACCTGGTCGAGCGGATGCGCCGCGAGGGCCCGGTCGAGGTGGGGAGCGTCGCCACCGACGACCTCGGGCTCGGGCCGAGCTGCCCGGCCTGCCTGTCGTGCATGACCGAGGGCGAGCAGGCCTGCCCCTCCTACGACCGCGCGGCACCGGCCCGCACGGTGATGGACGAGGCCGACCTGGTGCTCTTCGCGACCCCGGTGCACTCCTTCCACGTCTCGGCGACGATGAAGCGCTTCGTCGACCACTTCGCCTACCTCATCCACCGCCCGGCGTACGTCGGCAAGCCCGCCGCCCTGCTCTCCACGGCCGCGGGCGCCGGCCACGACGCCGCGCTGGGCTACCTGCAGACCGCGGTACGCCGCTGGGGCTTCCACACCGTCGGTCAGCTCGGGGTCAACGGGCCGGGCCTGGCCAAGGCGCCGTACCGCGCCAAGGTGGACGCCGCCCTCGACGAGCTGGCCTCCTCCCTGCGCGCCGCCGCGACCGACCCGGTCGAGCCACGCCCCACCACCGCGGACCTGATCGGCTTCCGGGTGGCCCGGCTGCTGGTGGAGGGCGGTCGCGAGGAGGGCCCGGTCGACGCGGCGTACTGGCACGAGCGCGGCTGGTTCGACGCCGACTGGTTCAGCGACGCCCCGGTCCCCCGCGTGCCCAACCGCATCGCGGCGATGGTCGAGAAGAAGATCCGCAAGGGCATCGCGGAGGGCTCCGCCAAGCCCTACCGCGGCTGAGCCGCACCGGCGACCGGGCCGACCACCAGCTCGACCACCTCGGCGACCTGGCGGTAGCCGATCGCCGGGTACAGCGCGTTGGCGACCGGGTTGGCCCGGTCGGTGAACAGGCAGCAGCGCTCGCCGCGGCCCTGGAGGTCCGCAGAGACCTCCGCGACCGCGCGGCGGGCGTAGCCGTGCCCGCGGTGCTCCTTCGGGGTGTAGACGGGCCCGATCCGGGTGACGCCGTGGGCCGGCAGCGTGGTCGCGGTGAGGTGGACCGGCACCCCGTCCTCGTCCTCCCACAGCCACACGACGCCGTCCTCGATGCGGGCGCGGAGCTCCTCGCGCGTCAGCGCAGCCGCACCGCCGGGCACCGGCGCGCGCCCGGCCTGCTCGTCGGCGTCGGAGTCGAAGGCGACGAACCACGCCCGGACCAGGTCGGTCTCGCCCGCCTCGGCGCGGCGCAGCCGTCCGGGCGGGGCCGGCGGCAGCACCACCTCGCCGAGCTCGAAGAGCCGCTGGTGCTCGTGCACCCGCGCCACTCCACCGGCCAGCCGCGCGGTCTCCTCGGCCACCACGCGCGCCGCCGGCAGCGTGCCGTTGACCTGCTCGACCACCTCGCCGCGCGCGTGCAACGTGCGGGCCAGCGCGAGCGCCGCCTCCTCGGGCATCGCCAGCACGAACGGCGGGTACGGCGCGAAGGGCGCGGTCCGCATCGCCGCTCCGACCACCACCCCCTCCGCGTCGCGGGCAACCGCCCACCAGCGGAAGGGCAGGTCGCGCCCGCCGATCCCGCGCGCCATCCGCTCCGCCACGGTCGCCACGACCGTCGACACGACGGGGTCCGCGGCAAGGTGGGGGCCCGCCGCGGCGAGGAAGGCGGCGGGGTCCTCGGTGAGCTCCAAGGTGGTCGGCACCACCGCAGTGAGCCACCACGGTGCCCACGATCACAACCGGTTTTCGCAGGTGAGGTCGCTCGATCTAGGATTTCGCCATGACCGAGACCCAGCAGGACCAGGCCCCAGACACGACCAGCGCCCCCCGCGCGGTCGTCGTACCGGAGAAGCCTGCGCTCGAGGGCCTCGAGGGCCGGTGGTCGCAGCGCTGGAAGGAGCAGGACACCTACGCCTTCGACCGCACCCAGCCCCGCGCCAACGTGTACTCCATCGACACCCCGCCGCCCACGGTCAGCGGCAGCCTGCACGTGGGCCACGTCTTCTCCTACACCCACACCGACCTGATCGCGCGCTACCAGCGCATGCAGGGCAAGTCGGTCTTCTACCCGATGGGCTGGGACGACAACGGCCTGCCCACCGAGCGCCGGGTGCAGAACTACTTTGGCGTGCGCTGCGACCCCTCGCTGCCCTACGACCCCGACTTCACCCCGCCGGCCAAGCCGGACCCGAAGCGCCAGGTCCCGATCAGCCGGCCGAACTTCGTCGAGCTGTGCGAGCGCCTGGTCGTCGAGGACGAGCAGGTCTTCGAGTCGCTGTGGCGCACCCTGGGCCTCTCGGTGGACTGGAAGCAGCACTACACGACCATCGGCCCGAAGGCGCAGACCGCCAGCCAGCGCGCGTTCCTGCGCAACTTCGCCCGCGGCGAGGCCTACCTGCAGGAGGCGCCGACCCTGTGGGACGTCACCTTCCAGACCGCCGTCGCCCAGGCCGAGCTGGAGGCCCGTGAGTACGCCGGCGCCTACCACCGCGTGGCCTTCCATCGCCCCGACGGCACCCCGATCCACATCGAGACCACCCGCCCCGAGCTGATCCCGGCCGTGGTCGCGCTGATCGCGCACCCCGACGACGAGCGGTACGCCGACCTGTTCGGCACCACCGTCACCAGCCCGGTCTTCGGCGTGGAGGTCCCGGTCCTGGCGCACCCGGCCGCGGAGATGGACAAGGGTGCCGGCATCGCCATGTGCTGCACCTTCGGCGACCTCACCGATGTGCAGTGGTGGCGCGAGCTGCAGCTCCCGGTGCGCACCGTGATGGGCCGCGACGGCCGGCTGCTGCGCGAGACCCCCGAGTGGCTCGCCCACGAGCCCGCCGCCTCGGCGTACGCCGACCTGGCCGGCAAGACCGCCTTCAGCGCCCGCGAGGCGATGGTGGCCAAGCTGCGCGAGTCCGGTGACCTGGACGGCGAGCCGAAGCCGACCCAGCGGATGACGAACTTCTACGAGAAGGGCGACAAGCCGCTCGAGATCGTCGCCACCCGCCAGTGGTACATCCGCAACGGCGGCCGCGACGCGGCGCTGCGCACCGAGATGGTCGAGCGCGGCGAGGACATCACCTGGATCCCCAGCCACATGAAGCACCGCTACGACAACTGGGTCGGCGGGCTCAACGGCGACTGGCTGATCTCGCGCCAGCGCTTCTTCGGCATCCCGTTCCCCGTCTGGTACCCCCTCGACGCCGACGGCGAGCCGGACTACGCCCACCCGCTGCTCCCGACCGAGGCGGAGCTCCCGGTGGACCCCTCCACCGACGCCCCCCGCGGCTACGAGCCCGAGCAGCGCGGCAAGCCCGGCGGCTTCGTCGGCGACCCCGATGTGATGGACACCTGGGCGACCTCGTCGCTGACCCCGCAGATCGCCGGCGGCTGGGAGTCCGACAACGACCTGTTCGAGCGGGTCTTCCCGATGGACCTGGCCACCCAGGCCCACGACATCATCCGCACCTGGCTGTTCGCGCGGGTCGTGCGCTCGCACTTCGAGCACGGCACCACCCCGTGGACCCACGCCCTGATCTCCGGCTTCGTGGTCGACCCCGACCGCAAGAAGATGTCGAAGTCCAAGGGCAACGTCGTCGTCCCGACCCAGATCCTCGACAAGTTCGGCGCCGACGCGGTGCGCTGGCGTGCCGCGATGTCGCGCCCCGGCCTGGACTCGCCGTTCGACGAGAGCCAGATGAAGGTCGGTCGTCGCCTGGCGATGAAGGTCCTCAACGCCTCGAAGTTCGTCATCGGCGGCGTCGGCGCGACCGAGCTCAACGCCTTCCAGGTCTCCGAGCCGCTCGACTGCGCCCTCCTGGGCCGTCTCGCGCTGGTGATCCGCAAGGCGACCGAGGCCTTCGACGCCTACGACTACACCTCCGCGCTGGAGACGGTCGAGAAGTTCTTCTGGGAGTTCTGCGACGACTACCTCGAGCTGGTCAAGGAGCGCGCGTACGCCGAGGACGGCGGCGCCGCCACCGCGTCGGCCAAGGCCACCCTGGCGATCGCGCTCGAGGTCCAGCTGCGGCTGCTCGCGCCGTTCCTGCCCTACGTGACCGAGGAGGTCTGGTCGTGGTGGCGTGAGGGCTCGGTCCACCTCGCCTCGTGGCCGACCGAGCTCGACCTGGGCGCCGCGGCCGCGGCCGACCCGGCCACCGTCGACGCCGTCGCCTCGGTGCTCGCGGGCATCCGCGGCGCGAAGTCGCAGGCCAAGGTCTCGATGCGTGCCGAGCTCTCCCGCGTGGAGGTCTCCGGTCCCGCCGCGCTGGTCCGTGCGGCCGCGCTGGCCACCGAGGACCTGCGCAAGACCGGCAAGATCACCGGCGAGCTGGTGTTCACCGAGTCCGCGGACGCCGGCGAGATCAGCGTCTCCGCCGAGCTCGCACCCGTGGTCGAGCAGGGCTGAGCCCGCTCCCCCGCCGCACCCGATGAGGGCCGCGGCCGGCCGGGACGCCTCGCGTCCTAGTGCCGGCCGTGGCCCTTGCCGTGGGTGGCGTGGCCCTTCGAGTGGCCCTTCCCGTGGCCCTTCGAGTGGCCCTTCCCGTGGCCGCCCTTGGCGTGGCCCGGGTGGCCGCTCGTGGAGTGGCCCTTGCCGTGACGCTTGTCGTCGTGGCCCTTGCCGTGGCGGTGACCGTGGCCATGGGCGTGTCCCCTGCCGCGGTCCTTCTCGTGACCGTGGGCGTGGTCAGGGCGCCCGGGTGCCGGGTCGCGCGGACCGCGGTCCGGCTTCGGGTCGCGCACGACGGCGACCGCCGGCGCGGGGGCCTGGGTCTGCATCTGCGCGCCGTCGCGCGAGCGGTCGCCGGAGCGGTCGGTGTCCCCGCCCCGCGGGCGGGTGCGGGCCTCCTGGGCCGGAGCGGAGCCGGGCCCGGAGGCCACCTCGCGCTCGGGAGCCGGTTCGGCGGCACGGCGCGGGGTCACGTCGTCCCGGCTCGCCTCGGCGAGCTCGGCGCCCGCGATCACGACCGCGGGGGCGACCTCGAGGAGGCCGCGCAGGGCGTCGCTGCGGACGCCGTGGACGACCACGAGCGCGGAGGCCACCATCACGACCAGGAACGCGACCAAGGGACGCCTGTGCTCGTCGCTCAACGATCTCCTCCGCCGGCGTGGGTCCACGAGCTGCCCATCCTTCCGGAGGACCGGCGAGGCATCGAGCCCGGGCGCGGGTGGTCTGTACCGCGGCCCGCGCCCGGCTCGGATCCGCTCAGGCGGACTTCTTCTTCTTCTCCGCGGCGCGCGGCACCAGGGTGGGCGCCACGTCGTCGGAGACGACCTCGCCGGTCACGATGACCTTCGCGACGTCCTCGCGCGAGGGGACGTCGTACATCACGTGGAGGAGGACCTCCTCGATGATGGCGCGCAGGCCACGGGCGCCGGTGCCGCGCTCCATCGCCTTGTCGGCGATCGCGGCGATGGCGTCGTCGGTGAACTCCAGCTCGACGCCGTCGAGCTCGAAGAGCTTCTGGTACTGCTTCACCAGGGCGTTGCGGGGCTCGGTCAGGATCTGCACCAGCGCCTCCTGGTCGAGCTTGGTGACGCTCGCGATCAGGGGCAGGCGGCCGATGAACTCGGGGATCAGGCCGAACTTGGTGAGGTCCTCGGGACGCACCAGCGCCAGCAGGTCGTCGGCCTCGCGCTGGGTCTCGCCGCGGACCTCCGCGGTGAAGCCGAGAGTCTTCTTGCCGACCCGCTGCTCGATGATGTGCTCGAGCCCGGCGAAAGCGCCGCCCACGATGAACAGGATGTTCGTCGTGTCGATCTGGATGAACTCCTGGTGCGGGTGCTTGCGCCCGCCCTGCGGCGGCACCGAGGCGGTGGTGCCCTCGATGATCTTCAGCAGCGCCTGCTGGACGCCCTCACCGGAGACGTCGCGCGTGATCGAGGGGTTCTCCGCCTTGCGGGCCACCTTGTCGATCTCGTCGATGTAGATGATCCCGGTCTCGGCCTTCTTGACGTCGTAGTCGGCCGCCTGGATCAGCTTGAGCAGGATGTTCTCGACGTCCTCGCCGACGTAGCCGGCCTCCGTCAGCGCCGTGGCGTCGGCGATGGCGAACGGGACGTTGAGCATGCGGGCCAGCGTCTGGGCGAGGTAGGTCTTGCCGCAGCCGGTCGGTCCCACCACGAGGATGTTGGACTTCGCGACCTCGACGGCCTCTTCCTTGCTGTGCTTGCCCGAGGCGGGCTGGAGGCCGGCCTGGACGCGCTTGTAGTGGTTGTAGACCGCCACCGCGAGCGACTTCTTGGCCTGTTCCTGGCCGATCACGTAGGAGTTGAGGAACTCGAAGATCTCGCGGGGCTTGGGCAGCTCCTCGAGGCTGACCTCGGCGCCCTCGCTCAGCTCCTCCTCGATGATCTCGTTGCACAGGTCGATGCACTCGTCGCAGATGTAGACCCCGGGGCCTGCGATCAGCTTCTTGACCTGCTTCTGACTCTTCCCGCAGAAGGAACACTTCAACAGGTCGCCACCGTCACCGATTCGTGCCACGGACGGTCATCCTCCTCAACGCGAGCGAAACTTCGACGACGGTACCCCGTGCCGGCCCCGGACTGGGGACCGGACACGGAGCACCGACCTGGTGTGTGCGATCAGGCGGTGAGGACGGGGGTCTTCAGCGACTCGAGCACCGAGTCGATCAGGCCGTACTCGACCGCGGCGTCGGCGGTGAGGATCTTGTCGCGCTCGATGTCGCGGCTGACCTCCTCGATCGGCCGGCCGCTGTGCTTGGCGAGCATGGCCTCGAGCAGCTCGCGCATCCGCAGGATCTCGTTGGCCTGGATCTCGATGTCCGAGGTCTGGCCGAAGGTGCCCTCGGTGTAGGGCTGGTGGATCAGGATCCGGCTGTTCGGCAGCGCCAGGCGCTTGCCGGGCGCACCCGCGGCGAGCAGGACCGCGGCGGCCGAGGCCGCCTGGCCGATGCACACCGTCTGCACGTCGGGCTTGATGAAGCCGATCGTGTCGTAGATGGCCGTCAGCGCGGTGAAGGAGCCGCCGGGGCTGTTGATGTAGATGCTGATGTCCTGGTCGGGGTTCATCGACTGCAGGCACAGCAGCTGGGCGATCACCGCGTTGGCGACGTCGTCGGAGATCGGGGTGCCGAGGTAGATGATGCGGTCCTCGAACAGCTTGGCGTAGGGGTCGATGCGGCGGACGCCGTACGACGTGCGCTCCTCCCACTGCGGGATGTAGTAGTTCATCGACGGGCTCAGCTCGGGGCTGTGGGTGCCCTGGGGGGTCTGCGACATGGTGTCAGTCCTTCGTGTGGGCCGGGCGGCCGTCGTCGGCGGCTTCGCGGGCGCTCTTGACGACCTTGTCGACCAGGCCGTACTCCAGCGCCTCCTGGGCGGTGAACCAGCGGTCGCGGTCGGCGTCCGCCTCGACCTGCTCGACGCTCTGGCCGGTGTGCTCGGAGATCAGCTCCAGCAGCACCTTCTTGATGTGCAGCGACTGCTGGGCCTGGATCTTGATGTCCGAGGCGGAGCCGCCCATGCCCGAGGAGGGCTGGTGCATCATGATCCGCGCGTGCGGCAGGGCGTAGCGCTTGCCCTTGGTGCCGGCGCAGAGCAGGAACTGCCCCATCGAGGCGGCCAGGCCCATCCCGACGGTCGCCACGTCGTTGGGGATGTAGTTCATCGTGTCGTAGATGGCCATGCCGGCGTCGACCGAGCCGCCGGGGCTGTTGATGTGCAGGAAGATGTCGGCCTCGGGGTCCTCCGCCGAGAGCAGCAGCAGCTGGGCGCAGATCGCGTTCGCGTTCTGGTCGCGGACCTCGGAACCGAGGAACACGATGCGCTCGCGGAGCAGACGCTGGTAGATGTGGTCGTCGAGGACGTTGATGCCGCCGCCACCGCCCATCTGGTGGTCGTACGAGGGGCTCGAGTTCTGGGTCACGCTGCGACCCTAGCCCGTGGGACAGACAGTTCCACGGACTATCCCCCGCTGTTCGCCGACAGCGGATTTCGCGCCGGCCCGAGGTGGGGGGCGAGGCGGGTCGTTCCCTGTCACGCGGCAGCCCCGGCCCGCCCCGGACGCGCCAGCGCCCTCCCGGTTGGACCGGGAGGGCGCTGGCGGGGTGGTACGGGGAGGCTCAGGCCTCGGCGGGCTTCTCGGCCTCGTCGGCGGAGTCGGCCTCGTCGGCGTCCGCTGCCTCGGCAGCCTCGTCGGCGGGCTCACCGATCGAGCCGTCGGGGCGCAGGTTCTTCATGTCCACCACGTTGCCGGAGGCGTCCTTGACCACGGCGGCCTCGACCAGGGTCGCGAGCGCCTTGCCACGCAGGATCTCCTGCACGAGGTCGGGGATGTGGTTGTGCTCCACCATGTGGTTGACGAACTCCTGCGGGTCCTGGCCGGACTGCTGGGCGCGTCGGATCATGTGCTGGGTGAGCTCGTTCTGATCGATCCCGAGCTCCTCCTTCTTCGCGATCTCGTCCAGGATGAACTGGGCGGCGACCGCGTCGCGGACCCGGCGCTCGAGGTCGGCCTCGAACTCGTCGATGGTCTGGCCCTCGTCCTCGAGGTACTTCTCCATCGTGATGCCGGCGTAGGCGAGCTGCTGCTCGATGTTCTGGCGGCGCGCGTTGAGCTCGTCGGTCACGATGCCCTCGGGCAGCGGGATCTCGACCTTCTCCAGCAGCGACTCGAGGACGGCGTCGCGGGCGGCGGCGGCCTGCTCGAGGCGCTTGCCGCGACCGAGGCGCTCGCGCACGTCGACGGTGAGCTCCTCGGCGGTGTCGAACTCCGAGGCGAGCTGGGCGAACTCGTCGTCGTACTCGGGGAGCTCCTGCTCCTGCACCTGGGAGACCTTGACCGCGACCTCGACGGACTGGCCGACCAGGTCACCGCCCACGAGCTCGGAGGTGAAGACCTTCTCCTCGCCGGCCGCGAGGCCCACCAGGGCCTCGTCGAGGCCGTCGATCATGCCGCCGCGGCCGACCTGGTAGGACATGCCGCTGACCTCGGCGCCGTCGACGGTCTCGCCGTCCTTGGTCGCGACCAGGTCCAGCACCACGAAGTCGCCGTCGGCGGCGGGGCGCTCGACGTCGCGCAGGGTGGCGAAGCGCTCACGCAGCGCCTTGACCTGCTCCTCGACGTCCTCGTCGCTGACCTCGATGTCGTCGACCTCGGCCTCGAGGCCGAGGTAGGCCGGCAGCTCGATCTCGGGCTTGACGTCGACCTCGGCGGTGAACTCGAGGGTCTCGTTGTCCTCGAAGCGGGTGACCTCGATCTCCGGCTGCGCGAGCGGCTGGAGGGAGTTGGCCTCGAGCGCCTCCACGTACTTCTTCGGGAGCACCTCGTTGACGGCCTCGTCGAGCACCGCACCGCGGCCCACCTGACGGTCGATGACCATCGGGGGCACCTTCCCGCGGCGGAAGCCGGGGACGTTGATCTGCTGGGCGATCCGCTTGTACGCCGCGTCGAGGCTCGGCTTGAGCTCCTCGAAGGGCACCTCGACGGTCAGCTTGGCCCTGGTCGGGCTCAAGGTCTCGACGGCGCTCTTCACAGGCTGTCTCCTGTCAATCTGGGTCGTGGCGGCCCGATGGGCCGCCATGTGATGGTGGTGGTCAGTGCGTCGGGGCGACAGGACTCGAACCTGCGATCTCCTGCTCCCAAAGCAGGCGCGCTAGCCACTACGCTACGCCCCGCACAAGTCGCCGTCCGGGGCCGTCAGGACGGTCCGGATGACTCCCTGGAGCGGATGACGGGAATCGAACCCGCGTAGCCAGTTTGGAAGACTGGGGCTCTACCATTGAGCTACATCCGCGCTGGTCGTGACGCGCGTGAGCGCACCGAGACCGGAAGTCATGGTGCCACACCGCGGGGCCCGCTCCCCAAACGGCCCCGCCGCAGCCCGTCCGCTCGGCCGCCCGCCGGCCTCAGTCGCGGTGCAGGACGAGCATCGCGCGGTCGTCCGAGCGTGAGCCGAGGGTGTCGACGAGCCGGTCGGCCGCGCCGGTGAAGTCGTCGGCGAGCAGCCGCTCGGCCTCCCCCAGCAGCCGGTCGATGCCCAGCTCGATGTCGCGCTGCGGCTCCTCCACCATGCCGTCGGTGTAGAGCAGCACCGCGTCGCCGTGGTCGAGCACGCCGCCCACCCCCACGAACTCCGCGTCCGGGATCAGCCCGAGCACGGGGCCGGAGCTCTCCAGGATGCTCCAGCGCCCGGAGCCGGAGACGCGGTGCAGCGCCGGCGGGTGCCCGGCGCTGCGGACCTCGTAGGCGCCCGAGCGCAGGTCCACGGTGAGGTGGACGGCCGTCGCGAAGCCCTCGCCCCACCCCTGGCGCAGCAGGTAGTCGTTGGCACAGGGCAGGAACTGCTCGGGCGGCAGCGCCCCGAGCAGGCCGCCGAACGCGCCGGACAGCATCAGCGCCCGGGTGCCGGCCTGCTCGCCCTTGCCGGAGACGTCGACGACGACCATCTCGATGCGGTGCGGCTCGGGCATGGTGGCCACCAAGAAGTCGCCGGCGAACGGCGTACCGCCGGCCGAGCGCAGTGCCGACTCGATGCGCCACCCCGGCGGCAGGGTCGGGACGCCGCCCTGGTTGATGATCCGGTCGCGCAGGTCGACCAGCATCGCCTCGCCCATCGCCCCGGCCACGCCGAGCCGGGAGCGGCGGAACGACGACAGCAGCACGATGAAGGCCATCAGGAACTGGATGCCGACCGAGGCCGCGCCGCGGGAGTCGATCTCGGGCTGCATCGTCAGCGCGATCAGCAGCATCACCAGCACCCAGATCACGAACCAGTGCAGCTGGCGCGGGCCGAGCACCAGGCTGCCCACGAGCAGCGGCACCATGAACGCCGACATCGGCACGCCGCTCGGCGAGATCGCGACCGCGAGCGGCAGCAGCGCGGTCACGAGCGCGAGCGCGCCGACGAGGCGGTACTCGCGCAGCAGGCCGCGGCGCCACGAGGTCTGCACGCGCTTGACCAGCGTGAGGCGCGGGCGGCCGGCAGCGGGGAGCGACGCGTCCATGGGGTGGGGGTCCTTCGTCGGGGTGAAGGTCACTGTACGGCTCGCGAGCGGAAGCGGGGCTGGCATCGCGGGCACCAGAACAGGTTGCGTCCCTGGAGCACCTCGGTGCGGATCGTCGCCCCGCACACCAGGCACGGCTGGCCCTGGCGACGGTAGACGTAGACCTCCCCGCCATGGTCGTCGCGGCGCGGCGCGCGGCCCATCGCCTCGGGCGTGTGCTCCGGCCGCACGGTGTCGATGCGTCCGGTGCGGACCCCCTCCGTCATCAGCTCGACCAGGTCGTCCCAGATCGCGCGGAACTGGCCCTGGCGCAGGGTGTTGCCGGGACGCATCGGGTCGATGCGGTGCCGGAACAGCACCTCCGCGCGGTAGACGTTGCCGACGCCTGCGAGCACGGACTGGTCCATCAGCAGGCCCCCGATCGGGGCCCGGCTGCGCCGGATCCGCTCCCAGGCGCGACCGGGGTCGGCGTCGGGGCGCAGCGGGTCCGGGCCCGACCTCGCGAGGATCGCGTCGCGCTGCTCGGCGGTGAGCAGCTCGCAGGCGGTCGCGCCGCGCAGGTCGGCGTACGCCGTGGCGTCGGCGCGCACCAGCCGCAGCCGGACCTGGCCGACCGGGGCGGGGACCTCCTCGGTGGCGGGGTCGAGGCCGTCGTGGACGTCGAAGCGGCCGTAGAGACCGAGGTGGACGTGCACGTAGCGCTCGGCGCCGAAGTCGACGAACAGGTGCTTGCCCCAGGCCTCGGCGTCCTCCAGCACGCTGCCGTCGAGCAGGGCGGCGGCCTCGGCGAAGCGGCCCTGCGGGCTGCCGACGCGGACGACGGAGCCGCCGAAGACCCGGCGCAGCTGACCGGCGAGGCGGTGCAGGGTGTGTCCCTCGGGCAATCGAGCTCCTTTGACGGGGCAACCTCGGTCGGGTGCCGAGCCCACACTAGAATCCGCCGCATGGTGGAGCCGGTGCGGGATCTCTTCGTCCACGTCGGGCTGCCGAAGACCGGCACGACCTACCTCCAGGAGACCCTCTTCGGGTCGACCGACGCGCTCGCGCGCCACGGCCTGGACATGGTCCCCCGCAGCCGCCGCGACAACTACTGGCTGATGCTCGCGCTGCGCGACCAGGTCGACCCGCAGCGGGACCCGGCCGCGATCGTGAGCGCCGTCGAGGACTTCGAGCGCGAGCTCGCCGCCTCGACCCTGCCGCGCGCGCTCGTCACCGACGAGCGGCTCGCGCCGATGAGCGTCGAGCAGGTGCAACGCTTCGTCGACGCCGCGGGCCCCTCGCGGCTGCACCTGGTGATCACGCTGCGCTCGTTCTCGCGGATCGTGCCCTCGGCGTGGCAGCAGCGGGTCAAGTCCGGCATCACCCAGGACCTCGATGCCTTCATCGACGCCCTGCGGGCGCGCCGCGGCGCCCCCGCCACGGTCTTCTGGGCGGGCCGGGACCTGCCCGACCTGCTCGAGCGCTGGTCGGCCCACGTGCCTCCCGAGCGGGTCCACGTCGTACCCATGCCGGCGAGCCGCACGGCGACCCCGACGCTGCTGGAGCGCTTCTGCGCGGTCATCGACGTCCCGGCCAAGGAGCTGACCGAGCCGGACGAGCCGGTGAACGCCGCCATCGGGCGCGCCCAGACCGACCTGCTGCGCCTGGTCAACGAGGTCGCGCCGCCCGAGCAGCGCCGCCGCGGGGGCCACGGGGCCCGCTCGCCCTGGCACGTCCGGCTGTCCTGGCTCGGCCTGCACCACCTCGGCTCCCAGGACGGCGACTCGTTGAAGATGCCCGCCCAGTGGCGCGAGTGGTGCGAGGAGGTCGCCGCGGCCGACATCGGCTTCCTGAGCACCAGCGGCGTCCAGGTGCACGGCGACCTGGAGGACCTGCGTCCTCGCGACTCCGACTTCTCCGACGCCCCGGCGCCGAGCAGCGAGGAGCTGCTCCGGGTGGCGACCCAGGCGCTGTCCGACATCGTCGCCGAGCGCGCCATCGAGCGGCTGCCCCCGGCAGCCGCGGCCCGGGCCGCGGCCGCGCAGCAGCCGGCGGTCCCCGCACCGGTCCTCCAGGGGCTCCGGGTCCTGCGGGGCGTGCGCCGGCGGCTGCGCCGCTGAGCGGGTCGCTCAGGCCTGCGGGTCGACCGGCGGGTTGATGGCCGACTCCGGCAGCGGCGGGAGCTCGCGGGTCTGCTCGTAGGAGCCGAGCTGGCCGATGCGGCGCACATGGCGCTCGTCGCCGGTGAAGGGCGTGGCGAGGAAGGTGCTCACGAAGGTGGTCATCTCCTCGAGGGTGTGCATGCGCCCACCGACCGACACCACGTTCGCGTCGTTGTGCTCGCGGGCGAGCACGGCGGTCTCCTCGGACCACACCAGCGCGGCGCGGATGCCGAGCACCTTGTTGGCGGCCATCTGCTCGCCGTTGCCGGAGCCGCCGATGACGACGCCGAGGCTGTCGAGGCCCTCGGCGCGCTCCGCCGCCACCGCCTCGGCGGCGCGCAGGCAGAAGACGGGGTAGTCGTCGAGGGCGTCGTAGACGAAGGGGCCGTGGTCGACCGGCTCGTAGCCGTTGTCGACCAACCAGTTCATCAGGTGGTCCTTGAGGTCGAGGCCGGCATGGTCGGAGCCGAGGTGCACGCGCATGGCGCCGATTCTTCCAGTCACCCGTGCAGGCGCAGGAACCCGGCCACCTGCACGGTCAGCGGCTCTGCGGCGGGGAACACATCGGGGAAGCGCCAGAACCCGTGCACCTGGCCCAGGTAGCGGGTCGCGACGACCTCCACACCCTCGCCCGCGAGGCGGCGGGCGAGCTCCTCGCCCTCGTCGCGCAGCGGGTCGTGCTCCGCGGTCACCACCAGGGTCGGCGGCAGCGTGGCGAGCCGGTCCGAGCGCAGCGGGGCGAGGTCGGGGTCTCGCAGGTCGGCCGGCGACGCGGCGTACTGCTCCCAGTACCAGGCGGCCTCGGCGGGGTCGAAGCCGTCGGCGGCGGTGCGGTAGGACTCCCCGGCCTGGTCGGGGTCGAGGAAGGGGTAGACCAGCGCGAGCGCCGCGAGCCGCCCCGGGTTGCGCAGCGCTGCGACCAGGGCGAGGTTGGCGCCCGCGCTGTCGCCGTGGGCGTACGTCGGGCCGCGGCCGAGGTCGGCTCCCCCGCCGTCGGGGCCGAGCCAGGCCATGACGGTGTCGACGTCGTCGGGCGCGGCCGGGAACCGGTGCTCGGGCGGGCGCCGGTAGTCCACGCTCAGCACCGCCAGCCCGGTGCGGTTGGCCAGCCGGCGCGCCGCGGCGTCGTGGACCTCGACGTCGTGGAAGACGAAGCCGCCGCCGTGCAGGTGCACCACCAGGCCGGGGTCGGCGCCCTCGGGAACGTACAGGCGGCAGGGCACGCCGTCGGCGTCGAGGTCGCGCACCTCGGCGACCTCCTCGCGCGGCTCGGCGAGCGCGGCCTCGCGGGCCTCCCGGCGCGCGGCCTCGATGTCGTAGCCCGGGGTGTGGACCGGCGTCTCCTCGGCGGCCGCCGCGACGGCGCGCACCGACTCGGGGAACAGCACGGGATCAGCGCTGCATCAGCGCGTCGAGGCCGACCGCGACCGCCGCGGCCACCCGGAAGTCCACCTCGGGGTGGGGCACGTGCACGGTGTAGCGGTCCCGGATGGAGCCCTGGCGCTCGACGCTCATGATCGGCCGCCCCGCGGCGTCGACGAAGTCGAAGTGGATCGGCAGGAACGGGATGTCGGCGAAGCGCCGGATCAGCGCGATCGCCTGGCTGCGCTCCTGGCCGGTGCCGGCGTACCCCGGGCCCTCGAGGGCGAACGTCGAGCGCAGCAGGCTGGCGCCGAACTCCTTCTTGAAGAACCCCAGCGGCTGGCCGCCCTCGTCGAGCACGTCGTAGCCGGCGTTGAGGTCGATCTTCTTGCGCGCCTTGAAGCTGAAGACCGGGCGGGACTTCGACTCATCCGAGTAGAAGGTGACCTGCTCCTTGAAGGCCATCCGCTTCTGCTGGGCCAGTCCCATCAGCTGCCCCTCGGAGCCGTCCGGATTCGCGGCGACGAGGCGGTAGACGTTGGTCGTCATCGCGAACTTCTGGTGGACGTAGAAGAGGGGCAGGTGCATCGCAGCAGGCATGGCGCGCAGCCTAGCGGCGCCGGATGCCGTTCCTGGTCAGTCCCGGCAGACCGCGAACAGCCTCCCAGGCACGACGTTGAGCGACACCGCGCCGTCGAGCAGGCCGTGACAGACCTCGCGGGTCATGTCGTAGACGCGGGTCCCGTCGCTCAGCGCGCCCCGCACGCATGACAGCGCCGCGTGGAGCTCCGCGACGCCGTCGGCATGGCGGATGCGCACCAGCACGAGGTCGTCAGCGGCACACGACGAGCGCTGGCCAGCCTCGGCCCCCGGCGCGTCGAGGAGCGCCGCGACGAGGTCCTCGGCCTCGTTGCGATCGAGCGAACGCGAGGCGAGCAGGCCAGGAGTTGCGGGCCGGGAAGGCAGGTAACGACAGACCGCGGCGGAGTCCACGTCGCGCAGCGCCGCCAGGTCCACGGGATCCGGCGAGGACCAGCCGCGGTACTGCACGACGCTCTCGGTCGGGCAGCCGTTCTGGTCGGTCGCGACCCGGCGCGCCGACCCGGCGACCCGCGCGGCCAGATCAGCGTCGTCGTCGGGGGTCCAGACCCGGACCTGCACGTCGCCCAGGGTGCGGGTCACGATCGTCCACCCGGCGTACGACGCGGTGCCATCCACCACCTCGCGCGACGCAGTCTCGAAGCTGACGTGCGGAGCCCACCGTTCGGTGGGAGCGGCGCCGAACGTCGCCGGACGCCCCTCCTCGGGTGGTTGGCACCCGATGGCGAAGACCACCCTGTCCAGCCCTTCCCGCGCGACGTGCGGGCGGGCACCACCCGCCGCGGCGTCGGCGTCATGAGCACCGCACCAATCGGGGCCGAGCTCGCTGCGGCCGTCGTTGTCCGCCCACTCCTGCGGCACCTGCACCGCCACGTCGCGCCAGGTGACCCAGGCGTGGCCCGGCTCCGCGGCGCCGGGCTCCCCCGCGTCGTCGGCGGCTCCCGCCGGGTCCACCGCCGCCGGGGGCGCGACCGTCCCGTCGCCGCGGCCGAGGAGCAGCGCACCCGAGACGACGAGCACCAGCACGGCCGCGACGGCCGGCCACCACCACGTCGTACGCCGTGTGGCGCGCGGCTGCGGCGCGGAGAGGTCGAGAGGGAGCGGGTCGTAGGCGTCCGCGCGGCGCGCGAACGCCTCGCGGAAGGCGGCCTCGGCGCGCCGGTCGGACTGGTGCTCACTCTGCTCAGGCACGGTCGGTCTCCTCCTCGAGGCGTAGGCGAAGCGCGGCGACCGCGCGGTGCACGTGGGAGCGGGCGGTGCTCTCGGGGCAGCCCAGCGCCTCGGCGACCTGGCGGAACGGCAGGTCCTCGTAGAAGCGCAGCACCACCGCGGCGCGCTGCTGCGGCGGGAGCCCCTCGCACAGGCGCCACGCGTGGTCGGCGTCGCCCAGCGGGCCCGCGTGGTCGGCCACCCGCTCGCGGCGCGGCAGCGTCTCGGGGTGCGCCACCGACACCTGGCGCCGGGTCTTGCGCCAGGCGCTGACCGAGGCGTTGACGATGCTGCGGCGCACGTAGGCCTCGATGGTCTCGCTCTGCGCGAGCCGCGACCACCGGGGCCAGGCGCTCGCGAGTGCCTCCTGCACGAGGTCGGCGGCGTCGTGCGCGGAGCCGGTGAGCAGGAAGGCGAAGCGCTGGAGCGCCGGGCCGCGGGCGCTCACGAAGGCCGCGAACCCCTCCGCGTCGGGGGCCACCTCGGCACGGTCCCGCTGCTCCACCGTCATGCCCCCTCTACGCACGGCGAGGCCGCAGTGTTGCAGTCCGCTCGGCGGTCTGGACCGCCCCGGGACGACACGACGCCCCGCAGCCGTGACGGCTGCGGGGCGTGCGTGGCGGGCTCGGGCCGATCGGCCTCGGCGTCAGGACCGCTCGGCGAGCACCTCGTCGAGGTCGAGCTTGGTGAAGACCGGCGTCGGCTTGGCGACCTTCGCGCCCACGGTGACCGGGTGGGACTCCCAGGTCGGCGTGGCCGAGTAGTCGCCGGTGATGACCGGGTAGGTCTCGTCGTTCGGGCCCACGCCGGGGTCGAGGTCGCTGACCTCGTCGACGCGCGGCATCGGCATCAACTCGCCCTCGCCGCCGAAGACCGCGTGCACCCGGTTGGCGGCGTGCGGGAGGAACGGCGCCAGGATCGTGTTGCAGTCGAGCACGCACTGGGCCGCGACGTGCAGGACCGTGGCGAGGCGCTCGGCCTGGCTCGGGTCCTTCATCTTGTAGGGCTCGGTGACGGTGAGGTACTTGTTCACCTCGCCGACCACCCGCATCGCCTCGGCGATGCCCGCGCGCAGCTTGTGGTGGCGCAGCAGCTCGCCGACGGTGTCGAAGCCGGTGCGCACCGCCGCGAGGACCTCCTCGTCGACCGGCTCCAGCGGGCCCGCGGCCGGGATCTCGCCGAAGTTCTTGGCGACCATCGCCGCGGTGCGGTTGACGAGGTTGCCCCAGCCGGCCACCAGCTCGGAATTGTTGCGGGTGACGAAGTCGTTCCAGGTGAACGCCGCGTCGGAGGTCTCCGGGCCCGCGGCGCAGATGAAGTAGCGCAGCGCGTCGGGGCCGAACTCGGCGAGGAAGTCGCGGACGTAGAGCACGTGGCCGCGGCTGGAGGAGAACTGCTGGTCGCCCATCGTGAGGTACTCCGAGGAGACGACCTCGGTGGGCAGGTTGAGCACGCCGTACTGGCCGGGCTCGCCGCCGCGCTCGCCCTGGCCGGCGTAGGCCAGCAGCTCGGCGGGCCAGATCTGGGAGTGGAAGGTGATGTTGTCCTTGCCCATGAAGTAGTACGACAGGGCCTCGGGGTCGTTCCACCAGCGGCGCCAGGCGTCGGGGTCGCCGCTGCGCCGCGCCCACTCGATCGAGGCCGACAGGTAGCCGATCACCGCGTCGAACCAGACGTAGAGCCGCTTGGTCGGCTGCTCGCGCCAGCCCTCCAGCGGGATCGGGATGCCCCAGTCGATGTCGCGCGTCATGGCGCGCGGACGGATCTCCTTGAGGATGTTGAGGGAGAAGCGGATGACGTTGGGCCGCCAGGTGCCGGACGCCTCGCGCCCGGCCAGCCACTCCCCGAGCGCGTCGGCGAGCGCCGGCAGGTCGAGGAAGAAGTGCTGGGTCTCCACGAACTCCGGCGTCTCGCCGTTGATCTTCGAGCGCGGGTCGATCAGGTCGGTCGGGTCGAGCTGGTTGCCGCAGTTGTCGCACTGGTCGCCGCGGGCCTCGGGGTACTTGCAGATCGGGCAGGTGCCCTCGATGTAGCGGTCCGGCAGCGTGCGCCCGGTCGAGGGGCTGATCGCCGACTGGGTGGTCTGCTCGACCATGTAGCCGTTGCGGTAGACGGTCGTGAACATCTCCTGCACCACGGCGTAGTGGTTGCCGGTGGTGGTGCGGGTGAACAGGTCGTAGGACAGCCCCAGGCCGACCAGGTCCTCGACGATGACCCGGTTGTTCTCGTTGGTCAGCTGGACCGGGGTGACGCCGGCCTTGTCGGCGGCGACCAGGATCGGCGTGCCGTGCTCGTCGGTGCCCGACACCATCAGGACGTCGTGGCCCGCCATGCGCATGTAGCGGCTGAAGACGTCGGAGGGCACGCCGAAGCCGGCGACGTGACCGATGTGGCGGGGCCCGTTGGCGTAGGGCCAGGCGACGGCAGACAGCACAGTGCTCATGGGCGAATCCTAGGAGGAGTGCGGCGAATCACTCGCGTCGGGAGCGCTACGGTCGGGGCCATGGTGACGCTGATCGCAGAGGACCTCCTCCTGCTGCTCCTCAACGACGAGACGGGGCGTGGGCCCACGGGCCTCGACCTGCGGCCGCTGCTGGGCGGCGCGGTGCTGCTCGAGCTGGCGCTCGCCGGGGCGGTGGAGCCGGGACCGCGTTCGGCATGGGGCACCTCGCGCGTGCGGACGATCGCCGGCGGTGTCCCGGTCGAGGACCCGGTGCTGCGCGAGGCCATGACCGAGATCGCGACGAAGGAGCGCTCGGCGCCAGACCTCGTCGGCCGACTCGGCAAGGGCCTGCAGGAGCGGCTCTCGGTGCGACTGGTCGAGCGCGGCATCCTCGAGCGCCGGGAGGGACGCGTGCTGGGACTGTTCCCGACCACCACCTGGCCGGCCGCGGACTCCCGTCACGAGGCCGACGTACGACGGGCGCTCGAGGCGGTCCTCGTCGAGGGCCGCGAACCGGACCCCCGCACCGGCGCGATCGTCGCGCTGCTCGCGGCCGTCGACCGCGCCCACAAGGTCGTCGACCGCGCCGGGCTGCCGGCGAGCCAGGTCCGCAAGCGGGCCAAGCAGGTCGCCGAGGGTGCCTGGGCGGCCAAGGCGGTCCGCGACGCGATCACGGCCGCGACCACGGCGGTCACGATGACCGTCGTCGCGGCGGGGGTCGCCACCGGGAGCTGACGCTCGCCATTGGCGCCGACTCGGCGCACCACTGGCGCCGACTCGGCGGGTGGGTCAGAAGCGGTCGAGGCGCTTCTGGGTGCGCCCGCGCAGGTTCGGCAGCCGGTCGTAGAGCAGCTGCCCGGGGCAGGCGGTCTGGTTGGTGTCGCGGTGCCCGTCGATGATCGGCAGCCGCACCCGGGTGCGCGCCGGGTAGCGGTCGCTGCCCTCCGAGCGGCCCCAGACCCGGCCGACCGCGCGGCTGTCGGCCTTGTCGAGCTTCCAGGAGGCGAGGGCGACGAGGGCGTTCATGGTGCGCCGCGTCGGCGGGGTGGTCTCGTGGTTGCCGATCACCGCGATCCCCACCGAGGTGTGGTTGAAGCCCAGGGTGTGGGCGCCGCGGACCCGGTTGGCGGGCCCGCCGGCGCGGCCCACCCAGGTGCGGCCGAAGCGGTCGACGAGGAAGTTGTAGCCGATGTCGGACCAGCCCAGGCTCTTGGTGTGGTAGCGGTACATGCCGCGCAGGATCCCCGGCACGTCACGGCGCGCGTAGCCGTTGGCGCTCGCGGTGTGGTGGATGTGGACCTGCTTGATCTGGCGGTTGAAGCTGGGCCGCCCGCTGCGCCAGCGCTCGTTGGCGCCCCAGTCCGAGCGGGTGCGCAGCTCCGGCCGGGGCACGCGGGAGGGCTTGGCGGCGCGCGCGAGGCCGGTGGTCGCGGCGCGTGCGGCGGGCGCCGAGGCCGCGCTGGTGGCGTCGGCGGCGCGGGTGCCGGGGTCGATCAGCACGAGCGAGAGGGCGCGCGGCGTCGCGGCGGTGACCTCGACCTGCACGCCGTCGGACTCCCCCATCCACATCGGCTCGGTGCCGTGGGCGCTGCTGGCCTCGGGCCCGCCCGCGGGGCCGGGACCGTCGTCGAGGGTCTCGAGGTGGCGCCACGCGCCCCAGGTGCCGTCGGCGCGGTTGCGGACCCGGACCTCGGGCTCGGCGTCGCCGCGCCAGGTCACGCCGACCATGGCGTACGACGCGGTCGGGACCTGCTTGGTGCGCGCGCCGCCGGCGACGGGGAGCACCAGCCGCTCGGCGAGCGGGACCTCGGCGCTGCGCACCCCGGAGCCGTCCGTGGCCGCCAGCGCGATCGGCCCGGTGCTCGCGTCGGCGGGGGTCGCCGCCGCTCCCGGCGGGGCGAGCAGCCCCGTCATTGCGACGACGGCGACCAGCCAGGCGCTGCCGCGCGAGGCCGGTCCGGAGGTGTGTCCCGAGTGACGCATGTGATCCATGATGCGCGAGGAGGCCGCCAGGGTCGAGCCCGGCGGCCTCCGGCGCGGGTGCTCAGCTGAAGTCGAGCGGGGCGGTGCGCGAGCGCTTCAGCTCGAAGAAGTAGGGGTAGGACGCCAGCGCGACGGCGCCGTCCCACACCTTCCCGGCCTCCTCGCCGCGCGGGATCGAGCTCAGGACCGGTCCGAAGAACGCGGTGCCCTCGATGGCGATCGTCGGCGTGCCGACCTCGTCGCCGACCTGGTCCATGCCCAGGTGGTGCGAGGCCCGGATCGCTTCGTCGTAGGAGGAGTCGTCCATCGCGTCGGCCAGGTCGGTCGGCAGGCCGGCCTCGGCGAGCGCGGCCTCGATGGTCTCGCGGGTGAAGTCCTGGCCCTCGTTGTGACGACGGGTGCCCAGCGCGGTGTAGAGCGGGAGGAGCACCTCCTTGCCGTGCTTCTGCTCGGCGGCCATGCAGACCCGCACCGGCTGCCACGCGGTCTTGAGGAACTCGCGGTACTCCTCCGGGATGTCCTTGTCCTGGTTGAGGTAGGCGAGGCTCATGATGTGCCAGGTCACGGAGATGTCCCGGACCTTCTCCACCTCGAGGATCCAGCGCGAGGTCACCCACGCGAACGGGCAGGCCGGGTCGAACCAGAAGTCGGCGTTGGTCGCGTTTGTCGCGTCGGTCGTGTTGGTCGTCATGACCCGATCCAACACCCCGCCCGCCCCCACGATTCCGCGACGCGGAGATCGTGAACGCGCGGGCTCGGTTTCGCGCTACTTCTTCTTGTTCTTGGCCTTGTTCTTCTTCGGCGGCTTCTGGACGACGACCTGGACCGCGCCCTGGGTGCCGAGGACGGGCTCGATGCCGGCGTAGCGCACGACGATGCGGCGGCGGCCGGCCTTGAGGTCGCCGAGGACCACGCGCGCGGTGCCGCCGGTGAGCGTCGCCTCCTGGGTGCGGCCCTGGACGGTCAGGGTGACCGTGCCCGACGGTGTCGCGCCCGCGGCCAGCAGCTTGATGCGTACGACGGCGCGGCGCGGCTTGCCGACGGCCTTGAGCCTCAGCTCGGCGGGCGTGGTGACGCGCGGCCCCGCGGCCACGATGGCCGCCAGCGGGCTGTAGCGGGCGCGGGTGTGGTCGACGCGCACGCTGATCGCGCGGCCGACGTCCTGCGTCCCCACGTCGTACGACGGGCCGGTGGCGCCGGGGATCGGCGCGCCGTCGCGCAGCCACGTGTAGGCGACCTTGGCGTCGGCGGGCACGACCGTGCCGGGCACGACCTCGAGGCGGCGTCCCACCTGCACCTGGTCACGCACCAGCCCGGCGACGGCGTACGGCGAGGTGATCTCGATCGTGCCGGCCAGGACCGGGGCGGTCGGCGCGGAGAACTGCTGGGCCGCCAGGTAGCCGGCCGCCCGCGCGGTCACCCGGGAGGTGATGCTGCGCCCGACGTGCTCCTCGGTCAGCGTGAGCTCGGGGCCGGTCTGTCCCGCGATGAGCTTCCCGTCGGCGAGCCAGCGGTGGACCAGCGACTCCGCGGCCGGCGCCCAGGCGGCTCCGGACGCGCGCAGCACCTCTCCGACGTACGGCTCCCCCGTCACGACGGGAGGCGTGGCGGCCGCGAGCGTGCCGGCCGCGACCGGGGCCGGTGCCGGTGCGACGACCGAGGCGGCGGTGTAGCCGGCCTTCTGGGCGGTGACCTCGAGGGCGAGGCGCGCACCGCGCAGCGCCGGCGGCGGGGCGAACGAGGGGGTGGTGGCGCCGCTCACGGCCTTGCCGTCGGCGAGCCACTGGTAGCGCAGGTTGGCCGCCGGCTGCCAGCGCCCGGCCGTGGCGCTCACCGTCGACCCGACCGCGGGGGTCCCGGTGACCCGCGGAGGCTCGACGTTGACGATCTCGGTGTCGATGAAGTGGATGAAGCCACTCGGCCAGCCGGTGCCGGTCTTGGTGATCCGGCGCCAGTGGAAGTCGCCGCCCCAGCTGTCCTCGGAGACCACGATCTCGGTGGGGCTCACGACCTGCTCGACGTAGGCGACGTGCCCACTGGAGCCGGCGCCGGGGACGTTGGCGCGCCACCACGCGACGGCGCCGACGCGCGGCGTGGTGTTGGTGATCGAGGACATCGCGGCGCCCCAGTTGCTGGCGTTGCCGCTGCCCGACCACGGGCGCACGTTGGGCATCCCGGCCTTGACGAGGCGGTAGGCGACGTAGTTGGTGCAGTTGTGCCCGGCGTACATCCGCCAGTACATCGTCTTGTTGCTGCCGGCGTAGCCGTGGTGCTTGTAGCCCGCCTTCTGGCACGCGGAGTAGCCCGTGCACAGGTAGGTCGAGGCGGCACCGGCCTGGCTCGAGGGGACGACGAGCAGACCGGCGACGAACAGGACCCAGCACCCGGTCGAGGCGAGGAGACGCCGGCCGCGAGGCCGCTGTGACTGCTGATGCACAGGGGAACTCTAGTGAAAGTTGTCAAGCGTGACACGCCGAGGGTCGAATTACTTGAGTGTAATTTTACCCGCGCGCTCGGGCGTGTCCCGGTGCGTCGTCGGTCCGGGGACCCGGCCGGTTCCCCGCGTCGGGAGCACGGTGGCAGGATCGACCTCATGCCTGGAACCAACCTCACCAGGGACGAGGCCGCCACCCGCGCCGCCCTCCTGGACATCACGTCGTACACCGTCGACCTGGACCTCACCACGGGCACCGTCGATCGCTACGACGGCACCTTCGGGTCGACCACCACCATCCGGTTCACCTGTGCCGAGCCCGGTGCCGAGACCTTCGCCGACCTGGTCGACGCCACCGTCGAGTCGATCACGCTCAACGGCCGCGACCTCGACCCCGCCACGGCGTACGCCGACAGCCGGATCGCGCTGAGCGACCTCGCCGCGGACAACGAGCTGGTCGTGCGCGCCCGGTGCACCTACTCCCACACCGGCGAGGGCCTGCACCGCTTCGTCGACCCCGTCGACGACCGGGTCTACCTCTACAGCCAGTTCGAGGTGCCCGACGCCCGCCGGGTGTTCACCACCTTCGAGCAGCCGGACCTGAAGTCGGTCTTCACCTTCAACGTCACCGCGCCGGAGGGCTGGGTGGTCGTCTCCAACGCGCCGACCCCCGAGCCCGAGGCGGCCGGCGAGGGCGTCGCGGTGTGGCGCTTCCCCGAGACCAAGCGGATGTCGACCTACATCACCGCGATCGTCGCCGGCGAGTACCACGCCGAGTTCGACGTCTACGAGGGCAGGTTCGGCCAGATCCCGCTGGGCCACTACTGCCGCCAGTCGCTGGTCGAGCACATGGACACCGACGAGCTGGTGAAGATCACCAAGCAGAGCTTCGCGTTCTTCGAGGAGCAGTTCGACTACCCCTACCCCTTCGGCAAGTACGACCAGCTCTACGTGCCGGAGTACAACATGGGCGCGATGGAGAACGCCGGCTGCGTCACGCTGCGCGACGAGTACCTCCCCCGCAGCCGCCAGCCGCGCTCGTTCTACGAGTTCCGCTGCTCGGTGATCACCCACGAGATGGCGCACATGTGGTTCGGCGACCTCGTGACCATGAAGTGGTGGGACGACCTCTGGCTCAACGAGTCCTTCGCGGAGTGGGCCTGCTACTTCTGCGAGGCGGAGGCCACCGACTTCACCGACGCCTGGACCGGCTTCGCCAACGCCCGCAAGCAGACCGGCTACCGCGCCGACCAGCTGCCCAGCACCCACCCGATCGCGGCCGACAACGTCGACCTGCACGCGGTCGAGGTCAACTTCGACATGATCACCTACGCCAAGGGCGCCTCGGTGCTCAAGCAGCTGGTGGCCTGGGTCGGCCTCGAGCCCTTCCTCGCCGGCCTGCGCCAGTACTTCCGCGACCACGAGTTCGGCAACGCCACCTTCGACGACCTGCTCGCCGCGCTCGAGGCCTCCTCGGGCCGCGAGCTGTCCGGCTGGGCGCAGGAGTGGCTGCAGACCGCGGGCGTGAACACCCTCTCCCCCGTCTTCGAGCTCGCCGAGGACGGCACCTACCGCTCGTTCTCCGTCGCCCAGAGCGCCGACCCGGATTGGCCGACCCTGCGCCGCCACCGCCTCGGCATCGGCCTGTACGACGACGTCGACGGCCGCCTGGTGCGCCGCGAGTACGTCGAGGTCGACGTGGAGGGCGCCAGCACCGCCGTCGAGCAGCTCGTCGGCGCGCGCCAGCCGGCACTGCTGCTGCTCAACGACGAGGACCACGCCTACGCCAAGATCCGCCTCGACGAGCGCTCGCTGGCCACCGTCGTGGACGGCGGGCTGTCGCGTCTCGACGACTCCCTGGCCCGCGCCCTGGTCTGGGGCTCGGCGTGGGACATGACCCGCGACGCCGAGATGGCCGCCACGGACTTCGTGCGCCTGGTGCTGGCCAACATCGCCACCGAGACCGACTCGTGGGGCGTCACCCGCATCCCGACGTACGCCGCCCTGGCGGTCAACGCCTACAGCGCCCCCGAGCACCGCGACGCGCTGCGCGCGGAGTGGGAGGCCGGCCTGCGTGAGCTGGCCCGCACCGCCGAGCCGGGCAGCGACCACCAGCTCACCTTCGTGCGGGCCTGGGCGAACGCCGCGCACAGCGACGCCGCCCTCGACGAGCTCGTCGCGCTGCTCGACGGCAGCGTCACCATCGAGGGCCTCGCGGTCGACCAGGACCTGCGCTGGTGGATCATCACCTCGCTGGCCGCGGCCGGGCGCTTCGGCGAGACCGAGATCCAGGCCGAGCTGGGCCGCGACAACACCATCTCGGGCAAGGAGAAGGCCGCCGCCGCCCGGGTGGCCCAGCCGACCGCCGAGGCCAAGGCCGCCGGCTGGAGCGCGATCCTCGACCCGTCGACGCCCAACGAGACGTCGCGCGAGATGGTGCTCTCGATCTTCCGCCACGGCCAGGACGAGGTCACCGCGCCGTACCTGGAGAAGTACCTCGAGGCCGCCGAGACCGTCATCGACACCCTCGGCTTCCACAAGGCGTCGGTGATGCTGGAGTACGGCTTCCCCAAGCCGCTGGCCTCCCCCGCGCTGCTCGAGCGCGTGGACGCCTGGGTCGCCGGTACGACGGCCCCTCCCGGCGCCGTGCGCTACGCCCGCGAGGGTCGCGCCGACGCGGCCCGGGCGCTCGCGGCCCAGGCCCGGGACGCCCAGGCCTGAGCGGCGCCTGACGCCCCCGCACGCCAACAGGGCGGCGACCACCTCGGTGGTCGCCGCCCTGTGGCGTTGCGGGGGAGCGGGAGCGCGTGACGCGTCGTGCAGCGGCTCAGCGCGAGTGCAGCATCCGCGGGGAGCGGGCGTGCTCGGCGAGCAGGGCGATCCCCGCCCGCAGGCCGTCGGCCAGCTCGTCCGCGGCGAACGCGCGCTGCATGGACAGCGCCGCCAGCTCGACCTCCGCGTCGCTGAGGGTGCGGCGCACCCACCCGCCGGTGACGATCTCCAGCACGCGGCGCTGCGGGTCGACCATGATCAGGATGCTGCGCGCGGGCGCGACGAGGGTGTTGTGCAGGCTCGTGGCGAACTCCCGGGGGTCTCCCTGGGAGTTGCCGACGAAGACCGAGAACTCGACCCGTGAGTCGACCTCCGCCTGGCGGATCGTCGACTCGAGGGCGAGCAGCTCGCCCCGGGTGAAGACAGGGTCACCAGCGGGCACTGGCTCCACCGGCTTCGGAGCTCTCGCCGTCGGGGGCCGCGAGCTCGGCGGTGCCCTCGCGGGGGCCACCGATCCACTGGTTCTCGATGTGCGGGGCGCCCGGCGTCAGCCGCTCGCCGCGGATGATCGCGGGCAGGTAGCACAGCAGCGTGATCACCAGCGCCATGCCGACCGGGAGCAGCACGAAGAGGAGCACGGCGGTCCAGGTGTCGACCGCTTCGGGGTTCGACCAGCCCTCGGGCACGTCGGCACGCGCCGGGCCGGCGATCGCGAGGAGCGCCGTGGTGGTCAACAGCACGACGGAGCTCCGGCGCACGAGGGTCGAACGACGGGAGGGCACGGTCTGGGTGGTCACGAGGTCGAGGATATCGGCTCCGGTTCCGCGGGTCGCCACGCCCTCCGCCCAAGCGCTCCCCCACCCACTTCCGCACCCGGCCGGACCGGCCCGGGAGGCGGCCGCACGGGCGCCCGCCGACCCGCAGGACCATCTCGACGACTCGGAGAATCCGCCGTCCGGTCTGGATACTGAGGCCCATGGCCCTCCTCCAGACGACCGACACCTGCGCCGAGGACCAGACGGTCTGCAACACCGTGCTGGACATGACCCACAACGACACCGTGGCGGAGGTCTCCGACCTCATCATCGGCAAGCCGCTCGCGATCACCGCACTGGTCGTCCTCGCGGTGATCATCCGCTGGATGCTGCACAAGGTGGTGAACCGCCTCGTCGCCGGCGCCGAGGACGGGGTGATCCCCCAGCACGTCGGCCGCGCGCTGCGCCGCGGCGCCCCCGCACAGCCCAGCGCCAGCGAGCTGATCGCCTCCACACGGCGCGTGCAGCGCGCGAAGACGATCGGCGACCTGTTCAAGAGCATCATCACCGGCGTCATCGTGGCCGTCTTCGGCACGATGATCCTCAGCGAGCTGGGCGTGAACATCGCGCCGATCATCGCCAGCGCCGGGATCATCGGCCTGGCGCTGGGCTTCGGAGCCCAGTCGCTGGTCAAGGACTTCCTGTCCGGCGTCTTCCTGATCGTCGAGGACCAGTTCGGCGTGGGCGACGTGGTGGACATCGGCGAGGCCAGCGGCACCGTCGAGGCGGTCAGCCTGCGCATCACCCGGCTGCGTGACCTCGACGGCACCGTCTGGTACGTGCCGAACGGCGAGATCATGCGCGTGGGCAACATGAGCCAGAACTGGTCGCGTGCCGTCGTCGACGTGAGCGTTGGGTACGGCGAGGACCTCGCCCGCGTCAAGGACGTGCTCCGCGACATCGCCCACGACCTGTGGCAGGACGAGGACTTCGGCTCGGTGATCATCGAGGAGCCCGAGGTGACGGGCGTGGAGATGCTGGCCCCCGACTCGGTCAACCTGCGTGTCCTCATCAAGACCTCACCGCTGGAGCAGTGGGCGGTCGCCCGCGAGATGCGCCAGCGCATCAAGTCGCGCTTCGACCACGAGGGCATCGAGATCCCCTTCGCCCAGCGCGTCGTGTGGCACCGCGAGGAGAAGACGGCCCGCGGCCGGGCGGACCTCGCCGACCCGCGCCCGGGGGACCCCGGGTTCGGCGGGGACCCGGCGCGGGACTCCCACGGGGCCGGGCCCGACGACGGCGCCGCGACCGGCGGGCAGCACCGCCGCGGCCACTGACGCCGAGGGCGACAGCCCCCGCACACGACGCAGGGCCCGGACCGAGTCGGTCCGGGCCCTGCGTGTGCGTGCTGCTGTGCCGGTGAGGGCTCAGGCGAGCGAGGCGTCCAGGGTGATCGTGGTCCCCGCGAGCGCCTGGCTGACCGGGCAGCCGGCCTTGGCGGCCTCGGCGAGCTCGACGAACTTCGCCTCGTCGATGCCCTCGACCTGGCCGACGACGGTCAGCTTGATGCCGGTGATGCCGGTGCCGGGGGTCAGCTCGACCTCGGCGGTCGTCTTGAGCGACGTGGCCGGGGTGTCGTTCTTGGCCAGGCCGTTGGAGAAGGCCATCGAGAAGCACGACGAGTGCGCCGCCGCGATGAGCTCCTCGGGGCTGGTCTTGCCGTTCGCGGCCTCGGCCCGCGAGGGCCAGGACACGTCGTAGGTGCCGATGCCGGACGAGTCCAGCGTGACCCTGCCGGAGCCCTCGAAGAGGGTCCCTTCCCAGTTGGTCGTCGCCTGACGGGTGGTAGCCATGTGCGGATCACTCCTCGTGGATCGCGTACGGGTCTTGGGTTGGCGAGTCTTGCACGCCGATGGCGAGCCGCCGACCGGGCGGCGGCAGAATGGACCGCGTGAGCACCTTCTACGACGACATCGGCGGCTACGACACGATCACGAGGATCGTGGCGAAGTTCTACGAGGGCGTTGCCGGGGACGAGGTGCTGCGCCCGATGTACCCCGAGGAGGACCTCGGCCCGGCCGAGGTGCGCTTCCGCGACTTCCTCGTGCAGTACTGGGGCGGCCCCTCCACCTACTCCGAGCAGCGTGGCCACCCGCGCCTGCGGATGCGCCACGCGCCGTTCCGCGTCGACCCGGTGGCCCGCGACCACTGGCTCCAGCACTTCCGCGCCGCCCTCGACGACGCCGACCTGACCCCCGAGCAGGACGCGCAGTTCTGGGACTACGTCACCCACGCGGCGCAGTTCATGGTGAACACGTTCGAGTGAGGTCCACCCGGGGGCCGGCTCAGACCGAGGCGACCCGGGTACGCGCGGCGTACTTCTCGACGACCTCGCGGTACTCCTCCGGCGGCGCCGCGGAGCGCTGGGTGGCGACGTCGAAGAACACCATCACCACGCGGGCGCGGGCCAGCACCTGCTCGCCGTCGCAGATCTCGGACTCGATGACCATCGACTTGGTGCCGAGGTGGGCGATCGTCGACCACACGTCGTAGGCCTCGGGACGGAACAGGATCGGGACCTTGTAGTCCACGTCGGTCTGGGCCACGACGACCGAGACACCGGCGGTGTCCACCCCGGCGTCGCGCACCATCTGGTCGACCAGCCAGATCCGCGCCTCCTGGAGGTACTCGAAGTACTTCACGTTGTTGACGTGGCCGTAGACGTCGACGTCGGAGAAGCGCACCCGCACCGGGTAGTGGCCGCCCTCGGTGTGCGGCACCGGGAGGATCTGCGGGGAGGCCGGCGGCGCGTCCTCGCGGAACCGCTCGAGCACCGCCTTCTCCTCCGCGGTGAGGCGACGCGGGCGCTCCTCGGCGAAGACGTAGGGCGAGAGCACCGTCGTCGCGCGCAGGTAGACCGTGCGCCCGCCGTCGTCGCGCGGGTGGAAGACCTCGTAGGCCATCGTGAAGCTGGCCGCGCGGATGTCGGTCACCCAGCACTCGATGCTGACCGGGCGGAACCCGAACATCAGCGGCGCCAGGTAGGTCACCTCGTGGCGCGCGACCACGATCCCCTCGACGAGCCCCTCGGTCGAGCGCAGGTCGTGGGTGCGCAGCATGTCGACGCGCGCCTCCTGCAGGTAGTCGACGTAGGTGACGTTGTTGACGTGTCCCAGCAGGTCCAGGTCGGCCCAGCGCATGGGGCACTCGTAGAGGTGGCGCACGCGGGCGATGGTGCCAGAGCGCCACGCGCCCGGAGCACCGTGCCGGGCCGGTCCCCGGCGTGACGTGGTCCTCGTCACGCCGGCCCCCTGGCGCGCTGGGCACATCTGCGTAGGGTGTTCAGCCAGACGCCGTCGTCACCCCCGACCGCAGGAGGCACCCATGCCCGAGGCCGTCATCGTCGCCACCGCCCGCAGCCCGATCGGCCGGGCCAACAAGGGCTCGCTCAAGGACCTGCGCCCCGACGACCTCGCCGCGACGATCATCAGCGCGACGCTCGACAAGGTCCCCGCCCTCGACCGCACCACGGTCGACGACGTCTATCTCGGCTGCGGCCTGCCCGGTGGCGAGATGGGCTTCAACATGGCCCGCGTGGTCAACGTCCTCAACGGGATGGACACCGTCCCGGGGGCGACCCTGACCCGCTACTGCGCCTCCTCGCTGCAGACCACCCGGATGGCCTTCCACGCGATCCGCGCCGGCGAGGGAGACGTGTTCGTCTCGGCCGGCGTCGAGACCGTGTCCCGGTTCCGCAACGGCACCTCCGACCACATCCCGCACACCCAGAACCCCGTCTTCTCCGACGCCGAGGCCCGCACCGAGCAGTACGCCGCGGGCGGGCACGACTGGCACGACCCGCGCGAGGAGGGCGACCTGCCCGACATCTACATCGCCATGGGACAGACGGCCGAGAACGTCGCGCGGATGCGCGGGCTCTCGCGCCGCGAGCTCGACGAGTTCGGGGTGCGCTCGCAGAACCTCGCCGAGAAGGCCATCGCCGACGGCTTCTGGGAGCGTGAGATCACCCCGGTGACCACCCCCGACGGCACGGTCGTCACCCAGGACGACGGGCCGCGCGCGGGCGTCACCTACGAGGCGGCCGCCCAGCTCCAGCCGGTGTTCCGCCCCGACGGGGTGGTCACGGCCGCGAACTGCTGCGCGCTCAACGACGGCGCCGCGGCCGTCGTGGTCATGTCCGACACGCGCGCCGCCGAGCTCGGCCTGACCCCGCTCGCGCGGATCGTGTCGACGGGCGTCTCGGCCCTCTCCCCCGAGATCATGGGCCTGGGCCCGGTCGAGGCGACGCAGCGCGCCCTGGCCAGCGCCGGCATGAGCATCGGCGACATCGACCTGGTCGAGCTCAACGAGGCCTTCGCCGCGCAGGTCGTGCCGTCCTACCAGGACCTCGGCATCGACCTGGACCGGCTCAACGTCAACGGCGGCGCCATCGCGGTCGGCCACCCGTTCGGCATGACCGGCGCCCGGCTCCAGGCGACCATGCTCAACAGCCTGGAGTGGCACGACAAGAGCACCGGCCTGATCACGATGTGCGTCGGCGGCGGACAGGGCATGGCGCTGGTCCTCGAGCGGCTCTAGGACCCGGGCGGCGCGGGCTCGTCGCCGCGACGCACGAACGGCGTCGTACGGGTCGGGCAGGGCATACACTTCCGCGCGTGGCTGACCAAGAGATGCGCTGGCTCGACGACTCCGAACAGCGCTCCTGGCGGGCGCTGCTGATGGGCGTCACGTTGCTGATGGACCGTCTCGACGACGACATGCGCGAGAGCTTCGACCTCTCGATGGTGGAGTACGAGATCCTCGTGCGCCTCTCCGAGAGCGACGGGCGGATGCGGATGGCGCGGCTCGCCGACGGCCTCGCGCACAGCCGCAGCCGGGTGACCCACACGATCAAGCGCATGGAGGACGCCGGGCTGGTACGCCGCGAGGCCTCCGCCGAGGACGGGCGCGGCATCGTCGCCGTGATGACCCCCGCCGGTCGCAACCTGCTGGAGCGCGCCGCGCCGGTGCACGTCCAGGGGGTGCGCGACCACCTGGTCGACCTGGTCAGCGCCGAGGACTTCGCCGCCGTGGGCCGGGTCATGAACACCGTGGCCGACCACCTGGTCGGCGCCCACCCCGAGCGGGAGATGCGCGAGCTCTGAGGCACCCGCCGCCCCGGCCACGGTGCGGATCCCGACCCGGACGAACCCAGACGGGCCCCCTCCACCTGGTGGAGGGGGCCCGTTCGGCGTTCAGCGGAGCGGCGGGCCGCTCAGTCGCGGGTCAGGCGACGATGGGTGACGCGGTGCGGGCGCGCGGCGTCGGGGCCGAGGCGCTCGACCTTGTTCTCCTCGTAGGAGGCGAAGTTGCCCTCGAACCAGAACCACTTGCCGCCGTCCTCCTCGTCGCCCTCCCAGGCGAGGATGTGGGTGGCCACGCGGTCGAGGAACCACCGGTCGTGGGAGGTGACCACGGCACAGCCCGGGAAGTCGAGCAGCGCGTCCTCGAGCGAGGACAGGGTCTCGACGTCGAGGTCGTTGGTCGGCTCGTCGAGGAGCAGCATGTTGCCGCCCATCTTCAGCGTCAGCGCCAGGTTGAGGCGGTTGCGCTCACCGCCGGACAGCACGCCGGCCTTCTTCTGCTGGTCCGGGCCCTTGAAGCCGAACGACGCGACGTAGGCGCGGCTGTTCATCTCGAAGTTGGCGACCTTGATGAAGTCCAGGCCGTCGGAGACGACCTCCCAGACGTTCTTGTTGGGGTCGATGCCGCCGCGGCTCTGGTCGACGTAGGAGATCTTCACGGTCTGGCCGACCACCAGCTCGCCGGCGTCCGGCTCGTCGTTGCCGGTGATCATCCGGAACAACGTGGTCTTGCCGACGCCGTTGGGGCCGACGACGCCGACGATGCCGGCGCGGGGCAGGGTGAAGGAGATGTCGTTCCACAGCACCCGGTCGCCGAAGCCCTTGGTGAGGTGCTTGGCCTCGAGCACCACGTCACCGAGGCGCGGGCCGGCCGGGATGTTGATCTCGGCGGTGTCGATCTTGCGGGCCTTCTCCGCCTCGGCGGCGAGCTCCTCGTAGCGGGCCAGGCGCGAGCGGCTCTTGGTCTGGCGGGCCTTGGCGTTGGAGCGGACCCACTCCAGCTCCTTCTCCAGCATCTTGGCGCGCTTGGCGTCCTTCTGGCCCTCGATCTTGAGCCGGTCCTTCTTGGTCTCCAGGTAGGTGGAGTAGTTGCCCTCGTAGCCGTGGATCGAGCCGCGGTCGACCTCGGCGATCCATTCGGCGACGTTGTCGAGGAAGTACCGGTCGTGGGTGATCGCCAGGACGGCGCCCGGGTAGCTCTTCAGGTGCCCCTCGAGCCACTGCACGGACTCGGCGTCGAGGTGGTTGGTGGGCTCGTCGAGGAGCAGCAGGTCGGGCTGCTGGAGCAGCAGCTTGCACAGCGCCACGCGGCGGCGCTCACCACCGGAGAGGTTGTCGACGAGGGTGTCCGGCGGCGGGCAGCGCAGGGCGTCCATCGCCTGGTCGAGCCGGCTGTCGAGGTCCCACGCGCTGGCGTGGTCGAGGTCGGTCTGCAGGTCGCCCATCTCGGCGAGCAGCGTGTCGAAGTCCGCGTCGGGGTTCGCCATCTCCTCGGAGATCGCGTTGTAGCGGTCGAGCTTCGCCTTGATCTCCCCGACGGCCTCCTCGACGTTCTCGAGGACCGTCTTGCCCTCGGTCAGCGGCGGCTCCTGCTGGAGCATGCCGACCGTGGCCTCGGGGTCCTTGATCGCGTCGCCGTTGTTGGGCTGGTCGAGGCCGGCCATGATCTTCAGCAGCGACGACTTGCCCGCGCCGTTGGGGCCGACGACGCCGATCTTGGCGCCGTGGAGGAACGAGAGGGTGACGTTGTCGAGGACGACCTTGTCGCCGTGTGCCTTGCGGACGTTGCGCAGGGTGAAGACATATTCGGCCATGGTCCCCGAGCCTAGATGCTCCGGCGCCCGATCGCATGACCGGGGTGGTCCCCGATCGGGGCCGGAGCGGCCCGTCCTAGGCGGCCGGCGAGCGGTCCTCGACGGCGGCCTGCTGGCCCCTCCCCACGAGGTCGTCCGGCTCCGCGCCCGCGGCGCCCTCGGGGTCGGCGGACCGCGGCGTGCGGGCGAACCGGGTGGTGCCGCGCGCGAGGTCGTGGCCGACCGAGGTCGCCTCGACCTCGAGGCTGGTCACCTCCTCACCGGCCTGGTTGGTCCAGGTGCGGATCTCCAGGCGCCCGTGGACGACGACCGGGTCCCCGCGGCGCAGCGAGCGGGCGCAGTTGTCGCCGAGCGCACGCCAGGCGTTGACGGAGTACCACTGGGTGTCCCCGTCGACCCAGGAGTCGCTGCGGCGCTGGTAGCGGCGCGGCGTGCAGGCCACCCGGAACGAGGCGACCTGGGCCTCGCCCGCGGCTCGGAGGGTCACGTCGCCGCCGAGCCGGCCGCGAAGGGTGATGACGGTGTCGTGCATGGGGTGGCTCCTTGCCTCGGTGGATGGCTTGCACCACCGAGGCTCGGGCGCACCGCGGACATCGAGGGTCCGCGACCCACGGCCCTGGGGACGAGGCGTTCGGCCGCCGGCCTGTGGACGGCCCGCGGCCCCGGGTCAGTCCCGACCGAGCGCCGTGAGGACCCCGCGGCGCACGCGCACGCAGGCCTGCTGCTCGGTCTCGATCGGGCCGACGACGAGCTCGCGGGCGACGCTCGAGACGGCCCCGCGCAGCCGGTCCTCGGCCTCGGCCGCGCGCTTGCGGGCGGCACCGGCCACCAGGCTGCGGCAGACCAGCCCCAGCAGCACGCCGAGCAGCAGCCCGGCCGCGAGCACCAGCCACGGCACCGGGATGCCGGCGAGGTCCGGCGCGTCCCCGGTGGCACCGGTCGCGGAGAGGATGCCCCACACCGCGCCGCCGACGGCGCCGAGCAGCAGCAACCACTGCAGCACCCGCACGGCGCCGACCCAGCCGGGCAGCCGGCCGGCGCCCAGGTCGGTGGCGGCGAGCGCGGCGTCGAGACGGTCCGCGAGCACCGGGATGTTGGCGACCGGCTGACGGCGTACGGCGCCGGCCCAGGCGTGCGACATGCCCTCGGAGGCGACGTCGACCAGGGCGCGGACCTCGGTGTCGACGCGGGTGCGCTGCACCGGCGCGGTCGCGGGCTGGCCGGGCTGCTCGCCGCTGAGCGCGGGGCCGGCCTCTCCCAGGTCGAGGCCGAGCTTCTTGAGCGGATCGGGGCGCAGCAGGCTGACCCAGGACACGACCGGCCAGCCGGTCGCCCGGGCGGCGCGCAGCCGGGTGGAGCGCTCGACGGCGTCCACGACCGTGGGCACGCCCGCGGCCTCGACCAGGGCGTCCTCGAAGGCCGCGACCCGGGCCGGCGGCAGCGCCGTGGGCTCGGTCGTGCCACTGGCCGCCTCGAGGCGCTGGGCCATCGCGGCGACGTCGGCCTCGATGCGGGCGCGGGTGGCCTGCTTGCCCTCGACGCGGCGGCGGATCTCGGCGCGCAGCTCGTCGATGCCGATGCCCTGGCGGGCGCTGACCGGCACGACCGGGACCCGCTGGAGGCCGTCGTCGTCGAGCAGGCGGCGCACGTCGGCGACCAGGGACTCGCGTCGCTCCTCGGGCACGGAGTCGATGTGGTTCAAGACGACGAGCATGACCTCGTCGTGGGTGCGCAGCGGCTCGAGGTAGCGGTCGTGGATCGCCGCGTCGGCGTACTTCTGCGGGTCCAGGACCCACACCAGCAGGTCGGCGTGCGAGACCAGCCGGTCCACCTCGAGGTGGTGGCTGACCTCGGTGGAGTCGTGGTCGGGCAGGTCGAGCAGCACGACCCCGTCGAGGCTGTGGTCCTCGCGGCGGGTGTCGAGCATGGAGTCGCGGGTGGTCTGGTGCCGCTCGGGGATGCCGAGCCAGGCCAGCAGCTCGCGCGCGCCGTCGCTGCCCCACACGCAGGCGGTGGCCCAGGAGGTGGTCGGGCGCCGGACGCCGACGGCGGAGAGCTCCAGGCCGGTCAGCGCGTTGAACGTCGAGGACTTGCCGGACCCGGTCGCCCCCGCGATCGCGACGACGGTGTGGTCCGCCGAGAGCCGGGTGCGCTCGACGGCGTGGTCGACCGCGGCGTGCGCCTCGGCCACCAGCGTCGGGTCGAGGCGACCCTCGGCGGCGGTGGCGGCGGACTCGAGGCCGGCGATCCTGGCAGCGGTGCCCGAGCCGGTCGCGAGTGCTGCGGCGACCCGCTCCTCAGCCCGGTCCTGGGGCTCGTCCAACGACGACGTCATCTTCTCCAACTCTGTCCTGCTGCTCGGGCGGGGCCCGGGGTGGAAGGACCGGCGTACGCACGGTCCCGGTGAAAGCCTAGGGGTTGACCAGGCGCGTCAACGGGTCAGTCCCCGGCGTCCGTGCCACGCGTGGCGGGGCCGAAGCGGACGTCGTCCACGCGCCGCGTGGCCTGGCGCAGCTGCTCGGCCGCGTCGGGGTCCACGCCGAGGGAGTCGAGGTGCTCCTGCCAGCGCAGTGCCTCGGCCTCCAGCAGCGCCCGCAGGCGCGGGGCCAGCGCCTCTCGCGAGCGGCGCTCGAGCTCCTCGACGGCGGGGGCGCCGAAGACCGCCTCCAGCAACCGGCGACCCAGGGTCGCGGACTCGGTGGAGCCGTTGTCCAGGCTGAGCACCATCAGGGCGACCGAGAGCCCCTGCACGCCGTAGACCAGGAACCGGGCGGAGGTGCGCTTGTCGGCGCCCTCGGCGCGGATCAGCTCGGTGACCTCCGCCTGCCAGTCGCGTACGGCGCGCTCGCACGCGCGCCGCAGCTCGGTCGACGGGCGCGCGAGTCGGGCGCCGTCCTCGCCGGCGAGCAGCCCCTCCCCCGCCGGGTGCGCGGCCCAGGCCTGCGCGGCCCGGCCGGCGGCGAGCTCGGCGTGGGCCAGCACGAGGCTCTCCAGCGCGGACTCGACGGCGACGGTGACCCGCTCGGCCTGCTGGGGCTTGCCCTTGACCGCCGAGACCAGCCGCTCGCGCAGCCAGCCGACCTTGTCCTCCAGGGTGCGCAGCAGCTCACCGGTGCCGACGAACTCCTCCCAGCGCGCGAGCAGGTCGCCGCGCAGCAGCGTCCCGTCGCCGGCGGCGGTGACGAGCTCGTCGGCGGAGGCGTCGAACGCCGCGGCCGCGCCCTCGCGCAGCTCCGCGACGGCGGCGACCTGCCGGTCGACCGCGTCGGCCACGGGGTGCAGCTGGCGGGTCAGCGCCCGCACGGTCCCCTCCATCGTCTGGCGCACCACGCCGCCGCGGGCGTCCGCGTCGCGGGCGAGGGAGTCCAGCCAGCCGCGGATGTCGGCGACGTCGGCGGCCGGCAGCAGCCCCTCGTCGCTGACCTCGCCCTCGTGGACGACGAACAGCGGGGAGTCCTTGAGGCCGCGGGAGGCGAGCATCCGGGCCAGGTGGGTCGAGACGGTGGGCACCGCGTCGGGGGCGGTGCGGTCGAGCACGATGGCGACGGCGATCGAGCGCGCGGCCGCCTGCTTGAGGTGCTCCCACGGCACCTGGTCGGCGTAGCGCGCCGCGGAGGTGACGAAGAGCCACATGTCCGCGGCGGCGAGCAGCTGGGCGGCCAGCGCGCGGTTGGTCTTCTCCACCGAGTCCACGTCGGGGGCGTCGATGATCGCGATGCCCGCGGGCACGCTGTCGTCGGCGACCAGCTGGAGCGCCCCGTGGTCGTTGGTGGGCGCGTCGACCCGGCGCAGGTCGGGCAGCAGCCGGTCCTGTCCGAACCACTCCGCGTCGTCGGGGTGGTGGACCAGCACCGCCGAGCGGGTGGTCGGGCGCAGCACGCCGGGCTCGGTGACCCGGCGCCCGACCAGGGAGTTGACCAGCGTCGACTTGCCGGCGCCGGTCGAGCCGCCCACGACGACGAGCATCGGCGCCTCGAGCGTCGTCATCCGGGGGATGACGTAGTCCTCGAGCTGGTCGACCAGCTCGCGCCGGACGCCGCGTGGACCCTCGACGCCGTCGAGGTCCAGGGGCAGGACGGCCGCCTGGAGCGCACCGCGCAGCCGCACGAGCGCGGTCACCATGCGGACGCCCTCGGAGGAGCTCTCGTCGAGCCAGAGGGAGGGCGAGGAGGGGGTCATCGGGTCGGTACCACCTGTCCGGGAAAGGCGATGAACGGGCGCACGGCGCCGATTCTCGCAACGTAGTGCTGACCTCGCGCGGCGAAGTCCGGCGGCGGTGTGCCGCGCAGGTAACGGTGGTGCAGGAAGCCGAGCTCGATCGCGGCCTGCTGGTAGTCGCGCATCGCCTGCTCGGCGCGGGCCCCGCCGTGCGCACGGGCGTACGCGCGGGCCCGGCGGCGGGCGCCGAGGTCGACGACCCAGCCGATGTCCGTGGCCGGGATCAGGCCGCGCCGCGCGGCGTCGCCCAGCGAGGCCGCGAGCATCCGGCGCTCGGAGCTGCGTGCCCAGATCGCCAGGGCGCCGAGGCCGAGCAGCGCCGGGACGCCGAGGACGACGTACACCAGCGCGAAGGAGCCGATCCCGAAGACCGTGGAGGCGTTCCACAGACCGTGGGCCAGCACCGCGAGCACGTAGCCGGCCACCGGGGCCGCCACCCGCAGGGCCCCGCTGCGGGCGCCGACGGCGATGCCCACCCCGATCCCGACGAACGTCGTGAACAGGGGGTGGGCGAACGGGCTGAACAGGCAGCGCACGACGAAGGTGGCGGTGAGCGCCTCGGTGCCGCCGGGGCCGAGCCCGTCGGTGCCGTTGTACGCCGCGGCGAGGTAGAGGATGTTCTCGGTGAAGGCGAAGCCGATGCCGACCATGCCGGCGTAGACGATGCCGTCGAGGATGCCGTCGAGCTCCGCGCGGCGCCACCACAGCAGCAGCACCAGGAAGAGCCCCTTGCAGGCCTCCTCGGTCACCGGCGCCAGGACGGCGAGGCTCTCGGCCTCGCTGAAGCCGACGACCAGGCCACCGACGCCGGAGAGCAGGATCGCCGCGGCGGTGGCGACGAAGCCGCCCCACAGCAGCGCGGCGACCAGGAGCCCGCGCGGCTCCGGCTCGTAGCGGTCCAGCCACAGGTAGCACATCACCAGCGGCACGACCGGAAGGGCCGCGAGGACCGTCGCCACGGCCAGCGTGCCGGGCGCACCCGACAGCGCGATGAGCAGGAGGATCGCGAGCGCGCCGACGGCCACGAGCACGGCCACGACGACCGTGAAGGCGACGCTGTCTCGACGGGCTCCCTGCACGGGCGCAGCCTATCGGCCAACCGCCGGAGAGCGCCGGTCGCGGGCGTACAGTCGATGTCGTGACCGAGCAGACGCCCCCTGAGACCGCTCCTGCAACTGAGTCCCACGACCCCGCCGTGCCGGCGGCCTACGCCGCCTTCATGCGCACCGGCTGGGGCGACCGTGAGCTGGACCTGCCGCCGCACCCGATCACCCCGTGGGCCGCGGCCCGGCGCGCGCGCCTGGCCGCGATGTTCCCCGGCGAGCGCCTGGTGCTGCCGGCCGGCACCTACAAGGTGCGCGCCAACGACACCGACTACCGCTTCCGCGCCGACACCGCGCACGCCTACCTCACCGGCAACCAGACCAGCGACGCCGTGCTGGTCCTGCACGACGACGAGGCGGTGCTCTACGCCCGTCCGCGCTCCTCGCGCGAGACCGACGAGTTCTTCCGCGACCGCCAGTACGGCGAGCTGTGGGCCGGGCGCCGCCCCTCGGTGCACGAGCTGTCCTCCTCCCTCGGCATCGAGGTGCGCCACGTCGACCGGCTGGCCGACGACCTGACCCGCGGCGGCGCCCCCAAGACGCGCGTGCACCGCGGCATCGACGCGAGCGTCGACCGGCTGGTGGCCGGTGACGCCAGCCTGGACGCCGACCTGGCGCGCGTGGTCTCCGAGCTGCGCCTGGTCAAGGACGCCTGGGAGGTCGAGGAGCTGCGCGCCGCCTGCGACGCGACCACGCTCGGCTTCGAGGACTGCGTGCGCGAGTGGCCGCAGGTCCTCACGTACGGCGAGCGCTGGATCGAGGGCACCTTCTTCCGCCGGGCCCGCACCATGGGCAACGACATCGGCTACGACTCGATCGTCGGCGGCGGGCGGCACGCCACCACGCTGCACTGGATCGACAACGACGGCCCGGTCGTCCCCGGCGACCTGCTGCTGCTGGACATGGGCGTGGAGGGCCACAACCTCTACACCGCCGACGTCACCCGGACCCTGCCGGTCTCCGGCCGCTTCACCCCGCTGCAGCGCGACCTCTACGAGCTCGTGCTCGCCGCGCAGGAGGCCGGCATCGAGGCGGTCCGCCCGGGCGCACCGTTCCAGGGCACCCACCAGGCCGCGATGTCGGTGCTGGCCCACGGACTGGAGGACCTCGGCCTGCTGCCGGTCAGCGCGGAGGAGGCGCTGTCGCCCGACAGCCGCGTCTACGCCCGTTGGACCCTGCACGGCACCAGCCACATGCTCGGCATGGACGTCCACGACTGCGGCGCCGCGAGCACCGACGTCTACCCCAAGGGCGACCTCGCCGAGGGCATGGTCCTCACCGTCGAGCCGGGGCTGTACTTCCAGGAGGACGACCTGCTCGTCCCCGAGGAGCTGCGGGGCATCGGCATCCGCATCGAGGACGACATCCTCGTCGGCGCCGACGGCCCGGTGAACCTCTCCGCCGCGCTCCCCCGCGCCGCCGACGACGTCGAGGCGTGGATGGGCGCCCACACCGGCTGACCGGGTCCCGCCTGACCAGGTCGTCGGTCGAGCCTGTCGAGATCCGGCGGAAAAGTCCTTGTCATCGAACGTACGTTCGAGTAGAATGAGGCATGGCCGACCACGAGCTCCCCGACTGCGACACCCCAGCCGCCGTGCTGGCGTTCGCGCAGGAGCAGCGGGCAGCCGTCCAGCGGGGCGAGGTACTGATCCTCCAGGCCGCTCTGGCGTGGGCGGCGATGCACCCGGAGGAGACGGTCGCCGACGCAACGCCGACGACCGGACTGGTGTTCGGTGAGCTCGCCGTGCCGCTGGCCGGCGAGGGCACGCCGCTGGTCGCGGAGTTCGCGCCGATGGAGCTCGGCGCAGCTCTCGGCATGTCCACCGACGGCGCCCGAGGCCTCGTCGGTGACGCCCTCGAGTTGGCCCACCGGCTGCCGCGGATCTGGAAGCGCGTCCGCGCCGGCGAGGTCCCCGCTTGGAAGGCCCGCCGCATCGCGCAGCTCACCACCACGCTGCCGCTGGCCGGCGCCGAGTTCGTGGACCGCCAGCTCGCAGGCGTCGTCGGGAAGGTCGGCTGGGCGGCGATCGGGCGGCTGGTCGAACACGCCCGGGGCACCTTCGACCCCGAGGGTGCGGAGAAGGATCGCCGCGAGGCCGCCGACGGCCGGCGGTTCGACGTCCACACCGACAAGGCCATCCACGCCGGCGTCGTGCACGTCGAGGGTGTCCTCGACCTCGCCGACGCCCTTGACCTCGACACCGCGATCTCCCACGGCGCCGAGGAGCTCTCCGCTCTTGGATCGACCGAGTCCCTTGACGTACGCCGCTCAATGGCCGCCGGTGAGCTCGCCCGGCGCCAGCTCGCCTTCGAACTCCGCACCGAGGCCGGCGAGGGCGCCGCGTCGGTGGTCAAGCCCCGCCAGGTCGTCATCCACGTCCACCTCTCCGACGCCGCCGTCGGCACCGTCGAGGAGTCGCGCTCAAGCGTGTCGGTCGAGCAGGTCCGCGAGTGGTGCACCAACCCCGACACCCAGGTCACCATCAAGCCGGTCATCGACCTCGGCGAGCACCACCACACCGACGCCTACGCGATCCCCGACCGGCTGGCCGAGCAGACCCGTCTGGCCCAGTCGACGTGCGCCTTCCCGTGGTGCGAGCGTCCCGCTCGCCGCTGCGACCTCGACCACGTCGTCCCGCACGGCGGCGGATCGACCGGCGGCCCCACGTGCAGCTGCAACCTCGCACCCTTGTGCCGGCGACATCACCGGGCCAAGACCCACACAAGCTGGACCTACGACAAGACCGACGCAGCGACGTACCTCTGGCGATCGCCCCACGGGCTGCACCTGCTGAAGGACCAGGGCACCACCCGGCTGGTCACCGCGCACCCACCCGACGACTGAGCACCGATCGAGCCCCGCCCGTTCGCCGAGCCCGGCGAGACCGGCCCCCGCCACCGGCGGGGGCCACCGGCATGCCCGGCCTGGGGGAACGAGCCCGTTGTCCTGCCAGGTGGCACCGCCACCCGGCCGGCGGGGGCGGCTACGGTCGCGCCGCGGCCGCAGCAGCGCGGAGCCGGTCGAGCACCGCACGCACCCGCTCGGCCGGCAGCTTGGTCACCTCGCGGTCGTAGGTCGTCAGCCCGTTGAGCTCGTCCTCGACGTCGCTGACCTGGGTGTAGACGATCGCGGCCAGCCCCTGGCGGACGGCCGGGAGCAGCTGCTCGTCGTGCAGCCGCTCGAAGGCCGCGAGCAGGTCGTCGGGGGTGCGCATCTTGCGGTAGCCGAAGCTTCCCTCGCCCCAGACGTGGCCGGGGACCGGGAGCGCGTACCCGCCGTACTCGGTGAGCGCCAGCACCCGCGGCTCGCGGCCCCGGCGCACCGAGCGCGGGGTGCGGAAGCGACGGAAGTAGACGTGCAGGCTGCGCAGGTCCCCGGCGCCCTGGTCGTGCCAGCCGCTGGCGTGGTCGACGACCCGCGTCGGGTCGAGCGCGCGGACCTCGGCGGCGACCCGGACGGCGTCGAACTGGCCCCAGCCCTCGTTGAACGGCACCCAGGCCACGATCGAGGGGACGCTGCGCAGGTGCTCGACCATCGCCCGCAGCTCCGCCTCGAACCCGGCCCGCCCGGCCGCGTCGCCGCGTGAGAACCGCTCGTGGGCGCGCTCGCCGGTGTCGCGGAAGTGCACGAACGGCGCCACGGCCGGGGCCGTGACGACGTGGCTGCGGTAGGAGCCTCCCCCGTTGACCGCGTCCTGCCACACCAGCATGCCGATCCGGTCGCAGTGGGCGTACCAGCGCATCGGCTCGATCTTGATGTGCTTGCGCAGCACCGTGAACCCGAGCCGCTTCATCTCGGTGATGTCGTGGAGCATCGCCGCGTCCGAGGGCGGCGTGCACAGCCCGTCGGGCCAGTAGCCCTGGTCCAGCACGCCCGCGTGGAAGTACGGCGCGCCGTTGAGCAGCAGCCGCGGCCGGCCGTCGGGACCGGGCCCGACCCCCACCGAGCGCATCCCGGCGTAGGAGGACACCTCGTCGGCGTCCGGGCCGGCGCCGAGGCGCACGCGCACGTCGTACAGGTGCGGGTCCTCCGGACTCCACAGCCGTACGCCGGGCACCGGCAGCGTCAGGGTCTCGCCGGCCCGCCCCGTGCCGCGCGCCACCCGCTCGCCGTCGTCGAGCAGGTCGACCTCGACCGGTGCCCGCGGTGTCGGCCCGGCGCCGTGCACCGTGACCGCGAGCCGGGCGCCGGCCGGGTCCAGGTGCGGCACCAGGTCCAGGCGCGCGACGTGGTCGGCGGGCACGGTCTCGAGCCAGACGGTCTGCCAGATGCCGGAGAACGGGGTGTACCAGATCCCGCCGCGACGGGTCCGCTGCTTGCCCCGCGTCAGCGGCACCGCCTCGGTGCGATCGCGCACCGCGACCAGCACCCGCAGCGAGCCGTCCTCGCCCACCGCGTCGGTGACGTCGCAGCTGAACGGCAGGTAGCCGCCGACGTGGGCGCCCACCTCGACCGGCCCGGCGCCCGGCGCTCCGGCGAGCACCCGGCACTCCTGGTCGACCGCACCGAGGTGGAGCAGCACCCGCTCCCCCGCCCCCGGGCGCAGCGGCTCCGGGACGCTGACCACGCGCTCGTACCAGAGCGTCTCCTCGAGCCTCGGGCCCCGGCGCGCCCCGGAGAGCGGCGCCTCGGGCGAGAACGGCACCACGATCTCGCCGTCCCACGCCTCCGGGACCGGCCCCGCGAGCGGGGTCGGCACGATCGCGTGCGACCAGCGGCCGTTGAGGTTGTGCCAGCGCGGGCGCACCAGCTGGGGGCGCGGATGCTCGGGCAACGGGTGCTCGCGGTCGAGCTCGCGGCCCCACCTGGTCAGCAGCGGGCTCACGCGCCCACCTCCTCGTCGGTGCTCGTCGTCGGGTTCGGGTTCGTGGTGCTGGTGCTCTCCCACCCCGGTGCCCGGAACCCGGGCCGAGCGCCGCACCGCGAGGTGCAGCGGCACCATCGGCACCAGCACCGCGAAGACCATCCGCAGGCCCTGCACCTGCCCGGCCCGGTCCGCCGGCGTGCGGTCGCGCCGACCAACAGCGTCGCGAGGGTCGCGGTGACCGCGCTGGCCGCCACCAGGACCGCGATCACCGTCGGGTCGTCGGTGATCGTCTCGTGCACGAAGACGTTGAGGTACATTCTCGACCGTCCACGCGAGCTGCCCGGCCAGGCCGAGCACGACGACGAGGGTCCAGCGGCGTGCGGTCGCGAGCGGACCCTAGGTGACGCAGGCCCCGCGACGGGGCCAGGCCGACGGGCGTCGGCTGCGGACAGCGGACCCGCCGGCGTGATCCATGTCCTACGATCCTATATGACATACGATCACGTTCCACTCTCCGGAACGCGTTCACAGGACCGTCGAGGGGACCCCCCACATGCCTGACTTCACTCCCACCCTGACGCGCCGGGGGCTCATGGGTCTCGGCCTCGGCGCCGTGGCCGCCTGGACCCTGGCCAGCTGTGGCACCGACGACGACGGCGGCTCGGGATCCGGTGGCGGGGCCGCCCTCTCGGCAGCCGCGATCACCCTGGGCTCGACGGCGATCACCAGCGCCATCGACCCCCACGCCGCGACCTCCAACGTCGGGCGCACCTACGCCATCAACGTCTTCGACTCCCTCGTCGACTTCGACGGGGACGGCCGGATCGTCGCCTCCCTGGCCACCGACTGGACGCGCGTCGACGAGACCACCTTGGAGCTCACGCTGCGCGAGGGCGTCACCTTCCACAGCGGCGCGGCGTTCGACGCCCAGGCGGTCAAGGCGAACGTCGAGCGGATCCTGTCCGGCGACCCGGCGTACTCGCTGCTCGTGGGCCGCCTCGGCCCGATCAGCAAGGTCGAGGTCGTCGACGCGCGGACGGTGCGGGTGATCACCTCCGCACCCGACCCGATCCTGCTCAACCGCCTCACGATGATCGACATCGTCGACCCCGCCACGATCGGCAAGGAGGTCACGGTCGAGACCATCTCCGGCACCGGGCCCTTCAAGGTGGTCGGCTACAAGCCGGACCAGGAGGTCAGGCTCGAGCGCTACGCCGACGCCTGGCAGCCCTCGGAGAGCATCGCGACCGCGACGCTGGTCGCCATCAGCGACCCCAGCTCCCTGGCCATCGCGGTCCGCGCCGGCGAGGTCGACACCGCCTTCGGCCTCGCCCCCGACCAGGTCGCCCAGCTCCAGGGGACCCTCGACCTGGAGACCCCCAGCGCCGGCTCCTGCGCGATCTGCTCGCTGATCCCCGACGCGGAGCCCGCCCTGGCCGACCCGCGGGTGCGCCGGGCGCTCAACATGGCGATCAACCACGAGGAGTTCGTGGAGGTCGGCCTCGGCGGCTACGGCGAGGTCAGCACCGGGCAGCTCCTCCAGCCTGGCTACCTCGGCTACGACGACAGCCTCGAGGGGTTCCCCTACGACCCCGACGGCGCCAAGGAGCTGCTGGCCGAGGCCGGGGTCACCGACCTGGAGCTGCCGATCGTCACCACCGCGTTCTTCAAGGCCCAGGCCGAGATCGTGGTCGGCTACCTCGAGGCGATCGGGGTGAAGAGCCGCGTGGAGCTGCAGGACCTCTCGGCGTTCCTCGGCACCCTGCTCAGCAAGAGCGAGTTCCCGCTCGTCTACTGGCAGACCGACTACTTCGACCTCCAGGACATCCTGAGCGTCACCCGCTTCGGGCCCCAGCAGCCCGGCACCCAGCTGCACTTCGAGAACCCGCGGTACGCCGAGCTCTACCAGGAGGCCACCGTCGAGCTCGACGACGACAAGCGTGCCGCGGCCATCAAGGAGATGGCGGGCCTGCTCAACGAGGAGGCGGGCGTCCTGTTCCTCGGCTGGCCCAAGCTCGCCTACGTCCACGCCCGCGACGTCGACCTGCTGCTCGGCGGGGAGTCCCTGATCAACCTGCAGAAGGTCGTCCGCTCCGCATGAGCGACCTCGCCACGCCGGAGGCGGTGGGGACCCGGGGCCCCACCGCCGCCGGGGGCGTCCTGCGCTCGGCCCTGGTCTGGGTCCTGCGTCTGCTGGTGGTCACCCTCGGGATCCTCACCATCCTGTTCTTCCTGCTGCGCCTCTCCGGCGACCCGGCCGCGGTCGTCGCGGGCGCGGGCGCCACCGACGCGCAGGTCGAGCAGGTACGGGTGTCGCTGGGGCTGGACCAGCCGTTGCTCACGCAGTACGCCCAGTTCCTCGCCGACACCGCCCGCCTCGACTTCGGCTCCTCGCTGCTCACCGACCAGCCCGCCCTGGGCATGGTGCTCGACCGGATGCCGGCGACGCTGCTGCTGGCCGCCATCACGATCGTGGTCTCCACGCTCATCGGCGTACCGCTCGGCGTGCTCGCCGCCGCCCGGCACCGGCGGACGACCGGGCGGCTGCTGTCGCTGCTCGCGGCGCTGCTCCAGGCCGTCCCGAGCTTCCTGCTCGGCATCCTGCTGCTGCTCGTCCTCGGGCTGCACCTGGGCTGGCTGCCGACCTACGGCTCCGGCACGCCCGTCCACCTGGTGCTCCCGGTGGCGACGCTGGCCGCCATCACCATCGCGCGCATCGTGCGCCTGACCCGCTCCGGCGTGCTGCAGGCGCTGGGCCAGGAGTTCACCGGGGCCGCCCTGGCACGCGGGGCGACGCGCCGACGGGTGCTGTGGAACCACGCCCTGCGCAACGCGCTGGTGCCGCTGACCGCCTTCGTCACCATCGAGGTCGCGCACCTGATCTCGGGCGCGGTGATCGTGGAGTCGCTCTTCGCCTACGACGGGGTCGGGCGCCAGCTGGTCGACTCGATCTTCCGGCGCGACTACCCGGTCGTGCAGGCCACGGTCTTCGTGATCGCGGTGCTCGTCGTGCTCATCAGCGCAGCCGGCGACCTGCTGCTGCACCGTCTCGACCCCCGGATGAGGAGGGAGGCGTGAGCCGCCTGTTGCGTCAGCCGGCCGTGGCGGTCGGGCTCCTGGGCCTGCTGGCCCTGCTGGTCCTGGTGAGCTTCCCGGGCCTGGTCACCGACCACGGCCCCAACACCCAGACGCTCTCCCAGCGTCTGGTCCCCCCTGCCTGGATGGACGGGGGCTCCAGCGAGCACCTGCTCGGCACCGACCACCTCGGGCGCGACATCGCCGCCCGCACGCTGCACGGCGGCCGGGTCTCGCTGCTGGTCGGGTTCGTCGCGGCCACGGCTGCGAGCGTGCTGGGGATCCTGCTCGGGCTCGTGGCGGGCTACCGCGGCGGCTGGGTCGACCGGGTCGTGACCGAGGCCGCGAACGTCTGGCTCGCCTTCCCGTTCCTGGTCCTGGCGATCGCCACGGTCGCCGTGGTCGGCTCCGACCTGAGCGTGCTGGTGGTCCTGCTCGCCGTCGCGGCGTGGGTGACCCCGACCGCGATCACCCGGGCGGCCACCGCCTCGCTGCGCGGGGAGGACTACGTCCACGCAGCGATCGGGATGGGGGCCAGCGACACCCACATCCTGCGCAGCCACGTCCTGCGCACCGTGATGGCGCCCAACCTGGTCGTGTGGACGCTGACCGTCGGCACCCTGGTCGTCATCGAGGGCGCCCTCAGCTTCCTCGGGCTCGGGGTCCGGCCGCCGACCGCGTCGTGGGGAAGCATGCTCAACGACGGCCGGGCCTACCTGGAGACGGCGTGGTGGTTGGTGGCGTTCCCCGGCGCGGCGCTGACCCTCACCGTCGCGCTCACCAACCTGCTCGGAGACGGCCTGCGCGACGCGCTCGACGTCAGGACGGAGTCCCGATGACCAGCCCCGATCCCCTGCTCGAGATCACCGGTCTGCGTCTGGAGGCCGGTGCCGCGGACGCGCCGGCACGCCTCGTCGACGGCGTGGACCTCGCGGTCGCGCCGGGCGAGGTCGTGGGGCTGGTCGGCGAGTCCGGCTCCGGCAAGAGCCTGACGATGCGGTCGGTGCTCGGCCTGCTGCCGTCCGGGGTCCGCGCGAGCGGCGGACGGGTCGGCTGGGACGGTGAGGACCTGCTCGCGGCGTCCGAGCCCCGGCTGCGCGAGGTGCGGGGCGGGGAGATCGGGATGGTCTATCAGGACCCCTCGCAGGCCCTCGACCCGCTGATGCGCGTGGGCGACCACATCGTGGAGACGCTGCGCCTGCACGACCCGCGACTGTCTCGGCGCGCGGCCCGGGAGCGTGCGGTGGAGGCCCTCGCGGCCGTCGGCGTGCCGGACCCGGCCCGGCGGTCGCGGCAGTACCCGCACGAGTTCTCCGGCGGGATGAAGCAGCGCGCGATGATCGCGGTCGCGCTCGCCAACCGGCCGCGGCTGGTCATCGCCGACGAGCCCACCACCGCCCTCGACGTCACCATCCAGGCCCAGGTCCTCGACCTGCTGCGCACCGCACGCGACGAGCTCGGCACCGCCGTCGTGCTCATCACCCACGACCTCGGCCTGGTCGCCGAGATCGCCGACCGGGTCGCGGTGATGTACGCCGGGAGCGTCGTCGAGGTCGGGCCGGTGGGAGAGCTGTTCTCGGACCCGCAGCACCCCTACACCCGCGGCCTGCTGGCCAGCCGGCCCCACCTCGCCGCCCGCGGCGCCGCGCTGCCCGCCATCGCGGGGCAGCCGCCACTGCCGACGGGTCGACCGCCCGGGTGCGCCTTCCACCCGCGCTGCCCGCTGGCCGGTGACCTCTGCGTCACCGACGCCCCCCTGCTGGAGCTGCGCGGACCGGATCACCGCACCGCCTGCCACGTCCCCGCACCGGAAGGAGCACTGCGATGACCAGCCTCCCGGACAGTCCCCCGCGCGGGGTCGACCAGGCGCCCGCGAGCGACCCGGTGCTGCGCGTCGAGCGGCTGCGCAAGACCTTCCCCGTCTCCCTGGGCCGGCGGCGTACGACGCTCCACGCGGTCGACGAGGTGTCCTTCACGATCTCCCGGGGCGAGACCTACGCCCTGGTCGGGGAGTCCGGGTGCGGCAAGTCCTCGGTGGCGCGGTGCGTCACCCGGCTGCACGAGCCCACCGACGGCCTGGTCGAGGTGCTCGGCACCGACGTCACCCACCTCTCCCGCCGCGAGCTGCGCCCGCTTCGCCCCGGCTTCCAGCTGGTCTTCCAGGACCCCTTCTCCTCCCTCGACCCTTCCCACACCGTCGCCGCCCTGGTCTCGGAGCCGCTGCGGGTGCAGCGCCGCCCCCACGACCGGGACCTGGTCGCCGGGCTGCTGGCAGAGGTCGGGCTCGGCCCCGAGCTGCTCAAGCGCCGGCCCCACGAGCTGTCCGGCGGGCAGCGCCAGCGCGTCGTCATCGCCCGGTCCCTGGCCCTCGGCCCGGACCTGCTCGTGCTGGACGAACCGGTGGCCGCCCTCGACGCGTCGGTGCAGGCGCAGGTCATCAACGTGCTCCGCGACCTCCAGCGCCGCCGCGGGCTGGCCTACCTGTTCATCTCCCACGACCTCGGCGTGGTGGCGAACCTCGCGGACCGGATCGGGGTCATGTACCTCGGCCGGATCGTCGAGGAGGGCACCGTCGAGGAGGTGCTGGGCGCGCCGCAGCACCCCTACACCCAGGCCCTCGTCTCGGCCATCCCGGTCTCCGACCCGGCGCAGCGCGACAGCAGTGCGCGGATCCGGCTCCAGGGCGAGCCGCCCAGCCCGATCGACCGACCCACCGGGTGCTCCTTCGCGCCGCGGTGCTGGCTGGCCGAGGACCGCTGCCGGACCGAGACGCCGGCGCTCGTACGCCGTGCGGGCACCGACCACCCGGTCGCCTGCCTGCTCACGGGCGACCCGGTGGGGGCCGGGCGGCCCGTGGCCGGCTGAACGCCCGGCTCAGGTGCGCCGGGCGGTGGTGAGCAGGTACTCCCAGTGCATCGGGCCCGGGTCGACGCCGAAGCGGTGCGGCAGCTCGGCGAGCGCGCCGTCGAGCTCCGCGGTGCGGACCTCGTCGTCGGCCAGGTGGCGGTACGCCGCGATCGTCGGGCCGTAGACGGCCTTGAAGTAGTCGCGCCACTGGGCCCCGTCGGCGAAGTGGTCGACCGCGACCGTCCGTCGCGTGGAGCGCACGTCGGCGACGTCCGCGCCCAGCATCTCGGCGAGGTGCCCCTCCTCGCCCCACAGCGGCGGCGGCTGGGCGCCGGGCGGCGGAGGCGGGGCGTAGGGCCGCATCGTGGCGAAGACCTGCCCGATGAACCCCTGCGGGGTCCACGACAACAGCGCGATGGTGCCGTCGCGGCGACACACCCGCACCAGCTCGCGGGCCGTCGCCTCGTGGCGCGGGGCGAACATGTGCCCGACGCAGGAGATGACGGCGTCGAAGGACTCGTCGTCGTAGGGCAGCCGCTCGGCGTCGGCGGTGTCCCACGTGAGCGCGAGCCCTTCCGCCTCCGCCACGCGCCGCCCGGCCTCCAGCAGCTCGGGGGTCAGGTCGCTGGCGGTCACCTCCGCCCCCGCACGGGCCGCCGGCAGCGAGGCGTTGCCGGTGCCGGCCGCGACGTCGAGGACCCGGTCACCCGGGCCGAGGCCCGCGGCCGCGACCAGCGCCGGGCCGAGGTCGGTGATCAGGTCGGTGACCAGGCGGGGGTAGTCCCCGCTGGCCCACATCACGCGATGCTTCTCCTTCACCGCAGCGTCGCCGGGGTCGGCGGGGCCCGGGCCGCGGGTGGTCTCGGTGGTCATGGCGGTGCCTCTCTGCTCGGGAACACGACACCTCCACGCTGCGCCGCGACCGGCCGGCCGGGATAGTGCCGTCTCTGTACCGCGGGTGGTTCCGGATCTGAAGCGCCCTCGCTCTGGCGCAGCCGCCCGCACGGGCGTGTACTGGAGGGCGGATGAGAGGAAGCCCGATGTCGACGTACGGCCAGTTCTGCCCGGTGGCCAAGGCGATGGAGATCCTCGACGAGCGCTGGACGCTGCTGATCGTGCGCGAGCTGCTCTCGGGGAGCAGCCGGTTCAACGAGATCCGGCGCGGCGTGCCGCGGATGTCCCCCGCGCTGCTTGCCAAGCGGCTGCGCACCCTCGAACGTGCCGGGGTCCTCGAGCGCCGCGAGGAGCGCGGCGGCGTGGGCTACCGGCTGACGGAGAGCGGTCGTGAGCTGTCCGAGGTGGTCGAGGCGCTGGGCCGGTGGGGCGTGCGCTGGATCGGCGAGCTGGGCGTCGCCGACCTCGACCCGCACCTGCTGATGTGGGACATGCGCCGCACCGTGCCGGTCGGCGCCTGGCCCCGCGAGCGGACGGTGGTCGCGTTCCACTTCACCGACGTCGGGGCGCGCCAGGCGCGCTGGTGGATGTGCGTGCGCGGCAACGAGGTGGACGTCTGCGACCACGACCCGGGCTTCGAGACCTCGGTGTGGCTGCGCACCACCCTGCGCGGCCTGACCGAGGTGTGGCGTGGGGACCGGGAGTGGGCCGACCTGCTCGCCGACCCGCGGACCTCGCTCGAGGCGGTCGGCGCCGCCGGCCGCGAGCTGCCCGCCTGGCTGGGGCGCTCCGCGATGGCCGCGGTGCCCCGGCCCTGAGCCCCGTCGGACCGGGCACCGACAGCAACGGCAACCGGCGCCCCGAACCGGCCCGAACCGGCCCGAGACGCCCGAAGCCCCCGGAACCGAGGTTCCAGGGGCTTCGGGCGGGTGCTGAGAGGCGATCAGGCCTGGTCGGCCTCGGCCTCGAGCGCGGCGGCCACGCGACGGTGGGCCACCCAGATCTCCTCGGGCAGGTTCTCGAACTGCTTGAGGTGCTCCTCGCGGAAGCCGATCTCCTGGCGCCAGCGGGCGTTGTCGATCGACAGGATGGTCTCCAGGTCCTTCTCGGAGATCTCGACGCCGGAGAGCTCGAGCTCCTCCTTGGTCGGGATGATGCCGACGGGGGTCTGGCGACCCTGCACCTCGCCGTTCTTGAGCTGCAGCAGCCACAGCAGCGGGCGCAGGTTGTCCCGGTATCCGGGCCACAGGAAGTGGCCGTCCTCCGGGTCGCGCTGGAACCAGTTGACGTGGGCGAAGATCGGCTGCTCCTTCGCCGCACCGACCACGTTGAGGTAGTGCTGGGCGTAGTCGCCCTCGCCGTACGCCATGAACGGGCGGTTCGACATGGGGTCGTAGCGCAGCTGGCCCTCGACGCCCTCGGCGGCGAAGGTCGCCTCCGCGCCCAGGGTCAGGCCGTCGTACACACCCTCGGCGAGGTCGGTGATCGCGCGGACCAGCGGCTCGCGGTCACGGGTGCGGCCACCGAAGATGATCGCGTCGATCGGCACACCGGCGGCAGCGTTGTAGTCCGCCGCGATGTTCGGGACGTTGTCCAGGGTGGTGGTGAAGCGGCTGTTCGGGTGCGCCCACGGGCTCGTGTCGCCGGGCTCGCGGTCGGCGATCCGGTCGCCCTTCCAGTCCAGCCAGCCATCGACGTCGGCCGGCGGGTTCTTGGTGCGACCCTCCCACCAGACCTCCTGGGTCTTCTCGTTGTAGGCCACGTTCGTGAAGATCACGCCGGTGCCCTCGCCGAGGGACTGCAGAGCGGTGGGGTTGGTGCCCTCGTTGGTGTCCTTGGCCACGCCGAAGACGCCGTACTCGGGGTTCATGCCGTAGAGCTTGCCGGTGGTCTCGTCGACCCACAGCCAGGCGATGTCGTCGCCGTAGAACGACACGTGGTAGCGGTCGCCGAGGGCGTCCGGGGCCAGCATCATCGCGAGGTTGGTCTTGCCGGAGGCGCTCGGGAAGCCACCACAGATGTGGTAGTCCTTGCCGGTCTCCTTGTCGTGGATCCCGATGAGCATGTACTGCTCGGCGAGGAACTTCTTCGACGCCCAGCCGTCGTACGCCGCCTGGCGCAGGCCGTGGGCGATCTTGCCGAGCAGCGCGTTGCCGCCGTACGACGAGCCGAAGTGCAGGATCGTGCGCTCGTCGGCGACGGTCACGAAGTAGCGCTGGTCGTCGGGCGTGCCCTGGCCGAGGTTCTCCAGGTCGCCGGTCACGTGGACCGCGCGCACGAAGCTGTTGGGGTCCTCGAGGTCGTTGATGTGCTCGACACCCACGCGAGCCATGCGCATCATGTGCAGCACGACGGTGCGGGTGTCGGTCAGCTCGACGCCGGTGGCCCAAGGGCCGAGGGCGTTGCCGGGAGGCGCCATCAGGTAGGGGATGACGTACATCGTCTTGCCCGCGGAGGCACCGCGCATGCGGTCCTCGAGCATCGGCTTCATCTCCGAGGCCGGACGCCAGTTGTTGTAGACGCCCTTGTCCGCGGGGTTGCTCGTCGCGACGATCGTCCGCTCCTCGGAGCGGGCGGTGTCCTTGTGGTAGCTGCGGGAGTAGTAGCGACCCTCACCGGCGGGCAGCAGCTCCCCGGCGTCCAGAGCCTCCTGGACCAGGCGAGCGTCGTCGGCGGAGCTGACCACCTCGACCCGCGCTGCGCCCGTGAGCTCGGCCCAGTACTCCACATACTCCCGCACGCGCGGGTTGGTAAGGCCTGCAGCATCGAGCACCGACTGCACATCAGCCATGTGAGCTGTCCTCTCCGGAGCACCAGCGGAACCCTTCCGCCCGCCGGCCCTGCCGAGTTCTGTGTGTATCGTGCGGCCTGCAGCCACACTTGAACAATCTTTCAAGTCGACATGATTGCACCTCCGGCGCCGCAATGGGCGAGGGGGTACGCATCCCGACCCGAGGAGGGTGCCAGATGGACGCGCCTCTCCACCGACGCAAGGCCGAGTTCTTCAAGACTCTCGGCCACCCGGCCCGGATCCGGATCCTCGAGCTGCTCTCGACGCGCGACCACGCGGTGCACGAGCTGCTCGAGCAGATCGACATCGGCCCGAGCAACCTCTCCCAGCAGCTGGCCGTGCTGCGCCGCCACGCCCTGGTGGTCTCCCACCGCCACGGCAACGAGGTCCTCTACTCCCTGGGCATGCCCGAGGTCGCGCGCCTGCTCGAGGTGGCGCGCAGCATCGTGGAGCACCCCGACGCACCCCACGAGACACCCCCCGACCCCTCTCTCGATCCACCCGCCGGGGCACCCCTCGAGGAGCCCCGCGACCCCGTCCGGTGAGACCCGACTCACACCTCCACCCCGCAACCGACAGGACCCCTGCTTCGTCGTCTCAGGCAGACGAAGGAGTACGACACACCACATGACGACCATCCCGGTCAGCGAGACGGTGCCCGGCCCGACCGGCACCGCACCCGCCCCTCAGCAGCCCACCTCCCCCTCCTCCCCCACCCCGGCCGGCCCGACGCGAACGGCGGCCCTCGCCGCAGCGGCCCACGTGGTGCGCGACATCGTGCTCGCGCTGCTCGACCTGGCCCGCCTGCGCACCCGCAGCGCGTGGGCCGAGATCCGTGCGACCTCCCCCGCCTGGTTCCCGGTCGTGCTCCTCACCTGGTGCGGCGTCGCGGCCGTGCTCGCCGCGGCGTTCGCCATCTGGGTCCTGGTGGTCATGCTGACCACGGGCTGAGACCATCTCGCCGGGAGGTCCGATGTCGATGCAGGTGGCGGTGCTGGGGGCGGAGAGCCCCCTCGGCACCCTGGTCGTGGCCCGGCTGCGCGCGGAGGCCCACCGGCCGGTGCCGCTGGACCCGCACGACGAGGCGGCGCTCCGGGGCGGCCTGGTCGGCGCCGATGCGGTCATCAGCGTGCTGGCCCCGCCCGAGGACCCGCAGGCGCCGTCGCTGGCCGAGGTGACCGAGCGCGTCGTGGCGGCGATGACCGCCTGCGGCGTCGCGCGGTACGTCGGCCTCGGCAGCGCGGCCGTGCGCTGGTGGCGCGACGAGCCGACCGGGCGCGCGCTGCTGCTGCCGCACCTGGCCCGGCTGCGCTCGCGCAGCGCCCAGGCCGACCTCGCCGCGATGACCGAGGTGGTCAGCGGCTCGTCCCTGGAGTGGACCCTGGCCCGCGTGGTCCGCACCACCGACCGGCCCTCGCGCGGGACCATCCGCTCGGGCTACCTGGGCCTGGACTCCGTGCGCTGGTCGATGACCCGGGCGGACCTGGCGACGTTCCTGGTCGAGCAGGTCACCGACGAGAGCTACCTGCGCGCCGCCCCGGTCGTCACGAACTAGTGGCGCGCCGGGAGGATGCCGGGCCATCCCTCACCCGCCGGTATGGTGCTCCGGGTGAGTGATGTGATGGCGGTACGCCACCCGGTTCCCGAGGCGGTCCGCACCCTCGACGTCCTCGCCAAGGCGGCCCTGCTGCTGCTGATGTTCCTCGCCGTCACCTCACCGGACCTGGGCAACATGCAGGACAAGGGCGCCCACGCCCGCGCGATCGGCTACCCGCTGGCGGCCTTCCTCGTGCCGTTCATCTGGTACGTCTGGTGGCGCGACCGCGCGTCGTTCCCGTGGCTGGCCGACCTGCTGGTCACCGTGACCTGCTTCACCGACACCCTCGGCAACCGGATGGACCTCTACGACTCGATCTCCTGGTTCGACGACTGGATGCACTTCATGAACACCGGCCTGCTGACCGCGGCGGCGATCCTGCTGACCCTCCACCGCGGCGCGACGCTCGGGCGGATCCTGGAGCGCTCCCTGGCCTTCGGGGCCACGGCCGGCATCGTGTGGGAGCTCGCCGAGTACGCCACGTTCCTCAGCAAGTCCACCGAGCGCCGCTTCGCCTACACCGACACCTTGGGCGACCTGACCCTGAACACCCTCGGTGCCGTGGTCGCCGGGCTGGTGATCTTCGTGCTGTGGAGCCGCGGGCAGCTGCATTCCTCCGCGCCCCAGCTGGAGCACCGGGTCAGCACGCGGATCTGAGGCCCGCCCCGCCGCTCAGGACGCGGCGACCGGCCCCTCGGGGTCCTCGGGACGGTGTCGCGCCGGCCCCTCACGCTCCATGCGCTGGCGCTGCGAGACGACGGTGTACTTCGGGTCGCGCGCGGAGGCCTGACCGGCCTCGAACACCCCGAGCCTGATGCACGCCGAGCCGGCCATCAGCGCCGCCCCGGACAGCACGGAGACCGCGCGGCTGCGCACCGGCAGCGCGGCGCCCACCGCGCCGGCCACCGTCAGGGCGCGCGCGGCGCGCATCAGCCGGCCCGCCTTGCCCTCGTGCAGCGGCTCCGCGGTGACGCCCATCGAGCGCTCCATGCGGCGTTCCGCGGCGAGCTCGAGCAGCGCGCCCCCGACCGCCAGGCGGCGCGCGGGCCCCGTCTCGTGCGTCGGTGCACCGATCAGCCCCAGCCCCGACGCCGCGGCCGCGGCCGACCCGACGAAGACGAACGGCAGCTCGCGGTACGCCTCGTGCCACGACGGGGTCGCGGTGTCGGAGAGCAGCACGGCGGTGTAGCTCGCGACCGGCGGCGCGAACACCGCGGCCACCAGACCGGCCGGGCGACCGACCGCCTCCACGAGACGCAGCGGCCCCCGGAGGCGTACGTCGTCAGGGAGCATCGAGACCACCTCGGCGGCGGCCGCGGCCCCGGCGAACGGGCCGTAGGCGGAGAGGATCCAGGTGCCGACCGACATCGGCGAGGTCAGCTTGGCGACGCGCAGCATGTGGAGGAACCGCGAGGGGCGGCCCAGGTCGTGGACCAGCGCGACCATCGAGAACGACAGCGCGCCGATCGCCCCCAGCCGCCCGACCCGTCGCAGGCCCGGTCGCCCGGTCAGGTCGGCGCCGGCCGACAGCAGCGAGGAACCGGCCGCCAGCCCGCCGGCGAAGAGGTAGGCCGGGATGTCGACCTCCCACGGCGACGGCTTGACGATCGGGCGCCCGTAGTAGGAGGTGAACTCCGCCGCCGGCACCATCGAGCGCTCGCCGCCGCGGCGGCGTCGTCCGCCGCCGCGTCCGCGTCCGCCACGCCCGTCGCCCCGGCCACCACCACGGCCGTTGCCGCCCGCGCCGGAGCGGTCCTCCACCTGGCGCAGCGTGTCGCTCATCGGCTCCTCCCCACGAACGCGAGCGCCGCGCCGGCCAGCAGCGCGCCGGCGGCGGCCCCGGCCCGGCGGAACATCCGGGGCAGGTCGCGGGTGGTGACGACGGGGTCCGGCGGGAAGCCGTAGACCTCCGGCTCGTCGAGCAGGAGGAAGAAGGCGCCGGTGCCGCCCACGCCGTCGTGGGGGTCGTTGCCGTAGAGCCGGGCGTCCATCACCCCGGCCTCGTGCAGGCGCGCGACGCGCTGCTCGGCGCGCTCGCGCAGCTCCTCGACGTCACCGAACTGGATCGACTGGGTCGGGCAGGCCTGGGAGCAGGCGGGCTGCTGCCCGGCGCCGAGCCGGTCGTAGCACAGCGTGCACTTCTGGGCGATGCCGACGTTCTTGGCGCCCTCGGGGCCACGGCGCCGCTCGATCACGCCGTACGGGCACGCCGGGACGCAGTAGCCGCAGCCGTTGCAGATGTCGTCCTGCACCACGACGGTGCCGAACTCCGAGCGGAACAGCGAGCCGGTCGGGCACACGTCGAGGCAGGCGGCATGGGTGCAGTGCTTGCACACGTCGGAGGACATCAGCCAGCGGAAGTCCGGCACGCCGTCCTGCGCGGCCTCCTCGGCGCCGTCGGCCAGCATCCCCCCGAGGATGTCGTCCTCGGCCGGGCGCCGCGTCGGCATCCCGAGGTCGACGGTCGGCTGGCGCTGGCGCGGCTGCTCGATGAAGGCGACGTGGCGCCACTGGTTGGAGTTCAGCGAGTGGGAGTTGTCGTAGGACGTCGCCGTCATGTCGAAGTGGTCGGCGGGGACGTCGTTCCACTCCTTGCACGCCACCTCGCAGGCCTTGCAGCCGATGCAGATGCTGGTGTCGGTGAAGAACCCCTTGCGCTTCGGCTTGTCCTCGCCGTAGCCGGCGTCGGCCGCGGGGTCCAGCGGACCCCACAGGTCGAACTCGTTGAACAGGCTCGTCATGGCGTCTTCCCGTCGCTGCTGTCGTCGTCTGGTCCCCACCGCTCGACCGGGTCGCGGTGCTGGCTGACCTCGGAGGCCGGCCCGGTGGTCACGATCGGGCTGCCCGGGTCGAGGTCCACCCCGGCACGGTGCTGGTGGTCCATCACCAGGCTGCGCAGCGCCGGACCCGTCGGTCGCCTCCCGGCGATCACGTCACAGGTGCCCACCTTGGACTCCTGGATGAGCACGTTGGGGTCCAGGCTGATGCCGAACAGGTCGTTGGCGGAGTCGCCGGTGACGATGCCGCCCTGACCCCAGTGGTAGGGCAGCCAGACCTGGTGCACCTCGCGGCCGTCCACGCGCAGCGGCACCAGCCGCTCGGTGACCAGCACCCGCGCCTCGATCGCGGAGCGCGCCGTGATGATCGTGGCCCACCCGCCGTTCTCCAGGCCGCGCTGCTCGGCGAGCGTCGGCGAGACCTCGATGAACATCTCCGGCTGCAGCTCGGCCAGCCTGGCCACGTAGCGGCTCATCCCGCCCGCGGTGTGGTGCTCGGTGAGCCGGCTGGTGGTGAAGACGTAGGGGTAGACCTCCCCGTGCAGCTGCGGCGGGGTGGGGTTCATCGGGTTGTCGGGGCGGTCGTACTCCTTGCGCACCGGGTTGCCCTGCTGGCCGTACATCGGGTTGCGGAACGGCGACTCGACCGGCTCGTAGTGCGTCGGCATCGGGCCGTCCACGAGCCCCTGCGGGACGTAGAGCGCGCCCTTCCCGTCACCCTGCATGATGAACGGGTCGTTGCCGGCGATGCCCACGACGCCGTCGGAGCCCTCCGGCGGGACGTAGTCCGGGGACTTGGTGAGCTCGAAGTCCGGGACGTCCTTTCCCACCCACTGGCCGGCCTCGCCGGCCTCCGGGTCCCACCACAGGTAGGCCTTGTTCTCGCTCCACGGGCGGCCCTCGGGGTCCGCCGAGGCGCGGTTGTAGAGCATCCGGCGGTTGGCCGGCCACGCCCAGCCCCACTCGGGGGCGACCTCGGACTGCTCCGAGCCGGGCTTGCGGCGCGCCGCCTGGTTCACGCCGTCCTTGAAGACGCCGGTGTAGATCCAGCAGCCGCCCAGGGTCGAGCCGTCGTCCTTCATCTCGTTGAACGACGACAGCGGGCGGCCGGTCTCGACCTCGTAGCCGTTGATCTCGCGCAGCACCGCCTCGGCGTCCGGCTCGTCGCGCTCGCCATGGACCGGGTAGTCCCAGGCGAGGTCGAGCAGCGGGCGGTCGCGGTCCAGCGTGGAGTCGGCGTAGCGCTCCCGCACCATCCGGCCGAGGTGGTAGAAGAACCACAGCTCCGAGCGGCAGTCGCCGGGTGCCTCGAGCGCCTTCTCACGCCACTGCAGCATCCGCTGGGTCTGGGTGAACGTGCCCTCCTTCTCCACGTGGGAGGCGGCGGGCATCAAGAACACCTCGGTGCGGCACTGCTCGGGCACGATCTCGCCGGTCTCGACCTCCGGGGAGTCCTTCCAGAACGTCGCGCTCTCGATCTCGAACAGGTCGCGGACGACCACCCAGTCGAGGTTGGCCATGCCCAGGCGCTGGGCGCGCCCGTGCGCGGAGCCGACGGCGGGGTTCTGCCCGAGCAGGAAGTAGCCCTTCACCTTGCCGTCGATCATGTCCATGACCGTGCGGTAGGTGCCGTGGTCGCCGGTGAGGCGTGGCATGTAGTCGAAGCAGAAGTCGTTCTCGGGCGTCGCCTGCTCGCCCCAGTACGCCTTGAGCAGGTTGACGCCGTAGGACCGGGCGTTGCCCCAGAACCCCTTCGCCCCCGGCAGCCGGACCGCGTCGATCCACCCGTCGAGCGTGTCGTGCACGCCGGCGCTCGGCATCGGCAGGTAGCCCGGCAGCAGGTTGAACAGGGTGGGGATGTCGGTGGAGCCCTGGATGCTGGCGTGACCGCGCAGCGCCATGATGCCGCCGCCGGGGCGGCCCATGTTGCCGAGCAGCAGCTGGAGGATCGCGCCGGTGCGGATGTACTGCACGCCCACGCTGTGCTGGGTCCACCCGACGCTGTAGACCAGTGCGGTGGTGCGGTCGCGCCGCGAGTTCTCCGCCCAGGCCTGGGCGACCTCGAGGAAGTCCTCCTCGCTGACCCCACAGGTGCGCGCCACCATCTCGGGGGTGTAGCGGGCGTAGTGACGCTTGAGGATCTGGAAGACGCAGCGCGGGTGCTGCAGGGTCTCGTCGCGCCGCGGGTGGGCGCCCACCTGCATGCCGTGGGACTCGTTCTGCATCCCCGACGCGGTCTCGCGCTGGTGCTCCTGGTCCGCGGCGCTGTCGGCCTGCGCGGCGCCGTGACCGTTCTCGGACTCGTACTGCCACGACTGCGGGTCGTAGGTGCGGCTCTCGGGGTCGAACCCGGAGAACAGCCCGTCGAGGTCCTCGGTGTCGACGTAGTCCTCGCTCACGATCGTGGCGGCGTTGGTGTAGGCCACGACGTACTCGCGGAAGTCCAGGTCGTTGCTGAGGACGTGGTTGATGATCCCGCCCAGGAACGCGATGTCGGTGCCGACCCGGATCGGGACGTGCTTGTCCGCCAGCGCGCTGGTGCGGGTGAAGCGGGGGTCGACGTGGTAGACTTTCGCGCCCCGGGCCTTCGCCTCCATGACCCACTGGAAGCCCACCGGGTGGGCCTCGGCCATGTTGGAGCCCTGGATCACGATGCAGTCGGCATTGGCCAGGTCCTGGAGGAACCCGGTGGCGCCGCCCCGCCCGAACGAGGTCCCCAGACCGGGGACCGTGGCGGAGTGTCAAATACGCGCCTGGTTCTCGATCTGTAGCGCGCCCATCGCGGTGAAGAGCTTCTTGATGAGGTAGTTCTCCTCGTTGTCGAGGGTCGCTCCTCCGAGGCTGGCGATGCCGAGCGTGCGGCGCACCTTGCGGCCCTGGTCGTCGAGGTCCTGCCAGGTGTCGTTGCGCGCCTTGACGACGCGGTCGGCGATCATGTCCATCGCCGTGTCGAGGTCGAGCTCGGTCCACTCGGTGGCGTACGGCGCGCGGTACTTCACCGCGGTCTGGCGCAGCGAGCTGGTGACGAGGTTCTTGCTGGCCGAGCCCTTCGGGCACAGCCGCCCGCGCGAGACGGGGCTGTCGGGGTCGCCCTCGATCTGCACGACCTGCTCGTCCTTGACGAAGACCTTCTGCCCGCAGCCGACCGCGCAGTAGGGGCACACGCTGCGTGCGACCCGGTCGGCGGTCTCGGTGCGTGCCTCGATCTCCTCGGTCGCCGCCGAGCGCGCCGCGGCGCCGCGACCCAGACGGTCGGCGCCGGTGAACTGGCGCACGACGGGCCAGGAGAGGAACGACTTCGCCATGGACCCTCCTTCGACGCTGCGTGCGGTGCCTGTGCTGCGGGACGTGCCGTCGGGCGTGGTGTCGAACCTACCTGACGACCAGCGGGTGCTCGCCTGCCTCGACGATCTCCCCGACGACCGGGTACCCGGGTATCTCTCCGGCAATCAGCAGCCCGCCCGAGGTCTGGGCGTCGGCGAGCAGGACCAGCTCGTCCTCGCTCACGGAGGCGTCGAGGTGGGGGCGCACCCAGTCCAGGTTGCGCACGCTGCCGCCGGGGACGTGGCCGGCGGCGTGGGACTCGCGGGCCGCCTCCAGGTAGGGCACCGCCGCGCTGTCGACGACGGCGCTCACGCCGCTGGCGCGGGCCATCTTGTACAGGTGCCCGAGCAGGCCGAACCCGGTGACGTCGGTGGCCGCGGTGCACCCGGCGGCGAGCGCCGCGCGGGAGGCGTCGCGGTTGAGGGTGGTCATCGCGGCGATCGCGTGCTCGAAGCGCTCACCGGTGGCCTTGTGGCGGTTGTTGAGCACGCCGAGGCCGAGCGGCTTGGTCAGGGTCAGTGGCGTGCCCGGGCGGGCCGCGTCGTTGCGCAGCAGCCGGTCGGGGTCGCCCATGCCGGTGACGGCCAGGCCGTACTTCGGCTCGGGGTCGTCGATGCTGTGCCCGCCCGCGAGGTGGCAGCCGGCCTCGAGCGCCACCTCGGCGCCACCGCGCAGCACCTCCGCGGCGAGCTCGAACGGGATCCGCTCGCGCGGCCAGGCCAGCAGGTTGACCGCCAGCACCGGCTCGCCGCCCATCGCGTAGACGTCGGACAGTGCGTTGGCCGCAGCGATCCGGCCCCAGTCGTAGGCGTCGTCGACGACGGGCGTGAAGAAGTCCGCGGTCGCGATGACCGCGCGACCGCCGGCGATGCGGACCGCCGCGGCGTCGTCGCCGTGCTCGAGGCCGACCAGCAGCTCGCCGACCTCGCCGGTGTGCACGGTGCCGCGTCCGCCGGGCAGCCCGGCCAGCACCCGCTCGAGCTCGCCCGGGGGGACCTTGCAGGCACAGCCGCCGCCGGCGGCGTACTGGGTGAGGCGCACGGTGGGGGTCGCGGTCATGCTGCGACCCTACGAGGACCACCCGAGGACCGCGAGGCTCTCGGCCGGGCCGCCCACGCGCTGGGGCCGATGTCCTAGGGTGACCTCGACGTTGCGGGGAGGCGTTCCTCGTCTGGTGACGGGCGCGGTCCTCAAAACCGTTGTGGCCGAGCACCTCGGTCAGGCGGGTTCGATTCCCGTCCGCCTCCGCCAACGTCGTGGCCGCCGGAGCGAGCAGAGGCGAGAGGACGCGCGTGGAGGACCCCCGCCGGGCGACGCCCCGCACCGATCACGTGCTCGCCGACCCGCGGCTGCGCGAGGCGGCCGCACGCCTGGGCCCGGCCCTCGTGAAGCGCACGGTCGTCGAGACCCTCGCGCGCTGCCGGGCCGGCGAGCTCGCCCCCGCCGACGTCGCCGACGCCGCGCACGCGGCGCTGCCCGCGTCGGCCAGCGCGCTGCGCCGCGTCGTGAACGCCACCGGCGTCGTCGTGCACACCAACCTCGGGCGCGCACCGCTGTCGCCGGCCGCGGTCGAGGCGATCGGGGTGGCCGCGGGCGCCACGGACGTGGAGCTCGACCTCGCGACCGGGCGCCGGGGCCGGCGGGGCCGCTCCGCGATGGCGGCCCTGGCCGCGGCGGTCCCGGACGCCGGCGGCGTGCACGTGGTCAACAACGGCGCCGCGGCCCTGGCCCTCGTCACCTGCGCGCTCGCCGCCGGGCGCGAGGTGGTCATCGCCCGCGGGGAGCTGGTCGAGATCGGCGACGGGTTCCGCATCCCCGAGCTGCTGGAGTCCGTCGGCGCGCGGCTGCGCGAGGTCGGCACCACCAACCGGGTGCGCCTCGCCGACTACGCCGAGGCCGTGGGCGAGCAGACCGCGTTCGTGCTCAAGGTGCACCCCTCCAACTTCCTGGTCTCCGGCTTCACCTCCAGCGTCCCGGTGCGCGAGCTGGCCACCCTCGGGGTGCCGGTCGTCGCCGACATCGGCTCGGGCCTGCTGGCGCCGCACCCGCGGCTCCCCGACGAGCCCAGCGCCGCCGCCGCGCTGCGCGAGGGCGCCGACCTGGTCACCGCGTCCGGCGACAAGCTCCTCGGCGGGCCGCAGTGCGGGCTGATGCTGGGCAGCGCCGAGCTGGTCGAGCGGCTGCGGCGCCACCCGTTCGCCCGCGCGCTGCGCGTGGACAAGCTGACCCTGGCCGCCCTCGAGGCGACCCTGGCCGGGCCGGTCCCGCCGGTCCCCCGCGCCCTCGACACCACGGCGGACGCACTGCTGACACGTGCCTCCGCGCTCGCCGCCGCCCTCGCCGACCTGCCGCGCCTCGGGGCCCGCGCGGTGCCGAGCGAGGCGGCCGTCGGCGGCGGCGGGGCGCCCGGCGTCGTGCTTCCCAGCGCCGCGCTCGCGCTGCCGACCGCCCTCGAGCGCCCGCTGCGCCTGGACCCCGAGCTGCCCGTCGTGGGCCGGGTCGAGTCCGGCCGGCTGCTGCTCGACCTGGTCGCGGTCGAGCCCTGCGACGAGGACGCCGTGATCGCGGCGGTGCGACGCGCGGCGTACGCCGTCGGGCTGGGCGAGGGGGCCTGAGCCGTGCACGTCGTGGCCACCGCCGGGCATGTCGACCACGGCAAGACCACCCTGGTCGACGCGCTGACCGGCATGCGCTCGGACCGCCTCGAGGAGGAGCGCCGGCGCGGGCTCTCGATCGAGCTGGGCTACGTGTGGACGACGCTGCCCGAGGTCGGGCAGGTCGCCTTCGTCGACGTGCCGGGGCACGAGCGGTTCGTCCCGACCATGCTCGCCGGGATCGGCCCGGTCCCGGCCGTGCTGCTGGTCGTGGCCGCCGACGACCCGTGGATGCCGCAGGCCGCCGAGCACCTCGCGGCCCTCGACGCCCTCGGCGTGCGCCACGGCGTCGCCGCGGTGACCCGCAGCGACCTCGCCGACCCCGGGCCCGCGGTGGAGCGGGTGAGCGCCGAGCTGGCCCGCACCTCGCTGCGCGGATCACCGGTGGTGGCGGTCTCCGCGCGCACCGGCGAGGGGATGGACGCGCTGCGCGCCCACCTGACCGCGATGGTGGCCGCGCTGCCCTCCCCCGCCCCGGACGCCGACGTGCGGATGTGGGTGGACCGGCGCTTCACCGTGCGCGGCGCGGGCACCGTGGTCACCGGGACGCTCCCGGCCGGGACGCTGGCGCCCGGCGACGAGGTCGAGGTCGACGGGCTGCGCGGCCGGGTGCGCGGCGTGCAGGCGCTCGGCGAACCGGTCGAGGCGGCCCAGGGCGTGGCCCGCGTCGCGCTCAACCTGGTCGGCGACGGGCTGGAGGAGGTGGACCGCGGCAGCGTGCTCGTGGCCCCCGGCCGCTGGCACCGCACCGACCTGCTCGACGTCCGGGTCGCCGGGGACGTCGACGCGCTGCCCGCCCACCCGCAGCTGCACGTCGGCGCCGCCTCGCTGACCGCGCGGGTGCGTCCCCTCGGCGAGGGCCTGGTCCGGCTGTCGCTGGACCGCCCGCTGCCGCTGCGCGTCGGCGACCGGGCGCTGCTGCGCGACCCGGGGAGCCGCCTGATCTGGGGCCTGCGCGTCCTCGACCCCGCGCCACCCGCGCTGCGCCGGCGCGGGGCTGCCGCGCGGCGGGCACGGGCGCTCACGGCGACCTGGGCCCGGGCCGGCTGGGACGGCGCGCCCGACCTCGGCGCGGAGGTCGCGCGGCGCGGCATCGTCGACACCCGGATGCTCACCCGCATCGGACTGACCCCCACCGACCCGCTGCCGGAGGGCATCACCCGAGCGGGGCGGTGGCTGGTCGCCGACCGGGCCGCCAGCGCGCTGGCGCGACGGGTCGCGGCGCTGGTCGCCGAGCACGACAGGGATCGCCCGCTGGACCCCGGCGTACCGCTCACCGCGCTGGCGGAGCGCCTCGGTGTGCCCTCGCCCGAGATCGTGGCCGCGGTCGTCGCCGCGCCGCTGACCGTGCGCGGGGGCCGGGTCGTGGCCGCCGCCGCGTCGCCCGCGCTGCCGCCGGAGGTGGAGCGCGCCGTCGCCGCGATCCGGCGCGACCTCGCCGCCTCGCCGTACGCCGCGCCGAGCGCCGACCGGCTGCGTGAGCTGGGCCTGGACCCGCGCCGCGAGGCGGCAGCCGCGAAGGCCGGGCTGCTGCTGCGGGCGGCGCCGGGGATCGTGCTGCTGCCAGGCGCGGACCGGGAGGCGGCGCAGCTGCTGGCGGCGCTCCCCCAGCCGTTCACGACCAGCGAGGCCCGCCAGCACCTCGGCACCAGCCGTCGGGTGGCGCTGCCGCTGCTGGACCACCTCGACCGGGCCGGCCTCACCCGGCGGCTGCCCGACGACCGCCGCGAGGTGGTCGCCCGGGGGTGAGGCCGGACGGCCTCAGCCCAGGTAGTCGCAGCGGTACGCCGCCGGGGCCACCACCCGCACGTCGAAGCCGCTCGAGCCGGGCACGTCGAAGGCCGTCCCGGAGCCGTACATCAGCCAGTCCTCGGTGCCGTCGACGCGCACCAGCAGCTCGCCCTCGAGCACGCTCATCCGCTCGGGCGCGTCGGTGCCGAAGTGGTACTCGCCGGGCGCCATCACGCCGAAGCTGACCGGGCCGGAGGCCGCGTCGAAGCCGAGGCTCTGCACGCCGTCGTCGAAGTAGGTGTGGTGGGAGATCGTCATGCCGCCAGCCTGCCGGACCCGGCCCCCACTCCCCCGCCGCGTCTCACGACCGCTGGTCGAGCCGTCGAGACCCTCGGGCGTCTAGGGGCAGAGGCAGAAGGGGTGGCCGTCGGGGTCGATCATCACCCGCCAGGTGGCGCCCTCGGGCTGGTCGTCGGCGACCGTCGCGCCCAGCGACCGCGCGTGCTCGGTGGCCCGGTCCAGGTCGGAGACGCGCAGGTCGAGGTGGAACTGCTGGGGCCGGTCCTGGCCCGGCCACTGCGGGGCCGTGTAGCCCTCGACGGTCTGGAAGTTGAACTCCGAGCCGAGCAGCGAGGCCGAGGCGACGCCGTACTCCGGGTAGACGCCGGTGACCTCGCCCCCGGCGAGGTCGGCGTAGAACTGCGCGGTCCGCGCCGCGTCGGGGGTGTCGATGGTGAAGGCGATCAGTTCGGTGACGTGGTTGCTCATGGACCCACCATGCGCACGCCCCGCGACGCCCCTCAACCCCCATCTGGGCCGCATCCGGGCCATTTCCGGACCGCTCCCGGACCACGCCGGGCCGGACGGGCCGGTCCTACGCCACCGCCCGCCACACCAGCGCGGTGGTGGCGGTGACGGCGCACGCCAGGACCAGCGGCAGCAGCGTGGCCACCGCCGTCCACCGCACCGACCCGGTCTCGCGCCAGATCGTCAGCACGGTGGTGCTGCACGGGTTGTGCAGCAGGCTGAAGAGCATCAGGTTCACCGCGGTCAGCAGGGTCCAGCCGCCGATCTCCACCAGCACCGTCCCCGCCTCGGCGTCGGGCAGGTCGAGCATCACCCCGGCCGAGGCGCCGGAGAGCACCGAGGGGTCCAGCGTGAGCGTGAGCATCAGGATCGTCGGGATCACGATCTCGTTGGCGGGGATCGCCACCAGGTAGGCCAGCAGGATCACGCCGTTCAGCCCGAGCAGCCAGCCCACCGGCCCGAGCCCGGAGACCAGGTGCGCGGCGAGCGGGTCGCCGGCCACCGTGATGTTGCCGAGCAGCCAGATCACCGCCCCCGCCGGCGCGGCCATCACCAGCGCCCGGCGCAGCACCTTGAAGGTGCGGTCCATCATGCTCGTGCGGACGGTGCGCCACACCTGCGGCGGGCGGTACGGCGGGAGCTCCAGGGAGTACACCGACACCTCCCCGCGCAGCACGGTGCGCGACAGCGCCCACGACACGACCAGGGTGGTCGCGATCCCCAGCAGCGCCACCAGCACCACGCTGCCGGCGGCCGCCAGCCCGGCGACCGCGGGTGGCGCGGCCGCGCCGACGAAGATCGTCCCCATCAGGATCAGGGTCGGCCAGCGCCCGTTGCAGACGCTGAAGTTGTTGGTGACGATCGCGATCAGCCGCTCCCGCGGGCTGTCGATGATCCGGGTCGCGGTGACCCCGGCCGCGTTGCACCCGAAGCCCATCATCATGCTCAGCGACTGCTTGCCGTGCGCCCCGGCCCGGGCGAAGAGCCGGTCCAGGTTGAAGGCCACCCGGGGCAGGTAGCCGAAGTCCTCCAGCAGCGTGAACAGCGGGAAGAAGATCGCCATCGGCGGCAGCATCACCGCGACCACCCACGCGGTGCCCAGGTAGGCGCCGTCGACCAGCAGCCCGGTCACCCACCACGGCGCCCCGGCCGCCACGAACCCCTCGCGCAGCCAGCCGTGGCCGCGGTCGACCAGCAGCGAGTAGAGCAGGTCCGAGGGCGCCGCGGCCCCGGCGACGGTGAACCAGAAGACCGCGTAGAGCAGCAGGCCCATCACGACGAAGCCCCACAGCCGGTGGGTCAGCACCCGGTCCAGGACCTGGTCGAGGGCCGGCCGCGCGCGGGTCTGGTCGCTCGACACGGTGTGCCGCGCGATCCGGTCGGCGTCGGCGTAGATCCCGGCGACCACGTCGTCGCCGAAGTCCTCGGGCAGCCCACGGCGCAGCCGCGACGCGGCGTCGAGGAGCGCCGCGCTGCCCATCAGGCGCTCCGGGCGACCTGGGAGCGGGCGACCTGCGAGCGGGCGAGCCCCGCGAGGCTCCCGTCGCGCAGGGCGCGCTCGGTGCCGAGGTCGCCCTCCAGCAGCCGCAGCGCCACCCAGCGCGCGTTGGCCAGGCCGGGGTACTCCGCCACGAGCAGCGCGGTCAGCTCCTCGACCGCCCGCGCCGTCCCGGGCGGCAGGGCGGGCCCGGGCCGGGCCGGTCGCACCGGCCACGCGCCGTGGGCCACTGCCGCGACCTGCTCGAGCAGCTCGCCGATCCCCTCGCCGCGCCGCGCCGCCATCGCTACGACGGGCACCTCGAGCTCGCGGGACAGGTGGCGCACGTCGAGGCCGATGCGGTGGCGCCGCGCCTCGTCCATCAGGTTCAGCGCGACCACCACCCGGCCGGTCACCTGGAGCACCTGCAGGACCAGGTTGAGGTTGCGCTCCAGACGGGTGGCGTCGACGACGACCACCACGACGTCCGGGTCGGCGAACAGCAGGAAGTCCCGGGCCACGTCCTCGTCCCTGCTCGTCGAGAGCAGGGAGTAGCAACCGGGCAGGTCGACGACGCGGTAGGTCCGTCCCCCGGCCGCGCACGCGCCCTCCGCCCGGACCACGGTGGTGCCCGGCCAGTTGCCGACGTGCTGGCGCAACCCGGTGAGGGCGTTGAAGACGGTGCTCTTGCCGGTGTTGGGGTTGCCGGCCAGCGCCACGACCGCGTCGCAGCCGCCGACGTCCAGCCCGAGCCGGCGCAGGTTCGCGGTGTTGTGCACCGCGCAGGAGCCGCACTCGGCGCCCGGGGGCGCCGCCGGGCGCGCGGTCGACGGCATCGGCAGGTCGGCGCTCACGGCTCGACCGCGCGTTCGACGTGGATGCGGCGCGCCTGCACCCGGCGCAGCGCGATCACCGTCCCGCGGACCAGGTACGCCGTGGGGTCGCCCAGCGGGCTGGTCCCCTCGGCGACCACCTCCGCGCCGGGCAGCACACCGAGGTCCATCAGCCGGCGCCGCTCCGGCCCGCGCGCATCGATGCGGGTCACCACGGCCCGGGCCGCGCGCGGCACCTCGTCGAGCGTCATGCGCCCACCGCCCCGGAGCCGACCCGGCCGTGGATCAGGTTGACCACCGCACAGCTCAGGACGCTGCGCCGCTCCCCCACCCGCACCCACATGGGGCCGGTCTCGGAGGGCCGCCGCTCGACGCTCAGCCGGACGCCGGGCCCGATGCCGAGGTCGGCGAGGTGGCGCAGCGCGGCGCTGTCGGTGTCGTAGACCCGCTGCACCAGGAACTCGTCGCCCGGCTCGCTGGCGGCCAGCGGGGTCTCGCCGTGCTCCTCGTGGCTCGACGCCCGCGGGATCGGGTCGCCGTGCGGGTCGCGCTCGGGGAAGCCGAGGGCCGCGTCGATCAGGTCCTCGAGCCGGTCGCTGAGGTGGTGCTCGAGGACCTCGGCGTCCTCGTGCAGCTCGTCCCAGGGCACCCCGAGCACCCGGTGCAGGAACGTCTCCAGCAGCCGGTGGCGTCGTACGACGGCCCGCGCGTGGTCCTCGCCGTGGCCGGTGAGCAGCACCCGGCCCCAGCCGGCGCGCTCGACGAGCCCGCCGTCGCAGAGGCGGTGGAGCATGGCGCTCACCGTGGGCGGGGCGACCGCGAGCCGGGCCGCGATGCCCGAGGTGCTGGCCGCCTCGCCGTGCGAGGTGAGGGTGAAGACGGCCTTGAGGTAGTCCTCGACCGTCTCCGTCAGCTCGATGCCGCGGCACTCCCCGCAGCTCTCCCGACGTGTCGTCCCAGTCGTCATGCGGCGACGTTAGAGTCCTCTCACCTCGCTCCCTGTCGCAATTTGAGATGCCCCCGCGACCGGGGTCGCGGGGGCATCTCGGGCTCGGGGAGCGCCGTCGGCGGGGCTTGTTCGGGGCTCGTCGGGGCTCGTCGGGGCTCGTCGGGCCGTCGTCACGCGGCCATCAGCGCGAGGCCGGTGAGCACCATGGCCACCGCCACCGCCCCGAACCAGGGCGCGAGCCGGTTGCTCAGCTCGATCCGGCCGTGGACGCACCGGGGCACCGAGCCGGGGTCGAGCAGGTGCACGCACACCGTGCGCAGGCCCACGAGACCCCCGATCAGGAGACCCTCGACGAGCAGCCAGGTCGCGGTGTCCACGGCCGGTTCCCCGCCTAGTAGATGTTCGAGGGCCGCACCATGCCCTCGGCCAGGTCGCCGAAGCCCGGCGCCATGATCGCGCCGGGATTGACCAGGACCTCCTCCACCACGGCCGTCTCCGTGGTGATCAGGAGCGCGGCGATCGAGGCGGCGCTCTCCAGCGCGGCCCGGGTCACCTTGAGCGGGTCGATGACGCCGTCGGCGACCAGGTCGCCGTACTCGCCGGTGAGGGCGTTGAAGCCCTGCCCGAACGGCATCTGCGCGACCCGGTCCACGACCTCCTCGCCGTCGTAGCCGGCGTTGATCGCGATCCAGCGCAACGGCTCGGCGAGCGCCCGGCGCACGATCTCGCGCCCGACCGCCTCGTCGCCGGTGAGCTCGACGCGCGACACCGCGTCCTGGGCGTGGACCAGCGCCGCGCCACCGCCGGGCACCACGCCCTCCTCCAGCGCCGCGCGGGTGGCGGCCAGCGCGTCCTCGACGCGCAGCATCCGCTCCTTCAGCTCCACGCTGGTCGCGCCGCCCACCTTGATCACCGCGACCGTGCCGGCGAGCCGGGCCAGCCGGAGCTGGAGGCTGTCCTGGTCGGCGTCGATGCGGGCCCGCAGGAGCTGGCCCTCCAGCTGGGCGATGCGGGCGTCGAGCAGCGCCTTCTCGCCGTGCCCGCCGACGATGGTCGTGGCGTGCTCGGTGATCGAGATCCGGTCGCAGGAGCCGAGGTGCTCGGCCGAGACCTCCGCGAGCTCCAGCGCGGTGTCCGTGGCGACCACCCGTCCGCCCAGCGCGATCGCGAGGTCCTCGAGCTCGGCGATGCGCCGGTGCCCGAAGCCCGGCGCGCGGACCACCACCGACTGCATCGTGTGGTGCATGTTGCCGCCCACCAGCAGCTGCAGGGCGGGACCGTCGACGTCCTCGGCGAGCACCACGAGCGGCCGGTCGGCACGCTTGGCCGCCTCCAGCGTCGGCATGATGTCCTGCACCTGGGAGATCTTCTTGTTGGTCAGCAGGATGACCGGGTTGTCGTAGACGGCCTCCATCCGCACCGGGTCGGTGACCATGTAGCCGGAGATGAACCCGTGGTCGAACTCGATCCCGTCGACCACCTCCACCGACAGCCCGAGGGTGTCGGACTCCTCGGTGGTCACCACGCCGGTGCGCCCGACCCGGTCCACCGCCTCCGCGACCACCTCGCCGATCGACTCGTCGTCGCTCGCGGCCAGGGTCGCGATCCGCTCCAGGTCGTCGCGCTGGGAGACCTCCGTCGCCAGCCCGGCCAGGGTCTCGACCAGGATCGGCACGGTGCGCTCGATCCCGCGGCGTACGCGCATCGGGTTGGCGCCGGCCTCGACGGCCCGCATCCCCTCGCGCACCATGGCCTGGGCGAGCACCGTCGCCGTCGTGGTGCCGTCGCCGACGACACCGTTGGTCTTCATCGCGACCTCCTTGACCAGCTGGGCGCCCATGTTGGCGAACGGCTCCCTGAGCTGGATCTCCCGGGCGATGGTGACGCCGTCGTTGGTGATCGTCGGCGGTCCGGTGAGCTTCTCCAGGACGGCGTTGCGCCCCTTGGGGCCCAGCGTCACCTTCACCGCGTCGGCGAGCGCGTTGACGCCGGACTCGAGGAGGCGTCTCGCGTTGTCGTTGAACTGCAGTTCCTTGGCCATGTCGAGCAACCCTTCACGTGCATCGTTGGTCTGTGGGTGGATCCGAGCTGTGGTCCTTCTGTCGTCCGTGCCGTACGTCGTACGGGTCGAGCGGTGCGGGCGCTGCGGTCAGGGGACGAGGATCGCCCGGCCCCGGACCGCCCCCGCGTCGAGGTCGTCCAGCGCTCGCTGGAAGTCCTCGAGGGGGTACTTGGTGGTGTGCAGGGTGACCGCGCCCTGGGCGGCGAGGGTCATCAGCTCCTGCAGGTCGGTGTAGGAGCCGACCAGGTTGCCGATGAAGTTGATCTCGGTCGAGATCACGTCGATGGTCGGCACGTCGATGTTCTCGCCGTAGCCGACCACGTAGTAGTTGCCGGCCCGGCGCAGCATCGCCACCCCCTCGGAGGTCGCGCCGCCCTCGCCGACGAAGTCGATCACCGCCTCGGCGCCGGCGCCGCCGGTCAGCTCCAGCACCCGGTCGACGTGGCTGCCGTCGGCGAGGAACGTGACGTCGGCCCCGATCTCGCGGGCCAGGTCCAGCGCCTCCTGGTTGCGGTCGACGACCACCAGCCGCGCCGCCGAGATCGCCTTGAGCACCTGGATGCCGATGTGCCCCAGCCCGCCGGCGCCGATCATCACGCAGACGTCGCCGGGGCGCAGCGCCCGCGCCGCCTTCGCCACCGCGTGGTACGCCGTGAGGCCCGCGTCCGCGAGCGCGGCGACGTCCGCGGGCTCCAGGGAGTCGTCGAGGCGCACCACGCTGCGCGCGCTGGTGCGCAGCAGCTCCGCGTAGCCCCCGTCGGTGTCGATGCCGGGGAACTGGCTGTTCTCGCAGTGCACGTCGTCGCCGAAGCGGCACGCGCGGCACAGCCCGCAGGTGATGAGCGGGTGCACGATCACCTTGTCGCCGACGGCGACGTTGGTGACCGCGTCGCCGACGGCGTGCACCCAGCCGGCGTTCTCGTGGCCGATCGTGTAGGGCAGGTCGACCCCGCTCTTGGCCTCCCACTGGCCCTCCAGGATGTGCAGGTCCGTGCGGCACACGCCGGCGCCCCCGATGCGCACCACCACGTCGTGCGGGCCGCTCACCTGCGGCTCCGGCACGTCGGCCAGCTGGAGCTTGGTGTGGTAGCCGACCACCTGCACTGCCTTCATGACGTCCTCCTCGTGTTCGTGATCCGGGTCGCCAGGTCGGCCCCGTCGGGGCCGTCGGCGTACCGCGTGGCGAGCAGCCCGCGGCAGAAGTGGGAGTTGCCCTCGATCGAGATCCGCACCGAGGTCGCGAAGCGCAGCCGCAGCGGGATGTCGTCCGGGGGAACCGGGCGGCCCTGGTCGTCGACGAAGACCTGCTCGTCCGGGCCGGTGCCGAGGCCGAGCGCGGCGCGCCGGCGCAGCAGCGCCGACGTGCGCTCGCCCTCGGGCAGGTTGCGCAGCCGCAGCCGGTAGACGTCGGTGACCGCCATGCCGGTGTTCCTCAGCCGCTCCTCGACGCACCGCTCCATGGCGGCCGTGTGCGCCTTGCGCCGGAAGGTGAGCCGCAGCTCGTCGAGGCTGTCCTCGGCCTCGACCCCGAAGGTGCCGCGGTAGCCGGCCTCGGCCTCCAGGCCGGCGTTGATCTTGTCGGAGTCGTGGTGGTCGTCGAGGAGCACCCGCACCTCCCCGATGCCGGGGACGCCCCGGAGGGCGTCCACGGCGTCGGAGGCCATCAGGTAGGCGAAGTTCGGCGAGCAGAAGGACGTCGGCAGCCGCAGGTGGACCCGCACCCCGACGTCGTCGATGGCGATCGAGCGCACGAAGCCGAGGTCGGTGATCGGCTCGTCCAGCTCGGGGTCCACCACCGTGCCGAGGGCCTCCAGGACCGCCGCCTCGACGGCGCCGTCGACCGAGAGCGCGGCCCGTGTCATGACGACACGGCCTCCTGCGCACCCGGTGCCACCTCGGCCTCCGGGTCGTCGGCGGAGGTCGGCAGCCGCAGGTGCTCGGGGACGTCGAGGTCGTAGAGGGCCGCCGCGTTGAGGCCGAGGATCTTCTTCTTCTGCTCGACCGTGATCGGGGCGTACTCGGTCATGTCCTCGGGGATCTGGAAGTCCACGAACCGCTCGATGAGCCACTTCGGGGTCCACAGCGCGTAGTCGCTCGCGAACACGATCTTGTCCTCGCCGAGCCAGTACAGGAGCTCGCCGATGATCTGGGCGAAGTAGCGCGGCCGGGTGTGGATGAACGGGATCGCGACCGCGAGCCCGCCGATCACGTTGGACTCCTGGGTGGCGATCCAGCAGAAGTCCTCGAGGCGGGGCAGGCCGACGTGCTCGACGATGAACTTCAGGTCCAGGTAGTCGGTGGCGACCTTGTCGACGTCGGCGACGTCGAAGGCATCGCGGTCCAGCGGCCGGATCGTCGGGCCCTTGTGGACGTGGATGTTGGTGATCCCGAGCTTGATGCACTCCTCGAGGTAGCGGCGCGACCACGGGTCGTCGAGCTTGTAGCCACGCGAGTCGCCGTGCCACTCCGCGGTGTAGAGCTTGACCCCCTTCAGCTGCATCCGGTCGGCGTCACGGCGCAGCTGCTCCAGGCCGGCCTCCTCGTTGCGGGGGTCGTAGGCGTGGTTGTAGGTGAGGAGGTCGGGGTGCTTCTGGGCGAGGGCGAAGGCGTCCTCGGTCTGTCCGAAGTTGTTGACGTAGAAGTCCCCCAGGAGCGTGGCCTGGAAGATCGCGTGGTCGGCGTAGCCGTCCTCGAAGATGTCCTTCATCAGCCGCTCGGCGCCGTAGTAGGTGTAGGTGTCGTAGTCCCACACCTCCTCCTCCGGGCTGAGGTTGCGGTGGTAGTCGTAGAAGCAGTCGATGAACTGCTTGCCGTGCACGTTCTTCTGGTTCGATTCGCGTGCGTCCCACAGGTGGATGTGCTCGTCGACGATGTAGTAGTCCTGGCCGTCCTTGCTGTACATGGCTGCGCTCCTCGTCTGCGGTGGTCTGCGGTGGTCTGTGGAGTCCCGCCCGGGGTCACAGACCGGGGCCCCGGGCGGGACGTGGGGGGCAGCGCTCAGCTGCTGGCGGTGAGGTCGAAGCCGATGTACTCCGCGGCGTCCTCGGGACTGGCGAAGAGCATCGTCTTGTCGTCGAGGTGGACCATCCGGCCGTAGTGGGTGGAGCTGATCTCCTCGAACACCGCGCCGTCGAACTCGCTGCCGAGCGCGTCGGTCAGCTCGCCGTAGTCGAACTCCAGGAGTCGCACCCCGTCGACGCGGATCATCGAGGGGTACTCGGTGAGCTCGACGCCGTCCTTGGCGCCCATCACCTCGGCGACCACGCGGCCGGTCGGGGTGTTCATCAAGGTGACGCCGCACTTGTTGGAGAACTCCGTGGCGGATCCGAATTGCATGCTCACTGGTCCAGCTCCTTCGGGATGTCGAGCTCGAGGTCCTCGAGCAGCGAGGCGAACTTCGAGGTGGCGTTGGCGAGGCTGGTCGCGAAGGTGACCGGCTTCTCCGCCGGCTGGGACCAGATCGGCTGGAGCGCCCGTGCGGCGTCCAGGCAGCGCGGCACCCAGGTGTCCAGCCAGGTGCCGAAGAGCTCCTTGTTGGCGGCGCCGTACGTCTCGTCCTGGGTGAGCATCCGGTACAGCGCCCGGGTGTAGCCCAGGTCGCGGTCGTAGTCGTGCTCGCCGGTGCCGACGATCGTCGGGGTGATGTAGTCGCCGTTGCGGGCGGCGACCTGCATCACCAGCTCGGTGCGGAACAGGGAGCCGACGAGCTGCTCGAAGACGATGTTCGTGGCGAACAGCAGCTCGCACCAGTCCCCCACCGCCGTCAGCTGCTCGACGACCTCGCGGGTCGGCTGCCACTCCGGGGCGCTGTGCCACACCTCGCGGTGCGCCTGGCCGTCGAAGGGCCGCTCGGCCTCGGAGAGGTCGAGGTTGAACAGCGCCAGGTCCTGGGCGAAGCGCATCTTGTGCGCCGCGTTGACCGCCACCGCGGTGTTGATCATGTTCGTCGGGCCGGAGCGCTGCACGGCGGTGAACACGTGCAGCGCGAGGCCGTTCTCGGCGTGCATCCAGGCGCCGACGTTGCGCTCGATGAACTTCAGCCACGAGGGGCTCCAGGCGTCGTAGGCCCGGGCCCGCTTGGCGTTCCTCAGGCACAGCTCGACCTGGTGGACCACCGCGGAGTTGTTGCGGTAGATCGACTGCTCCCACTCCTCGTTGGGGTCGAGGAAGGCGTGCCAGTTCGAGGACCTCGCCTCGGTCCACTCCTTCGGGTAGCCGCCGGGGCCGTCGGCGAAGCCGTAGATCCAGCCCTGGGACAGGTGCCGCTCGGGGTCGGGCTGCACGTCGACGGTGACGTCCTCGTACATCGTCGCGCGCAGCTTCGCGGGCTTGTAGTAGTTGTAGACCCGGCTCTTCGAGCTGGGGAAGGTCAGGGCGCCGGCCTCGGAGTCGGTGAACTCGATCCGGGGGAAGCTGCGTTCCTTCTGGTCGCTGATGTCGGCCATGTCTGTCTCCGTTGCCTGGCTGGGATGGATGGCGAGGTGGGGGCGCCGGACGCTCAGTCCGCCGTCGTGGGGCTGGTGAAGGAGTCGTGGAAGACCTGGTCCGCGGGCACGCCCTGGACCTCGAGGAAGGTCATCGCCGCGTCGACCATCGGCGGCGGGCCGCACAGGTAGACCTCGGTCCTGGCCAGGGCCTCCTCGCGCCGCGCGACGACGTCGGTGACGTTGCCGGGCTCCGCCACGAACGCGTACGCCGACGGGTCCTGCGGCATCGACTCGGAGAGGCAGACCACGAACTCGAAGTCGCGCAGCTTCTCCCCGAGGGTGGCGATCAGGTCGACGTAGAAGACGTCGTCCGCCGTGCGGGCCCCGTAGTAGAAGCGCACCGGGCGGGTGCTGCCGGTCTCGTGGAGGTGACGCAGGAGCGAGAGGATCGGGGCCATGCCGGCGCCGCCGCCGATGCAGACGACCGGGAGCGCGTGGCCGTCCTTGAGGGTGAAGGAGCCGTACGGGCCGGTGAGGTCCAGCGGGTCGCCGACCGCCAGCCCGTTCTCGAGCAGCGCGGAGAACCGGCCGCCGGGGTACTTCTTGATGAGGAACTCCACCTCCCCCGGCGTCGACTGGGTCGTCGCCATCGAGAACGAGCGGTGCTCCTCGGTGCCGGGGATGCTCAGGTCGGCGTACTGCCCCGGCTTGAAGTCGTACGTCGTGGGCTCGACCGCCGTGAGCCGCAGCGACACGATGTCGCGGGTGACCGGCTCGATGGCGCTGACCCGGGTCCGCACCTGCTGGATCGGCACCCCGCCGAGGAGCTCGTCCTCGTCGAAGTTGAGCAGCTCGATCGTGCAGTCGCTGAAGGCGTGGGCCCGGCACAGCAGGACGTAGCCCTCGTCGACCTCGGCGTCGTTGCAGGCGAAGGTGGAGTAGCGCTCCATCTGGATCTCGCCGTCCAGGATGTAGGACTTGCACGCCGAGCACTGGCCCTCGCGGCAGCCGTGCATCAGGTGGATGCCCTGGCGGAACGCGGCGTCGAGGATCTTCTCGTCCTCGCCGACCTCCATCTCGATGTCGACGGGCTCGAAGGTGATCTTGTGCTTGCCGGGTGTGTCGGGCACGAGAGCTCCTCTCCTCGCTCTGGGGGCCTGCTGAGCACTGCTTCAGGGTCGGGCGGCCCGTCGGTCGAGCCGGCCGGGACGGGGCGTCGGGCGTCCAGCCCACACCGGACCGGACGCCAACGCATCGGGAC
>NZ_JABJRA010000008.1 GCF_013155365.1 Nocardioides sp. zg-DK7169
TCGCGCGGGCCGGGAGGGGGTCTCGGCCGGCTCGACCGACGCGATCGCGCCGCACCCGCCGTCAGGTGACGGCGTGGGTGCCGTTGCGGCGGTACTCGGCGAGGTGCGCCTCGCGCTCGGCGTCCGACATCTGGTTCAGCAGCACGTTGGGGCTCTGGAACGTGATGCCGCGGACGTCGTCGAGGGTCCACATCTTCTTGGGGTCGTCGAGGTCGAGGTGCGGCTGCGGGATCAGCGTCCGGCCGTCGTCACGCACGTAGCCCAGGTCGGAGATGATGTCCGCCAGGTCCTTGTCGTGGTGCAGCGTCTCCCACTCGCGGAACCCGGTGAGCCGGCCCATGTTGGGCGTCGGGCGGCCCTCGTACTCGGGACGGAACGCCACCGCGTCGGTCCAGTAGCAGGTCTCCGAGCAGTAGGTCCGCCACTGGCCGTCGACCTTCTCGGTCACCATGTCCTCGTGGATGAGGGCCGGCACCATGCAGGTCCAGCAGCGGTGCGGGTAGGTGTAGCCCACGTCCTCGAAGGCGATCGGCTTGTTGCGGCCCGGGTAGGCGAGCCGGTTGTAGGCCTCCCACCAGCGGCCGTACTTGGAGTACCAGCCGGGGTACTTCTCCTCGAACCACTCGAAGTCGGTGTCGGTCATCGCGTCGATGCGCCAGTAGTTCACCGGCCAACCGGTGGCGAAGAACCGGGCGACCTCGTGCACGTAGCCCTTGTTGACGATGCGGTTCCACGCCTCCTCGACCAGGTCGTGCGGGATCGTGAGGCCGTACTTCTCCAGCGGGAGCAGGTAGCTGCGGTAGTAGTCGTCGTAGATCCAGCGGCGCCACATCTCCGCGTAGCTCTCGCGGTCCTTGCGCCGGTCCTTGGTGCCGTACTCGATGAAGGTGCCGATCGCGGCGTCCACGACGCAGTGGTTGTTCCACCAGGCGTAGCGCAGGTCGCGCTCGAGCAGCGGCCGGTTGCGCTCGTCGGCCAGCGCCATCAGCAGGATCGAGTAGCCGTTGGAGATGTGGCGCGACTCGTCGGACTGCACCGAGTGGAAGACCGTCGGCAGCAGGTAGTCGCCGTTGGCCGCGGCCTCGTCGGGCATCGCCACGAACAGTGTGTTGGTGAACGCCGTCTCGGCCACCACCGTGAGGTAGACGTTGGCGGCGGTGATCGCGTCACCGGTGATGAACCCCTCGCCGAACTGGCGCCCGATGGTGCCGGCGTAGTTGTTGGCGAACGCCTTCTCCGTCATGTCGAACCCGGCGGGGTCGATGTAGTTGTTCATGTACAGCTTCTTGAGGTTCATCTGGATCGTCGAGTGACGGACCTCGTCGATCATCTGCACCGCGAGACCGTTGTGGATCTCGGGGTTGGGCACCGCGTCGATCGCCATCGGCATCGCGCGCGCCGCGGAGATCTCCGGGAACGGGATGATCGAGAGGAACAGCTTCTGCCACTCCAGCCAGCGCTGCTGCACCTGGCGGAACATGTTGCCGCGGATCGCGCCGTCCATCGCGCCGTAGACCCGGTTGTCCTTCTCCTCCTCCATCGGGAAGTAGGAGCGCATGATCTGCTTCAGCGGGTCCTTCTTGGGCGCCTTCTCGAACGTGTAGTCCGTGCCGAAGCGGGTGGCCGGAGAGGCGAAGGTCGGCTCCCAGGTCAGCTCGCTGATCTTCGCGTGCGCCTTGGTCAGGCTCTGTCTGCTCATGGTGCCTCCTTGATCGGGCCAGAACTGGTCGGGCCGGATCGGACAAGGTCGGGCGGGGAGGCCACCGATGAAACCGCTGCCGAAGATGGGTATCTGTCTCATTGTGAGACGTACGTCACATGAGGGCGCACTAACGTGCGTCTCGTGATCCCCGTCCGCCCCTCCATCCGCATCTCGTGGCAGCGCTCGCGCGCCTCCCACGTGGACGAGGAGCGTCCGCAGCCGTCGTACGTCGACCCCGGCGACCCGGAGTCGGTCCTCGTGCGGGCGGCCCGACCGCTCCTCGCCTCGCTCTCCACCGAGCTGGCCGACGAGCCGGTCTGCCTGATCCTCACCGACCCCCAGGGCGTGGTGCTGCACCGCGGCGGCGGCGACCCGGCGCTGCTGCACGCCCTGGACTCCGTGCTCCTCGCGCCGGGGTTCCGCTACGCCGAGACCGAGGTCGGCACGAACGGCATCGGCACCGCGCTGGAGACGGGCGGAGCGATCCTGGTCGACGGCGAGGAGCACTACACCGGCTCGTTGCGGCCGTTCTCGTGCGCCGGCGCGCTGATCACCCACCCGGTCACCGGCCGCACGCTCGGGGTCGTCGACATCACCACCAAGGCGGCGAACTCCAACCCGCTGCTGCTGTCCTTCGCCAAGCTCACCGCCCGCCGGATCCAGGAGCGGATCCTGGAGGAGGCCAACGACCTCGACGGGGCGCTGCTCAGCCGCTACTACGCCGCCTGCCGGCACTCCGGCGGACCGGTCGTCGCGGTCGGCGAGAAGGTCTTCATGATGAACGCGCTGGCCCAGCAGCACTTCGACGCCGCCGACCAGGCCGCCCTGCTCACCCAGACGCGGGAGGCGGTGGGCCGCCCGGACCCGTACACGATCCTCGCCGACCTGCCCAGCGGCATCACCGCCCGCCTGGCCTACCAGCCGGCGTACGTCGGGGACGCGCTCGCGGGCGGCATCGTGCAGATCCGGGAGCAGCGCACGCCGAAGGCGGTCGGTGCCCGGACGCCGGGGCTGCCCGGGCTGGCCGGCACCAGCGCGCCGTGGCGCCACGTGGCGCGCGAGGTCCTCACCGCCGTCACGCGCTCGGAATGGGTGGTGCTCCAGGGAGAGAGCGGCGTCGGCAAGCTCGCCCTGATCACCGCCGCTCACGACTACGCCTGCCCGCAGCGGCACCTGCGCGTCGTCGAGACCACCCCCGGCGGGGCGGACCCCGTCGAGCAGGTCGCCGCCGCCCTCGACGACGGCGACGACGTGGTGATCCGCCACGCCCACCGCCTCCCCGACGACCGCCTCGACGACCTCGCCGACGTGCTCCAGCGGGTCCAGGACAGCTCGGTGGCGCGCGACCCCTGGGTCGCGATGACGGTCCCCGAGCACCACCAGGACCGGGAGGACCGCGACGACCGGGAGCTCCGGGAGATCACCGAGGTCCGCCTGCACCTGCTGCACTTCTTCCCGCGCACGGTCACCGTGCCGCCACTGCGCCACCACCTCGAGGACCTGCCGGCACTCGCGCGCCTGCTGCTTCGCCGGGCCGGGGCCGGCGACCTCCACCTGTCCAAGCCCGCGATGAACCAGCTGACCCGACTGCCGTGGCCGGGCAACATCGCCCAGCTGCGCCAGACGCTGCAGACCATGGCGCGCACCCGGCGGTCCGGGACGGTGGACCTGGGGGACCTGCCCGCCGAGTGCCGCGCCACCACCCGGCGCAGCCTGTCGCGGATGGAGACCCTGGAGCGCGACGCGATCATCGAGGCCCTCGACCTGCACGGCGGGGACAAGGCCGCCGCCGCGGGGTCGCTGGGGATGTCGCGGGCGACGATCTACCGCAAGATCCGCGACTACGGCATCCTCACCTGAGCCGGGCCCGGGCTCAGCGCAGGGCCATCGAGGGCGGAAGCGACGCGCGCTGGCGGGCGTCGAGGTCCGCGACGCAGCGGCGCACCTGGTCGGGACGCCACGGCGCGGCGGGGACGGTCGCGAGCGGACGGCGCGTCATCCAGGTGAACGTCACCGAGTACCGGTCCCGGGCCACCGGGGGCGCAGCTCGGTGGAAGATCCGCGCGGTGTCGGGCATCCCGGCGGTCCACTGGGGGCCGGTCAGCCGCTGCCACGTCGAGGGCGGCACCACCTCGCCGAAACGCGGGTCGGGCACGAACCCCCCGACGTAGCGCAGCTCGCGGGCCGCCGCGTCGGAGGTACGGCGCGGGACGAAGGTGAACGGTCCGCCGTCCTCGTCGACGTCGTTGAGCCAGACCAGGATCTTCAGCATCCGGTGGTCCTCGATGTCGCGGTGCCACTGGCGGGTGTCGACCATCCGCCCGTCCGCCACCTCGCGGTGCACCAGGGGCCCGAAGTAGCGGACCGGCACCCCGAGGTGGTTCTCGACCAGGTCCAGCACCTCGGGCTGCAGGCCCCAGCGCCACAGCCGCAGGTCCTCGAGGGTCTCGTCGCGCCCGAGCAGCACGGAGTGCGCCCCACCGGGGTCGCGGTCGCCCAGCACCCCGGCGAGCTGGAGCAGCAGGCCCTTCAGCTCCTCGGTGCCGGGCAGGCCCAGGCGGTCCCAGTGCCCGGCGACGAACCCGTTCTCCTGCATCATGCGCAGCTGGGCGCGCTGCGCCGACTCCAGCGGGGGCAGCAGCGGACGGTGCCGCTCGGTGCGCGCCGCCCGGCGCGCCTCGGTGTACCAGGTCGCCGGGGGGAAGCGGTGGATGACCTCGCGCTTGGCTCGGTTGCCCAGTCGGGTCAGGGTGGGGTTCATTGCCGGCTCCTGTGGTCGCCCGCGCCAGCGCAGGCGAAGCAGCTCGGCACGGATGTCGGAGCCCGACTCAAGCGACGACGTCCGTTCCGTCGCTCCCCAGACCGTGCGCCGTCCCCGATTTCCGGTACTTCGAGCGCCGCTCAGCGGTCTGGACGACTAGTCCGGCACGCGAGCCTCAGGGCGCGAGGCGGACGACGTGCAGCTTGGCGCGCTGGAGGAGCTCGAAGCCCTCGCGGCCCTCGAAGTAGTCGTGCACGGCACGCTGGCAGCCCGACCAGTTGTAGTAGTCGTCGATCACCAGCCGGCCGCCCACCGACAGGCGGGGCACGATCCGCTCCAGGCAGACCATCGTGGAGTCGTACCAGTCGCCGTCGAGGTGGGCGAACGCGACCGGGCCGTCGGGGCGGACGGTGTCCTCGAAGAGGCCCTTGACCAGGTCGACGGCGTGCTCCTCGACCGGGCACCCGAGCCGCGCGAAGGACTCGCGGACCTCGCCGTGCAGGTCCTCGCGGTAGCCGTAGTAGACCTCGCCGTCGAGCCCGCGCGCCTCGCCGGCCGCGATCGTGCGGTAGCGCTCGTGGACGTCCTCGCCGTCCTGCTCGCCGGGCGGCGGGATGGTGTCGAAGACGTCGTAGACCTTCAGCGGGCGCTCGGCCGCCTTGGCTGCCGCGATCACGATCGCCGACCCGCCGCGCGCCGTACCGGTCTCGAGCAGGACGCCGGGGATGCCGGCCGCCTCGATGTCGCGCACCACCGTGGCCAGGTTGCGCAGGTGGTGCTCGCCCAGGAACGACAGCTTCTCCTCGGTGACCTGCCGGATCGTCCGCTCGACGTCCTCGGGGAGGTCGTGGCGCGCCTCGCTGAGCCGGCCGCGCACGCGACGCAGCTCCGAGGTCGTGGAGCGAAGCTCGGACTCGACGGTCTTGAGCCGGCGGCGCACCCGCTTCAGGCGGCGCTGGAGCTCCTCGACGTCCTCCGGCATCTCCCGCGCCTCGGTCAGTGTCGAGCTGCCCGCCTGGGACCTGCCCACCTCGCTCATCGCCGTTCCCCCCTCGCGTCGGACGCGCCCCGTGCACCTCCGACGGCGGTCACCCTAGTGGCCCGCGCCACACGATGGGGGGATCCTCTCCGGTCCGCCGTGCCGCGCCCGGTCGATGTCGGCGCCGGAGGCCACAATGGCGCCATGACAGCGCGTCCGCAGGTGCCCGAGGAGTGGGTGCGCCGCATCGACGCCGTCCTGTCCGCGCTCCCCCAGTGCGCGAGCGAGCCCGCCTGGGTGGGCGTGCGCTGGCGGGTCGGCACGACGACGGTGGCGCACGTCTTCGGCGGCGAGGACGGGCTGTTCCGCATCACCTTCCGCGCCGAGCCCGACGAGGTGATGGCCTTCCAGCACCTCGGGCCGCCGTACTTCCGGGCCGGGTGGGGCGGGGACGTCGTGGGCCTGCTGCTCGACGACGACACCGACTGGGACGAGCTCGCCGAGCTGCTCACCGAGTCCTACTGCCTGCGCGCCCCGGCCCACCTCGCCGCGCAGGTGGCCCGGCCGCCGGCGACGGGCGACCGGCCGGGCTAGTCGCCCACCCGCACCCGCAGCACCTGGCCGCCGCGCAGCGCCAGCGCGTCGGCAGGCACCCAGGTCGGGGCGGTGCACACGAAGAGGTCGCGCCCGTCGTGGCCGCCCAGCGCCACGGCGTACGGCGTGGGGACGGCGAGCACCTCGCGCAGCGTGCCGTCGGCGAGGTCGACGCGCAGCACCTGGTCGCTGAAGGGCGAGGCGACCCAGACGGAGTCGCCGTCGAGGGCGATCCCGTCGGGGAGCACGCCGGGCTCCAGCTCGGCGAGCACCTGGCGCTCCCCGAGCGAGCCGTCCTCCTCGACCCGGAAGCGGGTCAGGCGCCCCGGCGTCGCGCGGGTCTCGGCGACCACGAGGGTGCGTCCGTCGGCCGTGGTGGCGATGCCGTTGGCGAACAGCATCTGGTCGGCCGCGGCGCGCACCTGCCCGTCGGGCATGACCAGCGCCAGCACCGCCGGGTGCGGCGGGGCGGGCGGGGCGCTGTCGTCGCCGTAGTTGCCGACGTAGGCGCGCCCGTCGGGGGTGACGTGCATGTCGTTGAGCTGGGCGGTCGCGAGGTGGGAGAGGTCGGCGTGCACGACGAGGCTGCCGTCGTGCTCGCGCCGCAGGACCTGGCGGCGGTCGCCGGCCGCGACCAGCAGCCGACCGTCGGGCAGGAACCCGGTGCCGGCGGGGTGGCCCTCGACCTCGCAGACGACCTCGGCGGAGTCGGCCCCCGGGACCCACCGCAGCACCTGGCCGGCGGCCACGTCGGTGACCCACAGCGCCCCGCCGTACCACCGCGGGCACTCGGGGAAGGCCAGGCCGGACAGGACGACGTCGGGTGCGCTCACGCGGCGCAGCATAGTGACGCCGCCCACCCGGGGCAGGGCGTGGTCCCGCTCAGGCGAGGGCGAGGAAGAGCTTCTCCATCTTCTTCACGTCCACGCCGTCCAGGCCCTCGTCGCTGTCGGCGAGGCACTGCTGCAGGCCGGTGGCCACGATGGCGTAGCCGGCCCGGGACAGGGCCTTGTTCACCGCGGCGAGCTGGGTGAGGACCGACTCGCAGTCCGAGCCCTCCTCCATCATCCGGATGACGCTCGCCAGGTGGCCGTTCGCGCGCTTCATCCGCGTGATGATCGCCTTGGTCTCGGTGGGGTCCAGGTCCATCGATCGTTCTCCTTCGTGGGGGTGCCCTGAACTGTACAACCCCCCTGGGGGTTCTGTTACCGTGGGTCTCGTAACCCCCTGGGGGGTTCATCGAGAAGGGCCAGCGCGGCCCGGAAAGGATCGCCTCCATGCGTGAGACCACCATCGAGCAGCTCGCCTCCGCCCTCGAGGAGGGCGCCTGCCTCGTCGACGTCCGCGAGGTCGCCGAGTACCGCGAGGGGCACGTGCCCGGAGCCGTGAACATCCCGATGGGACGCCTGACCGGCCGGCTCGACGAGCTCGACGGCACCCGCCCCGTCCACGTCGTGTGCGCCTCGGGCAACCGCAGCAGCGCCATGACCGACGTCCTCACCGGAGCCGGCTTCGACGCCGTGAACGTCGCCGGCGGCACCAGCGCCTGGGCACGCTCCGGCCGCCCCCTGGAGAAGTGACCCACCGATGAGCACCGACACCACCGCGGGCATCACGGTCCGCACGCTGGAGACCGCCTCTCTCGGCGACCGCAGCTACCTGGTCCACGACGGCGAGGTTGCGTTCGTGATCGACCCGCAGCGCGACATCGACCGGGTGCTGGCCCTCCTCGAGGAGGACGGGGTCCGCCTGACCCACGTCTTCGAGACCCACATCCACAACGACTACGTCACCGGCGGCCTCGCCCTCGCCCGCGCCACCGGCGCCGCCTACCTGGTCAACGCCGCCGACGAGGTCGCCTTCGAGCGCACGCCGATCACCGACGACGAGGTCGTCGAGGTCGGGCCGCGGCTGCGGGTGCGCGCGCTGGCGACGCCCGGGCACACCTTCACCCACCTCTCCTACGCCCTCTCCGTGCGCGACGGCGCCGGTCCCGACGCGGCCGAGCAGGCGTACGCCGTGTTCACCGGCGGCTCGCTGCTGTACGGCGCGACCGGGCGCCCCGACCTGCTGGGCCCGGAGCACACCGACACCCTCGCGCGCCACCAGCACGCCTCGGCGCACCGTCTCGCCGAGGAGCTCCCCGCCGACGCGGAGGTCTACCCGACCCACGGCTTCGGGTCGTTCTGCTCCGCGACCCAGTCCGACGCCACCTCCTCGACCATCGGGGAGGAGCGGCGCACGAACCCGGTCCTCACCGAGGACGAGGAGACCTACGTGCGCGACCTGGTCGCCGGCCTCGGCGCGTGGCCGGCGTACTACGCCCACATGGGGCCCGCGAACGCCGCCGGCCCGGACGCCCCCGACCTCTCCCCCGTGCAGCAGGCCGACGCCGACGAGCTGCGCCGCCGCCTCGAGGGCGGCGAGTGGCTCGTGGACCTGCGCCACCGCACGGCCTTCGCCGCGGGCCACGTCCCGGGCACCCTCAACTTCGGCCTCGACGGCCCGTTCTCGACCTACCTCGGCTGGCTGGTCGAGTGGGGCACGCCGATCACCCTGCTCGGCGAGACCCCCGAGGACGTCGCCGCCGCCCAGCGCGAGCTGGTCCGCATCGGCATCGAGCGGCCGGCCGCGCAGGCCACCGGGGGCCCGCAGGACTGGACCGACGGCGAGCTCGCCGGCTTCCCGACCGGCACCTTCGCCGACCTCGCCCAGGTCCGTCACCACCGCCCGGTCGTCGTGCTCGACGTCCGCCGCGCCGACGAGCACCGCAAGTCCGCGATCGAGGGGGCGGTCAACGTCGCCATCCACGAGCTCCCGCGACGACTCGACGAGGTCCCCGACGGGGAGGTCTGGGTGCACTGCGCCGGCGGCTACCGCGCTGCCGTCGCCGCCTCCCTGCTCGCCGCCGCCGGGCGCACTCCGGTCGCCGTGGACGACATGTTCGACAACGCGGCGGCCGCCGGCCTGCCCATGGTGGCCGCGGACGACCCCGCGCGTGCCGAGGTGAGCGGCTGACATGTCGCTGGCCCTCGCCGTCGCCGCGGGCGCGCTCATCGGCCTGTCCCTCGGCGCGCTCGGCGGCGGCGGGTCGATCCTCGCCGTACCGGTGCTGGTCTACCTGCTCGGGCAGTCGCCCGCCCAGGCGACCACCGGGTCGCTGGTCGTCGTCGGCGTGACCTCGCTGGCCGGGGCCGTGACGGCGCACCGCGCCGGCCACGTGCTGCTGGGTCGCGGCGTGGTCTTCGGCCTGGTCGCGACCCTGGGCGCCGTCCTCGGCGCCCAGGCCTCGACCCGGGTCTCGGAGGACGTCCTGCTCGCCGCCTTCGGCCTGCTGATGCTGGTGGTGGGCGGCGTCATGGCCACCCGCCAGCTGCGTCACGGCCGCGGCGGGACCCATGCCGCCCGCCCCGCGCTCGACGACCCGATCATCACCTTCCACCCGACCTTCGCCTGCCAGTGCCCACGGGCGCTCAAGGTGCTCCTCACGGCCACGGTCGTCGGCGCGCTGACCGGGTTCCTCGGCGTCGGCGGCGGGTTCCTCGTCGTCCCGGCGCTGCTCCTGGCCCTCGCCCTGCCGATGCGGTACGCCGCGGGCACCTCGCTGGTCGTCATCACCATCACCAGCGCGACCGCCCTCGCCGTCCGCGCCGGCACCGGTGTCAGCCCGGACTGGCCGGTGGTGCTGGTGCTGACGGCGGCCTCGGCACTCACCGCCGTGGCCGGGGCCCGTCTGGCCTCGCGCCTGGACACCGCCCGCCTGCAGACCGCCTTCACGGTGCTGGTGCTCACGGTCGCGGTCTACACCGCCGCCCGCGCCGTCCCGGCGCTCCTCTGACCCCTCTTCCCCCATCCCTCGGCTCCCTCCCGGGAGTCCCCCCACCCCGAACGATCGGAGCTCCACCCATGTGCCGTCCCACCACCTGCCGCACCTGCTCGAAGACCACCTGGGCCGGTTGCGGCCAGCACATCGGCCAGGTCAAGGCCATGGTGCCCGCCTCCCAGTGGTGCCCCGGCCACCCCCGCGAGGAGCGGCAGGGCGGCTGGCTGAGCCGGCTCCTCGGCCGCTGACCACCGCCCGGCCGCGCCCGGGCGGGCCTGTTGGTCCCCCGTGCGGTGACCTTCAGCCCTGCCCCCGGCCGCGGACGGCGGCGCACGCTCGCAGCACCCGTCCCTCGAGGAGGCACTCATGCGCGCCGCCGTCGTCACCAGCTTCACCGAGCCCCTGCAGCTGCAGGACCGTCCGGTCCCCACACCCGGGCCCGGCCAGGTCCTGGTCCGCATCGAGACCAGCGGCCTGTGTCACACCGACATCCACGCCGCCCACGGCGACTGGCCGGTCAAGCCGAGCCCGCCGTTCGTGCCCGGCCACGAGGGCGTCGGCATCGTCGAGGCCACCGGCCCTGGCGTCACCGCGCACGAGGTCGGCGACCGGGTCGCGCTGCCCTGGCTGGGCCACGCCTGCGGGCACTGCGACCACTGCGTGAGCGGCTGGGAGACGCTGTGCGTGCGCCAGCAGAACACCGGCTACTCCATCGACGGCAGCTTCGCCGACTACGCCGTGGCCGACGCGAACTACGCCGTCCGGGTGCCCGACGGCGTCGACCCGCTCGACGCCGCCCCGCTGACCTGCGCCGGCGTCACGACGTACAAGGCCGTGAAGGTCGCCCACATCCGGCCGGCCGAGAAGGTGGCGATCTTCGGCATCGGCGGCTTGGGCCACCTCGCCCTGCAGTACGCCCATCTGGTCGGCGGCGAGGTGATCGCCGTCGACGTGTCGGACGAGAAGCTGGGGCTCGCGCGCGACCTCGGCGCCGACCACACCGTCAACGCCGCCACCGAGGACCCCGTCAGCGCCATCGAGGCACTCGGCGGCGCTGACGTCGCGATCGTGCTCGCGGTGATCCCGTCGGTCTTCGAGCAGGCCTTCGCCTCGCTGCGCCGCGGCGGCCGCCTGGTCTGCGTGGGCCTTCCGCCCGAGCAGGACGGCCCGATGAAGCTGCCGCTCTTCCCCACCGTGCTCAAGGGGATCAGCGTGATCGGCTCGATCGTGGGGACCCGCCAGGACCTCGCCGAGGTCTTCGACCTGCACGCCCTCGGCCGGACCCGCGTGATCGCCGAGACCCGCTCGCTGGAGGACGTCAACAGCGCGATCGACGAGGTGCTCGAGGGCCGCGCGCCGGCCCGGCTGGTCTTCGAGATGTGAGCCGCCCGGACGGGATAGTCCGCCACACAGGTGTCGTCGACGTCCGGTTCCACGACACTCCTGTGGCGGACTATCCCGACCGCGGGGCGGCCATGCCCCACCCGCGCCCAGCCCTCAGGCCCGGTCGGGCGGGAACCCCCCGGTCGCCACCGGACCCCACGACGTGGGCGTGATCCGCAGCAGCGACTTCCCCTGCTCGACCATGGCGCGGCGGTACTCCTCCCAGTCGGAGTGCTCGCCGGCGATGTTGCGGAAGTACTCCACGAAGGCGTCCAGCGCCTCCTCCCCCGCGCTGGCGTCGAGCACCTCGCAGGTCCCGGTGACCTGCACCCACGGACCGTCCCACTCCTCGGAGACCACGACCACGCTGACCTCCGGCCGGCGGCGGGCGTTGCGGGTCTTGGCGCGCTCGGGATAGCTGGAGACCACCAGCCGCCCGGAGTCGTCGACGCCGCCGGTGACCGGCGAGGCCTGCGGGCTGCCGTCCGCGCGCGAGGTGATCAGCAGCATCCGGTGGCGGGGACGGACGAACTCCAGGAGCCCGTCGCGGTCGACGTGGGTGGTGGTGGCGATGGTGCGGGCCATCGGACGGCTCCGTTCGCGAGGGGGTCGGCGGGCGCACGGACGGTACCCCGCGGATCCCCCGGTGATCCCGTCCCGCAATTGGGGGACCCCTGCGGCCGTTCGCGGCGCCCGGCGCCCGGGCGTACGGCAGCCTGTGGCCATGGAGCGGTTCTGGTCGCGTGCCCTCGTCTCGCTGCTGCTCGGGGCCTCCGGCGTCCTCACGCTCGCCGGGGCGCGCGAGCGGTGGTGGCCCGCCTGCCGGCCGGGCGCCTTCGACTCCCGCGCCTGCCTGCTCGTCCAGGACGACCGCTACGACCCCACCCGGGCGGTCGAGCAGCTCGCGTCGCTGTCGTACGCCGCCCTGGCCGTGCCCGTCGCACTGCTCCCGTGGCTGCTGGGCATGCGGCCCCGGCTCGCGGTGGCGTCCGGCGCGCTGCTGGGCGGGACCCTGGCGCTGGTCGCGGCGGGCACGTGGTCCCCGGAGCTGCCCGCGGAGCGGCTCGTCGAGCCGCTCCTGGCAGTCGCGGTGGCGTCCTGGGTGCTGCTGTCGCCGCTCGCCGTGGTGCTGGTCGTCGGGACGTCCGCGCTCGCGCCCGACCCCGAGCTGGTCCCCCGGTCCCAGCCGGTGGCTCGCGGCGTCCTGGCGGCCGTGCTCTGCCTCGCCACCCCGGTCCCGCAGTACCTCCTCGCGCCGCTGGTGGTCGCCTACTCCTCCCACGACACCACGCCGTGGACCGGGGCGGCCGGCGGTGTGCTGCTCCTCGTGGCCGCGCTCGTTGTCTGGCCGGCGACCGGCGGACGGGCCCCGGCGCACGACCGCGAGCGTGCGGCGCGGGTGGTCCGGGCCGGCTGAGGGCGACCCGCGGGCGTCGCCCGGGTTGCGCCGAGCCGCGGACCTGGCCCGGTCCGCTGTGGGACCATGTGCCCGCGTGGTCCGGGGAGGGATCAGCGGCGGGACGGGGGCGTGGGGACGTGAGCCAGGTGCCCGCTGCGCCCTCGGGGCGGACCGGTACGACGTCCCGCCCGCGCGCCCCGCGCAGGCTCGCCCAGCCCGCCGTGCCGTCGGCCGCGACCCTGCACGCGCTGAGCCGCTTCACCTACGGCTGGACGCCGGCGCTGGGGCGCGAGATCGAGCGGGCCGGCGGGTTCGCGCGCTGGTTCGACGCGCAGCTGAAGGCCGGGCCCGACGACGCCTTCACCCGCTCCTCGGGCACCTGGTGGTCCTCGGTCAACGCCTCCACGGCCGAGCTGTGGCGCCGCCACAACGCCGGTGTCGAGACGCTGTGGCAGGCCGACGCCAACTACCAGCGCTGGGCGCTCGTGCGCCGCATCCGCTCCCCCCAGCAGGTCCGCGAGGTGATGACCGAGCTGTGGGAGCACCACTTCCACGTCACCACCGAGGGGTCCGGGTCCGCGCTGTTCCGCGCCGACTACGGTCGGCAGCTGCGCGAGCGCGCCCTGGGCCGCTTCTCCGAGCTCTTGAAGTGCGCGATCACCCATCCCGCGATGGGGGTCTACCTCGACAACGCGGCGTCCACCGCGAAGGCGCCCAACGAGAACCTCGGCCGCGAGCTGCTCGAGCTGCACACCGTGGGTGTCGGCGCCTACACCGAGGACGACGTCAAGGACTCCGCGCGGATCCTGACCGGCTACCGCGTGGACACCTGGAACACCTGGCGGGTCTCCTACGACCCTGCCTCCCACTCCGTCGGCCGGGTGAAGGTGCTCGGCTTCACCGACGCGAACGCCTCCTCCGACGGCCGGGCCACCACGGCCCGCTACCTCGACTACCTGGCCCGGCACCCCCGCACCGCCGAGCGGGTGGCCCGCAAGCTCGCGACCCGGTTCGTCTCCGACACCCCGCCCGCCGCCCTGGTCGGCCGGCTCGCGAAGGTCTACCTCGCCCACGACACCGCGATCGCGCCGGTGCTGCGCGCCCTCCTCGCCTCCGCGGAGTTCAGGGCCGCGCGCGGCGCCAAGGTCCGGACCCCGTCCGACGACGTCGTGGCGACCTACCGCGCGCTCGGGGTCAAGGTCACCCGGCCGCGGCACGCCGAGTCCGCCGCCAACGCGATCCTGTGGCAGTGCGGCCGCGTCGGCAGCTACCCGTTCGCCTGGCCGCGCCCCGACGGGCTCCCCGACCAGGCGTCGGCCTGGGCGACCGCACCGCGGTTCCTGGCCTCCCTGGACGTGCACTACTCGATGTGCGGCGGCTGGTGGCCCAAGCGGGACGCGGCGTACCGCGCGCCTGCCTCGTGGCTGCCGGTCACCAAGAAGCGGCCCACGGTCCGCTTCGACCGGCTCGTCGAGCACCTCTCGCGCACGCTCACCGGGCGCCCGGCCAGCCGCCGGGTGCTCACCGTCGCGTGCCAGGCGACCGGGTGCCGCCCCGCGGAGCGGATCACCCGCACCCACCCGATGGTGAGGTGGAACCTGCACCGCCTCCTCACGGTGTTCCTCGACTCCCCCGCCCACATGACCAGGTGACGACGATGACCGATCGCCCCGCGGCCCCCGCGACCTGCGAGGAGTACGCCGGGCTCTCGCGCCGCGGGTTCCTGCGCACCGCCGCCCTCGGCGGAGCCGCGCTGAGCACCAGCGCCGTCTTCGGGACCGCCTTCGTCGAGACGTCGTACGCCGCGCCGCGGCGGGGGTCGTCGGTGCTGGTGGTGCTCTCGCTGCGCGGCGCCGTCGACGGCATGAGCCTGGTGGTGCCGCACGGCGACCCGGCGTACTACACGGCCCGGCCGCGGATCGCGATCCCCGCGCACCAGCTGCTGGTCCGCGACGGGTTCTTCGGCCTGCACCCGGCGCTGGCGCCGCTGCTGCCGCTGTGGCGCAGCGGACGGATGGCCGCGGTGCACGCCACCGGCCTGGCGGTCCCGAACCGCTCCCACTTCTCCGCGATGGAGGCGGTGGAGGACGCCGACCCCGGATCGGCCGCACGGGTCGGCTGGCTGAACAGGCTGGTCGGGCGCGACGCCCAGCGGCACCCGCTGCGCGCGGTCCAGGTCGGCTCGACCGTGCCGCCGACGTCGTTGGTCGGCCCGGTGCCCACGATGGCCCTCTCCGACGTCGACGCGGTCAGGCTCGCCGGGCACGACAAGTGGGACACCCACCACCGCCGCCCCGCCTCGATGCGGACCATGTGGTCGGGCGTCTCGGGTCCCCTCGGCACCGCCGCGCGCACGGCGTTCACCGCCATCGACGACCTCCGGCCCGTGCAGGCGACCAGCGCGAAGCCGGCGAACGGCGCCTCCTACCCGCAGGGCGACCTCGGCGCGGCCCTCGCGTCGGCGGCGCGCACCATCCGCGGCGACGTGGGCGCGGAGGTGATCACCGTCGACCACGGCGACTGGGACCACCACTCCGGGCTCGGGACGCTGCAGTGGGGCTCGATGCAGGCGATGACCAAGGAGCTCGCCGGCGCCCTCGCGGCGTTCTTCACCGACCTCGGCCGGGCAGCGGACCGGGTGACGGTGGTGACGATCTCGGAGTTCGGCCGGCGCACCCGCGAGAACGCCTCCTTCGGCCTCGACCACGGCCACGGCAACGTGATGCTGCTCCTCGGGGCCGGCGTGAGGGGCGGCTACCACGGCACCTGGACGCCGCTGGGCAGCGCCACCGACGACGACCTGGCGGTGACCACCGACTACCGCAGCGTGCTCGCCGAGGTGGTGACTCGCCGGCTGGGCGCGTCCTCCGCCCAGGTGTTCCCGGGCTTCTCCCCCGAGACCGTCGGCGCGGTCACGTGACGAGGCGCCGGATCCGCCGCAGCGCGACCGCGACGACCACGAGGTAGGGCGGGCCCCACCAGGGCACACCCATCTCGACGCGACACCGCGACGGCCCGCGGGCGATCACCGTGTGCTCGGTGGCCGGCACCCCGGCGACCCGCCACGACCAGGACCTGACGCTCTCGTCCTCGCGCCAGCGCTCCACCCGGAACGGCAGCCAGACACCGGGCGCCGTCTGCACCGAGCCGGTGGCGCCCGCCGACAACAGGTACGTGCCGTCGTCGAGGCGGGCGTCGCGCACCGTGGGCCCCCAGCGCGGCCAGCAGCGCACGTCGACCAGCTGCTCCCACGCGCGCTCGCCCGGCGCGTCGACGTCGATGCCCAGCCGCGGCCGCATGCATCGACCGTACGACGCCGGCCTGTCTCACCCCGCCGCGGGCGCGGAGCGTTGCGCAAGCCCCATGGCGGCACGCACCTCGGTGAGCAGCAGGTCGGCGTCGACCGGTCCGTCCGTGTCGACGGTGATGAGGGAGTCGTCGATCCGGAGCGGGCCACGGTAGGACTCGCGCAGTCGACGGATGCCTTCGTCGTGCTCGGCCGGTGTCCGGAGCCCGTCGAGGTGACCGGGATGGCGTTGCCGAGCCGCGAACCGGGCGGCCGCCACCTCGACGGGACAGTCGCAGAAGACCTCGACGACGGAGTCGCTGATCGACCGGAGCCGGTGCGGGGCGGTGTCGTGGTCCCACCAGTTCACCAGGACCGCGGAACCGGCTGACGCAGCGACCCTGAAGAGGATCTCGTCGCTCGCCCTGCTGAGCCTGTGCCGCTGCGCGCGGTCCTCGCAACCCAGGGTGTCGAAGAGCGCCTCGAGGATGTCGTCCTTGTCGATGAGCGGCACCGACAGGGCCTCGCTCAGCGTGCGGCCGACGGTCGTCTTCCCACTCGCCGGCAGGCCGGACACCACGACCATCACCCGCCGGCCCTGGCATGGCGTCACACCAACCAGCACGCCCGGCCGACGGGGCGTCACCGGAGGCCCGCCCCACCCGCGCGACCGGTCAGCGCCGCCAGGTCGCGCCACCACGACAGCCGGTTCGGGCGCCCGTCGTAGTCGCGGCGCTGGTTGGCCCCGCTGGTGCCCGGGAGCACGAAGACCTGGGCCGGGCCGACGTACCAGTCCTGGACGCCGAGGTGCGGGCGACCGCGGCGGCCCAGCGCCCGCGACGCCTCGTGGGCCACGCCCTTGCTGGTGAACGCCAGCCACTCCGGCTGCCACTTCTCCATCTTGGCGACGAGGTCGTCGATCTCCACCCACCTGGGGTCCCAGTGCCCCGCCAGGTCGGTGAGCCCGTAGCCCAGCTCCGCCACCAGGTGGTCCTCCTCGGGGCGCAGCCGACGCGGCGAGAGGCCGCTGAGGTGCAGCGACTCCCAGAAGCTGTTGCCCGGCGACTCGTAGTAGTGGTCGCGCAGCTTCGTCGACTCGGCGCCGGCCAGGCCGCAGAAGACCACCACCGGGTCGGGGGCGACGATGTCCGGAAGGATCTCCACGGCCCCACTCTGCGGGGTGCGGACAAGCGGAGAGCTGCCGCCTCCGTGTCATCCCCCATCTTGGGTATGTCTGCCCGCGGTACGCCGGTCCCCGCCCCTAGGGGTGGCGCCTCCCCCCGCGCGGCGGCGGAACGTGGAGAGACGTGCCGCGCGTCCCGGCCGTCGGGACGAGCGTCAAGCCGACGAGCAAGCAAAGGGTGCCGCCATGGTCGCGTGGAAGTCGACGTCCCCGTCCTCACTCCGGCGGCGGTTGCTCGCGCCGGCGATCGCCTCGGTGCTGGTGGCCACGACCTTCTCGGTCACGACCTCCGCCGCCCCGGCGGCGCCGCCCGGCGCCGCGGGCGCGCAGCCACGGACCGCGGAGCCGGACACCTGGCTCGACCGGTCGCTGCCGGCCGCGAGACGGGCGCGGGCACTGGTGCGCCAGATGAGCCTGGAGCAGAAGGTCGCCACGATCGACCAGAACTCCGGCACCGGCGTCCCCGAGCTCGGCGTACCCCCGATCCGGAGCATCGACGGCTGCTGCGGCGTCACCGGCACCGTGGACACCACGGCGATGCCCACCGGGATCGCGCTGGCCTCGACGTTCAGCCCCGCGATGGCCCGCTCCTACGGCCGCGCGATCGGCGAGGAGGCCTACGAGCTGGGCTTCAACAGCTTGGCCGGCCCGACGATGGACCTGCTCAAGACGCCGTTCAACGGCCGCATGTGGGAGTCGTACGGCGAGGACCCGCTGCTCAGCGGCAGCCTGACGACCGCGCAGGTCAACGGCGAGGAGACCAACGACGTCTGGGCGATCCCGAAGCACTACAACCTCAACAACCAGGAGACCCGGCGCGGCCACGTCAGCGCCCGGGTGAGCGAGCGGACGCTCAACGAGGTCTACGCGCGGCCTTGGGAGATGGTGGTGAAGGGCGCCCAGCCGGGCGCGGTCATGTGCTCGTTCAACCGGGTCAACGGCGTCTTCGCGTGCAGCAACCGCTCGTTGCTCCGTGACACCCTCAAGGGCCGCTTCGGCCTGGACGGCTACGTCACCTCCGACTTCGACGCGGGGCACGGCTTCGGCGACTACGAGGCCGGCCTCGACGTGTCCGGGCCGACCGAGACCTACGCCGGCGCCGCGCTGGTCGAGGCCGTCCGCAACGGCGTGGTCCCGGGTGCGCGGGTGACCGACGCGGCGTTCCGGGTGCTCTACACGATGATCGAGTCGGGCGTGTACGACAACCCGCCGCCCGGCGCGTTCACCGTCCCGGCCCCTGGGCAGGCGGCGCTCGACCAGGAGGTGCTGGGCCAGCACAACGCCGTCGCGGCCCACGTCGGCGACGCCAGCGCGGTGCTGCTGAAGAACTCCGGCTCCGCCCTCCCGCTGGCCGCGGGACGCCTCGGCTCGCTGGCGGTCATCGGCGCGGACGCCGACCACTACATCGCCGGCGGCGGCGCGGGGGCCGTGGCCAACCCGGCCGAGCTGACCACGATCGTGGAGGGTCTCACCGACCGGGCCGAGGGCGTCGACGTCTCCTACGCCGCGGGGGTCGACTCGGCCGGCCTCGGCGACACCATGCCCGGCCCGGCCCCGGTCGCCTCCGACTCGCTCACCCCCGACACCGGCTCGGGCAACGGGCTGCGCGGGCAGTACTGGTTGAACCCGGAGTCCGCAGGTGCCCCCTTCAGCACCCGGGTCGACACCCAGGTCAACCTCCGCTCCGGCATCGGCGCCGACTTCAGCAGCACCTCGCGGGTCACCGGGATCGGCTCGCCGCTGAACCTCACCCGCGGGATGTCGGCGCGCTGGACCGGGACCCTCACCGCCCCCGCGGCCGGCACCTACCAGCTGTCGCTGAGCCACCTCGGCAGCGCGCGGCTCTTCCTCGACGGCGAGGAGGTCATCGACGACGCCGGCACGACGTACGGCACCCAGAGCGTCTCGGTCTCCCTGACCGAGGGCCAGGACGTCGCCGTCCGCATCGACTACGTCGCGGACGCGCCGAACCAGTTCAACGGCGGGCTCAACGACCAGGCCGGCCCGATGATCCGGTTCGGCTGGACGCTGCCCGAGGGCACGCTCGCACCCCGGATGCAGACCGCCGTCGACCTCGCGGAGGACTCCGACGTCGCGGTCGTCGTGGTCCGCGACTACACCAGTGAGGGGTCCGACCGCGGCACCCTCACGCTCCCGCAGGACCAGGACCGCCTGGTCCGTGCCGTCGCCGCGGCCAACCCGCGCACCATCGTGGTGGTCGCGACGAGCGGACCGGTGCTGATGCCGTGGCTCGCCGACGTGCCGGCCGTGCTCCAGCTCTGGTACGGCGGGCAGGTGCAGGGCCGCACGGTCGCACGCACCCTCTTCGGCGACGTCAACCCGTCGGGCCGGCTCCCGGTGACCTTCCCGGCCACCGAGGCGCAGGTGAACCGGATCGGCGCGGAGAACCCGTTCCGCCACCTCGCCATCATCCGGCCCACCGACCGCTACGAGGAGGGCGTCTTCGTCGGCTACAAGGGCTACGACCGGGCCGGCATCAAGCCCCTGTTCCCCTTCGGCCACGGGCTGTCCTACACCCGCTACCGCTACTCCAAGCTCCAGCTGCGCAGCACCGGCCGCGGGCCGAGCGCCGCGGTGGTCGCCCGCTTCCAGGTCCGCAACGTCGGGTCCCGTGACGGCACCGAGGTCGCGCAGGTCTACACCGGCAAGCTGCCCGGCGCGCAGTCCCCGAAGCGCGCCCTCGCCGGGTTCACGCGCATCAAGCTCGAGGCGGGGGCCAGCAAGACCGTGCGGGTGCGCCTGGACAAGCGGGCGCTGCAGTCGTGGAAGGCCGGTCGCGACCGCTGGGTCACCGCCCGCGGCAACTACACGGTCTCCGTGGGCAGCTCGTCGCGCTCGCTCCAGCTGAGCAAGCGGGTCAGGGTGCGCTAGGAGCGGATCCGATCGTCGCCCGGCCGCGCGCCGGTGCACCGTCGGGCGGACACCCGGGCCGGGCGCACGTAGGCTCGGCCCACGACATCGACGGCGCGGACGGGGCGACACCATGAAGGTCACCACCACGCGGGTGGTCCCGCTGCCACCCGACCGGGCCTGGGCCCTGCTGTGCGACTCGCGGCTCGAGCTGCGCCCGCTGTGCCCTGTCTTCTTCCTCGGCACGCCCCGTCCGCACGAGTGCGCGCTGCCCTCGGGCGAGGGCGCCGTCGGCGCGGAGCGCGAGTGCCGCTCGGAGCAGGGCACCGTCCACCAGCGCATCACCGTGTGGGAGCCGCCCCAGCGGCTGCGCTTCCACATGGAGTCCACCAGTCTCGGCTTCGCGCGCTACCTCGACCACCTGAGCGACGAGTTCACCCTGAGCCCGCGACCGACCGGCACCGCGATCACGCGGACGACGACGGTGCGCGCGCGGGGCTGGCTCAAGCCGGTCCGCTACGCGATGGTGTTCGTCGGGCTGAAGTCGGTGCACCGGTTCGTCTTCCGCAACTGGCAGACCGCCCCCGCCGTCTCCTCCCCGCCGGCCCCGCTCCCCGACTAGACCTGTCCTGCTGGGCCCAAGCAGTCACGGGGTCACCTTCCGCGTGCGCCGCTGACCCCCGCCTCCGCCCGACCCGCCGAGGTCGACCACTCCGGTCGGAGTGGGCACTCCTGCGCCCGCGACGTGCCGTGACCCAGGTCACAGAAAGCAGCGCCCGGAGGTTATTGTCACTTCGACATGATCCAGGTTATTGTCATCGTGACACCAATCCTTCCGGGAGGCCACGATGACCACCACGATCGCTGCCAAGACCGCCGCCACGACCGCCGCCGGACGCCGCACCCCTGACGTCCTCGCCGCCAGCACGGCGCTGCTCACCGACCAGTACGAGCTCACGATGCTGCGGGCGGCCATCGCCGACGGCACGGCGCAGCGCTACAGCGTCTTCGAGGCGTTCGCCCGCCACCTGCCGCGCGGCCGCCGGTACGGCGTGGTCGCCGGGCTGGATCGGATCCTGGAGGCGGTCGAGGCGTTCACCTTCGCCCCCGACCAGGTCCTCTCGCTGCTCGAGCGCGGGGTCATCGACATCCCGACCGCCCGCTGGCTCTCGGACTTCCGCTTCCGCGGCACCATCCACGCCTACCCCGAGGGCGAGCTCTACTTCGGCGGCTCGCCGGTCCTGCGCGTCGAGGGCACCTTCGGCGAGTGCGTGGTGCTCGAGACCCTCGTCCTGTCGATCCTCAACCACGACGTGGCGATCGCCTCCGCCGCCTCGCGCATGGTCGCCGCGGCCGGTGGTCGCACGCTGCTGGAGATGGGCTCGCGCCGCACCCACGAGGCGGCGGCCGTGGCCGCGGCCCGCGCGGCGTACGTCGCCGGGTTCGACGCGACCAGCAACCTGCAGGCCTGCTACCGCCACGGCGTGCCCGCGGTCGGCACCAGCGCCCACTCCTTCACCCTCGCCCACGACAGCGAGGCCGAGGCGTTCGCCGCCCAGGTCGCCACGCTCGGCAGCTCGACCACCCTGCTGGTGGACACCTACGACATCGAGCAGGGCATCCGCAACGCGGTCGCCGCCGCCGGCACCGGGCTCGGCGGGGTGCGCATCGACTCCGGCGACCTCGGCGCCGAGGCGGCCCGGGCCCGCCGCCTGCTCGACGAGCTGGGCGCGAGCGGCGCCAAGGTCGTCGTCACCGGCGACCTCGACGAGTACCGCATCGCCGACCTCGCCGACGCCCCCGTCGACGTCCTCGGCGTCGGCACCCGCCTGGTGACCGGCTCCGGGCACCCGACGGCCTCGATGGTCTACAAGCTGGTCGCCATCTCCCCCGACGAGACCGACCGCGACCTGCGCCCGGTCGCGAAGAACGCCGCCGGCAAGGCCTCCGTCGGGGGCCGCAAGGTCGCCCGCCGGCTGCTGGACGACCGGGGCGTCGCGATCGCGGAGGAGGTCCTGCCCGAGGACGCCCTCCGTGCCACCCCGGCCCGAGGCCAGCGCCCCGGCCGCGACCTCCAGGTGCTCGCCTTCGCCGACGGCGTACGCCTGCACCGCCCGACCCTCGAGCAGAGCCGCGCCCTGCACCGCCGGGCCCTGGCCGAGCTCGACGCCACCGCCCTGGACCTCGCCGACGGCCCCGCCGCCCTCGGCGCCTGACCCCCCGGAAGGACTCTCCCCATGAGCACCGCACTGATCCTCGTCGACGTCCAGCCCACCTTCTGCGAGGGCGGCGAGCTGCCCGTCGAGGGCGGCAACGCCGTCGCCGCCGGCGTCGCGGCCTTCCTCCGCGCGCACCGCGGCGACTACGACGTCCTGGTCACCACCCAGGACCACCACGTCGACCCGGGCGACCACTTCTCCGACTCCCCCGACTTCGTCGACAGCTGGCCCGCGCACGGCGTCGCCGGCACCGCCAACGCCGAGATCCACCCGGAGACCGCGGAGGCCCTGGCGGCCGCCGGCGGCGCGGACCTCACGGTCCTCAAGGGCGCCCACGCCGCGGCGTACTCGGGCTTCGACGGCACCGACCAGACCGGCACCCCGCTCGCGCAGGCGCTGCGCGAGCGCGGCGTGGACACCGTCGACGTGTGCGGCATCGCGGAGAGCCACTGCGTCAAGGAGACGGTGCTCGACGCGCTGCGCGAGGGCCTGCGCACCCGGCTGCTGGTCGACCTGACCGTGCCCGTGACCGCCGAGCTCGGCGCGGCCGCCCGCGCCGAGATGCGCGCCGCCGGCGCCGAGGAGATCCGCACCGGTCTGGGTCTGCCCCGCTGACCGACCCCGGACCTGGGCACCATGCACCCAGGTCCGCCCCGATCCAGTCCCCCACACCTGAGGAACCCGATGTCCCCGACCGACCGGCTGCCCGCGTACGTCCCCGAGAGCGAGGAGGAGGCCGACTACCTGCGCTCCTACGACCCCTCGTCGTACCCCAGCACCTTCACCACGGTCGACATCATCGTGCTCACCATCCGCAACGGTGAGCTGTGCCTGCCGCTGGTCAAGCGCAAGGGCTTCCCCTACCACGGCCGGTGGGCGCTGCCCGGCGGCTTCGTGGAGCCCGACGAGACGCTGTACGACGCGGCGCTGCGCGAGCTGCAGGAGGAGACGGGGATGACCAGCCCCCGTGGCCACCTCGAGCAGCTGCAGACCTACGGCGACCCGCACCGCGACCCCCGGGCGCGGATCATCTCGGTGGCCTACCTCGCGCTGGTCCCCGACCTCGAGACCCCGCGGTTCGGCTCGGACGCGGAGGACGCCCGGTTCTGGGCGGTGCGCGACCTGGTCGAGGAGGGGATCCCGCTGGCCTTCGACCACGCGCGGATCCTGGCCGACGCCCTCGAGCGGGCCGCGTCGAAGCTGGAGTACACGACGCTGGCGACGGCGTTCTGCGAGCCGACCTTCACCCGCGGCGACCTGCGCCGGGTCTACGACATCGTCTGGGACACCCGGCTCCCAGCGCCGAACTTCCACCGCAAGGTGACCAAGTCCCCGGGCTTCGTCGAGGAGCTCGACGACAAGCGGCCCTCCGGGCCGTCCGGTGGGGCGCCCAGCGCGCTGCTGCGCGCCGGCGGCGCGACGACCCTGCACCCGCCGATCCTGCGGCCCTACCGCGGCCGGCGCTACGAGGGCGACCTCGACACGGGGACCCTCGTGCGCACCGACGACGACACCGACCCGCCCAGCCCCGCACCCGGCACCGAGCACCAGGAGGAGCAGCAATGAGCGCCCTGCAGCAGGAGATCATCGAGACCCTTCGCGTGGCCGGGTCCATCGACCCGCATGCCGAGGCGGAGCGACGCATCGAGTTCCTGGCCGACTACCTGAGGGGGTCCGGGGCCGCCGGCTACGTGCTCGGGATCAGCGGCGGGGTCGACTCGACCGTGGCGGGGAAGCTCGCGCAGGAGGCGTGCCGGCGCGCCGGCGGCACCTTCACCGCGGTGCGGCTGCCGTACCACTCCCAGCGCGACGAGGACGACGCCCAGGCGGCGCTGCGGTTCATCTCCCCCGACCGCACGGTGACCGTCGACATCGGCGCCTCGGTCGACGCGATGCAGGCCGCGGTCTCGGCGGGCATCGAGGGGGTGCTGCCGCCCGTGACCCGCGCGGCAGAGGACTTCAACCGCGGCAACACCAAGGCCCGGGCCCGGATGATCGCCCAGTACGCCGTCGGCGCGCACGCCTCCTCGCTCGTGGTCGGCACCGACCAGGCAGCCGAGGCGGTGATGGGCTTCTTCACCAAGCACGGAGACGGGGCCTGCGACGTCGCCCCGCTCACCGGGCTGACCAAGGCGCAGGTGCGCCAGGTCGGCACGGCGCTCGAGGCCCCCGCGGAGCTGGTCGAGAAGACGCCGACCGCCGACCTCGAGGACGACCGCCCCGGCCTCCCGGACGAGGAGGCCTACGGGATCACCTACGCCCAGATCGACGCCTACCTGAGCGGCGAGGACGTCGGCGAGGAGGTCGCCGAGGTGATCGAGACGGCGTACCGGCGCACCCGGCACAAGCGCGAGCTGCCCGCGGCTCCGGAGCCGGTCCTCGAGAGGCGCTGACGCCGCGGCCCCGGATGTCTAGACTGCGAACCCGTTGAGCGAGGGGGGATCTCGGATGAGCATGCGCTACAACCCGCCGCCGAACTGGCCGCAGCCGCCGGCGGGCTGGACGCCGCCCGCGGGCTGGCGTCCCGACCCGGCGTGGGGCCCCGCCCCGCCCGGGTGGCAGCTGTGGCTCCCCGCATCGGGTCCCGCCGTCCGCCCCTCCCTGTCGCCGATCCCCCACCCGGCACTGCGATCCACCAATGCCGGCACGGCGCTGGTCGCGGTGGCGGCCGGGTCGTGCGGCTTCGCCGGCTTCGTGCCGCCGCTGTGGGCGGCGACGCAGCGCCCGCTCGACGTGGCCTTCCGGCGCAGGATGCGCGCCCTCGCAGGGGGTCTGGCGGCCCTGATGATCACCGGGCTGATGCTGACCGCCGGGAACACCGAGGAGGACGGCACACCCACCGGCTTCCTCGGCGACCTCGGCGGGGTGCTGCTGTTCATCAACCTGGCCGTCTCGATCACGGTCGCGGTGCTGGTGCGCAACGCCGGCGTCGGCGCCGAGCTGCCCGGCGTCGCCGAGGAGCTCGCGCGGCGCCGGCTGCGCGAGCAGTACCGGCAGCTCGCGACCAACGACCCCTCCCTCGCCCGCAGCATGGCCATCGGGCGCCCCGACCTGCCGCGGCGCGTGGACGACGGCGGCCTGCTGGACCTGAACGCCATCCCGGCGGATCGCCTCACCCCGCTCACCGGCCTCTCCCCCGAGGAGGCGGAGCGCGTCGCCCATGCCCGCGAGCAGCTGGGGCGCTTCACGAGCATCAACGAGCTGGCCCTCTACGCCGACCTCCCCGAGAGCACCGCGAGCCTGCTCGGCGAGCGGGCGGTCTTCATCTGAGGCCCGCCGAGGTCCTCCTCAGCGCTTGGTGCGGACCGGCTCGCGTTACCCGAGCTAGCGCGCCGTCGCCGTGCGCCGCGGCAACGGGCCGACCCCGGCACGACGCCCGGGGGCGACGGCGGCATGGCGCTGCCCGGGCCCCGGCCCCCGTCGAGCCGCGAGCGCGTCGGCGACCAGTCCGGTGGCGTACCCGTACACCGCCTTGTGCAGGAGGTCGACGGCCAGCTCCGCGCGCGGCCACGTCTGGGGCGGCGCGCCCACGCCGGTCGCGTTCTCCAGGATCTGGTCGTTGGTCAACCGCACGACGGTGAACTTCGCCGACGCCACCGGCCCGCGGAGCCCGACGTGCGCCATCAGGGACCGCAGTGGCCCCAGGGCGATCCCCTGGCCGAAGTGCATCGCCAGGTTCATGGCTCGCAGCGAGGACCCCTGGTGGTCCTGGACACCGAGCACCCGTTCCAGCACCCGGGCCGGGACATGGGAGTCCGGTCGTCCGGTGAGCCGTTGCTCCACCACCTCCCCGACCGTCATCGCGACCATCCCGGCCGCACCCGAGACGACACCCTCGACCAGCACGCGCTTCAGCATGCCCGCAGGTACCCACTCCCCCGAGCCCCCGCGGGTCGGCGTCCTCGGCGACGACGCCGGGGGCTCAGTCCGTGGCTGTGGCGCCGGCGCGCGCCTCGCGGCGACAGCCGACCAGCACGCCGACGACGAGGCCGTCCTCGATGAGCGAGCCGATAGTCTCCTCCTGCTCGGCGGCCCGGGCCCACCGCGGGTCCTCGCCGTGGACCCGCTCGACCTCCGCCTCGACCGCGTCCGCGGCCCGTTGCCAGTCCTCGGGTGTGCCGGGCACGTCGGCCAGGGGCACCTCGTCGAGGACGCTCAGCGCGCAGGCCTCGAGGTCCGCGACCAGCTCGGCCCGGCTCGGGAACCAGTTCCCCTCCGGCTGGTCGGGAAGCTCCTCGACGGTGCGCGTGTAGACCAGCAGGCCGACCGCTCCCCCGTCGCGCACGACGCGCGCCAGCTCGCGCAGGTAGCTGCGCTTGTCCTCCAGGGTGCACAGCACGCCCAGCGACCACGCGGAGTCGAAGGTGCCGGCGCCGAACGGCAGTCGTGCCCCGTCGGCCGCCACCACCGGGCTCCCGAACAGCCGCCGGGCCGCTCGGCAGGCGCCCACCATCGGCTCCGCGAGCACCGGCCGAGCACCGCGGGTGCGGGCGAGGTACGCCGCGGGCCCACCGACCCCCGCGCCGGAATCGAGCAGGTGGGTGCCGGCGCTGACCCCCATCGCCTCGGCCAGCCAGTCCAGGGCACCGGGGCTGCCGCTGCCGCGGCAGGCGGCGGGCAGGGCGTGGTCGGGGCCCAACACGGCGACCGCGTCCGCGGTCCATGCCGCCACCGTGTCGAACTCGTCGACCATCGGGTCGCGCTCGCTCATCGTCCCTCCCGGATCCGGTCGCCGATCTCTGCCTTCACACGCGCCCCGGCGAGCTCGCCCGCACCGGAGCCGAGGCCGGACAGGTTCACCCCGACGACCCCCTCGATGGCCAGCAGCGCCCGGGCCTCGGCCACCGCCGCCTCGATCCCGGCCTCGCGCACGTCACGGGCCTCGAGCACCGCCTCGACCCGGGCGTCCTCGAGGTGCAGCCCCGGGAAGCGCTGCAGGACGCGGGCCGAGCGCTCGTCGGTGTAGACGGCGACAGCGGCGATCGCCGGGATGCCCACCCCCAGCGCCCGGGCGGCCGTGACGAAGTCGGCCACCTCACCCGGAGTGGCGACGTGGTTGAGGACCGCGAGGTGCGCCCCGGCACGTTGCTTCTGCAGCAGCCGGGCCGGGCGCAGCGCACGGGGTACGGCGGCCGGCGCCTCGGGCACCGCAACGGCGTGGCCGCACTCGCGCGCCCGCGCAGCCAGTCGGGTGCCGTCGAGGTCGAAGACCTGGGTGACCCCGGGGCGCACCCCGGGCGCACGCACGTCCCCGGTCACGCACAGCACGCCGTCGGCGCCGGCCAGGGCGAGCCCGGCGAGCTCCTGCTCCAGCACCACCCGGTTGCGGTCCCGGCAGGTGAGGGTCATCCAGGGCGTCCCTCCCGCCTGCGCGACCAGCATGGCCATGAGCGCCGGCGGGAAGTCAGGACGGTTCTGGTGCTCGCCCACCAGCACCGCGTCGCACGAGCCGCGCAACACGTCGACGACAGCGGCCAGGCCCGCGGCGTCGTACGCCCGAGTGGTGAGGTCGCTCAGCACGACGGGGCCGGAACGGGCCGCGTCGAGCAGCCGGCTGGACGGGCCGGTGGGGAGCGGTGCGGTCGGCTCGGTCCAGCGCACCACCTCGGCCCGGGGCTGCGCGAAGGGGCACGGTCGCTGGTCGAGCTCGCAGGAGGCGTCGTCGCGGACGCCGCCGCACGGCCCGTAGGTCATCCGCTTCGGGCACCCCTGCTCATCGGACACGGAGCCTCGGTGTCCCCGTGGTCGCTGTCGCATGCCTGGCCGAGCCGTGCTCGACCGTGCTCGGACATGCAGAACCCCCTCGTCGGGCCAGTTTCCCCAGGTCAACGATCCGACCGGGGTACTTCTGCATGTCCGACGACGTCCCACCGCCCCGTCCTGGACCCGGCCTCAGGCCCTCGGCGTGGAGCGCCCGGCCATGCTGGGAGGACGGCGACACCTCGAGCCCAGTTGGACCCGGCCGCCGAGAGGACCAGCGAGGAGAGCCCCATGATCCTGAACGAGACATATGCCCTGTCGAACGGCGTGCAGATCCCCAAGCTGGGACTGGGCACGTGGTTCATCGACGACGGCGACACCGCCCAGGCGGTGCGCGACGCCGTCGAGATCGGCTACCGCAACATCGACACGGCCCAGGCGTACGGCAACGAGCGCGGCGTCGGTGAGGGCGTGCGCACCTGCGGCCTCGACCGCGACGACCTCTTCGTGTCGACCAAGCTGGCCGCCGAGATCAAGGACCACGACGGCGCCCTCGCGGCGATCGACGGCTCCCTGTCCGCCCTCGGGCTCGACCACATCGACCTGATGCTGATCCACAGTCCGCAGCCGTGGGCCGACTTCCGCGGCGGCGACTACGCCGAGGGCAACCGCGAGGCGTGGCGAGCACTGGAGGAGGCACACCAGGCGGGCAAGGTGCGCGCCATCGGCGTCTCGAACTTCCTGGAGCACGACCTCGACAACATCCTCGGCTCCTGCACCGTCGCCCCGCAGGTCAACCAGCTGCTCGTCCACGCGGGGAACACCCCAGGCGACCTGCTGGCCTACTGCGCCGACGAGAACGTCCTCGTGGAGGCCTACTCGCCCATCGCGCACGGAGCGCTCCTGCAGCACCCGGAGATCGCCGAGATCGCAGGGCGGTACGACGTCAGCGTCCCGCAGCTGTGCATCCGCTACACGCTCCAGCTGGGCACGGTGTCGCTGCCCAAGACGGCCAACCCCGAGCACATGCGCAGCAACGCCGAGGTGGACTTCACCATCTCCGCCCTCGACATGGCGACGCTGCGCGGCATGCAGGCGCTCGACTACGGCGAGCACAGGGCGTTCCCCGTCTACAGCGGGAAGTAGGCCCTCCGACGGCGTCGTGCACGCCGCCGCGCGTTTCCCCAGGCGTGGCTCGAGCGCCCCGAAATGTCGTCGACTGGCCTGCACCGCAGGTCTGGTGCCGGCGGTGCTGGGTGGCCGTTCGGTCCCCCCTCGACCTCGGCCACGCCACCCGGCTCTTCAGCCCGAGCCAGCGGGAGGAAGGACCGACCTGGCGAACGGCCTGCTCCTCTGCTCCCGCCATCGTCCTGGCCCAGGTAGCGCGCTCGCGGCCGGCGTCAGCGCTTCGTGCCTCGCACCGGCTCGGCGACGACCACCTTGTACTTCGTGTAGTGGAAGCGCCCGTTGGGGTAGACGACCCGGTCGGTGCAGCTGATCAGCACGAGCCGGTGGGCGCCGGTGGTCCCGAAGTACCGAGCGGGGAGCTTCCGGGTCCGCTGGTACGTCGCGGTGCTGGTCACCCGGTAGCGGTGCGTCGTCCCGCCGCTCCTCACCGTGACCGGCTGGCCGCGCTGGGCGCGGCGCAGGCCCCACATGGCGCCCGGCCGGTCGCTGCGGTCCGAGACGTGCCCGGCGATGACCGAGGTGCCGATCGTGTCGCCGTACCCCGCAGACTTGCGCAGCCAGCTGGTGACGTCGACGTCGCCGGGCAGCCTCATCTCCCCGCGGGCGATCGTGGTGGGGATGACGGTGGCGTCCAGGCCGAAGCCCGGTCCCCGCACCACCGTCGGCGCCCGCCGCTCGGCGCCGAGGCCCGGAAGGACGCCGGAGAACCCGCCGTTGACCGCCGGGACGGGGTACGACGGCTTCGCGACCGTCGTCGTCTCGGAGGCCAGTCCGCAGCGGCTGGTCGCGGCGGCGTTGGCAGCCGTGGCCCGCGTGGACACCCGCCAGGTGTAGACGCCGGGCTCGTTGATCCGCACCGACGCGGTGCGGCTCCAGCCGGCGCTCGCGCGCCACCGGACCGTGCGCACCAGCTTGCCCGGCCCGCAGGTCGCGGCCGCCCGCGACGTGAACGGCCCGTAGAGGCGGGCGGTCGCCGGCACGGAGGTGCCGCGCGCGAGCCGGGTCACGCGGACCCGGTCGTGGAAGGCCTCCCCGGGCGTGACCCGCTGGTCGGAGGTCCGGGTCGCGATCTCCGGCTCGGCGGGCGGGTTGATCGTGACCACCGCGCTGTCCGGGCCGGAGGAGGTGGGCTCGCCGAGGGGGTCGGTGCCGGAGGCCCGCGCAGTGTTGCGCAGCCGACGTGCGGACAGGTCGGCCGCGCGGACGACGTACACGCTCGTGCAGGTGACGCTCGCCCCGGGAGCGAGGTTTGCCGCGCCCGGCGGGCAGGTCGGCGTCGGCAGGTTGCCGGAGCCGGTGAAGCGGCCCTCCACGACCGCGACGGCGCTGAGGGTGACGTCTCCGGTGTTGGTGATGCGGAACCGGTAGGTCACCCGCTGCCCGGCTGCGGAGACGGTACGGGGCCGCGCGGTCTTCACGATCGTGAGCGCGGGGTCCTCCGAGCCGTTGATGGTGGCGGAGTCGGAGTTGTTGGTCAGGTCGGGGTCGTAGGGAAATCCGTCGGACCGGTCGGAGTCCGCGGTGTTGGTGAGCGCACCGGTCTGCGCGACGCGGGCCACGATCTGCAGCTCGGCCTGGGGCTCGGTCGCCGGCAGGTCGGCCGGGTCGAGGTCGCCGATGGTCCACACCCCTGTGTCCGGGTCGTAGTCCCCCACCGTCGCGGTGCTGCTGACGTAGGTGAGGCCTGCGGGCAGGAGGTCGTCCACGGTGACCGCCTCGGCCGTGTCCGGACCGAGGTTGCGGACGCCGACGGTGAAGGTGACGGTCTCGCCGACGAGGGCCGTGGGGTCGTCGACGGTCTTCTCGACGGCGATGTCCGCGGCCGGGACGAACAGCTCGGCGTTGGCGGTGTTGTTGCTCGGGTCCGGGTCCTCGACCCGGGACTCCTGGATCGCGACGAGGTTGCGGTAGTTCCCCAAGGCGTTGGGCCCGATGAGCACGGACACCTCCAGCGTCGCGGTCGCCCCCGCCTCGAGCCGCGGGATGGTCCAGACGCGGTTCTCCTCGTCGAAGGTCCCGTTGTCGGTGGTGTGCCCCGTGATGTTGGCCTGGATGAGCGCGGGGTCCTCGGTGACGGTGTCGTCGGTGGCGTTGGGGCCGTTGTTGGTGATCGTGATCGTGTAGACGACCGTGTCCCCCGGCTGGGCCACCGGCTGGTCGACGGTCTTGGTGATCGCGAGGTCGGCCAGCTCCACGAACGTCGCGGTGGCCGAGGCGGAGTTGTTGGTCTCGTCGACGTCGCGCTGGTCGAGGGTGCTGAGGCCGACGGTGTTGCTGCGCTGCCCGACGACGGTGCCGGTGGCCCGGATCGTGAGGGTCGCGCTCGCCCCGACGGCCAGCGAGTCGATGCTCCACGAGCCGGTCTCGGGGTCGAAGGTGCCGTCGCCCGTGGACGAGACGTAGGTCAGTCCCTCCTCCAGGACGTCGTCGAAGACGATGTTGGTGGCCGCCGTCGGGGGTGCCCCGGCGACGGCGTTGTTGGTCGCGGTGACCGTGAACACCACGTCCTGGTCCAGCGGGACGGCCGAGACGTCCTCGTCACCATCGGGACGGGCGACGTCCTTGGTGACGGCGACGTCGACCGCGGGCCCCAGGGTGGTGACCGTGGCCGAGGACTCGTTGTCGGCCGGGGTGGGATCGTCCAACAGGGGCGCCGCCACCGTGACGACGTTGACCTTGGTCCCCTCGGTGTCGACCCGCGCGGTGATGGCCAGCGTGGCGCTCGCCCCGGAGGCCAGCGTGCCGACCTCCCAGCGCCCGCCAGGGAGGTCGACGGTGCCCTGCGAGGGGGTGCTGTCGAGGATCGTGATCCCCTCCGGGCCGGTGTCGGTGACGAAGACGTCGCGCACGGTGTCGGGTCCCCGGTTGAGGACGGTGACCGTGTAGGTGACGGTGTCGCCGACGACGGTCTCCTCGTCGGAGACACCCTTCACGATGGCGAGGTCGGCGATGGGGGTGCGCACGTCGACGCTCGCTGACGCGGAGTCGTTGGCGCTGTTGATGTCGACCGGTGACACGCTGGCGATGCTGACGGCGTTGGTGAAGGTGCCCGGGGCGGTGGTGCCGAGGACGAAGTCGTACGACGCGGATGCCCCGACGGCGAGGGCGCCGATCGTCCAGATGCCGCTGGCCGGGTCGTAGGTGCCGGTGCCGCCGGAGTCCCCGGGCCGGTAGGTCAGCCCCGGGGGCAGCTCCTCGGTCACGGTGATGCCGGTGCCGGGACGCGGCCCGAGGTTGGTGACGGTGACCCGGAACGTGACCGGCTCCCCCGCCGCGACCAGCGCGGACCCGATGACCTCCTTGGTCACCGCCAGGTCGAGGGACGCGGGGTTCAAGGTCACGGTGGCGCTGTTGTTGTCGGCGTTCGTGTCCAGCTGGTCCAGGCTGGTCAGGCTCGCGGTGTTGGAGACCACCCCGTTGGTGTCGACCCGAGCGGTGATCGTGAGGGTCACGGCATTGTCGACGGCCAGGTTCGGGATCGACCAGGCGCCGGTGCCGGCGGCGTACGTCGACGGCTGAGGGCCGGCGGTGCTCGAGCTCAGCAGCGTCAGGCGCCCCTCGGGCAGCAGGTCGGTGATGACGACGTCGGTGGCGAGCGCCGGGCCGTTGTTGGTCGCGGTGACGGTGAAGGTGACCGTGTCGCCGACCGCCGGCTCGGGGTCGTCGATGGTCTTGGTGACCGCGATGTCGGTGTTGACCCCGATGCTGGCCTGGGCCTCGGGCGACTCGACGTCCTGACCCGCGGGTGTCTCCCCCGTCGCGACGGCGGTGTTGACGATGCTCCCCGACGGGTCGGCCTGCCTGGTGTCGACGGTGTAGGTGCCTGTGCACGTGGTCGAGGCCCCGGGCGCGAGCACGTTGGCCTCGCACACGAGCGCCCCGGAGGAGACGCGGTCGTCGGTGACGGCGATGTTGGTGACGGTGGATCCGCCGGTGTTCGTCACGGTGTAGAGGTACTCGACCTCCTGCCCCGCCTCGTACGGTCCCGGTGTCTGCACCTCCTTGTCCAGGTCGAGGCTCGAGACGAGCGGCACGGTGACCGTCGCCTCGGGGGAGGTGACCGGGTCCCCCGCCGGATTCTGTGCGGTGGCCGTCGCGACGTTGACGACCTCCCCGGCCTCGACGTCGGCGGCGGTGACGGTGTAGGTGCCGCGGCAGACGGTGGTCGACCCCGCCGCTGGCGCCGGGACCAAGGTGGTGTTGTCGCAGGTGATCGGGCCGGTGATGGTGTCGTCGGTGATCGACAGCGTCGACAGGGTCTCCTGCCCGGCGTTGGTGACGGTGTACTGGTAGGGGATCACTGTCCCCGCGGTGATGACCGCCGGCAGCGTCCCGGCGCTGCGGTCGACCTGCTTCTCCAGCTGCAGCTGCGCGAGCGGGTTGACCGACCGGACGAGCGCGTTGCGGATCAGGTGGACGTCGGTCTGGCCTCCAGTGGAGCCGGAGAGCCCGAACTTGTAGGTGCTCGGCAGGTCGGCCGGCGCCGGGATGTCGAGCTCGGTGACCCACGGGCTGGCGGGGTTGCTGGGGTCGTAGCGGACCTGGACGACGACCCGCGGGTCGGGCGCCGGGGTGACCGTGATGTTCACCTGGCGCCAGGACGCTGCGAGGGTGCGGGCGCGCAGGGTCCCGTTGCCGCCGTTGAGCGTCGTGCCGGGATCGTCGGGGTCGGCCGGGTTCTCCGGGGTGGTCGAGGCCAGGTAGCAGTACCCGGTGTCGCCGTCCCCGGGTCCGCGCACGGTGATCACGTTCGGCGCCACGGCGCCCTCTGCGGTCGAGGGCGAGCGATCACCCTCGGGGCAGCCGCGGCCCCGCCCCTCGCCGTCGTCGTAGTAGTTGCCGTACGCGTCCAGCCCGACGCCGAGCACGCCGCCGGTGACGCCGGGCTCCGTGACGTCGTCGATGATGCGCTGGGCGTAGCCCAGGCTGCCGCCCGGCGCACCGGTCTCGGTCAGGTCGGTGGAGCCGTCGACGAGGAAGAAGCCGATGCCGTCGGCGCCGGTGCCGCCGTACTGGAACTGGTCGAAGGTGATGGTCACCCCGGCGGTGGCCGGGATCGGGCTGTTGTAGAGCACGCTGCCGGCTCGCTGGGTGGTCGTGTCGGTGAGCTGCAGGTAGCCGGGGGTCACGCCGAGGCCCGGCACGGGGCCGGACCGGTGGGTCACGCAGGTCGGGATCTGGGCGGATCCTGCCGGAGGCCGGGCACTCGCCCCGGTCAGGCAGGTGTCGCCCTGGACCGTCCACGCCGGGTCCGCCACCGAGGTGCCGGTGAAGGTCTCCGACACGATCGTGGTGCCGCCCGTCGGCGGGTCCGCGGACGCCGGCGCCCGGGCGGCGTCGGTGACGGTCGAGAGCGTGGCCGCCGCCATCGCGCACGCCGCGGTCATGGCGGTCAGTCGTCGGATCCTCACCACAGTTGCCCTACTCCCGAGTCGGCCCCCGCACGTCCTCCCACTGTGACCTGCGCCAGAGATCTCCACAACCCGTGCGGCTCGAGCGTCGGCGCGCAGGCGCCGACCGACCCGGCGGCGCCACCGGGTCCGGGTGCAGGGCGAATCGGCCGCGACGGTCATCGACGGGGGTCGATCGTCGCCTACCCGACCCAGGTCCCCCGAGAGCGACCCGTGCCCGACCTGCTCACCGCTGCGCACCCCGCCGACGACCAGCACGCACCGCCCGCCCGCGCCCACCCGGATGGCGCCAACGAGAACCTCGGCGCGAGCTGCTCAGCTGCACACGGTGGGCCGTGGCCACTACACCGAGGACGACGTGAAGGCCTCCGCGCGGATCCTCACCGGCTGGCGGCTTCGCCCCGATCCTCGCGCTCCTCGCCGGCCACCCCGCCGCGCGCACGCTGTCCTCGGCGCGCGACCTCGCCGAGCTGCTGGACGCCGTCACCCAGGCGACGGGTCGGGCCCGGCGGGGCCGGGACGCCTCAGGCGGCCGGCCCGTCCACGGCGTCGGTCGCCGGGTCGACGAAGAAGTTGTCGCGGAACAGGCCCGTGGGGTCGTAGCGGCGCTTGAGCTCGCGCAGCCGGGCGAGGTGGGCCGGCGGGAAGGCCCGCTCGAGCCACCGCGGCCCGGTGCCGGTCTCGAAGCTGAGGTAGCTGCCGGACAGGTGCGGGACCAGTCGCTCCCAGGCCGCGTCGAACCTCGGGCCGGCGCCGAAGCCGGAGAGCGAGAACGCCGCGCTGCGCCCGGCGTACGCCGTGGCCGTGCTCGGGACGTCGGCGACCGCGCCGCCGACCGCGCGGATCGAGAAGAAGTACGACGTGCCCGCGTCGAGCAGGTCCGCGACCTCCGCTGCGAGCGCAGGCGAGAGGTGGTCGGCCAGGCCCGAGTGGGAGTGCGGCTCGCCGCGGCCGCGCTGCGGGTCGTCGCTGCTGAACAGCCCCATCACCTGGTCGTACGTCGTGAGCACGACCTGCTGCTGCAGCAGCGGCGCGATCTCGGCGATCGGCTGGAGGCGCGCGATGACGGTGTCGGGGTCCGCGGAGTCGACGACCAGCATCGCCTGGGCGACCCGCGCGCCGTCGCGCCGCGCGCCGAGGATCACCTGCCCGGTGACGCTGCGGTCCGCCGCCTCCAGCTCCCGGCCCCACCGCTCCAGGAAGCCGGCCGTGTCGCTGGCGTCGAAGGCGAGCTGGGCGAACGCGATGGTGCCGACCCGGGCGGCGGTGAGCTCGAAGGAGGTGACGACGCCGAAGTTTGCCCCTGCGCCCCGCACGCCCCAGAACAGGTCGCGCTCCTGCTCGGCGCCGGCGCGCACGACCCGACCGTCGGCCAGCACCATCTCGACCGCTGTCAGGTGGTCGATGGTGAGCCCCTGGCTGCGGGCGAACCAGCCGACGCCGCCGGCGGTCGCGAGCCCGCCGACGCCCACCCCGCCGTAGTCGCCGCTGCTGATCGCGAGCCCGTGCGGTGCCAGCACGCGCGCCACGTCGACCCATCGGGCACCGGGTCCGAGCCGGACCCGGCCCGTGCCGGAGTCGAGGACCTCGATGGTGTCGAGCGCACTGACGTCGATGACCAGTCCGCCGTGGTTCAGCGAGCGACCGGAGATGCCGTGCCCGGCACTGAGCACGCCGAGCGGCAGCTCGCGGTGCTCGCGGGCGACGGCGACGGCGCTCTGCACCTCGGCGACGCTGCGCGGCCGGATCACCAGGCCGGGGGCACCGCCGCGCAGGTAGCTGGAGGTGTAGCGCGCGTACGCCGGGTCGCCCGGCTCGACCGCACGCTCGGCCAGCTCGGGCGGCAGGTCGTCGTACCCGATGCCGGGGAGCCGGCGGGCCAAGGCCGAGGCGCGCCGGACCCGGACGCGCTCGCGCACCCCGGAGCTCGCGCGGGCCTCGGCGACGCGCTCGCGCACCTCGCCGGTCAGGGCGGCGAAGCGGCGCAGCCCGCCCTCGTCGTCACCCATCGCGATGAACGTGCTGACGCCGTCCTCGACGGCGAGGCGCACCAGCTCGTCGGCGCCGGTCTCGGGACTGATGTTGAGCAGCCGCACGATCTCGGCGGGGTCGCGACCGGCGTCGCGGGCGGCCTCGTCGATCACCCCCATGCCGCGGGCGAGGTCGCCGGGCTGGAGGTAGGGCATCGACGGCAGCCAGCCGTCGCCCGCGCGGCCGATCAGGCGCAGCATCCGCGGCTTGAGCGCCCCGAGCCAGATCGGCACGTCGTGGGCGGGCGCCGGACCGCGTTTGGCACCGCGGACCCGGTGGTGGGAGCCGTCCACCGCGAGGACCGAGCGGTCTGCGGTGTCCCAGACGCCGCGGATGATGCGCAGCGCCTCGGCCAGCGCGTCGACCGACTCACCGGGGGTCAGCCGGGTCCCGCCGTACGCCTCGATCGCGTCCCAGAACCCCCCGGCACCCAGTCCCAGCGCGACCCGGCCCCCGGAGAGCAGGTCGAGGCTGGCGACCGACTTGGCGAGCACGGCGGGCTGGCGCAGCGGCAGGTTCAGCACGTTGCCGCTGAGCCGGATCCGCTCGGTGCGCGCCGCGGCGTACGACATCAGCGTCCAGGTGTCGAGGAACGACGGCTGGTAGGGGTGGTCCTGGAACGTCGCCAGGTCGAGGCCCAGCTCCTCACTGAGGACCGCGAGCTCGACCGGCCGCTGGGGCGACGCGGCGGTCGGCGTGATGAAGGATCCGAAACGCAGGGGGTGACCGTAGTCGGGCATGCGCCCAGCATCCGCCGCCGGACGACCTGGATCAACCAGGGGTAAGTGAGTTACCCTGAGTAAGTGACCACGAGCCCGATCCCGCAGCGCCAGGACCGAATCGACGATGCCACCTGCCGGGAGGCCACGGCGGGCCTGGAGTTCGTCGGCCGCCGCTGGACCGGCGCGATCATGCTCGCCCTCGGCCGCGGCGCGTCGCGGTTCGGGGAGATCGAGGCGGCGGTCGACGGGCTCTCGGCGCGCCTGCTCACCGCCCGACTGCGCGAGCTGGAGGCACACGACCTGGTCGAGCGCGAGGTGATCGCGACGACGCCGGTCTCCGTGCGCTACCGACTCACTCCGCGCGGCCGCGACCTGCTGGCGGCGATGCAGCCGTTGGTGGCCTACCACCTGCGGTGGGGCGAGTGACCCGCGCGTGTCGTTCCGTCCCGCGCCGCGCGGGAGAGCAACAGGTCATGCAGACCGGCAACGCGGCGGACCCGGACCGAACTGGCAGGGATCCCGACGTAGACAGCCACCCTCGGCGGTGGACCGCCCGCCGGGCGCGGGCGACTAGTCGTGTCCGACGTTCCACCACGTGTCGACGACGCGGCCGTTCTTGAACCTGATGATCGACCACGCCCAGAACCGCATCTGGTGGAAGGTCCGGCTCGTGGTCCCGTCGTAGGTGAAGGGCCACACTCCCCGGTTGCCGACGATGGCCCGCACCTGCCGCAGCGTCATCCCGTCCTTGATCCGCGTGAACTCGGCTCGGGAGATCGTGGATCTGCGCGTCTTCTGGTGGATGGTGAAACGGTCTCTGCGTGCGGTCCTGCTGCTGCCGCACTTCACCACGGCGAACGAGGCGTACGTGCCGACCTTCAGGCGCGGAAACCGCATCCCCGGGTAGCCGTCGAACCAGCCGAAACGAACCTTCCGTCCGGTCTTGACGTTCTTCATCGACCACCGCATGCGAGCGGGCTCGACGCCGTCGCCACAGCTGGCAGCGGGGTTCATGGCGCCCCCGCGTTGACCGATGGGGGCATCGAACGCCGATGGCGGGCCCAGCGTGGGTCGCGACTCGGCCTGTGCTGGACCACCCAGAGCAAGCACGCCGGCGAGCATGGCCAGCACGACGAGGAGCACGACCCGGCGACCGAACATCTGCGCCCTCCGTCCCTGCGACCCCTGTCGGGGCGTGGGTGGCGACCGTACGGAGTGCCGAGGGCGAGTGGCCCCCGCTGTGGGCGAATATCCCCCAGTTTCGGCCGCCCAGGTCGGATCCGGCGATCGCCGGCGCCTCGAGGGGTCTCACCACTCCTGGGCCCAGGAGTCAGGACGTCCAAGGGGTCCGGCCGCGGCCGGACATGCAGAACCCGACCTGTGGACCCGTTTGCGCAGGTCAACCCGGCACCGGACCTACTTCTGCATGTCCGACGACGGATGCTCCGCTCCCGGCTCAGCCGCCGTCGCGCCGCGCCGGGGAACCGGCCCGCGTGAGCCGGTCGGGGTCCGGCCCATCTCGGAGGATGTCGTTGCCGGCGCCGCCGCGCAGGACGTCGCGACCGGGCCCACCGTAGAGACGGTCACGGCCGGGACCGCCACGGAGGACGTCGTTGCCGGCTTCGCCGCGGAGAACGTCGCGACCGGGCCCACCGTGGAGGTGGTCATGGCCGCGCCCGCCGCGAAGGACGTCGTTTCCGCCACCGCCGCGGAGGACGTCGTCTCCGGCGCCGCCGAACAAGCGGTCGGCGCCGGCGTCCCCGCGCAGGTCGCCGCGGAGGACGTCGCGACCGGGCCCACCGTAGAGGCGGTCATCGCCGGCTCCCCCTCGAAGGACGTCGTTCCCCTCACCGCCGTAGATGGTGTCGTTGCCGCCTCGGCCGCAGATCACGTCGTCGCCAGGCGTGCCGCGCAGGACGTCGTCCCCGGGTGTGCCCACGATCGTGCACCGGGTCGGGGGCTGGGCCTTGGCGACGGTGAGCGTCACCGTGGCCGTGCTGGTCCGGCCGGCGGGGTCATGCGCGGTGTAGGTGAAGGAGTCGCGCCCGGAGTAGCCCGCGGCGGGCGTGTAGGTGAACGCCCCACTGGCGGCCAAGGTCACGGTCCCGTGGACCGCGTCGCGGGCGAGGGTCGCGGTGAGGACGTCGCCGTCGGGATCGGAGTCGTTGCCGAGCACGCCGGGCGCCGGGGCCCGGAGCACCTGGTCCTGGGTCAGCGCGTAGTCGTCGTCCCGGGCGGTCGGCGCGACGTTGTCGATCCAGATCGCCGTGCGGGTCAACGGGTCGGCCGCGGTGCTGGTGTTGCCCGCCGCGTCGGTCGCGACACCCGCGGGCAGCTCGACGGTGACGGGACCATCGCTCGTCGGGGTGACGGTGACCGTGTAGGTATCGCCAGATCCGTCCAGGTCGGCAGCGGAGCCGTTGACGACCTCGAAGTCACCGGCCCCGAGCCCGGTGACGGCCTCGGAGAACGTCGCGGTCACCGTGAACGGACCGTTCACCGGCCCGGCCGGCGCAGACAGGTCCACGCTGGGCCGAGTCAGGTCCGCGGTCCGGGTGATGCGGTCGGCCGCGGTGCTGGTGTTGCCCGCGGCGTCGGTCGCGACAGCCGCGGGCAGCTCGACGGTGACGGGACCGTCACCGGTCGGGGTGACGGTGACCGTGTAGGTCGTGCCCGACCCGGACAGGCCGCCGGCGGTGCCGTTGTCCACGGCGAAGTCGGACGCCGCAAGACCGGTGACCGCCTCGGAGAACGTCGCGGTCACCGTGAACGGACCGTTCGAGGAAGGCGTCAAGATCCTCGAAGCCCTCTTGACGCGCCTTCCCACGTCGCTGGCGGCCACAGTCAGCCCACCAGACGGCAGGTTCGCGGAGCTGCGGGTCTCTCGCCTGATCGAGGGAGCCGCGCTTGACGCCTACGTCCGCCGCATGGCGAAACTCGGGACACGAGCGCAGATCTCCGAAGCGATAGGCGCCGCGAAGGAACTGATCGAGGCGTGCAACCGTGCCACATGCGAGTTGCTCCAAGTCAGCTACTCCGACAGCGACTTTCCCAAGCTCGGCAAGACAGTTCGCAAGCGGCTTGCAGAGTTGGAGCGAGGCTCGGGCACTGCAACGAGGGCGATTGACCAGCTCTTCGCAGGCATGGCCACGATCGAACTAGCACTTGCCACTCTTCGCAACGAAGTCGGGACGGGTCATGGTCGGTCCGCCTTGCCCAAAGGGCTGCGCCCTCGACATGGCCAATTGGCCATCGATACCGCGGACACTCACGCTAGATACCTTGTTTCGACGCTTAGCGACCTCAACCTTATCTAGGCCGGCCTACGACCCCTGGCACCATCAGCCAGATCCGAGCGTGTGGCCGGTCCCCAAACTCTGGTTCACGTCTTGCGTCAGCGTCATACCGGCTCCCCTTTGTTGTCAACCGGTGGTCTGGGGTGTCCTCGAGTGAGGGGTCTTCCGGGCGGGCTGATGCGGTTGTAGCGTCGGTTTCGCGGGTCCGGGAAGTGGCTGATCCGAAGTGTCGATGTGCGGGGGCAGGTCGACCGCGCTGGATTCATGAGTCGCCCCGCAGTGCCCTCCCGGGCCCGTGCCAACGGTCTCGGCTGCGCTGGTGGACGCGGCTCGGTCGGCGTCGGCGAGCATCTGGCGGTAGATCGCATCCGAGATCCTGCGCTTGAGGCAGCGCAGTGCTTCGAGCTTGGTCTTGCCGGCGGCGAGCTTGCGCCGGTAGTAGGCGCGTCCTTCGGTGTCGAGTCGGATCTGGCTGACCGCGGCGATGTGGATCATGTGGTTCATTCGGCGGTTCCCGGCTCGTGAGAGCCGGTGCCGGTTCTGCTCGCCCGAGGAGGCATCCAGGGGCGCGGTGCCGGTCCAGGACGCGAACCGGTTGCGGTCGGCGAACCGGGCGATGTCGCCGACGTCGGCCAGGGTCCGGGCGGCGACGACGGGTCCGACACCGTGCAGGTTCATCAGTCGGGAGCCGCGGGCTTTGACCAGGATCTTGAGCTCGGCGGTGGCCTTCTTCATCTTCGCCTCGACCGCGACCAGGTCGGCGAGCTCCTCGGCAGCGATTCGTCGGCGGGTCTTCCCGGCGATGTCGCGAGGGCGCACGGTGGCGAGGATTGCCTTGGCCTGCAGGGCGGTGAGGTCCTTCTTCGCCTGTCCGGGCACCAACTCGGCGAGGAGGCGTTGGAGCCGGTTCACGGTCTGGACCCGGAGTCGGGTGAGCTCCTCGCGGCGGTCGCAGAGCATCCGTAGAGCTTCGAGCTCACCGTCGGCACGCAGGACTCGCAGGCTGGTGGTGCGGACCGCGACGATCGCGATCGAGTGGGCGTCGCGGGCGTCGGTCTTGCGGTTGTGGCCGGTATCGAAGAGCCGGACCCGGGCGGCGAGCTTGGCCGGCACGTCCACGACATGTTCGCCGTCCTCGAGGAGTCGTTGAGCCAGGGGGCGACCGGCCCCGTTGGCTCCCTCGACGGCCCAGACCCGCTCGGGCCAGTTCTTCGTATAGGTCCGCATCGCGGCGTAGCCGGCCTGGTCGGTGCGGAACCGGCCGGTGCCGAGAAGCTTCTCGTGTCGGTCGACGACCTCGATCGTGGCCGAGAGCTTGTGGGGATCGACCCCGATGAACACCTTCGTCATTACCTGCTCCTGCTCATCCTCGTACCGGTAGGGACGGCGAGGTGGGCAGTGCTACTACGAGCTGGGCAGTCCCCTTTCGAGCCACGCCTCGTCACGGTGTCCGACGGATTGCAGACCGGAAGAGAGCCACACCAACACTCGGTGGGCAGCCGCGAGGAGAGCCCTCCGCCGGACACCTGGACCGAGTCTGGCCAGACACCGATCCTGCAAGGAAGTCTCTAGTAGCCGCTTGTGGGCGTCTAACCGCCGCGATCCGGGCGCGGAGCAACCGAGTCTCGGTTGGCTGGGACCTCGGCATCCCTTCGAAGAACTGACGCGAACAGCTTCTGCACGAGCGGTACGTCGACCAGCGACGCCGCCACCGCTCTCAGCAATGCGGAACCAGTGTGGCGTTCGCCCCGTCGCCGCCGGGCTTGGATCCGGGCACACCTGCAACGTCCAGAACTGCCGATGCACGAAAGCAACCCCTGGCGCCGTTGCGGTGACAGCCACACCGCGAGACCGCACGGACGCCTCCCCTACGGCATACTGACGTCGGATCGGACAACGGTCGAACTACACGGGTGTTGTACCCATGTTTTTCCCGACTGTAGTTCTGATCCCCCGCCTCCGTAGCTCAGCTGGATAGAGCAGCGGCCTTCTAATCCGCCGGTCGCAGGTTCGAATCCTGCCGGGGGCGCCATCCGCAACTACGTGACAGGCGTGGGGCGCGCCCTGCGCTGTCCCACGTCGGGCTCGTGCAACCCGGCAGGTACCCCGTTCTTCACGGGTCATTGCGGGTGAAGAAGCCCACCGGGTCTCGTGTGGTGCGCGCGCCTAGCATGCGAGGCATGACACGACGACTCGCTGCCACGACTGCCACGCTCGCTGCGCTGCTCGCCATGTCCGCGTGCGGCACCGAACCGGAATCCAACTCCGAGTCCGGCCCCGGCTATGCCACCAACGCGCCCGAGACCGGGGTCGCCGAGGAGGCGCCCGCCTGCACGCAGGTCTGGGAGGAGGGCGCGACGCTGCCCGACGACTACGAGGGGTGCGAGGACGAGAGCGGGGCGTACGCCGCCGCCGTCTGGGCGACCTGTGACGACCCGGCGATGGAGTTCACCAGCTACGAGGACGAGCTCTTCGCGAAGCGCGGCGACACGATCACCGGCGACCCGGCTGCCATCAAGAAGCTGCGGGCGGACTGCCAGGCATAACGCCGAGGTCGCCGAGGTCGACCAGCGACAGGGTCGCAGGACCCTGCCGCGGTCCGCGACGGTCAGCAGAATGAAGCGATGGACGTCGCCGTGTTCCTCATCGCCCTGGCCCTGGGCGTGCTCGGCGGCGTCATCGTCGCGCGGCGCCTCGGCGCCCCGGCGCCGCTGCTGCTGGTCGTCGTGGGTGTCGCCGCGTCGTTCCTGCCGTTCGTGCCGCAGGTGCACCTCGAGCCCGAGGTCGTGCTGCTGGGGCTCCTGCCGCCGCTGCTGTACGCCGCTGCACTGTCCTCCTCGCTGGTCGACCTCACCACCTTCCGCCGGCCGATCGTGCTGCAGTCCGTCGGGCTGGTCATCTTCACCGCGGCCGGGGTGGGCTGGGTGGTGCATGCGCTCGTCCCGGGGATCTCCTGGCCGGTCGCGCTCGCCCTCGGCGCCGTGGTGGCGCCGCCTGACGCCGTGGCCGCGACCGCGATCGGCCGCCACATCGGCCTGCCGCGCAAGATCGTCACCGTCCTCGAGGGCGAGTCGCTGTTCAACGACGCGACCGCGCTGGTGCTGCTGCGCACGACCATCGCCACGATCGGGGCGGCCACGCTCCACCCGTGGGCGGTCGGTCTCGACTTCGTCGTCGCGGCCGCGGGCGGCGTCGCGGTGGGTCTGGCGGCGTACTGGGTCACGGCGTGGCTTCGGCGCCGGATCACCGAGCCGGTGGTCGACGTGGCGCTGTCGCTGGTGGTGCCGTTCGCGAGCTACGTCCTCGCCGAGGAGATCCACGCCTCCGGGGTGGTCGCGGTCGTCGTGGCCGGCCTGCTGCTCGGCCACCGCTCGCCGATCCTGCAGACCGCCCAGTCACGGATCGCGGAGCGGGTCAACTGGCGCACCATCGCCTTCGTCCTCGAGAACGCGGTCTTCCTGCTGATCGGGCTCCAGGCCGAGTGGCTGGTGCAGGACCTCGCCGACAGCGGCGTCGGCGCCGGCCGGATCGTTGCGGTGTGCCTGGCGACGCTCGCCGCGGTCATCGTGCTGCGGCTGGTCTGGGTCCTCGGCTCGCGCTGGGTGCTCTTCCCCCACGTCCACGCCCACGACGACCACCCCAGCCACCAGGCGCCGCCCTGGTCGTTCATGTTCCTGCTCGGATGGGCCGGCATGCGCGGGGTCGTCACCCTCGCGGCGGCGTTCGTCATCCCCGCCGACACCCCGCACCGCGAGGTGCTGGTGATGGCGGCGTTCACGGTCGTCGCGGGGACCCTGCTCGTGCAGGGCCTCTCGCTGCCGTGGTTCGCCCGCCGGCTCCGTGTCCCCTCCCCCGACCCCCTCGACGACGCGCTCGCCCGCGCGACCCTGCTCCAGCAGGCGTCGAAGGCGGCCGTCGACGAGCTCGAGACGCTGGAGTACGACGATCCCGCCGGCGTCGTCGACCTGATCCGCCAGGGCCTCGACCAGCGCAACTTCGCGGCCTGGGAGCGGCTTGGCACCCAGGCCGGCCAGGAGTCGCCGGCCGCGCTCTACTACCGGATCCGCACCCACCTGCTCGACGTCGAGCGCCGTCGGATCCTCGAGATCCGCGGCGCCGGCCAGGTCCCGGCCGACGTGGTCGCCGACGTGCTCGCGATGCTCGACCTCGAGGAGTCGATGCTCGACAACGCCGAGCAGGAGCGCGACGAGACGGCCGTGTACGCCGCGCGGCGCTGGCAGATCGGCGAGCTCTGCGACGACCTGACCGGTCGCCCGGCCGTCGCCGAGCCGCCGGCGACGGCGTGCCCGAGCTGCGTCGCCGAGGGCACCCGCTGGGTCTCGCTGCGCCGCTGCCTGGAGTGCGGGTACGTCGGATGCTGCGACTCCTCGCCGCGCCGGCACGCCACCGAGCACTTCCACGACACCCAGCACCCGGTGATCCAGTCGGCCGAGCCCGCCGAGGACTGGCGGTGGTGCTACGTGCACCACCTGACCGCGTGAGTGCCTCGGCCCGCGCGCTGTGCCGCACCGGGGCCGCCAGGGTGGTTGACTTCTCCCCGAGATGAAGGGACCCCATGACTGACTCGGTGAAGGTGCCTGCCTACGAGGCGGTGGCCGCCGTCGTGCGCCGCTGCATCCTCGCCGGCGAGCTCCGTCCCGGCCAGCGTCTGCCGAGCTGATCGACGACTTCGGGTTCGGCCGCAGCGCGTCTGAACCAGGCGACCCGAGTCGGTTCAGCGCGAGCCGTCGCGGCGACGTGGCCCCCTTCTGGCAGCCAACGAGGCGCGGCAGGCTCGACCGACCGACCGGGCGCGACCGCGCGACGTTCCAGTGGCCGAGCACAATGGCGGGGTGACCAGCGACGTCTCCCCGCTCGACCTGCTCGGGACCTGGACCCTGACCCGCGAGATCGAGGACCGGTGGGGCGGGGAGGAGCGGGCGGTGCGCGGGAGCGCGACGCTCACCCGCGTCGACGACGACCGGGTGCGGTGGAGCGAGACGGGGACGATGACCTGGTCCGGGGGCGAGGTGCCGGTGAGCCGGACCCTGTCCGTCGTACGCCGCGCGGAGGGCTGGTGGGTGCTGTTCGGCGACGGGCGCGACTTCCACCCGTGGTCGGTCGGCGCGCAGGTGCACCACCCGTGCGGGCGCGACGACTACCGCGGCCTGGTCGAGGTCGGCCCCGACCGGTCCGCGTGGACGGTGCGCTGGGACTGCCGCGGCCCGGAGAAGGACTACACGATGCGCACCCGCCACACGGCCCGTCAGGCGCCCGTGACGTAGTCGTCGATCTCCGTGAGCAGCCGGCGGCGCACCTCGTCCTCGGCGAACGACGCGTGCACGGACGCACGGGCGAGGTCGGCGACCCCGGCGGCGTCGAGGTCGAGAAGGCAGGCGGCGACCTCGTACTCCTGGTTGAGCGTGGTGTTGAACATCGGCGGGTCGTCGGAGTGCACCGTCACCGCGACACCGGCGTCCCGGAAGGCGCGGATCGGGTGCTCCTCCAGCGAGGCGACGGCGCGGGTGGCGACGTTGGAGGTCGGGCAGACCTCGAGGGCGATCCCGTGCTCGGCGAGGTGCGCGAGCAGCGCGGGGTCCTGCGCGGCGGAGGTGCCGTGCCCGATCCGCTCCGCCCCCAGCAGCCGTACGGCGTCCCACACCGTCTCCGGACCGGTGGTCTCCCCCGCGTGCGGCACCGAGCGCAGCCCGGCGGCGCGGGCGGCCTCGAAGTGCGGCTGGAACTGCGGGCGCGGGACGCCGATCTCCGGGCCGCCGAGCCCGAAGCCGACGAGCGCCTCGGGACGGTGGCGCAGCGCGAAGTCGAGCGTGGCGTCCGCGGCCGGCAGCCCGGACTCCCCCGGGATGTCGTAGATCCAGCGCAGCACCAGCCCGAAGTCGCGCTCCACCGAGACCCGCGCGTCCTCGATCGCCTCGGTGTAGGCCTCGATCGCCATCCCGACGCCCGGCTCGTGCGGGCGCACCGAGGTGTACGGCGTGCAGGTCAGCTCCGCGTAGCGGACCCCCTGTGCCTCGGCCATCTCACGACCGACCTCGTAGGTCAGGTAGCGGATGTCCTCCGGGGTCCGCACCAGGGCGACCACCGCCAGGTAGACCTCGATGAAGTGCGCGAAGTCGCGGAACTCGAAGAACTCCCGCAGCGCGTCGAGATCGCTGGGCACGGTGCCCGGGTGCCGCGCCGCCAGCTCACTGACGATGCGCGGCGAGGCGGAGCCGACGTGGTGGACGTGCAGCTCCGCCTTCGGAAGGCCGCGGATGAAGTCGCGCAGGGGGCTCATCCGACGCAGTGTGGCGCCGGCGCGCTCAGCCCTCCAACTCCTTGGCCAGCGCGTCGGCCAGGTCGTCGACGCTGCCGCTGGCCTGGAAGACCTCACCGTCGAGCAGGACCGTCGGCGTGCCGCGGACCCCGGAGTCGGTGGCGGACTTCGTGGCGGCCTCGACCCAGTCCATCCGGCTCTGGTCCTCGATGCCGGGACGCACCGCGTCCTCCTCGGCGCCGGCCTCGACCGCCCAGGCGACCAGCTGGTCGTCGTCGGGGTAGTCCTTGCCCTCCTCGGGCTGGTTGTCGAAGAGGATCTGGTGGAAGCGCTTCGCGGTCTCCGGGCCCGACTCCTCCGTCACGACGCGGAAGGCGTTGGCGGCGCGCGCGGAGTAGTCGCCCATGCGGCTCAGCAGGTTGAACGGGCGGTACTCGACGAAGACCTTGCCCTCCTCGGCCAGCCGGTCCAGGTCGTCACGGGTGGCCTTCTCGAGCAGCCCGCAGTAGGGGCACAGGAAGTCCTCGTAGACGACCACGGTGTGCGGCGCCGACGGGTCGCCGTAGGACAGTCCGAACTCCTCGACGCCGGTCGAGCTGCCGCCCGCGACGGGCGCGTCGACGTCGGAGGAGGTGTCCCGCGCCTGCTGCACCAGCACCCCGGCCACGATCACCATGAGCAGCGCGACGACGACACCGCCGATCATGAACAGACGGCGGCGCCTCTCCTCCGCCTGCTGCTGGGCGACGACGGCTGCGGCCCGCGAACGCGGGGCACCCGAGGTGTTCTTCTTGGACATCAGCTCTCATTTCTGTGCTGGACGACGGGGATCGTGGTGAGGGTGATCGGCGCGAAGACCCGGTTGTCGAGCGCGAGCCGGGTCCGCGGCCTCCGGACAAGCCACAGGCTGGCCAGCAGCAGTACGCCGTCGCGCGCGAGCTCCCAGGGGTACTTCGAGGCCGCGTCGGGATCCTGGCCGCCGCCGCCGAAGCAGCCGCAGTCGATGGTCAGCCCGCGCGCCCAGGCGCTCGCGATGCCGATCACGAACGCCAGGTAGAGCAGCGCCGCCACGGCAGCCGCACCGCGGGTCAGCAGCCCCACGACGAGCAGCGCGCCGACCACGACCTCCAGGACCGGCAGCAGGTAGCCCACGGTGGGCACCACCGCCTCCGGCAGCAGGTCGTAGGCGCGCACCGCGCGCACGCTCGCGCCGGGGTCGGGCAGCTTGACGGCGCCGGCGACGAGCAGCACCGCACCGCTCACCACGCGCACGACGAGTCCGCCCCACTCCCTCACGGCACCACCGTAGGCAGACGCCCTGAGTCCTTGCTGAGAGGCCTCGGCCCTCGAACCACGGGACCAACTTCCCGCGGCGGGGCACCGGGGTCGCCCGGCGTCGCCGGCGCACGTGCGAGCGCGGGCCCGGTGGGTGGTGTGGCCTAGGCTGGCTCGTCGTGAACGACCGACTCGTGTGGATCGACTGTGAGATGACCGGCCTCGACACCGGCGCGGACGCGCTGATCGAGGTGGCGGCCCTGGTGACCGACTTCGATCTCAACGTGCTCGGCGAGGGAGTGGACATCGTGATCCGCCCCCCGCAGGAGGCGCTGGACCAGATGGGCGACTTCGTGCGCGACATGCACGAGAAGTCCGGGCTGCTCGAGGAGCTCGCCGACGGCGTGACGCTCGCCGAGGCCGAGGAGCGCACCCTCGCCTACATCCGCGAGCACTGCCCCGACGGCAGCCGGCCCCCGCTCGCCGGCAACACGGTGGCGACCGACCGGATGTTCCTCGCCCGCGACCTGCCCGTGCTCGAGTCGTTCCTGCACTACCGCATCGTCGACGTCTCCTCCATCAAGGAGCTCTCGCGCCGCTGGTTCCCCCGCGCGTACTTCCAGGCCCCGGCCAAGCAGGGCAACCACCGCGCCCTGGCCGACATCCAGGAGAGCATCGAGGAGCTGCGCTACTACCGCGAGGCCGTCTTCCTGCCCTCCCCGGGCATCGACAGCGAGAGCGCCAAGCAGCTGGCCGAGAAGCACGGCGGGTCGATCACCGGCATCCCCCAGCCGGGCGTCGCGGGCGCCGAGACGTCCACCGTCTCCCCCGATTCCACACCGGGCGAGTAGTTCCCCTACACTTGTCCTCGGCTACCGGCCTCGCCGGAGCTGATGGTGGGTATAGCTCAGCTGGTAGAGCGCTGCGTTGTGGTCGCAGATGTCGCGGGTTCAAGTCCCGTTACTCACCCCAACGAGATCGAGCCCCCGACCTGGACAGGTCGGGGGCTCGACTCATTCCCGCCCGCGTCCGACGATGGGACGACGCGAGCACGGCGCGCGCACGCCCTCAGCCACTGCGGGTCCTGGCGCCGCAGGAGGAGGTCACCATGGCCGAGGACTCCTCCCCCGGCGAGCCGGCGCCCGGCCACCGGGACCGGTGGCGGCACCCGGCGTGGGCCTCGGTCGGCGTCCTGGTGGTCTACTTCGCCGTCCCGCTCGGTGAGGACAGCTCCGGCGCCGCCATCGCCGGGAGCCTCCTGCTGACGGCCGCCGGCCTGGCGCTGGTCGGGACCGCGATGGTGCTCGAGCTGCGCCGGGTGCGGGCCGGTTCCGAGGCGCGCACCGCAGGCGTCCTGACCGTGATGGTCGTGGTGCTGGTCGCGGCGTTCTCGCTCGCCTTCTACCTTCTCGAGCTGCTGGCGCCGCGGCAGTTCGAGGGCCTCAGCACCCGCACGGACGCGCTGTACTTCACGTTGAGCACCATGGCCACGGTCGGGTACGGCGACGTGCACGCCCTCGGGCAGGTCGCCCGTGGCATGGTGTGCGGCCTGATCGTGTTCAGCGTCGCGGTGGTCGCCACGCTCGTGCGCTCCTCCGCCCAGAGCCGCGGCCCGCGCTGAGGTCAGGCGACGACCGGCATCCGCACCAGGAACGTCGTGCCGGCGCCGGTGTCGGAGACCACCTCGATCGTGCCGCCGTGCCGCTCCACCACCGCCCGCGAGATCGACAGCCCGAGCCCGCTGCCCTGGATGGCGTGCTTCTGGGCCAGCTCGGAGCGGAAGAAGCGCTGGAACAGGTGCTGCTGCTCCCCCAGCGGGATCCCGATGCCGGTGTCGGAGACCCGCAGCAGGGTCTGCTCGCCGTCGTTCTCCAGGGCGACGTCGACCGACCCCTCGTCGGGGGTGAACTTGACGGCGTTGCCGACCAGGTTGACCACCAGTCGCTCCACCATGTCGCGGTCGCCGAGGAACGGCACGGGCTCGGGCGGCAGCGTCAGGCTCATCGAGAGGTGGCGGTGCTCGAGCACCGGGGTGACCAGGGCGTACGCCGTCTCCACCGCCCGGCGCAGGTCGAAGGCCCGCTCGACCGCCACGATCGAGGCACCCTCCTGCATCTTCGACAAGGTGAGCAGGTCGTCGATCAGGCCGAGCAGGCGCTGGCTGTTGCCGGCCACCCGGCGCACCGCGTTGAGCTGGGCCGGCGCGAGGTCGCCGTACGACCCGTCCTCGAGGAGCTCCAGGTAGCCCTGGATGCTGGTGATCGGGGTGCGCAGCTCGTGGCTGACGCTCGAGACGAACGCGTCCTTCACCGCGTCGACCTCGCGCAGCCGCTCGACGGCCTCCTTGAGCGCATTCTCGGCCACCAGGCTCTCGGTCACGTCCTCGGAGGTGCTCACGAACCCGAGCGTGGTGCCGTCGTCGGCGGTGATGCGCGAGAGCGTGAGCATGTGGTCGCGCTCCTCGCCGTCGCTGCGCCGCAGCCGCAGCCAGGTCTGGCCGACGGCCGGGTCGGCGATCGCGGTCCCGACCGAGGCGAAGTCGGCGGGCACGCCCATCTCCTCGGCCTTGAGCCGGATCGACGAGGCCGAGAACAGGGCCCCCATCGAACGCCCGAGCAGGTCCTCGGCGCGGTAGCCGAGCAACCGCTCCGCGCCGGGGTTGAACAGCGTCACGCGGCACTCGGGGTCGGTGCCGATGATGGCGACGCCCGGGGTGCTGCGCACGACGTTGCGCAGCTGGTCGCGCTCCACGCGGGCGGACCGCGAGGTGGCGATGTGGACGCCCACCCGCTGCACGAGGGGGACGACGATCAGCGCGCAGGTCGCGGCATAGAGACCGAGCAGCACCCCGCGGGCGTCGTGGTCGAGGCCGTACGCCGTGGGCGCGCCGGCGAAGGGACCGAACCCGAAGGTGGTCATCGAGATCGCGCAGCCCAGCACCGTGCACATCTGCGCCAGCGCCTCGCGGGGGTGGCTGCGCAGCGCCACCTAGGCGAGCAGCGGGATCACCACGAAGGTGAGGCTCGGGAAGTCCCGGGGGACGAAGACGACGGGCACGACCACCAGCACGACCAGCCACTGCACCACCCGTTCCGGGGCACGGGCCACGGCGCCGTGCAGCGGGAGCTGGGCGAAGATCGGGATCACGCACAGCTGTGAGGCACAGTGCGCGACGCCAATCGCCAGCCCGACGAACCACGGGGTCCCCCACCCGGTGACCACCGCGGTCAGGAACGCGGAGCCGCCGGCGACCAGTCCCGCCGCCCCCGTGGCCAGCAGGTAGCGGACCAGGTCTGCGTCCCCAACGATCCGTATGGGCCGGTGGTCACGGCCACCGAGGATCCGCACGGCCACCAGTGTCTCGAGCGCGATGCCGGCGGAGAAGCCCAGCGCGACGTCGGGCGGACGCCCGCCGGCCCAGATCGTCGTCATCGCGAAGGCGAGCACCACGAGCAGCAGCGGGGTGCGCCAGCGGCGGTCGGCGGTGAGCACCAGCACGGTGGCCAGACCGGTCGGCCAGATGCCGATCACATGCCCGTCTGCCGGGGCGGCCGCGACGGCAGCGAAACCCAGCACGCCCAGCAGCACCAGCAGCGCTGAGACACGGACCCCCGCGGACCCCTTCACCTCCACCCCTCCCCGGACGGTCTCGTTCCGGGCACATCCCACCACGCCGGCACCGGCCCGCGCGGGGTTTTCCGCGCGCCCGGGGAGCCCGCCCGGACCGCGCGGAGGACCGCCCGGGAGCCGGTGGCCTAGGTTGCTGTGCGTGAGCAACGCGCACCCTCCCCGTCAGCAGCGCTACGACGTCGTGATCGTCGGCGGCGGACACAACGGCCTGGTCTCGGCCGCCTACCTGGCCCGCGCGGGACTGTCGGTCCTGGTGCTCGAGCGCCTCGACCACGTCGGCGGCGCCGCGGTCTCCGCGCAGGCGTTCCCGGGGCGCAGCACCCGCCTCTCGCGCTACTCCTACCTGGTCTCGCTGATGCCCACGCGGCTGGTCGACGAGCTCGGCCTCGACCTCGCCCTGACCTCGCGCAGCACCGCCTCGTACACCCCCTGGGTGCGCGACGGGCGGCACGGCGGGCTGCTGGTCGAGCGGCCGGAGGGACCCGCGACCCGCGAGTCGTTCCGCGCGCTCACCGGCGGCGAGGAGGAGTACGCCGCGTGGCAGCGCTTCTACGCCGACGTCGAGGGCCTGGCCGCCGCGGTGGCGCCCACCCTCATGGAGCCGCTGCCCACCGAGCGGTCGCTGCGCGAGCAGGTCGAGGCGAACGTCTGGCGCGACCTGGTCGAGCGACCCCTCGGCGAGACCATCGAGGCGCGCTTCGCCGACGACACCGTGCGCGGCGTGGTGGCCACCGACGCGCTGATCGGCACCTTCGCCTCACTGCGCGCGGACTCGCTGGAGCAGAACCGGTGCTTCCTCTACCACCTGATCGGCAACGGCACCGGCGAGTGGCGGGTGCCCGTGGGCGGGATGGGCGCGGTCACCGACGCGCTGGCCCGGGCCGCGGTCGAGGCCGGCGCGGAGATCATCACCTCCGCCGGCGTGCACGCGATCCGCGGCGGCGACGGTGGCGCCGAGGTCACCTGGGACGGTGACGGCGGCCCGCGGCGTACCGTTGCCGCGCGGCACGTGCTGGCCAACGTGGCGCCCTGGGTGCTGCGGATCCTGCTCGGCGAGGAGCCCGATGCGGCGACCAAGCCCGTGGGCTCGCAGCTGAAGCTGAACCTGCTGCTCGACCGGCTCCCGCGCCTGCGCAGCGGCGCCGACCCGGCGGTGGCCTTCGCCGGCACCCTGCACCTCTCGGAGGACTACTCCCGGCTCGAGGCGGCGTACGCCGACGCGGCGGCCGGGCGGGTCCCGGAGGTGCTGCCGGGCGAGGTGTACTGCCACTCGCTGAGCGACCCCTCGATCCTCGGCGACGACGCGCCCGCGGGCACCCAGACGCTGACCTACTTCGGCCTCCACACCCCGGGCACCCTCTTCACCGACGACCCAGGCGCCAAGGAGACCGCGGTCGCCCGCGCCCTCGCCTCGCTGGACGAGCACCTCGCCGAGCCCATCGAGTCCTGCATCGCCCGTGACGGCAACGGCGACCTGTGCCTCGAGGCCAAGGTCCCCCACGAGATCGAGGCCGACCTCGCGATGCCGGGCGGGCACATCTTCCACGGCCCGCTCGACTGGCCCTGGGCGCCGTCCCGCGCGCGCCTGGAGACCCCCGCCCAGCGCTGGGGCGTGCAGACCGAGCTGGAGCCGGTGCTGCTGTGCGGATCGGGCGCCCGACGCGGCGGCGCGGTCTCCGGCCTCGGGGGCCACGACGCCGCGCAGGCGGTGCTGGAGACCCGCTGAGCACGGTGTGGCGCGGGTCATGGCCTCCCGATTACCCACGACGCCCACCCGCTGGTAGTGTTCTACTCGCTTCACCGGGCGCCATTAGCTCAATTGGCAGAGCAGCTGACTCTTAATCAGCGGGTTCGGGGTTCGAGTCCCTGATGGCGTACAGATACAGCCCCTGACCAGCGGAAACGTTGGTCAGGGGCTTTTTCGTTCCCTCCCCAGGTGCTCTCCCCCTCGCCCTGGGCAGCGTCCGCACCGGTCCGTCACCACCGCCGAGCCCGCGCCGGCTCTTCGATCGCGTCGGCTTCGACTGGGCTGCCAGCCAACGCCAGCGCCACGACCACGCGGGCCCCGATGATGAGCATCCACGCAGTACTGGCGATCCCAGGCTCGGCGACCAGACCCAGCGTTGTTGCCGGGGCGTCATACCACCGCATCGTGGACATGCCGGACCGCTCGCACCCGCGATCCCTCGACCCACCGCGGCGGCAGGGCAGTGAGGACAGCGGACGACCGCCGCACGCGGTCAGGCACGGCCGGTCGGTCTAGCAGCGTCGGTGGAAGGTGAGCTTGCCGCCGGGGAGGTGCTTGGTCTCGTAGGCGGGGTCGTGGGCGCGGGCGTGGTGGCGGGGGCAGAGGAGCCGGCCGCTGGCCACGCTGGTGCCTCCGCCGCGCGACCAGGGGACGTCGTGGTGGGCGTGGCACAGGCCCGGTGGCCAGTCGCAGCCCTCGGCGGTGCAGCCGCCGTCGCGCAGCGCGAGGGCGACCCGGTGGGTCTTGGTGTGGAACCGGCGCTTGCGGCCGACGTCGAGCGGCCGGCCTTCGCCGTCGAGGACTGCCGGCACGATTCCCGCCTGGCACGCCAGGCGGCGGGCCTCCGACGCGGAGATGGTCTCGCCGGTGTGCAGGTGGGCGGCGCGGAGCCCGCCGAGCAGGGACTCCAGCGGCATCGTGACCACGATCGTGGCGGCGACGCCGCCGGCGTCGGGGAGCCGGTCGGCGGGGTAGCGCTCGAGGAACTCGCAGAACGCCTGCCCCATCCGCTCCGGACCTGGCCGCCGCTCAGCGCCGACGGCCCCGGCGCCGTTGACGGCCTGCTGGTGCTTGGGAGCAGCGATGGCGAGGAGCGCAGCGCGCAGCATCGCTGCGTGGTGGGTGGGGATGGTGAACCGGCCGTGGG
>NZ_JABJRA010000009.1 GCF_013155365.1 Nocardioides sp. zg-DK7169
GTCACGCCGCAGATCGACCGCCATCCGGATCGCCCGCTCCCGAAGCTCGTCCGGGTACTTCCTCGGTGCTGCCATGACTCTCATCCTTCCGTGGAATGAGAGCCTCCATCAGACCCGGCACGCGACACCCCGCCAGCCTTGACGAACAGCCGCCGCGCCCAGCTCCGCGACGCGCCAGCCGACACCGCCGCTTCATCAATGCCCAGACCAGCTCGGAGACCTCGCCAAAACTGATGCTCGTGCTCACGCGGCAGATCGGGCTTGGTGAACTTCCTCATCGCAACTCCTCATAGAGGGCGTTGCGTCACTACCTAGAACTCGCCGCGGCCCGCCCTTCGCTTACCGCCTCGGCCGGCCTTGCCGCCGGTCACTCTGTCCTAGGTGATTGCCGGTGAGGCCGCGATCGCCCAAGGACGCCTTGCAGATAGGGCACATCGCTCGGAGAGTTTGTCTCCATCAGTGACAGAAGAGCTGTCGCCTCCGCATGGGCTTCTGAACGTTGGCCGATCCTCACAAGCGCGTTCGCGCGCTGCGCACGCAGTTGGAGAGTGGAAACTCCATGGGCTGTGTCGGCGGCGAAGGCCTCCAGATAATCGTCGGTTAGCGCGACGACGGCCGCGTATTCTCCCGAGCGCGACAGGCTCAAAGCGAGTACGTTCGCAGCCTTGTGTGTTCGGAGATCGCCGCGCCCCAGGTCGTTCACCCGAAGCTCATGCGCCGCCTTCCCCAGCTCGACGGCCTCAGGCAGGTCTTCTGCACCAAGTGCACATCGAGCCGCGAGACTCATCGCCCAACCGACTCCGTCCGGGACCTGGGAACCGTAACGCTGATAATCCTCGACCAGCTGGCGTAGCAACGTGAGGGGCTCCGCGTAGTCGCCCGGCTTGGACGCGGTGTCGATGAGGATCTTCGCGCGATTGCCGCGTAGCCCGAGAACTAAATCTGACGTACTGCCCCACCGGTCGGCACCAGCCTCGACGGCCTTCCCTGCCAGTTCGACGGCCGATGCGCGCTGCTCCGCTTTTTCTGCGCACATCATGGCCAGATCCATCTGGGTGCGCAGCGATTCGACCGAGTCGAGGTCACCGTCGGCGACGTAGGCGGCGTGGAGGTTCTCGAGCATCCGAAAGGCGCGATCGGTCTGCCCACTTTCTCGGAAGTTGGACACTTGGTTGCGCTTCATCCTGCGCACTTCTTGCTCATCGCCCCTTAGCCGAGCCTCCTCAATCAGTTCCTCCCACCTCTCGGCTGCTGTCGCATGCTGACCAGTCTCTCCTAGGTAACCCACACGATTTTGCCGAAGGGTCGTAATAGCGGCCTCGTGCCCCGCAGGCGAGGCGGTCAAGTCGCTCAACAATTCATCCGTGGCCTCGATAGCTTCCGCCAGCCGGCCAGCTTCTTGCAGGTAATGCGACCGCATGCGACGCGCATACACGGTCTGGGCGTCGAGGGCGCCGAATCGGTCCGCACACTCGGTAGCGATCCGCTCAAACTGTGCAACCGCATCCTCGAAGCGTGCATCCAGGCCGCACCACCACGCTTCCTGGTTTCGGGCGGCCCAGTACCGTTTGTCGTCTACGTCGAAGGCATTCCGCCACGGCTGATAGCGGGCAATCAAGTTCAGGGCCGCCCGCGGCCGGTCAGCCTCTGCCATGAGTCCTGCCAGCGTCAACACGGCCACCGCCCGACCAGTACTTAACGCTTCTGTGGGCGCAGTGAAGTTCAGCAGCCAGCGACTAAGGACCTCAGCCTCTTCTTCCTCAGCAACGAGCGAAACCTCGTTCGCCTGCGAACACTCGACGAGCCGGCGCTCAAGAATCTCCTCCGCGGCCTGCGCCAGACGGCTCAGTTTGCTCTGGTGAACGTACGTACCGATGTTAAGAAGTGCGATGTCGCGCAGGATCTCCTCTTTAAACGCCTGCCGGTCCGGACTCGTCAGTGTCATCCACTCCAAGTCCGCAGCGTCCCTGCGCAGCGCCTGGGTCAACTCGTCGATCTCGTCTTCCTCTACGCCTACCGCCCCGGCAGCCTCACCGACCACTTGACCGATGACGTCGAGCTGCTGTTGCGGCAACACGCCGGCCGCCAGAGCGAGCGCCTGCTTTACGTCGTCAGGTAGTTCAGACCAGCGACGCTGGTACACCTCCTGGAGATCCTCCGGGAGGTTGTCGATGTCGTCCAGCGTCAGGTCGAGCGCGCCATCGCGTATGGCACGACGGGTACTTCGCAAGCCCAGAAACAGCTTCATCGCCAAAGGGTTCGAGTACTGGGCAACCAGCCGCTGCACGATGGCGCTGTCGGTCTCCGGGGCTAGGTCGCACACCCATGCGCGCAGATGCTCGCCCTCAAGCGGTCCGATCCCGACCTCGCTGAACCCGACGTCTGCGTCGGCAAGGTCTCCCTCCAGCCCTAGCAGGCCCCCCTCATTGCGGCACTCTGGCCAGACGGTCCCGATGATGAGAACTGGGCCAGCGGCGGCTTTGGCTACTTGGGTAAGCAGTAGGAGGAGCTCGGGGCCAAGCCGATGCATGTCCTCGACAACGAATATACAGGGCAGGTCCGGAGCCGTGGTCGCGACGATGGCATCGGCGTACCGACGCACATCGGCATCGCGTGACTGCCGAGCGACGGCACCTTGATCGACATCGGAATGTAGCGCCTGACGCTCCTCTCGGCGCTCCTGCCAGGCTGACCGCCCCAGGGCGGCCCCCTCGACGATCCACGGAAGGCCCGGGACCGCTACGCCCAACTTGTCGAGCGCCTCAAGAACAAGGTCACCCTTGGAGTCCCCGAGGGCTTTGCGAACCCGCCCGAGGCCCTCGTCGAACGTCGACCTGAGGCCTCCCTTACTCCTCCGGACTGCAAGACCAGCGGGGATGGCGTGAGCTCTGATAGACGGGCCGGCCTGCGCGACCACGTCAAGGACGTCGCCGCTTTCATTCTTGTGGCACTCGAACGCCCACCACGTGAAGGTCGGCAGTGCATCTGATCCCCAGACGAATCCGTCGGTCGGCGGGGCGAGCAGCTTGCGCCCCTGCAGCGGGTCAGCAGAATCGACATGCCCCCAGTCCGCCATCGGGGGCCAGTAGGAGTCCGCGGTCTCCAGGCGCAGACGCTCGTAGAACTCCTTGATGATGCGGGACTTTCCTATACCGGACGGTCCTCGCAACATCACGAAATGTGCAGAATTCGTCTCCTGGGCGGAACGTAACCGTGCCAGCAGGGTCTCCACCGCGTCGTTATGCGTGGCTCCGACGAACTGAACAGACATTGAAACCCCATGCGAATCGTTGGGCAGGCGGACTACCCAGATCCAATCAGCGACCGGCACCCGGCGAGTGTCGAATCGAAGAATCGCTGCTGCGGTCGTGACCAGCGATTCAGTCCTGCCGAACTGGATGAAGACCGCCCGTCGAGGGGGACGATAGTTGCCGACCACGTCGAGCGACAACGCCTAAGGCTGGCACGGTCCGAAGCGTGCGTCAGGCCGCGCTCGGCCCCAGCGCGGTGGCCTTGATGCCGCGCAGGATGTCGACGATGGCGTCGACCTCGGCGTCGGGGAACAGGTAGTCCGGGCCGGTCGGGGCGTGGTCGACGTACGGCGACTCGTAGAGGCGAGCCGGTTCCATGACGCCGTTGGTGGTCAGCTCCTCGATGATGAGTGTCACGAAGCGAACCTGCTCCACGGAGAACCTGTTCTCGTCCAAGTAGGCAGCGAACGCCTCGACCGCCGCGGCCCGGTCAAGGCCAACGAGCGACCGGATGAAGGGGCCGAGATCCCCTGCGCGTTCATTTACCCACGTGATGTCGACCTGTTGGTCGCTTCCCGAAGCCACGAGCATCTCCGAAAGCGAGGCCAGATCGTCTTCCGTGAGGGGCCTGTTGCGGCGTAGTCGCTGCAGGGCAACGTGATCCTGGTGCTCACGCAGGTACGCCTGCGCCTTGGCTCGGAACCGCTCCCAGTTCATTCCGGTGGTGACCTGCGGCAGCTCGATAGGGGTGGGGTCCTCGAGCGTGTCCTCGAAGTCTGTGTACACCGGGTTCTGCGTGGTCTTCTCGACGAACCGGACGAGGCCGCGCAGCCGCAGGCGCACCACCTCGAGCATCGGCAAGGTCACGTCGACCCACCACTCGTCGCCGGCGACCTCGTCCAATAGCTGGAGCTGTTCGGCGACCGATGGGATGGCCTCCTTGGGGAGCAGGGCTTCGGCGATCGCCTGGATCGTCTCCCGGATCCGTTCCGCCGCAACGGCGTCGCCCTCCAGCTGCGCCAGCTGTCGGCGTAGTACGAGGAGGTCGAAGCGCTTCGCCTGCTCATCAGGGTCTCGGACCGTGGACGGCAGCCCCGGCAGATGGTCGAGGATCTCGGCCGCATCTTCCTGGGAGAGCTGGTGCCAGCGGTCGCGCTCGGACCAGGTCTCGACCTGTCGGCGGTGGGCGCGAACCAGGAAGTTGTCGAGGTTCATCCCGGCCACGATCTCGTGCAGCCACCCGGCCGTGGCGTCACGTAACTTGGGTTCCGCCCCGGCCGCGTCGAGGGCGGTGACGAGACCGAGTCGGGACTCGAAGAGCCGTTGGGTGAGCGACTTCTGCGACGACCCCTCGCTGCCGGGCAGGTCTTGGCTGAAGAACTCTAGGTTGCCGCAGAAGTCGAAGACGAAGAAGTCCTTCTTGTCCTCGCCGGGCCCGAAGATGTCAGGGCACAGGCGAGTGCCGCGTCCGATCATCTGCCAGAACTTCGACTTCGAACGCACCATCTTGAAGAACACGAGGTTCAGCACCTCGGGCACATCGATGCCGGTGTCGAGCATGTCGACACTGATGGCGATGTGGGGTGCCTTCTCGGGCTGGGAGAAGTTGTCGATGAGGCTCTGCGCGTACGGCGCGGCGTGGGTGATGACGCGGGCGAACTCGCCGCCGTACTCCGGATACTGGATGTTGAAGCGCTGCTCGATGAACTCCGCGTGGCGCTGGTTCTTGGCGAAGATGATGGTCTTGCCCAACCGATCGCCCCCGGCGACCTTGTATCCCTCGGCCATCAAGGTGGCGAGCACCTTGTCGACGGTGTCCTCGTTGAACAGGAACCGGTTGATCTCCTCGGAGTCGATGGCGTCCGGCGGTCCCCCATCACCCCAGTCGAGGCTGTCCCACTCGTCCTTCTCGTGCTCGCTCAAGTCGTCGTAGGTGATGCCCTGACGCAGGAACTTGGTGCCGACAGCGACGCCGAACGGCGGCACGAGGTAGTTGTCCGTGACTGCCTGCTCGAGGTCGTAGGCGTCGGTCGGGACTCCGTCCTCGAGATAGAACAGCCGGTAGGTGTTGTGGTCAACCTCGTCCTTCGGAGTGGCGGTCAGCCCCACGAGCGGGGCATCGAACCAGTCGAAGATCGCCTTGTACTTCTGGTAGACCGACCGGTGCGCCTCGTCAATGATGATCAGGTCGAAGTAGCCAGGCCCGAACCGTCGGTTGTCGTTCTCGACCTGGTTGATGAGGTTCAGCATCGTCGGGTAGGTGGAGACGTAGACGCGACCCTCGGTGGCCCTCTCGGTCACCAGGTTGACGGTGATGACGCCGGGCAGGTGGCTCTTGAACGCGTTGACGGCTTGGTTGACCAAGGCCGTGCGATCGGCGAGGAACAGCACCCGCTTGGCCCAGTTGGCCTTCATCAGCTGGTCGGTCAGCGCGATGGCGGTCCGGGTCTTGCCCGAGCCGGTGGCCATGACCAGCAGTGCCTCGCGCTGCTTGGCGTCAAACGCAGCGTCGACGGCCTTGATGGCGCGGGTCTGGTAGTAGCGCCCCGCGATCAAGGCGTTCACGGCCTCGCTTGCGAGCGGCAGCCGGGTCTGGCGGCGCTGGACCAGCAGTTCCAATTCGTTGCGTGTGTAGAAGCCTTGGAGTTCACGAGGCGGGTAACCGGCGGCGTCGTCCCAGATCCAATGCTCGTAGCCGTTGCTGTAGAAGATCACCGGCCGCCGCCCGAACTGCTTCTCCAAGCAGTCTGCGTAGAGCTTGGCCTGCTGTTGTCCTACCTGGGGGCTCTTGGTGGTGCGTTTGGCCTCCACCACCGCCAGCGGGAGCCCATCGGCCCCCCACAGGACGTAGTCGACGAACCCCTTGCCCTGGTTGTTGGGCATCCCCGTCACCAGATACTCCCGGTCGCGGTCCTGGTCCAGTGGCCACCCGGCCTCGGCAAGCAGAACGTCAATGATCAGCCGGCGGGTATCGGCCTCGGAGTAGTCGTGGTCGTCCACGACCTTCTGGCTGGCGGCCTGGGCGGACTTGACCTGCGCCTGCAGGGCCGCGATCTCGGCCTCGTACTTCACTACCAGCGCTTCGTTCTCAGCCCGCGCCTTGGCAATCGCTTCGTCCTGCGCCTTGAGCTTGGCCGCAAGCGCCTTGAGCTCGTTGACCGTGAGTGGAGCCTGCTGCGGCGCGAGTGCTGGGTCGAACTGCGCCTGCGTCGGCACCTGGTCACGGGCCGGCGAGTGGTGGAAGCTCGCCCACACCATGACGTGGAACAGCTCGCGCAGCGCGTCGAACGCGACGCCGGGTGCGATCGGCTGGCTGCGGTGAACTGCGGTGTTCCCGAGTTTGCGGAGCAGGTTAAGCTTCGCGGCCATCCCTGTACCGACTCGCTGCTTGAACCCGGCATCGTTGATGCGTGCAGCCAGGTCGTCGGTGTAGGGCAGCGGCAATTCCCACAGGTCGTACAGATAGCCGACGAGTCCCTCGACGGCCCGGCGCGCGTAGAAGCACGCCGAACGCGGGTCGTTGGCCAGGTACGCCTCCGCCTTCACGCAGTCGGCGTGTACAGCCGGTACGGCAAGCGCGACGAAATTGAAATTGGAACTCACACGCCCATCCTTTCCCAGGACAAGGGGCGATGGGCCGGAACTGGCGACCTGCACCCGAGAAGGCAATCGGCGGGGCCAGGAACCGAAGGGCCGTGCTACTCGAAGAAGTCCTCGTCCACCTCGACGATCTGAACCGTCCGCTTGACCTGCACGCCCACGCCGTAGCGGATCATCAGTCTGGTCAGCTTCTCGCCGTCGATGAGCACGATGCGCGTCGGCACCTGGTTGGCGTAGGCCTGTGCCTCACCACTGAACCGGCTGGTTGTGATGAAGACCCCTTGGTTGGCCTGGTTGCCGGCCAGTGCGCCGACGAAGGCCTGGATCGCGGGCCGTCCGATGGCGTTGTCCTCTGAGTACCGCTTCGCCTGTACGTAGATCCGGCTCAACCCGAGCGCGTCCTGATCGACGATCCCGTCGATGCCGCCGTCGCTGGACAGCTGGGTGCGGGTCGCGGATCCCTCCGCACCGCCATAGCCCATGGCGATCAGCAGATCGAGCACCGCCTGCTCGAAGAAGACCGGTTCCTGCGCCAGGATGCGGGTGAGCAGCTGATCGGCGACATCGGCATTGATGCGTGCGACGCCGGAGGCGATCTGTTCCTCGGGGTCAAGCTTGGAAGCTTCCTCCACTGCCGCGGGCGCCGAGGGCTGGGCAGGCGAGGGGAACGCTTTGAAGGTATGCGGGGCGTTCTCGTCGCCGGACAGCGCGCGCAGGTGCTTCTCGGTGATGCCGTCCGGGTGCTCCGACAGGAGCTTCCGGCCGGTCGCGGTAATTCGGTAGCGACCCCGGCTCGGACGCTCGGCCGCACCCGCGCGGGCTAGATAGGACAGCGCCCAGTTGCCGCGGTTCACCCACTGCTCCTGGCCCGAGGGGATCAGGATCTCTCGCTGCGCCTGCGTCACGCCCAGGAGGTCCGCAGCACCTTCCACGATGGGGCGGGCGCGGTGCACCTCGCCATCCGACAACACGCGCAGGCACGGCGCCATGTACTGATCCCAAGTCGGCACGGGCATCAAAGGTTTCCTCGGAACGCCTCGAACTGCAACGACGCAAACAACTCTTCTTCGGCGCGGATTGCGCGTTGCGCGGCTGCACGCAGAGAACTTAAGCAGTCAACACGCTTCGCGAACTGCTCCTGGTGCGCAGTAGAGACGTCGGGAATGAGCATTGTTTCCAGCTTTCCCTTCGAGACGTTCTTCATCGAGCCGCCGGTTCCGCTCGACAACCGACTGATCTGGCGACGAACTGATGGCATACGGAACAGCACATGGTAGAAGGCTGGAACACTGTCAGGGACACGCCACTCGAACTTCCAGACCTTGTCCGGCAGCGCAAGGTTCCCTGGGGCGTCATGAACCAGAGCTACCGCCCCCACCAGTTCCGTAGTGTTGGCCCTACTCATCAGCAAGTCGCCACGACGCACAAGGTGACTCGCTGGCGGAACGTAGTCCGCGGGCAGCGGCTTGGACTCGTGGGGCTTGAAGTGGCCGGTGGTGACTGCGCTGATCTTCAGTACACGATAGGGAGACTGCAACCCTGCGTCGGCGGCGACAAGGTTTCGACCGCCCGATAGACGCGCCACCTCCCCGAATGGCACTCTGTCAACGACTTCATCTGGAGAGCCGAACATCTCGAGAAAGATCGCCAACGGGAGCTCGTCGAGGTGGGCGAGGGCTTTGCGGCGCTTGGCGCGGAGGGCGTCGGCCTGGTCCAGGATGGCGGCGATGCGGCGCTGCTCGTCGAGGGGTGGGAGGGGGATCCGGATACTCTCCAGGACTCTCGCGTCGAGCTTTTTCGTACCATGAGCCGCCGTACTGACCTGCGCCAAGATCACGTCGTGCTGAGCGCGCAACATCGCAGCAAGAAATCTCGGGTCGATCTCGCGACGTGGGATGAGCGCTTTGAGGTCCTGATTTATCGCAGATTCGACATCGAGGATCGCGATAGGAACGGTGTGGGCGAGGATCATCCCGCGCACGACCATCGTGACCGTGCCTGCCGGAATCTTCCGTATCGAAGTCGAGTCGAACACGGATTGAGAGATGTGGTCAGCGGAGTCCGTCAGCCGAGCCTGTTTGATGTCTTTAGCACTGAACCAAGGCACGTCCCCACGCCAGAAGTCGGGGTTAGCCTTCGACGGTGTCCCGCCGCTGTGAAAGTCGACGACTTCGCCGAGCGCAACGGTGGTCAAGAGAGAATGGCCCTCAGGTCGATCAAGCCCTGTTGAATATCGGTCTCGAGGCGCTCGAGGTCGGCGATGATGTCCAGCGGCGCGCGATGCTCTACCTCGTCGTGCACGACTTCCTTGTACCGGTTCAGAGAGAGGTCGTAGCCCTGTGCGGCGATGTCCGCCTTGGGCACACAGAAGCTCTGCTCGGTGCGGGCACGGTTCTGCTCGTCACCGTCACGCTTCGCCCAGCGTGCAAGTACGTCGGGGAGGTCGTTGGCCTCGACCGGGTTGCGCTTGTCATCGAGGGAGAAGCCGTCGGCCCGGACATCGTAGAACCAGACGTGGTCGGTGCCACCGGAGTTGGTCTTGGTGAAGAACAGGATTGCGGTGGACACCCCGGCGTAGGGCTTGAAAACCCCTGAGGGGAGCTTGACGACGGCGTCGAGCTTCTCGTCCTCGACGAGGATGCGGCGCAACTCCTTGTGCGCCTTCGACGATCCGAACAGCACGCCGTCCGGCACGATCACCGCCGCTCGACCGCCGGGCTTGAGCAGCCGGAGGAAGAGCGCGAGGAACAGGAGCTCGGTCTTCTTGGTCTTCGCGACCCGCTGCAGGTCCTTCGCGGTGGACTCGTAGTCGAGCGAGCCGGCGAACGGCGGGTTGGCGAGGATCAGGGTGTACTTCTCGGCGTCCTCCGACGCTCCCTGCGAGAGGGAGTCGCGGTAGCGGATGTCGGGCGACTCGATGCCGTGAAGCAGCATGTTCATCGACCCGATGCGGAGCATCACGTTGTCGAAGTCGTAGCCGTGGAACATTGACTTGTGGAACTGCGCTCGCTGGACTGCGTCGGTCAGCGTCCCGGGGTGCTCGCGTCGCACGTACCCCGAGGCGGCGACCAAGAACCCGGCGGTGCCGCAGGCCGGGTCGCAGATCTCGTCGCCTGGCTTGGGCGCCGTCATCGCCACCATCAGGTCGATGATGTGGCGCGGGGTGCGGAACTGGCCGTTCGTCCCCGCGGTCGCGATCTTGCTGAGCATGTACTCGTACAGGTCGCCGTTGGTGTCGCGATCGCCCATCGGAATGTCGTCGAGGGCGTCCACGACCTTCGACAGGAGCGCCGGGGTGGGGATGGTGAAGCGGGCGTCCTTCATGTGCTCGGTGTAGGTGGACTCGTCGCCGCCCACCTGAGCGCCGTACTGCTGCAGGAAGGGAAAGACCTCGGTAGCGACGGTCTTGTACATCACGTCGGGATCGGCGTTCTTGAAGCGGCTCCACCTCAGGTGGTCCTGGCCGGGCAGGTACTTCGGGTCCTCGATGACGCCGCCCGTGACCCGCGCCTTCTTCTCCGCGAGCGTCTGCAGGTCATCGAGTCGTCGCAGGAACAGCAGGTAGGTGATCTGCTCGATGACCTCCAGCGGGTTGCTGATGCCGCCGGACCAGAACGAGTCCCAGATGCGATCGATCTTGCTCTTCAACTCTCCGGTGATCACAGGCGGATTCTAGGCGCTGGCACGGTGCCGCCGCACAGCAAGCGAACTCGTCGCGGCGGCACCTCGCCAGCCGTCGGGGGCCGAGGGTCCAACGCCCAGACGTACGAGGACCTCGCACATGACGACGAGGGCCCGCCGCGGATGCGGCGGGCCCTCGTCACAGAAGGGGATCTGCTGATCTGTGGAGCTGCGGGGAATCGAACCCCGGTCCTCGAGCGTCGAACCAAGTCTTCTCCGGGTGCAGTCCGTGATGTCGCTTTTCTCGGCCTCGGGGCTCGCACGGACACGTCCCCGACAGGCTCAGTCACGGAATAGTCCCGCTCACCCTCCGCGACACGGAGTGAGCAGCAAGTCTCCTAGATGACGCCAGGGTCCGGGACGGAGACGGATGCCCGGTCTGACGCTTCGATCACCGCTCAGGCGGCGAGAGCGAAGGAACTGCGCTTAGCGTTGGCAGTTGTTGTTTTCCAGCGGTCGTTTACGAGATGTCGCTGGCTCCTCGACCCGCTTCCCTTGGAACTAACGTCCCAAGTCGAAACCGATCAGCCCCTCTGTAGTTGTCAACGACGCCAGTGTAGACGCCACGCCCCAGCGTCCGCACCCGACATACGTGCGCGCGTACGCCGCGGTCCAGGCGAGGGCGTTCGGCCGCTGGCCCGCTGAGGCTGAGCTGGAGGCGCCGGTCGCAGGGCGGCTCGCTCAGGACCCCTGACGGAGGTCAGCCGTCGGCGGCCTCGCCGGGAGCGGCGAGGAGGATCCGGACGCGGGTGATGCGGCGGTCCTCGACGGCCTCCACCTCGACGACGTGGCCGTCCACGACCACCCGGTCGCCGACGACCGCCATCCGGGTCAGGCGCGCCAGCACGTAGCCGGCGACGGTCTCGTAGGCGCCCTCGGGAAGGTGCAGGCCGGTGCGGTCCGCGACCTCCTCGAGGGTCAGGCCGCCCTCGACGGAGGCCTCGTGGCCAGGGCCGAGCCGGGCCGGCTCCACCTCGTCCTCGTCGTACTCGTCGCGGATCTCCCCGATCAGCTCCTCGATCAGGTCCTCGAGCGTCACGATGCCGTCGGTACCGCCGTACTCGTCGACGACCAGCGCGATGTGGGCACGGGCGTCGCGCATCCGGGTCAGGGTCGGCAGCACCCGGTTGGTGGACGGCAGCACCATGAGCTCGCGCGCCACCTCGGCGACCTGGACCTCGCCGAGGTCGCCGCGGCCGAGCAGGTCGCGCAGGTGCACGTAGCCGATCACCTGGTCGAAGTCGCGCCCGGTGACCGGGTAGCGGGTGTACGGGCTCGCCTCCATCACCTCGACCGCCTCGGCGAGGGTGTACTCACCGGGCACGAAGACCACGTCGGGCCGCGGCTGCATCGCCTCCTTCACCGAGCGGTCGCCGGCCCCGAAGACGTCCTCGACGATCGCGCGCTCCTCGGCGGGGATCCCCTCGTGGCCCGAGATCATCCCGCGCAGCTCGTCCTCGTCGATCTCCTCGTTGGCCGCGTCCGGGTTGCCGCCGAGCAGGCGGACCAGCAGGTTCGTCGACACCGACAGCAGCCAGATCACCGGCGTCATGACCGTCGCGAAGCGGCCCAGCGGAGGCGCCAGCAGGCGGGAGAAGCCCATCGAGCGCTGCAGCGCCAGCCGCTTCGGCACCAGCTCGCCCAGCACCAGGGAGAGGTAGGAGACCACCAGCGTCGTCGCCACCAGCGACACCGTGTCCGCCGCCGGGACCCCGAGGTCCTCCAGGCCGGGGGCGAACTGCGGGGCGAGCGTCGAGGCGCCGAACGCCGCGGAGAAGAAGCCCGCGACGGTCACGCCGATCTGCACCGCGGAGAGGAACCGGTTCGGGTCGCGGGCCAGGCTCGCGACCGACGCGCCCCGGCCGCCCTCGGCCTCGAGCTTGGCGACCTGGCCCTCGCGCAGCGACACCAGCGCGATCTCGGTGGCGGCGAAGACCCCGCCCATCAGGATGAAGGCGACGATGAGGAGGAGGTCGACGGCAGTGCCTGAGTCCATGGCCGCCACGGTAACCGGGCGGTAGCAAGGGCAGTCCTCCCCGGGACGGCCACCTCTCGACCGGTCAGGCCGCCACCCAGGCCCGCACCGCCTCCGCACCGGGCCCGTCGAGCCGCCCCATCTCCGCCGGCCGTCCGGCGATCACCGTGGCGAGCGCCTCCGCCGGACCGGTGACCTCCGGCCCGCGGCCGCCGCGCCAGTCCAGGTCGGTCGCGACGTACGTCGCCTCCGGGCGAGCGCCGAGCATCGTGCCGAGCTGCGGGATCCGGCCGGTGAGCAGCTCCAGGACCGGGCGCCACAGCTCCGGCGGCCGCTCGACGTGCAGCCCCAGCGGGACCACGATGTCGACGCGGTGGACCATCACGTCGGTCATCCCGGCCCGCGCCCCCATGCCCGGCGGCGCGACGTGGCCGTCGGCGTGCTCGCGCAGCAGGGCGACCAGCTCGGCCGGCGGGAGCTCGACGTACTCGTCGGCGAGGTACTCGATCACCCCCGAGGGGCTGCCCATCGCGCGGAGCACGGCGCGGGCCTTCGTCAGCGCCCCGGTGGCCTGCACGCTGACCAGGTGGGCCACGACGCCCTGCACGGTCCAGGCGGCGCACAGGCTCTGCGCGGCCCACTGCTCGGGGGTGAGCCCGTCGAGCAGCGCGGCGAGCTCACGCCGCTCGGTCGCGACGGTGCCCCACAGCGGGTCGGCCATCCTTCATGGTGCACCCGCGCCCCCGCCTCGGGCCATGGCCCAAGGCCCGGTGGCGCTACTCCTTCATGCCCTTGAGGTGCCGGCCGAGGGCCTGCTCCTTCTCGCGGTTCGCGGTGCGCTCGGCGATGCTGTGCCGCTTGTCCCAGGTCTTCTTGCCCTTGGCGAGGGCGATCTCGACCTTGGCGCGCCCGTCCTTGAAGTACAGCGAGAGCGGCACCACGGTGAGGCCCTTCTCGTTGACGCGGCGCTCGATCTTGTCGATCTCGACGCGGTTGAGCAGCAGCTTGCGCTTGCGTCGGGCCGAGTGGTTGGTCCAGGTGCCCTGGGAGTACTCGGGGATGTGGACGCCGTGCAGCCAGGCCTCCCCGCGGTCGATGTCGACGAAGCCGTCGACGAGCGAGGCGCGGCCCTGCCGCAGCGACTTCACCTCGGTGCCCTGCAGGACCAGCCCGGCCTCGAAGGTGTCCTCGATGTGGTAGTCGTGGCGCGCCTTCTTGTTCTGGGCGACCATCTTCTGCCCCTGCTCCCTGGCCATGCGCTGATTGTGTCAAGCGCCGCAACCGGGTTGTTCGCCGGAGGGGCCCCGGCGCCACCGGCCGCGCCCCTGCCGTGCTCTCGGCAGGGGCTCAGCGACGGGTCAGAGGTAGTTCGCGGGGTTCGCGGCGTTGCCGTTGACCAGCACCGTGAAGTGCAGGTGGCACCCGGTCGACCAGCCGGTGGAGCCGACGTAGCCCACGACCTGCCCGCGCGAGACCCGCTGGCCGGGCTGCACGACGTAGTGCGTGGCGTGGTTGTAGACCGCGGTGACGTACTTGCCGTTCACGTTGCCCACGTTGAGGTGCATGCGGTTGCCGTAGACCTGGGAGAAGTAGCTGGAGGCCACGGTGCCGTCGGCGACCGCGCGCATCGGCGTGCCGCACGCGGCGCCGAAGTCGGTGCCGTCGTGAAGCCCCCAGTAGCCGTAGATGGGGTGGGTGCGGTAGCCGAACGGCGAGGTCAGGTAGCCGCCCGGCACCGGGTTGTCGAAGAACCCGCCGGAGTTCCCGCGGTAGCCGCCGCGTGCGGAGGCCGCGGCGGCAAGGATCTGGCGCCGGATCCGCTCCTCGCGCTGCTCCAGGCGGGCCAGCACCCGCTGGTCGCGCTGCTTGGCGGCGTCCGCCGTGGCCCGGGCGTCGCGGCGGGCCTCGACGCGGGTGCGGACCGCCGCGCGGGCGTCGCGGGCCTGCACGTGCAGGCCGCGCATGGTGCGCAGGTGCGCGGCGGCTGCGCGGCGCTGCTCGGCGACCGCGGCACGGGCGTCCTCGACGCGGGACTCGCGGACCCGCAGCAGCACCTCGGTCGCGCGCAGCTCGTCGTACGCCGCGGTCTCGTTGCCGACCACCGTCTTGCGCGCCTCGACGCCGCGCATCAGGTCGCTGGGGCTCTGGGCGTCCAGGATCGAGAACACCGCGAGCATCTCGGGGTCGCCCTCCTGGTAGATGGAGGTGACCGTGTCGACCACGGAGGCGCGCTGGGTCTCCACGGCCCGCTGTCCGGCCGCGACGTCGGCGCGCGCCTGGCGCAGCCGCTCCTCGGCGACGGCCAGCCGAGCCTGCATCTGCTCGTCGCGCGCCTTCGCGGCGGTGACCTTGGCGCGGGCGGTGTCGAGGGCGTCGCGCGCCTTGGTGAGCTCGGCGACCGAGGCCTCGAGCGCGGCGGCCGCGCGGCGGGCCCGGGCGCTGGAGTGCTCGAGCTCGTCGTGGGCGTGGTCGAGCTGCTTCTCGACCTTGCGCTGCTCCTGCTTGAGGTCGTCGTCGGCCGCCTGCGCCAACGGGACCGCTGCGGAGCCGGCGAGAAGGGCGCCGGCGAGCGCGAACGAGGCCATGCGGGAACGCGAGGCGCGGGGGAAGATGCGCACCAGGTCTGCCTTAAGTGATCGGGGAAACTCGGGAGGGAGCTCGGGGAAGAACCCGCGCCAACGTTAGGCGCCCGCGATCAGACTTTGAGGTATTTGCGCGTCAGCAGGAGTGTCGGCAGCAGCGTGAGCAGCGGGCCGAGGATCGCGATCACGATCACGGAGGTCGTCAGCTCCGGCCAGCCGATCCACGGGATGAACGCCAGCGACTCGGCGAGCTTGTCCTGCACGCCGAACTTCATCAGCGCGGCGAGTGCGCCGCCGGCCAGCACCACGCTGATCACGGCGGTGACCAGGGCCTCGAGGAGGAACGGCAGCGTGATGTACAGCGTCGAGGCACCCACCAGCCGCATGATGCCGATCTCCTTGCGGCGCGCGAACGCGGCGAGGCGGATCGTGTTGGCCACCAGCAGCAGCGCGGCGAGGACCAGGAAGCCCGCAACCGCGAGCGCGCCCTTCTGGAGCACGTCGAGGGTGTCGTAGATGCGCACCACGACCTCACGGTTGTCGACCACGCGGCTCACGCCCGGCAGCCCGGCGACCGCGCTGGTGATGCCGGCCGACTCCTTCGGGTTCTTCAGGGTGATCCAGATGGCCTCGGGCATGTTCTCGGCCGTCATCACCGGGTCGGAGCCCTCGAAGTACTCGTCGGGGAAGTCGAAGAGCTCGCGCATCTTGTCGAAGGCCTCCTCCCGCGTCTCGAAGTCGGAGGAGGCCACCTCGGCGTTGTCGTCGATGACGGCCTGGATCTCCTCCTTCTGCGGGTCGGTCGCCGCGGTGTTGCACGACGGCGACTGGTCGTCCTCGCGGCACAGGTACACCGCGATCTGCAGCTCGTTGCCGTAGCGCTCGGCGGCGCGGTCGGCCTGCTGGTTCAGCAGGACGCCCAGCGCCACGAGGGTGAGGGAGACGAAGAGGGTGAGGACGACCGCGACGTGCATCGAGAGGTTGCGGCGCAGCCCCTGGCGGAGCTCGGAGAAGACGTAGCGCAGCTGCATGGGGGCGGAAGGACTCCTGATCAGGATGGAACTCGGGACGTACGACGGGCTCGGCCGAGGCCCACGCGCGGCGGCGCGGGTCCCGGCGCGGTGTCAGTGCTGGAAGCCGTAGACACCCTGGGCCTGGTCACGGATGACCCGGCCGTGGTCGAGCTCGACGACACGCTTGCGCATCTGGTCGACGATCCCGTGGTCGTGGGTGGCCATCAGCACCGTCGTACCGGTGCGGTTGATGCGGTCGAGCAGCTTCATGATGCCGACCGAGGTCGACGGGTCCAGGTTGCCGGTCGGCTCGTCGGCGATCAGGATCATCGGCCGGTTCACGAACGCCCGGGCGATGGCGACGCGCTGCTGCTCGCCGCCGGAGAGCTCGTCGGGCAGCCGGTCGCCCTTGCCCTCGAGCCCGACGAGCTCGAGGGTCTCGGGGACCAGGTCGCGGATCTCCGTGCGCGAGCGTCCGATCACCTGGAGCGCGAAGGCGACGTTCTCGGAGACGGTCTTGTTCGGCAGCAGCCGGAAGTCCTGGAAGACGGTGCCGATCTGGCGGCGCAGTCGCGGGACCTTCCAACCGGCGAGCCGGTTGATCTCCTTGCCCGCGACGTAGACGCGTCCCGAGGTGGGGCGGGTCTCGCGCAGCACCAGGCGCAGCGCGGTCGACTTGCCGGACCCGGAGGTGCCGACGAGGAAGACGAACTCGCCCTTCTCGACGTCGATCGACACCTGGTCGAGGGCGGGGCTGCCCGTGCCGGGGTAGGTCTTGGTGACCTTCTCGAAGCGAATCACGCGACAGACGGTACGCGCTCCGGATGCGGATCCATGGATCGTGCTTTCGTATGTTGGGGGCGTGCGCCACTCCGTCCGGTCCCTGACGCTCGCCGCCGCCGCGCTCGTCGTGACCGGGCTCGCGGTGCTCCTGGGCGTGCTCACGCTGGGCCAGGGCACCTCCCCCGCCCAGGAGCGTGAGGCCCCGGCGGCTGTGCCGGAAATCACCCTGGCCGAGCTCGACACCACCGCCCTCGCCGTACGTCGTGACGCGTTCTGCGACGCCGTCCCGGCGAGCAGCGTGGCGAGCGCCCTCGACGCGGAGCCGAAGGGCGCGCGCGCGCACTCCCCCGGCGACCGCGCCCAGCTCGCCGAAGGGATCCGCGACGTCGCCCACGAGCACGCCTGCTCCTGGACAACCCCCACGGCCACCGCCCGCGCCTGGGTCTTCGCCCCTCCGGTGAGCCCCGGCCAGGCCCGCGCGACCGGGCGCGCCGCCGCGGACGCCGAGGGCTGCTCGCGGCTCCCCGACGCCCCGTCGTACGGCCTGGCGTCGGTCGCGCTGCTGTGCCGCACCGATGGCGGGCAGGAGGTCTCGTGGCGCGGCCTGTTCGGCGACGCGTGGCTGACCTGCTCGCTGCGCGCCCGCGACGTCCCCCGCGCGGAGCTGGTCGACCGGGGCGGGCGCTGGTGCGCCATGGTCGCCCGCGTCACCGCCTCCTGAGCCCGCCCTGAGCCAGGCCCCGGCCCGCGCCTGACGCGGGTCCCACCGACGCCACGCGCCGGCCGCTGAGCCGCACGCTCGCACGAGCCCGTTCGCCGAGCCCGTTCGCCGACCCTCCCGAGGGGCTCGGCGAAACCTGTCGCCAGACCGTGTCACCACGGCCGTGACAGCACGTTTCTTATGTGCATTAATTTACTCGACTTTATCGCAAAACCGAAGGAGCCCCATGTCCTCCACCCTCCCCCGTCGGCGTCACCGCCGACCGCGTCGACGCCTGCCCGTCGCGCTGGCCATGGCCATCTCGGCTCTGGTCGTGGCCGGCTGCTCCTCCGAGGCCGCGGGACCCGAGCTCGAGGCCGGGGCCGACCTCCCGGACCAGGCCCCCTCCGGGACGGTGCTGCGCGTCGGCGACCCCGCCACGCAGACCGCACTCGAGGTCTCCGGCCTCATCGCCGAGATCGACTTCGACATCGAGTGGGCCAACATCTCCGGCGGCCCCAAGACCCTCGAGGCCTTCCGCGCCGACGCCCTCGACGTCGGGGCGGTCGCGGACATCCCACCGCTCTTCGCGACCTGGACCGACACCGAGGTCCGCATCCTCGCCACCCGCGAGACCGTCGACCCGCTGGAGCACCAGACCTACGCCCTGGGCGTCGCGCCCGGCGCGGACGTCTCGGACCTCGACGACCTGGCCGGCAAGAAGATCGCCTACTCCCCCGGCCAGGCGCAGGGCGCGCTGGTGCTCCGCGTGCTGGAGAAGGCCGGACTGAGCCAGGAGGACGTCGAGCTGGTCGAGATGACCAGCGTGGACGACTCCTTCGTCAACGCCCTCGGCAGCAAGCAGGTCGACGTCGCCCCGCTCCAGCCGACCCTGGCCAAGACGTTCCTCGCCAAGTACGAGCGCGACGGCGCCCGCACCGTCGCCTCCGGGGTCCGCGACGACGCCTGGGTGCTCTACGCGCCGGTCGAGGTGGTCGAGGACGCCCACAAGGCCGCGGCCGCCAAGAAGTACGTCGCGATCTGGGCCAAGGCCCAGGAGTGGATCAACGAGCACCCCGAGGAGTTCGCCCAGGCCTTCTACGTCGAGCACGAGGGGCTCTCCCTCGAGGACGCCCGCTACGTGGTCGAGGCGCTCGGCACCTTCACGGTCCCGACCGACTGGGACGACCTGATCGCCCGGCACCAGGAGACCGCCGATCTGCTGGCCCGCGAGCAGGGTCACGACGAGCTCGACGTGAGCGAGCTCTACGACCGCCGCTTCGAGGAAGTGGTCGCCGAGGCCGTCGACGGCGCCGCACCCCGCGGGCCCGCCGGCACCGGGAGCCCGTCGTGACCGCCGCGCCCCCCGCCCCGCCCCCGACCCGCGCCCTCCACGACGGCTCGAGCGCCGTCGACGCCCGCGTCGTACGCCGCCGGCTCGGGCCCGGTCCGCGGGTGCCGTTCGCGGCGCTGCTCGGCCCGGTGCTGCTCGTCGTCGCCTGGTGCGTCGGCTCCGCCACCGGCGTCCTCGACCCTCGCACCCTGAGCGAGCCGTGGACGGTCGCGAGCACCGCCGCCGACCTCGTCGAGAGCGGTCGGCTCCAGGACAGCCTGGTGACCTCCGCGGTCCGGGCCGGCCTGGGGCTCGCCCTGGGCACCGCCGTCGGCGTGGTGCTGGCGATCATCGCCGGCCTCTCGCGTCTCGGCGAGGCGGTCGTCGACGGACCGGTGCAGATCAAGCGCTCGATCCCGAGCCTGGCGCTGATCCCGCTGCTCATCCTCTGGTTCGGCATCGGCGAGGAGATGAAGGTCATCACGATCGCCCTCGGCGTGCTCGTTCCGGTCTACATCCACACCCACCACGGCCTGCGCGCCATCGAGGGGCGCTACGCCGAGCTCGCCGAGACCGTCGACCTGAGCCGCACCGCGTTCGTGCGCAGCATCGTCATCCCGGCGGCGATGCCCGGGTTCCTGCTCGGCCTGCGCTTCGCGGTGACCTCCGCGATCCTCGCGCTGGTCGTGGTCGAGCAGATCAACGCCACGAGCGGGATCGGCCACATGATCACGCTCGCGTCCAGCTATGGACAGACCGACGTCATCGTCGTCGGCCTGGTCGTCTACGCCGCCCTCGGCCTCGTCGCCGACGGCACCGTCCGCCTGATCGAGAGGAAGGCCCTGACATGGCGACGCACCCTGGGCTGACGCCCGCCACCACCGACCACGCCCCGCAGCCCCACGGCAGCGCCGTGCGGGTCCGCGGCCTGCACCGCCGCTTCAGCGAGGCCGGGGGCGTGCTCAACGGCCTCGACCTCGACATCGCCCCCGGGGAGTTCGTGGCCCTGCTCGGGCGCAGCGGCAGCGGCAAGAGCACGCTGCTGCGCGCCCTGGCCGGGCTGGACCGCGACGTCGCGGGCCACGGCACGATCGAGGTCCCGACCAACGTCTCGGTGGTCTTCCAGGACTCCCGGCTGCTCCCGTGGAAGCGGGTCCTGGACAACGTGGTCCTGGGCCTCCCCGGCCGGCACGCCCAGGTCCGCGGCCGCACCGCACTGGAGGAGGTCGGCCTCGGCGGGCGCGACCGGGCCTGGCCGCACCAACTCTCGGGCGGGGAGCAGCAGCGAGCCGCGCTGGCCCGCTCCCTGGTCCGCGAGCCCGCGCTGCTGCTCGCTGACGAGCCCTTCGGCGCGCTCGACGCGCTCACCCGGATCCGCATGCACACGCTGCTGCGCCGGCTGTGCGAGGCGCACCGGCCCGCGGTGCTGCTGGTCACCCACGACGTCGACGAGGCGATCGTGCTGGCCGACCGGGTGATCGTGCTCGACGACGGCGTCGTGCGCTCGGACCTGGCGGTGCAGCTCGACGGGCGCCGCTCGCAGGCCGACCCCGCGTTCGCGGCGCTGCGCACCCGGCTGCTGGCCGAGCTGGGCGTCGTCGACGACGCGGACGCCGTACGCACGGAGGTGGCCTCGTGAGCCTGCACCTGAACCTGTTCATCTACCCCGGCGGTCACCACGAGGCCGCCTGGCGTCACCCGGACAGCGACATCTCGCGCGTCCTGGACATCACCTACTACCAGGCGCTGGCCCGCAAGGCCGAGGGCGCGAAGCTCGACGCGATCTTCTTCGCCGACGGCCCCTCGCTGGCCGACAACATCCGCTACGCCTCGCGGTTCCGCCTCGAGCCGCTCACCTGGATGTCGGCGATCGCGGCGGTGACCAGCCGGATCGGGCTGATCGGGACCGCGTCGACCACCTACACCGAGCCCTACAACCTGGCCCGCCAGTTCGTCTCGCTGGACCACCTCAGCAACGGCCGCGCCGGCTGGAACATCGTGACCACCGGGGCCGCCGGCGCCGCGGCCAACTTCGGGCTGCCCGAGCACCCGCCGCACGCCGACCGCTACGCCCGCGCCGACGAGTACCTCGAGGTGGTCACCCGGCTGTGGGACAGCTGGGAGGACGAGGCGCTGCTCGCCGACCCCGACAGCGGGATCTTCGCCGACACCGACCGCATCCACCGCGTCGACCACGTCGGCCGGGAGTTCTCGGTCGCGGGGCCGCTCAACCTGCCCCGCTCCCCGCAGGGCCGCCCGGTCTACGTGCAGGCCGGCTCCTCCGCCGACGGTCGCGGCTTCGCGGCCCGCTGGGCCGAGGCCATCTTCACCGCCCACCAGACCCTGGACAGCGCCCAGGAGTTCTACGCCGACATCAAGCAGCGCGCCCGCGACGTCGGGCGCGACCCGCGCTCGGTGCTGGTGCTGCCCGGGATCAGCCCGGTGATCGGCGCGACCGAGGCCGAGGCCCGCGAGCTGCACGACCGGCTCAACGTGCTCACCCAGCCGGCGTACTCCCTGGAGGTGCTGCGCAACACCCTGGGCGTGGACCTGTCCGGCCACGACCTGGACGGGCCGTTCCCGGTCGAGGCGCTGCACCTGGACGGCGAGCGCGCCGAGTCCAGCCGCGCGCAGCTGGTGCTCGACATCGTCGAGCGCGAGCAGCCGACCATCCGCCAGCTCATGCACCGCCTCGCCGGCGCCCGCGGCCACCGGGTCGTGGTCGGCACCCCCGAGCAGGTCGCCGACCAGATCCAGCTGTGGCACGAGAGCGGCGCCGCCGACGGCTTCAACGTGATGCCGCCGTGGCTCACCGGCGGCTTCGACCGCTTCGTCGACGGCGTGCTGCCGATCCTGCGCGAGCGCGGCCTGTTCCGCCACGAGTACGACGGCACGACGCTGCGCGAGCACCTCGGTCTCGCGCGGCCCGCGAGCCTCTTCAGCCAGCCCCACCACCACCAGGAGACCGCATGAACCCCGAGCACTGGCGCGACCTCGGCACCACCGGCGTGAAGGTCAGCCCGCTCGCCCTCGGCGCGATGATGTTCGGCGAGTGGGGCAACCCCGACCCCGAGGACTCGATCCGGATCATCCACCGCGCGCTCGACGCCGGAATCAACGTCATCGACACCGCCGACGTCTACTCCCGCGGCGAGTCCGAGCGGATCGTGGGCCGGGCGCTGAAGGGGCGCCGCGACGACGTCGTCCTGGCCACCAAGTTCCACGGCGCCATGTCCGATGAGGACCCCAACCACGGCGGCAACTCGCGGCGCTGGATCATCCGCGAGGTCGAGAGCTCGCTGCGCCGGCTGCGCACCGACCACATCGACCTCTACCAGGTGCACCGCCCGCGCCCGGAGATCGCGATCGACGAGACCCTCTCCGCGCTCTCGGACCTGGTCCACCAGGGCAAGATCCGCTACCTCGGCACCTCCACGTTCCTGCCCTCGCAGGTCGTCGAGGCGCAGTGGGTCGCCGAGCGCCGCCACCGCGAGCGGCCGGTGACCGAGCAGCCGCCGTACTCGATCCTGGCCCGGGAGGTCGAGCGGGACCTGCTGCCGACCGCGCAGAGGTACGGCCTCGGGATCCTGCCGTGGAGCCCGCTGGCCGGCGGCTGGCTCTCGGGGCGCCACCGCCGCGGCGAGGAGACCATCACCTCCTCGCGGCTGGCGCGCCAGCCCGGGCGCCACGACCCGTACCACCCCGCCAACGCGCGCAAGCTCGAGGCGGTGCACCAGCTCCAAGACCTCGCCGACGACGCCGGGGTCTCGCTGATCCACCTCGCGCTGGCGTTCGTGCTCGAGCACCCGGCGGTCTCCTCGGCCATCATCGGGCCGCGCACCATGGAGCAGCTGGAGTCCCAGCTGGGCGCGGAGAAGGTCTCGCTGTCGCGCGACGTGCTGGACCGCATCGACGAGATCGTCGCACCGGGCACCACGATCAACGACGCGGACCGGGGCTACGCACCCCCGGCCCTCACCGAGGCACGTCTGCGCCGCCGCTCGGCGCGCTGACACCCCTGGCACCGGGGCGCCTCGACGCGACAGGCCCCGTCTCCCGATCGGGAGGCGGGGCCTGTCGTCGTACGGCGGGTGCGGCGCGGGGCCGCGTGGCTCAGTTCTCGTCGGCCTTCTCGGCGCCGCGGCGCCAGCGGATGCCCGCCTCGAGGAAGCCGTCGATGTCGCCGTCGAAGACCGCGGCGGGGTTGCCGACCTCGTAGCCGGTGCGCAGGTCCTTGACGACCTGGTAGGGGTTCAGCACGTAGTTGCGCATCTGGTCGCCCCAGCTGGCCTGCACGTCGCCCTTGAGCTCGTCGAGGTGCGCCTTCTCCTCGGCCTTCTTGCGGGCGAGCAGCTTGGCCTTGAGCACGACCATCGCGCTGGCCTTGTTCTGCAGCTGGCTCTTCTCGTTCTGGCAGCTGACCACGGTGCCGGTGGGGATGTGAGTCAGCCGGACCGCGGAGTCGGTGGTGTTGACCGACTGGCCGCCGGGGCCGCCGGAGCGGTAGACGTCGACGCGGATCTCCTCGTCGGGGATGTCGATCTCGTCGGTCTGCTCGAGCACGGGCACGACCTCGACGGCGGCGAACGACGTCTGGCGACGGCCCTGGTTGTCGAAGGGGCTGATCCGCACGAGGCGGTGGGTGCCGGCCTCGACGCTCAGCGTGCCGTAGCCGTACGGCGCGTGGATCGCGAAGGTCGCCGACTTCAGGCCGGCCTCCTCGGCGTAGGAGGTGTCGAAGACCTCCACGGAGTACTTGTGCTGCTCGGCCCAGCGCGTGTACATGCGCATCAGCATCTCGGCGAAGTCCGCGGCGTCGACGCCACCGGCGCCGGCGCGGATGGTCACCAGGGCCTCGCGGGAGTCGTACTCGCCGGAGAGCAGGGTGCGGACCTCGAGGGCCTCGACGGACTTCTTGACCCGCTCGAGCTCGATCACGGCCTCGCCGAGGACGTCGTCGTCGCCCTCCTCGCGGGCCATCTCGGCCATCAGGCCGACGTCCTCGATGCGGCTGGTGAGGCTCTCGAAGCGCTCGAGCTCGCCCTGGAGGGTGGACAGGCGACCGGTGACGCGCGCGGCGTTGGCCTGGTCGTCCCAGAGGTCCGGGGCGCCCACCTGCTCGCTGAGGTCGGCGATCTCGACCTTCATCGCGTCCACGTCGAGCACCTGCTCGATCGTGCGCATGGTTGCCTGGAGCTGTTTGATCTCGACGTCGAAGTCCGGTCCGGCCACGTCCTACAGGTTACGGCCCCGCTGGGTAGGTGTCGAAAGCCGCCCTGACCTCGGTTTTTTCAACCGCGTGCCGCCGGGCGACAACTTCCCCTGCGTCCGGGCGCTGCCTAGCCTCAGGGCCGATGGTCCGCCCACGCCGGGCCGGCCGGCGCGTTCTTTGGGGGTCCTCCTGCACAGGAGGGTGTGCGCCGTCCCGGCCGGCGTACGGCGTCAGCGCTGGCCGAGCACCTGCGCGGCGTACCAGCGGCCGTCGTCGCCGCGTCGGGCCGCGATGCCGACCCGGTCGAACCCGCCGTTGAGGATGTTGGCGCGGTGGCCGGGCGACTTCATCCAGCCCTGGCGCACGACGGCGCGCCCCCTGGGATAGCCGGAGGCGACGTTCTCACCCACCATGCTCATCCCGCAGCGCTGCAGCAGCGGGCCCAGGTCCTGGTGGAAGATCCGCTGCTGCGCGGCCATCTTGCGCGCCTGCTGGGCGGCGGCCTTGCGCAGGCAGGCGTTCTTCTTCACCGCGCCGCGGTCGTGGTTGGCGCGCACCGCGTTGGTCGCACGCACGGCCTGGTTGGCGTAGGTCTGCTCCGGCGTCGCGGCGCTGGCCGGCGACAGCACCGCGAGCGGGGACAGGAGGAGGGCGAACAGGGCCACGAGGGTTCCGAGACGGTGAGACATCCGGCGAGGCTACGAGATCGGTGGTGGCCGATGCACGCGCCGACACCCGCCTCCCCCACTTCGCATCGGCACATATAACCGGGGCATCCCGTATCGTTTACTCAATGGCACGGACTGGACGCCCGGCAGGGCCGGCGAACGAGACGGCGACCGTGGTGCTCACCGCGGCACTCGAGCTGCTGCTGGTGGAGGGCGCGACCGCGCTGACCCCGCAACGGCTGCACCAGGTGACCGGCGTCTCGCGCTCGACGATCTACCGGCACTGGCCGACCTCGACCGACGTACTGGCCGCGCTCATCGACGTGGCGCCTTCCCCGCCGGGCCCCTCCTCCGGCGACCTGGCGGCCGACCTGCACACGGCGGTCGATGTGCTGTGCGACCGGCTGCGCGACAAGCCGGTGGCGGCGTTCCTCCAGGCGCTGACCACCACCGCGGCGCTCGACCCGGCCGCGGCCGACCTGCGGCGGCGCTACGTCGAGGACCTGCTCGAGCCGTTCGGCACGGTGCTGGCCCAGGCGCAGGTGCCCCGCGGCCCGGCCGACGACGTGATCGCCGTGGTCGTCTCACCGCTGCTCGTCGACGCCCTCCTGCTGGACCGGCCCGCGGCGCGCGCCCGGGCGCACCGCGCGGTGGACCTCTGCCTCGCCGGGCTCGAAGGAGTGTCGCGATGACGAACGCCGTGGGCCCCCGGGCCGTCTTCGGGGTGATCGTGCCGAGCACGAACACCGTGGTCGAGCACGACTACTGGCGCGCCGGTGTCGACGGGGTCGCGTTCCGCGCCGGCTCGATGCACATCCCGGACCCCACGATGGCCGGCGACGCCGGCTTCGAGGCGCTGCTGGTGCAGATCCGCGCCTCCCTCGACACCGCGGTGCGCGACGCGCTCACCGCCGAGCCGGACCGGATGGTCATGGGGATGTCGGCGGAGACGTTCTGGGGCGGCGTCGAGGGCAACGCCGCCTTCGAGCAGCGGATGCGCGAGCGCACCGGTCTCCCGGTCACCACCGGCGCCGGCGCGTGCCGGGCGGCGCTGCACGCCCTCGGCGTACGTCGGATCTCGGTCTTCTCGCCGTACCAGCCGGTCGCCGACCGCGAGGTCGGCCGGTTCTTCACCGAGGCGGGCTTCGACGTCGCGGCGATCACCGGCCTGCGCTGCCCCACCGCCATGGACATCGCCCGTGTCGAGGAGCCCCGGCTGCGCGAGGTGGTGGCCGAGATCGACCGCCCCGGCGTGGAGGCGATCGTGCAGGTCGGCACCAATCTCTCCTTCGTCGGGCTCGCCGAGACGCTCGAGGCCGAGCTCGGCCGCCCGGTCGTCGCGATCAACGCCGCCACGCTGTGGCACGCGCTGCGCGAGCACGGCATCGAGGACCGGGTCACCGGCTCCGGGGTGCTCCTGCGCGAGCACTGACCTGCGCTCACCGACTTACGTCCTCCGGGCGAAGCGGATGTCGCCGTTCGGCATCCGCTGGTGGAGATAGCGGTCGTCGTGGACCAGATGGTGGTGGTGGAAGCAGAGCAGGAGCGCGTTCGCGAGGTCGGTCCTCCCTCCCGCTGACCACGGCTTCAGATGATGTGCCTCGCACCAGGTGGCGGGGATCGAGCAGCCGTCCGCGCGGCACTCCCGGTCGCGGATCGCGAGGGCCTTCCGTTGTCCGGGGCTGAAGAGCCTCGTTGCGTGTCCGAGGTCGAGCGGGACCGAGCGGGTGCCCAGCACCGCGGGCACGAGGCCTGCGGTGCAGGCCAGTCGCCGGGCCTCGCCGGCGGTGATCCGGGAGCCGTCCGCCAACGTCGCCGTCCCGAGGCCCGCGGTCAGCGTCGCCAGGTCCATCGTGATGACCAGCGTCGTCGCGTCCCCGCCGTGCAGCGGCAGCCGGGCGGGGTCGAGGGCCTCCATCAGCGAGCAGAACGCCTCACCGAGGCGCCGCTCGTACGGCACCCGCCGCCCGTCGTCCGCAGCCGCCGCGCCGTCCTCCTTGCGGGGGTTGGTGAAGGCCTCCAGCATCGTGGTCAGCCGCAACGCCACGCTCTCGGGCACCCGCGCCCGGATGAATGCCGTGCCGTCGCCCTGGTGCTGCACCGACAGCGTCGTACGCCGCCGAGCCGCGCGCTCCGCGGCCTCCAGCTGTCGCCGTTCCAGCTCCTCGGCCCACTGCGGCGCGACCACCTCCAGGATCCGCTCCCCCAACCGGCGCAGCTCCCGCGGACCGAAGCCGACCGCCTGCTCCACCAGATAGACCTCCGCGCGGACCAGGACCTCGGCCCACTCCTCCGCCGGGGCCTCCACCAGGTCACGCCCGCAGGCCAGCTCGTCGAGGGCAGCCACGATCACCTGGGCCTGGTCGACGCTCATCCGCCCGCCCAGCAGCGCCAAACCGACCCGGTGCCAGCGCTGCTCGCACGCCACCCCCAGCCGCTGCGCCCGACGGGTCGTGGTCAGCGAGTCATGGGTGCGGTGCGTCAACCACGAGGCGACGTCCCGGTGGCCCTCCGCGTCCGCCACGTCGTCCGCACACCCGACCAGCCGCGCCAGGACAGCCTGCGCCCGCGACGATGCCGAGGCCGCCATCAGCAACGCCTGGCGCTTCGTCGCCACGGGAAGGAACACCGGGTCCCGCTCGACCACCCGGTCCAGGTCGGCGTGCAGGCGCTCCAGATCCACCAGATAGGGATCGAGCGTTTCGGCCATCCGGGCCTCCCGAGACCAGGTGCTGCGGAGCTCTACGACATGACTTCATCCTAGAGACGACCGGGGACATTTCCGGGGCCCCGACCTCCGTCCCTCCGCCGGCTGTGGAGGGTCGTCGGCAGGCCTGTTGGTGCGCGGGGTCCTGCGCTCCACACCCATGGGATTGGCGACGCCCGATCGCGGGAAGCAGCCCCGCGTGAAGATCCGACTCCTGCGGCCCCTCGCGTCCCTCCTCGCGTCCGGCGGCCTCCTCGTCTCCTCCCTCGCCGTGGCGCCCGCTGCCCGGGCAGCCGACCCGGTCGGTTTCCTCGACGCTGTCTCAGTCACCCCCGACGGCTACGTCGCCGTCAGCGGCTGGGCGCAGGACCCGGACACCCCGGACGCCGCCGTGGAGATCCACGTCTACTCCACCACCAGCTACGGCAGCCGCCGGCTCCTCGGAACCACGACGGCCGGTCTCCATCGCGAGGACGTCGGGCCGCACGGGTTCGCCGCTTCCTTCCAGCCCCCGGGGGACCTGTCCCCGAGCGAGACGGTGTGCGCCTACGCGATCGATCCCACGGGCAGCAACCCGCTGCTCCCGCCATGCCACGAGGTGAGGATCCCCCACCCGGATGCGATGGCGTTCCTCGAGGAGCTGAAGGTCCAGCGCACCACGCTCCGAGTCGCCGGCCGCGCGTACGACGCCAACTCCCAGGGCCGCCCCATCAAGGTGAGGATCTCGATCGACGGCGCTCGGGTCGCCACCGTCCTGGCCAACCGCCCCGCACCGAAGTCCTTCTGGTCGCAGGCTCCCCACTGGTTCCGGACCAGGGTGAAGCACCCGGTCGGCACCTTCGAGCTCTGCCTACGCCCGGTCAACGTGGGCGCGGGCACCTCCACGGGCGACTGCCTGATGATGCCGGCCGCCCGGATGACCGGGCCGGCGAAGAAGTCCACCCGGGCCAAGCGGGTGAAGCTGAGCTGGCGTGGCATCCAGACCGAGCAGCTCGGGCCTGGCCTGCCCTACTCCGTGCGTCACCGCAGCCGACCGGCAGCGCGCACCGGCAAGGGCGGCTGGACCTCGTGGACGGTCCCCGGCGCCCGGCGTGCGCTGACCACCATGTCGGTCAGGTCGCAGCCGCTGAGGAAGGGGCGCACCTACTGCTTCAGCGTCCGCCCGAATCTCCGCGCGGCAGGGGGCGACGGGAGCGTCTCGCTCGCCTGGTCGCCTCCGCGCTGCGTCACGCGACGGTGAGCCCCTCAGGCCACCGTCGACACCGCGGACCCGCTCGCGCCGACCCGTGGGCGTCGACCCAACGACAACGGAGCAGCCGCCAATCAGGCCAAAAGAGGTTACCTGGCGCGATCGTTCTTGCCCTCTCCTCGACACTCCTGGCCCCCTAGACATCCCCACCAAGGGCGCCGGTTTCACCCCCTGTTCGCCACGGGCTCCGCCATTTAGCGCACGACGCGTAGCAGAGCTCCCATGCCATGCGCCCGTCACGTCGCAGTCGGGCCCTGAGCCAGGCCCCGAGACCACTACGTGAGCAGTAGGAGGTGCGCACGGACCGCCTGGCGCCGCGCCCTCCTGCTTGACGCTGGTCCTCGCCGACCCCAGCGACACCCGTTGCGGGAGCCGCACTGCAGACCCGAAGCACACCTGCATGGGAGTGGCTGAACACCCCCTTGCTACTCCGTATTGGTGAACCGTGACTACCCCATCCGATCTGCCCTAGCGGGGCGGCGATTCGTTCGTTGGAAGACAAGAACGAAGGAAGGGGTCGCCGGACCGAACGCTCAAGCACCGTCCTCCCTCAGGGGACTGTGATTGGTCGAGCCGTCCGGGCTCTTCCCTGAGAGAAGGAGCACTCACCATGAGCACGAACACGACCGGCGAGATGGATTACAAGACCGCGAAGGCCGTCGCCAAGGCCAAGCGCCCGATCTATAAGAAGAAGCGCTACTGGCTGCTGGCGATCGTGGTCCTCGCCATCCTCATCAGCATCGCGAACGGGGGCGGCAGCGACTCCGAAGAGCCGGAGGCTGCGAAGGATGCCGGTTCCACCTCGCAGGCCGACAAGCCGAAGAAGGACGAGAAGCCGGCTGACAAGGCCGAGCCGACTGAGGCGCCCGAGCCCGAGATGACCTCGGGGCAGGAGCGCGCGATCGACGCGGCCGAGTCCTACCTCGACATGACGGCATTCTCCGAGTCCGGCTTGGTGGAGCAACTTGTCTTCGAGGACTACTCCAAGGCCGACGCGGAGTTCGCCGTGAACAACATCGAGGTCGACTGGACCGAGCAGGCCGCGAGGTCGGCGGAGGCCTACCTCGACATGACGTCGTTTTCCAAGACGGGCCTCATCGAGCAGCTTGTCTTCGAGGGCTACACGCAGGAGCAGGCCACCGCGGGCGTCAACGCCGTCTACTGATCCGGGCTGAAGTCCCGCCCGCGGGCGATCGAAAATGGCCCCTGTACCCCGCAGGGGCGCTCTCGCGTTGTCGGCGAGGCCCGGAGTGACAGCAGGCCGGCAACCCGGCCGTACGCAGCACGAACTTGCAGGTGTTCACCGCCGCGAACCCCTGCTGGTCCCCTCAAGGACTACGGTCCAACCGGTGTCCTCGAACAGGATCGCGTCCACGAATGTCGACGCCCTTACCGGTCGGGCACACAGGGCTCTAGCGCATCACATGGAGACGGTTGAGCGCGGCCACCCGCAGCCTGGATGGCCGCGTTCAATCACGCGCGCGTCGCCCCAGGCACCAAACGCGTGGCAAGAGGACCTGGCAGGCACGACGATCGCGAAGTGGCCTGGCAGGCGCCGCGAGACGCACGGCTTGCGGCTGTCGGGTTCCCCACCGAGCACAGCGGGTCAATCGCCGCGCCGAGCCGCGCCGGGCAAGCTAGCTGGCTGCCGCGAAGCGCCTCCAGAATGGCGAGCACTCAGTCCACCGTCGACACCGCGGACCCGCTCGCGCCGACCCGGGGCTGGGAGGGCGAACCGGGGAAGGTGAGCGGCAGGTCGAGCGGGGCGCTCAGCTCGACGGTGACCCGCTGGTCCGCCGAGATCCCCACCCGGAAGGTCAGACCGGGGAAGCGGCCATGCGCGCCGACCTGTTGCAGGTAGTCCGCGACCGAGGCCCGCACGGTCGCCTCGCTGACCCGCAGCCGCTCCTCGGGGACCCCGTCGGTGTAGACGTCGACGCCGGTGGCGCCCAGGTCCGCACCGTGCAGCGCCGCGCCGTCGGCCAGCGAGCTCAGCTCGGAGCGCTGGAGATAGGCGGCCGTCGCGTCGATGACGACCGCGACGGCCAGCGCGAGGACCAGCGCGAACCCGATGATCAGCGGGGAGACCGACCCACCCTCCATGCCCTGCCCACGCGCTCGGAGCGGCGGTAACGGGGGCGTCACCGGACCTCCTGGTACTGCCCGATCGGCACCGTGTGGCTCGCGTCGAGGGCGAACCGGCCGCGCTCGGCCCCGAGCGCGTCGGGCAGCACCGGCAGCGCCACGCTGGAGCTGATGCGCACCGTGATCACCGAGGTCCCGCTGTGGCAGTCGGCGTGCGGTGTGCAGCTCACCTCCACCTGCAGCGGGGCCGAGCCGATCCCCTGGTCGCGCAAGGCCTGGCGCGCCGCCTCCTCCGCGCGCTGCCGTCCCTCCGCATCGCTCGGCGCCAGGGCGTAGGCCCGCCCGGCGGCCCGGGCGGCCGCGCTCACGGCGTACGCGCCGCGCTGCACCTCGAAGACCGACAGCACGATCCACAGCAGCGGCACCAGGAGCAGCAGCCCGAGCCAGACCAGCTCGACCAGCGCGCTGCCCTCTTCACCGCGGTCCCCGAGCCGATGCCCCCGCCGGACGCCGGGCATCACGGCGCCACCTGCGCCGTCTCCTCGACCGCGTGCGCGGTGACCACCACGTCGACGCCCGGACCGCCCAGCCCCAGCGCCGGGACGCTGGCGCGCACCGTCACCTCGATCATCGGCTGGCCGTCCTGCACCACCTGCCGTGCGCTCACGTCGCGCGCAAACCGCCCCGAGACCGCGCCCTCGACCTGGGAGCGCGTGCGCGCGACGCCGTCCGCGGGGCCCCGATCGGCGGTCGCGGCGTACCGCGCACCCTCCGAGGCGGCCGCGGCCAGCGTGTTGCGCACGAAGAGCGTCAGCGCGACCTGCAGAATCCCCAGCACCAGCGGGACCAGCACCAGCACGACCAGCACGAAGTCCGCGACGGCGCTGCCGCGCTCGCCCGCGTCCGGTGGTCGAGCCCGGCCAGCCCCCGCGGGCACTACTGCACCTTGGACAGCGCGTTGGTCAACATCCTGGTCAGCTGCGGTTGGGCGACGGCGGTGATCGCACCGACCAGACCGACCGTCATCAGGGTGACGAGCACCCACCCGGGTACGTCGCCGCGCTCGTCGCGGCGCCCACGCGCCACCACGAGCGTGGCCTGCAGCCTGACCAGGAGAAGCAGGAGGTGGGTCATGAGGGGCTCCGATCTGTCCGGGTTCGCGGGGGGGGGGGTAAAGCAGGGTCTGGAGTGGTCAGGGAGTGGTCAACGAGAGCCCGACGGCGCCCGGCCAGAACGCAAAGAGCACGGTCACCGGGAGCACGAGAAAGACGACGGGCACCATCATCGCGACCTCCTTGCGGGCCGCGACCTCGATCAGCTCACGCCGGCCCGCCTCGCGGACGTCGGCGGCCTGCGCGTGCAGGACGTCGGCCAGCGGGGTGCCGCGCTCGGAGGCAACGGCGATGCCCTGGGCGAAGCGAGCTACCAGCGGGAGCCCGCTGCGCGCGGCCAGGGCGTCGAAGGCGGAGGCCACCGGCTCCCCGGTGCGTACGGCGGCGAGCACCACGGCGAGCTCGTCGGAGAGGTCTCCCCCGCTGCGGCGTACGACGCGGTCCAGCGCCGAGACCGGGCTCTCCCCCGCGGCGACCGCCAGCGCGAGCAGCTCCGCGACCGTCGGGAACTCCTCGAGGATCCGCCGCTCGCGCGCCTTGACCTGCGAGGACAGCCAGGTGTCGCGGGCCAGCACGCCGCACACGAAGGCGACCGCACAGACCAGGAGCGACGCCAGCGCGGCGCCGGGCGCCGTCATCGCGCGCAGCAGCCCCCAGGCCGCCGCGACCGCGAAGCCGGCCAGGCCCCACAGCACCTGCTCGACCCGGAACTCCTGGACCGTGGTCTCGAGACCGGCGCGCTCGAGCCGGCGGCGTACGGACGTGGCGCCGCCGAGCACCCGCTCCACCGCCTCCGCCGCGGAGCGCAACACCGGCCCGAAGACGCCGACCGCGGCGGCCGCGGGCGACGCCGAGGGGGCTGCGGCGGCCGGGCCGGCCCCGTGGCGCGGCAGGTCGCGCACCCACGGCAGCACCCGCTCGGCCAGCGGCACCCGGCGCATCGCGACCAGGCGGGACACGACCAGCAGCAGTCCGCCGGCGAGCGTCGCGCCGAGCACGGCTCCCCACATCGCGAGGCTCACGACAGGATCCGTCGCTCGACCGGTAGCCGTCCGATGCGCATCATCACGCGGTAGGCGACCGCGCAGATCCCGGCGCCCACGACCAGCACGACCACGCCCGCGGGCGTGGCGTAGCGCCGGATTGCCTCGCCCTGGAGCGAGAGCATCAGCAGCACCACCCACGGCGCCGCGACCGCCAGCCGGGCGCCGTTGACCGTCCAGGACTGCCGCGACTCCAGCTCGGAGCGCGTCCGGGCCTCTTCACGCAGGTAGCCCGACAGGTTGCGCAGCAGCCGGCCGAGCTCGCCGCCACCCACCTCACGAGCGATCCGCAGCCCCTCCACGACCCGGTCGCCGACGGGGTCGGACAGCCGGTCCTTGAGCCGGTCGAGGCAGTCGCCGAAGCGGCCGGTGACCTGGTAGTCGAGGGCGAAGGACTGGAACGCCGGCTGGAGCGGCTCGGGCCCGCGGGTGCCCAGCGCGGCCAGCCCGTCCGGGAGCGACATCCCCGCGCGTACGGCCGAGGCGAGGTTGTCGACCGCCTCGGGCCAGACCTCGGCGAACTCCCGCTGGCGCCGGCGCGCGCGGCCGGTGACGACGGCGACCGGCAGGTAGCCGCCGAGCAGGCCGAAGACGAGGGCGACCGGGGCGGTGCGGGAGACGACCTGGATCGCCAACGCGGCCACCATGCCCACGGCCACGCAGAGCAGCACGAAGCCCGGCGCCGACACCCCCTGCAGCCCGGCCCGGGCGAGCAGCCGGGTCACCCGCCCCTCCTCGCGCGGTGCGCGCTCGGGGTGCGGCAGCGCGAACGCCGACCAGATGAGCACCAGCCCGATGCCCACCCCGAGACCGACCAGCGCGCCCATCAGGACGCCCCGCGCTCCTGCTCGGCGACCGAGCCGGGCTCGGCCAGCAGCGCGTGCACGTCGATCCCGGCCCGCTCGTAGAGCTCGACGCGCGGCGGCATCCCCCGGGTCCGCCGCAGGTCACCGCCGCGCCGCTCGAAGATCGGCTCGACCTCGATGACGTCGTTCTCCACCCGACCCGGCACGGCCACGATCTCGTTGACCCGCCGTACGCCGTGCTGGTCGATGCCCAGGTGGACCACGAGGTCCACCGAGGACGCCACGGTCGGCACCACGAAGCGCGCCGAGATGTTCTCCCCGGCCAGGAGCGGCAGCGTGCACATCTTCACCAGCGCCTCGCGGGCGCTGTTGGCGTGCAGTGTCCCCATCCCCGGCAGGCCGGCGTTGAGCGCGAGCAGCAGGTCGAGGCACTCCTCCGCCCGCACCTCCCCCACGATCAGGCGGCTCGGCCGCATCCGCAGGCTCTCCTTGACCAGGTCGCGCAGCCGGATCTCACCGGTGCCCTCCAGCCCGGACTGGCGCGTCTGCATCGGCACCCAGTCCGGGTGCGGGAAGCGCAGCTCGAAGACCTCCTCGACCGAGACGATCCGCTCCCCGCCGGGGATCGCCGCCGCGAGGCAGTTCAACATCGTGGTCTTCCCGGTCTGCGTACAACCCGGTTGCTAACAAGGTGGTTAGCGGCCATCGTTCTCGGCATGCCCGCCACCGCTCGCCGCTGCGCCATCTACGTCCGGATCTCCGTCGCCCAGGAGGCGTCAGTGTCCATCGACCGCCAGGTGGAGGCGGCTGAACAGTACGCCGCCGCTCGCGGTTGGCAGGTCGTCGCGACGTTCCGCGACGAGGGCGTCAGCGCGACCCACAACAAGCCCGAGGACCGCGCCGGGTGGCGGGCGCTGCTGGACTCCCCCGAGAGCTTCGACGCCGTCGTCATCTGGAAGCTCGACCGGCTCGCGCGCCGGGTGCTGGACTTCCACCTCGCCAACGAGGCGCTCCAACAACGGGGCGCGGGAATCGTCGCCGTGGAGAACGCCATCGACATGACGACCCCGGACGGGCGGTTCGTCGCGGGCGTCCTGGCCACCTTCGCGGAGTACGAGGCCGACGCCATCTCGGCGCGCGTCAAGGCCGCGAGGAACCACCTGTTGAAGGCGGGGCGGGTCGTCGGCGGGACCGTGCCATACGGCTGGCGCTCGGTCCCCAACCCCGACGGCAACGGCTACGTCCTGGCCAAGGACCCCGACCGCATCGACTTCGTGCGTGGGGCGGCTGAGCGAGTCGCGGCGGGTGCGTCGATCTACTCGACCGTCCAGTGGCTCAACGAGGTCGGCGCCCCGCTGCCCGGCGTATCGCAGGCGAGCCGCAAGCGCGACGGCTGGGCGTACTCCACGGTCGAGCGACTGCTGCGCAACCCGGTGCTTGCGGGCATGACCGCCTACAACCCCGGCAACGTCAGCAAGCAACGCGGGACGGAGGTCCTCCGCGACCCCGACACCGGCTTGCCCGTCGTGGACGAGTCGGTCGCGATCATGACGCCGCCCGAGTGGCGGGCGATGGTGCAGAAGCTCGACGCGCGCAACACCGCGCAGAGCAAGCCCCGCGCGATGCGCGCCAAGACCTCCGGGCTGCTGTCGGGGCTCGTCTACTGCGGCGAACACGACGGCGAGGCGGTGCGCATGCACCGGGGCACGGTCCAGAACCGGCCCGGCTACTACTGCCCGAGCTGCCACATGGCGATCAGCAACTTCGAGGACGCCGTGGTCGAGGAGTTCCTGCGCCAGCGCGGCGACCAGCTGCGCCTGTCGGTTGTCGAGGAGGTGCACGAGGGCGGGGCGGCGCTGCTGCCCGAGATCGAGCACCGGCTGGCCGAGCTCGGCGCGGCACTCCAGGCCACGGACGATGACGACGAAGCCGACCGGCTCACCGCCGAGATTGCCGGGCTGCGGAAGCTCCGGCGCGAGGCCCGAGCGAAGGCCCCGAGGGTCACTCTCCGCGCCGTCGAAGGCTCGCAGACCTTCGGGGAGGACTGGGCTCAGGCTGGCACCGTCGAAACCCGGAGGGCAGTCCTGGACGACGCCCTCCGGCGCGTGTGGGTGCGACGCGGCCGACCGGGGCGACGTACTCCGGCGCAGCTGCTCGCGCGGCTCACCTTCGACTGGCATCCGGCTGGCCAGGTCGAGGCCCCGACCGATGAGGACCTGGCTTACTGGGCGGACTAGGCGACGCTACGAAACGTGAATCGGAGTCTCCGCATCGGAGTTCTCCCGCACGCCGTACCGCGACCGGAAGTTTCGGAACTCTCCGTTCTTGGCAGCTGCCATGGCGTCGAGGATCGGGCTGGTGACCTCCCCAGCGACGAGCGGCGCCCAGGTCTTCTCGGTCGCCTCGTGTGATCGCTTGATCCCGTCCCACAGAAGCCACGGCGGCACCAACACGAACGCCAGTGCGAGCGGCGACCAAGCCACAGCCAGGATCCCGGTGAGCACGATGAGTGGCCAGAAGATCGACATCCGAAGCTCGGCTTCGACCTTGAGGCGGTCGATCTCCGCGTAGACCTCGGGGAACCGCATCTGGATGCGGACCTCTACCGCCGGGCGCTCATCCTTAACCTCGCGGACGAAGTTCTCGCTCAAGCTCGACCGAAGCTGGTCCGAATTGATGCCGTAAGCAGGGTGGGACTCGACGGTGTCCGCAGCGTAGAAACCCTCGAAGCCGTTCGGAGCGTTACAGCCACCGTCGAACGAGCGCATGACCGGGACGTGCCCATCGGACAGCATCGCCTGAAACTCGTTGTGCAACCAGCCATCTACGGCCTGCCACCGAATGCCTTCCGACTGGCACCAGCTGCGCGCTCGATTGACCGGTCGGCGGTAGGACCACTTGTCGCGCCACTTCTTCCACAGCCAGCGATGGCGCCGCTTGGCTGGCGCGCGATCTTCGTCCAGGCGGTCGATCATGCGGGCGACCCACGGCCGGAACCGCACCACCAACGGTTCGATCGGCGACTTCCGTACGACGAGGAGACTGCCTACGAGGTACACGAGCAGCGCAGCGGCGCCAAGCCACACCGTCGAGGGCAGTTGGTCGAGGCGGAAGTCCGACACGAAATCGCTGGTGGCATTGCTATCCGAGATGGGCCTTCCGACGAGCAGCCACAGGCACGCTGCCCACAGAAGCCCAGTCACCAGCGGCGTGCGGAACTCGCGAACGCCAGGAAGCAGGGTCGAGAGCATGCAGGCAGATTAGTTCTGAGCACCGACAGTCGGCTGGCAACTAGCACATCTCAACCTCATCCCAGCGATTACTGCCCATATGCAGAACTAACGCCTGCGGCTCAACCCGGCGCGATATCGTTGTCACCACGAACAAGGGCTACGAGCTGCACGGCAGCGGTACCAGGTAGGCGCCCCACCGGGGACGAACCTGAGAGCGCGTGTGGCCCGGCGTCGGCGGTCAGGCGAGAGCGCCGGGCCAGGGCAGGTCGGACACCTGATCCACACCGACGTCGGAGAGTGCGCCGTCCACAGCGGAGGGACGGCAGACAGCTCCCGGAAAGAGCAGTGGCGGCCCGCCACCAGTGAAGGACTCGCCATCATGGCCGAGCCTCAGAACCTCCTCGCTGCACGGATGCAGGTCGCTCGCGTCGCCCGTGCGACTCACGGCGCCGACCAGACCGAGATCAACGCGGCGCGCACCAGCTACGCCACTGCGAAGCTCGACGTCGCGATCCGTCAGACGATGCGCAACTCCGCCAAGGGCGCCCCCCTCGATGACTCGCAGGTCGCCCACCTCTGTGGGCTCCTGCTGGCCGAGGCGGGCGTGAAGTACGAGGCGTTGCAGCTCATCGAGCCCGTCATCCGCGCGGCGGTCGTCGCGGCGCAGGGCGGTGAAGCGTGAGCACCTACACGAGCCTCGCCCACAACAGTGGGCGCCGTCGGGCCACCGACCGTCAGCAGCCGCGCAAGTCGAAGCGCGAGCACGCCGAGCACACCGACAAGTACGCCGAGGAGCTGATGGCCGCGAGGCTGTCCGAGCTGGTGCGGCACTTCAATGGCGAGGAGGCCGACCGTGGCTAGCCCGTACGACGCTGCCGACGACTACCGGGCCGCGGGCTGGCTCGGCACCGTGATCCTGCCGCGCCGCAAGAAGTCCCCGCCGCCGACCGGCTTCACCGGCTACGACGGCACTGACCCGGACGACGCGCAGGTGGCCGCGTGGCGCCGCCGTGGGGGCAACATCGGTCTGCGCCTGCCCTCCGACGTGATCGGCCTCGACGTCGACGCCTACGACGACAAGCACGGCGGCAAGGTGCTGGCCGAGGCCGAGGCGCGGTTGGGCAAGCTGCCGCCCACGTGGCGCTCGACCTCGCGCGACACCGACTTCGTGAGCGGCATCCGCTACTACCGGGTGCCGCCCGGTCGCCGCTGGGCCAACGTGCTCGGTGAGCACGTCGAGCTCATCCACCACGGCCACCGGTTCGCCGTCGCTCCGCCGTCGGTCCACCCGGCGGGTGGTGAGTACGGCTGGTGGGACCCCGACGGGCTGCCCACCCACGACATCCCCACCGTGGCCGAGCTGGCCTCCCTGCCGGACGCCTGGGTGGCCGAGCTCGACAGGGGCGATGCTGCCGACCACGACCGCAAGGCAGAGGTTGACCGGGCCGACGTCGACGCGTGGGTGGCCGAGCTCCCCGACGAGGATGTGCACCCTGCCGTCGGAGAGGTGTTGGCCAACGCTGCCATGGCGCTCAGCGTCGCGGCCAGCCGCCACGACACCACGGCGACGCTGATGCTCGACCTGGTCCGCAAGGGCGAGCAGGGCCTCGTCGGTGTGCCCACGGCGCTCGACACCTTGGAAGCCATGTTCACCACGGCGTTGGGCGGCGAGCGCGACGCCCAGGGCGAGTGGTCGCGGCTGCTGGTCGGCGCCTACGGCATCGTCAAGGCGAACCCGACGCCCACGGCGGCTGAGGTCTTTGATGATCTGGCCGACGACCTGTTCGACGCCACCCCGGTGCTGCGCCGCATCCGCGACGCGGCGCACTCGCGGCTCGTCGGGTCGCAGGCGCTGCTCTGCTACGTGCTGGCGCGGGTGCTGGCCGAGCTGCCGCCGGGCGTGGCCCTGCCGCCCGTCGTCGGCGGGCGAGCTTCGCTCAACCTGGGCGTGGCGGTCGTGGGTGGCTCGGGCGCCGGTAAGAGCGCGCTGCTCGCTGTCTCGCGGGACCTGCTGGGCGACGTCGGGCAGTGGCAGGAGGACATCGAGCGCAACGTCGGCTCTGGCGAGGGCTTGGTGCAGACGTTCCTCCGCAAGGGCTCCGGGCGCGACTTGGTGCTCATCGACTACCCGCACCGCATCCTCACCGTCGATGAGATCGACTCGCTCGGCGCGACCCAGCGCCGTAGCGGGGCGACCATCGCCCCGACGATCCGCTCGGCGCTGACCGGGGGCACGCTCGGGCAGGCCAACGCCTCCGCGGAGCGCAACCGCCACGTGCGGGCCAACAGCTACCGGCTGGTGATGCTGCTCGGGGTCCAGCCCACGCGGTCGGCGGCACTGCTGGACGACGCCGACGCGGGCACGCCCCAGCGGCTCGTGTGGGTGCAGGCGGTGGACCCGTCGCTGCCCGACGCCGACGTGCCGTGGCCCGGCGCCCTCGACTGGCATCCGCCGGCCGATCTGCCCGAGGTCATCGACTACCCCGAGCACGTCCGAGCCGAGGTCCGGGCCGCGCGGCGCGCCCAGCTCCGCGACGCGGGCGCCGACCCGCTGGCCGGGCACAAGCTCCTGACCCGATTGAAGGTGGCGGCGGCGCTGGCGCTGCTGCACGGCGAGGTCGCGATTAACGACCAGTGGTGGGAGCTGGCCGGGGTCGTGATCGACATGTCGGCGGCTGTCCAGGTCCAGTGCAAGCGCACGTTGTCGACCCAGCACCAGGAGGGCCACGACGCCGTTGCGGTGACCAAGGCGCGGGCCGAGGATGCCGCCGACGAGGACCGCGTCAAGCGGGCCGCGCAGGCCATCACCAAGACGCTCCAGACGGCGGGCGGCGAGTGGGTCGTGTGGGACAAGGTCCGCCCGCGGATCACTCTGCGCCCGTACGCCGACGAGGCGGTGGACCGCCTGGTGGCCAGCGGCACGGTTGAGGTCGAGCACTACACGAGCCCGAAGGGTGTCGAGTCGCGCAGGCTGCGCCACGCGGGCGGGTGACGGCCGAAGCCCGGTACACCGGTACGCGTACCGGGCTACGGGCCTGTGCCACTGCCTTATCGAATCGACTCGTATCTGTATCTGGTGAGGTCAGAGAACAGATTGGTCGTCGGCGGGTCGGCGTGTTCTACCGGCGTTGCCCGGTACGCGTACCGGACGTACCGGGCTACCGGGCGGCTCGTCCGGGTGTCTGCGAGCTGCCCAGTGGGCGGGGAGGCCGGGTGGTTTGGATGGTGGGCGGACGAGCCGCGCGGACCTAGCCGGACGCCCGGCGCACGCTGCACCCCTCACGCACGCGCGAGAGAGAAGCCCTCCGGCGCTCGGTTGTCACCCCACTGGCCCGGCCAGAGAGTTCGTCGTAAGCCAGTCCTACAGGACCGGCTTACGGCTACCCGAGGAGCGACCATGAACGTCGGCATCTATACCCGCGTCAGCACCACCGGCCAGGTGGACGGCGAGTCCCTGCCCGAGCAGGAGCGGAACGGGCGAGCTTGGGCCGAGGCCCACGGCCACCACGTGCTCGCGGTCTACACCGACGCGGGCCGCTCCGGGGCGCTCCCGGTCACCGAGCGCCCTGGGTTGGCCGAGGCCCTGGAAGCCCTTGAGACGGGCGCTCTCGACGGTCTCGTGATGCGCGACCTGGACCGGCTCGCCCGCGAGGTCACCGTCCAGGAGGCGGTGCTCGCGCAGGTGTGGCTGACGCCCGGCGCCACGGTCTTCACCTTCCACGGCGAGGTCCAGCGCGACGACCCGGACGACCCGATGCGCACGGCCATGCGGCAGATGGCGGGCGTCTTCGCTGGCCTGGAGCGGCGCGTGATCGTCAAGCGCCTGCGCGACGGGCGCCGCGCCAAGGCCCGCAAGGGCCAGCACGCCAACGGTCCCGCCCCGTACGGCTGGCGCTCCGCCGACGGCGAGCTGTTCCCGGTGCCCGCCGAGCAGGCGGTCCTCGCCCTGATGCGTGACCTCCGAGCCGACGGGCTGCGGCAGGCCGAGGTCGCGGAAGCTCTCAACGCCGAAGGCCACCCGACCCGCAACGGCGGGCCGTGGACGCAGCCCGTGGTCGGGCGCATCCTCGCCCGAGAGGCCGCGCTCACGCCGGAGCAGTGTGCCTACCGAGCGGACCGCCGCTCCGTCCGTGCTCACGGCTCACCCGCCGACTAGGACCGTTCGCCAAAGTCCTCGCTCATTGACTCAACCGATAGTCAGCGTGCCGTCATACGCCGGATCGAGCGCAACGAGCTGCGGGTCCGAAACCTCGTTACCGAGCAGCCCCACATCCACTAGCGCGCCGATGATGTTCGCCTTCTTCGGGACCATGAAGGCGTAGGTCATCTCGGAGGTAAAGCCCGGCTGCAGCTGCGCGTTGCACTCGGGGTTATCCCGCATCTCGTGAAGGCTCTGGACGGGGTCGTACTCCTGGAAGTCCTCGTTGAAGACCTTGATGTCGATGGGGAAGCTGCACGTCAGGTCCATCGACTCGGTCGAGTTGTTCTTGATGACGGTGTCCAGCACGACGAACGTGCCGCCACGCGCGGGCTTCTGCTGAGTCCAAGTCTCGTAACCGCTGCCCGACTGGTAGCCCGACTGGTTGACCTCCAAGGTCTCCGCCTTGCGGACGTTGCGGATCGTCATCACGAACCCCGGAGCCTTGATCCGGTCGCCCACACCGTAGTTGTCGACCGCTGGCTCCGGTTCGGGCGTCGGCGTGCTGGCTTCCGAGGGGGACGCCGAGCCGGTTGAGCCGCTGGCCTGCGCCGTCTCGCCCACCTCGCTGTCATCGTCGCTCCCGCAGCCCGAGAGCGCGAGAAGAACTACAGCCACTGCCGCCAACCTCGTTCGCATGGCCGTAATCGAAGCAGCAGAAGGTAAAGGCCCGCAGGAGATCGCCCGATCCCCCGCTCAGATCACTGAGCTTGTCGCTGCAGCGCCCATGCCCCATCGTTCATCCCGAGCGGTCCTCATCCCTGGCCCTCTCGGTGCAGCCATCTCCCGGCTGACCTCGCCGCCCGCGACCGTTCAGCCGGTCGCGGGCGGTGGTGTTTCCCCACGGGGCCTCATTGAGCTACCGCGAGGCGCGCATCCGGCCTATCGTTCGACTCAGGTCGCTCAGTCGGCCAGCACGCGCAGGTGGGCGCGGGCCAGTAGGCCAACCCACCAGGCGCCCTCGCGGGCGCGGGCAGTCGCCCAGGACGCAGTCGAGCTTCGGCTCCTGCGTGGTGCAGGAGCACCGGCCCTAACCGACTCACCCGACCCGCAAGGAGAAGCCACCATGGCTCGCGGATACAACGCTTGGGCGGACGTTCGGCGGACCACCGCCGACGGTCGCGACATCAACGAGCTCTACGACGAGCTCACCGCCGCCGCGCAGCTCGCAAACGAGCAGCAGCAGCGGTTCCTGGATCTGTTCACGTACAACACCAGCGCCCCGGTCGTCTCGGTCCTGCAGACGCTCGGCGCGGGTGACGCGGCCTTCGAGGAGGCCAGCGAGTACGGCATCGCAACGAGCAAGCGGACGGCGCACGACACGCTCAACATGGGCGCCACCTTCAAGTGGTACGACAACCGGTGGGCCGCGACCTGGCGCTACCTGGCCGACGCGACCTCCGCGGAGATCGAGGCCAGCACCAACGCGATCCTCGCCGCCGACCAGGACCTCATCTTCCGTGAGGTCATGCGGACGATCTTCAACCCGGCGAACCGCAAGGTCACCGACCGGAAGACCAACACCGTCTACGACGTGTTCGCGTTCGCGAACGGCGACGGCTGGGTGCCCCCGGAGTACGCGGGGAACACCTTCAACGGCTCGCACACCCACTACCGGACCTCCCACGCGGACACCGTCGCGAGCGCGGACCTGGACGAGATCCTCGACGACTTCAAGAGCCACGGTTACAGCGCCGAGAACGGCTCGCAGATCGTCCTCTTCGTCAACGCGGCCGAGGCCAACGTCATCGGCGGCTTCCGGGTCGCCAGCGGCGCACGAGCCGACTTCATCCCCTCGCAGGGTCAGCGGTTCTTCGCCAACGAGGGCGACCTGGTCGGCTCGCAGGTGGCCTCCACGTTCGCGGGCTTCCCCGTCAAGGGCAGCTACGACGAGGCGCTCGTCATCGAGTCGAGCCGCATCCCTGCCGGGTACGTCGCGGCGATGGTGTCGGGCGGCTCGCTCGTGCCGAGCAACCCGATCATGTTCCGCCAGCACGAGCGGATCCAGGGCCTCCAGCTGATCCCCGGCGCCGAGACGTACCCGCTCCAGGACAGCTACTGGACCCGTGGATTCGGCACCGGTGTCCGACACCGCCTCGCGGGCCTCGTCATGCAGATCACCACCAACACCACGTACGCGCCCCCGGCGCTGTACGTCGGCTGAGCCAGGAAGGACAGCGGACGTGGCTGCTCGATACGACAAGTACGACCCGAAGTCCGGCGGCTTCCGCGCGAAGCTCGACGCGGCGCTGACCGGTGAGAACGTCGGCGTCCCGCTGGGCGTCGGCCTGAACGCCAACGGTCGCGTCGTCGTGGGTGCCGGCAACTCGGGCGTCCGTGGCGTCCTGGTGGTGGACCACCCGATGGACGCGGGCGACCCCGTCGACGTCATGACCTCCGGTGAGGTCGTGGACGTCGAGGACCTCACCGCTGGCACGGCGTACAGCGCCGCCGCCGACGGCTCGCTCGGCACCGAGGAGACCGACACCCCGGTCGGCTTCACCGCCGAGGCCACCCGGCTCGTCGTCCGGGTCTGATGCACCGGTCCGGTGGGGGCCTGGCTTGGACCTCCACCGGATCGGCTTCCAAGCCGCTCCAAGCCACCCCGAAGGAGTCACGATGACCATGGCCACCAACCCCACCGACATCATCGAAAACGCGATCCGCGACGGCGCCGAGCTGGTGGAGTGGGCCGAGCCCAACACCGCCGCCCTGGCCGACGACGACACCGAGTACGCCGCCCTCGCGGCTCTCGGCGGGCCTCTCGCCCCCGAGCTGGCCTTCGGCGTGCCCCTCCTCCGGTTCGCCAACCTCGACCTGCCTGCGGTGCCGCTGATCCAGGCGGTCATGAGCCCGCCGAAGCACCGTGCCACGGACTGCGACCGCTGCCGCAACCCCATCGGGCGCGGGATGCGGAGCTACGACCTGTGGGTGCCGATGGGCGCCTCGGTCGTGGCTGTCACCACGTGCGGCTACTGCCACGACGTCCTCAACGACGTCACCGCGTGCGACCTGGTGTGGCGGTAGCCATGCCTGGCCGGGGCGTGACTCACTCCGAGGACTGGTGGGCGACCCGTCGCCCCGCCCACGTCCTCCGCTGCACCGCGAGCTTGAAGCGGGACGGCTCGCAGTGTCGCCGCGAGGCGGTGCCGGGCGCCAACGTGTGCAGCCAGCACGGTGGACTCGCTCCGGCTGTGCAGGCTGCGGCGGCGACCCGCATCCAGATGAGCGTCGAGGACGCGGCCAAGGCGCTGCGCGAGCTGGCGTTCGATGAGAACGGCGACGCCCGCGTCCGCCTGAAGGCGATCCAGGACCTCCTCGACCGGGGCGGGCTCGCGCCGACGAGCAAGGTGCTGCAGGGCGTCGCCACCGACGACCCGATCGAGAAGCTCTTCCGCAACATCCTCTCGGACCCCAACGTGTATGCGCCGCCGAGGCCGGTGCACGTCGAGGCCCTGCCTCCGGCTCGAGACGAGGCCCAGGAGCGCCTAGACCGCGCCCAGCGGGCGTCGGAGTGGGAGGACCTGATTGGCGTCGCCGACGACTCCGAGGAAGACCTCATTGGGGACGTGGTCGACGCCGAGCTGGTCGAGGAACCGGAGGCACCTGTCGTAAGCAGCCGTCCGCCGAAGCACATTCTTCGCGACCTGGAGCGGCTGGACCTGCTGTGAGCGAGTTCGCCGATCTCCGGTCCGGCAAGAAGGCCGACGTGGGCGCGTGGCTGGCCGAGCGCCTCGGGCCGCGCTATGCCTACGACAGCGAAGCGCTGGACCCTATGAGGACGCACCACGCAGCCAAGGGTGTGTGGAAGTGGAGGTTGTCCTCCGGCGCGCTGCACCGCATCGACACGTCGGTGGTCGTACAGGCGGTGCGGGCGGAGCTGGACTTCGCCTACTACGCGGCGTTGGACGACACCACCTTCACCGCGAGGGCGGTTGAGCGGCTGTCGTCGGACCGCTTCATCGATGTTGCGGTTATGCCAGTCCTGCGAAAGCTCCTCGCGCTGCCTGTCGCTCCCAGGCCGGTGCGGCGGCGCAAGCCGAAGGCCATGGTCACGCGTCGTCGTGCAGCCGCACCGGCGCCGTACCGGCGCAGGCGCTGTGCCGAGTGCGCCCTGGTGAGCAACAGTGGCGGCATAGGCCTGCACCAGAAGAACACCGGCCATACCGGGTGGGTGGAACTGGACCCGACCTACTCCGGATGACCCACTCGCAGGTTTCCATGAACGAGTGTCGGTGGTCTTTTGTACCGTCCTCACGTGACGACGGCTGAGTGGGCGCCCTTCGGGCTGAGCGACGACGAGACCTCGCAGTACAGAGTCCTGGCCGACGGGGTGCCACAGAAGCTCCGGGAGCCGCTGATCGCCTGGCTTCGGCCCGCCCTGGCATCGAGTGATTACCCTTACTGGGTGATCACTGCCCGGACGCGCGAACTGGAGATGCGGACCGAGGTGCGTATGGGGCTGGCGGAGCAGTCCCACTTGGATTGGAAGGCGTACACCGAGCTACTGCGAAAAATGCCGCCCGAGAAGTTGCTGCGCGTGGTCGATGCCGTGCTCTCCTCCGGCTGGTACGGCATACGCGTTGACGAGCTAAACAAGACCCTCACCCTGGCCAAGTCCAAGTGGATGGTGGGTGAGCGAATGGGTAAGCCGGGGCTCGTCGCGCGTGAGCCCGAGGGTGTCCAGGACATGGTCGAGGACACGATCAAGAACTCCGGCACGGCGGGCCAGATTCTCGCCCGCGCCTGGGGCAAAGTGCACGCCCTTGAGCCCGACAACCCCGGCGCGTACGCCGACGCCGTCCGCGCCGTCGAAGCAGCGGCCAAGCCCCTCGTCGAGCCAGACAATGACGAGGCCACGCTAGGCAGCATGGCCGGTGTGATGCGGAACCATGGGGACTGGCGGCTTCCCCTTCGCGAACACCAGCACGCGCCGACCGGCCAGATGATGGTCGCCATGATGCGGTCCCTATACCGGGGACACGTAGACCGCCACGGTCGCGACGACTACAGGGACGTCACGCACGAGGAGGCGCGGGCCGGTGTCGCTCTCGCAGCGACCCTCGTCTCTTGGTTCGCGCTCGGCGTCGTGCAGCGGCGCCCCGAGGTCGACTAAACAACTGGAAACCTACCGGCCTGCGTGCCACCGGCCACCATGACGTTCAGCCCGGCCCGCACCGACGCCTCCAGGAACGCCGCCGCCCGCGGTGTCACGCTGCCCAGCTCGACGAGGTCGGCGACCCGGGCCGCGCGCAGCACGAACTTGCGGATGTTGACGGCCGAGAACCCGCGGCTGATCCCCTCCAGGACCACGTGCAGACGATGCCCCTCGGGCAGCATCGCGTCGACGAACGGCTGGCTCAGGTCGAGGCGCCGACCGCTCGACTTCAACATGCGCTCGACCAGCTCGGTCACCTGCGCCGCACTCAGCATCAGGTTGGTCAGCTCGTGGCGCCCACGCCGCGCGACGAACACGCGGGAGGGGTCGTTGATCCAGATCTCCTCGACCTCGGGATCATCGAGGAACTCCTGCAACGGCCCGAACCCCGCGACCCGGGCCACCAGCTCCCCGACCACGACCTCCACGTCCGGCACCGGCTCCACCCGCCCGGTCAGGCTCTGCTCGTCGTGCGCGCGGACCACGCCCTCGGCGATCCGGCGTACGACACCCGCGTCGCGCTGCGGGTCCACACCCTCGCGCCGGACCAGGTCCCGCACCCGCTCGTCGAGCAGGTCGACCAGCACGCTGCGCGTGTGGGTGTGCCGGCTCGACGTCGTCATCGCCATGGTGGCCCCGTCCCGAGTGGACTCGTGGCGCCCGACCGTAGGCGAGCCAGCGACCCGCGGCCAGCCCCTCTACCCAGATCTGTGGACAACGAGTCCGCCGCCCGGGTGCCGGGCCGCTCGACGACCGGGGATCAGCGACTCACTGCTCGTCCTCGACGTCCTCGTCGGCCTCGTCGCCTTGGAACCCGAGCAGCCAGTGCAGGCCGTAGCGGTCGATGACCTCGCCGTCGAAGTCTCCCCACCCCCGCGCCTCGAGCTCCGCGACCACCCGGCCGCCCTCGGACAGCCGGGCGAACCACTCGCGCAGCACGCGCGGCTCGGCGGCGCCGAGCAGCGAGAGCATCAGCCCCTCGGTCCGCAGCGGCGGCTCTTCGGCCCCGGCGTCGGCGCCGAAGAGCGCCACCGGCCCGTCGCGCAGCACGCCGTGGGCGACCGCCTCGGCGGGGCCGTCCACGCGCCCGAAGTCGGCGTAGGTGCGCACCTGGACCCCGCAGCCGAAGACGTCGCCGTAGAACGTCAACGCCTCGCGCGCCGTGCCGGGGAAGTGGATGTAGGGCGTGGGATGTGTCATGGCGCACACGCTAGGCGCTGGCGCCGTCGGTGTCGGTAGGCCAGCAACGGGGTCCCGCCGGCGACCAGCAGCCCGAGCACCCCGGTCCCCAGCTCCACCCAGCGGGCGTCGCCCTGCGCGAAGGCCCGTTCCGGGTGCGCGGACTCATACGAGACCTCGATCGGCTGGCCCGGGTGCGCCGCCCGGCACCGGCGCCGGCCGAGGTCGAGACGGTAGGTCTTCCCCTCCACGACGTACTCGATGACCCGGGAGCAGGGAGAGTCGACGACCTGCCCGGTCACCGTGCGGTCGGGACGCGGAGCGGTCGCATAGCCGTGGATCCCCCAGGCAGCGAACGCGCCGCCGAGAACGATCCCCAACAGCGAGATGACGATCGGGTCGTGCCGTCTCAGACGCCGCTTGCGCCTGTCAGGTTCCGTGCTGACCACCGTCACTCACTCCCTTGCGCAGACCCGGGCCAGGCCAACCTAGCCGGAGGGGTCGGGCGGGCGTCCGCCTGTGCGGATGCCGGCGTCAGTCCGGGTCGACCGCTGTCGGCAAGGGCACGTCGACGTCGAGCATCCGCTCCTCCCGGGGCTTCATCCAGTAGAGGACGATCGCGATCAGCGCGGCCGGCACGATTCCCGAGGTCATCAGCGCGGCGACGTTCTCGGGCAGCTGTTCGGCGATCTCGGGACGCCAGGCGAACCCCTGCCCCACGACGACGGAGACGGCGATGATGATCAGGTCGTTCTGCGTCAGCGGCCGAGTGGTCAGCAACGTGATGCCGGCGGCCAGCACCATTCCGAACATCATCACCCCGGCGCCCCCGATGACCGGCGCGGGGATGATCGCGATCACCATCGCGAGCTTCGGCACGAACCCGGCCACGACGAGGAACAGCGCCCCGATGGTGACCACGAACCGGCTCATGACCCCGGTGAAGGCGACGAGCCCGACGTTCTGGGAGAACGACGTGTTCGGCAGCGCGCTGAACAGCGCAGCGAGCGAGGTGCCCACGCCGTCGCCCATGAGGCCGCCCTTCATCTCGCGAGTCGTCGGCTCGCGCTGGTCACCGGCCTTGGTGAGCGCGGAGATGTCGCCGACCGTCTCGATCGAGGTCGCCACCGCCATCGCACCCATCGCGATGAGGGCAGCGCTGGGGAACTCCAGCCCGAAGTGCAGCGGCTGCGGTGCGGCCAGCCACGGCGCGTCGGCCACGCGGTCCCAGTCGAGCATCCCGAGCGACGCGGTCAGCAGGTAGCCGAACACCAGGCCGAGGAGGACGGCCGCAGCGGCCATGAACCCCCTTCCGAACCGGTAGATCAGCAGGATCGAGACGAGGACCGCGGTCGCCACGCCGAGGTTGCGCAGGGAGCCGAGGTCCTCGGAGCCGGCCCCACCCGCGAAGAGCAGGATGCCGGTGGGGATGAGCCCGATGCCGATGACGAGCACGACCACGCCGGCGACCAGCGGCGGGAAGAGGTGCCGGATCCGGGTGAAGAACATCCCGAAGAGGAACTGGACGCCGCCGGCGAAGAGCGCACCGCCGAACACGGCACCGAGGCCGCACTCCTGCGCCAGGGGCACGGACACGACCAGGAAGCCGAAGTGGTGCCCTGGACGATCGGCAACCGGGCGCCCACCGGCCCGATGCCGATCGTCTGGATGAGCGTCGCCAGTCCCGCGACCAGCAGCGCCATCTGGACCAGGAACGCGGTGTCCTCGGCGCTGGAGCCGATCGCCGCGGCCAGGATGACCGGGATGGTGACGTTGCTGGCCATCATGACCATGACGTGCTGCAGGCCCAGCGGCACGGCCGTCCTGAGCGGTGGTCGGTCGTCGAGACCGTAACGAGGGCTGTCGGGGGTCGAGCTCATCCGCTGCGCCTCGACGGGCACGACCAGTCCCACGTGGACCTCGACGACCCGACCCTGCTGACCAACGACTACGTACGCCGCATCGGCGACGTGCTCGACGCGTGCGCGCAGCGGGATCAAGGTGCGCCCGGTGGACGGCCGCACGGGGCTGGCGGCGCTGCGCGAGGACAGCGCCGACGTGGTCGTCGTCGACGCGTACGCCGAGGGGCGGGTACCCGGCGACCACCTCGCCGCGCGGGGCCCCAGGCACCCGGCTCGACGCGCCCTGGTCGACCGGAACTGACCTGCCCGCCCGGGCCCGTCGTCGCCCGCCGGCTCGTCGGCCGGGGAGTCGAGGCCCTCGATCAACCGGACACCGACCAGAACGCGTTGCACTTTATTGGTGACTCGGCTCACATCCGGGCCTGATCCTGGCTAGCGTGCCCAAGCATGAAGTTCAACCTGGCCTCCGTGTTCGAGACCGTCGCCGACGCCGTGCCCGAGCGGGTCGCCCTCACCTACGAGGGTCGCGACCTGACCTACGCCGAGTTCGACCGCGAGGCCACCCAGGTCGGCCACCTCTTCGCGGCGCACGGCGTCGCGCCGGGTGAGCACGTCGCGATCTTCCTCAAGAACTGCGTCGAGCACGTCACCTCGATGGTGGGCCTGCTCAAGATCCGCGCGGTGCCGATCAACGTGAACTACCGCTACACCGCCGCGGAGCTGGAGTACCTCTTCACCAACTCCGACAGCGTCGCCGTCGTCGTCGAGGAGCCCGCCCACCAGCGTGTGCTCGCCTCGATCCTCGACCGCCTCCCTCAGCTCCGCACCGTGTACGTCGCCGGGCAGCCCGACGCGGCGCTCGTGTCCGCGGCCGGCGAGCGCGGCGTCGCGCTCGTCGACCTCGCCGGCTGGCGCGACCAGCCGGCCGAGCGGGACTTCGCCGAGCGCACCGGGGACGAGCACTACATCCTCTACACCGGCGGGACCACGGGCTACCCGAAGGGCGTCGTGTGGACCCACGACGACCTCTTCCACAAGCCGCTCTCGGGCGGCAACCCCTACGGCGACGCGCACCCCGACCTCGCGGCCGTCGCAGCGGCCGCCCAGGCGATGCCGCCGATCTCGTTCCTCATCGCGGCCCCGCTGATGCACGGCGCGGCGTCGTACGCGATGTTCTTCTACTTCATCTTCGGCGGCCGGCTGGTCATGCTCCGTGACTTCGACCCGGCGAGGATCGTCGACGGCATCGCGCACGACGGCCTGCAGAGCCTGCTCATCGTCGGCGACGCGATGGGCATGCCGCTGGCCGATGAGATGGAGCGCCGCCAGGACGAGGTCGACTACTCCGCGCTGTTCATGATCACCTCCGGCGGGGCGATCTGGTCCCAGGCGTGCCGCGACCGGTTCAAGGCGCTCGCCCCCGGCGCGATGCAGCGCGACAACTTCGGTGCCTCGGAGTCGGGCAACGACGGCGAGATCACGCTGGACGAGCGGGGCAACCTGCGGGTGCCGGCCACCGACCAGATGCTCGTCGTCGACGACACGCTCGCCGAGGTGCCCGCCGGGCCCGAGAACGTCGGCCTCATCGCCCGCCTCGGACCGGTCCCCCAGGGCTACTACAAGGACGAGGAGAAGACCGCCCGCACGTTCCGCACCCTGCCCGACGGGCGGCGCTGCTCGGTGCTGGGCGACATGGGCTACCGCGACCACGACGGCTCGATCGTCTTCCTCGGCCGCGGCTCGCAGTGCATCAACACCGGTGGGGAGAAGGTCTACGTCGAGGAGGTCGAGAACGTCCTCCACGGCCATCCCGACATCGCCGACGTCCTCGTCGTCGCCGTCCCCGACGAGCGGCTCGGCGAGCGGGTGGCCGCCGTCGTCTCCCCGCGGGAGGGCCGCGAGCCGCAGCTCGAGGACGTCCAGCGCCACGCGCGCGAGTCGCTGGCCGGCTACAAGGTCCCCCGCGACCTGGTCGTCGTCCCCGAGGTCAAGCGCACCCCCGCCGGCAAGGCCGACTACCGCTGGGCCAAGGCGGTCGCGAGCGAGCACGCCCCCACCCCCGCCTGACGCCTCGCGGGGCGCGCGGCCGGGCGCCGCTGCGAGGATAGGCCCGTGGACACCGGGACCCTCGAGATCGTGCCGACCGAGCGGGCCGGCGCCTACGTGCTGCGCCTCGACGGGCACGACCAGTCCCACGTGGACCTCGACGACCCGACCCGGCTGGCCTTCGACTACGTACGCCGCATCGGCGACGTGCTCGACGCGTGCGCGCCGGCGGGCGAGCCGGTGCGGGTGGTGCACGTGGGCGGGGCGGCGATGACGCTGCCGCGCTACGTCGCCGCGACCCGGCCGCGCTCGGCGCAGATCGTGCTCGAGCCGGCCACCGAGGTCACCGACCTGGTGCGCGCGGAGCTGCCGCTGCCCCCGCGCAGCGGCATCAAGGTGCGCCCCGTCGACGGCCGTACCGGGCTCGCCGCGCTGCGCGAGGACAGCGCCGACGTGGTCGTCGTCGACGCGTACGCCGAGGGGCGGGTGCCCGGGGACCTGGTCACCCGGGAGGCGGCCGCGCTCGCGGCGCGGGCGCTCGGTGAGCACGGCCTGCTGCTGCTCAACCTCGCCGACCGGGCGCCGTTCGCGTGGACCCGGCGGGTGGTGGCAGCGGTCCGCGACAGCCTGCCCCATCTGATGCTCAGCGCCGAGCCGGCCACCCTGCGCGCGCGGCGCGGGGGCAACCTGCTGCTCGTCGCCGCCCGCGGGCCGGTGCCGCTGGAGGAGCTGACCCGACGCGCGGCGAGCTCGCCGGCGCCGTACCGCGTGCTGGACGCGGGGCAGGTGAGCGACTCCTTCGGCGGCGGCCGGCCGTTCACCGACGCCGACACGGAGCCCTCACCCGCCCCCTGACCCGTCCTGCGCAGGTCAGCGGCGCGCGGTGCCCGCGAACCAGGAGTCGGTCCAGATCTTCGTCCGCTCGACCCGCTTGCCGGTCGAGGGCGCGTGGATGATGCGGCGCTTGCCGTTGTCGAAACCGGTGAAGATGCCGACGTGGTAGACGCTGCCGCCGTTGTGGAAGAAGACCAGGTCGCCGCGGCGCATCTTGGCGCGCGGGATCCGCTTGGCCCACCCGGCCTGGGCCGAGGAGGTCCGCGGGATGCCGGTGAACCCCGCCTTGCGGAAGGAGAAGCTGGTCAGGCCGGAGCAGTCGAACGCGTCGGGCCCGGTGGCGCCGTAGCGGTAGCGGTCGCCGATCTGGTTGCGAGCGACGGAGATCGCCTTGCCGATGCGGCGCTCCTGCTTCTTGCGGGCGGCCGGCTGGGCGGTCGGTGCCACGGCCTGGAGCGTCGTGCCGGACCCGGTGGCGGCGTCGGCGGACGGCGCGGGGGCGACGCCGATCAGGGTGACGGCGAGGGCGCCGGCGCCGAGGACACGGGCGCCGAGCCGGGTGCCGCGGCTCAGCGAGCCGGCGAGGAACCTGCGGGCAGGGGTGGGGGTGGTGGGGTGCATGGTTGTCCTTCCCACGCCTGTGAGGTGAGCTGTCGGGCTCGGGCTCGGAAGGTGCCCGGCCACCCGCGGGTGGCTTCGCCCCGAGCGGTCCGTGGACCGCGTGGAGATGTGGGTCCCCCACTCCTGCCCCTGCGGCGCGCGCGCCGTCAGGCTTCCGGCGCACGGGCGGGCAGGACTCGGCGTGACCGCGCGTCGGCGACCTGGGCTCAGGTCAAGCCGACGACGGTAGCCCGGCCTCGGGGCGAGGTCCAGTTCAGCGCGGCCGGTCGCGATCGGCGAGCACCGTGTGCGCGTAGAGGTCGCGCAGCAGCGCCACCTCGGCGAGGTGGTGGATGAGCTCGCGGTGGATGTGCAGCACCAGGTCGGCCATCGCGAGGTCCGGATACGGCTCCTTCGGGCCCACCTGCGCCAGCAGCTCGTCCTCCCCGAGGCCCCGGACGCCGGCCAGCCAGACCCCCAGCTGGGCCTCGAGCTGCTCCAGCGCGCCGGCCGCGGTCTCGGAGTACTCCCACTCGTCGTACGACGTGGGCGGGGCGCCGAAGTGGGAGGCGTTGCGCATCGCCAGCACGCCCACGATCACGTGGCCCAGGCGCCACGCGATGGTCGTGAACGGCGCCGGGTCCGGGGCGGGGTAGGCGTAGTCGATGGTGAGCGCGCCGGCACCGGCCTGGATCGGGGCGGTCGAGGTGCCCCGCGGGTAGAGGCTCCACGCGCCCGGGACCGGGGACCAGAGGTACTCCTCGTCGGTGAGCCCCTCCAGGCGCGGGCGCAGCTGGTGGTCCCAGTGGAACTCCCACTGCTCGCGCAGCGAGCGGTTCCAGTCGTGCGGCGCGGTCATGGCGGCCTCCGGGTGTCGATGACCCCACTGTGACACCGGCCACCCCCAGTGGCCGGTTGCCTCGACTCGACCGCCAGAAGTCTCGACTCGACCGTCAGAAGTCTCGACTCAACCGTGGCGCGGGACCGGGCAGCCGCCGGGGAAGGTGCCGAGGTCCTCGACGCGGAAGCCGTCGGGGTAGCTGCGGATCCAGGGGAGGTCCTCGATGCGCTTGGGGTCGCGGCGCACCGGGAAGGCGCGCAGGGCGATGCCGCGGGCGCGCAGCAGGCCGCGCGAGAGGACCTCGACGCGGCGCGAGGGGGCGTCGTAGCCGAAGGCCTCGCGCAGCGGCTGGTCCATCAGCGAGCGGCTGAACACCTCCACCGCGCGGGAGGCGAAGGAGGGGTGGAAGGTCAGCAGCAGCGCCAGCGTGGCGTCGGCGACGCGGCGCCCGCCGGGGTCGAAGGCGAAGTGCTCGGCCTCGTAGGTGTCCATCAGCCGCGCGAACCCGTCGTAGCTGTCCGGGATGTCGGGGATCGCCATGTGCCGGCCCAGCTCGCGGTAGTAGTTCACCGACGCGCGCAGCTCCACGTCGCTCAGCGGCCGCTTGCCGTAGTCGTCGAGCCAGCGCTTCGGCACCACCACGAAGGTGCTGAGCACGTAGCGCATCTCGTGGTCGGGGATGTCGTAGGAGCGGTGCATCTGGTTGATCCGCCGGATCGCCGCGCGTGCCTCCGGGTCCTCGAAGCCGCGCCCGAACGGCACCTCGAGCAGCAGCGCGGTGTCGTCGTAGCGCTTCTGGGTGTTGCCCTCGAACTCCCCGGTCGCGTCGAGCAGCCGCCCGATCCCCGGTACCGCGTAGGTGCGGAAGAGCGCGAAGCTCAGCGCCTGGTTCATGTCCCAGGGGAACTCGTGCATCGCGACGTTGCGATAGATCTCGACGTACTGCGTCTCGGGGTCCATCGCCTCGTTGACGCGACGCCAGTGCTCGCGCGAGACGCCGCCGAAGCGCTTGCCGCGGATCTTGATGCCGTCAGCGAGGGGAGCCATGCCGGCCAAACTAGAGCAGATGCTCCAGTCTGGCTAGGGTGTCGGGATGCGCACCCCGCTCCAGGCCCGCAGCGAGTCCTCCGCGGACCGGATGCTCGACGCCGCCCTGACCCTGCTGGCGGACGGCGGGCTGCGCGCGGTCACCGTCGCCGCCGTCGCCCGCGAGGCGGGCACCTCGAACGGCTCGCTCTACCACCGCTTCGGCGACCGCGGCGGCCTGCTGCTCGCCGCGCAGGACCGCGCCCTCGGCCAGATCGAGGCCGCCACCGCCCGCGCATTCGCCCGCGCGGACGCCGAGCCGGACGACGACCGTGCCCTCGCGATGCTCGCCCGCGAGGCGCTCGCGATCTTCGGCACCCACCGGGCCGCGCTGCGCACCTTCCTCGTCGAGGCCGCCGGGCAGCCCGAGTTCGAGGCGCGCACGGTGCGCTCCAGCCACCTGCTGGCCACCACCGTGACCGACTGGCTGCGGACCCGCTTCGACGCGCGGGACGAGGACGCGGAGGCGGCGTACCGGCTGCTGTTCGCCCTCGGCGCGGCGCAGGCGCTCTTCGACGACGCCCAGGTCTCCCCCGGGCGCACCGACCCGGACCGGTTCGCCGACGCCGTCGCACGGGCGGTCGGCGCCGTCGTGCGCGCCTGAGCGTCGGCGCTCAGCCCGCGTCGGGGCGGGGACCCTCGAGGCGGAAGCCGACGCCACGCACCGCGACCACCTTGTCGGCGACGCCGACGCCCTCGAGCTTCTGGCGCAGCCGCCCGATCGTGACGTCGAGGGTCTTGGTGGAGCCGTACCAGTTCTCGTCCCACACGTCGGCCATCAGCCGGCCGCGGGACACCACCTTGTCGCGGTTGGCGACCAGGATCGACAAGACGTCGAACTCCTTGCCGGTCAGCGGCACCTCCTCGGCGCCCGCGTAGACCCGCCGCGCGGCGACGTCCACGCGGAGCGCGCCGTCCCCGGCGTCCTCCGGGCCGAAGCCGGTGCCGGCGGTGCGCCGCAGCAGCGCCCGGATCCGGGCGTGCAGCTCGGCGAGCGCGAACGGCTTGGCCAGGTAGTCGTCGGCGCCGTAGTCGAGCCCGACCACGCGGTCCATCTCGCTGGCGCGCGCGGTGAGGATCAGGATCGCCCCGAGGTAGCCGGCCTCGCGGGACTTGCGGCACACCTCGAGACCGTCGAGGTCCGGCAGGCCGAGGTCGAGCAACACCACGTCGGAGGGGTCCTTCGCGAGGATCTCCAGAGCACCCAGCCCGGTGTCCACCCACTCGACGGCATAGCCCTCGTGCTCGAGCGTGCGCACGAGCGGGTACGCGATGTCCTCCTCGTCTTCCACGACGAGAACGCGCTGGGCCATGCCAGGAGCATAGGGCCCGCTCAGCGGGGGCGCTCCCGGTTGCCGCAGACTGACCAGACCTCTTCCCACGCTAGGAGCCAGCCCTTCTCACCCGCCCCACGGGGGCACCACCAGCCGTCCACGGGTGGGTAACGACCCGGCGACGTGCCGGGGTCAGGCGAAGAGGTCGCCGTGCTCGGCGACCCGGTCGAGCACCTCGGTGAAGAGGAACTGCCCCAGCCCCTCGGGGTCCTCCGCGCCCGCCTCGACCTCCGCCCAGGTGACCGGCGTGGCGACGGTGGGCCGCTCCTTCCCGCGCAGCGAGTACGGCGAGATGGTGGTCTTGGAGGCGGCGTTCTGCGACCAGTCGAGGAACACCTTGCCGCCGCGGCGCGACTTGGTCATGGTGGCGGTGACCTCGCCGGGGTGGGCGCGCTGGAGGTCCTCGGCGAGCTCCTTGGCCAGCGCGGTGACCTCCTCGGACGGCAGCCGGCGCGGCAGGTCGGCGTACAGGTGCAGGCCCTTGCTGCCGCTGGTGACCGGCTTGCCGGCGAGCCCGCGCTCCTCGAGGCGCTCGCGCACCAGCAGCGCCACCTGGCAGCACTCGTGCAGCCCGGCCGGCTCGCCCGGGTCGAGGTCGACGACGAGGCGGTCGGCGTTGCGGGGCCGGCCGTTGCGGCCCACCTTCCACTGGTGGACGTGCAGCTCGAGGGCGGCGAGGTTGACCAGCCAGGTCAGCGTGGCGAGGTCGTCGGCCACCGGGAAGACCAGGGTGTCGCCATGGCGGGAGGTCCCGCGCGAGCCAGTGGTCGGGACCTTCACGGTGCGCACCCACGAGGGCGTGCCCGGCGGGGTGTTCTTCTCGAAGAAGCTGCCCTCCTGCACGCCGTGCGGCCACCGGATCCGGGTGACCGCGCGGTCCGCGACGTGCGGCAGCAGCACCGGGGCGACCTGGGCGTAGTAGTGCAGCACCTCGCCCTTGGTGGTGCCGGTGCGCGGATAGAGCACCTTGTCGAGGCTGCTGATGGTCAGGGTGCGCCCGTCGACCTCGACGCGCACCTCCTGGCGGTCGCGCGCCGGGCTCACAGGTCCTCCGGGGACAGGTCGCTGCGCACGCCCTGGTACGACGGCTGGCGCAGCCGCTGCGCGCGCGAGGTGTGGTGGGTGTCGACGTCGACCACCAGGACCGGGTCCACCCAGACGGTGCCGCGGGCGTCGATGCGCGGCACCTCGTCGTCGAAGGGGCTGTCGGCGCGCACGTGCCCGGCCAGCAGCTCGCCGAGCTGGCGACCGACCCGGGCGCCGATCCCGCTGCCCACACGGCCGCGGTAGAGCAGGCCGTCGGGACTCGGCTCCCCCACCAGCAGCGCGGCCAGCCGGTCCTCGGTCCCCTCCTGCGGGCGCCACCCGCCCACGACGTAGGAGTGCCGGTGCCGGTGCGCGAGCTTGCGCCAGTGCGGGCTGCGGGCGCCGAAGACGTAGCGGGAGTCGCGGCGCTTGCTGACCACGCCCTCCAGACCCTGGGCGAGCGTCGCCTCGTGGAGCATCGCGCCGTCGTCGTACGACGCGGGCACCTGCCAGGCGCCGAGGTCGCCCGCATCGGCGAGCCCGGCCAGCAGCTCGCGGCGCCGCTCGAGCGGCTCGTCGGTGAGGTCGCGCCCGTCGAGGCGCAGCAGGTCGAAGACCATGTAGGTGGCCGGCAGGCTCCGCGCCAGCCGGGTGGCGCTGGTGGCCCGGCGCACGTGCATCCGGTCCTGGAGCACCCGGAAGTCCGGCAACCCCTGCTCGTTGAGCGCGATGATCTCCCCGTCCACGAGCAGGTCGCGCCCGGGCGCCGGCCCGCCGCCGGCGACGTCGGGCCAGGCGACGGTGACGTCGTTGTCGTTGCGGCTGGTCAGCCGCGGCCCCTCCGCACCACCCGCCTCCGAGCGCAGCTCCGCGAGGATTCGCACCCCGTCCCACTTCACCTCGTGCGACCATGCCTCCCCCGTCGGGACCTGATCGGTCTTCGTGGCGAGCATCGGGCGCATGCGGTCATCCTTACCCATCCCCGTCCACCGCTCACGCACCTCAATTTGCCCTTTGTCGATGGATTCACGAGAGAATGCCGCCGGGCCCGTCGGGCCGCGGAAGGGGACACATGGAGCACAGCCACGCCGTGATCGGCGCCGGACCGAGCGGCCTGGCCGCCGCCCGCAACCTGCAGCGCCACGGGCTGGCCTGGGAGGGCTACGAGCTCGGCCCGGGCGTCGGCGGGCTGTGGGACATCGACTCCCCGCGCAGCACGGTCTATGAGTCCGCGCACCTGATCTCCTCCAAGCACACCACCGAGTTCCTCGAGTTCCCGATGCGTGCCGAGGTCGCCGACTACCCCTCGCACCGCGAGCTGCTGGCCTACTTCCGCGACTTCGCCGCGCACTTCGACCTCACCTCGGGGTTCCGGTTCCACACCGAGGTCACCGCAGTCACCCCGCACCCGGACGGCGGGTTCACCGTCACCAGCACCGGCCCCGACGGCGCGCGCGAGGCGCGCCACGCGAGCGTCCTGGTCGCCAACGGCACCCTGAGCGAGCCGAACCGCCCGGTCCTGCCCGGCCGCTTCGACGGCGAGCTGATCCACACGAGTGAGTACAAGCGGGCCCAGGTCTTCGCCGGCAAGCGGGTGCTGGTCGTCGGGGCCGGCAACTCCGGCTGCGACATCGCCGTGGACGCGGTGCACCACGCGGCCTCCGTCGACATCTCGGTGCGCCGCGGCTACTACTTCGTGCCCAAGTACGTCCTCGGCCGCCCCGCGGACACCCTCAACCAGGGCCGCCCGCTCCCGCCGCGGCTCAAGCAGGCGATCGACTCCCGGCTGCTCAAGCTGTTCACCGGCGACCCGGTCCGCTTCGGCCTGCCCAAGCCCGACCACCGGATCTATGAGTCCCACCCGGTGGTGAACTCGCTGGTCCTGCACCACCTCGGCCACGGCGACATCACGGTGCGCCCCGACGTCGAGCGCCTCGACGGCGACGGCGTCCGGTTCCGCGACGGCTCGCGCGCGGCGTACGACCTGGTGGTGCTGGCGACCGGCTACCGGCTGCACTACCCGTTCCTCGACCCCGCGCTGCTGCGCTGGTCGGGCACCGGCGGCGCGCCGGACCTCTACCTCAACATCTTCAGCCCCGCGCACCCCGACCTGTTCGTGCTCGGCATGATCGAGGCCTCCGGGATCGGCTGGCAGGGCCGCTACGAGCAGGCCGAGCTGGTCGCGGCGTACCTGCGGGCCCGCACGGAGGACCCGGCCGCGGCCGCCGCCCTCGAGGCCCGCGCCGCCGGGCCGCGCCCCGACCTCTCCGGCGGCTACCGCTACCTGGGCCTGGAGCGGATGTCGTACTACGTCAACAAGGACGCCTACCGCCGCGCGGTCCGCGCGGAGATCGAGGCGCTGGCCGCCCCCGCGGGAGCGGGCCGATGACTCCCCTGCTGGCCGACGTCGACAACGTCCGGATCGCCTTCGAGGAGGGGTCGCTGACGACGCTGAAGATCGTCATCGGCGCGATCCTCTTCGGCATCGCGCTGGACACCCGCCTGGAGGACTTCACCGCGGCGCTGCGCCGGCCCGGCACGATCGCGATCGGGGTGCTGGCGCAGTTCCTGATGCTGCCGGCGCTGACCTTCGTGCTGACCCTGCTGCTCGACGTGCGCGGCTCGGTCGCCCTCGGCATGATCCTGGTCGCCTGCTGCCCGCCCGGCAACGTCTCCAACATCCTGACCCACCGCGCCGGCGGCGACGTCGCGCTCTCGGTGTCGATGACCGCGGTCGGCAACGTCCTCGCGATCTTCCTGATGCCGCTCAACATGGCCTTCTGGGGCGGCCTGCACCCCAGCGGCAAGGCGATGCTCGAGGACATCGAGCTCTCGGTGGCCGACATGCTCGGGGAGATCGCCTTCGTCATCGGCGTGCCGTTCGTGCTCGGCATCGCCATCCAGCGGATCTGGCCGCGCGTCGCCGCGGTCGGCCACCGGGTGATCGGGCCGCTCTCGTTCCTGGCGCTCGGCGCGGTGATCGCGGTGGGCGTGGCGAACAACTGGTCGGTCTTCCTCGACCACATCGGCATCGTGCTGCTCGCGGTGTTCCTCCACGACGCCCTGGCCCTGTTCCTCGGCTTCGGCATCGCGAAGGCCACCCGGCTGCCCGAGGCCAGCACCAAGGCGATGACCTTCGAGGTCGGCATCCGCAACGCCGGGCTGGGCCTGCTGCTGGTCTTCACCTACTTCGACGGCCTGGGCGGCATGGCGCTGGTCGCCGCCTGGTGGGGCATCTGGGACATCATCGCCGGCCTGGCCGTCGCCCAGTGGTGGCGCGCGCGCAGCGGGCGCCGCGCCAGCACGGTCGGGGCGAGCGCGTGAGCGGGCTGCGCGTCCTGGTCACCGGTGGCAGCGGCTTCCTCGGCTCCTCGGTAGTGCGCGGCCTCGCCGCGGCCGGGCACACCGTCACCAGCGCCGACCTGCGGCTGCCGGAGACCCCGGTCGCCCGTGTCGACCACGTCGTCATGGACGTCACCGACCGCGCCGGCGTGCTCGCCGGGATCGGGACGGCCGCCCCCGAGGTGGTCGTGCACCTGGCCTCGGTGGTCACCCCCGGCCCCGGCTCCACCCGGGAGCGCGAGCGCGCCGTCGACGTCGACGGGTCGCGCCACGTCCTCGACGCCTGCCTGGCCAAGGGGGTACGCCGGGTGGTGGTCTCCTCCAGCGGCGCGGCGTACGGCTACCACCCGGACAACGGCGCCGCCCACGGCGGCTGGCTGACCGAGGACGACCCGCTGCGCGGCAACGTGGAGTTCGCCTACAGCGACCACAAGCGCCAGGTCGAGGAGATGCTCGCCGAGCTGCGCGCCACCCGTCCCGAGCTGGAGCAGGTCGTGCTGCGCATCGGCACGATCCTCGGCGAACGCGTCGACAACCAGATCACCGCGCTCTTCGAGCGGGACCGGCTGCTGAAGATCCGGGGCTCGGACTCGCCCTTCGTCTTCATCTGGGACACCGACGTGGTGGCGATCATCGAGCAGGCGGTCACCGGTCCCGTGACCGGGACCTTCAACGTCGCCGGCGACGGCGCCCTCACCATCGACGAGATCGCCGGGCTGCTCGGCAAGCCGGTGCTGAGCATCCCCGAGCCGGTGCTGCGGACCGCGCTCGCGGTCGGTCGGCGGCTGCGCCTCACGGCGTACGGACCCGAGCAGACGCGGTTCCTGCAGTACCGCCCGGTGCTGGCCAACGACCGGCTCAAGGAGGTCTTCGGCTACACCCCCTCGCGCACCTCGCGGCAGGCCTTCGAGGATTGGCGGGTGCGTGGGCCCCGCTGAGGTCGGATACTGAGGCGCATGCGAGCGATCTGGAAGGGCGCGGTCTCCTTCGGCCTGGTCAACGTGCCGGTGAAGCTGTACGCCGCCACCGAGTCCCACGACGTGTCCTTCCGGCAGGTCCACGCCAAGGACGGCGGCCGGATCCGCTACCAGCGGATCTGCGCCCTCGACGGCGAGGAGGTGCCCTACGCCGACATCGCCAAGGGCTACGAGACCGAGGACGGCGAGATGGTGATCCTCGACGACGAGGACCTGGCCGAGCTCCCCTCGACCTCTTCGCGCGAGATCTCGGTGGAGAAGTTCGTGCCGAGCGACCAGATCGACCCGATGCTGTTCGAGAAGTCCTACTACCTCGAGCCCGAGAAGTCCGGCGCGAAGCCGTACGCCCTGCTGCGCCAGGCGCTGCGCGACGCCGACCGGATGGCCGTGGTCACCGTGGCGCTGCGCCAGCGCACGAGCGTGGCGGTGCTGCGCGTGCGCGACGACGTGATCGTCCTGCAGACGATGATGTGGCCCGACGAGGTCCGCACCCCCGACTTCAACGTGGACGGCGGCGACGTGAAGCCCGCCGAGGTCAAGATGGCCACGATGCTCGTCGAGACCCTGGCCGGGGACTTCGACCCCACCGAGTTCGAGGACGACTACGCCGAGGCCGTCGAGGCGCTGGTCAAGGCGAAGGTCGAGGGCGGCGAGGTGCAGCGCACCCCCACCTCCACCAAGTCCTCCGGGGAGGTCGTCGACCTGCTCGCCGCGCTCCAGCGCTCGGTCGACGCCGCGAAGAAGGGCCGGGGCGAGGCGACCGGCCCCGACGAGGGCGCCGAGGAGGCCGGGGACACGGACGCCGGGGAGTCGGAGAGGAAGACGACCCGCAAGGCCCCCGCCAAGAAGGCCGCCGCCAAGAAGGGCACCGCGAAGAAGGCCGCGAAGCCCGCCGCCAAGACCGCGACCAAGACGGCCACCAAGAAGACGGCGAAGAAAACCACCCGCAAGGCCAGCTGAGCGGCTCGGCGGGTCTCGACGCCTCGACCCGCGGGCCTCAGTGCTGCTGGACGGTGATGTCGAGGTCGCGGGGCGCGGTGCGGTGGACCACGACGGCCACCGCCAGCATCACCAGTCCCCCGGCCAGGCTGGCGGTGGCGAGGGAGTCGGTGAAGGCCTCCGCCGCGCGGGTGGCGAGCTCGGGCAGGCCGGCCGCCTCGGAGACCGCGACCGCGCCGCCGAGGGAGTCCTCGGCCTGCGCGCCGAGCTCGGCCGGCAGACCCGCGGAGCGGAGGTCCGCGAGGTCGAGGTGGGAGCGGTAGACCACCGCGGCGAGGCTGCCGAGAACCGCGACGCCGAGCACCGTGCCGAGGTCGTAAGCGGTCTCCTCGGCGGCCGCCGCGCTGCCCGCGCGCTCGGGCGGGGAGCCGGCCATGATCATCGCCGAGGCGATCGCCAGCGACCCGGCGCCGGCGCCGACCATGGCCATCGCCACCGCCGCCGTGAGATAGGTGAGGTCGCCGGGGACGACCCCGATCGCGACCGCGCCGAGGCCCGCGACCGCGAGCCCGCCGGACAGCACGACACGGGCGCCGATCCGCTTCGCCAGCGCGGGCGCCAGCAGCGACGCGACCAGGCCGCCGCCGGCGATCGGCAGCAGGTGCACCCCCGCCTCCAGCGGGGAGTGTCCCTCCACCAGCTGCAGCCACTGCGCCAGCAGCAGCAGGAGCGCGGCCATCGCGAACATCGCGCTCAGCGCGGCGACGACGCCCGCGGTGAACGCCCGCCCCGCGAACAGCCGGACGTCGAAGAGCGGGCGCTCCGCGCGCAGGCAGCGGCGTACGAACAGCGTCAGCAGGACGGCGGCCGCGGCCAGCGCGAGCCAGCCGAGCGGGTCGAGCAGGCTGGTCTCCTCGGCGAAGCGCTTGACCGCCCAGACCAGCCCGACCATGCCGCCGACCGAGAGCAGCGTGGCGGGCAGGTCCCACGGACCCGGGTGCGGGTCGCGCGCCTCGGGCAGGATGAGCGCGCCCGCGAGGACCGCGAGCGCCATCAGCGGCACGTTGACCAGGAACGCCGCGTGCCAGGAGAAGTGCTCCAGCAGCGCGCCGCCGACGATCGGGCCGACGGCGGCGCCGATCGCGGAGACGCCCGCCCACACGCCGAGCGCGGTGGCCCGCTCGCCGGGGTCGGTGAACACCGAGCGCAGCAGCGACAGCGTGGTCGGCATGATCATCGCCCCGCCGACGCCGAGCAGGGCACGCGCCGCGATCACCTCGCCGGGGCTGTCCACGAGCAGCACCGCGGCCGACGCGCCCCCGAAGACCGCGAACCCGGCCAGCAGCACGCGCTTGCGGCCCCACCGGTCCGCGAGCGCGCTCATCGGGATCAGCAGCCCGGCCAGGGCGAGGGAGTAGACGTCGACGATCCACAGCTGCGCGGTCGCCGAGGGCCGCAGGTCCGCGGCCAGGTCGGGCAGCGCCACGTTGAGGATCGTGAGGTCCATGGTGACCACCAGCAGGCTGGCGGAGAGCACCGCGAGCGAGGCCCAGCGGCGCGCCGCGGACACCTCGGCCGTCGCGGTCGGAGGGGCGGGTGCGGTCTCGGGCAACGGGGGTCCTGGCTTCGCGGGGCGGGTCGCCGCGAAGTATCCCAGCCCGTGCTCCGGGGCAGCGATGACTACCCGCCCGCAGGCCGGTCGGTAGGAACACCCCCGGCCGAACCCCATCAGGAGCCCCCCGATGCGAAACGACCCGTCCACCGGCGACCCCAGCTGGATCGAGCTGTTCACCTCCGACACCGAGGGCTCGCGCCGCTTCTACGGCGAGCTGTTCGGGTGGACGGCGACCGACCCGAGCGAGGAGCTCGGCGGCTACGCCATGTTCCTGCGTGACGGTGTCCCGGTGGCCGGGTGCATGGACAACGACGAGGGCTCGATGGGCCCGACCGGTTGGTCGGTGTACCTGCACAGCGAGGACCTCGCCGCCACGCTCGCGCGTGCGAGCGAGCACGGCGGCACCGTCGTCGCGGGTCCGATGCAGGTCGGCGATGCCGGGCACATGGGCTTCCTCCTCGATCGCGAGGGCCTGGGCATCGGCGTGTGGCAGCCGCTGTCGCACCCGGGCTTCACCACGATCGCCGAGGACGGGGCCCCGAGCTGGTTCGAGCTGCTCACCCCGCGCTACACCAGTGCCACGGAGTTCTACCGCGACGTCTTCGGCTGGGACCTGCACACCGTCGGCGACAGCGAGGAGCTGCGCTACGTCACCGCCGGGGCGGGCGAGGCGGCCCGCGCCGGGATCATGGACGGCTCCGCCCTCGAGGGCCACGACATGGGCTGGCGGGTCTACGTCCAGGTCCCCGATGCCGACGTGTGCGCCGCCCGGGCCGGCGAGCTCGGCGGCACCGTCGCCGCGGCACCGCAGGACACGCCGTACGGCCGGATGACCGCGATCGTCGACCCCGCTGGTGCGCCGATCACGGTGCTGGGGCCCGACCGCGCCTGACCCCGGCCGCCCTCCCCCGTCCCGGCCGGTCCCGGCACCCCGGCCACCTGGCGGACCTCTCGCGCGCGGGCCTGCGGGAAGGTAGCGTCGCTCACACGTCGCACGGCCGCGAGACCCTGGTGTGGAGCAGCTGTCCAGACCATCTCGTGACCTGACCAATCCAGATCCCGCGCCGCTCCGAACACGGGGCACCCGCGCGCAGGAGGACCACCTCGCCGGGCGACAGGTAGGCGACACGAGCGGGAGGAAGCGCCGGTGGAGGGACCCAGCGAGGCGACCACGGACGAAGCCGGGGCGGCGGTGCTCGACGAGGACCTCGTCGTCCTCGTCGACGACGACGGGACACCGTGCGGCACCGCCCCGCGGGCGACGGTGCACACCCGGGACACCCCGTTGCACCTCGCGTTCTCCTGCTACGTGCGCGACGAGCAGGGCCGCCTGCTGCTGACCCGACGGGCGGTCACCAAGCGCACCTGGCCCGGGGTGTGGACCAACTCCTTCTGCGGCCACCAGCGCCCGGGCGAGGACCTGGGCGACACGATCCGCCGCTACGCCGGCCACGAGCTCGGGCTGGAGGTCGTCGACCTCCAGCAGGTCGTGCCCGACTTCCGCTACCGCGCCGTCGACGCGGGCGGGCTGGTCGAGAACGAGCTGTGCCCGGTGTGGACCGCGCGCACCACCGGTCAACCGGACCCGAACCCCGACGAGGTGGCCGAGAGCCGCTGGGTCACCGACGAGGAGCTGCGCGCCGCGGTCGACGCGGCACCGTGGGCGCTCAGCCCGTGGCTGCTGCTCCAGGTGCCGCTGCTCGAGGCGGCCCACTGGTCCCCCGCGCAGGCGGGCCCGCGATGAACGGCGAGCCGGCGGCAGGCGCCGCCACCCTCGAGCGCCGGCCCGCGGAGCCGTCCGCCGCACCCGCTGCGCCGCCCGCGCTCGAACCGGCCCCCGAGCCGGCCCGGCTCGCCGAGGCCCTGCTCGACGCCGGACGCGGCGGCAAGCGCTTCCGCCCCCGCCTGGTCCGCGCCGTGCACGAGCTGCTCGGCGGGACGGCGGCCGAGGCAGCAGTCCAGGTCGGCGAGGCCGTGGAGCTGCTGCACACCGCCTTCGTGGTCCACGACGACGTCATCGACGGCGACGACGTACGCCGGGGACGGGCCAGCACCTCGGGGGCGTTCCGGCACGACGCCGCCCGCGCCGGCGCCTCCCCCGAGGCGGCCGCGACCTACGCGCTCGCCGGTGCCGTCCTCACCGGCGACCTGGCCCTGGCCGGCGCGGTGCGCGCGATGGCCACGGTGCCCGCCGGCGCCGCCACGGTGCGCCGCCTGCTCGACCTGCTCGACCACGCCATCCGGGTCTCCGCCGCCGGGGAGCTGGCCGACGTCCGGCACTCCCTCGGTCTCGAGGACCCCACCCTCGCGGAGGTCCTGGCCGTGGCCGAGCACAAGACGGCCGTCTACTCCTTCCAGCTCCCGATGCAGGCCGGCGCCGTGCTGGCCGGCGCCCCGGTCGAGGTCGTGGACGGCCTCGGGGAGGTCGGGCGCCGACTGGGCACCGCCTTCCAGCTGCGCGACGACCTGCTCGGCGTCTTCGGCGACCCCCGCGAGACCGGCAAGAGCGACCTCGGCGACCTGCGCGAGGGCAAGCGCACCCCGCTGGTCGTGCACGCCCGCACCACGGCCACCTGGCCCGAGGTGCAGCCCCACCTCGGCGACCCCGGGCTGAGCCCCGCCGACGCCGTGCGGGTGCGCGCGGCGCTGGAGGCCGGGGGCTCGCGGGCGTTCGTCACCGACCTGGCCGCCGCGCACGTCGACGCCGCCCTCGTCTGCGCCGCCGGGCTCGCCGTACCCCCCGAGCTGGTCGGCTGGCTCGGCGAGCTCGCCGCCCGGATCTCGACCGACCCCGCCGTCCGCCCCGACCGGAGTGACGCATGAGCGCCGTCGAGCCCCGCCCGGCACCCGGCGACGAGCCGGCCCCCGACGGGCCGCACCACCTCTACGACCAGGTCGCCGAGGCCAGCGCGGCCCTGGTGATCGAGCACTACTCCAGCTCCTTCGGCCTGGCCAGCCGGCTGCTCGCCGAACCGGTCCGCACCCGGGTCCGCAACGTCTACGCGCTGGTCCGCGTCGCCGACGAGGTCGTGGACGCCCCGCGCCCCGACGCCACGCGCGCCCAGCAGGCCCACGTGCTCGACGAGCTCGAGGCCGAGGTCCGCGTCGCGCTGGTGCGCGGGCACAGCAGCAACCTGGTGGTGCACGCCTTCGCCCGCACCGCCCGCCGCTGCGGGATCGGCCACGACCTGATCGACCCGTTCTTCGCCTCGATGCGCACCGACCTGTTCCGCACCGTGCACGACCAGGACAGCTTCGAGCGCTACGTCTACGGTTCCGCCGAGGTCATCGGCCTGATGTGCCTGCGCGCGTTCCTCGCCGACGAGCCCGGGCCCGAGGCGGCGTACGACGCGCTCGCCGGCGGCGCCCAGCGGCTCGGCGCGGCCTTCCAGAAGGTGAACTTCCTGCGCGACCTGGCCACCGACGAGGGGCTGCTCGGTCGCAGCTACTTCCCCGGGGTCGACCCCGCCCGCCTCGACGACGCGACCCGCGACCGGCTCCTCGACGGCATCGACGCCGACCTCGCGGCGGCCGCCGCGGTGATCCCGGCACTGCCGGCCAGCAGCCGGCGCGCCGTGCGGGTCGCCCACGGCCTCTTCGCCGAGCTCTCCACCCGTCTGCGGCGCACCCCGGCCGCCGAGATCCGGCAGCGCCGGGTCCGGGTGCCCGGTCCCGCGAAGGCCCGCATCGCGGCCCGCTGCCTGCTGCGGGGCGGCCGATGAGCGCGCGCTCCGGGGCCACCGCACCCGGCACGGCGGTCGTCATCGGCGGCGGGATCAGCGGCCTGGCCACGGCCGCGCTGCTGGCCCACGAGGGCTGGTCGGTCGACCTGCTCGAGCGCCAGGACACCCTCGGCGGGCGCGCCGGGCGCTGGGAGGTCGACGGCTACCGCTTCGACACCGGCCCGTCGTGGTACCTGATGCCGGAGGTCTTCGACCACTTCTTCGAGCTGCTCGGCACCTCCACGGCCGAGCAGCTCGAGCTCGTCACCCTCGACCCGGCGTACCGGGTCTTCTTCGAGGGCCGCGAGCAGCCGCTCGACCTGCGCCTGGACCGGGCCGCCAACGAGGCGCTCTTCGAGTCCGTCGAGCCCGGTGCGGGCGCCGCGCTGTCGGACTACCTCGACTCCGCCCGGCACGTCTACGACCTGGCGGTGCAGCGCTTCCTCTACACCAGCTTCGACTCGCCGACCACGATGCTCAACGCCGACGTGCTGCGCAACGGCCCCCGGCTCTCCTCGCTGCTCACCCGGTCGTTGGAGTCCCACGTCGCGGCGCGGTTCGACGACGAGCGGCTGCGCCAGGTGCTCGGCTACCCGGCGGTCTTCCTGGGCACCTCGCCCGAGCGCGCCCCGAGCATGTACCACCTGATGAGCTGGATGGACCTCGCCGACGGGGTGCGCTACCCGCAGGGCGGCTTCACCACGATCATCGACGCGATCGCGCGCCTCGCCGCCGAGCGCGGGGCGCGGCTGCGCACCGGCTGCACGGTCGAGGCGGTCCGCACCACCCGCCGCGGCCGCGGCGCCCGGGTGCAGGGCGTGCGCTACGTCGACGCGGACGGCGCGCGCCACGACCTGGACGCCGACGTCGTCGTGGGCGCCGCGGACCTGCACCACCTGGAGACCGGGCTGCTGCCGCGCGACCTGCAGACCTTCCCCGAGTCCTGGTGGCGGCGCCGCGACGCCGGGCCGGGCGGCGTGCTCGCGCTGCTGGGCGTCGACGGTGAGCTGCCCGAGCTCGCCCACCACTCGCTGTTCTTCACCCGCGACTGGCGGCGCAACTTCGACGACATCTTCGGCTCCGCGCGGCGGGTCCCCGACCCCGCGTCGCTCTACGTCTGCCGCCCCTCCGCGACCGACCCGAGCGTGGCCCCCGCGGGCAAGGAGAACCTCTTCGTGCTGATCCCCGTCCCGGCCGACCCGGCCATCGGCCACGGCGGCCTCGACGGCGCCGGCGACGCGGGCGTCGAGAAGGCGACCGACGCCGCGATCGCCGAGATCGGCGCCTGGGCCGGCGTGTCGGACCTCGGCGACCGGGTCGAGGTTCGCCGTACGATCGGGCCGGCCGACTTCGCGGCCGACCTCAACTCCTGGAGCGGTGGAATGCTCGGCCCCGGCCACACCCTGAAGCAGAGCGCGTTCTTCCGCGCCGCCAACGTCTCGCGCAAGGTGGAGGGCCTGATGTACGCCGGCTACGCCACCCGTCCCGGCGTCGGCCTGCCCATGTGCCTGATCAGCGCCGAGCTGGTGCTCAAGCGACTGCGGGGGGACACCTCCACCGGGCCCTCGCAGGTCGCGGGCGCAGGACGGGGCGCATGAGCCTGCTGTACCTGCTGTCGATCCTTGCCTCGGGGTTCTGCATGGGCCTGGTCGACCGTCGCTGGAGGCTGTTCCTCTTCGACCGGCCGCGGCGTGCGCTCGTGGTGCTCGCCGCCGGCCTGGCCTACTTCCTGACCTGGGACCTGGTCGCGATCGGCCTGGAGATCTATCACCGCGGCGAGTCCGAGGCCATGACCGGTATCGAGGTGGCTCCCGAGCTGCCGCTCGAGGAGCTGTTCTTCATCGTCTTCCTCTGCTACGTCACGATGGTCCTCCACGGGCTGTTCCGGATGCTGCTCGCCAGGTCCTCCGGTCCGGCCGGGCCCGCCTCGGGCACCGGCCACGCGCGCCGGGAGGCCCTCGGATGACCTACGTGCTCGTGTCCTCCGCGTTCGTCGCGGTGGCGCTCGCCGTGCTCGCGACCGCGGTCGTACGGCGCCGTCCCGACCGCCGCTGGTGGGCGGCCACCGGGCTCACGCTCCTGGCGCTCATGGCGCTGACGGCGGTCTTCGACAACCTGATGATCGCGGTGGACCTGTTCGGCTACGTCGACGACCAGATCTCCGGGCTCAAGATCGGCCTGGCGCCCATCGAGGACTTCGCCTGGCCGCTGGCGGCCGTCGCCGGGCTGCCCGCCCTCGCGCTGCTCCTCGACCGGGTCCTGGATCGGCGCGAGCGGTGAGCGCCTGGGGCCAGGTGCTCGCGTCCTCGAGGCCGCTGAGCTGGGTCAACACCGCCTACCCGTTCGCCGCGGCGTACCTGCTCGCCGGCGGGCGCCCCGACGGCGCCGCCGAGTGGGCGGTGCTGGTGCTGGGCACGCTGTACTTCCTGGTGCCGTACAACCTGCTGATGTACGGCCTCAACGACGTCTTCGACTACGAGTCCGACATCCGCAACCCCCGCAAGGGCGGGGTGGAGGGCGTCGTCCTGGACCGCGGGGTGCACCGGCGCACCATCTGGGCGGCGGCGCTGAGCAACGTGCCGTTCGTGGCCGCGCTGGTCGCGCTCGGCGACGTGGCGTCCACCGCGGTGCTGGCGGTGAGCGTGTTCGCGGTGGTGGCCTACTCCGCGCCCGGGCTGCGGTTCAAGGAGCGCCCGTTCCTGGACTCGATCACCTCGAGCACCCACTTCGTCTCCCCCGCCGTCCTCGGCCTGGCGATGAGCGGGGCCGGGCTCGACGCGACCGCGCTCGCGGCGCTGGCCGGGTTCTTCCTGTGGGGCATGGGCTCGCACGCCTTCGGCGCGGTGCAGGACATCGAGGCCGACCGGGCCGGCGGGATCGGCTCGGTCGGCACCGTCATGGGCGCCTCGACGACGACCTGGTTCGCACTGGGCTGCTACGTCGTGGCGGGGCTGCTGCTGCTCAGCCTGCCCTGGCCGGGCTCGCTCTCGGCGCTGCTGGTGCTGCCCTACGTCGCCAACGTGGCGCCGTACGTCCGCCTCACCGACGCGGAGTGCGGGCGCGCGAACGCGGGCTGGCGCCGCTTCCTGTGGCTGAACTTCCTGACCGGGTTCCTGATCACGCAGCTCTTCTTGTGGATGACGATCGGCTGGTAGCCCGCCCCCGGGCGAACCGGTCGCGCCAGCGCAGCCACGGCGGCTGGTCGGCCCAGTTGAGCCGCAGCGTGCGGACGGCGCGGTCCAGGCGCCGGCGCAGCTGGGGCAGGCCGTGCAGCGAGCGCGCGGAGACCTCGACGTCGAGGCCGGGGTCGAGGCGGATCCGGGCGTGCGGGCCGAGCACGAAGGCGAGGTCGAGGTCGTCGTGCACCTCGGCGTCGTCGCGGTGCACCTGCTCGCGCACCCGCTCCCACGACGAGCGGCGCAGCGCCATGCTGGAGCCCCACAGCGCGGTGTGCCCGAGCGCGAGGTGGCACAGCGCGTAGTAGGACCCGAGGTAGACCAGCGCGACCGGACGCCCGAGCAGCGGCGGGAGGTCGTGGAACCGGCCGGTCCCGGTCGCCGCGTCCAGACGGGGGTCGGCCATCCGGCGCCCGACCCTCGACACCCAGGCCGGCCCGGGCCGCGAGTCGGCGTCCAGCCGGGCGATGACCTGGCCGCGCGCCGCGTCATAGCCGGCGGCGGCCGCCTGCGGGATGCCCGGCGACGCCTCGTGGACCACCCGCGCCCCGTGGCGGCGGGCCACCTCGGCGGTGTCGTCGGTCGAGGCGTTGTCGACCACGACGACCTCGTACGGCGCCACGCTCTGGCGCGCCAGCAGCACCAGGCAGCGCTCGAGGGCCACGGCGTCGTCGCGCGCGGGGACCACCACCGAGACGCTCGGGTGGTGCGGGTGCCGCGCGGAGGGTCCTCTCATCGAGCAGGTCCCGCTCGCCGCGCCCCGGGTTGGCGCAGGAGCGCATCGCTCAGCAGGAGCGCCCCGGCGATCGCCGCGCCCACCATCCCGGAGACCAGGTCGCCGAGGGTGTCCTCGTAGCCCACCTGGATCCGGTCGTCGACGAGGGCGTGGCCGGCCCACTCCAGCACCTCCCAGACCAGCGCGAGGACGGTGCCGGCCCCCGTGGCCACCACCACCCGACCGGGCCACGGGACGGTCGCGGGCAGCCACCGGACCCGCACCGTCACGACGTACGCGACGACGGCGATCAGGCCGGTCGCCGCGGCGTGGACGACGGTGTCGAGCCAGGCGAAGCGCAGGTAGAGGTCGAGGACCGCGGCCCACGCGCCGGCCAGCAGCACCGAGCAGTAGGTGACGTCGAGTGACGGCGGAGCGCCCAGCGCGCGCGGGATCATCGTCCCGCCCAGCACCAGCAGGAACAGCGCAAAGCCCACGAACCCCCACCCGCTCGCGCCCACCGCCACGCTCGCCAGCGCGACCGCGCGCAGCAGGTCGCCCACCACCCAGCGTGGCGCGGACACAGCGTCGGGCTCTGCAGTCGTCGTCACCGCGCCACGGTACCCACGCCCCGGGGCGCCGAGCCCACCCGCGAGGCTCGGTTGGCGGCCCGTTGGTCGAGCGCAGCCCGTCGGTCGAGGTTGTCGAGCCCGCGGGCCGGGGGTGCGGCGCCCGCGGCGATCGGCAGCCCGCCGGCGTCAACCCCGTGGCCGGCGGCGCCCCTGTTGGTCGAGGTCGTCGAGACCATGGCCGGAGAGGGCTCCCCGACCGCTCGCCGGCGCTCGCTGCTCGACCGACGGTGCTGGCCCTGGGCGCTCGCGGCTCGACCATCAGTGCGCTGCTCGACCAGCGGATGGCGGACCATCGTCCGGGCTCAGCCGGTTGGTCGAGCTCGTCGAGACCGTGGCCAGAGGTACCGCGCCCGCGGCGGTCGGCAGCCCGCCGGTGTCAGCCCCATGGCGGGGCGGCGCCCCCCTTGCTCAAGCCTGTGGAGACCGTATGGAGAACCCCTTACTCTCGAACGTGCGTTCGAGTAGAATGAGGCATGGCCGACCCCGAGCTCCCCGACTGCGACACCCCAGCCGCCGTGCTGGCCTTCGCACAGCGCCGACGGGCTGCCGCCCAGCGCGCGGAGGTCGACGTCCTGGAGGCCGCCCTGGTGTGGGCGGCGATGCACCCGGAGGAGACGGTCGCCGACTCGACGCCCACGACCGGACTGGTGTTCGGTGAGCTGGCCGTCCCGCTTGCCGGCGAGGGCACGCCGCTGGTCGCGGAGTTCGCCCCGATGGAGTTCGGTGCCGCGCTCGGCATGTCCACCGATGCCGCCCGAGGCCTCGTCGGTGACGCCCTCGAGCTGGCCCACCGGCTGCCGCGGATCTGGAAGCGCATCCGCGCCGGCGAGGTCCCGGTGTGGAAGGGCCGCCGGATCGCGCAGCTGACCAGCACACTCCCCCTCGACGGCGCCGAGTTCGTCGACCGTCAGCTCGCCGCAGTCGTCGGGAAGATCAGTTGGGCCGGGATCGGGCGCCTCGTCGACCGGGCACGGGTCATGTTCGACCCCGAAGGCGCCGAGAAGGACCGCCGGGAGGCTGCGGACGGCCGACGCTTCGACGTGCACACCCGCGAGGCGACCCACGACGGGACCGCGCACATCGAGGGTGTAGTCGACCTCGCTGATGCGATCGATCTGGACACCGCAATCCGCCGGGGTGCCGAGGAACTGGCCGCGCTCGGGTCCACCGAGTCGTTGGACGTGCGCCGCTCGATGGCGGCTGGTGAGCTGGCCCGGCGCCAGCTGGCCTTCGACCTCCGTGCCGAGGCAGGCAGCGCTGGTGAAGGCGCCGCCTCGGTCGTGAGGCCGCGCCAGGTCGTCATCCACGTCCACCTCTCCGACGCTGCGATCAGTCGTGAGGAGGCCGGCTTCGCGCACGTCGAGGAGACCCGGTCGGTCGTGTCGACCAAGCAGGTCCGTGACTGGTGCAGCAGTGACGCCCACGTGACCATCAAGCCGGTCATCGACCTCGAGGCCCACCACCACAGCGACGCCTACGCTGCGCCCGACCGACTGGCCGAGCAGACCAAGCTCGCCCAACCGGTGTGCGCGTTCCCGTGGTGCGAGAGGCCGGCCCGCAGGTGCGACACCGACCATGTCACCGCACACGGTGAAGGCGGCCCGACGTGCTCATGCAATCTCGCGCCGTTGTGCCGGCGCCATCACCGGGCCAAGACCCACACGGCGTGGACCTACGACAAGACCGACGCCGCGACGTACCTCTGGCGATCACCGCACGGTCTTCACCTCCTGAAGGACCGCGCCGCCACCCGCCTCGTCACCGCGCGCCCGCCGGACGAGTAGATCCACCGCCCCGGACCCCACCAGCAACCCAGCCGGCGGGGCCACACCCCTGCGTGGGCCTCGGCGAGCTCGACCCAGCCACCAGCGGACCAACGCTCAGTGGCCGCGGGTGTGGGCGCGGACGGTGTCGCGCAGCGCCTGCTCGGGGTCGACCCCGGCGGCGTGGGCCTCCGCGACCAGGGCGAGGAGGCGCTCGCCGAGGTCCGGCGACCCCGCGTCGGTCGCGACCGGACGGCCGGCCCGGGCGAGGCGGTCGAGAGCCTTGTCGGCGTACAGCAGCGCCGGAAGGGTGGGGGCGATGCCGTCGAGGGCGGAGGTGCGGGCGCTCTTCTCCTCCGCCTTGATCGCCTCCCACGCCTCGTTGACGGCGGCGGCGTCCTGCGGGGGCGCGGCCCCGGGTGCCTGCCCGGGCGGCGGGAAGACGTGCGGGTTGCGGCGGACCATCTTCGCGGTGATGCCGCGGGCGACGTCGTCGAGGTCGAACGCGCCGGACTCCTCGGCGACCACGGCGTGGAAGTACACCTGGAGCAGCAGGTCGCCGAGCTCCTCGCGCAGGTGGGCGGCGTCCCCGGTGTCGATCGCCTCGAGGGTCTCGTGGGTCTCCTCGAGCAGGTAGCGCGCCAGCGAGCGGTGCGTCTGCTCGGCCTTCCACGGGCACTCCGCGCGCAGGCGGCGCATCACCGCCAGCAGCTCGAGCAGCGGCTCGCCGGAGGTGGCGGCGCGGTCCGGGTCGTCCGGGCGGTCGGGGCGGTCGGGCTCGGGCACGGGTACGACGTGCTCAGGCGCCGCAGCGCTGGTTGGCGGGCAGACCGGCGGTGACCTCGGCCGCCTCGGCCTGGGAGGCGGGGGCCGCGGCCATCCGGGCCCAGTCGGAGACCGGGACCGACAGGTCCTCGCGCCCGCCCGCGACGCCACCCTCGCCGATCACGAGGCTGTCGAAGAGCGGGTTGGACTCCAGCCCGTGGTCCTCGGCCCACTCCGCCCCGAGCTCGTAGCCGCGCGCACGCGCCTCCTCCTCGGAGGCGCCGGGGCTGAGGTCCCGGGCGCCCCACTCGGTCAGCACGAGGTCGAGGTGGCCGTCGCCGGTGAAGCCCGGCATCGCCTCCTCGAGCTGCTCGGGGTCGGCGCCCTGGTAGGCGTTGCGGATCGTGTCGATGCCCGCCCGGAGGTCGTCCTCCACGTCGATGCCCTGCTCCGCCGCGATCTGGTCGGCGGCGATGTTGAGCGCGAGGCCGCGCTGGGCGGCCGAGCGCACGATCCCCATCGGGTACTCGGCCGGAGCAGCCGGCTGGCCGGGCTGGGTGTTCTGCGCCTGGGCCACCAGCACCGAGCACAGGCTCTCGGTGACGTCCTCGACCTCGCCCATCGACACGACCTCCTCGTCCACGACCGCCGCGGTCCCCGGCCGGAGGTCGGTGCCGTCCGGCCCGCAGCCGCTCAGCAGCACGAGCGGGACGACGGCGGCGGCGAGGGACACGAGCGGACGGCGCACGGGGGCTCCTAGGGCTTCGACTTCTGGTCGCTCTTCGCGACCGCGTGGTCGGGGTCGATGACGGCGTCGATCACATGGCGGGCCCATTCAAGCAGGGCGATCCCGTCGATGGGCTTACCTCCGACCGGCGCGGTCTGCGGACGCGGCACCAGGATCGTGTCGACCTGGGGCTTCACGATCGAGCGCGGGTACATGCGGTTCAGGCGCACCACCCGCGACTCCGGCAGCGAGACCGGTGCGAAGCGGACGTTCTTGCCGGCGATCGTCACCTCGCCGACGCCCGCCTGCCGGGCCCGGGCGCGGAACCGGGCGACCAGCAGCAGCGAGATCACCACGATCGGCGGCTCGCCGTAGCGGTCGATGAGCTCCTCGTTGATCGCGTCGACGTCCTCGTCGGTGCGGACCTCCGCCAGGCGCTTGTACATCTCCAGGCGCAGCCGCTCGCTCGGGATGTAGTCGTGCGGCAGGTGCGCGTCGACCGGCAGCTCGATGCGGACCTCGTTGAGCTCGGGCTCGGTGTCGCCCTTGAACTCGTTGACCGCCTCGCCGACCAGGCGCACGTAGAGGTCGAAGCCGACGTCCTCGATGTGGCCCGACTGCGCGCCGCCGAGCAGGTTGCCGGCGCCGCGGATCTCCAGGTCCTTCATCGCGATCGCCATGCCGCCGCCGAGGTCGGAGTGCTGGGCCAGGGTGGCCAGCCGCTCGTGGGCGGTCTCGGTCAGCGGCTTCTCCCCCGGGTAGAGGAAGTAGGCGTAGGCGCGCTCGCGGGACCGGCCGACGCGACCGCGCAGCTGGTGCAGCTGGGACAGGCCGAGGGTGTCGGCGCGCTCGATGATCATCGTGTTGGCGTTGGAGACGTCGAGGCCCGACTCGACCAGGGTCGTGCAGACCAGCACGTCGAAGCGCTTCTCCCAGAAGTCGAGCATGACCTGCTCGAGCTGCTTCTCCCCCATCTGGCCGTGGGCGGTGGCTACCCGTGCCTCGGGGACCAGCTCGCGCAGCCGCGCGGCGGCCTTCTCGATGGAGTTCACCCGGTTGTGGATGTAGAAGACCTGGCCGTCGCGCAGCAGCTCGCGGCGCAGCGCGGCGACCACCTGACGGTCCTCGTAGGGCCCGACGTAGGTCAGCACCGGGTGCCGCTCCTCCGGCGGCGTGGCGATGGTGGACATCTCGCGGATGCCGGTGATCGCCATCTCCAGGGTGCGCGGGATCGGCGTCGCGGACATCGACAGCACGTCGACGGAGGTGCGCAGCCGCTTCATCTGCTCCTTGTGCTCGACACCGAAGCGCTGCTCCTCGTCGACAATGATCAACCCGAGGTCCTTGAACCGGATGTCGGGGTTCAGCAGCCGGTGGGTGCCCACGACGATGTCGACGGTGCCGTCGGCGAGCCCGGCCATGACCTCCTTGGCCTCCTTGTCGCTCTGGAACCGCGAGAGCGCCTTGAGGTTGACCGGGAAGTTGCTCATCCGCTCGGCGAACGTCGAGAGGTGCTGGGTGACCAGCAGCGTCGTCGGCACCAGCACGGCGACCTGCTTGCCGTCCTGCACCGCCTTGAACGCCGCGCGCACCGCGATCTCGGTCTTGCCGTAGCCCACGTCGCCGCAGATCAGTCGGTCCATCGGGACCGTCTGGCGCATGTCGGCCTTGACCTCCTCGACCGTGCTGAGCTGGTCGGGGGTCTCGGTGAAGGGGAAGGCGTCCTCGAGCTCGCGCTGCCACGGGGTGTCCGGGCCGAAGGCGTAGCCCTTGGTCGCCTGGCGGGCGGCGTAGAGCTTGATCAGCTCGGCGGCGATCTCGCGCACCGCCTTGCGGGCGCGGTTCTTGCGCTTGGTCCAGTCCGCACCGCCGAGGCGGTCCAGGCTGGGCTGCTCCCCGCCGACGTAGCGGGTCACCTGGTCCAGCGCGTCGGCCGGGACGTAGAGCCGGTCCGGCGGGGCGCCGCGCTTGGAGGCGCCGTACTCGAGCACGAGGTACTCGCGCACCGCGCCGCCGGCCTCGCGCTGCTTCATCTCCACGAAGCGGCCCACGCCGTGCTGCTCGTGGACGACGTAGTCGCCGGTCTTGAGCTCGAGGGGGTCGATCTGCTTGCGCCGGCGCACCGGCATCTTGCGCATGTCGCGCGTGGAGCTCTTCTGCCCCGACACGTCGTCGCCGGTGAGAAGCACCAGCCGGTTGGTGTCGTCGACGAAGCCGTGCGCCAGCCCGCCGACGGTGACCGACACCGTCGTCGGCAGCAGCTCCTCGCCGGTCTCGATGCCCTCGAGGTAGCGCGCGGAGACGTCGCGCTCGGTGAGCACCTCCACGGCTCGCTCGGCCGGACCCGGCCCGGCGTACACGAGCACGGCGCGGTACCCGTCGTCGGTCCAGCGCTGCAGGTCGCGCGTCGCACGCTCGGTGTCGCCGCGGTAGGCGTCGACCGGGCGCATCGGCAGCCCGCGGCTCGGCACGCCGGCGTCCTCCGCGGAGGACCCGACCGGCGCGGCCTGCTGGTCGTCGAGGCCGAACGGGCTCAGCGTCCACCAGGGCAGCCCGAGGTCGAGGGCGTGGTCGCGCACGTCGCCCACCGAGCGGTACGACGCGGCGCCGAGGTCGATCGGGGCGGTGCCGCCGCTCGCGGCCGCGGCCCAGCTGGCGCCGAGGAACTCCTCGCTGGTGGCGACCAGGTCCTGGGCGCGGGTGCGGACCCGCTCGGGGTCGAGGACCAGCACGTGGGTGCGCTCGGGGAGCAGGTCGACCAGCAGCTCCATCTCGTCGACCAGCACCGGGGCGAGCGACTCCATCCCGTCCACGGCGATGCCGGCGGCGATCTTGTCGGTGAGCTCGAGCAGCTGCGGGTGGCTGCGCCCCAGCTCGGCGGCGCGGGCGCGGACCTCCTCGGTCAGCAGCAGCTCGCGGCACGGCGGCGCCCAGAGCCGCTCGACCTTCTCCAGGGTGCGCTGGTCGGCGACGGAGAAGGCGCGGATCTCCTCGACCTCGTCGCCCCAGAACTCCACGCGCAGCGGGTGCTCCTCGGTGGGCGGGAAGACGTCGACGATGCCGCCGCGAACCGCGAACTCACCGCGCTTCTCGACCAGGTCGACGCGCGAGTAGGCCGCGTCGGCCAACCGGGCGACGACGTCGTCGAGGGAGGCGGTGGAGCCGGCGAGGATCTCCACCGGCGCCAGGTCGCCCAGGCCCTTGACCTGCGGCTGCAGCACCGAGCGCACCGGGGCGACCACGACCTTCAGCGGCCCGTTGCTCACGTCGTCGCCGGGGTGGCACAGCCGGCGCAGGACCGCGAGGCGGCGCCCGACCGTGTCGCTGCGCGGGCTCAACCGCTCGTGCGGGAGCGTCTCCCAGCTCGGGTAGTAGGCCACCGTCGCGGGGTCGAGGAAGCAGCCGAGGGCGTCGACCAGGTCCTCGGCCTCGCGCGAGGTCGCGGTCACCGCGAGCACCGTGCGGTCCTCGCGGACCAGGCCGGTGACCACGAACGGGCGCAGCGACTCGGGGGCGGTGAGGTCCAGGGCCTTGACCCGCCCGGGTCCGGCGTCGGCGAGGGCGCCGGCGAGGGTCGGGTCGGCGAGAACGGCATCGGCGAGGCCGTTGAGGCTCACGTGACTCCTCTGGAGTGGAGAGTGTGGGGTGGTCGCCCGCGCCGCAGGCAGCACGAGCGCCTCCGGCCGACAGGTCGCGGAGGGACCTCGTGAGTCTACGGAAGGGCTCCGACACATCCCGCTCCGCGGCTGCCGCAATTTGGGGATGCAGCGACCGGCGTCGTCCCGCAAGGTGGTGCCCGGGGTTGCGACCCCCCGACCCATCAGTCGTCGAACCGGTGAGAACGGCTCCCTGCCGCCCCCGCTGCGGGAGCCCACCCACCGGTGTGTGCGTACGTCCGACCCCCCGGCGGGCAGCCCGATGACTGGTGGGTCGTCCCCCCCTCCTCCACCTCGCTCGGTCCTCCGCCGCTGCCGGCCTCCCCTGGATTGGGTATGTGATCCGGGTTGCCCTCCGCGTGCCCGAAGCCGTTTCCTAGATTCGCGGCTTCCGGTGGCGAGTGCCGGCAAGGAGGAACGATGAGGCTGCAGTTCGGTCGCCGTTTCCTCGTCCTGTACGTGCTGACGGTGCTGTGCCTCGGCACCGTGGCCGTCGTGGTGCTGGGCGAGGACACCGGCTCCTCCGCACCCGACCCCGACAGCGCCGCCTCCCTGTCCAGCGCCGCCACGGGCGGTCCCGAGACCGGCCCCACGAGCGGCGAGCGCCCGCCCGGGGCGCCGCCGAGCGACGGGTCGAGCCCGGGACCTGGCGGCATCGAGGCCGCCCCGGACGACGATCCCTACCCCGGACTCGGGACGCCCCCCGGTGCGAGCCGCGGGCCGGGTCGCCTCCCCGTCGTCCCCACCGTCGAGCAGCCCGAGTCCGCCGACGGCGCGCTCGTCGCCAGTCACCCGCGCCGGGTGCTGCCCGCGGCCCCGGGCACCCAGGTGCTGACCTCCAGCGTCTCGCCGTCCCCCGGGCGCCTGCAGGTCACCTTCACCGCCCACGGCCGCGACCCTGAGGACGTGCTGGCCTTCTACCGCCTGCGGCTGACGTCGCTGGGCTTCCGGGAGACGCCGGGCCGCGCCGCCGGCGGCGCCGAGGCCGCCTTCTTCGCGTGGCGCACCAGCTCGGTGGTGATCACCGCCGACCCCGCGGACGACACCTACGCCGTCTTCGCGGTCCTCAGCACCCGTCGGTCGTGACATGTACGTCTCGCTGCGCCAGGGCGCGCCTGCGCCCGGGAGCGACCCCGCCGCCGCTGCACCCCCCGCGTCCGGACGACGGGTGGCACCGGTCGTCGTCACCCTGGGCCTCGTCAGCCTGCTCACCGACATCTCCTCGGAGTCGGTCGCGGCGATCCTGCCGCTCTACCTGACCGTCGGGCTGGGCGTCTCGACGCTCGCCTACGGCCTCATCGACGCGGTCTACCAGGGGGTCAGCGCCCTGGTGCGCATCGCGGCCGGCTGGAGCGCCGACCGCAGCGGGCACCCGAAGTGGGTGGCGCTGATCGGCTACGCCCTGAGCTGCGTGGCGCGGGTGGGCTTCCTGCTGACCACCGGTGTCGCGGCGATCGCCGCCGTGGTGGCCGTGGACCGGGTCGGCAAGGGGATCCGCAGCGCGCCGCGCGACGCGATGATCAGCGCCGCGACCGCGCCGCAGCACACGGCGTACGCCTTCGGGGTGCACCGCAGCCTGGACACCGTCGGTGCGGTGATCGGCCCGGTGCTGGCCTTCGCGATCCTGTGGTGGATCCCCGACGGCTACCTCGCGGTGATGGTGGTCTCGCTCGGGTTCGCCGTGCTCGGGGTGGTGCTGCTCGGGCTGTTCGTCGAGGACCGGCCGGCCTCGGCGCCGGCTCGGCCGAGCGTCCCTCACGGCCCGCGCTGGCGCGACGTCGCGGCGCCCGGGATGGTGCGGCTGCTGGTGGTCGCCGGCGTGCTGGGGCTGCTGAGCGTCGGGGACGGGTTCGTCTACCTCGCGCTGCTCGAGCGCGGCGGCTTCGCGGCCCACTGGTTCCCGCTGCTCTACGTCGGCACCAGCGTGGCCTACCTCCTGCTCGCGCTGCCGATGGGACGCCTGGCCGACCGGTACGGGCGCGCCCGCACCCTGGTGCTGGGTCACCTCGCGCTGCTCGCGGCGTACGTCGCGGCCGGTGCGCCGCTCGCCGCCGCGCCCGGCACCCTGCTCGCCCTGGCGCTGCTCGGGATCTTCTACGCCGCGACCGACGGAGTGCTCGCCGCCGTCGCGGGACGAGTGGTGGTGCCGGCCGTGCGCGCCAGCGCGATCGCCTCGGCGCAGACGGTGGTGGCCGTCGCTCGGATGGCCTCCTCGGCCGGCTTCGGGCTGCTGTGGTTCTGGCTGGGCCCGGGCACCGCACTGCTCGTGGTCGCGACGGCGCTGGGCGCAGTGCTCGTGCCCGCGCTCCTGGCGCTCGCGCCCCTGGACCGCGAGGAGGCGGCCCGGTGAGCCTCCGGGGGCGGGTCCTGGTCATGGCCGGGGTGCTGGTGCTCGTCTGCGGCGCGAGCGCGGCCTACCTCGTGCACGACGCGGAGCGCTACCGCCAGCGCCACGACGCGGCGCCCGCCGTCGCGGTCGCGGCGCGGGCAGGCCTCCCGGACGGGCCACGGATCGTGTTCCGTCACACCGGGACCGACCGCAGCTTCGGCCTGGTGGCCGGCGTGCCGCTCGCCGACCCGGGCGGGGAGCGGTCGATCAGCGACGTCGCGTGCGACCGGGTGGACGCGGTCGGGGAGGTCGTCTCCTGCCTGCACACCGTCCGCGGCGTGGTGACCCGCCACGAGCTGCGCGAGCTCGACGCGGCGCTGCGCGAGCGGCATACCGTCTCGCTGCCCGGGATCCCCAGCCGCACCCGGCTCTCCCCCGACGGTGGCCTGGTCGCGACCACGACGTTCGTGAGCGGGCACTCCTACCTGCAGACCGGGTTCTCCACCGCCACCGAGATCCGCGACGTCGGCGGGGAGGGCCACGGCAACCTCGAACGGTTCGCCCTCGTCCTGGACGGCGAGGAGGTGCGCCCCGCCGACCGGAACCTGTGGGGGGTGACCTTCCTCGACGATCGCACCTTCTACGCGACGGCCGCGACCGGCGGGCGCACCCACCTCGTGCGCGGCGACCTCGAGGCACGCACCCTGACCGGCCTGCGCGAGAACGCCGAGTGCCCCGCGCTCTCCCCCGACGGGACCCGGCTGGTCTACAAGGTCGACGGCCCGGAGCCGGGGACGCAGTGGTCCTTCGCGGTGCTCGACCTCGCCAGCGGCGAGGAGACGGTGCTCGGCGGCCAACCGCCCGGCGTCGACGACCAGGCCGCGTGGCTCGACGACGACACGATCCTCTACGGCCTGCCGCGCGAGGACGAGCCGGGCGTGACCGACGTCTGGGCGCTGGACACCACCGCCGAGGCCACGCCCCGCCTGCTGATCGAGCAGGCGTGGTCGCCCGCCGTCGTCCGCTGATCCGACCGGGTGCCTCAGGCGGCCGCGGCGACCGCGATCAGCGACTTGGTGAGCCCGGCCATACGCTCCTGGTGGATCTCGGAGCCCGGGAAGTAGGCGCGCATCTCGGCACGGCCGATCAGCTCGGTCCACTGCACCTCGGCGAGGGCGTCCTCGCGGGAGTCGGGACGCGTGTGGGCCAGCGGCCACGCGGCCGCGACCCGCGCGCGTGCACCGACCGGCAGGAACTGCAGCCCCGGGCACAGCCAGTGCGGCTCGACCGGGAAGTAGCGGTTGGGCGTCTGCACCCAGTGTCGCGGCGCCAGCGCGTGCACCTCGCGGGCGAGGGCGGCCCGCTGGGCGTGCCCGCCGACGTGCTCGATCAGGGAGTTGGAGAAGACCAGGTCGTACGCCGCGGGGGCCTCGGCGGCGGCGAGCGAGCGCCGCGCCGTGCAGGCGTCGCCGAGGACCGGTCGCAGCCACGGCTCGGTGGTCTCGCCGGGCTCGAGGAGGTTGAGCACGACCACGCTCGCCGGATGCACCGGAGCGCGGTGCCAGGCCTCGGCGGTGCCGCCGAGGTCCAGCACCGACATCTGGTCGAGGTCGGGGAACAGACGCGCGAACAACTCCCAGCGCTGGGCACGCCGGCGGGCACCGACCGAGGCGGGTGAGTCGACCATCAGCTCGCGCAGCCGGGAGGCGCCCGTCGCCGTGGCCATCACGACACTCCAGCCGTCGCGGGGCGGCCCAGCGCGCGGTAGCCCCACCCCGCGGCCCGCCAACGCGCCGGGTCGAGGGCGTTGCGCCCGTCGAGGACCCGGCGCTGGTGCACGACGGCGCCGAGCTCGTGGGGGTCCAGGTCGACGTACTCGCGCCACTCGGTGAGCAGCAGCACCAGGTCGGCGCCGGTGGCGGCCTCCTCGGCGGTGAAGGCGTACTTGAGCTCGGGCCACCGGCGGCGCGCGTTGTCGATCGCCTGCGGGTCGGTGACCACGACCTCGGCTCCCTGGAGGGACATCTGGGCCGCGACGCTGAGGGCTGGTGAGTCGCGCACGTCGTCGCTCTCGGGCTTGAAGGCCGCCCCGAGGATGGCGATGCGTCGCCCGACGATCGAGCCCCCGCACTCCTCGCGGGCCAGGTCGACCATCCGCACCCGGCGTCGCAGGTTGATCGCGTCCACCTCGGCCAGGAAGGCCAGGGCCTGGTCGGCGCCCAGCTCGCCGGCCCGGGCCATGAACCCCCGGATGTCCTTGGGCAGGCAACCGCCGCCGAAGCCGAGGCCGGCGCCGAGGAACCGATGCCCGATCCGGGCGTCGTGGCCGATCGCCTCGGCGAGCCGGACGACGTCGCCGCCGGAGGCCTCGCAGACCTCGGCCATCGCGTTGATGAAGGAGATCTTGGTGGCCAGGAAGGAGTTGGCGGCAGCCTTGACCAGTTGGGCGGTCGCCAGGTCGGTCTCGACGACCGGGGCGCCCTCGGCGATCGGGCGGGCATAGACCTCCCGCAGGACGGTGCGCGCGTGGTCGGCGGTGCCGTCCGCGGCCAGGCCGAGCACCAGCCGGTCGGGGTGCAGGGTGTCGTGGACCGCGTGCCCCTCGCGCAGGAACTCGGGGTTCCACACCAGCGCCACCCCGGGACGGAGGGCCTGGAGCTCGGCGAGCAGCGCCTCGGCGGTGCCGACCGGGACCGTGGACTTGCCGACGACGACGTCGCCGGGGTCCAGGCAGGGCATCAGCATCTCCAGCGCGGTCTCCACGTGGCTGACGTCCGCGGCGTTCTCGCCGGGCCGCTGCGGGGTCCCGACGCAGATGAAGTGCACGGTGCAGCCCGCGGCCGCCGCCGGGTCGGTGGTGAAGCGCAGCGACCCGGTCGCCGCGGCCAGCAGCCCGGCCAGCCCGGGCTCGTAGAAGGGCGCCTCGCCGGCGGCCAGCCGGGCCACCTTCTCGGCGTCGACGTCGATGCCGACGACGTCGTGTCCCAGCGCCGCCAGGCCGGCGGCGTGGACCGCGCCCAGGTAGCCGCATCCGATGACCGAGATCCGCATCAGTGCCTCCTCAGGCGCCGAGCGCCTGGCGGCGCACGGTGGGGTGGGGGCCGCGGCCGCGCACGAAGCGGCCGAGCTCCTCCGGGGTGTCGGGGACGTACGCCGGCGCCGCGGACGCCGTCGCGGTGGCGCCCCCGCGGCCGACCAGCCGGTCGAAGACCCCGACGTAGGCCTCGCGCTGCGGGCGCCAGTCGAGGACGTCGCGCACCCGCTGCCGGGCCCGCAGCGACATCGCCTCGCGGCGCAGCGGGTCGTCGAGGAGCACCTCGACGGCGTCGGCGAACGCGGCCACGTCACCGGAAGGGACGTAGAGGCAGGAGTCCTCCCCCGAGACCCGGGTCTCGACCAGGTCGAACGCGACCGAGGGCAGCGCGTAGGCCATGTACTCCATGGTCTTGTTCATCGTCGAGATGTCGTTGAGCGGCGTCTTCAGGTCCGGGCAGACCCCCAGGGTGGCGGCGCTGAGGTGCTCGGCGATCATCTCCGGGCCGGCCCGCCCGGTGAACGTCACGACGTCGTCGAGGCCCAGCTCGTGGCTGCGGCGCACGAGGTCGTCGTAGCAGTCGCCGAAGCCGAGCAGCGTCGCGCTGACGTCACGGCGCCCCCGGACCCGGACGAGCTCGTCGACGACGTCGAGCACCAGGTCGACGCCGTCCTGGGGACCCATGATCCCCAGGTAGACCAGCGAGTGGCGCCGCGCCGGCAGCACGTCGGACGGCGGCAGGAGCGGGCGCATCGCGGCGGTGTCCGGGCCGCTGCGCACCACCGTGACCCGTCCGGGGTCGAGGCCGCCTCGGGTGAGCGCGACCTCCTGGTAGGAGCGGTTGGTCGAGATGACCTGGTCGGCCGTGCGATAGGTCATCCGCTCCAGCCAGCGCAGCCCCGCCAGCTGGACCCGGCCCGACAGGCCCGTGGGCCGCCCGAACCGGGACAGGAACAGCTCGGGGTTGAGGTCGTGCTGGTCGTAGACGAAGCGGACCCCGCGGCGCTTCCAGTACCGCGCGAGCGCCCAGTAGGTGTCGGGCGGGTTGCACGCCTGCAGCACGTCGAAGGGCTGGCGGCGCCAGACCCGGCCGCTCAACCACGCGGTGCGCACCCAGGAGTAGACGAACTCCAGCAGGTAGCCCAGGGCGCCCTCGGCCGGGGGCGCCGGGCGGTACTTGTGGATGCGGATCCCGTCGATGACCTCCAGCCCGGGATCACCCGGACCCTTCGGGCAGATGACGCTCACGTCGTACCCCTGGGACCGCAGGGCCTGGCACTCCAGCCAGACCCGACGGTCCAGGGGCACGGGCAGGTTCTGCACGATGACGAGGACATGCGCGACGGCGGGCATGACTCCAATCTCACGACGCCGTTCGCGGGCCTCAGACGAAGAAGTGCCACTTCACCAATAGTGGTGAGCACCCCTCAGGAGGGGTCTGTGCTACCCGTCTGGTCGACGTCGGCGGAGGGGATGACGGGGCCGAGCGGCTACGTGGTGCAGGGCAGCGCGGTCCCCGTCGTCGGCTGGCCGTCGGCTCCCAGCGCCGAGATCGAGGCCTCCCACGCACCCAGCAACGAGCACGTCACGTCCGTCGGTCCGTAGAACCCGGACCCGGTCTCGACGTACAGCCGGCGCACGGTCCCGGGTTGTCCCAGGCGGAAGGCGTAGCCGCCGCCGGCCACGACGAGACCGTCGATGTCCACCGACGAGTTGCCCTGGTCGGCCGGATAGAAGAACGGCGCGGTGCCACCGCAGCCGTCGCGCTCCACGAGCCTCAGGACGCTGTCGCGAAGCACCAGGTCGCCACCGTCGTAGCCCTGGAGCGCGTCGCCGTGCCAGTCCTCGCAGATGTCCGGGGACACGACCCGGACGAAGGAGCGCTGGATCACGACTCCTCCGCACGCACTCTTGCCGCCGACCCGGAAGCCTTCCGGCGTTCCGACGATCTTGACGCCGGTTGCGGTGTACCCGCCGGTTCCGATCGAGGGGACGTCACCAGAGGTCTGTTGCCCGCGGGCCGGTCGCACCGTGGTGTCGATGATGTCCAGCCCGGTCTGGCAGGTCGCGCCCGGGAAGTTCTCGATCCGTCCACCCCGGAGCTCCACGCGGCGCACGGTGACGTCGGGCGCATCGATGATCAGGTCGCCACGGACGATGCGGACGTCGCTGATCTCCGACCCGGGGTCGGTGACTCGGACGTCACCGTAGACCGTGCGCTGTGGTGCCCATCCCCGCGGAACTCCCGTCGTGCGTGCCGTCGGGAAACCCGTCTCGGCTCTCGTCGAGATCGAGTCGGCGACGGGGTCGGGGATCGGAGCGCCCTCGGATGCGGACGCCTGGGACAGGGTCGAGAGGCTGATGATGACGACGATGGCGAGACCGCGTGCTGCGCAGGCTCGAAGCCGGTACGGGGACATGAGGTTGCCGTTCCGTTGGGGGGACCGATTGGCCACCATGACCCATGCCGCGGCCATCGCGGAACAGGTCGTAGCCAAAGTCGGGTACGCCGCACCGGGCAACGCCCCAAGTCGAGGCTGGCTCAGCGCCGTCCGGAGACGAACGCCGCGAGCGAGCCCAGGGTCTCGAACACCTCGCCGGTGAAGTCGTCGTCGTCGATGACGATGTCGAAGTGCTCCTCCAGCGCGCTGGCCAGCTCGACGACGGCCAGCGAGTCCAGCTCCGGCAGCTCGCCGAGCAGCTCGGTCTCGGGGCGCAGCTCCGCCTCGCGGTCCTCGATCCCGAGGGTCCTGGCGAGGACCTTGCGGACCTGCACGAAGCTGTCGGGGGCCGTCGGGGCGGTGTCGTCGGGGTGCGCGGTCTCGGTCATGGCTCTCTCCTGGGCGGACGGGACGGGTGGACGGGTGCGGCGCTCAGAGGAGCACCTCGGGTGGCGCCGGGTGGCCGAGGAAGCCCAGCGGGCTGGCGCTGCGGCCGTAGGCACCGGCCTGGAACAGCACGACGAGGTCGCCGACGCGGGCGTCCGGCACGGCGACCCCGGTGCCGAGGACGTCGAGCGGGGTGCACAGGCAGCCCACGATGTCCGCGCGCTCGCCCCGGTCCTCACCGAGGCGGTCGCCGACGACCAGCGGGTAGTTGCGGCGGATCACCTGGCCGAAGTTGCCCGAGGCCGCGAGCTGGTGGTGCATGCCCCCGTCGACGACGAGGTACGTCGTGCCGCGCGAGACCTTGCGGTCCACCACGCGGGTGACATAGATCCCCGCCTCGCCGACCAGGAACCGGCCGAGCTCGATGACGACGTGGGCCTCGGGCAGCGCCGGGCGCACCCGCTCGGCCACGAGCCCGCGCAGCCGCTCGCCGACCGCGGTCAGGTCGAGGGGCCGGTCCTTCTCGAAATAGGGGATGCCGAAGCCGCCGCCGAGGTTGACGTAGCGGATCGGTGTGGCGGCCTTGTCGGCCAGCGCGAGCAGCAGCTCGACGGTGCGCTGCTGGGCCTCGGCGATGATCTCGGCGTGCAGGTTCTGCGAACCGGCGAAGAGGTGGAAGCCCTCGAGCCCGAGGTCGCGCTCGGCGAGCAGGTCCAGCAGGCCGGGCACCTGCTCGACGTCGACGCCGAACTGCTGGGGGCCACCGCCCATCCGCATGCCCGATCCCTTGACCACGAAGTCCGGGTTGACCCGCACCGCGACCCGCGGGCGCACGCCGAGGCGCTCGCCGACGCCGACCACCCGGTTCGCCTCGCCGGCGGACTCCAGCTCCACCAGGACCCCGGCGGCGACCGCCTGCTCGAGCTCGGCGTCGGTCTTGCCCGGCCCGGCGAAGCTGGTGCGCGCCGGCGCACCCGAGGCGTCCAGCGCCACGTGCATCTCCCCCGCCGACGCCACGTCGAGCCAGTCGACCAGCCCGGCGAGGTGGGCGACCACCGCCGGCATCGGGTTGGCCTTGACTGCGTACCCCAGCTCCACCTCGGGGCCGAGGGCGGCACGCAGTCGCTGCACCCGCGCGGTGATCGCGTCGCGGTCGTAGGCGAAGTACGGCGTGCTGCCGACGCGCGCGGTCAGCCGGCGCAGCGGCACGCCGCCGACGCAGAGCTCGCCGCCGACGGTGCCGAAGCGGTCGACGTGGTCCTCGGCATCCATCAGGAGACCTCCTTGCGCAGCAGCACGCGGTCGAACTTGCCGTTGGGCGAGCGCGGCAGCGTGTCCAGGACGCGCACCTCCGCGGGCACCATGAAGAGCGGGAGCCGGCGACGCAGCTCGGCCACCAGCGGACCCGTGTCGTACGCCGCGGGGTCGGGCCGGTCCGCGGGCGGGCTGAGCACCAGCACGATGCGCTGGCCGAGCCGGTCGTCCTCCACCCCGAGCGCGGCGACCTCGCCGACCAGCCCGGTCTCGTGGGCGACCTCCTCGACCTCGCTGGGGCTGACCCGGTAGCCGGAGGTCTTGATCATGTCGTCGGAGCGGCCGACGAAGTAGAGGTAGCCCTCCTCGTCGGCGACCACCGCGTCGCCGGACCACACCGCACGCTCCGGGGTCCGCCAGGCGGCGTGCGCGTCGGGCACGGGCCGGAACCGCTCGGCGGTCCGCTCCGGGTCGTTCCAGTAGCCCTGGGCCACCAGCGGGCCGCGGTGGACCAGCTCGCCCTCCTCGCCGGGCGCCGCCGGGGTGCCGTCGGGGCGCAGCACCAGGACCTCGGCGTCCGGGACCGCGCGCCCGATCGAGTCCGGGCGCCGGTCGACCTCGGCAGGGTCGAGGTAGGTCGAGCGGAAGGCCTCGGTGAGGCCGTACATCAAGAACGGCTCGGCCTGCGGGAACAGCTCGCGCAGCCGGGCGAGCGTCGCGCGCGGCATCCGGCCGCCGGTGTTGGCGAAGTAGCGCAGCCCGGTCGCCTCCGGCGGCCACTCCACGGCGGCGAGCTGGAGCCAGAGCGGCGGCACGCAGGTCAGCCCGGTCACGCCGTGGCGGGCGCACAGCCGGACCACGTCGCGCGGCAGCAGGTAGTTGACCAGCACCACGTGGGCGCCGACCGCGAACGCCGTCGTGACCTGGCTCAGCCCGGCGTCGAAGCTCAGCGGCAGCGCCGCGAGGATGACGTCGTCGGGGCCGTTGTCGAGATAGCTGCTCACGCTCTCCGCGCCGACGACGAGGTTGCGGTGGCTCAGCACCACGCCCTTCGGGCGTCCCGTGCTGCCGGAGGTGTAGAGGATCGCCGCGAGGTCGGAGTCGACGCCGCGCGCCGGCGCGGGCACCTCGTCCCGGGCGAGCAGCGCGTCCCAGGTGCCGGTCGCCACGGTCGGCGCGTCGGCGGCGGCGCCGGATCCGCCGACGAGCACCACCGACTCCAGCGCCGGCAGTCGGTGCGCCTCCGCGGCGAGCGCACCCCACCGTGCGGGCGAGGTGACCAGGAGCCGGACGTCGCAGTCGGCCAGGACGTGGACGACCTGCTCGGCCTTGAGCAGCGGGTTGACGGGGACGAACACCGCGCCGGCGTACGACGCGGCGAAGATCGCCGCCACCGTCTCGGGACGCTTGTCGAGCAGGATCGCGACCCGGTCGCCGCGGGTCACCCCGAGGCGCCGCATCCCGGCGGCGGCCGCGCGGGCGAGACCGGCCAGCTCGGCGTAGCCGAGGGTCTGCTCGCCCGAGGTGAGGGCGGGGGCGTCCGGTCGGCGTCCGGCCTGCTCCTCGAGCAGGTCGTGCAGGTGTACTCGCATCGAGGGTCTCCCTTGGCGCCCGGTCACCAGGCGACGAGCGTGAGCTCGCTGTAGAGGTCGTCGACCGCGGACGCCGGGACGTCGGGACCGCGGAACATCTTGGGGCGCGGGTGCTCGAGCAGCACCGAGCCCGCCGGGCGGGTGCCGAGCACGCGCAGCTCGGCCAGCGTGACGGGCAGTCCGCGGGCGAGCAGGTGGCGGCGCAGCACCCCCAGGTGGCGGGCGAGCACGTCCGGGTCGCCGACGTGCAGCAGCGTGGCGAACAGCCGCAGCCCACGGCGCCGGTCGCGGCGGTAGACCACGTAGCACTGCTCCGCCCCCGCGAGCACCAGCACGTGGTGGGCCCCGGCGGCGCCGCGGTGGTCGCGGAAGATCCGCTGCTGCTCGCCCTCGAGGCGAGCGTCGATCTCGTCGAGGTCGGTGACCACCCGGCCCCGGCCGATCCCGGGGAGGTTGGCCACGAGCGCGGTGGTGGTGTCGAGGTGCCGGAAGCCCAGGCGCTCGTTGAGCGCCACCACGCTGCCGCTCGGCGAGAGGTCGGTGAAGACGTGGCCGCGCTGGGCGAGCACGGCCCGCAGCAGCCGCAGACCCTGGCTGCGGTGCTCCTCGCGCACGCACCACGCTGCGAGGTTGCAGAAGCGCACCGGGTTGCCGGCGACCGGGCGCTCGGCGTAGAAGGCCAGCTGGGCGCCGACCACCTCCGCCTCGGGACCGTCGCCGACGCGCAGCAGGAAGCCGTGATTGGGCGCCTGGCCCGGCCAGGTGGGCACCGCGGCACTCGCCCACTGCGCCGCGCTCAGCCGCGGGTCCAGGTGGGCGTGCAGGAACGCGCCGACCTCGGGGAGGTCGGCGTCGTGGATGGGCTCGACGCGCGCCCGGCTGCGGGCACCGTCGTGGGCCCCCTCCAGCCCCTCTTTCAGCATGCCGCTCAACGTAGGGAGACGCCCGGGGAGCGCTCGGACGAAGCCGCGGCGTGTACCCAATCGTGGGGAGGCCTCACCGTCCCGGCCCGATGACCCCTGTCCCGGTCGCCACCGTGGGGCGCATGAGTGCTGTCAGTCCTGTGAGCGTCGTCATCGCGGCCCACGACGAGGAGGCCGTCATCGGCCACACCCTCGACACCCTGCTCGCCGGCGCCGCCCCGGGCGAGCTGGACGTCGTGGTCGCTGCCAACGGCTGCCGCGACCGTACGGTGCAGGTCGCCGAGCAGCGCCCCGGTGTCACGGTGGTCGAGGTCGCCCGCGCCAGCAAGACCCATGCCCTGAACGTCGCGGAACGCCTCGCCACCGGGTTCCCCCGGATCTACCTCGACGCTGACATCGCGGTGCCGGTCACCGCGGTACGCGCCCTGTGCGCCGCACTGGAGGGGCCGAGCGCACCGCTGGTCGCCGTACCGGCACGGCACCTGGAGACGCGCGGGCGGCCGTGGCCGGTCCGCGGCTACACAGCCATCCATCGCCGGCTGCCGGCCTTCGAGGAGGGTCTGTTCGGGCGCGGCATGATCGCGGTCTCCCAGGCCGGCCGGGCACGGTTCGATGCCTTCCCCGAGGTGGTGGCCGACGACCTCTTCCTGGACTCGCTGTTCGGCGCGTCCGAGCGCGTGCAGGTCCCCGAGGTGACCACCACCGTCCAGACCCCACTGCGCACCGCCGACCTCAGCCGCCGCCTTGCCCGGGTGCGCCGCGGCAACGCGGCGCTGCGCGACCGTGTGCAGACCGAGGGCACCGGAACCGTGAGGGACGCCGACCGGTGGTCGTGGCTGCGCGACGTCGTCGTCCCGCGGCCCTGGCTGGCACCGGCCGCGCTGGTCTACGTCGCGCTGAGCGCCCGGGCGGCACTGGAGGCCCGGCACCAACGCGGCGGCGCCGCCCCGGCCTGGGGCCGCGACGAGTCGACGCGCACCCTTCGGGCGGGCTGAGCCGTGGACGAGCGACGCACCATCAACCTGTGCTTCCACGGGATCGGCACCCCGGCCCGCGACCTGGAGATCGGCGAGGCCCACTACTGGGTGCGGACCACCGTCTTCCACGCCATCCTCGACGCCGTCGCCGACGATCCGCGGGTGCGGATCAGCTTCGACGACGGCAACGCCTCCGACGCCGAGATCGCCCTCCCGGCGCTGCGCGAACGCGGACTGACCGCGACGTTCTTCGTGCTGAGTGGTCGGCTGGACGAGCCTGGCAGTCTCAGCCGCGAGCAGGTGCTCGAGTTGCGCGACACCGGCATGGCGATCGGCACCCACGGCCACGCGCACCGCCCGTGGCGCGGGCTGGACCCGGCCGCGACGCACGCGGAGCTCGAGGACGCACGCGAGGAGCTCGCGGAGCTGGTGGAGCAGCCCGTCGACGAGGCCGCGCTGCCGCTGGGCCGCTACGACCGCGCGCTGCTCGCCACCCTGCGGCGCCTCGGCTACGGCACCGTGCACACCAGCGACCGGCGCTGGGCCCGCGGGGACGCCTGGTTGCAGCCGCGGTTCAGCGTCCGCGACCACGACACCGTCGCGCGCCTTCAACGGGAGGTGCTGCGTCCCCCGACGCTGCCCACGCGCACCCGCGGCGAGCTGGTGGGGCTGGTCAAGCGGTTCCGCTGACTCAGGCCACCCACTCCGGCCCCGCGGGCCGGCGCAGCAGGCGGGGGCTCAGCAGCACCCGCACCGCGGCCCGGGCCGGGGGCCGGCCCAGGCAGGCACGGGTCGCCTCGCGCAGCACCAGCGCCGCCCACACCGCCCACGCGGCGGCCAGTCCCTGACGTCGACGGGCAAGACGTACCCGGTTCGCGGTGAGCAGCGGCCACAGCCGCGGCGAGACCCCCGAGTCCCCCTCCAGGTGCGTGGCGCGGGCGGTGGGGACGAACCGGACCACCTGCCCGGCGTCCCCGACACGCAGGTGGAAGTCGGTCTCCTCGGAGTACAGGAAGTAGGACTCGTCCCAGTCCCCGACCCGGGCCCAGCACTCCACGTCGACCAGCTGGACCGAGCCCTCGGCCCACGCCGTGTCGCAGGGCTCGCGGTACCGGGCCTCGTCGGTGATCGTCTCGCCGAGACCGCCCAGCCTCCCCGCACGGTCGGCACCGATGACCGCGTCCGCCCAGGCGCGCAGCACCGACGGCTCGCGGCGCAGGGAGTCGATCCGCACGCCGTCGGCGTCGCGCAGCAGGGGTACGGCGACCCCGACCTCGGGCTCGCGCAGCGCGGTCAGGAGGGTCGGCACGCACCCGGCGTCGAGACGTACGTCGGGGTTGAGCACCAGCACGGCGGTGCATGCGCCGCCGGCCGCCACGGCCGCGTTGATCCCGGCCGCGTAGCCGGCGTTGCGCCCCATCTCGACCACGACCGCCTCCGGCGCCAGGTCCCGCACCACCGCGACGCTGTCGTCGTGGGAGCCGTTGTCGGCCACCGCCAGGCGCCACGGGACGGGGTCCAGCGCCGCGGGCAGGGTGGCGAGGAGGCCGGGCAGCAGATGGCCGCTGTTGAAGCTCACCACCACGACCAGCACGGTCTCGTCAGCCTCGGACATCCGCGGGCCCTCCTGTCTGCACCACGTGCGGTGTCTGGTCCGAGGGCTCGTCCGAGGCCCGGTACGGCGCTGGGACCGGCGTCCGCCCCACCGGGGGCACCCCGTCGGCGCGGGCCAGCCGGCGTGCCGCTCCCGCCATGCCGGCGACCAGGAACCCGATCCCGGCCGCCATCGGGAACCCCCACGCGTCGAAGGTGAACATGCCCACCGCGCCCCCGGCCACCGAGGCGGCCAGGGCGAGCCCCAGGTGCCGTGCGCGCGGGTCCCGGGCCCGGCGCGCGCCGATCCCGTTGAGGAACGCGACGGCCAGGAAGACCAGGACGGCGAGCAGGCCGAGGATCCCGATCTCGACGAGGAGCATCAGGTACTGGTTGTCCAGGATCCGGTAGTAGCGCGGGATGAAGGTGAACAGCCCGCGGCCGATCAGCCAGTGGTCGGCGTAGAGGTCGAGGACGACGTCGTAGTCCGTGGTGCGGCCGGTGACGCTGGGATCGTCGAAGAGGTTGCGGAACATCGAGACGATCGTGCCGACCAGCCCCGGGATCGCCACGCGCAGCGCGACCACGGCGACCGGGGCGAGGAGCAGCGCCCGGACCCGCCATCTGGCCGGCCAGCCGAGGAACAGCACCAGCATCGCGACCAGGAGGGCCAGGACCGCCGAGCGCGAGATCGAGACACAGGCCCCGACGAGGATCAATACGCCCGGCAGCGCGGCGCCGCGACGTCCCCACTGGTGGATCGTGCGGTGCAGCGCGAGCGGGAAGATGCAGGCCAGCACGACCCCGAACTCGATCGGGTGGACGGCGGTGGCGGAGACCCGGTTGAAGATGGACCGGGTCTGCGTCCCGCCGATCTCGCTGTTGGCCACCAGGCCGGGCACCGAGATGGACCCGGCGAGGTTGTGGCCGGTGATGAACTGGAGCAGCCCGACTGCCGCTATCACCGCGCCCACCCAGGTCAGCCAGGTGACCAGCCGCTCCAGGTCGCACCAGGAGCGGATGCCGTCCGCGACCACCAGGACGATCCCGATCCAGGCGGCGAAGGCCAGCACGCCACGGTCGCCGGCACTGATCATCATCCCGGCGACGTGGCTCAACGTCTGAGGCGCCAGGGTCCACAGCTCGTCGGTCTCCTGGCGCACCGTGAGCGGGGCGTACCAACCGCGGGCGTTGCCGTTCGCATAGGCGGCGAGGACGCAGCAGACCAGCGCCAGGACCGCCACGCGGACCGCGGTGAGCCCGCGCGTGGCGTTCTGCCCGCCCAGCGTGCTGGCGCACCACCAGACCAGCGCCGCCATGCCCCACAGGCTTGCCGGGGACCCGGCTGCGCCGAGCGGGCCGAGGACGAGCTGGGAGGGCACGCAGAGCAGCAGGACCACGTAGCCGACGGCGACGATGAGCGGCGCGTTCGCGACGCCGCGGGCGCGGGTGGTGAGGTGCCCGAGTACCCCGGCGAGCATCGTCAGCTCGCCCGTCGCGACCGCTTGTCGCCCGGGCTGCGCGCCTCCGCGTCGACGCGCGGCCACGACGCCGGCCGGCGTCCAGCCGCCGCGGCGTCGCCCTGCTCGTCCTCGTCCGGTACGCCGTCGGCATCGACCCCCGCCCCGTCGACGGGGTCGGTGCCGCGGCGGCCGCGGTCGGCACGGGTGCCGGGCAGCCCGGTGCCACCGCCGCCTCCCCACAGCCGGTCGAGGCCGAGGGCGACCAGCAGCGTGAGGAGCAGCCCGACGGCCGCGGTTCCCCCGAGGGCGCGGATCCGGCTCCCGGTGAGCTCCTCGGCGCCGTCGCTCACCCCCGATCGGTCGCCCTCGATCAGCTGGCGCGGGGGAACGTTGGCCCGGGCCTGCATCCGGGCGAGCTGCGCGTCGATCTCCTTCATCACCGCGTTGCGGGTCTCGACCGCCTTCTCCGCGTCGGTGCTGGTGGAGGTGACCTGCATGATCGGGCCCGCCCCCGGGACCAGCGCCACGTCGTACTCCGCGTCGGCTCCGGCACCCGCCAGCGTCCGGCGCACGTCGGGGGTCGACACGTTGCCCGCGAGCAGCGAGGCCACCGTGACCTGGCCGGCCTGCATGTTGAGGAACGGGTTGGTGGGGGTGGACACCCCGCTCGCCTGCGGAGGCAGCAGCAGCACCAGCTGGCTCGAGGCCTGGTACTGGGTCCCGACGAGCTGAGCGACCTGCCAGCACCCGACCGCGGTGAGGCCCAGGCCGATCAGGACCACCACCCAGCGGCGTGCCATCGCGCTCAGGAGGTTCATGACGGACATCTCAGGTCGCCTTTCCGTACGTGGTGTCCTGCGCGGACCGTCCGAGGCGAGCAGTACCGAGGCCCGCCGAGCGGGATGATGGCTCGACCTGCGGCACCAGCCGCTCGAATACCGCCGCCACCGTCCGACCCGCGTCCGTCCAATCGACGGAGGACACCGAGCTGGCTGCCGACACCGCTCGGGCGTGTTGTGCGTCCTGCGGTGCATCCACCAACTCGCCGAGAGCGTGCGCGATCGCACCCGGCGATGGCGCCGTGTAGCGGACGTGTGCATTGTCGAGCACCAGCCGGTTGTGCACCGCGTCGTTGACCACCGGTACGCAACCCGCGGCCAACATCTCCCAAGGCACCAGCGACACGTTGGTCGCCGATAGCACGAGCCCGGCCGCGCAGCGCCGGTACAGTTCCCCAAGCTCGACAGGCGAGAGGCGCCCGTGCTGGTGCGCTTCGAAGGGCAGGTCCCGCACCCGGGTGCCATAGCAGTGGATGGGCACGTCGGGGTGTTCGCCCGCGAAACGCGCTAGGGCGAGCACGGCGATCTCGTGCGCGCGACGTGGCGTCCCGGGGCGGCAGTAATAGGCCACCCCGGTGCGCCGGCGTACGTCACCAGTTGGGGCTGTCTCCCCCCGGTAGGTGTCGAGGTCGCATCCGAAGTCGAAGTGGTCGCTGACCATTCCGTAGTCGGTGCGCAGCCGCTCAGCGAGCCAGGGGCCGGCGGTAATGCCGTGCAGGCCAAAACGGTAGGTTGCTTCCGCCAGGATGGTGGAGCTACCGGCCGGGTGAAACAGGTGCTCCAGGTCCTGGACCAAGTAGCAGCGCACGCCTCGCGCCGGGGACACCAGCGCGGCGTACGCCGTCTCCCACCCGGTAGCCACGACGACGTGCGCGTCGTCGATGCCTCGGGCGAGGTCGCGCACATCGGCGCGGACCTCGGGCCAGTGCTCGCGGACGATCGCCTCATGCTGACGCAACGCCCAGCCGTGCTGGTCGCGCAGGTAAAGCGTGCAAGTGTGCCCAGCGCTCTCCAGCGCGTTCACCAGGCGGAGCATCGTGGTGTGCCCACCCGAACCGGGTCCCGGCGGGGATGTCACCCACGCCACGTCGAGCGGCTCCCCGCGCCGCCGGACCCGTGCCGCCGGCACCGGGCGCCTACCTTCCAGCACGTCCTCGGCGGCATCGACCTCCTCGGCCGTGACAAGTAGCGGCGTGGTCCCCGGGGGGACCAGGACCTCGGCTGCACGCGCACGGACCCGTCGCGCCAAGCCCTCCCCGCCCTCGGTCGCCATCAGCCGGCGGATCTGTCGGGCGCGGTCAAGCGCGCCCACGGGCGGCCGCATCACGACAAGCCCCTCGCGAGATCTCCGGCCGACGCGGCGCGATCTACCGCGTCGGCGAGCTCGGTGACGACCCGCTCCTGCTGGGCGGCGGTGATGCCCGGGAACATCGGCAGGGACAGGATCTCCCGCGCCGCCCGCTCCGCGACCGGGAAGCTGCCCGCGGCGAGGCCCAGGCCCGCGAAGGCGGGAAGCAGGTGGACCGGGGTGGGGTAGTGGATGCCGGTGTCGATGCCGCGCTCGGCGAGGCGGCGCTGGACGGCATCGCGCTGCGCCACCCGGACCACGTAGAGGTGCCAGACGTGCTCGTTGCCCGGCACGACCCTCGGGAGGCGTACCCCGGGCAGGTCCGCGAGCAGGTCCGCGTAGCGGGCCGCGGCCGCGTCGCGCTCGGCGTTCCACTCCTTGAGGTGCTCGAGCTTCACGGTCAGCACCGCCGCCTGCAGCGAGTCCATCCGCGAGTTCGTCCCGATGACGTCGTGCTGGTAGCGGGCCTCGCCACCGTGGTTGCGCAGCTCCCGCAGCCGCCGGGCGACCAGCGGGTCGTCGGTGGTGACGGCGCCCGCGTCCCCGAAGGCCCCGAGGTTCTTGCCCGGGTAGAAGCTGGTCGCGGCGACGTCGCCGCACGAGCCGGCCATCCTCCCGAGCCGGGTCGCTCCCTGCGACTGTGCCGCGTCCTCCAGGAGGACCACCCGGGAACCGACCACCTCGCGCAGCCGCTCGAACGGCGCTACCTGGCCGTAGAGGTCCACCCCTGCGACCGCCCGGGTGCGCGGCCCGACCCGTGCGGCGACCGCCTCGACGTCGATCAGCAGGTCCTCGTCGCAGTCGACCAGCACCAGCTCGGCGCCGGCGAGGGCCACGGCCTCCGCGGTCGCGACGAACGTGTTGGCGGGCACGACGACCTCGTCGCCCGGCCCGACGCCGACGGCACGCAGGGCGAGGTGCAGGGCGTCGGTGCCGTTGCCCACGCCGACGGCGTGCTCGACGCCGCAGAACGCGGCGTACGCGTCCTCGAAGTGGCGGACCTGCGGGCCGAGCACGAAGGCGCCGGTGTCGAGCACCTCCTGCATCGCCCGGTGCGAGTCGGACTGGATCCTGGCGTTCTGGAGCGCGAGGTCGAGGAGCGGCACCCGGGCCGCTGCCCGCTCGCCCCCGGAGCCTCTGCGGTCGCTGGTCATGTGGTGCTCCCCCTGGTCAGCCGGACGGGGTCCGGTCGGTGTGCGTCGGGACGACGCAGGTCATTGATGCGACGCAGCCACCACGAGCCGAGCGGGAGCGCGTACGCCGCGAGGGCGACGAGGCAGCCGAGCACCAGCACCAGCAGCGGCGGGCCCGAACGGGCACCGGCCCACCAGCACGCCGCCGCCGCAGGAACGGCGACCGCCAACGGCACCAGCCCCGCGCGCAGGAACGCGCCGGTGTCGACGCCCGCCCGCCGCAGGCACACGCCGTACGCCGGGATGACGACGGCGACGGTGACCACGACGTGGCTCCAGCCGGCGCCTGCGAGCCCGAAGCCGGCCAGCCCGACGTACATCGCGGGCACCAGGGCCGCCATCCACAGCACCTGGACGGCGAGCACGGCAGTGGTCGCACCGATGGCGATCAGGAAGGTCGCGACGAGGTCGAGCAGCACCCGCAGGGCACCGAAGACGGCGAGCCCTGTCAGAGCGGCGGCGGCTCCGGACCAACGCTCGCCGTAGAGCACCGCGACGAGCGGCCCTGCCAGCGTGGCCAGGGTCAACCCCATCAGGGCCGCGACCGCGGCCGCCGGGGCGACGCTGCGCAGCAGGGCGCGGTTGCGCTCCCCCGGGTCGGCGACCTGGGCGAAGCCGGGCAGCGCGACCACGCGCAGGGCCTGGCCCACCGCGCTCATCGGCCACGACGAGACGTTGAAGGCCAGCAGGTAGAGCCCGAGCTCCCCGGGGCCGAGGACCCGGGCGACGATCAGGTTGTCGATGCTCAGCAGCGCCCAGGACACCAGGTTGGCCAGCGCCAGCGGCAGGCAGAACGCGAGCGAGGCCCGCGCGATCTCGCGGTCCAGCCCGAAGCGCGGCCGGCTGCGGGTGGCCAGGTGCAGGCCGAGCACGACGACGACCTGGTTGGCGACCTGTCCCCAAGCCAGCGCGGCGGGTCCGACGTCGCGCAGGGCGAGGGTGGTCATCACCAGCGCCGAGGCGAGCAGCCCGGCGCCGTTGACGGCGAACAGCGTCCCTTGGCGGAACTCGCGCTGCAGACGGGCGGCCGGGACGATGGAGAACCCGAAGACCGCGATGCCGAGGGCCATCACGACGATCACGCCCCTCGACTCGGGACTGCGGAACGCCGCCGCCAGCGGGCCGGCGGCCAGCACCATCGACAACGCCAGGATCGCGCTGATCAGGACACCGAGGCTGGCGACCGTCGGTGCCCGGCGCTCAGGGTCGCTCGCCCGCACGAGGTCCGCGCCGAGGCCGAACTCCGCCAGGGTGCCGAGGATCGCCCAGATCGTCAGGGCGACGGCGAAGACGCCGAGCTCGTCGGGTGCGATGAGGCGCGCCATCAGGATCGACACCGCCACGTTGCCGAACCGCAGCGCGACATTGCCGGTCAGGCTCCATCCGAGCCCTCGGCCGATCCGCGCGGCGCGCGACGCCGCCTCGGTGCTCATGTGCCGTACCGCCGCTCGAAGCGCCAGCGCAGGTGGTGCCTCGCGCGGCCGGCGAAGCGCAGGGCGGCGGCGCCGGGCAGGGGGGTGGCGATCGAGCGGCCCACCAGCTCCTCGAGGCGCCAGGCCAGGTCCTGCTCGGAGGCCGGCCGCAGCCCGTCGGCGAAGCGGCGGTAGGCCACGGCGTCGGCCTCCCGGCCGTCGCGCCGGGCGGCGAGAGCGCGGTACGCCGCCTCGCGGCTCAGCGCCCGCAGGGCGGTGCGGTGGTGGGACCGCAGCTGCGCCACGTCGAGGACCTCCTCGGCGAAGAACAGCTCGAAGGTGCGCTGGCGTTCCTGGAGGTCCGTGAGCCAGCCGGCGTACGTCGTGAGGTGCATGTTGGCGTCGTGCACGCGGTACCAGGCCTGGACCGGCCCGTTGACGCGGGCGACGTCCCAGTGCGCCGCGGCCCGCAGCCAGAGCGCGAAGTCGGCCGAGTGTGGGAGGCGGGGGTCGTAGCCACGCTCGGCGAGCACCTCACGGCGCACCACCGCCTCGGGGCTGGAGATGAAGCACCGACCACGTCGTGCCGCCAGGCCCAGCCACTCCCGTCCGGGGTAGACGCTCCAGTTGCGCACCTGGGGGTCCGCGACCGGCACGGCGCCGGTGAAGGAGCGCGCGTAGCCGTAGACCAGGCCGACGCGGGGATGGGACTCGAAGAGCGCCGCCGCGCGGGTCAGCGCCCCCGGCGTCAGCAGGTCGTCGGCCGAGAGCAGGCTGATGTAGTCGCCCCGTGCCAGCGCGATCCCGTCGTTGTAGGACGCGATGTGGCCGAGGTTGTGCGGGTGGACCAGCACCCGCACTCGAGGGTCCGCGACAGCCAGGGCGTGTGCGACCTCGGCGCTGTCGTCGGGCGAGGCGTCGTCGACGACGATCACCTCGACGTCGACACCCGGCTGGTCCAGCGCGCTGGCCACGGCATCGGGAAGGAAGTGGCCGTAGCGGTAGCACGGCACGATCACCGAGATGCTCGGCGAGCCACCCAGCGGACGGGGTCGGTGGAAGCGCATCAGGCCTCCGCCGTCAGCTGCGGCGCGAGCTGCCCGCGGCGCGATGCGAGGAGGGGTGCCGCGGGCACGCCGGCCCACGTCTCGCCGTCCGGCAGCGGACGCAGCAGGGCCGCCCCCATCCCGAGGACGGTGTCGGCGCCGACCCGCAGGCCCTCCCGGACACTGGCGTTCATGCCCAGGTAGGCGCCCGAGCCCACCGTCACGTTGCCGCCGAGGCTCACGCCGGCGCACAGGGTCGCGTAGTCGGCCACGACGTCGTCGTGGGTCAGCGTCACCTGCGGCATCGCGACGACGTGCGCCCCGATCCGCACGTCGCTGGTGAGGCTCACGTGGGCCAGCAGGATGCTGCCGCGCCCGACCACGCAGCTCTCGGGGATCTCCACGCTGGGGTGCACGATGCGTGCGTAGTGCTCCCAGGTGACCCCGACCCGTGCCAGCCGCTCCACGAGGGAGCGCCGGGCGCGGCCACGACCGGCGCAGACCACGATCTCGCTGTCGAGGAGCCCGGCGACCCGCTCGATGCCTCCGACGACCGGGACCCCTGCGAAGCTCCTCCCCCACCGCAGGGGGTCGTCGTCGACCGCCAGCACCCGTCCGTGGTTGCCTGCAGCACGGACCGCCGAGAGCACCTCTCGCGCCAGGCCCCCGGAGGCGACGAGCACCAGGTTCCTCATCGTGTCGTCCCCACCAGCACCTCGACCACCCGGTCCTGCTCACCCTCGGTGAGCTGGTGGAACAGCGGGAGGATGAGGGTGTGGTCGGTGAGCCGCTCGGTGACCGGCAGCGGACCCGCTTGGGCCGAGGCGTACGCCGGCTGGCGGTGGATCGCCATGATCCCGCGGCGCGCGGAGACGCCGGCCTCGGCGAGCGCGACCAGGAGCCCGTCACGGTCCACCGGGTGCTCGGGAAGCACCTCGACCCAGTAGGACTGGAAGTTCGACTCGCCGTACGACGGGTCCGCGACGGGCCGCAGCCCGGGCAGGTCGGCCAGGGCCGCGGCGTAGCGCGCGGCCAGGTCGCGGCGCCGGCGCACGACCTGCGGGAGGCGGGCCAGCTGGACCAGCCCCACCGCGGCCTGGAGATCGGTCATCCGGTAGTTGAAGCCGACCTCGAGGTAGGACTCGGCCGGTGCCAGCACGCTCGCGTGGCGCTCGGCGGCGGAGACGTTCATCGCGTGCTCGCGCAGGAGCCGGGCACGCTCTGCCCAGGCGTCGTGCTCGGTGGTGAGCATCCCGCCCTCACCGGTGGTCAGCACCTTGCGCGGGTGGAAGGACCAGGCGGCGACCTCGGCGCCGGCTCCGACGGGGTGGCCGCGGTAGGTCGAGCCCGCACCGCAGGCGGCGTCCTCGACGACCACGATCCCGCGCGGGTCGCACCGCGCGCGGATGTCGTCGAGATCCACCGGCACCCCGCCCTGGTCGACCACGACCACGGCCCGGGTGCGCGGCGTGAGCACCCGCTCGATGCTCTCGGAGGTGAGGTTGCCGGTGACGGGGTCGACGTCGGCGAAGACCGGTCGTCCCCCCGCGTGCACGACGGCGTTGGCGGTGGCGACGAAGGAGAACGACGGGACCACCACCTCGTCGCCCGGGCCCACGCCCGCCACGACGAGGGCGAGGTGCAGCGCAGTGGTGCAGCTGGAGACCGCCCGGGCGTGGACGGCCAGCTGTGACCGGGCGAAGGCCTCCTCGAAGGCCGCGACCCGGGGCCCCTGGGCGACCCAGCCCGAGCGGAGCACCTCGGCGACCGCCGCGACCTCCTCCTCGCCGAGCCAGGGGACCATGACGTTGATCCGGCTGGGGGCGTCCTCGGGTGCGGTCGCGGTCACCGGTGCCCCGTCCCTCACGACATCGCTCATCGCTGGAGCGCCAGGTCCCGGCCAGCGGCGATCTCGGCGCGCAGCGGGCGCCACCAGGCGACCAGCTCGCGCAGACCCTCCTCGAGCCCGACCTCGCTGTGGAACCCGAGGTCGGCGGCGGCGGCGGTGGTGTCGGCCAGACGACGTATCACTCCGTTGACCGCCCGCTCCGGGCCGTGCTCGACCGGCAGCGTGGAGTCCATGGCCCGCAGCAGCGCGTGTGCCAGCTCCAGCAGGCTGGTCTCCGTGCCGCTCGCGACGTTGTAGACCCCCTCCTCCACCGGCGAGGCGGCGGCCAGGACGTTGGCCCGGGCCACGTCGCGGGTGTGGACGAAGTCCATGGTCTGGGCACCGTCGCCGAAGATCAGCGGCGCATTGCCGTCGGCGATCCGCTCCATCCAGCGCACCAGCACCTCGGTGTACAGGCCGTGGACGTCCATGCGCGGGCCGTACACGTTGAAGTAGCGCAGCGCCACGAAGGAGATGCCCTCCATCGCCCGGAAGCTGCGCAGCGTCCCCTCGTTGAACGACTTCGCGGCACCGTAGAAGGTGTCGTTGGCGTGGTGGTGGTGACGCTCGGGTGTCGGGAAGGCTTCCGCCATGCCGTAGACCGACGCCGACGACGCGGCGACCAGCTTGGCCACCTTCGCTCGGGCCGCCGCCTCGACCACGTTGAAGGTGCCGTCCACGAGGACCTCGAGGGCCAGGCGCGGCTCCTCCGCACACTGGGTGATCCGGATGGCGGCCTGGTGGAAGACCAGGTCCTGGCCCTCGGTCAGGTCGTGGACCAGGTCCCGGTCGCGCACGTCGCCCTCGACGAGGCGCACGCGACCATCGGCCAGCGCACCGTCGAGATTGGCACGGCGACCGCGCACCAGGTTGTCGAGAACGTCGACGTGGTCGACCCCGGCGGCGAGCAGCTGGTCGACCAAGGTCGACCCGATCGTGCCGGCGCCTCCGGTCACCAGGACCCGGGCGCCCGTCAGCGCGCTCATCGCACGATCTCCACGGGCCGGGTGATGTCGGCGACATCGACCAGCGCCCCGCGGGCGCGCAGGCTGGTCGCAGCCGACTCCAGCACCTGCAGCACCCGCAGGCCCGAGGCGCCGTCGGTGGCGGGCGCCCGCTCGCCCCGGATGCTCGCGGCCAGCTCGGCCACCATCGCGCCCAGTGCCTCGCGCTCGGGCAGGGCCGGGGCCCAGGTGTCGCCGAGCCGGTAGGCCACCGAGGCGGTACGCCGGTCCGCGCTGTCCACCGACTGCTGGACCAGGTCGACGCCGCGGTCGTAGATGCTCAGCCGCTGCTGGGGGTTCAGGTCGTCCCACACCAGCGTGCGCTCGCTGCCGCCGATCACCATCTGGCGGATCTTGGTCGGGCTGAGCCAGTTGACGTGGACGTGCGCCATCGCGCCGTTCGCCAGCGGCATGCTGAGGTAGCCCACGCACGAGGTCCCGGCGCCGACGGGATCGGCGCCCTGCGCGGCGACCCCGAGTGGGTGCAGGCCCCCGGGGAGCACATGGTCGAGGATCGAGAGGTCGTGGGGCGCGAGGTCCCAGAACACGTCGACGTCGGACTGCACGAGCCCGAGGTTGATGCGCACCGAGTCGATGTAGAGGATCTCCCCCAGCGCGCCCTCCGCGACCAGCTCGCGGATCTTCTGCACCGCCGGGGTGTAGCAGTAGGTGTGGTCGGCCATCAGCACGAGCCCCTCGCTCCGGGCCAGCTCGACCATCTCGCGGCCGTGCTGGACGCTGTCGGCCAGCGGCTTCTCAACCAGCACGTGCTTGCCGGCACGCAGCGCCCGGGTGGCGATCGCGTGGTGGGTGCCGGCCGGTGTCGCGATGGCCACGGCGTCCACGTCGTCGCGCGCCAGCACGTCGTCCAGGGCGATCGTCACCTGGACCTCGTCGCGGCGACCGACCAGGTCGCGGGCGCGCTCGGCGTCGAGGTCGCACACCGCGCGGACCTCCCAGTCCGGAGCGGTGCTGAAGTTGCGGAACAGGTTCGGCCCCCAGTAGCCGGCCCCGACCAACGCCACCCCGAGGCGCGGCCGGTCCGCCCCCTCGGCGGCTCCCGACCCCACGTGTTCAGCCATCAGCCCATTCCCCCTCGCGACGTCGGCCGGACCGCAGCGGTCCGACTCGGTTGTGTCGACCTCCTTGGTAGGACCGGCGGCCCGGACGCCGAGGCAAGACGTTCGGCCAATACCTCACTTTGGGGAGCCCGTCGCATCACGGGAGGGGACTGCGGAAGACCAGGTCGACGAAGTAGTTCGTCGCGCCCCAGGACAGGTCCGGGAAGCCGCCGGCGGAGCCGTAGCGGAAGCGCCCGTTGCCGCCCGCGGGCACCGACAGCGGCCCGGAGGTCCAGCCGTCCGAGAAGAATCCGGAGGTCGCCGCGTAGTGCCCTCGCGGGGCGAAGTAGGACACGACGTACGTCGTCCCCGCCTCGAGGGGGTACGGCGTGGCCAGCTCGGCCACCTGCCACCCGGTGGCGGTCTCATCGGTGAACACCACCGACGCGAGCGGGTCGCCGGTCGCGGACCACAGGGTGCCGGTGTGGGTGCCGGTGTTCCCCGGGCCCTTGAAGAACCGGATCGCGGTGGCGTGACCGTCGACGCCGGGCGTGAAGGACACACCGAGCTCGACGGGGTCGTTCTCGCCGACGTCCGCGATCGCGGGGGTGGACGTGCCCAGCAGGGTCGTGGTCCGGTACGCCGCCGGCTCGGTGCGGAAGCTCCAGGTCGTCGTGGGCAGCGCGACGTCGTCGGTCGACACCACGCCGGTGGCACGGACCGTGACCAGGGTGTCGGACGGCAACGGGTCGACGGGCGTCGCGACCAGCCGGGTGCCGTCGGCCGTCAGGCTGGTCGTCGCGTCGAGGTCGTGTCCTCCGACGCTGAGGCGCAGCGTGGCTCCCGAGCGCAGCGGCGCGCTGAGGGTGAGGCTCGGGCGCACCGTGGTCGCCACCCCCGTCGCGTCCGGCGCGGGGGTCCGGCCGGTGATGCTCAGCGACGCCGCGTCGGGGACATACTCGACGTCCGCGAAGTACGCGCTCGCGCCGTAGGAGTAGGTCGGGAACCCACCGGCCGCGCCGTACAAGAACCGGCCGTTGGCCGCGGCGGGGGCACGGAGGTCGCCCGAGGTCACCCCGTTCGCGAAGTAGCCCGGGGAGTAGGAGTAGTGACCGTGCGGCGCGAGGTAGGACACCACGTAGGTCCGGCCCGCGACGACGTCGACCGGGCTCGCGAGCACGGCTCGCTGCCAGCCGTCCGGGGTCTCCCCGGTGAACGTGACCCGCCCGAGCACGTCCCCATCGGCGCTCCACAAGGTGCCGACGTGGGCGCCGGTGTTGCCCGGCCCCTTGAGGAACCGCAGTGCCCGGACCTCGCCGTCACGCGCGGGCGAGAACACCGTGCCGACCTCCACCGGCGACGAGGCGTCGTCGGCGGGGACCGCCGGCACCGCGTCACCGAAGATCGTCTGTGGGTCGCGGACGCCGGGCTCACGGGTGCTGAACGACCAGGTCCTGGTCGGGAGCACCGCGCCGTCGGTCGAGACCACCCCGCTCAGGGTGACCCGGACGACGGCACCGGCCGGGTACGGCGACGCGGGCACGAAGGTGAGGCGTCGCCCGGAGCCGTCCAGGGTGGTGGTGCCGGGGACCGGGAAGCCGACGACGGAGACCCCGAGGGTCGCGCCCGGCGCGATCGGGGAGCTCAGCCAGACCCGCACCGGCTGGGTGCGCGGCACGTCGAGCGCGCCCGCGGGCGGGTCCTGCGCCTCGACCGCGATCGCGGCGGCGGCCCGCTCGAAGACGACGTCGACGAGGTAGCTCGAGGCGGAGCGCGACGACGGGAAGCCGGTGCCGTAGGTGTAGCTGCCCGACTGGGCGTCGACGCGCAGCGGCGCGCGGGAGAGGTCGGAGGCGGCGAATGCTCCCGGCGTCACGGAGTAGCGGCCCTGCGGGGCGCGGTAGGACGCGACGTACTCGGTGCCGGGGACGATCGGCACGGGCTCGTCGAGGACGAGCGTCTGCCAGCCCTCCGAGGACTCCGTCCCTAGGGTGCCCTCGGCCAGCACCGTACCGTCCGCCGACCACAGCGTCGCCCGGTGCGGGCCGGGGTTGCTGGCCGCCCGGTACATGCGGATGCCGGTGACGATGCCGGCCACGTCGCTGCGGAAGCGCACCCCGACGCTCACCGGGGAGGTGTCCCCCGAGTCGGGTAGGGCCGGGGCGAGGTCGTCGGCGAACAGCGAGCAGGGGCACACCCCCACCGGGCCCTGCGGCACCGCGGTGGTGAAGGACCACTGCCGGGTCCCGGTGACCTGCTGTCCCGCGGCGTCGGTGGCCTGCACCGTCGCGGTGTGCCGCACGCCCCCGGCGAGCGGCTGCGCCGGGGTGAAGGTGGCGGTCCGGCTCCCCGCGTCGTACGCCGTGGCGCCGGGCACCGCGTCGCCGTTGGCGTCAACGAGCCCCAAGCGCACGCTGGCGGCGCCGACGGGCTTGGAGAAGCGGGCCCGGACCACGGCGGTGCTGGGCACGCTGGAGGCGTCCGGGCGCGGGTGGCGCTCGAGCACCGTCAGCGGCGAGGTGTCGGTGAGGCTGAAGACCGGGTCGACGAAGTACCCGGTGTTGCGGCTGGACTCGGTGGGGAGCACGCCCGGCGCCCCAAAGACGCCGGCCGGGGCCGCGCCGTACCCGCCCAGGACGGTGAAGGGTCCGCGGCGCCAGCTGCGGGCACTGAACGCCTCGCTCTCCATCGCGTAGCGACCGGCCGGTGCCGTGTAGGAGGCGGTGTAGGACTCCCCGGCCAGGACCGGCACCGGGGTGGCGAAGTCGACGCGCTGCCACCCGCCGGCGCTCTCGCCTCCGAAGGCGGCCGAGGCCAGCCGCTCCCCGGCGGCCGACCAGATCGACCCGACGTGGGTGCCGGTGTTGCCGGTGCCCTTGAAGAACCGGACGCCGGTGAGGAACCCGTCGACGTCGACGCGGAAGCGCAGCCCGAGCTCCCGGGCGGCCGGGTCGTCGGCGGCCGCGACCGCAGGCTCGTCCGCTCCATGGACGGTGCACGGGCAGGTCACGGCGACCTGGCGGGTCGCGACCGGGCCGATGTTGGCGCTGTCGTCCATAGCCCGCACCCGGATCGTCTCCGCGGCGACCCCGCGCTGGGTGTAGGTGTGGGTCCAGGTGTCGGTGCCCGTCGCCGGGTGCCACGTGTCCCCGTCGTCGGCGCTCACCTCGACGCCGGCGACCCGGCCACCGCCGGTGTCGCTTGCGGTCCCCGTGACGGTGAGCCGGGCGCCGTTGGCCCGGCTCTCGCCGGCCGTGGGCGAGGTGATGGTGACCGTCGGCCCGGTCCGGTCGGTGGACGCGGTGGTCGCGGTGAGATGGGACGCGAGGGTGCGCGGCTGGGCGCCCATGTCGGCGAGCAGGTTGACCTGCGCCTGCTGCATCCGTGGGTCCGCGGGCTCCGGGGCGAAGGGACTGTCGTGGCGCTCGTCGAGGCCCCAGGTCCACTGGACGCTGCCCGCACTGAACACCAGTGAGCCGCTGGGCGCGCGGTACATCGTGAGGTGGTGGGTGGTCGTGCCCGGGGCGACGGTGTTGCCGAAGTCGGTGAGGTACTCCTGCGTCGGCCCCGTCGTCGTCGAGAGCCGCACCAGCCCGGGCGGGCGGAAGCCGTTGTCGATGTCCTCGTTGGACTCGTACCCGACCGTGTGGGGGGCGAGCGTCGCCTGCCCGCCCGCGGGCAGGGTCGCGAGCGAGGTGTGGCGCCACAGCCGGGAGCGGCCCTCCTGCGCGCCCACCGTGAGCGCGAGGTCGACGTGGTTGACCTGGTAGAGCGTCCCGATGAGCTCGTTCTCCGGTCGCCCCGCGCCCTGCGAGGCCGGCGCGTAGCGCGGGTCGCGCCAGGTCCCCGTCCACTCCGGCGCCGGGTCGATCTTCGCCCGGTCCCAGGTTTCCTTGTAGGAGACCAGGGTGCGGTACGGCGTGTGCGAGGCGTCCGCGGACGCCTCGTAGCGGGTGCGCCAGTAGACCTCGTTGCCACTGAGGAACTGCAGGTGCATGCCGGCGTCGCGAGCGGCCTCGACGTTGGCCCGCTGGGCACCGCTCCAGTACTCGTCGTGCCCGACGGAGAGGAAGACGTCGTGGTTCGCGAGCAGGTGCCCGCGCCGGTCGGTGTCGACCCCGGCGAGGTAGCTCACGTCGTAGCCGTTGCGCTCCAGGAAGCGGACCAGCGGGTACTCGTTGGCGAAGTAGAAGTCGCGTCCCCCCGTGCCGCCGCGGGTCAGCATCGGCCGGTTGTAGCTCAGCTTCAGCGCCCGCCCCCGGGCCCCGCCCCAGTAGAAGTTCGACCCGCCGTAGTCGTTGTAGGCCACCCAGGTGGGGTCGGAGGTCTGGAAGGCGATGTCGGCGTCGCTGGCCTCGTCGCGCACCACGAAGGTGATGTGGCTCGCCGCGCCGGTGGCGGGGATCTCCAGGTGGGCGAGGTAGACCCCGGAGACGGCGTCCTCGGGCACCTGCCAGGAGGCCGAGACCCCCCAGTTGCCGCAGTCGTAGAGCTCGGTGCTGGCCTCGCTGATGCACTCGGGCTGGTGCTGCGGCAACGTGGCGGAGGGAGTGACGGAGTCGATCCGGCGCGCCCCGTCACCGCCGTAGTAGCCGGTGCGGTAGATGGTGATGTCGTAGTCGGCCGCCGCGGTGTCGATCTTGAAGTCGACCTGCTCCCCCACGTCGACGCTGATCTCGGTGGAGAAGCCCTGGATGGTGCTGCTGCCGGCCCCCCACATGTCGTCCCACACCGCCGGCGGCGTGCCAGGGCGGCTGTTCTCGCAGGTGATCTCGTTGCCCGCCGGGCCGCACGGATCCGTGACGGCGCTCGCGGCCGCCGCGGCCGGGCTGACCGCAGACAGGCCGACGGCAGGGGCTGCGGACCCCGGCGCGATGACGGGGGATGCGGTTCCCTGGGCACCGGCCGGGGCGAGGACCGCCGCGCCGGCGGTCACGCCCAGGACCAGAAGCAGGCCCATACCCCGGCTCCGCCGTCCTCGACGGGGGTGGCCGGTCTGCTCGCGTCGCTCGCTGGGTCTCACGTCGTACCTGCCCTGGTCGGCTGCCGTCGGCACTCGTCCTGGGATGGCACGGGCCCCGAGCCGGCCCGTCCCTTGTGCCGCTGCCCGCACTCTGGGCCCCACCTGGTCGAGCGTGGGCGGACTCCTGGCGTACTCCCTCAAAATCGGGCACGCATGCCCCGCGGCGCCGGGTCAACTGCTCCGGTCGAGGCTGAGGAAGCGGGTGTAGGTCGCGACGGCGGCGAGCTGGGAGTTGACCGCCAGCTTGCGCAGGATCGAGCGCACGTGGCTGCGCACCGTGCCGTCGGCGACCCGGCACAGGTCGGCGATCTCGAGCACGGTGCGACCGGCGTGCAGCAGCTGGATGGTCTCCAGCTCGCGCGGGGTGAGCGCCGCGATCCGGCGGTTTAGCTCGGCGCTCTCGCGCTCGGTGATCCGCCAGGCACGCAGCAGCTGCTCGCGGGTGGCCTGCGCCATCAGTCCCTCGCCCGCCAGGACCCGGCGCAGGATCGTCTCGACCTCGTCGAGCGCCGCCGAGGTGGGGATCACCTCGTCGGCGCCGCTGTCGAGCATCGCGCCCCACACCGGCCCCGGCTCCCGTTCGGTGAGGACCACACAGGGCAGGGCCAGCTCGTGCACCAGCTCCCGGACGTCGTGCAGGCGCAGCGGCCGGACCAGCTCGCTGGCGACCAGCAGCAGGTCGGGGGCGAAGCGGCGCACGGCCCGCTCCTGGGCGGCGAAGACCCCGCCGAGGCGCACGTGCAGCACCATCGCGACGAACCCGCGGCCCCTGAGCGCCGCCCGGATCGCCTCGGCCACGAGCGGCAGCTCGGAGGCCACCAGGAGCCGGACCGGGCGGTCCATGGGCTCTCCGCGTGGCCGACGGCCCCGGTTCGTGATCGGGCGCTGGTCGGGTCGTACGGTCGGTCGGCTCGCGAGATCGCTCACCTCACACATCACCTCGGTCGGCGCTGGGTCGATCGGACGGGATCCCGAGCCCGTCCCCGGACACGTCGGCGTGCCGGGCGCGCACAGCATCACCGCGGCCCCCGCCGGGCCCTCCTCGGCGACATGAGCGTTCCCTCATTTGAGGGAACCCGGCGCGGCGCCGGGGCCGTCGGCGGCGGGCCGGGGTGCCCAGTACTGGGTATGCCCGCCGTGCACCCGGGCGCCGGGCTCCCGCCCGGTCGCACGCTCGCGGGACCCGAGCGAGGAGCACGATGACCGACACCACCGCCGCCCAGGGCTCCGACCGCACCGTCGCGGAGCCGCCCCCCGCCGAGACGCCGGGCCCCGGGCCCACGATCGCCGGGTCCGCCGACGTGGACCCGCGCGCGCGGGTCGGCGCGGGTTCCCGGATCTGGCACCTCGCCCAGGTCCGCGAGCACGCCGAGGTGGGGCCGGAGTGCTCCATCGGACGCGGCGCCTACCTCGGCCCCGGGGTCGTGATGGGGGCGCGCTGCAAGGTGCAGAACGCCGCGCTGGTCTACGAGCCGGCGCGCCTCGAGGACGGGGTGTTCATCGGTCCGGCCGCGGTCTTCACCAACGACCTCCTCCCGCGGGCCGTGACCCCGGACGGGCGCCTGAAGACCGCGGCGGACTGGGACGTCGTCGGTGTCGTGGCGCGCACCGGGGCCAGCGTCGGCGCCCGCGCCGTGTGCATCGCGCCGGTGACCCTCGGTCGGTGGTCGATGGTCGCCGCCGGCGCCGTGGTCACCCGCGACGTCCCCGACTTCGCGCTCGTCGCCGGTGTCCCCGCCCGCCGCATCGCGTGGGTGGGGCGCGCCGGCGCGCCGCTGGAGGAGACGAGACCCGGCGCCTGGCGCTGCCCGCGCACCGGCGAGGAGTACGTCGAGACCGACGACGGGCTGCGCGAGACCTCCTGCTGAGCGCACGCGGTCACGCCCGGGTCGCGCGGAAGATAGCCCGCCAGCGCCCCGGCGGGGTCGCGAAACGGCACTAGCGTCCGAGACCGGACCGCCGCTCGGGGCGGTCCGTGCTCTGTCCCGACCCTGCCCAGCCCTGGTCAGGAGCTCCGCCCCCGCCCACCCTCCGACACCACGGCAGGACCGCGTCACTCCCCTCGCCTCCCTGACACCCCTCGGCAGCACACCGCCAGGGGCCCGGCAGCCCGCCGGCAGGGAGGACGGACCCCGGCACCGTGCCGCCGGCTCGGGACGCGTCTGTCAGAGGAGCACGACTGCATGGACCACCACACCCCCGCCCCCGGCCCCGGCCCGGCCCCTGTCGCCGGCCCTCCCGACCCGTACCAACCCCGCGGTCGCCGACGCTCCCGCTCCCTGCGGGGCGTCGGCGCGCTCGCTGCGCCGCTGGCCGTCGTCGTCGCGGGCGGCCCGCTGCTCAGCCCCGTGGCAGCGGCCCCGTCGCCTGAGTCGGCCCCCACGGCGGCAGCGCAGACCACGGGCGGCTCGCTCGAGCGCCGCCTGCACGACACGCGGATCGAGGAGTCCAGCGGCCTCGCCCGCAGCACCTACCCGCGCTCCCTGCTGTGGACCCACAACGACAGCGGCGACGGGGCCCGGCTCTTCGCCGTCGGGCCGCGCGGACGCACGCGGGCCGTCCTGCGCCTCACCAACGCCACGGCCCTGGACTGGGAGGACGTGGCGGCCGGCCCACGCCACACCCTGTGGGCCGGCGACATCGGCGACAACGACCGCCTGCGCGAGCACGTCAGCGTCTACCGCGTGCGCGAGCCGCGCGAGGTCGCCTCGGGCGCCGCCCGGGCCACCCGGTTCCGCCTCGCCTACCCCGACGGCCCGCACGACGCCGAGACCCTGCTGGTGCGACCGACCAGCGGCCGGGTCCTGCTGGTGACCAAGTCCGAGGACGGCGGGGCCGTCTACCGCGCCCCGCGCCGGCTGCGCGCCGACCGCGTCAACCTGCTCACCCGCGTCGCCGACGCCCCGGCCGGGGTGACGTCCGGCGCCTTCTCCTCCGACGGCCGCTTCCTGGTGCTCGGCACCGAGGGCGACGCCTACGGCTACCGCACCGTCGGCGGGAGCGGCACCCCCATCACCCTCCCCGAACGGCCCCAGGGCGAGTCCCTCGAGATCCGGCGCGGGCGGCGCTCCCTGGTCGTCGGGAGCGAGGGTGCCCACAGCCCCGTGTACCGCGTCCCGGTGCCCGCCTCCCTGAGCGGGGCCGACCGGGCGACCAGCCGGAGCGCCCCCGAGGTCGAGGGCTGGAGGCTCGACCTCGAGGAGGAGTTCAACACCCTCGACCCGGCCCGGTGGAACGTCCGCGACCGCACCTACAACAGCAACGAGCAGAGCTACCTGCTCGCCGCCAACACCCGCGTCCGCGACGGGGCCCTGGAGATCGCCGGCCGACTGGAGAGCGCGGGCGGGCGCCGCTACACCTCCGGCTACGTCGACAGCAACCGCAAGTACTCCCTGCCCGACCACTTCCGCGCCGAGGTCCGGGCCCGGGTGCCGATGGAGCGGGGCCTGTGGGCCGCGCCGCTCTGGTTTCGCCCCAGCAACGGCTCCAGCGGTGAGATCGACCTGATCGAGACCTTCGGCCGCGAGCGCGACCGTCCCCTGGTCCACCAGACGATCCACACCGGGTACGGCGCGGGCCACCGCCAGTCCGCGCTGACCTTCCCGTACTCGCGTCTCGGCGACCCGACGGGCACCGGGTGGCACACCTACCTGGTGGAGAAGACCCCGAACCGGATCGTGATGAAGGTCGACGGGGTCATCACCGCCAGCTGGCGCAGCGGCGACCCGGGGTGGTTCGACCGCTACTACGAGGCCGGCAAGCGCTGGAACCTGCGCATCAACATGCAGGTCGGCGGCAGCTGGGGCGGTCTGCCCGACGCCAGCACGGACTGGTCCCGGAGCACCATGGCCGTGGACTACATCCGGACCTGGGTCCCCGACTGAGCCGGCACCGGTGACCCGCCCCGGCGCCCGCTGCGGTGCCGACGGGGCGGGTCACCGGCGTCCCGGCAGCAGCGCCGCCAGCTCCGCGGTGTGCAGCCGGCGACGGTCGGCGACGGCGTACCCGCCCACGGCGAGCGCGCTCACCACGACCGAGACGGCCAGGGCGACGACGCCCTCCCCGAGCCACGCGCGCGCCAGCCACGCGACCGTGCCGGCGCAGGCCAGCACGGCGAGCAGGCAGCGACCCAGGCTCCGCACCGCGGGCCGGACCCCGGTGAAGCGCCGCACCTGCACCACCGCGAGCAGCGTGTCCAGCCAGGCGCAGGCGGCCCAGCCGATCGCCGCGCCGGTGATGCCGTACGGCGCGATCAGCGCGAGGTTGGCCGCGACGTTCACCGCGAGCACGACGCCCTTGTTCGCCGCGGCCCAGCCGCTGTGCCCCGACATCAGCAGCAGCGACTGCACGTTGCCGCCCACCAGCATCCCGACCCCGCCGACGCAGAGCGCGACGACCGCGCCCTGCCCGCTGTCGAAGCCGTCGCCCAGCAGCCCGAGCACGGTGCCGGCGTGCACCGCGAGCAGGACGTAGACGGGGGTCCCGGCCAGCACGATCCAGCCGCCGGTCACGTCGTAGAGGTGCTGCACGTCGCGGCGCCGGCCCTGCGCGAGCAGCGCGCTGAACCGCGGTGCGACCACGATCCGCATCGCCTGGAGCAGGGCCGAGCCGGCGCTCACGAAGCGGGTCGCGGCGCCGTACACCCCCGCGGCGGCGGGACCGGCGATCAGGCCGACCAGGATCACGTCGAGCCAGACCAGCGACTCCTCCAGCCCGGCCGAGAGCGTGCGCGGCAGCGCGAACCCGAGGGCCCGGCGTCGCAGGGCCCGGTCGGCCACGCGGACCACCGGGAGCGCGTGCGCGCGCTCGAAGCGGGTGACCTGGCGGTGCAGCACCCACAGGGCGACCAGCGCGCCGGGAAGCAGCGGGGCCGTCCACGCCACCCCCGCGGTGACGACGGCGCCCCCTGCGGCGGTGCCGGCGAGCACCGCGAGCGGGCGGGCCAGCGGCACGGCCACATTGCCCACGAGCGTGTAGGGCACCACCCCGCCGAAGGCGCGGGTCGCGGCCAGCGCGGCCAGCATCACCGCGGCCAGCGGGACACCGCCCAGCACGGCGCCGAGCGCGCCGGAGTCGACGACGTCGATGCCCTGCCCGGCCAGCGCCGGGCGCAGCAGCAGCCACCCGCCCCACAGCGCCAGGCCGGTGCCGCCGGCAAGGCCGACCAGCAGCAGGCACGCGGCCCGGACCTGGCCCGGCTGCTCGTGGCGCAGCCGGGGCACCAGCCAGACCGCGGTGGTGTCGGTGCCGAGCCGGGCGAGGCTCAGGCAGATCATGAACACGCCCATCGCCTGCAGGACGAGGCCGGAGCCGGCGGGCCCGAACTGGCGGGCGAGGACCAGCACCAGGACGAAGCCCATCGCGGTCCCGAACAGCGACCCGGCCAGGCTCAGCGCGCCCCCGCGGGCGGTCGAGCGCAGCTCCCCCGCCCGCTCCGCCGAGGCCTCACCGGCCCGGAGCGGCGTCGTACTCATCGCCCACGTCCCTTCGCGCGACCTCCCCGGTGGGTCGCCGGGCCACTGTGTCGCGGCGCGCGCGGGTGCCTCGGAGCAGCCCGGCCGCACTCCCCCCAATTGGGTACGTCGGGGCGGACGCGGCCCGCCGCGGGCGCCGGCCCGAGGAGCCTGAGGGCCCACGCACGCCTCGCCCCTCGGGAGACCTCCCTCGTGATCCGGCCCGCCTCCCCCCTCGGCCCCCTCGGCCCCCGCCACCCCTCAGCACCCTCCGGCACCGCACCGCTCGCCCCCGAGCTCGACGGACCCCTCGCCCACCTCGCCGAGCAGCTGTGGGGCACGGCCCTGCGCGCCGGCCGGCTGCGCCTCTCGCGCCGCGCGCCCGCACCGGGCTGGCGCGAGGCGGAGCACTACCTCGTGGTCCCGTCGATCTCGCGCGCGACCATCCTGGTCCCCGACGTGCCGAGCGCCGCCCTGCGCGGCGCGCTGCTGAACTACCGGGGACTGCGCTCGGGCGCGACGGCCATGCAGCGCTCGGTGCTCGGCGGCGCGGTGACGGCCCGGGTGCGGATGCCGTTCCCCCGGCTCTCGGTGCAGGTCCCCGACGACGCGGCCCCCGACGAGCTCCCCCTCGGTGCCCTCGAGCGGATCCTCGGCACCGGCCCCCTGCTCGCCTCGGTGGGGGTGCGCACCGGCGCCAACCGCAAGGCGACGCTCCAGCTCGTCGATCCCGACGGACGACCCCAGGGCTTCGCCAAGCTCGGCTGGGACGGCGCCAGCACCGCCGGCATCCTCGCCGAGAGCGCGGCCCTCGAGCAGGGCCCGCACTCCGGGCGGGTCCGGGTGCCCCGCCCGCTCGCCACGGGGACCCTCGGCAAGCACCCCTACGTCGTGACCACGCCACTGCCGCTGGACGTCCGGGGGCTGCGCGGCACGGTCGCCGCGCCCACGCCCGAGGAGCTGGCCACGCTGTGCCCGCGCGACCGGGTCGCGCCGATGGCGAGGACCGGCCAGCTCCGCGCCGTACGCGAGCGCCTGGCCGCCCTGGCGCCCGCCCCCGGCACCGCGCCGCTCGTCGCCCAGGCCCGCGAGCTGGGCGACGCCCTCGCCGCGGTGCCCACACCGGTCCCGGTCGCCACCCGGTGGCACGGCGACCTGACCCCGTGGAACGTCGCCCGCGACGGCGCCGGCACCCTGTGGTGCTGGGACTGGGAGTCCAGCGAGCCCGACGCCGTGGCCGGGCTCGACGCCCTGCACTGGCACTCCGCCGTACGCCGGGAGCGCGGCGAGCGCCTCGGTGCCTCGACCCCCGCCGCGGTGCTCGCCGACGCCGCGCCGATGCTGCGCGCCGCCGCCCTGCCCCGCTCCTGCGACGGCGCCGTCGCCGCGCTGTGGGCGCTGAGCATCGCCGAGCGCGCGCTCGGCCTCGCCCTCGGCGTCGGCGACCCCGTCGACCCGCCGACGGGCACGGAGCGCTGGGAGGACGACTGGGTCCGGCCCGACGAGCTCGCCGCCCTGCTCGGCGGTGCCCGACGGCTGCTCCCCCGTGAGTCGGACCGCGCGGCCGAGCGGACCTCCGCGTGAGCACCGCGCGCGGCCGGACCGCACCGGCCCGGGTTCTGCCCGGCGCCGCCCTCCTCGGCGTGCTGACGGCGTCCGCCTGCGGTGCCCCCCTCGTGGTTCCCGACCCCGCCAGCCGCCCGGCCACCGAGCGGGTCGACCACCGTGCGAGCGCCCCCGCGGACGCCGTCGTCCTGCTCGGCGTCGACGGTGCCGGCCGGCCACGACAGCTCGGCTCCGCGGAGGTGCGGGTGGGTGCCCTGTCCCTCGACGGCGGGCGGATCGTCGTGCGCGGCACCAGCCCCGTGGGCGACCGGGCGCTGCGTCTGCCCGCCTTCGCCCCCGACCCCGGCCCCTACCCTCGCGCGGCGCTCACCGTCGCCCCCGTCGGGGCGCGCGACCTGCTCGAGCCCGGGACCCGGCCGTTCACCTGGGGCACGGACTTCCGGGTGGACCGCTCCACCGGCACCAGTGCCGTCGACAACGGCGACAACCTCGTGCAGCGCGGCCTGTCCAACGACGCCGGCTTCTTCAAGGCCGAGCTCGACCAGCGTCGACCCGGGTGCACGGTCACCGGCTCCGAGGACACCCTGATCGTGCACGCCAGCGAGCGCGTGGTCCCGGGGCGCTGGTATCACCTGCGCTGCGAGCTGAGCGCCGGCGAGCTCGCCGTGCACGTGACCGAGCTGACCGGCGAGGACGGCGCCCGCTCGTTCGCCAGCCACGTCAGCGGATTCGTCGGCGACGTGCGCTTCGAGCACGGCGTCCCGCTGGCGATCGGCGGCAAGGTGGGCCTGGACGGCCGGCTGCTGCCCCACGCGACCGACCAGTTCAACGGCCGGATCGCGGCGCCGTACGTCGGCTACCTGTGAGCCTCAGCGCACGAAGCGCACCCAGCCGCGCGCGGGCACACCCGCGACCCGGGTGATCCGCCCGCCGGCGACCAGTCCGCGCGGGCTGACGTCCAGGGCGTAGATGCCCCAGAAGTCCGGCACCGCGGGCCGCCAGGACAGCACCCGGCCGGTCCCGAGGTCGGCCGCCAGGAGCTTGGCGCGCGAGCGGCCGCCGTACCCGCCGTGGACGCCGAAGTAGGCCAGGTTCTTGTGCACCCGGACCGCCTGGACGTCGCCGCCGGCCGGGACCCGCCACTGTCGTTGCCCGGTCCGCACCGACCACGAGCAGAGCACGTTGAAGTTGTCGGCCAGCACGATCCGGCGCCCCTTCGAGGCCACCTGCAGGGACAAGACGTCGCCGCCGGTGCGGGCGAGCTGGCGACCGCGGGTGCGACCGCTGTCGAGGTCGAGGGCCACGATGCTGTCGCGGGCCTTGCCCTGCACGCGCTCGAAGGCGCCGCCCACCCAGACGCGGCGGGTGGCGGTGTCCACGCCCAGCGCGAAGACGGGCCCGTTCAGCCGCGGGTCGAAGCGCTCGTCGCGGTTGCCGCTCGCGGGGGCGAGCCGGGTCAGCCAGGACTGGGCGACCCCGCCGACGCGGGTCATCCGCCCGCCCACGATCAACCCGCCGTTGCCGAGGGCGAGGGCCTGCACGCCGTGGTCGAGCCCGGCGTCGAAGTCGGTGGCCACGCGGCCGGTGTCGAGGTCGATCTTGGCCAGGCCGGTACGCGGCCGCGCGCCGACCCGCTCGAAGTAGCCGCCCACCCACAGCCAGCGGCCCCGGGTCTCCAGCGCCCGGACCACCCCGTCGGTCCCGGGCACCGCGCCCGCGACGAAGCGACCGTTGCTCAGCCGGAACACCGCGAGGTTGCGGGCCGGCCGGCGGCGTCCCCCCGGGGCGATGGCGTTCTTGAACTCCCCGCCCACGATGACCAGGTCGCCCTTGATCCGCACCGCCATGACGCGGCCGTCGACGCCCCAGCTGCGCTGGACCTTGCCCGGTGCCGCCTTCCGCGCCGCGGGCGGCGCCGCGGTCGCAGCGGCGGCGGGCGCAGCGGACGCGGCGAACGGCCCGCGTCGGTCGGCGTCCGTGCCCGGGAGGCTCACCGACGCCAGGACGAGCGCGGCCAGCAGGGCGAGGCGGACGAGCTGGCGCAGCGGACCGGACGCGCCCGAGCGGACCGGGCCGACCGGGCGCCGCGCGGCGCTCACGTCCACCCCAGCCGCCGGCCGAGGAAGCGCTCCAGCTCGGCGTTGTGGGGGGCGAAGTACCGCGCCAACAGGTCCCGCTCACGGGCGGGGACGGGGTCGGAGCGGCGGCTCGCGTTGAGCCCGCCGGTGCGTGCCAGCCGGGCCGGGGGCACCCCGAGGAAGTCGCAGGTGCGGTCCAGGACCGCCTGCGGGTCGGCGTACAGGTCCTCGCTGCGCAGGACCAGCAGCTGCTCGGGCGGGAACGCCGCGAGCCAGTTGCGCAGCTGCGGGAGGTAGACCCCGCGGGCGCGGTAGGAGTACCAGTCGTGGGCGGTGCTGTAGTACGTCGGGTCCGCCGCCATCCGCTCCAGCTCCCCGGCGGTGCGGTCCTCCTCCGCGTCCAGCGCGTCGGCGAAGCCGAGCGGCTCCACGCCGTTCTCGACCCGCTCCTGGTAGTGCGACCAGGCCCGCTTCACCGGGTCGCGCAGCAGCACGATGCTGCGCACGCCCGGGGCGACGCGGCGCACCGCGCCCGCGATCCGCGGGTCCCACAGGTAGTACGGCGAGGCCTCGCCGCCCAGCGGCGCGTGGCCGAGCCGGGCGCCGACGACGGCGCGGTAGGGGCGGGCGTGGAAGTGCGAGCGGTACCACCGCTCCCCGCGGTGGGCCTGCTTGAAGAAGTAGTCGGTGCTCTTCTTGCCGCGCACCTGCGGGTAGAGGCCGAGCAGGCCCGGGTGCTGGAGCAGGTAGTCGAACATCGAGGTGGTGCCGCCCCGCTTGGTGCCGATGACCAGGAAGTCAGGGGCCGGGCGCCACGGCGAGGTGGCCAGGCCGTAGGCGCGGGTGGTGCGGTCGGCGGCGTCCTTGAGCCAGCGGGGGGCGCTGTCCTTGAGGGCGCCGCCCGGTCGGGTCGCGAGGCTCATGCGCGGGTCCCCACCGGGTCGGAGGACTCCGGGGAGCTGGGCTGCCCGGCGGGGCCGGGCGTGGTGTCGACTGGCTCGTCGCGGCGGTCCAGCGCGTGGTCCCGCTCGGGACGGGTGCGCCCGCGCAGGTCGACCGCACCGAGCACGCGACCGTCCACGGCGACGACGTCGGAGACGAGCGCCGCCAGCGCGGTACGCCGGGTGCGACCGGTGCGGGCGACCACCAGCACCGCGTCGGCCAGTCGGGCCGCGAGCATGCGGCCCGCGGTGCCGGCCGCCGGGCCCAGGCAGACGACCGTGCGCGTGGCCGGGGCGCCGCGCTGGGCGAGCGCCTCGCCGAAGCGGGCCAGGGCGGCGGCCTCGCCGCCCTGGGGGTCGAACCAGCACACCCGCAGCTCGGGGTGCCGGGTGGAGCGGTAGGCGACGGTGCCGGCGGCGCCGGTGCTGCCGGCCGGGCTCCCGGCGCGTGCGTCGTCCTCCTGGTGCAGCTGGAGCTCGGCGCCGAGGGCGCGCATGCGCTGCTGGGTCACGCCGACCAGGACCAGCTCGGCGTCGCCGCCGAGGCCCGCCGCCGCGACGGTGAGGGCCGCGCCGAGGCTCGGGGCGCCGGCCTCGGCGTCGTCGCGACCGGCGGTGTCGAGCACCGCGAGCACCCGGTGCGGGCCGCCGTCCGGCGCGTCCGCAGGGGGTGCCTGGTCGAGGAACTGCCAGACCCGCAGCAGGGCGTCCTGGACCGCGCCCCGGGTGGGCAGCCGCAGGTCCTGCGGCAGCCGGGCCAGGACCGGTCCGGCGCCCGACACGAGGACGTCGTCCTCGTCGCGGACCCGACCGTCGAGCGCGTCGCGGGCGAAGGCGAGGACCAGCCCGAGCAGCAGGCCGGCCAGCAGTCCGCCCGCGACCAGCAGGGCCGGGGGGCGGCCGGTGGTGGCACCGATGTCCCCGGCGTTGGTGATCACGGTGCCGCCGGTGGTCTCGATGGCGCTGAGCTCGCCGATGCGCAGCAGCAGCTCCTCGATCTCGCTGTCGAGGATGTCGCGCTCCTGGGCCGCGGCGCCGGCCATCCGGCTGCCCGCGGGCGCGTCGGCGATCTCGCGGGTGGCGGCGAGCACGTCGTCGCGCAGCAGGTCACGGCGCCGGCTGAGCTGCTCCACGGCGTTGGCGACCCGCTGGCGGGCGAGGCTGCCGCGGTAGGCGAGGAACTCCTCGGCGATCCGGTCGGCGCCGGCGACCGCCTCCTCCACGCTGCCGGCGGTGTAGGTCAGCCGCAGGACGGTGGCGTCGGGGTAGACCTCCGCGCGCAGGCCGTCGCGGATCTCGGCCGGCGTGGTGCTCTCGAGCTTCTCCGCCGCGCGGGCCACGACCTCGGAGGACCGCACGGTCTGCACCTCGGTCTGGGCGTCGATCAGCCCGGACGGCTCGCGCTGGAGGTCGAAGGGGTCCTGGGAGATGACGTTGAGGTTGACCATCGCGGCGGCCGTGGCCGTGCTCGGCCGCAGGGCGGCGTACGCACCCCCGATGCCCGCGCCGAGGGCCGCGCACACGAGCAGCACGATCCACCGCCGTCGCAGCACCCTCCCGTAGCGACCCAGCCCCCACGGATCCGCCTGCCCAGCATGCATCAACGACTCCCAGCTCGAGACGACCATCCCCCACGGATCGCCGGAGCGCCCACCGTAGGGACGCGTCCCGACCGGGCCCGGGGCTCCGGAGCGGTATCCCCCAGATGGGGTATACGACGGCGGGCACCGGACCCCGGGCACGGGCCGCGCCGCAGGATCCGGGCATGTCGCGCCCCTCCCCGACGCCTGCCCGCACGCGGGCCCCGTCGTCGGCCCCGTCCCCGGTGCTGTCGCCGGACGCCGCGGACCTGCCGGCGTGGCCGGTGGTGGTGCTGTTCGCCGGGCTACCGCTGTGGTGGGTCAGCGGCGTGCTCGACCTGGTCTGGGTCCCGGCCGCCGTGGTGATGGCGATGCTGCTCGGGCGCGCCGACACCGTGCGCGCGCCGCGCGGCCTCGGCGTCTGGCTGCTCTTCCTGGCCTGGTGCGCCGCCTCCGCGATCATGGTCACCACCGCGAGCGACCTGCTCGGCTTCGCCTACCGCCTCGCGCTCTACCTGGCCGGGACGGTGCTGCTCGTCTACGTCTACAACGCCCGCCACCGGCTCACCGACCGGGTGGTGTGCGGCTGCCTGACGCTGTGGTGGGTCTACACGGTCGTGGGCGGCTACCTGGGCCTGCTGATGCCGGCCGCGGTGCTGCGCACGCCGCTGGCGCGCCTGCTGCCCGACTCCCTGCTCGGCAACGAGCTGGTGAGCCACATGGTGGTGCGCCGGCTGAGCCAGTTCAACCCCGACTCCTTCCTCCAGGTCGCCCCGCGCCCGAGCGCGCCGTTCCTCTACACGAACAACTGGGGCAACGTGTACTCGCTGCTGCTCCCCTTCGTGATCGTCCACCTCTGGCAGGTGCGCGGCGAGCGCCGGTTCTGGCTCCTCCTCGCGGTGCTGCCCGCCTCCGCGGTGCCGGCGCTGCTGACCCTCAACCGCGGCATGTTCCTCGGTGTCGGCCTCGCCGCGGCGTACGTCGGCCTGCGCGCGCTGCTCGCGCGCCACCTCCCCACCATCGCCGTCCTGGTGGCCCTCGGCGTCGGCGCCGTCGCGCTCTTCCACGCCCTGCCGGTGGAGGAGCGGCAGGGCGACCGGCTGAGCACGAGCGCCACCACCAGCACCGACGACCGGGCGGCGCTCTACGTGCAGGCCCTGGAGCTGGTGCCGGAGTCCCCGCTGTTCGGCCACGGCACCCCCGTGCCCACGCTCGGCGAGGCCGGCGTGCCGGTGGGCACCCAGGGCCAGGTCTGGATGGTGCTGGTCTCCCACGGCCCGGTCGCCACTGTGTGCTTCCTGGGCTGGTTCGCGCTGGCCTTCCTCGGCACCGTGCGCCGCCGTGACCCGGTCGGGCTGGCGTGCAGCACCGCGCTGCTGGTCGGGAGCGTCGAGCTCTTCTTCTACGGCGCCCTGCCCTACGGCCTGCCGCTGCTGATGCTCGCGGCCGCGCTCGGGCTGCGCGGCGCCGATGCCGCACCACCGCCTGACCCGCGCCCGGCTGCTGGGCGCCCCCGTCGTCTCGTCCCGTCCAACGAACCGGAGCGCGCATGAGCCTGCCGTCCTTCGCCCCTCCCCTGGTGTCGGTGGTCATCGCCACCCGCGACCGTCCCGAGATGCTGCGCGAGGCGATCGCCTCGGTGCGCGCCCAGGACTACGCCGGCCCGCTGGAGATCATCGTGGTCGCGGACCGCTGCGAGCCCGACCTGTCCCTCGAGGACGACGACGGCCGGGTGAGCGTGCGCGCCGTGCGCAACGTGCGGCGCCCCGGCCTCGCGGGGGCGCGCAACACCGGGGTCGAGGCCGCGCACGGCGAGCTGGTGGCGTTCTGCGACGACGACGACCTGTGGCTGCCCGGCAAGCTGCGGCGTCAGGTGGCCGCGCTGGTCGCGCGCCCCGACGCCGTGCTCGCCTGCTGCGGGATCCGGGTCGACTACGACGGGGGCACCCACGACCGGGTGCTGCCCGCGACCCAGGTCGGGTTCGACGCGCTGCTCGCCGACCGGCACACCGAGCTGCACCCCTCGACGTTCGTGGCCCGCACGGCCGCGCTGCGCGGCGCCGTGGGCCTGGTCGAGGAGGAGGTCCCCGGCGGCTTCGGCGAGGACTACGAGCTGCTCCTGCGCTGCGCCCGCGCGCATCCCGTGCTCAACGTCCCCGAGCCGCTCGCCGTCGTGCGGTGGGGCACCCAGTCGTTCTTCTTCCGCCGCTGGGAGACGATGGCCGCGGGCCTGTCCTGGCTGCTGGAGCGCTACCCCGAGTTCGAGACCTCGCCCCGCGGCTCCTCGCGCATCCACGGCCAGATCGCGTTCGCGCACGCCGCCATGGGTCACCGCCGGGTGGCCCTGGGCTGGGCGGGCCGCGCCATGCGCCGCAACCCCCGCGAGCCCCGCGCCGTGCTCGCCCTCGCCGTCGCCGCCCGCGCCGTCACCCCCGACCGGGTGATGGAGGCGCTGCACCACCGGGGTCGGGGGATCTAGGGCCTGGGGGTGTCGGGGGCTCCGGGGGGACGGGATAGTCCGCCACACAGGTGTCCTCTCGCGGCCCCAGGGCGACCCCCATGTGGCGGACTACCGCGCCCCGTTGCCCCGCCCCAGGACGACACCCACGACGAAGGACCCGGCCCACACCGGACCGGGCCCTCGTCGTACGCACTCAGGGGTTGCTGGTCAGCGTGGCCCGCAGGTGGAAGCCCACGTCGCGGGTGGCGCGGAAGTTCAGGTGGGTCTCGGCGGCGATCACGTTGGTGCCGTTGCGCAGCAGCGACGCCGGGACGGTCACCAGGACCGGGGCGGCGTTGGCGACGGTGCTGTTGCGCGCCGACGTGGCGTAGGTGCCCGAGGTGACCGGCCCGCTCGGCATGTTCGAGCGCACCACCTCGGTGCCGTTGACGTAGACCACCACGCCGTCGTCGGCGACCGTCTCCAGCTCCAGGCGCACCACGCGGCTGGCATCGGCGACGGTGAACCCGCGCCGGAAGTACGCCGCCAGCGGCCGCTCCGAGGTGGTGGCGAAGCCGTCGATGTCGGTGCCCAGCGTCGCGGTGGTGCCGAAGCCGAGGGCCCCGGCTCCCCTGCTCCACGAGGCGTCGTCGAAGGACGTCGCGTTCCAGTCGGTCGGCGGGGCGCCCGGGGCGTAGCGCCAGGCCCAGGTCGCGCCCCGGTCGACGACCACGCTCGTGGCCGCCGGCGGCGGTGCGCTGACCGTGACCGAGCGGGTCAGCTCGCTGGAGGCCCCGTCGTCGTCGGTGACCACCAGCGTCACCGGGTAGGTGCCCGGGGCGGCGAAGGTGCGCGACGCGGTCGCCCCGCTGGCGGTGCCGCCGTCGCCGAAGTCCCAGCGGTAGGAGTCCACCGTCCCGTCGGGGTCGCTGGAGCCTGACGCGTCGAGGCTCACGCTCAGCCCGTCGGTGGTGAAGGAGAACGCCGCCTGCGGCGGACGGTTGGCCGGTACGCCGCCGGACGCGTCGGCCACGCCGGCCGCCCACAGCTGCTGCACCTGCTCCGCGGTGAGGGCGCTCGGGAAGGTGGCGACCTCGTCGATGGCGCCGTTGAAGTGCTCGGTGAGCGGCCACTTCTGGGCGTAGAAGTTGCGCCCGAAGACCGCCTGCTCGTTGCGCAGGTCGGTGTAGCCCACCCGCTGGTAGCCCTGGGTCAGGCCACCGGCGGTGCCCTCGTAGGTCCCGAGCAGGATCCCGTCGACGTAGAGCGACGCGGTGGTGCCGCTCCAGGTCGCGACCACCTGGTGCCAGCGGCCGTCGTTGAAGGTCAGGCCCTGCTGGCGCACGTTGTTCAGCCGCGGGCCGAGCGGGTCCGGGCTGCCGGTGCGCGGCGGCTGGTGCACGGAGAACACGACGTTGCCGTTGTTGTCCATGGTCACCGCGCGGTCGGAGTAGGTCCCGACGCCGGTCTTGGTGTCGGTCACCGCGAGCAGCGAGCCGCCGGTGATCGAGGTGGTGCGGAACCACGCCGACTGGGTGAAGGCCGGGGTCAGCTCGAGGGAGTCGCGGGAGGTGAGGTGCCCGGTGGCGCCGTCGAGGGCGACCGCGCCGTCACCGGCGAGGGCGCCAGGCGTCGTGGCGACCCCGCCGACCTTCTCCCCCGGCGCGGCGGCCGCGGTCGAGCGGTCCTCGAGCGTGGTGCCGGCGTCCCCGGCCCGCCAGTACAGGTTCGCCCCGAGGGAGCGGACCAGGTCGGCGTACGCCGGTGGGGCGCTCGCGCGCACGGTGGCGCTCGTCGTGGGCGAGCTGGCGCTCGTGCGGACCCCGTCGCTGACCCGCAGCCGGTAGCCGTACGTCGCGCCCGGGGTGAGGCCGGTGTCGTCGAAGCGCATCGTGGGGCGGCTCCACGGGTAGGACTCGACCGTCTGCTGCTCGACGACCGTGTTGCCGCGCAGCAGCTGGTAGGTCAGCGTGCCGCTGTCCTTGTCGATGACCGCGGGCCACTGCACGGTCAGGCCGCCGGCCGCGTTGGCCTGCACCGTGGGCGCGGCCGGGTTGTCGGGTGCCGAGCCGTTGCCGGGCGCGAAGCGGGCCAGGCCCTGCTGGGCGGCGTTGTTGACCCGGCTGAAGTCGCCGCCGACGAACATCTGCGAGCCGTCGGTGGCCAGCACGTGCGGACCGACCGGGTTGTTGCCGGTGCTGGCGTTGGTGTTCGGCGACCAGTGCACGAACGAGCCGTCCTCGACGTCCTGACCCACCAGGCGCCACCAGATGAACCCGTCGCGCGAGGTCCCGCCGACGTAGCCGCCGCGTGCGTCGCCGTAGTTGAAGGCGCAGTCGTGCTGGTGTGAGGCCTTGTAGAGCACGCCGTCGAGCAGGGCCAGGCCCATCGAGGCGCCCAGGCAGGTGCTGTTCCACTCCAGCTCGCCGTCGCTGATCCGGGCCGCGTAGGTCCCCTCGTAGCAGCCCGGCGGGTCACCCTCGGCGGTGACGTACGCCGTGGTGCCGGCAGAGACGATGTCGGTGACGCGTGCCTTGCAGTTGACGTTGATCGGCTGGGTGGTGTTGGCCTCCCAGGTCTCCAGGTCGCCGGTGGCGGGGTCGACCGAGGCGACCGCCCCGGTGGTGGTGCCGTTGACGGTGGTGAACTCCCCGCCAACCAGGATCCGGCTGCCGTCCGGTGCGATCTCCACGGCCTGGCCGCGGGCGTCGAGGGACGCGGTGAAGCCGCTGCGCAGCGCACCGGTGGTCGGGTCGAGGGAGGCGAACCGCGACTTCGCCGCCCCGCGGATGCTGGTGAAGTCACCCGCGACGTAGACCCCGGAGGCGGACGCCGCGACGGCCATCACGGTCGCGTTCGCGTTGGCGGTGAACCCGGTGGCGAGGGTGCCCGAGGGCAGGTTGATCGCCGCGACCCGGTTGCGGGTCTGGCCGTTGACGGACGTGAACATGCCGACGATGTACATCCGCGAGCCGTCGGGCGAGATCGCGATGTCGTCGACGCGACCGTTCAGGGTGACGTTGAAGCCGGTGACCAGCGCACCCGTGCTGGCGTTGAACGCGGCGAGGTTGGTGCGGGTGACCTCGCCGGCGCCGCCGAGCGCCACGCCCGGCGGGCGGACCCGGTTGAACGTGCCGCCGGCGTACACCACGCCGTTGGAGACCGCGATCGCCTCGACGTTGTTGTTGGTCTGCCACATCGGCGAGGTGACGCCGCTGAGGCCCTGGTCGCGCTCGGCCGCGGCGGCCGGGGGCGCGCTCGCGAGCCCCACCGCGAGCAGGGACCCGGCGCCCACGACGCCGGCCAGGAGCGCACCGAGCAGGCGCCGCGACGCCGGGCGCGAGGCGGTACGGCGCGGCGCGGGAGCGCCCTCGGAGCGAGAGGAGGTCGAGCGCATGGCAGGGCCTTTCACGGGGTGGAGCGCGGGAGGGGCGGAGCGGGTGGAGCGGAGGAGGGAACGGTCGGCGGGCTCAGCGCAGCGCGGGCGGACGCCGGCGCCAGCCGGGTCGCGACGGGCGGCGAGGCGCTCCCAGGAGGAGCTCGAGCTCCTCGGCGAGGGCGGCATGGGCCCGGGTGGTCGCGCCGCTCTCCTCGACCGTGCGCACCACCAGGGGCCGGGGACCGATCAGCAGGGCGGTGTCGAGCGTGGTCTGGAAGTCCTCGACCTCCCGGACCGTCCGCACCACGCCGGCGGTGCCCACGAGCCGGGCGAAACGGAGCTGGTGGGCGTCGACGTGCTCGCCCATGGCGGGGTCGCGCGGCACGCAGATCGGCACGTGGCCGGCCGCGCGCGCGTCCATGATCGTGCCCGGTCCCCCGTGGCAGACCACGGCCGCGGACTCCCGCATGACGGTGGTGAGGCGGGCGTGGGAGAGGAAGCGGTGCCCCTCCGCGACCACCGGCGCCTTGCCGTCGCCGTGCTGCACGACGAAGTGCACCTCGGGGTGGCGCAGGGCGGCCTCGTCGACCCAGTCCACGAGCCGGTGGAAGGGGTGGTGGTCGGTGCCGACCAGGGCGAGGACCGTGGCCCTCACAGCAGCGGCCCCACGAGCCGGGCATCGGGGTAGAACGCCAGCTGGTCCTCCCACTGCACGATGCGGCGGGTGGTGAAGGGCCCGCACAGGCGCCCGGTCATGGTGGGGGTGTCGACCCGGTCGTAGACCTCGATGAAGACCGTCGGGATCCCCATCATCCGCGCGACCACGAAGAACGGGACCGCGACGCCGGCCCCCGAGCTGAGCACCAGCGCCGGCCGCTCGCGGCGCAGCACCCGCAGTGCCAGGACCGCGTTGCGCAGCAGGTTGGGCAGGTGGCGCGTGGTGGGCGAGAAGGAGTGCACGACCCGCTCGCCGGCGAGCCGGTCCGCGACGTCCGCGGTGTCCGGGGCGACCCAGACCCGGTCGCGGCCGCTCCACCAGCCGCGCATCGTCAGCAGCTGCGCGAGGTGACCGCCCTGCGAGGTGATCAGCAGGACCTCGGTGGCCATCAGTAGGCCCCGCGTCGGCTGGTGACCGCACGCACCGTGCGCAGGCAGATGCCGAGGTCGCGGCCCAGGGTGACGTTGTCGGTGTAGCGCAGGTCCAGGCCCACCGACTCCTCCCAGCCCAAGTCCGAGCGGCCGCTGACCTGCCACAGGCCGGTCAGCCCGGGGCGCACCGCGAGGCGGCGCCGGGTGCGCTCGTCGTACCCCTCGACCTCGCCGGGCAGCGCGGGGCGCGGACCGACCAGCGACATCTCGCCGCGGACCACGTTGAGCAGCTGCGGCAGCTCGTCGAGGGAGGTGCGTCGCAGCACCCGCCCGGCGCGGGTCACCCGCGGGTCGCGGTGGATCTTGAACAGCACGCCGGCGCCCTGGTCGGCGTGCGCGACGCTGGCGCGCACCGCTTCGGCGTCGGAGACCATCGTGCGCAGCTTGTACATCGTGAACGGGCGCCCGTCCTTGCCCACGCGGACCTGGCGGAAGAACGCCGGGCCCGGGGAGTCCAGGCGTACGACGAGCGCCAGCAGCGCCAGCACGGGGGTCGCGAGCGCCAGCAGCGCGAGCGCCGCGAGCCGGTCGAAGGCGGCCTTGGCGGCCCGCACGGCGAGCGGGGGCCGGCTGCGGTCGACGACCGCGAAGGCGCTGCCGCCGGACCAGCCCATCCGCACGCGGTGGCGGTCCACCCCGTCGAGCAGGCCGTCCCAGGCCACCGCGACCCGGACCGGGCTGGCCTCCAGGCGCCAGCACAGCCGCTCCAGGGCCCGCGGCCCGACGGCCGCACCGGGGAGCAGCACGACGGTGTCCGCGCCCCACGCCTCCGCGGCACCCGGGTCCGAGGAGACCGGCAGCCCGAGCACGTCGGGCTCCAGCAGGTCCGCCTCGTCCTGCACGACGACGGCCCCGACGACGTGGACGTCACGGCGCGCGCGCCAGGCGAGCGCGGAGCTCGCGACGACGGTGGCGTCCCCGGCGAGCACGACGCGCAGCGGCGGGCGCCCCAGCGCGACCAGGGCACGGGCGAGGACCGAGGCGGTGGTGGTCACCGCGACCATCCCCAGCACCGGGGCGACCTCCGGGGCCCCGACCAGCCAGGCCACGACGACACCGCTCAGCAGCACCGTGAGCGCGGCCCGGGCGGTGCTCGGCGCCTCGAGCCACCCGCGGCGCGCGGCGGCCCGGGCGGCCAGGCCCGTCGAGGCGCAGGCGACGGTCAGCATCGCGCCCGTCACCAGGGCGTGCCCGCCGAGCGTCAGGACGGCGATGGTCCCGGCGGTGAGCACCGAGATGGTCTCGGCGAGCGCGCCGAGGAGCGCGTGGCTGCGCCTGTCGAGGAGACCGACCTGCTCGTCCACCGGAGGGTCGGCGACCACCGCGACGGTCGGCGCGGGGGCCGCGAGGCGCTCGGGATCGAGTGCCTGGGCATCGGCGAACGAGCTCACGAAGTGCCTCCAACGGTGCGGACGGGAACAGAGTTCGAAGGGTGGTTCATCGCGGTCACCACGGCCGTTGGGCCGCGTGGGCCTTTCCCGGATTTTGGGGAGACCAGCCGCCGCGGTCCGGGACCCGCCGCTCCTCCACGAGCGAGGCGTACGCCGCGACCGCGGCCAGCTGGGAGTTCACCGCGAGCTTGCGCAGCACGGCACGCACCTGGCTGCGGACGGTGGCCTCGGAGACCCCGAGCTGGGCGGCGATGCGCCCGACGTTGTCGCCGGCGTACAGCAGACCGAGGATGGTGAGCTCGCGGCGGGTGAGACGACGCATCCGCTCGGCCAGCTCGCGCTGCTCGGCGAGCACCGCGCGCCACGAGTGCCGCAGCTGGTTGGCCTCGCCCGGCTCGACCGGCCGGATGCCGGCCGCCGCCCGCCTCAGCACGGCGGAGAGGTCCTCCAGGCCGACGGCGGAGCTCAGCACCCCCAGCGCCCGGGCGTCGAGGACGGCGCCCCAGCGGGGCCCGCGGGGGGCGCCGGTGAGCACGACCCAGTGGTCCGGCCAGGCCGCGAGGATCCGTTGGGCGTGCTCGAGCCGGTCGGCGCGCTCGAGGTCGGTCACCAAGACGCCGAGCGTCATGCCGGGCGGGACCGTCACGACGGCGCCGGCGCGCTCGGGCCACCGCGCCAGCCGCGCGTCCCAGCCCTGCCCGGCGAGCGCGGCACGGATGGTCTCGGCGACCAGCATCTGGTCGGAGACCACCAGGACGCTGCTCACCGGGCACCCCGTCCGGGAGCACGGTGAGCGGGACACCGGCCGGGCCGGTCGAGATCGGGCATGGCGGCATCGTCTGGAGGGCGCCGGTGCCCCCGCTCCTTCCCAGCCCGGAGTGCCCGCAATTTGGGGATGCCCGGCCCGCGGGCCGTTCCGCATCCTTCCGGTGTCCGGTCGGTCGCCTCGCCGCCCGAGATCCACGCTGCCCAAACCCCTTCCCTGGAAGGTAAATGTTCCGCGCGCTTCGCCCTGCCCCCGTCCGTTCTTCACCAAAAACGGGTAAGCGGAAGTGATCCTTGTGGATGACCGTGACTCAGAACACAAGCATCGGCTCCGCGAGCAGACATGAGGCTCGCTCTCGGGAGGGAGAGCCGTCCGGCCGACACGGCCGGACGGGACACAGGCAAGTGCGCGGGGGGTAGGAGTGTCACCAGGTTCAAGCTCGAGCGACTCATCCAGATGGGGCGGCGCGCTCATCGTGTGCGTGCTGCTCGCTGTTCCGCTCGTCGTCATCGGCGCGACCAACGCGGTCGACTCGCTCGGCGAGCTCGCGGTCGCCTCGAGCCTCGTCTTCGCGCCTGCGCTCATCGTCTCCGCGCTGTTCCTCTACCTGCACTGGCGCATCACCGACAGCCAGCCGGTCGCCTGGCTGACCACCTGCACGATCGTGATCGCCGCGCACGGCCTGGTGGTGGCCGCACTGAGCCTGGGCGACGTCGGCCCCGAGCAGGACGCCTGGGTGCTGGCCACCGACCTGCTGGTGGTGTCGATCATCGCGATCACCCTGGGCTTCTCCGAGACCGTGCCGGTCGTCGCCGACCCGGCCGCGCTCGGCTTGGCGATCGGCGTCCTGCTCTCGACCGCCCACTTCGCGGTCGCCGGCCTCGGCTGGGAGCTCCCGCTGGCCACCGCCGGACGCGGCGTCGGTGCCGTGGCGCTGGCCCTGCTGAGCGTGCCGATCGTCGCCGGCCTGGCCCGGATGCCGCTGCCCCGGTGGGCGGCGCTGCGTCTGCAGGTCGGGCTGGTGCTCTTCATCGTGTCCCTGACCGTGGGCCGCCTCGAGGGGAGCGAGACCCTCGTGCCGGGCGTGGAGCTGGTGGCGGGGTTCATCGCCACCGCCACCGTCTGCTCGGCCTCCTTCGCCCTGCTGTGCGCGGCCATCGGCGACGACCTGCGTGCCATCGCCGACCTCCGCCGCTCGTTGCGTGCCATCGAGAACCGGGCCCGCTCGGACCGCGCCCAGCTCCACGAGGTCAAGGGCACCATCGCCGGCATCGCCTCCGCCGTGGAGCTGCTGACCGGCGACTACGGCTACGACGCCCCCGTGACGGGTTCCGGGGCCGGCCCCGCGCTGCGCTCCCGCGCCTCCCTGGGCCAGATGGTCGCCCAGGAGACCGCGCGGCTCACCCGGCTGCTGCACAAGCCCCCGGTCGAGGGCGCGAGCGAGGTCTGCATCGACGACATCCTCGCCCCGCTCGTGGTGGCGCACCGCAGCCAGGGCCGCACCATCCACTGGGAGCCCACCGGGCTGCGCTGCCGCGCGGTCGCGGACCACCTCAGCGAGGTCGTCAACATCCTGCTCGCCAACGCCGCCGCCCACGCACCGGGCAGCACCGTGGAGATCCGCACCTCCCGCACCCAGGACCGGGTCCTCATCCAGGTGCGCGACCACGGCCCGGGCGTGCTGCCCGACCTCGCCGACTCCGTCTTCGAGTGGGGCGCGCGACGCCCCGAGTCGACCGGCAGCGGGATCGGGCTGAACATCGCCCAGACCCTGCTCGAGGCCGACGGCGGCTGCCTGCGCCTGGACCGCAACCACCGCGACGGCGCGTGCTTCGTCATCGGTCTCGACCTCGCCCGGAAGGAGAGCGACGTTGCCTAACCTCCAGCAGCAGCCCCGTCGCCGCACCCGCGTGGTCATCCTCGAGGACCACCACCTCTTCGCGGAGTCGCTCGAGGTCGCCCTGTCCATCGACGGGTACGACGTGCGCCGCCTCGGCGTCAACGACGTCTCCTCCGCCGCCGCGGCCGTCTCCGCGGTGTCCCGGCTGCGCCCGCGCATCCTCCTGCTCGACCTCGACCTCGGCCCGCTGGGCGACGCCGTCCGGTTGATCACCCCGATGGCCAAGGAGGGCATCAACGTCGTGGTGGTCACCGCCTCCGACGACCGGGCCCGCTGGGGCGAGTGCGTGGCCAACGGCGCGCGCCGCGTCGTGTCCAAGACCCGGCCGCTGAACGAGGTCCTCTCGGTGGTGCGCCGGCTCAGCCAGGGCCTGCAGGTGCAGGACCCGCAGGAGCGCGAGGAGCTGCTCAAGGCCTGGCGCGACCAGCGCGCCAGCCAGCAGGACGTGCGCGGCCGGCTGAACTCCCTGACCCCGCGCGAGCGGCAGGTCCTCGGTCACCTGATCGCGGGCCACCAGGTGCGCGAGATCGCCCGGATCGGGGTCATCTCGGAGGCGACCGTCCGCACCCAGGTGAAGTCGATCCTGTCCAAGCTGGGGGTCTCCTCCCAGCTGGCCGCGGTCGGCCTGGCCAACTCCGTGGGCTGGCGCGTCGAGGCCTGACGCCCGCCCCGGCGCCGACAGGCACCCAGGCGGCGCTCAGCCGGTGCGCTCGGCGTACAGCGTCGCGGCCGCGTGCACGTCGAGCACGTACTGGCGGGAGTGGTTGTAGGAGAAGACCGCCTCCGACCAGCCGTCCCCGGAGGTCAGGTCGCGGTCGTCGTGGCACAGGTAGCGCGCCGCGGCCAGCGCCGCGTCGTCGAGGTCGTTGGGGTCCGAGACGCCGTCGCCGTCGCCGTCGGAGGCCCAGGTCGCCCAGGTCGAGGGGATGAACTGCATCGGGCCGACCGCGTGGTCCCAGTGCCGGTTGCCGTGCCATCGGGTGCTGTCCCGCGTCGCCGGGATGGCGGCGAAGTCGCCCGACCCGTCCAGCGCGGGGCCCAGGATGCGCTCCGAGGACTGCCCGTCGACGCCGAGGGTGCGCTCCCCGATCGTGCCGTGCTGCGACTCCACCCAGCCGATGCCGGCCAGCGTCGTCCAGCCGAGGGTGCAGGTGCGGCCCACCGCGAGCTGCGCGGTGGCGTAGGCGCGCAGGGCGGTGGCGGGGATGCCGGCCCGCTCGGCGGTGGCGGTGAGCCAGGCCGTGTCGATCTGCGGTACGCCGACCGGCTGGTCCGGCGGCACCACGGGGCCCTGCGCCGTCGTGGGCGCGGGCGCGACGACGTACGGCTGGCGGATCGTGGGGATCGGCTCGGGGCCGGCCAGCACCGTCTGCGATCCCGCCCACCCGAGCCCGGCGACGGCGAGCAGCGCCGCCGCCAGCGACCCGATGAGGCGCGCGGGCCTCACCGGGACCGGCCGGCGACGCCCGCACGCGGGCGCAGGTGCCGGAGGTCGCAGGACATGGCGTCAGTATGGCCGGGGTCCCCCGGCCCCGGCGAGCCAGGCCCGACCGCGGACGCTCAGCCCGCGGAGGTGACCCCGGTGCGCTTGATGAACGCGAGGATCCGCTCGGCGAGCTCGGGGCGGCACACGATCAGGTCGGGGAGGTAGACGTCGTCCTGGTTGTACTCCAGCGGCGTGCCGTCGATGCGCGAGGTGAACAGCCCGGCCGCGCGGGCGACGGCGACGGGGGCGGCGGAGTCCCACTCGTACTGCCCGCCGGCGTGCACGTAGGCGTCGGTGAGGTCGCGGGCCACCGAGATGACCTTGACCCCGGCGGAGCCCATCGGCACCAGCTCGGCGTCCAGCTCGACGGCGAGGGCGTTGACGAACTCCGGCGGGCGGCTGCGCGAGACCGCGATCCGCGGGCGCGGCGCGGTCGAGGCCGGTACGACGGGCGGCGCGGCGGTCGTGAAGGTCTCCCCCAGTGCCGGCTGGGCCACGGCGCCGGCGGTCAGGTCGCCACCGTCGGCGGTGCGCTCCCACAGCGCGACGTGGACCGCCCAGTCCTCGCGCGGGACCTCGGAGAACTCGCGGGTGCCGTCGAGCGGGTCGACGATCCAGACCCGGTCGCGCTCCAGGCGGGCCTTGTCGTCCTTGCCCTCCTCGGAGAGGACGGCGTCGCCGGGGCGGTGCTCGGCGAGCAGGCTCATCAGCAGCTCGTGGGCGGCGCGGTCGCCGGCGTCCTTGAGCTCGCGGCCCTCCAGGCCCTCCCGGCGCACCTCGAGGAGGCGGCGCCCGGCGGCCTCGGCCAGCCAGGTGGCGAGGACGTGGTCGTCGGTGGCGGCGGCGGGCGGCGGGGTTCCGGGGTCGAAGCTCACGGGCGGGAGCCTAGCCGGACAGCCGGACGCCGGCCTCCCCGAGGCGGTGGCGCAGGGCGGGCAGGCCCTCCTCGAGCCGCCAGGTCACCGCGCGCATCCCGGCGGCTCGGGCGGTGTCGGCGTACGCCGGGTGGTCGTCGACCAGCACCACCTCGGCGGCCGGGAGGCCGAGCTCGGCCAGCACGTGGGCGAGGAACGCCGGGTCGTCCTTGGTGGCCCCGAGGACGCAGGAGCAGAAGCAGCGGTCGAAGAGCTCCGCGTACCCCATCTCCTCCAGCAGGTACGCCGCGCGCACGTCGTTCTGGTTGGTCGCCAGGTGGCACCCGAGCCCGGCGGCGCGCAGGTCGCCCACCAGCGCGCGGACGCCCTCGTCGACCTCGACGCGGCGCCACAGCTGCAGCAGCCCGGCCTCGCGCCCGGCCAGGCCCCAGCGCGCAGCCAGCTCGGCCACGACACCGGCGAAGGGGCGCTCGCCGCGCAGCGCCGGCGCCTCGGCGGCCCACAGGTCGTCGGTGAAGCGATCGGCATCGGCCGCGGGCACCAGGCCGCGCACGGCGTCCAGCCACCCGGCGGGGTTGCGCTGCAGCACGCCGTCGGCGTCGAGCAGGACCGCACGCACCGGCGGCAGGGTCAGGAGTTGAACTGCTGCTGGGTGCGCTCGAGGCCCTCGGTGACCAGGCACTCGACGGCGTCGGCGGCGGAGTCCACGCCGAAGGGCAGCAGCTTGCGCTCGGCGGCGGAGTAGTTGGAGAGCACGAAGTCGGCGACGTCCTGGCGACCGGGTGGGCGGCCGATGCCGACGCGCACCCGGTTGAAGTCGCCGGTGCCCAGCGAGGAGCGCATCGACTTCAGGCCGTTGTGGCCGTTGTCGCCGCCGCCCAGCTTGACCCGCATCGTGTCGAAGGGGATGTCGAGCTCGTCGTGGATCGCGACGACGTGCTCCGGGGCGACCTTGTAGAAGCTGGCGAGGGCCTTGACCGGGCCGCCGACCTCGTTCATGTACGAGCGCGGCTTGGCCAGCACGACCCGGGGGCCGGGCCGGCCGGGCGCGCCGAGGCGTCCTTCGACGACCTCGGCGCGGCCCGACTTGTGGGCACGGAACGACGACCCCATCCGGGAGGCCAGCTCCTCGACCACGAGGTAGCCGATGTTGTGGCGGTGCCCGGCGTACGTCGGGCCGGGATTCCCCAGCCCGACGACGAGCCACACGGGTGCGTCGGTCACGGAGTCCCGGCCCTTCGTAGGAGTGCGTGTTCAGTGGTGCCCGGAGGTCACTCCGAGTCGGCCGCGGCCTCGGTCTCGGGGGCGTCCTTCTCGATGCCGGCCTCGACCTCGGCCTGCTCCAGGTCGGCCTCGAGGGCGGCGGCGCTGACCTGCTCGGTCACGTTCACGATCAGCGTCGCGGGGTCGACGAGCAGCGAGACGTCCTGGGGCAGCGGCAGGTCGGCGGCGGTGATCAGGGTGCCGGCGACGGCGCCCTCGACCGAGACCTCGATCTGCTCGGGCACGTGGGTGGCCTCGGCCTCGAGCTGGATGCTCGAGGCCTCGGTCACGACCAGGGTGCCGGGCTTGGCCTCACCGACGACGATGATCGGGACCTCGACGGTGACCTTCTCGCCGCGGACGACGGCGACGAAGTCGACGTGCTCGATGACGCGCTTGATCGGGTCGATCTGGACCTGCTTGGTCAGCGCCAGGTGGGTCTCGCCGTCGAGGCTGAGCTCGAGCAGCGCGTTGTAGCCGTGGTTCTTCAGCGCCATCATCGTGGCGTGACCCGGCAGGATCACGTGCAGCGGCTCGGCGCCGTGGCCGTAGACGACGGCGGGGATCTTGTGCTCGCGGCGGATACGGCGGGCGGCACCCTTGCCGAACTCGGTGCGCTTCTCGGCGGTGATCTTCTCGGCGGACATGCGACTCTCCTGTTGCGTGCAGACATCAAGGGACCGGGGTCGCCGTGCGAGATGGATCCGCCGATCACAGTGCGGCACACGAGACGAGCCGGCCCTGTCGATCACGGAGCCGCGGGTCCGGCGGACCGGACGCGCTCCCTCGCCGAGGCAACCGCAGCAGTCTAGGCGCGGGTCGGACCGGGTGCCCAATCCGCGCCCGCCCGCCGCTGGCGAACTCGTGCAGAGACAGTCGATCGAGTGGTTTCGCCGTACGCCGGACGCAGCAGGACGCCACTGCCTGAGCGGCGGTGGCGTCCTGCTGGTGGTCTGCTGGCCTGTCGGCTCAGGCGTGGCCGTCGAACATCGAGGTGACCGAGCCGTCGTTGAAGACCTCGCGGATCGCGCGGGCGACCAGCGGGGCGATCGAGAGCACGGTCAGCTTGTCGAAGCGGCGCTCGTCGGCGATCGGAAGCGTGTTGGTGACGACGACCTCGGTGGCCGGGCTGTTCTTGAGCCGGTCCACGGCGGGGTCGGACAGGATCGCGTGGGTCGCGGCGATGATGACGCCCGCGGCGCCCTCCTTCATGAGGGCCTCGGCGGCCTTCACGATGGTGCCGCCGGTGTCGATCATGTCGTCGGTCAGCACGCACATGCGGCCGGCGACCTCGCCGACCACGCGGTTCGCGACCGTCTCGTTCGGGCGGTCGGTGCGGCGGGTCTTGTGGATGAACGCCAGCGGCGCCCCGCCCAGCTTGGCCGACCAGCGCTCGGCGACCTTGATCCGGCCGGCGTCCGGGGACACCACGCACAGCTGCTCGCTGCCGTACTTGGACAAGACGTACTCGGTGAGCAGCGGCAGCGCCATCAGGTGGTCGACGGGGCCGTCGAAGTAGCCCTGGATCTGGTCGGCGTGCAGGTCGACCGAGATCAGCCGGTCGGCGCCGGCCGTCTTGAACAGGTCGGCGATCAGGCGCGCGGAGATCGGCTCACGGCCGCGGTGCTTCTTGTCCTGGCGCGAGTAGCCGTAGAACGGCATCACGACGGTGATCCGCTTGGCCGAGGCGCGCTTGAGCGCGTCGACCATGATCAGGTGCTCCATGATCCACTCGTTGATCGGAGCCTTGTGGCTCTGGATCACGAAGGCGTCGCACCCGCGGACGGACTCCTCGTAGCGGACGTAGATCTCGGAGTTCGCGAACTCGTACGCCGAGGTCGGGACGAGCTCGGTGCCGAGGATCCCGGCAACCTCCTCGGCCAGCTCGGGGTGTGCCCGACCACTGAAGACCATCAGGTTCTTCTCGGTGGTCTTCTTCATTCCGGTCACAAGTGACTCCTGGATCGCCGGGAGGGGATGAACACGATTGTGCCCCTCCGCGGCGACCGGCCTCAAACCACGGCTCACGTCTGAGACGTCACGTGTGAGCCGGCTCTCGCTGCCGCGCGCCTACTCCGGTGCGGGCCCGGCGGACTCCTCCGCCTCGCGGGCGGCACGGGCGGCCCCCGCCTGCGCGGTGCCGGGGCGGCGCCGCTCGGCCCAGCCCTCGATGCTGCGCTGCTCCCCGGCACTCACGGCCAGCGCGCCGGGCGCCACGTCGCGGCGTACGACGGTGCCGGCGCCGGTCGCCGCGCCGTCGCCGATCTCGACCGGGGCGACGAAGGTGTTGTTGGAGCCGGTGCGCGCGTGGCGCCCGACCTTGGTGCGGTGCTTGGCGACGCCGTCGTAGTTGGCCACGATCGTGCCGGCGCCGATGTTGGTGCCCTCGCCGATCTCCGCATCACCGACGTAGGACAGGTGCGGCACCTTCGCCCCCGCGCCGATCTCGGCGTTCTTGGTCTCCACGAACGCGCCGATCTTGCCCGCCGCCCCCAGCCGGGTGCCGGGCCGCAGGTAGGAGAACGGGCCGACGTGGGCGCCGGCGCCGACGACGGCGAGCTCCGCGTGGGTGCGCACCACCCGGGCGCCCTCCCCCACCTCGCAGTCCTTGAGCGTCGTGTCCGGCCCCACCACGGCGTCCTCGGCGACGGCGGTCGCGCCCAGCAGCTGGGTGCCGGGCAACAGCGTCACGTCGCGGGCGAGCACCACGTCGGCGTCGACCCAGGTGGTGGCGGGGTCCATCACCGTGACGCCCTCGCGCATCCAGCCGGTCAGGATCCGGTGGTTCATCTCGCGGCCCAGCTCGGCGAGCTGCACGCGGTCGTTGGCACCCTCGGTCTGGAGCACGTCGTCGATCACCAGCGCGCCGACCGCGAGGCCGTCCTCGCGGGCGATGCCGACCGCGTCGGTGAGGTAGTACTCGCCCTTGGCGTTGTCGTTGGAGATGCGCGGCAGCGCGGAGAGCAGGAACTCCGCGTCGAAGGCCAGGATCCCGGAGTTGATCTCGGCGATCTCGCGCTGCTGCGGCGTGGCGTCCTTCTCCTCCACGATCGCCACGACCTCGCCCTCCTCGTCGCGGACCACGCGCCCGTAGCCGAACGGCTGGGCCACCACGGCGCTGAGGATGCTGACCGCGCGCTGGGCCGCCTCGTGCTCCGCGGCCAGGGCGCGCAGCGACTCCCCCTCGAGCAGCGGGGTGTCGCCGTAGGCGACCAGGACGGTGCCCTCGACCGTGCCCTCGGCGGCGAGCAGCGCCTCGACCGCGACGCGTACCGCATGCCCGGTGCCGGCCTGCTCCTCCTGGACCGCGAGGAGCGCCTGCGGCATCAGCTGCTGCACGTGTGGACCGACGACCTCGCGCTGGTGGCCCACGACGGTCACCACCCGGTCGGCGCCCGAGCCGGCGACGGCGTTCAGCACGTGACCGATCATGGTGCGCCCGCAGATCGGGTGCAGCACCTTCATCGTCTTGGACTTCATCCGGGTGCCTCCACCCGCGGCCAGCACGATGACCGTCAGCTCACGACTCATGCTCCCCGGGTAGGAGTCGAACCTACGTCGCTAGTCCTGATTCAAAGTCAGGCGGGCCCTGCCGGCAGACCAACCGGGGAATGTCCCTCGCGGGAGCTGTTCCCTGCCCGGCGTCGACCGATCTCGTGCAGATCTCGGCAGATGTCGTCCAGGGGACTGCCTCACCTTAGTTGCTCCCCCTACGCTCGCACCCGTGGACCTGCCCGTGATGCCACCCGTCCAGCCGATGCTCGCCAAGTCCGTGTCCGGCGTGCCCGCGCCCGACGCCCAGGGCGGCCTGCTCTTCGAGCCCAAGTGGGACGGGTTCCGCTGCCTGGTCTTCCGCGACGGCGACGAGGTCGAGCTGGCCTCGCGCAACACCAAGCCGCTGACCCGCTACTTCCCCGACATCGTCGCCGCCGTGCGCGAGCAGCTGCCCGAGCGCTGCGTCGTCGACGGCGAGATCTTCGTGGCCCTGCCCGCGCCGGGCGGTGGGCGCCGGCTCGCCTTCGAGGCCCTCCAGGAGCGCATCCACCCGGCGGCCTCGCGGGTGGCGATGCTCGCCGAGGAGACGCCGGCCGGGTTCGTGGCCTTCGACCTGCTCGCGCTCGGCGAGGAGTCGCTGGTGACGCGCCCGTTCGCCGAGCGGCGCGCCGCGCTGGAGGACGCGCTGGCCCACCTGGCCGGCCAGCACGGCCCGTGCTTCCTGACCCGCACCACCACCGACGGCGCCGAGGCGCAGCGCTGGTTCACCGAGTTCGAGGGCGCCGGGCTCGACGGCGTGGTCGCCAAGCCGCTCTCCGCGCCGTACCGGCCCAACGTCCGGACCATGCTCAAGGTCAAGCACGAGCGCACCGCCGACGTCGTCGTCGCCGGCTACCGCGAGCACAAGACCTCCACGCCCGAGCGGCCGCTGCTCGGCAGCCTGCTGCTCGGGCTGTACGACGCGGACGGCGCGCTCCAGCACATCGGCGTGTGCGCCAGCTTCACCGCCGCCCGGCGCGCGGAGCTGATCGAGCAGCTGCAGCCGCTGGTGGTCCCGCTCGAGGAGCACCCGTGGGGCCACTGGGCGCAGGCGCTGACCGCGAACCCGGATCGGGTACCGGGGACGCAGAGCAGGTGGAGCGCCGGCAAGGACCTGAGCTTCGTCCCGCTGCGTCCCGACCTTGTCCTGGAGGTGAAGTACGACCACATGGAGGGATCGCGACTTCGCCACACCGCGCAGTTCAAGCGCTGGCGCCCGGACCGGGACCCGACGTCGTGCGGGTACGACCAGCTCGAGGAACCCGCCGGCTACGACCTCGCCACCATCCTGACCAGCACCCCGGAAGGCACCAGATGAGCGACCAGACCCCCTCCCCCGTCGACGGCGGGCGCAACGACCGCATCGACGACGGCATCGGCACCTACGACGTCGTGCTGCTGGTGGAGCAGGCCATGTCCGGCGTCGACGCCGCGCAGGTCCGCTCGCTGCACGACACCATCGCCGACCAGGTCGTCTACCACGTGCTGCTTCCGCTGGAGGACGCCGCGGCGCGCATCGAGGCCTCGCTGGGGACCCTGGGCGCCGGCGACATGATGGCCTCCCCCGCGATGGCGATGGAGGACATCGACCTCGACGCCGTGCGCGAGGACTGCCGCGACCGGGCCCATGAGTCGCTCGAGCGCACCCTCGCCGCGCTGCGCGCCACCGGCGCCGAGGCGGTGGGCGAGGTGACCGCCGCGCCGCCGGTCGACGCCCTGGTGGACAAGGTGAAGGCGGTCGACGCCGCCGAGGCGATCATCCTCACCCAGCCGCACCTGGTGGCGGAGTTCTTCCGCGTCGACTGGTCCTCGCGGGCCCGGCGCAAGATCGGCGTGCCGGTGCTGCACCTGCTCGAGCACGAGACCTTCGACGAGCAGGCCGGCGGCGGCGAGGGCATCACCGGCGTGTGACGCCCGCCCCTCCCGGGCACACCGGGTTGTTACCGGGACCTGGGTGCTTTGTTGATCTTCTGTGGACCGCGCCTCCGTAGCGTTCTCCTCACAGACAGCGCCTCTCGAGGCCTGTCGGACCCGCGGCCCCTGGGGGGAGCCCGCGCGGTCCACGATCAAAGGAACGGCCCGCACCGCGCGTCTGGGGGGAGGCGCGGGCGGGCCCTTCCTGTGTCCGCGAGTCGGCGCCAATGGTTGCGCGAGTCGGCCCTCATGGCGCACCGAGTCGGCGCCAATGGCGCGCCGAACGGCTCAGCCGTCGCGCCGCTGCCCGTCCTCGGTCCAGTGATCCGCGACCTTCTTGCTCGGCTGCACCCGCGGCGGCTCGCCCGGCATCTTCGGGTAGTCCGGCGGGTAGGGCAGCTCGACCGCGCCCTGCTCCTCCCACAGCTCCAGCAGCGGGGTCAGGTCGTGGTGCACCGCGTCGATCTCGGCCCACGGGTCGCCGTGCTCGGCCAGGCGCTGCGGCACGGTGGTGAGGTTCAGCCCGCGCGGGTCGGTGAGCTCGGCGAGCTCCTCCCACTCCAGTGGCGTCGAGACCGGGGCGCCGGGCAGCGGTCGCAGCGAGTACGCCGAGGCCATGGTGCGGTCGCGGTTGTTCTGGTTGTAGTCCACGAAGATCCGCTCCCCGCGCTCCTCCTTCCACCACGCGGTGGTCACGCCGGGGTCGCGGCGCTCCAGCTCACGGCCGAACGCGACCGCGGCGTGACGCACGTCGACGAACTCCCAGCGCGGCTCGATGCGGACGAAGACGTGCACCCCGCGGTTGCCGGAGGTCTTGGCGAACCCGCGCATGCCGAGCTCCTCGAGCAGCGCCCGCGCCTGCCCCGCGACCCGTACGGCGTCGCCGAACGAGGTGCCCGGCTGCGGGTCGAGGTCGATGCGCAGCTCGTCGGGGCGGTCCACGTCGCCGCGGCGTACCGGCCAGGGGTGGAAGGTAAGGGTGCCCATGTGGGCGCACCAGACCGGGACCGCGATCTCGGTGGGGCAGATCTCCTCCGCGGCCCGCCCGGAGGGGAAGCGCACCTCCACGGTGCGCACGTAGTCGGGGGCGCCCTTCGGCACCCGCTTCTGGTAGAACGCCTCCGCGTCCTTGTCCTGGGGCCCGGTCGCCAGGCGCATCCCCTCCCGCACCCCGCTGGGCCAGCGCTCGAGCGCGGTGGGCCGGTCGCGCAGGGCGCGCATCAGGCCGTCCTCGACGCTCGCGACGTACTCGGCGACCATCAGCTTGGTGATGTCGGGCGTGGTGTCGGTGGCCTCGTAGATCACCCGGTCCGGGGAGGACACCCGGACCGATCGCTCCCCCGCCCTGACCTCGCCCGCCGCCGTCTTCGCCATGGCGACACGCTAGCGGCCGCCGGGGCGTCCGGGGCGCGCGAAACCCAGAGGCGGCACCGGCTCCTCGCTGCGTAGATTGGACGCCCGTGAGCGCCCACGACGACCTGACCTTCTCCGACCTCGACCCGCACGACGAGGCCCCGCGGGCCACCGAGCTGATCACCGGCTGGATCAAGGCCGCGACCCGCGGGTTCCACGCGCCGCGGATGGACGACACCGCGCGCGCCCTGTGGCTGGAGGGCTGCCGCGCCGACGACGCGGTGCTGCGCGGCGCCTGGCCGGCGCGTCCCGTCGTCGGGCCCGACACCGTCCCGGTCGCGACGTTCGCCGCCTTCGACAAGGAGCTGAACGTCGGCGGCGGGCGCCTGCTCGCGCTGCGGATGATCACCGACGTCACGGTCAGCCCGACCCACCGCCGCCGCGGCCTGCTGCGCCGGATGATGACCGAGGACCTGCGCGACGCCGCCGCCCGGGGGCTCCCGGTCGCGGCGCTGACCGCCACCGAGGGCTCCATCTACGGCCGCTTCGGCTTCGGCGCGGCGACCTGGCACCAGCGGGTCATGGTCGACACCGATGCCCGCTTCGCCCTGCGCGACCCGCTGGGCCGCGGGTCGGTCGAGCTCGTGGACCCGGCCGACGCCTGGCCGGTGATCAGCGCGGTCTACGCGCAGCACCTCGCCCGGGTGCGCGGCGCCGTGGGCCGCCCCCACGACTACGAGCCGATGCTCACCGCCCGCTACGACTGGGAGGAGCGCGGACCGGACCGCAAGATGTGGACCGCGGTCCACCTCGACGCGAGCGGTACGCCGGACGGCTACGTCTGCTACGGCTCGGCCGGGGACGTCGAGGGCCGTCCCACCCTCCAGGTCAGCGACCTCGTGGCGCTGACGCCGGACGCGCACCTGCGGCTGTGGCGCTTCCTCGCCGACGTCGACCTCGCCGACCAGGTCAAGCACCGCACCGCCCTCGACGACCCGCTGCGCTGGGCGCTGGTCGAGCCGCGCGTCGTGCGCACCACCGGCCTGGGCGACATGCTCTGGGTCCGCCTGCTCGACCTCCCGACCGCGCTCACCGCCCGGCCCTGGTACGCCGACGGCGAGCTCGTGCTCGACGTGGACGACCCGCTGGGCCACATCGCCGGGCGCTGGCGGGTCCGCACCCGGGGCGGGGAGGCGCGGGTCGAGGCCGCGCCGGACGACGCCGCGCCGGCGGTCCGGATGGGCGCCGACACCCTCGGCGCCGCCTACCTCGGCGGGGTGTCCGTGCCGACGCTGCACGCCGCCGGGCGGATCACCGGCCCCGCTGAGGCCGTCGAGACGCTGGCCGCGATGGCCGACGGCGGCCCCGCGCCGTACTGCGCGACGAGCTTCTGAGCGCGCCTCACTCCCCGGTCGGACCGCCGGCCACCTCGACCGCGACGTCGAGGTGGCCGACGTGGCGGGCGTACTCCTGGAGCAGGTGGAAGCAGATCCAGCGCAGGTCGGGCAGCTGCTCCCCGGTCTCCGCGCCGAATCGGCCGCCGGTGCCGGCACGGGTCTCCAGCGGAGTCGTGGCGAGCAGCTCCTCGGTGCGCGCGGCGGTGCTCCGCAGGTCGGCGGCGACGTCCTCGAGCGTGCGGTCCTCGGGGACGTGCCAGCGCGTCGCGGTGTCGCCCTGCCACCAGTCGCCCCACGGGTCGGCCACCGGCTCGGCGAGGAACCCCCACACGACCCAGCGCCGCTCCACGTGGGCGACGTGGTCGACCAGCTCCAGCGGCGTCCACCCCGAGGGCACGTGCGGGCGGCGCTGCTCGGAGACCGGCAGCGCCGCGCAGCGCTCGAGCAGCGTCTCGCGCAGGAAGCGCAGGTACGCCGCGTGGTGCGCGGCCTCCTCGCCCAGCCCGGGGACCGGCTCCGCACGCGTCACCATGTCGGCAGGCTAGCGCGGCTCGGAGGCCCCCGTACGATGCGAGCATGGGCTACGACGTGGAGAAGACCGACGAGGAATGGCGCCAGCAGCTCTCCCCCGAGGAGTACGCCGTGCTGCGCCAGGCGGGCACCGAGCGCGCCTTCACCGGTGAGTACAACGACACCGAGACCACCGGCGTCTACCGCTGCCGCGCGTGCCAGGCCAAGCTCTTCGAGTCCGACACCAAGTTCCACTCCGGGTGCGGCTGGCCGTCGTTCTACCAGCCGCTCACCGACACCATCGAGTACATCGAGGACAACTCCCACGGCATGAAGCGCGTGGAGGTGCGCTGCGCCTCCTGCGGCTCGCACCTGGGCCACGTCTTCCCCGACGGCTACGGCACCCCCACCGGCGACCGGTACTGCATCAACAGCCTCAGCCTGACCCTGGAGCCGGCGCAGAGCCGCTCCGAGCAGCAGCTGTAACGCGGGGTTGTTGCCGCTTCACCCGCGGTGTGCGAGGGGTGACGCGGCACCAGCACGGGTGAACCCGGCCGGATGGCCGCCCGGATCGGCAGAAATGGGGTCGCGGGACGGCGCCGGGGTGGCCACGCTGGAGGGACGGACGAGCCCGAAGGACCGGCGCCATGACCACATCCGAGACCCCCGCCTCCGCGCTGAGCGGCATCTGCGAGACCCACCTCCCCGGGGACCCCGGGTACGACGCCGCCCGGCGCGCCTGGAACCTCAGCGTCGACCAGCGGCCGGCGGCGGTCGCCGTACCCGGTTCGGTGGCCGAGGTGCAGGCGCTGGTCGCGGCGGCCGCGGCCGCCGGGCTCCGCGTCGCGCCGCAGAACACCGGCCACGGCGCCGCTCCGCTCGCCGCGGGCGGGCTGGAGGACGTGGTGCTGGTGCGGCTCGCCGGGCTCAGCACGGTGAGCGTCGACCCCGCGGCCCGCACCGCCCGGATCACCGGCGCCACCCCGTGGGCCCAGGTGGTCGCGGAGTGCGCGCCGCACGGGCTCACCGCCCTGCACGGCAGCTCACCGAGCGTCGCCGCGATCGGCTACCTGCTCGGCGGCGGGCTGTCGTTCTACGGCCGCGCCCACGGCCTGGCCGCCGGCACCGTGCGCGCGGTCGACGTGGTCACCGCCGACGGCGACCTGCTGCGCGCCGACGCGACCGAGGAGCCCGAGCTGTTCTGGGCGCTGCGTGGCGCGGGCGCCAACGTCGGCATCGCGGTCGCCGTCGAGATCGACCTGCTCGAGCAGCCCGACGTGTACGCCGGGATGATGCTGTGGGACCGCGAGCACGCGCCGGGCGTGGTGGCCACCTGGGCGGAGTGGACGCGCGACCTCCCGGAGTCGGTCGGCACCGCGCTGCGGGTGATGAGCTTCCCGCCGCTGCCCGAGCTGCCGCCGTTCCTGAGCGGGCGTGACCTGGTGGTCGTCGACGGCACCCTGCTGGAGGACGACGCCCGCGCCGCCGAGCTGCTCGCGCCGCTGCGCGCCCTGGGCCCCGAGCTCGACACCTTCGCGCGGATCCCGGCTCTCGGCGTGCTCGACATCCACATGGACCCGCCCGAGCCCTCCCCCGCCGTGGGCGACCACGCGGTGCTCGGACCGCTGGACGCCGAGGCGGTCGCCACCCTGCTCGCCCTGGTCGGGCCCGGCACCAGCCCGGGGCTGACCATCACCGAGCTGCGCCACCTCGGCGGCGCGCTGGCCCGCCCGGCGGACGGCGGCGGGGCGCTCTCAGCGGTGCCCGGCGACTACGCGCTGGTCTGCCTCGCGCTGGCCCCGCAGCCCGAGGCGGCCGCGGCCGGCCGGGCCGCCGCGGCCGGCGTCGTACGAGCGCTGGCGCCGTGGGCGCTGCCCGCGCGGATCGCGACGTTCACCGACACCCTCGAGGACCCCGCCACGATGTTCGACCCCGCGAGCTGGCAGCGGCTCACCGCGCTGCGCGACAGGCTCGACCCGGAGCGGCGGCTGGTGGCGAACCACCGGGTCTGAGGGACCGTCGCCGCAGACATGTGACGCGGTGTCAGGGAAGCCGCGCCACCAGGTCCCCCACGGGCGCCAGCGAGCCGGTGTAGAACGGCACCTCCTCGCGCACGTGGCGCCGGGCGTCGGAGGCGCGCAGGTGACGCATCAGGTCCACGATGCGGTAGAGCTCGTCGGCCTCGAAGGCGAGCATCCACTCGTAGTCGCCGAGGGCGAAGGAGGCGACGGTGTTGGCGCGGACGTCGACGTAGTCGCGGGCCATCTTGCCGTGCTCGGCGAGCATCCGGCGGCGCTCCTCGTCGGGCAGCAGGTACCACTCGTAGGAGCGCACGAAGGGGTAGACGCACACGTGCGCCTTGGGCTCCTCGTCGTTGAGGAACGCCGGGACGTGGCTCTTGTTGAACTCCGCGGGACGGTGCAGCGCCATCTGCGACCACACCGGCTCCAGGCGGCGCCCGAAGCGGGTGCGGCGGAAGCGGTGGTAGGCGGCCTGGAGCTCCTCGGAGGTGGTGGCGTGGACCCACAGCATCACGTCGGCGTCGGCGCGCAGGCCCGAGACGTCGTAGGTGCCGCGCACGACCACGTCGGCCTCGGCCAGGTCGGCGAAGAGCTTCTCGACCTCGGCGGCCTCACCGGCCCGGTCGGCGTCGTCGCCGAGCACGTCGCGCAGCCGGAACACCGACCACATCGTGTAGCGGATGGAGTCGTTGATCTCGCGGACGCGGGCGGCGTTGGACTTGGTCTCGCTCATGCCCCCATTGTCACCAACGGCCCCAGCGCCGAGTGCCCGCCCCCGGTCAGTTCACCGGCCTGCGCGCCGCTCGCGGCCCGCTCAGCGAGCCGCCGTCTCCTCGGGCGGCAGGAGGCGCGCGACCGCGGCCCGCGCGGAGGCGATCACGGCCGGGATGCCCACGCCGTCGTACGCCGCCCCGCAGACCGCGAGACCGGGGACCCGTTCGACCGCGGCGCGGACCCGGGCGACTCGGTCGAGGTGGCCCAGCGCGTACTGCGGCAGCCCGCCGCCCCAGCGCTGCACGTGCGCGTCGACGGGCGTCGCGGTGAGGCCGGTGGCCTCGGCCAGGTCGGCCAGCGACCAGGCCACGAGCTCCTCGTCGCTCGCCTGGAGCGCGGCCTCCTCGCGGTGCCGCCCGAGCGAGGTCCGCAGGTACACCAGCGGCTCCTCGGCGGCGGCGCCGGCGCGGCGCACCCACTCCCACTTGGCGAAGGAGAAGGTCGAGGCCTTGATCCGGCGCCCGTCGACGGGCGGCACCAGGAACCCCGAGGACCCGGTCGCCTCCAGCGCGGCGGCGTCGGCGACGCGGAAGGCCAGGCTGACCACCGCCATCGAGGCGTACTCGACGTCCGCGAGGTCGGCGGCCGCGGCCGGTGCGACCTCCGCGAGCAGCCGCGCGCTCGCGGCGGCGGGGGTCGCCAGCACCACCGCGTCCACGTCGAGCGGCACCGGCGCCGTGGTCGGCCCGGTCACCAGGCGCAGGCCGCCCTCGGTGCGCTCCAGGCCCCGCACCGTCGTGGACAGCCGTACGTCGAGCCCGGCGGCGAGCGCCTCGGGCAGGCGACCCATGCCGCCGGGCAGGCCGGCGAACACCGGGGTGTCTGCGCCGCTCGGCAGCGCGGCGCCCAGCTCGACCAGCGAGCCGCGCCGGGCCAGGGCGAGCAGCTGCGGGACCGCCGCGCGGGCGGAGAGCAGCCGGGCGTGCCCGGCGTACACGCCGCCGAGCAGGGGCTCCACGAGCCGGTCCACGACCTCCTCGCCGAGCCGGCGGGCCACCAGGTCGCCCACGGTGACGTCGTCGTCGAGGACCTCCGGGGGCAGCGTCGGCTCGAGGCGGACCCGGGCCAGGCCCTCGGGGCTGAGCACCCCGGACGCCTCGAGCTGGTCGAGGTCGAGGGGCACGCCCATCAGCGAGCGCGGCAGCGGGCGCAGCGCGCCGCGGGTCCAGATCCGCGAGGAGGTGACGGCGGGGTGCTCGACCTCCAGGCCGAGCTCGGCGGCCAGCCCGACGCCCTCGGGGCGCCGGTTGAGCATCGCCTCGGCGCCGACGTCGACGGTGACTCCGGCGACGTCGGCGCGACGGACCTTGCCGCCGACCCGGTCGGCGGCCTCGAGGACCACGACCTCGCTCCCCCGTGCAGCGAGGTCGTGGGCTGCGGTGAGGCCGGCCAGGCCGGCACCGACGACGGCGACGCGCAGAGGGAGGGGCACGCCCTCAGGCTATGCCCCGGGCCCACTCGCGCCCGGTCCGCCCGGCGTGCTCAGGCCGAGGCCTCGAGGCGCCCGAAGCCGCTGCGGTGGAAGACCAGCGGCGAGCCGTCGCCGGCCTCGCCGAGCTGCTCCACGGCGTGCACCTGGAGCAGCACGATCGTGTGGTCGCCGGCCTCGACCTCGCGGTACACCGAGGTGTCGTAGCGCACCAGGCCCTCGTCGAGGGTCGCCGCGCCGTCCTCGGTGACGGTGGTCACGATGTCGGCGAAGCGCGTCTCGACCGGCCCGGCCAGCTGGCGGCACACCGCGCCGTGGTGGTCGGCCAGGACGGTGACGCCGAGGTGGGCGGCGCGGCGCAGGTCCGGCCAGGTCTTGGAGGTGTTCGCGATCGAGAAGGACACCAGCGGCGGCTCCAGGCTCACCGAGGTGAACGAGCTCGCCGCGAGCCCGACGAGCGCGCCGTCGACCTCCGCGGCCACGGCCACGACGCCGCTGGGGAAGATCCCGAACGCCTCGCGCAGCCGCAACGGGTCGAGGTCCTGGTTGGTGGTCAGCGGGGTGACGCTCATGCGGGGGCTCCTGAGGTGAGGCCTGGGGTGAGATGGGCGCGGACGCGCGGGCGGGACTCGGCCAGCCACTCGGCGTACGCCGCCGGGTCGTCGTGGCGCGAGTCGAGGACGTAGAGGCCGCGGACCGGCACCGTCGCCCCGATCTCGCTGAGCACCGGGCGCAGCGTCAGCTCGGGCGCCAGCGCGTGGGCCGGGCCGGCGCCGAGCATCAGGGGTACGGCGACCCCGCGCATGCTGCCCTCCCCGCTCGCGGCGAAGCGGTCGAGGAACAGCTTGAGCAGGCCGGTGTAGGTGGCCTTGTACGTCGGGCTGGCCACCACGACCAGCTCGGCGGCGCACACGCCGCGGACCAGCTCGCCGACCTCGGGGTCGGCCCAGTCCAGCAGCCCGGCCCCGACCGCCCCGAGGTCGACGACCAGGTCCGGGTCGGTGCCGGCGAGCTCGCGGGCGACGTAGGAGGCCGCGGCGAGGGTGCGGCTCGCCGGCTTGGGGTTGCCGACGACGACCGCGACGCGGGCGGTCACGACGCCGCCGTGGCGCCGCCGAACGGCACCGAGGCCGCCCCGGCGACCGGCGGGGCGGGGTGCTCCCACAGGCCGCGGCGGGCCAGCTCGGGCAGCACGCCCTCGCCGAACCAGTAGGACTCCTCCAGGTGCGGGTAGCCGGAGAGGACGAACTCCTCGATGCCGACCTCGGCGTACTTCTCGACCAGGTCGGCGATCTCGGTGTGGCTGCCGACCATCGCGGTGCCGGCGCCGCCGCGGACCAGGCCGACGCCCGCCCACAGGTTCGGGTAGACCTCGAGGCCGTCCTTGCTGCCCTTGTTCAGCTCCAGCATGCGGCGCTGGCCGACCGAGCCGCTGCGCGCGAGCCCGGACTGGATCCGCGCGATCTCGTCCTCGGAGATCCCGGCGAGCATCCGGTCGGCCTCGGCCCAGGCGGCCTCGGAGGTGTCGCGGGCGATGGTGTGGAGGCGGATGCCGAACTTCACCTCGCGGCCCTCCGCGGCGGCGAGCTCGCGGATCCAGGCGATCTTCTCGGCGACCGCGGCCGGCGGCTCGCCCCAGGTGAGGTAGACGTCGGCGTACTTCGCGGCGACGGTGCCGGCCGCGGGCGAGGAACCGCCGAAGTAGACCTGCGGGACCGGGCCGGGGATCTGGGTGAGCACGGCGTCCTCGACGGAGTGGTGCTTGCCGGTGAAGGTCACCTTCTCCCCCGCCCAGAGCGACTTCACGATGTGCAGGAACTCCCCGGCCGACTCGTAGCGCTCCTCCTTGGTGGAGAAGTCGCCGAACATCCGCTGCTCGTGGTCCTCACCGCCGACGACGACGTTGAGCAGCAGCCGGCCGCCGGAGAGGTTCTGGAAGGAGCCGGCCATCTGGGCGGCCAGGAACGGTGCGACCAGGCCGGGGCGGAACGCGACGAGGAACTTCAGCCGCTCCGAGAGGCTGCTGATCATCGCGGTGGAGACCCACGCGTCCTCGCACCACGCCCCGGTCGGGGTCAGCGCGGCCTCGAAGCCGAGCTGCTCGGCGCTGCGCGCGATCTGGCCGAGGTACGGCACGCTCGCGGGCCGCCCCGAGGCGGTCGCCGCGACGCCGTGCCCGCCGCCGACGATGTTGCGGCCGTCGCCGCCGTTGGTGGGGAGGAACCAGTGGAACTTCAGCTTGCTCATCGGTGTGCCTTTCGGGCGTACGAGGGGTGCGGTGCCGGCTCAGAGCTGGCCGTGGTTGGGGGGCGTGGTGCCGTCGAGGACGTAGCGGCCGAGGTGCTGGACCTTCCAGGCCGCCGGGTCGTGCAGGGTGTGGGTGCGGGCGTTGCGCCAGTGCCGGTCCAGGTCGAGGCTGCGCAGCGCGGATCGGGTGCCGGCGACCTCGAAGAGCCGGCTGGAGACCTCGACCGAGGCCGAGGTGGTGGCGGCCCGGGCCGCGGCGACGGCCAGGCTGGCGGCGGCCACCGAGCCCGCGTGCAGGTCGGCGTCGGCGCGGTCGACCGCCCGCGCGGCCTCGGCCACGAGGGCCTCGGCGGCGCGTACGGCGACCTCCATCTGCCCGAAGGCCTGCACCACGAGCGGGTCGTCGGCGTGCCGCTCGACGCCGGCGTCGGGGTAGGGCCGGGACTTGGTGGTGACGAACCGGGCGGCCTCCTCGATCGCGGCCCGGGCGATGCCGGCGTCGATCGCGGCGTGCAGGACCTGGGCGAACGCGCCGTACGTCTGCGGGCCGGTGAAGGTGAGGTGGTACGGCGTGATCCGGTCCTCGCCCACGACCACGCCCTCCAGGCGCACCGAGCCGCTCGCGGTGGTGCGCTGGCCCAGCCCGTCCCAGTCGTCGACGACCGTGACGCCCGGGGCGTGCCGCTCGACCCAGGCGACGTGCATCGGGCCCTCGACGTCGAGGTGGGCGAGCACCGGGATCCAGTCGGCGAGCAGCGCCCCGGTCGCGTAGCCCTTGAGCCCGTCGAGGCGCCAGGTGCCCGCGCCGGCCGGGGTGAGGGTGGTGCGGTAGTCGCGGACGTGCTTGGTGCCGATCTCGGACTGCGCGTTGCCGAACCGCTTGCCGGCGAGCACCTCTCCGAAGAAGAAGCGCTGCTGCGCGGGCGTGCCCTGGTGGCGCAGCGCGTTGACGTAGGCGAAGTGGCTGTGCGGTATCTGGGCGACGTTGGGATCGCCGGAGGCGATCAGGCGGAACACCTCGGCGACCACGGCGACCGGCAGGTCGGCGCCGCCGTGCTCGGCCGGGACGGTGATCGCCAGCAGGCCGCTGCGGGCGAGCGCGTCGACCTGCTCGGCGGGCAGCACCCGCTCGAGGTCGCGCTGCGCAGACCCCTCGGCGAGCTCTGTCGCCAGGGCGGCCGCGACCGTGACGGCCTCCTCGGCACCCAGGACCGGTACGCCGGACACCCCTCGCCGGAGGGCCGCGTCGTCGCTCGACGTGGGCCCACCCGTGGTGGTGACGCTCATCTGGGACTCCGTTCGGGACAGCGCGGATCTTCTTTGTCCACTAAAGCACTAGATATTGAGCAGTTGCAAGGCGGGGCCCACGCACCCCCCGCAGATTCGGGCTACCGGGTGGCAGGCAGCGCCTACCACCCGGCTCGCGCACGACAGGACGGCGGGGCGTGACCTACGTGACCGCGGGTCCGAACAGGCGCTAGTATGCGCTACTTGTCGACTAAATTAGTAGACAATGGCTGGCGTCGCCGCCTCAGCGACCCGGACGACAGCAGCAAGGACGACAGGACCGCCCCCGGCGGCCGGACAGGACCCCCGTGCGCATCGAGCAGCTCGAGTACATCGCCGCCGTCACCCAGTACGGCTCGCTGCGCAAGGCCAGCGAGCGCCTGCACATCTCCCAGCCCGCCCTGAGCGAGGCGGTGAGCAAGCTCGAGCGCGAGCTCGGCGTGACGCTGCTGGACCGGCGCCGTTCGGGGGCCCGGATCAGCCGCCAGGGCCGCGACCTGCTGCAGAACATGGTCGAGGTGCTGGAGGCCGTCAGCCGGCTGCGTACCGCCGCCGGGGACCAGACCGCCAGCAGCCGGCTGATCCGGCTCGGCACGGTGAACGCCGCGACCTCGACGGTGATGCTGCCCGCGGTGCGCCGCTTCCACGACACCCATCCGGGCTCGCACGTGGAGATCCTGACCATGCAGCAGGCCGACATCCACGTCGCGCTGGTCGAGGGCTCCCTCGACCTGGGGCTGGTCAACCTGCTCGGCGGCGACGACGTCGCGCCGGACCTGGTGAGCACCGACCTGCTGCACGGGCGCCCGGTCGCGGTCCTGCCGGCCGGCCACCCGCTCGCGGCGTACGACGAGGTGACGGCCGATCAGCTGCGCGCAGAGCGGGTGATCACGATGCGCGCCGGCTACCTGATGCACCGCTTCGCGCACCGGCTCTTCGGGAGCGACATGCCGGCGTCGTGCCACAGCACCGACGGCGCGGAGATGGGCAAGGTGATGGTCGCCGACGGTCTCGGGGTGACGCTGCTGCCCGACTACAGCGTCGTGGGCGACCCGATGGAGCGCGCCGGGCTGATCACGACCCGCCCCATCGCGGGCGACCACACCGGCATCACGCTGGTGGTGCAGCAGCGCGCCGGCGGGCACGTGCCCCGGGCGGTGCGCGACCTGCACGAGGCGTTCCTCGCGCAGGCCGGCACCCGCGCGGCTAGCGCGTGAGGTCGTAGGACTGCACGAACTCCGTGAGCCGGGCGAGCTGGTCGGGGTCGGTCGAGGGGATCACGCCGTGGCCGAGGTTGAAGATGTGCCCGCGCGCGGCGCGGCCGGCCTCGATGACCTGCGCCGCCCGCGCGGTCATCACGTCGGTCGGGGCGAAGACCAGCGTCGGGTCGAGGTTGCCCTGCACGCCCCGGTCGCCGACGAGCGGGATCGCGCGGTCCAGCGGGGTCCGCCAGTCGACCCCGACCACGTCGGCGCCGGCCTCGCCCATCAGGTCGAGCAGGTTCGCGGTCCCGACGCCGAAGTGGATGCGGGGCACGCCGAGCTCGCCCGCGTCGGCGAGCACCGTGGCGGAGTGCGGCATCACGTGCTCGCGGTAGTCGTCGGGGGTCAGCGCGCCGGCCCAGGAGTCGAAGAGCTGCACCGCGGAGGCGCCGGCCTCCACCTGCACCCGCAGGTACGCCGCGGCGATGCGGGAGATCTTGCGCATCAGCGCGTCCCACACGTCCGGGGCGCCGAACATCATCGCCTTGGTGCGGGCGTGCTCCTTGGAGGGACCGCCCTCGACCAGGTAGGACGCCACCGTGAACGGCGCGCCGGCGAAGCCGATCAGCGGGGTGCCGCCGAGCTGGGAGACCAGGCCGCGCACCGCCTCGGTGATGAACGGGACGTGCTCGGGGGTGAGGTCCGGGATCGCCTCGACGTCGGCCATCGTGCGCACCGGCGAGGCCACGACCGGCCCGACGCCGGGCACGATGTCGAGGTCGACGCCGACCGCCTTGAGCGGGAGCACGATGTCGGAGAAGAAGATCGCCGCGTCCACGCCGTACCGGCGCACGGGCTGGAGGGTGATCTCGACGACCAGCTCGGGGTCCATGCAGGACTCGAGCATGCCGACGCCCTCGCGGACCCGCAGGTACTCCGGCAGCGAGCGACCGGCCTGGCGCATGAACCAGACCGGGGTGTGCGGCACGGCCTCGCCGCGGGCGGCCTTGAGGAAGGCGCTGTCGGCCAGGGCCGGCGACGGCGTCGAGGAGGGGGCCGAGGCGGCGTCGGCGGGGACGGAGGCGGGGGTCGGACGCTGGCTCACCCCACAAGCGTCCCACCCGCCCGGCGTGTTCGCACATCGGTTCGACGCCCCCGGACCTACGCTGGACCCATGGTCGCGCGTCAGGAGACGCACCCTGGCCCGGGTGCGTCCAGTCCCCCCGAGTTCCGGGAGGCCGTCGCCAGCATGCACCGCGCCCGGCTGCGCCCCGAGGTCCTCTGCGAGGAGATGCCCGCGCCGCAGCGGATCGCGCCGTACTCCTCCGCGCTCTCCGCCGACGTCACCGTCGACGACATCGACCTGGGCAGCGGGCGGCTGATCCTGCTGCACGACCCGGCCGGCAACGACGCCTGGGACGGCACCTTCCGCTGCGTGGCCTACGCGCGCGCCGAGATCGACAGCGACCTGAGCACCGACCAGCTGATCGCCGAGGTCGGCTGGTCGTGGCTGACCGACGCGCTGGAGGCCCACGGCGCGGCGTACACCGCCATCTCCGGCACCGTCACCACCGTCTCCACCGCGAGCTTCGGCAGCATGGCCGACGAGGACGGCACCGCCCAGCTCGAGGTCCGCGCGTCGTGGACCCCGCTCGGCGCCGACGAGACCGTCCCCGGCCAGGGCCCCGACCTCGCCCCCCACGTCGAGGCGTGGGGCGAGCTGATGTGCACCGCCGTCGGGCTGCCCCCCGTCCCCGAGGGCGTCACCGCCATGCCGAGCCGACGGGGCCAGCGAGGCGCAGCGCACTGATGCCCACGTCCGACACCACCCCCGTCGACGAGATCCCCGACCCGCCGGCCGACGAGACACCGCCCGCGCCGATGCTGGTGCTGCGAGACGGCCTGCCGCCGATCATCGAGACCGACGCCGCGCTGCTGGACTACGCCGAGCGGCTGCGCGAGGGCTCCGGCCCGATCGCGATCGACGCCGAGCGCGCCTCCGGCTACCGCTACTCCAACCGCGCCTACCTCGTGCAGCTGCGGCGCGAGGGCTCCGGCACCGCGCTGGTCGACCCGATCGCACTCTCCACCCTGGCCCCGCTCGCCGAGGCGCTGGACGGCCCCGAGTGGATCCTGCACGCCGCCACCCAGGACCTCCCCTGCCTCGCCGAGATCGGGCTGCGGCCCGCGGCGCTCTTCGACACCGAGCTCGCCGGGCGCCTTCTCGGCCACCCGCGCGTCGGCCTCGCCACCCTGGTCGAGACGGTCCTCGGACGGCGGATGAAGAAGGAGCACTCGGCCGTCGACTGGTCCACCCGTCCGCTCCCCCAGCCGTGGTTGGAGTACGCCGCCCTCGACGTCGAGGTCCTCGTCGAGCTGCGCGACGCACTGGCCGCCGAGCTCGAGGAGAGTGGCAAGGCGGAGTGGGCACGCCAGGAGTTCGAGGCGCTGCTGAGCTTCGAGCAGACCCCGCGCGCGGAGGCCTGGCGCCGGGTCTCCGGCCTGCACCGGGTCCGCGGGCGCCGGGCGCTCGGCGCCGCGAAGGCGCTGTGGGAGACCCGCGACGACATCGCGCGCCAGCGCGACGTGACGCCTGGCCGCATCATCCCCGACGCCGCCCTCGTCGCGGCCGCCCAGGCGATGCCGACCGACCGGGCCGCGCTGCTGAACACCAAGGGCTTCCACGGCCGGGGCGCGGAGCGCTACTCGGTGCGCTGGATCGCCGCGATCCGCGAGGTCGCCGCCCTCCCCGAGAGCGAGCTCCCCTCCCGCGCGCCCCGCGGCGACGGCCCGCCGACGCCGCGCGCCTGGGCCGACCGCGACCCGGTCGCCGCGCGCCGCCTCGCCATCGCCCGCGAGGCGATGACCCAGCTCGCCGAGACCCACCACATGCCGGTCGAGAACCTGCTCACCCCCGACTACCTGCGCCGCACCCTGTGGACGCCGCCGGAGACCCGGGACCCCGCCGACCTCGCCCGCGAGGTCACCCAGGCGCTGCTCGACCTCGGCGCACGCCCGTGGCAGACCGACCTCACCGGACCCGTCATCACCGACGCCATCCTGCGCGCCGACGTCGAGCCGGACCCCGACACCGCCACCGAACCAGGCACCGAACCAGGCACCGAGCAGGCGTAGGCCCCGCCCGGCCACCCGTTGGTCGATCGCAGATCTCGTTGGTCGCCGCGCGCCGTTGGTCGAGCCTGTCGAACCCCCTTGGCCGAGCGTCGCTCCAGCACAGCGGGCTGCCCCGACAGCGTGGCGCTGGCGGGGTCTGGACCTTCCATGAGCAGGCGGAGCTCTTCTACGCGTCGGGTGGTGCGCGGTGAGGAGACGGGTGGCGCCTTGGTCCTTGGCACGAGGTGCAGCCCGTGCGGGGACCGCCAGAGGTAGGTCGCCGGGTCGGTCTGCTCGTAGGTCCAGCCGGTATGGGTCTTGGCCCGGTGGTGTCTCCGACACAGCGGCGCAAGGTTGCAGCTGCACGTCGGCCCGCCGTCGCCGTGGGGGACGACGTGGTCGATGTCGCAGCGCCGCGCGGGGCGTTCGCACCACGGGAAGGCACACGTCGGTTGGCTCAGACGGGTCTGCTCGGCGAGTCGGTCCGGGATCGCGTCGGCGGAGGCGTGGTGGTGGGCGTCAAGATCGATGACCGGCTTGATCACGACCTGCGCGTCACCGCTGCACCACTCACGGACCTGCTCGGTCGACACGACCGACCGGGTCTCCTCGACGTGCGCGACACCGGTCTCCTCGCGGCTGATGGCCGCGTCGGAGAGGTGGACGTGGATGACCACCTGCCGCGGCTTCGCCACCGACGCGGCGCCGTCGCGGGTCTCGCCACGCAGGTCGAGGGTGAGCTGACGTCGAGCGAGCTCACCGGCCGCCATCGACCGGCGTACGTCGAGCGACTCGCCAGAGCCGAGGGCGGCGAGCTCCTCGGCGCCGTGGCGGATCGCGATGTCGAGGTCGAGGGCGTCGGCGAGGTCGAGCTCCCCCTCCACGCGGACCGCTCCCTCATAGGTCGCCTTGTCGGTGTGCACGTCGAAGCAGCGACGGTCGGCGGCCTCGCGGCGCTGCTTCTCGGCACGCTCGGGGTCGAAGGTCGCCCTCGCGTGGTCCACGAGCCGCTCGATCGCCGCCCACCCGACATGGCCGACGACAGCCGCGAGCTGGCGGTCGACGAAGTCGGCGCCGTCCGGCGGAAGCGACGTCGTCAGCTGCGCCAACCTCTTGGCCTTCCAGGCCGGGACCTCACCCGCCCGGGCCAGCGCCCAGGTCCGCGGCAGCCGGTGCGCCAGCTCGAGCGCACAGCCGATCAGCGCCCGCGCGGAGTCGGTCGACATGCCCAGCGCGGCACCCAGCTCCATCGGCGCGAACTCGGCGACCAGCGGCGCACCTTCGCCGGCGAGCGGGACCGCGACCTCGGCGAAGATCAGCCCGTGGGCCGGGCCGGTCGAGACGGTCTCCTCGGGATGCATGGCCGCCCATGCCAGAGCCCCTTCGCGGATCTCGACCTCCGCCTGCTGCACCTCAGCCCGCCGCTGCTGCACGAACGCCAGCACGGCGGCTGGGGTGTCGCAGTCGGGGAGATCCGGAGAGGCCATGCCTCAGCCTACTCGAACGCATGTTCGAAGACAGGAAGTTTCCCCAGGCTCTCCGAGGTCTTGCCAAGCTCGACCGACGGACGCCCTCCCCCAGCCCGTGACGATGCGGCGGACGAGGGCGGGCCGCCTACTCCGTCGGGGACTCGCTCGGCGACTCGGTGGGCGCCTCGTACTCCGAGTCGAGGACGGGGCGGGAGGCCTCGTCGATGCGGGAGGTGTAGTCGCCGATGTCGTCGACCACCGGGACGGTGAAGAGCTCGCTGAGGATCGGGTCCACGGCCTTCTCGAGCTCGCCCCACACGTCGAGCAGCGGCGGGATCCGCAGCGCGCGGACACTGGTGTTGAAGGCGGAGGCGTGCTCGGGCTGGCGTCCGGGCTGCAGGAAGTCGTCGGTGAGGGCAACCTCCTGGTTGGCCGGCGCGAGGTAGCCGGCGCGCGTCACCTCGCGCACCGACTCGGTCGAGAGCGCGTGCACGACGAAGTCGGCCGCCTCCGGGACGCTGCGCGCCTCCGAGGAGACGCACAGGCCGGTGATGTCGCCGACGGTGGCGGCGGACTCGATGACCGGCATCTGGATGACGTCGAAGTCGAGCCCACGCACCCGGCGCAGCTCGGGCACCAGCGAACGGTCGCCGGGGATCATCGCGAGCTTGCCGGCCTTGAACCACTCCAGCGCCGGGCGCTCGGCGAGCTGCTCGTCGGAGAGCGTCTGGGTCGGGTCCCGCAGCACGCGCAGCGCCAGGGAGAGCGCCTCGCGCGAGCCCTCGTCGTCCAGGGAGAGCGAGGTCGGGTCGGTCTCGTCGTTGAACATCGGCCCGCCGGAGTAGATGAACGGCGCGAGGCCGTCCAGCGTCGGCGGGACGTGCACGCCCTTGGTCCCCTGGCGCTTGCGGGAGGTGAAGGCCGCGGCCTCGGCGAACTGCGCGAAGGTCCACTTGGTGCGCGAGCCGGAGGGCACGTCGAGGCCCAGCTCGGCCATCCGGTCGAAGTCGACGAGGTCGGTGTTGTAGTACATGACCGTCGGGGAGATGCCGTACGGCATGCACTGCAGCGCGCGGTCCAGCGCGAACGCCTCGAGCGCCGAGCGGGAGTAGCGGTCGCCGAACTCGACGCCGCGCTCGTCGAGGAGCTCGCCGATCGGGATGTTCAGGCCCTCGTCGTGGGTCCAGACCAGGTCGGCGCGGTCGAGCATGTAGACGTCGGGGGTCTCCCGCGCGCCCGTGCGCATCGCGGCCACCAGCGCCTCGCGGTCGGGGAACGCCACGATCCGGACGTTGCTCTCGTCCGACAGCGCGTTGAACTGCGCCACCGTCGACTCGAAGGCCGCGATCTCGTCGTCGCTGCCCCACACGCCGAAGGTCAGCTCGACCTCCTCGCCCGCCTGGGGCGTCGCCGCCGCGGTGGTGCGCGGCGCGGTCGGCTCCGGGTCGTCGTCGCTGGAGCACGCGGTCAGCCCGAGGGTGAGCGCGAGTGCCGCGGTCCAACAGGTCGTACGTCGTATTCGTCGGACCTGCCTGCTGCTCACGACTCCACCGTTCTGCTCGACCCCACCGGGCGGGACACCCGGAGCGGTCTCACCTTATCGAGTCGACCCGCACGCCCGACGTGCATGTCGGAGCACGCCGCGCCGCCCGGCGCTACCTACGATTCTCCACGTGCTCCGCGTCCTCGCCGTCTCCTCCCTCGCCCTCGTCCTGCTCGCCGGCTGCGGCGCCGAGGACCCGTCCCCGGAAGCGGCACTGCCCGCGGTCCCCCGGACCGCCACCGCGGACCCGAGCGACTCGGCGAGGCCGACCCCCGAGACCACCCCGGAGACGGCCGGGACCACCCCGGACACCACCCCGTCCGGCAGCCCGCTCGCACGCCGTCAAGCCCCGACGGGCGACGGCCGCGCGCTGCTCCTGGATCCCGACGACCTGCCGCTGCTCGCCGACGCCCAGCCGTGGGTCACGACCGCGACGACGCCGGAGGACAAGGAGGCCGTCGGCATCTGCCAGCGCGCCAGCCTGACCGACATCGGCGCGGTGCGGACCGTACGACGCACCTTCGCCAACGGCCACGGGGAGACCCGCCGCCCGGCCGGCGCCGTCCAGGTCGTGGCCGACTTCGCCGACCCTCGCTCGGCGACCCGCGCGCTGCGGGTCCTGGAGTCGTGGTGGCGCGACTGCGCCGAGCACGTCGACCAGCCGCACCGCCGCATCGCCGCGCTGCGCACCGTGGACGTCCCGGCGGGCACCGCGCGGGCCTACCGCGCGACCTACGGCCCCCGTGCCCGGGCCGCGCGGCACCTCGAGGGCATGGCGTTCCTGCGCCACGGCGCGACGATCACCGTCGTGCGCGTCGAGGCCCACGCCGGCGGGTTCGCCGGGCCGCGGGCCAACCCCGCGCGCGGCGCCGTGCGCCACCTCGCCCGCCGCGTGGGCTGAGCCCCGAGGTCAGGACAGGTGCGGGCGCGCGGCCGCCAGCACCGCGTCGAACGTACGCCGGTCCAGCGCCGCGCCCTCGCGGCGCACCGACGACTCCTCGAGCACCAGCAGCCGGTCCAGGCGCACCTCGCTGGGGCGCCCGCGGCCGTCCCAGGCACCGGTGCCCACGTCCATCCAGTACCGGCCCCAGCGGGCCTCGTCGGCGGCGTCCCGGTCGTGGTCCTTGCTGGTCAGCATCAGCCCGAGCAGCCGGGGCCCGCGCCGGCCGATGACCAGCACCGGGCAGTCCTTGCCCCGGGTGGCGTCCTCCTCGTAGGGCACCCAGCCCCAGACCACCTCGCCCGGGTCGGGTCGCCCGTCGGGACGCGGCGCGTAGCCGATCTCGTCGCGGACGCTGCCGCGACCCGGCGCCCGGGGCGGGGCCGGCGCGGAGGTCCTCGGGGCGCCCGTCGTACGACGCGACGGGGGCGTCAGCGCCGTGCGGAGGCCGCGACCGGCCAGACGCGCGAGGCGGCGGGGCATGCGGGGAAGAGCCATGGCCCGAGGGTAGTGAACACGCCGGACCGGGAGCGCCTCACGGCGCGTGGCCGCTCGTAGCGGCTAATTTTGGGACCCGGGGCTGCCGCGGTCCGACGTGTTCGTGACCAGTCTAGCGGTCGGGCCTACGACGCCAAGCCGTTCTCCCGTGGCCTGCGCCTCAGGCCGCAGGATTCAGGACAGACGGTGCGCCAGCTCGATGTGGCCCGCGGCCTCGAGCTGCTCGGCGAGGGCGAGCATCCGCTGCACGGGCTCCCCGGTGACGCCGGTGGCGGCGCGGCCGGTGGCGATCACGTGCGCGAACGCCGAGGCCCGGAACAGCACGTCGGCGAAGTCGCCGGTGGCGATGCCGCGCAGCACCTCGTCGATCATCGCCTTCAGCTGCTCGGGGCCGGGCGGGTCGGCGACCCCGGCCACCACCCGCGCGACCTGGGCACGGCTGCGACCGGCCTCGAACTCCCGCGCCACGGCGACCGGCTCCGCGTGCACCCAGGAACGCAGCAGGTACAGCCGCCACAGGCACCCCGCCACCGTGTCGGCGGCCGAGCCGGACCACACCTCGGCGATCGTCTCGATGCCCTCCGTGTCGGCGAGGTGCAGCAGCCGCTCGGCGATCGCGGCGTCCCCGCGGTCGCGGGCCCCGTGCACCAGCAGCCGGGCGGCCTGGTCGGCCGCCTCGCGCACCAGCGCCGGGTCCGCGCCGCCGATCGCCTCGGCGATGACGGAGTCGCCCGGGAGCATCGGCTTGTGGTGGGGACGTGAGCTCACCAGATGAGCCTACGGCGCGCCCGATGCACACCGGACCGCGCGTCCTCAGGCGCCGGTGCGGCCCAGCGCCTTGCGGATCCGCTGGTCGCTGACCGGGTACGGCGTGCCGAGCTGCTGGGCCCACAGCGAGACCCGGTACTCCTCCAGCATCCAGCGCACCTGGCGCAGCGCCTCCCCCGGCGGGCGACCCGCGGGCAGCGCCTCCACCTGGTGCAGCCAGGACGCCTGGAGCTCGCCGATCCGGTCCATCAGCTGGCGGTCCCGGTTGATCGCCGCGACGCCCTCGTCGAGCCGGGCCCGGCGCTGGGTGAGCGCGGTCAGGTAGACCGGGTAGCGGCGCAGCTGGGCCGGCCCGGCCTCCCCGATGAACCCGCGGTGCACCAGCCGGGCGAGCTGGGCCTTCATGTCCGAGAGCGCCGGCAGCTGGGCCATCTCGGCGCGTCCGGTCAGCGCCTTCTCGGCCGCGCGCCAGGCCTCCAGGACCCGCAGCACGTCGGCGACCATCGCGCGCAGGTGCGCCTCGAGGTCGCGCCCGGCCTCGGCGCGCAGCGCGGCGTACTCCTGCTCGGTCCAGACCGGCGGACGCGCGTCGACCGCCGCGCCCAGGATCGCGGCGCGGCAGTCCTCCAGCAGGTCGGTGACCGAGGCGTACGGCGACCCGGCGAGCCCGAGCTTCTCGGCATTGCCGAGGCCGTCGAGCACCCGCTTGACCGGTCCCCCGCGCCCGTCGAGGCGGTCCAGCTCGAGCAGCAGCAGCCGGCGCACGCCGAGGCGGTGCCGGGCCTCCTGCTCCTCCGCGGAGCCGTGGACCTGGAGCCCGACGGTGCGGCCCTCGTCGACGAGCGCCGGGTAGGCCTGCACCTCGTGCCCGGCCCGCTTCTGCTCGAAGGAGCGCTCGATGGTGCCGAAGGTCCAGGTGGTCTGCCCCGTGCGGCTCAGGCCGCTCTCGCTGGCGACCTCGGCGATGGCCTGCTGGAAGGAGCCCCGCAGCGGCGCCTTCAGTGCCTCGAGGTCCTTGCCGCGGCCGCGCTCGCGGCCCTGCTCGTCCACCACGCGGTACGTCGGGCGCAGGTGCTCGGGGACCTTGGCCCAGTCCCAGGCCTCGCGCGGGACCAGCAGCCCGGTGCGCGCGCGGCACCACCGCTCGAGGGCGTCGAGCAGCGGCTCCTCCCCCGCCGGGACGTCGGCGAGGAACTCCCGGGCGCGGTTCGGCGCCGGGACGAGGTGGACCCGGAGGTTCTTCGGCAGGCTGCGGATCAGCGCGGTGACCAGCTCCTCGCGCAGGCCGGGGACGTTCCAGGAGAAGTCGGCGGCGGAGACCCGGTTGAGCATCGCGACCGGTACCTCGATGGTGAGGCCGTCGTCCTCGGTGCCGGGCTCGAAGTGGTAGCTGATCGGGAAGGTGAGTCCCGCGCCGATGTCGGTGCGCCACTCCTCGGGGTAGTCCTCGGCGCGCACCTCCTCGACCGTGTCGTGGGTGAGCATCGAGGGGTCGAAGGTCAGCAGGTCGGGGCGGGTGCGCCGCTCCTTCTTCCACCACTGGTCGAAGTGGGCCCCGCTCACGACCTCGGCGCCCACCCGGGCGTCGTAGAAGTCGAACAGGGTGTGCTCGTCGACCACGATGTCGCGCCGCCGGGCGCGGTGCTCGAGCTCCTCGGCCTGCTCCAGCAGCCGCTGGTTCTCGGTGAGGAAGCGGTGCCGGCTGTTCCACTCGCCGTGGACCAGCGCGTGGCGGATGAACAGCTCGCGCGCCAGCGCCGGGTCGACCTTGCCGTAGCTGACCAGCCGGTCGGCGACGAGCGGTACGCCGTACAGCGTCGCGCGCTCGTGGGCCATCACCGCGGCCCGCTTCTTGCTCCAGTGCGGCTCCGACCAGGTCCGCTTGACCAGGTCGCCGCCCAGCCGCTCGGCCCACTCGGGCTGGATGCCCGCGACCTGGCGCGCCCACAGCCGCCCGGTCTCGACGAGCTCGCCGGCCATCACGAACGGGGGGTTCTTGCGGGCCACCACGCTGCCGGGGAAGATCGCGAACCGCGCGCCGCGCGCGCCGAGGTACTCCCGCGGCCCGCGGCGGCGCCCGTCGCGGCCCTGGCCGCCCTGCCCCGAGGCGGCCTTGTCGCGCTCCTCGAGCAGCCCGATCTGCGAGAGCAGGCCGGACAGCAGCGCCTGGTGGATGCCGTCGGTGTCGGGGGTGTCGGCGGGCTGGCCGACGTGGACACCCATCTCCTTGCACACCTGGCGCAGCTGGGACTCGAAGTCCTGCCACTCGCGCACCCGCAGGTAGTTGAGGAACTCCCGCTTGCACATCCGGCGGAAGGCGCTGCCGGAGAGCTCGCGCTGCTGCTCCTTGAGGAAGCGCCACAGGTTCAGCCAGGTCAGGAAGTCGCTGCCCTCGGCCTTGAACCGGGCGTGCAGCTGGTCGGCGCGCGCCTGCTCGGCTGGATGGTCGGGGCCGGGCCGCTCGCGCGGGTCCTGCAGCGACAGCGCGGCCGCGATCACGACCACCTCGCGCAGGCAGCCGAGCCGCTCGGCCTCCAGCACCATGCGTCCCAGGCGGGGGTCGATCGGCAGGCGCGCCAGGCGGCGGCCCAGGTCGGTCAGCCGGGTGCCCGACCGGCCCTTGCCGGAGCCACCGGCCTCGGGTGCCGCGTCCGACGTGCCCGGGCGCAGCGCGTGCAGCTCCTCGAGCAGCTGCACGCCGGCGGTGATGTTGCGCCGGTCCGGGGGCTCGACGAACGGGAAGCGGGCCACCTCGCCGAGGCCCAGGCTGGCCATCTGGAGGATGACGCTGGCCAGGTTGGTGCGCAGGATCTCGGGGTCGGTGAACTCCGGGCGGCCCTCGAAGTCCTCCTCGGAGTAGAGCCGGATCGCGATGCCGGCCTCGACGCGGCCGCAGCGCCCCGAGCGCTGGTTGGCGGAGGCCTGGCTGATCGGCTCGATGGGCAGGCGCTGGACCTTGCTGCGCACCGAGTAGCGGCTGATCCGGGCCACGCCGGTGTCCACGACGTAGCGGATGCCGGGGACGGTCAGCGAGGTCTCGGCGACGTTGGTCGCGAGCACGACGCGGCGCCCGGTGTGGCGGGCGAAGACCCGGTGCTGCTCGGCGGCCGAGAGCCGCGAGTACAGCGGGACGATCTCCAGGGGGTTGCGCAGGTTGAGCCCCTCGAGCACCTCGGCGGTGTCGCGGATCTCCCGCTCGCCGGGCAGGAAGACCAGGATGTCGCCGGGGCCCTCGGCGACCAGCTCGCGCACCGCGTCGGCGATCGCCTCGGTCTGGTCACGGACGACCGGCTCGCCCTCCTCGTCCTCCTCGGGCAGCTCCATCAGCGGGCGGTAGCGCACCTCCACGGGGTAGGTGCGCCCGGAGACCTCGATGATCGGCGCCGGCTCGCCGGTGCGTACGTCGGCGAAGTGGGCGGCGAACCGCTCGGGGTCGATCGTCGCGGAGGTGATGAGGAGCTTGAGGTCGGGACGGCGCGGCAGCAGCTGCTTGAGGTAGCCGAGCAGGAAGTCGATGTTGAGGCTGCGCTCGTGGGCCTCGTCGATGATGATCGTGTCGTACTTGCGGAGCATCCGGTCGCGCTGGAGCTCGGCGAGCAGGATGCCGTCGGTCATCAGCTTCACGCGGGTGCTGCGCGAGGTGCGGTCGGTGAAGCGCACCTGGTAGCCGACCACGCCGTCGGGCCCGCCGAGCTCGGTGCCGAGCTCCTCGGCGATCCGCTCGGCCACCGAGCGGGCCGCGATCCGCCGCGGCTGGGTGTGCCCGATCAGCCCGCCGCCCTTGCGCCCGCGCCGGCCGCGGCCGAGCTCGAGGCAGATCTTGGGCAGCTGGGTGGTCTTCCCGGAGCCGGTCTCGCCCGCCACGATCACGACCTGGTGGTCGCGGATCGCGGCCGCGATGTCCTCGCGGCGCTGGGTGACCGGGAGCTCCGGCGGATAGGTGATCGAGAGCTCGTCGGTCATGGCCCCGCCATTGTGCCAACCCGCACCCGAGGTTGGACCCGCGGTGGACGGGGAAGCGTGCCCAGCGACCCGGACGCGCGCGCCGGGGCCAGCCGGATGCCCTCGATCGGTACCGTCGCTGGGCCGCACCGGACATGATGTGGGTCACACCACGAGGAAGGGGCTCGCATGCAGCTCGAGCTGTCAGCGCAGGACGAGGCGTTCCGTCAGGAGATGCGCACGTTCTTCACGACCCAGGTCTCCCCGGAGATCCGCGAGACGGTCATCGCCGGCCGCGAGCTCGGGCGCGACGCCTACGTCGAGACCCAGCGCACGCTGAACGCCGCGGGGCTCGCCGTACCGCACTGGCCCGAGGAATGGGGCGGGCGCGGCTGGAGCGACCTGCGCCGCCACCTGTGGCTGGAGGAGATGCAGGCGGCCGGCGTGCCCGCGCCGCTCCCCTTCAACGCCAACATGATCGGCCCGGTCCTGGCGCAGTTCGCCAGCCAGGAGATGAAGGAGCGCTTCCTCCCGCCGACCGCCAACCTCGACATCTGGTGGAGCCAGGGCTTCTCCGAGCCCGACGCCGGCTCCGACCTGGCGGCGCTGCGGACCACCGCGGTGCGCGACGGCGACGACTGGGTCGTCAACGGCCAGAAGACCTGGACCACGCTCGGGCAGTACGGCGACTGGATCTTCACCCTCGTGCGCACCGACCCCGAGGCCAAGAAACAGGCGGGCATCTCGATGCTCCTCATCGACATGACCTCCCCCGGCCTCGAGGTGCGCCCGATCCAGCTGATCGACGGCGGCCACGAGGTCAACGAGGTCTGGTTCACCGACGTCCGGGTCCCGGGCGAGAACCTCGTCGGCGAGGTCAACCAGGGCTGGACGATGGCGAAGTTCCTGCTCGGCAACGAGCGGGTCGGCGTTGCCCCCGTCGGGACCGTCAAGCGCAACCTGGCCCGCGCCAAGCGGCTGGCCGGACCCCAGCTCGGCGATCCGCTGCTCCGCGCGCGGGTCGCGGAGCTCGAGAACGAGCTGCTCGCCCTCGAGCTGACCGCTCTGCGCGTGGCCGCGCACTCCGCCGGCGGCGAGCCGCACCCGGCCAGCTCGGTGCTCAAGCTCAAGGGCACCGAGCTCCAGCAGGCGGTCAGCGAGCTGGTGCTCGACCTGGCCGGCCCCGCGGGCTACGCCTCCGGCGCGGGCGCCGGCAGCGACCTGCCGGAGTGGACCCAGCACGCCGCCCCCGCCTACCTGAACCTGCGCAAGGCCTCGATCTACGGCGGGTCGAACGAGATCCAGCGCCAGATCATCGCCCGCACGATCCTGGGACTCTGAGGGAGCACGGACATGGACTTCACCTACGACGACGAGCAGGTCGCGCTCCGCGACGCGGTGCGTGGCCTGGCCACCCGTGCCTACGGCGACTTCGAGCAGCGGCGGCGCACGGTCGCCGAGGACCCCGGGTTCAGCGAGAAGGTCTGGACCCAGCTGGCCGAGATGGGCGTGCTCGGGCTGCCCTTCCCCGAGGAGGTCGGCGGCGTCGACGCCGGGCCGGTCGAGGTCGGGATCGTCGCCGCGGAGCTGGGCCGGGTGCTCGCCCCCGAGCCGTTCCTGACCTCGGTGGTCCTCGCCGGCGGCCTGGTGGCCGCGGCCGGCACCGCGCAGCAGCAGGCCGACGTGCTGGGCCCGCTCAGCGCCGGCGAGTCGATCCTGGCCTTCGCGCACAACGAGCCCTGGGGCAACCCCGGCCCGGCCGCGCGCTGGGTCCCGACGGCCTCCACGGTGACCGCCTCCGACCCGGACGGCACCTGGCTGCTCAGCGGGGTCAAGGAGCCCGTGGCGCAGGGCGCGCGTGCGGACCTGCTGGTGGTCAGCGCCGCGCTGCCCGCCGGCGGCACCGGGCTTTTCCTGGTCCCCGGCGACGGCCCCGGCGTCAGTCGCACCGGCCACCCGACGTACGACGGGGGCCGGGCCGCCCGGATCGCCTTCGACGGCGCCCCCGCGACCCGGCTGGGCGCGCCGGGCGTCGACCAGTCCGCGACCATCTCCGCCGCGGTCGCGCACGCGCGCGTCGCGGCCTGCCACGAGGCGCTCGGCGCGATGGAGGTCGCCCTGTCCGCGACCACCGAGTACCTGCGCACCCGCAAGCAGTTCGGCGTACCGCTGGCGACCTTCCAGGCGCTGACCTTCCGGGCGGCCGACATGTACGTCTCCCTCGAGCTGGCCCGCTCGCTCACCCAGTGGGCCGCGATGGTGCTGGCCACCGGGGACCGCGAGCGCGGCACCGAGGCCGCGGCCCGCGCCGGGCTCCAGGTCAGCCGCTCGGGGCGCCACATCGGCCAGGAGGCGATCCAGCTGCACGGCGGCATCGCGATGACCGCGGAGTACCTCGTGGGCAACCTGACCGCCCGGCTCACCGCGCTCGACCACCTGCTCGGGGACGGCCACCACCACCTCACCACGCTCGCCGCGGGCGTCGGCGGGTACGGCGCCCTGGACCCGCTGGCCGGCCGGAGCGAGGCCGAGGTGCCCCACTAGGCTGCCCCCCATGGATGAACGGGGCGGAGCCGTCCGGACCGACCCCGAACGGACGCTCCCCCCGGACCCGCGGGGGTACACCCGGCGCTCGGCCCGGGTCGCCGCGATGCTCGTCTACGCCGGCCTGCTGCTGGTCTGGATCCGGCTGCTCGGCATCCCCAACGACACCATCCAGGTCTTCCTGTGGCTCTGGCTCGGCACCGTTGCGTGGAACATCGAGGCGCCGGCGCGCGCCCACCTGCGCTTCCTGCGCGACTGGTCACTGCCGGTGATCGGCCTGGTCGTGTACTTCTACAGTCGCGGCCTCACCGACGAGCTCGGGCTGCCGGTGCACATCACGATGCCGATCCGGGTCGATGAGTGGCTGGGCGGCGGGATCACCCCGACCGAGCGGCTCCAGGACGCCTGGTGCGGCGACCCGTGCACCCGTGGCCTCGCGCCGCGCTGGTACGACGCGGCGCTCACCACCGTGTACGCCTCCCACTTCCTGGTCGGGCTGACGATGGCGGCGGTCCTGTGGGTGCGCAACCGCAGCGAGTGGATGATGTGGATGCGGCGCTACCTGATGATCAACTTCGGCGCGCTGATCGTCTACATCCTCTACCCGATGGCCCCGCCGTGGATGGCCTCGCGCGACGGCTACATGGGCGAGGTCGCCCGGATCACCAGCCGCGGCTGGGCCGACCTGGGCCTGGGTCGCTTCGACCTGATCCTCCAGGGCGTCGGCAACCCGGTCGCCGCGATGCCGTCGCTGCACGCCGGCATCGCGTTCCTGGTCGCGATGTACGCGATCTGGCGCCTGCGGAGCCCGTGGCGCTGGCTGCTGGGCCTCTACCCGCTGGCGATGTCGCTGGCGCTGGTCTACTTCGCCGAGCACTACGTCATCGACGTGGTCGCCGGGGCCGCACTGGCTGCCGCGGTGATGGTCGCCGCGCGCGCCTGGGAGCGGCGCCGGGGCCCCGGCGCGCTCCCCGCGTCCTGAGCCTCCACCCCGCGTCCGACTCAGCATTTCGCACAATCGGCTCCACATTGTGCGAAGTTCCGCCATGGTGGTCGCTCCATCTCTGCGACCCCCAAGGACGGTCCCCGTGTCCCTGCTCCGACGACGGCACCGACGCGCCGGTGGCGCTCTCGCGCTCGCCCTCCCCCTCGCGCTCCTGACCTCCGCCCCCGGGACCGCGGCACCCGCCTCGCCGGACCCGTCGTCGGCGGCCGCGACCTTCGACCGGGTCAACGTGGACACCGCGGTGCAGGGCGCGAGCTTCACCGTGGTCGGCGAGGTGTTCGCCGGCGAGCAGAACATCGTGACCAGCGGCTTCGGCGCCCTCGGCCCGCGCGGCGTGCCCGGCACCGGAGGCAGCCTGCAGGTCTACCGGCCCCGCGCGAACCTCGCCGACTGGCGCAAGGTGAGCGTCTTCGACGCCAGCGCCGACATCATCTTCCCCAACCAGCCGACCCTCACCGACATGGACGGCGACGGCGACACCGACCTGGTCGTCCCCTCGGGCAACTTCTTCGACTCCTTCGCCGGCAACACCCGCGGCGCCATCACCTGGTGGGAGAACGCCGGGCTGGCCGCGGACGGCAGCCCGCTGCCGTTCGTGCGCCACGACGTCGTCACCGGCCAGGCCTGGTCCTACCACGGCGTCCAGCACACCGACCTCGACGGCGACGGGGTGAAGGACCTGCTCAGCGTCGGCGAGCAGGGCGGCGACCCCGTCGACGGGGCCGACGACCAGGTCGAGGTGCACTTCTTCCGCGGCAACGCGGACCTGACCTTCGAGGCGCCAGTGGCCCTCGCCGACGTCGGCGGCAGCCTGCCCGTGGTCCACGACGTCGACGGGGACGGCGACCCCGACATCGTCAGCTCGCAGTACTTCGACGTCGGCACCGGCCCGGAGTCGGCCGGCAGGGCGACGTTCCTGTGGCTGGAGAACACCCGCGACGCCTCCGCCCCCGGCGGCCTCACCGCGGAGGACTTCACCGCCCACACCATCGCGACCCTCGCGCAGACGGCGGCCGGGCGCGGGATCGGCATGGGCTTCCAGATCCGCCCGGTCCCGGGCTTCCGCGGCCCGGGCACCCTGTCGTGGATCGGCACCAACCACATGAACCGCTGCCTGCAGCCCTACCTCCCGGCCGAGCAGGTCGTCGAGCTGACCCCGCCGGTCGACCCGCGCCAGCAGTGGTCGCTGACCACCCTGTCCACCCCGACCACGCCGTCCGCCTCGCCCACCTGCCCCGCGGACTACACCGACGGCAGCGTGCCGATCTTCCCCGGCGACGAGATCACCTCGCGGCCCACCTACGGCCAGGGCGCCCCCGGCGTCTTCGGGTACGGCGACGTCGACGGTGACGGCGACCTGGACCTCGCGATCTCCGGCGACGGCGACCGCCGGCTGTTCTGGATCGAGCAGCTCTCGGACGGCACGACGCGCCAGCACACGCTCACCAGCCCCGGCGAGGAGTTCGGGCAGTCCGGCGGCGGCGCGGTGGCCGACCTCGACGGCGACGGCGTCAACGAGATGGTCTTCAGCTCCTTCGACCGCAACACCGTCGCGATCTGGAAGCGCCGCCCGGCGGGCACGACCACGCCGCCGGTCACCCGCACCGTCGTCACCTCGGTCCTGCGGGTCACGCCCCCGGCCGGTCGCGTCGTGGGCCGCAAGGCCACCTGGAAGGTGCGCCTCAGCGGTGCCCGGGGCGGCGACGCACGCCGGGTCACCGTCACCTTCGAGCCGCGCCGCGGCACGGCGCGCACCCTGCGCACGCTGCGCCTCACCCGGGTCGGCCCGAGCGCCCACCGGGCCACGCTGACCTGGCGACCGACCGGGCCTGGCCGGCTGCGCCTCGACTACGCCGGCACCGTCGTGAGCCCGACCCTGCGCGACACCGCGGCGCGGGCGCGCGCCCGGCTCACCGTCCGCTGAGCACGGCCGCGGCGTGCTGCGCGGCCCGGCGCTGGGCCGCGTAGCGCGCCGCGAGCAGCAGGTGCACCCCGATCGTGGCGAACATCAGCACGGTCAGCCAGGTGTGCAGCGGCTCGCGGTCGAGGTTGGTCTGGGAGGCCCAGATCAGCACCCCGAGCAGGTAGCCGAGGTAGATGTGCAACACCTTGAGGCTGCGGCGCGGGGCGACGAGCCCGAACACGTAGACCGACAGGGCGATGTGCGCGGTGTTGAGCGCGACGACCGCGCCGACCAGGTACGGCACCCAGGCCTGGAGCGTCGCTCCCCCGGCGTAGTGCGCGGCCGTGGAGGCGACCACGAGCGGCAGCAGCACCCATCCGACCCGGCGTCCCAGCACCCCGGCACGCTGGCGCCGGCGCAGGGCCAGCAGGGCCGGGTGCGGCGCGGTGACGGCCACGGCCAGCGCCCTCAGGCGCCGAAGTGGTCGTCGCCGAGGTCCTCGACGGCGCGGGTCACCTGACGCCACACCGAGCGCGCCGCGGTGACCGCGCTCTCGGCGTCGCGGTCCGCCGCGGCCGCCACGACCGCGGACTGCAGCGAGCCCTGGAGCGCGAGGTAGCCGAAGGGGTCCAGCAGCCGCACCAGGCGCTGCAGCTGCGGCAGCAGGGCGCGGAAGGCGTGCGCGAGCTCGGGGCTGCCGCAGCGCTCCAGCAGCGCGGCGCCGAAGCGGTCGGCCTCGGCGTACGCCGTCGCGACGTCGCCGCTGCGGTAGGCGAGCTCGAAGTCCAGGCTGGTACGCCGCAGGGCCGCGACGTCGCCCGGGGTGTAGCCCGGGACGCCCCAGCGCAGCACGTGCTCGAGGAACAGCGCGCCGAGCCGCAGCACGTCGTGGGCGCCGGCGCGGCTCAGCGGGGCGACCGAGGCGCCGCGGTTGCGCTGCACGACGACGAGGCCCTCGCTCGCCAGCTGGGCGAAGGCCTCGCGCAACGGGGAGTTCGAGACCCCGAAGCGCTGCATGATCGCCTCGGTGCGCAGCGGCTCCCCCGGCTCCAGGCGTCCGTGGATGATGTCGGCGCGCAGCGCGGCGACGACGTTCTCGCGCAGAGAGCCGTGCTCGCGGGTCACCGAGCCCATCGTGGCCTCCTCCTCGGGCGCCGGGCCGGACGGCCCGCCGGGTGCAGGATAGTGCCGGGTGACCGGCTACCGCGCCGGTTCCGGCGCGACCCCGACCATCGCGAGCACCAGCCCGCGGTAGTGCGCGGCCAGGTCGTCGGGCCCCCAGCTGCGGCCCTCGCGGTACCACCGCGCCAGGTCGATGCCGAGGGAGAGCACGGCGGTCGCGGTCATCGCGGGGTCGGGCGTGCTGAGCACCCCCGCCTCGACGCCGCGGCGCAGGACGTCGCGCACCCGCGCGTCGATCGCCGCGCGGAGCCGGTCGATCTCGGCGCGGTGCTCGGGCGCGAGCGCGCCCAGCTCGTAGTTGAGGATCCGGGCGGTCGTGTGCTGCACCGCGTGCCAGCGCACGTAGTCCTCGACCAGCCGGGCCAGCTGCCGCACCGGGTCCGCGGAGGTGGCCACCGCCGCCTCGCACAGCGCCAGGGTCTGCTCGTGGCCGACCAGGGAGATCCGGAACAGCAGCTCCTCCTTGGAGCGGTGGTGCACGTAGAGGGCGGCCGGGCTCATCCCCGCGGCGGCGGCGATGTCGCGCGTCGTGGTGCCGTGGAAGCCCTTGGCCGCGAAGGCCGCCACGCCCGCGGCGAGCAGCCGGTCGCGGGCGTCGCGGCGCGGTGCGCGCACCCCCGTGGGGCCGTTGACGTCCTCGGTCATGGCAGCCATAGTAAGCGAGCGCTTAGTAACCCGGGTCACACCGGACCGCTCGCGGGCCCCGGGCCCCACGGGCCACCCGGGAGCACCCACCGGGCCAGAGCACCGGAGCACAGACGGAGGACGCATGCAGGGTCTGCAGGGCAAGGTCGCGATCGTCACCGGAGCGAGCCGGGGCATCGGCCTCGGCGTCGCGGAACGGCTGGTGGCCGAGGGGGTCCGGGTCTGCGTCACCGCGCGCAAGGCCGAGGCCCTCGAGGAGGCGGTCAAGACCCTCGGCGGGGAGGACCACGCGATCGGGGTCGCCGGCAACGCCGGGGACGCCGCGCACCGCGAGGAGGCGGTGGCGCGCACCCTCGAGGCCTTCGGGAGCGTGGACCTGCTGGTCAACAACACCGGCATCAACCCGGTCTTCGGCCCGCTGGTCGAGATCGACCTCGACGCCGCCCGCAAGATCGTCGAGGTCAACGCGATCGCGGCGCTCGGCTGGGTGCAGGCCGCCCACCGCGCCTGGATGGGCGAGCACGGCGGCGCGGTCGTCAACGTCTCCTCGGTGGCCGGTGTGAAGCCGGCCCCCGGCATCGCGATGTACGGCGCGACGAAGGCGATGCTGGCCAGCCTCACCGAGAGCCTGGCCGTCGAGCTGGGCCCGACCGTGCGCGTCAACGCGGTCGCCCCGGCCGTGGTGAAGACCCGCTTCGCCAGCGCCCTGTACGAGGGCCGCGAGGAGGAGGTCGCGGCGTCGTACCCGCTCAAGCGGCTCGGCGTCCCCGACGACATCGGGAGCGTGGTCGCCTTCCTGCTCTCCGAGGAGGCCGCCTGGCTCACCGGGCAGGTGCTGGTCGTGGACGGCGGGCTCACCCTCACCGGCGGGGTCTGAGGTGGGCGGCTCCCCGCTGGCGGGCGCCGGCGCGGTCGTCACCGGCGCCGGGAACGGCATCGGGCGTGCGCTCGCGCGCCGCCTGGCCGCCGAGGGGGCCCGGGTCGTGGTCAACGACCTCGACGCCGCGGCGGCCACCGCCGTGGCGCACGAGATCGGCGGGCACGCCGCCCCCGGCGACTGCGCCTCGAGCGCCGGCGTCGCCGCGCTCGTCGAGCAGGCGAACGACGCCCTGGGGCGCATCGACGTGTTCTGCGCCAACGCCGGCATCGACGCCGGCCACGCCGCGGACGGGCCGGGCGGCCTCGCCGACCCGCTCGGCGTCCCCGACGAGACCTGGGCGCGGATGCTGGAGACCAACGTGATGGCGCACGTCCGCGCCGCGCGCGCCGTCGTGCCGGGCTGGCTCGCCGACGGGCGCGGCGGCCGGTTCGTGGTCACCGCCTCCGCCGCCGGGCTGCTGACGATGATCGGCAGCGCGCCGTACTCGGTCACCAAGCACGCGGCGGTCGGCTTCGCGGAGTGGCTCTCGGTGACCTACGGCGACCGCGGGGTCGTCGTGCAGGCACTGTGCCCGCAAGGGGTGCGCACCCGGATGCTCGAGGACGCCGGTCCGCTGACCGCGCTGCTCTCCCGCGACGCCGCGCTGGAGCCGGAGGACGTCGCCACGGCCTGGGTCGACTCCCTCGTCGACGACCGGTTCCTGGTGCTCCCCCATCCCGAGGTCGCGGACTACTACCGCGCCCGGGCGCGCGACACCGACCGCTGGCTGGCCGGCATGCGCCGGCTCCAGGCCAAGGTCGACGCGGCCGTCAGCACGCCCGCCACCACCCCGACCACCGGGAGGGACGCATGAGCACCGACCCGAGCACCCCCCTGCCGGCGAGCGGGCTGCCCGGCCTGGACCTGGCCGCCTGGCGACGCTGGTACGACGCGCAGCGGCCCGCTGAGATCGACGGCGAGCTGAGCGGCACGCTGATCGCAGGTGGGAAGTCCAACCTGACCTACGAGGTCAGCGACGGCACCCGCTGGTGGATCGTGCGCCGCCCGCCGCTGGGCCACGTGCAGGCCACTGCCCACGACATGGGCCGCGAGTTCACGGTGATGAGCGGGCTGGCCGACACCGACGTGCCGGTGCCGCGCACCTACGCCCACTGCCCCGACCCCGACGTCCTGGGCGCGCCCTTCTACGTCATGGAGCGCATCGTCGGCACGCCGTACCGCACCGCCGCGGAGCTGGAGGCGATCGGCCCGCAGCACACCGCGGAGCTGGGCGCGGCGATGATCGACGTGCTCGCCCGCCTGCACGCCGTCGATCCCGCCGCCGTCGGGCTCGCCGAGCTCGGCCGCCCGGCCGGGTTCCTGGAGCGCCAGGTGCGCCGCTGGGGCCGGCAGCTGGAGGGCTCGCGCACCCGCGAGCTGCCCGATGCGACCCGGCTGCTGGAGCGGCTGGCCGCGACCGTGCCCGCCGAGGACGGCCGCGCGGCCGGCATCGTGCACGGCGACTACCGCCTCGACAACCTGCTCGCGGTCGCGGGCGACCCACAGCCGGTGCGGGCGGTCGTGGACTGGGAGATGGCCACCCTCGGCGACCCGCTCACCGACGTGGCGCTGCTGCTGGTCTACGACAGCCTCGGCTCGATCAGCGGCGGCGCCGCCGTCGCCGACGCGAGCACCGCCCCGGGCTACCCCTCGGCCGAGAGCCAGCTCGAGCGGTACGCCGCGGCGAGCGGGCGCGACCTGGGCCGGATGGACTTCCACCTCGGCCTGGCCCACCTCAAGCTCGCCGTGATCCTCGAGGGCATCCACCACCGCCACCTGCTCGGCCAGACGGTCGGGGAGGGCTTCGACACCGTCGGCGAGGCCGTCGAGCCGCTGCTCGCGGCCGGGCTCGCCGCCGTCACCGCCGACTCCTGAGCCGACCGCTGAGAGGAACCCCCATGGACTTCGAGTTCGACGAGCGCACCCGCGAGCTCCAGCGCACCCTGCTGGACTTCATGGACAGCCACGTCCACCCGGCGGAGGAGGTGTTCGAGGACCAGCTCGCCGGCCTCGAGGACCCCTTCGCCTGGACCCGCACCGCGGTGCTGAAGGACCTGCAGGCCGAGGCGCGCGAGCGCGGGCTGTGGAACCTCTTCCTGCCCGGGGACACCGGCGGGCGCGGCGCGGGGCTGAGCAACCTGCAGTACGCACCCCTCGCCGAGATCAGCGGACGCAGCGGCAACCTCGCCCCCGCGGCGATGAACTGCGCGGCGCCCGACACCGGCAACATGGAGGTGCTGCACATGTTCGGCACCGCCGAGCAGCAGGAGCGCTGGCTCGACCCGCTGCTGGCCGGGGAGATCCGCTCGGCCTTCGCGATGACCGAGCCCGACGTCGCCTCCTCCGACGCGACCAACATCGCCACCTCGATCGTGCGCGACGGCGACCACTACGTGCTCAACGGGCGCAAGTGGTGGATCACCGGCGCGATGAACCCCGACTGCGAGGTCTTCATCGTGATGGGGCGCACCGACCCCGACGCGCCCCGGCACCGCCAGCAGTCGATGGTGCTGGTCCCCCGCGACACCCCGGGCCTGCACGTCGTACGGCCGATGCACGTGCTGGGCTACGACGACCACGAGCACGGCGGGCACGCCGAGCTGCTCCTCGAGGACGTGCGGGTCCCGGTGACCCACCTGGTCGGCGAGGAGGGCGCCGGGTTCGCGATCGCCCAGGCCCGGCTCGGACCGGGCCGCATCCACCACTGCATGCGCGCCATCGGCGTCGCCGAGCGGGCGATCGAGCTGATGTGCCAGCGCGTGGAGACCCGGGTGGCGTTCGGCCGGCCGCTGTCGCGCCAGGGCGTGATCCGCGAGTGGATCGCCGAGGCCCGCGTCGCCGTCGAGCAGCTGCGGCTGCTGGTGCTCAAGACCGCGTGGCTGATGGACACGGTGGGCAACCGCGGCGCGCACACCGAGATCCAGGCGATCAAGATCGCCACCCCCAAGGTCGTCCAGGAGATCCTGGACCGGGCGATCCAGGCCCACGGCGCGGGTGGGCTGTCCCAGGACTTCCCGCTGGCGAGCAGCCTCGCCGGGATCCGCACCCTGCGCTTCGCCGACGGCCCCGACGAGGTGCACAAGAACTCCCTCGCCAAGGCCGAGCTGGCCCGCCACGCCACCGGGTCCTGAGCCGTGGACCTCACGCTGAGCGGGGAGCAGGTCGCCTTCCGGGGCGTCGTGCGTGACCTGCTGGAGCGCGAGGCCGTCCCGCACCGCCAGGAGTGGGACCGCCGCGAGCGCGTCGACACCGCGATCGTGGGGCGGATGGCGGAGCTCGGGCTGTTCGGCCTCACCATCCCCGAGGAGTACGGCGGGGTGGGCGGCGACCAGCTGACCTCCGTGCTCGCGATGGAGGAGCTCGGTCGCGCCGACTCCGCGCTGCGCGGGATCGTCTCGGTCTCCGCGGGCCTGGTCGCCGGCTCGGTGCTGCGCGCCGGCAGCGAGGAGCAGCGCCGCGAGTGGCTGCCGCGCCTCGCCTCCGGGAGCAGCCTCGGCTGCTTCGGGCTCACCGAGCCCGGCACCGGCTCCGACGCGGGCAGCCTCACCACCCGGGCCCGGCGCGACGGCGCGGACTACGTGCTCGACGGCGAGAAGCTGTTCATCACCAACGGCACCTGGGCCGACCTCGCGCTGGTCTTCGCCCGCACCGGCGGCGAGGGCCCGCGCGGGATCTCCGCGTTCCTGGTGCCCACCGGCACCCCGGGCTTCGAGGCGCGCGAGATCACCGGCAAGCTCGGCCTGCGGGGCCAGGCCACCGCCTCCCTGCACCTGGACGGCGTACGCCTGCCCGCCTCGGCGCTGCTCGGCGAGGAGGGCGAGGGTTTCCGGATCGCGATGACCGCCCTCGACAAGGGCCGGGTCTCGGTGGCCGCGGGCTGCGTCGGCATCGTGCAGGGCTGCCTGGAGGCGGCGGTCTCCTACGCCACCGCGCGCACCCAGTTCGGCAGGCCGATCGCCTCCTTCCAGCTGGTGCAGGACCTGATCGCCGACATCTCCGTGGACGCCGACGCCGCCCGGCTGCTGGTGTGGCGCTGCGCGGACCTGCTGGACCGCGGTGAGCCGGTCGGCGTCGCGGCGTCCAAGGCCAAGCTGTTCGCCTCCGAGGCGGCGGTGCGCGCGGCCAACAACGCCCTGCAGGTGCACGGCGGCTCGGGCTACGTCGAGGACTACCCGGTCGCGAAGTACCTGCGCGACGCGCGCGTGATGACGCTCTACGAGGGCACCAGCCAGATCCAGAAGCTGCTGATCGGTCGCGCCGAGACCGGCATCAGCGCGTTCGTCTGATCCGAGAGGACCACCGTGACCCAGCTCGACCCCCGCCTCGACCCCGAGATCGCCGCGCTGCTCGCCTTCCTCGAGAGCACCGGCAACCCGCCGATGCACGCCGGCACCGCCGAGCAGGCCCGCGCCGCGTTCCGCACCCTGAGCGTCGACCTGCGCGACCCCTCCGTGCTGCCGCAGGTCGCGGAGGTCTCCGAGACCGCCGTGCCCGGCGGCGACGGCGAGCGGCCGGCGCGGCTCTACCGGCCCCGCCCGCGCGACGCCGGAGCACTGCCCACCGTGGTGCTCTTCCACGGCGGCGGCTGGGTGATCGGCGACCTCGACACCCACGACCTGATGGCGCGCACCATCGCCACCGCCTGCGACGCGGTGGTGCTCAGCGTCGACTACCGCCTCGCCCCCGAGCACCCCTTCCCCGCGGCCGTCGACGACGCCCTGGCCGCCGCACGCTGGGCCGCCGCCCACCTCGCCGACCTCGGCGGCGACGAGCGGCTCGGCCTGGCCGGCGACAGCGCCGGCGGCAACCTCGCGGCGGTCGCCGCGCAGGTGCTGCGCGACGAGGGGGCGCCGGTCGCCGCCCAGCTGCTGCTCTACCCCGCCACCGACCTGCTGGGCGAGGGCGCCTCGCGCACCGAGAACGCCGAGGGCTACTTCCTCGACCACGACACCATGGTGTGGTTCGCCCAGCAGTACGTCGGCCACGTGCCGACCGACCGGCTCGCGGACCCGCGACTGTCCCCGCTGCACGGCGACCCGTCCGGAGTCGCCCCTGCAGTGGTGGCGGTCGCGCAGTTCGACCCGCTGCGCGACGAGGGCACCGCCTACGCCGAGGCCCTGCGCGCCGCCGGGGTCCCGGTCCGGCTCGCGTCGTACGACGGGCTGATCCACGGGTTCGTCGACATGGGCCGGTTCTCCGCCGCGGCCCGGGCAGCCGTCGAGGAGACCTGCGCCGCCTTCCGCGACCTCCTGCACCCCTGACCCCCGCGAGCCGGCTCTTGTGGTTGCGCGAGTCGGCCCGTGTGGTTGCGCGAGTCGGCCCGTGTGGTTGCGCGAGTCGGCCCGTGTGGTTGCGCGAGTCGGCCCGTGTGGTTGCGCGAGTCGGCCCGTGTGGTTGCGCGAGTCGGCCCGTGTGGCGGAGCCGTCCACAGGCGACTGGGGAGAGCCCCGCCACAAGCGCCGACTCGGCGCACCATTACCGCCGACTCGGCGCACCATTACAGCCGACTCGGCGCGCCATTAGCGCCGACTCGGCATCAGCGTCCGCCGGCCATCAGCGCGAGGGCGAGGAGCATCTTGTCGCGCGGGTCGGCGAGGCTGCGCCCGGTGAGCTGCTCGAGCTGCTTGAGCCGGTAGATGACGGTGTTGCGGTGGCAGAACAGTTCCGCGGCGGCGTGCGTGGGCGAGCCGTCGTGGCGCAGCAGCGCGGCGAGGGTGTCCAGCAGCGTGCGCGCCTGCCCGCCCGGCAGCGCCAGGACCGGCCCGAGGGTCTGGGCGACCAGCAGCGGAGCGACCTGCGGGCTGCCGGCGAGCAGCACCTCGGGCAGCCGCTCGGAGACCGCGACCGCGCCGCGCGCACCCCGCGGCAGGGTCTCCGCGGCCCGGTGCGCGAGCTGGAAGGCGGTCGCGAAGCCGGCGATGCCGTCCTGGCTGGCCGCCACCCCGGTGCGGCCGGGGCCGTTGTGGGCGAACAGCTCCACGATCCCCGGCTCCCCGGGCAGGTCGCCGGAGAGCAGGGCGTAGGAGACCCCGGAGCGCACGTGCCAGCGCGCGGAGATCCGCAGCCGGTCCAAGCGGTCCTCGGCCGCGCCGAGCGCGTCCACGCCGTCGATCCCGTCGACGAGCACCACCACGCAGGCGACGTCGTCGTCGGGTCCGACCCCGAGCACCGCGCGGGCCTCCTCGGCGAGCTCCGGGTCCGCCCCGCGGCCCTCCAGCAGCGCGTCCAGCATGCTCTGCTGGCGCTGGAGGTCGTGGCGCTGCAGCCGCGCGCTCTCGCGGCGGTAGGCGTCGATGAGCACGCCGTTCTGGACGTCGAGGTTGGCCCACACCCGCCGCGCCGCGGCCAGCAGGATCCCGTCGTCGACGCCCGCGGCGGCCTCGGAGCGGGCCCGGGTGACCAGTGCCTCCCACAGGATCCGGGCGCCCAGCGTGTAGGCGTTGAGCACCACCTCCAGCGGCACCCCCTGCCGGGCCCGGCGGCGCCCGGTGTCGCGCCAGAGCTCGACCGCGGAGGAGCGCCCGTCGCCGTCCTGCCGGCGCCCGGAGAGGATCCGCAGCCCCCGGCGGATGTGCTGGCGGGTGCTCGCCCGCACGTCGGCGCGCAGCTCCGGACCGACCCGTTCGTAGATCTCGGCGTCGCGCTCGAAGAGGGTCAGCGTGATGCTGTCGGCGATCGCGTCCGCGGAGTCCATGAGCAGCAGCCACGCGCGGCGCAGCGCGTCGTCCTCCTCGAGGGGTTCCGCGGCCATGGCGCCACGTTCGCACTCCGCGCACAACGCTGACCAGAGCCGACGGCGTTTCGGGTCCCGCGGACCAACGAGATTTGTGCACTCCGCCCCATGACCAATCTGTGCGGCCACACCAAGGTGGTGCAGGTCACATCGCCCAAATCGCCGCACCACCGCTGGAGGTCCCGTGCCCCGCTCGGTCGCCGCCCCTGCGAGCACCTCGACGTCGACGCCGGTGAGCGTCCTGGAGCTCAGCGACGTGACCGTGACCTTCGGCGGCCTCACGGCGCTCGACGGCGTCGGCCTCGCCGTGGCCCCGCACCAGGTGCACGGTGTGATCGGCCCCAACGGCGCCGGCAAGACCACGCTGTTCAACGTGGCGTGCGGGTTCGTGCGGCCCGACAGCGGCACCCTGCACCACCACGGCACCCCGGTCCGCCGGCTGCGCCCGACCGACCTGGCCGGGCTCGGCGTGGCCCGCACCCTGCAGGGGCTCGGCCTCTTCGACCGGGTCACCGTCCTCGAGAACGTCATGATCGGCGCCGACCGCCACGCCCGCACCGGGTTCCTCGGGAGCCTGCTGGCCCTCCCCCGGGCCCACCGCGAGGACCGGGCGCTGCGCGAGCGGGCGCTGGCGGTGCTCGAGGAGCTCGGCGTGGCGCACGTGGCCGCGCTCCTCCCGCCGAGCCTCCCCTATCCACTGCGCAAGCGGGTCGCGCTCGCCCGGGCGCTCGTCGCCGAGCCCGAGCTGCTGCTGCTCGACGAGCCGGCCAGCGGGCTCTCCGCCGACGAGATGGACGAGCTCGGGACGCTCGTGCGCGGCCTGACCGACCGGATGTCGGTGCTGCTGGTCGAGCACCACATGGACCTGGTGATGCGGGTCTGCGACGAGATCACCGTGCTCGACTTCGGCCGGGTGATCGCCAGTGGCCCACCCGAGCGGGTCCGCGAGGATCCGGCCGTGCTCGCGGCGTACCTCGGGGAGACGGTGTGAGCGCCGCGCCCGCGGCCCTCGCCGTACGCGGCCTGAGTGCGGGCTACGGGCCGGTCACCGCCCTGCACGAGGTGACCTTCAGCGCCGGGCGCGGGCGGATCACCGCGGTCCTGGGGGCGAACGGCGCCGGGAAGACCACCCTGCTGCGCACCCTCTCGGGGCTGCACCGGGCCCGCGCCGGCAGCGTCGAGCTGCACGGGCGCGCCGTCACCGGGGTCCCCGCCGAGCAGATGGCCGGGCTCGGGATGGCCCACGTGCCGGAGGGGCGCGGGGTGATCACCGAGCTCAGCGTCGAGGAGAACCTGCGCCTGGGCGCACTGGGTCGGGGCCGAGGGGTCCGGGCGGACAAGGCTGGTGGACGCGGAGCAAACGATCTGGACCGCGCCTACGCGCTGTTCCCGGTGCTGGCCGACCGGCGCCGCGCCGCCGCGGGCACCCTGTCCGGCGGCGAGCGCCAGATGCTCGTCCTGGCCCGTGCCCTGATGGCCCGCCCGCAGCTGCTGCTGCTCGACGAGCCCTCCCTCGGGCTGGCCCCGCGGATCGTCGCCCAGATCTTCGCGCTGGTGCGCGACCTGGTCCGCGAGGAGGGGCTCAGCGTCCTGCTCGTGGAGCAGAACGCGCGCAGCGCGCTCTCGGTCGCCGACCGCGGCGTCGTCCTCGACCTGGGCCGGGTCGTCGCCGACGAGGACGCCGACGTGCTGGCCCGCGACGACCAGCTCCGCCACGCCTACCTCGGGTTCTAGCCGCCCACGAACTGGAGACCCCGTGCAACAGCTGCTCAACACCTCCCTGGTGGGACTGACCCTCGGGTTCGTCTACGCCGCGTTCGCGCTGGCGCTGGTCCTGGTCTGGCGCTCGACGCGGGTGGTGAACTTCGCGCAGGCCCCGATGGCGATGGTGACCACCTTCGTCGCCCTCGTCGTGATCGAGGGCGGCGCGTCGTGGTGGCTGGGCCTCGCTGCGGCGCTGGCCTCCGGGCTGGTGCTGGGCGCGGTGCTGGAGCGCGCCGTCGTACGACCGGTGCAGGGCGGGTCCCAGATCAACGCGGTGATCTTGACCCTCGGCCTGTTCATCGTGCTGCACGCGCTGGCCGCGGTGGTCTTCGGCAACCGCTACCGCTCCTTCCCCGCGCCGTTCGGCATCCGCGGCCTGGAGGTCGGCGACCGCACGGTGGCGCTGACCCCCACCGGGGTGTTCACGATCGTGGCCGTGCTGGTGGTGATGGCCCTGCTGGTGGCGCTGTTCCGGTTCACCGACCTGGGCCTGCGGATGCGGGCCGCGGCGTTCAACCGCGAGGTGGCGCGGCTGCTCGGTGTCCGGGTCGGGCGGATGCTGACCCTGGGCTGGGCGCTCGCCTCGCTGGTCGGCTCGCTGGCCGGCGTGCTGATCGCCAGCGGCAGCCTGGTGCACCCCGGGTTCATGGACTCGGTGGTGGTCTTCGGCTTCGTCGCCGCCGTGCTCGGCGGCCTCGACAGCCCCGTCGGCTCGGTCGTCGGCGGCCTGGTCCTGGGGCTCTCGCTCAGCTTCGTCAGCGGGTACGTCGGCTCCCAGCTGGTCCCGCTGGCGGCGCTGCTGATCCTGGTGCTGGTGCTGCTGGTGCGCCCCGGCGGGCTCTTCTCCACGACGACGGCGAGGCAGGTCTGATGCGCGCACCCACCCCGGCCCTGCCCGACGCTCCGCTGGCCCGGCACCTGCTGCTGGCCGCCGTCGGGCTGGTCGCGGTCGTCCTGGTGCTCCAGGGGGTCAGCGAGTTCCGTCGCTTCCAGCTCGCGGAGATGGCCTACCTCGGCATCGCGGCCGGCGGGCTGACCGTGCTCACCGGGCTCAACGGCCAGGTCTCCCTCGGCCACGGGGCGCTGATGGCGATCGGCGCCTACACCGCGGCGCTGCTGCTGCCCGACCGCGACGCCTCCGTCCCGCTTCCGCTGGTCCTCCTCGCCGCCACCGTCGTCGCACTCGCCGTCGGCGCGGTCGTCGGTGTCGCCGCCGCCCGGTTGCACGGCCCCTACCTCGCCGGGGCCACGCTGGCGCTCGCGGTCGCGGTCCCCGGGATCGCCCTGTACTTCAAGGACACCCTCGGCGGCGAGCAGGGGCTGCCGGTGGTGCTGCCCGAGCCGCCGGCCTGGGCGCTCGACACGGCGTACTTCCTCACCGGGCAGGAGCTCACGACGAGCGGGTACGTCGCGCTGATCGGGTGGCTGGTGCTGACGGTGACCTACGTGCTGCTGGCGAACCTCTCCCGCAGCCGGGTCGGGCGGCGCTGGCGGGCGGTGCGCGACGACGAGGTCGCCGCCCAGCTGGCCGGCATCGACCTGGGGCGGGCCCGTGTGTCGGCGTTCGTGGTCAGCGCCGCCGCGGCCGGCGCCGCGGGCGCGGTGCTGGCGTTGAGCGTGCGGCTCGCCGCCCCGAGCAGCTTCACGCTGACCCTCAGCCTCACCCTGCTCGCCGCGGTGGTGCTCGGCGGGCTCGGCAGCCTCACCGGGGCGCTGCTCGGCGCCGCCCTGCTCACCTTCCTGCCGCAGGTCGCCACCGGCCTCGGCACCGACGCCGGCCTGAGCGACATCCAGGCCGCGGAGCTGGCCCCGCTGGTCTACGGGCTGGTGATGGTCGCGGTGGTGCTCCTCGCCCCCGCCGGCCTCGCCGGCAGCCTGCGCCTGCTCGCCGTACGCCGCCGCACGCGCGGGGCGCTCTCCACCACCTCGAAGGGAACAGCCAGATGACACCCAGGACAGGGACACCGGTCCCCCACCGCGGGCCTGCAACGCTCGCCGGACTCCTCGCCACGGCGCTCCTGCTGGCGGGCTGCGGCGCGGGCGGGCGCGAGGACGACGGCGAGGACGGCGGGGGCGCCTCCGACACCGGCGTCACCGCCGACACCATCACCATCGGGGCACACTTCCCGCTGACCGGCGTCGCGGCGCCCGGCTACAGCGAGATCCCGACCGGGGCGCAGGCGTACTTCGACTACGTCAACGCCAACGGCGGCGTGCACGGGCGCCAGATCGAGTACCTCGTCAAGGACGACGGCTACAACCCCACCAACACCAGCAAGGTCACCAACGAGCTGGTGCTCCAGGACGAGATCTTCGCGATGGTCGGCGGGCTCGGCACCCCGACGCACAGCGCGGTCGTGGACTTCTTGAACGGCGAGGGGGTGCCGGACCTGTTCGTCTCCTCGGGCTCGCTGATGTGGGGCGACGACGTGGCGGCGCGGCCGATGACGTTCGGCTGGCAGCCCGACTACGAGATCGAGGGCAAGATCATCGGCCAGTACGTCGCGGAGAACCAGCCCGGCGCCCGGGTCGGGCTGTTCCTGCAGGACGACGACTTCGGCGAGGACGCCGAGCAGGGCGTGCGGCGCTACCTCGACGACCAGATCGTGGAGGTGCAGCGCTACACCTCCGGCAGCACCGACGTCGGCCCGCAGATCGCCGCGCTCCAGTCCGCGGGCGTCGACCTGGTGCTGTCGTTCAACACCCCGTCGTACACCGCGCTGAGCCAGCTGGTGGCGCTCAAGCTCGGCTACGACCCGGCGTGGTTCTACTCCAACGTCGGCTCCGACCCGGGCCTGGTCGGCGCGCTGCTCTCGCAGATCTCCGAGGGCGCGGTGCAGGGCGGCACCAACGCGCTCGACGGCGTGCTCACCACCGAGTACATCCCCGGCGTCGACGCCCCCGACGACCCGTGGGTCCAGCTGTGGCAGAAGGTGTGGGACGAGCACGGCGAGAAGGGCGAGCTCACCAACTACCGCGTCTACGGCATGTCGCACGCCTACGCGTTCGTGCAGGCCCTGCAGGAGGCCGGCGAGGACCTGACCCGCGAGGGGCTGGTCGAGGCGCTCGAGAGCGACAGCCAGGACCTGGTGGGCCCGCAGCTCGCGCCGTTCCGCTTCAGCGCCGACAGCCACATGGGCATCTCCGGGATGCGGGTCGTCGAGCTCCAGGGCGGCGTCGGCGAACCCCTCACCCCCATCCTCGTCAGCGACATCGGCGACGCCGAGATCACCGAGGACACCTCCGGCCAGGCCGAGGACGCACCCCCCGAGAGCGGCATCCCCGACTAGTCCCCGAGTCGGCCCGTCTGGTTGCGCGAGTCGGCCCGTCTGGTTGCGCGAGTCGGCCCGTCTGGTTGCGCGAGTCGGCTCTTGTGACGAAGTTCTTCACCGCACCTGGGGAGAATCTCGCCACACGCGCCGACTCGGCGCGCCATTGGCGCCGACTCGGCGAGGGGGATGAGGGTGGGGGACGCAGGGAGGTGGCGCGAGGGGGCGTGGCTGGCGGAGGTCCGGGAATGGGTGGGCGAGCGGCTCGGGGAGCGGGGGCTGAGCGTCACCGGGCCGGTCGAGCAGCCGCACGTCGTGCCCTGGTCGACAGTCCTGCGCTTCCCCACCGACACGGGCCCGGTGTGGTTCAAGGCCAACGACGCCTCCATGCACCACGAGGCCGGCCTGGTCGCCCTGCTCGCGGCCCGCTTCCCCGACCGGGTGCCGCCGCTGCTCGCCACCGACCCGGCCCGCGGCTGGATGCTGATGGCCGACGCCGGCACCCGCCTGCGCGAGGTGATCCCCGTGGAGCGCAGCCTCACGCGGTGGTACGACGTGCTGGACGCCGTCGCCCGGATCCAGGTCGGCACCCTCGACGCGGTCGAGGAGATGCTCGCCCTGGGCGTGCCGGACCTGTGCCTGCCCCGCCTCGTCGAGCGGTACGACGACCTGGTCGGCAGCCTCGACGTACCCGCGCGCTTCCGCTCCGCCACGCCGTACGTCGCGGAGCTGGTCGCCGCCCTGGAGGGCCACGGCGTCCCCGCCGGGCTCAACCACGACGACCTCCACGACGGCCAGGTCTTCCTCGGCGCCGGCCGGCACCTGGTCCTCGACTGGGGCGACGCCTGCATCACCCATCCGTTCTTCGTGCTCTCGGTGGTGCTGGAGGGCCAGGTCGCCTGGGGCCTCGACGACGTCGAGGGCTCCGTCGACATCGCGCCGTTCCGCGACGCCTACCTCGCGCCCTGGGCCGAGGCCCTCCCCGGGACCGACCTGGTCGCGGTCACCGACGCGGCCCTGCGCCTGGGCTGGGCGGCACGCGCCGTCAACGGGCACGTCGCCGCCGACGTCCCCGACGACGCCGAGCGCACCCTCACCAGGCTGCAGATGTTCCTTGACGGCCGGGTCGCGGACTGAGCGCTCAGGCCCGCCGCGACTCCAGCACCCGGAACCCCTTGGCGCTCGCCAGCCGCGTCGTCGGGTAGCCCTGCTCCCCCAGCCAGCGCTGGAGGGAGTCGCCGCCGAGGTTCTTGCCGACCACCATCACCGCGCGCCCGTCCGGCGCGAGCAGCGCGAACCAGGTCAGCAGCAGCGCGTGCAGCGCCTCCTTGCCGATCCGGATGGGCGGGTTCGACCAGATCTCGTCGTACGTCGCGTCCGGGTCGACGGCGTCCGGGGTGAGCGCCCGGTAGCGGTCGGTGACCCCGAGGGCGGCGGCGTTCTCGTTGGCCAGCAGCACCGCGCGCTCGTTGACGTCGACCGCGGTGACGTCCGCGCCGGGGACCACCGTGGCGATGGCGAGCCCGATGACGCCGTATCCGCAGCCGAGGTCGAGGACCCGGCCCGGGCCGGGCGGCTCGGTCTCGCGGAACAGCACCGCGGTCCCGATGTCGAGGCGCCCCTGCGCGAAGACGCCGCTGCCGCTGGTGAGGCGCAGCTCGCGCCCCCAGACGTCGGCCACGACCGGCTTGCGGGTGAACGCGACCGTCGGGTCCGCGCTGAAGTAGTGCTCGTCGTCGGTGCTCACGCGTCGATCGCCTCCCGTCGGGCGCGGGTCATCTCGGCGCGCGCCGCCAGCTCGTCGTCGACCGGGTAGCCGACCTCCTCCAGGGTCAGCCCGTGGGCGTGGGCCACCGTCACCGAGGGGTCGCGCCGGCGCGCGGCCAGCACCTCCCCCGCCCACGGCACCGGGCGCCGCCCCTCGCCGACCGCGATCACGCAGCCGACCATCGCGCGCACCTGGCTGTGGCAGAACGCGTCGGCCTTCACGGTGGCCTCCAGGACGCCGTCGTCGCGGCGCTCCCAGTCGAAGCCGCCCAGCACCCGCACGGTCGTGGCCCCTTCGCGCTGGCGGCAGAACGCCGCGAAGTCGTGGTGGCCGACCAGCAGCGCGGAGGCCTCGCGGAGCAGCTCGACGTCGAGCGGGCGCGGCCAGGCGACGACGTGGTGGCGGGTCAGCGGGTCGAGCGACTCCGCCCGGTCGGCGATGCGGTAGACGTAGCGGCGCCACAGCGCGGAGAACCGGGCGTCGAAGGCGCCGGAGACCTCCCGCACCCGGCGCACCCGGATGTCGGGCGGCAGGATGCCGTTGAGCCGGCGCACCAGCGCCACCGGTGCGGGATCGCGGGAGCGCCCGACGGAGGACGCCAGGGCGTCCGCGGGCACGTCGAGGTGCGCGACCTGCCCGCGTGCGTGCACCCCGGTGTCGGTGCGCCCGGCGCACACGACCCGCACCTGCGGCAGCCGCAGCGTGGTCACCAGTGCCGACGTCAGCTCGCCCTGCACGGTGCGCAGGCCCGGCTGGGCCGCCCAGCCGTGGAAGTCGGTGCCGTCGTAGGCGAGGTCGATCCGGATCCGCACGTGGTGCATCCTCTCAGGCCGCGCAGGCCACCCGCACGCTCAGGTCGGGCTGCCCACCTCGGCGCGGTACGGCGGGTCCGCACCCGGACGCGTCGTGGCCAGGGCGCCCGCGCGCACGGCGTGGGTGAGCACCTTCGTGCGGTGCCGCCGCGGCAGCGCGGCGATCCGCTCCGCGGCGCCGGGTCCGACCAGCCCGCGGGCCCACAGCGCGTCGAGCAGGGCGGCCGAGAAGGTGTCGCCGGCGCCGATCGTGTCGACGACCTCGACCGTGGGCGCCGCCACCGAGACGGACCTCCCGCTGCCGTGCCAGGTCGCGCCCGCCGCGCCGCGGGTGAGGACCACCGCGACCGGTCCGAGGGAGAGCAGCCGCGCAACGGCCTCGTCCTCGCTCAGCTCCGGGTAGACCGCGAGGAGGTCCTCGTCGCTGGCCTTGACCAGGTCGGCCAGCGCCACGACCCGCTCCACGGCGGCGGCGAGCTCCTCGCCCGAGCCGGTGAGCACCGGTCGCGCGTTGACGTCGTAGGTGACCAGCGCGGTGCCGCGCAGCCGGCGCAGCGTCGCGAGCACCTCCTCGGCGCCGGGCGCGAGCACGGCGGCGAGCGAGCAGGCGTGCACCGCCAGCGGCGCCGGCTCGGCGGGCACCGGGGTCAGGACCCACTCGAGGTCGAGCTCGTAGCGCGCGGCGCCCTCGGCGTCGAGCACCGCCCGCGCGCTGGCGGTCCGCTCGATGGTCTCGGGGTCGACGGCCAGCGACACCCGGTCGCGACCCAGGTAGGTCGCGACGATCGCGCCGTAGCGGTCGTCGGCCAGTGCCGTGGCCAGGCGCACCGGTCGGTCCAGCCGCGCCAGGGCGACCGCGACGTTGGCGGCGCTGCCGCCGGGGTGCTCACGCCGACTGCCGTCGGCATGCTCGACCACGTCGACCAGGGACTCCCCCACCACCAGCACGTCACCGTCCGCCACCATGCCTCCTGCCTACCACGCCGCGGCGACGCACCGCGGTCCCGCCCGCCTCCACAGCCCCGGCGCCCGGCTCCGCGGACCGGGGGTGCGCCGGGCTAGCGTGCCCCCATGCCGCCGAGCCCCACGATCCTCCCGCTCGACCCGGACTCCCCCGTCGCGCCGTACGAGCAGCTGCGCGCCCAGGTCGCCAGCCGTGCCGCCGCGGGCGCCCTGCCGGCCGGCACCCGGCTGCCGACGGTGCGGGCGCTCGCCGCCGAGCTCGGGGTCGCCGCCAACACCGTGGCCCGGGCATACCGCGAGCTCGAGGGTGACGGCGTCGTGGTCACCGAGGGCCGGCGCGGCACGTTCGTGGCCTCCGGCGCCCCGGCCGCGAGCGACGCCGCGCAGCGGGCGGCCGCCGCCTACGTCGCCGAGGCCCGGCGCCTGGGCCTGACCCGCGCCGAGGCGGTCCGCCTCCTCGAGTCCGGCTGGGGCGCGTGAGCCGATGAGCACCACCGGTCCGCCCCTGCTCGACGACCAGCACCCGATCCTGGCCAAGGTCCGCAAGCTGCTGGCCAAGGCCGAGGACCCGGCCGCGACCGAGCACGAGGCCGAGGTCTACACCGCCAAGGCGACCGCCCTGATCGCGTCGTACGGCGTGGACGCCGCGCTGCTCTCGCGTGCCGACCCCGCGGCCGATCCGGTCGGCGACCTCCAGGTCGGCGTGGACGCGCCGTACGCCGCCGACAAGGCCGACCTGCTGGCGACCGTGGCCACCGCGCTGCGCTGCCAGGTGGTGATGCGCACCCGCCGCGGCCCGGACGGCAAGGAGATCTCCCTGCACGTCTTCGGTCACCGCAGTGACCTGGAGCGCGCGGAGATCATCTGGACCAGCCTGCTCCTGCAGTCCGCGACCGGCCTGCTGCGCACCCCGGTGCCGCGCGGCGAGCACCCCGCGGCGTTCCGGCGCTCCTGGCTGGCCGGCTTCCGCCTGGCCGTGGGGCGCCGGCTCACCGAGGCCGAGGACCGTGCCCGTCTCGACGCCGACGCGCGCCAGGGTGACGGGCCCGGCGCGAGCCTGGTGCTCGCCGACCGCGGCGAGCTGGTGCGCGGCGCGGTGGAGGCGGCCTACCCCGACGCCCGCGCCGCCCGGGCACGCACGCTCTCGGGCTCCGGCGGCGCCGACGGCTGGGCGGCGGGCCAGCGTGCCGACCTCGGCGCCCGGCGGATGCCGCGCGCACCCCGCGCGCTGCGTCGCTGAGCCCGGGAGCCGACACCCGCCACATGACACCGGCCCGCCACCCCCGAAGGGGCAGCGGGCCGGTGCTCGGCGTGAGCGGTGCTCAGGCCTTGTTCTCGTCCTCGGCGGCCGGGGCGTCCTCGGCGGGGGTCTCCTCCGCAGCAGCGGGGGTCTCCTCGACGGTGGTCTCCTCGGCCGGGGTCTCCTCGGCGACCGGGGCGGCCGGAGCAGCCTTGGTCGTCTTGGGGGCCGACGGGGTGTACGCCTCGGTCACGAGCTCGATGACCGCCATGGGGGCGTTGTCGCCCTTGCGGGGGTTGATCTTCGTGATCCGGGTGTAGCCACCCGGACGCTCGGCGAAGGTCGGCGCGATCTCGGTGAAGAGGTGGTGCACGACACCCTTGTCGCGGATGGTCTTGAGGACCTCGCGACGGTTGTGGATGTCACCCTTCTTCGCCTTGGTGATCAGCTTCTCCGCGTGCGGACGCAGCGCACGCGCCCGCGACTCGGTCGTGGTGATCCGGCCGTGCTCGAAGAGCTGGGTGGCCAGGTTCGCCAGGATCAGGCGCTGGTGCGCCGGGCTGCCGCCGAGGCGGGCGCCCTTGGTGGGCTTCGGCATGTCTCTCTCGTTCCTCCCCGGCCGTACGAGGTACCGGGGTAGTAGGCCGGCGGCAGGCGCCGCCGGTCAGTGGGTCAGTACTGCTCGTCCTCGACGAAGGTGTCGTCGTCGTCGTCGCCGTACGCCGCCAGGGCGGCGTGCGGGTCGAAGCCGGGCGCGCTGTCCTTGAGGGACAGGCCCATCTCGACCAGCTTGGCCTTGACCTCGTCGATCGACTTCGCACCGAAGTTGCGGATGTCGAGCAGGTCCTGCTCCGAGCGGCTGATGAGCTCACCCACGGTGTGGATGCCCTCGCGCTTGAGGCAGTTGTAGGAGCGGACGGTCAGCTGGAGGTCCTCGACCGGGAGGGCGAGGTCCGCAGCCAGCTGCTCGTCGACCGGCGACGGGCCGATGTCGATGCCCTCGGCCTCGACGTTCAGCTCACGCGCCAGGCCGAAGAGCTCGACCAGGGTCTTGCCCGCCGAGGCGATCGCGTCGCGGGGACGGATCGACGGCTTGGTCTCCACATCGATGACCAGCTTGTCGAAGTCGGTGCGCTGCTCGACACGCGTGGCCTCGACCTTGTAGGTCACCTTCAGCACGGGGCTGTAGATCGAGTCGACCGGGATCCGGCCGATCTCGTTGTCGGCACCCTTGTTCTGGACGGCGGAGACGTAGCCACGGCCACGCTCCACGACCAGCTCCATCTCCAGCTTGCCCTTGTCGGACAGCGTGGCGATCTTGAGGTCGGGGTTGTGCACCTCGACACCGGCCGGCGGGGTGATGTCCGCCGCGGTGACGTCGCCCGAGCCCGACTTGCGCAGGTACATGGTGACCGGCTCGTCGTGCTCGGAGGAGACGACCAGGGCCTTGAGGTTGAGGATGATCTCGGTGAGGTCCTCCTTCACACCCTCAACGGTGGAGAACTCGTGCAGCACCCCGTCGACCTTGATGCTCGTGACCGAGGCACCGGGGATCGACGACAGCAGGGTGCGGCGCAGCGAGTTGCCGAGGGTGTAGCCGAAGCCGGGCTCCAGGGGCTCGATCACGAACCGCGAGCGGAACTCGTCGACGGACTCTTCCGACAGGGTGGGGCGCTGTGCGATAAGCACTGGTGGTGTCCTTTCCGGGCCCACCCGCTATTTGACGGGCCCGAACGTGCTGAGTGACGGAAGGGTGGAAGGAGTTACTTCTTCGAGTAGTACTCGACGATGAGCTGCTCCTGCACCGGGAGGTCGATCTGCGCCCGGACGGGAAGCTGGTGGACCAGCACCCGCATGCGAGAGGGAATCGCCTCGAGCCAAGCGGGAACCACGCGCTCGCCGTGGGTCTCGCGAGCCACGATGAACGGGGTCATCTCGAGGGACTTCTCGCGCACGTCGATCACGTCGTACTGCGACACCTGGTACGACGGGATGTCGACCTTCTTGCCGTTGACCAGGAAGTGGCCGTGCACGACGAGCTGACGGGCGTGGCGACGCGTCCGGGCGAACCCGGCACGGTAGACCACGTTGTCGAGGCGGCACTCCAGCAGCTGGAGCAGGTTGTCGCCGGTCTTGCCCGAACGACGCGAGGCCTCGACGTAGTAGTTGTGGAACTGCTTCTCGAGGACGCCGTAGGTGAAGCGAGCCTTCTGCTTCTCCTGCAGCTGCGAGCGGTACTCGCTCTCCTTGATACGCGCGCGGCCGTGCTGGCCGGGAGCGTAGGGACGACGCTCGAAAGCCTGGTCGCCACCAACGAGGTCAACACCGAGACGGCGCGACTTCTTGGTCATGGGGCCGGTGTAACGGGCCATTTCTCAAAGTCTCCTGTTCAGTCTCGGGCGAATCAGACGCGACGGCGCTTGGGCGGCCGGCATCCGTTGTGGGGCGTGGGGGTGACGTCCTGGATGGTGCCGACCTCGAGGCCGATGGCACCAAGCGAACGGATCGCCGTCTCACGACCCGAGCCCGGGCCCTTGACGAAGACGTCGATCTTCTTCATCCCGTGCTCCATCGCCCGACGACCGGCAGCCTCGGCTGCCATCTGCGCGGCGAACGGGGTGGACTTGCGCGAGCCCTTGAAGCCGACGGTGCCGGCGGAGGCCCACGAGATGACCGCACCGGTGGGGTCGGTGATGGTCACGATGGTGTTGTTGAACGTGCTCTTGATGTGGGCTTCGCCCTGAGCGACGTTCTTCTTCTCCTTGCGGCGCACCTTCTTGGCGCCAGCCGCGTTGCGGCTCTTGGGAGGCATTCAGAATCTCCTGGAAGTAGCTGGTCTGGGTGTGCTGAAGATCAGTGGTTCGCCGTGAGGCGGAACGTCACTTGGCCTTCTTCTTGCCGGCAACCGTGCGCTTCGGGCCCTTGCGGGTACGAGCGTTGGTCTTGGTGCGCTGGCCACGGACGGGGAGACCCATGCGGTGGCGGCGACCCTGGTAGCTGCCGATCTCGATCTTGCGACGGATGTCGGCCTGGACCTCGCGACGGAGGTCACCCTCGATCTTGTGGTTGGCTTCGATGGCGTCGCGGAGCTTGACCAGCTCTTCGTCGCCCAGCTCGTGCACGCGGAGGTTCGGGTTGATACCCGTCTCGGCGAGCAGGTTCTGGGCGGAGGTACGGCCGATGCCGTAGATGTAGGTGAGTGCGATCTCGATGCGCTTGTCACGCGGGAGGTCCACACCAACGAGGCGTGCCATGTCTGGCGTTGTCCCTTCGGTTGTTCGCAGAGGTTTCTGGTCGTGCCGCGCCCCCGCCCTCGTCGACGGGGCTCCGGCCCACTGCTCCGGAGGTGGCTGACGGCGGTACCGGGATCCGGTCCTACCGCGTAGCGGTCACGTAGTGATGTTCAGTTGTGGGGCACTGCTGGGTGCTGCGAGGGCGTGAGCCCTCAGCCCTGCCGCTGCTTGTGACGCGGGTTCTCGCAGATCACCATGACCCGGCCGTGGCGACGAATCACCTTGCACTTGTCACAGATGGCCTTGACGCTGGGCTTGACCTTCATCTGAGGTCCTTTCCGGTATCGGCTGCGCTGGTTCGCACAGTGAGACCGCCACTGCGTTCAGTGGACGAGGCTCACTTGTACCGGTAGACGATGCGACCTCGCGTGAGGTCGTACGGGGAGAGCTCCACCACCACGCGGTCCTCGGGGAGGATCCGGATGTAGTGCTGACGCATCTTCCCGCTGATGTGGGCGAGAACCTTGTGGCCATTGCTCAGCTCGACGCGGAACATGGCATTCGGCAGGGCCTCCACGACGGTGCCCTCGATCTCGATCACGCCTTCTTTCTTCGGCATGTCCTCCACAATCTGTAGTGCTGGTGTCTACCGCTCTGTGCACCGGACGGCGGCCATGGGACCGCATCCGGGTGGCCCGGGAACCTCCCGCGACGGGTGTCGCGGGTGGACCTCGTGCGGCCGCTCCTGGAACCTCTAGCCGACCACGCCGCACCGCTCACGAGGAGAGATGAGGCGCCGATCGGGCAGCCACGAGGCACCAGACAGCAGACCCACGTTGGGCCGACACGCCAGTCTAGTCAAAGGCTGTGACGAAAGACCAATCCGTGCCTGTGTGCGTGCCGCTGGCGCCACGCCGGGTCGGTTCAGCCGGCGAGCAGGCGCAGTGTGGTCTCACGGGCGGGCGCGCTCGCCCGCGGGGCGCCCTCGTGGGCGGCCGCGACCGGGTGGACCATGACCTCGTCCACGCCGTGCTCCGCGGCCAGCGCGGCGATCCGCTCGCGGGCGGCGGCGGGCTCGTCGATCACCCAGCGCGCGGCCATCGCGTCGAGCAGCTGCTGGTGCGCCTCGGGGAGCACCACCTTCTCCGCGTCCTCGACGCTGATCTGCGAGGTGAGCGGCTGACCGGTGCGCAGCGAGAGCATCATCTGCAGCTGCGGCAGCGCGAGGCGGTAGGCCTCCTCGGCGGTCTCGGCGACGGAGGCGTTCACGGTCAGGAAGGTGCGCGGCTCCGCGAGCTCCGGCGAGGGCTGGAAGCCGGAGCGGTACAGCTCGAGCGCCTGCGCGGTGCCGGTGCCGGCGAAGTGGTGGGCGAAGACGTAGGGCATCCCCTTCTCCGCGGCCAGGCGCGCGGAGTAGTCGGAGGAGCCGAGCAGCCAGATGGTGGGGACCGAGGCGGCCGCGGGCGTCGCGTGCAGCACGTGGCGCCGACCCTGCACCGAGAGGCCCACGCCGGCGGTGTCCATCATCGCCAGGACGTTGTCGACGTACTCGGGGAACCGGGCGACCGCCTCGTCACTCACTCCCCCGGCGCCGTGGCGCAGCGCCCAGGAGGTGACCGGGTCGGTGCCCGGCGCACGGCCGATGCCGAGGTCGATGCGACCGGGGTACGCCGCCTCGAGCAGCGCGAACTGCTCCGCGACGACCAGCGGGGCGTGGTTGGGCAGCATCACGCCGCCCGAGCCGACCCGGATCCGGCGGGTCGCGCCGGCGATCACACCGATCAGCACCGGCGGGTTGGTCGCGGCCACGGCCGGCATGTTGTGGTGCTCGGCGATCCAGTAGCGCTGGTAGCCGAGCTCGTCGGCGGTCCGGGCGAGCGAGATGCTCGCGGCCACCGCGTCGGCGGAGGTCTGGTCACCACGGACGGGGACCAGGTCGAGCACGGACAGGGACGGGCGTGGGGCACTCACGGACGGGTCAACCCCCGCGGGTGGCCCGCTATTCCGAGGAGCGTGCGACGGCGGGCCGGTCCACGGGGCCCGGCCGGGCGACGAACGATGCGGTCAGTCCCGCCCGCCGTAGGGCACGCCGAGCGCGGTGAGCGCCTCGCGGCCGCCGTCCAGGGCGGTCAGCACCCACGCGCCCTCGGGCATCAGGGTGAAGGTGTGCTCGAAGTGCGCGGCCCACGTGCCGTCGGTGGTGACGACGGTCCACTCGTCCTCGAGGACGTCGGTCTCCTTGGTGCCGAGGGTGATCATCGGCTCCACCGCGAGCGCGAGCCCGCGGACCAGCTTGGGGCCGCGGCGGGCGCGCCCGAAGTTCGGGACGTTCGGCGGCAGGTGCATCTGCGAGCCGATGCCGTGCCCGACGTAGTCCTCGAGGATGCCGTAGCTGCCCTGGCTGCGCACGTGGGTCTCGATGGCGTGGGAGATGTCGGTGACCCGACCGCCCAGCCGCGCCGCGGCGATGCCGCGCCACATGGCCTCCTCGGTGACCCGCATCAGCTCGGTCACCTCGGCGGGCACCTCACCCACCGCGACCGTGATCGCGGAGTCGCCGTGCCAGCCGTCGACGATGGCGCCGCAGTCGATCGAGATCACGTCGCCCTCCGCCAGGACCCGCGGGCCGGGGATCCCGTGCACGACCTCGTCGTTGACCGACGCGCAGATCGAGGCGGGGAAGCCGTGGTAGCCGAGGAACGACGGGGTCGCACCCGCGCTGCGGATGCAGTCCTCCGCGAGCGCGTCGAGCTCGGCCGTGGTCACGCCGGCCCGGACCGAGGAGCGCAGCAGCTCCAGGGTCCGGCCGACGACCAGGCCGGCTCGACGCATCGCGTCGATCTGCTCGGGGGTCTTGATCTCCAGACCCCGGTCGAGGAAGCCCATCTGCGGTGCGGTCCGATCAGCTCTGGGTGACGTCGTCGAGCGCGGCGAACAGACGTCCGGTCACCTCGGCGACCTCGCCCATGCCGTCGACCTCGCGGAGGATGCCGCGCTCGCGGTAGACGTCGATCAGCGGCTCGGTCTGCTCGGCGTACACCTCCTGGCGGCGCCGGATGACGTCCTCGGTGTCGTCGGCGCGACCCTCGACCTGGGCCCGCTGGAGCAGCCGGCTGACGATCTCGTCCTGGTCGACCGTGAGCACGACGACGGCGTCGAGCTCGTGGCCGGTGTGGGAGATCATCGCGTCGAGCTCCTCGACCTGGGCGAGCGTGCGCGGGTAGCCGTCGAGCAGGAAGCCCGGCTTCGCGTCGTCCTCGGCGATGCGGTCGCGGACCATGAGGTTGGTGACCTCGTCCGGCACGTACTCGCCGGCGTCCATGTAGCGCTTGGCCTCGACACCGAGAGGCGTGCCCTCGGAGACGTTGCGGCGGAAGATGTCGCCGGTGGAGATCGCGGGGATGCCGAAGTGCTCGGCGATGTGCGTGGCCTGAGTGCCCTTACCGGCTCCGGGCGGGCCCATGATGATCAGTCGCATTTCAGCGCAGGAATCCTTCGTAGTTGCGCTGCTGGAGCTGGCTCTCGATCTGCTTCACCGTGTCGAGGGCGACGCCGACCATGATGAGGATGGACGTGCCTCCGAAGGGGAAGTTCTGGTTCGCGTCGATGAGAACCAGCGCGATCAACGGGATCAGGGAGATGAGCCCGAGATAGAGCGCGCCCGGCAGGGTGATGCGGGACAGGACGTAGGACAGGTAGTCCTCGGTCGGCTTACCGGCCCGGATCCCGGGGATGAAGCCGCCGTACTTCTTCATGTTGTCGGCCACCTCGTGCGGGTTGAAGGTGATCGACACGTAGAAGTAGGTGAAGAAGACGATGAGGAGGAAGAAGGTCGCCATGTAGAGCGGGTGGCCGCCGTCGACGAAGTAGTCGCCGAGGAAGCTGACCCAGCCCGAGCTGCTGTTCTGGTTGAACTGCACCGCCATGGCGGGCAGGTAGAGCAGCGAGGAGGCGAAGATGACCGGGATGATGCCGGCCTGGTTGACCTTGAGCGGGATGTAGGTGGAGCTGCCGCCGAACATCTTGCGCCCGACCATCCGTCGGGCGTACTGCACCGGGATCCGGCGCTGCGCCTGCTCGATGAAGATGACCGCGGCGATGATGACGAGACCGACGGCGAGCACGACGCCGAAGACCCACCAGCCCTGGCTCTTGCCGACCTGCCAGAGCGCGGCCGGGAAGGTCGCGACGACCTGGCAGAAGATCAGGATCGACATGCCGTTGCCGATGCCGCGGTCGGTGATCAGCTCGCCCAGCCACATGATCACGGCGGTGCCGGCGGTCATGGTGATGACCAGGATCAAGAAGGTGCTGGTCGCGTCGCTGTGCAGCAGCGGGAGCGTGCAGCCCTCGAGCAGGTTGCCGGAGCGCGCGAGCGCCACGATGCCGGTCGCCTGGAGGACGGCGAGGCCGAGGGTGAGGTAGCGGGTGTACTGCGTGATCTTCGTCTGGCCCGCCTGGCCCTCCTTCTTCAGCGCCTCGAGCCGTGGGATCACCACGACGAGCAGCTGCAGGATGATGCTGGCGGTGATGTAGGGCATGATGCCCAGCGCGAAGATGGTCAGCTGGAGCAGTGCTCCGCCGGAGAAGAGGTTGATCAGGCTGTACAGGCTGCTGTCCTCGACCTGGCTGATGCACGTCTGCACGTTGGCGACGTGGACACCCGGTGCGGGGATCTGGGAGCCGGCCCGGAAGATCACGATGACTCCCAGCACGAACAGCAGCTTGCGCCGCAGGTCCGGTGTCCGGAAAGCGTTGGCGAACGCGCCTAGCACGAGACGATCCTCTTTCCTCAGCAAAAGATCAGGGCCCCTGCGCCAACCGGCGGGAAACCCCGGGAAGCCTAACAGGGGACGTACAGGGAGATGCGGTCGACGGCGCTCTTCGTGACTATCCGTTCGAACTGCTCAGCCGGCCTGGCCGGTCGGCGTCCCACCCGCAGGTACGACGGGGAACGCGGGATGAGCCACAGCGTAGGGCTCACCGGGAAACACAGAGGGCGCGGCCCGGCTGCTGAGAGCAGCCCGACCGCGCCCTTGGTGCGACAACGTGTCAGACGAGCGAGGTGGTCCCGCCCGCGGACTCGATCTTCGACTTGGCCGACGCCGAGAACGCCTGGGCGCTCACGTCGACCTTCACCGAGATCTCGCCCTGGCCGAGCACCTTGACCGGCTGGCCCTTGCGGACCGCGCCACGCGCGACGAGCTCGTCGACGGTGACGGTGCCACCCTCGGGGAAGAGCTCGTTGAGCTTGTCGAGGTTCACGACCTGGAACTCCACCTTGAAGGGGTTCTTGAACCCCTTCAGCTTGGGGAGCCGCATGTGGATCGGCATCTGGCCACCCTCGAAGGCGACCGGAACCTGGTAGCGAGCCTTGGTGCCCTTGGTACCGCGGCCCGAGGTCTTGCCCTTGGAGGCCTCACCACGACCCACGCGGGTCTTGGCGGTCTTGGCTCCGGGGGCCGGACGCAGGTGGTGCAGCTTGAGCGTCATGTCAGTCGACCTCCTCGACCGTCACCAGGTGACGGACCGTGTTGACCATGCCGCGGATCTCCGGGCGGTCTTCCTTGACGACCACGTCGCCGATCCGCTTGAGACCGAGCGTGCGCAGGGTCTCGCGCTGGTTCTTCTTCAGACCGACGAGGCCACGGTTCTGCTGGACCTTCAGCTGGGCCATCAGGAGACACCCCCTGCCGTCGCGATGCCCTCGGCGCGAGCCTTGAGCAGCGCGGCCGGGGCGACGGACTCGACCGGAAGACCACGACGGGCCGCAACGGCCTCGGGCTCCTCCAGCATCCGCAGCGCCTCGACGGTCGCGTGGACGATGTTGATCTGGTTCGACGACCCGAGCGACTTGCTCAGGATGTCGTGGATGCCGGCGCACTCCAGCACCGCACGCACCGGGCCACCGGCGATGACACCGGTACCAGGGGCGGCAGGACGCAGCATGACGACGCCAGCCGCCTTCTCGCCCTGCACCGGGTGCGGGATGGTGCCCTGGACGCGAGGGACGCGGAAGAATGCCTTCTTCGCCTCCTCGACGCCCTTGGCGATCGCTGCCGGGACTTCCTTGGCCTTGCCGTAGCCGACGCCGACCAGACCGTCGCCGTCACCGACGACCACGAGGGCGGTGAAGCTGAAGCGACGACCACCCTTCACGACCTTGGCGACACGGTTGATCGCAACGACGCGCTCGATGTAGGCGGTCTTGTCAGCAGCCTGGCCGCCGCGACGGTCGTCGCGATTGCCTCGGCGCTCGCCACCGCGCTGTCCGCGCTGGGCTCCGCTCATGAGACTGTTCCTCTTCTCTCTCTTGCAGCTCTTGCGATCAGAAGGTCAGGCCGCCCTCGCGGGCGCCGTCGGCCAGGGCCGCGATGCGGCCGTGGTACTTGTTGCCGGCACGGTCGAAGACCACGCCGTCGACTCCGGCCGCCTTGGCGCGCTCAGCAACGAGCTCGCCGACCTTCTTCGCCTTCGCGGTCTTGTCACCGTCGAAGGCCCGCAGGTCCGCCTCGAGCGTGGACGCCGAGACGAGGGTCTTGCCGACGAGGTCGTCGACAACCTGAGCGGACATGTGCTTGGCCGACCGGGTCACGACCAGGCGCGGACGCTCGGCAGTGCCCTGGAGCTTCTTGCGGCCCCGGACCTGCCGACGCAGACGCGACTTGACGCGCGACGCGGTGTGCTTGTTGTTCGAAAGCGAGATCGCCATCACTTACCAGCCTTTCCGACCTTGCGGCGGACGTTCTCGCCGGCGTACCGGACACCCTTGCCCTTGTACGGCTCGGGCTTGCGGAGCTTGCGAATGTTGGCGGCGACCTCACCGACGAGCTGCTTGTCGATGCCCTGGACGCCGAACTTGGTGGGACCGTCGACGGCGAAGGTGATGCCCTCCGGCGCGTCGAAGATGATCGGGTGGGAGTACCCGAGCTGGAACTCCACCTGGGTCGGCGTCTTCGGGAGGACGCGGTAACCGACGCCCACGATCTCCAGACGCTTCTCGTAGCCGTCGGTGACACCGACGACCATGTTGTTGACCAGCGTGCGAGTCAGGCCGTGGAGGGCCTTGCTCGTGCGCTCGTCGTCGGGGCGCTTGACGTCCAGGACGCCATCACCCTTCTCGACGGTGATCGGGGCCGCCACCGTGTGGGTCAGGGTCCCCTTGGGGCCCTTGACCGTCACGACTGCGCCGTCGACCGAAACATCCACACCGGACGGGACCGGGACGGGGAGCTTGCCAATACGCGACATGCTGTCTTCTCTCCTTACGGTCTCGTCGTCACCAGACGTAGGCGAGGACTTCCCCACCCACGCCCTTCTGGTTGGCCTGTCGGTCGGTCAGCAGGCCCTGGCTGGTCGAGATGATCGCGACCCCCAGGCCGCCGAGCACCTTCGGGAGACCCGTGTGCTTGGCGTAGACCCGCAGACCGGGCTTGCTGATGCGGCGCACGCCAGCGATGGAACGCTCGCGGCTGCGGCCGTACTTCAGGGTGATGGTCAGCGTCTTGCCGACCTCGCCCTCGGGAGCGTCCGCGACGTCGTAGGAGGTGATGTAGCCCTCCTGCTTGAGGATGTCCGCAACGCCCTGCTTGAGCTTGCTGTAGGGCATGGACACCGAGTCGTGGTACGCCTGGTTGGCATTGCGCAGACGCGTGAGCATGTCTGCGATCGGGTCAGTCATCGTCATGGCCGTGAGGCCCTTTCTCCACCGTGGTTTCGCACCTGCACCTCAGATGCGACCTGCAGCGACTTGTGTGTGAAGTGAGGAATGGTCACCAGGAGGACTTGGTCACGCCGGGCAGCTCGCCACGGTGCGCCATTTCCCGCAGGCAGATGCGGCAGAGCCCGAACTTGCGGTAGACGGCCTTGGGCCGGCCGCAACGCTGGCAGCGGGTGTAGCCACGCACCGCGAACTTCGGCTTGCGGGCGGCCTTGACCTTGAGAGCGGTCTTCGCCATGTCAGTTCTCCTTGAACGGGAAGCCGAGCTTCTTCAGCAGGGCGCGACCCTCGTCGTCGTTGGTGGCCGTGGTGACGATGGTGATGTCCATGCCACGCGAGCGGTCGATCTTGTCCTGGTTGATCTCGTGGAACATGACCTGCTCGGTGAGACCGAAGGTGTAGTTGCCGCGACCGTCGAACTGCTTCGGGGAGAGACCGCGGAAGTCGCGGATCCGGGGCAGCGCCAGCGAGAGCAGGCGGTCCAGGAACTCCCACATGCGGTCGCCGCGCAGCGTGGTGTGCGCACCGATCGGCATGCCCTCGCGCAGCTTGAACTGCGCGATGGACTTGCGGGCCTTCGTGACCAGCGGCTTCTGGCCGGTGATCGCGGTGAGGTCCCTGACCGCACCCTCGATCAGCTTCGAGTCACGAGCAGCCTCGCCGACACCCATGTTGACCACGATCTTGACCAGGCCGGGCACCTGCATGACGTTCTTGATCTCGAACTCGGACTGAAGCGCCGGGAGGATCTCCTCGCGGTACCTCGTCTTCAGACGCGGCGTCGCGTTCGTCTGGGTCTCGGTCATCAGATTTCCTTGCCGGTCTTGCGCGAGATGCGAACGCTGCGCTGAGCGGTGTACGTCGAACCGTCGGGACGGCGCTTGGTGACCTCGTCACGGCGGAAGCCGATCCGGGTCACGCCGTCGTCCTCGACCAGCATGACGTTCGAGACGTGGATCGGGGCCTCGGCGGTGATGATGCCACCGGTGTTGCCGGCGCGACCGCCCTGGTTCACGACCTTGGTGTGCTTCTTGACGCGGTTGACACCCTCGACGATCACCCGCTGCTCCTCGCGGAGCACCTGGATGACCTTGCCTTCGGCGCCCTTGTCCTTGCCAGCGATCACCTTGACGGTGTCGCCCTTCTTGATGTTGACCGACGGGTTCTTGGCCATCACAGCACCTCCGGGGCGAGCGAGATGATCTTCATGAACTTCTTCTCGCGCAGCTCGCGGCCCACGGGGCCGAAGATGCGGGTGCCGCGGGGCTCGCCGTCGTTCTTCAGAATGACGGCGGCGTTCTCGTCGAAACGGATGTACGAGCCGTCGGGACGGCGACGCTCCTTGACGGTGCGCACGATGACGGCCTTGACGACGTCACCCTTCTTCACGTTGCCACCGGGGATCGCGTCCTTGACGGTCGCGACGATGACGTCGCCGATGCCGGCGTAGCGCCGACCAGAGCCACCGAGAACACGGATGCAGAGGATTTCCTTTGCACCGGTGTTGTCGGCGACCTTGAGTCGCGACTCCTGCTGGATCATTGTTTCTCCTGGTTGTCGAGCTGGTTCTCGCGGTCTCGACGGACCGCGAGCCTGGCCGAACTAGTGGGTGGGTCCTCGCCTGCGAAGGCGAAGTGACTTACTTGGCCTTCTCGAGGATCTCGATGACGCGCCAGCGCTTCGTCGCCGACAGCGGGCGGGTCTCCATGAGGAGGACCCGGTCGCCGATGCCGCAGGCGTTGGCCTCGTCGTGCGCCTTCAGCTTGCTGGTCTTGCGCAGCACCTTGCCGTACAGCGCGTGCTTCACGCGGTCCTCGACGGACACGACCACGGTCTTGTCCATCTTGTCGCTGACGACCAGGCCCTCGCGGACCTTGCGGGCCTTGCGGTCCGCGGTCGGGGTCTGCTCGCTCATGCGGCACCATCCTCGTTCGACTCGTTGCTGCCCGCGGCGGAGCGGATGCCGAGCTCGCGCTCGCGCACCACGGTGTAGATCCGGGCAATGTCCTTCTTGACCGCACGCAGGCGGCCGTGGCTCTCCAGCTGACCGGTCGCGGCCTGGAAGCGGAGGTTGAACAGCTCCTCCTTGGCCTCGCGGAGCTTGGCCTCCAGGTCGACGTCGTTCAGCTCGTCGAGCTCGTGAGCGTTAGCCATCAGAAGTCGCCCGCCTCTCGGGAGATGAACCGGCACTTCATCGGGAGCTTGTGCATCGCCCGGCGCATGGCCTCGCGGGCGACGTCCTCGGTGACACCGGAGAGTTCGAACATGACGCGACCGGGCTTGACGTTCGCGACCCACCACTCGGGCGAGCCCTTACCGGAACCCATGCGGGTCTCGGCGGGCTTCTTGGTCAGCGGGCGGTCGGGGTAGATGTTGATCCACACCTTGCCACCACGCTTGATGTGGCGGGTCATCGCGATACGCGCCGACTCGATCTGGCGGTTGGTCACGTAGTGGCCCTCGACCGCCTGGATGCCGAAGTCGCCGAAGGCGAGCTTCGTGCCACCCTTCGCCGCACCGGTCCGCTTGGGGTGGTGCTGCTTGCGGTGCTTGACACGACGGGGCATCAGCATGGGTCAGCCCTCCTTGGGGGTCTCAGCCGAGGGGGTCGCCAGGGCGGTGTCGCCACCGGCCGGCGCCTCGGTCACGGCAGGGGAACCCTCGCCACCGCGGTCCGCACGCGTCGGACGCTCGCCGCGCGAGCCACGGCTCGGGCGCTCGCCACCGCGCTGCGGGCGGCCACCGCGACCGGGAACACCGGCGCGGGCAGCGGCCTGGGCCTGGCGCTCGGCACGGGAGCCGGCGACCTCGCCCTTGTAGATCCAGACCTTCACGCCGATGCGGCCGAAGGTCGTCTTGGCCTCGTAGAAGCCGTAGTCGATGTCCGCACGCAGGGTGTGCAGCGGCACGCGGCCCTCGCGGTAGAACTCGGTGCGCGACATCTCGGCGCCGTTGAGTCGACCGGAGCACTGGATCCGGATGCCCTTGGCACCCGAGCGCATCGTGGTCTGCATGGCCTTGCGCATGGCGCGGCGGAACTGCACGCGACCGGCGAGCTGCTCGGCGACACCCTGGGCGACCAGCTGGGCGTCCATCTCGGGGCTCTTGACCTCGAGGATGTTCAGCTGGACCTGCTTGCCCGTGAGCTTCTCGAGCTCACCGCGGATGCGGTCGGCCTCGGCGCCACGGCGACCGATGACGATGCCCGGGCGCGCCGTGTGGATGTCCACGCGGACGCGGTCACGGGTGCGCTCGATCTCGACCTTGGCGATACCGGCCCGCTCCATGCCCTTCGAGAGCAGCTTGCGGATGGCGACGTCCTCGCCGACGTACGACTTGTACAGCTTGTCGGCGTACCAGCGGGACTTGTGGTCCGTGGAGATACCGAGGCGGAAGCCGTTCGGGTTGATCTTCTGGCCCATCAGGCCTTCCGTCCCTTCTTCTCAGCGACCACGGCGGCCGGCTGGACCGCCAGCGTGATGTGGCTGGTGCGCTTGTTGATACGCGTCGCGCGCCCCTGGGCACGCGGACGCCAGCGCTTCATGGTCGGGCCCTCGTCCACACGGGCGACGGAGACGACCAGGTCACCGCGGTCGAGACCCTCAGTGGTCTCGGCGTTGGCGACGGCGCTCTCCAGCACCTTGTAGATGGTCTCCGAGGCGGCCTGCGGCGCGAACTGCAGCAGCGCCAGGGCCTCGTCGACGGGCATGCCGCGGACGAGGTCGACGACGCGGCGGGCCTTCATCGGGGTGATCCGCACGAAGCGGGCGCTCGCGAAGGCACCCTGCTCGTCGCCGAGCAGCGACTCGCGGCGGGCGCTCGTGCGCTGACGCTCAGTGGTGCTCATCGACGACGTCCCTTCCGGTCTTCCTTGACGTGCCCGCGGTAAGTGCGGGTCGGGGCGAACTCGCCCAGCTTGTGGCCGACCATCGAGTCGGTCACGAAGACCGGGACGTGCTTGCGGCCGTCGTGGACGGCGATGGTGTGGCCGATCATCGAGGGGATGATCATCGACCGGCGCGACCACGTCTTGATGACGTTGTGGCTCCCCTTGTCGTTCTCGGCATCCACCTTCTTGAGGAGGTGGCCGTCGACAAAGGGGCCCTTCTTCAGGCTGCGAGGCATCTGTCTACTTCCCTATCAGCGCTTGTTCTTGCCGGTCTTGCGACGGCGGATGATCTGGGAGTCGCTGGCCTTGCGCTTGCGCGTGCGGCCCTCGGGCTTGCCCCAGGGGGAGACGGGGTGGCGACCACCGGACGTCTTGCCCTCACCACCACCGTGCGGGTGGTCGACCGGGTTCATCACGACACCGCGGACGGTCGGGCGCTTGCCCTTCCAGCGCATGCGGCCGGCCTTGCCCCAGTTGATGTTCGACTGCTCGGCGTTGCCGACCTCGCCGATGGTGGCGCGGCAGCGCACGTCGACGAAGCGCATCTCGCCCGAGGGCATGCGCAGCGTGGCGCGCGAGCCCTCACGGGCGACCAGCTGGGCGCTGATGCCCGCGGAGCGAGCGATCTTCGCACCGCCGCCGGGACGAAGCTCCACGTTGTGGATCGTCGTACCGACCGGGATGTTGCGCAGCGGGAGGTTGTTGCCGGGCTTGATGTCGGCAGTGGGGCCCGACTCGACCGGAGTGCCCTGGGTGAGGCCCTTCGGCGCGATGATGTAGCGCTTCTCGCCGTCCGCGTAGTGCAGCAGCGCGATGCGGGCGGTGCGGTTGGGGTCGTACTCGATGTGAGCGACCTTGGCCGGCACGCCGTCCTTGTCGTACCGGCGGAAGTCGATGACGCGGTAGGCACGCTTGTGACCGCCACCCTGGTGCCGGGTGGTGATCCGGCCCTGGTTGTTGCGGCCGCCCTTCTTGGGCAGCGGACGCGTCAGCGACTTCTCCGGAGTGGTCCGGGTGATCTCGACGAAGTCGGCCACCGAGGAGCCACGACGGCCCGGGGTGGTCGGCTTGTACTTGCGGATAGCCATGTGTCTTAGTCCTCGTGATCCGGTGGCTCTCAGGCCCCGAAGATGTCGATGCGGTGGCCCTCAGCGAGCGAGACGATCGCGCGCTTGGTGTCCTTGCGCTTGCCGAGACCGGTACGGGTACGACGGGTCTTGCCGGGACGGTTCAGCGTGTTGACCGACGTGACCTTGACGTTGAACACCTTCTCGACCGCGATCTTGATCTCGGTCTTGTTGGCGTCCGGGCGGACGATGAAGGTGTACTTGTTGGCGTCGAGGAGGCCGTAGCTCTTCTCGGACACGACCGGCGCGATCAGGATGTCGCGGTGGTCCTTGTGCAGGGTGCTCACTTGGAGGCCTCCTTCGAGGTGCCGCTCACGAACGCGTCGTAGGCGCCCTTGGTGAAGACCACGTCGTCGGACGCGAGCACGTCGTAGGTGTTCAGCTGGTCGACCGCGACGATGTGCACCTTCGGGACGTTGCGCAGCGACAGCCAGGTGACGGTGTCGGCACGCTCGAGGACCACGAGGAAGCGGCTGCGCTCGGAGAGCGAGGTCAGCGCGGCGAGGGCGACCTTCGTCGACGGCTTGTCGGCGGAGATCAGGGCGTCCACGACGTGGATGCGGTCGTTGCGGGCCCGGTCGGAGAGGGCACCGCGCAGGGCGGCGGCCTTCATCTTCTTGGGGGTCCGCTGGTCGTAGTCGCGCGGCTTGGGGCCGTGCACGACGCCACCACCGACGAACTGCGGCGCACGGGTCGAGCCCTGGCGGGCGCGGCCGGTGCCCTTCTGCTTGTAGGGCTTGCGGCCACCACCGCGGACTTCACCGCGGCGCTTGGTGGAGTGCGTGCCCTGACGAGCGGCGGCCTGCTGGGCCACGACGACCTGGTGGATCAGGGGGATGTTCGTCTCCACGCCGAAGATCTCGGTGGGGAGGTCGACCTTCACGGTCTTGGTAGCCATGCTCAGGCCTCCTGCGTCTGCTTGGCAGCCGAGCGGAGCACCACGAGACCACCCTTGGGGCCGGGAACGGCACCCTTGAGGAGGATCAGGCCCTTCTCGACGTCGACGGCGTGCACGGTGACGTTCTGGGTCGTGACGGTGTCGTGACCCATCCGGCCGGCCATGCGGACGCCCTTGAACACGCGACCGGGCGTGGCGCAGGCGCCGATCGAGCCCGGCTTGCGGTGGTTGCGGTGAGCACCGTGCGAGGCGGAGACGCCGGCGAAGCCGTGACGCTTCATGACGCCGGCGAAGCCCTTGCCCTTGCTGGTGCCGGTCACGTCGATCTCCTCGCCAGCGGCGAAGGTGTCGACGGGCAGCTCCTGGCCCACGGTGTACTCGGAGGCCGCGGTGGTCCGGATCTCGACGATGTGGCGACGGGGGGTGACCCCGGCCTTGTCGAAGTGGCCCGCCTGCGGCTTGGTGACCTTGCGGCCCTCGATCTCGCCGAACCCGATCTGGACGGCGTTGTAGCCGTCGATCTCGGGCGTGCGGACCTGGGTGACCACGTTGGTGTTGGCAGCGATCACGGTCACGGGGACGACTCGGTTGTTCTCGTCCCAGACCTGGGTCATGCCGAGCTTCGCGCCCAGCAGTCCCTTGGCATTGCGTTCGAAAGTCATGTCCGGAACCTCAGAGCTTGATCTCGATGTCGACGCCGGCAGGCAGGTCGAGCCGCATGAGCGAGTCGACGGTCTTCGGCGTGGGGTCGATGATGTCGATGAGGCGCTTGTGGGTGCGCATCTCGAAGTGCTCGCGAGAGTCCTTGTACTTGTGGGGCGAGCGGATGACGCAGTACACGTTCTTCTCGGTCGGCAGCGGCACCGGGCCGGCGACCTTGGCACCCGTGCGGGTGACCGTGTCCACGATCTTGCGTGCCGAGGTGTCGATCACCTCGTGGTCATAGGCCTTGAGCCTGATGCGGATCTTCTGTCCCGCCATAGGTCTCTCTCGTCCTTCTACTCATCTGCCGCGTGCTTGTCCGGAACGTCCCCCGGTTTGGGTCTGTCCCGCCCTGGTGCTCACCACCTGCCGGCCCCCTGGCCGACCCCCGCGGTCGGGCGTGTCGCCCAGTGGAGGCGCAACACGAGACCGGGGTCTCACTTATTCATAGTGGTGCCCGACGGTTCGTCAGGCTGATCGGGTCTCCTCGGATGCGGACGCATGCCGACCACCGAGCTCACACTCCTTGCGAAGCGGGGAGACGCGATTCAGTAGTCAAGATGTTCCGTACCCCGGCGGACCCGTCGGAGCAACCGGATCATCTTGGCAGACTTCAGGCACGGGACCAAATCGAACCTCGACCGTGCGCAGGCGCCCGCGAGGGGGCGCGCAGCAGGGAGGGAGAAGCCGCGCCAGAAGCGGCAAGTGTACGCCGCCCGGGCCGTGTCGGCCTGACAGGATGCAGACCACGGCGTGCCCTGCTCCGGGCCGCCGCCGGACAGCGACGGGGGTAGCAGCAGATGTCGGGACCCGAGGACACACCGCCGGGGTGGCAGGCGCCGCCGCCGGGCTGGCAGGCCGCTCCCCCGCCGTACCCTCCCCCGTCGTACGCCGCGGCGCCGCAGCCCGGGCAGGCGCCCGGCGCCTGGCCGCCGGGCCCGCCCGGGGTCTGGCCGGCCGCGCACAAGCCCGGCATCATCGCGCTGCGCCCTCTCGGCCTCGGCGACCTCTACGACGGGGCGTTTCGCGCCATCCGGCACAACGCCGGCGCCACGGTCGGTGCCTCCGTGCTGCTCGCCGGACTGGCGATGGCCATCCCGGTGCTGGCGACCGCGCTGCTGACGGCGGCCGGCCAGCTCACCGTGGGCGTCGCCGACGACACCGGGGACGCCGCCACGACGGCGGGGGTCGCGCTGTCGATCGGCTCCCTCGGTCTCGGGACGATGCTCCAGGGCCTCGGCACCATCCTGGTCACCGCGATGGTCGCCCGGGTGGTCGGCGCCGCGGTCCTGGGGCGCACCCTGACCCTGACCCAGGCATGGGCCGAGACCCGCGGGCGGCGCTGGCGGCTGGTGGGGCTGGGTCTCCTGCTCGGGCTGGTCGCGATGCTGGTCGTCGGCGCCTACGTGGGGCTGTGGGCGCTGCTCGCCGTCCTCTCCGGCGACCTGGTCGTGCTGCTCCTGTTCGGGCTCCTCAGCGTCCCGGCGTTCCTCGCCCTGCTCGCGTGGTTCTGGGTGCGGCTGGCGTTGCTGGCGCCGTCCGTGCTGAGCCTGGAGGACATCGGCGTCCTGGGGGCGATCGGCCGGGGACGGCGCCTGACCCGCGGCCACTTCTGGCGGGTGTTCGGCGTCGCCGTGCTCACGGTGGTGATCACCCAGACCGTGGGCGGGGTGCTGTCGCTGCCGTTCGTCGTCCTGGGCGAGATCGGGATGGTCGTCGTCGGCCCGGAGCACGAGGCCCTGGTGCTGGTGCTGAGCCAGGCCGTCGCCACCGTGCTCGCCGCTGCCTTCGTCACCCCGTTCCTGACCGCCGTGACCACGCTGCAGTACGTCGACCTGCGGATCCGCCAGGAGGCGTTCGGCGTCGAGCTGCTCGCCCGCACGGGGGCGCCCGTCCGGTGAGCCTGCTGGCCCGGGCCGTGCGCGCGGCCGACCGCCCCCTGGACCCGTCGCCCGACGAGGCCCGGGACCTGGTGCGCCGCGAGCTGGTGCGCCCGGAGTACCACGACCGCGACGTCGTGGCGCGCCTGCTCGACTGGCTCGAGCACCAGCTGGACCGGGTCGTCGACGCGGCGAGCGCCGCCCCGCCCGTCGCCACGCTGGCCGCGATGCTGGTGCTGCTGGTCCTGGTGGGTGCACTCGGCTGGCTGCTGACACGGGCGCGCCGTTCGGGCCCCCGGCGGCGCGGGGAGGCCCCGGTCCTCACCGCCGAGCAGGTCTCCGCCGACGAGCTGCGCCGGCGGGCCGAGGCGGCCCTGGCCGCCGGGCGCCACGAGGAGGCGGTGCTCGAGGCCTTCCGTGCGATCGCGCTGTCGCAGGTGGAGCGCGGCGAGCTGTCGCCGGCGCCGGGCCGCACCGCCCACGAGGTCGCCGAGGCGCTCGCGGCCGCCCGTCCCCCGCTGGCCGCACGGGCCCGCGACGCCGGGCTCCTCTTCGACCGGGTGCGGTACGGCGAGCGCCCGGCCGACGCCGCGCAGGCGGCCGCCGTGCTCGCGCTCGACGCGGACCTGGCGCAGGCGGGCGTGCGATGAGCACGGTGGGCGCTCCCCCGCCCGGACCCGCGGCTCCCGCTGCCGCGGCTCCCGCCGCAGCGGGGACGGCCCGCTCGCGGCGCGGGACCTGGCTGCTCGTGGGTGCCGGGCTGGTGGTCGCGGTCGCGGTGGCGGTCGTGGTCGCCGGCGGCCCGCGCAGCTCCGAGCGTCTCGACCCCGACAACCCCGACCGCGACGGCGCGCAGGCGCTCGCCCGGGTGCTGGACGGCGAGGGCGTCGACGTCGTGGTCGCGCGCGGCGCCGACGAGCTCGACGCGACCCCGGTCGACGCGGGCACGACCGTGCTCCTCACCCGTCCCGACCTGCTCGGCCGCGAGAGCGCCGAGCGCCTGGTCGCCCACGCCGGTGACGCCCAGCTCGTCGTCGCCGGGGCGCGGCCCGGCGCCCTCGCGGTGCTCGGGGTCGAGACCGGGTCCAGCAGCCTGCCCCCGGGCTTCGCCACCGAGGCGGCCTGCACACTGCCCGACCTCGCCGAGCGCCTCGACGGCCTCCGGCTCGATGTGGACGACGCCGTCGGGCACGACCTGCCGGGCTGCTTCGCCGCCCCGAGCCTCACCGCGGCCGGGAGCACCACCGGCACGGTCCTCTCCCGGGCACGCCCCGGGCTGCTGCTGCTCGGTGCGGCCGACCTGCTCGCCAACGACCGGCTGCTGCGCGCCGACCACGCCGCGATCGCGCTGCGCCTGCTCGGCGGCGGGGACCGGCTGGTCTGGTACGTGCCCTCCGCCGCCGACCTCGGCGCCGAGGACGGGGTCGCCCTCAGCGCGCTGCTGCCCCGGTGGGTGGTCCCGGCACTGGTGCTGGCGGTGCTCGCCCTGGGCGCCCTGATGCTCTGGCGCGGGCGTCGCCTCGGGCCGCTGGCCACCGAGCCGCTGCCGGTCGTGGTGCGGGCCAGCGAGACCGTGCACAGCCGCGGCCGGCTCTACCGACGCTCCGGGGACCGCGCGCACGCCGCGCACGCGCTGCGCGAGGCGACCCGGAGCGCCCTCGCGCGCCGCCTGCGGGTGGGCGCCGCGCCCGGCGGTGTACCGCCCGAGGAGCTGGTGCGCGCCGTCGCCCGCGCGACCGGGCACGGCGAGGACGACGTCGCCACGCTGGTCGGCTCCGACGCGCCCGACCCGACCACCGACCACGACCTGATCGCCCTGGCGGCCGCCCTGGCCGCGCTCGAGGAAGAGGTACGCCGCGCATGACCCCACCCACGACCGGACCCGCCACCGGACAGGCCTCCCCGCCGGACGCCCTCAGCGGCCCCAGTGCCTCCGCTGCACCCAGCGCCCCCAGCGCCGAGGAGGCCCGGGCCCGCCTGGGCGCCGTGCGCGCCGAGGTCGCGAAGGCCGTCGTCGGCCAGGACGCCGCGGTCTCGGGCCTGCTGGTCGCCCTGCTGTGCGGTGGCCACGTGCTGATGGAGGGCGTGCCCGGCACCGCGAAGACCCTGCTGGTGCGCTCGCTGGCGGGCGCCCTCGACGTCGACACCCGGCGGGTGCAGTTCACGCCCGACCTGATGCCGGGCGACATCACCGGCTCGATGGTGATCGACGGCCAGCGCGGCGAGCTGGCCTTCCGCGAGGGCCCCGTCTTCACCCACCTGCTGCTCGCCGACGAGATCAACCGGACCCCGCCCAAGACCCAGTCGGCGCTGCTGGAGGCGATGGAGGAGGGCCAGGTCTCCGTCGACGGCACCACGCACCGCCTGCCCGCGCCCTTCCTGGTCGCCGCCACCCAGAACCCGGTCGAGCACGAGGGCACCTACCCGTTGCCGGAGGCCCAGCTGGACCGGTTCCTGCTCAAGGTGGTGCTTCCGGTGCCCGAGCGCGACGAGGAGCTGGAGATCCTGCGCCGGCACGCGACCGGGTTCGACCCGCGCGACGTCGCGGCGGCCGGGGTGCGGCCCGTGGCGGGCGCAGCGGACGTGCTCGCCGGGCGTCGCGCGGTCGCCGCCGTGCAGATCGCCCCGGAGATCCTGGGCTACGTCGTCGACATCGCCCGCGCGACCCGGCGCCTGCCCTCCCTCAGCCTCGGCGTCAGCCCGCGCGGGGCGACCGCGCTGCTGCACGCCGCCCGTGCCTGGGCGTGGCTGACCGGGCGGGACTTCGTCACCCCCGACGACGTCAAGGCCCTCGCGCACGCCACCCTTGCCCACCGCCTCGGGCTGCGGCCGGAGGCGGAGCTGGAGGGCGTCGACGTGGCCCAGGTGCTCTCGGCGGCGCTCGACGCCGTGCCGGTCCCCCGCTGAGCGCCGTGGTCGTCACCGGGCGTGTGCCCCTGCTGCTCCTGCTCGGCCTGGTGCCGGTGGTGCTGCGACCCCTGCCCTCCACCCCGTGGCTGTGGCTGCTCCTCGTCGTGGCTGCCTGCGGTGCGGACGCCCTGCTGGCGGCGCCTCCCCGGGCCCTGGAGGTCGTGCGCGGGCCGGTGCCCGGCGTACGGCTCGGCACGCCGGGTCGCAGCGAGCTGGTCGTCCACAACACCACGCGGCGTCGCCTGCGCGGCCTCGTGCGCGACGCCTGGGTGCCCAGCGCCGGCGCCCACGACAACCGGCACCCGGTGCGGGTCGCGCCCGGTGACCGGCCGCTGCTGCGCACCCCGCTCCTGCCCCGGCGTCGCGGCGACCTGCGCGCCGTCGGGGTGACCGTGCGCAGCCTGGGCCCGCTCGGCCTCGCCGGGCGCCAGCGCACGCTCCTCGTGCCGGGCACGCTGCGCTCCCTGCCGCCGTTCGCCTCCCGGCGCCACCTGCCCTCGCGCCTGGCCCGCCTGCGCGAGCTCGACGGCCGCGCCGCCGTGCGGGTGCGCGGCCAGGGCACCGAGTTCGACTCCCTGCGCGAGTACGTCCGCGGCGACGACGTGCGCGCGATCGACTGGCGCGCCTCGAGCCGCAGCCGTCACGTCGTGGTGCGCACCTGGCAGCCCGAGCGGCACCGTCGCGTCGTCCTGGTCCTCGACACCTCGCGCACCTCCGCCGGCCGGGTCGGCGACGTGCCGCGCCTGGACCCGGCGATGGACGCCGCCCTGCTGCTGGGCGCGCTCGCGACGCGGGCCGGCGACCGTGTCGACCTGGTCGCCGGCGATCGCCGGGTCCGGACCCGGCTGCGCACCCACGGCGCGCCCGACCTCGTCGCCCGTCTCCAGGACGCGCTCGCCGACCTGGAGCCGGTGCTCGCCGAGGCGGACTGGCCCGGCCTGGTCGGTGCCGTCGCGGCGCTCGGTCGCCAGCGGGCGCTGGTGGTGCTGCTGACCCCGGTGGAGCCGACGGCCGTCGAGGCCGGCCTGCTGCCCGCGCTGCCGGCCCTGACCCGTCACCACCGGGTCGTGGTGGCCTCGGTGCGCGACCCCGCGCTGGAGGAGCTGGTGGCCGGACGCGGCACCCTCGAGGAGGTGTACGACGCGGCGGCGGCCGCCCGGGCGAGCGCGCGCCGCGAGCGCACCATCGCCCTGCTCCGCGCGCTCGGCGTCGACGTGGTCGACGCCGAGCCGGACCGGCTGGCCCCCGCGCTGGCCGACCACTACCTGTCGCTGAAGGCGCGCGGTCTGCTCTGAGCGGTGGCACACCGCACAACGCGCACTGCGCGTCGTGCACCGTTCCCCGCCGCTGCGAGGGGCCTCGATAGCATCGCCGCATCGATCAGGCAGGGAAGGGAAACCATGCACGCACTCCTGCTCGCCGCCAGCGGCAGCACCTCGGCGACCGACAACCCGGGGCTGCACACCCTGATCCTGGGGCTGATCATGGTGGTCGGCACCGGCGTGGCGATCTGGCTGTTCTCCCGCATGGGCGGGCGCTGACCGCAGCGACGAGCCACGCGGCCACCGGGCAGGGAACGCTCAGGCCTGGGTGGCCACCCGGTCCTCCAGCAGCGCGGCGTCCAGGTCGCCGGTGTGGCCGCGCGCGGCGGCCGCGCGTCCCAGGACGAAGACGTAGGCCAGGAAGAGCACCTCGGCGAGCACGCCGATCGCCACGCGCGCCCAGGTGGGCAGGCCCGAGGGGGTCACGTAGGCCTCGATCACGCCGCTGACGAACAGCACCACGACCAGTCCGAGCGCGACGGTGCCGGCCGTGCGGCCCTCCCGGGCGAGCGACTGGCTGCGCGACAGTGCCCCGGGCTCCACCCACGCCCAGAACAGCCGCAGCCCGACCCCGCCGGCGACGAAGACCGCGGTGAGCTCCAGCAGGCCGTGCGGGAGCAGCAGCCCCCAGAAGTGCTGGCCGTGCTCGTGGCGGTGCATGATCGAGCCGATCACGGCGAGGTTGGCGATGTTGGTGAACAGCAGGTACACCACCGGTAGCCCGAGGACCCCCAGCGCCAGGCAGAGCGCCGTCACCCAGGCGTTGTTGACCCAGACCTGGGCGGCGAAGTGGCTGGCGGCGTGCTCGCTGTAGTAGGCCTCGAAATCCTGCTCGACCAGCCGGTCCACCTCCGCCGGGCTCAGCATGCCCTGCTCGACCGCCGGGTTGCCCAGCAGCCACAGCAGCATCACGGCGGTGACCACCACGTTGGCGGCCAGGCAGCCCAGCCACCACCAGCGCAGCCGGTAGAGGGCCGCGGGGAACCGACCGGTGAGGAACCCGCCCACCGAGCGCCACGAGCCGGTGCGGGTGCCGACGATGCGCCCGCGTGCCCGGGCCAGGACCGAGGACAGGTGGGCGACCAGGCCGGGGTCGGGTGCCGAGGTGCGCACGACGGACAGGTGGGTGGCCACCTGCTGGTAGAGCTCCACGAGCTCGTCGCCGTCGGCGCCGGAGAGCCGGCGCCTGCCCACCAGCTCCTCGACGCGGCGCCACTCCTCGGCGTGGGCGAGCACGTAGGCGTCCAGGTCCACGGCGCCACCCTAGTCTGGGCGCCGTGACCGCCGACGAGCCCGCGACCCTGACCGACGACGACCTCGTCACCGGGGAGGCCGTCGCCCTCGACCTGCCGCCGGCCAGCCTCGCGCTGCGCATCGCCTCCGGGCTGATGGACGTCTCCCTGGCCGCGGTCCTGCTGGTCGCCGTGGGGCTGGTCGCCACGACCGCGACGCTGCGCACCGACGAGGCCCTCGCCTGGGTCGCGTTCATCGCCACGCTGGTGACGGTCCTGGTCGTCGTCCCGGCCGCGACGGAGACGCTCACCCGCGGCCGCACGCTCGGGAAGTGGGCGCTGGGCCTGCGCACGGTGCGCGACGACGCGGGCCCGATCTCCTTCCACCACGCGTTCGTCCGTGCACTGCTCGGCGTCGTGGAGGTCTACGCGCTCTCCGGCGCCCCGGCGTTCCTCTCCGCGCTGGTGAACGGCCGCGGCAAGCGGCTCGGCGACCATGCCGCGGGCACGTACGTCGTGCGCGAGCGGGTCCGCCTGCACCTGCCGCCACCGCCCGTGCTCCCGCCCGAGCTGGCCGGCTGGGCGCGGACCGCGGACATCCGGCCGCTGCCCACCGGGCTGGCCCTCGCGGTGCGCCAGTACCTCGGCCGCGCGGCCACGCTGACCCCGCCGGCACGCGCCGAGGTGGGCGGCCGGCTGGCCGGACAGGTGCTCGAGCGGGTCGCACCGCCCCCGCCGCCGGGCACGCCGCCCGAGGCGTTCCTCGCCGCCGTGGTCGCCACCCGGCGCGAGCGCGACACCGAGCGCCTGGCCCGCGAGGCGGCGCTGGTGCGGCGCCTCACCGGCCGCGGGTGAGCCGGGGCCGCGCGCTGCGTCAGTCGGCCACGCGCCGGTAGGCGAGGTCGATGATCGTGCGGCCGACCGCGAGGCCCTTGCGCTCGAACTTGGTGACCGGCCGTTCGGCCCAGCGCTCCACGACGCCGCCCTCGAGCGTGGGCTCGGCGTCGAGCACCTGGATCATCTGCTCGGCGTAGTCGGCCCAGTCGGTCGCCAGCCGCCAGGTCCCGCCGGGCACCAGCCGGGAGGCGGCCAGGCGGGCGAACTCGGCGTCGACCAGCCGGCGCTTGTGGTGGCGGGTCTTGTGCCACGGGTCGGGGAAGAACGTCCACAGCTCCTGCAGGCTGGCGGGCTCGATGAGGTGCTCCATCGTCCACACCGCGTCCACGCTGCACAGCCGCACGTTCGAAGCGCCGGCCTCGGCCACGCGCCACAGCGTGTCGGCCACACCGGGTCGCCACACCTCGAGCGCGAGCACGTTGATCTCCGGACGCGCCGCGGCCAGCGCCGCGGTCGCCTCGCCCACCCCGGAGCCGATCTCGACGATCATCGGGGCCTCGCGGCCGAACCACTGCGTCCAGGAGAACCCCGGCCGGTCGACGGCCTCGTCGGGCACCACCCAGTCCGCCTGGTGCGCGGCCCAGGCCGCGGCCTGGTTGGGGGTGAAGCGGTTCCCGCGCCGCGAGTAGCTCAGCACCTCCCGCATCCGGCGTCCGTCCTCGGTGAGCTTCAGGTGCGGGCGCGCGGGACGGACGGGTTCAACGGCATCGTTCACGGCCCCATTGTCGCCGGGGCGGCCTAGGATCGTGCGGGTGGCCCCCTCCCCCGGCCCGGCACCCCGCAGCGCGCCTCCCCGGACACAGCGCCGGGTCCCCGGCGACGTGCTGGTGCACCTGCGCCGCGCCCGCGACCACCTCGACCGGCACTTCGCCGGCGCGCTGGTCCTGGACGACGTCGCCCGGGTGGCGGGGATGAGCAAGTTCCACTTCCTGCGCTCGTTCGCCACGACGTACGCCACCACCCCCGCGGCCTACCTCGCAGAGCGCCGCATCGAGCGCGCCCAGGACCTGCTGCGCGCCACCAACCTCACGGTGACCGAGGTCTGCCACGCCGTCGGCTACACCAGCCTCGGCTCGTTCAGCAGCCGGTTCAGCGCGATCGTGGGCGAGTCGCCGAGCGCCTTCCAGCGCCGCTACGCCGTGACGGGGGCGCCGCGCATCCCCGGCTGCCACCTGTTCATGGCCGGTCTGGTCGAGCGCAGGAGCGCAATCCAGGAGAAGCCGCCGGGGTCTCCGGCTCCCTAGGCTCGGCCCATGATCACCAACATCTCGCTCGTGTCCGTGTGGGTGAAGGACATCGAGGCGTCCCTCGCCTTCTACACCGACGTCCTCGGCTTCACGGTCGGCGACGACCTCACGCTGGGTCCGGACTTCCGCTGGTGCACGGTCTTCCACCCCTCGCAGCCCGAGCTGCACCTGCACCTCACCACTCCCAGCGGCCCGCTGCCGGACTACCTGATCGAGGCGATGCAGCGCGCCCAGGCCGAGGGCGGCCTGCCCGGCGTCGGGCTCAACGTCGAGGACTGCCGCAAGGCCTACGAGGAGCTGTCCGCGAAGGGCGTGGAGTTCCTCCAGGAGCCCCAGGAGCGGCCGTACGGCGTGGAGGCCCTGATGCGCGACAACTCCGGCAACTGGATGGTCCTGGTCGAGCCGCGCGACTACACCCCCGAGGACTTCGAGGGCGTCGACATGTCCTGACCCGCTCGACGCCCGGCCCCGGCAGCCGGGGAGGCGGGTGAATGCAACAAGGCCCCGGACCGTGAGGTCCGGGGCCTTGCTGGTGGATCGACCGGTCAGAGACCGGCGGTGATCACTTGGTGATCTTGGTGACGCGACCCGCGCCGACCGTCCGGCCACCCTCACGGATGGCGAACTTCAGGCCCTCGTCCATCGCGATGGGCTGGATGAGCTCGACCGACATCTCGGTGTTGTCACCCGGCATGACCATCTCGGTGCCCTCGGGAAGGGTCACGACGCCCGTCACGTCCGTGGTACGGAAGTAGAACTGCGGGCGGTAGTTGTTGAAGAACGGCGTGTGGCGGCCGCCCTCCTCCTTCGAGAGGATGTAGACCGAGGCCTCGAAGTTGGTGTGCGGGGTGGTCGTGCCCGGCTTGATCACGACCATGCCGCGCTCGACGTCCTCGCGCTTGGTGCCACGGAGGAGCAGACCGACGTTCTCGCCCGCCTGGCCCTCGTCGAGGAGCTTGCGGAACATCTCGACACCGGTGACGGTGCTCTTCATGGAGCCCTCGCGGATGCCGACGATCTCGACCTCCTCGTTGACCTTCACGATGCCACGCTCGATGCGGCCGGTGATGACCGTGCCGCGACCGGTGATGGTGAAGACGTCCTCGACGGGCATGAGGAACGGCTTGTCCGTCTCACGGGCCGGGGTCGGGATGTACTCGTCGATCGCGTCCATGAGCTCGACGATGGAGTTCGCCCACTTCTCGTCGCCCATGAGGGCGGGGTGAGCAGCGATGCGAACGACCGGAACGTCGTCGCCCGGGAACTCGTACTCCGAGAGGAGCTCGCGCACCTCCATCTCGACGAGCTCGATGAGCTCCTCGTCGTCGACCATGTCGCACTTGTTGAGCGCGACCACCAGGGCGGGAACGCCGACCTGGCGGGCGAGCAGCACGTGCTCACGGGTCTGCGGCATCGGGCCGTCGGTCGCGGCAACCACCAGGATCGCGCCGTCCATCTGCGCGGCACCGGTGATCATGTTCTTGATGTAGTCCGCGTGACCGGGGCAGTCGACGTGCGCGTAGTGGCGCGACTCGGTCTGGTACTCGACGTGCGCGATCGAGATCGTGATGCCGCGCTGACGCTCCTCGGGAGCCTTGTCGATCTCGTCGAACGCCGAGGCAGCGTTGAGGTCGGGGTGCTTGTCGTGCAGCACCTTCGTGATCGCCGCGGTAAGGGTCGTCTTACCGTGGTCGATGTGACCGATGGTGCCGATGTTGACGTGCGGCTTGGTCCGCTCGAACTTCGCCTTAGCCACTGGGGGCTCCTCCTGGTGTGGTTGTTACTTGACTCGTACTTGCTGGGTGGTGGTGCCGAGGGTCCGCGTCGGTAGCCGGTTGGCTACTCGCCGCGCACCTTCTTGATGATCTCGTCGGCGATGTTCGTGGGAACCTCGGCGTACGAGTCGAACTCCATCGAGTACGACGCCTGACCGGAGGTCTTGGACCTCAGGTCGCCAACGTACCCGAACATCTCGGACAGCGGCACGAGGGCGTTGATGACCATGTCACCGTGCCGCTCCTCCTGCGCCTGGATCTGGCCGCGTCGGCTGTTGATGTCGCCGATGACCGTGCCGAGGAAGCTCTCCGGCGTGGTCACCTCTACGGCGAACATCGGCTCGAGCAGGACCGGCTTCGCCTGGCGGGCGGCCTCCTTGAAGGCCTGGTTGCCGGCGATCTTGAAGGCCAGCTCGGAGGAGTCGACGTCGTGGTAGGCGCCGTCCTCGAGCGTGAACTTCACGTCGACCATCGGGAACCCGGCGAGCACGCCGAACTCCATGGCGTCCTGGCCGCCCTGGTCGACGGAGGGGATGTACTCGCGGGGCACGCGGCCACCGGAGACGTTGTTGACGAACTCATAGCCCGCACCGGTGCCGGTCTCGGGGTCGATGTTCGGGCCGAGGGAGATGACGACCTTCGCGAACTGACCCGAACCACCGGTCTGCTTCTTGTGGGTGTAGCTGTGGTTCTTGACCTCGCGGCGCACGGTCTCGCGGTAGGCGACCTGCGGCTTGCCGACGGTGGCCTCGACGCGGAACTCGCGCTTCATCCGGTCGACGAGGATCTCCAGGTGGAGCTCGCCCATGCCGGCGATGATCGTCTGGCCGGTCTCCTCGTCGGACTTGACCGTGAAGGTCGGGTCCTCGTCGGAGAGGCGCTGGATCGCGGTGCCCAGCTTCTCCTGGTCGCTCTTCGTCTTCGGCTCGATCGCGACCTCGATCACGGGGGCCGGGAAGGTCATCGACTCGAGGACGACCTGGTTCGAGGAGTCACACAGGGTGTGGCCGGTCTTGGTGTCCTTGAGGCCCATGACGGCCACGATCTGGCCGGCGCCGACCGACGCGATCTCCTCACGCTTGTTCGCGTGCATCTGGTAGACCTTGCCGATCCGCTCCTTGCGGCCGTTGACCGAGTTGACCACGGACGCGCCGGCCTCGAGCTTGCCGGAGTACACCCGGACGTAGATCAGCTTGCCGAGGTGCGGGTCGCTGGCGATCTTGTAGGCCAGGCCGGAGAAGGGCTCGTCGTCGCTGGGCTTGCGGACGATCTCCTTCTCCTCGTCGCGCGGGTCGTGACCGACGATCGCGTCGATGTCGAGCGGCGAGGGGAGGTACTTGACGACCGCGTCGAGCAGGGGCTGCACGCCCTTGTTCTTGAACGCGGTGCCGCACAGGACCGGGTTGAGCTTGTCGGCGAGGGTGGCGCGACGGATCGCGGCCTCGAGCTCCTCGACGGTGAAGTCCTCGCCCTCGAGGTACTTCTCCATGATGGCGTCATCGGCCTCGGAGAGGGTCTCGAGGAGCTTCTCGCGGTACTCCGCGGCCTGCTCGGCGAGCTCGGCCGGGATCTCCTCGACCTCGTAGTCCTCACCCATCTTGGTCTCGCCGCGCCAGGTCAGGGCACGCATGCCGACCAGGTCGACGACACCGAGGAAGTCCGACTCAGCGCCGATCGGCAGCTGCAGGACCAGCGGGGTGGAGTTGAGGCGCTCGACCATCATGTCGACGCAGCGGAAGAAGTCCGCGCCGGTGCGGTCCAGCTTGTTGACGAAGCACATGCGGGGCACCGAGTACTTGTTCGCCTGGCGCCACACCGTCATGGTCTGCGGCTCGACACCGGCCACGCCGTCGAAGACCGCGACCGCGCCGTCGAGGACGCGCAGCGAGCGCTCGACCTCGGCGGTGAAGTCCACGTGCCCGGGGGTGTCGATGATGTTGATCTGGTGGTTCTTCCACCAGCAGGTCGTCGCGGCCGACGTGATGGTGATGCCGCGCTCCTGCTCCTGCTCCATCCAGTCCATCGTGGCGCCGCCCTCGTGGACCTCGCCGATCTTGTACGTGATGCCGGTGTAGAACAGGATCCGCTCGGTGGTGGTGGTCTTGCCGGCGTCGATGTGCGCCATGATGCCGATGTTGCGGACCTTGTTCAGGTCCGTGGTGATGTCGACTGCCACGTTAGTTCAGCGTCCCTTGAAAGAGTTGGATGGGCGGTGGAGCGAGGGCCGCCCGGAGCCGGCCCCCGCCCGTGGTCACCAGCGGTAGTGCGCGAAGGCCTTGTTCGACTCGGCCATCTTGTGGGTGTCCTCGCGCTTCTTCACAGCGGCACCGAGGCCGTTGGAGGCGTCGAGGATCTCGTTCATCAGGCGCTCGGCCATCGTCTTCTCACGACGGGCCTGGGCGTACCCGACGAGCCAGCGCAGCGCGAGCGTGGTGCCGCGCGTGCCCTTGACCTCGATCGGGACCTGGTAGGTGGCGCCACCGACGCGGCGGGACTTGACCTCGAGGGCCGGCTTCACGTTGTCCAGGGCACGCTTCAGCGTGACCACCGGGTCGGTGCCGGTCTTCTCGCGGCAGCCCTCGAGCGCGGAGTAGACGATGCGCTGAGCGACCTGCTTCTTGCCGTCCTGAAGCACCTTGCTGACGAGCTGGGTGACCAGCTGCGACCCGTAGACCGGGTCGACGTCGATCGGGCGCTTGGGAGCGGGACCCTTGCGCGGCATATCAGCTCTTCTCCTTCTTGGCGCCGTAACGGCTGCGGGCCTGCTTGCGGTTCTTCACGCCCTGGGTGTCGAGCGTGCCGCGGATGATCTTGTAGCGGACACCGGGGAGGTCCTTCACCCGGCCGCCGCGCACGAGCACGATCGAGTGCTCCTGAAGGTTGTGACCGACACCCGGGATGTAGGCCGTGACCTCGACGCCGCTCGACAGGCGCACACGGGCGACCTTGCGGAGGGCGGAGTTCGGCTTCTTCGGGGTGGTGGTGTAGACGCGGGTGCAGACGCCTCGGCGCTGCGGCGAACCCTTGAGGGCAGGCGTCTTGCTCTTCGACACCTTGTCCTGGCGGCCCTTGCGGACCAGCTGCTGAATGGTGGGCACCGGGTGGTTCCCCTTCTTTTTCGCTCTTCAGTACGTGGCACGGTGCCTCGCACGATGGAACTGCCGTGTCCGAGATGGTGCGGACCCAACCTCCGTCGCTCACCCCCGCGGTCGGGCGTGTCGCCCTTCCGTGGCACCTGGCACGGGGTGGTCACCCCATGGAGGATCGTGCGGCTTTGACGTGCGGTCAGGACGGCTGCCTTGCTGCCATTCGTTTCCGAGCACGCGCAACGGCCTGGTTGTCCCAGACACGGAGACCGAGATTACCCGCCGCCCGAACGGGGGTCAAAACGGTGACGGAGGGACCCGCGACACCCTCGCGGACGGCCACCGGGACCGGGCGCCGCGCCCGCTGGTCGGCGGACTTCTCCACCGGCCCGTCGAGCACCGCCGGGGACGGCCCCGAGCCCGGCCCGTCGTGGTCGTGGTCGTGACGGCGCTCGTTCATCCGGGCGAACACCAGGACCGCGAGCACCGCGCCGAGCAGCGTCATCACACCGCCGACCAGGAAGGTCCAGCGCGGCCCGAAGGTCTCGCCGATCCAGCCGATGATGGGCGAGCCGATCGGGGTGCCGCCCATGACGATGGTCATGTACAGCGCCACCGCACGGCCGCGCATCTCCGGCGGGGCCTCGAGCTGGATGGTGGCGTTGGCGGAGTTCAGCAGGGTCAGGGTGAAGAACCCGATCACCGGGGAGAACAGCGCGAAGGTCAGGTACGACGGGAGCATGCCGGCCACGATCGAGGCGACGCCGAACCCGACGGTCGCGAGCACCAGCAGGCGCAGCCGGATCTTGACCCGGCGCGCGGCCAGCAGCGCACCGGTCAGCGAGCCGACCGCCAGCGCCGAGCCGAGGATGCCGTACTCCCCCGCGCCCTTGCCGAACACCTCGGTGGCCATCAGCGCGGAGGTGATCTGGAAGTTCATGCCGAAGGTCGCGGCGAAGAAGACGAGGATCAGGACCAGCACCATGCGGGGCTGGCGGCGCACGTAGGCGACCCCGGCGCGCAGCGCACCGGACGTGCGCGCGACCGGCTCGGGAGTGGTGAGCAGCCGCGGGTCCATGCGCTGCAGCTGCCAGATCACCGCGAGGTAGGACAGCGCGTTGAGCAGGATCACCCAGCCGGTGGCAGCGGAGCCACCACCGAGGGCGCCGATCATCAGGCCGGCCAGCGCGGGCCCGACGAGGCGGGCGGCGTTGAACGTCGCGGAGTTGAGGCCGACGGCGTTGGCGAGGTCCTTGGTGCCGACCATCTCGGAGACGAAGGCCTGGCGGGCGGGGCCGTCGAAGGCCGAGCCGATGCCGAAGACGAACGCGATGAGGTAGACGTGCCAGGTCTGGGCGTGCCCGGTCAGGGCGATGAGGCCCAGCACGGTGGCCGCCAGCGCCATGGTGAGCTGGGTGACCTGGAGCAGGCGCCGCTTGGGGAACCGGTCCGCGATCACGCCCGCGTAGGGCGAGAGCAGGAGCGCGGGCAGGAACTGCAGGCCGGTGGTGATGCCGAGCGCGACGCCGCTTCCGCCGGACAGGCTGAGCACCAGCCAGTCCTGGGCGACCCGCTGCATCCAGGTGCCGACGTTCGACACCGCACTACCGGCGACGTAGCGCCGGTAGTTGGGATTGGCGAGGGAGCGGAACGTGGGGCTCAAGGCTGGGTCAGTCCTCCTGGGCGAGTCGGTGCAGGATCGGGGTGGCGCGACGCAGCACGTCACGCTCCTCCGCGCTGAGGGCGCGCAGGCGGGTGGCCAGCCACTCGTCGCGGCGGGCACGGTCGGCCAGGAGCGTCTCCCGGCCTCGGTCGGTCAGGCTGACCACCACCGCGCGCCCGTCGCTCTCGTGGGGACGGCGCACGACGTAGCCGTCGTCGACCAGGTAGTTCACGGTACGCGTCATCGTCGGCGCTTTCACGCGCTCGCGCACCGCGAGGTCGCCGACGGTGAGGTCGCCGAAGCGGTGCAGCCCGGCCAGGACGCCCATCGCGGTGAGGCTCAGGTCGTTCCCCGGGTCGCGCTCGACGGCCAGCCTGCGCCGCAGCCGCATCACGGCGAGGCGCAGCTCCGGGGCGAGCCCGGAACCGGCGCGAGGCTTCTTGTCCGTGGTGGCAGTCATCTGATGAGCATAAGTCATTACTGTTGCTAACTATTCCGCAAAGAGGAGGCCCGGCCCCGTGACGCGTGCCACGGGACCGGGCCTCGACGAGCCGGACCGACCGGAGGTCAGGTGAGCCAGTCGGTGATCGGGTTGATGGCGAAGTAGACGACGAAGAGCCCGGCCACGATCCACAGCAGCGGGTGCACCTCGCGCGCCTTGCCGAGCACCAGCTTGATCAGCACGAAGGAGATGAAGCCGGCACCGATGCCGACGCTGATCGAGTAGGTGAACGGCATCAGCACGACGGTGAGGAACGCCGGGATGGCGATCTCCATGTCGGTCCAGTTGATGTTGATGACCTGCTGCATCATCAAGAAGCCGACCAGGACCAGCGCCGGGACGGCGGCCTCGGACGGGATGGACTGGACGACCGGCGTGAAGAACGTCGCCAGCAGGAACAGCAGGCCGGTGACGACCGAGGCCAGGCCGGTGCGCGCGCCCTCTCCGACGCCCGAGGCGGACTCGACGTAGGAGGTGTTGGAGGAGACGCCACCGGCGCCACCGGCAATCGCGGCGATGGAGTCGACGATGAGGATCCGCTGGCTGTGCGGGGGGACGCCGTCGGCGTCGTTCAGGCCAGCCTCGGCGCCGATGGCGGTCATCGTGCCCATGGTGTCGAAGAAGTCGGCCAGCAGCAGCGAGAAGACCAGCAGCGCGGCGGCCAGGACGCCGACCGAGCTGAACGCGCCGAACAGTGAGAACTCGCCCAGCGTGGTCAGGTCGGGGAGGCCGACGAAGTCGTCGGGCACCGCCGGGATGCTCAGGCTCCAGCCGAGCTTGTTCCCGTCGCCGCCGAGCAGGGCCTCCAGCACGAACGCGGCCGCGGTGAGGACGACGATCGTGATCAGGATCGCGCCGCGGACCTCGCGCACCCACAGGGCGATCAGCAGCAGCACGCCGGCGGAGAAGAGCAGGACCGGCCAGCCCGACAGGCTGCCGCCCTCGCCGAGCTGCACCGGGACCGAGGTGCTCGCGACATCGGGGATGCGGGTGACGAACCCGGCGTCGACGAAGCCAATCAGCGCGATGAACAGGCCGATGCCGACCGAGATCGCGACCTTGAGCTGGTTGGGCACCGCATGGAAGACCGCACGCCGGAAGCCGGTGAGCACCAGCACCAGGATGATGATGCCCTCGAGCACCACCAGGCCCATCGCGTCGGCCCAGGTCGACTGGCTCGCGATCGCGACGCCGACGAAGGCGTTGAGGCCGAGGCCCGCGGCGAGCGCCAGCGGGAAGTTGGCCACCGACCCCATCAGGATCGTGAGCACGCCGGCGACCAGCGCCGTGGCGGCCGCGATCGCCGGGAGGTTGGAGCCGTCACCGGTTCCGCCACCGAGGAAGTTGCCCTCCGAGTCCGGGACGTAGCCCAGGATCAACGGGTTGAGCACCAGGATGTAGGACATCGTCAGGAAGGTCACGGCACCGCCGCGTATCTCCCGGCCGAGGCTCGAGCCGCGCTCGGAGATCTTGAAGTAGCTGTCGAGGGCTGAGGTCACGAGACCTCAGCATGTCAGATCCGGGCGTCCGGCTAACGTGGACTCCGTGGAACGGGACGACGAGCTGGCCGAGAAGCGCGAGATCGGGACGAGGACCTACCTCATCGCCGACGTGGAGCCGCTCGACGTCGACGGGGTGCGCACGGTCGCGGTGGGCACGGCGCTGTGGTTCATCGCCTTCGTGGCGCTGCTGCCGTTCTACGGCCCGCTCGCCGACCACGGCCGCACCTGGTGGCTGTGGACCTGTCTGGCCGGCTTCGGCCTGGGGCTGTGCGGCTATGAGTACTGCCGTCGCCGGCGCGCCGCCCACGAGGCGTCGCAGGCCGGCTGAGGCGACTCGCCGGCCGGCGCCGTCGACGGGGCCGCGAACGGCCCGTCGCGGACGGCTCAGAAGGTCTCGAGGTCCCTGGGCGCGATGGTGATCGTGTCGAGCACCGGCTCGGGCATCGGGACCGGCTCGTGCTTCTTGGCCAGGCGCACCTCGGAGTGGGCGCCGCAGCCGTGGTCGAAGGAGACCACGCGGCCGTCGTCGTTGGCGTCGCCGTTGGCGCACACGCCGAACTGCTCGGCGAGCGGTCCGCCCAGGCGCATCAGGAACCCGCAGGTCGAGCAGGAGTCCGGGGCCGCCTGGGCGATCGGCGAGGACGGGCCGCCGTCGCCGTCGTACCAGCGCTGGGCGGCGAGGTCGCGGCCCTCCGGGGAGAGCGTGCGGGTGCGCCCGGCGTACAGCTCCTGGGCGACCGCGCGGATCTGCGCCTTGGCGTCGGCGTCCAGCGGGTCGTCGCCGAAGGAGTACGTCGGGACCAGGCGCGGGTCGTCGTCAGGCACCGGCAGCAGGTCGCCGGGCGAGAGGTCACCGGGCTTGATCCGCTCGCGGTAGGGCAGCCACGGCGGCGCGACGATGGCCTCGTCGCCGGGGATCAGCACGATCTCGTCGATGGTCACGTGCTTTTGGCGCGGGGCCCGCGCGACGGTCACCGACCAGCGCCAGCCGACGTAGCCGGCCCGGGTGCAGGTGAACAGGTGGGTGACCACCCGCTCCCCCTCCGCGAGGGTGCCGAGGTGGGCTCCGACGTCGCCGGACTCGGTCTCGGCGAGGAGCGCGTCACGCGCGGCGTCGACCGCTGCAACGGCAGTGGCGTCGGGCCTGGGACGAGCGATCGTGGTCACGGCGCGTAATCATGTCTCATGCGGGGCCTGTCTGTCAGGTCGCCCCCGGACTCACCGGCACACGGGGTCGTGTCACTGCCCCCGCCCACCCGCCCGGACCGGGCAGGATGACCACCATGACCTCCACGCCTCCCGATCCCGGGGACGCTCCCGCCGACGCCGGCCACGGGGTGGGCCACGCCCTCGGCAACGGGGTGCGCACCACCGCGCACGGCGTCGCGGCGGCCGGGCGCGCGACCGCGCGCACCGGCCGGTTCGTGGGCCAGCAGGTCCGGCGCGCCGCCAGCGCGCAGGGCGCCGGCGAGTCCGGCCTGAACCGGCTGATGTACCTGCACTTCTTCAACACCGCCGGCGACGCCGCGGTGGCGATCTCGCTCGCGGGCTCGCTGTTCTTCCAGGTGCCCTCGGGCGAGGCGCGCGGCCAGGTCGCGCTCTTCCTGGCCCTGACGATGCTGCCGTTCGCGATCGTCGCCCCGCTGATCGGGCCGTTCCTGGACCGGTTCAGCTCGGGTCGGCGCTGGGCGATCGGCACCACGATGGCGGCCCGCGCGTTCCTGTGCTGGGGCCTCGCCGGCGCGGTCCACACCGAGTCGCCGTGGGTGTTCGCCGCGGCGCTGGGCGTGCTCGTGTCCTCCAAGGCGTACGGCGTGACGCGGGCGGCCGCGGTCCCCCGCCTGCTGCCGCGCGGCTTCACCCTGGTCCGCGCCAACGGCCGGGTCTCGCTGTCCGGGATCATCGCGACGGCCGTGTCCGCGCCGATCGCGGGGCTCGCCTCGCTCGCGGGCTCGCAGTGGTCGCTGCGCTACGCGTTCGTGCTGTTCACGATCGCCACGATCTGCGCGATCCGGCTGCCCGAGCGCGTCGACTCCAGCGCCGGCGAGGGCACCCTGGTGCTGCGCGGCGAGACCGTCGCGGCCACGCCGCCGGGGCGCCGCCAGCGCACCCGGATCCCGGCGCCGGTGGCGTTCGCGCTGCGCACCAACTGCGGGCCGCGGTGGCTCTCGGGGTTCCTCATCATGTTCATGGCGTTCCTGCTGCGCGAGAACCCGCCGGACAGCGGGCTGCGCGCGGAGATCCTGATCGGCCTGGTCGTCGGCGCGGCCGGCGTCGGCAACACCCTGGGCGTGGCGGCCGCGGCGCTGCTCAAGCGGATCAACCCGTCGGTCGCGGTGGTCGTCGCGCTGCTGGCCGACGTGGCCGCGGCGTTGCTCGCCTGGAGCTTCTACGGCGTCGTGACGCTCGCCGTCCTGGGCCTGACCGCGGGCTTCTCCCAGACCCTGGCGAAGTTCTGCCTGGACTCCACGATCCAGCGCGACGTGCCGCCGCAGGTGCAGGCCAGCGCGTTCGCGCGCAGCGACACCCTGCTCCAGCTGGCCTGGGTGCTGGGCGGGTTCGTCGGCATCGTGCTGCCCCTGGAGCCGGCCCGGCTCGGGCTGGGCGTCGCCGCGGTCGTGCTCGTCGCGTGGACGGCGTACGTGCTCAGCTCGCGCACCCGCAAGGTGCCGATGGGCGTGCGGACCCGGCCCGCCGAGGAGCCGGCGGGCCGCAGCGCCGGCTGAGGCTCAGAGCTCCAGCTGGTCGGCGAGCGCGCGCAGCAGCTTGGCCACCGGCGCGGCGGTCCGCGAGTCGGGGTGGCGACCGTGGCGGTAGGTCTCCCCGATGCCGTCGAGGACCCGGATCAGGTCCTCCACGATCGGGACCATCTCCTCGGGCTTGCGGCGCGAGGCGTTGCGCTGGTTGCGCGAGACCGAGGCGGGCGCGTCGAGGACGCGCACCTGGAGGGCCTGCTCGCCGCGCCGGCCCTGGGCGATGCCGAACTCCACGCGGGTGCCCGCCTTGATGGTGGTGACGCCGGGCGGCAGTGCCTCGGCGCGGACGTAGACGTCCGCCCCCTCGTCCTGGGACAGGAAGCCGAAGCCCTTCTCGGCGTCGTACCACTTCACCTTGCCAGTGGGCACGGTCAGACCTCTTCTGCTGGGCGAGCGCCCGGGCGGGGCCGGGTGCGGGATCGCACAGCCTATGTGTGCTGCGCGGGACGCACCACCGCGACGTCCCGGTCCGGGACCCCCCGATCAGGACCGGTGTCCGGGGTCGAGTGCCTCGTTCATCGATCCCGAGCGGAAGCCCCGCGGGTCGAGGGCGGCGTCGGCGAACCCGGCCGCGCGCACGGCGGCCAGCACCCCCGCCTCGAGGGCCGGGGCCAGGGGCAGCAGGGCGGCGTCGACCTCCACCGAGGCCCGCTCCCCCAGGTCGCGGACCCGCAGGTCGCGCAGCGCTACGTCGTGCAGCGCGGCGCGGGCCGCCGCCTCCGCCCGCTCGACGCGCGCCAGCCGGTGCGGGGTGATCTCCACGCCGTAGGCCACCCGGGAGGACAGGCACGCGGCGGCCGGCTTGTCCCAGGTGGGCAGCCCCCAGCGGCGCGACGCCGCCCGCACCTGCTCCTTGGTCAGCCCCGCGTCGCGCAGCGGGGTCACCGCGCCGCGCTCGGCGGCGGCCCGGATGCCGGGGCGGAAGCCCGCGACCGCGTCGTCGGCGTTGGTGCCGGTCGCGACGGCGGCCAGCCCGCGCTCGTGCGCGAGCGGGACCAGCACGTCCAGCAGCTCGGCCTTGCAGAACGCGCAGCGGTCGCCCTCGTTGGCGCGGTAGCCGCCGCGGTCGAGCTCGTGGGTCTCGGGGGTCAGCAGCTCCACCCCGAGCTCCTCGGCGAACGCGCGGGCCGGGTCGCGCTCGGCCTGCGGCAGGGAGTGCGAGAGCCCGGTCGCGGCGACCACCCGGTCCGGGCCGAGGGCGCGCACCGCGGCGGCGAGCAGGAGGGCGCTGTCGGCTCCCCCGCTGAAGGCCACCAGCAGCGAGCCCCGCGCACGCAGGTCGGCCTCGAGCGCGGCCAGGCGGGTGGTGAGCAGGTGCTCCTCCAGCCAGGCGGGGAACTCGCCCAGGTCGTCGAGGACCACGTGGGTGCCGGCCTCGAGCAGCTCCTCGCGGGTGCACCCGCCGGTCAGCACCGACACGCTCGTCACCCCGGCGGCCAGCGCGCCCTCCACGTCGTGGACGTGGTCGCCGACGTAGACCGACGCGCCCTCGCGCTGCAGCACCGCCGCCTTGCCGACGCCCCACACCCACCCCTCGAGCACGTCGACGTCGAGGCCGAGGTGGTCGACGTGGAGGCGGGCGTTCTCGGGGAACTTGCCGGTGACCACCACGGTGCGCCCGCCGTGGCGTCGTACGGCGGCGAGCGCCTCGTGGGCGCCGGCGAGGGCGGGCACCGAGGCGATCGCGTGCTCGGGGTAGATCGCGCGGAAGCGGTCCCCGGCGGCCGGGACCGTCTCGGGCGGCAGGTGCGGGGCGAGCAGGTGCTCCAGGGGCGGGCCCAGGCGCCGGGTCATCTCCGCCACGGGGAGGTCCACGCCCAGCTCGGCGCCGAGCGCGGTGAGGACCGCCGAGAAGCCGGGCACGGTGTCGATCAGGGTCAGGTCGAGGTCGAACCCGACGACGAGGCGGGCGGGCTCCGGCGTCGCGGTCATGGCGCAGAGCGTAGGCAGACGTTTGTCAGCACGGCCACCGGTCGGCCAGTCTGTGGGCCCGGGGCCCGAGGTGGGCACTGGGAGGGACGAGAGAACCGAGCCGGGAGTCGAGATGGGCAGCAGGCGCACGCGGGCGACGACGCGACGGGCACGTCGCGCGCCGGGTGTGCGTCGCGGGCCCCTCTCCGCGCTGCTCGCGGCCGGTGTGGCCGTCGGGGTCGCCGTCTCCTCGTTGGTCGTGTCGCACCCCTCCTCCGCGTCGCGGGCGCCCAGCCCCGCGGAGGGCGGCGAGGCCCGCCTGCACCTGGTGGCCCTGACCGGGCCCGGGTCGGCCGCCGCCGACCGGCTCTTCCCCACCGGCCCGGCCCGCGAGCTGGCCCGCCAGCAGCGGCTGCTGGAGCGGGTGGGCGCCCCCGAGCCCGTCTACCGCTGGACCACCGCGCTCAGCGGGGTCGCGGTCGAGCTCACCGACACCCAGGTGCGCGCGCTGCGCGCCGACCCCGACGTCGCCCTCGTCGAGCCCGACACCGTGCGCCCGCTGGCCGGCCTGCGCGCCGCGGCCACCGCGACGGTGCCCGGCGTACCGCCCGCGGGACGTGACACCGGCGGGGCCGGCACCGTCATCGGGCTGGTCGACAGCGGCCTGCACCCGGACGGCCCCGTCTTCTCCGGCTCCCCCGGCCTGGGCCGCGCGCCCCGCGACTTCCGCGGCACCTGCGAGACCGCACCGGACTGGGACGCCTCCGCATGCACCGACAAGGTGCTCGCCGCCCGGTGGTACCTCGAGGGCTTCGGCCGTGACCGGCTGCGCGCGGCCTCCTCGCTGTCCCCGCGCGACGACCACGGCCACGGCACCCGCTCGGCCTCCGTCGCGGCGGGCAACAGCCACGTGACGGTGCGGGTGGGGGACGAGGACCTCGGTACGCACTCCGGCGCCGCGCCGCAGGCCCGGCTCGCGATCTACAAGGCCTGCTGGACCGCGCCGGACCCCGCCGACGACGGCTGCGCGAGCTCCGACCTGGTCACCGCGATCGACCAGGCCACCGCCGACCGGGTCGACGTGCTCAGCGTCGCCGTCGGCGGTGCCCCCGGCCCCGACGTGGTCGAGCTCGCGCTGCTCGGCGCGGCCGAGGCCGACATCGTGGTGGTCGCCGCCGCGGGCAACGGCGGCTCCCGCTCGTGGGCCGCGCACCCCTCCCCCTGGGTCACCACCGTCGGCGGCACCGCCGGCGTGCAGCGCCGCGGCCGGGTCGCCCTGGGCGACGGCGGCCCGGTGCTCGGCGGCGCGATGGCCTCCCGCCGCCCGGTCGGGCCGGCCCCGCTGGTGCGCGCCGCCGACGTGCCCGCCCCCGGCGTCCCCCGCGACCGGGCCCGCCAGTGCGCCCCCGGCAGCCTCGACGCCGCGCAGGTGCGCGGCGCGATCGTCGTGTGCGACCGCGGCCTGGTCGGCCGCGTCGACAAGTCCGCCGCCGTCGAGCTGGCCGACGGGGCCGGCATGGTCCTGCTCAACACCGGCCGCGGCTCGGTGGACGCCGACCTGCACAGCGTGCCGACCGTGCACCTCGCGCAGCGCGACGCCGAGCGGCTGCGCACCTGGGTCCGCGGCCACCGCGGGGCGCTCGTGACCCTGCGCCCCGACGGCCACCGCCAGCCGCGCGCGAAGGTCGCCGGCTTCTCCCCTGGCGGGGACCCCGCCGCCGCGTTCCTCAAGCCGGACCTGCTCGCCCCCGCCACCGGGGTGCTCAGCGCCGTACCGCCGCGGACGCGCGCGGAGCGCTGGGACTTCGCGAGCGGTACGTCGGTGGCCACCGCCCACACCGCCGGTGTGGCGGCCCGGCTGCGGGCGCGGCGCGACTGGTCGGCCGCGGCGGTCCGCTCCGCCCTGGCCACCACCAGCACCCCGGTCTCCGGGTCGGTGCTGCGCACCGGTGCCGGGCGGCTGCGCCCCGAGCTCACGTCGCGCCCGGGCCTGGTGCACGACGTCGACCCGCGCGACTACCGCCGCTGGCTCGAGGGGTCGCTGGGCCGCGAGCTCAACACGCCCTCGGTGCTCCTCCACGAGGGGCGCGACGTGGCCCGGCGCACGATCACCAACGTCGGACGGCAGGCGCTGTACTTCTCCTCCTCCGCCTCCGGCTTCGAGCACTACGACGTGCGGGTCACGCCCGCCGCGGTGCGCCTGGCGCCCGGGGAGTCCGCGACCTACACGGTGCGGGTGAGCGGCCCCGCGGGCGCACGCCCGGCCGACGACGGCGTCGTCACCTGGCGCGGCGCCACCGGCACCCGCACCCGGGTCCCGGTGCTCATCACCCGCTGACGGCTACGCCTCGCGAGTCACCTCCATCACCCGCTCGCCGAAGCAGACGCGGTCGTGCGCCAGCAGCGTGGTCGCCCGTCCCGGGACGAGCTCGCGCCGGGCCCGGCCGCGCACCAGCACCGTGCCGTCGCCCGAGCCGCGGTCCATCACCACCAGGGTCCGCCCGGCCACCACCTGGAGCTGGGCGTGGGTGCCGGTCGCGACGCCGTCGAAGCCGCGGGTCACCCGCCGCTGCACCGGCTCCCCGCGGGCCGGCTCAGGAGCACGCCCGAGGAGGGTCAGGCCCTCCACCAGGAACGTCTCGCCGGTGTCGAAGCGGACCCGCCAGCGGGCTGCCGGGCCTCCCGGGGCAGGAGCCTCGGAGGCGTCGGCGTCGGGGGCAGCGGGGGCGGGCAGGAGCTGCTGGGTGGTCAGGTTGAGCAGCTCGGGCGGCGCGGGGGCCGGCTCCGGTTCCCCACCGGTCGCGGTGCGCACGTCGAGGACCGCCGAGCCCACGCGCCGGTCGTGCCAGCCGCGCCGTCGCCCGGCCGGGTCGAGGAGAGCGGTCCACGCGAGGACCGCGAGCCCGGTCCCCAGGGTCGGGACGCCGACGCCCGCCACCAGCGCGGCGCGCAGGAGGGCGTCGCGCGCCCCGAGCGGGCCGGCGCCGTCCGCACGCAGCACCCGGATCCCGAGCGCTGCGCGTCCCGGCGAGGCGCCGGTCAGCCCGAGCGCCACCGCGACGAGCACCGCTCCCGCGACCAGCACCGCGGCGGCGAGTCCGAGGCCGACCGGGAGCCCGAGGCCGGCGGACCACCCGGCGTACGCCACGGCCGCGGCCGGCAGGCCCACCGCGACCAGGTCGAGGAGCGCGGCGTGGAAGCGGCGCTCGAGCCCGGCCGGCGGGCAGCGGGTCAGGTCGCGCACGGCGGCACCGTCAGGGGGTGGTGACCTGGATGGTGACGCCGTCGCCGAGGTCGATCAGCGAGCCGGGGACCAGGCGTGCGGAGATGCCCGGCTGGAGCGCCTCGGGAGGCAGCCCGGGACGGGCGAGCACGCTGCCGTTGGTCGAGCCGAGGTCGGTCACGACCGCCGAGCCCATGTCGGCCCCCGCGCCCGGGCTCACCTCGAGGTGGGTCGCGGAGATCTCCTGGTGCGGGCTCGGCACGGTCACCAGGCGCGCGTCCTCACCGCCCGCCACGCGCCGGGCCTCGGGCGCCCGCCCGATCAGGACCGGTCGGTCCACGTCGACCACGGTGCCGTCGGAGACCACCAGGCGGGCCACCACGGGGCTCGGGGCGGTGACGGGCTCCGGCCCCGGCGGCGGGGTGCGCCCGTGGCGGCCCAGGTCGTAGCGCTCGTCGGCACCGGTGGCCCAGCCGATCGGCGCGCCCGCGGGCGGCGTGGTGGGCACGGGCGAGGGCCCGCCCATCGGCGGCGGGGGCACCGGCGGGAGGTCGGAGACCGCGGGAAGGTACGTCGTGGGCGCCTCCGCGTCGCCGAACGGCGGGGGCGGGGGGCTCGTCGGCGGGGTCGCCGGAGGCGGGGGCGGCGGGGTCGCGGGTGCGGCCGGCGGGGCGGGCGGG
>NZ_JABJRA010000010.1 GCF_013155365.1 Nocardioides sp. zg-DK7169
ACGCCTGCACGGCGAGATCGGCCTCGTCCCACCCGTTGAGTTCGAGGACGAGCACTACCGGCACAACCCCGCGCCGACTACCCTCAGCGCGTCAGTTCAGAGCCTCCACTGAACCCGGCACGCGACACTTTGCCACGGGGACATCCTTCCGCTTGAGGTCGAAACCTCAGAGGTCAGGTGTCAACTCAACTGGGGGCAGTCCCCAGGACCGATCGGACGGTGTTGCTTCGTACATCCACCCTAGTGTCAATCGAACGGTCCGCTGATGAACCTCATGAACTCTCTACCCTTGGACTTGGTCCTCTGAGCCATCACACCGTTGGCCGTCATCATCGTTCTCAGCGGCAACTCGGCAAGTCCCCGTGACGCTAGGTCCCCCGCGATCGTGTCGATGAATGCCTCATCCCCTGACCATGTTGGGAAGGCCGCGATCACCACGTCGATCAGGTTGCCGCCGGGCCATGGCCGGTTCCGTCGGCTAAACCATCCCGGCGGATCGTCGGCCAGGCGCAACAACGCAAGGTGGGACGGAGTGAGCTCGTCGATGTAGCGCAGATAGATGGCTCGCTTGTCACCCTCAAGAGAGTCGCCGACCGCGACATTGAACAGCGCGTTCTGGAGGGCAGCCCGCTTGATGTCCGCCGCAGACTTCTCCGCAATCCGTGTCGCGGTCGCGATGGCGTCAACGAAGTTGTCATCGGCGAACAACGCGTCGACATCAAGGCCGTCGGTTCGCTGCGCGATCGCGTCGAGCGCTTCCTCGATCTGGTCCTGCCACTGCCGATATCTTCTTTCATCGGCTCGCCGGAAGGCCTGTGCGTACTTCACCGCCAGAACGCCCCCAACGAATGGAACAGTCGCTGCGACTGCCTCGATGGTCTCCTCGGTCCTGCGCCTTGCCTCGCTCTTCGGTTCTAGCGCGTCCGTCACGCTGCCTCCTGCGGTGTTCGTGTGCAGCAAAGGCTAGTTCTCCGTGACATGCTGCAGGTGCTACGGACGATCTCTTCGCTGGCTGACAAGCGGCGGAACGACGCGGTCCATACAAACTCCGCGGGCCGCGCTCGAGGCTCGTCTCAGCTGCGATCGTCAGCCGGGGAGCTAGAAAGGCGTGCTCCTCGCGCGCGCCTACAACCTGTTCGAGAACCTGGCGCATGTGCGCGCCGAGGCACCCTCTCCCGCTCAGGCTGATGCCGCCGTATAGGGCGCGGGCGCCCGGGGAAGGCGGCGCCGGTGGTCGAGCACACGTGGCATGCGTAAGGGGAGGAAAGAATCGCGGTTGGCTGCCTCGGATCGATGACTACTCCTCGCGTTTGGGGCTCGATCGCCTATTGGCCTCGCGTCAGCAGAGACGCGCGTCGGTTGCGAAACAGCGGGGGCGGCACCGATTGACTTGGCGGCAACTGTCGGCGCTCGCATCTAGATTCGGCGCATGCGCCGCGCCTACATTGATCCTCACGTCGACCTGGCCGAGTCGTTCCGTCTTGCGCGACGGTGGGCCAACGCAGGCAAGGTCACGGTCGTCGGTCCCAGCACCAGCGCCATCGAAGCGTCGCCCTTTCTGACGAGTTCGGGGCTGCCGATCGGCATCACGGGAAACCGGCGCAGCCGCTTCGCCGCTCGTCCGCGGACGGGAACTGTCATCGCGTGGTGCCTGCACCTCGACGAGATCCTGGACCTTGAGGGGCACGCCGACCTCGACGGGCTGGTCCTCGTACGCGGACACAAGTCGCATGCGCCGTGGATCACCGCGCACGACGCCGAGTTCCTTGGAGGCGAGCCGGTCGCCGCGATCCCGGAAGCAAGCGCCGCCATCAAGTCGATGGTCAAGAGCATCTCAATGCTGCCGATCCTCAACCAGGGCCTCGTCGACTCGCGTGAACGATCTACCGCGGTCCAAGCCCTAACCTTCATGCGCGACCACGGTCACCGACTCGTTCCCGAACAGCTCGCCGTCGAAGCCCTCCGCAACGATTGGCCCAGAACTAGTCCACTCGAACTGGCAGATCTGGCCAGGCAGCTCAATGCCGGAAAACACCTTCGGTACCAGAAGCGCCTCGACCCCGCCGCCATGGCGCGCTGGACCTCGGCCTGAGCGGGCCAAGGCGAGCAAGCAACTACGCCTCCGAGTCAGGTTCAGGTTCGACGAACGGAAGCAAACGTCCGTTCTCGTCTAGGCAGTCCAGGATGTCGCGATGTGGCACATCGTCGACACTGAAACCGAATCTGCGGACGAGGAGGTCACGCATCGCATGCTCGTCGCGACGCTCGACCCGACCTCGTAGGCCCCACGTCTGTGCGAACGTGGCGGTCTGCACGCGGGCATTGAAGGCGACGTCATCGGCATTGAACGCTTTGAGCGGAATTACGGGCGAGTCCGACGTCTCAGGTTCGCGGGCAAGGCGTGCCGCTTCGCGTGGGTCGCCAACGCCGAGCTGGATACCCGCATCCCGCATGCGCCAGTTCCACTTCACGTTCGCCAAGATCGACAGCGTCTGCCAGTCGAGCCAGCCGTCAGCACGGAGGCGGGCGATGGTTGCTCTGATGGCTTCATCCGCGAGAAGACGTGGATAGGTGTACCGCATCACCGTGAAGGCGAACTCGTAGCGCCTGCGGATCGCATGTAGCGATTCGTCGAGGTCGTAGCTGGTCCCGGGCGCAGTGGAAGGTCCGAGCACGTCGTGCGCCGTTGGCTCGAAACGAGCTGAGCTGGCGGGAGGAGTGGCGGCGGCGCAGCGTTCGTAGTGTTCAGCCTTGAGAAGGTCAGCAGCGTCCTGGTATGAGCGCCCCATCATCAGCTTGTGTGAGAGGCCGTCGACGAACATTGGCTCCATCGTCGCCTGCAGTTCGGCCGGAGGGCCGGCGTGGACAGCCTGGACGAGCTGAAAGCACATGCTCATCAGCGAGGCGGCGTGTTCGTCTCGCTGGTCGACGTCCGCGGACAACGTGAGGTAGACCTGAAGTTCCGCGTTGGAGTCGTCGAGGGTGAAGTCGTCGACCTCGCGGCGGCCCGCGTCGGCACGCACGTCGACGGCGATGTGGACGGTGCTGGCAATGACCACTGGATGGCAAAGCGCAATGTCGGCGACGAAGACCTGGAAGGCTGCGCAGAGCCCTTCAGCGGTCAGAACAGTGGTCTTGTCGTTGGTGAACCGGAAGATCCATCGGATGCCGAGCGCGGCAAAGTCGACCACACGCTCTGGGCCCAGGTCAGCAAACAGAGGCCCGGTGAGTTGCTCGACGGCTTGATCTTGAAACTCGTCCTCGGACATCAGGTACGACGAGTCTTCGGCGCCTCCTATGACTTCTTCGACGATCTGGAACCAACCTGTGTTCGCCCAGTGCGCCTCTTGGATCACGGTCTCTAGGTCAGGCCAGAACTGACGCACAGCCGACACTTCGAGAGCTTGCCCGATGCGGAGGTCTTCCAGATCGGTGTGCTTGTCGAAGTCGAACGGGTCCGGCACGTGCTGCGCTCGAGCCAGGACGGCAACTTCCGTCAGCCCGGCGGCGTCGGCCCACGTCCCGGCACGTTGCGCGTACCTGGCGGCTTCGAGCAGCGCCTTCGGCGCATGTTCCTTCGTTTCGTCGTCACCGTGGGTCAACGCCAACGTGGCGGCTGAGCAAGCGTATAGCTTCGCCGCGTACGACAGGCCGAGATCGTCGTACACCTTCGCGATGAACCGCATCGTTAGGACTGCGCCGTACAGGGTGTCGCCGTTGAACCACCGCGCCTTCGCATGGTGGAGCTCGGCTAGACCTTCGAGGAGCCTGCCAGCCCGAATGAGCGCCATGCCTCGGTCGCGGCATCGTTCAGCGAGGGCAGAGTCCCCCTCAACTCGCGTGACGGCCTCGTCGAGGCCATCACTGACTTTGCGGAAGCTCGGATGGTCGACGAGTGCCGGAGTGAACATGGTGAACAACATGGCAAGCTGGCGTGCCGAGTACGCGCGAGCTGTCGGAAGCAGATCGACGAGTTGCGCGAGGTACGTCATGGCGTTGTCAACGTCGACTGCTTCAGCGGGCAGGCTCGTGACGTTGATGTCGCTGGGGTCGAGTTGGACGCCGACGGTCGCCGAAATGTCTGCCCGGGCCGGTCGGCCGAACTTCTCTTCCGAGACCCGCCAGTCGGGGATGAGGTAGCTGAACGCCAGCGCCCCGGTCAAGGTCGCTGCGCGAATCGGATACACGTCCGGGTCGGTGTTGCCGAGCAGTTCGACCCCGTGCGTGCGGAGCAGCTCGAGAGCGTGAGCAATCTCAGCCGTGGTTGCTTCTGTCCTGCCGGTGCTCCACACGACGCCCCAGTAACTGGCCAAGATGAACGCGTCGTCGAGGACGTTTGCGTGGCTCGACCCGCTCGCGTACGCAATCGCGCGCCGAATGAGCTCTTCGACACCGCTGGATTCACCCATCCCGCGGAATCTCGCGATCGCCATCTCGTAGCAGGCCCGGAACACCAACTCTGAGTCTTCGCCCCTGTGATGGTGAGCGAGGAAGGCTCCCATGAAGTCCAGCCACTCGGGCAGGTCTGCGTTGGTGTCTGAGTCCCAGGTGGCATGGCGCAGCCCGGCCGCCACCTCACCCTGCGTCGCTGGGGTCAATGCCGCGGGGCCTCGGTTGCGGCGAAGGCTCTCCAACAGTTCGGCGTACCACTCTGGGACCCGGTCGTCGTTGACCGGCGGCACCGTCGCCGCCGGCATGTCCAAGTAGTGGCACGCGACCCACACAAGGTCAGGCTCGGCGAGGAACGTGGCGATGTCGGTGCCGCAGAAGATGTCGAGGGAGACACCGAACGTCTCGCGGGCTGTCTCCTTCAACTCGTGCGTGACGCCTTCGGAGATCGGGTGAACGCTGAAGAACGCGACGTGCTCCACCGGGTCGGCACCGTCTGCACAGATGCCCGCCAGGTCCGCGAGAACCTTGTCCTTGAGCCGGGTTCGTTGCACCGTGCATGCAACGACGATCGGTTGGGTCGACGCGGACGCCGAGAAGCCGGCAGAGTGCGGCAACTCCTCAGGAATCCGGGTCGTGTAGGTCTCAGCGTCCCGCTGCTGATCTCCGCCCGAACTCACCGGGCCGGTCGCGATGAGGATGTTCGCGCTGATCCGCTTGCGCGCGATTCGGGTCGCAATCTCCTCGAACTCGTGATGCTCGTTCCTGGAGGACATCTCGCTGAGCTTGAAGCTGATGAAGGCCTCAGCCTCGGGAATCGGTTCTGCCACGAGCCCAGTCTGACCGCACGCGCCGACTGGGCAGTGGTGCGCCGCGCAGCGTCGCGGACGTTCCTACTCACGGGCTCGGGCGTCACCCGCGCTCTGAGCCCAGACCTGGCCCGAAGAGACTCGGAGGCGACCGCGGCCTTTTGCGCGTTGATGATGGCGGCGGATTGCGTCTATCTGGGCGGATTGCCCCTCTTCGTAGCCGCGGCCGGACGCTGTCGTTGCCGCCCAGAAGTGTCGGTGGTCACTGCTTGACTAGACCTCAGTCGACGCAGGGAGACGACCGTGAGCGTGCAGGCGGTGGCGGAGCACCCGGTGAGCCGGTGCGTGGCCGAGATGGCCGCGTCGCTGGCGGCCGTCCGCGACGTCGACGCGATCTACCTGCCGGCTGCGGCGCACCGCGACGCGCTGGTCGAGCTGACCCGGCTGGCTGGTCAGCTCGAGGAGCTGCGGATGCGCGTCATCGACGCCGCCGGTGGCCCCGGCGGGCTGGCCCAGGACGACGGGGCGCGCTCCCCAGCCTCCTGGCTGGCCTCGCGCACCCTGACCGGGTACGGCGCCGCGCGGCGCGCCGAGCTGCTGGCCTCGGCGATTTCCCAGCGCTGGGGGCGGGTGGGCGAGGCACTGGCCGACGGGCGGATGCGCGTCGAGCAGGCCCACGTCATCGTCAAGGCGCTCGACGACCTGCCGTCCGACGAGGTGGCCGCCGACGTGCTGGACCGCGCCGAGGCCCACCTGGTCGCGCTCGCGGAGACCTACGAGCCGCGCAAGCTCGAGCTGCTCGCCAGTCGCATCCTCGAGGTGGTGGCCCCCGAGCACTACGACGAGCTCGAGCGCCAGGCGCTGGAGCGTGCCCAGCGGCGCGCCAACAACGCCACCCGCCTGACCATCCACCCCCGCGGTGACGGCGCGAGCGACGTCAAGGCCCGGGTCCCCGACGCCGTCGCCTCCCGCCTGCGCACCCTGCTGGAGGCCTGGACCTCGCCGCGGCACGCCGCATCGAGCGGCGACGTCAGCGGCCGCGACCCGGCGACCGGCGCGCGGCTGACCCAGGAACGCCTCATGGGCCTGGCCTTCTGCTCCCTGCTGGAGTCCGTCGACCCGGCGCGGCTGCCCGCACACGGCGGCGCGTCCACCCAGATCGTCATCACCATCGACCTGGAGGCCCTGCGCAGCGGCCTCGGGCACGGCACCCTCGCGACCAGCGGCGACCGCGAGACCCCGGTCAGCGTCGGGGAGGTGCGCCGCCTCGCCTGTCACGCCGGGATCGTCCCGGCGGTGCTCGGCAGCCGCAGCGAGGTCCTCGACCTCGGTCGCAGCAGCCGGCTCTTCAGCCCCGCGCAGCGCCGAGCCGCGCTCCTGCGCCGCCGCACCTGCGCGGGCCAGGGCTGCACGATCCCGGCCGCCTGGTGCGAGGCCCACCACCGCCGCGATCCCTGGTCCCAGGGCGGCACGACCGACCTCGACGACCTCGAGCTCCTCTGCCTGTGGCACCACCAGCGCGCCCACGACCCGACCTACACCACCGAACGGCTGGCCAACGGCGACGTACGGTTCGCGCGGCGGACATGAGGGGACGGCGGCTACCGTCGGACGCCAACACCGGGCTCGGGTCGGACGGGGGTACGACGATGGGACTGCGGCACACGTTCGCCGCCGGCGGCCTCGCGGCCGTGCTGGCCCTCGCCGCGTGCGCGGAGTCGCCGACCGAGGACCCCGGGCCAGCGGCCGACGGCAGCGCCGGCTCGGCGCAGCCCGGCGCCGACCAGGACCCCGACGGCCCCGCGGACCCGGCCGGCCCGGCGGACGCAGCGGACACCTCGACCGACCCGTTCGCCGAGTACGCCGTGGACCGCCCCGGCCCGCTGCGCGAGCGGCTGCTCTCCGCCGACATCCTCATCTCCACCGAGCAGACCATCCCGCGCGAGACGGTGCAGCGGATCCGCCGGCTGCCCGGCGTGACGGCGGTGGAGCCGTTGTCGGTGGCGCTGGTGAGCGTCGAGGACCGGGTGCTGTCGGTGGCCGCGGTCGACGCCGCGGGCTACCGCCGCTTCACCGGGCTCGCGACCGCGGAGGAGCAGGCGGTCTGGGACCGGGTGGCGGGCGGTGAGATCGCGGTGCGTCCGGCGCTGCAGGCCCGCCTGCCGCTCGACGAGCAGGACTTCGTGCGCCTCGGCAGCGAGGACGGCTCGCCCAGCGCCCACGTCGGGGCGTGGGCGCCGCAGGTGCCGACCATCGACGCGGTGGTCAACGAGCGCTGGGCCGAGGAGCTCGGCATGGAGCCGGGCAACGCCCTCGTGGTCTCCACGACGATCACCGCCCCGCAGGCGATCCGCGGGCCGGTCAAGCGCATCCTCGGCGCCAACGCCTCCGTCCAGCTCCTCGACATCGCCACCCGCCTCGGCCTGGACCCCGACGCCGTGCAGACCGCGGTCGTGGTCGGCACCGTGGCCGACGCGGTCGGCACCTTCAGCTACCGCACCCTCGGCGGCGGCCGGATCGCGCCCGACCCGGCCTGGGTCGCCAGCCACATCGGCACCGAGGCCGTGCCGATCCTCGGGACGATGACCTGCAACCGGGCGATCTTCCCCCAGCTGCGCGCGGCGCTGGAGGAGGTCGTGGCGAGCGGGCTGGCCGACGAGATCCACCCCGAGGAGTACGCCGGATGCTACTACCCGCGCTTCATCGCCGGCACGACCACGCTGTCCAACCACTCCTTCGGCCTGGCCTTCGACATCAACGTCCCCGGCAACCAGCGCGGCACGGCCGGGGAGCTGCACCGCGGCGTCGTCGCGATCTTCAAGAAGTGGGGCTTCGCCTGGGGCGGGGACTGGCGCTGGACCGACCCGATGCACTTCGAGCTCGCCCGGATCGTCGAGCCGGATTGAGGGTCGCGGGCGCCGCGGGTGGGTAGCGTGCGTCACATGCGAGCCGTCCAGGTCCTCACCACCACCGGTCCCACCGACATCGCGGTCAGCGACGTCCCCGAGCCCGAGCCCGGTCCCGACCAGGTGCTCGTCGACGTGCACAGCGTCGGGGTGTCCTTCCCCGACCTGCTGCTGAGCCGGGGCGAGTACCAGCTGCGCCCCGAGACCCCCTTCACCCTCGGCGTCGACTTCGCCGGCACGGTCGCGGCGCTCGGGCCGGGCGCCGAGGCGCGCTTCGCGGTCGGCGACCGGGTCGCCGGTGTGGGCGGGTACGGCGCGGCGGCGGAGCGGGTGGTCAGCCCCCTCGACTCCACCTTCGCGCTGCCCGACGCACTGTCCTACGACGAGGGCGCGGCGCTGCCGATGAACTACCTGACCGCGCAGTTCGCCCTCGACGAGCGGGCCGGGCTGCGGCCCGGGGAGACCGTGCTCGTGCACGGCGCCGCCGGCGGGGTCGGTACGGCGACCCTCCAGGTCGCGCGGGGCATGGGCGCCCGCACGATCGCGGTGGTGAGCACCCCGGAGAAGGGCGAGTTCGCCCGGGCCGCGGGCGCTGACGAGGTGGTGCTGCTCAAGGAGTTCCGCGACGCCGTCGGCGAGCTGACCGAGGGCCGCGGCGTGGACGTGGTGCTCGACGTCGTCGGCGGGGACGCCTTCACCGACTCCCTGCGGGTGCTGGCGCCGCTGGGCCGGCTGCTGGTGGTCGGGTTCGCCGCCGGGCAGGGGATCCCGCAGGTCAAGGTCAACCGGCTGCTGCTCAACAACGTCGACGTGCGCGGGGTCGGCTGGGGCGCCTTCGCGATGGCGCGCCCGGGCTACATGCAGCAGCAGTGGGCGGCGCTGGAGCCGATGATCGAGAGCGGCGCGATCCGCCCGCCGATCGGCACGACGTACCCGCTCACCGACTTCGGGCGCGCGCTGATCGACATGGACGAGCGCCGCACCCTGGGCAAGTCCGTCGTACGGGTGCGCTGAGGTGCGCTGAGCCGGGGAGGGCACGGAGGGCGGAGCGGAGGGCCCCGGCCGGCAGCCGCGCCCCGGTGCGGACCGGTTCAGGCCGCACGGGGCAGGATTGCGCCATGAGCATCGACGACATCACCCGCCAGGCCGGCCACATCATCCTCGACGGCATCACGGCCGCCGACGTGGAGACGGGCGAGGCCATGGAGGCCGCGTTCGGCAAGCTCCTCGAGATCGAGGCCATCGAGGTCACGATGGACGAGGAGGAGGGCGAGCTCGAGCTCGACATCTCCCCGCTCATGGGTGGTGTCCTGGCCGTCGTGCGCGAGCTCGTCGACGAGGTCGCGCGCCGCGACGGCTCCAGCGTCGAGGACGTCCTGGCCCTGATGCGCGGCCGCCTGGACGCCATCGAGCGCGAGGAGCCGCACGACCACGACGGGCACGACCACCAGCACTGAGCCCGCTCGGGCCGCGCCGCCCCCGACGCTCGTCGGGGGCCGCGGCTATCGTCGTGGCGTGAGCATTCTCGACGACGCCCGCCCGGGCATGAACCCCGACATCCGGCCCCAGGACGACCTCTTCGGTCACGTGAACGGACGCTGGCTGGAGGAGACCGAGATCCCCGCGGACCGCTCGAGCTGGGGGCCGTTCGTGCAGCTGGCCGACACGGCCGAGACGCACGTGCGCGAGATCATCGAGCACCTCGCCGGCGGCGGCGCCCCGAGCGCGTCCGACGCCGAGGCCGCCGAGGACGCCCGCAAGATCGGCGACCTCTTCGCCTCGTTCATGGACACCGAGCGCATCGACGCCCTCGGCCTGGCCCCCGCGCAGCCGCTGCTCGACGCCGTCGCCTCGCTGCGCGAGGTCCGCGACGTCGCCCCGCTGCTCGGCGAGCTCGAGCGGCTCGGCGGCCACGGCCTGTTCGGGTCCTACGTCAGCACCGACGCCCGCAACTCCGAGCGCTACCTCTTCCACCTCAGCCAGGGCGGCCTCGGGCTGCCCGACGAGTCCTACTACCGCGAGGACAAGTTCGCCGAGGTCCGCGACAAGTACGTCGCCTACCTCGTCCGGCTGCTCGGCCTCGCCGGGCACGCCGACCCCGAGGGCGCCGCGCGCACCACCCTCGAGCTCGACACCCGGCTGGCCGCGGGCCACTGGGAGCGCGCCGAGACCCGCGACGTGCAGAAGACCTACAACCTGCTCAGCGAGGCCGAGCTCAAGGAGCTGTTCCCCGCCTTCGACTGGGACTCCTACGTCACCAACCTCGGCGGCGACGACCAGACGGTGGCCGAGGTGATCGTGCGCCAGCCGTCGTTCTTCTCCCACCTCTCCGGCCTGCTCAGCGAGGTCCCGCTCGCCGACTGGCAGGCCTGGCTGACCACCCGGGTGCTGCGCTCGGTCGCGCCGTACCTCACCGACGACTTCGCCGAGACCAACTTCGACTTCTACGGCCGCACCCTCAACGGCACCCCGGAGCTGCGGGCCCGCTGGAAGCGCGGCGTCTCGCTGGTCGAGGGCGCGCTGGGCGAGGCCGTGGGCCGCGAGTACGTCGCGCGCCACTTCCCGCCGCACGCCAAGGCGATGATGGACGAGCTGGTCGCCAACCTGATCGAGGCCTACCGCCGCTCCATCACCGAGCTCGACTGGATGACCGAGGAGACCAAGCAGCGGGCGTTCGCCAAGCTCGACACCTTCCGGCCCAAGATCGGCTACCCGGAGAAGTTCCGCGACTACAGCGCGCTGAAGGTGTCGCGCGACGACCTGCTTGCCAACGTCGCCGCGGTGTCCGCCTTCGAGACCGACCGCCAGCTGGCCAAGATCGGCAGCCCGGTCGACCGCGACGAGTGGTTCATGCTGCCGCAGACGGTCAACGCCTACTACAACCCCGGCACCAACGAGATCTGCTTCCCCGCGGGCATCCTGCAGAAGCCGTTCTTCAGCCCCGACGCGCACCCCGCCGAGAACTACGGCGGCATCGGCGCGGTCATCGGCCACGAGATCGGCCACGGCTTCGACGACCAGGGCGCGCAGTACGACCCGCAGGGCAACCTCGAGGACTGGTGGACCCCCGCCGACAAGGCGGCCTTCGAGGTCAAGACCAAGGCGCTCATCGAGCAGTACGACGGGTTCTCGCCGCGCAGCCTGCCCGGCGAGAAGGTCAACGGCTCGCTGACGGTCGGGGAGAACATCGGCGACCTCGGCGGTCTCACCATCGCCCACCGCGCCTACCTGATCGCCCAGGGCGGCACCGCCTCGGCCGAGGACCGGCGCACGCTGTTCACCAACTGGGCCTTCGTGTGGCGCACCAAGCGCCGCCGCGAGCAGGAGCAGCAGTACCTCACCGTCGACCCGCACAGCCCGCCGGAGTTCCGCGCCAACATCGTGCGCAACCTCGACGAGTTCCACCAGGTGTTCGAGACCCGGCCCGGCGACGGACTGTGGCTCGAGCCCGCGGCCCGGGTGCGCATCTGGTGAGCCGCGGAGCTCCCGGCAGCCGCGCGGCGGCGAATCCCGCGCACACCCAGCACGAGGCGGTCCGCTTCGACTGGGGACTGTCCGGAGCGCTCACGCAGGACGCCGACGTGACGGCGGTGGTGGACGTGCTCTCGTTCACCACCACCGTCACGGTGGCCCTCGAGCGCGGCATCGAGGTCTACCCGTTCGCCTGGACCGACGTGCGCGCGACCAGCTATGCGCTGGCCCGCTCGGCCAGCCTGGCGGTGGGCCGCAGCTGGGCGGGACCCGGCGAGGTGAGCCTGTCGCCGACCTCGGTGGCGGCCTCCGAGGGCATCGAGCGGCTGGTGCTGCCGAGCCCGAACGGCTCCTCGATCTGCTTCGCGCTCGCCGCGGCCCGTCGTACCAACACGGTGCTGGCCGCCTCGCTGCGCAACGCCTCGGCGGTCGCCGACACGCTGACCCAGGAGCTGGCGGCCGGGCGCACGGTCGCCCTCATCGCAGCGGGGGAGCGCTGGCCGGACCGCTCGCTGCGTCCCGCGGTGGAGGACCTCTGGGGTGCCGGGGCGGTGATCCACGGGCTGCTCGAGCGGGGCGTGGTCGACGTGAGCGTGGAGGCCCAGGTCGCCGCCTCGGCGTACGCCGCGGTCTCCGGCGTGATCCCCGCCGTGCTCGCCGGTTGTGCGACCGGTCGCGAGCTCACCGCCCGCGGCTTCTCCGCCGACCTCGACCTCGCCTGCTTCACCGGCAGCCGGGTGGTGCCCCGCCTCCTCGGGGAGTCCTTCGCCCCCGAGACCTGAGCCCGCGGCGCCAGCCGTTCACCTCCGCGTCCCGGAGCGGCCGCCGGCGCGACGAGGAACGTTGCGCTGGACCGGCGAGGGTGCCGGGCGTGCACTCCCGACGTCTCCCCGCCCGCCGGCGCCGGCTCCGCGCCGTCCTCCCCGCGCTCCTGGTCATCGGCGCCCCGTTGGCGGGCACCGCACCTGCGGCGGCCCACCCGTTCGGCGACCCCCAGCAGCTCAGCGTCGAGGCGAGCGCGCAGGGGGTCGAGATCACCTGGCGCGCCGCCGAGGACGACCTGACCTCGCTCGCGCTGCGCCTCGACGTGCTGGCCGGCCCGCGCGCCTACGTGCTGCGCGGCGGCGCGATGGTGCCCGAGACCAGCGACGCCGACGACGCCCGGCTGCTCGCGGAGTCCCCGCGCCTGGCCGGCTACCTGCTCTCCCGGCTGGAGGTGGGCGTCGGCGAGGACGGGGTGACGCCCTGCGAGGGGGCGCTGGTCTCCGCCGAGGACCTCGCGACCCGCGGCGCCCGGCTCGCCTTCACCTGCCCGGGGACGACGGCGCCGGACGCGGTGACGGTGCGCGCGCGGCTGCTCACCGACCTGCACGCGGCGTACCGCACCCTCGCGACCGGGCCCGGCGGCGCGACCGCGGTCTTCAGCGCCGAGGCCGACACCCACGAGCTCGTCCTGCGCGGGCCGGCCACGGGCAACGACGCCGCCGCCGGTGGCCTCGCGCTCGTCGGCTGGGCCGCGGGCGGGGGCGGCGTGCTCGGGATCGGACTGCTCGCGGTCCGTCGGCTGCGGGGGCGTGCGTCGTGACCGGGCTGCTGCCGGACGCTGGCGCCCTCGCCGAGCGGATGACCGGGTTCCTCGAGGCCCCGGGCTTCGCCCCGCTCGCGCTGCTCGTCGCGTTCCTCGCCGGCGCCGCGCACGCGGTGCAGCCCGGCCACGGCAAGACCCTCGCCGCGGCGTACCTCGTGGGCGCGCAGGGCCGGGTCCGCGACGCGGCGTACCTCGGGGCGAGCGTCGCGGCGATGCACACCGTGTCGGCGCTGGTGATCGCGCTGGCCTGGACCTTCCTGTCGCTCTCCGACCACCTCTCCATGGCGCGCCTGACCGGCGGCCTCGGCGTGGTGGCCGGCGTGATCGTGGTGGTCCTGGGGCTGTGGATGCTGCGCGGCTGGTGCGCCGGCCGGCGCCACGGGCACGGCCACGGGCATGGGCACGAGCACGGGCATGGGCACGAGCACGGGCATGGGCACGGCCACGGACATGGACACGGCCACGGACATGGACACGGCCACGGCACCGTCGACCGGCCGGGGCTCTGGCTGCTCGGGGTGTCCGGCGGCCTGGTGCCGGCGCCGGCGGCGTTCGTGCTCCTGGTGAGCGGCATCTTCAGCGGCCGCAGCGGCTTCGCGCTGCTGCTCGTCGTCGTCTTCGGGGCGGGGATGGCGCTGGTGCTGTTCGGCGTCGGCCTGCTGGCCCTCGGCGGTCGCACCTTCGTGCTGCGCGGGCTCGGCGACCGCGCCTGGTTGCACCGCGCCTCCCGGGTCGGCCCGCTGCTGGCCGCGCTCGGCGTGACCGTCGCAGGCTGCGTGCTCAGCGCGGTCGCGGTCGGCAACCTGCTCGCCGCCTGAGCGCACACCCCGGGGGCACACCCGGGCACGCCGGGGGCGAAGTGTCAGCCGGGCGCCCCGCGCCGTTCACCCGGCGTACGGGGACCGGCCGCCCGGGCTCGCTGGGATGAGGCGACCCACTGAGTTCGATCACACGGAGAACCCCTTGCGCATCCACCGCACGGCCCGTCGGGCCGCCACCGCCGGGCTAGCCGGCGCCGTCCTCACCGGCACCGTGACCCTCGTCCCGGGTCTCGCCCAAGCCGCCGTCGTCCCGGCCTCCTCCCTGTCGGCGGTGTCGCTGCCGGCCTCGCCGCTGGCCGCCCCGCCGACCCCCGCCGACCCGGCCCCCGCCGCCCCCGCGGGCAACGCGACCCGCGTCGAGGTCCCGCGCGCCGACGTCCTCGACGTCGACCTGCGCGACGGCACGCCGACCGACCACGCCCAGGGCATCGCGCCGACCGTGCTCGGCGAGCCCCGGTTCACCTCCGACGCCGCTCGCGCCCGCGCGGTGGTCTCCCTCGACGGCGTCGAGGACGCGCTGAAGTACCCCTTCCGCGCCGAGCACGCCAAGATCGCCGACGGCTTCGCGATCGAGTGCACCTTCCGCTACGACGCCCCGACCAACCCCACCTCCGAGCGCGCCCTGTGCGGGGCCAAGGAGGCCGGCGGCCTGGCGACCGTCGCGAACAAGGCGGGGCTGACCTTCATGGCCCACATCGGCGGCGGCTACAAGAACGTCTCCGCGCCGCTCACGCCCGGGCAGTGGCACCACACGCTGGTCACCTGGGACACCCAGGAGCTCGTGCTCTACGTCGACGGCGCCGCGGTCAGCCGGGTCGCCGCGACCGGTGCCTACAAGGCGCCCTCCGCCGGTGCGGACTCCCTCGTCCTCGGCGGCGACACCCAGCCGGGCGACGCGGTGAACTTCCGCGCCCAGGCGACCCTCCAGCACGCCCGCGTGTGGAGCAGCGCCCTCAGCGCCGAGCAGGCCGCGCAGCTCGCCACCGACGCGACGGTCGTCCCGGACGCGCCGCAGGCCGACGTGCTCGACGTCGACTTCACCGGCGAGCGCGTCACCGACCAGGCCAGCGGCATCGAGGTCCGCGAGCTCGGCGCGCCCGCGGTCGTCGACTACGCGCCGCTCGGGCGCAAGGTCGGCCGGTTCGACGGCTCCTCGGCGTACTACTTCCCCTGGACGCAGACCCAGTACGACCAGATCAAGAACACGATGAGCCTGGAGTGCGTGTTCAAGTACGACGCCGACGAGTTCCAGGCGAACGGCGCCGAGGACAAGGGCAACCTGTGCGGCGCCAAGGAGTCCGGCGGCTTCGCCATCGCGCTCTACGGCGACGAGCTCTCCTTCAACCCCCACATCGGCGGTGCCTACCGCAGCACCAAGCACCGGCTGGCCAAGACCGACCAGTGGGTCCACGCGGTCGGCACGTACGACGGGGCGAGCGTCAAGCTCTACGTCAACGGCACCCTCGTGGCCGAGCAGCAGGCCACCGGCGCCGTCTCCAGCCCGGCCGACCCGACCGCCTGGATGATGGTGGTCGGCGGCGACGCCGCGAAGAACCGTCCGAGCTTCACCGCCCCGGCCCACATCGCCGCGGCCCGGATCTTCAGCGACGCGCTCGACCTGCGCGACGTCCTCGCGCTCCAGCACCAGACCTTCGGCTCCCGCGACGGCGACGACCTGGTGCGGGTGACCGCGTCCACCCCGGCCGCGGGCACCCGCATCCACCGCGCCACCCGCTTCTCCGTCGAGCTGGCCAACGCCCAGGCGGCCGGCCGCGACGTCGTCTACGCCCTCGACGGCGAGCGGATCGAGCCCGGCCAGCGCATCGGCGCCGGTCTGCGCGCCGGGACCCACGCGATCACCGTCGACGGCACCGACCACTTCGGCAACGTGATCGCCGAGCGCATCGAGTTCACCTCGGCCAACATCCCCGTCGCCGGCGGCACCGAGACCGAGCAGGGCGCCGGGGCGGTCACCCTGGCCGCGGTCGCCACCAACCCCGGCGGCGGCGACGTCACCACGACCTTCCGCGCCGGCACCGTCGTGGTCGCCGAGCAGGGCACCCAGGGCACCCTCGCGAAGCTTCCGACCACGCGCGACTTCACCGGCCGCGACGTGGAGCGCATCGACACGGGCCTCGCGCCCCAGGACGGGGTGACCGTCGCCAGCCCCGAGGCCGCCGCCATCTCCTACCAGCGCTTCGACGTCCCCAGCGGCGCGGGCACGGAGGCGCAGGAGGTCTCCTGGACCGGCACCGTCGACCCGACCCGTGAGGTGCACCTGCGGGTCTGGAACGGCTCGCGGTGGGCCTCCCTCGACTCCGCGCGCGGGGTCGCGACCGGCAGCGTGTCCCTGACCGGCAGCGTCGACCCGGAGTGGGTGGTCGACGGCGCCGTACCGGTGCTCGTCACCGGCGAGGACCCGTTCGCCGACGACCTCGACAAGCCCGTCGCGGACGGCTTCGAGAGCCCCGACGACTACGACTTCGCCATCGCCCACCTGACCGACACCCAGTACCTCTCCGAGGGCGCGGTCGAGCAGGAGACGCCGCAGGAGCGCGCCACCTGGGCGGAGGCCTACACCTCGATCACGCAGTGGATCGCCGACAACGCCGAGCAGCGCAAGATCGCGTTCGCGGCGCACACCGGCGACCTCATCGAGAACTGGTTCACCGCCGGCCGCGGCGGCGACCTCGGCTACCGGGCCAACGCGATGAAGGAGTTCGAGGTCGCCTCGCAGGCCCAGCAGATCCTCGACGAGGCCGGGGTCGTGAACTCGGTCCTCCCGGGCAACCACGACAACCTCTACGCCACCGACAACGGCCCGGACGCGCTCTACAACGACTACTTCGGTCCCGAGCGCTACCAGGACCTCGCCCAGCGCGAGGGCAGCACCGGCTGGCGCACCCACGACGCCAGCTACCACCCGTGGAAGCCGGGCGACAACGCCAACTCCTTCAACCTGTTCAGCGCCGCCGGGCTCGACTTCGTCGTGGTCAACCTCGGCTTCGGCGTGGACGCGGAGGAGGTCGCCTGGGCCAACCGGATCCTCGAGCAGTACCGCGACCGCAACGCCATCGTCCAGACCCACGCGCACACCACGCCGAGCACCAACCCCGACGGACGCGGCGCCGGGCTGTCCTACGACGGCAACGCGGTGCGCAACCAGGTCGCGGCGAAGAACCCCAACGTGTTCCTCGTGCTCTCCGGGCACGAGCACGGGGTCAACATCGAGGTCGTCCGCGACCTCGGCGAGGAGCACAACAACGTCGTCGAGCTGCTGGCGGACTACCAGTTCTACACGGTGCCGACCGACGAGCTCGGGCTCACCGAGATCGGCGGCTACGACCCCGACGCCCGCCTGCAGTTCGGCTCCTCGTTCTTCCGGCTCCTGCAGATCGACGTCGACCGCGCCGAGATGAGCGTGGACACCTACTCCGCGCTGCTCGACGACTTCGGCGCCACCGAGTACGACGACCGCTCGCGCTACAACGGCAAGGAGGACGACTTCCGCCTGCCGGTGCAGCTCGAGACCCGCACCACCAGCTTCGCCACCGACGCGGTCACGGTCATCGAGCCCACCGACGAGGTGATCGGCGTCGACACCGCCCGCTCGGGCTGGCCGGCCAGCGTCGTGTGGCGCGGCCTCGAGGCGGGTGAGAGCTACGCCTGGTACTCCACCAGCGTGGACGCGGGCACCGGCGAGGAGGTGCAGGGCGAGGTCGGCCAGATGTCGGTATTCACCGCGCAGCCGGCCGGGACCGACACCACCGCGCCCGTGATCACCGCGGAGGCGCAGACCACGCTCACCCACGGCGCGGTCTTCGACGCGCTGGCCGGCGTCACGGCCACCGACGCCACCGACGGCGACGTCTCCTCCGAGATCCGGGTGGTCGGCACCGTCGACACCACCCGGCTCGGCGTCTACACGCTCGTCTACGCGGTCGCGGACGCCAACGGCAACCAGGCGACGCTGACCCGCACCGTCGAGGTCGTCGCGCCCCCGGCCCCGGTCAGCACCGCGCGCCCGGTCATCTCCGCGCCCGGCACGCACCGGCCCACCGTGGGCCAGCCGGTGCGCGTGAGCATGGGCGAGTGGAGCGGCAACGACAGCGCCGAGATGCGCGTGCAGTGGTTCCGCGACGGCACCCCGATCGACGGTGCGACCGGGACCGAGCACGTGCTCACCCGCGCCGACCTCGGCACCACCCTCACCGTCACGGTGAGCGCCAAGGTCGTCGGCAACGACCCGGTGGTCGCGCGCTCCGCCGGCTTCGAGGTCGCCCCGGCGGCCGCCGAGCAGACGCGGGCCGCCTCCTCGGTCGAGGTCGGCCTGAACCGCGCGCGGATCAAGCGGGGCGGCGCCGCGGTGCTCACCGTGCGCGTCAGCAGCGAGCGCACGCCCACCGGGCAGGTCGTGGTCAAGGTCGGCAACCGCACCCACACCACGGTGCGCCTCGGCGCGGCCCGCAAGGGCGTGGTCAAGGTCCGCCTCGAGGGCCTCAAGCCCGGCGTGCACCAGGTCCGGGCCCGCTACCAGGGCAACGCGAAGGTGAAGGCCAGCGCGTCCTCGCCGGTGCGCCTCACCGTGGTGCGCTGACCCGCACCCTCCCACCGCCGCGGGCGGTCGCGTCGTGGACGCGGCCGCCCGCGGTGCTGCGGCTACGCTGCGCCCGTGTCGTGGCAGATGAGGGCGGTGGGGACGCTGATGCGCGTCACGCGACGGCGGCGCTTCGCCGACCCCGACGGCGGCCCGGCGCTGCTGTCCCGGCCCAAGGGGCCCTCGCAGCCGCCGTCCTCGCTGCGGCGTACCTGTGTGGTCGAGACCGACGTCGTCGAGGGGTACGACGTGCACCGGGTGCGCGCCCCCGGCACGCCGCCGGGCGCTCCGGCGGTCGTCTACCTGCACGGCGGGGCCTACGTCGGGGAGATCGTGCGCCAGCACTGGTCGCTGGTCGCCGACCTGGCCGCCGCGCCCGGTGCGGGTGCCGGTCCCGGGGTCGAGGTCGTGGTGCCGATCTACGGGCTGGCGCCCGAGCACCACGCCGAGGACGCGCTCCGGCTGACCGGGGCGGTGCTCGCCGGCCTGCTCGCCGAGGGGCGCCCGGTGCACCTGGCCGGGGACTCCGCCGGTGCCGGCCTGGCGCTCGCGCTGGCCCTGCACCACGGCCCCGCGCCCGCCGGCCTGCTGCGCGGGCTGACGCTGGTCGCGCCGTGGCTCGACCTGCGGATGGGCAACCCGGGCATCGAGGCCGTCGAGCCCCACGACCCCTGGCTCGCCCGTCCGGCGCTGCACGCGGTGGCGCGCTCCTGGGCCGGCGTGCTGCCGCTCACGGACCCGCGGGTGAGCCCGGTGCTGGCCACCGACGAGGCCCTGGCCGCGCTGCCGCCGGTGGGGCTGTGGGTCGGCACCCGCGACATCACGCTGCCCGACACCCGCCTGCTCGCCGAGCGGCTGCGGGACGCCGGCGTCCCCGTCGAGCTGCACGAGGAGGCGGGCGCGATCCACGTCCACCCGCTGCTGCCGGTGCCGGAGGGGCGGGCCGCGCGGCGGGTGCTGGTGCGCCACGTCGTGGAGTCGCTCGCCTGCGCCCCCGCGTAGGCTGCGTGCCCGTGAGTACCTTTCCCGCCGAGGTCGTCGAGGCCGTCTGCCGGCACATGAACGACGACCACACCGACGACAGCCTGCTGATCGTGCGCGCCTTCGCGCAGCCCCACGCCGCCGCCGCCGTGATGACCGGCGCCGACGGGGACAGCGGCCACTTCCGGGCCACCACCCCGGCCGGAGAGCAGGACGTCCAGGTCCCCTGGCCGGGCGCCCCGATCACCGAGCGCGCGGAGATCCGCCGTGAGGTCGTCGCGCTGTACGACGCCGCGTGCGCGGCCCTCGGCGTGGAGCGCCGCCCGGAGCACTGACCCCCAGCAGTGGGACGCGGCACTGGGACCCAGCACTGGGACCCGGCACTGGGACGCAGCACTGAGACGCGTCGTACGCCGGCTGTGGAGGACGGCGGAGCGGACGTCGGCACTGTCCGGGGCCGCTGGTAGACAGGTCGCATGAGCACCTCCGCGGCAGCCGCCACCGACGTCCGTCAGCAGGCCGAGGCCCACCTGCGCGCCCTCGTGGGGCGCGAGGACGCGGTGCTGCGCGAGGACCAGTGGTCCGCGATCGAGGAGCTCGCCGTGCACCGCCGGCGCGCCCTCGTCGTGCAGCGCACCGGCTGGGGCAAGTCGGCCGTCTACTTCGTCTCCACCCTGCTGCTGCGCTCCCAGGGCGCCGGGCCGACCGTCATCGTCTCTCCGCTGCTGGCCCTGATGCGCAACCAGATCGCGGCGGCCGAGCGCGCCGGGATCCGCGCGGTGACCATTAACTCCACCAACATCGAGGACTGGGACCCGATCCACGAGGCGGTGCGCGCCGGCGAGGTCGACGTGCTCCTGGTCAGCCCCGAGCGGCTCAACAACCCCGGCTTCCGCGACGAGGTGCTGCCGCGCCTGGCCGCCACCTGCGGCCTGCTGGTGATCGACGAGGCGCACTGCATCTCCGACTGGGGCCACGACTTCCGCCCCGACTACCGCCGCATCCGCACGCTGCTGGGCGACCTCCCGCAGGGGATCCCGGTGCTGGCGACCACCGCGACCGCCAACGAGCGGGTCACCGGCGACGTCGCCGAGCAGCTCGGCAGCGACGTCCTGGTGCTGCGCGGCACCCTCGACCGGGAGTCGCTGCGGATGGCGGTGGTGCGCCTGCGCACCCCCGAGCAGCGCCTGGCCTGGCTCGCCGACCACCTCGCCGAGCAGCCGGGCAGCGGCATCGTCTACTGCCTCACGGTGGCCGCGACCCAGGAGATCGCCGACTACCTGCGCAGCCGCGGGCACGCGGTCGCGGCGTACTCCGGCCAGACCGACCCGACCGAGCGCAACGCCCTCGAGCAGGACCTGATCCACGGCCGGGTCAAGGCGCTGATCGCCACCAGCGCGCTCGGCATGGGCTTCGACGCCACCCTCGGGTTCGTGGTCAACATGGGGGCGCCGAACTCCCCGGTGGCCTACTACCAGCAGGTCGGCCGTGCCGGGCGCGGCACGGCGGAGGCCACCGTGGTGCTGCTCCCCGCCCCCGAGGACCGCGACATCTGGGCCTACTTCGGCTCGCTGGCCTTCCCGCCCGAGCACCAGGTCCGCCAGACCCTCGAGGTGCTCTCCGGCGCCGGGCGCCCGATGAGCACGATCGCGCTGGAGACCTACGTCGAGCTCAGCCGCAACCGGCTGGAGACGATGCTCAAGGTGCTCGACGTCGACGGCGCCGTACGCCGGGTCAAGGGCGGTTGGGAGGCCACCGGGCAGCCGTGGACCTACGACGAGGAGCGCTACCGCCGGGTGGCGGAGGCCCGCGAGCGCGAGCAGCGCGCGATGCTCGACTACATCGCGACCGACCGGTGCCGCATGGAGTTCCTGCGCGCCCAGCTCGACGACCCCGACGCCGCCCCGTGCGGGCGCTGCGACAACTGCGGCGGCTTCACCGTCTCGGCGGAGGTGTCCGAGACCGCGGTGGCCGAGGCGGAGGCGCGGCTCTCGCGGCCCGGCGTGGTGCTCGAGCCGCGCAAGATGTGGCCCACCGCGCTGGCCAACCTCGGCCTGGACTGGAAGGGCAAGATCGCCGACGGCGCCGAGCCCGGGCGCGTGGTCGCCCGGCTCACCGACCTCGGCCACGGGCAGTCGCTGCGCGACCTGTTCCGGGTCGACCCCGAGCAGGGCGCGCACGACGGCCCGGTGCCGGTGCCGCTGGTGCGCGCGGTCGTCGACGTGCTCGGCGACTGGCGCCCCCGGGTCGATGCGATCGTGCACCTCGAGTCCGCGAGCCGCCCCGAGCTGGTGCGCGACCTCGCCGCGGGGCTCTCGCGCTACCTGCGGGTCCCGGTGGTGGGCCGCTTCGCGATCGCCGACCCGGGCATCGCGCCGCGCCAGGGCGCGATGAACTCCGCCCAGCGCGTGGCCGCCGTGGCGCGGCGCTACGACCTCGTGCTCGACGACCCCGCGGCGCTCCAGGGCGCCTCGGTGCTGCTGGTCGACGACCTGGTCGTCACCGGCTGGACGATGACGGTCGCGGCGCGGGCGCTGCGTGGGGCCGGCGCGAGCGCCGTGCACCCGCTCGCCCTCGGCACGGAGTCCTAGCCGCGCCGGGGCCCTAGGCTCGGTCCATGCGCATCGGACTCGCCCTGCTGCCCGACGTCCCCTGGTCGGAGGCCCGGCACCGGTGGCGCGCGACCGAGGAGATGGGCTTCGACCACGCCTGGACCTACGACCACCTGGTCTGGGGTGGGCTCCCGGACGCCCGCTGGGGCGGCGCCACCCCGCTGCTCGCCGCGGCCGCGGCAGTGACCTCCACGATCACGCTCGGCACCCTGGTCTCCTCGCCCAACTTCCGCCACCCCTACCAGCTCTTCCGCGACGCCCAGGTGCTCGAGGACGTCTCCGACGGCCGGTTCGTGCTCGGTCTGGGCGCCGGCGGCGACGTCGACTCCCGGGTGCTCGGCGGCGCGCCGATGGGCCTGCGCGAGCGGGTGGACCGCTTCCACGAGTTCGTGGAGGTGCTGACCCGGCTGCGCGAGGGCGACCGGGTCACCACCCGCGGTCGGTGGTTCTCCACCGAGGAGGCGCGCACCGTCGGGGGCCTGGACCGCACGCCGTACCTCGTCGCGGCCAACGGCCCCCGCTCGCTGCGCCTGGCCGCGCGCGCGGGCGACGCCTGGGTGACCACCGGGCCCGCGGGCGGCGTGAGCCTGGAGGAGTGGTTCGCCGGGCTGGCGCGGGCGGGGGAGACCTTCACCGCCGCGCTGCAGGACGCCGGGCGGGACCCGGCGACGGTGCGTCGCTACGTCATCACCGACGCCTCGCCGCACCTGTCCGACGCGGGTCGCTTCGCGCTGTCGAGCGTCGGGTTCTTCACCGACCTGGCCGGTCGGCTGGGCGAGCTCGGCTTCACCGACCTGGTCACCCACTGGCCGCGGGCCGACACGACGTACGTCGGCAGCGTCGACGTCCTCGAGGCGGTCGCGCGCGACGTGCTGCCCGGGCTGCGCGGCTGACCAGCGCTCGCTCGCTCCGGGACGCCGCGAGGCGGCCACCCTGCCGGGTGACCGCCTCGTCGACGTGCTGCGCGCGGGCCGGGCCCGCCGTACCGCTGGGTCAGTGACCCATCATCAGCGCCGGGTCGACCGGCGCGTCCGCCTTCCTGCGCGGCAGCAGGAACGCGGGGACCAGCACGACCGCGATCATCACCGTGGCGACCCAGAAGGTGCTGCTGAAGACCCCGGCCAGGTCGGCGAGCGGGTTCGCACCGGTGAGGTCGACGTCGTTCTTCACGCCGTTGGTGAGCAGCACCGAGAAGATCGCGGTGCCGATCGAGGCGGCCACCTGCTGGATGATGTTGAGCAGGGTCGAGCCACGCGCGATCGTGGCGCCGCGCAGCGTCTGCAGCGCCGCCGACATGATCGGCATCATCGTGGCGCCCATGCCGAGGCCCTGGATGAACAGCGCCGTGCCGAGGAACCAGTACGACGTGGTGGCGTCGAGCGTGGCGAACAGGCCCATGCCGATGACGATGGTGGTGACGCCGGCCAGCACGATCTTGCCGGGGCCGATCCGGTCGCTGAGGGCGCCGGCGATCGGCATGGTCAGCATCGCGCCGATGCCCTGCGGGGCGAGCAGCAGGCCGGAGGCGAGGGCGGTCTCGCCGCGCACGCTCTGGAAGTACTGCGGGAACAGCAGGCTGGCGCCGAAGAAGGCGATCGCGAACAGCGACATCGCGAGCACCGCGACGGTGAGGTTGCGGTTGGCGAAGAGCCGCAGGTCGACCAGCGGGTGCAGGTTGCGGCGCGCCAGCGCCCACGGCACGAAGGCGATGATCAGGAGCGCTCCGACGAACGCGGGCACCAGGACCTCGGCGTCCTGGACGGTGCCGGTCTCCGGGATCATCGAGATGCCGTAGAGGAACAGCGCCAGGCCGGGGGAGAGCAGCACCATGCCGAGCCAGTCGAAGGACTCCGACGGGGTCGGGTTGTCGGCGGGGAGCACCTTCGCGGAGTAGATCACCGCGGCGACGCCGATCGGCACGTTGATCAGGAAGATCCAGTGCCAGCTGAGCGAGTCGATGAGCGCGCCGCCCACGATCGGGCCGCAGATCGGGCCGAGGAGCATCGGGATGCCCATGACGGCCATGACCCGGCCGATCCGCTCGGGACCGGCGGCGCGGGTCAGGATCGTCATGCCCAGCGGCACGAGCATGCCGCCGCCGAGGCCCTGGACCACGCGGAAGGCGACGAGCATCTCCAGCGAGGTGGCTGCGGCGCAGAGCGCGGAGCCGGCGGTGAACAGCACGATCGCGGCGAGGTAGAGCCGCTTGGTGCCGAACCGGTCGGAGGCCCAGCCGGTGAGCGGGATGACGCTGGCCAGCGCCAGCGTGTAGGCCGTCATCGTCCAGGCAACCTGGGCGGTGGTGGCGTCGAAGTCCTCCTGGAAGGTCTTCAGGGCCACCGAGACGACGGTGACGTCGAGGATCGACATGATGGCGCCGATGACGACGACGCCGGCGACCAGCAGGACCCCGCGGTCCAGGCGATCGGGCTTGCCGGGCGTGCCGGACGGGGGTGGGAGGGTGGTGTCGGTGGTCACCGAGGGAGGCTACGTGTGCCGTCCTCCCCGGGGCGAGGGGCCGCGGCCCGTCCCGGGCGTGGGAACCCTCACGCCCGGGACGGGAATAAAACCGGGACCTGACCCGCGTCAGGAGACGAGGTTGCGTACCGCGTCGACCAGGCTCGCGTCCTCGGGCTCGACGCGCGGGGAGAAGCGGGCCACGACCGTGCCGTCGGCGGCGACGAGGAACTTCTCGAAGTTCCAGGCGATGTCGCCGGCCTCGCCCTGCTCGTTGGGCACGGTGGTCAGCTCGGCGTAGATCGGGTGGCGGCCCTCGCCGTTGACCTCGATCTTCTCGGTCATCGGGAAGGTCACGCCGTAGGTCGCCGAGCAGAACTCCGCGATCTCCTCCGGCGAGCCGGGCTCCTGGCCCATGAACTGGTTGCAGGGCAGCCCGACCACGTGGAAACCGCGGTCGGCGTACTCCTCGTGGAGCTTCTCCAGGCCGGCGTACTGCGGGGTGAGGCCGCACTTGCTGGCGACGTTGACCAGGAGTGCGGGCTTGCCGCCGGTGATCTCGCCGAGGGTGGTCGGCGTGCCGTCGAGACGGGCGATCGGGGCGTCGAGGATGCTCATGGGCCCACCCTAGTGAGGCCGGTCCAGCCCCGGGCCGCTTCGATCGGATGTCGGTCGCGACGGCTACCGTCGTTCCGGTGAGCTTCGTCCCCGTCACCGGCCCGGCCGAGTTCCGTGCCGGCGAGCCGCCCCGCGAGGGGGTCGTCGTCTTCACCGGCGACGACGGGCGCGGGCGCAGCGTCGAGCTGCCCATGCGCGCCGCGCTGCCGGTGCTGACCCGGGCCCACCAGCGCGAGGACCTCCACCCCAGCGTGGGGCTGCTCGCGGGCGCGGTGCTGCTCGGCATGCGGCTGGTCGCGGCTGGCCGCTTCGAGCCCGCCGACACCGTCCCGCCGAGCTGGCGTCCGGCGCCGCTCGACGAGGCCGACCGGGCCCGGGTCGAGCTGCTCGCCCGCGCCCGCGCGCACGACGGGCTCGACGAGGAGACCGCGGCCGAGGTGGTGCGCCAGGTGGTCGCCGCCGTCGTCGACGCGATGCCGCGCAGCGCCCCGGAGTCGCCCGCCCGCACCCGGATCGCCCCGCCCCGTCGCACCTCGGGCCGCGCTCCGAGCCGTACGCCGCGGCGTGCGGCGGTGCCCGTGCCGGCCCCGCCGTCCGGCGGCGACGAGCCGCTGCCGCCGGGCGAGGACCTGCCCGTGGAGGACTTCCGCGCCCGGCTCCAGGCCCGGATCGCGCGGCACCGCACGCCCGCTCCGGACCGCGAGCTGGCGCAGCTGGTGACGCTGTCGCTGCGCGTCGAGGCCGACGAGGAGGAGCTGGTCGGCGGGTCGGTCCGCCTGGTGCTCCAGGTGCAGGACGAGCGCGACCCGCTGCACGTGTGCGACGCGGCGCTGCTGTGGCTGGAGTCCGGGGCCGAGCACGGGTTCGGGGACCGGGCCCGCACCCACGCCATGATCGCGCTGCGCGCCGCTGCGGAGGCGTGGCCGGTGCTCGACCGGTTCCTCTCGCTACGGGTGCCCGACGAGATCACCCTCGACGCCGACGAGATCACCAGCCTGCTCGAGGACGGTGTCGCCGCGCTGCGGGGGCGCGGCATCGACGTGCTGTGGCCGCGCAGCCTGGGCCGCGACCTGACCACGCGCGCCGTGCTCGACCGCGCCGCGCCCGCGGGCCGGGCGCGCGACGCCGAGAAGCAGGAGGACCTGCTCAACGACGGGCTCTTCGGCAAGGACGACGCGTTCACCTTCAGCTGGCAGGTCGCGCTGCACGGCGACCCGCTGACCGAGGAGGAGATGGACGAGCTGGCGCGCGCCGCCACCCCGATCCTCAAGCTGCGCGGCAGCTGGACCGTGGTCGACCCGAGCGTCGCGCGGCGCGCCCGGCGCCGGCTGCTGCGCCGGGCCAGCGCGGGCGAGGCGATCGCCGCCGCGCTCACCGGCGTCGTCCAGCTGCCCGCGACCGACGACGAGGTCGAGGAGGCCTCCGTCATCGTCGGCGCGAGCATCGTCGGCCTCAGCGAGCGGCTGCGCGGGGCCACCCGCCGCGACCCGGTCGCCCCGCCCGCGGGGCTGCACGCCACGCTGCGCGACTACCAGCTCCAGGGCCTGACCTGGCTGGCCGAGCTCACCTCGCTCGGGGTCGGAGCGTGCCTGGCCGACGACATGGGCCTGGGCAAGACGATCACCCTGATCGCGCTGCACCTGCACCGTGCCGAGCAGCGGGCCGAGCAGGAGCTGCCGGCGGGGGAGGGGCAGCCGGGCGCCGCGGGCGGGCCGACCCTGGTGGTCTGCCCGGCGAGCCTGCTGGGCAACTGGGAGGCGGAGATCCACCGCTTCGCCCCGGGAGTGCCGGTACGGCGCTTCCACGGGGGCGCGCGCACGCTCGAGGGGCTCACCGGCGGGTTCGTGCTCACGACGTACGGCACCATGCGCACCTCCGCCGCCGAGCTCGGCGCGGTGCCGTGGGACCTCGTGGTCGCCGACGAGGCGCAGCACATCAAGAACGCCCGCACCTCCACCGCCCGGGCGCTGCGCACCATCGGCTCGACCGCGCGGGTCGCGCTCACCGGCACCCCCGTCGAGAACGACCTCACCGAGCTCTGGTCGATCCTCGACTGGACCACGCCCGGGCTGCTGGGCAGCCGGCTGGCGTTCCGTCGGGCCTGGGCGGCCGGCATCGAGTCGGGCACCGACCCGGCGAAGGCGCGGCGCTTCGCCGAGCTGATCGAGCCGTTCCTGCTGCGCCGGCGCAAGTCCGACCCCGGGATCGCCCCCGAGCTGCCGGCCAAGACCGAGACCGACCACCCGCTCTCGCTGACCCGCGAGCAGGTGGTGCTCTACGAGGCGTTCGTGCGCGACACCCTCGAGCGCGTCGAGCGGGCCGAGGACGAGGCCACCCGCCGCGGCCTGGTGCTGATGCTGCTCACCGGGCTCAAGCAGATCTGCAACCACCCGGCCCACTTCCTCAAGCAGTCCGGGGCGGTGCGCCTCGCCGGGCGCTCCGAGAAGCTCGACCTTCTCGACGAGCTGGTCGAGACGGTGGTCGCCGAGGACGGTGCGGTGCTGGTCTTCACCCAGTACGTCGCGATGGCCCGGCTGCTCGAGGCCCACCTGAGCCGCACCGGCGTGGCCCACCAGCTGCTGCACGGCGGCACCCCGGTCCGCGAGCGCGAGGCGATGGTCGCGCGCTTCCAGGCCGGCGAGGTGCCGGTGTTCCTGCTCTCGCTCAAGGCCGGGGGCACCGGGCTCAACCTCACTCGCGCCGACCACGTCGTCCACCTGGACCGCTGGTGGAACCCCGCCGTCGAGGACCAGGCCACCGACCGCGCCTACCGGATCGGGCAGACCAAGCCGGTGCAGGTGCACCGGTTGGTCACCGTCGGCACCATCGAGGAACGCATCGGCGAGCTGCTGGCGCGCAAGAAGTCGCTGGCCGACTCGGTGCTGGGCAACGGCGAGGCCGCGCTCACCGAGCTCAGCGACGCCGAGCTGCGCGACTTCGTGACGCTGCGACGGGACCCGTGAACGGCCCGCCCGCCCCGGACGCCGCCGGCGCCGTCACCCACCGGCGCCTCCCGGCGCGCCGCGGCGGCACCCGCACCGCGAGCTGGTGGGGGCGGGCCTGGCTGCGGGCGGTGGAGGAGGCGGCGTACTCCGACGAGGACCTCGTCGCCGGCCGGGCGGTCGCGCGCTCGGGCCGGGTCGGACGGATCACCGTCGAGTCCGGCGGCTTCCTCGCCGCGGTCGAGGACGACGGCGAGGCGTGGACGGTGGTGGGCGCGGTGCCGGTCCTCGACCGGGCCGCGGCCGACGCCTTCGTGGAGACCGTCGCCGCCGAGTCCGGCCGGGTGGCGGCGCTGCTGGCCGGCGACCTGCCCCACGCGCTGGTCGAGCACGCCGAGGAGGCGGGCGTCGAGCTGCTGCCGTACGGCGGGGAGCTCGGCGCCAGCTGCACGTGCGACGCCTGGACCGACCCCTGCCCGCACGCCCTCGGGGTGCTGCTGCAGCTGGGCCGCCTGCTCGACGAGGACCCGTTCGTCCTGCTCCACCTGCGCGGCCTCCCGCGCGAGGACCTGCTCGCCCGCCTGCACGCCCTGAGCATCGGCGCCGCGCCCTCCGCCGACGCGCCCGGCGCGGCAGCCGAGGACCCCGCCGAGCACGACCTCGACACCGGGATCGACGCCGTGGAGCGCGCTCGCCGCCTCCTCGAGCTCCTCGACCAGGACCCCTCCCACGGCATCGAGCACCTCCTCTGACCCGCTCTGTTCGCCGAGTCGGCCCGAATGGTGCGCCGAGTCGGCCCCAATGGTGCGGTGAGTCGGCGCCAATGGTGCAGTGAATCGGCGCCAATGGTGGGAGCAACCACAAGGCCCGACTCGGGCAACCACAAGCCCCGACTCGCGCAACCACACGGGCCGACTCGGCGGAATGTGTGGGAGGGGGCGGGATCAGGCGGAGGGGTTCCTGAGCGCCGCCAGCGCCATCGAGGTCAGCAGCTGGTGCATCGCCTCGTCGGGGAGCAGGCCGCTGTGCGGGGTGGAGTTCAGCAGGCCGAACGTCGCGTGCGCGGTCGCCCGCGCGCGGTCCAGGTCGAGCCCGGGGTGCAGGTCGCGCAGCTGGGCGGCCCACAGGTCGACGTACGCGCGCTGCAGGGAGCGGACCTGCTCACGCGCCTCGGGCGGCAGCGAGGACCAGTCGCGGTCCTGCACCACGATCAGCGCGCGGTGGCGCAGCGCGAAGTCGGCGTGCCAGTCGACCAGGCGCACCAGCGCGTCGTCGGCGTCGCTCGCGGCCTCCACCAGCCCGCGCCCGACGGCGAGCAGCTCCTCGCTGATCGAGACCAGCATCTCGGCGAGCATCGCGTCCTTGGACGCGAAGTGCTTGTAGAGCGCCGGCCCGGAGATGCCGCACGCCTTGCCCAGGTCGGTGACCGGTACGCCGTGGAAGCCGCGCGCCGCGAACAGCTCCGCCGCGGTGGCGAGGATCTGCTCGCGACGCGTCGGGGTGCTGCTCATCCCTGCACGGTAACGCCCGCGCCGACGACCCCGCCGGGCGGCTCAGTCGAGGCGGGGGAGCCTCAGTCGAGGAACGCAGCGATCCGCTCGTGGTAGCCGGGCGGCTCCAGCAGGAACGAGTCGTGGCCGAACGGCGAGGAGAGCTCGGCGAGGTCGACCTTGACCCCGTAACGCTCCAGCCCGGCCGCCAGCGCCTGCGACTGCGCGGTGTCGAAGCGCCAGTCCGAGTCGAAGCTGGTCACCTGGAACCGCGTGGAGCAGGAGCGCAGCCGCTCCTCGGTCCACGGGTCCGAGAACGGGTCGAAGTAGTCCAGCAGCCGGGTGAGGTAGAGGTAGGACAGCGCGTCGAAGCGGTCCAGGAACGTCTCGCCCTGGTGCTGCAGGTAGTGCTCGACGGCGAAGTCGGGACCCATGCGCCAGTCGTCGCCGGTGCTGTCGCGCCGGTGGCCGAACTTGGTCTCCAGCGAGGCGTTGGAGACGTAGGTGATGTGGGCCATCATCCGCGCGACCTTCTGGCCCAGCCGCGGCACCGTGCCGTGCTCGACGTAGCGCCCGCCGTGGAACTCGGGGTCGTTCATGATCGCCTCGCGCGCCACCGACGAGAACGCGATGTTCTCCGGGGTCAGCCGCGAGGACGCCGCCACGACCACCGCGCGGTCGATCTGCTCGGGGTCGTCGATGACCCACTGGAGCACCTGCATGCCGCCCAGCGAGCCGCCGACCGCGGCGTACAGCCTCTCGATACCGAGGTGCGCGAGCAGCCGGCGGTGCACCGCGACCAGGTCGCTCATGTGCAGCAGCGGGAAGTCCAGGAAGTACGGCGTACCGGTGGCCGGGTTGCGCGAGAGCGGGCCGGTGGTCCCCGAGCAGCCGCCGAGCAGGTTGGCCGAGACCACGAAGAACCGGTCGGTGTCGAGCGCCTTGCCGGGGCCGATCAGGTTGTCCCACCAGCCGCGCTTCTTGGCGCCGAGGTGGAGCCCGGCGGCGTGCGCGGTCCCGGTGAGGGCATGGCAGACCATGACCGCGTTGTCCCGGGCGGGGGACAGTCGGCCGTAGGTCTCGAAGGCCACCTCGACCTCGTCGAGGCGGGCGCCGCCACGCAGGAGCAGCGGGTCGTCCTCGGTGGCGAGGACGACCCGCTGCTGCTCGACGTAGCCGAGCGATCCGGTCACTTGCTGGCGGCCAGCGCCTGCTCGAGGTCGGCGATCAGGTCCTCGACGTTCTCGATGCCGATGGACAGGCGGACCATGTCCTCGGGCACGCCGGCTGCCTGGAGCTCCTCGGGAGTGAGCTGGCTGTGGGTGGTCGTGGCGTTGTGGATGGCCAGCGACTTGGCGTCACCGATGTTGGCGAGGTGGCTGAAGAGCCCCAGCGCCTCGATGAAGCGGGTGCCGCCCTCGCGCCCGGACTTGAGCCCGAAGCTGAGCAGGCCGCCGTACCCCTTGCCGGTGAAGGTGCGGTCCGCCACCTCCTTGTACGGCGAGTCCTCGAGGCCGGGGTAGGAGACCCAGGAGACCGCGTCGTGGTCGCTGAGGTACTGCGCGACGGTCAGTGCGTTGGAGCTGTGGCGCTCCATGCGCAGGTGGAGGGTCTCCAGGCCCTGGAGGAAGAGCCAGTTGTTCATCGGCGTCGAGGCGGCGCCGGTGTTGCGCAGCAGCACCGTGCGGGCCCGGATGATGTAGGCCAGGTTGCCGACGGCCTCGGTCCACACGACGCCGTGGTAGGCGCCGTCGGGCTGGGTCAGGCCGGGGAAGCGCTCGGCGTGGGCGGCCCAGTCGAAGCTGCCGGCGTCGACGATGACGCCGCCGATCGAGGTGCCGTGGCCGCCGATGTACTTGGTGGCGGAGTGGACCGCGACGTCGGCGCCGAGGTCGAAGACCCGGGAGAGGTACGGCGTGGGCGCGGTGTTGTCCACGATCAGCGGCAGGCCCTGGGCGTGGGCGGCGTCGGCCCAGGCGCGGACGTCGACGACGTTGATCTTGGGGTTGCCGACGGTCTCGGCGAAGACCAGCTTGGTCTTCTCGTCGACCGCGGCGGCGAGCTCCTCGGGCTTCTCGGGGTCGACGAAGCGGACCTCGATGCCGAACTGCGGGAGCGTGTGCGCGAACAGCGCGTAGGTGCCGCCGTAGAGCGTGGAGAGCGCGACGATGTTGTCGCCGGTGTAGGTCAGGTTGAGCACCGCGTAGGTGATCGCCGCGGAGCCGGACGCGGTCGCGAGCGCCCCGACCCCGCCCTCGAGCTGCGCCATCCGCTCCTCGAACACCGACTGGGTCGGGTTCATGATGCGCGTGTAGATGTTGCCCGGCTCGGCCAGCGAGAACAGGTTCGCGGCGTGCTCGGTGTCGTTGAAGACGTACGACGTGGTCTGGTAGATCGGCACGGCCCGGGCGTTGGTCGTCGGGTCGGCGACCTCCTGGCCTGCGTGGACGGCGAGAGTCTCGGGGCGGTAGGTCATGTCAGCTCCTGGTCGACTGTGGGAGGGGCTCCGCCGCCGGTGGGCAGTCGTGGGGGCACCTCGATCCGATACCAGCGTAAAGTAGAGCAAAAAGGTTGACTTTAGGGGTTCCGATGGGTGAGCGGTCTGCACCGGGACCCGCCCGGTGCGCCGGGTCGCGGCCGCGGGAGGCTGGGGCGATGCGACGAGCCTTCCTGTTGACCATCGCCGTGTATGCGGCGTCGATCGCGGTGGCGTCCGCCGTGCTGCCGGCGCGGGTGCCGCTGCACTTCGCCGGCTCGGGCGAGCCCGACCGGTGGGGCTCACGGACCGAGGCCCTGGTGACCTTCGGGCTGGTCGGCGCGGGGCTGGCGCTGCTCCTGGGCGGCTCGGCCGCGCTGATGGACCGACTGCCGCTGCGCTCCGGGTTGGTCAACCTCCCCCACAAGGAGTGGTGGCTGGCCACGCCCGAGCGGGAGGCGGAGGCGCGGAGCCGGCTGCGCGCGGACCTGTACGGCCTGGCGGCTGCGGTGATGGTGTTCCTGGCTGGGGCGGTGGCGGTGACGGTCGCGGCCGCCCGCAGCGACGACCCGAGCCTGGGGTGGCCGTTCATGGTGGGCGTCGGCGTCTTCGTCGTCGGGGTGGTGCTCTGGACGACCTGGGTGAGCGTGGTGCGCTACCGCCCGGTCGAGGGCATGTGAGCTGAGGCCCGGTCAGTCGCTTGGAAGGTCGGCCCAGGGGTCCTCGCGCCGGAACGCCGTCGGCAGGTGCAGGGCGACGCCGTCCTCGGCGGCCAGCCGGCCGAGCGCGGCCATCGTGACGTGCAGGTCGTCCCCGGCGTACGGCAGCGCGCGGAGCGGGTGCTCCAGGGAGCGGAAGAAGTCGTCCCAGTGGGTCAGCACCACGCGGCGCGCGCCGACCGCGCGCACGGTCTCGGTCCAGTAGTCCTCGAGGTAGGACTCCGGCTGCACGCCCAGCTGCCCGACGCCGAGGTAGGCGACCTCGGCGCGGTGGCCGGCCAGCGCGCCCGGGACGAACCCGGCGCTGCCCTGCACCAGGGCGGTCCGACCCCTGGCGTGGGCGACCAGCAGCGACCACGCCTCGCCGCAGCGGTACGCCGTGGCCCGCGCCGGCGGCACGACCGGCGCGGTGATCGCCCCGGGGAAGCGGTCCGGCGGGCAGTGCGCGGACTCCACCCAGGTCAGCGTGAAGGCGCCCCAGGACTGCGGCCGGCCGGGCTCCACCTGGTGGAGGCGGTCCTGGGGCAGGCCGCCGCCGAGCCCGACGTACGCCGCGCTCGCGCCGCCGGCCAGCACCGCCCCGGTGCGCTGCGCGACGACCGCGGAGTCGAGGGCGTGGTCGATGTGGGTGTGGACCGGCGCGACCACCGCGAGCCGGTTCACGCCGAGCCGGCCCAGCGCTGCGTCGATGCGCCGGGGGTTCGGCGCCACCCGGCCCAACCCGACGCGCAGCAGCCCGGGGCGGCTGAAGTAGCCATCGGTCAGCAGCGCGGTCTCCCCGTCGTCGATCAGCAGCGTGGACACCCCCGCGAAGGTGATCGTCGGTCGAGCGCCCGGCCTGGCCGGCCCGTGCTCCGGCTCCTCGGATGCGGGGACGTCGAAGCGCGCGGCGTACCGCTGCAGGTCGGGCCGTCCGGGCTTCAGTCGCATGCCTGAGGACCGTACGCCGAGTCGGCCCGAATGGTGCGCCGAGTCGGCCCGAATGGTGAAGCTGTCCACAGGCGCTGTGGAGAAATTCGCCATTGGCGCCGACTCGCGCAACCACTAGCCCCGACTCGCGGAGGAAGTGGGGGTCGACCGCGAGGTTAACGTTCGCTAACCTCGCGGGGTGACCGACGACGCACGGCCCGACCTGCGGGCGCTGACCGAGGAGCTGCGCGAGCGGCTCGCGACCGCCCGGCTCGGCGGGTCGCAGGCGGCCCGCGACAAGCACACCGCGCGCGGCAAGCTGCTGGTGCGCGACCGCGTGGACCGGCTGCTCGACCCGGGGAGCCCGTTCCTGGAGATCGCCGGGCTCGCGGCGTACGGGATGTACGGCGCGCCGGGGGAGGAGCACGCCGTGCCGGCCGCGGGCGTGGTCGCCGGGATCGGCCGGGTGTCGGGGCGCGAGTGCGTGGTGGTCGCCAACGACGCGACCGTCAAGGGCGGCACCTACTACCCGGTGACGGTGAAGAAGCACCTGCGCGCGCAGACGATCGCGCTGGAGAACAACCTGCCGTGCCTCTACCTCGTCGACTCCGGCGGGGCGTTCCTGCCGATGCAGGAAGAGGTGTTCCCCGACCGCGAGCACTTCGGGCGGATCTTCTTCCACCAGGCGCAGATGTCGTCACGCGGGATCCCGCAGGTGGCAGCGGTGATGGGCTCCTGCACGGCCGGCGGCGCCTACGTGCCGGCGATGAGCGACGAGTCGGTGATCGTGCGCAACCAGGGCACGATCTTCCTCGGCGGCCCGCCGCTGGTGAAGGCCGCGACCGGCGAGGTCGTCACCGCCGAGGAGCTCGGCGGGGGAGAGGTCCACGCCCGCACCTCCGGCGTCGTCGACCACCTCGCCGAGGACGACGCCCACGCGCTGGCGATCCTGCGGGGGATCGCGGAGACCTTCCCGTCCACGCCCGCCACGCCGTGGGAGGTGCGCCCGGTCGAGGAGCCCGCGGAGGACCCGGAGACCCTCTACGACGTGGTGCCGACCGACCCGCGCACGCCGTACGACGTGCGCGAGGTGATCCGCAGGGTCGTGGACGGCAGCCGGTTCTCGGAGTTCAAGCAGCTCTACGGCGAGACCCTGGTCTGCGCGTTCGCGCACGTGTGGGGCCACCCGGTCGGGATCATCGCCAACAACGGCGTGCTGTTCAGCGAGTCCGCGCTCAAGGGCGCGCACTTCGTCGAGCTGTGCAACCAGCGCGGCATCCCGCTGGTGTTCCTGCAGAACATCTCCGGCTTCATGGTCGGGCGCGAGTACGAGAACCGCGGCATCGCCCGCGACGGCGCCAAGCTGGTCACCGCGGTCGCGTGCAGCGTGGTCCCCAAGCTCACCGTCGTGATCGGCGGCTCGTTCGGGGCGGGCAACTACGGCATGGCCGGGCGCGCCTACGACCCGCGCTTCCTGTGGATGTGGCCCAACGCCCGGATCTCGGTGATGGGCGGGGAGCAGGCCGCCTCGGTGCTCGCCACCGTGCGCCGCGACAACCTGGAGGCCCGCGGCGAGGAGTGGCCGGCAGAGGCGGAGGAGGCGTTCAAGGCCCCGATCCGCGAGCAGTACGACGAGCAGGGCTCGGCGTACTACTCCACCGCCCGGCTCTGGGACGACGGCATCATCGACCCGGTCGACACCCGCCGGGTGCTCGGCATGGCGCTCGCGGCGACCGCCCACGCCCCGATCCCCGCGCCCTCCTACGGCGTCTTCCGGATGTGAGGACATGAGCCATCAGCCGAACCCCCAGTCACCGCGCCCGATCCGCACCCTCCTGATCGCCAACCGCGGCGAGATCGCGCTGCGGGTGATGCGCACCGCCGCCCGGATGGGCATCCACACCGTCGCGATCCACACCGACCTCGACCTCGACGCCCCGCACGTGCACGCCGCCGACGACGCGACGGCGGTGGCGAGCTACCTCGACGTGGACGCCGTGGTCGCCGCCGCGAAGGCCGCCGGCGCCGACGCGGTCCACCCCGGCTACGGCTTCCTGTCCGAGCGGGCCGCCCTCGCCCGGGCGCTGGAGGCGGCCGGCATCACCCTGGTCGGCCCCTCCGCCGAGGTGATGGACGCGATGGGCCGCAAGGACGCCGCCCGCGAGGTCGCGCTCGCCGCCGGCGTGCCGGTGGTGCCGCGGGGCGAGCCGACCGACCCCACGGCGTACCCGGTGCTGGTCAAGGCCGCCGCCGGTGGCGGCGGCAAGGGCATGCGCATCGTGCGCGACCCCGCGGACCTGGAGGAGGCGAGGGCCGCGGCGGCCCGCGAGGCCCGCAGTGCCTTCGGCGACGACACCCTGCTGGTGGAGCGGTACGTCGAGCGCGGCCGCCACCTCGAGGTGCAGGTCATCGGGGACGCCCACGGCACCGTGCTGCACCTCGGCGAGCGCGACTGCTCCGCCCAGCGCCGCCACCAGAAGGTGCTCGAGGAGGCGCCCGCGCCGCGGCTGGACGAGGAGACCCGCGCGCGGCTGCGGCAGGCCGGCGTCGACCTCGCCGCCCACGTCGGCTACACCGGCGCCGGGACGGTGGAGTTCCTGCTCGACGAGGCCACGGGCGAGTTCTACTTCCTGGAGATGAACACCCGGCTGCAGGTCGAGCACCCGGTCACCGAGGCGGTCACCGGCCTCGATCTCGTCGAGCTGCAGCTGCGGGTCGCCGAGGGGGAGCCGCTGCCGCTGGCCCAGGCCGACGTCCGTTTCGACGGTCATGCCATCGAGGCCCGGGTCTACGCCGAGGACGCCTTCGGCGGGTTCCTGCCGCAGGCTGGCACGGCCACCCACGTGGTCTGGCCCGACGACCTCGTCCGCGTCGACCACGCGCTCGCCGATGGCCAGGTGGTCTCCACGGCGTACGATCCGATGCTGGGCAAGGTGATCGCCCACGGGGCCGACCGCGAGGCGGCCCGCCAGCTGCTGGTCGAGGCGCTCGACCACACCGCCGTGACGGGCCTGACGACCAACGCCGGCTTCCTGCGGGCGCTGGTGGACTCCGCGGAGTTCCGCGACGCCGCGGTCGACACCGCCTGGCTCGACCGGCACGAGGTGCCCCGGCCCGACGACGCGGCGGCCCGCGCGCTCGCCGGCATCGCGCTGCAGCGGGCGCTGGATGAGGAGCCGCGCGGCCCCTGGCAGCCCGACGGCTTCCGCCTCGGCGGGGTCCGCGGGCCGCTGATCGAGCACGGCCACGACCTCTCCTTCCACGGCTGGTGCGCCCCGCCCGCCGGTACGGCGGGGCTGCAGCGGGTCGGCTCGTTCCAGCACGGTGACGGCTGGGTGCTGCGCGGCCGGCACGCCACCGAGGTCGTCTGGCACGGCCAGCGGTTCGTGCTCGCCGAGGACGATGCCGCCCACCGGGGCGCCGCCGTGGCCGACGGCATCGTCCTCGCGCCGATGCCTGGCACCGTGCTCGAGGTGAGCGTCGCGGTCGGCGACGAGGTCGCCGAGGGCCAGGCGCTGGGCATGATGGAGGCGATGAAGATGGAGCTGACCCTGCGCGCGCCGTTCGCCGGCACGGTCGCGAGCCTCGACGCGGTGGTGGGGACGCAGGTCCCGCTCGGGACGCCGTTGTTCCACGTGGAACCAGAGGGACAGGAGGGAGCGCCGTGACCCCGACTGGTTCGCGACCGCTGCCGATGACCGTCCGCGACCCCGCGCTGCCCGAGCGGGTGACCATCTGGGAGGTCGGGCCGCGCGACGGGCTGCAGAACGAGTCCGCGCTGGTGCCGACCGAGGTCAAGGCGGAGTTCTGCCGGCGGCTGCTCGCGGCCGGGCTGCCGGTCGTCGAGGCGACCAGCTTCGTGCACCCGCGCTGGGTACCGCAGCTCGCCGACGCCGCGGAGCTGCTGAGCACCCTGACCGCCGACCTCGGCGACGCGGCCCGCGACCTGCCGGTGCTGGTGCCCAATGAGCGCGGCCTGGACCGGGCGCTCGAGCTGGGCTGTCGCCACGTCGCGATCTTCGGCTCGGCCACCGAGACCTTCGCCCAGCGCAACCTCAACCGCTCGCTGGAGGGCCAGCTGGCGATGTTCGAGCCGACCGTACGCCGCGCGCGCGACGCCGGGCTCGAGGTCCGCGCGTACGTCTCGATGTGCTTCGGGGACCCCTGGGAGGGAGCGGTGCCCGTCGAGCAGGTCGTCGCCGTCGGACGCCGGCTGCTCGACCTCGGCGCCGACCGGCTCAGCATCGGCGACACCATCGGGGTCGGCACCGCCGCCCACGTGACCGCGCTGGTGGAGGCCTTCGGCGCCGCCGGGGTGCCGGTGGAGCGGCTGGCGATGCACTTCCACGACACCTACGGCCAGGCCCTCGCCAACGCCCACGCCGCCCTGCGCGCCGGGGTCACCACGCTCGACGCGAGTGCCGGCGGGCTGGGCGGCTGCCCCTACGCCCACAGCGCCACCGGCAACCTCGCGACCGAGGACCTGGTGTGGCTGCTGGAGGGCCTGGGCATCGAGCACGGCGTCGACCTCGACGCGCTCGTCGCGACCAGCACGTGGATGGCCGCGCACCTGGGCCGACCGAGCCCGTCGGCCGTCGTACGGGCACTGGCACAATCAGGCGGGTGAGCTCCCCGAAACGCCGCGTCTACCTGCACATCGGCGCACCGAAGACGGGGACGACCTACCTCCAGCGGCGTCTCGGCGCCAACGCGCGCTCGCTGGCGGGCCACGGCGTCTACGTCCCCGGCCGCGGCCCGTTCGTGCGGCCCGACATCTTCCACTTCCGCGCCGCGCTCGACCTGCTCGAGCAGGACTGGGGCGGCCCGCCCGGGCACGCGTCGGGCAACTGGGACGCGCTCGTGCAGCGGGTGCGCCGCCACAGCGGCACCGTGGTCATCAGCCACGAGATCCTGGCCCCGGCCAGCGCCGACAAGATCGCCAAGGCCAAGCGCGAGCTGGGCGCCGGGGGCGCGGAGATCCACATCGTCTACTCCGCGCGCGACCTGGCCCGGCAGCTGCCGGCCGCGTGGCAGGAGAGCATCAAGCAGGGCCAGTCGTGGCGCTTCGGGCGGTTCCTGAAGAGCTATCGCGAGGGCCGTCCGTTCTTCGCCCAGGCATTCGACCTGCCGGCCGTGCTCAACAGCTGGTCGGCGGGGCTGCCGCCCGAGCAGGTGCACGTGGTCACCGTCCCGCAGCGCGACGCCGTCACCGCGCCCGGCGAGGACCTGTGGGGCCGCTACTGCCGGGTCTTCGGCATCGACCCGGACTGGGCGCCGCGCGACCCCGAGCAGCGCAACGAGTCCCTCGGGGTCGCGGAGACCCAGGTGCTGCGCCGGATCAACAAGCGCATGGGCCTGGCCACCCGCCGCGAGTACGACCACGACCGGTTGATCCGCGAGCTGGTCGCGCAGGACAGCTTCGTGCACCGCGACTCCCAGCCGGTGCGGCTGGGCCCGCAGCACTTCGACTGGGTCGAGGAGGCCAGCGAGCGCTGGATCGACTGGATCGAGGCCAGCGGCGTCGACGTCGTCGGCGACGTCGCCGACCTGCGCCCGGTGCGCCCCGCCGAGGGCGCCCGGTGGCGCAACCCGGACCGGGCCCGCCCCCGCGAGGAGCTCGACGCGGCGCTCGAGGCGGTGCTGGTCCTCACCGAGGAGGCGGTACGCCGTACCGACCCCTCCCGGCGGCTGCCGGGCCGGATCAAGCTGCAGGCGGAGAAGCTGCGCGACTGAGGCGGTCTGGTCCTCGGCGGCGACCCGGAACCGCGGCGCGGCGCGGTTCGTCGCACCGGGCATGACCGTGTCCCGGCGTACTCTCGCCCGCCTCGCCCTGGTGCCTGCGGTGCTGCTCTCGACACTCGCCTGCGGCACCGCGACGGTCGGTCCGGCCGCCCGCGTGGACGCAGGCGGGTCGGAGGGGCCGTCGAGCACTGACGCCGACCCGGAGGGGGACACCTGGGTCGGCTGCTTCGGCCAGTCGCCCGGCTGGGCGGTGTCGGCGATGGACGGTGGCATCGAGCCCGTCGACCGGGACGCCCTCGCCGGGGCGCTCGAGGAGCTCGCTGCCGACGCCGGGATCGACGCCCCGGCGGCACTGAGGAGTGGCGACCTCGCGGACGCGGACTGGTTCGTGCTCGACCAGAGCCCGACCGACGCCACCGTCGCCACCGGTGCCTGGGACGCGAACGGCCCCGCGCCGGACGGCCAGGTCGTCACCCTGCGCCGCGAGGGCGAGCAGTGGCGCGCCTCCGGCTGGGGCGACTGCCGGATCGTGGCGCCAGTGCCCGAGCCGGGACGTCAGCGGGTGGAGGTCCGGGCCGCGCGCGAGCTGGACCCGACCTCGACCACGCTCTCCCTGCGGCTGCGCGAGGGGGGCTGCACAGGCGCCCGGGACCCGCGGCCGCACCTGGGCACCCCCGAGGTGGTGGAGACCGACGAGAGCGTCACGATCACCTGGACGAGTGCCGCCATCGACGGTGCGGCCACCTGTCAGGCGAACCCCTGGGTGCCGGGCACCGTCGAGCTCGCCGCACCGCTGGGCGACCGGGTGCTGCTGGACGCCTCGCGCTGGCCGGCGCACCCGATCGCGAACGCCGGCTGATCCGCGGCCCAGCGCTCCCGGGAGTCAGCCGTGGGCGCGCGGGCGGGCCAGGAGCTCGCCGGCGGCGTAGCGCCCGACCCGCCAGGTCGCCCAGCCGTCGGCGCCGAGGCCCACCAGGCCGCCGACCACGGGCACCCGGCGCCCGACGGTGGTGGCCAGCCGCTTGCCGGCGACGCCGGCGATGATCGCGGCGGTGACCTCGGCGGCGATCACCTTGTCGAGGTCGGGGTCGTGCACGGGGGCGGTCGCGAGCGCCATCGGAGGGGCGGGCAGCTTGCGCTGGCCGACCAGCTTGTCGACGTCCTCGCCGCCGATCAGGCAGGTGATGACCGCGTTGCGCACCCGCGGGTCGTCGAGGTCGTGGCCGCGCAGGTGGGCGATGACCGCGATCATCCGGCACTGCACCAGCGCGAGCCCGGCGACGTTGGTGGGGATGGCGACCGCGGCGGTCACCAGGCCGCCGACGTTGGTGAGGAAGCCCTGGGCCCCGGCGTAGCGGACGTGGTCGTCGATCACGGCCCGCACCGCCTTGTCGACGTCGCCGCCCTGCCCGCGCAGCGCGCTCTCGGCCGCCCGCACGGCGCCCGGCAGCGGGCCGGCGCCGTGGATGGCGCGCTGGAGCGCCTCGCGCACGAACGAGGCGGTGAGCCCCGGTGCGGCGCTGATCGCGCGCGGGGCGAGCTGGCGGCCCAGCGACAACGCCATCGACTTCCTTATCCCCATGTCACACCCATGCCCGCGATCCTACGAAGACGGCGGTGAGCAGTACCGTCCCTTGCGTGCCCGTCGAACCGCCCCCGACCGCGTGGACCTTCCCGGACCCCGACCGGTTCGACCCCGACGACGACCTCGTCGGGGTCGGCGCCGACCTCGACGCCGGCACCCTGCTGGCGGCGTACCGCCGGGGGCTGTTCCCGATGCCGGGCTCGCGGCGCGACCCGATGTACTGGTTCAGCCCCGTGCAGCGCGGCGTCCTCCCGCTCGACGGACTGAAGGTCTCCCGCTCCCTGCGCCGCTCGGCGCGCGACCTGGAGGTCCGCGTCGACACCGCGTTCGCCGAGGTCGTCGAGGCCTGCGCCGACCCGCGCCGCCCGGGCAGCTGGATCGACCGTCGCATCCGGACGGCGTACACCCGCCTGCACGAGCTGGGCTGGGCGCACTCGGTCGAGACCTGGCGCGAGGGCCGCCTGGTCGGCGGGCTGTACGGCGTGGCGATCGGCGGGCTGTTCGCCGGGGAGTCGATGTTCCACCGCGAGCGCGACGCCTCGAAGGTCGCGCTGGTCGCCCTGGTGGACCTGCTGCGCGACGAGCACGCCGAGCGCCGGGTGCTCGACGTGCAGTGGCAGACCCCGCACCTGGAATCCCTCGGCGTGGTCGAGGTCCCGCGTGCGGCGTACCTCTCGCAGCTCGCTGCGGCGCTCGAGGTGCCGCTGCCCGCGGCCTTCGACGACGGTGAGCGGTAGGGGCTCAGGGGTCACGAACTACCCGGCAGTGGGGCCGGAAGCGCGCTCAGACCACCTGCGGAGCCTGGCCGTTCTCGCTGACCATCGGGCGCCCGGCGTCGGCCCAGGCGTACATGCCGCCGTCGAGGTTGACCACGTCGCGGCCCTGCTGGACCAGCCACCCGACCGCCTGGCTGGAGCGGCCGCCGACCCGGCAGACCACCAGCACCTGCTCGTCCGGCACCTCCTCGAGACGAGCGGGCAGGTCCATCAGCGGGATGTGCACGGCGCCCTCGATGTGGCCGTGCTGCCACTCGACGTCCTCGCGGACGTCGAGGACGGCGAGGCCCTCGGGGAGCGGGTTCGGGACGCCGTCGATGGAGACGGTGGGGATCACGGGAGCCAACTTTCGTATGGGAACGGCGGGCGGGACTCGAGCTTCCATGATCGGCGGCGGGTGGGGTGCGGGCGCAAGTCCCGACCTCCGACCGCAGGAGTATCTTGATATCGAGATAATTCTCGCTCGCTCGTAGGGAAGGGGAGGACCGTGGGAGCCGATTCCACCGACCCGACGCCTCGCAGGACGCCGGGCGAGGACGGGCACCGCGACCGCGACGCACTCGTCCTCGCCTCGCTCACCGTGGAGCACTGGCCGGCGGTCGAGGAGATCTACCGGGCCGGGATCGCCACCGGCCAGGCGACCTTCGAGTCCGAGCCGCCGACCTGGGAGCAGTTCGACCGCGCCAAGCTGCCCGCGCACCGCCTCGTCGCGCTCGACCGCGACGGCGCCGTGCTCGGTTGGGCGGCGGTCAGCCCCACCTCGACGCGCCGGGTGTACGCCGGGGTCGTCGAGCACTCCCTCTACGTCCACCCCGCCGCCCAGGGGCGCGGCGTCGGCCGCCTCCTGCTCGACGGCCTCGTCGCCTCCACCGAGGCCGCCGGGATCTGGACGGTGCAGGCGGGGGTCTTCCCCCAGAACGTCGCCAGCCTCGCGCTGCACCGCGCCTGTGGGTTCCGCGTCGTCGGCACCCGCGAGCGGGTCGGGCTGATGACCCACGGGCCGCTCGCCGGGCAGCGGTGCGACGTGGTGCTCCTCGAGCGGCGCAGCGCGGTCGTCGGGACGGCCGCCGGGACCTGAGCCCACGCGCGACCGGGGTGTGACGTCTGTTCGCCTGAGTCGCTGCCTCGACCGAGGACTCGCGGCAGTCCTGCGAGATCGACGCCGTGTTCCACGGGAGGTTCGAGTGAGTGGAACCGACGTCGTCGGGGATACTCGCACCATGACCGGAGATCACGCCCGGCGCCACCGCGACGTGGAGGAGGGCGAGGAACTTGCCAGCGTCGCCAAAGCCGCCATCGTCTCCTGCGTCGCGTTCCTCGTCGGGCTTCCGGCACTGCTGGCCGTCTGGGGCCGGTTCGAGCCTGACGTCGTCGCGCTCGGCCCCCTGGCGATCGTCGCCATGGTCGTCGCGCTGATCGCGCTGGGAGGCGGGCTCGCCGCCGCCGCGTGCGGGTCGGCAGCCGACGCGATGCCCCGTGCTGCGCGTGCGTACCGACGGACCGGCCTGGTCGTCGGCTACCTGTCCCTGCTGCTCGTCGTCTCCGAGACCGCTGTGATCGCGCTCGCGGTGATCCTCGGGTACGCCACGGGCTGATCGCCGGCCTGGCTCACCCGCTGCTACTTGAGCAGCTTCGACATCCGCCGATCGGCGAGCGGCTTGCCGCCGGTCTGGCAGGTCGGGCAGTACTGCAGCGAGGAGTCGGCGAAGGAGACCTCGCGCACGGTGTCGCCGCACACCGGGCAGGGCTGGCCGGTGCGGCCGTGCACGGCGAGGTTGCTCTTCTTCTCGCCCTTCAGCTCGCTGGCGGCCAGGCCCCGGGAGCGCTCCACGGCGGCGCCGACGGTGTCGCGGATCGCGGCGTACAGCGTGGCGAGCTCGTCCTCGGTGAGGCTGCTCGCCGGCTTGTACGGCGACATCCGCGCGGCGTGCAGGATCTCGTCGGAGTAGGCGTTGCCGATGCCGGCGATGGTGCCCTGGTGGCGCAGCACGCCCTTGACCTGCTTGCGCCCCTCGCGCTGGAGGATCTCCCCGAGCGTCTCGACGGTGAACTCCTCCGACAGCGGGTCGGGGCCGAGCGAGGCGATGCCGGGTACGTCGGCGGGGTCGCGCACGACGTACATCGCCAGGCTCTTGCGGGTGCCGGCCTCGGTGATGTCCAGGCCGCTGTCGTCGTCGAGCACGATGCGCACCGCGAGCGGCGACTTGTTGCTGGCCTTGGGCGGCAGCGCGGGCACCTCGTCGCGCCAGCGCACCCAGCCGGCGCGGGCCAGGTGGAGGACCAGGTGCAGCCCGGAGGCGTCGATGTCGAGGAACTTGCCGTGCCGGGTGACGTCGTCGACGAGCGTGCCCTCCAGCGCGGAGAGCGGCGGGTCGAAGGTCTTCAGCGCGCTGAACGCGGCGACGTGGACCTTCGCGATGGCGCGCCCGGCCAGCCGGCCCCGCAGGTCCAGGGCCAGCGCCTCCACCTCCGGCAGCTCGGGCACCCCGCGAGTCTAGGTGACGGGCGGGGGCCGGGAGGGGGCCTCGAAGACCGCGACAGCTGGCCGCGGGCCGCCGTCCCACCCCGCCCGGCCACACCCCGGCGAACCGCCTCTGCGACTCGCTACCCAAATCTAGGACGGCACCTAGACACGCCGATACGGTCTGATCGTGGACCCGATCCGGAACCCGTACGCCCCCGGCGCCGGCCAGCGCCCGCCCGAGCTGGCCGGTCGTGACGACCAGGTGCGCGCCTTCGACGTCGTCCTGGAACGGGTCGCGCGGGGACGCCCGGAGCGCTCGCTGGTGCTGACCGGCCTGCGCGGGGTGGGCAAGACGGTGCTGCTCAACGCGCTGCGCTCCCAGGCGGTCCGCAAGGGCTGGGGGACCGGCAAGCTGGAGGCGCGCCCCGACCAGGGCCTGCGCCGGCCGCTGTCCTCCGCGCTGCACCAGGCGATCCGCGAGCTCGGCCACCCGGTGGGCGAGGAGTCCGACCACGTCCTCGGCGTGCTGCGCGCCTTCGCCCAGCGCGAGGCGGGACCGGGCGCCAAGCTGCGCGAGCAGTGGAGCCCGGGCATCGACGTGCCGCCGGCGCGCGGGCGGGCCGACTCCGGCGACATCGAGATCGACCTCGTCGAGCTCTTCACCGACCTCGGCGGGCTGGCCGGCGACACCGGCCGGGGGATCGCGGTCTTCATCGACGAGATGCAGGACCTCGGCCCCGACGACGTGTCCGCGCTGTGCGCCGCCTGCCACGAGCTGAGCCAGTCCGGCCTGCCGGTGATCGTGGTCGGTGCGGGCCTGCCGCACCTGCCGGCGGTGCTCTCGGCCAGCAAGTCCTACTCCGAGCGGCTCTTCTCCTACCAGCGCATCGACCGGCTGGCGCGCGAGGAGGCCGACCGGGCGCTCACCACGCCGGCGATGGAGGAGGACGCGGTCTTCACCGAGGACGCGCTGACCGCGATGTACGCCGCCACCGGCGGCTACCCGTACTTCATCCAGGCCTACGGCAAGGCGGTCTGGGACCACGCCCCGCGCAGCCCGATCACCGCCGAGGACGTCGCGGTCGCGGCGCCGGAGGCGGAGCGGGAGCTGGCGGTCGGGTTCTTCGGGTCGCGCTACGAGCGCGCCACACCGGGGGAGCGCGACTACCTGCGCGCGATGGCCGACGCGGCCGGTGACGACGCCGACGTGGTCGGTTCGGTCGCCACCGCCGACGTCGCGAGCGTGCTCGGCAAGCGCCCGCAGTCGCTCTCCCCGGCACGCGACGCGCTGCTGAAGAAGGGGCTGATCTACTCCGGCGAGCGCGGCCGGATCGCCTTCACGGTGCCGCACTTCGGGCGCTACCTGCGCGAGCACGCCTGACCCGGCACGGCACGATGGACCCCATGCGCCCCCAGGTCGTCGCCCACCGCGGCGCCAGCCACGAGCAGGCCGAGCACACCCTCGCGGCGTACGTCGCCGCCCTCGACGCCGGCGCGGACGGCCTGGAGTGCGACGTCCGGCTGACCGCCGACGGCCACCTGGTCTGCGTGCACGACCGCAACACCCGGCGTACGGCGCGCCACCGCGGGCTGGTCTCGACGATGGAGCTCGCCGAGCTGTCCGAGCTCGACTTCTCCTCCTGGAAGAACCCGTGGGGCGACCTCGACGACGAGGCGCCCGAGGTCGACGAGGAGATGCACCGGGTCCTGACCCTGCGCAAGCTCTTCGAGGTCGCCGCCGACTACGACCGCCGCGTCGAGCTGGCGGTGGAGACCAAGCACCCGACACGGTACGGCGGGCTCGTCGAGCGCCGGGTCGCGGAGCTGCTGCGCGAGTTCGGCTGGGACCGCGCCGGCAGCCCGGTGCGGGTGATGAGCTTCTCCTGGACCGCGCTGCAGCGTCTCGAGCGGCTGGTCCCGGAGGTGCCGCTGGTGATGCTGTTCGAGCACGCCGAGCAGTGGCCGGTGCTGCGCCGGGTGGTCGGGCGCGACTGGGCGCTCGGGCCCGGCGTCGAGGAGCTCGTCGCCCACCCCCGCCTCGGGCCGCGCATCGTGCGGGCCGGGCACGCGCTGAACGTGTGGACCGTCAACACCCGCGACCACCTCGAGCTGTGCCGCGAGCTCGGCGTCGAGGCGGTCATCACCGACCGCCCGGCGTACATGCGGGAGCTGCTGGAGCGGTAGGTTCAGTCCCCATGGCGAAGAAGTCCCGCACCAAGGCCCGTGACGCTGCTCCGCTCGCCGAGGGCGAGGTCGGCCCCCGTCAGCCCTGCCCCTGTGGCTCGGGCAAGCGCTACAAGGCGTGCCACGGCGCGGCCGGCGGCGCCGCGACCCCGTTCGTCGCGCGTCCCTTCGAGGGCCTGCCCGGCGAGTGCGACGTGGTCGCGATGCGCGAGCTGGTCCCGGCCGCGACCGCCCCGCTGACGCTCAAGGACTCCGACCGCGCGGTGCGGCTGTGCACGCTGCTGCCGATGGCGGCGCCGGCGATGGTCCGCGACAGCGGCGAGATCTGGCTCGGCCTGCAGGTCCAGCACGCCTTCGGCGACCCCTCGCGCGACCTGGGCGCCGTCCTGCTGGCCGCGCTCGACGCCGAGCCCGGCATCGTCGGCCTCACCTCCGACCCGGGCCCCGGCCCGCGGCTGCAGGACCTGATCTCCAACGACACCCTCGAGGTCACCGTCCACGAGGGCTTCGACTACTGGGTCTCCGACGTCGAGGACACCTCCGGCATGGAGGCCGCGCTCCAGCAGGCCAACGAGTCGGTGCACCCGACCCTGCGCCTGGCCTCGGTCGAGGCGGCGTACTGGACCAACGTGGGGCCCAAGGAGCACCTGCGCTGGGTGATGCCGGAGCCCGAGGACCAGCTGCTCGACGCGCTCGCGCGCCTGCACGCGGCCGGCCGCGACGTGCTCGTCCCGGGCTCGCGCCTGGTCGGCATGTTCCGTGCCCACGGCCTGCTCGCCCCGGTGTGGGACCTCGAGGTCGGCACCGGCGCCGAGGCGCTGGAGGACCCGGCGGCAGAGTTCCGCGCCGCGCTCGTCGAGGCGCTCGCGGACACCTCCGAGCTGACCACCGAGCAGCGCGCCGCGCGCTCCGGGCTGGCCAACCGGCAGGTCACCATCCGGTAGTTGAGGGCTCATCTTGCTCCCGTGGATACGGGTACGTAACCTAGGAGAAGACCCGGCCGGTCTGCCCCCCGTCAGCACCGGTCGGGTCCTTCCATGTCCGGGACCGGTACGCCGCCCGCGGCCTCAGGCCCGCCGCAGCACCCAGGCACCCACCCGCGGGTAGTCCTTCACCGACGCCCGGCGCAGCCGCCGCAGCGAGTACGCCGCCGGCTCCGCGCCGGCCTCGTCGAGGGCCTCGCCACCGGCGCCGTCGGGGGCCGCCGCCTCGTCGGGTGATCCGTCCAGCGCGGCCCGGGCGCCGGAGTCCACCAGCACGGTCCCCGGGCGCGCGAGCGCGGTGAGCCGGGCGGCGACGTTGACCGCCTCGCCGAACACGTCACCGAGCCGGCTGAGCACCGGGCCGTGGGCCAGGCCGGCGCGGACCTCGGGGAAGTCGTCGTCCGGGTCGGCGCCCCGCGCGGTGAGGGTGAGGGCTACCTCGGCGGCGCAGGCGGCCGTGTCGGCGACCAGCAGCACCTCGTCGCCGATGTTCTTGATCACCCGCGCGCCGTGGTCGAGGGCCGTGTCGGCGCAGGTCTCCTCGAAGCGCTCCAGCCAGGCGGCCAGCCCGCGCTCGCTCAGGGCGCGGCTGCGGTGGGTGTAGCCGACGATGTCGACGAAGCAGACCGTCTGGTCGCTCACCGGCGAGGCGGCCGGCTCCGCGGCGAGCGTGCGGGCCGTGGCGGAGGCGAGGTGGCGGCGCCACACGTAGCCCTGGAGCGACTCCACCAGCGGCACCACCTCCTCTGCGAGGCCGGCCAGCGCCCCCAGCCCGGCGTCGGTCCGGCCGGAGCGCCCGGCGCGGTCCGGAACGGCGGGATCGGCGCCGTCGGCGGCCACCTCGGTGAGCAGCCGGGTCTGCCACTCCGCCAGACGCGCGTAGCTGCGCCCCCAGGTGCGCACCAGCGCGGCGCGCCGCTCCGGGCCCAGGACGCCGAGCGCGACCAGCCGCTCGGTGTCGCGCAGCGCCTGCACGTCGGCCTCGGTGAACGCCACGTCCGCGTCGTCCACGTCGGCGAAGCCCATCAGCCGCCACAGCTCCTGCGCCACCGCGAGGTCGACCCCGGCCCGGTCGGCGACCTGCGCCCGGGTGAGGGTGGCCGGGGCGCCGAGCAGCATCCCCTCCACCGCCTCCAGGGCGGCCCGGTCCCCGGGCTCGCTCATCGCAGGCGCGCGGCCGCCACGGCGTCGATCGCGTCGCGGAAGCGCGGCATCTCCTCGCGCAGCCGCTGCACGGCCTCGGTGGTGAGGTGGATCAGCTCCAGCGGGGTCAGCGCGACCACGGTCGCCGTGCGGAGCTGACGGCCCACGATGGCGCTCTCGCCGACGATGTCGCCGGAGCCGAGCCGGGCGATCTCCTGGCCGTGGCGCCGGATCGAGACGGTGCCGGAGAGCAGGATGTAGGCCTTGTCGGCGGGGGTCTGCTCCCAGATGGGCGACCAGCCCGCGGGGAGCGTGAGGTGGGTCCCGGCGGCGCTGATCCGGGCGACCTCCTGGGGGCTGAACGCGTCGAAGAACGTGGCAGTCATGCGAACCTTCCGGTGCGGTCGTGCGGTGTTCCTCCCCGCGCCGGATCCTCGCGGACTCCTACGGCGGGTGTCCAGGGCGCGTATCGGCCCGTGGCCGCCTCAGCCGAGCGGGAGCGGGTCGCGCGCGACCGGGCAGCTCATGCAGCGCGGGCCGCCGCGCCCGGAGCCGAGCTCGGAGCCGGCGATCCGCACGACCTCGATCCCGGCTGCCTCGAGGCGGTCGTTGGTCTCGACGTTGCGCTCGTAGGCGACCGCGACGCGCGGCGCGATGGCCAGGGTGTTGTTGCCGTCGTCCCACTGCTCGCGCTCGGCGGTCACGGGGTCCAGGCCGGTGTCGATGCGGTGCAGGGTGTCGATCCCCATGGCCTTCGCCGCGGCAACCATGAACGGCTCGGGCGGCCCCACGTGCAGCACCTGGTCGGCCTCGCGCTCCGCGGGCTCGGCCAGCGTCACCGCGTGGGCACGCAGCGAGTCGGCGATGTTGGGGTACATCACGATCTTGTCGACGTCGACCATCGTGCACACCGTGTCGAGGTGCATCGTGGCCCGCTCCTGCGCGATCGGCACGGCCAGCACCGTGGTGGCCAGGCCGGCGTGGAAGACCTGGCGGGCGAAGCGCTCCACCCCGGCCGGCGTCGTACGCTCCCCGACGCCGACGGCGATCACCCCGGGCGCGAGGAGCAGCACGTCGCCGCCCTCGACGTGCTCGTGCTGCCAGCCGTGCACGGTCGGGGTGCCCGCGAACCGCGGGTGGTGCGTGTAGACGAGCTCGGTCAGCTGGGTCTCGCGGGCGCGGGCCGGCATCGCCAGCGACGTCACCGCGACCCGGTCGCGCACCCACACGCTGGAGTCGCGGGTGAACAGCAGGTTGGGCAGCGGGTCGACGAGGAAGTCGTCGTGGGCCAGCAGGCTGGTGACCAGCCCGAAGACGCCGCGCACCTCGTCGTTGCGGATGCCGGCGGTCAGGTGGGTGGTGAGCTCCTCGGGGGAGGCGTCGCGCAGGTACGCCGCCAGGTGGGCGCGCAGCGTGTCGCCGAGGTGCCGCCCGTCGAGCGCGGTGGTGATCGCGCGCTCGCGCGCCTCCTCGGCGGCCAGCGCCTCGGTCAGTAGCGCGGTGAGGTGCAGGACCTCGACGCCGCGCCCGCGCAGCGCCTCCGCGAAGGCGTCGTGCTCCTCCTGTGCACGGGCCACCCAGGGGATGCCGTCGAACAGCAGCCGGTCGTTGTTGCGCGGGGTCAGCCGCTGCAGCTCGGCGCCGGGCCGGTGCAGCACCACCGTGCGCAGCCGCCCCACCTCGCTGTCGGCGCCGTGGGGTGCGCGGGGTCCGGGGGCCTCGGGGTACGCCGTCGCTGCCATGCGCAGACCCTAGCCACCGGCCCCGCGCGGTCTCGTGCGTTCGTGGGTCGAGCCCGTCGAGACCCTCAGCGCCGGTCGAGCAGCCCCCGCGCCAGCGCCTGCGCGTCGGCGAGCACCTCGGCGAGCGGGCGCCCCAGTGCGGCCGCGGCCCGGGCGACGTCGTCGAGCTCGGGCTGGGCGTTGACCACCCGCTCCCCGAGCCGGGCGAGCTTGACGCCGACCTCGTGACCCTCGAGGTCGACGTGGGTCGTGGCGCGGGCCAGCGCACGCTTGCCGACCACGTGGTGGCGCACCCCGATGGTCGAGGTGTGGGTGAACAGCACCTCCTCGACCGCGCCGAGCAGCCCGGGCGGGACCAGCGCGTTGACCGTGTGCGCCGGGCGGCCCTTCTTCATCAGCACCGGCGTCAGCCAGGCGTCCAGCGCGCCCGCGGCCAGCAGTGCGGCGAGCACCGAGGGCCAGACGCGCGGGTCGAGGTCGTCGACGTTGGCGGCCACGACCACCTCCTCGACGACCTCGGGCGCGCCGGCGGCGGGCTCCTCCGTGCCGAGCAGGAGACGCGCCACGTTGGCGTGCCCCTCGGGGTCGCGGGCGCCCGCGCCGACCCCGACGTGCTGGGTGGTCATCGCGGGCTGCGGGCCGCACCCGGTGGCGACCGCGCGCAGCAGGGCCGCGCCGGTGGGGGTGCACAGCTCGCCCTCCGCGGCGCCGGGAGGCCCGGCGTACGACGGGACGCCGGTGAGCAGGGCGACGACGGCCGGGGGCGGCACCGGGAGCAGTCCGTGGGCGCTGCGGGCCCAGCCGTGCCCGACGCCGACCGGCGAGACCACCACCCGGTCCACCTCGAGGTGCACGAAGCCGGCGGCGACCCCGACGACGTCGGCGATCGCGTCCAGGGCCCCGACCTCGTGGAGCTCCACCCGCTCGGGCTCGGTCGCGTGCACGGCCGCCTCGGCCTCGACGAGCCGTGTGAACGCCGCCGTCGCCAGCGCCCGGACCGCCGGGTCGAGGGGGGCATCGGTGAGGAGGCGGTGTACGTCGTCCCAGGTGCGGTGGCGGCGGGTGTCGGGCACCGTCACGTGGCAGCGGGTGGCGGCCAGGCCGCCGCGGGTGACCTCCTCGACCGTGAGCGCGACCGGTTCGGGGGCGACCGCGTCGACCGCGTCCTGGAGCACCGCGAGCGGCACCCCGGCGCCCAGCAGCGCGCCGAGCAGCATGTCGCCGCTCGCGCCGGCGGTGGCGTCGAGCCAGCAGGTCCTCATGTGCCGGTTCCGCGGGCCCCGCGGGCCACCCGCGCGGCGTGCACGCCCGCGCCGTACCCGTTGTCGATGTTGACCACGGTGACGCCGGGCGCGCAGGAGTTGAGCATCGCCAGCAGCGCCGCGATCCCGCCGAGGGAGGCGCCGTAGCCGACGCTGGTCGGCACGGCCACGAGCGGTACGCCGCTGAGCCCGGCGACCACGGACGGCAGCGCGCCCTCCATCCCGGCGACCACGACCAGGCAGTCGGCGGCGTCGAGGCGCTCGCGGACCGCCAGCAGTCGGTGCAGGCCGGCGACGCCCACGTCGGTGACCAGGTCGACGCGCGCGCCGTGGACCCGCACCGTGGTGGCCGCCTCGGCGGCGACGGGGCCGTCGGAGGTGCCGGCGGCGACCACGGCGACGGTGCCCCGCGGGTCGGGCAGCGGGCCGAGGGTGGCGGTGCGCCCGAGCGGGTCCACGACCGCCCCCAGCTCATCGGCGGTGCGGGCGAGCGCGTCGTCGCCGAGCCGGGTGGCGAGCACCGCGCGGTCCGGGTGCCGCTCGTGGAGGGCGCCGAGGATCGCGACGACCTGCGCGGGGGTCTTGCCCGCGCCGTACACGACCTCGGGGTCGCCGGTGCGCCGCACCCGGTCCAGGTCGACGCGGGCGAAGCCGAGGTCTGCCGTGCGCGGGTCAGGCTCGTCCACGTCGACGAACCTAGCCTTCGGAGGGTGCCCGCGTCAGGAGCGAGTCAGGGCGAGTCAGGCGCGCCAGGGGTCCGCGGGGTAGACGCCGAGGACGCGGACGTCGGTGGTGAAGAACTCCAGCTCCTCCAGCGCCCGCTTGAGGCCGGGCTCGTCGGGGTGGCCGTCGACCTCGCAGAGGAACTGGGTGGCGATGAACTCCCCGCCGACCATGTAGCTCTCCAGCTTGGTCATGTTCACGCCGTTCGTCGCGAACCCGCCGAGCGCCTTGTAGAGCGCCGCCGGGATGTTGCGGACGTTGAAGACGAAGCTGGTCACGACCGGGCCGTTGCCGGCGGGGGCGCGCACGAAGTCCGGGGACAGCACCACGAAGCGGGTGGTGTTGTGGTCCTCGTCCTCGACGTCCTCGGCCAGCACGTCGAGGCCGTAGATCGGCGCCGCCATCGGGGGCGAGATCGCCGCCTGGCTGGGGTCGCCGGCCTCGACGATCTCGCGGGCCGCGCCGGCGGTGTCGCCGGAGATCACGGCAGTCAGGCCGTGCTCGCGGATGATCTTGCGGCACTGGCCGAGCGCGTGGACGTGGCTGTGCACGGTGCGGACCTGGTCCAGCGTGGTGCCGGGCAGCGCCATCAGGTGGAAGCGGATCCGCAGGAAGTGCTCGGCGATGATGTAGAGGCCCGACTCGGGCAGGAAGTGGTGGATGTCGGCCACCCGGCCGGCGAGGGAGTTGTCGATCGGGATCATCGCCAGCTCGGCCTCGCCGGAGGTGACCGCGGCGAAGACGTCCTCGAACGACGCGCACGGGACGGTGTCCCAGTCGGGGTAGTGCTGCGCGCAGACGGCGTGCGAGTTGGAGCCGGGCTCGCCCTGGTAGGCGATGCGTCGAGGATCGGTCACGCCCACAGCCTAGGGTTTGCGCCGTGGTCCTCCTCGCCGTCATCTCGCTGCTCGTCGCCCTCGCTGCCCTGCTCGTCGCCGTGGTGTCCCTGCGCCGCGGCCAGACCGACCGGCAGCGGCCCTCGGCCGACGCCCTGCCCGAGGACGTGCACGGGCTGCGCCAGGAGGTCGCGGCCCTGCGCGCGGAGACCCGCGACGCGCTGCGCCACCTCGCGGTGGTGCGCTACGACGCCTTCGGCGACATGGGCGGCCACCTGTCGTGGTCGCTCGCGCTGCTCGACGACTCCGGCCACGGCGTCGTGCTCACCTCGATCCACGGCCGCGCCGAGGCCCGCACCTACGCCAAGTCGATCACCGCCTGGCGCTGCGAGCAGCAGCTCTCCCCCGAGGAGACCGAGGCGATCGAGCACGCCCGCCCCCAGCGCTGAGCGCTCGTTGAATCGAGACTTCTGCGCGTCGAGTCGAGACTTCTGACGCGTTCAGTCGAGAGCTCGTACGCCGCGGCGTACCGACGCCCGCCACGAGCGCCGACTCGGCGCACCACAAGGGCCGACTCGCGCAACCAGAAGGGCCGACTCGCCGCACCACAAGCGCCGACTCGCGCAACCACGAGAGCCGACTCGGCGAAGGTGGGGGACGCGTCAGGGGAGGACGGCGAGGGCGAGGGTGACGAGGGCGACGGCGGCGGCGAGGGCGGAGCCGCCGGCGCAGAGCAGGGTGCGGCGGGTGTGCGCGGCCTGGAGCTCCTCCTCGGTGCGGGTCGACACGACCAGCGGCGCGACGAGGGAGTCGCGGACCTCGAGGCGCCCGGAGCGGTCGGTGGCCTCGCCCTGCACGAACAGCGGGGTGCCGGGGGTGAGGACCCACTCCTCGTACTCGTAGCCCAGCGTGTCGTCGCCGGACGGCAGGTTCAGGGAGAGTGAGCCGATGTCGATCGAGAGGCCGTTCCGGCCCTTCTCGGGGCGGAACTCGCTGCGGACCTTGCGCGGGCGGTCCACCGCCGTCTCGGGCACCACGAGGATCTCGCCGTGCTCGTCGCGCAGCACGAACGGCTCGCGGCTGCGGTTCTCGGTCACCACCTCGGTCCGGGTCTCGCTGCGGTGGTTCCCGTCGGAGTCCCTGCGGCGCCGCTGGTAGCGCCGGCTCACCTTGTGGTGGTGCCACACGCACGGGGTGCCGGAGATCTCGGAGGTCAGCAGCCCCTGCGGCCCGGGGGCCGCCACGCCGCTCAGCTCGACCCGTTCGGCATAGCTGCGGCTGCCGGCGGCGTCGCTCGCGGCGCCGGCCAGCGCGGTCAGGGTCGCGGTCGTGGAGGTCTCGGTGGCGCGCAGCCGCTGGCGATCAGCGCGGGCCGCACGGGCGAGGTATCCCAGCCCGACGGCGACGAGGGCGGCCACGGCGGCGGCGATCAGCTGGGCGGTCATCTCGGGCCTCCGGACGGATGGCGGGACGGTGGGGGACGGCGGACCCCACCCTGCCCGACCCGGAGCGCGCCTGTCCCGTGCTTCCGCGGTCCTGTGGAGGAACGCCGGCTCAGCGCGGCACGCGCACCAGCAGCCGGCCGTGCACGCACTGCATCCGCAGCTCGCGACCCAGCCCGATCGAGTCCCCGTCCAGCTGGCGGGGGGTGTCCACCGCGGCCCGGATGACGACCGAGGCACCGGTCTTGCGGTCGACCAGCTCGTCGGTGTGGCGGCGCTTGGCCAGCACCCGCCAGGCCAGCGGCACCCAGCCGGCGAAGTTCTTGGGGTGCAGGATCACCACGTCGAGCAGGCCGTCGTCGATCACCGCGTCCGGCAGCAGCGGCATGCCGGCCTGCAGGAAGCCCACGTTGCCGACCACGACGGTCCGGGCGCGGTGCCGGGTGAACTCGCCGCCGTCCACGGAGATCTCGACCCGCACGGCGGGGAACATCAGCGACTTCACGCCCGAGACGACGTAGGCCATCCAGCCCACGCGCTTCTTCAGGTCCTCGTTGACGCCGGCCATGATCGCGGCGTCGAAGCCCATGCCCGCCATCACCATGAAGTGGGTGTCCTCGATGCCGTCGCCGCCGACCTCGACCATGTCGATGGCGCGGTCCTGGCCGTTGAGGCCGACGTCGATCGCGGAGCGGATGTAGAGCGGGATGTTGAGGTTGCGGGCCAGCAGGTTGCCGGTGCCCGCGGGGATGATCCCGACCGGGATCCCGGTGCCGGCGAGCTCGGCGCAGACCTCGCGCACCGTGCCGTCGCCGCCGCAGACCAGCACCAGGTCGGCGCCCGCGACCGCCGCCGCCTCGGCCATCCCGGTGCCCGGGTCCTCGACGGTGGTGTGGTGCCACACCGGCGTCGACCAGCCGGCCTCGGTCGCCATCGCGCTGACCAGGTGCTTGAACTGCCCGACGTCCTCGACCTTGATCGGGTTGAGGATCACGTGCAGCGTGCGCGTGGAGGCGAACACCTCGGGCAGTGGCTCGACGCTGGCGGCGCTGCTGCGCGGCAGCGGGTTGACCACTGCGAGCCCGATCAGCACGCACGCCAGCCCCAGCGCCGCGCCGCCGACCACGTCGGTGGGGAAGTGCCGGCCCAGCAGCACCCGGTCCAGGCACACCACGACCACCACGGCGAGCAGGGCCGTGCCGACCAGGCGCCGTACGTTGCGCCGACGCACCAGCATCGTGACCAGCACGAAGCAGACCCCGGCCAGCGCCGCCACCGAGGAGGCGTGCCCGGAGGGGAAGGACTTGGTGGTCAGCAGGTCCTCCGCCAGCTGCCACTCGGGGCGCTCACGGCCCACGGTCAGCTTGACCGCCGTGGTGGCGACCGAGGCCAGGACCATCACCGCCACGCTGAAGTACGCCGCGCGCCGGTGGCCCTTGAGGAACATCGTGACGGCGAGCACCCCGGTCAGCACGATCATGCCGACGGTGCCGAAGACCACCTCGACCGCCCGGAGCGGGACCCGCAGCCACGGCGTGTCCACCGCCCACTGCTGGGCGGGGTCGCCGCGGTTGTCGAGGGCACCGACCGGCCCCCAGCCCTGGACCGCGGCGAGCGCGATGCCGGAGAAGAGGGCGACACAGAGCAGGGCCCAGGTCAGGTGGACCAGGCGAGGACGATCCAGCACCGGGTCAGTATGACCGGGCGGGCACGCCGGGGAGGCGTCAGGGACGCGCCAGCGACAATGCGAGTGAGGTGGGCGACGGCGCCCCGATAACCTTGCCGCATGATCGACCCACGCATCCTGCGAGACGACCCCGACCGTGTGCGCGCTGCCCAGGCGAAGCGGGGTCTGTCCGACGAGATCGTGGACGTCGCGCTGCGCGCCGACGCCGCCCGCCGCTCCGCGATCGCGACCTTCGAGTCCCGCCGCGCCGAGCAGAAGAGCCTCGGCAAGCAGGTCGCCCAGGCGAGCGGCGAGGAGAAGGCCGAGCTGCTGGCCCGCACCAAGGCCCTCGCGGCCGAGGTGAAGGAGGCCGAGGCGGCCCAGAAGGCGGCCGAGGAGACCTGGAACGACGCGATCCACGCGCTGCCCAACCTCGCCGCGGACGCCGCCCCCGCGGGCGGCGAGGACGACTTCGTGGTGCTGGAGACGCTCGGGCAGCCGCGGGACTTCGCCGCGGAGGGCTTCGAGCCCCGCGACCACCTCGAGCTCGGCCGGCTGCTCGGCGCCATCGACGTCGAGCGCGGCGCGAAGGTGTCCGGCGCGCGGTTCTACTTCCTCACCGGCATCGGCGCCCGCCTCGAGCGTGCGCTGGTCGCGATGGCCCTCGACCAGGCCGCCGAGGCCGGGTTCACCGAGGTGATCCCGCCGGCCCTGGTCCGGCCCCGCGCCATGGACGGCACCGGCTTCCTGGGCCAGGCCGCCGACGACGTCTACCGCATCGAGGGAGAGGACCTCTACCTCGTCGGCACCTCGGAGGTGCCGATGGCGGCGTACCACTCCGACGAGATCCTCGACGGCGCCTCGCTGCCGCGCCGGTACGCCGCGTTCAGCCCGTGCTACCGCAAGGAGGCCGGCTCGCACGGCAAGGACACCCGCGGCATCTTCCGGGTGCACTGGTTCGACAAGGTCGAGATGTTCGTCTACGCCGACCCCGCCGACGCGGAGGCCGAGCACCTGCGACTGCTGGCCTGGGAGAAGGAGTTCCTCGCCAAGCTCGAGCTGCCCTTCCAGGTCATCGACGTCGCCGCCGGCGACCTCGGCCTCTCCGCGATCCGCAAGTTCGACTGCGAGGCGTGGATCCCGACCCAGGCCAAGTACCGCGAGCTCACCTCGACCTCGAACTGCACCGAGTTCCAGTCGCGGCGCCTCGACATCCGCGGCCGGTTCCCGGCCGCGTCGGGGTCGGGAACCGAGACCCGCCCGGTCGCCACCCTCAACGGCACCCTGTGCGCGGTCACGCGCACGATCGTCGCGCTGCTGGAGAACCACCAGCAGGCCGACGGCTCGGTCCGCGTCCCGGAGGCGCTGCGGCCCTACCTGGGCGGGCTCGAGGTGCTGAAGCCGGTGGCGCAGTGACCTCGATCCGACGCGAGGACAAGCCGGCAGTGCCCGACGGCTGGGTCCCCCAGATGGTCGCGCTCGACATCGACGGCACCCTGCTGAAGTGGATCGAGGGCCTCGGCGCGACCCACGAGGAGATCTCCCCGGCCGTCTACGCCGCCGTGCACCGGGCCCTGGCCGCGGGCGCCCACATCGTGCTGGCCAGCGGGCGCTCCCCGCACGGCATGACCGGGATCGCTGACCTGCTCGACCTGCACGGCGAGGAGCGCGACCGGCTCTGGGTGGTCGCCTCCAACGGCGCGGTCGTCTTCCGCTACCCGCCGCTCGAGGTGGTCCACGAGGAGACCTTCGACGCCGGTCCGGCGGTCGCGGCGATCCTGGAGCGGCACCCCACCGCGCTGGTCGCGGTGGAGGAGCGCGGCTTCGGCTACCGGGTGACCAAGCACTTCCCCGAGGGCGAGCTGTCCGGCGAGATGATCGTGACCGACCTCGACGAGCTCGTCTCCGGCCCGGTCAGCCGCGTGATCATCCGCGACCCCGACGCCACCGCCGAGGAGTTCGTCGAGCTCGCCGAGGGCCTGGGCCTGCACGGCACCGACTACGTCGTCGGCTGGACCGCGTGGCTCGACCTGGCGCCGGTCGGCGTCTCCAAGGCCTCCGGCCTGGAGCACGTCGCGCAGGTGCTGGGCGTGGACGCCGCCGACGTGCTCGCCATCGGCGACGGCCGCAACGACATCGAGATGCTCCAGTGGGCCGGTCGTGGCGTCGCGATGGGCCAGGCGATCCAGCCGGTCATCGACGTGGCCGACGACGTCGCCGCGAGCGTGTACGACGACGGGGCGGCGCTGGAGATCGGGCGCTGGTTCCCGGCGTGAGCGCGCTTCCGGTGCTGGTCAGGACCGCGCGCCTGGGCCTGCCGCTGTGGACGGCCGAGGACGTCGCGGCGATCCGCGGCGGCGGCCGGCGCCCGGGCTGGCACGGCGACTTCCCGCGCCGCGACGACGTCGACGCCGCGACCCTGTGGCACGACGGCGACACCTGGGGCCCGCGCAGCGTGGTGCGCGGGGTGACCGTGCTCGGCTCGATCGGGTTCTACGGCCCCCCGGAGCCGGCGACCGACGGCGTCGCGGAGGTCGAGGTCGGCTACGGCCTGGTCGCCGAGGCTCGCGGCTGGGGGTTCATGACCGAGGCGCTCACCGCGCTGCTGGCGGAGTGCGACCGGGTCGGCGTCCGGGTGCGTGCCAGCGTCGCGCCCGACAACAAGACCAGCATCAAGGTGCTGGCGTCCTGCGGCTTCACCGAGCTGCGCGGCGCCACCGAGGACGGCGAGCTCGTGATGGTGCGGCCGCTGCGATGACGACGACCCTCCCGCGCCTGGTCGCGACCGACCTCGACGGCACCCTGGTCCGTTCCGACGGCACCATCTCCGACTACACCCGCGACGTGCTCCTCGAGCTCGACCGGCGCGACGTGCCGGTCGTGTTCGTGACCGGTCGCCCGCTGCGCTGGGCCGAGGACGTCTTCGAGCACGTCGGTCGCCACGGGCTGGCGATCATCTCCAACGGCGCCCTCGTCTGGGACGTCGCGCGCAAGGCCGTGGACCTCGAGCGCGCCATCGAGCCCGACCTGGGGCTGCGCTCCGCGCAGCTGCTGCGCGAGGCGGTGCCCGGCACGACGTACGCCGTCGAGGACGTCGCCGGCATCGGGCTCGAGCCGCACTTCATGGAGCGCTACCCGATGCCTGACGGCTCGCGGCGCGCCCCCGTGGAGGAGCTCTTCGACCGTCCCGCCCTCAAGCTGCTCGCCCGCCACGAGGAGCTCGCGCCCCAGGAGTTCTGGGACGCCGCGGAGCAGGCCCTCGGCGGGAGCCTGGTCATCACCTGGTCCTCCTCGACCTCGCTGCTGGAGATCAGCGCGCCCGGCGTCACCAAGGCCTCGACCCTGGAGCTGCTCACCGCGCGGCTCGGGATCGGCGCCGAGGAGGTCGTCGCGTTCGGCGACATGCCCAACGACCTGCCGATGCTCACCTGGGCCGGTACGTCGTACGCCATGGCCGACGCGCACCCGACGGTGACCGCCGCGGCGGGCCGGGTCGCGCCGCGCAACGACGACGACGGCGTCGCGCGGGTGCTGGCTGGTGTCTTCGGTCTGTGATCTGGTCGAATGACGCCGTGTCCCGCAGCCTGACTTCCGCCCCGGCCCTGCGCCGGCCGGCAGCCCTGCTCGCGACGGTGCTGCTGGTCCTCGGCGTGCTCGGCGCCGGCGCGGTCGCCCTCGTGGGCGGCGCCGCGCCCGCCGCGGCCGCCTGCCGGTGCGCCCCCTCCGACACCGAGGCCGACGCCCGCGCCGCCCGCTACGTCTTCACGGGCACCGTCGAGCAGTCCGCCGCCCGCGGCCGGACGTGGGTCCAGGAGGTCTCCGTCGAGACGGTCTACAAGGGCACCGTGACCGAGATCGCGCTCGAGGTCGTCACCGAGTCGCGTGCCGACGAGCCCTGCGGGCTCGGCCGGCTGGCGACGGGAAGCGAGTACGTCTTCTTCGCCGGCCTCGTCGACGACCGGGTCACCGCGCGCGGTTGCGGCGGCACCGCCCCCGCCCGCCCGGCGCTGGTCCTCGCGGTCGAGGACCTCTACGGCGAGGGCGCCCCGCCGAGCGTGGACCCCGGCGAGGTCGAGGCCGTCATCGAGCCGGTCGGCGCCGACGCGCCCGCGGACTTCACCCGCACCGCCGCACCCGGCCTCGCGCTGGTCCTGGTCGGCCTGCTCGGGCTGGTGCTGGCGCGCTGGGTGGGCCGCCGCTCCGACGGCTGAGCCCGCAGGGGCTCAGAGGTACTGAGCCCGCAGGGGCTCAGAGGTACATGCCGCCCATGCCGCCCGAGCGCGGGTCGGCGTCCGCCGCGGCCGCGCCCGCCTGACCGGCCTGCGCGGCCTGGCCCGCCTGGCCGGGTACGCCGCCGGGCTGCACGACCATCCCGGCGGGCAGGGCGCGCCGGATCTGCTCGAACTGCGCCCGCGCCGCCATCTGCTGGGCGTAGATCGCGGTCTGGATGCCGTGGAAGAGCCCCTCGAGCCAGCCGACCAGCTGGGCCTGGGCGATCCGCAGCTCGCTCTCGCTGGGGGTGGCGTCCTCGGAGAACGGCAGGGTGAGCCGCTCGAGCTCCTCGACGAGCTCGGGGGCGAGGCCCTGCTCGAGCTCGGCGATCGAGGAGCGGTGGATCTCCTTGAGGCGGTTGCGGCTGGCCTCGTCGACGGGCGCGGACTTCACCTCCTCGAGGAGCTGGCGGATCATGCTGCCGATCCGCATCACCTTGGCGGGCTGCTCGACCAGCTCGGTCAGGGCGCGCTCGCCCCCGGCCTGGTCGTCGTGCCCCTGGTCCTCGCCCTGGGCGTGGGTGCCGTCGTGGCCCCCGGGACCGGACGCCACGGCCGACGTCGGCACGGCCATCGGCCGCCCGTCGGGGCCGATGACGACGATCTGCTGGTCCTGCTCGCCCGGCTTCGGCTGCTCGCTCATGGGTCCACGCTAGCGACCAGGGGGTGAGCCATGGCACAGACCTTCGCCGAGTCGGCCCTGATGGCGGCGCGAGTCGGCCCTTGTGGTGCGCCGAGTCGGCGCCAATGGCGGCGCCGGGGACGGAACCCTCGACTCAACCGTCAGCAAGGCCCGACTCGACCGTCAGAACCCTCGACTCAACCGGGGTAGGGGGGGCAGACGGTCAGCAGGATCTTGCCGGTGTGGGTGCCCTCGGCCATCACCGTGTGGGCCGCGGCGACGTCCTCGAGGGACATCACCTCGTGCACGATCGGGCGCACCGAGCCGTCGGCCACCAGCGGCCAGACGTGCTCGACGACCGCCGCGCAGATGGCCGCCTTGTCGGCCGTGGGCCGTGAGCGCAGGGAGGTCGCGATCACCGCGGCGCGCTTGTTGAGCAGCTTGGCGATGTCGAGCTCGCCGCGGGTGCCGCCCTGCATGCCGATGATCACCAGGCGGCCCTCGGTGGCCAGCGCCGCCAGGTTGCGGTCGAGGTACTTGGCGCCCATGTTGTCGAGGATGACGTCGACGCCGTGGGCGTCGGTCTGCTCGCGGACCACCTCGACGAAGTCCTGCTCGCGGTAGTTGATGGTGACGTCGGCGCCCAGGGAGCCGCACAGGCCCAGCTTGGCCGGGGTGCCGCCGGTGGTCAGGACACGCGCGCCGAGCTGGTGGGCCAGCTGGATGGCGAAGGTGCCGATGCCGCCGGCGCCGCCGTGGATCAGCACCGCCTCGCCCGGGGTGAGCCCGGCGACCATGAAGAGGTTCGACCACACCGTGCAGGCCACCTCGGGCAGCGCCGCCGCGGTCACCAGGTCGATGCCGGCGGGCACCGGCATCAGCTGCCCCGCCGGGACGGCGACCAGCTCGGCGTACCCGCCGCCGGCGAGCAGCGCGCACACCTCGTCGCCGACGTGCCAGCCCTCGACGCCCTCGCCGAGCGCGGCCACCCGGCCGCTGCACTCCAGGCCGATGATGTCCGAGGCGCCCGGCGGCGGCGGGTAGTGGCCCTGGCGCTGGAGGGTGTCGGCGCGGTTCACCGCCGTCGCCACGACCTCGACCAGCACCTCGCCGGGGCCCGCGACCGGGTCGGGGACCTCCCTGACCGACAGGACCTCGGGACCACCATTGGCCTTCGCCACCACAGCACGCATGGCCCCACCCTAGGGACCCCCGGTCCGCCCCCAGGGACCCCCGGTCCGCTCAGCGCTCGAAGGCCTCGCCGACGTGGTCCACCCCGCTGTCGTCGGGGATCGGGTCGTCGACGTCGTCGGGGTCCTTCGCGCCGGCGGGACGCTGCCAGCTCTCGGCCAGCACCTGGGCGCGGGCGGCGAGCGCCTCGACGCCCTCCTGGCCGGCCCCCTGGCGCCCGGCGGCGAGCCCCAGCAGGTACGACGTGACCGGCGCGGCGGGCCGCTCGACCGCGTGCGCGACGACGCGGGCCAGGTCGAGCACCAGGCCCTCGTCGATGTCGGCCTCGTCGAGGTCGAGGATGTCGCAGAGCTCGTCGATCCAGTCGTGCAGGTTCACGCCCCCACCTTCGCCGCCGACCGCGGCGTGTCGCAAGCCCGGCCCCGGACTCACAGGCACCGCGGGTCACCTCGGCGGCAGGTCCGCCCAGGTGTCGATGTCGTGGTGCTCCTGGCCGACGGCGGGCACCCCTGCGAGGTCGAGCGGGGCCAGCAGCCGGTGCAGCGCCATCCCGTGCTCCTCGCCCGGCGGCGGTCGTACGCCGCCCAGGGCCGCGGTGGACAGCACCAGCGCCAGGTGGCCGCGCCCGGTGTCGTCGACCAGCCGGGCGCCGTCGCGCTCGCCGACCCCGGCGCGCAGCCGGGCGAGGGTGCCCGCGTCGACCGCCGGCATGTCCACCGCCAGGACCGCCAGGAGCGGCGGCAGCCCGCCGACCGTCTCGCCCATCTCGCCCAGCGCGTCGAGCCCCGCGAACAGGCCCGCGACCGGGCCGCCGTACGCCGGCTCCTCGCGGCAGAACCGCACCGCGCGCGCCGTGGGGACCGGGTCGCCCACGACCACGACCGGCTCGGCGTCGCGCAGCGCGTCCAGGGCCCGGTCGACCAGGGTGCGGCCGTGGACCTGGAGGGTCGCCTTGGCCACGCCGCCCAGGCGCGCGCCCCGGCCGCCGGCGAGCAGCACGGCGCACAGTTCCGCTGCGGAGGCGTCGTCGAGGGGCACGCCGGAAGTCTCCCACCGCCGTCCACCCCGGCCGGGCGCACGGAGATGGCACGCTGGGGTGGTGACCAGCACCCTGAGCATCGCCCTCGTCCAGGTGGCCTCCGCATTGGAGCCCGACGTCAACCGGGCCCGGCTCGGTGAGCTCGTGGGGGAGGCGGTGACGTGCGCCGGCGAGCACGGCCCGGTGGAGCTGGTGGTGCTGCCCGAGGCGTTCGCCCGCGACTTCGGCAAGCCCGGCTCCGACGTGAGCGGGTACGCCGAGCCGCTCGACGGGCCGTTCGCGACCGCGGTCGGCGAGGCCGCCCGCGAGCACCGCACCAGCGTGGTCGCGGGCATGTTCGAGACCGGCGAGGACCCCGCGCGGCCCTTCAACACCCTGGTCCTGCGCGGCGCGGCCCGCGCGGACTACCGCAAGATCCACCTCTACGACTCCTTCGGCTACCGCGAGTCCGACCGGCTCACCGCGGGCCCGCCGGCTCCCTGCGTGGTCGCCGTCGGCGGCTGGCGGGTCGGGCTGATGACCTGCTACGACCTGCGCTTCCCCGAGCTGGCGCGGGCGCTGGTCGACGCGGGCGCCGAGGTGATCGTGGTCCCCGCCGCCTGGGTCGCGGGACCGCGCAAGGTCGACCACTGGCGCACCCTGCTGCGCGCCCGGGCGATCGAGAACACCGTCTTCGTGGCCGCCGCGGGGCAGCCCGGGCCGCGCTACAGTGGCCACTCGGCGGTGATCGACCCGCTCGGCGACGTGCTCGCCGAGGCCGGCGAGGGCCCGGCCGTGCTGGCCGTGACCCTGGACCGCGAGGTGCTCGAGGAGGCGCGGCGTACCAACCCGTCCCTGGCCAATCGGCGTCTGTAACCTTTCTGCCCATGTCCCGAGCCGCTCCCCGCCGTCGCGCCGAGCAGCCCCGGAGGCGCCTGCGGCGCACCGGACCCGGGGCCGCCGAGCGGACCGGCCGGGGCCGCGGGGCCCGTCCGCACGAGGGCGCGGTCGGCACGGCGCTGGACGCCGCGATGGAGACGACCGTCGGCGACACCCGGCTGCCGGTCGGGGTCTGGGCGGTCGCCGTCCTGACCGGACTCGGCCTGCTCGTCGCCGGCACGGTCCCCGTCGGGCCCGCGATCCTCGGCGAGATCGGGGCCGTGCTCGTCGCGACGGCGTACACCTGGGCGCTCGCGGCGCGCACCGGCGGCCGCCCGATCGTGTTCGGCACCCTCGCCCTGCTCGTGGGCGTGGTGGTGCTGGTGCTCGACGAGGACTACCTGCGCACCGGCGCGGCTGTGCTGACCTGCGCGGTCTCCGCGGTGCTGGGCGTGATGGTCACGACGCCCACCCGGCGGTTCTTCGAGGCCGCGCGCGAGTGCACCTACGCGGTGCTCGTCGCCGCGGTCGGTGCACTGGCGACCGTCGCCTTCGAGCCCTCGATCACCCTGCTGCGCTTCGAGTACGTCACCCTCGCGCTGGCGCTCGGCGGCGCCTTCGCGCTCGTCTACCGCCTCGGCGCCGGGCTGCACGGCCTCGGGCGCCGCGGTGCCGCGACCGTCGCGATCGGGGCGGTGCTGCTCGCCGTGACGCTGGCGTACGCCGAGCTGCTGCGCCGTTACGGCGCCTCCGGGCTGATCGAGTCGATGCTCGACGGCGTGCGCTGGAGCCGGGACAACCTGGGCGCCTTCCCGCGGCCGCTGGAGACGGTGCTGGGCATCCCCGCGCTGGCCTGGGGCTGCCACATGCGCGCCCGGCGCCGCCAGGGCTGGTGGGTCTGCGCCTTCGGCGTCGCGGCCACCGTCCCCGTCGCGAACGCGCTGATGAACCCCGCCACGACCTACCTCGAGGCCGGGCTGTCGGTCACCTACGGACTGCTCGTCGGCCTGGTCCTGGGCTACCTGGTGATCCGGGCCGACCTGGCCCTCACCGGACCCCGGGGCCGTCGCGCCCGTCGGGCCGAGGAGGCCACCGCGGGGCGGCCGGAGCCGGCCCGCACCAGCCCCCTGCTGTGAGTGCGGGAGTACCCGGAAGTAACGGCTAGGTTCGCCGTTATGGCACGCGAACAGCTGACCGAGATCGTCGCCGAGATGGTGGCCAACGTCCTCACCGTGAACGTCGCGGCGGGCGACCGGATCGAGGCCGGCGACTCCGTGGTGCTCCTGGAGTCGATGAAGATGGAGATCCCGGTGCTCGTCGAGGCGCCCGGCACCGTGGTCGCCGTGAAAGTCGCACCCGGCGACGTCGTCCAGGAGGGCGACGTGCTGGTGCAGCTGCGCTGAGTCGCCGGGCTCCCGGGGGCCGCTGGGCCGGGAGACCGGGGGCGCGGGCCGACTGGCAGAGGGGGCGGGATTCGAACCCGCGGTGGGTCTCCCCACGACCGCTTTCAAGGCGGTTCCGATAGGCCACTCCGGCACCCCTCCACGCGGGTCCCGCAGGACCGCGCCAGCAGAGTCTAGGCGGTGCTCGCCCCGGTGGTGGCCCGAGCCGGGCAGGCCCGGCACGGATTGGCGGGCCGACGTGCACGAGGGGGAGAATCGGGGCCATGACCGCCCCCGCCGAGCAGCAGTCCCCGACGTACTACCGGATGAACCCGGCGCTGGTCGCCCGCCTCGTGGGGCTCGGTGTGGTCGCCCTCGCGCTCCTCGTCCTGCTGGCGACGGTGCTCGTCGCGATCGCGGACCTGTCGACGGCCGTGCTCCTCGCCGTCGTGCTCGTCGGCGCCGTCGCCCTCGGCGGGACCGCGTGGTGGCTGCGCTCGCGCGCCTACGTGCTGCGCTGCGACGAGACCGGCTACCGGGTGCGCCTGATCCGCGGCGCCGGCGCCCACGAGGCCGGGTGGCGCGACGTGCAGGACGCCGTCGCGGCGAGCCCGCGCGGCCTGCCGTGCGTCGTGCTGCGCCTGCGCGACGGCCGTACGACGACGATCCCCGTCGGCGCCCTCGCCGTGGACCGCGAGGCGTTCGTGCACGAGCTGCGCGAGCACCTCCAGCGCGGCCAGGGCCACCGCCCGCTCGTCTGAGGAGCGCCGCCGGAGAGCTGGTCCGCGGCGGCTCGGCGGCCGGTCGACGTGCCGATCGGCGGGCTGATTGGTCGTGGCAGGCCCGGGCCGGGTAGCCTGTGGCCGCTGTCGGGGAGGCGTCGCCTAGTCCGGTCTATGGCGCCCGCCTGCTAAGCGGGTTTGGGGCTAAAACCCCATCGAGGGTTCAAATCCCTCCGCCTCCGCAGCAGGTCGGCCCCTCTCGATCGAGAGGGGCCGATCGCCATTTCCGGGCCGCTCCGGCCCGGCTTCCTCCCCGCGACTCCCCGGGACCGGGCGGGTCCGGTTGCAGCATCGCGCAATGCAGGTTCCTGAGGCAGCGCGTCGCGTGGGTGTCCGCGCGCCGCGCCCCACACTGATCGCGCGGGCGCCCGCCCGCCACTCTCCCCCCGAGACGTGGACCCCCTGCACCAGATGAGGTCTCCCATGAAGCTCCTCCGCACGCTCGCCGTCACCCTCGCTGCCACCGGCCTCTCGGTCGGCATGCTCTCCCTGACCGCTCCGGCCGCCCAGGCCGACACCAGCTGGGGCTGCGGTGGCCTGTGCCGCGTCGCCCCGGGCGGCGGCCGCTGAGGCCACCGCCAGGGCGGGACCGGGACCTGTCCGCCCCCCCACGGACAACGTCTCGCCGCAACCTCCCTTCGCGGCCCGTCCTCTCATGACGAGGGCGACGACCCCCTCCCGGGTCGTCGCCCTCGTTGCGTGTCGGGGGTGAGGCGAGCCTCAGCGCGCGGGGTCGTCGAGGTCCGGGGCGTCCGGGCCGGAGACCGTCTGGCGCCCCATCCGGTAGCCGAGCTGGAAGCGGGTCTGGGCGTCGTGCTCGTCCTTGAGGTCGGCGACGTAGCCGGCGTACGTGCGGGGGCTGACGCCGAGGCGCTTGGCGCTGACGGCGTCGGGGTGCCCGGCGATCAGCATCCGGATGGTCATCGCCCGCTGCTCCGAGGCGATGTCGGCGAGCGTCGTGGACTCGGCGTTGCCGAAGGACCGGCCGCGCTCCCAGGTGCGCTCGAAGATGTCGACGAGGTAGGCCACCACCGCCGGCTCGCGGACCACGACCGCGGTGGCGAGGTCGTCGCTGGCCGGGATGACCGCGACCCGGCGGTCGCAGACGATCATCCGGTTGAAGAACTCATCGAGGGTGCGGACCTCGGCGCCGCGGCGGGTGACCGCGTCGACGTAGCGCCGGGTGACGGCGCTGCGGCGGGCGCTGTGCTGGTACAGCGTGCGCATCCGCGCCCCGCGCTCCAGCATCGCGGTGTCGCGCAGGGCGGCGGCGGCGAGCGCCTGGGCGTCGCGACCGGCCTGCGGCTGGGCGGTGAGCACCTCCTGCTCGCACTCGTCCACCAGCTCGGCGAGGAAGGCGCCGATGGCGGCCTCGCGCAGGTAGGTGAACGGGCCGCGCTCGCTGGTCGCCGGGGCGCGTCGCCAGGTGTGGCTCAGCGTCGCGAAGACGCGCGACCACTCGGCGGACTCCTGCAGCAGCCGGGCGCCCTCCTGGCTCAGCGGCGAGACCACCCGGGTGAGCCCGGCGGACGGGTCCTGCGGCACCCATCGGGCGTCACCCTCGTCGAGGCTGTCCAGGCGCAGCAGGCCGAGGTCGACCAGGAGGTCGAACGCCGCGCGCTCGGCGCCGTCAGGGGAGATGCGGGGGTCGTCGACCTGGATCCCCCCGCGCGCGAGCGCCGCGTCGTACAGATGGGCGGCGGCGTCCTCGAGCAGTGCGCGCTGCTCCGGACCGAAGCTGGTCAACCGGTTCCCTCTCGGCAGGTTCCTCGACGGTTCCACACCCCCCGCGGTCATCGTCGCACAGCGACCCGGACGCCCGATTTCGTCCTCGCCGAGACCGTCGGCTATTGTCTTCTTGTCGCTCAGCAATGAGAGACGGGCGCCTGTAGCTCAACGGATAGAGCATCTGACTACGGATCAGAAGGTTTGGGGTTCGAATCCCTACAGGCGCGCAGGACACGGAAGCCCCAGGTCATCGACCTGGGGCTTCCGCCATTTCCGGCCCCATCGCCATGGTGCGTGCGCGGGACGGGGCGAGGGTGTACCAGTTGGTACATTGGCGGGGAGGGGCTCGACCGACGGGCCACCTGCTCGACCACCGCACGGGGCGAACGATCGGCGGACCGACATGCGACTCCCCGCTGCCACCCATCACGACCAGTCGTGGGTCATCCACGCGGTCACGCCCGACTTCGAGGTCGAGGACGTGTGGTCGCTCCGCGCGCAGGACCCACGCGCGGACTTCGCCTCCCTCGTCGAGGCGTTCGTCGACGACGACTTCCCCGACAGCGCGCCGCGCGCCGTACGCCTGCTGTGGCATGCGCGCTGGGTGATCGGGCAGGCCCTGCGCTGGGACCGCCCCGACGACGGGCTCGGGGAGCGGGTGACCTCCCTGCGCGAGCGCCTCCCCGCGGAGCTGCGGCACGCGCCGCCCCGGCATGGGCTCGACGGCGTGCCGTTCAGCACGCTCTACGAGACCGACGAGGAGTGGGCGCTCGAGCTGGCCAACCGCACGGTCCACGCCGTCCTGCACCTCGGCTGGGTGCCGGACGGGGAGGGCGGCGGCCGCGGCCAGATGGCGGTGCTCGTGCGCCCCAACGGCCTGCTGGGCCGCGGCTACCTCGCGGCCATCAAGCCGTTGCGCCACCGGATCGTCTACCCGGCACTGCTGCGCGGTCTCGAGCGTCGGTGGCTCGCCGCCAGCGCCCGGCGCGCCGACGAGCGGAGCGCGACATGACGACGCGGTGCGCCGTGCAGGCACTCGTCGAGGCGCCCGTCGCGACGCTGTGGGAGCTGCTCGCCGACGTCGAGCGGATGCCGGAGTGGACCCCGTCGATGCGGAGCGTGCGCCTGCTCGACGGCGCCGGCCTGGCCCTCGGGACGCGGGTCGAGATCCGCCAGCCGCGGATGCCGACGCTGACCTGGACGGTCGACGAGGTCACGCCGATGCGGCACTTCCGCTGGTCCGCGCGCAGCGGTGGGGTCACGACGTGCGCCGACCACTGGCTCGAGCCCCGTTCGGAGGGGCGGCAGACGGAGGTGCGTCTCGCCGTCGAGCACGAGGGCCGGCTGGCCGGGCTGGTCGGCGCCCTCACCATGCGCCGGACCGCGCGCTACCTGGACCTGGAGGTCACGGGTCTCAAGGGCGCCGCCGAGGCGGCGGTGCGGCGCGATGCCGGATGATGCTCCTCCGGGCGGGCTCGTGAGCGGGGGCGGGCACGCGGTCGCCGGTCCGCGCGAGCGGCTGCTCGCCGCCACGATCGAGGTGATGGCGCGCGAGGGCAGCACCGGGTGGACCCTGCGCCGGCTGGCGGAGGCCGTCGGCACGAGCCACCGCATGGTGATCTATCACTTCGGCTCCCTCGACGGGCTGCTGGTCGCCGTCGTGCAGGACGTGGAGGCGCGCCAGCGCGAGCGGCGGGCGGCGCTTGCCGTCGAGCACCCGGACCCGGTCGAGGCGGCGCGGGCGCTGTGGCGCGAGCTGGCGGCGCCGGACCTGGCGGCGTACGAGCGATTGTTCTTCGAGCTCTACGCCGCCGGGCTCCAGGGTCAGGACGCGGCGGCGTCGCTCCCGCGGGCGTCGGTCGAGGAGTGGCTGGAGCCGTTGACCGGTCTGTTCGCCGCGGCCACCGGCGACTCGGAGAACGCCGCGGTGGACGCCCGGCTCGGCCTCGCGGTCGTCCGCGGGCTGCTGCTCGACCTGCTCGCGACCGACGACCGGGAGGCGGTCACCGCGGCGCACGAGCGCTACCTCGGCATGGTCGTGGGTCTGCGGCGCGGCGGCCAGCTGTAACGCGGGGTTATCGACGCTTCCCCCGTCGTACACCGCGTGTGGAGCGTCAATAACCCCGCGTTACATGGCGGGCGGGGTCGCGGAAGTGGGAGCTCGGTGGGCAGCGCCGTCACCTTCCGATACGTTGACCAAACGCTTGCTCAACACGTCGACCCCTGAGGAGCTCTCATGAGTGACGCCGGACGTTCCGGACCCGCCCACCTCGCGATCGTGACCGGCGCCAGCCGTGGCATCGGGCGGGCGATGGCGCGCCGCCTGGCCGCGGACGGGATGGCCGTGGCGGCGGTGTCCCGCACGCTGCGCCCGGGCGACGGCAGCCTCGCGGGCTCGCTGGAGGAGACCGTCGAGCTGATCCGCGCGGACGGTGGGGTCGCGCAGGCGTTCGTCGCCGACCTCGGCGACCCCGGGCTCGACCGGCCGGCGCTGGTGGCGCGGATCGAGGAGGAGATGGGCGCCGACGTCGACGTGCTCGTCAACAACGCCGCGGCCACTCGGCACTACGAGGCCGGCTTCCTCGACGTGCCGCGCGAGTGGTTCATGGACTCCCTCGAGACCAACGTCTGGAACTCCTGGGACCTGGCCCGCGCGGTGGTGCCGAGCATGCGCCGGCGCGGCGCCGGCTGGATCCTCAACATCTCCTCGCGTTCGGCCGGGCCGCGGGTCGGCCCGCCGTTCGCGCCGCACCCGCTCAAGGGCGCGGTGCTCTACGCCGGCACCAAGGCGATGATCGACCGGATCACCACCGGCATGGCGATGGAGCTGCACGACGACGGCATCGCGGTCAACGCGCTCTCGCCCAACCGCGGCGTGGCGACCGAGAACGCCGCCAACGCGGTGCCCGGCTGGCCCTCCGAGCCGGAGGAGACGATGGCCGAGGCGGCGCTGCTGCTGTGCAGCGCGGACCCGCGCGAGGTCACCGGCCGGGTCGCCTACAGCCTCCCGCTGCTCAAGAAGCTCAACCGCCCGGTGCGCACGCTCGACGGGCGCGACCTGGTGCCCGGGTGGCAGCCCGAGGACCTCGACGAGGCCGGGTTCCTGCCCGAGTACCTCCACTTCCACGCCGCGCCGCCGGTCCCGGCCGCCCTCCTCGCGGAGCAGGGGTGAGCGCCGTGGGACGCCGCCTCGCGCTCAACCTGATGGCCGCCGAGCACCTCGGTGACGGCACCTTCGGCGCGGTCCTCGAGGCCGCCCGCACCGCCGACCACCTCGGCGTGCACCGCGTCGTGCTGCCCGACCACGTCGTCATCTCGGCGCAGGCCCACCGCGAGCGCGAGGGGTTCCCCTACCCGCTCGACGCGTCCTGGTTCGAGCCGCTCACCGCCCTCGCGGCCGTCGCCGCCGTGACCGAGCGGGTGCGGCTCGGCACCAACGTGCTCATCGCGCCGCTGCGCCCGGCCGTCCTGCTCGCCAAGCAGCTCGCGAGCCTCGACGCCATCTCGGGCGGCCGCGTCGAGGTCGCCCTCGGCATCGGCTGGCAGGAGGCCGAGTACGCCGCCGCGGGGGTCGCCTTCGACCGACGGATGTCGGCGCTCGTGGAGCAGGTCCGTGCCTGCCGGGCCCTGTGGGGTGAGCCGCCGGCGGGCGCGCAGCCCGCTCTGGCCGGCCTGGGGGACCTGCACTCCCACCCGCGGCCGCCGCAGGGCGACCGGCTCCCGGTCTCGCTCGGGGTCGGTCTGGGCCCGCGCAACGTGGCCCGCATCGTCGAGCTCGGCGTCGGCTGGGCGCCGGCGCCGATGCCGGTGGCGGACTTCGCGGCCGGGGTCGCCCGGCTGCGCGCGGCCTGCGCCGACGCCGGGCGCGACCCGGCGACGCTCGCGGTGACGGGCGCGGTGACGCTGCCGCCCCAGCACGTGCGGGCCGCCGAGGCCGGGCTGCCGCACCCGCTCGCCGAGGCCGAGGCGCTGTGGGACGCCGGTGCCGACACCGTCATCGTCCACCCGCTCGCGCACTGCGACGACCTCGAGGACCTGCCGGAGTTCCTCTCGCCGCTGCTCGCGGCGGCCGGCTGAGCGTCAGGCGAAGCGGGCCTGCAGGCGGCGCAGTGGGTCCTGTGCGGCCCGCTCGCCCCGCTCGCCGCGCGGCCCGGCCGCCTCGGCGGTGATCCGGCGCCCGGCGTCCGAGCGGGTCCACTCGCGCACCGCCCAGCGCTCCCGGACCCGCCAGGCGCCGTCCTCGCGGACCAGGTGGTCGACGTAGCGGAAGCCGCTGGTGAAGTTCAGCCGCGCGTCGTCGGCCGGCTCGCCCCAGTGGACGGCGGTGCCGTAGCTCTCGCACACCGCCTCCTCGCCGTGCACCTCGACGAGCTGGTTGCCCACGACGTGCATCGTGCCGCCGAGGCGCGGCAGCAGCCGCCCGAGCCACGCGACGTACTCGTCGGCGGAGCCGTCGAACCCGGTGTGGTGGTCGATACCGTCGCGGGCGTAGACCGCGCGGACCGCGGCCAGGTCGAGGCGGTCCACGCCCCGGCAGTACGCCGCGACCAGGTCGCGGATCTCCTGGTGGTCCTGCAGTCGGCGCACGGCGTCCGCGCTCATCTCCGTGCTCACGACCCGGCCCGGGCCGGGGCGACCGGCGGCTCGACCAGCTCGACCCGGACCCGGTCGGGATCCAGGACGTAGACGCAGCGGTGCCCGGCCAGCGGCTCGCTGGCGACGATGGGGTCGGAGACCTGCTCCACCCCGCGCTCGCGCAACCCGGCGAGGATCGCGTCGAGCCCGGTCACGGTGATCGCCACGTGAGCCGCGCCGACGTGGCCGTTGTCGGGGTCGAGCACGGTGGTGGAACCGTTCTCGTACTGCAGCAGCTCCACCATCGTCGTGCCCTCCGGCGCCCGCACGAACGCCTGGTGGACCACGACGCCGGGATGACCCGTGACGGCGTCGATCCGCGGCCCGCTGCGCCGCCACGGTCCCAGTCGCTCACCGCCGAGCAGGTCGGCGTAGAAGTCCAGGGAGCGCTCGATGTCGCTCACGGTGATGCCCACGTGGTGCACGGTGCTCACGCGTCGTCCTCTCGCCGGGTCGGGCGTCCCCGGGGCCGGGAGCGCGCGGCGATCGTACGACGCGCACCAAGCGCTTGCTTCAGTTCTGCTCAGCAGGCGGGTGCGGCGGTGTCGCGTCCGCAGCGCGTCGGCGTGTGCGGGATGACGAGCACGGCGAGCACCATCTGGGCCGCGGACCCCTCCTCCGCGCAGATCGTGAACGAGCGCCCTGCCCCCTCGGAGGCGCGCATCGCGCCGACGAGCTGGGAGACGGCGAGGCTGCTGAGGTAGTGGGCGTCGGAGAGCTCGACCACCAGCGGGTCGAGGTGGCCGTAGGTCTCGAGTGCGCTGCGCAGCGCAGGAACCGCCAGGTCGTCGACGTCACCGCCGATCCGCAGCACCTCGCCGTCGCAGTCGATCACGCAGGGGTGGGAGGGCATGCCGTCAGCCTAGGCGGGGCAATGGAGTGACCGCCGCCACTAGGGTGGTACTTGATCGTACCGGGTGATCGGGGACGCGTCCCCGCACGGCGCCGGCCGGTCGCGCACGCACCCCTCACACCCGCCCCAAGATGGAGGAACCCATGTCGTCAGCTCGTCCCCGGACCCGGCGCCGGCTGTGCGCGGCGCTCGTCGCCGTCGCGCTCACCGCCGGCTCCGCGCTCGTCGCCGCCCCGACCCCGGCGGTGGCCGCCAGCGAGGTCGTCGGGGGAGGCGAGCCGATCGACTACGTCGCGCTCGGTGACTCCTACAGCGCCGGTCCGCTGATCCCCGTGCAGCGCGCCGATCCGCTCGGCTGCCTGCGCTCGACCAACAACTACCCGGCGTACCTCGCCTCCCACCTCGACGTCGCGACGTACGTCGACGTCACGTGCTCCGGCGCGGAGACCGCCGATCTCGACCGGCGCGCGCAGAAGACGATCCTTCCCGGCCCCTCGCCGGCTCCGCAGCTCGACGTCCTCACCGACGCCACCGACCTGGTCACCCTCGGGATCGGCGGCAACGACTACGAGCTCTTCGGGTCGATGATCAAGGTCTGCCAGGAGGTCGCGCCGCTGGCCCCGAAGGGCGCCCCCTGTCGGCGCCACTTCACCAACCGCAAGGGTGTGGACACCAAGCTGCGCGACGCCGACCGGATCCGCAAGGACGTCGGGCGGGTGCTGCGCGGGATCGCGCGCCGCGCCCCGAACGCCGAGGTGTACGTCGTGGGCTACCCGCGGCTGCTGCCGCAGCGCGGCACCTGCAAGCAGGTCAGCTTCGCGACCGGCGACTACCGCTGGGGCAACCGCGTCGAGCGCCGGCTGAACCGCTCGCTGCGTCTGGCCGCGCGCAACAACGGCGCCACCTACCTCAACCTCTACCCGGCCTCCCGCGGGCACGACGCCTGTGCGGGCAAGGAGGCCTGGATCAACGGCGACACCCTCAAGTTGTTCCGCGCCGCCGACTTCCACCCCTTCAAGCGGGGCATGCGTGCCGCCGCCCAGGAGCTCTACCGCCAGATGACCGGCGGCCTGACCGCTCCTGCGCGGGTGCGCCCGCGGGCCGCCGACGCGGCCGGCGGCCCGGTCGTGGCGCGCACCGTGCCGCCCGTCCGGCTCGCCGAGGCCTGGCGCGACCGGATGCGCGCCCAGGGCTGACGCGCCCCTCCCAAGACGCCGGGCACCCCCATCGCCGGGGGGTGTCCGGCGTCCGTGCGTGTGGGGCCCCGCGACATTCGTCAGGGGCGAATTTCCCAGATCTAGAACAGGTTCTGGTCAAATCTGTCAGCATGCGATTCGATGTGTTCGCCGTCACAAGGGGCGGCCGACTGGGGAGGACCAACCACATGCGTCATCACAGGATCGCCCGGGTGGGCGTCGTCGCCGCCAGCCTGCTGCTGGTCGCCACGGCCTGCGGCACCGACCGCGACGAGGAGGACCCGTCGGCGGGCGAGGAGACGACCGCCGCGGCCGCCGCCAACCTGCCCACCGACACCTTTGGCGACCTCGAGGCCCCCTGCGGCGACGGCGACGCCAGCGGTGCGACCGACCCCGGCGTCACCGACGAGACGATCACCATCGGCTACGGCGACGACAAGGGCTACCCCGCGACCCCCGGCCTGAACCAGGAGATGGGCGACGCGATGGACGCGTTCGTCGAGTGGTGCAATGGCCTCGGCGGCATCAACGGCCGCGAGATCGTCGGCAACCGCTACGACGGCATGATCCTGGAGTCGGCCAAGGTCATCAAGGAGTCCTGCGGCCAGGACTTCATGCTCGTCGGCCAGGGCTTCGCGCTCGACGCGAACATCGAGCCCGACCGCATCGGCTGCCAGATGCCGACCGTCGCGGGCTTCGCGATCTCCCCCCAGGCCGCGATGGGCCCGATGAAGTACGAGCCCGTGCCCGGCCCGGTCGACCTGTTCAACGACGCCGACATCGAGGTCATCGTCGAGAACTACCCGGAGTTCAAGAACGTCGCGTTCCTCAACAGCGACTCCCCGGCCGTGGACCAGGCCGGCACCCGCTACACCGACAACTTCAAGGGCATCGGGATCACGCCCAAGGACTGCGGCGTGGAGCTGAAGTCCGCCGGCGGCGACAACTACCGCGCGATCGTGCAGAAGTTCAAGGAGTGCGACGTCGACGCGCTCTTCACCTGGACCCCGCCGTCGCCCCCGATCTACAACTTCCTCGACGCCGCCAAGGTCGAGGGCTTCGACGTGCCGCTGGCCAACGCCGCCACCTGGTACACCGACGGCGTGCTGAAGGCCAACGTCGGCGACCTGACCGAGGGCACGATCATCGCGCTGAACTTCCAGCCCTTCGAGAACGCCGACGTCGTGCCCGCCGTGGCCGACTACCGCGCCGTCCTCGAGCAGACCGGTGGCGAGCAGGGCCTGCTGGGCATGCAGAGCGCCTCCGCGTTCCTGCTGTGGGCCACGGTCGCCAAGGACTGCGGCAGCGAGCTCACCCGCCAGTGCATGGTCGACGGCCTCGCGAAGGTCAACGAGTGGACCGGCGGCGGCCTGCACGGCACCTCCGATCCCGGCAACAACACCCCGCAGGAGTGCGCGATCCTCGTGACCGTCGCGGGTCGCGGCTACGAGCAGATCCAGCCGGCCGAGAAGGGCGAGTGGTACTGCTCCAAGAACGGTGCCCGCAAGGCGCCGGAGGCCGCCTGGGGTGTCGAGCTGACCGACGACCGGATCGCGACCACCTTCCTCACCGACGACGTGCTCACGCCCAAGGGCTGATCCGGCGTCCGCCCGGTCGCCACGGCGGCCGGGCGGACGGCAGGACGCACAGGCAGGCGGACAGGGTCCGCGGGGCGACAGAGGGCTGGGAGGGACCTGATGGAGCTGTTCCTGACGTACACGATCGTCGGGCTGGTGCTGGGGTCGGTGTACGCCATCGCGGCGTCCGGCCTGGTGCTGACCTACACCACCTCGGGTGTCTTCAACTTCGCCCACGGCGCGCAGGCGATGCTCGCGGCGTTCCTGTACTGGCAGCTCAGCGTGGGCTGGGGGCTGCCGGTCCCGGTCGCGTTCCTGCTCGTCGTGCTGGTCCTCGGCCCGCTGGTCGGCGTGGTCCTGCACCGCTTCTTGATGCACGGGCTGCGCGACGTCGCCGAGGTCACCAAGGTGATCGTCACGGTGGCGGTCCTGCTCGGGATGGTCTCGCTCTCGCAGTGGGTGTGGGACCCGACCGAGCCGCGCAAGGTGGAGATGCTGTTCGGCAACTCGGCCTCGGTCGAGCTGTTCGGCGTGCGGGTGCGCTACCACGAGATCATCTGCCTGGTCGCGGCCGCGCTGCTGGCGATCGGCCTGCGCCTGCTGTTCACCCGCAGCCGCCTCGGCGTGACGATGCGCGGCGTGGTCGACGATCCCGACCTGCTGCGGCTCAACGGCCACAACCCCGACCGGGTCGCGATGGCCAGCTGGGCGCTCGGCTCCGGGCTGGCCGCCTTCGCCGGCGTCCTGGTCACCCCGGTCGCCGGCGGCTCGCTCGAGGCCAGCATGCTCACCCTGCTGATCATCGACACGTTCGCCGCCGCCATGTTCGGGCGGCTGCAGAGCATCCCGCGCACCTTCGTGGGCGCGTTGGTGCTCGGCCTCGCCTCGACGTACCTCCTGGCCTACGCGCCGAGCAGCTGGGACTGGGCGGGCAACGTCAAGACCGCGCTGCCGATGATCGTGCTCTTCCTGGTGCTGCTGGTGCTGCCCCAGGACCGACTGCGGGGCGCGCAGGTGCGCACCCGTGAGCGCAGCCGGGTCCCCTCGGTGCGCCAGGCGCTCGGCTGGGGCGTCGCGTTCGTCGCGATCGTCGCGCTGCTGACCAAGGTCGCGGACCCGCTCATGCACGGCTCGTTCGTCGCCGGCCTGGCCTTCGCGATCATCGCGCTCTCGCTGGTGCCGCTCACCGGGTACGCCGGGGAGATCAACCTGGTCCCGCTGTCCTTCGGCGCGGTCGGCGTGATCGTGGCCTACCACGTCGGCATCGTGGGCAGCGGGCTCGCGTCGCGGATGGGCTGGGTCGGGCTGCTGGCCGGCACCGTCGCCGCGGCGCTCGTCGGCGGCCTGGTCGCCCTGCCGGCGCTCCGGCTGCGCGGGCTCTACCTCGCCCTCGCGACCATGGCGTTCGGCGGGCTGGTCTCCACCCTGGTGCTGACCGAGATCCACCCGCGGAGCTGGTTCGGGTGGGAGGGCGCGATCTTCCCGACCGGCACGATCATGGTGCCGCCGGTGCAGCTCGGCCCGTTCGACCTCGACAGCGACGCCACGGCGATGATCGTGCTGGCCGCGATCTTCGCGCTGCTCGGCACCGGCATCGTCGCGCTGCGCAACACCGGCTACGGCCGGCGGCTGGTGGCGATGAAGGACAGCCCCGCCGCCAGCGCCATGCTCGGGCAGTCCCTGGTGCGGCTCAAGCTCGGCGTCTTCATGCTCTCGGCGGCGATCGCCGGGCTCGGCGGCATCCTGATGGCCGCCTCGGCCGGCTCGGTGTCCACCGACGCGTTCATGATCACCGCGAGCCTGGCACTGGTGATGCTGACCGTGGTCGGCGGCGTCGGCTACGTCAGCGGCGCGCTCTTCGGCGGGATGATGGTCGGGATGGGGTTCGCCCTGGTCAACGGCACCTTCCGCGACCTCGCCCTCACCCACGACGCGTGGTCGCCGGTCCTCGGCTCGATGGGACACCTCTTCGCGGTGCTCGTCGCGCTGATGGGCATCACCGTCAACCAGAACCCCAGCGGCATCGTGCACCAGCTGTGCGGGGGCTACCGCCCGCTGCTGCGCGCCCGTCCGGTGCTGTACGTCGGCGCCGGCGTGGCCGCGCTGCTCGTCGCGCTCAACCTGCTCGGGGTGATCGGGGACTGGTGGCTCGCGATCGCGCTGTTCTGCGTCGTCGCCCTGACACCGGTCCTGGGCCAGGTGTGGATGGCCGAGCGGGTGCTGCCCCCCGAGCAGCTCGAGGCCCACGCGGCCCGGCGCCGGGTGCTCCCGGTGGAGCGCCGCGGCCTCGACGCCCCGATGACCCCCGAGGAGCGCTACGACCTCGACGTCGCCCTCGGGCTGCCGCCGCGGCCGCTGCCGTCCCACGACGTCGAGGTCGCCCTGGCCGGCGGCGTACCCCTGAAGGAGGCCGTCCGTGGCTGAGCACCCGCTCCTGCAGACCCGGGGCGTCACCGTGCGCTTCGGCGGCAACGTGGCCGTCGACGACGTCAGCCTCGACGTCGCCGCCGGCACGATCACCGGCCTGATCGGCCCCAACGGCGCCGGCAAGACCACCTTGTTCAACACCGTCACCGGGATGCAGCGCCCCAGCGCCGGCACCATCCTGCTCGACGGCCAGGACATCACCCGGCGCTCCCCGGCGCGCCGCGCCCACCTGGGCATCGCGCGCACCTTCCAGCGCCTCGAGCTGTTCCTCTCCCTCTCGGTGCGCGACAACGTGCGGGTCGCCGGCGACATCGCGAAGGCGCGGCACGGACGCTCCTTCGACGTGGACGCCGAGACCGACCGGATGCTCGAGCTGACCGGCCTCACCGCCATCGCCGAGGAGGAGGTGGCTGCGATCCCGACCGGGCGGGCGCGCGTGGTCGAGGTGGCTCGGGCCCTGATGACCCGGCCCCGGCTGCTGCTGCTCGACGAGCCGGCCTCGGGGCAGACCGAGCACGAGACCGAGGAGTTCGCCGCGCTGCTGCGTGGGCTCGCCGACACCGGGCTCGCCGTCTGCCTGGTCGAGCACGACCTGCCGCTGGTGATGCAGCTGTGCCGCACCATCCACGTCCTCGACCGGGGCCGGGTGATCGCCTCCGGCACGCCCGCCGAGGTGCAGGCCTCGCCCGAGGTCATCGAGGCCTACATCGGCCAGGAGGTCGTGGCATGAGCGAGACGCTCGCGGGGGCCCTGGGCGTGCTGCCCGAGGAGCTGCTCGCCCCGCCGGTCCTCGAGCTGGTCGGCGTACGCGCGTCGTACGGCCCGATCGAGGTGCTGCACGGGGTGGACCTGACCGTGCGCGCGGGCCAGGTGGTCGCGCTCCTGGGCCCCAACGGCGGCGGGAAGTCCACCACCGTCAAGGTCGCCTGCGGCCTGCTGCCGCTCACCTCCGGGGAGCTGCGCTACGGCGGGCGCAAGGTCGACGGGATCTCCGCGCAGGACACCGCACGGCTGGGGGTCTGCACGATCCCCGAGGGCCGCGGGATCTTCGCCAACCTCAGCGTGCGGGAGAACCTGTGGCTCGCCACCGGCACCGGGGTCTCGCGGGCCGCGATCGAGGAGGCGGCGTTCGGCCGGTTCCCGATCCTCGGCGACCGGCGCAACCAGCTCGCCGGCTCGATGTCGGGCGGTGAGCAGCAGATGCTCGCGCTGTCGCGGGCCCTGGCCACCGACCCCGCGGTGCTGCTCCTCGACGAGCTGTCGATGGGCCTCGCGCCCATGATCGTCAGCCAGATGTACGACACGGTGGCCCAGCTCGTCGAGGAGGGGATCAGCGTGCTCGTGGCCGAGCAGTTCGCGCGCACCGTCCTGCCGATCGCCGACGTCGCCGCCGTGATGCTGCAGGGCCGGGTCACTGCCGTGGGCAGCCCCGCCGAGATCGATGCCGACCTTTCCACCACCTATCTGGGGGGATGATGACCACCATGTCCAGCAGCATCACCAGCAGCGCCGAGCCCGCGCACAGCGGCAAGCGGGGCGCGGCGTTCGCCGACGCCGTCGCGGAGAAGAGCCTCAAGGCCGACGGGGTGGCGCGTGACGGCGTGACCCGCGCGGCGGGGCTCGCCCTCGCGGTGGTCGGCATCGTGCTCGCGCTCCTCGCGTGGATCAACTCCAACGGCCTCAGCGACGGGCGCGACATCGCCTCGATGCAGATCCTGGCGATCGTGGGGGTCGCGGTGACCGTGCTCGGCTCCGGCCTGTTCGTCGCCGGCGTGGTCGCGCGGGTGCTGCGGCTGTGGCTGCTGCGCCAGCTCGTCGAGAGCCAGGACCGCGCCGACCAGCTCGCGGCGGCGCTGGCCGCGCGCGACTGAGCGCCTCCGCGGGGCGACCCCCGCGCAGCGCATAGCCGCCGGCGGCAGGATCGGCAACACTGGCGAGGTGGCCCGCACGGGGTCGCACGTCCCCCCGCTGGAGGAGCCCGATGAGCACCGTCCACCTCACCGCCGTACGGCTCGGCGGCCGGCCCGGGATGCCGTTGCTCGTCCTGGGCCCCGCCCTCGGCACCACCGCCCAGACGCTCTGGGCGCCGCTCGCCCCGGAGCTCGCCTCCGACTTCCAGCTGGTCGCCTGGGACCTACCGGGCCACGGGACCAACTCGATGGTCCCCGACCACCCGATCACCGTGGCCGACCTGGCCGCCGGGGTCCTCAGCCTCGTCGACGGCATGGGGGAGGGCATCCACCCGCCGACGTTCCACTACGCCGGGTGCTCGGTCGGCGGCGCCGTCGGCCTCCAGCTTCTGCTCGACGCCCCGGGCCGGGTGGAGTCCGCGACCCTCCTGGGCACCGGCGCCCGCCTCGGCAACGCAGCCGGCTGGGAGGACCGCGCCGAGACGGTCCTGGACAGCAGCACCGAGGCGCTCGTGCCCACCGCCGCGGAGCGGTGGTTCTCCCCGGGCTTCCGCGAGCACCACCCGGGCCGGGCCTCCTCCCTGCTGCACGCGCTCGGCGACACCGTCGACGAGGGGTACGCCGCGGTCTGCCGCGCGCTGGCCGGCTTCGACCTGCGCGACCGGCTCCCCGAGGTGGCGGTCCCGGTGCTCGCGGTCGCCGGGGCACGCGACGTGTCCGCGCCCCCCGAGGTGGTCCGCGCCGTGGCCGAGGGGGTGCGCGAGGGCCGCCTGGTCGTGCTCGAGGACGTCGCCCACCTCGCCCCCGTCGAGGCGCCGGAGGCGGTCGCCCGGCTGGTGCGCGAGCACGCCCTGGGCCCGACCCGCGACCAGCTCACCGTCGCCGAGCTGCGCGAGGTCGGCATGCAGGTGCGCCGCGAGGTGCTGGGCGCCGAGCACGTCGACCGGGCGATGGCCGACGCGACCGAGCTGACCCGGGAGTTCCAGCACTTCATCACCGAGTACGCCTGGGGCGGGGTGTGGAACCGTCCGGTCCTGGACCGCCGGGCCCGCTCGATGATCACCCTCAGCGCGCTGATCGCAGGCGGGCATCACCCCGAGCTGGCGATGCACCTGCGCGCCGCGCGCACCAACGGGCTCAGCGTGGCCGAGATCCGCGAGGTGATCATCCACAGCGCGATCTACTGCGGCGTCCCGAGCGCCAACGTCGCCTTCCGGATCGCTCAGGAGTTGTTCGCCGACGAGTTCTGACCGGGCGGGTCCCCGCCGGGCGTGCGGGCGGGGATCGTGAGCCACGAGAGCACCCCGCCCGCCGCCAGCAGCGCCGCGCAGACCACCATCGCCGAGCCGTACGCCGCGTCGAGGGCCGCCGGGTCGGCGTACTCCTCCCCGCCGAGGCCGACGACGAGCGGGAGCGCGGCGACCGCGAGCAGCGAGCCAGCGCGGGCCACCGCGTTGTTGACCCCGCTGGCGAGGCCGGCGTGCGCGTCGGGGACGGCCGCGAGCACCGTCGCGGTGAGCGGGGCGACCAGGAGCGCCAGGCCGAGGCCGAAGAGGGTCAGCCCGGGCAGCACCTCGGTCCAGTAGTCCACCTGCGCGCCCACGCCGAGCAGCAGCAGCGTCCCGCCGGCCATCACCAGCGGACCCACGGTCATCGGGAACCGCGGGCCGGTCCGGGCGCCCAGCGCGCCGCCGCGCGAGGCGAGCAGCAGCATGCAGAGCGTGACCGGCAGCGTGGCGACCCCGGCCTCCAGCGCGCCGTACCCGCTCACGGTCTGCAGCTGGAGCACCAGGAAGAACAGCACCGCGCCGAGGGCGGCGTAGACGACCAGGGTCATCGCGTTGGCCGCGCCGAAGGTGCGCTCGGCGAAGATGCCGAGCGGCAGCATCGGGTGCGCGCTGCGCCGCTCGTCCACGACGTACGACGCGCCGGCGAGGACCGCCACCACCAGCGCCCACGGCGCCGCCGTCCCGCCCCACCGGATCAGCGCGTAGGTGAGCCCGCCGAGGGCGAGGACGGTGCAGGCCGCGCCGAGCAGGTCGGGGCTGCGTGGGGCCTGCGGGTCGAGGGTCTCCGGCACCCGGCGCGCGACCGCGACGGTCAGCGCGGCGAGCGGGAGGTTGACCAGGAAGATCCAGCGCCAGTCGGCGTACTGCACCAGCCCGCCGCCGACGAACGGGCCGATCGCGGAGGCGAGGCCGCCCAGGCCGCTCCACGCCCCGATCGCGCGGGCCCGGTCGTCGGGGGTGAAGACGGCCTGGATGATCGCCAGGCTGCCCGGGGTGAGCAGCGCGGCGCCGACGCCCTGCAGCACGCGCGCGCCGATGAGCACCTCGGCGCTCGGGGCGAGGCCGCACAGCAGCGAGGCGAGCGCGAACCAGGTCGTGCCGACGACGAACACCCGACGCCGTCCGAAGCGGTCGCCGAGGGCGCCGCCGAGCAGGATCAGGCTGGACAGGGAGAGCAGGTAGCCGTTGGAGGTCCACTGCAGCTGGGCGAGGCTCGCGTCGAGCTCGGCGCCGATCGTGCGCAGCGCGACGTTGACGACCGTCGCGTCGAGCATCGTCATGCCGGAGCCCAGGACGGTCGCCAGCACCACGGCCCGGCCGGTCGCCGTGCCCAGCCGGACCCCACCGGCGGGCAGGGCACCCTCGCTCATCGCTCGAGGCTAGTCGCGCCGCCGGGCGCGTCGAGTGGAACCTGTTCTCGTTCTCTGCTCTGATGCGGCGCATGGACGAGCGCACCGGCACCTTCAGCGAGGGCGAGATCCGCGAGGCGTACGCCGCCCTGCACCAGCGGGTCCAGGGATTCGCCGACTCCGGGGACTGGAGCGGCTTCGCGGACTGCTTCACCGAGGACGCGACCTACGTCGAGCACGTCTACGGCACCTTCCACGGCCGCGACGAGATCCGCGACTGGTGCGTGCGCACCATGAGCGCGTTCCCCGGCTGCGCGATGGTGGAGTTCCCGCTGTCGTGGACGGTCGTCGACGTGCCGACGTCCCGGCTGATCTGCGAGGTCGGCAACGTGATGCCCGACCCCGGCGACGGCTCGGTGCACAACGCGACCAACCTGACGATCGTCACCTATGCCGGCGACGGGTTGTTCAGCCGCGCGGAGGACGTCTACAACCCGATGCGCTTCCTCAAGACCACGCTGCGCTGGGCGCAGGTCGCCGAGCAGCACGGCACCCTGAGCGAGGAGGGGCGTGCCTACGTCGCGGCGTACGGCGGGCGCGGCTGAGGCCGGTCCGCCGAGCCGCCGCGCGGTGCGGTCGGGCTCGGTGCGGTCCGGGTCAGTGCGTGTGGACGATGAACAGGTCGCACGAGGCGTGGTGGGCGACCGCGCCGGCGATCGAGCCCAGGCCGCGCAGCGGGCTCTGGAGGCGCTTGTTGCCGACCACGACCAGGTCGGCACCGAGTCGGTCGGCCTCGGCGAGGATGACGTCGGCCGGCTTGCCCGGGACCGCCTCGGTGGAGATGTCCTCGAGGACCGAGGCCAGGCGGGCCCGCTCCTCGGCGACCACGGCGAGCGCGCGCTCGTTGTCGTTGATCCGGTGCCGGCTCTCCTCGCCCTCGGCGCGGTGGGCGCACACGATGTGGAGCCGTGCGTCGAACCGGGCGGCGATCTCGGCGGCCCGGTGGGCGGCCGCGGACGCGGTCTCGCTCCCGTCCACACCGACGACGACGATCTTCACATGTCCTCCTGGGAGTCGTACCGGGAGTCGAACCGGTCCGCGAAGCGTAGCGGCCGGCGCGGCGGGCCATCCGGCGAACGGCCTGGGGAGTTCCCGGAACGGGTGCGGTCTTGGTCTCGCGGACGGCGCTCGCGCCCGACCGGGTCCGTCGCGGTGTTGGCCGGTTCTGGGAAACTGTCCTCGTGATGACCGCGGCCCGTCGACTGACCCTGGAGATCGTGGGGTGGGTGCTCGTGGTGGCCGGTGTCGCCGCGCTCGTGCTCCCCGGTCCCGGCCTGCTCATGCTGTTCGGCGGCATGGCGATCCTCTCCCAGCAGTACGAGTGGGCGGAGCGGCGGCTCGCGCCGCTGAAGTACCGCGCGCTCAAGGGCGCCGCAGAGTCCGTCGAGGCGTGGTGGCGCATCGCGCTGACCTTCACCGGCATCGTGCTGCTCGTCGCCTGCGGCGTGGTGTGGATCGTCGGCCCCGCGGTGCCGGGGTGGTGGTCGCTGCCCGACGGCTGGTGGCTGCCCGGCGGTGCCGCGACCGGCGTCACCCAGGTCGTCTCCGCCCTGGTCGCGCTGGGCCTGCTCGTCTACAGCTACCGCCGCTTCCACGACGACCCGGAGGCGGTCGCCGAGCTCGAGCACGACCTGCACGAGGCCACCCGCGCCCGTGAGGACCGCGACGTCGCTCCCTGAGCCCGACCGGTCCCGCTCGCCGCGGCACTGTCGGCCCGCCGTGGAATGCTGCGCGTCGTGACCCTGCACCTGCACCGCGCCGCCCGCACCGACGTGCTGGTCGATGCGCTGGCGCGCCTGCTCGCGACCCCGCTCGCCGACCCGTTCGCCGAGGAGGTCGTGGTCGTGCCGGCCAAGGGGGTGGAGCGGTGGCTGAGCCAGCGCCTCTCCCACCACCTCGGCGCGGGTCCGCGCGGCGGTGACGGCATCTGCGCCGGCGTCGGGTTCCGCACCCCCCGCTCGCTGTTCGCCGAGATCGCCGGCACCCGCGACGAGGACCCGTGGTCGCCGGAGTCGCTGGTCTGGCCGCTGCTCGCCGCGGTCGACGACAGCCTCGACGAGGGCTGGGCGCTTCCGCTGGCCCGCCACCTCGGCCACGGCCTCGCCGGCGAGGAGGCCGACCTGCGCCACGGCCGCCGCTTCGCGGTCGCCCGGCGCTTGGCCCGCCTGTTCGCGTCGTACGCCGTCCAGCGCCCCGCCCTGGTCGCCGACTGGGCCGCCGGTCGCGACACCGACGGGCGCGGCCACCCGCTGCCCGCCGACCTGACCTGGCAGCCCGAGCTGTGGCGCCGGGTGGCGCAGCGGGTCGGCGCGCCCGCGCCGCAGGCCCGCCTCGCCGAGACCGTCGCGCGGCTGCACGACGAGCCCGGCTCCTTCGACCTGCCCGACCGGCTCTCGCTGTTCGGCCACACCCGCCTCCCGGAGACCGAGACCACCCTGCTGGAGGCGCTCGGACGGCACCGCGAGGTCCACCTCTGGCTGCCGCACCCCTCCGGCGCGCTGTGGGACGCCTGGGGCGCCGAGCTCGCGAGCGGCACCCGCGGTGCGGCGGACCGGCGCGCGGACCACAGCCACCGCGTCGTGGCCCACCCGCTGCTCTCCACGCTCGGGCGCGACGTGCGCGAGCTGCAGCGCACCCTGGCCGGGGTCACCACCCGCGACGAGCAGGTCGGCCCCGACCCGCACACCCCCGACACGCTGCTCGGCTGGCTCCAGGGCGACCTGCGCGCCAACGCCGTCGGTCCGGCGGCCGCCCGCACGCTGCGCCCCGAGGACCGCTCGGTGCAGGTGCACGCCTGCCACGGCGCCGCGCGCCAGGTCGACGTCCTGCGCGAGGTGCTGCTCGGGCTGCTCGCCGAGGACCCCACCCTCGAGCCGCGCGACGTGCTGGTGATGTGCCCCGACATCGAGACCTTCGCGCCGCTGATCTCCGCCGGGTTCGGCCTCGGCGACGTGGTCGGGGAGCAGGGCCACCCCGCCCACCGGCTGCGGGTCCGCCTCGCCGACCGTGCGCTGACCCGCACCAACCCGCTGCTCTCGGTCGCCGAGCGGCTGCTCGACCTGGCCGGCGGCCGCGCCGGCGCCGGCGACGTGCTCGACCTGGCCCACACGGAGCCGGTGCGGCGCCGCTTCGGGTTCCGCGACGACGACCTCCAGCAGCTCACCGACTGGGTCCGCACCGCCGGGGTGCGCTGGGCCTTCGACGCCGAGCACCGCGCCGAGTACGGCCTCGACGCCTACGTCGCCAACACCTGGCGCTTCGGCCTGGACCGGCTGCTGGCCGGGGTCGCGATGTCGGAGGACACCGGCACCTGGCTGGACCGCACGCTGCCGATCGACGACGTCGGCAGCGGCCAGGTCGAGCTCGCCGGCAAGCTGGCCGAGTTCGTCGAGCGGCTGCGCACCGTCACCGACCTGCTGGTCGGCGCCCGCCCCCTGGAGCACTGGCTGAGCACCCTCGCGGACGGCGTCGAGTCGCTGACCGCGGTCCCCGCGAGCGAGTCCTGGCAGGTCGGGCAGGTGCAGCGCGAGCTCGGCCGGGTCCGCGAGGCCGCGGGCGGGCTGGGCGCCACCTCGCTGCGCCTGCCCGACGTCCGCGCGCTGCTGGCCGACCTCTTCGCGGGCCGCCCGACCCGCGCCAACTTCCGCACCGGCACGCTCACGGTCTGCACGATGGTCCCGATGCGCTCGGTGCCGCACCGCGTGGTCTGCTTGCTCGGCCTCGACGACGGGGTCTTCCCGCGCGTGGGCAGCGTCGACGGCGACGACGTGCTCGCCCGCGAGCCGCTCACCGGCGAGCGCGACCCGCGCAGCGAGGACCGCCAGCTCTTCCTCGACGCGATCCTCTCCGCCACCGAGCACCTCGTGGTCACCTACACCGGCGCCAACGAGTACTCCGGCCAGCCGCGCCCACCCGCCGTACCGCTCGGGGAGCTGCTGGACGCCCTCGACCTCACCGCGACCGCCCCCGAGGGCCGGGTCGCCGACGCCGTCACCGTGCGGCACCCGCTCCAGCCCTTCGACGCACGCAACCTGGTCCCGGGCGCGCTCGTGGCGCACACGCCGTTCACCTTCGACCGGGCCGCGCTCAGCGGCGCCCGCGCCGCCGCCGGCGAGCGGCAGCCGCCGGCGCCCTTCCTGCCCGGCCCGCTGCCCCCGGCCCCGCTCGAGGACGTCTCCCTCGACGACCTGGTCTCGTTCTTCTGCCGTCGCGGCGGCCCGGTCCAGGGGTTCCTGTCGCGCCAGCGCCTCGACGTGGCGCTGCCCTACGACGAGGAGCCGCTCGACGACGGGCTGCCGGTCGAGGTCGACCAGCTCGTGCAGTGGCAGGTCGGCGACCGGGTGCTGCGCGACCTGCTCGCCGGCATGGACGTCGAGCAGGCCCGCCAGCAGGAGTGGCGCCGCGGGGTGCTGCCGCCCGGGATGCTCGGGTGGCGGGTCCTCGGCGACCTGCTGATGCGCGCCCAGCCGCTCGCCGCCGCCGCGCGCGAGCGCCGCACCCGCCCGCCGCGGGCCGTGGAGGTCGACGTCGATCTGGGCCACGGGCGGCGGCTGCGCGGCACCGTCGCCGACGTGTACGGCGACCGCCAGGTGCCGGTCACCTACTCCCGGCTCGGCGCGGCGCACCGCCTGCAGTCCTGGATCCGGCTGCTCGCGCTGGCCGCGACCGACGAGGACCAGAGCTGGACCGCCCACACGCTGGGCCGGCCCACCAACAGCCGCTCGCGCGAGGCGTTCGCGGTCTCGCTGCTCGGCCCGCTCGACCACACTGCGCACAGCCGGCTGCGCGAGCTGGTCGAGCTGCGCGACCGCGGCCTGAGCGAGCCGCTCCCGCTGCCGCTCAAGGCGTCGCTGGCCTACGCCCGCACCCGCCGCACCCGGGCCACCCAGGACGAGGCCGTGCTCAAGGCCGGCTGGGACTGGCGCGACGGGAGGTACGACGGGGAGCAGTCGCTGCCGGCGCACCGCACCGTGTGGGGCCGGGGCGCGCCGCTGCCCGGGCTCGACGTCCCGCCCGGCGACGGCGAGGGGTTCGAGGGGGAGACCACCCGCTTCGGGGCGCTCGCCCTGCGGCTGTGGAGCCCGTTGCTGGTGGCCGAGCAGGGGAGCTGGTGATGGTGCAGAGCATGGAGTCCGTCCGTCCGGTCGGGGAGCCCGGGGACGTCGCGTCCTTCGAGGTCACCGGCGAGCTGCCCGGCGTGGGGACGACCCTGCTGGAGGCGAGCGCCGGCACCGGCAAGACCTTCACCGTCGGTGCCCTGGTGACCCGCTACGTCGCCGAGGGCGTCGCCGCGCTGGAGGAGATGCTGGTCATCACCTTCGGGCGCGCCGCCAGCCAGGAGCTGCGTGAGCGGGTGCGCGACCAGCTGGTCGAGGCCGAGCGCGCGCTGGGTGACCCGGACTCCGCCGACCGCGACAACGCCGTGGTGGCCCACCTGCTGGCCGCCGACGCCGAGCGCCGCGCCGAGATGCGGCACCGGCTGCGCGACGCGCTCGCGTCCTTCGACACCGCGACGATCGCGACCACCCACCAGTTCTGCCAGATGGTGCTGCGCTCGCTCGGCGTCGCCGGTGACACCGACTCCGGCGCCCAGCTGGTCGACAACCTCGACGACCTGGTCGTGGAGGTCGTCGACGACCTCTACCTCCAGCGCTTCGGCCACGTGCGCGAGCGCCCGCCCTTCGACCGCGCCTGTGCCCTCTCCCTCGGGCGCCGGGCGGTCGGCGACCCCCAGGCCGTGCTGGCCCCGGCCAGCGACCCGGAGAGCGCGGCCGGAGCCCGGGTGGGCTTCGCCCAGGCCGTGCGCGAGGAGGTCGAGCGCCGCAAGCGGCGCCGCGGCATCCTCAGCTACGACGACCTGCTGACCCGGCTCGCCGCGGCCCTCGAGGACGACGACGCCCCCGCCCGGGCGCGGATGCGCGAGCGCTGGCGGATCGTGCTGGTCGACGAGTTCCAAGACACCGACCCGGTGCAGTGGCAGGTGCTGGACCGCGCGTTCAGCGGCCACGCCCGGATGGTCCTCATCGGCGACCCCAAGCAGGCCATCTACGCCTTCCGCGGCGGCGACGTGGTCACCTACCTCGCTGCGGCCCGCACCGCCACCACCCAGGCGACCCTCGGGACCAACTGGCGCAGCGACGCCGCCCTCCTCGAGCGGCTCCAGGTGGTCCTGCGCGGGGCGGCGCTGGGCCATCCCGAGATCGTGGTGCGCGACGTCGCCGCCCACCACCCGTGGCCCGACCGGGAGGTGCCGCGGCTGCGCGGCGCCCCCTCCTCCGCGCCGTTCCGGCTGCGGCGGCTGCCGCGCGACGGCTTCCGGCTCAAGCGCGGCCTGATCGGCGCCCCCGACGCCCGCGAGGCGATCGCGGACGACTGCGCCGCCGACATCGCCGCGCTGCTCGCCTCCGAGGCCACCTGGTGCGGGGAGCCGCTGCAGGCCCGCCAGGTCGCGGTGCTCGTCGGGGTGCGCGACCACGGGCTGCTGGTCCAGCGGGCGCTCGCGCGCCGCGGCGTACCAGCCGTGCTCGCGGGGGGCGGCCACGTCTTCTCGACCCCCGCCGCGGACCAGTGGCTGGCGCTGCTCGAGGCGCTGGAGCAGCCGCACCGCTCCGGGCTCGTGCGCGCCGCGGCGCTGACCAGCTTCTTCGGCCACACCACCGCCGAGCTCGACGCGGGCGGGGAACGGCTCACCGGCCGGATCGCCGACACCCTGCGCGGCTGGGCGCTGCTGCTGCGCGGGCGCGGCGTCGCCGCGCTGGTCGAGGCCGCCGAGGAGCGCGGCCTGAGCGCGCGGGTGCTGGCCGGCGTCGACGGCGAGCGGCTGCTGACCGACCTGCGCCACCTCGCCCAGCTGATGCACGAGCTCGCCACCCGCGACCAGCTCGGCCTGACCGCCCTGCTGGGCTGGTTCCGCGAGGAGCAGCGCCGCACCACCGCCACCGAGCGGCCCCGGCGCCTCGACTCCGACGCGGCCGCGGTCCAGATCGTCACCGTGCACGGCAGCAAGGGGCTGCAGTACCCCGTCACCTACCTGCCCTTCGCCTACCAGAGCTTCGAGTTCTCCACCGAGGTGGCGCTCTTCCACGACGACGAGGGGCGCCGCACCCTCGACGTCAGCGGCGCCGGCCCGGCCTGGGAGGCCAACCTGGCCCGGCACCGCGCCGAGGAGGGCGGCGAGGAGCTGCGCGACCTCTACGTCGCGCTCACCCGCGCCCAGGGCCAGGTGGTGGCGTGGTGGGCCCCGACGTACAACACCCGCATCGGCGGGCTGCACCGGCTGCTGTTCGGGCGCCGCCCCGGTGTCGCGGAGGTGCCCGACGCCCAGGACGTGCGCGACGACGAGTACGCCGCCCGGGTGCTGGCCATGCTCGAGGAGCTCGGCGGCCCGGTCGCCGAGGTCGCCGAGCCGGTCGAGGCGTCCGGGCAGGTGTCCGGGTCCGACACCGGGGAGCTCGCGGTGCGCCGCTTCACCCGCGTCGTCGACACCGACTGGCGGCGCACGTCGTACTCCGGGCTGATCCGGGTCGAGGAGGAGCAGGCGCTCACCGGCCACGGTGAGGTCGCCAGCGAGCCCGAGGTCGCCGGTCTCGAGGACGAGCCGCCCGCTCCCGAGCCGGGGCTCGCCCCGGCCACGCTCCACGCCGTGCCCGAGGGCGCGGACTCGGTGCCCTCGCCGATGGCCGACCTGCCCGCCGGCGCCGGGTTCGGCAGCCTGGTCCACGCCGTCCTCGAGCACACCGACCCCGAGGCCCCCGACCTGGTCGCCGAGCTGCGCCGCCACGTCGCCGAGCAAGTCGCCTGGTGGCCGGTGGAGGTGGGCGTCGACACACTCGCCGAGGCCCTGGTGCCGCTCCACGAGACCCCGTTCGGCCCGGTCGCGCCCGGCTGGACGCTGGGCCGGGTGCCGCTGCGCGACCGGCTGCGCGAGCTGGAGTTCGAGCTGCCGCTGGTCGGCGGCGACGTCCGTGACGTGCCCGGCGCGGCTCCCCGGCGCGAGGTGCTGCTGCGCGACCTCGCCCCGCTGCTGCGCCGCCACTTGCCCGCCGACGACCCGCTGGCGCCGTACGCCGACCGGCTGGAGACGCCGCCGCTGGGCGACCAGCCGCTGCGCGGCTACCTCTCGGGGTCGGTCGACGCCGTGCTGCGGCTGCACACCGACGACGGGCCGCGCTTCGTGGTGGTCGACTACAAGACCAACATGCTGGGCGACCCGTCACGCCCGCTGACCGCGGCCGACTACGCCCCGCCGCTGCTCGCCGAGGCGATGCTGCACTCGCACTATCCGCTCCAGGCGATGCTCTACTGCGTCGTCGCGCACCGCTACCTGCGCTGGCGCCAGCCCGGCTACGACCCGCAGGTCCACCTCGCGGGCGTGCTCTACCTCTACGTCCGCGGGATGTGCGGCCCGGACACCCCCACGGTCGACGGGTGCCCGTCGGGCGTCTTCGGCTGGCGCCCTCCCGCGGCGCTGGTCGTCGCGCTGTCGGACCTGCTCGACGGCGTACGCGAGGAGGACGCATGATCGAGCGCTTCGAGGTCGAGGACCGCTTCGACGCCCGGCTGGCCACCGGCGCCACCGGCCTGCTGCGGACCTTCAACCACGCCGGGGTGATCACCGCGGCCGACGTCCACGTCGCCTCCCGCCTCGGCGAGCTGACCGGCACGGTCGACGAGGAGGTGCGCCTCGCCGTCGCGCTCGCGGTCCGCGCCGCGCGCCACGGCTCGGTGTGCGTCGACCTCGCCGCGGTCGCCGCGGCGCCGGAGCCCGAGGACGCCCAGGACTCCGGGGCGACCGGGCAGCAGCCGGTCGAGGCGGACCCGCTCCCGTGGCCGGCCGTCGACGGCTGGCTGGAGCGGGTGGCGGCCAGCCCGGCGGCGGCCGCGTCGGTGGTGCAGGTCGAGCACGGCCAGCTCTACCTCGACCGCTACTGGCGCGAGGAGGGCCAGGTCCGCGACGACCTGCTGACCCGGGCCGCGGCGGTCCCGCCGGCGATCGAGCCGACCCGCCTCCAGGCGACCGCCGAGCGGCTCTTCCCCGGCGAGGGGTACGCCGAGCAGCGCGCCGCCGCGCTCGCGGCCGCGCGCCAGTGGACCACGGTGCTCACCGGCGGCCCCGGCACCGGCAAGACGACCACGATCGCGGGCCTGTTGGCGCTGCTGACCGACCAGGCCGAGGCGACCGGGCGGCGGCTGCGGATCGCGCTCACCGCGCCGACCGGCAAGGCGGCGGCGCGGCTGCAGCAGGCCGTGGAGGAGGCGCAGGCCTCGGAGCGCTTCACCGACGAGGACCGGGCCCGGCTCGCCGACCTCGGCGCCTCGACGCTGCACCGGCTGCTCGGGTGGGTGCCGGAGTCCAGCACCCGCTTCCGCCACCACCGCGGCAACAAGCTGCCCCACGACGTCGTGGTGGTCGACGAGACCTCGATGCTGTCGCTGACGATGATGGCCCGGATGCTGGAGTCGGTGCGCCCCGACGCCCGGCTGGTGCTGGTCGGGGACCCCGACCAGCTCGCCTCCGTGGAGGCGGGGGCGGTGCTCTCCGACCTCGTGCAGGGCCTGGCCGACACCACGCCCGACGCGGTCGCGGCGCTGCGCACCACCCACCGCTTCGGCGGCAGCATCGGCGCGCTCGCCGAGGCGCTGCGGGCCGGCGACGCCGACCAGGTGCTCGCGCTGCTCACCTCCGGGGCAGACGACGTCGAGCTGATCGACCCCGAGGACCCGACCGCCACCGACCGGCTGCGCGACCTGCTCGTGGAGCACGCCCTCGCGGTGCGCGCCGCGGCGCTGGCAGGCGACGCCGACGGCGCTGTCCGGGCCACCGACGACCACCGGCTGCTGTGCGCCCACCGCGACGGGCAGTGGGGGGTCAACCACTGGAACCGTCAGGTCGAGCGCTGGCTCGGCGAGGCGACTGGCCAGCCGGTCGGGGCCGTCTGGGGTCAGGAGTGGTACGCCGGACGCCCGCTGCTGGTGACCGCCAACGACTACGGCCTGGGCCTGTTCAACGGCGACACCGGCGTGGTGGTCCGCGAGGACGACGAGCTGCGCGCCGTGGTGGCCGGCGTCGGGGAGCACCTGCGCTTCGCGACGTCCCGGCTCTCCGACGTCGACACCCTCCACGCGATGACGGTCCACAAGAGCCAGGGCAGCCAGGCGCGCGAGGTCACCGTGCTGCTACCGCCCCAGGACTCCCCGCTGCTCACCCGCGAGCTCTTCTACACCGCGGTGACCCGCGCCCAGGAGCGCGTCCGGGTGGTCGGGTCCGAGGCGGCGGTGCGGGCCGCGGTCGCACACCGGGTCCAGCGGGCGACCGGGCTGCGCCAGCGGCTGCGCACGGCAGGCATGGCTGGACCGGTGCGCGCCGCGGCGACCGAGTCCTGAGCAGGCCGCCGCCGCAGGCTCGGGGATCGCTATGGTCGGGGCGAGCGAATGGAGTGCTGATGCCCTACCTGCTGCGTGTCGAGCTGCCCGACGTCCCCGGATCCCTCGGCCGGTTGGCGAGCGCGATCGGTGAGGCCGGTGGTGACATCGAGGCGATCGAGATCGTCGAGAAGCGCCACGACGGGACCGCGGTCGACGATGTCCTGCTCGAGACCTCGCCCGGCACGATGCCCGACTCGATCGTGTCGGTCTGCAACGCCCTGGACGGGGTCCGGGTGGTGTGGATCAGCCGGTACGCCGCCGGCGGCAACCTCTTCCTCGACCTCGAGGCCGTCGAGGAGCTGACCGCCAACCCGGTCGAGGCCCTGGACCGGCTCATCGACCTGCTGCCGATCACCTTCCGCGCCGACTGGGCGGCGCGGGTGGGTCGCGAGAGCGGCACCATCTACGCGACGCAGGCGGCGCCCAGCGACCTCACCTGGCAGCAGCTCGGCAAGGCCGCGCGACTGGAGACCGACGACGACAACGTGCACTGCGGGGCCCGGCTGAACAAGCACGAGGTGGTCCTGCTGGGTCGCCGCGGTGGCCCGGAGTTCCTGGACTCCGAGCTGGCCCGGCTGGGGCACCTGGTGGCGCTGGCGATGTCGATCTCCCGCGCCGGCTGACGCACCCGCCCGACCGGCCCGCGCCACACCCCGCGAGACGACGACAGCCCCCGGCGCGCACGTGGCGCACCGGGGGCTGTCGGTGTCAGCGGGCCGGTGTCAGCGGCCGGTCGCGGCGGGGGCGACGCCCCCGGCCTGCTCGGCGTGCTCGGGGTGCTCGATGTGGTCCTCCGCCTCGAGGCTGGCGCGCTGCGGGATGCACAGCGCGATGACGCTGGCGAGCAGGGCGAGGACGGCGGCGATGAGCAGGCCGGTGCGGAACCCGGCCTCGCTGGGCACGGCGAAGCCGCCGAAGTCGGTGGTCATCTGGGCCAGCACGACCCCCACGACGGCCGCGGCGAACGACGTACCGAGCGCGCGCATCAGGGTGTTGACGCTGTTGGCCGAGGCGGTGACCGAGAGCGGGACCGAGCCCATGATCAGCGCCGGCATCGCGCCGTAGGCGAACCCGACGCCCATCGAGCAGATGCAGACCGCGATCAGCAGGCCCCAGGTCGAGCTCATCAGCGCGATGGCACACAGGTAGCCGACCGCGACGGTGAAGCCGCCGAGCGCCAGGGTGATCTTCGGCCCGCGGGCGTGCGAGATCTTGGCGCCGACCGGCGACATCGCCATCATCACGAAGCCGCCGGGCATCATCCACAGGCCCATCTGGATCATCGACTGGCCCAGGCCGTAGCCGGTCTCGGAGGGCAGCTGGAGCAGCTGCGGGATGATCAGCGACTGGGCGTACATCGCGAACCCGATCACCAGCGAGGCCAGGTTGGTCAGCAGCACGACGGGGCGCGCGGTGACCCGCAGGTCGACCAGCGGGGCGGCGGTGCGCAGCTCGTAGGCGCCCCAGGCCAGCAGGACGACGACCGCGCCGATGAGCAGGCCGAGCGTGGTGGCGCTGCTCCAGCCCCAGTCGGCGCCCTTGGAGACGCCGAGCAGCAGGCTGACCAGGCCGATGCCGAGCCCGACCGCCCCGATGGCGTCGAAGCCGCCGCTGCTGGCGACCGGGGTCGCCGGGATGAAGGCGAAGATCAGCACGGCGACGAGCACGGCGAGCGCCGAGGCGCCCCAGAACAGGGCGCGCCAGTTGGCGTTCTCGGCGACGGCGGCCGCGAGCGGCAGCCCGAGCGCCCCGCCGATGCCCATCGAGGCGCTCATCAGCGCGATCGAGTTGCCGAGCCTCTCCGCCGGGATGAGGTCGCGCATGGCGCTGATCCCCAGCGGGATCATGCCCATGCCGATGCCCTGCAGGCCGCGCCCGATGATCATCGGGACCACCGCCGTGGCGAGGGCGCCCACCACCGAGCCGGCGATCAGCGAACCGGCGCAGATCAGCATGATCCGCCTCTTGCCGAACATGTCGCCGAGGCGGCCGCTGATCGGGGTGGCCACCGCCGAGGTGAGCAGGGTGGCCGTGATGACCCAGGAGGCGTTGGACGCGCTGGTGTCCAGGATCCGCGGGAGGTCCTGGATCAGCGGGACCACGAGGGTCTGCATGAGGGCGGCGGTGATGCCCGCAACGGCGAGCACGACGACCACGGCCCCCGGGCGGACCGGGCGCGCCGGGGCGGGCGGGCGGAGTGAGGTAGTTGACACAAGCAAGCACTGTACGGGCATCCGGCGATGGTTGTGCATCGTGCACATGTTGTGCGCGTTACACTTTTGATCGGGGACGGACGAGCTGGTGAGGAGGCGGACGCGTGGGTGATCGCAGCGATCTCCTGTCGTCGGTGGAGCTGGAGTCGTTGGTGCTGGGGCGCCACATGCTGACCCGCACCCGTCGGCTCGAGGGCGCGCTCGACCGCACGGCCTACCTGGTGATGGCGCGGATCGAGGCGGAGGGGCCGATGTCCCTCCCGCAGCTCAGCGACGCGTTCGGTCTCGACGTGTCCACGCTCAACCGGCAGACGGCGGCGCTGCTGCGCGCCGGGCTGGTCGAGCGGATCGCGGACCCCGACGGCGGCCTGGCCCGGAAGTTCCGCCTGACCGAGGCCGGCCTGCGGGACCTGGACGCGGAGCGCACCCGCGGCCGCGAGGGGCTCGGGCGGGTGCTGGCGGACTGGAGCGAGGAGGACGTCGCGCTGCTGAGCAGCCTCCTGGGCCGCTACAACGCCGCGATCGAGGCCCGTGACGGCAGGCCCTGGCCACGCCGCGGGATCACCGAGGCGTAGCCGGGCACGGCCCGCTCAGACGCGCTCGAGCACGAAGACCGGGATCTCGCGGTCGGTCTTCTTCTGGTACTCGCCGTACGTCGCCCAGGTGCGGACCGCGAGGTCCCACCAGTCGGCGCGCTCCTCGCCGCTGACCAGCCGGGCGCGGTAGGTGTGCTTCTCCGCGCCGTCCTGGAGATCGACCTCGGGGTGCGCGACGAAGTTGTAGTACCAGGTCGGGTTGTCGTCGGCGCCGCCCTTGGAGGCGATCGCGACGTACGTGCCGTCGCGCTCGACGCGCATCACCGGGTTCTTGCGCAGCTTGCCGGAGTTCGCCCCGCGGGAGGTGATCACGACGATCTTGTCCTCGGTGCCGGGCAGGACGTTGGCCCGCTGCCCGTCGGAGGACTCGAACTCGGCGACCTGGTCGCGGACCCACTGCTCGGGGCTGGGCTCGTACTCGCCTGTGAGTGTCATGACCTTCCAATGACCGCTGCGCGGCGACCTATTCCTCCCGGCTCCCTCCGGGCCCGGGGGAGCGGGCCGATAGCCTCCGCCCATGAGTGCGATCGACGGCGTCTCGGAGATCTTCGACCCGGCTGACTGGGACGAGGTCCCGGGTTTCGAGGACCTGACCGACCTGACCTATCACCGGGCCAAGGCCCACGGCACCGTGCGGATCGCGTTCGACCGCCCCGACGTGCTGAACGCCTTCCGCCCGCACACCGTCGATGAGCTGCTGCGCACGCTCGAGCACGCGCGCCAGTCCGCCGACGTGGGCTGCGTGATCCTCACCGGCAACGGCCCGAGCGCGAAGAACGGCAAGTGGTCCTTCTGCTCCGGCGGCGACCAGCGGATCCGCGGCAAGGCCGGCTACCAGTACGAGGACAAGGCGATCGGCGCCGACGACACCGGGGCCGAGGAGCCCTCGGTGATCGACAAGGCCAAGCTCGCGCGCCTGCACATCCTGGAGTGCCAGCGCCTGATCCGCTTCATGCCCAAGGTCGTCATCTGCGTGGTGCCGGGCTGGGCCGCGGGCGGCGGGCACTCGCTGCACGCCGTCGCCGACCTGACCCTCGCCTCGCGCGAGCACGCCCGCTTCAAGCAGACCGACGCCGACGTGGGCTCCTTCGACGGCGGCTACGGCTCGGCGTACCTCGCCCGCCAGGTGGGGCAGAAGTTCGCCCGCGAGATCTTCTTCCTCGGCGAGGAGTACTCCGCCGAGGAGATGTTCGCGATGGGTGCGGTCAACCGCGTCGTCGAGCACGCCCAGCTGGAGAAGGTCGCCCTGGAGTGGGGCCGCAAGATCAACGGCAAGTCGCCGACCGCCCAGCGGATGCTGAAGTACTCCTTCAACCTCCTCGACGACGGCCTGGTCGGCCAGCAGCTCTTCGCCGGCGAGACCACCCGCCTGGCCTACATGACCGACGAGGCCCAGGAGGGCCGCGACCAGTTCCTCGAGAAGCGCGAGCCCGACTGGTCGCCGTACCCCTGGTACTACTGAGCCCGTTGGGGTGACGGCCAGGCGGGTATCCGGCGCGGACGTCGATCGGTGACAAACACGGTTGGGTTGGCTTTGCGCAGGCTAATGTCCGGGCATGGCTGAGCATTCCCAGGACAAGCTCTACGCGACCACGCTGCAAACCATCGGTGCGGTTGCCAAGCTGCCGATCGTGCGCGTGGACCGGGAGGATTTCCTGCGAAAGCACTTCGGCAACTTGGAAGACTTCGACGTTGTCCTGGAGCGTGGCCCTCAAGCCGTGTATTCCGCCGAGTCGTTGAGGCGCAAGGCGAACTCCATCATCAAGAGCAGTGCTGCGAAGACGTCTATGGCTTCGTTCGCCTCGGGTTTGCCCGGGAACCCGGCCGTGATGGTTGCGGCTGGCGGTGTCGACGTCGCGCAGTACTTCGGTTTTGCAATCAATCTCGCCCAGCAGATTGCCTACCTGTTCGGCGAGGACGATCTGTTCGACGGGGGCGGAGAACTCTCGGAGGCTGCCCAGATTCGAGTGATCGGCTACCTCGGGGCCATGTTTGGTGCAGCGGGCGCGGCGGCGCTCGTCTCCAGCACCTCGAAAGTCGCGGGCGCCAACTTGGGGAAGAAGGTCGCGGCACAGGCTCTGACCCACACGACGTGGTACCCGCTGGTGAAGAAGGTGGGCGCCACCATCGGTATGAAGATCACGAAGAAGACCGTTGAGAAGACAATCACCAAGGCGGTCCCCGTTGTTGGGGGCGTGGTCTCAGGTGGGCTGACGTACGTCACGTTCCGCCCGATGGGCCACCGATTGGCCGACACGATGGTGATGCATCTCGGTGGCGAGTTCGATATTGAGCTTGAACTGAATCCTGAGTTCGCGCGGCCCGCGGACGGCGAAGTCGTCGAGGGCCGTGTCGTCCGACCCGCGCTGCCTGTCGACGGCTCGCTTGGCGCGGTCTTGGACTAGTCGTGAAGGTGATAGCGCAAGGACGCGGGTGCATCTCATGCTCCCGCAGCCGTGGCACGTCGGTGACCCTGGTAGTACTGGGGCGACCGCACCACTGATCTGCGAGGACCCCATGACCACCCGCTGGGAGCGCATCGCGCGCGCCAACAACGGCGAGGACTACGCCGCGGCGTACGCCGAGCGGTTCCGGGCGCTCGCGGCGCAGGGCCAGGACATCCACGGGGAGGCGGTGTTCGTGCAGCGCCTCCTCGACCCGCCGGCGCAGGTGCTGGACGCCGGTTGCGGGACGGGCCGGATCACCGAGCGGCTCGCCGAGCTGGGCTACGCGGTCGTCGGCACCGACGTCGACGCGACGATGCTCGAGCAGGCGCGGGCGGTGGCCCCGGCCCTGGACTGGCGGCTCGCGGACCTGGCCACCATGGACCTCGGCGAGCGCTTCGACCTGGTGCTGCTGGCCGGCAACATCATCCCGCTGCTCGAGCCCGGCACCCTGGGCGCGGTGGCCGAGCGGCTCGCCGCGCACGCCGTCTCGGGTGGGCTGGTCGTGTGCGGGTTCGGCCTGGACTCCGCGCACCTCCCGGCCGGCTGTGCGCCGACCCCGCTGGCCGAGCACGACGCCGCGCTCGCAGTGGCGGGCCTGGAGCCTGTGACGCGGTACTCCACCTGGGACGGTGAGGCCTACGACGACGGCGGGTACGTGATCACCGTGCATCGCAGGCCTGAGGAGGACGTGTCGTGAGGGTGGTCGTGCTGACCGGAGCCGGGATCTCCGCCGAGAGCGGCGTCCCGACGTTCCGCGACTCCGACGGGCTGTGGGAGGGCCACCGCGCCGAGGACGTCGCGACGCCGGAGGCCTTCGAGTACCAGCCCGCGGTCGTGCAGCGCTTCTACGACGCCCGCCGCGCGGCTCTCGCCGACGTGGAGCCCAACCCCGCCCACCTCGCGCTCGCGCGCCTCGAGCGCGCCCTGGGCGACGACCTGCTGGTGGTCACCCAGAACGTCGACGACCTGCACGAGCGGGCCGGCTCCCAGCACGTCCTGCACATGCACGGAGAGCTGCTGTCGGCGCTGTGCGTCGGCTGCCGCGCCCGCTCCCGCTGGACCGAGGACCTCGGCGACCACCCGCCGTGCCCCCGCTGCGGCAGCGCCGAGCTGCGCCCCGACATCGTCTGGTTCGGCGAGGTGCCCTACCAGATGGACCGCATCGTCGCGGCGCTCCAGCGCTGCGACCTGTTCGTCTCGATCGGCACCTCCGGCGCGGTCTACCCCGCGGCCGGCTTCGTGCAGAGCGCGGTCACCTACGGCGCCCGCACCCTCGAGCTCAACCTGCTGCCCAGCGAGGGCAGCCACTTCTTCGACGAGTCCCGCCGCGGCCCCGCCGGCGTACTCGTCCCCGCCTGGGTCGACGAGCTCCTCACCACCGTCCGCTGACCCGCCCCCTCCGCCGAGTCGGCCCGTGTGGTTGCGCGAGTCGGCGCCAATGGCGCGCCGAGTCGGCTCTTGTGGCGGCGAAGGTCTCGGCGAGGTCAACCGGTCATAACTCTCGACTCGACCGTCAGAAGTCTCGATTCAACCTCTCAGCCGAGGAGCGCCCCGGCGTGGGGAGGGAGGGTGAGGGTGGCGGCGTGGAGGCGGGCGGGGGTGGGGGTGGTGAAGAGGAGGGCGTGGTCGGGGCCGACGGGGATGTCCGCCTCGGTGTCGCCGAAGTTCACCGCCACCAGCAGTGAGCCGCGGAGCATGGTGAAGACCCGCGACTCCTCGTCGGCGGTGCAGGAGACCTTGGCGAACGAGGGGTCGGTGAGGTCCGGGAGCGTACGACGCAGCCGGGCCAGCTCGCGGTAGACCTCGAGCATCCGCGCGTGCCGACCACCCTCGAGCTCGGACCAGTCCAGCTTGGAGCGCTCGTACGTCGCGGGGTCCTGCGGGTCCGGCACCACCGCGGGGTCCCAGCCCATCCGCTCGAACTCCGCGATCCGCCCCTCCGCGGTGGCCGTGCCGAGCTCCGGCTCGGGGTGGCTGGTGAAGAACTGGAACGGCGTGGAGGCGGCCCACTCCTCGCCCTGGAACAGCATCGGCGTGAACGGCCCCGCCAGCGTCAACAGCGCCGCGCAGGCGAGCTGGTCGTCGTCGAGCGCCTCGGTGATCCGGTCGCCGACGGCGCGGTTGCCGATCTGGTCGTGGTTCTGGCTGCACACCACCAGCCGCCACGTCGGCATCCGCTCGGTGTCGACCGGGGCGCCGTGGTCGCGGCCGCGGAAGGAGGAGTAGGTCCCGTCGTGGAAGAAGCCGCGCTCGCACACCTTCGCCAGCGCCGAGAGCGGCTCGAAGTCGGCGTAGTAACCCTCGGTCTCCTGGGTCAGCGCCACGTGCACCGCGTGGTGGAAGTCGTCGCTCCACTGCGCGTCGATGCCCGTGCCGCCGGCCTCGCGCGGGGTGACCATCGAGGCCTGGTTGAGGTCGGACTCCGCGATCAGCGTCAGCGGGCGCCGCTGGTGCGCCGACAGCGCGGCCACCTCGATCGCCATCTCCTCCAGCAGGTGCACCGGCGAGGAGTCGTCGAGCGCGTGCACGGCGTCCAGGCGCAGCCCGTCGACGTGGTAGTCCGCCAGCCACATCCGCACGTTGTCGAGGATCAGCCGGCGCACCTCCGCCGAGCCCTCGGTGTCGAGGTTGAGCAGGTCGCCCCAGGTGTTGGCCCCGGTCTTCAGGTAGGGCCCGAACAGCGGCAGGTAGTTCCCCGACGGCCCGAGGTGGTTGTAGACGACGTCCTGGATCACGCCCAGCCCGGCGGCGTGGCAGCCGTCGACGAAGCGCTGGTACGCCGCGGGGCCGCCGTACCCCTCGTGGACCGTGGACCACAGCACGCCGTCGTAGCCCCAGTTCCAGGTGCCGTTGAAGCCGTTGACCGGCATCAGCTCGACGAGGTCGACGCCGATCGAGCGCAGGTGGTCCAGCCGGCCCAGCGCGGCGTCGAGGGTGCCCTCGGGGGTGAAGGTGCCGACGTGGAGCTCATAGATCACCGAGCCGGCCAGCTGGCGCCCGGTCCAGCCCTGGTCGGTCCAGGCGAAGGCCGTGGGGTCGAAGGTCCGCGAGCGCCCGTGCACCCCGTCGGGCTGGCGCCGCGAGCGCGGGTCCGGGCGCGGGGTCTCCTCGTCGTCGAGCAGGTAGCCGTAGTCGAGGCCGTCGGCCGGTACGTCGGGCAGCGCGCCGTCCGGCGTCCACCAGTCGCCCGCGCCGCGGACCATCTCCACGACCTCGCCGGCGACCGCGAGCCGCACCCGCTCCGGGCGCGGCGCCCACACGTCGAAGGGACCCCTCATCGCTCCTCCTCCTGCTCGTCTCGGTCCGCGGGCACCAGCAGCGCCACCGGCAGCCGGTCCAGCACGCCGGCCAGCTCGAGCCCGTCCGGCCCGGCCTCATGGGTGGTGCCGGTGAGCGTGTCCACCCAGCGGCCCGGTGCGAGTGCGAGACGGGTGTCGCCCCAGCCGCCGCGGGCGGCGAGCCCGACCGGCAGCCGGGTCGCCACGGTCACCGCGCCGCCGCGGTCGAAGGCGAGCACGTGGTCGGCCGCCGGCCCGCTCGCCCCCACCCCGTCGTACGACGTGAACAGCTCGGGGCGCTCGCGGCGCAGCCGCAGGGCGGCGGCGGTCACGTGCAGCTTGGCGCTGCCGGGGTCGTCGACCCGCGCGGTGGGCGGCTCCCACGCACCGGTGCGCAGCAGCTCCGCGCGGGTCTCGAAGTCCACCCAGCGCCGGTTGTCCGGGTCCACCAGGCTCTGCTCCCACAGCTCGCTGCCCTGGTAGACGTCCGGCACGCCGGGGATGGTCAGCGCGACGAGCTTGGCGCCCAGCGCGTTGGACCAGCCGGGCACGGTGACCCGCTCGAGCAGCTCCTCGAGCACGGCCGCGACCTTGGGGTCGTCGAAGGCGCTGTCCACCGCGGCGTGCACGGCGGCCTCGTAGTCGGCGTCGGGCGCCGTCCAGGTGGTCCGGTCGCCGGCCTCGCGCATCGCCTTCTCGGCGTACCCGTGCAGGCGCTCGCGGTCCGCGGGCCAGGCGCCGAGCACGGCCTGCCACAGCAGCGAGCCGAAGCCCGGGTCGGGCAGCGGCGCCAGGGCGAGCAGCCGGTCCAGGGCGTCGGCCCACACCTCGGGGACCTCGGCGAGGGCGGTGATGCGGGCGCGGACGTCCTCGCCGCGCTTGGTGTCGTGGGTGGAGAGCGTGGTCATCGCGTGCGGCCAGTGCTGCTGGCGCTCGGTCATCGCGTCGTGGAAGCCGGAGACCGGCAGCGCGAAGACCGAGGGGTCCCCGCCGACCTCGTTGAGCGAGGTGAGCCGCGACCAGCGGTAGAAGGCGCAGTCCTCGACCCCCTTGGCCATCACCATGCCGCTCGTCTGCTGGAAGCGCCGGGTCCCGTCGGCCTCGCCGTCCTGGAGCCGCGGCTCCAGCCGGTCGAAGGTGCCGGCGAGGTCCGGGCGCCGGCGCCGCGCCTCGGCGAAGGCATGCTCGAGGTGCTCGCGGCCCTCGGGGAGGTAGGAGCGGTAGACGCCGAAGCAGGCCATCAGCTCGCCGATCGCGTCCTCGGCGCGGAAGGCGGGCAGCCAGGGGTCCTCGCGGCGCAGGTCGCGCACGATCCGGCGCACCTCGGAGTGCAGCAGGTTGTCGGCGACCTCGCGCTTGGTGCCGTGGACCATCTCGTGCCAGTCCACGGCCGCGCCGCGCAGCCGGGTCTCGAGCTCGTCCAGCGGCGCCTGCCCGGCGGGGTCGGTGAGCACCCGGTCGATGTGGGCGAGCGCGTCGTACCCGGTGGTGCCGGCGGTGGCCCACGAGGCGGGCAGCCGCTCGCCGGGCTCCAGGATCTTCTCGACCAGCACGTAGGCGCCGCCGGTGAGCGCGGCGAGGTCGTCGAGGTAGCCCTTCGGGTCGCGCAGGCCGTCGGGGTGGTCCACGCGCAGGCCGTCGACGAGCCCCTCCTCGAACCAGCGCCGGATCTCGACGTGGGTGTCGGCGAAGACCTCCGGCTCCTCGACCCGGACCGCGGCCAGGGTGTTGACCGCGAAGAACCGGCGGTAGTTCAGCCCGTCGTCGGCCACCCGCCAGTTGACCAGCTCGTAGTGCTGGCGGGCGTGCACCGTCTGCGCGTCGACGCCGGGGGTGCCCCAGTCGTCGGCCGTGCCGGGAGCGAGCGGGAAGCGGTGGTCGTGGTAGCGCAGCTCGCGCTGCCCGTCCGGGCCCTCGACCACGTCGAGGTTGCCGACCGGGCCGCCGTCGAGGCCCTGGTCGTCGTCGCCGACGACCGGGATACGCAGTCGCTGGCCGGCGGCGTTCCAGTCGATGTCGAAGGCGGCGGCGCGCGCGCCGTGGCGCCCGTGCTGGAGGACCTCCCACCACCACGGGTTCGCGGCCGGCGTCGCGACGCCGACGTGGTTGGGCACGATGTCGACCAGCACGCCCATCCCCAGGCGGCGCGCCTCGGCGCTCACCGCGGCCAGGCCGTCCGCGCCGCCGCGGGAGACGTCGACGTGGTCGTGGGCGACCACGTCGTAGCCGTGGCTGCTGCCCGGCTCGGCGGCGAGCAGGGGGGAGAGGTAGACCCAGTCCACCCCCAGCTCGTGGAGGTAGGGCAGCAGCCGGGCCGCGGCGAACAGGTCGAGGTCCTCGGTGACCTGCAGCCGGTAGGTGCTGGTCGGGACCCGCGCCCCGCCCACCTCAGGCCTGCCCCGGCTGCGACGCGTCCGCCGACTCAGCCGCCTGTGCCGACTCGGCGGCCTCCGCCGCCTGTGCCGCCTGGGCGGCGACCGACGCCGCCACGGACAGGTCGGGCTCGCTCTCGGCCTCCCGGTGCTCGCGCAGGACGAGCACGCTGCACGTGTCGAGGTCGTACGTCGCGCCGGCCGGCAGCCGCGGGCTGGCGTCGGCGTCGCCGCCGGTGTCGATCACGACGTCCCACCCCTCGGCGTACTCCTCGGCCGGCAGGGTGATCGTGGCCGGGCCGTCGGCGTTGAAGTAGAGCAGGAAGTGGTCGTCGACGATCGGCTGGCCGCGCTCGTCGCGGCCGCGGATGCCGTGGCCGTTGAGGTACATCCCGAGCGCCTTGGCGCCGTCGTCCCAGTCGTCGTCCTCGATGGGGCGGCCGTCCAGGTGCAGCCACACGATGTCGTTGAGCCGGTCGCCGTCCCCGCCGTCGGGGACCCGCACGGTGCCGCCGGTGAAGAACCGCTTGCGCCGGAACGTCGGGTGGTCGCGGCGCAGGCGGGCGACCGCGGCGGTGAACTCGACCAGCGGGAGGTCGGCGTCCTTCCAGTGCACCCAGCTCAGCTCGGAGTCCTGGGCGTAGGTGTTGTTGTTGCCCTGCTGGGTGCGGCCCATCTCGTCGCCGTGCAGCAGCATCGGCACGCCCTGGCTGAGCAGCAGGGTGGCGATCAGGTTGCGCTGGGCACGCGCCCGCGCCCCGAGGATCTCGGGGTCGTCGGTCGGGCCCTCGACGCCGTGGTTGGAGGAGCGGTTGTGGCTCTCGCCGTCGTTGTTGTCCTCGCCGTTCGCCTCGTTGTGCTTCTCGTTGTAGGACACCAGGTCGCGCAGTGTGAACCCGTCGTGGGCGGTGACGAAGTTGATGCTGGCGACCGGCCGGCGCCCGGAGTGCTCGTAGAGGTCGGCGGAGCCGGCGAGGCGGCTGGCGAACTCGCCCAGCGAGGGCTCGCCGCGCCAGAAGTCGCGCACGGTGTCGCGGTAGGCGCCGTTCCACTCCGTCCACTGCGGCGGGAAGCCGCCCACCTGGTAGCCGCCGGGCCCGACGTCCCACGGCTCGGCGATCAGCTTCACCTGGCTGACCACCGGGTCCTGCTGGACGAGCTCGAAGAAGGTCGCGAGCCGGTCCACCTCGTAGAACTCGCGGGCCAGCGTCGAGGCGAGGTCGAAGCGGAAGCCGTCGACGTGCATCTCGGTGACCCAGTAGCGCAGCGAGTCCATGATCAGCTGCAGCGAGTGCGGGTGGCGCACGTTGAGGCTGTTGCCGGTGCCGGTGTAGTCCATGTAGTAGCGCGGGTCGTCCTCGACCAGGCGGTAGTAGGCCTGGTTGTCGATGCCGCGGAAGCTCAGCGTCGGGCCGAGGTGGTTGCCCTCCGCGGTGTGGTTGTAGACCACGTCGAGGATCACCTCGATGCCGGCGGCGTGGAGCTCCTTGACCATCGACTTGAACTCCTGCACCTGCCCGCCGAGGGTCGCCGGGTCGCGCCCGGTGGCGGCGTACTCGGCGTGCGGGGCGAAGAAGCCGAGGGTGTTGTAGCCCCAGTAGTTGCGCAGGCCCTTCTCCAGCAGCGTGCTGTCCTGCACGAACTGGTGGACCGGCATCAGCTCGATCGCGGTGACCCCGAGCTTCTGCAGGTGCGCGACCACGGCCGGGTGCGCGACGCCGGCGTAGGTGCCGCGCTGCTCCTCCGGCACCTCGGGGTGCAGCTGGGTGAGGCCCTTGACGTGGGCCTCGTAGATCAGCGTGTCGTTGTAGCCGTAGCCCGGGCTCCGGTCGCCCTCCCAGTCGAAGAACGGGTTGATCACCACGCCGTGGGTCATGTGCGGCGCGGAGTCCTCGTCGTTGCGCGAGCCCTCGTCGCCGAAGTCGTAGGAGAACAGCGCCTGGTCCCAGTCGATGTCGCCGGTCGTCGCCTTGGCGTAGGGGTCCAGCAGCAGCTTGTTGGGGTTGCAGCGCAGCCCCTGCTCGGGGTCCCAGGGTCCGTGCACGCGGTAGCCGTAGCGCTGGCCGGGCTGGATGCGCGGCAGGTAGCAGTGCCAGACGAAGGCGTCGACCTCGGTCAGCTCCAGCCGGGTCTCGGCGAGCGTGCCGTCGGCGGTCTCGTCGAACAGGCACAGCTCCACGCGCTCGGCGACCTCGCTGAACAGCGCGAAGTTGGTCCCGCTGCCGTCGAAGGTCGCGCCGAGCGGGTAGGGCTGGCCCGGCCAGACCTCGGGGGCGGCGTCGGCTGGATCGATCAAGGGGCACCTCTCGCGGGGCTGCGGTGGAGCAGGGTCGAAGCCGCGACGGACTGCGGGGGACGGACGCGCGGCACGGGGGCGAGTCGGGGTGGTACCCGCTGGCCGCCACCCGGAACCCTCCGGGACCTCGCGGGACCTCGGGGGAACCTTCCTGGGGGCTCGGCCCCTGCCGGCCACTGTTACCCGTGAGTATCGTGAGGGCATGAAGCGAGCGATCTACGACGAGGACCACGAGGCATTCCGCGGCTCGGTGCGCGAGTTCCTGGAGCGTTCGGTCATCCCGGACGTCGAGGCGTACGCCGAGGCGAAGGCCATCCCGCGCGAGTTCTGGCTCGAGGCCGGGCGCCAGGGGTTGCTCGGCCTGGCCATCCCCGAGGAGTACGGCGGGGCCGGCGCCGGCGACTACCGGTTCAACGCGGTCCTGCTCGAGGAGCTGAACAAGGTCAACGCCGCACTCGGCTCGTGCGTGGGCATCCACGCCGACATCACGGCGCCGTACCTCGTCGAGCTCGGCACCGAGGAGCAGAAGAAGCGCTGGCTGCCCGGCGTGGCCGCGGGCGAGATCCTGCTCGCCATCGGCATGACCGAGCCCTCCGGCGGCTCCGACCTCGCCGCGCTGCGGACCACCGCCGTGCGCGACGGCGACTCCTGGGTGATCAACGGCTCGAAGACCTTCATCACCAACGGCTACTCCGCCGACCTGGTGCTGGTCGCGGCCCGCACCTCCCCGGAGAAGAAGGCCCGCGGCATCACCCTGTTCGCCGTGGAGACCGGCACGCCCGGCTTCAGCCGCGGCCGCAAGCTCGACAAGGTCGGCCAGGACGAGTCCGACACCGCCGAGCTGTTCTTCGAGGACGTGCGCGTCACTGACGCCGAGATCGTCGGCGAGCTCGACGGCGGCTTCATCCACATGATGCAGAAGCTGCCCCAGGAGCGCCTGGGCTGCGCGATCTCCAACGTCGCGCACGCGGCGCAGATCCTGGAGGAGACCATCGCCTACGCCAAGGAGCGCAAGGCGTTCGGGCAGTCGATCGGGCAGTTCCAGCACAACAAGTTCCTGCTCGCCGAGCAGGTGACCAAGATCGAGGTCGCCCAGGCCTACATCGACCAGTGCGTGGTCGCCCACGACGCCGGCGAGCTCGGCCCGGTGGACGCCGCGAAGGCGAAGTGGTGGTCCTCGCAGGTGCAGAACGAGGTGCTCGACCACTGCGTGCAGCTGCACGGTGGCTACGGCTTCATGAACGAGTACCGCGTCGCCCGGGCCTGGCGCGACGCCCGCGTCTCGAAGATCTGGGCCGGGTCGAACGAGATCATGAAGGAGCTCATCGGGCGCGACCTCGGGCTCTGACCCACCGGCGGGGCGCAGGCAAGCCTTGCTTGCCGCGCCTCGCCGCGCAGGCGACCATCGAGGGATGACCCCCAAGGCGCGGCACCCGGCATCCGCCACCCATCCCGGGGAGCCGGGCCAGCCGGGCACCAGCGGCGGCGTCCGGGGAAGGCTGAACTGGCTCCGGGCGGGCGTGATGGGCGCCAACGACGGCGTGGTGTCCACCGCCGGCCTGGTGGTCGGCGTCGCGGGGGCGACGACCGACCAGGGCTCGATCGCGATCGCGGGCGTCTCCGGGCTCGTCTCCGGCGCGATCAGCATGGCCGCCGGCGAGTACCTCTCGACGAGCACCCAGCGCGACTCCGAGCTCGCGATGCTGGACACCGAGCGTCGTGAGCTGGCCGAGCAGCCCGAGGCCGAGCGCGACGAGCTCGCGGGCCTGCTCGTCGAGCGCGGCATGAGCGAGGAGGTCGCCCGGGAGGCGGCGGAGCAGATGATGGCGCGCGACCCGCTGGCCGCCCACGCGCGCGTCGAGCTCGGCATCGACCCTGACGACATCACCAACCCGTGGGCGGCGGCGTTCGCCTCGGCGATCTCCTTCGTGACCGGTGCGGCACTGCCGCTGCTGGTGATCCTGCTGGCGCCCGACGACACCCGGGTGCTGATCACCGTCCTCAGCGTGCTGGTGGCGCTGGCCATCACCGGCTTCACGAGCGCGACGCTGGGCTACGCGCCCCGCCCCCGCGCGGTGGTGCGCAACGTCGTCGGGGGCGCGCTGGCGATGGGCATCACCTATGCGATCGGGTCGGCGCTGGGGACGCAGGTCTGAGGAGCCCTCCTCAGCGCCCCTCGACCAGCTCGTTGTCCTCGGCGTCGTGGCCGGCGTCGTGCAGCGCCCCGATCGCCGCGTCGACCGCGCCGAGGAGGTGGGGAACGGCGGACCGGCGGTCCCCCCACACCTTGTGCATCCGCACCCGCACCTGGCTCGGCGCGGTGTCGAGCGCGTCCAGGTCGACGTGTGCGGAGTAGGTCCAGGCGGCGAAGCGCCGCGGCAGGATGCGGAAGGCGATCAGCGTCTGGATGTCCTCGGCGTCCACGATCAGATCGTTGCGCCAGGACCCGACCCGCAGCCGGGCGCTGCCGGGGGCGCGCTCCTCGAGCCGGAACTTGGCGGCGACGAGCGCGTCGACGAGGGCGGCCACGGCCACCTCGGACGGCGCGGAGGTCGTGACCGTGAGGGTGGGATCGAGGAGGCGATACCAACTCGAGCCCGACCGCCTGCCCCACATGTCCTGCCGCCTCGACTGCTCGTGGGCCGCACCCCGGCCCCGGGTCCCCACCCTGCCCCGGCGCGCTCCGGCCAATCCTGCGCCGAGGGGACGTCTAGCATCTGCTGATGCGGATGTTCGCGGCCGTGGTGCCACCCGAGGAGGTCGTCGCGGACCTCGACGCCTTCCTCGACGTACGCCGTGACGCCGGGCCGTTCCGCTGGGCGTCGGTCGAGCAGCTGCACGTGACGGTGGCGTTCTACGCCGACGTGCCGGACCGGGCACTCGACGACCTGGTCGAGCGGCTGGGCCGGGCAGCGGCGAGGCGCACGCCGTTCGCCGCCGCGATCACCGGTGGCGGGGCGTTCCCCGGGGTCGCGCGGGCCCGGGTGCTGTGGGCCGGGCTGCGCCTCGACGAGGACGGCCGCACCGAGCTGGACCGGCTCGCGACCGGCGCCCGCGCGGCCGCGAGCCGCGCCGGGGTCGCCGTCGACGGCCAGCGCTTCCGCCCGCACGTCACCCTCGCCCGGCTCGGGCACCCCCAGGAGGTCAGCCGCTGGGTGCGGCTGCTGGACTCCTACGCCGGCCCGGAGTGGACCGTCGACCGGCTCAGCCTGATCGCCTCCCACCTCGGCGAGGGCCCCCGCGGCCGGCCCCGCTACGAGCTGGTCGACGAGCTCCCTCTCGGCCACTGACCCCCTCGCCGAGTCGGGGCCAGTGGTCGCGCGAGTCGCCCCCCATGGTTGCGCGAGTCGGCCCGTGTGGCGCACCGAGTCGGCGCTCGTGGCGTCCGCGGCACCGTTACGGTCGGGGGATGTCCCTCACCCTCGACGAGGCCCGCGCCCGGGCCGCCCAGCTGAGCGACGTCGCCTACGACATCGAGCTCGACCTCACCGAGGCGTCCGCCGAGACCTTCGGGTGCCGCACGGTCGTCACCTTCACGACTAGGGAGCCGGAGACGTTCCTGGAGCTCACCGCCGCCCGCGACCTCCTGGTGCTCGTCGACGGCGCCCCGGCGACCGAGGCGTACGACGGGCGCCGGATCGCGCTCACCGACCTGCCCACCGGCGTCCCGGTGCGGGTGGAGGTGTCGGCGCGCGTCCCCTATGTCACCGACGGCGACGGGATGCACCGCTTCACCGACCCGGCCGACGGCGAGACCTACCTCTCGGCGTACCTCGGCATGGACGTCTCCCAGCGGGTCTTCCCCTGCTTCGACCAGGTGGACCTCAAGGCGCCGGTCACGATGACGGTGCGCGCCGACCCCGCCTGGACGGTGCTGGCCAACGGCCGGGCCACCGGGCGCGACGGCGGCACCTGGCGTTTCGCGACCACCCCGCCGATCCCGACCAACATGGTCGTCGTCTGCGCGGGGCCGTGGCACTCGGTCACCTGGGAGCACCGCGGCCTGCCGTTCGGCTGGCACGCGCGCCGCTCGCTGGCCGCCGAGCTCGACCGCGACGCCGCGGAGCTGCGCGCGCTGACCGAGGGCTGCTTCGACCACTACGCCGAGCTGCTCGCCGAGCCGTTCGCCTTCGACTCCTACGACCAGGCGTTCGTGCCGGGCCAGAACTGGGGCGCGCTGGAGACCCCCGGCTGCGTCACCTACCGCGACGAGCTGCTGCCCCGCGGCCGGATGGGCGAGCCCGTGCGGGTGCGCCGGGCCACGATCGTCGCGCACGAGATGGCGCACATGTGGTTCGGCAACCTCGTCACGATGCGCTGGTGGGAGGACACCTGGCTCAACGAGTCCTTCGCCGACTACATGGGCTACCGCGTCGCGCGCGACGGGGCCGGGTACGCCGACACGCTGGTCGCCCACGAGGCGCGCCGCAAGCCGCGGGCCTACGACGCCGACCTGCGCCGCTCCACCCACCCGGTCGCCCCGCGCGCCGAGGAGGTGCCCGACGTGGACGCGGCGTTCAACAACTTCGACCAGATCTCCTACGCCAAGGGCAACTCGGTGCTGCGCCAGCTGGTGACCTGGCTCGGCGACGAGGCGTTCGTGGCCGGCGTCGACGCCCACCTCGCCGCCCACCGCTTCGGCAACGCCACGCTGACCGACTTCGTCGACGCCCTCGACGCCGCCTCCGACCGCGACGTGCGCGGCTGGGTCGAGGTGTGGCTGCGCCGCTCGGGCCACGACACGGTCCGCGTCGAGCGCGACGGCGGCGTACCGGTGCTCTCCCGTGAGGGCGAGCGCCCGCACCGCCTCCGGGTCACGGCGTACGACGTGGCGCCCGGCGGCACCTGGACCGAGGTCGGCTCCCGCTTCGTCGACGTCGCCGCCGAGCCGGTGCGCCTGGAGGAGTGGGCCGGCCGGGTGGTGGTGCCGAACAGCCACGGGGAGACCTTCGCGCGCCTGCGCCTGGACCCGGAGTCCTGGGAGGCGGCGCGCACCGGGCTGTCCGGTCTCGACGACGTGCTGGTCCGCACGGTCCTGTGGCAGCACGCCTTCGAGCTGGTGCAGTCGCGGCTGCTCCCGGTGGAGGAGTACGCCGACCTGGTGGCCGCCCACCTGCCCGGCGAGACGCACCCCGAGCTGCTCGAGGCGGTGCTGGACCGCACCCTCGACGAGGTGCTGCTGCGCCGGACCGCGCCCGGGGAGCCCGAGCGGCTGTCCGCGATCGTCGCCGACGCCTGCGCGCGCGGCCTGGCGGCCGGCGCCGACGACCCGGAGCGCGCGCTGGCCTGCACCCGGGGCCTGATCGCCACCTCGACGGACCTCGACCTGCTGCGCGCCTGGCTGGCCGCGGCCCGCGCCAGCGGACGCACCGCCGAGGGCGTCGAGCTGACCCCCGCCCTGGTCTGGGGGCTCGTGCACCGGCTGGCCGAGCTCGGGGCGCTGGACGCCGCAGCGATCGAGGAGGAGCGCCGCCGCGACGGCACCGTGGACGGCGACCTCGGCGCGGCGCGGGCGCTCGCGGCGCGGCCGACCGAGGAGGCGAAGGCGGAGGCCTGGTCGCGGATGGCCGACGACGCGGAGGTCTCCAACCGCCACTACGCGGCGCTGGCCGCCGGCCTGTGGTCGCCGGTGCAGGGCGACCTCCTCGAGCCGTACGTCGCCCGCTACCTGGCCGAGGCGCCCGGTATCGCCGAGCGCCGGGGGCAGTCGTTCTCGCAGGTCGTCGGGCGTGCCTTCCCGGCGCTCGCGCTGGCCCCGGACCAGGTGCAGCTGCTGCGCGACGCCCTCACCGGCGAGCTGCCGCCGGTGCTGCGCCGTCACTGGGAGGACCGCCTCGACGACCTCTGACCCCCGCCCCTCGCCGAGTCGGCGCGAATGGTGGCGCGAGTCGGCGCTCGTGGCGCGGCGAGTCGACCCAAATGACGCGACCCGTCGGCGGGTGTGACTAGGTTCACACCTGTGAGGGTCGCCGTGGTCCGGGAGACCCGCGAGCACGAGACGCGGGTGGCGTTGACACCTGAGCTGGTCGGGAGGCTGACCGGGCTCGGGTGGGAGGTCGCGGTCGAGCCCGGGGCCGGCGAGCGGGCCCTGCGCCCCGACGAGGAGTACGCCGCGGCCGGCGCGGTCCTCGACCCCGGCCTCGCCCACGACCTCTCCGGCGCCGACCTGGTGCTCTCGGTCCAGCCCCTGGCGCGCGAGCGGGTACGCCGCCTGCGCCGCGGCGCCACCACCGTCTCGTTCCTGCCCGCGACCCAGGAGCCCGCCCTGGTGGCGGACCTGCGCGACGTGGGGGCGACGTCGTTCGCGATGGAGCTGGTCCCGCGGATCTCGCGCGCGCAGTCGATGGACGCGCTCTCCTCGCAGTCGCTGGTGGCGGGCTACCGCTGCGCCGTGGTGTGCGCGGGGCTGCTGCGCCGCTTCCTGCCGCTGAACATGACCGCCGCGGGCACCGTCCCGCCCGCCGAGGTGATGGTGCTCGGCGCCGGGGTCGCCGGGCTCCAGGCGATCGCGACCACCCGGCGCCTGGGCGCGGTGGTGCGCGCCTACGACGTGCGCGCCGCGGCCGCGGAGGAGATCCGCTCGGTGGGCGCCCACGCGATCGAGCTGGAGCTGCCGACGCTGGAGGGCGCGGGCGGCTACGCCCGGGAGATGTCGCAGGAGCGCGCCGAGCGCCAGCGCGAGCTGCTCACGCCGTACGTCGCGGCCGCCGACGCCCTGATCACCACCGCCGCCGTGCCCGGCCGGGCGGCGCCGCTCCTGGTCACCGCGGCGATGGTCGAGCAGATGCGCCCCGGCTCGGTGGTCGTCGACCTCGCCGCCGACGCCCCGACCGGCGGCAACGTCGAGGGGTCCGTGCCCGGCGAGGTGGTGCGGATCGGCGGCGCGCAGGTGTGGGGCGGGCGCAACGTGCCGGCCCAGATGCCCGAGCCGGCCTCGCGGCTCTACGCCGCCAACGTGACCGACCTGGTCGCGCTGCTGACCCGCGACGGCGCCCTGGACCCGGACTGGGAGGACGAGATCGTGGCCAGCAGCTGCGTCACCCACGACGGCGAGGTGCGCCACGAGCCCGCCCGGCTGGTGCTCGAGGAGCCGGGCGGTGAGACCGCATGAGCGAACCCGTCGCGTGGCTGACCATCTTCGTGCTGAGCGTGGCCGTCGGCATCGAGGTGATCGCCAAGGTCTCCTCGACCCTGCACACCCCGCTCATGTCCGGCGCCAACGCCATCCACGGGGTGATCCTGCTCGGCGCGGTGATCGTCACCGGCACCACCGAGTCCACCCTCGCGCTCGTCGTCGGCCTGGTCGCGATCGTGCTGGCCGCGGTGAACATGGCCGGCGGCTTCGTGGTGACCGACCGGATGCTGCGGATGTTCGGCCGGCGACGGCGCCCGCGGAGCGAGCAGGAGGCCGGGCGATGACCCCCACCTGGGCCCAGCTGGTCTACCTCGCCTGCGCGGTCGGCTTCATCCTCGCGCTCAAGGGCCTGGCCGGTCCGCGCACCGCCCGGGCCGGCAACCTGATCGGCGCGGGCGCGGCGGTGGTCGCCGTCGCGATGCCGTTCCTCTACCTCGACCTCGACCACGTCCCGCTGATCCTCGCGGCGATCGCGGTCGGCAGCCTCGTCGGCGTGCTGGGCGCCCAGCGGGTGCAGATGACCCAGATGCCGCAGATGGTCGCGCTCTTCAACGGCGTCGGCGGCGGCGCGGCGGCCCTCGTCGCGCTGATGGAGCTGGAGCACATGGGGGCCGCGACCCCGGGCTTCGACCTCGCCGCGACCGGGTTCACGGTCGCGGTCGGCGCGGTCTCGTTCGCCGGCTCGGCGATCACCTTCGCCAAGCTCCAGGAGCTGATGACCTCGCGCCCGGTGGTCTTCCCCGGGCTGCCCGTGCTCTTCGGCCTGGCCCTGGTCGCCGCGGTGGTCCTCGCCGTTCTCGTGGTCCGCGACCCCTCGGTGCCGCTCGGGGTCGCGCTCGCCCTGGTCGGGCTCCTGCTCGGGGTGCTGCTGGTGCTGCCGGTCGGCGGCGCCGACGTACCGATCGTGATCAGCCTGCTCAACGCCTTCACCGGCCTGACCGTCGCCGCCGGCGGCTACGTCCTGGGCAACGTCGTCCTGCTCGTCGCCGGCACCCTGGTCGGCGCCTCCGGCACCTTCCTCACGTTGCTGATGGCCCGCGCGATGGGCCGCTCGGTCACGAGCATCCTGTTCGGGGCGCTGCGCGGCGGCTCCACGCTGGGCGCGGGCGTGGCCTCCGACCGCCCGGTGCGCTCCGGCGGCCCCGAGGACGTCGCGATCGCGCTGGGGTACGCCGAGCGCGTGATCGTGGTCCCCGGCTACGGCCTCGCGGTGGCCCAGGCCCAGCACACCCTGCGCGAGATCGTCGACCTGCTCGCCGAGCGGGGCGTCCGTGTCGACTACGCCATCCACCCGGTCGCCGGCCGGATGCCCGGGCACATGAACGTGCTGCTCGCCGAGGCCCAGGTGCCCTACGAGCAGCTGGTCGAGATGGGCGACATCAACCCCGAGTTCCGTCACACCGACGTCGTGCTCGTGGTCGGTGCCAACGACGTGGTCAACCCCGCCGCGCGCACCACCCCCAGCGCGCCGATCTACGGCATGCCGATCCTCGACGTCGACCAGGCCCGCCAGGTGGTGTTCCTCAAGCGCTCGATGCGCCCGGGCTTCGCCGGCATCGACAACGAGCTGCTCTTCGACCCCCGCACGACCCTGCTCTTCGGCGACGCCAAGGAGTCCCTCGCCAAGCTGCTGGCGGCCCTGAAGGCGCTCTAGCTGTGATGCCCGAGGTCCCGTCGACGGGACCTCGGGCCGGTTGCCTCGTTGAGCAGGCATGAACGACGACGAGGAGCGTTTCGTGCGCCCCGACGGACATCGCTACGACGCGCCGGAGCCGGAGTCCGAGCAGCGCAGCAAGGAGTGGGTGTACGCCGCGCTGGCGCTGGTGGTGGTCGGCCTGATGGTGCTGATCGTCACCGGAGTGGTCCCGGTCCACCCCCGCGGCTGAGGCGGGGCGCAGTCCCGGGACCGGCGCTCAGCGCCTCAGCCGGCGATGCCGTAGAGCCGGTCGCCCGCGTCGCCGAGCCCGGGCACGATGTAGCCCTTCTCGTCGAGGCGCTCGTCCATCGCGGCGGTCACGATCGTGACCGGGACGTCGAGGTCGGCCAGGTCCTGCTCGAGGCGCGCGCAGCCCTCGGGGGCAGCCAGCAGGCAGATCGCGGTGATGTGGTCGGCGCCGCGGTCGGTGAGGAAGCGGATCGCCGCGGCGAGGGTGCCGCCGGTGGCCAGCATCGGGTCCAGCACGTAGCACTGGCGACCCGACAGGTCGTCGGGCAGCCGCTCGGCGTACGTCGCGGCCTCGAGGGTCTCCTCGTTGCGGACCATGCCGAGGAAGCCGACCTCGGCGGTCGGCAGCAGCCGCATCATCCCGTCGAGCATGCCCAGGCCGGCGCGCAGGATCGGCACCACGAGCGGCTTCGGGGTGGCCAGTCGGACGCCGGTGGTGGGGGAGACGGGGGTGGAGATGTTGACCGCCTCGATCCGCACGTCGCGGGTGGCCTCGTAGGCCAGGAGCGTCACCAGCTCGTCGGTCAGGTGCCGGAACGTCGGGGAGTCCGTGCGCTCGTCACGCAGCGTGGTGAGCTTGTGGGCGACGAGCGGGTGGTCCACGACATGAGTACGCATGTCCCGAAGGCTAGTCCAGCCCGCTGCGCGACGGGTCTTGGCCGGGCGCGCGAGCTCTGACACTGTAGACACGCAGGCGTCCGGCAGCACCCTGTGGAGGAGCCCCATGGTCCAGATCGACGATGTCGACTTCGCCGTCGCGGCGTTCCGCCAGGGCGGGGTCTGGACGGTCGGCGAGCTCACCCGGGAGCACCTCGGCGACGTCGAGACCCTTGCCGACGCGCTGGGCAGGCTCCCCGGTGACAGCGGCGCGATCGCCCTGATCGGCATCGACGACGACTACTTCATGCTCCTGCGCGTCACCGGTGACCGGGTCCGGGCGCTGGTCTCCGACGTGGCCGCGGCCGACGTCTCCGAGCTGGCCGCCTCCGCGCTGGAGATGCTGGGGATCCCGGCGCCGCTCGACGACGACGAGGACGCCGAGGCGGTGCCCGCGGGCGACCTCGACCTGCTCGGGGACCTGGGCATGCACGCGATGGACATGGCCGTGCTGCTCGACGACTTCGACCTCTACCCTGACGAGGTGCTCTCCGACGTGGCCCGCAAGGTGGGATTCGGCAAGCCCTTCGACGACGCCGTCGGCCTGACGTCGGCCTGAGCCGGCGGGACCGACGACGACCGTGCTGCACGACCCCTGGCGCGAGCCGATGCTCGCCGCCCTCGCCCAGGCGCGCGAGGCCCGTGCGACCCACGACGTACCGATCGGGGCCGTGGTGCTCGGCCCGGACGGCGCCGTGCTCGGCGTCGGGCACAACGTCCGCGAGGCCGAGGCGGACCCGACCGGGCACGCCGAGGTCGTCGCCCTGCGCGCTGCGGCCCGGGCCGTCGGCGAGTGGCGGCTGAGCGGCTGCACGCTGGTGGTGACTCTCGAGCCGTGCACCATGTGCGCCGGCGCCGCGGTGCTGTCCCGTGTCGAGCGGATCGTCTTCGGTGCCTTCGACGACAAGGCCGGTGCGGTGGGCAGCCTGTGGGACGTGGTCCGCGACCGGCGCCTCAACCACCGCCCCGAGGTGGTCGGCGGGGTGCTCGCCGCGGAGTCGACCGCCCTGCTCGAGGACTTCTTCGCCGAGCACCGCCCGCGCGGCTGACCCCCGTGGGGGTTCCGCACATTTCACCCCCACGATCGCGGGCCCGGGGTCATACTGGCGAGGTGGCGGCACCGTTCTCCGGCAGGTCCTCGACACGCTCCCAGGGCAGGTTCTCCCCCTGGAGGCGTTCCCGACGCGGGCCGCTGACGGCCGGGGTGGTCCTCGCCGGGGTGGCCCTGGCGACCACGGGCTGGCTCGCGCCGGCGGCGGTCGCCGACGGCACGGTCACCGTGCGAGGCACGTCGTTCCCGGACCCGCTCGCCACCACGCTCTCCTTCGTGGGCTGCGACTCGCTCGGCTCGGTGGGCGCGGAGACCCCGCAGCCGTTCGTCGGGCTCGGGCCCGAGCAGCCGCCTGCGGGCCAGCGCAGCGTGGGCTACGACCTCGCCGGCGGCAGCGCGGTCGGCGCGCTGCACGTCGTGGCATCGGTGCGCACCACGAGCGTCGCCGCGGTCTCGGTGCACGCCCCCGCGGGCGCCTCGGGGGTGTCCTACGCCGGCTACCAGACCCACGCCGACCGCGGCACCGACGTGATGTGGCTGGGCCGCGCCGACCTGAGCGCCGCCGGCGGCTGGCAGGAGTTCGACGCGATGCGGACCGCCTACACCTGGTCGCGCGTCGACCTGGCCCGCGGCACCGTCCTCGACCCCGGCCCGGCCCGCGCGATGGGGGTGCGGCGCTTCGCCGAGCGCGGGGGCGGCGACGGCGGCGCCTTCTTCACCGTCGGCTTCGGCTGCGACGGTCAGCCGTTCTCCCTCGACGCGCTGCGCGTCGGACCGGCCGGCGCCGTCACGACGTACGACCTCGAGGGGCTGGCGACCACCACGACCATCGCCGGGCCCGCGCAGTCGCGACCGGGTGCACCGGTGCGGCTGACCGGCACGCTGCGCGACCAGACCGGCGCGCCCCTCGACTGGGCCTCGGTCATCCTCGAGCGCCAGCTGCCCGGCGGCGGCTGGGAGACCGTACGGGTCGTCGAGGTCGGTCCCGGGCTCGACCCGGCCGCGACCGTGCGCCCGCGCGAGACCACGACGTACCGCTGGCGCTTCGTGGACCGCCCGCTGGCCGAGGCCAGCACCTCCGCCTCGCACACCGTGACGGTCGAGAAGGCGGGTACGCCGAGCGAGAAACCGACACCGAGCGAGAAGCCCACGCAGTCGGACAGGCCCACGCCGAGCGAGAAGCCCACTCCGTCCTCGACGCCGACGACGTCGGCCCCGTCGAGCAGCGCGCCCACCACGACGCCGACGCCCACGCGGACGCCGAGCAGGCAGCCCAGCGCGACCGCCACGGAACCGAGCGCGACGCCCACGAAGCCCAGCGCGTCGGCGCCCAGCTCGTCGCCCGCGCGGACCCCCCAGGAGTCCGCATCCGGCACGCCCTCCGGCAGCGCCTCGCCCCGGACCGCGACCCCGACGCCCTGAGCACAGCGCCTCGATCGCCCGGGGCGGGGACCGGATTTCACCCGCTCCGCCACCCTCCGGTACATTCCTCCGCGGTGGCGTGTCCGAGCGGCCGAAGGTGCATCACTCGAAATGATGTGTGGGGTTAAACCCACCGTGGGTTCAAATCCCACCGCCACCGCCATGCCGACGAGAGTCGGAGAGAGCCGCCCCAGGCCCGAGAGATCGGGAACCGGGGCGGCTCTCGGCATTTCGGGTGTCCCTGCGCCGTACGCCGCGGGCCCGTGCCGGTGGACGCCGTCTTCGAGGTCGCGCGGCGCCCGTTGACGTGGCGGTGAAACGCGTCTGCATGGCGTTGTCGGGCGTTGTCGGGCGCCGGGGCCCGTGGTGACCTGAGAGCGACCGCGACCGCGACTGCGGGCGCCGGTCGGCATCGGAGCGGAAGCTGAAGGAGGAGGGTCATGATCCTGCGCCGCTGGCGAGGGGCCGTGCGGCCCGAGGATGTCGAGGCCTACCTCGCCCACCAGAGCGAGACCGGCGTACGCGGCTACCGCGCCACGCCCGGCAACCTGGGCGTCCTGGTGCTGCGGCGCCCGGTGGGCCACCTGGTCGAGGTGATCACCCTGTCGCTGTGGGAGTCCATGGCCGCTGTCCGGGGCTTCGCCGGCGAGCGGCCCGAGGTCGCCGTCTTCTACCCCGGGGACGACGAGCTGCTCGCCGAGAAGGACCCGCACGTCGACCACTTCGAGGTGAGCGAGGGCGACCTCGACCCGGGCCTCCTCGGCCAGCTCGCGCACCTCCCGGGCTGAGCCGAGCCGCGCCCAGGACTTCGGAACCCCCCGGGGGGTTATGTTACTGTTCGTGACGCCATCCCCCCGGGGGGTTAACTCCGGGACCGACACACGAACGGAACGCCATGAGCACCAGCCCGGCACCCACCCGCCCCGCGGGTCCGCCCTCCCCACCGCCCCGCAGCCGTCCCGGGCCGCTCGGCCGTCTCGGCGTCTGGGTGACCGAGCACGCCAAGATGGTTGGCCTGGTCTGGCTGCTCGCGGTGATCGGCCTGGGCGCCTTCGCCCCGCAGGTCGAGCACAACCTCTCCGGCGCCGGCTGGCAGGACAGTGGCTCGGAGTCGGTCGCGGCGCGCGAGCTGGCCGTCGAGCACTTCGGCGGCAACGCCTCCTCGGCGATCCAGGTGGTCGTCCGCTCCGATGACGGTCCGGTCACCGAGGGCGAGGGCGCCGAGGTGCTGGCCGAGGTGACCGCGGTCCTCGAGGGGGAGTCCCGCATCGCCGAGGTGGTGCCGCCGATGCCGGGTGCCACCCTGTCCGGGGACGGCTCGACCGCGATCGTGCTGGCCGGTGCCGGCGCGGACACCAACGAGATGGTCCGCGTCGCCACCGACCTCAAGGGCGAGTTGCAGGACCTCTCCACCGAGGCCGTCCAGGTCAACCCGACCGGCTCCTCGCTGCTGTGGAGCGACTTCAACGAGGCCAACCTCGACGCGATGCTGAAGTCGGAGCTGATGTCGTGGCCCGTGACGCTCGCGATCCTGGTCCTCGCCTTCGGCGCCCTCGTCGCGGCCGGGCTGCCGCTGCTGCTGACCCTCGCCGGCCTGGTCGCCTCCGCCGGCTCGCTGGTGCTGATCAACGCGCTCGTACCGGTCTCCATCTGGGCCTTCAACTTCGCGATGATGTTCGCCCTCGCGCTCGGCATCGACTACGCGCTGTTCCTGGTCGTGCGCTACCGAGCCGCCCGAGCGGCACGCCGTGAGGGCGCGGCGCAGGCCCTCGGGGGTCTCGCCGATCGCGCCGCGCGCCAGCAGGCGGTCGCCGAGACCATGGACACCGCCGGCAAGGCGGTCCTGCTCTCCGGGCTCACCGTGCTGATCTCGCTGTCCGCGGTGATGCTGGTGCCGTCCCCGGCGTTCCGCTCGATGGCCGGCGGCATCATGCTCTCGGTCGTCTTCGTGCTCGCCGCGACCCTCACGCTGCTGCCCCTGGTGCTGTTCAAGCTCGACGACCGCATCAACAAGCTCGCCCTGCCGTGGGCGCGCACCACCGAGCACCGCTCCCGCCGGTTCACCGCCTGGGGCGAGCGGCTGTGGAAGCGTCCCGTCGCCTGGGGCCTCGCGTCGCTGGTGGTCCTGCTCGCCCTGGCCGCGCCGGTCCTCGGGCTCACGACGGCGATGCCCTCGATCAAGGTGCTGCCGCAGGACGCCTCGGCGCGGGTCGGGTACGACGTGGTGCAGGACGCCTTCGGCGACGGCGCCCCCGGCACCCTGCAGGTCGTGGCCGACCAGGACGACGCCGCCTCGGCGGCCGACGTCCTCGGCGCGGACTCCGGGATCGCGGCCGTGATGGCGCCGATGCCGGCCGCCGACGACAGCGGCCTGGTGATGCTCCAGGCCGTCCCGACCGTCGACCCCTCGGACCCCGCGCTCGGGGACACCGTCGACCGGCTGCGCGCCGACCTGCCGGCCTCCGCGCTCGTCGGCGGCGCCCCGGTGGAGAACCTCGACCTCAAGGCCCAGCTCGACGAGTCCACCCCGCTGGTGATCGGCGTGGTCCTCGTCCTCGGGTTCCTGCTGCTGCTCGTCGCCCTCCAGGCGCCGTTGATCTCGCTGCTCGGCACCCTGGCCAGCCTGCTCTCCACCGCCGCCGCCTTCGGCGTCGCGCGGCTGATCTTCCAGGAGGGGTACGGCGCGGACCTGCTGGGCTTCGAGTCCCAGGGCTTCCTGGACGCCTGGGCGCCGGTGTTCTTCTTCGCGATGATCTTCGCGATCGCGATGGACTACACCGTCTTCCTGCTGGCCTCCGCCAAGGAGCACTACGAGCGCACCGGTGACGCCAAGCAGGCGATGGTCGGCTCGCTGGCCCACTCCGGCCGGGTCATCTTCGCCGCGGGCGCGGTGATGGTCGCGGTGTTCTTCACCTTCGCGCTGTCCGGGCCGATCCCGCCCAAGGAGATGGGCGTCGTCCTCGGCCTCGCCGTGCTCCTCGACGCGTTCCTGGTCCGCCTGGTGCTGCTGCCGGTGATGCTGCGCCTGACCGGTCGCGCCGCGTGGTACTGCCCGGCCTGGCTGCGCCGGGTGCTGCCGAACATCACCTTCGCGCACGACTGAGGCGGCCCCGCCCCGCACGCGGTCCTCATCTCCCCCCGGGTTCTCCCGGAGCCGGGAGGTGAGGACCGCGTCGTCGTGGGAAAGGAGGTCCGGGCGGTCGACCCCTCGAGAGGATGGTCCGGTGACATGAGCGACGTCCAGGACCACGGCGAGCTGCCGGCCTGGGCCACCGAGGTGATGGCGGCGGGCGCCCCGCTCGCCCCGGTGGCACCGCAGGCCGGGGGCGTCCCGACGCGCCGAGGCGACACAATGCGCCCATGGACATCGCCCGGTCGCTCCCGCTCTTCGTGCTCGCCGCGGTCGCCGAGATCGGCGGCGCCTGGCTGGTCTGGCAGGGGATCCGCGAGCACCGCGGCCTGCTGTGGGTGGGCGCCGGCTTCGTGGCGCTCGGCCTCTACGGCTTGGTTGCCACCCTCCAGCCGGACGCCAACTTCGGGCGGGTGCTGGCGGCGTACGGCGGGGTCTTCGTCGCCGGCTCGCTGGCGTGGGGGATGCTCGTCGACGGCTTCCGCCCCGACCGGTACGACGTCGCCGGCGCGCTGGTCTGCCTGGTCGGCGTCGCGGTGATCATGTACGCCCCGCGCGGGGCCTGAGGTCCCGCACCGCGGTCGGAGCGGTGGTGGCCGAGCAGGGACGTCGGGCACAGTGACGCCCGTGAACCTCATCGAGTTCGAGGGCAAGCGCCCCTCCGTCCACCCCGAGGCCTGGATCGCCCCGACCGCCACGCTGATCGGCGACGTGACCGTGGAGGCCGGCGCCAGCATCTGGTACGGCGCGGTGCTGCGCGGCGACGTCGACGCGATCGTCATCGGGGCCGGCTCCAACGTGCAGGACAACTCCGTGCTGCACGCCGGCCCGGGGGAGCGGCTGGTGGTCGGGGCGAACAGCACCATCGGGCACTCCTGCATGGTGCACTGCGCCGAGATCGGCGCGGGGTCGCTGATCGGCAACGGCGCGACCGTGCTCGACGGGGCCCGGATCGGCGCGGGCACGCTGGTGGCCGCGGGCGCGGTCGTCACGCCGGGGACGGTCGTCGGGGACGGGGTCCTCGTCGGTGGCACGCCGGCGCGGGTGCTGCGCTCGATCGAGGGCACCTCAGCCGCGGCGATGGTGGAGGTCAACGCGCCGTACTACGTCGAGCTCGCGAAGCGGCACCGCGCCGGCACACGGCCCGTGGGCTGAGTCGTCCACGCGTGGTCCCGGTCACAGGGACCGGCGCGCCCGCTGCGGCGACCGCGTTCCTACCGTGACCGCGTGCCGACCAAGACCCGAACCGAGTTCCCCCGCCTCCTCGCGCCCGGCCGGATCGGGCCGATCACGCTGCCCAACCGCGTGCTGCTGCCCGCGATGGACATGAACCTGTGCGAGGACGGGGTGATCCACGAGGGCGACATCGTCCACTACGCCCGCCGCGCCCGCGGTGGCGTCGGCATGGTCATCACCGGCGCCAGTGCGGTGGCGTACCCGGTCGGGGCCACCAGCCGCAAGGAGCCGGGGCTCTCCGACGACCGGTTCCTGCCGGGGCTCACCGCACTCGCCGACGCCGTGCACGCGGCCGGCTCGCTGCTGTGCGTGCAGGCCACCCACCACAGCAAGGTGGCGCGCATCGACACCGCCGACGGGCGCCCGATGCTGGTGCCCTCCGAGCCGCGTGTGGAGCGCGACATGAGTGCGCTGGCCGACAACACCCGCGACGAGCTGGTCGCGATGGCCGCGATCAACGAGGGCAACCAGCCCAGCTACCACGAGGCGACCGAGGAGGACCTGGCCTGGGCGGTCGAGCAGTTCGCCGGCGCCGCGCGCCGCGTGCTCGCGTCGGGCGCCGACGCGATCGAGATCCACGCCGCCCACGGCTACCTGCTCGGCAGCTTCCTGGCCTCCGCCGACAACCGGCGTACCGACCGCTACGGCGGCTCGCTGGAGAACCGCGCCCGACTGGCCTGCGAGGTGATCGCGGCCGTGCGCGAGGCGGTCGGCGACCGGCTCGCGATCCTGGTCCGTGTCGCCGGCAAGGAGTACGGCGAGGAGGGCGCGCTCAGCACCGAGGAGGCGGTCGCCGCCGCGGTGCTCTTCGAGCGGGCCGGTGCCGACGCCATCCACGTGACCGGCTGGGCGCGCAACCCGTTCCGCGACTTCACCGACGGCCCGCTGCCCTCGCAGGTGGCGGCGTACCGCTCCTACGCCCGCGCGGTGAAGGCGGCCGTGACCATCCCGGTGATCACCGTCGGGCGGGTGCTGCCCGAGGTCGCCGAGGAGATCCTTGAGGCCGGCGAGGCCGACTTCGTGGCGATGGGGCGTCAGCTGCTGGCCGAGCCGGACCTGGTGAACAAGCTGCGCGCCGGGGACCGGGCACGGGTGCGCCCGTGCATCAACTGCTACGTGTGCGTGGAGCAGAACTTCTGGGACGGCACGCCGCTGTGCGCGGTCAACCCCGCCCTCGGCGCCGAGGACGCCGCCGACATGGAGCCGGCCACGACGCCGCGCCACGTGGTGGTCGTCGGCGGCGGCCCCGGCGGCATGGAGACCGCGCGGGTGGCGCGCGAGCGCGGGCACCGGGTGACCCTGCTGGAGGCCGGCGACCGTCTCGGCGGCTCCGCATGGTTCTCCCAGCTCACCACGCCGGCGAACGGACCGCTGCTGGACTGGCAGGGCCACGAGCTGCGCCGTCTCGGCGTCGACGTACGCCTCAAGCACCGCGCGACCGCGCAGACGATCGCCGCGCTCGCCCCGGACGCGGTGGTCCTCGCGACCGGCGCGCACCGCGGTCGCCCGCCGGTGCCCGGCGCCGACCTGCCGCACGTGCACACCGGCGACAGCCTGCGCGCGCTGCTCACCGGCAGCGGGGACGCCGGCGCCACCAAGCCGCTGCTGCGCCTCGCCGGCGCCGCGGGCCGGCTCACCCGCGCCACCCGCAGCCCCGAGCTGATCCGGGAGGCCACCCGCCGCTTCCTGCCCGTCGGCTCCGGTGTCGTGGTGATCGGCGGCTCGCTGGTCGGCCTCGAGCTCGCGGAGTTCCTCGCCGAGCGCGGCAAGAAGGTCACCATCCTCGAGGAGGGCGCCCAGCTCGGCCTGCCGATGGCGATGCCGCGCCGCTGGACCGCCGTACGCCGCGCCGGCGAGCACGGCGTCGTCGCGGTGCGCGGTGCGACGGTCGTGGAGATCACCGGCTCCGAGGTCCGCTACCGGGTCGGCGAGGATGGGCCCGTCGAGAGCGCCGCGGCCGACCTGGTCGTCGTCGCCTCCGAGGTCTCCTCCGGCGCCCCGCTCGCCGAGGAGCTCACCGCCCTGGGGATCAAGACCGAGGTGGTCGGCGACGCCGGCGACGTGGGCTACATCCAGGGTGCGATCCACTCGGCCTGGCGGGTCGCCGCCACCCTCTGAGGGGCTGGGCGCCATCCCGTCCACGGACCGCGCGATCCCGCCCACCACCCCGCGTGCCCTGCGGCAGGATGGGCCGCATGCCTGCGACTCCTTGGTTCAGCTCGCCCGCCGACGCGATCGAGCGGCTCGGGAAGGCGGGCTATCTCGCCGACGCCGCCACCGGCACGACGGCGTACCTCGCCGGGGCGCTGGAGAAGCCGCTGCTGATCGAGGGGCCCGCGGGCGTCGGGAAGACCGAGCTGGCCAAGGCGGTGGCGCGCGCGGCGGGGGCGGACCTGGTGCGGCTGCAGTGCTACGAGGGCCTCGACGAGGCGCGGGCGCTGTATGAGTGGAACTACAAGAAGCAGCTGCTCGCGATCCAGGCCAGCGGCCACGAGCAGGGCTGGGACCGCACCCAGGAGGAGATCTTCACCGAGGAGTTCCTGCTGACCCGGCCGCTGCTGAGCGCGATCCGGCGCGAGGAGCCGACGGTGCTGCTCATCGACGAGGTCGACAAGACCGACGTCGAGGTGGAGGGCCTGCTGCTGGAGGTGCTCTCCGACTTCCAGGTGACCATCCCCGAGCTGGGCACGATCAGCGCCGTGCGCCGCCCGTTCGTGGTGCTGACCTCCAACGCGACGCGTGAGCTGTCCGAGGCGGTCAAGCGGCGCTGCCTGTTCCTGCACCTGGACTACCCCGACGCCGAGCGGGAGCGCGAGATCGTCACCTCCCAGGTGCCCGGCCTCGACGACGCGGTCGCCGCGCAGCTGGTCGCGGTGGTGGCCCGGCTGCGCGACCTGGAGCTGCGCAAGGCTCCCTCGATCGCGGAGTCGATCGACTGGGCACGCACCCTGCTGGCCCTCGAGATCGACGACCTCGACGACGCCGCGGTCGACGCCACCCTGGGCGTCGTGCTCAAGCACGTCTCCGACACCCAGCGCGCCGTACGGGAGCTGAAGCTGCGGCGATGAGCCTCCTCGACCGCCACCTCTCCTTCCTCGAGGCGCTGCGCGGGGCGGGCCTCCCGGTCTCCCTCGCCGAGGACCTCGACGCCGTCGCCGCGCTCACCGCCGTGACCTGGGGGGACCGAGCGCTGGTGCGCGAGGCGTACGCCGCCACGCTGGTCAAGCGCCGCTCGCAGCGCGCCACCTTCGACACCCTCTTCGACCTGTGGTTCCCGCCGCTGGTGGGCGAGGGGCATCGGGCGGGCTCGGGGCCGGGCGACGCCGAGGCCACCGGGGCCGCCGGGGAGGACGCCGGCGGCGAGGACGCTGCCGGGTCCGGCCAGGGCCACGTCCGCGACGGCGCCGCGGCACTCGAGGCGCTCCGCGACCGGGTCGTCGAGGCGCTGGGCGCGGGGTCGGACGAGCAGGCCGCCGCCCTCGCCACCGGCCTGGCCCGCGAGGCGGTCGGCACGTTCGGCTCGCTGCCCGGCGCCGGCCGCGGCATGACCGGCTGGTCGGCGTACGCCGCGCTCCAGCGGGTGGCGCCCGAGCGCCTCGTCGAGCGGCTGGTCGCGGCGCTGCTGTCCGACGCCGAGCCCGAGCCCGGCGGCGAGGAGCGGGCGCGCCGCACGGCCGCGCGACGCCTCGGCACCTTCACGGCGGCCGCGGAGGCCGAGGCCCGGCGGCGTACGGCGGAGGCCAAGGGCGCGGCCCACGTCGCGCGCACCACGGTGCGCCCCACCATCGACCAGCTGGACTTCCTCTCCGCGCGGCGCGCGGACCTCGAGGAGCTGCGCCGCGAGGTCCACCCGCTCGCGCGCCGGCTGGCCACCCGGCTGACCCAGGAGCACCACGCGCAGCGCCGCGGCCCGCTGGACTTCCGCCGTACCGTCCGGGCCTCGCTGGCCACCGGCGGCGTACCGCTGGAGACGCGTCACCGCCCCAGGCGCCCGCACCGCACCGACCTGGTGGTCCTGTGCGACGTGAGCGGCTCGGTGGCGAACTTCGCGCAGTTCACGCTGCTGCTGGTCCTCGCCCTGCGCGACCAGTTCCAGAACCTGCGCGCCTTCACCTTCATCGACCACGTCCACGAGGTCACCCACCACCTGCGCCCGCAGGCCGACCCGGCCGAGGTGATGGCCGACCTCGCGGCCAGTGCGTCGTACGCCGCGCTGTGGGGGCGCACCAGCTACGGCCGGGCGTTCACCCGCTTCGCCGAGGAGCACGCCGACGCGCTCGGGCCGCGCTCCTCGCTTCTGATCCTGGGCGACGCCCGCTCCAACCACGGCGACCTCGCGCTCGGCGCGCTGCGCGAGATGGCCGGCTCCGCGCGGCACGCCTGGTGGCTCAACCCCGAGCACCGCCGCCACTGGGACACCGGTGACTCCGCCGCCAGCGCGTACGGCGAGGTCGTGGACATGGTCGAGTGCCGCAACCTGACCCAGCTCTCCGACTTCGTCCACGACCTGCTCTGAGCGGCTCGCGCAGACACACCTCGTTGAATCGAGAGTTCCGCGCGTTGAGTCGAGAGTTCTTGCGCGTTGAGTCGAGAGTTCGGGTCGTTCAGGCGCCGTCGCATCACCACAAGCGCCGACTCGGCACACCACAAGCGCCGACTCGGCACACCACGAGGGCCGACTCGCGCCACCACAAGGGCCGACTCGCGCCACCACAAGGGCCGACTCGGCGAGTCAGGCGCGGGTGAACACCGGGCGGAGACGCTCCAGCGCCTCCTCGATCTCGTGGCCGGGGCCGGCGAAGCTGAACCGCACGGAGCGGTGGCCGTCGACGGTGTCGAAGTCGATGCCGGGCGCCATCGCCACGCCGACGCGCTGGAGCACGTCGTGGGCGAAGGCCATCGAGTCGTCGGTGAGGTGGCCGATGTCGGCGTAGGCGTAGAAGGCACCGTCGGCCGGGGCGAGGCGGGTGACGCCGAGGTCGGCGAGGCCGTCGAGCAGCAGCCGGCGGTTGGCGGCGTAGCGCCGCACGTGGCCGTCCAGCTCGGCGTAGGACTCCTCGTCGAAGGCGGCCAGGCAGGCGCGCTGGGCAATCACCGGCGGGCAGATCGTGAAGTTGCCGGTCAGCACGTCGACCGCGCGACGCAGCCGGTCCGGCACGAGCATCCAGCCGATCCGCCAGCCGGTCATCGAGAAGTACTTGCTGAAGCTGGAGAAGACGACCGCCTCGCGGCTGGTCTCCCACGCCGAGCGGGCCAGGTGCACGCCGCCGTCGTCCAGGCCGGCGTACTCGATGCCGTGGTAGATCTCATCGGAGATCAGCTGGATGCCGTGCTCCTCGCAGTACGACGCGAGCGCGGCGAGCTCGGCGGGCAGCAGCATCGTGCCGGTTGGGTTCGCGGGGCTCGCCACCACCAGGCCCTTGATGTCCGGACCGAGCGCGGCGACCTGCTCGACGGTGGGCTGGAAGCGGGTCTCGGGGCCGGTCGCGATCTCCACGACCTCGCAGCCCAGGGCACTCAGCACGTTGCGGTAGCAGGGGTAGCCCGGGCGGGCCATCGCCACCTTGTCGCCGACCTCGAACGCCGCGAGGAAGGCCAGCAGGAAGCCGCCGCTGGAGCCGGTGGTGACCACGACCTCGTCGGGGGAGACCTCGACGCCGTGCATGCGTGCGTGGTGGGCCGCGATCCGCTCGCGCAGCTCCAGCAGGCCGGCGGCCGGGGTGTAGCCGAGCGGGTCCCCGGACTGCAGCAGCCGGATTGCCTCGGCGTTGACCGGGGCGGGCGCGCCGGTGCTCGGCTGCCCGGCGAGCAGGTTGAGCATGTCGCCGTGGGTGCGCTGCCGCGCCGCCGAGGCGGCGAGCAGGTCCATGACGTGGAACGGCGGGACGTTGGCGCGGCTGGCCACGCCGAAGCGGTCGTTCAGGGAGGTCACGCCCCGACTGTAGGGACTCCCGCGAGCGCGGCCGCGTGGCGCCCCGCCCGGCGTCCGAAGAAGGAGCCCTCGCCGAGCTGAGTGCCCGAGGCGTAGCCCTTGCCGTCCTGGGCGATGTTGGAGGCGCAGGCGCCGGCGGCGTACAGCCCGGGCACGACGCTGCCGTCGGGGCGCTGGACCTGGGCGTCGACGGTGGTCCGCAGCCCGCCGAGGGTGAACCCGGCGTACATCGCGTGGCCCAGCCGCAGGTCGAAGACCGCCCACGGCCCGACCGACTGGGGCGCCAGCCACTCCGGCGCCTTGTGGAAGTCGGGGTCCTCGCCGCGCGCGGCGTGCTCGTCGTAGCGGGCCAGGGTGGCGGTGACCGATCCCGGCGGCAGCTCCAGCGCGGTCTCGAGCTCCTCGAGGGTCTCGTAGCCGTCGATGAGCGGGACGAGGGAGTACTTGGAGTACTCCACGTGCTCGCTGTCGACGATGAGGTACGCCGCGGACCCCGGCTGCTCCATGACGTGCTGCGAGGTGCGCGAGTGGTAGGAGTCCTCGGCCACGAAGCGCCGGCCCTCGGCGTTGACGATCACGCCGGTGAGCAGCCGCGACGGCGGGTAGCACGGCGCGGTGATGAACGGCTCCTCCATGTGCTTGAGCTCGGCGCCGGCCGACTCCCCGAGGCGGATGCCGAGGCCGTCGTCGTACGTCGAGCCGAGGGTGAAGAGCTTCGAGCCCAGCTGCGGGGTCCAGCGCGCGACCATCGCGGGGTTCATCACGAACCCGCCCGCGGCGATCACCACCGCGCCGGCGCGCACCGTGCCGGTCTCCTCGAAGCGGCGCCAGGCCAGCCCGACCACGGCGCCGGCGTCGTCGAGGACCAGGTTGGTCGCGCCGGTCTCGTAGCGGACCTCGACACCGGCCTCCTCGAGACGGTCGCGCAGCAGGTCCATCACCATCTTGGTGCCCTCGGTGTCGCCGGGGACCGGCACCTTGTGGCCGCGCGGGGCGGGGCGGACCTGCTCACGGAACGGCCAGACCTTCTCGTTGCCGGTGAACATCAGCCCCTCGGTGCCGGGCTGGATGACCGCCTTCTCTGGGTAGAAGGAGCGCTCGAACTCGAAGCCGAGCGCCTCCAGCCAGTCGCAGTGCTCGACCGAGCCGTCGCAGTACGCGCGGATCTTGTCGTGCTCGGGCTCCTTGGAGACCGCGACGAGGTAGTCGTACATCGCCTCGGGAGAGTCCTCGTGGCCGGTGGCGCGCTGCACGACGGTGGCGCCGCCGAGGTAGAAGTGGCCGCCGGACATGCTCGAGGTGCCGCCGTGCACCGCCGCCCGCTCCAGCACCAGCACCCGCGCGCCGGCGCGGGCCGCCTCCAGCGCCGCGCAGCCGCCGGCGATGCCGAAGCCGACCACCACCACGTCGTACGCCGGGGCGCCGTCGAGGACCTCGGGGGACAGTACGGCGGGGACCTGGGCGCCCGCGGAGTCGCTCGTCATGCGAGGAATCTAGAACAAGTTTCAGTTCTGCGCGACGGTCCCGGGCCGATGATGGTCGCGTTCCGCGCCTCGGACGTGGATCCTCGGAGACGTCCGTCCTGCCGGCGCACGACCGTGAGGGGTCCCATGAGGTTCGACGCCCATCAGCTGGACGTGTTCCTGCTGGTCGGCTCGGCGGTGACCCTCGTGGCGGTGCTGGCCGTCCGCGTCTCGCACCGCGCCGGGCTGCCCAGCCTGCTGGCCTACCTGCTGCTCGGGGTGCTGCTCGGCGCCTCGGGCCTCGGGGTCGACCTGGCCGACCCCGAGATCGCCCACGCGCTGGGCTTCGGGGCGCTCGTGCTGATCCTGGCCGAGGGCGGGCTGACCACCAGCTGGCGCGCGATCCGTCCCTCGATGGGCCTCGGGGTGGCACTGGCGACGGTCGGGGTGGCGATCTCGGTGGGCATCGTGGCGTTCGCCGGGCACCACCTGCTCGGCCTGCCCTGGCAGGTCGCGGTGCTGCTCGGGGCGGTCACCTCGGCCACCGACGCCGCGGCGGTGTTCTCGGTGCTGCGCGCCCTGCCGCTCCCGGGGCGGCTGACCGGCGCGCTCGAGGCCGAGTCGGGGCTCAACGACGCCCCGGTGGTGGTGCTGGTCGTGCTCGTCTCGTCCGGGGCGGCCCAGGAGCACGGCGTGCTGGCCGTGGTCGCGCTGGTCGTCTTCGAGCTGGTCGCGGGCGTGCTGATCGGGCTGGGCGTCGGGGCCGCCGGCGCGTGGCTGATGCGGCGTGCGGCGCTGCCCTCCTCGGGGCTCTACCCGATCGCGGTGCTGTGCCTCGCGGTCCTCGCCTACGGCGTCGCGGTCGAGGTGCACGCCTCCGGCTTCGCCGCGGTGTACGTCGCGGCGCTGGTCCTCGGCAACGCCGAGCTGCCGCACCGCCAGGCGACCCGGTCCTTCTCCGAGGGGGTCGCCTGGATCGCCCAGATCGGGCTCTTCGTGATGCTCGGCCTGCTGCTCGACCCGTCCCGACTCACCTGGCACACGGTGTGGCTGGCGGTGCTGGCCGGGCTGGTGCTCACCTTCGTGGCGCGCCCGGTGTCGGTGTTCGTGTGCGGCCTGGTGGGGCGGATGTCGTGGCGCGAGAGCGCGTTCCTGTCCTGGGCCGGCCTGCGCGGCGCGGTGCCCATCGTGTTCACCACGATCCCGCTCGCCGACGGCGTGCCCGGGAGCGAGCGGCTCTTCGACATCGTGTTCGTGCTGGTCGTGGTCTACACCCTGCTGACCGGCCCGACGCTGCCGTTCGTGGCCCGGTTGCTGGGGGTCGCGCGCCCCTCGCAGGCCCGCGAGCTCGAGCTGGAGGCCGCACCCCTGGAGCGCATCGCCGCGGACCTGTTGCAGATCACCATCGGGCCGCAGTCGCAGATGCACGGCGTCGAGGTGGGCGAGCTGCGCCTGCCCCGCGGCGCCTCGGTGAGCATCGTGATCCGCGACGGGGAGACCCTGGTCCCCGAGCGCCGTACCGTCCTGCGCCACGGCGACGACCTGCTCGTGGTGACCCCGCGCCGCCAGCGCGAGGCGACCGAGCACCGGCTGCGGCAGGTGAGCCGCAACGGGCGCCTGGCGCAGTGGTTCGAAGCGACCCGTCGCCGCGACTGAGGGGCCGCTACACGAAGGGCGGGCTGCAGATCGTGGTGGCGGAGACCGGCGTGGTGGTCTTGCGCCCCGGGACCAGGGCGTCGAACTTGTCGCCGACGACCACTACCACGCCGGGCGCGGAGGTCTCGCGGTCGACGATCCGGGCGTCGCCGAGCCGTGAGCGGACCAGCCGCACCGCCGGATGCTTCGGGGTGGAGGTCCAGATCTGGACCCGGATCACGTCGGCGTCGCGGGGCGCGTTGCCGCGCTCGCCCTCGCCGAAGCCCGCGTCGATGAACTGCTGCATCGTGCGTCCGGCGAGGCCGTTGCGGGTGCCGGCGTTGAGCACGCTCACCAGCACCTGGTCGGGATAGATCTTGGTGCCGGCCTCGACCTCGGTCTCCACGCAGGCCTGGTCCGAGGCTGACGGGGGCAACGGCGCGGTCAGCGCCCACCAGCCCCATGCCAGTCCGGCGAGGAGGAGCACGACGAGCGCGCTCAGCGTCAGTGCGGTCCGCGCCCGGGGCGAGAGGCCCGAGTCGTCGGAGTCGTCCGGAGCCCGCGCCTCGAAGCTCATCCGGCCACCACGTGGACCCGTGCGTGCAGGACGTTGCGCTGGCGCAGGGCCGCGCGCAGGGCGCGGTGCAGGCCGTCCTCGAGGTAGAGCTCGCCGCGCCACTGCACGACGTGGGCGAACAGGTCGCCGTAGAAGGTGGAGTCCTCGTCGAGGAGCGCCGCCAGCTGCAGGGTGTCCTTGGTGGTGACCAGCTCGTCGAGGCGGACCGGGCGCGGCGCGATCGCCGCCCAGTCACGGGCGCTCAGCCCGTGCTCGGGGTACGGACGGCCCTCGCCGACGCGCTTGAAGATCACGCCGCGACTATAACGAGCGCGGCCCGCGCGGGAAGGGCTGTCGACCAACCCGCCCCGGACGGGCCGTGGCCCACCGGGGGCGGGAGGCGCCGGTGGGCTCAGGCCGACCAGCGCACCGAGTCGGCCACCAGGTCGGCGAGCGCGTTGACGCCGCGGAGGTCCTGGCGCTCCTCCATCAGCCGGGCGAGGGCCTGGGAGTGGCGCAGCTCGAGCTTCGTGCGCTGGATGGCGATGCGGTCCTGGGTGTCGTGGTTCTGGGCCATCGGATCCTCCTGGCTGGTCGGGGTGGTGCGGCTCGTGCCAGCGTGCGCCCCGAAGATCGCCGTGAGGTTGTGTCCTGGTTACGGGGACGTTTTCGACCACGCCAGACCTGTGTGATCTAGGTTTCACCCGTGAGCGATGTCGAGGAGATCTGCCGGCTGAAGTACCGCTACCTGCGCACCCTGGACTCCAAGGAGTGGGCGGACTTCGAGGCGTGCTTCGAGCCCGACGCCACCGCCGACTACGACGGACTGGTCTTCGCGGACCGCGCCGCGCTGGTCGACTACATGCGGACCAACATGGTGGAGGGGATGCACACCCTGCACCAGGCGCACCACCCGGAGATCGAGGTCGACGGGGACACCGCCACCGGGCGCTGGTACCTCCAGGACCGCGTGATCGTCCCCGCCTACAGCTTCATGCTCGAGGGGGCGGCCTTCTACTCCGACCGCTACGTCCGCACCGCCGAGGGCTGGCGGGTGGCGCACACCGGCTACCGCCGCACCCACGAGCTGAAGTACGACCTGCGCCAGTTCCCCGGACTGACCGTCACCGGCCCGGGCAGCGCCACGCACTGACCCGGCGCACTGACCTGGCGCACTGACCTGGCGCAGGGGGCGCGGATCACGTGGCCGGCTCCTGCCAGGCCACCTGCACGACCTCGACGCCGCGCTCGCGGGTGACCAGGCGACCGCGCCCCGGTGGGCCGGGCGCCGGGCGCAGGCCCGCGATCAGCGGGCCCTCCTCGGGGCTGCCGGGCAGCAGCAGCCCCGGCATCCCCAGATCGCGCACCGTCTGCACGACCGGCTCGTGGAGGGCTCGCGCGGCGCCGCCGGCGCGCCGCGCCAGGACGAGGTGCAGCCCGGTGTCGCCCGCCTGGGCGAGCAGCGGCTGGAGCGCGCGCAGCGCTGAGCCCTGTGGCGTGCCCAGCAGGTCGAGGTCGTCGACCACGACGAAGACCTCCGCCCCCGACCACCACGAGCGGGCCCGGAGCTGCGCGGCGCTCACCCCGGGCCCCGGGAGCCGGGTCTCCAGGTGGGCCGCGAGGTCGCTGAGCGCCGCGTGGATCTGGGCGGCGGAGGAGAGGTGGTTGAGCAGGTGCTCCGCGGGCACCTCGCCCAGCAGTGAGCGGCGTGGGTCGACCAGCACGACCTGGGCCTGCTCGGGGGTGCGGGTGCGGACCACCTCGTGCACGTAGGTGCGCAGCAGCGCGCTCTTCCCCGAGCGGGCGTCGCCGAGGACCAGCAGGTGCGGCTCGGTGTCGACGTCGAGGCCGAGCGGGCCGAGGTCGGACTCGCGCACGCCGAGCAGCAGCGGGCCGCCGGGCCCCGGGCTCGCTCCTGCCGCGGGCCCCGGGGCGCCGGACGCGCGGCGTACGTCGGAGAGCGGGACGCGGCGCGGCAGCAGCCGCAGTCGCGGCCCGTCGGGACCACGCCACGCCGTGCGGACCCGCTCGACGAGGTCGGCAACCCCGTCGGCCAGGTCGGCGGCGTCGGCGCGGCCGTCGAGGCGCGGCAGCGCAGTGAGCAGGTGCAGCGGACCCGGCACCAGGCCGCGGCCCGGCCGCTCGCGCGGGACCAGTCCCTGGGCGCGGCGGTCGACCTCCGACTCGACGGGGTCGCCGAGCCGCAGCTCGAGGCGGGTGCCGAGCACGTCGCGCACCGAGGTGCGGTAGTCCGACCACCGGGTCGCGCTGGTCAGCAGGTGCACGCCGAAGCCGAGCCCGCGGGTCGCCAGCTGCTGGAGCACCGCCTCCAGGTCGTCGAACTCCGCGCGCAGTGTGCCCCACCCGTCGACGACCACGTAGACGTCGCCGTACCCGTCGTCGCTCCGCCCCGCCGCACGTCGGGCGCGGTAGGTCTCGGCGGAGTCGATGCCGTGGTCGCGGAAGTGGGCCTCGCGCCGCTCGAGCAGGCTGCGGACCTGCGCGACCGCCCGGCGTACGACGTCGGGCTCGGCGCGGGAGGCGACGCCCGCGACGTGGGGCAGGCCGGCGAGCGGGGCGAAGGTGCCTCCGCCGAAGTCGAGGACGAAGAACTGGGACTCGTGCGGGGTGGTGGTGAGCGCGAGGGCGGCGAGGAGGGTGCGCAGCGTGGTGCTCTTCCCGCTGCGCGGGGCGCCCACCACCGCCACGTGGCCCCCGGCGCCGGCAAGGTCGAGGGTGAGCGGGTCGCGACGCTGCTCACGCGGGCGGTCCAGGACGCCCACCGGGACGACGAGTCCGGGCAGCCGGCGCCAGCGCGGCGCGACCAGCCCGAGGGCGGGGTCCTCCACCAGCTCCCCGAGCAGCCCGCCGAGGGTCTCCGGGACGTCGAGCGGGGGCAGCCAGACCCGGTGGGCGGCGGGCCCGTGGCCGGCCATCCGGGCCAGCGCCACCTCGAGCAGCGGTCGGAGGTCGTCGGGCCCCGGCGGGTCGGGTGCCTCGGGACGCTCCGCCGGAGCGGGCGGTGGCGGCACCACCCGGGTCACGGTGAACGGGAGGATCCCCGCGGGCTGCGCCGCGCGGTGCCGGGGCCGGGGGACACGGCGCGCCGGCGCGGAGACGTACGCCGCCCGGAACCGCACCAGCGTCGCCGGGTCGGGCCGCAGGTAGCCCAGGCCCGGGGTGGCGGGCAGCTCGTGGGCGTCGGGGACCCCGAGGACGGCCCGCGACTCCGAGGCGCTGAACGTGCGCAGCCCGATCCGGTAGGACAGGTGCGACTCGAGGCCGCGCAGCCGGCCCTCCTCCACCCGTTGCGAGGCGAGGAGAAGGTGCAGGCCGAGGGAGCGGCCCAGGCGCCCGACGGCGACGAAGAGGTCGAGCATCTCGGGGCGGGCGGCGAGCAGCTCGGAGAACTCGTCGACGACCACGAGCAGCGAGGGCAGCGCGGGGAGGTCCGCGCCGGCCGCGCGGGCCTGCTCGTAGTCGTGCTGCGAGGCATGGTTGCCGGCCCGGCGCAGCACCTGCTGGCGACGCACCAGCTCCCCGCCGAGGGCGTCCTGCATGCGCTCGACGAGCGACAGCTCCTCGGCGAGGTTGGTGATCACCGCGGACACGTGCGGCAGCGCGGCGAGGCCGGCGAAGGTCGCGCCTCCCTTGAAGTCGACGAGCACGAGGTTGAGGTCGTCGGGGGAGTGGGTGCTCGCCAGCGCGAGCACGAGGGTCCGCAGCAGCTCGGACTTGCCCGACCCGGTCGCGCCGATGAGCAGCCCGTGCGGGCCCATCCCGCGGCGCGCCGACTCCTTGAGGTCGAGGTGGACGACGCGGCCGTCCTCGTCGGCGCCGATCGGCACCCGCAGCCGGTCGCGGCCCGGGCGGGGCCGCCAGGCGACCGCAGGATCGAGCGTGGCGAGGTCCCCGGTGCCGAGCAGGGCGGCGAGGTCGGGTGGCCCCGGGTCCCGCCCGCCGGCAGGGTCGCGCTGCGGGTCGCCGTCCGGCGGGGACAGCGGGAGCAGGCGCCGGGCCAGGGCCTCGGCGGTGGCCGGGTCGCACTGGTCGAGGCGGCCGGCCGCAGGCTCGGCGCCCCTGCCGAGCACGAGGCGCAGTGCGTCATGCGGGTCGCCGGGAGGGTCGCGGGGAGGCTCGCGGGCGGGGCTCACGTGCACGACCGTGGCGCCGGCTCGGGCCGCGTCGAGGACGACGTCGGCGGCGTCCCGGGGATGCCCGTCGAGGACCAGCAGCAGGTGCGGGTGCTGCTCCGGGAGCAGAGCGCCCAGCTCGGCGGGCGAGGTGCGCACCATCCGCTGCGGCCCGAGAGCGTCGTGCGCGCGGGCGCTGTGGGCGTGCGGCAGCCACTTCACCCAGTCCCAGTGCGCCAGCGTGGCGCCGGTGGCCAGGACGGCCACGGCGAGCTCGCCGGGTGCGTGGAAGGCCGCCGCGGAGCACAGCAGCGCGCGGGCGACCGACCGGGCCGGGTCCGCGGGACCGACGACCTCGACCAGGTCGTGGGCGCGCAGGTCGAGCGCGACCGGGAGGTCCGGCTGGGTGCGGTGCACGGCGAGCAGCCGGGCCAGCGCCGCGGCCGCCACCGGGTCGGCCCGCGCGGGGACCGGACCCTCGGGGGCGACCAGCTCGAGGGCGGCGGGCCGGGCGCACACGCCGTACCGCACCTGCAGGAAGCGGGGGTCGCCCGGCGCCCGCTCCCAGACCCGGGTCCGCTCCGCGGCGAGCGTCGGCAGCGCCGCCGGCGGCGGGTGGTGCCAGATCAGCGCGGCGCGCTGGCGCTCCCCGGCCTCGCGGGCACGCGCGCGCACGACGGAGAGGTGGGCCAGGTAGTCGGCGCGGGCGCCGCCGACCTGCTGGGCGCGCTGGGTGCGCTGGCGGTCGACCTGGACCACCACGAATGCCACGGTGGCGAACAGGAACATCCCGGCGGCCAGCAGCCGCAGTCCGCCGGCGCCGCCACCCATCGTCGCCACCAGGACGACCGACCCGAGGCCGCCGAGCATCGGCACCGCGTTCGTCAGCACCCCGGTGACGCCCTCGTGCGGACGCAGCTCGGGCAGCGGCTGCACGACGACCCGCCCCGTCGGCGGCTCGGGTGCCTCGGGCGCCGCAGGCGGCACTGCGTGACCATGCGAGGTCATCGACGCACCCACCCCCCCTCGTCGGCCTCGCCCACCGTGGGCGGACCTCCTCGCCGAGGGTGCGGGGAACGCAGCGCGGGCGCCCTGCGGCCCGCCGGTGCTGTGGACGGGCCGGTCTGGAGGCGTCCTGAGGACGCTTTGCGGCCCGGTCCGGCGACCCGGCGGAGGTGGCGCGTCGACAGGCCCGGGCGTGCCCTGTGGAAAGCGCCCGGACCCCGTTTCGCCCCGTCGGGGCGGCGGTAGGAGCGGCGAGTCCGGCCGCTCGAGGAGCGTGCCGGACCGCAGTCCCCCTCACCCCTCTCGACCCACGTGTGACGGTGCGCCGTCACCGGACAGGAGCACTCCATGACCGGCACCTACGGCCAGGGCGCAGGCACCCTCACGGCCGCCGCGGCGCTCGTCGCCGACGCCCAGGGCGACTTCGACAGCCTCTCCGCCCAGCTCTCCGACCAGATCGGTGGCGCGCAGGCCCGCTGGCAGGGCCAGGGCGCGCAGGCGTTCTTCCGCCTGCACCGCGCCTGGACCGACAAGCAGGCCACCATCGTGGCCGCCCTGCACGACCTCGAGGCCGCGCTGACCCGCACCGAGCAGATCAACCTCGCCACCGACGACCAGCAGTCCGCCACCTTCACCGCGGCCGCGTCGCGGCTCGGGTGAGCGACCCCCTTCCGATACCAGCACCAGGAGCGACCCATGACCACTTCTCCCGGATCACCCGACGGCGGCATGCTCGTCCACCACGCCGGCCTCGACCAGGCCGCCGACGACCTGCGCCGCAAGGCGCGCGAGATCGACCAGCGCCTCGACCGGCTCGAGAGCGAGCTCGTCCCGCTGCGCAGCGACTGGACCGGGCGCGCCCAGGAGGCCTACCTCCAGGCCAAGGCGACTTGGGACGCCGCGATGACCGAGATGCGCCAGCTGCTCGACGACACCGGGCGCGCGGTCTCCGCCTCCAACGCGGAGTACGCCGCCGCCGACGCCCGCGGCGCCGCGACGTTCGGCGGCTGAGGGAGCGGTGCCGTACCAGCCCGGGCCTCCCTGCCGGACCGGAGGACCGGAGGTCGGGGGAGCCGGGACGGTCAGGGTGACCGTCGCCTCCGCCACCCGCCGGGTGGACCTGGTGCTGCCGGGCGCGGTCCCCGTCGCCGAGCTGCTGCCCGAGCTGGCCCGCTGCGTGGGTCTGCTCGACGCGCGCTCGGCGGCGGGCGGCCACCGGCTGACCACGGCCACGGGGCGCCCGCTGTCCGGGGCGACCGGGCTGCGCGGCCAGGGCGTCGAGGACGGCGCCCTGCTCACGGTGGTGGCGGGTGTCGCCGAGCCGCCGCCACCTCGCCACGACGACCTCACCGAGGCGGTCCTGGCCGTGGTGGAGGGGGAGTCGCCGCGGCGCGGGTCCGGCGTCCCACGCAGCTCCCTGCTCGCCGGCCCGCTCGTCCTGCTCCTCGGTGCGGCGGCCCTGCTGGGCCACGACGACCCGCCGCTCGCGGGTGCCGGCGCGACCGGCGTGGCGGTGGGCCTGCTCGGTGGCGCGGTCGTCGCCTCGCGGGGGCGCCGCGGGTCGGCACTGGCGGCCCTGTGGTCCGCGGTCGCGTACGCCGTGGTGGCCGGGGCCCTGCTCGCCCCGCAGCTCGCGGTCCCGGCCCTGTCCGGAGCGGCCGCGGCGGCGGCGAGCGCCGGCGCTGCCGGCCTGCTGGGGCTGCGTGCCGGCCGGGCCTGGGCCGTGGTGCCGCTGGCCGGCGGGCTCGGTTGCCTCGCGGGGATCCAGACGCACCGGGTGCTCGGCGTCGAGCCAGGCGTCGTCGCGGCGGTGCTGCTCGTGCTCGCGGTCCTGGCCACCGGGCTGCTCCCGCGGTGGGCGCTCGGGCTCGTCGGCGTCGGGGTCGACGCGCTCGGACCGCCCGACCCCGGCCGGGTCCGCGAGGACGTGCGGGCCGCGCAGGAGCTCCTGCTCGTCCTCTCGGTCGCCATCGGCCTCGCCGTCGTCGCGCTCGCGCCGGTCGCGGTGTCCCTCGGCACGGCCGGCACCACGCTCGCGGTGGCGTCCTGCCTGGTGGTGCTGCTGCGAGGGCGGCACCACCGTCACCGCGCCGGGGCGCTGGCCGCGACGACCCTCGGTGTCGCGGGCCTGCTGGGCACCGCGGTCGCCGTACTGGTGCTGCACCCGGGGTGGCGCACGGAGACCGCGCTGGCGCTGCTGGCCACCGGGGTCGGCACGCTCGTCGTCGATGCCGTCCCCGCGGGGCCGGTACGTCGCGGACGCGTGGGTGACCTGGTCGAGACGGCGGCGCTGCTCTCCCTGCTGCCCGTGCTCGCCGTGGCCGCGGGCCTGCCGCGCGTGCTCGGGGCCTGAGGTGGTCACCCGGCGCGACCTGGCCGAGGCGCAGGCCTTCGAGCGTCGCCGGGTCGCCACGGCGTTCGTCTCCGGGGCACCGGACGGCCAGGAGGTGGAGCCGTCGCGCCCCGGGCGGCTGCTGTTCGGGGGGCTGGTGCTCGCCGCCCTCGTCCTGGCCGGCAGTGCCGCCGCCGGGCGCCTGCTCGACCGCCCGTCGGAGGACCCCGGCTGGGCCCGTCCCGGGCTGCTGATGGTTCGGGAGAGCGGCGCCCTCTTCGTCGTCCTCGAGGAGCGGGACCCGCCGGTGGTGCACGCGGTCCCCGACCTCACCTCCGCGCGCCTGCTGCTCGAGGGCCCCGCGGAGCCGCGCGTCGTCTCCGCGGAGACCCTGGCCACCGCCCGGAGGGGCGCGGACCTCGGGCTGCCCGACGGCCCGGCGCAGCCGCCGGCCGAGGACCGGTTGGTGCACGACGGCTGGACGGCGTGCGTGGCGCCACCCGCCGGCACCGCGGAGGCGGAGCAGCCGCCCGGGCTCGTCGTCACCATCGCGACCGCGCCCGCCGCCGTCGAGACCCCGAGGGCCGCCTTCGTGGTGCGGTACGGCGAGGAGCGCCACCTGGTCGCGCAGGCCGGGTCCGACGGCGCAGGTGGGGCGGGGCTGGCCCACCGCTACCGGCTCTCCGAGGACCAGGCGGCCGCGGACCGGCTGCTGCGCGAGCTGGACCTCCCGATCTGGGCCGACGCGGTGCCGGTGCCTGCCGAGTGGCTGGCGCTGCTCCCCGCCGGTGGGGCCCTCGACGCGGCGGCGTTCGCAGCGGAGGACCTCGGCGCGCCGGTCGCGGACCCCGAGGCGCGCGGGCTGCCCCCGGGCACCCTGGTCGGCGACGTCGTCGAGGACCCCGCGGCCCGGCCCTACCTGGTGACCCGCACCGGTGCGGTCGTCCTGAACCCCTTCGCGGCCCTGGTCCACCGCCACCTCGTGGCGGCCGGCGAGGCGCCCGTGCGCGTCCCGGCCGCCCCGGGAGGGCTGGAGAGCAGCGGCCTCGCGGCGCTGCGCTGGCCGGTGGCGGTGCCCACCGGGACGACCGGCCCACCGTGCCTGGTGCTGCACGCGGGTGCCGGGGAGCGGCCCGGCGTGTCCTTGGCCCGCGACCCGCGCGGCCCGGCCGCCGGCTCCGGTGGGGGAGGTGTCCGGGTCGAGGTCGAGCCCGGCGCCGGCGCGCACGTGCGGGTCGCCGGGCGCCGCGCCCCGGGGCCGACGTACCTCGTCGACGGGCGCGGGCGCGCGCACCGGCTGGCGGACGGCCCGACGGCCGGGTGGCTCGGCTACGAGCGGGAGGCCGTCGCCGTCCCGGCGGCCTGGCTGGCCGTCCTCGGCGAGGGCACGCTGCTCTCCCGGGCGGCGGCGGGCGGCGGGGGAGGCCAGTGAGGCAGGCGAGGAGGAAGGGCCGGAAATGCGAAGGAGCCCCCGACGCGGACGTCGGGGGCTCCTGCTGGCGGAGGATAGGGGATTCGAACCCCTGAGGGCTGTTAACCCAACCCGCTTTCCAAGCGAGCGCCATAGGCCACTAGGCGAATCCTCCGCGACGGAGCGTACCGGTCGCCCCGACAGGGGGTGAAATCGACCCCGTCCGACCCGCGCTCGGCACGCCGCGACGCCCGAGGGGACCGGCCGCCTTGGTGCCTCCGGCGGGCGTCGCCTAGAGTTGCGGCCAACCCCCCGCGTGGCGGCATCTCACCCAACTCCCCCAGGGCCGGAAGGCAGCAAGGGTAAGTGAGCTCTGTCGGGTACGCGGGGGGCCTTTGTGTCTCATGCGACGTCTGCGACCGGCGCGCTACCGGCTGTCGGACCCGGTGGTTAGGGTTCTGACGTGGAGTCACCCCTCGCGTTGTACCGCCGCTACCGGCCCGAGACCTTCGCCGAGGTCATCGGCCAGGATCACGTGACCGGACCGCTGCGCGCCGCGCTCGCGAACAACCGGGTCAACCACGCCTACCTCTTCTCCGGCCCACGCGGCTGTGGCAAGACGACGTCGGCCCGGATCCTGGCGCGCGCCCTGAACTGCGAGAAGGCGCCGATCGCGGACCCGTGCGGGGAGTGCGAGAGCTGCCGCGACCTGGCCCGCGGCGGGGGCGGCTCGATCGACGTCATCGAGATCGACGCCGCGTCGCACGGCGGTGTGGACGACGCCCGCGACCTGCGCGAGAAGGCGTTCTTCTCCCCGGTCAAGAGCCGCTACAAGGTCTACATCATCGACGAGGCCCACATGGTCTCCCCGCAGGGCTTCAACGCGCTGCTCAAGCTCGTCGAGGAGCCGCCGCCGCACCTGCGCTTCATCTTCGCGACCACCGAGCCGGACAAGGTCATCCCGACCATCCGCTCGCGCACCCACCACTACCCGTTCCGGCTGATCCCGCCGCGGCTGCTCTCCTCCTACCTCTCCGAGCTCGCCGCCAAGGAGGGCGTCGCCATCGAGCCGGCGGCGCTGCCGCTGGTGGTCCGGGCCGGTGGCGGCTCGGCGCGCGACACCCTGTCGGTGCTCGACCAGCTGCTCGGCGGCAGCGGCCCCGAGGGGGTCACCCACGAGCTCGCGACCGGCCTGCTCGGCTACACCCCGGACACGCTGCTCGACGAGGTCGTCGACGCCTTCGCGGCCGGCGACGGGGCGGCCGTCTTCGGTGTGGTGGACAAGGTGATCGAGACCGGGCAGGACCCGCGTCGCTTCACCGAGGACCTGCTGCGCCGGCTGCGCGACCTGGTGATCGTGGCCGCGGTGCCCGAGGCCACCGTCTCCGGCCTGATCGACGTCTCCGAGGACCAGGGCGAGCGCCTGGTCGCCCAGGCCGCTCGCTTCGGCAGCACCGAGCTATCCCGCGCCGCCGACCTGGTCGCCACCGGGCTGACCGAGATGCGCGGCGCCACCGCGCCGCGCCTGCTGCTGGAGCTGATCTGCGCCCGGGTGCTCCTGCCCGGCGCCGACCATTCCACCGAGGGCGTGATGGCCCGCCTCGAGCGGCTCGAGAAGCGCCTCACCATCACCGGTACGCCGTCGCCCGCGCGCCCCGCCGCCCCGGCGCCCCCGCCGGCGCAGGACCGCCCGGCCGACGTCCACGTCGCCGCCGAGCGGCACCCGGAGGTGGCCGCCCCGCCGGCGCCCGCCCCGGCGCCTGCCCCCGCCGCGCAGGCACCCGCCCCGCAGTGGCCCGCGCCGCAGCAGGCCCAACCGCCCGTGCAGCCGCCCGCCCAGCCGCAGGCTCCCCAGCAGGCCCAGCCCGCCCAGCCGCAGCAGACCCAGCAGCCGACCCAGCCGGCGCCCGCGGCATCGTCCGGCGCGCTCTCGCTGGTCGAGGTGCGTCGCCTGTGGCCCGACATCGTCGAGGCCACCAAGCTGCGCCGCCGGGTGGCCTGGATGATCCTCACCCAGAACTGCCAGGTGGTCGGGCTCGAGGGCAACGTCTTGACGGTCGGGTTCTCCAACGTCGGCGCCCGCGACTCCTTCGTCGCCGGCGGCTGCGACGCCGTCCTGCGCCAGGCCGCGATCGACGTGGTCGGTGCCGAGTGGCGCATCGAGACGATCATCGACCCCGGCACCCAGGTCGGGGCCGCGGCACCCGCGGCCCCGCCCGCCCCTCCCGCCCCGCCGGCGCCTCCCGCGGACGCCCCGGCCCCGCCCGCCCCGGCCCCGCCCGCCGCGGACGGCCAGCCGCAGCAGCCCCCCGGCGCGCCGCCGGCCTGGGCCGACCAGGCTCCGCCGCGCCCACCTGACCACGACCCGGTCAACCTGGCCCGCCAGGCGGTCCAGCCGACCCGTGCGGCCGGGACGCCCGAGCCGGCCGCGACCGAGGGCGTCGTCGACCGTGACGCCGACGCCCGCCGTGACGACCTCGACGCCGACCTCGACGAGCTGGGCGGCGCCGAGCTGCTCCAGCGCGAGCTCGGGGCCAAGCTGATCGAGGAGATCCGGCACCAGTGAGCGCGACGAGCCGCTCCCAGACCCAGCACCAGACCCAGGACAGGACCAGGTGAGACTGCGATGACCCAGAACCCCTTCGAGGCGCTCGGTGGCGGCGGCTTCGACATGAACGCGCTCCTCCAGCAGGCCCAGCAGATGCAGGAGCAGCTCCACGAGGCCCAGCAGCGCCTCGCCGACTCCACGGTCGAGGGCACCGTGGCCGGCGGTGCGGTGACCGTGACCGTCAACGGCGTCGGCGAGCTGGTCGGCGTCGCGATCAAGGCCGGACAGTTCGACGGCGACGACGCCGACGACCTCACCGACCTCGGCGACATGGTCGTGGCCGCCTACCGCGACGCCAAGGCCCAGGCCGACGCCGTCGCGAGCGAGGCACTCGGTCCGCTGGCCGGCGGCCTCACCGGGGGAGACACCCCCGGCGGGCTGCCCGGTCAGCTCGGCTTCTAGGGACACCGGCGTTGTACGAAGGTGTCGTCCAGGACCTGATCGACGAGCTGGGCCGGCTGCCCGGGGTGGGTCCCAAGAGCGCGCAGCGCATCGCGTTCCACATCCTCCAGGCCGACCCGGTCGACGTACGTCGGCTCGCCGACGTGCTCACCGAGGTCAAGGCGAAGGTGAAGTTCTGCTCGGTCTGCTTCAACGTCTCCGAGGACGAGCAGTGCCGTATCTGCCGCGACCCGCGCCGTGACCCCTCGGTGCTGTGCGTGGTGGAGGAGTACAAGGACGTCGTCGCGATCGAGCGCACCCGCGAGTTCCGCGGGCGCTACCACGTGCTCGGCGGCGCGATCTCGCCGATCGACGGCATCGGCCCCGAGCAGCTGCGCATCCGCGAGCTGATGACGCGCCTCGCCGACGGGGCGATCACGGAGACGATCCTGGCGACCGATCCCAACCTCGAGGGCGAGGCGACGGCGACCTACCTGACCCGGATGCTGCGCCCGCTGGGGTTGCGCGTGACGCGTCTGGCGAGTGGACTGCCTGTGGGGGGCGACCTCGAGTACGCAGACGAGGTGACACTCGGCCGAGCATTCGCAGGAAGGCGGACCGCCGAATGACCACACCCACCCCGGCTCCCACCCCCACCTCCACCTCGCGCCCCATGGCGCCCCTCGAGGCCGCCACCGAGGACTTCGCCCAGCAGATCGCCGACCAGGTCGAGAGCTTCCTGCTCGCGCTCCAGGCGATCGCTCGTGACGAGGCCGGCGGGCGGGCGATCTCGCTGCTCCTGCTCGAGGTCAGCCAGCTCCTGCTCGCCGGGGCGCGCCTCGGCGCGCAGGCCGACTTCACCCCGGATGCGGAGTACCAGCCCGACGTCGGCCCGGACCCCGACCTGGACCTGATGCGCGAGCGGCTGGCCCGGCTGCTGGGGCCGGTGGACCCCTACGTCGTGAACTTCGACGCCTACGCCCCCGAGCTCGTCGAGGAGTTGCTCTCCGACGACCTCGCCGCCATCGCCGCGGAGGTCGCGAACGGCCTGCGCCACCACCGTGCCGGCGACGTCGCCGAGGCGCTGTGGTGGTGGCAGTTCTCCTACGTCTCCTCGTGGGGCAACGCCGCCAGCGGGGTGCTGCGGGCGCTCCAGTCGATCGTGACCCACGACCGCCTCGACGCCGAGGTGCTCGACGAGGACGACCAGCTTGCCGCAGCTGATGAGATGCTGGGTGGGGGCGAGGAGCCCCCGCGATAAACTCGCGGAGGCCGCCCGGGGGTGCGCGGACCGATCCGGTCCGCGCCTCGTGTCGTGCGGTCGTCCAGTCATCTCCACCGAGTTGCGAGGGAAGCAGTCGTGAGCATTGTCGTGCAGAAGTACGGCGGCTCGTCCGTCGCTGACGCGGCCGGGATCAAGCGGGTCGCGCAGCGCATCGTCAACACCCGCAAGGCCGGTCACGACGTCGTCGTGGTCGTCTCCGCCATGGGTGACACGACCGACGAGCTCCGTGACCTCGCCGAGCAGGTCTCCCCGCTGCCGCCGCCGCGTGAGCTGGACATGCTGCTGACCGCCGGTGAGCGGATGTCCATGGCGCTGGTCGCGATGGCGATCGCCCAGCTCGGCCACAAGGCGCAGTCCTTCACCGGGTCGCAGGCGGGCGTGATCACCGACTCGGCCCACGGCCGGGCCAAGATCATCGACATCACGCCGGGCCGCATCGAGCAGGCGCTGGCGGACGGTGCGATCGCGATCGTCGCCGGCTTCCAGGGCGTCTCGCAGGACACCAAGGACGTCACCACGCTGGGCCGCGGCGCCTCCGACACGACCGCGGTGGCCCTGGCCGCCGCGCTCGGTGCCGAGGTGTGCGAGATCTACAGCGACGTCGACGGCGTCTTCACCGCGGACCCGCGCATCGTCCCGGCCGCCCGCAAGCTCGACAGCGTCTCCGCCGAGGAGATGCTCGAGATGGCGGCCTCCGGCGCCAAGATCCTTCACCTGCGGTGCGTCGAGTACGCCCGCCGCTACCAGATGCCGATCCACGTCCGGTCCTCCTTCTCCCAGAAGGAAGGCACCTGGATCACCCCCGACGCCCAGGCAGGAGCACAGTCCATGGAGCAGCCGATCATCGCCGGTGTCGCCCACGATCGGTCGCAGGCCAAGATCACCGTGGTCGGCGTGCCCGACAAGGTCGGCGAGGCCGCCCGGATCTTCGAGACCCTCGCCGCCGCGGGCGTCAACATCGACATGGTGGTGCAGAACGTCTCAGCCGCCGCGACCGGTCTGACCGACATCTCCTTCACGCTGCCCGGCAGCGACGGCCAGGCCGCGATGAGCGCCCTCGCGCGCGTCCAGGACGAGGTCGGCTTCGACCGCCTGCTCTTCGACGACCAGGTCGGCAAGGTCTCGCTGGTCGGCGCGGGCATGCGCTCGCACCCCGGCATCACGGCGAAGTTCTTCTCCGCGCTGGCCAACGCAGGGGTCAACATCGGGATGATCTCCACCTCCGAGATCCGCATCTCGGTGATCGTCGACGAGGTCCAGATCGACGAGGCCGTGCGCGCCACGCACACGGCCTTCGACCTCGACGCCACCGAGGTCGAGGCCGTCGTCTACGGCGGAACGGGACGCTGACATGGGCATCCGTATCGGCGTCGTCGGCGCCACCGGCCAGGTCGGCGTCGCGATGCGCCAGATCCTCGCCGAGCGTTCCTTCCCCGTGGAGGAGATCCGCTTCTTCGCCAGCCCCCGCTCCGCGGGCAAGGTGCTGTCCTACGAGGGCCGCGAGGTCGTCGTGGAGGACTCCACCACCGCCGACCCCAGCGGCCTCGACGTGGCGCTGTTCTCCGCCGGCGCGACCGCCTCGCGTGCGCTGGCCCAGCGCTTCGTCGACGCCGGCGTGATCGTCGTCGACAACTCCTCGGCGTTCCGCAAGGACCCCGCCATCCCGCTCGTGGTCTCCGAGGTGAACCCGCAGGACGCCCAGGCCGTCATCGAGGCCGGGCGCGGGATCATCGCGAACCCGAACTGCACCACGATGGCCGCGATGCCCGTGCTCAAGCCGCTGCACGAGGAGGCCGGCCTGCGCCGGCTGGTGGTCTCCACCTACCAGGCCGTCAGCGGCTCCGGCATCGCCGGCGTCGAGGAGCTCGCCGGGGGCATCGCCGCCGGCGGGGACAAGGCCCGCGAGCTCGCCTACGACGGCGAGGCCGTGGACCTGGGCGAGCCGTCGGTCTACAAGCGCACCATCGCCTACAACGTGCTGCCCTTCGCCGGCAACCTCGTCGAGGACGGTCTCAACGAGACCGACGAGGAGCAGAAGCTGCGCAACGAGTCGCGCAAGATCCTCGGCATCCCCGAGCTGCGCGTGTCCGGCATCTGCGTGCGCGTCCCCGTCTTCACCGGTCACTCGCTCTCGGTCAACGCCGAGTTCGACCGGGCGATCACCCCGGAGCGGGCCACCGAGCTGCTCGCCGCCGCCCCCGGCGTCGAGCTCAGCGACATCCCCAACCCGCTCCAGGCGGCCGGCAAGGACCCGTCGTACGTCGGGCGGATCCGCCGCGACGAGGGCGTCGACGGCGACCGCGGGCTCGCGCTCTTCATCAGCAACGACAACCTGCGCAAGGGCGCGGCCCTCAACACCGTGCAGATCGCGGAGCTCATCGCCGCCTCGCGCTGAGCCCCGCACCGCCGGCGAGCCCGTCCCCGAGTCAGTCGGGGGCGGGCTCGTCCGCGTGTGAGACGAGGGCGTGCCCTCCGGCGTACGACGCCGCGGCCAGCACCGGGACGACCAGCGCCATCCACGACGCGAACACGTGGTCGGCCAGCACCAGCACCGCCACCACGAGCAGGCCGACGCCCAGCAGGCTGGTGCCGAGCGGGGCCGGGTGGCGCAGCGCCCGCAGCAGCGCGGTGCCCAGCACGACCAGCACCGCCACGATCGCGAGCAGCAGCACGAAGCCGGGGCCCCGGCCGCACGCGGACGTGCCGCGCACCGACTCGCAGGCCTCCATGCCGCCCGCGGTGAGGGACACCGCGCCCACACCGACGAGGAGCCCGCCCAGCACCGCGGCCAGGAGCCCGGGGACCACCAGGGGTCCGTGGGGGACCCGGGGCGTCCGAGGGGCCCGCGGCGGCCGGGGAGGCGCCTCAGGGCGCTCCTGCGTCCGTACGGCGGCCGGCGCCGGGGCGGCGGCAGGAGGCGGCGGCGTGGCCGGTCGTGCGGCAGGTGCCCGCGCAGGCGCGGGAGGCGGCGGCGCAGGCGCAACCGAATCTGCCTCGGGGGCACCACGTCCCCGTCGCCGGAACGGGTTCAGCGAGGGCGGCTCGAGGGACGGCGCGTCACCGCCGCGGTCGTCGTCTGCCATGGCGCACAGTGTCGCAGACCACGCCAGCCCCGCCCCACGGTCGAATCGAGACTTCTGACGTCCGAATCGAGAGTTCTGGCCACGTGAGTCGAGACCTGGCGAACCACGAGCGCCGACTCGCGCAACCACTAGCGCCGACTCGCGCAACCATGAGCGCCGACTCGCGCAACCACTAGCGCCGACTCGGCGAAATGACAGGAGCCGGACCCACCTGAGTGGATCCGGCTCCTGGCCATCTGTCGGGCTGACAGGATTTGAACCTGCGGCCTCCTCGTCCCGAACGAGGCGCGCTACCAAGCTGCGCCACAGCCCGATCGTGATCGCGGGTTCACACCCGGCTCACAAGCACTGGAGCATACCGGAGGACCTCGCCGGGTCCCCAATCGGGCTCACTCCCGGGCGACGAGGGTCAGCAGCGTGGCCTCGGGGCGGCAGGCGACGCGCAGCCGGATGTAGGGGTTGGTGCCCAGTCCCGCGGAGACGTGCAGCCACGACGACCCCGGGTCGCCGGGGCGGGAGCCGGCCGGGTGGCGGTGCAGGCCGCGCGCCCGGGCGGGCTCGAGGTCGCAGTTGGTCGCCAGCGCACGGCCGCCGGGCAGGCAGACCTGTCCGCCATGGGTGTGCCCGGCGAGGATCGCGTCGTACCCGTCGGCGGCGAACCGGTCCAGCACCCGCAGGTACGGCGCGTGAGCGACGGCCAGTCGTACGTCGGCGGCCGGGTCCGCCGGGCCCTCGACCAGGTCGAGGCGGTCGTAGCCCAGGTGCGGGTCGTCCACGCCCGCGAACGCGAAGGAGGTCCCGTCGACGGTCAGGCCACCGCGGGTGTTGGTGAGGTCGAGCCACCCGGATCGGCTGAACGTGGCACAGAGGTCGCGCCACGGCAGCTCGGGGACGTCGGTGTGGCGCCGGCCGTCGTCGGGCAGCAGGTAGCGCGCGGGGTTGCGCATCGAGGGCTCGAAGTAGTCGTTGCTGCCGAGCACGAAGACGCCCGGGACGTCCAGGAGCGCGCCCAGCGCCTCGACGACCGGCCCGACCGCCTCGCGGTGGGCCAGGTTGTCGCCGGTGTTGACCACCAGGTCCGGGCGCAGCGTGGCGAGGGAGGAGAGCCACTCCAGCTTGCGCTGCTGGCCGGGGGTCGCGTGGATGTCGGAGAGGTGCAGCACCCGCAGCGCACGCCGTCCGCGCGGGAGCAGCGGCACCTCGACGCGGCGCAGCGTGTAGGCGCGCGCCTCCGTGGCGGCGTACGCCGTGAGCGCGGCGCCGCCCACCGCCCCGACGCCGGCCATCGCGGTCAGAGCGCGGGTCCAGAGCATGGGCCAAGGCTGCCACAATGACCTCATGAGCTCTCTCAAGGACCGTCTCCGCGCCGACCTCACCACGGCCATCAAGGCCCGCGACGAGGTCCGCTCGGGCACCCTGCGCATGGTCCTCACCGCGATCACCAATGCCGAGGTCTCGGGCAAGGTCGCCCGCGAGCTGAGCGACGACGACGTCATCGGGGTGCTCTCGGCCGAGGCGAAGAAGCGTCGCGAGGCCGCGGTGGCCTTCGAGGACGGCGACCGTCCCGACCGCGCCGCCAAGGAGCGCGCCGAGGCCGCCGTGATCGCCGACTACCTGCCCGCGCAGCTCACCCCCGAGGAGATCGCCGACGTGGTCCGCGAGGCCCTCGAGAGCACCGACGCGGCCGGCGAGGGCATGAAGGCCATGGGCAAGGTGATGGGCGTCGTGACCCCGCAGGTCAAGGGCCGCGCGGACGGCGCCGCCGTCGCCGCGGAGGTACGCCGCCAGCTCGGCGCCGCCTGAGCCCCCGCCCCCGCTACGACGACGGACCCGCACCCTCGACTTCTCGAGGGTGCGGGTCCGTTGCTGTCCTGTCCGGTCCTGGCGGCGGGCTCAGCGCCCGCGTCCACCGCCGCGTCCACCGCGTCCGTTGCCGCGGTTCCCGCCGTTCCCCCGGTCGTCGTCGCGGCCGACGTCGTCGCCACGGCCGCCGCCGTTGCTCTCCGGAGCCGGCGGCGGTGCGACCGACGTGACGCCGGCTCCGGAGACCCCGGAGGGGAAGACGAAGGTGTTGTTCTCGGTGAAGTCGTCGATGACCTTCATCGCGTCGCCCCACATCGGACCGGCGAACCCGGAGCCGGAGGCGGTGGAGATGTAGTCGCCACCGATCGTCTGGCCCACGAGCGGGATCGGGGTGCCGAAGTCGTTGGCGCCGGCGATCATCGCGGCGGTGGCCAGCTCGGTGGTGTAGCCGATGAACCACACGGCCTTGCCGTCCTGGGTGGTGCCGGTCTTGCCGGCCGCGTCCTGGTCGAGCGCCTGGGCGGAGGCGAAGCCGCCCTCGATGACGCCGCGCAGGACGTCGTTCACGGCGTCGGCGGTGCTCTGCTCGAGCACCTGCGTGCAGCGGTCCGGGTACTCCTTGAGCACGTTGCCCTGCGGGTCCTCGATGCTGGTGACCGGGCGGGTCGCGCAGTGCAGGCCGCGGGCGGCGAAGGTGGCGTACGCCTCGGCCATCTCCAGCGGGCTGACGTCGGCGACGCCGAGGGTGAAGGTCGGCACCCGCTCGGCGAGGCCGGGGCCCTCACCGGTGGGGTTGTCGAGCTCGAGGCCGAGCTTGCGGGCGAGCTCGTAGGGCTTGCAGATGCCGATCGCGCGCTCGAGCTGGGCGAAGTAGGTGTTCACCGACTCCCGGGTGCCGGAGTACATGTTCTTGGTCCCGGAGGTCGTGGAGTTGCCCACCTGCCAGGTGCCGTAGCCGTACGGCTCGCCGTCGCAGTCCTCGAAGCCGGACTCGGACAGCGTCAGCGAGGACGGGGAGTTGAACGACGTGGTCAGCGGCAGGCCCTTCTCGAGGGCGGCGGCCAGCACGAACGCCTTGAACGTCGAGCCGCCCTGGAAGCCCTTGGAGTTGCCGAGCGACTCCTTGACCACGTAGTTGAGGAACGTCTGGCCCTTCTCCCGGTCCGGGCCCATCGGGCGGGACTGGGCCAGGGCGCGGACCTTGCCGGTGCCGGGCTCGACCATCGCGAGCCCGCCGATCGCGGAGTCGGTGGGGTTCACGTGCTCGGCGACCGAGGCGTCCGCGGCGTCCTGGAAGCGCTGGTCCAGGGTGGTGTGGATGGTGAGGCCGCCGGCCCACAGCAGCTGGCGGCGCTCGGCCTTGGTGTCGCCCAGGGCCTTGTCGCGCATCAGGTACTCCACGACGTAGTCGCAGAAGAACGCGGCGGTGGAGTCCACGCAGCCGTTGTTGGTGGGCTGCGGGTCCAGGCGCAGGCCCTGGCGCTTGACCTTCTCGGCGCGGGCGCGGGGCACCACGTTGAGCTCGGCCATCCGGTCCAGGACGATGTTGCGGCGCTCGAGGGCGCGGTCCGGGGCGTTGGTCGGGTCGTAGCCGGAGGGGTTCTTCACCAGGCCGGCCAGGGTGGCGGACTGGGCGAGGTTGAGGTCGCGGGCGTTGACGTCGAAGTAGTTCTTCGCGGCCGCCTGGATGCCGTAGGCGCCGTCGCCGAAGTAGACGGTGTTGAGGTAGCGCTCGAGGATCCAGTCCTTGCTGTGCGCCTGCTCCATCGCCACGGCGTACTGCAGCTCGCGCAGCTTGCGCGCGTAGCTGCGGTCGGTGGCCTCGAGGCGCTCCTCCTTGGTGCGGGCCTGGGTCACCAGCGTCTGCTTGACCAGCTGCTGGGTGATCGAGGATCCGCCCTGCACCGCGCCGTCGTTGGCGGCGTTGGTGAGGAAGGCGCGCAGCGTGCCCTTCAGGTCGAGGGCGCCGTGCTGGTAGAAGCGGTAGTCCTCGATCGCGACGATCGCCTTGACCATCGTGCGCGAGATCTGGTGCAGCGGGACCTCGACGCGGTTCTGGTCGTACAGCGTCGCGACCGTGTCGCCCTCGATGTCCACGATGCGCGTGCGCTGCGGGAGCGCCTGCGTCTCGAGCTCCTTGGGGAGGTTGTCCATCGTCTCGGCGACGTTCTTGGCGCCGATGCCCGCGATCCCGGCGAACGGGATGGCCAGGCCGGCGACGACGACGCCCAGGACGGCGGAGACCGCCACCATCACGGCGAGGTGACTGAGCAGCCTGCGGGCAGGCGGGCGCTCGGAGGAGGGCTGCGACATGACCTCAGGGTACGGGGGCCAGACGACCCCCGGGATGTCGTAGTCGACACAGACTAGTCAATTCGGACTACGGTCAGTGGTCCATATGGGTCTGTTCCCCTCGGGAGATGGTCTTTACCTTCAATGGTGGAGGGGTAACCCGGGAAGGCGTCATGGGGACGTTGACCTATCTCGGACGTTGTGGGGACATCACTATGTGGGTTGAGGACTGGACGCCGCGCGCGGCATGCCGCGAGGCGTCGCCCGATCAGCTTTTTGTCAGGGGAGCAGAGCAGAACAAGGCGAAGCAGGTGTGCTCGGGCTGCTCCGTGCGCACCGAGTGCCTCGCGGAGGCGCTCGACAACCAGATCGAGTGGGGGGTCTGGGGAGGGATGACGGAGCGCGAGCGTCGCGCGCTGCTGCGTCGCCGTCCCGCCGCCTCCTGGCGCACGGTCCTGGAGACCGCGCGCGAGAAGAACACCACCGGGACCCCGGTCCCGGACCAGACCAAGGTCTGAGCGCCCGAGCCGCCGAGGACGGCCCCGCGCGAGCGGGTCGCCTCGGCGGCCTCAGGTCATTCCTCGCCGGCCAGCAGCGCCGCCACGCGGCGCAGGCCGTCGAGGTCGTGCACGTCACCGGGCAGCGCCGGGATCACTGCGGTCTCGACGTACGGATGGGCCGCACCGAACCGCTCGACCAGGGCGGCCTCGCGCTCGACGGCGCGGACCCGGTCGGCGTGCAGCCGCAGCAGCCCTGCGGTGAGCGAGCGCGGGTCGCGCTTGCGCACCCGCGCGGCGGCGGTCATCGCCTCGTCGGCGGAGAGCTCGCCGAGCGGCGGTGGGGTCGCCCGGTTCACGACCAGCCCGGCGAGCGGCATGTCGTCCTCGCCCAGGCGCTCGACGAAGTACGCCGCCTCGCGCAGCGCGTCCGGCTCGGGCGCGGCGACGACGAGGAACGCCGTGCCGTCGGCCTGGAGCAGCGCGTAGGTCTTCTGTGCGCGCGCCCGGAAGCCGCCGAAGACGGTGTCCAGCGCGGCGACGAAGGTCTGCAGGTCACGCAGCATCTGCCCGCCCAGCACCTTGGTGAGGGCGTTGGTGATCAGGCCGACGCCGGCGCTCATCAGCTTCGCCGGGCCGCGGGCGGGGGCCAGCATCACCCGCACGAAGCGGCCGTCGAGGAAGCTCGAGAGTCGCTCGGGGGAGTCGAGGAAGTCCAGCGCCGAGCGCGACGGCGGGGTGTCGACGACGATCAGGTCGTAGGTCCCCTCGACGCGGGCGTCGTGGTGGATCTGCCCGAGCTTCTCCATCGCCATGTACTCCTGGGTGCCGGCGAAGGAGCTGGAGAGCGCGATGTAGAAGGGGTTCTCCAGGATCTGCCGGGCCTTCTCCGGGGTGGCCTGGGAGAGCACGACCTCGTCGAAGGTGCGCTTCATGTCGAGCATCATCGCGTCGAGACTGCCGCCCGCCGCGTCGTCGACCCCCAGGACCGGGCGCGGGGTGTTGTCGAGCTGCGCGATGCCCATCGACTGGGCCAGGCGGCGCGCGGGGTCGATGGTGAGGACCACGACGCGCCGGCCGCGCTCGGCGGCGCGCAGCGCGAGCGCCGCGGAGGTCGTGGTCTTGCCGACGCCGCCGGAGCCGCAGCACACGATGATCCCGGTCCCGGGGTCGTCGAGCATCGCGTCCACGTCCAGGACGGGTGCGGTGCCGGGGCGGGCGGCGAGCGGGCCGACGCGGGTGCGCGCGGAGCGTGCGGCGCTCATCCGAGGCCCTGCTCGCGCAGTCGGGCGGCGAGGTCGTAGAGCCCGCCGAGGTCGACCCCGCCGGGCAGGCGGGGCAGCTCCAGCACCGGGACGCCGAAACCGTCGACGACGGCGCGCTGGGCCTCCTCCAGCGCCCGGCGCTCCGCGTGGTCGCGGGCCTCGGCCACCAGCCCGTCGACGAGGTGGGGGGTGATCTCCACGCCGGCCGCCTCGAGGTCGGCGCCCAGCGCCGCCTCGTCGACGCCTCCGGTGCGCACGGTGGCCAGCACGCTCTCGTCGATCTCGCGCGGTCGGACCTGGTTGACCACGACGCTGCCGACCGGCAGCCCGTCGCCGCGCAGCTCCTCGATCCCGTCCCAGGTCTCCTGCACGGGCATCTCCTCCAGGACGGTGACGAGGTGGATCGCGGTGTGGGGGGAGCGGAACAGCGTCATCATCGTGTCCGCCTGGCTGCGGATCGGCCCGACCTTCGCCAGGCCGGCGAGCTCCTTGCCGACGTTGAGGAACCGGGCGATCCGCCCGGTCGGCGGGGCGTCGAGGACGACCGCGTCGTAGGTGGTCGCGCCGCGGTTGCGGCTGTTGCGCTCCACGGCCTCGTAGACCTTGCCGGTGAGCAGCACGTCGCGGACACCCGGTGCGATCGTGGTCGCGAACTCGGTCACCCCGAAGCGGTCCAGGGCGCGTCCGGCGCGGCCGAGCTTGTAGTACATCGCGAGGTACTCCAGCAGCGCGGACTCGGCGTCGATGTGCAGCGCGTGGACGGTGCCGGCGCTGCCCGCGCGCCCGTGGCCCGCGTCGCCGCCGACGAGGCCGGTGGCGATGCGCCGCTCGGCGTACGGCAGCGGGTCGACGTCGAACATCCGGGCGATGCCCTGGCGCCCCTCCACCTCGCAGAGCAGCACGTTGCGCCCGTGCGAGGCGAGCGCGAGTGCGAGGGCGGCGGCGACCGTCGACTTCCCGGTGCCGCCCTTGCCGGTGACCACGTGCAGGCGGACCTGCCCGTGTCCGGGGGCGGGGTCGGTATGGCTCACGTCACGAAGAGTAGGCGCTGGGGCCACGGCGCTGCAGGGCCCGCGAGAGCTCGTGTGCCTCGCGCAGCAGCATCCGGCCGAGCTCGCGACGCCGGTCCGGCCCGAGGCGCTGCTCGATGGCGGTGATGCTGAGCGCCCAGCGGGGCCGGCCGTCGGCGTCGAACACCGCCGCGCCGAGGCCCCAGCTGCCGTCCACGATGAGGCCGGGGTTGACGGAGTAGCCCTGGGCGCGGGTCAGCGCCACGTGGCGGCGCACCTCCTCGGCGCGGTGCTGCTCTCCCCAGGCGGCGCTCAGGTCGGTGCGCGCCAGCAGCTCCTCGATCTCGGTGTCCGGCAGGTGCGCCAGGACGACCATGCCGGCGGAGGCGACCCCGAGCGGGAACCGCACCCCCTCGCTCAGCACGTGGGAGCGGATCGGGAAGCTGCCGTCCTCGCGGACCAGGCAGATCGTCTCGTCGCCGCGGCGGGCCGAGAAGAACGCGCTCTCCCCGGTCGCGTCGGCGAGGCGGCGTACGAACGGGTGGGCCACCGAGGTCACGTCGTAGCGGGCGGCAGCCGCGGAGCCGAGGAAGAACAGCTCGGGCCCCAGCAGCCAGCGCCCGGAGTCCGGGTCGCGGTCCGCGAGGCCCTCGCGGGCCAGGGCGCTGAGCAGTCGGTGGGTGGTCGGGCGGGCCAGCCCGCACCACTGCGCCACGGCGGTCGTCGTCGCGCCGCCGGGCTCGTGCGCCGCCAGCGCCCGCAGGACGGTGCCGGTCCGCCCGACGACGTCCACCGGTGGAGTCGTCGCGTTCACCTGGTGAACGCTACTCCGTCGTCGGGTCCGGTGGGCGAGTGATCCGGGCGGTCGGGGCGCGGAGCGTTGACGGCGCCGGGGAGGGCTGCCTTGAATCGCGGGATGGACAAGGTGATGGAGTCGGCTGCTGCCGCGGTCGCCGACATCCCCGACGGTGCCTCGCTGGCCGTCGGCGGGTTCGGCCTGTGCGGCATTCCCTCGGTGACGATCCAGGCGATCCTGGAGGCGGGCACCCGCGACCTGGAGGTCTTCTCGAACAACGCCGGCGTCGACGACTGGGGCCTGGGGCTGCTGCTCACCGCCGGTCGCCTGCGCCGCGTCGTCGCGTCGTACGTCGGGGAGAACAAGGAGTTCGCCCGCCAGTACCTCTCCGGCGAGCTCGAGGTCGAGCTGAACCCGCAGGGCACGCTGGCCGAGCGGATGCGCGCCGGCGGCACCGGGATCCCGGCGTTCTTCACCGCCACCGGCGTCGGCACCCAGGTCGCCGAGGGCGGCCTGCCGTGGCGCTACGACGACGCGGGCAACGTGGTCGTCGCCTCGCCGGCGAAGGAGGTCCGGGTGTTCGAGACCGCCGAGGGCCCCCGCGAGTTCGTGCTCGAGACCGCGCTCGTCGCCGACTTCGGCCTGGTGCGCGCCTGGAAGGGCGACCGGCACGGCAACCTGGTCTTCCGCGACGCCGCCCGCAACTTCAACCCGCTCGCCGCGATGTGCGGGCGGATCACCGTCGCCGAGGTCGAGGAGCTGGTCGAGCCCGGCGAGCTGGACCCCAACGAGGTGCACGTGCCGGGCGTCTTCGTGCACCGCGTGGTGGAGCTGACCCCGGAGCAGGCGGCCGACAAGCGCATCGAGAAGCGGACCGTGCGCCCCCAGGAGGAGACCCGATGAGCTGGACCCGTGAGGAGATGGCCGCCCGCGCGGCCGCCGAGCTGAGCGACGGCTCCTACGTCAACCTGGGCATCGGCCTGCCGACCCTGGTCCCGAACTACGTCGCCGACGACGTCGAGCTGGTGCTGCAGTCCGAGAACGGCATCCTCGGCGTGGGCGCCTACCCGCTCGCCGGCGAGGAGGACCCCGACCTGATCAACGCCGGCAAGGAGACCGTGACCGTGCGGCGCGGCGCGTCGTTCTTCGACTCCGCGCTGTCCTTCGGGATGATCCGCGGCGGCAAGATCGACGCCGCGATCCTCGGCGCCATGCAGGTCTCGGCGGCGGGCGACATCGCCAACTGGATGATCCCGGGCAAGATGGTCAAGGGCATGGGCGGCGCGATGGACCTCGTCCACGGCGCCAAGAAGGTCATCGTGCTGATGGAGCACGTGGCCCGCGACGGCTCCTACAAGGTCGTCCAGGAGTGCTCGCTGCCCTACACCGGCAAGGGCGTCGTGCAGCGCATCATCACCGACCTGTGCGTCATCGACGTGCGTCCCGACGGGCTGCACCTCGTCGAGCTCGCCCCCGGCGTCACCGAGGACGAGGTCCGCGAGAAGACCGAGCCGGAGCTGATCTCCGAGCTGTGAGCAGGCCCGGCCCGGTGCTCCAGACGGGCTGGCCGTCCGGCGCTCCGGGGAGCACACTCGGCTCATGCTGATAGCCGTCGCCGGAGCGACCGGGGTCGTCGGCAGCCACGTCGTCGACGTGGCCCGCGGCCGCGGCCACGAGGTCGTCCCGCTCGCCCGGTCGCGCGGGGTCGACCTGACGACGGGGGCGGGGCTGGACGGGCTCCTGGCCGGCGTCGACGCGGTCGTGGACGTCACCAGCGTGCGGACCCAGCGCCGGGCGGGGGCCGAGGCGTTCTTCGGCGGCGTCACCCGGACGCTGCTCGCCGCCGAGCAGGAGGCCGGGGTCGGCCACCACGTCGCGCTCTCGATCGTGGGGGTCGACGACGTGGCGTCGGGCTACTACCGCGGCAAGCAGCTCCAGGAGCGGCTGGTCGGCGCCGCGCCGCACGGGAGCATCCTGCGCGCGACGCAGTTCCACGAGTTCGCCGAGCAGGTCCTCGGCTTCGCGTCGCTCGGACCGGTCTCGCTGGTGCCGCGGATGCTCAGCCAGCCGGTCGCCGCCGACGAGGTGGCGACGGCGCTGGTCACGCTCGCGGAGGCCGGGCCGTCGGGGCGCGTCCCCGACCTGGCCGGACCGGAGCGCCTCGACATGGTCGACCTGGCGCGCCGGGTCTCCGAGGCCCGCGGGCTGGGGCGCCGGGTGGTCGGCGTACCGCTGCCCGGTGCCGGGGGACGCGCGATGCGCTCCGGGCTGCTCTGCCCGACGGGCGAGGGCCCGCGCGGCACGACGACCTTCGCGCAGTGGCTCGCCGGTTCCTGAGGCTCAGCCGGCGGGCCGGGTGCGGGCGGCGGTGAGCACGCCGAGCACGGCGAGGACCGCGGCCAGCACGAAGACCGGCAGGAACGGGTCGGTGCCGAGGCGCTCCGCGGTCGCGTAGACGATCCCGGACGCGGCCAGCGCGAACGCGCCGCCCAGGGAGTCGGCGATCGACAGGGCCGAGGAGTTGAAGCCTCGATCGGCGTCGGAGGAGGCGGCCAGCATCGCCACCCCGGTACGCGGGTAGCCGAAGCCCATCCCCGCGCCGGCCACGACGTACGACGCGACGGCGAGCGCCGGGTGCAGGTGGGTGGCGACCGCGAGGGCCAGCGCGACGGTGCCGGCGAGCACCAGGCCGGTGCCCCAGCGCATCGCGGCGCGGTCGGAGACCCGCCGGCCCAGCCGCGACTGGGCCTGGCTGGCCGCGGCCCACACGACGCCCACGATCATCAGCGCGACCCCGGCCCGGGTCGGGGTCTGGCCCCAGCGCTCCTGCAGCACGAAGACGATGTAGGCCTCCGCGCAGAAGAACGCGGCGCTGAGCATGCCGCGGGTGCCGACCACGGCGGGCAGACCACGCGCCGCGACCAGCGCGCCGGCGGGCAGCAGTCGGCGCAGGCTGACCACCGCGATCACGAACGCCAGCACCGCGAGCGCGAGCAGCGCCCCGCGCCGCGACCCGAGCAGCTCGAAGGCCAGCACGGCGGTGGCCGCGGCCAGCGCCCACAGCAGCCGGGCGGTCGGGAACGGCGTGTCCGCGGCGGTGACGCTCACCCGGCGCAGCGCGGGGGCGACCAGGGCCGCGGCCAGCGCCACGAGCGCCACCACGCCCAGGAACACCCAGCGCCACCCCAGCCGGTCCGCGACGGTCGCGGCGAGCGCGGGGCCGAAGAGGGAGGGCAGCACCCAGGCGGCCGCGAAGCTGGCGAACACCGCGGGTTGCAGCACCGGTGGGAACACCAGCCCGACGAGCACGTAGAGACAGACCGTGAGCGCGCCGCCGCCGAGCCCCTGGAGCACCCGGCCGGCGACCAGCACCTCCATCGAGGGTGCCGTCCCGCAGACCAGCAGGCCGAGGGAGAACAGCAGCAGCGCGGCCCCCAGGGGACCGGCCGGCCCGCGGCGGTCGCTCCAGCCGCCCGCGACGACCATGCCGACGACTCCGCTGGCCAGCGGCGCGGCGAAGGACAGCGCGTAGAGGCCGACGCCGTCGAGGTGGTCGGCGACGGTCGGCATCACGGTCGTCACCGCCGTCGCCTCGAACGCGACGAAGGCGCACAGCGCGAACATGCCGACGGTCGTCGCGGCGTACGTCGGGGAGAGCAGCCGGGGCGGCTGCGCGGTTGCTGCGGGGTCCACCCGTGGACGGTAGGACTCCGGGGGCGACCCGGGCCAACCGGCTGCGGTGCTGGGTGCTCGGGGCGTTCGAGCCGGGCGCCCGCTGGGCAACGTGAGGCCATGACCGACCTCGGGAACCAGACCGGCACCACCCGGCGACCGCGCTGGAAGGTGGTCGGGCCCGGCCTGGTCGTGGCCGCGACCGGGGTCGGGGCGGCCGACCTGGTCGCCACGCTGGTGGCGGGGGCGAAGTTCGGCTACACGCTGCTGTGGGTGGCGGTGCTGGGCGCGATCATCAAGGTGGTGCTGGTCGAGGGCGCGGGGCGCTACTCGCTGGCCACCGGGCGCACGATCTTCGAGGGCTGGCGCAGCCTCGGCAGCTGGACGACGTGGTACTTCGCGCCGTACATCGTCATCTGGGGGCTGGTCTACGGTGCGACCGCGATGTCGTCGTCCGCGCTGCCGCTGGTGGCGCTCTTCCCGGACCTCTCGCTGCGCTGGACCGCGGTCGTGATCGGGCTGGTCGGGCTGGCGCTCGTGTGGTTCGGGAGCTACGCGGCCTTCGAGAAGGTGATGGCCGCGCTGGTCGGCATCATGTTCGTGGCCGTGGTCGGCGCGGCGGTCGTGGCCACCCCGAACCTCGGCGAGATCGTGCTCGGCCTGCGCCCGGTGTTCCCCGACGACTCGGTGGTCAACGTGCTCGCGATCGCCGGCGGCGTCGGCGGCACGATCACGCTCGCGGCGTACGGCTACTGGCTGCGCGAGAAGGGCTGGAGCACGCCCGCCTTCATGCGGGTGATGCGCATCGACAACGGCGTCGCGTACGCCGTCACCGGCGTCTTCGTCGTGGCGATGCTGATCGTCGGTGCCGAGCTCTACCACTCGGTCGGGATCGCCGCGGAGACCGGCGACCAGGCGCTGGTGCAGCTCTCCGACATCCTCGAGGACCGCTACGGCGTGGTCTTCGGGAAGCTGTTCCTGATCGGCTTCTTCGCCTCCTCCTTCTCCTCGCTGATCGGCGTGTGGAGCGGCGTCAGCCTGATGTTCGCCGACTACGTCGGGAACCTGCGCGACCTGCCCTCGGGGCACCCCGACACCCGCACGGGCGGCCGCTACTTCCGCGCCTACCTGCTGTGGCTGACCTTCCCGCCGATGCTGCTCCTGCTCCTCGACGAGCCGGTCGGGCTGATCCTGACCTACGGCGTGCTCGGCGCGCTGTTCATGCCGTTCCTCGCGATCACGCTGCTGGTGCTGCTCAACAAGCGGCGCGCCGGTGCCCTGCCGCACTCCGACGTCGCGCCGGAGTGGCGCAACGGGTGGATCTCGAACGGCTTCATGGCGCTGTGCGCGGTGCTGTTCATCGCGCTCGCGGCCAACGAGATCCGGGAGACGCTGGCGCCGTACCTGTGAGGTGTCGCCTGTCGGCGCGCCCGCCTAGGCTCACGACATGGCCGACCTCAAGGAGCTCCTCGTCCCCGACGCGGCGGCGTGGCGGGCCTGGCTCGCCGAGCACCACGCCAGCTCGCCGGGAGTGTGGCTGGTGCTGACCAAGAAGGGCGGCACCGCGACCGCCCTGACCCGGGCGGCCGCGCTCGACGACGCGCTGTGCTTCGGCTGGATCGACGGGCAGGCGCGGCGCCGCGACGAGGCGACGTCGTACCAGCGGATGACCCCGCGCACGCCGCGCAGCCGGTGGTCGCAGGTCAACGTCGAGCTGGTCGCCCGCCTTGAGGCGGAGGGCCGGATGATGCCCGCCGGCCGGGCCGCGGTCGAGGCGGCACGGGCCGACGGGCGCTGGGAGGCGGCGTACGCGCCGCCGTCGACCGCCGAGGTCCCCGAGGACCTGGCGGCCGCCATCGCGGCGGACCCGGCCGCGCAGGCGATGTACGACGTGCTGACCAAGACCAACCGCTACGCCCTGATCCATCGCCTCGGGGCGATCAAGCGGGCCGAGACGCGCGAGCGGCGGATCGCGGAGTTCGTGGCGATGCTGGCCCGGCACGAGACCCTCCACCCGCAGAAGGCGCGCCCCTCCCAGGGGTGATGCCCGGCCAGGCCGGGTCGGCGCCTAGTCGAGCGCGAGCCCGGCCGCCGGGGTGACCCGTGCGGCGCGACGCGAGGGCAGCACCCCGGCGACCAGGCCGGCGACCCCGGAGACCACGACCACCAGCGCCAGCTGGCCCCAGGGCAGCACCACCGCGACCTCGTCGACGGCCCCGCCGACCAGGGTCCGCACCGACACCCAGCCGAACAGCACGCCGATGACGGTCCCGAGCACCGTGGCCACCACCGAGAGCAGCACCGCCTCCGCCGCGAGCATCCGGCGCAGCTGGCGGCGGGTCAGGCCCAGGGCGCGCAGCAGGGCGTTCTCCCTGGCCCGCTCCAGCACGGAGAGCCCCAGGGTGTTCGCGATCCCGACCAGCGCGATCACCACCGCGATGCCGAGCAGGGCCAGGACCGCCGCGGTGAGCACGTCGAGCTGGAGCGTCACCCAGCCGCGCAGGGCCAGGGCGTCGCTCAGGTCGACGCCCGCGTTGGCCGCCAGCGCCCCCAGGTCGCCGGCGAGGTCCTCGGCGTCGGCGCTGTCCGCGGCGCGCACCCAGACCGCGTGGGGCAGCGGGTCGCTGCCGAACCGGGCGAGCGTCTCCGGCGCGATCAGCGCGGCGTCGCCCCAGCCGTCGGCGGTCACCAGCCGCAACTGCTCGGTGTGGCCGCCCACGGTGACCGCGACCCGAGACGGGACGGTGCCGTCCTCCAGCAGGTCCCACGGGACCACGATCGTGCCGGGCGCGGGGGAGAGGGCGCCCTCGTCGTGGGCGAGCGGCGTCCCCGCCGTGCTGTCGAGCACGGTGACCGTGCCGGCGCCCTCGATCTCGGCGCTGACGCCGGCGAGCGCGACCGCCTCGCGGACCCCGGCGGTCGAGCGGACGTCGGGCAGCAGGCTCTCCGGCAGCGGCCCGGTGGTCGCGGTGAGGGTGAGGTCGAGCGGGTAGGAGCGGGCCAGGTCCTCATCGACGGAGTCGCGTGAGCTGGCCAGCCCGGTCAGCACCGCCGTGGTCAGCGTGACGCCGACCAGGAGGGACGCCGTCGTGGCAGCGGTACGACGCGGGTCGCGCACCGCGTTCCCGGTCGCGAGCCGGACGGTGCTCCCGCTCCCGAGCGCCCCGATGGCGCGGACCAGGGCGGGCACGACCACCGGGCCGAGCACCAGCACGCCGGTGAAGGAGACCATGCCGCCGGCCAGCATCGGCACCACGTCGTGCTGGGCGACCGCGGCGGCGAGCAGCCCGGCGCCGGCGAGGACGGCCAGCAGCCCGGACCCGGTGCGCACCCGCCCGGCCGTGGTGCGGACGTCGACCCCGCGGTCGGGGCGGAGCGCCGCGAGCGGGCTCACCCGGACCACGCGGCGCGTCGGCAGCCAGGCCGCGAGGACGGTGACGAGCACGCCGACCGCGAACGCCGCGGCGTACCACCCCGGAGGTGCCCAGCCGCTGCCCAGCGTGCCGGAGTCCATCCGGGTGCGGGCCGCGGCCACCAGGCCGTGGCCGAGCGCGGTGCCGACGCCCAGGCCGAGCAGGGCGGCGGCGACACCGAGGGCCAGCGCCTCGAGGCGGATGGAGCGCAGCAGCTGGCGCCGGGTGGCGCCGACGCAGCGCAGCAGCGCGAGGTCGCGGGTGCGCTGGGCGAAGAGGATCGAGAAGGTGTTCGCGATGACCAGCACCGAGACGAAGAGCGCGATCGCGGCGAAGACCAGCAGCAGCATGGCGATCACGTCGACGTTGCGGGTCTGCTCGGCCTGGCGGTCCTGGACGAACTCCGCGGCGGAGCGCACCGCGGCGCCGGTGCCGCGGGCGGCCGCCTCGGCGCCGGGCCCGGCGTAGGCCACGCTGTCGACCCAGAACGTCGAGGACCAGCGCTCCACGTCCGTCCAGGGCAGGTAGAGCGAGGCACGGTTCGAGGCGGAGGGGGTGTCGACGAGGCCGACCACCGTCGCCTCGAGGGCGCGGCTGCCGGCGCCGATGCGGACCGGGTCCCCCACGGCCAGGCCGGTGGACTTCGCGGCGTTGGCGTCGGCCAGCGCCTCGCCCGGCGCCTGTGGCCAGCGGCCCTCGCGCAGCTCCTGCCAGCGCAGGGCGGGCTCGGCGGCCAGCGGAGCAATGAGGGCCTGCTGGTCGACGACGGCGCCCGCGGAGGTGACCGGGAGGGTGACGTCGCCGATGACGACTGCGCTGTCGCCCGCGGCCTCGGCGCGGCGCACGATCGTGGCGGCCTGCTCGGTGCCCAGGTCGGAGACCACCGAGTCGGCGCCCGCGTAGGGCAGGCCCACCCCGGCCACCAGGCCGTCCTTGGCGGCGGAGGACAGGGCGGCGGTCACGACGACGAACGAGACGCCGATGACGACCGCGACCACGGACGCCACGTAGCGCCGCGCGTGCGTGCGCAGCGAGGCGAGCAGCACGGTCCTCATCGCTCGCCCCGCAGCGTCGCGACCAGCTGGTCGGCGTCGGGGTCGACGAGGTGGGCGCGGACCGCGCCGTCGGCGAGCACCACGACGTCGTCGGCGTACGCCGCGGCGTCGAGCTCGTGGGTCACCATCACGACCGTCTGGCCCAGCTCGCGCACCGAGGTGCGCAGCAGCCCCAGCACCTCGGCGGAGGTCTCGCTGTCCAGGTTGCCGGTCGGCTCGTCGGCGAAGACCACCGCCGGGCCGGTGACCAGGGCGCGCGCGATGGCGACCCGCTGCTGCTGGCCGCCGGAGAGCTCGCTGGGGCGGTGCCGGAGGCGGTCGGCGAGCCCGAGGGTCTCCACGAGGCGGGTGAAGCGCTCGCGGTCGGCGCGGCGCCCGGCCAGCTCGAGCGGGAGCAGGATGTTCTGCTCCGCGGTGAGCATCGGCAGCAGGTTGAAGGCCTGGAAGACGAACCCGAGCTGCTCGCGGCGGAACGTCGTCAGCTGGTCGTCGTCGAGGCTCTCCAGCGAGCGCCCGGCGACCGTGACCGTCCCGGACGTCGGCTGGTCGAGGCCGGCGAGGCAGTGCATGAGGGTGGACTTGCCGGACCCGGAGGGCCCCATGATCGCGGTGAAGCGGCCGCGGGGCAGGTCCAGGTCGACGCCGCGCAGCGCCGGGACGAGGGTGTCACCGCGGCCGTAGCTGCGGGTCAGGCCGCGGGCGCTGGCGGCCGGCGCGGTGCGGGTGTCGAGCATCGTGTGGTTCATGGCCCCAAGTCTTCGCGTCCGAGGCCCCGAGGTCGTCCGGCTGCGGAGTGGTCCTCGCGTCCCCGTCGTACGACCGGGGGATGACGGCGGTGCTCCGCGGTCATCCCGTGGCCGGGCGGCACCGCTGTCCTCCACAGCCGCGCGCCGGCCGGTTGTCGGTCGCCACCGGGTCGCCCCAGGGTGGCGCCGTGGACCCGCTCGCCGAGCTCCTGCACCGCCAGCACGGTGTGCTGAGCCGCGCCCAGGCGTTGCGTGGCGGCCTGCAGGAGCACGACCTGCGCCGCCGGATCAGGCGTCGTGAGTGGGTGGTCGTCCATCCGGGGGTGTACGTCGACCACACCGGGCCCCTGACGACCGACCAACGGCACTGGGCGGCGGTCCTCGCGATGGCGCCCGCTGCGCTGTCGCACGCCTCTGCCCTGGCCCTCGCTCTCGGCACCGCGCCCCCGGGCGTGATGCACGTGATGGTCGACCGCGACCGGACGGTCGCCGCGCCGCCCGGGGTGGTCCGGCACCGGGTGGCCGGCTTCGAGACCAAGGTCCTCGCCGCAGCGTCCCCGCCGCGCCAGCGGCTCGAGGAGGCGGTGCTCGACGTGGCCGCCGAGGCCCCTCGCGACCTGGACGCCGTGGCGGTGCTGTGCGAGGTCGTCGGCGCCCGTCGTACGACGCCGGCGCGCGTGCGGGCCGCGCTCGACGCCCGGAGCCGCCTCGCGCGGCGCGCCCTCCTCGCCGGCGTGCTCGAGGACCTGGAGACGGGTGCGTGCTCCGTCTTGGAGCAGGGCTACCTGCGCCGCGTCGAGCGAGCCCATGGGCTGCCGGCCGCCGGGCGCCAGGTGCGGGCGTCGGGGCGGGGCAGCGTCCACCGCGACGTCGAGTACCGCCCGTGGGGGCTGGTGGTGGAGCTCGACGGGCGGGCCTTCCACACCAGCGTGCGCGACCGGGCCCGCGACCTCGACCGGGACCTCGCCGCCGCCGTGGCCGGGCGGGACACGGTGCGGCTCGGCTGGGGTCAGGTGTACGCCGGGTCCTGCGCGACGGCCACCGCGATCGGCACGCTGCTGCGGCGGCGTGGCTGGCCGGGCGAGGTGACCGCGTGCGCGGCCTGCGCCCGCTGAGGGGGACAGCGGTGCTCAGCTGTCAGCCGGTGACTGCGGCGCACCGCTGTCAGCCGACCAGCCCCGCGTCGTACGCCAGGACGACGAGCTGGACCCGGTCGCGGGATCCGGTCTTGGCCAGCAGCCGGCTGACGTGGGTCTTGACGGTGGCCTCGGCGACCACGAGCTCGGCGGCGACCTCGGTGTTGGACAGCCCGCGCCCGACGAGCACGAGCACCTCGCGCTCGCGCTCGGTGAGGGCGACCAGCCGCGGGTCCGGCGCCGAGCCGGCGCCGCCGGGCGCGCCGGGGTCGGGCAGCGTGGCGGCGAAGTGCTCGAGGAGGCGGCGGGTGGTGCTGGGCGCGACCACGGCGTCCCCGGCATGCACCGAGCGGATCGCGTTGAGCAGGTCCGGCGGGGTGGCGTCCTTGAGCAGGAAGGCGGCGGCGCCGGCCTTGATGGCGGCGAAGGCGTACTCGTCGAGGTCGAAGGTGGTCAGCACGATCACCCGCGGCCCGTCCGGCCGGGCGGCCAGGGCGCGGGTCGCCTCGACGCCGTCCATCCGCGGCATCCGCACGTCCATCAGCACCACGTCGGCTCGCGTCACGGCGAGCCGCTCGAGCGCCTCGGCGCCGTCGCCGGCCTCACCCACCACCTCCAGGTCCGGCTGGCTGTTGACCAGCATCGTGAACCCGGCACGCACCATCTGCTGGTCGTCGACGAGGAAGACGCGGATCGGATCGCTCACGGGGCCGTTCACAGGGCCGTTCGCAGGGCCACTCATAGGGGAAGCCTCGCCGACACCCGGAACCCGCCGCCCGGGCGGGGTCCCGCGACCAGCTCGCCGTCGTGCACCAGCACGCGCTCGCGCATGCCGACCAGCCCCAGGCCGCGGCCGTCGTCCGGTGTGGCGGCGCCGCGCCCGTCGTCCTCGACGACCACCTCGACGTCCGTGCCGACACACACCTCGACGCGCACCGCGGCGCCCGGACCGGCGTGCTTGCGGATGTTGGTGAGCGCCTCCTGCACGACGCGGTACGCCGTGAGCGCGATGCCGGGCGGGACCGGTACGCCGGGCTCGGGCAGGCGTGCCTCGACCCGGCCGCCGCCCCCGGTCCGCGCGGCGACCTCCTGGGCCTCGGCCACCAGCACCGCGATGTCATCGAGGCGCGGCTGGGGACGGGTGCCGGTCTCCCCGCCGGTGCGCAGCAGCCCGAGCAGCCGGCGCATCTCGGTGAGCGCCTCGCGCCCGGTCGCCGCCACCGTCTCCAGGGTGCGGGTGGCGACCGCCGGGTCGTGCTCGGCGGCGTAGCGGGCCCCGTCGGCCTGCACGACGATCACCGACAGGCCGTGCGCGACCACGTCGTGCATCTCCCGGGCGATCCGGGTGCGCTCCTCGGTGGCGGCCAGCTCGACGCGCTGCGCGGCCTCGAGCTCGATGCGCTCGCCGCGCTCGACCAGCGCCGCGACGTACGCCTGCCGGGTGCGGCCCAGGGTGCCCAGCGCCCAGGCGGCGATGACGATCACCGACATCGTGATGATGTAGGAGACGGCGCCGGTGCGGTCGTTGTCGGAGTACGGCGCGAACCAGGAGTACGTCGCGGCCCAGGCGGCACACAGGCCGACGCCGAGCGCGACCCAGGAGGCGAGGGCGTCGGCGTAGCGGGCGACCGCGTAGGTCGCGACCGGGAACGCGACCTGACCCCAAGTCGGCTCGTGGAGGACCACGGCCTGGAGCGCACTGACCCCGGCCACGGCCGCGAACACCGCGACCGGGCGGGAGCGGCGCCACAGCAGCGGCACCAGCTCGAGCACCGTGAAGGTGACCGACCGGGCACTGAGGCCGCTGAGCGCCATCAGCGGGACCGGGAGCAGCAGGACCGCGACCAGCGTGCGGTCGAACCAGCGTCGCCCCCGCTCGTCGAGGCGCCAGGGCTGGCGCGGGGCGTGCAGAGGGTCCACGGGACACCACCGTAGAGGCCTCGGCGCGCCGCCGCGTCCGACCACGGGATGACCTCGTTCGGCGGCCGGTCGGTCCGGAGTAGGGTCGCGCCATGACCAAGTGGGAGTACCTGACCGCGCCGATCCTGACGCACGCCGCCAAGCAGATCCTCGACAACTTCGGGGCCGACGGCTGGGAGCTGGTGCAGATCGCGCCGGGGATGAACCCGGAGAACCTCGTCGGCTACTTCAAGCGCCCGATCGAGGGCTGAGCGTGAGCGCCGCGGAGGACCGCCTGGCCGAGCTCGGCCTGACCGTGCCCGACGTCCCCGCGCCGGTGGCGTCGTACGTCCCGGCCGTGCGCTCGGGCAACCACGTCTTCACCTCCGGCCAGCTGCCGATGAGCGGCGGCGAGCTGAGCGTGACCGGCAAGGTGGGCGGCGAGGTGTCGGCCGAGGAGGCCTACGCCTGCGCCCAGCAGTGCGCGCTCAATGCGATCGCCGCGGTGAAGAGCGTGATCGGCGACCTCGACAAGGTCGTCCGGATCGTCAAGGTCGTCGCGTTCGTGTCCTCGACGCCGGACTTCACCGGGCAGCCGCAGGTCGCCAACGGCGCCTCGGAACTGCTCGGTCAGGCCTTCGGCGAGGCCGGGCTGCACGCCCGGTCCGCGGTGGGCGTGCCCTCGCTGCCGCTGGACGCGCCGGTCGAGGTCGAGATCCTGGTCGAGGTCGCCCCCGAGGCGAGCTGATGCGCATCCCGCTGCCGCCGGTGCCGCTGCCGGCACACGTCGTCGAGGCCGCCCGGGAGTACGACGAGGGCGGGCGCGAGCCGGTCGCCCCCCGCGACGCGGCGACGGTGATCCTGCTGCGTCCGTGCGCTCCGGGGTCCGGGCAGGGCCCGGAGGTCTACTACATGCGCCGCCAGGTCTCGATGGACTTCGCCGCCGGGATGGCGGTCTACCCCGGCGGCGGGGTGGACCCGCGCGACTTCGACGCCGACGTGGCCTGGGCCGGCCCGGGGCCGCAGGACTGGGCCGCGCGCCTGGGCTGCGACGCCGACACCGCCCGGGCGCTGGTGTGCGCGGCGGTGCGGGAGACCTTCGAGGAGTCCGGGGTCCTGCTCGCCGGGGCCTCCCCGGACGAGGTGGTCGCGGACACCACCGGCGCGGACTGGGAGGCCGACCGGGTCGCCCTGGAGACCCGCGAGCTGGCGATGACCGACTTCCTCAACCGGCGCGGGCTGGTGCTTCGCACCGACCTGCTCGGGGTCTGGGACGCCTGGCTGACGCCGGTCTTCGAGCCGAAGCGGTTCCGCACCTGGTTCTTCGTCGCCGCGCTGCCGGCCGGGCAGCTGACCCGCGACGTCTCCTCGGAGTCGTCCTCGGTCACCTGGCTCCCGGCCCGGGTCGCCGCGGCGCAGGCCGACGCCGGCGAGCTGGCGCTGATGCCCCCGACGTACCTCACCAGCCTGGAGGTCGGCGTCCACGACAGCCCCGAGGAGGTGCTGGCGGTGGCGTCGAGCCGTGCGGTGGAGATGTTCACCCCGTCGGTGGAGCCGCTCGGCGACACCTGGACCCTGTCGATGCCCGATCGGCTGCGCGGGCTGGTCGCGGAGCGACGCCGGTGAGCGCCTGGACCGGTGGGAGCTACCCGCCCCGCGCCGAGTGCCTGCTCGCGCCCAACCCCGGCATCATGACCCTCGACGGCACCAACACCTGGGTGCTACGCGAGCCCGGCGCGGACCGCGCGGTCGTCATCGACCCCGGCCCGGTCGACCACGGCCACCTCGAGCGGCTGGTCGAGGAGGTCGGCGAGGTGGGGCTGGTGCTGCTGACCCACCACCACTTCGACCACGCCGAGGTCGCCGAGGAGCTCGCGCGGCGCACCGGCAGCGCGGTGCGGGCCTTCGACCCGGCCTACTGCTTCCGGGCGGACCCGCTCGGCGACGGCGAGGAGCTCGACGTCGACGGGCTGCGGCTGCGGGCCCTGCACACCCCGGGCCACACCGCGGACTCGATGTCCTTCGTGCTGCCCGCGCAACGCGCGCTGCTCACCGGCGACATGGTCCTCGGCCGCGGCACCACCGTGGTCGCGCACCCCGACGGCCAGCTGGGTCCCTACTTCTCCTCCATCGAGACCATGCGCTCGCTGGTCGAGGCCGGCGAGGTCGACACCGTCTGGCCGGCCCACGGCCCGGTGCTCCCGGACGCCGCGGGGGTGCTGGACTTCTACCTCGCCCACCGCCGCGAGCGGCTCGCCCAGGTCGAGGACGCCGTGCGGGAGCTCGGTGCCCAGCCGCACCCCGAGGGCCTCGCCGCCGACGAGCTCCCGCGCCGCGTCGTGGAGATCGTCTACGCCGACGTCGACCCCGTCCTCTGGGATGCCGCCGAGCTCTCCGTCCGCGCCCAGCTGGCGTACCTCGCCGCCCGTTGAGTCGAGACCTCTGACGGTTGAGTCGAGACTCGGGACGCTCGAGTCGAGACTTCTGACCGGTTGAGTCGCGAGCCGCGGGTCGTCCACCGGAGGCCCCCGGGGCGCGTCCTCCACAGTCCATGACCTCGCCGCGGCTGAGGGCGTCCGGGCGGGGCGATCGTCGGGTGATGGACCTGCCCGCGCTGCCGTGGCCCGACGAGCCCTTCTCGAGGGCGGACCTGACCGCCCGCGCCGTACCGCTGTCCCGGCTGCGCCGGGCGATCCGCAACGGCGAGGTGCGTCCCGTGGTGCGCGGTGTCTACGCGGCGTCGCACCTCGAGGACACCCTCGAGCTGCGAGCGCGCGCCCTCGCGCGGGGGGCCTCGCCCCACCAGGTCGTCACGGACCGTACGGCGGCCTGGCTCCACGGCGTCGACGCCCACGTGCACGGCGAGCACGACGGCGTGCCGGACGTCGAGATGTGCGCCCTGCGCCGGCACGCCCCGACGAAGGCGCTCGGTGCGGACGGGCGCACGCGGGACCTGTCGCCTCAGGACGTGATGACGCTGCACGGCGTCCTGGTGACGACCCCGCTGCGGACTGCCCTCGATCTCGGCTGCTGCCTGCGGCGCCGCGAGGCGTTCGCCGTCCTCACGCAGATGGCCCGGACCCACGGGCTGACGCGCGAGGACTACGTGCGCGGGCTCGCGCGCTATCGACGTCGTCGTGGTGTCGTGCAGCTGCGCGAGCTCGTCAGCCACGTCGATCCCCGCGTGGAGTCGCAGCGCGAGGCGTGGGTGCTGCTGGAGATCGTGGACGCGGGCCTCCCGGCGCCCGAGCCGCAGGTCTGGGTCGAGGTCGACGGCGTACCGACGTACCGCCTGGACCTCGTCTACCGCCGGCGCCGTGTGTGCGTCGAGTACGACGGCGAGGAGGCGCACCGCGGCCGGGAGGAGTACGACGCGGAACGCCGCAGGTGGCTGCGTGACGACGGCTGGGCGGTCATCGTGGTCCGGCGGGGCGACTTCGGCGACGACGCGTCGCAACGGTGGCTCGCCGAGCTGCGGAGCGCGCTGGCGACGGCGTACTCCAACCGCCGCTGGTGACCAGAGCTCTCGACTCGACCGGTCAGAACTCTCGACTCGAGCGTCAGAACTCTCGACTCGAGCGTCAGAACTCTCGACTCAACCCCACCTCAGACGGGAGAAGGGCCCACCTCAACCGTGAGGCGGGCCCAGCTCGATGTCGGGGGATCAGCGGGCGCGGCGGCCCAGGCGCTCGATGTCGAGGATGACGACGGAGCGGGGCTCGAGGCGGACCCAGCCGCGCGAGGCGAAGTCGGCGAGCGCCTTGTTGACCGTCTCGCGGGAGGCGCCGACCAGCTGGGCGAGCTCCTCCTGGGTGAGGTCGTGGTGGACGTGGACGCCGTCGTCGGCGGTGCGGCCGAAGCGGTCGGCGAGGTCGAGCAGCGCCTTCGCCACGCGGCCGGGGACGTCGGAGAAGACCAGGTCGGCCACGACGTCGTTGGCCTTGCGCAGCCGGCTGGCCAGCTGGGTGAGCAGGCCACGGGCGACGACCGGGCGGCCCTCGAGCCAGCGCAGCAGGTCCTCGTGGGAGAGGGAGGCGAACGACGCGTCGGTCACCGCGGTCACCGTCGCGGAGCGCGGGCCCGGGTCGAAGAGCGACAGCTCGCCGAACATCTGGCCGGGGCCGAGGATCGCGAGCAGGTTCTCCCGGCCGTCGGAGGAGGTGCGGCCGAGCTTCACCTTGCCGTCGAGGACGACGTAGAGCTTGTCGCCCGAGTCGCCCTCATGGAAGAGCACGTCACCACGGCGGAGGCGGGACTCGGTCATCGAGCTGCGCAGCGCCGTGGCCGCCTCGTCGTCCAGCGCACTGAAAAGCGGGGCTTGACGAAGTACGTCGTTGTCCACGGATCCTCCTTCGGTGCGCCCGCCTGGCGTGCGGGCATCGATCGAATCCTACGCGTGCGGTTTCTCACAGCCATATCGGCGCAATAACCGGCGCGCCGCAGCGACCTCGGGAGAGGCTCGCGCGCGCCGCCGGGCGGGGCCGCGTGCGGTGTCATCGCCCCGCCGTACCCTAGGCCCGTGCCCGCTGCCGTACCACTGACGCGCCCCGACACCTCGCTTGTCCGACGCGCCCGCAAGATCGGGCGCGTGCTCGCCGAGACCTACCCCGACGCGCACTGCGAGCTCGACTTCGAGAACCCCTTCGAGCTCCTCGTGGTGACCGTTCTCTCGGCGCAGACCACCGACCGCCGCGTCAACGCGGTGCGCCCGGTCCTGTTCGGCGCCTACCCCGACCCCGCCTCGATGGCGCAGGCCGAGCGCGAGGACCTCGAGCGCATCGTCGGCCCGCTCGGGTTCTTCCGGGCCAAGACCGAGTCGCTGCTCAAGCTCTCCGCGGCCCTGGTCGCCGACCACGGCGGCGAGGTGCCGGGCAGCCTCGACGACCTGGTCAAGCTCCCGGGCGTGGGCCGCAAGACCGCCAACGTCGTGCTCGGCAACGCCTTCGGGGTCCCGGGCATCACCGTCGACACCCACTTCGGCCGGCTGGTGCGCCGCTTCGGCCTCACCGACGAGACCGACCCGGTCAAGGTCGAGCACGCGATCGGCGCGCTCTACCCCAAGCGCGACTGGACGATGCTGTCGCACCACGTCATCTGGCACGGCCGCCGCCGCTGCCACGCCAAGCGGCCCGCCTGCGGCGCCTGCCCGATCGCGCGCTGGTGCCCGTCGTACGGCGAGGGCCCGACCGACCCCGTCGTCGCCGAGGCGCTCGTGCGCACCCAGGGCCCGGCGTGAGCCGCCGGCTACGCGCGGCGCTCGCCACCGGCGCGCTGCTGAGCTCCGCGGTGCTCGCCGGCTGCGCCCCCGACGCGAGCCCCTCCAGCGGTGAGCGGGCCGCGCCCTCGGAGTCCAACGTCGCCGTCGACACCCCCGAGCTGCGCCGCATGAAGGCCGACGCCGGCGTGGAGCCGTGCCGTCCCGGCACCGCCGACGACGGCGCGCTGCCCGCGGTCAGTCTGCCCTGCCTCGGCGGCGGCGAGCGGGTCGACCTCTCCACCCTCGAGGGCCCGCTGGTGATCAACTTCTGGGCCTCCAACTGCGGCCCGTGCCGCAAGGAGATGCCGGCGCTGCAGGAGTTCCACGAGGCCCACGGCGACCGGGTCCCGGTGATCGGGGTCGACTTCCTCGACGTGATGCCGGAGGCCGCGATGGAGCTCGTCGAGCGCACCGGTGTCACCTACCCGCTGCTCGCCGACCCGGGCGGGGAGCTGCAGGGCACCGACCTGCGCCCGCTGGCGCTGCCCACCTTCGCCTTCCTGGCAGAGGACGGCGAGGTCACCATGGTCGGCGGCGGCATCGACAGCGCGGACGACCTCGTCGCGATGGTCGACGAGCACCTCGGCGTGGACCTGTGAGCTCGCCCGCCGGGCTGCCGGCGTGGCTGCTGCCCGTGCACGAGGCGGCCCGCACCATCGAGGGCCGCGACCTGACCCGCTTCCTGCCGCCCGACTCCGCCGACGTGCGACGTGGCGCGGTGCTGATGCTGTGGAGCGAGGGCGAGCAGGGCGCCGAGCTGCTGCTCACCGAGCGCGCCCACGACATGCGCTCCCACCCCGGCCAGGTCTCCTTCCCGGGCGGCTCGCTGGATCCCGGCGAGTCGGTGGTCGAGGCGGCGCTGCGCGAGGCCGAGGAGGAGGTCGGGGTGGACCCGGCCTCGGTCGAGGTCTTCGGGCTGCTGCCCGAGCTGTTCCTGCCGCCCAGCAACTTCGCGGTCACCCCGGTGCTCGGCTGGTGGCGCGAGCAGCACCGGGTCGAGGTGGTCAGCGCCCAGGAGGTGCACGCCATCCACCACGCACCGATCTCCGAGCTCGTCGACCCCACCCACCGGGTGACGGTGCGCCACCCGTCGGGCTACACCAGCCCCGGCTTCCTGATCGGCGCCGACAAGGACGTCATCTTGTGGGGGTTCACCGGCGGGATCATCTCCCGGCTGCTGGACTACCTCGGTTGGGCCGAGCCCTGGGACGAGGGCAAGGTCCAGGACCTGCCCGACTACATGTTCGCCGGCGACTCCGTCACCCAGCGCAACGCGCGCGCCGGCCTGCTCGACATCTCCGACGAGGAGCGACGCGCCCGGTGAACCCGCTCGACTGGATCCTGGTCGTCCTGCTCGTCCTCTACGCGGTCTCCGGCTACTGGCAGGGCTTCGTCACGGGCGCCTTCGCCACCGCCGGCCTGCTCTGCGGCGGCCTGCTCGGCATCTGGCTCGCCCCGATGGCGCTGGGCGACGCCGCGCCCTCGCTGTTGGTCTCGGTGGGCGCGCTGTTCATCGTGATCCTCTCGGCCTCCCTGGGCCAGGCCCTGCTGCAGTACGTCGGGGCGCGGATCCGCTCGCGCATCACCTGGCAACCGGTGCGCGCCCTCGACGCGCTCGGCGGCGCGGCGCTCAGTGCAGGCGCCGTGCTGCTCGTGGCCTGGGCGCTCGGCGTGGCGGTCTCCGGCACCCGGATCGGCCCGGTCACCTCGATGGTGCGCGAGTCCACGGTGCTGGCGAAGGTCGACGAGGCACTGCCGACCTCGGCGGGCTCGGTGCTCAACACCTTCAACGACGTCGTCGGCACCGGGTTCTTCCCGCGCTACCTCGAGCCGTTCGCCCCCGAGCGGATCGTCGAGGTCGCCCCGGGCAACGACCGGCTGCTGCGCAGCCCCCGGGTCCAGGACGCCCAACAGAGCGTGCTGAAGGTGCGCGGCGCCAACCGCTGCGGTCGCGGCGTCGAGGGCACCGGGTTCCTCTACGCCGACGACCGGCTGATGACCAACGCCCACGTGGTGGCCGGGGTCAGCGACCCCGAGGTCGTGGTCGGCGAGGAGAGCGTCCCGGCCGAGGTCGTCCTCTACGACCCGGACCTCGACCTGGCGGTCCTCGCGCTCGACGACCGCGGCCGCCCGGCCCTCGACTTCGACGGCGCGGCCGGGCCGCGCGACTCGGTCGCGATCCTCGGCTACCCCCTCGACGGCCCCTTCGACGCCCGGTCCGGCCGGATCCGCGACGAGCAGCGGCTCCGCTCGCCCGACATCTACGGCAACGGCTCGGTCCTGCGCGAGGTGTTCTCGCTGCGCGCGCTCGTGCGCCCCGGCAACTCCGGCGGTCCGGTGATCGCCCGTGACGGCGACGTCGTGGGCGTCGTCTTCGCGGCCTCGGTCACCGACGACGACACCGGTTATGCCCTCACCGCAGACCAGGTGCAGGACGTCGCCCGCGTGGGCGTCGCCCGCAGCGCCGAGGTCTCCACCGGCGACTGCGCCAGCTGAGCCCGAGGCCCGCACACCAGACGAGCCCGCACACCAGACGAGCCCGGCCCCGGACGATCGTCCGGGGCCGGGCTCGGGTGCTGCTGGGGGCTGGTGCTGCTGGGGGCTGGGACTCAGCTCTGGCCCTTGAGCGCCCGCGGGATCTCGCGGCCCTGCTCGATGGCCTTCGACGGGGGACCGACCTGCTTGACCTTCTTCACGCCGACGAAGGCGAGCAGCCCGGCGAGCAGGACGTAGAACCCGAAGACGATCAGGAACGCCCAGTGCAGGGACAGCCCGGAGCCGTTCCAGTGGATCAGGTAGGCGATCGCGATCGAGAGCATGATGATCGCCAGGACGGCGATGAAGCCCGCCGCGGCGAACAGGGCGATGCCGACCCCGCCCGCGCGGACGCTGACCTTCAGCTCGGACTTGGCGAGCTGGATCTCCTTGGAGACCAGCGTCGAGATGTCCCGGCTGGCGTCGGAGACGAGCTTGCCGATCGTCGGCTCGGCGTCCTTGACCGGTTCGGTGGCCATGTGGCTCCTCTGGCGGTGTGCGTGGCGGCGGGTCCGCTACCGGTGCGGTGTCGGACGATGCCCCCGACCCTACCGAACCGACCACGTGGGGGGCGCCGGTAGCATCGGCGAGGGAGAGCCGGGAAGTCTGGTCGGCACGTCGTTGTCATGCCCCCACGTCGAAGAGGCCCCTCATCATGCCCGACCCCCGCTCGTCCGCACCTGCCCCGGGACCGTCCGATCAGCGCCGTGTCCTGACCCGTCCGAGCTGGCCGGAGTACCAGCGGATCACCGAGATCCTGCGCATGGAGACGGTCGGCGGCATGCTGCTGATCGCCGGCGCGGTCCTCGCCGTGGTGTGGGCGAACCTGCCGGGTGACTCCTACGCGTCGCTGCGCGACCTGCACGTCGGCGGCCAGGTGCTCGGCTTCGACCTCGACCTGAGCCTGGCGCACTGGGCGGCGGACGGCCTGCTCGCGGTCTTCTTCTTCCTCGTCGGCCTGGAGCTGAAGAAGGAGTTCGTCGCCGGCGACCTGCGCCGCCTCGACCGCGCCATCGTGCCGGTCGCCGCGGCCATCGGCGGTGTCGCCGTGCCGGCGCTGCTCTACGTCCTGGTCAACCTCGGCTCCGGGGGCGAGACGCTCCACGGCTGGGCGATCCCCACCGCCACGGACATCGCGTTCGCCGTGGCGGTGCTCGCGGTCGTCGGCTCGCGCCTGCCGTCGGCGCTGCGGCTGTTCCTCCTCACCCTCGCCGTGGTCGACGACCTGGTCGCCATCTCGATCATCGCGCTCTTCTACACCGACGAGCTGCACGTCGAGCAGCTGCTCTGGGCGCTCGTCCCGCTCGCCCTGTTCGGCCTGCTGGTCCAGCGCTGGCCCGCCTTCTTCGGCACCCGCGGCTGGGCGAGCTGGCTGGTGCTGGTGCCGCTCGGCGCGCTGGTGTGGGCGTTCTTCCTCGAGTCCGGCGTGCACGCCACGATCGCCGGCGTGGTGCTGGGCTTCCTGGTCCCGGTGATGCGCAAGTCGGGCGGCGAGGGCCCGGGCCTGGCCGAGGTGCTCGAGCACCGGGTTCGCCCGCTGTCGGCCGGGTTCTGCGTCCCGGTCTTCGCGTTCTTCTCCGCGGGTGTCGCGCTCGGTGACGGCGGCGGCCTCGGGTCGCTGCTCTCCGACGGCGTCGCCTGGGGGATCGTGATCGGCCTGGTGGTCGGCAAGCCGATCGGCATCCTGGCCGCGACCTGGCTGGTCACCCGCACCCGACGCGCGAACCTCGACAGCGACATCACCTGGCGCGACCTGACCGGCATGTCGATGCTGGCCGGCATCGGGTTCACGGTGTCGCTGCTGATCTCCGAGCTCAGCTTCGACGCCGGGTCCGCGCACTACGACCACGCCAAGATCGCGATCCTCGGTGCCTCGGTGCTGGCCGCCGGGCTGTCCGCGCTGGTCCTCGTCCCCCGCAACCGCCACTACCGCGAGCTCGAGCTCCGCGAGCAGGTGGACGAGGACCGCGACGGCATCCCCGACGTCTTCCAGCGCCCCGAGGACCAGCGCGGCTAGCTCAGCGCCGTTCCGGCTGGGGCACCCTGACGACCAGACCGACCTGGGACCGGGTGTGTGACCGCACCGGGACGACGGTGCGCGGGCCTGAGGGTGCTCTCGGCGCGCCAGGCGTCGTCGTACGACGAAGTGTGCCGTTGTGCAACCCTGAGCGCCCTCGTGTGTGACCGCCTGACGACCCGTTGCGGCCTTGTGTGGCCGTCGTACGACGGCGTACGCTGTGTGCATTGCTCCTCCCCGCTGGGGAGTGAGAAGTGAGGTCGGGACCCCCGCCGGACGACGGGACCCGACCTTCGCGCATTTCAGAGCGCGATTTCGATCTCCTGGACCATGCTGCCGAGGACCTGGCGGTGGCCGGCCCGCGAGCCCTTCCGCGCACCCGCGACAGCGCCCGCGATGGCGTCGGGAACCCACAGCATCGGCTCCACGGAAGGCAGGCCGAAGTCCACTCGCAGTGCCGCGCTGATCGCGTTCTCGCTGCGGAGTGCGTTGACCAGCTGGAGATCGCGCTTGTTGAGCGAGGACGTGCGCGACTCCAGCCACACCTGCGAGACGCCGAGCTGCTCCAACTCGAAGAGCAGTCGCCGCATGCAGTGCCGGCGCGCACGCTCCTGGGCCTTCGGGTTGGCCCACCGGGCACCCACGACCACAACGCTGGCGAAGTCACATTCCGCGATGACGGCGGTGACCTTCTCGCGCAGGGGCGTGTCCTCGTCGCGCCAGTGAAGCCGGCCGCGGCCCCGGGGGACGAGCCGAACCAGCGAGTCGCGCGGGTGGTCGCAGCCCTCGGGGTCAGCCACCACCGACGCGAGCACGTACATGCCGCTGTGCTCCGCGCCGGGGGCATGGATGGACTCGTCCACCCATGCGTGCAGGGCGAACTCGACCGGGTCCGCCGATACCGGCGAAGAGGTCGGGTCGAGGGTGCTCACGGGCCCATTGTCCTGGTCCCGCCGACAGTCGGGTGGTTGATATGGGCGGTCATGCCGCATGTCCTCTCACGGCCGGGGTGCTTGCGTTTCATGCTCAGCGCACGACGTCTCCCGAGGGTCGCAGCGGCGTACGGCTTGCGGTGGGACGGTCATGGTGTCGCGTACCTGTCGCCGCGCGACTCCCCCGGACGGGGTGGACTGGAGTCCTACCGGCTCACGCTCGAGGCGCTCGGCCTTGTCGTGGGCGTAGAGCAACCTGTCGGTGTGGTGTCCGCTCGGGACCTGGCGGACGCGCACGTCGCGACGTCTCCGAGCGATACCCCGAACTGGTGGGCGTCGCTAGGTCCCGGGCGGCCCGCCCGCGCGGTCGACTACGACGAGTGCCTCGACATCGTGCGCGGCCTGCCGTTCCGGGGCGGATCTCTCCGAGAGACTGCCGCGCGGGCCGAGGAGGTACTGCTGTCGAACGGCGCGGACCTGGGACCTGTGGACCTCACTCCGAGGATCCCGAGCCGGACAGCCCGGAGGAGATCAGCTTCATCACCGAGCTGTCCGCCAGCGTGGTGACGTCCCCGATCTCGCGGTGCTCGGCGACGTCGCGCAGCAGCCGGCGCATGATCTTGCCCGAGCGGGTCTTCGGCAGCTCGGGCACGATCATGATCTGGCGCGGGGTGGCGATCGGGCCGATCTCCTTGCGCACGTGCTTGCGCAGCTCGGTGACGATCTCGCTGCCCTCGCCCGCCTCGTCGGCGTCGACGACGAACTCGTCGCGCAGGATCACGAACGCGCAGACCGCCTGACCGGTGTCCTCGTCCTTGGCGCCGACCACGGCGGCCTCCGCGACCTTCGGGTGCGACACGAGCGCCGACTCGATCTCGGTGGTGGAGAGTCGGTGCCCGGAGACGTTCATGACGTCGTCCACGCGCCCGAGCACCCACAGGTCGCCGTCGGTGTCCTTCTTGGCGCCGTCGCCGGCGAAGTAGTAGCCCTGGCTGCGGAAGCGCGACCAGTAGGTGTCCACGAAGCGCTGGTCGTCGCCCCAGATCGTGCGCAGCATCGAGGGCCACGGCTTGGTGAGCACGAGGTAGCCGCCCGAGCCGTTCGGGACCGGCGTGCCCTCCTCGTCGACGACGTCGGCGGCGACGCCGGGGATCGCGGTCATCGCCGAGCCGGGCTTGCCGGCGGTGACGCCGGGCAGCGGGCTGATCATGATCATGCCGGTCTCGGTCTGCCACCAGGTGTCGACGACGGGGGTGCGGTCGCCGCCGATCACGTGGCGGTACCAGATGTAGGCCTCCGGGTTGATCGGCTCGCCGACCGAGCCGAGCAGGCGCAGGCTGGAGAGGTCCGCGCGGTCGGGGATCTCGCGGCCCTGCTTCATGAACGAGCGGATCGCGGTCGGCGCGGTGTAGAAGATCGTGACGCCGAGGTCCTCGATGATCTGCCACCACCGGCCCTTCTCCGGGCTGTCCGGGGTGCCCTCGTAGAGCACCTGGGTGGCGCCGTTGGCGAGCGGCCCGTAGACGATGTAGGAGTGCCCGGTGACCCAGCCGATGTCGGCGGTGCACCAGTAGACGTCGGTCTCGGGCTTGAGGTCGAAGACGGCCCAGTGGGTGTACGCCGTACCGACGAGGTAGCCGCCGGTCGTGTGCAGGATGCCCTTGGGCTTGCCCGTGGTGCCGGAGGTGTACATGACGTAGAGCGGGTGCTCGGCGTCGAACGCCTCGGGGGTGTGCTCGGGCGAGGCGGTGTCGACGACGTCGTGCCACCACACGTCGACCGCGTCGTCCCAGCCGTCCGCGCCGAGGTCCTGGCCGGTACGGCGCACCACCAGCACCTTGTCCACCCGGTGGCCGCGCTCGGCCGACTTGGCCCGGGCCTCGTCGACCGCGGGCTTCAGGGCGGAGGCGGAGCCGCGGCGGTAGCCGCCGTCGGCGGTGACGACGACCTTCGCCTGGCAGTCCTCCAGCCGCGAGGCCAGCGCGTCGGAGGAGAAGCCGCCGAAGACGACCGTGTGCGGGGCGCCGATCCGGGCGCAGGCGAGCATCGCCACGATCGCCTCGGGGATCATCGGCATGTAGATCGCGACGCGGTCGCCGGTCTCCACACCGAGGTCGCTCAGCGCGTTCGCGGCGCGGGAGACCTCGTCCTTGAGCTGGGCGTAGGTGATGTCGCGGCGGTCGTCGACCGGCTCGCCGACCCAGTGGATCGCGACCTTGTCGCCGTTCCCGGCCTCCACGTGGCGGTCCACGCAGTTGTACGCCGCGTTGAGCCGGCCCCCGACGTACCACTTGGCGAACGGCGGGTCCGACCAGTCCAGCACCTGCTCCCACCGGGTGTCCCAGGTGAGCCGGTCGGCCTGCTCCGCCCAGAAGGCCTCGGGGTCGGCGTCGGCCCGGGCGTAGGCCTCCTCGGTGAGGTTGGCGTGGGCCGCGAGGTCGGCCGGCGGCTCGAAGCGGCGCTCTTCGTTCAGCAGGTTGGAGAGGGTCTCGTCGCTCACGTCAGCTCCTGTGTCTGGGGTCGGGTCCCAGGTCGGTTCGAACGGGGGAAGGTGGCCCCCGCCACACTAGTGGCGGGGGCCACCCTGATCGATCGGTGCTCGTGCAGTGCCCGATTCGCCCAGTGCTTGATTGCTCAGTGCTTGATTGCTCAGTGCTGGATCGCCTGCTCGGCACCCGCTCCGGTGAGGGCGCGGACCTCGAGCTCGGTGTAGCGGTCCTCCGCGGTGGGCTCGCGCGAGGTCACGGTCCCGAGCCAGCCGAGGAAGAACCCGAGCGGGATCGAGACCAGGCCGGGGTTCTCCAGCGGGAACCAGGAGATGTCGATGCTGGCGGGCAGCAGCGAGAGGTTCTCGCCCTCGGGGCTGACCTTGCCGGAGGTGACCGGCGAGAAGAAGACCAGGCCGACAGCGGAGATCAGGCCGCCGTAGATGCTCCAGGTCGCCCCGCGGGTGTTGAAGCGCCGCCAGAACATGTTGTAGACGATCGCCGGCAGGTTCGCCGAGGCCGCGACCGCGAACGCGAGGGCGACCAGGAACGCGATGTTGAGGTTCTGCGCCGGGATCGCCAGCAGGATCGCCACCAGGCCGATGACGCCGGCGGCGATCCGGGTCACCCGGATCTCCTCGTTCTCGGTCGCGGTCCCGTTGCGCATCACGTTGTTGTAGATGTCGTGGGCCACGGATGCCGACGAGGTGAGCACCAGGCCCGCGACCACGGCCAGGATCGTCGCGAACGCGACCGCCGCGATCAGGGCGAGCAGCACCGCGCCTCCGGTCGACCCGGCACCGCCACCGACCGCCTCGGCCAGCTTCGGCGAGGCCAGGTTGCCGGCCGCGTCGAGCTTGCTGGTGTCCAGCAGCGCCGCGGCGCCGAAACCGAGGACCAGCGTGAACAGGTAGAACACGCCGATCAGGCCGATCGCCCACAGCACCGACTTGCGGGCGTCGCGGGAGGTCGGGACGGTGTAGAAGCGGATCAGGATGTGCGGCAGGCCCGCCGTACCGAGGACCAGGGCGATGCCGAGGCTGAGGAAGTCCAGCTTGCTGGTGAGGTCGGCGCCGTAGCGCAGCCCCGGTTCCAGGAACGCCGCCCCGGCGCCGGACTCGCTGGCGGCGCTGCCGAGCAGGTCGGAGAGGTTGAAGTCGAACTTGGCCAGCACCAGGATGACGATCAGCGCCGAGCCGGTCATCAGCAGAACGGCCTTGACGATCTGCACCCAGGTGGTGCCCTTCATCCCGCCGACGGTGACGTAGAAGACCATCAGTGCGCCGACGACGGCGATGGTGAGGTTCTTGGTGACCTGGCTGTCGACACCGAGGAGCAGCGCGACGAGCGCGCCGGCGCCGACCATCTGGGCGAGCAGGTAGAAGATCGAGACCACGACCGTCGAGGTGGCCGCGGCCATCCGTACCGGCTTCTGCCGCATCCGGAACGCCAACTGGTCGGCCATCGTGTAGCGCCCGGAGTTGCGCAGCATCTCCGCGACCAGCAGCAGCGCCACCAGCCAGGCGACGAGGAAGCCGATGGAGTAGAGGAAGCCGTCGTAGCCGTAGAGCGCGATGGCACCGGAGATGCCGAGGAACGACGCCGCCGACATGTAGTCGCCGCCGATGGCCAGGCCGTTCTGGAAGCCGGAGAAGCTGCGGCCGCCGGCGTAGAAGTCGGCGGTGCCCGAGGACTGGCGGCTGGCCCAGAAGGTGATCGCGACGGTCAGTGCGACGACCGCGAGGAAGAGCAGTGTGGTGAGGACCTGACTGTCCATCTCAGCCCTCCCGTCCGGCGGTGGGGCGGCGGCTCTCGAGCGCCGCGCGGTACTCCTCGTCCAGCTGGCGGGCCAGCGGGTCGAGGCGGCTGGAGGAGAAGCGGCTGTAGAGCCAGGCGAGCAGGAAGGTCGTCACGAACTGCAACAGCCCGAAGACGAGCGCGACGTTGATGTTGCCGACGAGCTTGTGGGCCATGAAGTCGCCCGCCCAGTTGGAGAGGACGACGTAGAGCAGGTACCAGACGAGGAACGCGACGGTCGCCGGGAGCACGAAGCCGCGGTAGCGGCTGCGCAGCTCGGTGAACTCGGGGCGTTCGTGGAGGTCGTCGTAGATGGGATCGTGACGCGCGGGCTGGTCGGTGGACACGGGAGCCCCTTCCGGGAAGTCGTGTGATCGCAGTCACAGTAGGAGCGCCCACCCCCGCCCCGGCACGACCCGACGTCGCCTAGGCGCTCAGTGGCACCCGCCGTCGGTGAGCGGTCGGATCGGTACGACGAGCGGTCGCGCTCCTAGGTCGGTGATGGTGATCTTGTCGCCGGGGTTCTCGCCCTCGGCGATCACGAGGACCTGCTGGAAGCCGTGCGGGCACCGACGTTGTAGACGGCCTTGTCCAGCATGAACACCCCGGCGCTGATCAGCTTCTTGACCACGGTGTCCTCGCCTGGATCGGCTGGCACAGCTACCGGCTGCGGGTGGTGGGCGATCGGTCTCCTCATCTGCTCACGCGTCGGGCGGGGCGGCTCGGTCTTCGCGGTTGCCTGCCATGCGGCCTGGGGCGCGGATCGCCCGCGTGGCGCATCCGTCTGCCACTGGACGATCGCGAGACCCGAGGTGGAAAAACCCTTGTCATCGAACGTGCGTTCGAGTAGAATGAGGCATGGCCGACTCCGAGCTCCCCGACTGCGGCACCCCAGCCGCCGTGCTGGCGTTCGCACAGCGCCGTCGGGCCGCAGCCCAGCGGGCGGAGATCGAGGTCTTAGAGGCGGCTCTGGTGTGGGCGGCGATGCATCCGGAGGAGTCGGTTTCCGGCGGGGTATCGACAAGCTCAACCACCGGTTTGGTGTTCGGGGAGCAGGCCGTTCCGCTGGCGGGCGAGGGTGCCCCGCTGGTCGCGGAGTTCGCGCCGATGGAGTTCGGCGCCGCGCTGGGCCTGTCCACCGACTCCGCCCGTTCGTTGGTCGGTGACGCCCTGGAGCTGGGGCACCGGCTCAAGCGGACCTGGAAGCTGGTCCGTGCCGGCAAGGTCCCGCTGTGGAAGGCGCGGCGGCTCGCGCAGCTGACCACCACCCTGCCGCTGGAGGGCGCCGACTTCGTGGACCGCCAGCTCGCCGGTGTCGTGGGAAAGATCAGCTGGGCCGCGATCGAGCGCCTCGTCGACCAGGCCCGCGTGATGTTCGACCCCGAGGGTGCGGAGAAGCAGCGCCGCGAGGCGGCCGACGGCCGCCGCTTCGACGTGCACACCCGCGAAGCCACCCACGACGGCACCGTCCACGTCGAAGGCGTCCTCGACCTCGCCGACGCGATCGACCTCGACACCGCGATCCGCCAGGGCGCCGAAGAGCTCGCCGCCCTCGGCTCGACCGAGTCGCTGGACGTGCGCCGCTCCATGGCAGCCGGCGAGCTCGCCCGACGCCAGCTCGCCTTCGACCTGCGCGCCGAGGCCGGTGATGGGGCCGCGTCGGTGGTGAAGCCGCGCCAGGTCGTGATCCACGTCCACCTCTCGCACGCCGCGATCAGCCGTGACGAGGCCGGCATCGCACACGTGGAGCAGACCCGCTCCATCGTCTCGACCGAGCAGGTCAGCCAGTGGTGCAGCGGCGACGCCCAGGTGGTCATCAAGCCGGTCATCGACCTCGAGGCCCACCACCACACCGACGCCTACGCGATCCCCGACAAACTGGCCGAGCAGACCAAGCTCGCCTCGCCGACGTGCGCCTTCCCATGGTGTGAACGCCCGGCCCGGCGCTGCGACACCGACCACGTCACCGCTCACGGCGACGGCGGCCCCACGTGCTCCTGCAACCTCGCCCCGCTCTGTCGCCGACATCACCGGGCCAAGACCCACACCGCGTGGACCTACGACAAGACCGACGCCGCGACGTATCTCTGGCAATCCCCACACGGGCTGCATCTGGTCAAGGACCACAGCGAGACCCGACTCGTCACCGCGCATCCGCCCGACGAGTAGATCGACCGCTCCGGACCCCGCCAGCACCTTGCCGGCGGGGCCACACGGCTGCCTGGGCTGGCACCGGACGATCGAGCGGGCCGCGGTGAGACGAGGGGTCTCGACAAGCTCGACCAACGGGCGACCGCTCGTCCGGGGGGTCTCGACAGGCTCGACCAACGGCGCGGGCTCGACCAACGGCGACCGCTCGTCCGGGGGTCTCGACAGGCTCGACCGACGGCACGCGCTCAGCCGACGGTGAACGGCCTGTGGCTGTGAGGTCGTGAGGACAAGTTGACGTCGGCGTTGCGGCGGCGGGGGGCGGGGCGAAACGTCGGGCTCGCACGATCGGTGGACCCGATCGCACAGGAGCCTCCATGACGCAGACCGTCGCCCCGCCGGAGCGGGCCGCCGCAGCCCCCCAGGCACCCGTCCGCCGGACCGGACGCTGGATCGACCACTGGGAGCCCGAGGACTCCGCGTTCTGGGAGCACACCGGCCGCCGGGTGGCGCGGCGCAACCTCGCCTGGTCGATCTTCGCCGAGCACCTGGGCTTCTCGGTGTGGCTGATCTGGAGCGTCAGCTCGGCGTTCCTGGTCTCGATGGGCTTCGACTTCAGCGCCCAGCAGCTGTTCCTGCTGGTCGCGCTGCCCAACCTCGTCGGCTCGGTGCTGCGCCTGCCCTACACCTTCGCGGTGTCGCGCTTCGGGGGCCGCAACTGGACGATGGCCAGTGCCGCGCTGCTGCTGGTGCCGACGCTCGGCTTCGCCTACGCCGTCACCAACCCCGGTACGCCGTACTGGGCCTTCTGCCTGATCGCCGCGACGGCCGGCCTCGGCGGCGGCAACTTCGCCAGCTCGATGGCCAACATCAACTTCTTCTACCCGGCGGCGCGCAAGGGGACCGCGCTCGGGCTGAACGCCGCCGGCGGCAACCTCGGCGTCGCGCTGATCCAGCTCTTCCTGCCCGTCATCGTCGGCGGCGCCGGGATCTTCGGCATGGTGCAGGCGAGCGACGGCGGCATCCACCTGGAGCGGGCGGCCTGGGTCTACGCCGGGCTGGCCGTGGTCGCCACGCTCGCGGCGTACCGGTGCATGGACAACCTCGGCACCGCGACCTCGAGCCCGCGCGAGCAGCTCAGCGTGGTGCGTCACCGCCAGACCTGGGTGATGGCGCTGCTCTACATCGGCACCTTCGGCTCCTTCATCGGCTACTCCGCCGCGATGCCGCTGCTCATCAAGCTGAACTTCTGGGTGCCCGACCCGGCGCCGCTCGGCACCGGCATCTACTTCGCCTACTACGCGTTCCTCGGCGCCCTCGTCGGCTCCGCGACCCGGCCGCTCGGCGGCTGGCTCGCCGACCGGTACGGCGGTGCGCGGATCACCCTGGGCGCCTTCGTGGTGATGATCGTCGCCACCCTCGGGGTGCTGTGGACCCTCACCCGGCTGACCCCGAACCCGGCGCAGGACCCCGCGATCGCGGTGGACAACCAGTCCTGGTTCCCCTGGTTCCTGGCGTTCTTCCTGGTGGTCTTCGCCGCCACCGGGGTCGGCAACGGCTCGACGTACAAGATGATCCCGGCGATCTTCCGCACCCGCGCCGAGCGGACCACGACCCCCGGCACCCCGCAGCGCGCGGACGCCCTGCTCGCCGCGACCCGGCTCTCCTCGGCCGCGATCGGGGTCATCGGCGCGGTGGGCGCGATCGGCGGGTTCCTGATCCCGCTGGCCTTCAGCGCCCCCTGGGTCGAGGACCCGATGGCCGCGACCCGCCAGGCCTTCGTGGTGTTCACCGGCTTCTACCTGCTGTGCGCGGTGGTGACCTACCGGGTCTACCTGCGCCGACCGGCGGCCGGGGCACGGGCCGGCGGGCACAGCCTCGCCGGGGCGGGGATCTGAGCTCGATGACCACCCGCACCCACTGCCCCTACTGCAGCCTGCAGTGCGGCATGACCCTCGAGCGCCAAGGGCGGTCGCTCGAGGTCGCCGCGTGGCCGGAGTTCCCCGTCAACGAGGGGGCGCTGTGCCGCAAGGGCTGGACGGCTGCGGGGCTGCGCGGGCACCGCGAGCGGCTCACCACGCCGCTGGTGCGCGACGAGGAGGGCGGGGAGCTGCGCGCGGCGTCCTGGGACGAGGCGCTCGACCGCGTCGCCGCCGGGCTGCGCGCCGCGCAGGTCGCCGGTCCCGACGCGGTCGCGGTCTTCGGCGGCGGTGGGCTCACCAACGAGAAGGCCTACCTGCTCGGCAAGCTCGCCCGGGTCGCGCTCGGCACCAGCCGGATCGACTACAACGGCCGCTGGTGCATGTCCTCGGCCGCGACCGCGGGCAACCAGGCCTTCGGCATCGACCGCGGGCTGCCGTTCCCGCTGGCCGACCTCGAGCACGCGGACGTGGTGGTGCTGGTCGGCTCCAACCTCGCCGAGACGAAGCCGCCCGCGGCCCGTCACCTCGACCGGCTGCGCGAGGCCGGTGGTCGGGTGGTGGTCGTGGACCCGCGGCGTACCGCCACCGCCGACCGCGCCGACCTCTTCCTCCAGCCGGTCCCCGGCACCGACCTCGCCCTCGCCCTGGGGCTGCTGCACCTGCTCGACGCGGCCGGCGCCGTCGACGAGGAGTACGTCGCCGCGCGCACCACCGGCTTCGCGGACGTGCGCCGACGCGCCGCGTCGTGGTGGCCCGAGCGGGTCGAGCGGGTCACCGGCGTACCGGTGGCGGAGCTGCGCGCGACCGCCGAGCTGCTCGCCGGCTCGCCGCGGGTCATGGTCCTCACCGCCCGCGGCGCCGAGCAGCACAGCCAGGGCACCGCGACCGTGCTGGGCTGGATCAACGTCGCGCTCGCGCTCGGGATGCCGGGTCGTGCGTACGCCGGCTACGGCTGCCTCACCGGCCAGGGCAACGGCCAGGGCGGCCGCGAGCACGGCCAGAAGTCCGACCAGCTGCCCGGCTACCGGATGATCGACGACCCGGCCGCGCGCGAGCACGTGGCACGGGTGTGGGGCGTCGCCCCGGAGACGCTGCCGGGCAAGGGCGTGTCGGCCTATGAGCTGCTGGACTCCCTCGGTCGCGACCACGGCCCGTCCGCGCTGCTGGTGTTCGGCAGCAACATCGTCGTCTCCGCGCCCAACGCCACCCGGGTCACCGAGCGGCTCGCCGCGCTCGACCTGCTCGTCGTCGCCGACATCGTGCTGAGCGAGACCGCGGCGATGGCCGACGTCGTCCTGCCGGTCACCCAGTGGGCGGAGGAGACCGGCACCATGACCAACCTCGAGGGCCGGGTGGTGCTGCGCGAGCGCGCCGTCGCCCCGCCCGAGGGGGTCCGCACCGACCTCGAGGTGATGGCCGGACTGGCCGCGCGGCTGGGGTCCGAGGCGTCGTTCCCGAGCGACCCGGAGGAGGTCTTCGCCGAGCTGCGGCGGGCCTCGGCCGGCGGGCGGGCCGACTACAGCGGCATCAGCTATGACCGGATCCGCGCCGAGCACGGCGTCTTCTGGCCCTGCCCGGCGCCGGAGCACCCCGGCACGCCGCGGTTGTTCGCCGACTCCTTCGCGACGCCGGATGGGCGGGCGCGCTTCGTCGACGTCGAGCACGTCGGCGCCGCGGAGCGACCCGACGAGGCCTTCCCGGTGCACCTCACCACCGGGCGGGTGCTGGCGCAGTACCAGTCCGGCGCCCAGACCCGCCGGGTGCGCGACCTGCCCGACACCGGCCCGTTCGTGGAGCTGCACCCGATGCTGGCCGACCGCATCGGCGCCCGCGACGGCGCGCCGGTCGTCGTCACCACCCGCCGCGGGGAGCTGAAGGCGCCGGCGCGGGTGGTCAGCACCATCCGCCCGGACACGGTCTTCGTGCCGTTCCACTGGGTCGGGGCCAACCGGCTCACCCATGACGCGCTCGACCCGGCCAGCAAGATGCCGGAGTTCAAGGTCTGCGCCGCGGCGGTGCGCGCATGAGTCTGGACGAGCGGGCGTCGCTCGACCGGCGGGTGGTGGTCGTCGGCGCCGGGATGGCGGCGGCCCGGCTCGCGGACGCGCTCGCCGACGCGGGCCGGCATGTCACCCTGCTCGGCGACGAGCCGCACCCGCCGTACAACCGGATCCTGCTCTCCGCGGTGCTCGAGGGCACCCACGACCCGGCCGCGCTCGAGCTCGGCGTGCGCGACACCGTCGACCTGCGCCTCGGGACCCGGGTGGTCGACATCCACCGCGAGGAGCGCGAGGTCGAGCTCGCCGACCGGAGCCGGGTCGGGTACGACGCGCTGGTGCTGGCCACCGGCGCGATCCCCACCCTGCCGCCGATCCGCGGACTGGTGCGGCCCGACGGACGGCTGCACGAGAAGGTGCACGCCTTCCGCTCGTTGGCCGACTGCGAGCGCCTGGACGCCGCGGTGGGGGTCTCGACAGGCTCGACCACCGCGGGGAGCGCGGTGGTGGTCGGGGGCGGTCTGCTCGGTCTCCAGGTGGCCCGCGCGCTGAGCGTGCGCGGCCTCGCCGTCGAGGTCGTCGAGGGCGGCGAGCACCTGCTGCGCAGCCAGGTCGAGGAGCGGGCGGGGCGGATCATCGCCCGCGACCTGACCAGGCTCGGCGCGACCGTCTACACCGGCGCCCGCGCGGTCCGGCTCACCGAGGACGGCCTGGTCCTCGACAACGGCTACACCCTGGAGACCGACCTGGTCGTGCTCACCGCGGGCGACCGCCCGAGCACCGCCCTCGCCCGCCGGGCCGGGCTCGAGGTACGCCGCGGAGTCGTCGTCGACGAGCGGCTGCGCACCAGCGACGAGCACATCTACGCGATCGGCGACTGCGCCCAGCGCGGCGGCACGGTGACCGGCTTCGTCCCGCCGGCCTGGGAGCAGGCGGCGGTGCTGGCCCGCCACCTCGCCGGCGAGGAGGCGTCCTACGACCCCGGCCGCCACGTCGTCCGGCTGCGGGCCACCGGCCTGGACGTGGCCGTGCTCGGCGACCCGGTGCACGCCGAGGGCGAGGTCGTCGAGGTGACCAACCCCGTCGTCGGGTCGCACCGACGGCTGGTGGTCGACGGCGGCCGGATCGTGGCCGGCACCCTGGTCGGCGACCTGTCCCGCATCGGGCTGATCACCCAGCACTTCGACCGCGGCACCGTCCTCGGCGCGAACGAGCCGGGCCTGCTGCTCATGCCCGACCGGGCCACGGCGGCTGCGGAGCCGCAGCTGCCCGACGACGCCGAGGTCTGCTCGTGCGCCGGCGTCAGCGCGGGCGCCGTCCGCGCCTGCGCCTCCCTCGACGAGGTCCGGGCCACCACCCGGGCCACCACCGGCTGCGGCGGTTGCTCCGACGCCGTACGCCGCCTGCTCGACACCCGCTCCACCCTGCTGGAAGGAACCCCCAGATGAGCCCCCACCACCGCAAGACGCTCGTGGTCGTCGGCCACGGCATGGTCGGCCACCGCTTCGTCCAGGCCGCCGTCGAGCGTGGCCTCACCGAGACCCACGACCTGGTCGTCATCGGCGAGGAGCCGCGTCCGGCGTACGACCGGGTCGCGCTCACCTCCTTCTTCGAGGTCGGTGCCGAGGCGCTCTCCCTCCTCCCGACCGGGGAGTACGACGACCCGCGGGTCCGGGTGCTGCTCGCCACCACCGTCGCGAGCATCGACCCCGCCGGGCGCACCGTGCGGCTGGTCGACGCGGAGGGCCGGGAGAGCACGCTGGGCTACGACGAGCTGGTGCTCGCGACCGGCGCCGCGCCGTTCGTGCCGCCGATCCCCGGGCACGACCTGCCGGGCTGCTTCGTCTACCGCACCATCGAGGACCTCGAGGCGATCCGGGAGGCCGCCGCCACCGCACGGGTCGGCGCGGTGATCGGCGGCGGGCTGCTCGGCCTGGAGGCCGCCCACGCACTCAGCGGGCTCGGGCTGGAGACCCACGTGGTCGAGATGGCGCCGCGGCTGATGGCCGTGCAGGTCGACGACGCCGGCGGCGCGACGTTGCGCCGCCACATCGAGGGGCTGGGGCTCTCGGTGCACACCGGGGCGATGACCACCGCGGTCCTGGAGGCCGACGGCCGCGCCGCCGGACTCGGGCTCAAGGACGCGGACCCGATCGCCGCCGAGGTCGTCGTCTTCTCCGCCGGCATCCGGCCGCGCGACGCCCTCGCCCGCGCCGCCGGCCTCGACCTGGCCGAGCGCGGCGGTGTCCTGGTCGACGAGCAGTGCCGCACCTCGGCGCCGCACGTGTGGGCGGTCGGGGAGTGCGCGGCCCCGGCGGGCCGGATGTACGGCCTGGTCGCGCCGGGCTACGCGATGGCCGAGGTCGTCTTGGACGCCCTGTGCGGCGGCGCGGGGTCCTTCACCGGCGCCGACATGTCCACCAAGCTGAAGCTGATGGGGGTGGACGTGGCCAGCTTCGGCGACGCGTTCGCCACCACCCCGGGCGCCCTCGAGGTCGTCTACGCCGACGCGGTCGCGGGGGTCTACAAGAAGCTCGTCGTCTCCGAGGACGGGCGCCAGCTGCTCGGCGGGGTGCTGGTCGGCGACGCCTCGGCGTACGGCGTGCTGCGCCCGATGGTCGCCAGCGGCATCGCGCTGCCGGCCAACCCCGAGGAGCTGATCCTGCCGGTCTCGACAAGCTCGACCGGCGGCTTCCAGCTGCCCGACGAGGCGCAGGTGTGCTCGTGCAACGACGTCACCAAGGCCGACGTCGTCGCGGCCGCGGCGGCGGGGGAGTCCACGCGGGCCGGCACCACCTGCGGCTCGTGCAAGGTGCAGGTCAAGAAGATCATCGAGGACTACTTCGAGTCCCAGGGCGCGGTCGTGGACCGCAGCCTGTGCGAGCACTTCGCGCTGACCCGCCAGGAGCTCTTCGACGTCGTCGCCGTGCATGGGTACACCCGCTTCGACGACGTCCTCGCGGCGCACGGACGCGGTCGCGGCTGCGACGTGTGCAAGCCGACGATCGCCTCGATCCTGGCCAGCCAGCTGGGCGGGCACGTGCTCGAGGGCGAGCGGCGGGTGCTGCAGGACACCAACGACGCCTACCTGGCCAACATCCAGCGCAACGGCACCTACTCGGTGGTGCCGCGCATCCCCGCCGGCGAGATCACCCCCGACAAGCTGGTGGTGATCGGCGAGGTCGCGCGCGACTACGGGCTCTACACCAAGATCACCGGCGCCCAGCGCATCGACCTGTTCGGTGCCCGGCTCGAGCAGCTGCCCGCGATCTGGCGCCGCCTGGTCGACGCCGGCTTCGAGTCCGGCCACGCCTACGGCAAGTCGCTGCGGGCGGTGAAGTCGTGCGTCGGCTCCACCTGGTGCCGCTTCGGGGTGCAGGACTCGGTGCAGCTCGCCATCGACCTGGAGCTGCGCTACCGCGGCCTGCGCTCCCCGCACAAGCTCAAGGGCGGGGTCAGCGGCTGCGCCCGCGAGTGCGCCGAGGCGCGGGGCAAGGACTTCGGGGTGATCGCCACCGAGAAGGGCTGGAACCTCTACGTCGGCGGCAACGGCGGCGCCACCCCGGTGCACGCCCGACTGCTCGCCGGTGACCTCGACACCGAGACGCTGGTGCGCTACCTGGATCGGTTCCTCATGTACTACATCCGCACCGCGGACCGGCTCCAGCGCACTGCGCCGTGGGTCGACTCCCTCGAGGGCGGGCTGGATCGGGTGCGCGAGGTGGTCGTCGACGACGCGCTCGGGCTCGGCTCGGAGCTGGAGGCGGCGATGGCACGCCACGTCGAGGGGTACGCCGACGAGTGGGCGCAGACCCTGGAGGACCCGGACAAGCTGGCCCGCTTCGTCTCCTTCGTCAACGCACCCGACGTCCCCGATCCGCACATCCGCTTCCGGCCCGAGCGCGACCAGGTCGCGCCCGCCGACGTCGACGGACCGGTGTCCCTCGGCGCGACGATCCCGGTGGGGGCACCCCGATGAGCGCGCGCACCGGATACCAGGCCGAGCCGGTCCTCACCGCCGTCTGCCGGCTGGGGCAGATCGACGTCGAGGGCGGCGTCACCGCGCTGGTCGACGGCGAGGCGGTCGCGGTGTTCCGCACCCACGACGACGAGGTCTGGGCGCTGTCCAACTACGATCCCTTCTCGCGGGCCTCCGTGCTGGCCCGTGGCATCGTCGGGACTCGGGGCGACATCCCGTTCGTGGCGTCGCCCATGCACAAGCAGGCCTTCGACCTGCGCACCGGACAGTGCCTCGACGACGCGGCCGTCCGGATCCCGACGTACGACGTCCTCGTCACCGACATCCCCGGCAGCACCGACCGCCTGGTGCTGGTCGGGCGCAGCAGGGAGAGCCCGTGAGTGAACTGCCCTTGACCGGATTCCGCGTCGGCGTGACGGCCGCCCGCAAGGTCGAGGAGCAGATCGCGCTGCTGGAACGCCGTGGTGCGGAGGTGGAGTGGGCGCCGGCGCTGTCGCTGGCGCCCAACCAGGTCGACGACGCGCAGCTGCGCGCGGCCACCGAGGAGGTGCTGGCCGGGCCGGTCGACATGTTCCTGGCGACCACCGGGATCGGCATGAAGGCGTGGTTCGAGGCCGCCGAGCGCTGGGGCCTGGCAGACCGGCTGGTGGCGGCGCTGGAGTCGGCGGAGATCCTGGCACGCGGCCCGAAGAGCGTCGGCGCGCTGCGCCGCCGCGGCCTGCGCGAGCTCTGGGCGCCGGAGTCGGAGTGCTTCGAGGACGTGCTGGAGCACCTGCGCGGCCGCGACCTGACCGGGATGCGGATCGTGGTGCAGGAGCACGGCCAGTCGCTGTCGATGGCCGCGCACGCGCTGCGCCGCCGCGGCGCCGAGGTCACGTCGGTGACGGTCTACCGGGTGGTCAGCGCCGACGACCCGGAGCCGATGTTCGGGTTGATCGACCTGATCGCCGACCGGCGCCTGGACGCCGTCACCTTCACCTCCGCGCCGGCCGTCGCCGCGCTCATGGACGCCGCGGGGGCGAGCGGGCGCCGCGACGACGTGGTGACCGCCTGCCAGGCCGACGTGGTCGCCGCGTGCGTCGGCCCGGTCACCGCCGCCGCGTTCGAGCTGTGGGGGGTGCCCACGATCTATCCCGAGCGCTCCCGGCTCGCCGCGATGGTCAAGCAGCTCGAGACCGAGCTGCCCTCGCGCCGCTCGGGGCTCAGCCTCGAGCTCGCCGGCGGCGGGCTGCTGCTGCTCCACGGCGACGACGTGCTGCTCGACGGGGTCGAGGTCAAGCTCTCCCCGGCACCGGCCGCGGTGCTCCAGGCGCTGGTCACCAACCCCGGCAACGTCGTTTCCCGTCGCGCGCTCCTGTCGGCGCTGCCCTCCGGCACCGCCGGCTCCGAGCACGCCGTCGAGATGGCCGTCGCCCGGCTGCGTGCCGCCCTCGGCACCCGCTCGGTGCAGACGGTCGTCAAGCGCGGCTACCGGCTCGCGGTGGCCGGGACATGACCGGGCTGCTCACCCGGGGTGGTCCACGGGCCCGGGTCGCCACGGCCCCGGGCCGGGTGGTGCTGGTGGCCCACGGCACGCGCCACGCCCCGGGCAACCAGGTGGCTCGCTCGCTCGCCGCGCAGGTCGGCGCGCGCCTCGGCGTACCGACGCGGTGTGCGTACGTCGAGCTCAGCGAGCCGCTGCTCACCGACGTGCTGGCGCAGCCCTCGCAGGGAAGCACCGTCGTGGTGCCGCTGCTGCTGTCCACCGGGTACCACGTGCGCCACGACCTGCCCGCGGCCGTCGCGGGTGCGGCGCCCGGGAGCCCGGCCGCCCTCGCGCCCGCCCTCGGCCCGCACCCGCTGCTGGCCGCGGCCCAGGCCGACCGGCTGCGCGGGGCGGGCGCCCGACCGGGGGCCCCGGTGGTGATGGTGGCCGCCGGCTCGCGGGACCCCGCGGCCGCCGCCGACCTCGACGCCGCCGCGGCCCTGCTGGCCGACGCCTGGGGCGGGCCGGTGCGCCTGGCCACGCTGTCCGGGCCCGGGCCGCGGCCCGCCGACGTGCTGACCCCCGGCGCCGCGGTGTCGCCGTACCTGCTGGCCGCGGGGCACTTCGCCGACCGCTGCCGCGCGGAGTCCGTGGCCGCCGGTGCCACCGGAGCGGTGGCCGACGTGCTCGGCGCGCACCCGTTGCTCGTGGACCTGGTCGTGGCGCGGGTGGAGGATCAGGCCCGGCTCGGCCGATAGTCCGACACACAGCTGTCGTCCCAGCGGCGAATCACGACACCTGTGTGTCGGACTATCTCGTCGGGGCGACTCAGGAGCCCCGCTCCGCCTCCGGCGGTACGCCGAGGGCGACCACGAGCTCGAGCACGGCGCGCGGGTCGGTGAGGCGGTCGCCGAAGAGCTCGCGCAGCTGCCCGACGCGGTAGCGGACCGTCTGCGGGTGCACGAACAGCTCCTCGGCGACGGCGTCGCGGCGGCCCTGGTGCAGCAGCCACGAGCGCAGCGTCTCGGTGAGCCGGGCGGCGGTGGCCGGGCGCAGGTCGGCGAGCGGGGCCAGCGCGCGGGCGCGCAGCTCGGCGAGGGCGTCGGGGTCGGCGGTCAGCACCAGCTCGGGCAGGTGGTCCTCGGTGTCGCCGCCGTCGGGGAGCAGCCCGCTGTCGAGGGCGCGGCGGGCCCGGTCCAGCGACACGCGCACGGCGGTCCACGGCTGCGCGGGCCCGGCCACCGACCCGGTGGCGCGCAGCGCCGGACCGAGCGAGGTGCGGGCGTGGCCGTGGACGTCGGGGACCAGCACCAGGGTGCGCCCGGGGAGGCCCGGGACGTCCTCGGAGTACTCCAGCGTGCCCGGCGGCAGCGCGGTGAGCGCGCGGCGTACCTCCGCCTCCGGCACCAGCACCGCGGTCAGCGTCGTCGCGGGCTCCCACAGGGCGGTGGCGGCGGCCTCGCGGACCGCCTCCACCGAGCTGTCGCTCAGCAGCAGGTGGATCATCCGGTCGCGCAGCCGTTGGCGCAGCAGCCGCGAGCTGGTGAGCTCGTCGGTGTGCCCGGCCACGCTCGCCGCGGAGAGCTCGTCGATGTAGGCGAACACCACCCCGGCCAGCCCCGCGACCAGGTCGGCCGGGGCGTCGAGGCGCACGGCGGTCGCGGAGATGTGCTCCCAGCAGACCCGGGCGCCGATGCGGAACGCCGCCAGCAGCGCGTCGACCGTGCGTCCGCTGCGCGCCTCGCCGCGGCCGAGCTGGTAGGAGTAGTCCTTGGCCAGCGCCGTGGGCTCCGCGGCGTTCTCGACCTCCTCGTCGAGGAGGTCCACGAACCCGGCCAGCGCCAGCTGCACCGAGCGGCGGATCTTGGCGCCCATCGGTCCGCTGAGGGCGTTCGCATAGCTCGGGACCTCGGCGATGATCGTGCGGACGGCGAGCACCGCCACGTCGGGCAGCCGCTCGCGCAGCGCCGCGACCAGCGGGGCGGGGTACGCCGGGATCTCGGTCATCGGGCACGATCCTAGGTGGGGTCAGGCCCGGTCGAGCCCGAGCGCCTCCGGGGTGTGCAGCCGCACCATCAGCCGCCGGGTGTGACCCGGGACCCGGCCCGGGGTGAGCAGGCTGCCGACCACCATCGCCGTGGCGGCCAGCGGCACCGACCAGGCGGCCGGCTGGGCGAGCAGCACCCCGCCCCATCCGTCGACCGGCTCGCCGGCCAGCGTGTGCGCCACCGCGATCCCGGAGCCGAGCCCGCCCAGCACCAGCCCGGCGATCGCGCCGACGTCGGTGAGGCGCCACCACCAGATGCCGAGCAGGAGCAGCGGGCCGAAGGTCGAGGCTGCGACGGCGAAGGCCAGCCCGACCACCCGCGCCACCCCGACGTGCGGCGCTGCCAGCGCGGTCAGCACCGGCACCGACACCGCCAGCACGGCGCCGAGGCGGAACGCGGCCACCCCGCCGATGCGACGCCCCCGCGGCCCGCGGCTGGTGACGTCCTGGCTCAGCACGCCCGCGACCGCGATCGCCAGCCCCGAGGCGGTGGACAGGAACGCGGCGAAGGCGCCCGCGGTCACCAGTCCGGTCAGCACCTCCCCGCCCAGCCCGGAGACCATCAGCCGCGGCAGCTCCAGCACGATCACGTCGGAGCCGGACCCGGCGTGCTGCGGCGCGTAGACCCGCCCGAGCGCGCCGTACGCCGGTGGGAGCAGGTAGAACACCCCGAGCATCACCAGCACGACGAGCGTGGTGCGCCGAGCCGCCCGGCCGTCGGGGTTGGTGTAGAAGCGCACCACCACGTGCGGCAGGCCCATGGTGCCGAGGAACGTCGCCAGGATCAGCGAGTACGTCGTGTACAGCCCGGGCCCGCCGCCGTCGCCCGCGAGCGGCATCGACCACGCGGCGTCCCCGCCGGCGCCCGCTGCTCCGGACCCCGGGGTGCCGTCGCCCAGCCACACCACCAGAAGCACGGCCAGCGGGACCAGCAGGGCGGTGAGCTTGAGCCAGTACTGGAAGGCCTGCACGAAGGTGATGCTGCGCATCCCGCCGGAGGTGACGTTGGCCAGCACGATCACGCCCACCAGCACCGGCCCGACCCAGCTCGGCGCGCCCACCGCGGAGCGCAGCGTGATGCCGGCGCCCTGGAACTGCGGCAGCAGGTAGAGCCAGCCGATCGCCACGACCAGCACCGAGCAGGCGGCGCGGACGGCGCGCGAGGCCAGCCGGGCCTCGGCGAAGTCCGGCAGCGTGTAGGCCCCGCTGCGGCGCAGCGGGGCGGCGACGAGCACCAGCAGCACGAGGTAGCCGGCGGTCCAGCCGATCGGGTACCAGAGCATGTCGGCGCCGAAGGCGAGCACCAGGCCGGCGACGCCGAGGAAGGACGCGGCCGAGAGGTACTCCCCGCTGATCGCGGAGGCGTTGAGCCGCGGGTTGACGCTGCGCGAGGCGACCATGAAGTCGCTGGTGGTGCGCGAGATCCGCAGCCCCCAGGTGCCGATCGCGAGCGTCGCCACGGTCACCGCCGCGATCGCGACGATGCCCGGCACCGCGTCGAGGGTGCTCACTCCTCGGCCTCGCTCATCAGCTCGGCGAAGGCGCGCTCGTTGCGCTCGGCCCGGCGCACGTACCACCAGCCGAGCACCACCAGGAACGGGTAGACGAGCACCCCGAGCAGCAGCCACGGCAGCGGCATCCCGGCGACGTCGACCTCCGCGAGCGAGGGCACCAGGTGGAAGGCCAGCGGCAGCAGGCCGACGCCCAGCACCAGCACCGTCAGCACCCGAAGCGCCAGCCAGAGCTGCTCGCGCAGCAGCGAGCCGAGGTAGATCCCGCCGAGCCGGGTGCCGGCGTCGATCGCGCCGGTCCGCGAGGTGGACGCCGTACGCCGCCGGGGCGGGCCGGTCACCCGCACGCGCGGCGGGCGCGAGGTGTCGCTCACGCCCGGGGCTCCGCGGCCCGCCGCAGCAACAGGTCGCGCAGCGCGCGGGTGTGGCGGCGGCTGACCCCGAGCGCGGGACCGCCGGGGCCCCCGACGACGACCGTGCAGCGTCCGGCCTCGGTGCGGACCTCGGAGACGTGGGCCAGCGAGACCAGCAGCGAGCGGTGGATGCGCACGAACCCGGCCGGGCCCCACTCCTCCTCCAGCTGCGAGAGCGGGATCCGCACCAGGTGCGAGGCCCCGGGCGTGTGCAGCCGGGCGTAGTCGCCCTGCGCCTCCACGTGGGTGATGTCGGCGCGGCGCACGAACCGGGTGACGCCGCCGAGCTCGACGGGCACCTGGAGGTCGCCGGCCGGCGGGCGGTCCCCGGCACCGTCGCTGACGTCCGCGACGCGTCGTACGGCCTCGGCGAGGCGTTCGGCGCGCACCGGCTTGAGGACGTAGTCGACCGCGTGCAGCTCGAAGGCGTCCACCGCGTACGCCTCGTGGGCGGTGACGAAGACGATCGGCGGCGGGGTGCGGAAGCGGGCGAGCACCTGGGCCAGCTCCAACCCGCTCAGCCCGGGCATCTGGATGTCGAGGAAGACCGCGTCGACCTCGGTCTCGCGCAGGGTGCGCAGCGTCGCGGTGGCGGAGTCGCAGGTCAGCACCGTGGCCACCCGCGGGTCGCGGGCCAGCAGCCAGGACAGCTCGTCGAGCGCGGGCCGCTCGTCGTCGACGACGAGGACGCGCAGGCCGCTCACGCCTGCACCCCCGGCGCGAACTTCGGCACCCGCACGATCACGCGGGTGCCGGCGCCGGGCGCGGTCTCGACGACCAGGCCGTGCTCGTCGCCGTAGGCGTTGCGCAGCCGGGCATCGACGTTGCCGAGCCCGACGGCGTCGCCGTCGCCGTCGCCGGCGAGCGCGCGGCGTACCCGGTCGGGGTCCTCGCCGATGCCGTCGTCCTCGACCTCGATGACGCACTCCTGGCCGCGGTCGCTGGCGGTGATCTGGATCCGGCCGCCGCCGTCGGAGCCCTCGAGGCCGTGACGCACGGCGTTCTCGACGAGCGGCTGGATGCAGAGGAACGGCACCGCGACGGGCAGCACCTCCGGCGCGATGCTCAAGGTGACCTCGAGCCGGTCGCCGAAGCGGGCCTGCTCGAGCAGCAGGTAGCGCTCGATGCTGCGCAGCTCCTCGGCCAGCGTCGTGTACTCGCCGTGGCGGCGGAAGGAGTAGCGGGTGAAGTCCGCGAACTCCAGCAGCAGCTCGCGGGCTCGGTCGGGGTCGGTGCGCACGAAGCTGGCGATCGCGCCGAGGGAGTTGTAGATGAAGTGCGGGCTGATCTGGGCCCGCAGCGCGCGCACCTCGGCCTCCATCAGGCGGGTGCGCGAGGCGTCGAGCTCGGCCAGCTCGAGCTGGCCGGAGACCCAGGCGGCGACCTCGTCGGTCGCCCGGGCCAGCCCCGCGGTGGGGTACGGCGCAAAGGCCACCAGCGCCCCCACGATGCGCTCGTCGACGAGCAGCGGGCTGGCGATCGCCGTCCGCACGGCGCAGCCGGCCTCGGTGCACGGCAGGTCGACGCGGTCGAAGCTGCGGGTGCCGCCGGCCTCGATGGTGGCCGCGACCAGCGAGGGCACCCGGTCGGCATGGTGCTGCCCGGCGCCGTCCCAGGCGAGCACCGCCACCGGGTCGGTGATCGCGAGCGCGGGGGTGCCGAGCAGGGAGCGCAGGTGCCGGATCGAGCGCTGGGCGCTGTCCGCGGTCAGACCCGCGCGCAGCGCCGGGCTGGCCAGCGAGGCCTGGTGCAGGGTGCGGAACGTCGCGCGGTCCGCCTCCGTGCCCAGGTGCTGGCGCCGCCACGGGCGACTCGTCGGGGCCCTCATGGCCCCATCCTGACCACACCGGGCTCCCCTCATGCCTCACCACGTCCGCGAGTCGGCGCAAGGGGTGGGTCAGCGGAAGTCGATGAGGAGGAGGTCGGTGTCGGTGCCGTCGAGGGGGCCGGAGGGGGAGCGGAGTGGCGGGCGGGGGGAGCGGGGGGTGTCGGGGTCCTCGGGCGGCGGGGCCGGGTCCGAGCCGAAGCCGACGGCCGGCGTGCGCCCGGGGCCCTCGGTGACGGTGGCGCGGTAGCAGCGCGCGGTGTACGGCAGCTGCATGCCGTCCATCCCGCGGCCGTACTCGTCGTAGAAGGCGAGCACCTCGGCGAGCTTGGCCTCGCGCTCCTCCTCGGGCAGCGTGGAGATGTTCGAGCGCGAGCGCGCCATGTCCACGACGCTCACCCGGTCGAGGCGCTGCCAGTGCTTGAACGTCGCGTCCTCGACGAACCCGAAGTACGGCGACAAGACGAGCGGGTCGACCAGGTCCTCGCGGTGCTCCTGCTCGCCGATCAGGCGGGTCAGGCGTCGCACCCAGGGGATGCTGCGGTCGGTCCGGTTCCACACCAGCGCCAGCCGTCCGCCGGGACGCAGCACCCGCGCGATCTCGGGCAGCGCCTTGTCGGGGTCGAACCAGTGGAAGGCCTGCGCGCAGACCACGACGTCGACGGAGCGGTCGGCGACCGGGAGGTCCTCGGCCGCGGCCACCGCGGTGCGTACGTCGGGGAGCCGGGCGGCCAGCCGGGCCAGCATCTCCTCGTCCGGGTCGGTGGCGAGCACGTCGTGGCCGAGCTCGACGAGGCGGGCGGTCAGCTGGCCGGTGCCCGCGCCGAGCTCGAGGACGGTGGCGGGACGCTCGCCGGTCAACCACGTCACGGCGGCCGGCGGGTAGGACGGGCGGCCGCGGTCGTAGGAGTCGGCCACGGAGCCGAACGAGCGGGCTGGTCGGTCACTCATCCCCTCGACCCTAACCCCGCGACGGGCCACCAGTAGCGTGTGGCGGCGTGAGTCCCGATCGCCGCGCAGACCCGCCCGCCGCCGCACTGGAGGCGCTGGCCGCGCTCGAGGGCGTCCCGAGCGCGTACGCCGCCGCCCGCGACGGCATCGACGTGATGCTGCGCGACCGCGGCCTGCGGCGCACCTCCCCGGAGACGACGGCCGAGTCGCTGCTGCGCGGCGCGCACGCCAGCGGCGTGCTCGAGGGCTCCACCTCGACCCTGGCCGAGGTCCGGGCCGGTGAGGGCGACGCGATCGCCGCGGACGCGGTGCGGGTCTCGGCGATGCTGCTCTCGGTCGTGCCGACGCTGCGCCAGGCCCCGCTCCAGGCGCTCGCGCGCGTGCACGCCGTGGCCGCCGGCGCCTCCCTGGCCGACGACCGCCTCGGCCGCCCGCGCGACCCGGAGTCGGCCCAGCGGCTGCGCCGGATCGCGGACCTGCTCACCGCCCGCACCGAGGCGCCCGCGCTGCTCGTCGCCGCCGTGGTGCACGCCGAGCTGGCGACCGCGGCACCGTTCCCGTCCCACAACGGCATCGTGGCCCGCGCCGCGGAGCGGCTGGTCCTCGTCGCGCGCGGCGTCGACGAGAAGTCGCTGGTCGTGCCGGAGGCCGGCCACCTGGCCCTGCGCGCGGCGTACGAGTCCAACCTGCGCGGCTACGTCGACGGCGGCCGGGCCGGCGTGCACTCCTGGGTGCTGTACGCCGCGGAGGCGTACGCCGCGGGGGCCGAGGCCAGCCCGCTGCGCCGCGCCGCGGAGTAGGCCCGGACATGCTGGTGGCGCCCGGTCCGTGAAGGATCCGAGCGCCACCGCTGACACGTGAGTCCGCCGGTTAACAGGCGTGCGCGCTCCAACTGCTGCGTCCGGGTCCCGGATCGGTCAGCGCCCATGAGGAAGGGTAGGTCGCCGCGTGGGTTCCGCGGGTCACGTGTACGTGTGTGAACTTGTGAATCCCTGTCTACGCCGCTTCGCGCGCGGGTTCAAGGGTTGACTTCGCGGCCCGCCGGTGGGTGTGCACCCGGCGGGCCGGCGACGTCACTCGACCAGACCGGGCTCCACGATCGAGGCGAAGTCGATCTCCTCGGGCAGCTCGCCGAGCTCGAGGAACAGGTCGGCGAGGGCCTGGGAGCGGGCGATGATCGCGTCGCTGACGGGGATCAGGTCGGAGGCCTTCTGCGCGGCGGCCACCGTCGTGGTGCTGGCCGGCAGGCCGGACTCGGCGGCCCACGCCTCGCCCCACGCGTCGGAGTTCTCCACCGCCCACTCGAAGCCCTGACCGAGGCGGTTCACGAAGTCGGCCACCAGCTCCCGGGTCTCGGGGTCCTCGAGCGCCTTGGTCGAGGCGATCTCGAACTGGGTGCCGAACTCGTCGGGGCGCCCGCCGGTGATCGCGACCGCGTCCTCCTCCTGGATCGCCTGGGTCACGAACGGGTCCCAGACCACCCAGGCGTCGACCGCGCCGGAGGTGAAGGCGGCGAAGCCGTCGGCGGGGGCGAGGTAGTTGGCGTCGATGTCCTCGAAGGTCAGGCCGACGCGGTCGAGCGCGTTGGCCAGCAGGCCGTGCGCCGACGTGCCCCGGCCGACCGCGACCCGCTTGCCCTCGAGGTCCTCGACCTCGGTGATGTCGGAGCCCTGGGGCACCAGGATCGAGTTCTCCTGGAAGTCGCGCTCCTGCACGGCCGCGACCACCTTGAAGTTGGCGCCGGAGGCGGCGCCGATGATCGGCGGGGCGCTGCCGACCCAGGCGACGTCGATCTGGTCGGCGGACGCGGCCTCGACGAGCGGCGGGCCGGAGGTGAACTCCGCCCACTCGATCTCGTAGTCGAGGTCGTCGAGCAGACCGGACGTCTCCAGGACGGCGCGGATTCCGTCCTTCTGCACGCCGACCCGCAGCACCGGGCCGTCGCCGCTGCTGCTCTCGGCGTCCCCGCCGCATGCGGCGAGCGTGGAGAGGCTCAGGCCGAGGGCGGCGGCGAGGACCGCGGTGCGGCGGGCTCGGGTGAATCGGGACATGGGTCTTCTCCTGTGGGGTGGGCGTCGTCGTACGACGGTGGTGCGGTCTGGTGCTGCCGGGCGGGAGTCAGCCCGGGACGGACTCGTCGCGTACGCCGAGCAGCGAGAGGAGCTCGACGCGGCGCGCGACGATCTCGGGGTGGTCGCGGCGGCGCGGCATCGGCAGGTCGAGGCGGGCGTCGTGGACCACGTCGCCGTGCTCCAGGACGAGCACCCGGTCGGCGAGCAGCAGCGCCTCCTCGACGTCGTGGGTGACCAGCAGGACGGCCGGCTGGTGGCGCTGGCACAGCGCCTGGACGAGCTGCTGGGCCGAGATCCGGGTCAGCGCGTCGAGCGCGCTGAACGGCTCGTCGAGCAGCAGCAGGTCGGGCTCGCGGACCAGCGCGCGGGCCAGGGCGACGCGCTGGCGCTGGCCACCGGAGAGCTCGCGGGGCCAGGCGTTCTCGCGGCCGGCGAGGCCGACCTCGGCGAGCATCTCGCGGCCGTGGGCCTCGGGGTCCTTGCCGCGGTGGCCCAGGACGACGTTCTCCAGCGCCCGGCGCCACGGGAACAGGCGCGGGTCCTGGAAGACGACCGCGGGTGCGGAGCCGGTGCGGATGTCCCCGGTGGCCCCGTCGTCGAGGCCGGCGAGGATCCGCAGCAGCGTGGACTTGCCGGAGCCGGAGTGGCCCAGCAGGGCCACGAACTCGCCCGGGGCGATGTCGAGGTCGATGCCGGAGAGGACCTCGGTGTCGCCGAAGGACCGGCGTACGCCGCGGACCCGGACGACCGGGTCGGCGCCGGCGGAGGCCGCAGCGGGCCCGGTGGTGGTGGAGGTGAGACTGGTGGCGGTCATGCGCGGACCCCTTCGTCGCGCCAGCGCAGCGCGCGGCGTTCGAGGACCCTGACGACCAGGTCGGTCAGCAGGCCCAGGACGGCGTAGCAGAGCAGGCCCACGACGATCACGTCGGTGCGCAGGAAGTCGCGGGCGTTGTTGATCAGGTAGCCCAGGCCGGCGCCGGCGTTGATCTGCTCGGCGACGATCAGCGCGAGCCAGGCGACGCCGAGGGACTGGCGCAGGCCGACGAGCGCACCGGGCAGCACCGCGGGCAGGACCAGGTGGCGGGCCTGCTCCCAGCGGGTCAGGCGCAGCGAGATCGCCGCCTCCTTGAGGTCCGGGTCCACGTTGCGCAGCGCGGCGACCAGGTTGAGGTAGAGCGGGACCACCACGCCGAGGGCGACGAGGTAGATCTTCGGCTCCTCCTTGATCCCGAACCAGACGATGAACAGCGGGATCAGGCCGAAGAGCGGCAGCATCCGCACCATCTGCATCAGCGGGTCGATCAGCGCGTCCCCGAGGCGCGAGAGGCCCACGGCGAGGCCGAGGACGACGGCGGCGATCGCCCCGAGCAGGAAGCCGAGCGCGGCCCGGCGCGTGGAGACCCCGAGCGCCTCCATCAGCGCGCCGTCGCGGTAGAGCTCAGCGGTGGTGGAGGCCAGCTCCCGCGGGGAGGGCAGCACGTCGGGGTCCAACAGGCCGGTGGAGGAGGCCACCTGCCACAGCGCCACCAGCAGCACCGGGCTGACCCAGCGCAGGGCGGCGCGGCCGACGCCCTCGATCCGGCGGCGGTTCGCGGTCGGCGGGCCCCCCGTGGGCTGGCCGGGCCCCGTGGCGGCGACGCCGGGGGCGGGTCCGAGAGTCAAAGCAGTCACAAGCCATGAATATAACCAATCTGATACAGATACTGTGTACGTATCGAGGACTGGTCAGGGCGTGTCGGGACCGCCGGCGGCGCCGGGGGCGTCGGGCCGGGGCGTCGGGCCGGCGCCGGGAGAGGGAGCGGCGGCGGGTCAGGCGCCGATGCGGCGCCGGCGGGCGTTGGCCCACAGGGCGCCGCCGACCGCGACCACGCCGCTGACCGCGAGCGCGGCGAGGGCCGGCTTGACCGGGGGCAGCACCCGGCTGCGCAGGGTCACCGGCCGGTTGAAGGTGAGGACCGGCCAGCCGCGCTCGGTGGCGATCCGGCGCAGCTCGCGGTCGGGGTTCACGGCGTACGCGTGCCCGACCGCCTCCAGCATCGGGACGTCGGTCACCGAGTCGCTGTAGGCGAAGCACTCGGCCAGGTCGTAGCCGTGCTCCGCGGCCAGGTCGCGGATCGCCCGCGCCTTCTCCTCGGCGTAGGCGTAGAAGGCGATCTCGCCGGTGTACTTGCCGTCCTCGACCTCCAGGCGGGTCGCGACGACGGTGTCGGCGCCCAGCAGCTGGCCGATCGGCTCGACCACCTCAGCGCCGGAGGCGGAGACGATGACCACGTCGCGCCCGGCGGCGTGGTGCTCCTCGATCAGCGAGACCGCCTCGTCGTAGACCAGCGGGTCCACGATCGTGTGCAGCGTCTCGGCGACGATCTCCTTGACCGTCGCGACGTCCCACCCGGCGCTCAGCTGGGAGAGGAACTGCCGCATCTTCTCCATCTGGTCGTGGTCGGCGCCGCCCACGAGGTAGACGAACTGGGCGTACGCCGAGCGCAGCACCGCGCCGCGGGAGATCAGCCCACCCGCCTGGAACGGCTTGCTGAACGCGAGCGTGCTCGACTTGGCGATGATCGTCTTGTCGAGGTCGAAGAAGGCCGCGGCCCGGCTGGTCGCCATGTCCCCATCGTAGGGACTGCGCCGAGGAGACGGGCCGAGTCGTGCGCACAGGCGGGATCCGGGGGCCGCCCGTCCACAGCCCGGCGTCCGCCCGGCCGGGCGCGGGGACCGGCCGGGGGAGCCTCGCAGCCATGAGCGTCCCCCTCTTCGTCACCGCCGACCCGCAGCTGCGCGAGGAGCTGTTCCGGCTCGCGGCCGCGGCCGGGATCAGCCCCGACCACGCCGGCGACGCGGCGTCCGCGCTGCGTCGCTGGTCCACCGCCCCGCTGGTGCTCCTGGGCGCCGACCTCGCCGAGGAGCTGGCCCGCCTCGGGCCGGCGCGGCGCGGCGGCGTCCACGTCGTGACCTGGGGGCGACCGCCCGACGAGCTGTTCCGCACCGCGCTGGCCGTGGGCGCGGAGAACGTCGCCGAGCTGCCGCGGTCCGACACCTGGGTCACCGAGGCGCTGACCGACCTCGGGGAGACCGGCCGGCCGCGCGGCACGATGGTCGGGGTGATCGGCGGCTCCGGGGGTGCGGGGGCGACGACGTTCGCGTGCGCCCTGGCCCAGGTCGCCGCCCGGCGCGGCCCGGTGGTGGTCGTCGACGCCGACCCGCTCGGTCCCGGAGCGGACCGGGTGCTCGGCCTGGAGGACCGCGACGGCATCCGCTGGGACGCCCTGTGCCAGACCACCGGGCGGCTCAGCGCCCGGTCGCTGCGCGAGGCGCTGCCCCGGCGCGAGGGGCTGGGCGTGCTCACCTGGCACGCCGGGACGCAGGGCCCGCTGCCCGCCTTCGCCGTACGTGAGGCGGTCTCCGCCGCCCAGCGCGGCCACGCCACGGTCGTCGTCGATCTGCCGCGGACGCTCGACGCGCTGGTCGAGGAGGTCTGCGCCCGCTGCGACCTGGTGCTCGTCGTGGTCACGCCGACCGTGGTCGGGCTGGCCTCCGCTGCGCGGCTGTGCGGGCGGTTCCCGGAGCGCTCCGCGCTGCGCCTGGTGGTGCGCGGCGGCGGCATGGACCCGCACCAGGTGACCCGGGTGACGGGGGTCCCGGTGCTCACCACGATGGCGGAGCAGCGCGGCCTCGCCGAGGCCATCGACCTCGGCCTGGGGCCGGTGCGCTCGCGGCGCGGCCCGCTGGGCCGCGCCGCCGCCGACGTGCTGGCCCGGCTCTCGCTCACCACGGCGGCCGCGTGAGCGCGCTGCCGGCCGGGCCGGGAGGAAGCGACGCCGACGTCGACCGGGTGCGTGACCGGCTCGCCGCGCGGCCCGGGGAGCTCACGCCGCACCGGGTGGCCGAGGCGCTGCGCGAGACCGGGCGCCCGGTGGGGGACGCGACGGTCCTCGCGGTCTATGAGTCGCTGCGCCGCGACGTCGTCGGCGCCGGGCCGCTCGAGCCGCTGCTGCGCCTGCCCGGCGTCACCGACGTGCTGGTCAACGGCCCCGAGGAGGTCCACCTGGACCGCGGCGACGGCCTCGAGCGCACCGCCGTCACCTTCCCCGACGATGCCGCGGTGCGCCGCCTGGCCCAGCGCCTCGCCGCGGCCGCGGGTCGCCGCCTCGACGACGCCACGCCGTACGCCGACGTGCGGCTGGCCGACGGCACCCGCTTCCACGCGGTGCTGGCCCCCGTCTCGCGCCCGGGCACCGTCATCTCGCTGCGGGTGCCCCGGCGCGAGCACTTCTCGCTCGACGAGCTGGTCGCGCGCGGCGCGCTGAGCCCGGAGGGCGGGCGGCTGCTGATGGCCGTGGTGGCGGCGCGCCTGGCGTTCCTGGTGAGCGGCGGCACCGGCACCGGCAAGACCACGCTGCTCGCGGCCCTGCTCTCCGCGGTGCCCGCGGACGAGCGGCTGGTGCTGGTGGAGGACTCCTCCGAGCTGCGCCCCGCGCACCCGCACGTGGTCGGGCTCGAGGGCCGGCCGGCCAACGTCGAGGGCGCCGGCGCGATCGAGGTGCGCACGCTGGTGCGCCAGGCGCTGCGGATGCGCCCGGACCGGTTGGTGGTCGGGGAGGTGCGCGGTGGCGAGGTGGTCGACCTGCTCGCCGCGCTCAACACCGGCCACGAGGGCGGCTGCGGCACCCTGCACGCCAACTCCGCCGCCGACGTCCCGGCGCGCGTGGAGGCGCTCGCCCTCGCGGCTGGGCTGGACCGGGCCGCCGCCCACGGCCAGCTCGCCTCCGGGATCGACCTGGTGCTCCACCTGGTGCGCGGGCGCGACGGCGTACGCCGGCTGCGGGAGGCGGCGGTCCCGCGGCGCGAGCGGGACGGGCTGGTGGTGATGGAGACCGCGGTGCGTTTCGACCCCGACGGCCGGTCGCGCACCGGGCCCGGGGCCGACCGGCTCGGCGTGCTGCTGGAGCGGGCGCCGTGAGCGCGGCGGCGCTGGTGGCGAGCGGCTGCGCGGCCCTGGCGGCGGCGCTGCTGCTCGGCCCGGGGCCCGGCGCACGCGCGCCGGCACGGCGGCGGGGACTGCGGGTGCTCGGGCCGGTCGGCGCCTTCGTGGCCGCCGTCGTGGTGATCGACGCGTCCGCGCGGTGGGTGGCGCTCGGCGCGGTCGCGCTGTGCTGCGCGGGCGGTGGCGTGGCGCTGTGGCGCCGCCGCCGGGAACGGCTGGCGGCGGCCGGCACCGCACGCCGGGTGCTGGAGTCGTGCGAGCAGCTGGCCGCCGAGCTCAGCGTCGGGCAGCCGCCCGGGCGCGCCCTGGAGCGGGCGGGGGAGTCGTGGCCGGTGCTGGCCCCGGTCGCCGAGGCGTTCCGGGTGGGCGCCGACGTGCCGCGGGCGCTGCGGGTCGCCGCCGGCGCCCCCGGGGCGGGTGAGCTGCGCCTGGTCGCCGCGGCCTGGCAGGTCTCCCAGCGGACCGGACAGGGCCTCGCCGACGCCGTCGACCGGGTCGCCGCAGGGCTGCGCGCCGCCCAGGGCACCCGCCGGGTCGTCGACGGCGAGCTGGCCTCGGCGCGGGCCACCGCCCGCCTGGTCGCGGGGCTGCCGGTGCTGGCGCTGGCGATGGGCTCGGGTGCCGGCGGCGACCCGGTCGGCTTCCTGCTCGCGCACCCCGTCGGCATCGCGTGCCTCGCGGGAGGCCTCGGGTTCGGCTTCCTCGGCCTGTGGTGGATCGAGGCGATCGCGCGCGACGTGGACCGGGCCCGCTGACCATGGGCGCCGCCGTCCTCCTCGCCGCCCTGGCCGCCGCCGGCGCCGTCGCCCTGGCGCTGCCCTCGCGTGGCGTCCGGCTGCCCGTCCCGGCCGCGGGCGCCCCGGCCGCGGATCCGGTCACCGCTGGGTCCTCAGGGGCGCCGCCCGACGGCTGGATGCTGCGCTGGCGCCCGCTGTGGTGCCTGCTGGTCGGCGCCGCCGCGGCGGTCTTCGTCGGGGGTTCCGCCGGGCCGGTGGCCGGCGCCGCCGGTGCCGCGGCGACCTGGGTGGGGATCGCCCGCGCGGAGCCGCCGGCGCGGCGCCGCGCACGGGAGGCGGTGCTCGCGGACCTGCCGCACGTCGTCAGCCTGCTCGGGGCGGCGCTGCGCTCGGGCACGCCCCCGGACGCCGCCGTCGCGGCGGTCTGCGCGGCGCTGCCCGGCGCGGCCGCCGACCGGCTCGCCCCGGTCTCCGCCCGGCTGGCCCTCGGCGTCGAACCGGTCGCGGTGTGGCAGTCGCTGGCCGAGGACCCCGAGCTCGCCCCGCTGGGTCGCGCGATGGCGCGGGCCCAGTCGACCGGGGCGCCGGTCGTGCGCTCGGTCGAGCGGCTCGCCGACGAGCTCGCGGCCTCCGCCCGGGCCGCCGTGGAGGACCGCGCCCGCGCGGTCGGGGTGCGCGCCGCGCTGCCGCTCGGGCTGTGCCTGCTGCCGGCCTTCGTGCTGGTCGGCATCGTGCCGCTCGTCGCCGGGCTGCTCGGCACCCTGGGCCTGTGAGGCCCGCGCCCGGCGCGCCGGGCCACCAGTCGTCCACCGTCGGCCCGCCCGCACCGGACTCCACAGCGGCCCACCCGGTCCCCTCCGTCGGGCCTCTCGCGTCCGCAGGCTCGGGTCACGAGGCCACGCCCGTGGCCGCCGAAGGAGGAGCCCATGCGACACCTGCGCAACCACCCCGCACCCCCGAGCGACGAGCGGGGCATCACCACCGCCGAGTACGCCGTCGGCACGGCCGCCGGCGCCGGCCTGGCCGGCCTGCTCTACAAGCTGCTCACCGGTGGCTTCGGCGACCGGCTGCTGAAGACCCTGTTCGATCACGTGCTCGGGCTGCTGGGCATCGGATGAGGACGGCCGGCTCCCGGTGGCCGCGCCGTCCCGGGCGTGGCGACCGCGGCGCGGCCACCGCGGAGCTGGCGCTGGTGCTGCCGATCCTGGTGGCCGTCACTATCGGCCTGGTCTGGCTGCTCTCGGCCGGGGTGGCCCAGGTGCGGGCGGTGGACGCGGCGCGCGAGACCGCGCGGATGGCGGCCCGCGGGGACAGCGACGCCGAGGCGCTCGCCCGCGGACGGGAGGTGGCGTTCGAGGGGAGCGAGGTGACCTTGGCCCGGGGCGGCGGCGAGGTGCGCGCGGTGGTGCGGGGCACCGTGCACGGCCCGGGCGGCCTGTTCGGGGCACTGCCCGGCATCCGGGTGCACGCCGAGGCGGTCGCCGTCGACGAGGGGGCGCCGCCATGAGCCGCGGGGAGCGAGGAGGGGCCACCGTCCTCGCGGTCGCGCTGACCGGGCTGCTCCTGCTCCTCGGCGTGGCGCTCGCGCTCGTGGCGGGCGTGGTCGTGGCCCACCGGCAGGCCCAGTCGGCCGCCGATCTCGCGGCGCTGGGTGCAGCCGGCGCGCTGGTCGACGGGCGGGACCCGTGCACGGCCGGATCGGCGGTGGCCGCCGCCAACGGGGCGCGGCTGGTGGGCTGCGCGGTGCAGGGGCGCACCGTCCTCGTGCGGGTCCAGGTCGCCGGACCCGCGTGGCGCGAGTGGGGCGTCGACCCGGTCGCCGAGGCCCGGGCGGGGCAGGAGTGAGACGGAGGGGGCGAGGCGCGAGGATGTCCGCCATGAGCCTCGACGTCGACCGCGTCCGCGCGGACTTCCCCGCCCTCCAGCAGGGCGTCGCCTTCTTCGACGGCCCCGGCGGGACGCAGGTACCGCGGCAGGTGGCCGAGGCGGTCGCCGCCACGATGACCGCCGGGCTCTCCAACCGGGGCACGGTCACGGCCGCCCAGCGGCGGGCGGACGCGGTGACCCTCGGGGCGCGCGCGGCGGTGGCCGACCTGCTCGGCTGCGACCCGGCCGGGGTGGTCTTCGCCCGCTCGGCGACCCAGGCGACGTACGACGTGTCGCGCGCGCTCGCGAAGCAGTGGGGTCCGGGCGACGAGGTCGTGGTCACTCGCCTCGACCACGACTCCAACATCCGGCCCTGGGTGCAGGCCGCCGAGCGGGTGGGAGCCACGGTGCGCTGGGTCGGGTTCGACCCCTCGACCGGCGAGCTCGGCGTCGACGACGTCCGCGCGGCGCTGTCCGAGCGCACCCGGCTGGTGGCGGTCACCGGCGCGTCCAACGTGCTCGGCACCCGTCCCGACGTGCCCGCGATCGCGGCGGCGGTGCACGCCGCGGGCGCCCTGCTCTACGTCGACGGGGTGCACCTCACGCCGCACGCGCCGGTGGACGTCGCGGCGCTGGGCGCCGACTTCTACGCCTGCTCGCCGTACAAGCTGTTCGGGCCGCACCACGGCCTGGTGGTCGCCGCGCCGCAGCTGTGGGACGGGCTCCACCCCGACAAGCTGGTGCCGTCCTCCGACGCGGTGCCCGAGCGCTTCGAGCTCGGCACGCTGCCCTACGAGCTGCTCGCCGGCACCACCGCGGCGATCGACCACCTCGCCGGGCTCGCCCCCGGGGACGCGCCCCGGGACGACCGGCGGGCCCGCCTGCTCGCGTCGATGCGGGCGGTGGAGGAGCACGAGGCCCGACTGCTCGACCGGCTCCTGACCGGGCTGCGTGGGATCGAGGCGGTCACCCTGCACGGCGACCCGGCGCAACGCACCCCGACGGTGTTCTTCTCGGTCGCCGGGCACCCGGGCCACGAGGTCCAGGCCCACCTCGCCGCGCTCGGCGTCAACGCGCCGGCCAGCCACTTCTACGCGATCGAGGCCTCGCGCTGGCTGGGCCTGGGCGACGACGGTGCGGTGCGTGCGGGCCTGGCTCCCTACACCAGCGACGAGGACGTCGACCGGCTGCTCGCCGGGGTCGCCGCGCTCGCAGGCTGACCGCGCGGGCCGGGACTCAGTCCCCGCGGGGCGCGTGCTCGAGCAGCAGGTCCAGCAGCGCCACCGCGCCCGGCTTGTCGAGCGGGTTGTTCTGGTTGCCGCACTTGGGCGACTGGATGCAGGAGGGGCAGCCCTCCACGCAGCCGCACGCGGCGATCGTGTCGCGGGTCGCGGTCAGCCAGTCCCGCGCGGCGGCGTAGCCGCGCTCGGCGAAGCCGGCCCCGCCCGGGTGCCCGTCGTGGACGAAGACCGTCAGCTGCCCGGTGTCGGGGTGCAGCGCGGTCGAGACGCCGCCGATGTCCCAGCGGTCGCAGGTGGCGAACAGCGGCAGCAGCCCGATCGAGCAGTGCTCGGCGGCGTGCGCGGCGCCGGGCAGGTCGGCCGGAAGGATCCCGCTCTCGGCGAGCACGTCGGCCGGCACCGTCCACCACACCGCGGAGGTCGCCAGCGTGCGCTCGGGCAGGTCGAGGGGCTCCTCGGCGACCACCTCGCCGCTGGGGTGACGGCGCTTGAGGAACGACACCACCTGGTGGCGCACCTCCACGTCGCCGAAGGAGAGCCGGCAGGGTCCCCAGGTCTCGTGCTGGCGCTCGGCGACGATCGCGATGTCGGTGACCTCGCGCGCCGAGGTGGAGTAGTCGGGCTCGGCGCGCACGATCTCGGCGACGTGGTCCTCGAGGTCCAGCGAGGTCACCAGCCAGGTCTCGCCGCGGTGGACGTAGACCGCGCCCGGGTGGGCGGCGGCGTGGGAGCTGGCCGCGTCGACGGTGCCGACCACCCGGCCGGTGCCCTCCTCGACGAGCTGGACCGGGCTCCCGCCGCTCGAGCGGATGTCGGCGAGGTCGGCCGCACGGCGCCGGTCGGTCCAGAACCAGCCCCGGGGGCGCCGGCGCAGCAGCCCGATGTCGGTCAGCGAGTCGACGACCGTGCGGGCGTCGGGGCCGAAGAGGGGCAGCTCCTCCTCGGTGAGCGGCCGCTCCTGGGCGGCGGCGCACAGGTGCGGGCCCAGGACGTAGGGGTTGCCGGGGTCGAACACGGTCGCCTCGACCGGGCGTCCCAGCAGGGTCTCAGGGTGGTGCACGAGGTAGGTGTCCAGCGGGTCGTCGCGGGCCACGAGCACGCCGATCGCGTCCTGCGCGCCGCGCCCGGCGCGACCGACCTGCTGCCAGAACGCGGCCCGGGTGCCGGGGAACCCGGCCACCAGCACGGCGTCCAGGCCGCTGATGTCGATGCCGAGCTCGAGGGCGTTGGTGGCCGCCAGCCCGCGCAGCTCGCCGCGGCGCAGGGCGTCCTCGATCGCGCGCCGCTCCTCGGGCAGGTAGCCGCCGCGGTACGCCGCGACCCGCCCGGCCAGCGAGGGGTCGACCTCGGCGAGCAGCCCCGCCGCGCTCATCGCGACCTGCTCGGCGCCGCGGCGCGAGCGCACGAAGGCCAGGGTCCGCACGCCCGCGACCACCAGGTCGGCGAGCAGGTCGGCGGTCTCGGAGGACGCGGCGCGCCGCACCGGGGCGCCGTTCTCGCCGGCGCCGGCGGTGAAGGGCGGCTCCCACAACGCCATCGAGAGGCGTCCGCGTGGCGAGGTGTCGCCGGTGACGGCGAGGACCTCCAGGCCGGTGAGGCGCTCGGCCGCGCGCTCCGGCTCCGCGACCGTGGCCGAGGCGAGCACGAACGTGGGGTGTGCGCCGTAGTGGGCGCAGATGCGGCGCAGCCGGCGCAGCACGTGGGAGACATGGGCGCCGAACACGCCGCGGTAGTGGTGGCACTCGTCGATCACGACGTAGCGCAGCGAGCCCAGGAAGGCCGCCCACCGCTCGTGGCCCGGCAGCAGCGAGCGGTGCAGCATGTCGGGGTTGGTCAGGACGTACTCGGCGTGGTCGCGCGCCCAGTCGCGCTGCTCGCGGGCGCTGTCGCCGTCGTGGGTGGTGATCCGCACGTCGAGCCCGAGCCCGCCCATCGAGTGCAGCTGGTCCTGGGCCAGCGCCTTGGTCGGGGCGACGTAGAGCACGGTCGCGCCCCGGCGCCCCCGCGGGCTGCGCGCGGCGCGGATGTCGGTGAGCGCCGGGAGCTGGTAGGCCAGGGACTTGCCCGAGGCGGTGCCGGTGGCCAGGACGACGTGCTGTCCCTCGTGGGCCGCCTCCGCCGCGACCACCTGGTGGCGCCACGGGGCGACGAGCCCGCGCCCGGCGTACGCCGCGACGACCTCGGGGTCCGCCCACGCCGGCCAGTCGGCCGTGAGGCCCTCGCGTGCGGGGAGGACCTCGAGGTGGACCAGACGGTCTTCGCGACCCGGGACGGCGGCGAGCCGCTCGACGAGTCCGGTCACGGCCGAGGGCCCCGAGGCTCCCGCCGCAGGCGGGAGATGGAGCGAGATGGCCATACCGGCAGTGTCGCAAACGCCTCCGACAGCCCCGGAATCGAGCGTGCGGAGGGGGACTCGTCCACCGTCGGAGTGGCGGTGTCTGTGCGCAGGAGCGGGGCCCGTGGTTTCATATGGCAGGCCGGATGTCGGGGCGGGGGACGTCTCGGTGGCCGGCTCGCTCAGCCCGCCTCTCGAGGAGTAACCGTGGACCTCACTCTTGCAACACGCGACGTCGATGGGAAGACCATCGTTGCCGTCGGTGGCGAGATCGACGTCTACACCGCCCCGAAGCTCCGTGACAAGATCACCGAGCTCGTCGCTGCGGGCGTCTATGACCTCGTGATCGACATGGAAGCGGTGGAGTTCCTGGACTCCACCGGCCTCGGCGTGCTCGTCGGCGGCCTCAAGAAGGTGCGGGCCCACGACGGCTCGCTGCACCTGGTCTGCACCCAGGACCGGCTGCTCAAGATCTTCCGCATCACCGGCCTGTCGAAGGTGTTCGTGATCCACGACTCCGCCGACGCCGCACTCGCCGGCAGCTGACCTCCGCGTCCGCTCAGCCCGGTCCCCGTCGGGGGCCGGGCTCGGCGTCGTCCCCGCGCGCCCTGGTGTGACCCAGGTCTCATCTGCGTAGACTCCGGCTCGTTCCGACGCTGGACGAGCGGGATCCAGCCGGACACCACCCCACCGGCAGCAGGAGGAAACACATGTTGGCGTTCTCACCGGCAGTCGTGGAGGTCTCGGGGGGCAATCTCGTCCTGGTGATCGTCGTCGCCCTGATCGCGCTGGGCGCTCTGGCGATGGCGGCGATGTTCCGCCAGGAGGTCCTTGCCGCGCCCGAAGGCACTCCCGACATGAAGGCAATCGCGCAGGCGGTGCAGGAGGGTGCCGACGCCTACCTCCAGCGGCAGTTCCGCACGCTCGCGGTCTTCGCGGCGCTCGCGTTCTTCCTGCTCCTGGCGCTGCCGGCCGACGACTGGGCGGTGCGGGTCTTCCGCTCGGTGTTCTTCCTCATCGGAGCGGGGTTCTCCGCCGCCGTGGGCTACCTGGGCATGTCCCTGGCGGTCCGGGCCAACCTGCGGGTCGCGGCCGCCGCCAACACCGTCGGGCGCGAGACCGCGATGCACATCGGGCTGCGCACCGGGGCGATGGTCGGCATGCTCACCGTCGGCCTGGGCCTGCTCGGAGCCAGCGTCGTGGTGATCTTCTTCCAGGACCAGGCGCCGCACGTGCTCGAGGGCTTCGGCTTCGGCGCCGCGCTGCTGGCGATGTTCATGCGGGTCGGCGGCGGCATCTTCACCAAGGCCGCCGACGTCGGTGCCGACCTGGTCGGCAAGGTCGAGCAGAACATCCCCGAGGACGACCCGCGCAACGCCGCGACCATCGCCGACAACGTGGGCGACAACGTCGGCGACTGTGCCGGGATGGCCGCCGACCTCTTCGAGTCCTACGCCGTGACCCTGGTGGCGGCGCTGATCCTCGGCTCCCAGGCCTTCGGCGACGCCGGCCTGGTCTACCCGCTCCTGATCCCCGCCATCGGCGCGCTCACCGCGGTCGCCGGCGTCTACCTGACCCGGCCCCGGTCCGGGGAGAGCGGTCTGACCACGATCAACAAGTCCTTCTACCTCTCCTCCGCGATCGCCGCGGTGGCCTCGGTGATCGTGTCCTTCCTCTACCTCCCGACCAGCTTCGGCGAGCTCGAGGGGCTCGAGGACAACCTGATCGACCAGGTCCTCGGCGGCACCAGCGAGGGCAACCCGGCGCTGATCGCGGCGGTCGCGGTCGTGATCGGCATCGTGATGGCCGCGGGCATCCTCGGGCTGACCGGCTACTACACCGGGACCGAGCACACCCCGGTGCGCGAGGTCGGGGAGACCTCGCTGACCGGCCCGGCCACGGTGATCCTCTCGGGCCTGGCCCTCGGCTTCGAGTCGGCGGTCTACACCACCCTGGTCATCGGCGCCGCGGTCTTCGGGGCGTTCCTGCTCGGCGGCGCCTCGCTCACCATCTCGCTGTTCGCCGTGGCCCTCGCCGGCTGCGGGCTGCTGACCACCGTCGGCGTCATCGTCGCGATGGACACCTTCGGCCCCGTCTCCGACAACGCCCAGGGCGTTGCGGAGATGTCGGGCGACGTCAGCCCGGAGGGCGCCCAGATCCTCACCGAGCTCGACGCCGTCGGCAACACCACCAAGGCGATCACCAAGGGCATCGCGATCGCGACCGCGGTGCTCGCCGCGACCGCCCTGTTCGGCTCCTACGCCACCTCGGCCTTCGAGGCCATCGACGACGCGGGCGCGGTCGACTTCGACCTCGCCGACTTCTTCGTCTTCAACCCGGCGGTGCTCGTCGGGGTCCTGCTCGGCGCCGCCGTGGTGTTCATGTTCTCCGGCCTGGCGATCAACGCGGTCGCCCGAGCGGCCGGCGCGGTGGTCTACGAGGTGCGCCGCCAGTTCCGCGAGATCCCCGGGATCATGGAGGGCACCGGACGACCGGAGTACGGCAAGGTCGTCGACATCGTCACCCGCGACTCGCTGCGCGAGCTGATCACCCCCGGCCTGCTGGCCGTGCTCGCGCCGATCGCCGTCGGGTTCGGCCTCGGCGTCTCCGCCCTGGCCGGCTTCCTGGCCGGCGCCATCGGCACCGGCACGCTGATGGCGGTCTTCCTGGCCAACTCCGGCGGCGCCTGGGACAACGCCAAGAAGCTGGTCGAGGACGGCCACCACGGCGGCAAGGGCTCCGACGCGCACTCCGCCACGATCATCGGCGACACCGTCGGCGACCCGTTCAAGGACACCGCCGGCCCGGCCATCAACCCGCTGATCAAGGTGATGAACCTCGTCTCCCTGCTCATCGTCGGCGCGGTGGTCTCGCTGAGCGTCGGCGAGGACCAGAACGACGTCGCCCGGATCGCCATCGCGCTGGTCGCCGTGGCGATCATCGCCGTCGCGATCTATGTCTCCAAGCGCCGCGGCGTCTCCCTCGGCGACGACCAGTCGTCGGTTCCGCCCGCGCCGTCGTCCGACCCCTCGCCGGCCGCGCCCGGCCACTGATCGCGGCGGACGGCACCGTCCGAGGTGTCGGGCACGGACCCCTAGGCTGGGGCCCGTGCCCGACACCGATCTCCCCGCACGACTCCGATCGGCCCTCGAGGCCGCCGACTTCACCTACGACGCCGTCGCCGAGCTGCTCGGCCCCCGCGCCCACGACGCGCTGGCCCGCAACGAGACGACGCCGGGGGTACGCCGTACCGCCGGCGGGTCGCCGCTGGAGACCCTGGTGCGGCTCTTCCTGCTCCAGCAGACCGTCCCCCGCGCCGCGGCCGACGCCGCGCTGCCCGGCCTCGTCGACCGGCTCGCCGTGGAGGGCCTGGTCGAGCAGTCCGTGAGCGAGGTCGCCGCCCGCCTCGACGTGCGGCCCTACGGAACCGACGCCGACGAGCCGCTGTGGGTGGTCAGCGACCTCACGCCCGGCCTGGACGGCGGCCCGCAGCGCGTCGGCCCCGACCACGTGCTCGGCATCAGCTCCGCCTCCACCTCGCTGGCCCAGCTGACCCTGCGCGACCCGGTCGGGCGCTCCCTGGACCTCGGCACCGGCTGCGGCGTCCAGGCGCTGCACCTCGCGCGCCACAGCGACGCCGTGGTCGCCACCGACGTCAACCAGCGCGCCCTGCGCATCACCCGCTTCAACGCCGCGCTGAACGGCGTGGCCGACGTCGTCGAGGTCCGCGACGGCTCGTTCTTCGAGCCGGTGCGCGAGGAGCGCTTCGACCTGATCGCCACCAACCCGCCGTTCGTGATCTCCCCGGCGACCGGCGAGCGGCTGGTCTACCGCGACAGCGGCCTGCCCGGCGACCGCGTCGTGGAGGACATCGTCCGCACCGCCCCCGCCCACCTGAACCCCGGCGGCTGGTGCCAGGTGCTCGCCAACTGGGTGATCAGCCGGGAGCGGTCCTGGGACGAGCGGCTGCTGCCGTGGCTCGCCGACGACTGCGACGCGTTCGTGGTGCAGCGCGAGGTCCTCGACCCCGCGGCGTACGTCGAGCTGTGGCTCAAGGACGCCGGCCAGCACGGCGCGCCCGACTACGTGCGCCGCTACGACACCTGGCTGTCGTGGTTCGACGAGCAGGGCATCGAGGCGGTCGGCTTCGGCTGGATCAACCTGCGCAAGCGCACCGCCGACGCGCCCGGGAGCGCGGCGCGCGAGCTGCTGGAGTGGCCCTACGACGTCGAGCAGCCGGTCGCCGCCGCGATCGGTGCCTGGGGCGACGCCGTCGAGGTGCTCGACGACGGAGTCGACGCCGCCAGTCGCCTGGTGGTGCGCGACGACGTCCAGCAGGAGACCGTCGGGCTGCCCGGCGCCGAGGACCCCGAGGCCGTCGTCCTGCGCCAGCGCCGCGGCCTGCGCCGCGCCCGCCGCGCGGACACCCTCGAGGCCGCGCTCGTCGGCGCCTGCGACGGGGAGCTCAGCCTCGGCCAGATCCTCGACGCGCTCGCCCAGCTGCTCGAGCGCGATCCCGCCCAGGTGCGCGAGACCTACCTCCCGGTCGTGCGCGAGCTGGTGGCCGAGGGCTTCTTGGAGCCGGCCGACGTCTAGCACCTGCGGGTCCGCCCCTCCGGGCGGCCCCGAAACCACCCCCGCGACGGCTCGTGGGCAAAAGCGCCTCGGGCACGCGCTACCGTGAGCCGCTGACCGGCACGAAGAGAAAGAGCAGACGTGGCACACAAGTTGGTGATCGTCGAGTCCCCGGCGAAGGCCCGCACCATCGGCGGGTACCTCGGACAGGGGTACGTCGTCGAGTCCTCCATCGGCCACATCCGTGACCTCCCGCAGAGCGCAGCGGAGACACCGGCCAAGATCAAGGACAAGCCCTGGGGTCGCCTCGGCGTCGACGTGGAGCACGGGTTCGAGCCCTACTACGTGGTCCCGCGCGACAAGAAGGCCCACATGGCCAAGCTCAAGTCGCTGCTGAAGGACGCCGACGAGCTCTACCTCGCCACCGATGAGGACCGCGAGGGAGAGGCGATCGCCTGGCACCTCCTCGACGAGCTGAAGCCCAAGAAGGGCGTCCCGGTCAAGCGGATGGTCTTCCACGAGATCACCAAGCCGGCCATCCAGGCCGCCGCCGAGAACCCCCGCGAGCTCGACATGGACCTCGTCGAGGCCCAGGAGGCGCGTCGCATCCTCGACCGCCTCTACGGCTACGAGGTCTCCCCGGTGCTGTGGAAGAAGATCATGTCCGGCCTGTCCGCCGGCCGGGTCCAGTCGGTCGCGACCCGCCTGGTCGTGGACCGCGAGCGTGAGCGGATGCGCTTCCACGTCGCGTCGTACTGGGACCTCGAGGGGACCTTCGACGCCGGCAGCAAGCACGACCAGCGGATGTTCCCCGCCAAGCTGCACTCCGTCGACGGCGCCCGCGTCGCCCGCGGCTCCGACTTCGGCCCCGACGGGCTGCTGAAGAAGACCGACGGCATCGTCCACCTCGACCGCACCCGCGCCGAGGCGCTGTCCGCGGCGCTGCAGGACGCGACGTACGACGTGCGCTCGGTGGAGTCCAAGCCCTACCGCCGCAGCCCCTACGCGCCGTTCCGCACCACGACGCTGCAGCAGGAGGCCAGCCGCAAGCTCGGCATGAGCGCGAGCGTGACCATGTCGGTCGCCCAGCGCCTCTACGAGAACGGCTTCATCACCTACATGCGTACCGACTCCACCACCCTCTCGGGCGGGGCGGTCGAGGCGGCGCGCAACCAGGTGCGCGAGCTGTACGGCGCGGAGTACCTCCCGGACAAGCCCCGCACCTACGCCTCCAAGGTCAAGAACGCCCAGGAGGCGCACGAGGCGATCCGGCCCGCCGGCGAGTCCTTCCGGACGCCCGCCCAGACCGGGCTCACCGGGGAGCAGTTCCGCCTCTACGAGCTGATCTGGATGCGCACCGTCGCCTCCCAGATGAAGGACGCCACCGGCCAGTCGGTCTCGATCCGGCTGGGCGGCACCGCGGCCACCGGCGAGGACGTCGTCTTCGCCGCCAGCGGCCGCGTGATCACCTTCCACGGCTTCCTCAAGGCCTACGTCGAGGGCGTCGAGGAGGGTGCCGCGAAGGACGACGCGGAGACCCGCCTGCCCGCGCTCGTCGAGGGCGACGCGGTCTCGGCCGCGTCGGTGAGCGCCAACGGCCACGAGACCAAGCCGCCGGCCCGCTACACCGAGGCCACGCTGATCAAGGAGCTCGAGGACCGCGAGATCGGCCGCCCCTCGACGTACGCCTCGATCATCGGCACCATCCTGAACCGCGGCTACGTCTACAAGAAGGGCACCGCGCTGGTGCCGGCGTGGCTGGCCTTCTCGGTGGTGCGCCTGCTCGTGGAGCACTTCCCCCGGCAGATCTCCTATGAGTTCACCGCCGAGATGGAGGACGTGCTCGACGAGATCGCGGCCGGCCGCAAGGACCGCAACACCGAGCTCGGCGAGTTCTACTACGGCTCCGGCGACGTGGACGGGCTCAAGAAGCTCGTCGACGGGCTCGGCGACATCGACGCGCGCGAGCTCGCGACGTTCCCGATCGGCGATCCCGAGGCCGGGATCAACCTGCGGGTGGGGCGCTACGGCCCCTACCTGGAGGGCCCGGGCGACGACGGCACCCCGGCCGGCAAGCGGGCGAACGTGCCCGACGACCTGCCGCCCGACGAGCTGACCCTCGAGAAGGCCGCCGAGCTGTTCGCCAACCCGGCGGGCGAGGAGATCGCGCTCGGCACGCACCCGGAGACCGGGCTGCAGGTCGTGGCGAAGAACGGCCGCTTCGGCCCCTACGTCACCGAGGTGCTCCCCGAGGACGCGCCGAAGTCGGCGAAGCCGCGCACCGGCTCGCTGTTCAAGTCGATGTCGCTGGACACCGTGACCCTCGCCGACGCGGTCAAGCTGCTCGAGCTGCCGCGCGTGGTCGGCGAGGACCCGGAGAGCGGCGAGGAGATCACCGCCCAGAACGGCCGCTACGGCCCGTACCTGAAGAAGGGCACGGACTCGCGGTCGCTGACCAGCGAGGACCAGATCTTCTCGGTGACCCTCGACGAGGCGCTGAAGATCTACGCCCAGCCCAAGCAGCGCGGCCGGGCCGCGGCGGCGCCGCCGCTCAAGGAGCTGGGCAACGACCCGGTCTCCGGGCAGCCGGTCGTGGTGAAGTCGGGCCGCTTCGGCGAGTACGTCACCGACGGCGAGTACAACGCGACGCTGCGCAAGGACGACACGGTCGAGGCGATCACCCTCGAGCGCGCCGCCGAGCTCCTCGCCGAGCGCCGCGAGCGCGGCCCGGCGAAGAAGGCCGCCAAGAAGACGGCCAAGAAGGCGCCCGCGAAGAAGGCCGCCGCCAAGAAGGCCCCGGCCAAGAAGGCGGCCGCCAAGAAGGGCACGGCCACCAAGACCGCGGCCAAGAAGACCACCAAGAAGGCGGCCGCCGACCCCGAGTGAGTCGGCGGGCCGGTTGGTTGAGCTCACGTCCGTGGGTCGAGCCTGTCGAAACCCCATCGGTTTCGACAGGCTCGACCACCGGCGCCGTAGCTCCGTCGACCCCTGCGCGCGCCCACCCGCGGCGACCCGGTCTGGACCACTATCGCCGCCGCGACTCCCATTTCTAAACAGGTGTCTTAATGTCGGGGACCGTCCGGAACCCCCGAATCCAGGAGCACCATGCGCATCCTCCCCTCCGCCCTCGCGCTCGCCGTCGCCGCCGGCCTGGCCGTCCCGGCATTCGCCACCCCCGCCGCCGCGACCACCACGCCGGCCCCGCGCAAGGCCCCGGCCTTCCAGGTGAGCGCCGCCGCGTCCGGCCAGGCGATCGTCGGCAAGACGATCACCCTCAAGGGCCGCGTCGTCGGCCCCGGCGCCGCGAAGTCGCCGGTCACCGTCCAGGTCCGCCACGCCGCCGGCGGCTGGAAGAAGGCCGCCACCGTGCGGACCAACGCCAAGGCGGCGTACACCGCGAAGATCTCGCTCACCCGGGCCGGGGCGACCTCGCTGCGCGTGGTCAAGCCCCGGTCGGCCACGCGCGCCGCCGGGACGAGCAAGCCGGTGGCGCTCACCGTGCAGAAGTGGATCGACCTGGCCCAGTCGCCGCACCTGGCCGTCGGCGTCGGCTTCCACCACCACTCTGCGACCATCGCCGGGACCCGCTACGCGTCCTCGCTCCAGGCCGCCGGGTCCGGGATGTACGCCTTCGCCACCGGTGGCGCCTGCTCGCGCCTGGAGCTGCGCTTCGGGTTCCGTGACGCCGACCGCCCGCTCCTGGCGAGCGACGCCGCGATGTCGCTGGCGGTGGCGAGCGCGGCGCGGTTCGAGGGGGCGCTGCCCGACGAGGGCGCGGAGGTGCAGCGGACCGGGATCGGCGCGGCGAAGCGGGTGGGCGTCGACCTGGGGACCGACCGCTTCGTCGCCATGATCGTGGAGGCCCAGGGTTACGCGGAGGGAAGTGACGTGGGCGTCCCGATCCGCACCGTGATCGCCGAGCCGCGCATGCTCTGCTCGGTCGACACGCTGCCGGCGATCGGCGACGAGGACATCTTCGGGGCGCTGTCCTGATCCTGCCCGTGTGCCGTGCCGGCGCCGACCGTGCCCACGCCGGGCACGGTCGGCGCTGCCGCATAGGGTGGAGGCCGTGAGCGTGGATCCGGGTGTGTTCGCCGAGACCGGCGTCTTCGTGTGCTTCGAGGGCGGTGAGGGCTCGGGCAAGTCGACCCAGTCCCGGCTGCTGGCCCAGCGCCTCGACGCGGCCGGCTACGCCACCGTGCTGACCTTCGAGCCGGGCGACACGGGCGTCGGCAAGGAGCTGCGCCGCATCGTGCTGAGCCCCGAGACGGGCGCGCTGGCCGACCGCACCGAGGTCCTGCTGTACGCCGCCGACAAGGCCGAGCACGTCGAGACCCTCGTCCTGCCGGCGCTGGCCCGCGGCGCGGTCGTGATCACCGACCGCTACGTCGACTCGACCCTGGCCTACCAGGGCGCCGGCCGCTCGCTCGCGGTCGCCGAGGTCGAGGAGGTCGCCCGCTGGGCCACCGGCGACCTGCGCCCGCACCTCACGGTCGTGCTCGACCTCGCACCCGAGACGGGCCTGGCCCGCTTCGAGACCCGCGACCGGATCGAGGGCGAGTCCGTGGAGTTCCACCAGCGGGTGCGCGCCGCGTTCCTCGAGATGGCCGGCGCCGACCCGGACCACTACCTCGTGCTCGACGCCCGCGCATCGGTCGAGGAGATCGCCGACGCGGTGTGGGCACGGGTCGAGCCGCTGCTCGGGCAGGCGACCCGATGACCGCCGTGCAGCAGGCGCCCACGGTCTGGGACGGCCTGGTCGGCCAGCGTGCGGCGATCAAGGCCCTGCGCGCGGCGGCCAGCGGCCACGGGATGAGCCACGCCTGGCTGTTCACCGGCCCGCCCGGCTCCGGGCGCTCCAACGCCGCGATGGCCTTCGCCGCCGCGCTGCAGTGCGACCGCGCCCCCGCCGAGCCCGGCTGCGGGCAGTGCCACGCCTGCCGCACCGTCCTGGGCGGCACCCACGCCGACGTCAAGCGGATCAGCACCTCCGGCCTCTCGCTGGGCGTGCGCCTCGTGCGCGACCTGGTGCGCTCGGCCTCCCTGTCCCCGGTGGGCCAGCGCTGGCAGGTGATCGTGGTCGAGGACGCCGACCGGCTCACCGAGCAGGCCGTCAACGCGCTGCTCAAGGCGATCGAGGAGCCGGCCGAGCGGACCGTGTGGATGCTGTGCGCCCCCACGGTCGAGGACGTCCTGCCCACGGTCCGCTCCCGCTGCCGCCTGGTCACGCTGAGCACGCCGAGCCCGCGCGACGTCGCCGGCTTCCTGGTCGCCCGCGACGGCGTCCCCGAGGCGCTGGCCGCCTCCGCCGCCCGCGCCAGCCAGGGCCACATCGGTCGCGCCCGCGCGCTGGCGCGCGACCCCGAGACCCGCAAGCGCCGCAACGAGGTCGTGGCCATGCCGGCCAAGCTCACCAGCCTGGGCGCCTGCATGCGCTGCGCCGCGCGGATCGCGGAGGTCAGCAAGGAGGAGGCCGAGGCGCTCACCGGCGACCTCGACGCCCGGGAGAAGGTCGACCTCGACGCGGCCTACGGCGTGGTGGAGCGGGGCCGACGCCCCCGGGAGTACGCCCCCGCCCTCGCCGAGCTGCTCAAGGAGCAGAAGACCCGCGCCAAGCGACGCCACCTCGACGTCGTCGACCGGGCGCTGATGGACCTGGTGTCGGTCTACCGCGACGCGGTCGCGCTCGCCTCGGGCGCGACCGGCGAGCTGGTCAACGAGGAGATCCGCGCCGACATCGAGTGGCTGGTCGAGACCTCCAGCCCGGAGCTGAACCTGCAACGGATCGGCTGGATCTTCGAGGCCCGCGAGCAGATGCTGGAGTTCAACGTGCCCCCCGCCCTCGCCCTGGAGTCGATGATGGTGTCCCTGCGCGCCCCCGACGGAGCCGGGCGGTGAAGCCCGCGACCGTGCGGCTGGTCGTGCTGGTGACCGTCGTCGCCCTCGTGCTCGGCACCATCGGCGTCGCGATCAGCGCCCTCACCTCCGGCTCGGGGTCGGGCTCCTCCGACGGCAGCGGTTGGACGCCCGCGCCCACCGGGGCGGCCGACCCCGGCGCCCGGGAGGCTCCCGCCGCGGACCTCCAGGAGTTCTACGACCAGACGGTCGACTGGCAGCGCTGCTCCGGCGAGGGCGACTTCGAGTGCGCCCAGGTGGAGGTGCCGCTCGACTACGCCGACCCCGACGCGGAGAGCATCGAGCTGGCCCTGCTGCGCGCGCCCGCCACCGACCCCGAGGCGCGCATCGGCTCGCTGCTGGTCAACCCGGGCGGCCCCGGCGCGCCCGGCACGACGTACGCCGCGCAGTCCTCGCAGGCCTTCCGTCCCGAGCTGACCCGGGTCTACGACATCGTCGGCTTCGACCCCCGCGGCACCGGCTCGAGCTCGCCCGTCGACTGTGTCCCCGACGCCGCGCTGGACCGCTACCTGGCCCAGGACCCGGTGCCGGACAGCGACGCGGAGGCCGGCGACCTGGTCTTCTTGACCCGGGCGTTCAACCGCGGCTGCGTCGAGCGCTCCGGTGAGATCGCGGCCCACGTGTCCACGGCCGAGGCCGCCCGCGACCTCGACGTCCTGCGCGCCGCGCTCGACGAGGACACGCTCACCTACTTCGGCGCCTCCTACGGCACCCAGCTCGGCGCGACCTACGCCGAGCTCTTCCCCGACCGGGTCGGGCGGATGGTGCTCGACGGCGGCGTCGACGTCACCCTCGACGCCCGCGAGTCCAGCCTGGGGCAGGCGCGGGGCTTCGAGACCGCGCTGCGCGCCTACGTGCAGAACTGCGTCGACGCCGGCGACTGCTTCCTCGGCGACTCCGTGGAGGCTGGGCTGGAGCGGATCTCCGGGCTCCTCGACGACCTCGACGCCAAGCCGCTGCCGACCCAGGACGGGCGCGAGGTCGGGCCGGGCACGGCGTTCCTCGGCATCGCGACGCCGCTCTACAACCGCACGTACTGGGATCTGCTCGACCAGGCGCTCCAGCGCGCCTTCGACGGCGACGGCACCGTCCTGCAGCTGCTGGCCGACAGCTACGCCTCGCGCGGCCCGGACGGCTACCTCGACAACTCCACCGAGGCGATCGTCGCCGTGCGCTGCCTCGACGACCCGGCCTCGGTGCCGGCCGGGCGGATCCCGGAGGAGTTCGCGGCCTTCGACGAGGCCGCGCCCACCTTCGGACGGGTCTTCGCCTGGGGGCTGCTGGGCTGTGTGGGCTACTCGGCCCGCTCCGAGGAGGAGCCGCTCGACATCCGCGGCGAGGGCGCAGCGCCGATCCTGGTCATCGGCACCACCCGGGACCCCGCGACGCCGTACGAGTGGTCCGTGGCGCTGGCCGACACGCTGGAGTCCGGCGTCCTGCTCACCCGCGACGGCGACGGGCACACCGGCTACAACGCCGGCAACGCGTGCGTCGACGAGATCGTGGAGGCCTACCTCATCGACGGCACGGTGCCGGAGGACGGCCAGCGCTGCTGAGCGGCCGCCTCGGCCACCTGCCGCCGCGGGGGGTCAGCGGGTGCGGACGGGGTCCGCGATCGCCTGGATGCGGGCGGTGGCCAGCTCGATCATCAGCTGCGCGGCGGGGGAGAGGGTCGCGCCGGTGCGGTGGACGATGGCGAGCGTGTCGTACTGGCGCGGCCGCAGCGAGACCCAGCCGGCGTCGGGGGCCAGGCGGGGGAGCAGCTGGAGCGCGGCGCCCTTGTTGACCACCGAGTCGGCCAGCCCCATCCCCACGAGCTCGACCGCCGTCTCGACGTCCTCGACCTCGATGCGGGTCTGCGGGTTGCGTCCGGTCTCGTGCAGCATCCGGCGCAGCACGATCCGGGTGGAGTCGCGCGCCCGCCACGTGGTCTCCGGCATCACCAGTGAGGCCTGCGCCAGTCGGTGCGCGGTGAGCGGGGTGGTGAGGCGGTCGGGGTCGCTGCTGATGTAGACCAGCTCGTCGCGGGCGACCGGGGTGATCGTCAGGCCTTCGCTGGTCGCGCTCGAGACCGCGATCATCGCCGCCTCCAGGCGTCCGCGGCGCAGGTCGTCCTGGACGTCGAGGGAGTTCTGGCCGACCAGCTCTACCCGGACGCCGGGATGTCGGGCGAGGACGTCGGCGACCAGGCCGGCGCCGGCGTACAGCCGCGCGGTGCCGAACATCCCGAACCGGATGGTCCCGGTCTCCAGCGAGCGGACCTGCTGCACGGCCTGCTGTGCCTCGCGGACCGCGGTGAGGGCCTGCTCGGCGTGCGGCCGCAGCGACTCGGCGGCGTCCGTGGGGACGACGCCGCGGCCGACGCGGCGGAAGAGCTCCACGCCGAGCGTGCGCTCGAGGCTGCGGATCTGCTCGGAGACCGAGGGCTGCGCGTAGCCGAGGTGCTCGGCGGCCGCGGTGAGCGAGCCGTGCTCGTACGTCGCGAGGAAGCAGGTCAGCTGGTGCAGCGAAAGCATAGGGACAACCTATGTGGGTCCGAGGAAACCGAGGCTACCCCTTGTGGTGAGTCCGGGGGACGATGAAGTCGTCCCCGTTCGCACCCACGGAAAGGAACCGCGGTGTTCACCCACGTCTGCAGCGCCTGCGACAAGCGCCAGCTCATCTTCCCCAGCCAGGTCACCGCGGTCGCCGCCGGTGCGCACGGTCCCGTCGCCACCTTCACCTGCTGGTGCGGCGCCACCCAGTCCGCGCCGCTGCGCCTCGTCGCCGACTCCCGCCGTCCGCGCGAGGTCGAGCTCGTCGCCTGAGGTCGGGGCCTGACCTGGCCCCGATCGAGATGCCGGAGCGGGTGCCGGTTTCGCGCCCCGGTCGGGGCGTCGGTATGCTCTGCCGGGTTGTCCGGCGTGCCGGGCGACGCGCCGCCTTAGCTCAGTCGGTAGAGCGAATCACTCGTAATGATTAGGTCGTCGGTTCGATTCCGACAGGCGGCTCAAGCAGGAGGCCCTGACCAGCAGGTTTGCTGGACAGGGCCTCCTGCTATTCCGACTGTCTCGCCTCTACCCGGTGATTGCCCGGTAATTGAACGCCACTCAGGTCGGGAGAGTGTCTGGCGCGGCGACCAGGGTCCGCGCGCGAGTCACGGGGGAACGGCGCGTCAGCGCGTCCCGTGAGGCAGACTCTGTACGCGTGACTGCGACGATCTACGAGGTTCTCGGCGACCTCCGCACCCAGGCGCTCGACGAGCGCGACAAGGGCGACAAGTTCGAGCGCCTCATCAAGACCTATCTGCTCAACGACCCCGAGTGGGCGAACCGGTTCTCCGACGTGTGGCTTTGGACCGAATGGCCGGGCCGCGAAGGGCGTCCGGACACGGGCATCGACCTGGTCGCCGCCTTGCGCGACGAGGATGGGTACGCCGCCATCCAGTGCAAGTTCTATGCCCCCGGCTCCACCGTGGCGAAGGGCGACATCGACTCCTTCCTCTCCGCCTCGGGAGGCAAGGAGTTCACACGGCGCTACATCTTCGACACGGCCAAGGCGTGGTCCCCGAACGCCACCGACACGCTCGCCCACCAGGCCGTGCCGGTGCAGCGCGTTGATATCGCTTGGCTCGACGAGTCCGCGTTCGACTGGTCGCAGTACTCCTGGACCACCCCCGAGGTCCTGGTCTCGACCGGGAAGAAGGCGCTACGCCCGCACCAGGAGCGCGCCCTTCATGACGTCTTCGGCGGGTTCCGCAGCCACGAGCGCGGGAAACTCATCATGGCCTGTGGCACCGGCAAGACCTACACCTCGCTCAAGATCGCCGAGGAACTCGTCGGCGCGGGTGGACGTGTCCTGTTCCTGGTCCCGTCCATCCAGTTGCTATCCCAGAGCCTGCGCGAGTGGATGGCGAACACCGAAGTCGACATCCGGCCGTTCGCGGTCTGCTCTGATGTCCGGGTGGGGCGCAAGGTCAGCACTGACGACGCCGACATGCCGACCATCGACCTCACCGAGCCCGCGACCACCGATGCCCAGACGCTGGTGGAGCGGATGGCGGTCGGGAAGTACGCCAAGGAGCGGATGACGGTCGTCTTCTCGACGTACCAGTCCATCGATGTCATCGCCCAGGCGCAGAACCTCGGTTTGGACGGTTTGGGACTGCCCCCGGTCTTGTTGACACTCGGGGTTTGCGGGGATCAGGCCGCTTCTGAGATCGCGTAGATCATCTCAAACTCGACCGGGGTGAGCTTGCCGAGGCCTCGTTGGCGACGCCGGCGGTTG